>NZ_JBQFSL010000001.1:0-2633541 GCF_056537985.1 Ruegeria sp. BI12 | reverse complement strand
GAAGAACAGAAATCGATCCAGTGGGTCGATTACCTGACGAACGCGCAAAGCGCTGGACCGTAGGTTCAAATCCTACTCCCGCAACCAAATCGAATAAAACAATCAAATCAAAACCAAAAATAAGACCATAAATACGGTCGACCTACGAGAAAAACTCGTCAGAACTTCCCTGCCCGCGAAATCGCGACGGCGTAACTCCCATCTGACCACGAAAAAAACGCGTGAAATGAGACTTGTCTGAATATCCCAACATTAGACTAATTTCAGTTATTGTCTTGTCGTTGCGGCTTAGGTGATCTTTGGCGACGTCGACCTTGAGGCGTTTGATTTCCCGCGGCAGCGTTGTTCCCTGTTGGTGCAGAGCCCTCAGCAGCCGATCCGCTTGAAGGCCGAGTAGGCAGGCAACGGCCGGTGGACTCAAGTCAGCTTCGTCTAGCTTATCGCGCAAAACGGATCGTATCGCGGCGACGACAGTGATCTCTTCTTGTCGCCTGGGAGAAGTTTGTGGTTCAACTGAGGCGTCGAATGAATGAGGCTTTAATAGCCAGTCGACCGGAAAGCTGATTTGCATCCCTGGATCTGTCCCGAGTCCGACTTCAATGCCCTTGTAGCCAAGTGGGACTCCGTTGATGTAGCGGCTTTCCCACCGCACGACCGAAGGGCTCCAGGACTGTGCGACCACGGTTTGCAGAAGACGAACATAGATCGCGGCCCCGAATCCTGTGACCTGAACCGGAGGTACGGCTGGATCCTGCTGCCGTTCGATCCGATAGATTGCTTTGTCTGCATCTAAAATCAGCCTGTGGCGTACCGAACTGGACTCTTGCGGAACGAGCCGGACAAAGCGGGCAAAGAACTCAAAGAGCGTTTTGGATGAATGTCGGGCCTGCGCAAACGGCGGCCACTCGTGCAAGTTGAATGACTCTCCGACATGCAGTCCAAGATAACGATCTGCTGCTATGTCTGAAAAGGCGTTAAGAAGTCCGTAAACCAATTCTGAATGCACATAGACGGACGGATCGGACAAGAGCTCGGCCTGAAGGCCCACCTGATCTAAAGCAGGCTGGGGGTCAATCTGGCGTTCCGTGAGATAGTTCAGAAACGGTGCCGCCAGCGCGAGCCGAATAAATCCTTCGCTTTGGCCCTGTGCAATGGTGTTTATAGGCATGTCCGTCACCTTTCGGGGTTGGCTCGATGACCACTTTTTGCACCTTATTCAAACAATGAGATTGAAAACTGGCAACTACTTGTAGCTAAATCAAGCTAACATCACAGATATTCGAATATATCGAGGTTGCCTATGTCCGGATCACGAACACCACTGCTATGGGCTGCGTTTTTTGCTGCGGCCAGTTCTTTTGGTTTGCCGGCGATGGCCCAGGATACTGAAGCCCCGCAAACCTTGTTTACTAACGTGCACGTATTTGATGGGGTAAGCGAACAGCGCATCGAGAATGCCAGCGTGCTGGTCGAGGGTAACCTGATCAAATCCGTCTCGACCGATACGATCGATGCGCCGAACGCCACGGTTGTTGATGGGGGCGGTCGGACTTTGTCGCCAGGTTTCATTGAGCTTCATGCGCATCTTATGCTGATGGGGCCAACCCTTCCTGCAATGGAGGCCAACACAACCTGGGAGGATTTTGCCATTCACGGGGCCAGAATGGCCGAGATGTACCTGATGCAGGGGTTCACCACCGTTAGGGACGCGGGTGGCGCCAATGGCGGACTTCGCCGCGCCATCGACGCGGGGCAGATTGTTGGTCCCCGCTATTTCCCCTCTGGCGCTTTCATAGGAACGCGCGGTGGTCACGCCGACTTTGCCAATTTCACGGCACCTCCCGGATCAAATACTAATATGGGCCGTCTGAACATGGCGCAGGAAGTGAGCGGTGTGGATGACGTTTATAAATACGCGCGCAACAATTTCCGCATGGGCGCAACACAGCTGAAGTTCATGCAATCTGGCGGTGTCGTTTCGGCGTTCGATCCGTGGCAATTGCTTGCCGGGTCTCGCGAAGAAATTGAAGCCGCTGTGCAGGTTGCAAATGAGTATGGCAGTTACGTCATGGCGCATTCTTACCGCAAAGAGGCGATCCTGAGCGCCTTGGAAGCCGGGGTGATGTCGATCGAACACGGGTTCTCGTTCGATTGTGAAATTGCCGAGGTCATGAACGCGAAGGGGGCTTACATCACCACAAACCTGACCGCATTTGATCCGGGCTTGCTTGAAATCCCCGCGGTTGCAAACGTGCCCGCCAGCCTGGCTAAGGCTAAGTCCGCATCGGCAACTTTTGCAGGCTACATCGACAACATGAAGGAATGCCCGGTAAAGCGTGGGTTCCAGACCGACTGCGTTGGATCTGTCGAGGCATGCAACATTCAAATCGCTTATGAAAAGCACCTGAACAACGAGTTTTTCGGCCCCTATACGTCGATGGTTACGCTGACCTCGACAGGCGGCGAAGTTGTTGCTTTGTCCGGTGATTTCATGAACCCGTATACTGGCGGCAAACTGGGTGTGATCGAAGAAGGTGCCTATGCGGATATTCTGCTGATTGATGGTAACCCGCTCGAGGATTTCTCGGTCACTGGAACCGGCGATCAGTGGTTTGGTGCGGACCCGCGACCAGACAGCCCTGAGACCATCCGTTTGATCATGAAAGACGGCGTCATCTACAAAAATACGTTGGACTGATTTAAGGTAGATGCACCGAAACAAGCGATGTATCGGAGGGCGCGGATGAAAGCCTTTTACACGATGGTCACAGCGGTCGCACTGACCCTAGCCGGTTCTGCTGCAATCGCGGCTCCGGGTGGCGTTATTGACTGGTCCGATTTGCCGGACCCATCGGTTCAGGCTTTCAAGGACCCATACAGGGAACTCAGCCCAGAAATGTTCGATGACGTACTGTTCGTCGTTCGTATGCGTAGCAGGCTGCAGCAGGATGTCGGCAGCGCAGAGGAACGGCACAAATGGCAAGAGCTTCTGACCGAGACCGAAGATGCCCTTGCAGCGGGCGGAGTCGATGTCGATTGGTTACTGGACCAGCGGCAAGTTGTGACCGAACGGCGTGAATTGGCCGCAACAGCGGGAAATCCACTGATCGACGGGCAAACGATCACACTTGCAGGGTTTGCAATACCGGCACCTGCAGATGCGGACGGTCGGCCTGTGGCCTATCTGGTGCCGGAACGGGGCATGTGCAGCCACATGCCTCCGCCGCCGCCAAATCAGATGATCCGGGTACGTTTGGACGGGGATTGGACCCCCAGCTTTTTCCATGAACCTGTGCGGCTGACGGGAAAGCTGACCATAGCCCCTTCGGATCAAAGAATGATGGTCGTGGATGGCTTGATGCCCATGCACGCGACCTTTCAATTGGATGCCGACAGCGCCGAGACATTGGAAACCCGCGGCGACAGCCTTGAATGGACGCAGAGCGGTGCCAACCGCCTTCGCGGGGCAGGCAATCGCAAGACCGGCGGCAATAAGGCGTCCGAATGATCAGAGCTTCGATTGCCACGCTGCTGCTTCTTGTTTGCACAAGCGGGGCTTGGGCGCAGGGTTTATCCGGACCTTCTTCTGTTGGGGCCGAACTGGAACCCGGTGATGGGCTGACAGATCCGCAGTATCGTTCGGATTTTCCGAAAAACATTGCGCCGCGATGGTTTCGTTGGAAAGACGGTCTGGCCGAGAACGGTTTTCGGTTCAACTTCGACTACTTGGCATTGGGTCAATCCACGAACGCTGATTTGGGGACCGGTGAAGCGGCCAGCGGTATCGCGCGGTTGTATGGCAACTGGCAGGCAACCGAACGAGGCTCTTTGACGTTCAAAATCGAGCATCGCCATAAATATACGGAAGTTGCGCCACAGTTTCTGGGGCTGGACGGCGGGGCGCTGTCCATCACGGGCACAGCATTCAACGACAGTGGCTTATTGTTGACCAACCTGTTCTGGACCCAAAGGGCAGATGATGGTGCATGGACATTGCAGATAGGCCAAATCGACGTCACCGATTTTGTAGATGTCTATGGGCTGGTCAGCCCCTATAGCGGTTTTCAGAACCTTGCCTTCAACACGAATCCGACAATCAACGCCCCCAATCCAGGGTTGGGGATTGCCGGCGGCATGAAGCTGAGCAGCAATCTATACGCCGTAGCCAGTGTAGCTGACGCCAATGCAGATCCTTCGGACCCGAGTTTTGACGTGTTCAGCGACGGTAATCTCTTCAAGTCGTTAGAGCTTGGCTACACGTCCAGTTTTGACCGAATCTATTTTGACAACGTCCACCTGACCCTGTGGCACGCCGATGCCGCTGATGATGGCAGCCGCGCTGAGGATTACGGCGCAGCCTTTTCCGCTGCCTGGTTCGTGGATAACAAATGGATGCCATTCTTTCGCGCCGGCGCGGCGAAAGGAACTGCAGCATTGTACGACCGCTCTGTTTCAGCGGGGGTCGGATATTTCGGTCGCAACACGGATCTTGCCGGGCTGGGTTTGAACTGGGCCGAAGCGCGTGGCGTCGATGGGGATCAGTTCACGGTTGAAGCGTTCTACCGCTTCTCGATTTCACCGGGCCTGCAGATCACACCGTCTTTGCAGTTCATCGAAAACCCTTTGTTGAACCAGGAGCAATCCAGCGTAACGTTGATCGGCCTGCGAACACGGATCGTTTTCTGACAAAGAAAGTCCAGTGCTTCAGCATTGAAGATGCTTGGAGATAACCTGTTTCAATGCTCCAGCTCACGATTCTGGGGGTTGGTTGCCTTCGGAAACGAGTTTTTCCGCAAAATCGTATTTTTCCGTCAAAAAAATTTGCACAATTTCAATCGGTTATGCCTGCCTACGGGAAACCCCCAATTCCTGAAAACAAGTCGATTCGTTAACTTTAAATCATCCAAAGATTTACTGCGGACAATACCACTTTTCCCCGATGAGGGGCTGGCTACTTACCCCCTCGGCCGGCCCCTCAACCGCCTTTTTCAAGCCCCTTTCCCGAAAATTTGCCACTAACCTTGTACTGCCTCCAGCACGAGTGCAGGCAACTTGTGCGTGTCATCGTAGCTGAAGTTGTGCGGGATCTCTGCAACCGGGGTCTTTCTGTAGCCTTCCGAAAACAGCAGGAAGGGTACTTTGGCACGGTATGCAGTTTCGGCATCCACCTCGCTGTCGCCGACATAAAGACGCGGGCCGGCATTGGCGACGGCATTGAAGCTCGCTTCAAGGTGCGCGGGATCAGGTTTGCGAACAGCCAGTGTATCGCCGCCAAATACAGTGTCGAAGTGTTGAGCCAGATCCAGCGCCTCTAAGATATGTCGCGCCGGGGCCTCGGGTTTGTTCGTGCATACACCCAAAACGCAACCCATTTCGCGCAGTTTCGCCAGCGCCTGTGGAACGCCGGGGTACGGGATCGTTTTCTCGCTGGAGGCGGCAGAGTAATGGGCCAGCGTCAGTTTGGTCAATTCTCCATGCCGCCCGATCGGCAGGTCGTGATGGCGGATCATTCGCTCGACCAGTTTTGGCAGGCCATTGCCCACAAATTGTTTGATTGTGCTTTCTGGCAGGGGGGCGATGCCGATATCCAGCAATGTCCGGTTGGCCGCCGCAGCAATGTCCGGAAGGCTGTCCACCAGCGTTCCATCTAAGTCGAACATAATTGTCGCGGTCATCGGTTTTCCCGTCTGTAAATGAGTGTGAACCAGACCTAGCCCGCATGAAATCTCGACGCAATTACCCCGAGACCGTGTTTTCCGAGGAACGGGGTTGACATACCTGACTAAATTAATCAGATTAGCGTCAAGATCCCTTCAGCCAACCCGGTTCGGGTCAGCCATATTGTTGAAAGCGCGAACAAATTAAGGCCCTTCGCCCGAGAACCTACTGGAGTTGTCCTGATGAATGTGCAGAATCCAAATGCCAGCCAGTCCTATGCGGTGTCCATGCTCCCGGCCCACAAAGCCGAAGATCTGACCAAGGGTGGCAACTTGGCCCATATCGAATTGGGCGATCAACTTTACACACTGCGTATCACACGCGCCGGCAAGCTGATCCTAACGAAATGAGCGCGCCTTCCTCGCGCGGCGGGGCTGCGGTTGGGCGTTTGTCTGACCTAAACCCGATCGAAGTTGGCGCCGTTATGTACCTGCGTTTATGGAGCGAAGGCCCCCAGACGCGTGCGGATGCAGCAAGCGATTTTGAAATCGCGCTCGGTCTGGACCAGGGGCGGGCGGCGATGATGACGCTGGACCGTCTGTGCGGGCTGTGTGCTCATCACGGTCGTCGTCCCTTGGTGCGGCACGGTTTGGGCTGTTCCTGCCTCGGCGCGGACGAGAACTGCTTTGCGCAGATGATTGCTGCGGCGTCAGAAGGTGCGCGGGAAGACGCCATGATGATGGCATCCCTTATCGTTCGGCCCGACTTTGCCCCGGCGTTGGCATCGCTGTCCGAAGAGATGGGCATGGTACTGCGCCGCATGACCGCGTCGATACCCCTGCCGACCACAGGGCATAAGTCCCCCTCGGCCGTGTTGCATTAAGCAGCAGGCAACTTAAAAACCCCGGCCTATCAGAGTCGGGGTTTTTTTGTTTCAGCAGCACCCGCATCCAGCGTGATGATGATCGTGATCGCAGGTCGGGGCGGGGGCATAGTCACCAACCTCGGACAGTACGTCGCGCAAGGCCCATAGGATCATGTCGACGTCTTCCGCCTCGATGGTCAGGGGCGGGCGAATTTTCAGGATGTTATCTTTGGGACCCTCACTGCCGATTAGGATACGGTGATCACGCATCCGATTCTTGACGTAGCTGCAGATCTCGGTGCCCTCGGAATTGTCTGGATTGATCAGTTCCACACCCAGAAACAAGCCCATGCCACGCACGTCTCCTACACAGCTGAAATCGGCTTCAATCTGTCGGAGCCCGTCCATCAGCCGCAAGCCCATGTCGCGGGCGTTGCCTTGAAGGCCTTCGTCATCGACGATATCCAACACCTCTTTGCCAATCCGGCAAGACAGGTTGGAGCCGCCGAAGGTCGAGAAGAACTCGATCCCGTTGTTGAAACTGTCCGCGACGGCCTTGGTCGTAACGAGAACACCCAGCGGATGGCCGTTACCGATGGGCTTGCCCATAACAACGATATCCGGCAGCGCGCCCTGATGTTCAAAGCCGAAATAGTAGTCACCAAGGCGACCAAGGCCGGTCTGAACCTCATCCGCAATGCATACACCGCCTGCTGCGCGGATCTTATCGTATACCGCGGGCAGATATCCTTTGGGTGGGATGATCTGACCGCCAACCGAGGGGAAGGTTTCTGCAATAAAGCCAGCCAGCCCTTGGCCTTTGTCCTGTAGCGCGGCGATAGCCGGATCCACGAGGTCAGCGAATTTCTGGGCGCGATCAGGATCGTCGCGCTTGTACGAGCCACGAAAATCGTCTGCAACCTCGACCAGTTCGACCCAATCCGCCTGACCGATCCCGCCCGGCTTTTTGAACTTGTAAGCCGAGATTGCCACCGCTGCATTGGTATTGCCGTGATAGCCGTGGTCCGGCGTAACAATTCCCTTGGCTCCGGTATGTGCCCGGGCCAATCGCAAGGCCAGTTCGTTTGCCTCGGTGCCCGAGTTTACGAAGAAGCAGACCTCAAAATGATCGGGCAGTTTGGACAGGATTTTGTCGGCAAACGCTGTTTGCGCCGGGTGCAGGTAGCGGGTGTTCGAATTCATCCGTTTCAGCTGATCTGCTGCCACGGCCTGAATGCGTGGGTGAGCATGGCCCACATGCGGGACGTTGTTGTAGGCGTCCAGGTAGGGGCGACCCCACTCATCGAACAGGTGGTGTTTCCACCCGCGCACCAGCATGACCGGATCGTCATAGGTCAGGCTCAGGTTTCCGCCAAAATGATCATGCCGCCCTTGCAGAATCGCCTGTTTGTCGGTCGGGCGATAGAACACCTTGTCATCCGGCAGGTTCAGCAGGGCTGCGGGATTGGGGCAAACGGCGTGCCACAGCTCCATCTCATCCGGATCGCCGACGCCAGGCCAATCGTTTTGCATCCCGTCCGTGGTCAAAGCCAGCTGGAAATGCACATGCGGGGCCCAGCCGCCATTTTGCGTGGCATTCCCAAGTCGAGCAAAGGCGGCACCTTGCGCCACGGGGTCACCGGGCTTTAGCCGCCCACAAACCTCGGGGTCCAGATGACCATAGAGGGTATAGAACGGATCGCCTTCGGGCGTTTCATGGTGCAGGATCACGACACCGCCGTAGTCCAGGTGGGCATTGCGGTTTTCAACGGCTTCGACCCGGCCGCTCATCGGTGCATGCAAGATGGTTTCGGCGGGGGCGAACACGTCCACTGCCAAATGCACCGTCCGTCGGTCAGAGGCTTTCCACGGCCCTTTGCGGAACGCAGGCTCGGCATAGATCAGGCGGGGTTCATTGTAATAGCCCAGCCAGAGGCCTTCTCCGAACTCCTCACCCACGCGCGCGGCTTCATCCAGCGGCATGTTGAACGGGTTCTGTGGCCATGTTGAATTCTCGACCGATAGCGATCCCATTGGAACTTCACTTAGGTCCTGGTCGAACATTTGGGCGAACTGACCGCGGTGTTCAGAGAGATAGGCATGGATGCGTTCAGCCCCGCCCGTCACCGGTAATCCGCATCCAGCGCGCAACCGCGCGGACATCAGACCGCCATTGACCGCATTGTTCTCCAGGAACCGCCATGCGGGGGCCTGACTGATTGTCACGTAAGGATCATCCGGGTTCTCGGACGCCATTAGGGTCGAGTTGACCACCGACACTGCCAGCCGCATCCGAAGCAGTGGCCAGATCAGATCGACCTCGTCAGCCCGCAACCGGTTTGCGGCGTGGTAGCCGCGAACCAGCGCTGTCAGCGCGCGCTCAGGCTTTGGATGGTCAAGAACGATGTAAGCTGCGGCAATCGCCAGATCGCAGATACGCGGCGCGGCACACATGTCCCCCAGATCAATCAGGCCCGAGACTGTCTGGCGCTGTCCTAACTCTCCGTCGACCAAGATGTTGTAGTCGTTAGCATCATTGTGGATTGCCTGTTTCGGCAGGCTAGCCAAGCGGTCCGAAATCGCATCGAAACCAGCGCAAATCTCGGACAACATGGCCTGTCGCGCCGGATCGGTGATGGCGTCCAGCTTGTCCGCGATCCAGCCCGCCTGTGTGAGGTCCCATTTGAAATCCGGGCGGTGCAGCCCTTCGTGGTCAAATCGCTCCAGCGCCCTGCCGGTTGCCCCCAAAACGCGGCCCAGCTTCATGATCAGTTCTTCGGACTTCGGTGCCGCCTTGGCATGGCATTGGCCGGGCAGGCATTCGAGCAGCCAAGCCAGCCGCGGCTGCCCATCCTGATCCGAGATTTCCGGTAGCAGCGCACCGTTGATGTCAGGGAAAACAGCAGGAAAGGGGAGCCCCGGAGCCTCTGCAGCGAGGTGTTCCAAAGCTTTGATCTGCAGGTCAATGAACTCGACCTCGCAGTCCGCGCGCATGACTTTCAGCACATAGTTTTGGCCGTTGGTGGCCCTGGCCAGAAAGTTGAGGTCATATTCGCCGTCCAGTCGGGTCAGCTTAGCCTCATGCCCCCATTGGGTGCGTAGGGCGCGAGCCCAGAAATCCGTCGGCTCAACCATGTTTGCAGTCCTTTAGTCCAGCGCGCGCAGGCGTTTGAAGAGCGAGGATGTGTCCCAGCGCCCGCCACCCAGTTTCTGAACATCCTTGTAAAACTGATCGACCAGCGCGGTCACGGGCAGAGAAGCCCCCGTTTCATTGGCCGTGTCCAAACAGATGCCAAGATCCTTACGCATCCAGTCCACCGCAAACCCATGATCGAAATGGTCATCCAGCATCGTTTCGTACCGGTTCGCCATCTGCCAGCTGCCAGCTGCGCCCTGGCTGATCACTTCGACGACCGACCGGCCGTCCAGCCCTGCTTTTTCGGCAAAGTGCAATGCCTCGCTGAGGCCTTGCACCAAACCGGCAATAGCGATCTGGTTGCACATCTTGGTCATTTGACCTGCGCCGCTGTCGCCAATGCGGCGGCAAATTTTGGAATAGACCTGCATGATCGGTTCTGCCGCATCATAAGCCGCCTGATCCCCGCCGCACATGATAGACAGGACTGCGTTTTCGGCTCCTGCCTGACCGCCGGAGATTGGGGCGTCCACAAAAGCAATGCCACGGGCTTCTCCTGCGTCGTAAAGCTCGCGGGTCACCTTGGCGGAAACGGTCGTGTGGTCGACAAAAATCGCGCTGTCCGACATACCGTTGAACGCACCGTTCTCACCCGTGCAAACCATGCGCAGGTCATCGTCATTTCCGACGCAAGCCATAACGAATTCTGCACCCTCTGCAGCTTCGCGCGGCGTCGCAGCCATCGAACCGCCGTGTTGGGCGACCCAGGCTTCGGCCTTTGCCGCGGTGCGATTAAATACGGTGACATCGTGCCCGGCGGCCTGCAGGTGACCGGCCATGGGATAGCCCATGACGCCCAGACCCAGAAACGCGACTTTTGCCATTTGGTGATCCTCTCTGCTGTCCGGTGCCTGTCTTTTTCCAGCAGGCCGGAGTGTTTAGCAGAGACAAAGCAAAGCTGCGCCCAAAGGGCAACCCCGCGTCACGTCTTGCCGCCCAAATCCTGCAGGATCGGGCAATCGGGCCGGTCATCTCCCGCACAGGCGTCAATAAGGTGGCCAAGCGTATCTCGCATCGCGTTGAGATCGGCAATCTTGGCTTCGATTTGGGCCATATGCGCGCGGGCTACCTTTTTAACATCGGCACTGGCACGGGTTTCATCCTCGTAGAGTGCCATCAATGTGCGGCAATCTTCGATCGTGAAACCCAATGCGCGGGCGCGGCCCAAAAAATTCAGCTTGTGCACATCCTGGCTGCGAAATCTGCGGTAACCGTTGTCATCGCGCAGTGGTTTGATCAGGCCGATATCCTCGTAGTAGCGGATCGTTTTCGCGGGCAAACCTGTCTGGTTTGAAACGTCGCCGATATTCATGAGGTCACCGTTTGCGTTGAATGGCCTTGCGTAGTGTCAGGCAGGCTGGCACGGACGCGTCGCAAACGTAGTGCATTCGAGACGACAAAGACACTCGACAACGCCATCGCCCCAGCGGCGAGGGCTGGTGACAAGAGGTGTCCGCTAAACGGGTAAAGAACACCTGCGGCAACCGGGATGAGCAGGATGTTATAGCCAAAGGCCCAGCCCAGGTTCTGCTTGATGTTGCGCATTGTCCTGCGGCTGATCTCAACCGAATTAACGACACCGCGCAAATCACCAGACATCAGCACCACGTCAGCGGTTTCAATCGCCACGTCAGTGCCGGTTCCAATCGCGATACCGATATCCGCCGCCGCCAATGCAGGGGCGTCGTTGATACCATCCCCGACAAAAGCCACAGAGCCGAACGTGTCGCGCAACGCATTAATCGCGGACAGCTTGCCATCAGGCAGTACCTCGGCCGTGACCTGATCAATGCCCAGACTGCCTGCCAAAGCCTGCGCCGTACGAGCGTTGTCGCCCGTCACCATCGCCAATGTCAGCCCCATCTCGTGCAGCCGTTCCAGCGCCTGCACAGTGCCGGGTTTGATTGGGTCCGCCACTGCCAGCATCGCGGCAGCTTGTCCATCGATGGCCATAAACAACGGGGTCGCGCCTTCGGCTGCGCGCTGGTTGGCCTCAGCCATCAGCTCTTGCATAATGGCAATGCTGTTCTCCTCCATCAGTCTGGCCGATCCGATCAGCAGCTTATGCCCCTCGACTATTGCCTGAACACCCAGACCGGTGAGTGATTCAAATTCCGAAATATTGGGCAAATCTGATGGCCCGGCGCGGGTTATGGCCGAGGCGATGGGATGCTCTGAACGTGACTCGACTGCGGCTGCCAAACGCAAAACGTCGTCGCGGTCAAAGTCGTTCACGGTCTTAACGCCGGCAAGCTCCGGCCGCCCTTGCGTGAGTGTCCCGGTTTTGTCCAAAGCCACTACTTTGACCTGTTGCAATTGCTGCAACGCATCGCCTTTGCGGAACAGCACACCCAGCTCTGCTGCGCGACCGGTACCGACCATAATCGAGGTTGGTGTCGCCAGGCCCATGGCACAGGGGCAGGCAATGATCAAAACCGAAACCCCGGCGACCATGGCCATTGGCAATGTCGGTTCAGGGCCAAACACCAACCAGACCGCTATCGTCAGCAAACCCACTGCGATCACCACCGGAACGAATCTTGCAGTAATCTGATCGACCAGACCCTGTATCGGCAGTTTCGCCCCCTGCGCCTGTTCGACCATATGTATGACTTGAGCCAGGACCGTGTCGGCACCAACACGCGTTGCGCGCACACGCAGCGCACCGGTGCCGTTCACCGTGCCGCCAACGACCTGATCCGAGGATGCTTTGCCCACCGGCACCGGTTCGCCCGTGATCATGCTTTCATCCACATAAGAGTTGCCGTCCAGAACCTCGGCATCCACGGGAACCCGCTCACCCGGGCGGATCTGCAGAATATCTCCCACCGCGATATCGGCGATGGGTCGATCAAAGAAGTTGCCGTCCTGTTCTACCCTTGCCGTTTTCGGCTGTAACCCGACCAGCTTACGGATCGCCGCGCCAGTCCGGCCCTTGGCGCGCGCCTCCATAACGCGGCCCAGCAGGATAAGGACTACGATGACTGATGCGGCCTCGAAATATACATTGGCGCTGCCCTGTGGCAGGATTTGCGGGGCGAAGGTTGCGGTGACTGAGAATAAGTAGGCCGCTCCCGTTCCCAGCGCGACCAGCGCATTCATATCGGGCGATCCGCGCATCAATGACGGAATGCCTTTGACGTAAAATACACGCCCGGGGCCAGCCAAAATGACGGAGGTCAGAGCAAACTGCACAAGGTGACTGGATTGCGTGCCGATCGTGGCACGAACCCAATGATGGAAGGCGGGGATCATGTGCCCACCCATTTCCAAAATAAATACCGGCAATGCGAGCACGGCTGCCAAGATCGTCGCGCGAGTCAGTGCATGGGTTTCATTGGCGTTCGTGTGATTTGCGGGCGTATCCGGCACGCCGTCCGCCACACGTGCGGGGTATCCGACAACTTCGGACAAATTGGCCAGTTTTTGCGGATCGGTAGCCCCGTCGATAAACGTGACCACAGCGGTTTCGGTTGCAAGATTAACTTGCGCATCAACGACAGCAGGGTCAGCTTTCAGCGCTTTTTCAATCTTGGCCACGCAGGATGCACAATTCATCCCGCCGACTTTCAGGGTCGTCTGTTTGCTGATCGCTGGGTATCCGGCGTCGCTCAGGGCGTTCGTCAACGCGTTGATTGGCCCGGTATGCGTGATCTGAGCCGTTTCTGTTGCGAAATTGACCGAAGCCTCGGTCACGCCTGGTACCGCTTTCAAAGCGGCCTCGGCTCGTCCCACACAAGACGCGCAGGACATGCTCGAAATTTTGAGTTGTGTGATTTGCGGCGTAGTCATGCGACTCATCCTGAATTGACTTTCATCCACCAGATGGGGGTTCCAGTCACGGGAAGGTCAAGGGCAAACAGAGGTTTTCTTTTGATTTCCCGGAACGCGCGCTATCGGGTCGATAGCGTTTCTAGCAGGAGCGTGTTGTAAACCGCCGGTGGTGAGGTGCGCACAGCCTGGGGTGACGCAAAAAACGCCAACATCAGAGCGGCCGTGGTCAAGACAAAACCAACGAGGCAAAAACTGGCGACATTCAATGTGGACCGTTTCATCGGGAATGTCCTTGTTCAAGATAGGTAGATAAATTTTTGCCGTTGCTGGATCAGGAAAGGCTTGCCAGCTCTTGCTTCAGTTTCTCATTTTCGGCCTGAAGTTGCGCCAATTGCTGCCCTAGTGAATTAAGATGCGGCCGAAGCTCGGCCTCGGTAAATCGGGGCGTAATGTGGCGTGGGCAATTCCAATCCAATCCCTCAACCCGGATGATTACAGCGCGTTCAGCTGGGGCATCGGCGCCAACCGGGTATAGGCTGGTCGCTGCGGTTTCGCCTTCAGTGAACTCGACCCTGCCAAGGATTTTCAGGCGGCGCCGGTTGGCGTAATCCATAAGGATCATCGCCACCCGGTTGTTTCCGTCCAGATTCCCGCGCGAGATATACTGCTTGTTGCCGGAAAAATCGGCATACCCGATTGTCTGCGGTCCTAGAACCTTGAGAAACCCGATCGGGCCACCACGGTATTGCACATATGGCCAACCGGTCTCGGACACGGTGGATTGATAGAACCCGTCCCGCGCTTCGATAAAGGCTTTTTCGGGCTCACCGATTTCATGACCCTGCTGCGGGCCGCTTTCGATGAATTTTGCATAGGTTTTGGCAGATCCCATTCGCTCCTGATGGGCGCGGACGGCGGGGGTAAAGGTCAGTTCTGAAAAAGCGCGGGGCATGAGATGTCCTTTCAAAGTCCCAGTTCGGACAGGCCAGGATGATCATCGGGCCGAGGGCCGTGCGACCAGAAAAATAAACGTTCAGCTTCAGCAATAGGCAGATCGTTCAACGATGCGTGGCGTTCAGCCATTCGACCATCTTGTGCAAATTGCCAGTTTTCGTTGCCATAAGACCGGAACCACTGACCGCTGTCGTCCCGCCATTCATATGCATAGCGTACCGCAATTCGGTCACCGGAATAGGCCCACAGCTCTTTGATCAGCCGATAGTCCAGTTCCTTGTGCCATTTGCGAGTTAGAAACGCATGGATGTCTGCATGCCCGCTCAGGAATTCCGCCCGATTACGCCACTGGCTGTCTTCTGTGTAGGCCGGGGTTACAACATTCGCATCACGGCTGTTCCAGGCGTTTTCCGCCATCCGCACTTTTTGCGTTGCGGTTTCCAGTGTGAACGGGGGCAAAGGGGGACGAGTCATTTACAAGTCTTTCAAGTCAGTGAGGCTGCCAACAAGGCGATGGTCAAAAGAAGAGGGACGTATTGGGGCGGGAATGGTCTGCTGCGGGATTTCATTGGTTTACTCCGGAGGTTTACAGATCGGTACACTGTGAATTCAATGTGTACAGATCGGTAACTTTTTTCAAGTATTGAGCCGAATTTATTTGATCCTAAATCTGAGTTTCTGATGAAGAGTGAATTAAAACAGTAGGTTAGGCTGTTTTTGTTGCAGTCATCGCTGCAGTGCATTATGTACCGATCAGTACATACAGGAGCTGACTGATGCGCCCGAACAAACGTGACGAGCTGGTCCGCAAGGCTTTGCAGGTCTTCTATCGTGACGGATTTCACGCCACCGGCATGGACAAGCTGGTGGTTGAAACAGGCGTGTCAAAAACGTCGATGTACAAGCACTTCCGCACAAAGGAAGAACTCATCCTGGCGGCTTTGCGGCTACGAAACGAGAGTTTTCGCGACTGGTTTATGGCCCGGATAGATGAGCTAGCAGATACGCCCGCTGAACGGTTGATTGCCAGTTTCGATGCGCTGGGCGAGTGGTTTCAGGAGGATAGCTTTCGCGGATGCATGTTCATCAAGGCGGGCGCAGAGTATCAAGAACAGGACCACCCGATCCATGTGCAAGCTGCCGAGCACAAGCGTCTGATGCTTGAGTTTCTGACCGATCTGGCCCGCAAGGCGGGCGCGCGCGACCCCAAGGCACTAGGCTGCCAGCTACTGCTGTTGCAAGAGGGCGCAATCGTAACGGCCGTTCTGGTCAAAAGCTGCGACCCCGCGCAAGATGCCAAGGCAGCGGCGCGGGTTCTGTTGGAAAACGCCTTGGCTTAACTGGATTTAAACCTGTGAACGTAGGGTCTTGAGCAAAAAAGACGTTACGTTGCTATACTGTGGATGGGTTGGTTTGCAGGATGTCCAAAGTTACCCTTGTCGAAATTCGATTTGGGAGAAGCCTACATGTCGCTATTCAAGCCAACCGCCAACTGGGTCACCGAGGAACATCAGATGTTTGCCGAAATGGCAAACCGGTTCATGGATGACGAACTTGTTCCCAACATCGAACGTTGGAACCAGAACGGCGTCGTGGATCGCGACTTCTGGAATAAGGCCGGGGATATGGGGCTGATGGCAGGCGCAATCCCCGAGGAATATGGCGGTGTAGGCGGCGGGATCGGATTTGACGCGGTCACGTTATACGGCCAATCCGCGCGTGGCGATGCGGGCTGGGGGTTCGGGATTCAGTCTATCGTTATCCATTACCTGAACGCCTACGGCAGCGAGGATCAAAAGCACAAATGGCTGCCCCGGCTGGCATCTGGTGAAATGGTCGGCGCTTTGGCCATGACCGAGCCGGGAACAGGTTCGGACGTTCAGTCCGTTCGCACTACGGCGGACAAAGACGGAAACTCCTATCGCCTGAACGGATCCAAGATCTTTATCACCAACGGCCAATCCGCCGATTTGATCCTGGTGGCCGCAAAGACGGATAAATCGCAAGGATCCAAGGGCGTTTCGCTGATCGCAGTTGAAACCGAGGGCGCAGAAGGATTCCGCCGGGGCCGTAACCTCAAGAAATTGGGGATGAAGGCCAATGATACGGCTGAGCTGTTTTTTGAAGACGTCAAGGTTCCCATGACCAACCTGATCGGTGCGGAAGAGGGGCAAGGCTTTTATCAGATGATGAAACAATTGCCGTGGGAACGTTTGACCATCGGCATCATGGCGCTGGGTGCGATCGACTTCGCTATTGCCGAGACTGTGCGCTATACGCAAGAACGCAAGGCGTTTGGTCAGCGCGTTATGGACTTTCAAAACACGCGGTTCAAACTGGCCGAATGCAAGACCAAGGCCGAAGTGCTGCGCAGCTTCGTCAATGACTGCATCGCACAGCTTGAGACGGGCACGTTGGATGCGGCGACGGCCTCGATGGTGAAATACTGGGGGTCAGAAGTGCAAAACGAGATCATGCACGAATGTCTTCAGCTTTTCGGTGGTTACGGGTTCATGATGGAATATCCGATTGCCCGGCTTTATGCGGATGCGCGGGTGCAAATGATCTACGGCGGGACCAACGAAATCATGAAAGAACTGATCGCCCGTTCGCTGGACAATTAACACACCCAAAAGACTCCCGCCCGTCGTCAACGTTTTGCAAAAACGTTTTCTCCCGTTGGGCCGGGGAGGCGCGGCTGTGCTCGCACCTGCCCGGCCCACCTGCCGTCCACAGGACACAAGGCCGGAGGCCGCGCAGCTTTCGGTTGAGCCTTTTTGGGTCAGAATGGGCCAACCTGACCTTCCAGCCAGATCCGAAACGACCGTAACGGCTCGGACTCAGGCTTCGATTGTGGCCAAACTAAAAAGAACTGCCCCAAGCTAATACGGGGTCCGTTCCAAGCTGGAACCAGCCGTTCGGATTTCAATTCGTTTTCAATCAGATAGCTGGGCAATAGCGCCGCTCCCAATCCGTGGATCGTGGCCTGCACCATCGTCGAGAACTGATCGAACAGCATTCCCCGCATACCTGATGCATCCCGCCCTTGTGCGGCAAACCATCTTTCCCAGGCGTCCGGCCGGGTTTCAAGGTGCAGTAGGGGGGCTTTCATCAGCCAGCTCAGGTCCTGGTCGCCCTCGGGCAACAGCTCCGGTGCGCAGACCGGGACCACTTGTTCACGCATGATCGGCAGGTAATTTACCCCAGGCCAGTCCTTTTGGCCAAAGTGAATGGCCGCATCAAAATGCTCGGCCTCAAAATCAAACGGCTTGAGACATGTGTTCAGGTTCACGGTCACTTCGGGGTGACACCGGGCAAAATCCTGAAGGCGTGGTGCCAGCCAGTGCATTCCAAAAGCGGGTAGGATGGACAGGTTCAGCGATCCACCTGTTGGATTTGCCTTCAATTTCAGGGATGCCTGCGCTATCTGGTTTAGCGCCGTGCGCGCGACCAGAACATACTCTCGTGCGGCGGGGGTCAGGTGCAATCGCATCTGATTGCGTTGGATGAGCGCGACGCCCAGCTGTTCCTCCATCGACTTGAGCTGTCGGCTGATCGCGCTTTGGGTCAGGGACAGTTCTTCGGCCGCAGCCGAAGCGCTGCCAAGGCGATCAACCGCTTCCAGCGCCAGGAGCGAAGGGATCGAGGGTAAGAACCGACGTGGTGCAATCATATGACTAATCCTCATACCTTTCACACGGAATATCACTGGTAATTGCCCCACACCAGCCTGATACAGAAGGCATGGATTCCAGCGTGGATGTGGAACAATGACCCTGACGAGCAGTCTTCAAAGAATTCAGCCGGCCAAGCGCCTTGAAGGGATTGAGTTGTCTGAGATTGTCCGCATTTCAGAACATGCTGCACGTCTGCGCGCGCAAAGGGTCGACGTAGTTGCGCTTAGCACGGGTGAGCCCGATTTTCCCACACCAAAGCATATAGTTGAGGCCGCGCATAGCGCGGCCGTCGCCGGCCAGACCCGCTACCCCGCGACGGCAGGAACGCCGGCTTTGCGCTCGGCGATCGCAGACGAGGCGGGTGTAGGTCCTGAGAACGTAATAATATCGACGGGCGCCAAGCAGGTGTTATCCGGCGCGATGCTGGCAACCCTCAACCCCGGTGACGAGGTGATCATGGCCGCTCCGTTTTGGACAAGCTATGCGGATATGGTCAGGCTGGCAGGGGGTGTTCCCGTGATCCTAAGCTGCCCATCCACGCAGATGTTCAAAATGACACCGGATCAGTTGGAGGCCGCGATCACCCTGCGCACGCGTTGGCTGATGCTGAATTCTCCGTCCAACCCAACGGGCGCGGTCTATTCCAAGGCTGAATTGCGGGCGCTGAGTGCTGTGCTGCGAAACTACCCGCAGGTCTGGGTGATTTCGGATGAGATTTATCAGCACCTGTCGTTTGTTCCTTTTACGCCCTTTGTGCAAGCGGTCCCCGAGTTGGCGGATCGAACGTTGATCGTGAACGGTGTGTCCAAGGCCTATTCCATGACGGGCTGGCGTATCGGGTGGGGCGTCGGCCCGGCGGCGCTGATCAAGGCGATGGTTGCAGTGCAGGGGCAGATCACGTCGGGCGCTTGCTCGATTGCACAAGCCGCTGCGTTGGCAGCAATTACCGGCCCGCAGGATCTGCTGGCAGACCGCCGCCATGCAATGCAGGCGCGCCGCGATTTGGTTGTTAAAGGGCTAAACGCCGCCGGCTTGGAATGTGCCATGCCGGATGGTGCGTTCTACGTCTTTCCCAAGAGCCCCGCGAAGATGTCCGTTGATCATGAATTTTGCAGCTACTTGCTGAATGAAGCAGGCGTTGCCCTGGTGCCCGGACGGGCGTTTGGGATGCCGGGGCATCTGCGGCTTTCTTTTGCCTATGCCACCGAAAGCCTGCAAGAAGGGGTGCGCCGTATCGCGGGCGCCATCGCTCAACTATAACCAAGTAAGACCGGGATACATCCTATGGACCGCGCTCAGATCGTTCACCAAAACTTCCTGACCCGTGTCGCCAATCGCGACTTTCCCAACGGTGCAGGACCGCGACAAGGGCTGAGCAAGACTGATGCGGTGTCGCTGTACCGGTCACAAGTCCTCAGCCGCGCCTTGGACCGCACCAGCAGGGCGATGCAGAAGGCCGGGCAGGGGTTCTATACCATCGGCTCATCAGGTCACGAAGGGATGGCCGCCGTGGCGCACGCAATGCGCCCGACAGATATTGCCTTTCTTCACTACCGGGATGCGGCGTTCCAGATCGCTCGTGCCGAACAGGTGCCGGGCCAGCAGATCGCATGGGACATGCTGTTGAGCTTCGCCTGCTCGAAAGAGGATCCAACCTCAGGCGGACGGCATAAAGTGCTGGGGTCCAAGGCGCTGACGATTCCGCCGCAGACCTCGACCATCGCCAGCCATTTGCCAAAGGCCGTGGGCGCGGCTTACGCGCTGGGTGCGGCGCGGCGGCATGATCCGGAACACCGGGAACTGCCTTTGGACGGGATCGCGATGTGCTCTTTCGGCGACGCATCGGCCAACCATTCCACGGCGCAGGGTGCGATCAACACGGCGGGTTGGACCAGCGTGCAATCGACCCCACTGCCGCTGCTTTTCGTTTGCGAGGACAACGGGATCGGAATCTCGGTCAGAACGCCCAAGGGCTGGATACAGGCATCGATGGAGCATCGCCCGGGGATCAAGTATTTTCAGGCCAATGGTCTGGATATCTTTGAGACCTATGCAGTGTCCAAGGAGGCTGTCGAGTACGTCCGCACCCGCCGCAAACCGGCGTTCCTTCATTTGAAAGCGGTGCGCCTTTACGGTCATGCAGGCGCCGATTTGCCAACCACCTACATGCCCAAAGCCGAAGTTGAGGACGATGAAGCCAACGATCCCCTGCTGCACACGGTGCGCTTGCTGGATCAGGCCGAGGCGCTGTCCCCGGATCAGGCGTTGAAGATTTACAAGGACACCTGCGCCCGGACAGACCGCGTGGCTGCCGAAGCTGCGACGCGTCCCCATCTGGCGAACGCGTCCGAGGTCATGGCCAGCCTGATTCCACCCAAGCGTGCCTGCAAACCCACCAACGGTCCAAGTGCCGAGGCGCGCGCCAATGCCTTTGGCGGGGACATGCGGGCAATGCAAGATCCGCAACCGATGAGCCGCCTGATCAATTGGGCGTTGACAGATCTGATGCTGCAGCACGGTGAAATCGTGTGTATGGGTGAAGATGTTGGCCGCAAGGGTGGCGTCTATGGCGTGACCCAGAAATTGCAGCAACGCTTTGGTCCGGATCGGGTGATCGACACGTTGTTGGACGAACAGTCCATTCTGGGGCTCGCCATCGGAATGGGGCACAATGGGTTTGTTCCGATCCCCGAAATCCAATTCCTCGCTTATTTGCACAATGCCGAGGACCAGATCAGAGGCGAGGCCGCGACCTTGCCGTTCTTCTCGAACGGACAGTTCACCAATCCGATGGTTCTGCGCATAGCGGGGCTTGGGTATCAGAAAGGATTCGGCGGGCATTTCCACAATGACAATTCTCTTGCTGTCCTGCGTGACATTCCCGGCGTGATCATTGCCTGCCCGTCAACAGGTGCGGATGCGGCGCAGATGTTGCGTGAATGTGTGCTGCTGGCTCGTGAAGAACAGCGGGTGGTGGTTTTTCTGGAACCTATTGCCCTATATCCCATGCGTGACCTGCACGATGCACAAGACGCAGGCTGGATGACGGCCTATCCGTCGCCGGACAAGAGTATTGCGTTGGGCGAAATCGGCGTGCATGGCGAGGGGACAGATTTGGCTATCGTCACCTATGGTAATGGGCATTATCTTTCGAAACAGGCTCTGCCCGAGTTGGAGACGGCGGGCCTGAAAACCCGCATCATTGACATGCGTTGGCTGGCACCGCTTCCCGTTGATGCGCTGCTTGAGGCAACTAAGTCCTGCAAACACGTTCTGATCGTCGACGAGTGCCGCCGCACCGGCAGTCAGTCTGAGGCATTGATGACCTTTTTCGCGGAAAACAGCCCCACGGCTTCAACCGCGCGCGTCGTGGCCGAGGATTGCTTTATCGCCACCGGTCCCGCCTACGCGGCCCCGCTGCCTTCGAAGGATGGGATTGTCGCTGCTGCACTTAGTCTGACCGGAGGCCGCTCATGACCCGAACAGCCGTCGTCATCTGCCCCGGACGGGGGACCTATAACAAGCCCGAGCTTGGCTATCTGCATCGCCACCACGCGCAGCAGACAGAGATGTTTCATGGCTTCGACGCTATACGTGCCGAAGCGGGGCAGGAGGCTGTAACTGCCCTGGACAGTGCAGCGCGGTACACGGTTTCCAAATATTCAAAAGGAGACATCGCTTCCCCTCTCATCTACGCAGCCTCGCTGGCAGACTCGCAGACGCTGGCCGATGATATCGAGGTGGTTGCAGTCACCGGAAACTCGATGGGGTGGTACATCGCGCTGGCCGCCGCCGGAGCATTGTCCGCTGAGGCTGGATTCAGGGTCGTAAACACCATGGGCACGCTGATGCAGGATCACTTGATTGGCGGTCAGCTTGTTTATCCTTTTGTTGGTGACGACTGGTTGGATGATGCCGCGCGCAAGACCGAGTTGATCGCGGATGTGGACCGCATCAACGCAATTCAAGGTCATGATCTGGCGTTATCCATTGATCTTGGCGGAATGCTGGTTCTGGCCGGCAATGAAAAGGGGCTGCTGGCATTCGAGGCGTCGCAACCCAAGGTGCAGGACCGTTTCCCGATGCGGTTGCCAAACCATGCCGCGTTTCACACGTCCTTGCAGGCACCAGTTGCCGCCGAAGGGCGTGCGCGTCTGGACACAGAATTGTTCGGACAGCCTGAACGCCCCCTGATCGACGGTCGTGGAAAGATCTGGTGGCCTGGTGCCACAGATACTGCGGCGCTGTGGGACTATACGTTAGGCCATCAGGTGACCAAACCGTATGACTTCACCCGCGCGATCCAGACTGCTGCGCATGAGTTTGCGCCGGATTTGTTCATTGTCACCGGTCCTGGCGCGACCTTGGGTGGTGCAGTCGCGCAATCCCTGGTTCTGGCGAATTGGCGCGGCATGGCAGATAAGGCCGCGTTTCAGGCCCAGCAGGAAACCCGTCCTTTCCTAATCGCAATGGGGCGCGAGGATCAAAGAGCCCTTGCAACAGGTTAACACCGCCCTGATGATCCGCGCAATTTCAAGGAGCGCGAAGTGAGCGACCACAACCAATCCCTTTGGCTGAAAACATGCCGCGAACACGTCGAACCCGCGATATCGACCAGTGACATCACGGTTGATTTGGCGGTGATCGGCGGCGGCTACACCGGCTGTTCTGCAGCCCTGACTGCAGCTAAAGCAGGTGCCACGGTCTGCGTGCTTGAGGCGGATGAGATTGGTCACGGCGGCTCGGGTCGAAATGTCGGTTTGGCGAATGCAGGGCTGTGGTTGCCGCCCGCCGAGATTCGTGCCCATTTGGGTAACATGATTGGGGACCAGTTGATTGACCTTCTGTCCGCTGCTCCAACTGAAGTATTCAACCTGATCGACCAGCACGACATAGAGTGCGAACCGGTTCGAAACGGAACTCTGCATTGTGCGCATTCTGCGGCGGGCTTACGGGACTTGCAGGCTCGCCACGCACAACTTAGCGCTGCTGGCGCACCGGTTGAGTTGCTTTCTGCAGACCTGAGCGAGCAACGTACAGGAAGTGTGGTATTTCATGGTGCCATGTTTGACCCACGCGCGGGGACAATTCAGCCGTTGGCCTACGTGCGAGGCCTGGCACGTGCTGCGGCCGAAGCCGGTGCATTGATCTGCACACAAAGCCCGGTTCGATCTATGGAACATGTCGATGGAACCTGGGTGCTAAAAACATCGCAGCGTACGGTGCGTGCAAAGTCGGTGGTGCAGGCAACCAACGCCTATCACCGCAACCTGAGTGCATCGGCCCCCGCATATGTGCCGGTCTATTACTTTCAATACGCCACAGCCCCGTTGTCAGACAATCTTCGTGCCAGCATTTTGCCGGGCGGCGAGGGGTGCTGGGACACAGATCTGATCATGACCTCGTTCAGAATGGATCATGAGGGGCGGTTTATCATTGGGGCTATGGGTGATCTGGATCGGGCAGGAGGTGCGTTTCACAAAAGCTGGATCAAACGCAAGCTGGCTCAGCTGTACCCGCAACTGGCTGATCAGCCGTTGGTCGAAGGATGGCATGGCCGCATCGCTATGACTTCGGATCACATCCCCAAGATCACACGGATTGGCCCTAATGCCTTATCCGTCCACGGCTATTCCGGACGTGGGATCGGACCGGGGACCGTCTTTGGCCGTCTTGTTGCCGAGAGCCTGCTGCAGGAAGATCCAGATCTGTTACCAGTGCCTGCTGTCGTTGAATATCAGGAAAACTGGACAGTCCTGCGCCGCGCGTATTTTGAAACTGGCGCGGCGCTGACACATTTTTTTAAGGCACGGTTCTGAGGTTAGACCGCGCGGGTAATGCCGCCATCCACCCGTATGTTCTGACCAGTGATATAGCCGCCACCCTCTGACGCGAGCATTGCCACGACCGAGGCGATTTCATCATAGCTGCGTCCGTAGCGGCCCAACGGGATGCGTGCACGGAATTCCTCTTTTTCAGGCAGGCTGTCGATGAACCCGGGCAAGACGTTGTTCATCCTTATGTTGTCGGCCGCATATTTGTCTGAAAATAGCTTGGTGAAGGCAGCAAGGCCTGCGCGGAACACGCCTGAGGTTGGGAATACCGGGTCGGGTTCGAACGCGGCGAAGGTCGAAATGTTGATGATGGATCCACCGCCTTGATTCTGCATGATCGGTGTCACCAACCGGGTTGGTCGGACGGCATTCATAAAATAGACATCCATGCCGGTGTGCCAGTCTTCGTCCGTCAGTTCCAGCACTGGCGCGCGCGGGCCGTGACCGGCCGAGTTGACCAGCACATCAATGCGTCCCCAATGGGTCATCGCCGCATCGACCAGTTTCTGCAGGTCATCCGTGGACTGGTTCGAACCGGTCACGCCTACACCACCCAGTTCCCGCGCCAAAGCTTCGCCTTTGCCTGACGAAGACAAGATGCCAACTTTAAAGCCGTCTGCAGCAAGCCTACGTGCTGAATCCGCGCCCATTCCGCTGCCGCCTGCTGTTACCAGCGCCACTTTGCTCATGTGATTTCTCCATTCCTTGATGACACAAGAATGGGCTTTGGCGGCCGGATTGACCAATCAGTTCTGCTGCGGTTATGCTGTAGAAAATCTACAGGGTAATGAAATGGCCGCGCTTCCACCGCTGAATGCTTTACGGGCTTTCGAGGCTTCTGCACGTCATCTGAACTTTCGTTTGGCTGCCGAGGAATTGAATGTCACCCAGGGGGCTGTCGCCCAGCAGGTGCGCGGGCTTGAGGCGCGGTTGGCCGTGACGCTGTTTGACCGCCTGCCACGTGGACTTGCTCTGACTGAGGCCGGGCGCAGGTTTCATACACCTTTGCGTCGGGCCTTCCGACTGATCGAAAACGCTGTCGAAGATTTGTCGGAGGACAGGCAAATCACCATCTCTGTCACGCCCAGCTTCGCTTCGAAATGGCTGGTTCCCCGTCTTCAGGACTTTACCCGTCATTACCCGGACATTGCCGTCCAGGTCGACGCGCGGGAAAGGCTTGCGGAATTCCAGAGGGACGGCGTCGACATTGCCGTTCGCCAAGGGCGCGCGCCGTTCGGGTCGGGCCTGGTCGCCGAACCTTTGTTCTCGACAGTCTTCGTCCCGGTTTGCAACCCTCAGTTAGCGACTGCGATTTCCAAGACTGCGGACCTGACAAAGCACACGCTGCTGAATGACACGCATGGGCTGTGGCCCCTGTTCTTGCAGCGAGCAGGAATCACGGGCAAGCCGAAGATGATGAGTTTCAGTCAAACAAGTCTCGCCATCGACGCCGCCGTGTCGGGCCAGGGTATCGCGCTGGCTAATGAGCCGCTTGTTTCCGCCCAGTTGGCCGCGGGTCAGTTGGTGCGCCCGATCCCAGACGAACTGGTCGAAGATCTGGGGTTTTATATCGTGGCACCCAATCAACCTCGGCAGCCAGCGTTGGTCGCTTTGATGAAAGAATGGTTGCTGTCTCAGTCCTGAAGCGTTGATGCGATGGCTTCGATCCTGTCACGCAGCCAGCGATGTGCCGGATCGTTGGACGACCGCTGATGCCAGACCATGAAGATCGAGACAGGCTCGCATGTGAAAGGCAAAGGCGCACAATCCAACGCATTGAGAGGACCGCGCTTCATCAGTGCCGTATCGGTGGAAATCAGATCGCCGCCTTTTACAAACGAGGTTATGGCGTTGAAGTGCGGCAGGGTGACCGTGGGGGGCCTGATCTGGTTTTGATCGACGCCCCGCATAACTGCGCGCGAGCTGCGGCCGTCGGCAAATCGCACTTCGACGTGTTCAGTTTCGCAATAGGTTTCCCAGCTGTCCGGAGGAGATCGCCGCGTGCCATCATAGTAGATCATCAGCGGACTGCTGAGGATGCGCTTTTGAATGATGTCCGGCCCATCCGGCGGCAAAGGCGACAACATCAATTGACATCGGTCACTGCGTAGAAGCTCGGGGTCCGGAACACCAGAGGGGATAAATCCTAACCCCAATCGAACACCTTCGGCCCGAACCGTTTGCAGCAATTGCGGGAAGATCAATTCCCTTGGCATGTCATTGGTGGCGATGTGAAAGGCCATCTCCTCGGACAGGGGATCGAACGGGCGATCCTCGGTTAGCGCGCGCATGTTGTCCAAGACCTGCTGCACCTGGTCTTTCAAGGACAAGGCGCGTTCAGTGGGGGTCAGGCCTTGCCCCGATCTGACGAATAGGGGATCGCCCAGAACCAACCGGAGTTTGGACAGGGTGTGGCTAATGGCTGATTGCGTCACGCCAAGCCGATCTGCGGCTTTGGACACCGAGTTTTCCTCGAGAATGGTCAGGAAGACCCTGAGGACTTTACCATCCAGATCCATGAAATCTATTTTGCTCATACCATTTATGATTATTCATGAATGGATTTGCTGTCCATGCCGCAGTAGGTGACATTCACAGATTAGGAGGCGCGCGATGGGGATCCGCTTTTTTTCGGATAAGAACCGGCCGGTTCACATGGGACCTTATCCATTAGAACGGTTGGCACGTCAGAACGCCGTGCCGGATTTGTCTGCCGTGCAGCCGATGCCCATGCTCAGTTTTCACAGGCCGGACCAGCCCGAAAGCATTGTTAACGCTATGGGTGAATTCCAGGCGATGATGGACACAATTCGCGACGGGTTCGTGAATGCTGTGCCCTCTGAAATTCCGGCTGACCTGACCGCACGCGCGCATCACCTGAAAGCCTTTGGCTATTTCAATGATGCGTCGATGATGGGTTGCGGACCCTTGCCCGCAGAGGCGCTGCTGTCCGAGCCGCGCCGTAACCCGGACATTGACCGTCTGTCCCATGCGCTGAAGACACGGCAGACCAAGACGCTGGCGTCGGGCATAGATGTCATCATGGCCGACCTTAAGGAAAGTATGGAGGCGGCGCCCAAGCCGATGGACAAGCATCGCCACGCCATCGTCTTTCTGTATGAACACAACCGTGATCCGAGCGCGGACGAGCCCGGCTCGGATTGGATCATAGATGCGCAGGATCATCGTTCCTGTTTGCTGGCGACCGAAAATGCGGTGGTGATTGCCAACTATATCCGTTTGTTGGGATTCGACGCGCGGGCGCATACCGCAATGTCGTCAGAGGTTGATCTGGGCAAGCTTGCGGTGGCGGCGGGGTTGGCGACAGTCGAGGATGGCGAAGTCGTTGTCCCGTGGGTAGGCAAGCGGTTTGGTCTGGCGGCCGTGACGACCGAGATGGAGATCGCACATGATACCCCTCTGCAACCGATGGCCCAGCAACCGTGGTTTCGCACGCAGGGCCCGGCGTGGTGGCTGGGAACGGGATTTGCCAAGAACGCTTTGAACCGCGATCCCTATGCTAAACGGCGTTACATGGATGGGTCGCACCCGTTCGAAAGGCTCAAACGCGTAGAGGACCCGACGACATATATCGACGAAGAGAATGTTGCCCGCGTCCCTAAGCGCGCTGACATGTTTGCCCGTGCCCAGTTTGGGGATATGGGGAAATCGCTGCAGGATGCGGCCAAGGGTGGGCATTACGTGCGCAAGGCCGCCCCCAGCTTCGCGCAACGCCGTTCTCTAGGGGCATTTGTGTTGTTGCAGGACGGCGAAAGCGCAGATGGCCCTTGTCCGCACGATGCCGTCCGAAATGCCGCGAATATCAAGGCCGCAACCTATTTTCTTGGCGTTGATGCCTTGGGCCTCAGTCGGTGTCCGGAATGGGCGTGGTATTCCCACGACGCAACCGGAGAAGAGATCATCCCGCTGCACGATCAGGCCATCAGCATGATCATCGATCAGGGCTATGAAACGATGGAGGGCGCAAGCGGTGACGACTGGATCAGCGTTGCCCAGTCGATGCGGGCCTATCTGCGGTTTTCACTTTTGGGTGGTGTGATCGCGCAGCAGATCCGCAACCTCGGTTACAAGGCCAAAGCGCATACGGTTATGGACGGCGAAGTCTTGCAGCCGCCACTATTGCTGTTGTCCGGATTGGGAGAAGTCAGCCGGATAGGCGAAGTCATCCTGAACCCGTATCTCGGTCCCCGGCTCAAGTCCGGTGCAGTGACGACTGACATGCCAATGGAACATGACAAGCCGATTGATTTTGGTCTGCAGACCTTCTGTGAAAGCTGCAACAAATGCGCGCGCGAATGCCCTTCGGGGGCAATCACCGCAGGGCCAAAGCTTATGTTTAACGGCTATGAGATCTGGAAATCCGACAGCCAGAAATGCGCAACCTACCGCGTGACCACACCGGGCGGTGCAATGTGCGGTCGCTGCATGAAAACCTGCCCGTGGAACCTTGAAGGCATCTTCAAGGAACGACCTTTCCGTTGGGCTGCGATGAATATCCCCCAGGCCGCGCCAGCCCTGGCAAAGCTGGACGATGCCGTGGGCAACGGGGGTCTGAACGACACCAAAAAATGGTGGTGGGATATCGAGTTGCAGGCGGATGGAGCCTATCGTCCGACGGAACACCCGCTGAACAGGCGTGATCTGCAAAAAGATCTGGATCTGAGATACGAAGATCAGACCCTCGCCGTTTATCCCGCCTATCTGGCCCCGCATCCCTGGCCCTATCCATTTGCGATGGATCGCGAGGCAGGGATCGCGGCTTACGAGGCGTTGGTCAGTGCTGATGAATACAAGACCCGTAAGACTGCGGGCGACATGTCAGTTATCCATCGCTACCAGATTGCCGGAGACGCGCCGGTGATGCGGGTTGCGGTGACCAAAGTCGACAAAATGACTGCTGATGTAACGAAGTATGAATTCTCACCGCTGGACGGTGCGCCCCTGCCGGGATGGACAGCGGGCGCACATCTGGACGTGTTGGTTGCGCCCGAATTCCTGCGCCAGTATTCGATGTCAGGTGATCCGTCGGACGCGTCCGCCTATCAGATCGGCGTCCTGCGCGAGGACGATGGGCGCGGCGGTTCGGCCCTGTTGCACCGTATCTTCAGTGAGGGGCGCAAGGTCTTTATCTCGAAGCCGATCAACCATTTCGAACTGGATGAAACTGCAACCAAGACCTTCTTGATGGGTGGCGGGATCGGGATCACGCCGATGATCGCATTCGCACACCGCCTGCACGCGCTGGGAAAGCCGTTCGAGTTACATTACTCCGCCAGCACCCGTGCCGGGGCCGGGTACCTCGTTGATCTTGCCGCGATGCCCTGGGCAGATCATGTGCATTACCATTTCTCAGATGAGGGCACGCGTGCTGACCTCGACACAATCTTGTCGGGTTATCGCGATGGATGGCACGTTTATACCTGTGGACCGGATCGGTACATGGACGGGGTGATCCAGGCGGCAGAACGCCAAGGTTTCCCGGATGACGCCCGGCATCTTGAGTATTTCTCAGTCCCCGAACAGCCGGAATACCAGAACCACCCCTTCTCGCTGAAGTTGGCAAAGTCCGGCAGGGAACTCGCTGTCCCCAAGGATAAAGACGCGGCACAGGTTCTGAATGAAGCAGGCATTCACGTGGATGTGAAATGCGCCGATGGCATCTGTGGCGTCTGTAAATGCGGTGTTGTTTCGGGCGATATTGAGCATCGGGATTTTGTCCTTTCGAACAAACAACGCGAAGATGCGATCATTCTGTGCCAAAGCCGCGCTGCTGAACCTGACGGTGTGATCGAACTCGACCTCTGATCCGAGGTCTGAAAACGACCGTGTGAATCACAAAAATTGGTCGTTCCAGCCATGGACGCCGTGGGGTTGCTGCACTAACGTCCCCTGCGAACCCCAGTGAATCCTGATCAACAGGTGCGAGGTATTTTCATGGATTATCACAGCCCCGCCAGCTTTGCCGAGGCGTCGGCACTGGCCGCAAACGCGACGGGCATCACACGTTTTCTGGCGGGTGGTACCGATGTTCTGGTGCAGCTACGGTCAGAGTTGGTGACGCCCGATACGCTGATCGACATCAAAAAGATTGATGGCGTCAGTGACATCAACAGCAATGCCGACGGCAGCTGGACCCTCGGCGTCGCTGCTACCGGCGCGGAGATGAGCGAACATCCCGAACTGAGCCGGGACTGGCCAGGTGTTGTCGAAGCGATGGACCTGATCGGTTCGACTCAGGTGCAGGGGCGCGCGACCTTGACCGGCAACCTGTGCAATGGATCGCCTGCAGCGGATTCCGTGCCAGCCATGGTGGCAGCGGGTGTGACCGTCACGGTGACCGGTCCGGAGGGCGACCGAGAGGTTGCAGTCGAAGATATCCCGACCGGTCCCGGCAAGACATCTTTGGCCAAAGGTGAACTGATCTCGGCCGTCCACATTCCCGCCCGTGGCGAGAATGGCGGAGACGCCTATTTGCGGTTTATTCCGCGCACCGAAATGGACATTGCCGTTGTCGGCGTTGGTGTAAACCTTCGCCTGGACGGCGACACCGTAACCGAGGCTCGCGTTTCATTGGGTGCTGTTGCCCCGACCGTGCTGCTGGTTGAAGACTGCGCTAAAGCCATAATCGGCAGTACGCTGGATGATGCCGCGCTGGACGCGCTGGCTGTTGCGGCATCCGCCGCCTGCAACCCGATCGACGACAAACGCGGCACAATCGCATTCCGCACCGATGTCGCAGGCGTTCTGGCCAAGCGTGCCGCGAAAATCGCCTATGCCCGTGCGAAGGGAGAACAAGCATGAGCAAGTTCCACGTATCTACCACCGTAAATGGCGACACTGTCGAATACCTGTGCGATCCGCGGGAAACCCTGCTGGACTGTTTGCGCGACAAGCTGAACCTGACCGGCGCGAAAGAGGGCTGCGGGACCGGTGACTGCGGTGCGTGTTCGGTCTCAGTTGATGGCCGGCTGGTCTGCTCATGCCTGATGCTGGGGGTTGAAGCGGATGGTAAGTCCATCGAGACCGTCGAAGGCATCGCGGATGGTGACGTTCTGCACCCGCTGCAGCAGAAGTTCATCGAACATGCAGCGCTGCAGTGCGGTATCTGCACTCCGGGTATTCTGGTCGCGGCCAAGTCTCTGTTGGAAAAGAACCCCAACCCGACCGAAGAAGAAACCCGGTACTGGCTGGCGGGCAACCTTTGCCGATGCACCGGTTATGACAAAATCATTCGCGCCGTCATGGAAACGGCAGAAGAACTGCGGGAGGCTTCGTAATGGCACTCGACGATCGCAAATCTGAATTCACTTTTGTTGGCACGCGACCGAACCGTCCCGATGGGTTGGACAAGGTTACGGGCCGCGCCAAGTTCGGGGCCGATATGTCGGCGCCCGGTATGTTGCACGGCGCGATCCTGCGCTCGCCTCACGCCCATGCGCGGATTGTGAAAATCGACACGTCGAAAGCCGAGGCGCATAAGGATGTGAAAGCCGTCGTGACCCGCGCGGATTTTGCGGACGTCCCGTTTAAACCGGGATTGGAGGGCGAATTCTGGAACGTTCTGGAAAACGTTATGGCGGGCGAAAAGGCCCTGTATGACGGTCACGCCGTTGCCGCTGTTGCTGCTACGTCTGCCCTTGCAGCGCGTGATGCGCTCAAGCTGATTGAGGTCGAATACGAGGTGCTGCCCCACGTTACAGATGTGGACAAGGCGATGGCCTCAGATGCGCCTGTCATTCGCGAAGGGGCGGCGGATTACTCGGTGCCTGAAGGCATGCACCCGAACGTCGTTCGCTACCATGAAAGTGGGCACGGCGATGTCGAAGCTGGTTTTGCCGAGGCCGATCTGGTCATCGAAGACAGCTTTGTCACCGAAGCCACCCATCAGGGCTATATCGAGCCCCATGCCTGTTTGGGCATGTTGGGAAATGACGGTAAGGGTGAGCTGTGGTGCACGACCCAGGGGCACTGGATCGCGCAGAAGACTTGTGCGGCGCTGTTGGGTATTGAAACCTCGCAACTGCGCGTGACCGCGTCCGAGATTGGTGGTGGCTTCGGCGGCAAGACGACCGTCTTTATCGAACCCGTTGCGCTGGCGCTCAGCCGCAAGGCCAATCGCCCAGTCAAAGTTGTGATGACCCGATCCGAAGTGTTTCGGGCAACTGGCCCCACGTCTTCGGCGTCTATGGACATCAAGATCGGGATGAAGAAGGACGGCACCATTTCCGCCGCTCAGGGCGTGTTTCGCCTGCAGGGTGGCGCGTTTCCTGGTGCGCCGGGTGACATGACGGCCATGTGTGCGTTTGCGCCGTACAATCTGACCAACGTCAAACAGATTGGCTATGACGTTATGGCCAACCGGCCGAAACAGGCTGCCTACCGTGCACCGGGTGCCCCCATGGGTGCATTCGCCGTTGAATCGGTGATCGATGAGCTGTGCAAAAAGCTGGGCCTCGATCCTGTTGATGTGCGTCTGAAGAACGCCGCGCATGAGGGCACCAAGGCTAGCTATGGCCCGCGCTATGAGCGCATCGGTCTGGTTGAGACGTTGGAAGCGGCCAAGGCGCATCCGCATTACTCAGCCCCGCTAAAGCCAGGGCAGGGGCGCGGCATCTCCTGTGGGTTCTGGTTTAACCACGGTGGTGAAACTTCGGTCTCGCTATCTCTGTCCGAGGACGGTTCGGCCCAGTTGATGGTCGGTACGCCGGACATCGGCGGCTCGCGTGCATCTATGGCACTGATGGCGGCTGAGGTTTTGGGTATTCCCTACGAAAACATCCGGGTGACCATCGCCGATACAGCGACGCTTGGGTACAACGACGTCAGCCACGGCTCTCGCGTGACCTACGCCTCCGGTCTGGCGACCATCAAAGCAGCCAAACACGCGGTCGAAAAACTGTGCGAACGTGCGGCGGCCAGCTGGGGAATTCCGACGGACGCAGTCAAATGGGAAAACGGCTGTGCGGTGCCCTCTGGCCCCAATGCCGGTGATTTCGATCCGCGGCCACTGGCTGATATCACGGCTCATATGGGCTCGACAGGCGGACCGATCTCAGGCCATTTTGAAGCGACCCCGGAAGGCGCAGGCGTGTCGTTTGGCACTCATATTGTTGATGCCGAGGTTGATCCGGAAACCGGCAAGACCTCGATCACCCGCTACACGGTCATCCAGGATGCCGGGAAGGCGATTCACCCGACCTATGTGGAAGGCCAGTATCAGGGCGGCGCCGCGCAAGGCATCGGCTGGGCGCTGAACGAAGAGTATATCTACGGCGATGACGGTCGCCTGCAGAACTCGATCTTCCTCGACTATCGCATCCCCGTTGCCAGTGACCTGCCGATGATCGACACGGTGATTGTCGAAGTGCCCAACCCCGGTCACCCCTTCGGTGTGCGAGGCGTCGGCGAGACCGGCATCGTGCCGCCTCTGGCCGCCATTGCCAACGCCGTGTCCCATGCGGCTGGCGTGCGCATGCGTCAGTTGCCGATGTCGCCGCCGCGTATTCTGGCCGCGCTCAAGGACGATGGTTGAGGTTCATCTCTGGTCCGGCCTCCGGTCATTGACCGGGGGCCAGCAGGTCGTCGAGGTTGAAGCCAAGACGACCGGCGACCTATTACGCGCATTGGTGCTGGCTCACCCACAGCTTCAAGGTCCTATTGATGCCGGCGTGTCGATTGCGATTGATGGCCGCGTTATCGCCACAGGGTTGACCGAGCCAATCCCTGAAGGCAGCGAAGTTTACCTGATGCAGCGGTTGAGAGGCGGTTAGGCCTCTGGCGACCACGGTTCGCGCCCGACCATGCGGTCGGCCTCGGCAGTGATATCGTTCATATGCTGCTCAAGGCTTTGGCGCAGCTCCTCGATTTTCTCTTCGGATGCTTTGCGAGGCACGGTCTCGGTCCACTCGCTGCACAGAAAGACTCCTTTGTTCCGCCATGGGCGGGGCATCAAAAGACGATCCCATGTACTCGCTTCGCTGCCGTATTGTGCAGAAAAGGTGATCCCGAAGATTCGTTTGCCAGATGTGCGCGCCCAAACCAATGGCACCGTGGAAAGCACACGCTCGGGTCCACGTGGTCCGTCAGCTGCGATGCCGATGGAAATCCCTTGTTTGATCTTACCGATTACTTCTCGCGACACGGCAACATTGCTCTTGTGTTTGCTGGCCATGGCGATCGTGTCCATTCCGAATAATTTCTGTACTCGACCCACCATGCTGCCGGCCCGCGCAGACGAAGTGATTGAACAGATGCGCCCTTTGTCCAGCGGGAAGAAGTACGGCGACTGCGCCAGCCTTTGGTGCCACAGCACCACGATCACCGGCTCACCTTGTTCTACCAGCTGGTCCAGTTCTTCATATCCGATGCGCTGCCACTTGGTGTTGCGATTGACCATCCGGATATAGCTGGCGATGCGGCGCGCGGCCCAGTTCAGAATGGCTTCGCTGTCGGCGATCTTTTTGCGGATACTCACGGATTGGCTCCCTCGTACTGGCCAAACCGTGTCTTATAGAACTAAACGCAGTTCGCAACTTGTTTGTGAGTTGGATTAGTCCACCGGAATCTGAAAAAGCCTCTTGAGTCCGCGGCGCGGCTGGCATATCTGATGCGCACCTTAGGGGTATAGCTCAGTTGGTAGAGCGACGGTCTCCAAAACCGTAGGTCGCGGGTTCGAACCCTGCTGCCCCTGCCATTCTTCCAATGAAAATCTGGAATCGGTGCAAGCCTTGTGGATTGCTCTTGTTCGTCGTGGCGCACGACTGCAGGCTGCTTCATGGACAATTATCGGATCGCTATGGTCAGACGAGCGAGGATTTTCGAGAGGTTGGATGTCTGTGAAAGCTTTTCAGAGCCCAGGCGCCGAGCCTGCCGTAAGGTTAACCCGATAAGAACACAGTGTTTTTACTTGATTTATTCGGTTTGTGTCAAAATACTGGCGAAAGTTTGTCGACTTAGCGATGTCAAGTTTGAGGTAGTAGTGATGGCGTATGGTGAAGGTTCGGAACTGACGGAAGACCAAAAGAAGTGGGCCGAATGGACGATGCATCCTAAGAAGCGCAAGTTCAAACTAACCGACTATGCATCTGTCGTAGTCATTGCCGCCTCTGTCGTTATCGTAACCGGTGTCCATCACTACGTGATCTTCTAAATAATTCAGAAATAAAGAGTTTTGATCTTTACTCGCCTTGTTTTTTTTGGGGGGGGGAAGTCTGCAATCTTACTTTGTCCTGACATCGTTCCTCCCGCGGCCTGCTGTCAAAGGGTCAATCCCGGTTTCCTACGCCAGTAGAATGGCATATGGTCCTGCCCACAACAGACAGGCGGAAGAGGGTTCATGTCGCGCTTTGATGGTTACTTCCTGCGGCAACTGCTGATTCTGTTCGGCTTTTTCACTCTGGTATTGGTGGGGGTGTTCTGGATTACCCGTTCCGTCAGCCTGTTTGATCGCGTGATCAGCGGTGGACAACCCGCGATGGTGTTTCTGGAATTCACCGCACTGACCTTACCGACCTTGATCCGCACGGTGATGCCAATGGCGGTGTTCGCCGCGGCCGTTTATGCCACCAACCGCCTGAGCCGCGAAAGCGAGATGACGGTGATGCTGGCCACCGGGACTAGCCCCTGGAGATTAGCGCGTGCAGTGTTCGTATTCGGCATCCTGACCGGTCTGATGATGGCCGCGATAAGTGTTTTCCTGCGCCCGGCATCAGTGGATCGGTTAGACCAACGTCAAGCTGAGGTCGCCGGGGATGTTACCGCACAGCTATTGAATGAGGGTGAATTTCTGCACCCTGCGCAAGGCGTGACGGTCTACATCGGGGAAATCGATCTGGACGGGACGCTGTCCGAGGTTTTTGTCTCGGATCGCCGGGATGAAGAGAACCCGGTCAGCTACTCAAGTAAAACGGCCTATCTGGTCAACAATGGCACCGGCATTCACCTGGTGATGGTGGACGGGATTGCACTGCGTTTGAACCCTGAGAGCAGAGCGCTGTCTTCAACGCTTTTTGCGGATGCATCATATGACATTTCCGAGCTGACAAATTCTGACACAAATGCAATGCGGACTCTTGAGGCGATCCCAACGATCGAACTAATGCAGGGTCGTGATGGGATTCTGGCGAATGAGTATTTCTCGGAAGGGGAACTGATTGAAGAACTACATCAGCGCTTCTCGTGGATTGCCATCTGTATTGCTGTGGCAATGGCTGGGTTTTCAACGCTGATGTTGGGCAGCTTTTCGCGCTTTGGGCTATGGCCTCAGATATTTGGGGCCTTCACGATTTTGATCCTGTTGGAAGGTGTCCGGGGCTTTGTCTCGCCTGTCGTGATTGCAGATCCGAAACTGTGGATTTTACTCTATATTCCGGCCGCCATCGGTGTTCTGATCTCTTGCGTTTTCCTGCTGATCGCCGGGCGACCACTAATTCGAGCCCGATCACGCGGGTCGAATGGCTCCTTGTCTCAGGCTTAACCCGTTTCACGCAGTTCAGTCAGGCAGGCCATCACGTCGTCAAACGCCTCGCTATCTCGTCTGGTCACCAGATACAGCGGCAACATCAGATCCATTGCTTCGGCAACCGATACCACAGTGCCGTCGTTCAACTGATCCCGAATTACGTATTCCGGAAAGTAACCCGTACCGCCGCGCTTAAAAACATACCGCAGACCCATCATGCAATTTCCTAAAAAGAGCGTCTGTCCCGACGCTTTGCGCGCTGCCGAACGCACGTGGTCCTGATAGACTTCGCCCAATTCGAGATTTACGAAAACCGCATCTTCCGCCGCGTCAGGCGTTTCGACCAAGAGCAAACGCTCGGGCGCCAGTTCCTGGTACAGAACGCGCCGATCGGACGGCTTTTCGTGGGTCAATGCCGCATCCAGCACATGCGTCGCAACGGCATCGACCATGTTAAGGTCGTGATCGTAGTTCAGAGTCAGCAACAATTGTCCGTGTCGTTGCTCATAGCGAACGGCCAGATCAACCAGCAACGGGTCCCAAATGCTGAGCTGCGCGCCAAGACGCAAAGCCGCGCGGTGTGGTGTCTGGCCCGGCAATTCGTGCGAAGCGAACGACCATAACGACAACATCTGCTCGGCATAGGGGCGAAACTGTCGCCCGAACTCTGTCAGGTTGGTGCCACCTGCACCACGCGTAAACAGGGGCTTTCCGGTTTCCTCTTCGATCAGCTTGATCCGGGCGCTAACCGCAGTCTGAGTGACGTTTAGTTGCCGTGCAGCGGCATGGAACCCACCGGTGTCCGCCACGCATAGAAATGTCTCAATGGCTTTGATCTGCATGTTGAAAGTATTTTTTCATCGCAATGATAAAATCAATTCATTTTTTTGGACTGCTGACCTCGACTATGCTGACGACAGCAGATCAGCCAGAGGAAATACCATGCTGGACAAAAGCCACAAACCCACCTGGACCAGTTTTGAAGAGGCAACCAAAGCCGATTGGGATGCGGTCATGGAGTATGAAGAGGCTTATAACGCGGCCCTTCCTGACCGGATTCTGGATGCGATCCGTTCGTTGGACGAGGCATGGACGCCTTACCCGGTGAACCGATACCAGCACAGCCTTCAGGCCGCCACGCGCGCCTATGAAGATGGCGCGGACGAGGAAATTGTGGTCGCCGCCCTGATCCACGACACCGGGGATATCCTGTCACCGTACAACCATGGTGAACTGTCAGCAGCGATGATGAAGCCGTATGTCAGCGAAAAGACCTATTGGATTTTGAAACATCACTGCGTGTTTCAGGGCTATTACTACAACCACCACCTTGGCGGGGACCGCAACGCCCGCGACAAGTACCGCGACAGTCCCTATTGGGAGGATTGCCGGTATTTCTGTCATGAATACGATCAGAAGGCGTTTGATCCGGACTATCCGACCAAACCGCTGGAGTTTTTTGAGCCTATGTTGCGCCGTGTCCTGAATAAGGGCGAAGGGCATATGGAGCTGAACGAAACGTCAGAAAGCTAACAGGCCGCCATCAGACGGTAGACGATCTGCGCGGCGGTAAAGTCCCAGGCGGCATTGCCGTCCGGGGCCAGTTCCACCACGTCGAAGCCCACACATTTTCTGCCCTTCAAGGCGTGCTCGACAAGTCGCAAAGCTTGATAGTACCCCAATCCGCCTGGAACTGGTGTGCCGGTGGCTGGCATTTGCGATGGGTCCAGGCCGTCCACATCGAAACTGACATAGACCAGTTCGGGGAAATCCTCGGGCAAATCGACGGCGTGGATATTGCCCGTGACCAGTTCCTCTGCATCTACGTGGAAGACGTGGTTCTTAAGGCGGCTTTTGGCCTCTTCGGTTGAGTACGCGCGGACGCCAAACTGAGCCAGCCGGACACCTTCTTCGGCCAACAAGTGCATCACGGAAGCGTGGGAATGCTTCTCGTCCTGATAAGCATTGCGCAGGTCTGCATGAGCGTCGACTTGAACGATACCAATCGGTTGGTTAAGGGCGCGCGCCACGCCCATCACCGCACCGTAGCTAAGTGAATGCTCCCCGCCCAATGTGACGGGCACTTTGCCCGCGTGGATCGCAGCCTCGGTGCGCTGGGCAAGGCGTTCCATGATTTCGGACAGCGACGCGTCACAATCCACGGGCTCTTCGGTGAAGATGCCTTCGACACAAGGCTCTGAATGACCGGTAATACGCTCCAGTTCATTGCTGGCCTCAATTATGGCGTCGGGACCTTTGGCAGTACCCGAGCCATAAGAAACCGTGCGTTCCAACGGCACCGGAATCACGCGAAAGCGTGCGTCCTCAGAGCGCTCGGATGCGGTCAGTTCACTGTCGAGGAAAATACTCATGAGAGTCGGTCCTTAAAGTCTTCATAGCCGAACTGTTTGATGATCTTCAGTTCGTCTGTCTCGCTGTTCCACAAGGCGATGGTCGGCAGAGGAACGCCGTTGAACGTGTTGGTCTTGACCATCGAATAGTGCGCCTGATCGAGGAAGGCAAAGCGCTGGCCGATTGCCAGTGGCCGATCCCATGTGTAGTCGCCGATCACATCGCCCGCCAGGCAGGAGGGGCCACCCAATCGATAGGTGTGGCCTGTTTCTGCCTCGTTCATCAGGGCAGGGCGGTAGGGGGCTTCGATCACGTCGGGCATATGGCAGGTGGCCGAGATATCTGTAATCGCAAGGTCCATGCCGTTGGTAGGCAGGTCGAGGACTTCACCGATCAGGATGCCCGCATCCAGCGCCACGGCCTCACCGGGTTCGATATAGACGTCGATGTTGTACGTTTCGCGAATGTTTTTGATAAACGCCACCAGCCCTTCGCGGTCATAGTCATCACGGGTGATGTGGTGACCGCCGCCGAAGTTCAGCCATTTGAGCTGACCGAGGAACGGTTTGAGTCTTGGTTCCACAGCAGTCCATGTACGCAGCAATGGTTCGAAACCCTGTTCGCAGAGCGTGTGCATATGCAGCCCGCCTACGCCAGTCAGGGTTTCGGCTGACAGTTGGCTGACTGGTGTTCCCAGGCGAGAGCAGGGCGCGCAAGGGTCGTATTTGGGAATCTCACCTTCGGAATGCTCCGGGTTGATGCGAAGGCCAACCTGAACGCCTGCGGCTCGGGCCTTGGCGAGGAAGCGGTCCTTTTGCGCCGGAGAATTGAAGATGATGTGGTCGGAGAGGGACAGGATTTCGTCGATATCGGAATCCTTGTAACCCGCACAGAAGGTTGCGACTTCACCACCGTATTCTTCGCGACCCAAACGCGCCTCATAGATACCCGATGCGCAGGTGCCACCAAGGTGTTGGCGCACCAGTGGGGACAACGCGAACATCGAGAATGCTTTGAGCGCGCTGAGCACATGCGCGCCGGATTGGGTGCCGATTTCGGACAGGATGGTCAGATTCCGTTCCACGGCCTTTTCGTCGACCACGAAGCAAGGGGTTGGCACGCGGCTAAGGTCGAACGCGCGGAAGGCGCCGGCGTCGCCTGCCTGTGTGGTCATCATTTCCGACACGGTTTGATCTCCGAACAGTGCGGAGGGCAGTGCCCGGCCGCGGGTGGGTGCGAAGCGCCCGCCCATGGGAGCGGTCGGGCGCTGCCCGGCGTTGCCGCCGGGCTAAGGCTCAGAACTCGACCGGGCCGTCGAGTTCGTGGACCTGCCACGGCAGGCCGTGCTCGTTCAGCATGTCCATGAAGTCATCCGGGTCGAGCTGTTCCATGTTCCACACGCCTGGTTCGTTCCAGTTGCCTTTCAGCACCTGCGCTGCACCGATCATGGCGGGGACACCGGTGGTGTAGCTGACCGCTTGTGATCCGACCTCTGCGTAACATTCTTCGTGATCGCAGATGTTGTAGATGTAATAGGTCTTCTCGCCCGAGCCATCCTTGGCTTGACCTGTGGCGATGTCGCCGATGCAAGCCTTGCCCTTGGTCTCTGCACCCAGATCGCCAGGATCGGGCAGCAGGGTTTTCAGGAACTGGATCGGGATGATTTCCTTGCCGTCATGCATTACCGGGTCGATGCGGGTCATGCCAACATTTTCCAACACTTTGGCGTGTGTGATGTAGGCGTCGCCGAAGGTCATCCAAAAGCGGGCGCGTTCGATCTCGGGGAAGTGGGTCGAGAGCGACTCCAGTTCCTCGTGATACATCAGGTACATGTTTTTCTGGCCAATGGCGGGGAAGTCGAACTCGACCTTATGGGTCATGGCAGGGGAATGTTTCCACTCGCCATTTTCCCAGTGACGCACTTCGGCCAGCACTTCACGCAGGTTGATTTCGGGATTGAAGTTGGTGGCAAATTCTTGGTCGTTGGACCCGCCATTTGCGTCCAGCACGTCGATTTGGCGGATGGTGTCCAGCTTGTGCTTTTTCAACCATTTCGCGAAGACGGATGTAACGCCCGGATCGAAGCCCGAGCCGAGGATGGCGGTCAGGCCAGCTTCTTTGAAGCGTTCCTGATAGGCCCACTGCCAGTGGTATTCAAACTTCGCCTCATCCTCGGGTTCGTAGTTTGCAGTGTCGAGGTAGTGGATCCCAGCCTCAAGACAGGCGTCCATCAGCACCAGATCCTGATAGGGCAGGGCGAGGTTCACCAGCAACTCGGCGCCGGTTTCCTTGATCAGCTTGACCGTGTCTTCGACCTTGTAGGCGTCCAGCTCAGCGGTCGCGATATCAACGCCCACACGCTCTTTCACCGCTTTGGCGATGGCATCGCATTTAGATTTGGTGCGGCTGGCCAGGGTGATTTCGGTGAAAATATCCGAATTCATCGCCATCTTGTGTACGGCTGCGTGGGATACGCCGCCCGCGCCGACAACCAGTGTTTTGCCACTCAAAGTTCCCATGGGGGTCATCTCCTCTCTGGGGTTATTCGTAATAGGTGTAGCCGTTGATCGAGTCGCGATAGGCGCTCATCAGGGTTTTGCGTTCGCTGGCTTTCAGAGTACCGGTCGAGATCGCCTCGTCCACCATTTTGCGGAAGGCGGCAACACAGTCGTGAGGGTCGAATTCCACATAGGACAGGACCTGGCTGATCGTGTCGCCCTCCTGCTCGTGTAGCAAGTCAAAGCCGCCATCTGTGCGCAGGTCAATGGTGACGACGTTGGTATCGCCGAACAGGTTGTGCAGATCGCCCAGCGTTTCCTGATAGGCCCCGACAAAGAAAACACCCATGAGGTATTCCTGATCTTCGGGTAGTGAGTGCACGGGCAGACTGGGCGAGACACCGTCGGCCAGAATGAACCGATCAATCTTCCCGTCGCTGTCGCAAGTGATGTCGGACAGCACCGCGCGACGATCAGGCGTTTGGTTCAGGCCTTGCAGGGGCACGATCGGGTGTAGCTGGTCGATCGCCCAGACATCAGGCAGCGACTGGAACAGTGAGAAGTTGCAGTGATAGATATCGGCCACTTTCTCGAGCTGATCATCCACATCCGTATCCAGATCATCGCTTGCGGCCAGCGTCTTGAGGCGGGCCATCAGCGACAGGTAAATTCGCTCGGCCCGCGCCATCTGACGCAGGTCGACATGGCCACGACGGAACAGCGCGCGCAGCTCATTGCGATAGAAATTCGCGTCGTTCCAGCATTCCTGCAGGCGGTCGCTGCTGAGATAGCCGTTGATCGCCGCAAGATCTGAGACCAAATGGTGATCGTCCGCTTCGACCTTTGGTCCGTTGGGTGCGTCATACAAAGTGCTTTCCAGCACGTTGAACACCAGCATCGACGAGGTTGCCACCACGGCGCGGCCGCTTTCGGTGACCAGCGTAGGGTGATCCACTTCGGCCTCGTCCATGGCATAGGCCACAGTTTCGACCACGTTGGCGCAGTATTCTTCGACCGTGTAATTGATCGAGTTCTCGGCGGCCTTCTTCTCACCCGTGTAGTCCACGCCCATGCCGCCGCCGAGGTCCAGATGGGTCAGCGGCACGCCCTCGCGGGTCAACTCGGTGTAGTACCGGCAGGCCTCGCCCACCGCGCGACGCACATCGTTGACGTCCTGCACCTGAGAGCCCAGATGCGAATGCTGAAGCTTCAGGCAATGCAGCAGGCCCGCGCCCTTCAGTTTGTCCACTGTGGCGACCAACTGGTCGGTGTTCATACCAAAGGCGGACCGGTCGCCCGAGCTTTCTTCCCACTTGCCACTGATCTGGTTCGTCAGTTTGACCCGCACGCCGATCAGGGGTTCGATGCCCAACTCGTTGTAGACCTGGATCACTGTGTCAGCCTCTTTTGGGCTTTCCAAAACGATGACGGTGTTGAAGCCGATCTTGCGGCTGAGGATGGCCAGTTGGATGAACTCGGCATCCTTGACGCCGTTGCAGACAATCAACGCCTCCGGGGCGAGACGGTGCGCCAGCGCGACCACCAATTCGGGTTTCGATCCGGCCTCGAGCCCGTAGTTGTACTTCTTGCCGAACTCGACGATCCGGTCGACCACTTGCGCCTGCTGGTTCACCTTGATCGGGAAGACCCCGCGATAGGTGCCTTTGTAGCCAGTACGTGCGATCGCATCGCGAAAGCTTTCGTTGATATGGGCAATCTCGTGTTCCAGATACGAACTGACGCGCAGAATCATCGGCGCTTTGATGCCGCGTTCATCCAGATCACTGAGAATACCCGGTAAGCTGATCGCTTCAGCGTCGGGTGCCATGGGATTGCGCAGACCGATTTCGCCCTGCTCCGTCACCTCAATGAGATCTTTGCCCCATTTCTCAACTCCGTAGATGGAATGCGGTGCGTCGGGCGTGTGTTTCAATCAAGTCAGTCCTTGTAAGTCAGGGTGCCAGTTTCGCGCCCGCCAATACGGCAGCTATATGATTCTTCCAAGTGTAATCTATGGGGCGGAATTTTCCGAATTCATGCAGCTGTGCGAATTGGGATCAGGTGGTTGTCCCATTGGCAATCAGCTCTGTTGGATATTTGGGCTTCGTTTGTGGACAATTGCCCGATCACACCGGTCCCGGTTGTGAACACAAACCCGTTTGATGCGGTGCCAAGGCCGCAAACATCCTCGTGCAGGAAGACGCCATCAAACTGTCCGTCCGCGACCCGAAAGCGGTGCAGAGCATTGCCGCGGGGGCAGGTGATAGCGACTGTTTCGCCTGCACCGGAAAACGCGATGCTGCCCGCATATCCCTGCAACGTGCTTTGGTCAGTGTCGGGCGCGCTGAGTAGCAGGGGCTTTTCGCCACGGCAATGCAAACCCAAAAGGGGAGGATGTTGCGATGTATCGCCCTGCCATTGCATCGCAAAGCCGATCAAACCGTCAGGTCGCAACGCCAGATGGCGGATCGAGTTTTTGTGCAGCTCTTGTGGCAGTTCCACCTGCTCAAGAACCCCGCCATTTTGGTCCAGATAGGTCAGGCGCGGTTGCATCACAGGCAGGTTGAGTTTGGTTCTTCCTGTTTCTGGATGGGTTTCGATCCCGCCATTTGCCACAACCAATGTGCGACCATCTGGCATCAGACGCATATCATGGGGACCGACACCGCCCGAAGCGAACTCGCCAATTCGTGTGTAGTCATCCGTGTTCCAGACACCGATTACGCCCTGACCGGTCTCAAAATCGTTTTCGGTGGTGAACAGCCGCGTTCCATCGGTTGAGAACACACCATGCCCATAGAAATGGCGGCCTTTCGGGGCTTCTAACACAGCGGTCTGTGTGCCGGTTGCGCAGTCGATGATGATTGCAAATGTTCCCGGACGGCGTGCAAAGGCTACCGCCTGCGCGTGGTGCGGATGCGCCGCCGCCGCATGCCCGCGCGCGGGCAACGGCAGAGAAAACAGGATGTCGCCGCCCGTATCCAACCCGGCCAGCCGAAAAGTCCCATCCGGTAACAGTGCGGCGGCCAGATAATCCGGTGCGCCGACAGCTGACCATCCACGCAAAGGCGCAAGGCTGGCAGCGGCCAACCCAGCGAGAAAGCTTCGACGGCTTGTCACGGTTCAATCCCCGTCCAGTGAGTTGAACCCGGCATTGATGCCCAGCGTGGGGCCCAGCTCGGTCGAGGCAATGGCGCGGATATCGTTGATGGATTGTTGCAGCGCCTCGACGCGAAATCTTCCCTGTGGGGTTGCCACCCCGGCAAATGCCGGATCATCCAGCGACTGCGCCCGATCGATGGCGGCGGCGAATGCGTCATCCAGATCGGCGGCGATGTCCGGGTGATCTGCCGACAGACGCGCGGCAAGGTCACGCAGGGCGATCAAAGACAACTCCACATGGCGCAACGAACGTTCTGAACGCCGCGCCTCGGCGCGTTTGGGGCGGGGGCGATCGAAACTTCCCATTGGGCGACCAAGGCGGGTTTCGGCGGTGAATTCCAGACCAGTTGTCAGGGCCTTGTAAAGCTCTTGCATGGCTTCGTCTTCAGACCGGTATGGACTGTTCTCACCCGGGCTTGCCAATGCGCGTGCGTAGTCCGCCCAGTCTGCATCAATTGCCCCGGCATTGCGGTTGATGTCTGCGGTTATGGCCTGCATCAGCGCGCAGCGATACTCGGCGCCGCCCAGATCGGTGAACCGTGGATCGTAGAGCATCAGTTCCAGCGCGAAAAAACCGCGTCCGGCCACGGAGGTTTCCGCAAAGGCATCCGGGGATTGAATGGCTGTATCCTCAGTAGAAATCAGGCCGGACAGGGCTTTAGGGGTGAAACCTTTGGTATCGGGCCAAAACGCCAACGCAAAGGCGCGGTCCTCGGCTTCGGATGGGCCAAAGCGCAGATGACTAACCGAAATCCAATCGTCAAACGCGTCGTTGTATGCATTGCGAAGCGGGGTCGAGTTCGGGTCACAATCCGCCCGCGCAGCATCAGCCAAAGCGTTGGTGGACTCTGACAAGGCGGAATAGCCGGGTAGGATATGAGCCTCGATGGCGTCGGACAGGATCAGCCCACGATCTTGTGCGTTGGCGCCCAGAGGCATTGTCAGGGAAAGAGCAAGTACGAAGGCGCGCATGGGTCAAAGGCTTTCCAGAAAACGGATAAGGGCATCGCGGTCAGGCTTTGGCATCCCGACGACCGTGTCACGCGCTGTCTGCGCCTCACCGCCGTGCCACAGGATCGCCTCGAGCAACGATTGCGCCCGCCCATCATGTAGAAACTGCGTATGGCCTGACACCTGTTGGGTCAGGCCGACCCCCCAAAGTGGTGGTGTCCGCCATTCACGACCCGTGGCGCGGGCCTCGGGCCGGTTATCGGCAAGCGCTTCGCCCATATCGTGCAGCAGCAGGTCCGAATAGGGCCAGATCAGCTGGAAGCTATGCTCGGGACGGTCTTCCATACGATGCGTCACGAATGAGGGCGTGTGGCATGATGCACACCCGGTGTCGTGGAACACCTGCTTGCCGCGCAACACCTGAGGATCGTCCATATTGCGGCGGGCCGGTACACCCAGATTGCGGCTATAGAAGGCGACCAGATCCATGCCGACCTGGTCAATTTCAAAGGTCCGGTCGTCGCCAGCGCCATGTGGAGCGTTTACGCATTCCGCCTGCGTCGCAGTGCAATCGCCGTGCGCAGCCGGATAGAGGGGGCTGGAAATGCCGATATCACCGGCAAAGGCTGCGGCGGATTGCTCCATTATTGTCGGCATGCCCGCCTTATGACCAAACCGGCCCATCATCGGCGCGCCATATTCAATTGCCCATACGATGTTAGGCCGGCCGGATATTCCGTCGCGATCCTCATCTTCCGGGTCGGCATTCGCCAGCAGGTCTTCTACCGGGATCGCCTCGAGCAAGCCCAGGCCGATCATCTGCGGAGCCACGCGGGGGCTGATCATCGCGTCAGGGTGCAAAGGGCCATAACCCAGATCGGCAGCTTTGTAGGTAGGACGCCGCAAAGTGACGGTTTCCCCATCCGACAAAGTGACGGGAACGTCTTCGTAAGTGATATCCAACCGGTATTCTGCCGGGTGGCCGGGAAGGGCCAGATCCTGCATTTGCCCGCCGTAATTCGGTTCGGGCATGGTGGCGATGTAGTCTTCGATTTCGGCGTACCCGTCTTCGGATGTGCCAGGGATGGACACGCGCAGGAACATCGAAATCGCGTTGTCATCTGACCCGTTGGGCGTATGTCCGCGCCCGTCTTTGATGTGACAGCGTTGACAGGATCGTGCGTTGTACAGCGGCCCCAACCCATCTGAGGCCAGCGTGGAAGACGGGGAAGACACCCAGATCTTCTTGAACAGGCCGTTACCGACTTTGAAGTCGAGCTCCTGCTCGAAACTCAGGTTGCCAGAGGGCTGCGAAAAAACATCTGCGTCGGTACGCGCCCGGACTGTCGCAGCACCTGCGGACAACTCTTCAAAACGCTGTGGCACACTGAAATCGTCAGGTGCATCTGTTACGCGCGCAATCCTTGCTTGTTCGTCTTCAGTTCTGGGAAGGTAGTTGAGATGAAGATCCCGCAGCTCTGCCGACAGGGATTGGGTGGCCGCAAGGGCGGCCACCGGCAAAAGGGAAAGCTTACTCGCCTTCGTCCATTTTCGATGCGTTAAGGTGCGCATAATTGGCTTCGCCAATCCTTTCGTGCAGGTCGAGCTGCGTTTCGAGGAAATCGATATGCCCTTCCTCATCCGCCAGCAATCCTTCAAACAGAGACATAGTGACGTAGTCGCCAGCGCTCTGACAGTATTCGCGTGCTTCCTTGTACAAGGCCCGGGCATCGACCTCTGCTGCCAGATCGCATTCCAGTGTCTCTTTCGGAGTCTGACCGATGCGCAATGGGTCAAGTTGTTGCAAATTCGGGTGACCGCCCAAGAAAATGATTCGCTCGATCAGCTTGTCCGCGTGCTCCATTTCCTCGATGGACTCTTCACGGCTTTTCTTGGCCATATGAACAAGGCCCCAATCCTCCTGCAGGCGGTAGTGTAGCCAATACTGGCTGACTGCCGTTAGCTCATGCCGCAGTGATTTGTTTAGATATTCTATGACCTTGGGGTCGCCCTTCATCTGCATTCTCCTGTGTTGCCTCGCTGCGAAGTGCGCGAAGCTGCATTGGCACTTCCAACTTATCGCTGGAACGCATCGAGTCTAGGAAAAGTGGCATGCACCCGCCACAATCTGCTGACTTTCCAAGGGCATGGTAGATTTTACCAGGTGTAATGACCGCGTAAGGATCAGACGTGCGCATCCAATCAATAGCCGCGCGGATATCGTGATCCGAGATGTTTGTGCAGTGGCATACGATCATAGCAATCAGGCTCTGAGTTGTATTTCTTACTTTATTAGTAAGTTACTTCAAGAACGTCCAGAGGAAGCGCGCGAAAGGTTCCTCACAAGTGTTGGAGGCGGCGTGATACTGCCGCCTCCGCGTTGGTGTGGGCCTTGCGAGTTACTGGAAGACCGCGTCAGGGTTATCAAGGCTGTCCGAACCCTCGAACTCGATCTGGTCGAGTTCCAGAGCAGTCACAATGCGCTCGATCGTCTTGGTCTGATCGACCAGCCCGTTTACACCACCCATGATCAGCACTTCGCCGCCTTCGTTGCCGCGTTCCAGCATCTGGTCATAGGCAAAACCGGCTTCCGCGGTCGATTTCAGACGTCCAAGGGCCTGCATGGTGTTGGCCAGTTTCACCTTCATCTCCGCGTCCAGGGATGGATCGTTGGCGACAACCAGATCCGACAGCGATGCGCCGGAAACCGGGGTGCCGTCAATGCGGGTGTAGCTGCCCAGATAGACGTTCTGAACCCCCAATCCATCGTAGTAATGGCTGTTGTGGGTGTTGTCCGAGAAGCAATCATGCTCTTCTTCCGGGTCGTTCAGCATCAGGCCCAAGCGCATACGTTCACCGGCCTGCTCGCCGTAGGACAGCGAACCCATGCCGGTCAGAATGGCGCTGACGCCAGCGGTTTCGTCGGCCGTCAGTGCTGCGCGTGCTTCGCCGCCTTCAGCCCACTGTGCTGCCATCCATTCCAGATCGCTGACCAGCAGGTCGGTTGCCGCGCTCAGGTACTGGGCACGACGGTCACAATTGCCGCCGGTGCAGTCGTCACCCTGAACATAGTCGGTATAGGGGCGGTTGCCTGCGCCTGCGCCGTGACCATTCAGGTCCTGACCCCACAGCAGGAATTCGATAGCGTGATAGCCTGTGGCAACGTTTGCTTCGATCCCATCGGCTTCGTGCAGGGTCTCGCCCAGCAGTTCCGGGGTTATCTCGCTTGCGTCAATTGTATTGCCGGACAGCTCGAATGTTGGGTTGGCGATGACGTTGAGTGCGGCGAATTCGTTCTCGTCGGTTGGGCCGCCATAGGCTGCGTTCACATAGTCGATCAGGCCTTCATCCAGCGGCCATGCATTAACTTTACCTTCCCAGTCGTCGACGATTGCATTGCCGAAACGGTAAACTTCGGTCTGCTGGTAAGGAACACGTGCAGCAATCCATGCGGTGCGGGCGGCGTTCAGCGTGGCGTCCGACGGATCAGCGATCAGCGCATTTACGGCGGCCTGCAGCGACTTCGCGGCGATCAGGCTGTCGTAATATTTGGCTTCGGCGATGTTTGCGTAGGTGTTCAGAACATCCACCTTCGCGGGGGCATCTGCAAATGCTGAAGTCGCGATCCCAAGGGTCAAGACGCTGGTGGCGGCAAAAAATCTGGTCATAGAGGTGACACTTCCCTGTCAGAAATAACTCACAAGCGCCGCCTCAGCGGCGCGCATGCGCTAAAAACTGAGTTAATTAGTAAACTAAGTCAACCTGAGTTTTATTGTCGGAAATAAATGCCGCACCCCATCCCCAGAAATAGCGGGGTCGACGATCCGATGCCGCGATTGCACGGGGTCTTAATCAGATTAGAATGGACTGGGTGATTCTATGTTGGGTGGTGCCTTGTTTGCTAAATGTGCAGCCGTTGCTTTGATATTTACCCCTGCGGTTGTTCTGTCGCAGGCGGAAAGCGCTGCCCATGAACATGGTACGGGATATGTGGATATTGCGTTTTCCGATCAGTCATTTTCTTTATCGCTCACCGTGCCCGCCGCTGATGTCATAGGATTTGAAGGCTCGGCTGAAACCGATGACGATCGTGCGCAAGTGGCGGTTGCGGTCTCAGATCTTTCCAAGCCTTTAAGCTTGTTTGTGCTGCCGGAAGAGGCCGGGTGCTTTACCGCGTCGGCCAATGTGACCCTGACGGGTGAGGGTTTGGGGCAAGACAAAACCGACGAGGCTGCCGAGCAAGACCAACATAGCGACTTTCTGGCGGACTACCTTATCCAGTGTGAGGATGTTTCCGCGCTGGAAAATATTCGCTTTGCATATTTCGAACGGTTTGAAAACGCGCAGAAGCTGGTTTTGCGGGTTACCAGATCCGGAAAGACCCAGGCACATGAAGTAACCCGTAGCCAGCCAAATTTGGATATGTGACGCGCCAAATCTTGGACCATTTGGACCGGCATGCGCCCGTTTGCATTTCCAATGGTGTAAATTTGCGAGCGTGGTAAAAGCGACGGCCGTCCCTGGCCGCAGGCAAGGCGGCCAGGGATGGCATCCACGGTGCAATCAATGCACGAAATGCAGTTCGGAAAAACTCCTCCGCCACTCGGCGACCTCGGCGGCGATATCCGCTCCTGCCAATCCAGAGGTGATCAGAGCCGCCAAGCGGTCAGCGTCCTTCGACGTCATTCCCCATCGAACCAGCTCAGGCGTCCCGATCCGGAGACCGTTCATGTCCCCCTCAACATCGGGCGCGGGCAGGCCAATTCCACAAGCAAGAAACCCGGCATGACGCAATGTTTTGGACGCCGTTTGCCCGCCACCATAAGTTTCTGCCAACACAGCGAATTGGTGTGAATTGGTAAACCCTTCCCGTCCGGAAAAGATGGGAACGCCGTGTGCGTCCAACCGTGCCGCGAGCTCTTGCGCCATCGCGATCATTTCGGCGGCGTACTGTTTGCCGAAGTCGCGCCAGTCCAGCATCGAAACAGCCAGCGCTGCAGATTTGGCCGCGTCGAAGTTTGCCGTCATACCCGGAAAGGCGATCGCATCCAGCTTTTGCGCAATTTCAGCGTCATTTGAAACGATCAAACCTCCGGCAGGTCCGCCCAGGCTTTTGTACGTGCTCATCGTCATGAAATGCGTGCCTTCGGCCAAAGGATTTCGCCACGCTTTACCTGCTATGATCCCGCATTGGTGGGCGGCGTCAAACATGACCTTGGCCCCGATTTCGTCGGCAATCTGCCGGACTTCCTTTACGGGATGTTCGAACAGATTGAGGCTGCCGCCGATGGTGATCAGCTTGGGCCGTTCTTTCAAAGCCAATGCCCGTAGCCGATCCAGATCGACCGTATAGCCGTCACCATCCGTTGGCGCGTCAATCGTGCGTAGTCCAAACAACCCGGCACACCCCCCAAAGTGATGAGTGACGTGCCCGCCAATCGAGGCCGGCGGTGCGATGATTGTATCGCCCGGCTTGCAGGTCGCCATAAACCCATAGAGGTTGGCAATCGCGCCTGACGGCACCCTGATTTCGGCGAATTTGGCTTCAAAGATCTCGGCGCAAAGCTCGGCGGCAATCACTTCAATCTCTTCAATAGCTTCCAGCCCCATCTCGTATTTGTCGCCGGGATAGCCCAGCGATGGTCGGGACCCGATGCCAGACGACAACAGAGCCTCGGCCCTTGGATTCATCACATTTGTTGCCGGGTTGAGGTTGAAACACTCTTGTTCGTGGATTTCGCGGTTTTTTCTCGCAAGATCGTCGATCCGTTTGATCAATTCATCCGACGCAGCCTTAGAAGTCTTGGCGGCAATTTTCTGAACACGGGTTTCGCACTGATCCGGGACCCAGTTTCGGGGTGTGATTGTCATATCTGTGACCTCCTGCTTGTCACCAGATTGAACAATCGGGGCGACATCGCAAATCAGAATTGCTATTTCTTGGCGTAGAAAAACTGAGTCTGTGCTGATGGCTGTTCTTCCAAGACGCCCGAAAGGGCCACCACTAAATGCTCTCCGCGCCTTCGAAGCGGCGGCAAGGCTGGGCAGTTTCGTAGCAGCCGCTGAAGAGCTGAGCGTCACTCCCGGCGCGATTTCTCAGCATATCAAAACGGTTGAAGCCTGGTCTGATGTGCCGCTATTCCGGCGAAATGCGCAAGGGGTTGAACTGACTGCGGCCGGGCGAGAACTGGCTGGAGAATTCACTATGGCCTTTGATCAGCTTGCCGCTGCAACGCAGAAACTGCGGAATCTGAGCCCAAGCGTCGAGATTCACATCGCGGCTTTACCGTCGGTCGCGCAATTGTGGCTGCCGGCCCGCTTGGGGCGGATCCGAAAAATTCGGCCAAATATGAAGTTCTCGGTAACTGCCATGGAAACACCGCCTCGATTGTCGCGCGAACTATTCGACCTTTCGGTATTCATTGACGAACCCGACGGGTCGGCCAATCAGGTAGTCGTTGAGAAGGACCTGATTTTCCCGGTTTGCGCGCCGGAGTTGGCCGGCAATTGTGATCTTGAATCTGTTCCGTTGCTGCACGATCAGACATGGCAGGATGACTGGCAACGGTGGTCCAACGCGACAGGGGCATATGTCAGCGACCCCACCAAGGGGCCGAAATACTCGCTTTATGGCCTTGCGGTCGAAGAAGCCAAGTCCGGGGCAGGTGCCTTGATGGCACATGGAAGCCTGATCGCGCCCGTACTCAAATCCGGACAATTGGTGCGCATGTCTGCGCAAGCCTGCGAAACAGGTCGGGCGCTGGTGATAAACCTTCCGCACCCGTCAAGGCGACGCCCGGAACTTGATGAGGTTGTCGCGCTCATGCGCGAAGACTAGCAACGCGAGAAACCGTGGGTGCTTTTCCGCTACGAAACGAAGCTGAGCTTTGTGAGCGCGGCTTCGGAGAGACGTTTGGACTTCGGAATAAAGGCCGGCAGAGTCGATATTCGTGGCGCCACACCGATTTACGAATTTGATCTAACATATGACCACGGCAATTAGCCCAAGCGCGTTGGTTCCAGTTTCCAATTGATGGTGATTAGCTTGGCTGAAAAAGCTCCACAACACTACCTTATGGATCTTCGCAGAGGATTTGCATGCCCCCGGGACTCGCAGTGATTTCGGTGCGAAAGGGTGCGCCTTACTCGCGAAGTGAGGCGACCAGGGCGTGGATGTCGTCGATGATCAGAACTCATCTGTTCCATCCTCCCGGGCTTGGGTTGTGACCCATCCGGCCTAGGCTTGGATTCCGAGCGGGACGGTGACCTTCAATGGCACCGCAATCGGCAAGGTTGCTCGCGTTCAGTTCATTCCTTGTTTGAACTCTCTGATGACGGTACGTGCCTTGATGGCAATACCTGTCCGACAAACGCTAATCGGGTCGTACATGCCGACCCATCTCTGCTGGTTGCAGGGATGGCGCGGTTGAAACGGTCTTAACTGGCGGCCACGCCTACCCAAATTGTCCTGACAACTCTGCAAATTCGCCCGAAAGCCGACGCTGTTCTGCGTCCAGGTTTTGTGAGCGCGGTGGTCAATCCATTGGTGATATCAGAAACCAACGCTCTGGACGACATCAGATCCTTCGTTTCTGATATCACTGTTTCCCTTGTGGGAAACGATGGCTCTTCGGTCGAGGATTATCGATGCAGAAACACCTTCGTCTCGATCCAAAAAATCTGAAGTGGGGGATGGTAGCGGAGGAGGGACTTGAACCCCCGACACGCGGATTATGATTCCGCTGCTCTAACCAACTGAGCTACTCCGCCATGAGTGAGAGGCGATTTAAGCGAGGGACCGGGAAGGGTCAAGGGGGAAACACCGCTCAATGACGATTATTTTTGGCCCGTTCAATCCGCTTGGATTCCCGGTTGCGCGCTGACCTCAGTGGTATCCGCAATTCTGCGAATGAACGCTGCGCAGGCGTCGGGTGCGGTGATGAGGATCATATGGCCCAGACCCTCGATTTGTTCGTCACTCAGTCCAAACTGCATCATGGGGGCACCGTTGGCGGCAGGTGAAAGAATGGCGTCCCGTGACCCGTAAAGAATGCCTCCGGGTACGGACAAATCGGTATAGCGGCTTACCTGTTTTTCGATGCTTTCATCCACGCCGACGACGTCCTGCGATGCCGTTATGAAAGCCGAAGGCCGCAACCCCAGCGCGCCGCCGGCGCGGTCTAGAAAGTCATCCGGCGCAGGTTCCGGATCAAAAACGGCCCCCAACGTGTGCGGGGCGGTCTTAGCGGATATAGGAACGGCGATCGTATTGCCGATAAAGTTGCGCAACCACTCAGTGCGTATTTCCAGTGGTTTGAAAACTTGCGGCGTTGCGGGCAGCTTTTGCGTCAAAGGGGCAAGCAAGGCGAGCGCCCTGGTTTTCTCGGGGTGTTGCAGCGCCATAGCCAGCGAAACGGCCCCACCCAGTGAGTGACCGACCAGAACGGCGTTTGATATGCCTTTTGCATCCAGAAACTCCTGAATCATTCGGGCCTGTTCGGGCAGGCGTCCAAGATCTGCACCGTCGCGGGTCGAATATCCGCAGCCAGGGCGGTCGACTGCGATGACGTGGTAGTCATCTGCCAGCAAATCCATCAGGGCATAGGTGAAATGCTGCAGTTGCCCTGCAAGCCCGTGGATCATGACAATTGTCTGTTTGGTTGGGTCGCCCTTTTCAACGAAATGAATGGTTCCGCCCCGGACTGGAACAATCTGTCCAAGTTGCGGTACGCGCTCTAACCCTTGTTGGGTAAGTCTTCGGGTCCACAGGTTCATGCCGACAAAGAAGATGCCTACCAGAAGGGCGATAACTAGAATTGTGGTCATCTCATCACTCTCCGCCTGAGGAAGGGGCAGGGTGGTATTGTTCCAGCCCGGATTGCGCCATGCGCTTTTCATACTCTGAAACGGTCCCGGGCCAAAGCGTCGTGTTCCGGCCCTTTGCGTCCTGATACCATGAGGCGCAGCCACCCACCTGCCATACGCTGCCTTTGTGCCGTTCGCGCATCTCCTGTTCGAAGGCTTCCTGGTAGTCCGGGCGGGGTGTTATAATCTGCAGTCCGTCGCGGTTCATCTGGTCCAGCACTCGGCCGATGTGGCGAACCTGTGCTTCGATCATCAGCACAACCGAGTTGTGACCGAGGCCGGTGTGTGGCCCAAGCAAGATGAAGAAATTGGGGAAACCTGCGATGGCAGTACCCAGATGAGCTTTCATTCCGTCCGACCATGCCTGGCGCAATGTCAGTCCATCGGATCCAGTTATGTCGAGGCGCTCGACGACATCTGTGACATGAAACCCGGTGCCCCAGATCAGGACGTCGGCCTGTGTACGGCTTCCGTCAGATGAAATGATCTGATCGCCCTCAATTGATGCCACACCGTGCGGGAGCACCGTCACGTTTTCACGCGCCAGCGCCGGGTACCAATCGTTTGAGCTGAGGATGCGTTTGCAGCCGATACTATAGTCCGGCGTCAGCTGTTTGCGCAGACCCGGGTCTGCGATCGCGCTTTCCAACGATTTGCGCCACATCTTCATGGCAAAATTTACCATCCGTTTTTCGCCGCGGAACACGCGATGGCGATACTCGAAGACCATGTAAATCAGTTTCCGGCGTGCCCAAGGTAACACCGGGATGCTGCGGTAAAGGCGGCGTAACCAGGGCGCGATCGGGCCATCCGGGCGGGGCAGGACATAGGGGGCGCTGCGTTGAAAGATTGTGACGTGTGCAGCAGTTTTCGCAATTTCTGGAACAAACTGGACAGCGGATGCGCCGGTTCCGACAACTGCGACGCGTTTTTCCTCCAGCGGCGTGTCGTTATCCCACTCGGCAGAGTGAAAGCAAGGCCCGGGAAAACTGTCCGCACCGGGTAAATCGGGGATGCTGGGCAGATGCAGTGCCCCTATGGCCGAGACCAGAAACCGCGCCGACCAGCGCTGCCCACTTTCGGTTTCCACCTGCCAGCGCATGCCGTCCCAGCGGGCAGATTTCAGCTGCTGACCGAAATGGCATAGCTCGTAAATCCCCTCATCAAGGCAGACCTTTTTCAGATAGGCCTGAATTTCAGCGCCGCCCGCGTAGGCTCGGCTCCAGTCTGGGTTCAGATGCGTTGCCATGGAATAGAGGTGCGATGGGATATCACAAGCGACACCGGGATAGGTGTTCTCACGCCATGTCCCGCCAATCTCATTCGCTTTTTCAAGGATCGCAATATTCTTGATGCCGCGTTTGCGGGCCTCAATCGCCATCGTCAGGCCGGAAAACCCGGCGCCGACGATCAGCATATCGGTTTGACATTCCATGCGCCCGTCCCTCCCAAAACGACCGATATGGTTGGGTCAGACTATAGGCGCTGGAATGCGTGAGAACAGCCTCCCGTAGGGTCAGGCGCCGTTCTCGGTTTATTCAGCCGCGCAGGATTTCACCATTTGGATCAAAAGGCGGCTCGGAAAGAATGGTCGCCTTGTGCGGATGTCCCAATACCATCACCTCGACCTCATCCCCTGCTTTGGCACCGGTCACAAAGCCAAGCGCCAGAGACATGCTGACGGAATAACCATAAGCGCCAGAGGTCACGCGGCCGATACCCTGACCATTTTTGAAGATTGGCTCACCGCCAGTCGCGTCGGCGTTCGACGCGCTGGTGTCTGCCTCATCCAGTTGCAAAAGGACAAGCTGTTCGCGGGCAGGGTTGGTCAAAACAGTCTCGGCTGCGTTCTTGTTCAGAAAGTCTTTGCTGAACTTGCACAACCGATCCAGACCTACCTCATGCGGCCAGTATTCGGGGCTGTATTCGCGGCTCCACGACCCATACCCCTTTTCGACGCGCAAAGACATCAATGCCCGACTGCCAACTGGACCCGCGCCAAATTCCTGACCGGCTTGAAGCAGCGCGTCGTACAGGTTGGCCTGATCTTCGGTGGCGCAGTGCACCTCCCACCCCAGATCACCCGTGAACGAGACCCGCAGGGCCAGCACCTTGATCCCGGCCAGTTCGATTTTCGCCGACCGCATGAACGGAAAATCCTCGGTGGCGAGTGAGGTATTAGTGAGTCGTTGCAAAATCTCGCGCGATTTTGGGCCCGCGACGTTGAATCCACACACAGCTTGGGTCTTGCTTTCGAAAGTGGTGCCCTTGGGCAGAGGAACCTGCTTGAAGAACCGCTTGTGATAGCGTTCCGCCATGCCTGAACCGATGACCCAGAATTCGTCCTCGGCCACGCGGGTAACGGTGAAGTCCCCAGCGATTCCTCCGCGTTTCGAGATCAGCGGCGTCAGGCAGGACCGACCTACAGCCTTGGGCATAGTGTTGGCGAAAACTGCGTTGAGCCAACCCTCGGCACCGGGGCCTTTGCAGACATATTTGGCAAAGTTCGAGATGTCGATGATCCCTGCGCGGTCACGCAGCATGCGGCATTCCTCGCCAACCGGTCCCCACCAGTTCTGACGCGTAAAACCATTGGTGTCTTTGGCGCCCGGAGTGTCTGCGAACCATAGCGGATGTTCCCAGCCAGCATTCAGGCCGAAGACGGCACCCATTTGAGCCTGCGTGTCGTAGACAGGGCGCGTACGCGCCGGACGACCTGCGCTGCGCTCTTCGTTGGGGAAGTGAATGGCGAACCGGTGGGCGTACTGGTCCTGAACGCGGGCCATTGTGAACTCTTTCGTCGCCCAGTCATCGAACCGAGCCATATCCCAGGCGAACATATCGTACTGCGTTTCACCCTCGATGATCCATTGCGCCGCCATCAGGCCCATGCCGCCGGATTGCGAGAAGCCGGGGATGATACCGTTGCAACAGAAATAGCCGTCGACCTCGGGCACTGGTCCCATCAGCACGTTGCTGTCGGGCGACCAGATCATCGGCCCGTTGATAACCCGTTTTATACCGGCTTCACCCACCGCGGGCAGACGTTCGATGGCGTTCATCATATTCTCTTCGATCCGTTCCAGATCGTCGGGGAAGAGATCATGCGCGAAGTCGAGTGGCGTGCCGTCCTCGGCCCAGAATTTCATGTCCTTTTCATAGGCGCCAACCAGCAAGCCCTGACCTTCCTGCCGCAGGTAGTATTCGCCGTCGCGATCACTGACCGAAGGCAAGCGCGTGCCGTGCGCGGCCACGTCCGCCATGGTTTCGGTCACGAAATACTGATGCTCGGTCGGTTGCAGGGGAAGCTCGATGCCAGCCAATTTAGCGACTTCGCGACCCCACAGACCGGCGGCATTGACGACCCAAGGGGTACGGATATCGCCTTTGGGAGTACGCACAATCCAGGTGCCATCTTCTTGCTGGTCGGTCGCGGTGACCGGAGTGAAGCGATGAATCTCGGCCCCACGCTGCCGGGCGCCCACCGCGTAGGCATTTGTGACGCCCGAAGGGTCCACATTGCCGCCGTCAGGTTCGTACATCACGCAACGGATGCCATCGTAGTTGACCAGTGGGTTTAGTCGCTGGGCCTCTTCGATGCTGATCTCATAAAAGTTCATGCCGTAAAGCTTGGCCTTAGCGGCCTGCAACTTCAGTTGATGTTCGCGTTCTTCGGTCTGCGCCAGATACAGCGAACCGGGCTGGAACACGCCACAGCTTTGGCCGGTTTCGGCTTCAAGCTCTTTGTACAGGTTCATCGTGTAGTGCTGAATGCGGCTGATATTGGTGCTGTCGTGCAGCCCGTGGATGTTCGCCGCGGCGTGCCAAGTGGACCCGGATGTCAGTTCATCCCGTTCCAGCAGAACCACATCCGACCATCCCAGTTTGGTCAAATGATAGAGGATCGAACACCCGATCACCCCGCCGCCAATCACCACCGCCTGTGCATTCGTTTTCATGAGCCTGCCGTATCAAAGTTGGTCCCGCCGCCATGTGTCATCATCGCAATGGCACCGGCAATGGACATAAATTTCAAGTTGGGTTGAGTGAATTTAATCTGAAGCTAAACTCAGAAATCCAGCTTATGCGCCCGGCCGTATGCCACCAGCCGCTCGTTCAGCGCATCAGCTTCTGGCGCGCCGGATTCCAGCGCGAAAATGAAGGCATGTGTTAGGTAAAAGCAGGCCGCGTCGATGTCCCGCGCCGTTTCGCGCTCATCTGCGGCCAGGGTGTAGTACCGGATCAGGTCGGCAGGATCGTTGCGATCATGCGCGTCCAGCAGAAGTCGATCCAGTTCCTGTTTGTCCATGGGTGTCCCTATTTGTCGTCGACCGGCCAACCTCTGACTGGCTGGCCGATCCAATAAGGTTAGCCTGCGCGGCCGTTTTCGACTTGCGTCGCGACCCAATGGTGGAAGTTATGCGTCGGCCCGTCCATAGCGGGCGAAAACCGACCGCCGTCGAATAACATACCATGTCGGCCTTTTTGCATGCCTTCGACGACAAAGACATCCTCTTCGAATACAGTCTTCCACAGCTGCGCGTTCGAGGCACGCAGTCCATCATGCTGTGGAGTGTCATCAACGCTTTTGGCGTAGTACAGCTCGATATGTTCGACGGTGTTTTCCTGATCGACTGGCTCCAGCACAATGGCAAATGCGTGATCGCGCTGCACGCCCAGCAGAACGTTTGGATAAACCGCAATATACTCAGCGCCTTCGTTCCACTTGTCGCTCAGCCCGTCAAAATCCGGGAAGGTTGCGCCGTCTTGATCTGTCAGTTGGCGGTAAACCAGGGTCCCTTGGCCCGAATACTGACCGCGCTCTTCGATATTGTAGTGATCCTCCAGCCGCGAATAACTGTTCAGACCGGGATGCACCCATGGCAGGTGATAGCTTTCGCAATAGTTCTCGACCGCCAGCTTCCAGTTGGTCTTGACGTCAAGCTTGAATGAGGACGTTTCACCGCCGTGGAAGACGGGTTTCTCAAATTCCTTCCAACGTTCCAGCAGAGGGCCGTGAACCTCTTCGAACTCAGGCGCATTGCCATCGACATTCACAAAGATCACATCCCGCCAGACATAGGAGCGTACGCGAACGAGGCCCAGGTCTTCGCGCTTGACGTCCTCGTGCTTGTTCTGGCCTGGGCCACCCACGTGTGGAGTTGCACGCAGCTCGCCTTTCAGGCTGTAGCACCAGCTGTGATAGGGGCAGCGGATTGCGCCGCCGATTTTGCGCGGCGTGTCCACCAGGATCATCCCACGGTGGCGGCAGGTGTTCTGGAAAACGCCAACCTCGCCATCCTTGTCCCGAACAACCAACAGCGGCATGCCTAGAAAATCGACCGGCTTTGCATCACCTTCTTCTGGTACGTCCTTGCCGAACCCGATGCCGGACCAGTTGGCATACAGCACAGATCGTTTTTCTTCGTTGAAAACGGCCGGGTCGACATAGTGTTCGTTCGGCAGGCCATTTGCGACATTTACATCGGCCAGAACGGAAGACAGCGCGCTATGCTTGTTCATCGGGCTCTCCTGAGGTTTTGCTGGATGCTTTTTATCCCTATTGGCGGATCGAACCTGCCTGCCTCAATATCAGAAAAGCTCATCAGAGGGTGATTTCACCTAAACCGAGCCTTCCTGAACCTCTTGAACGATCCAGTTTTTCAGGGCGCGGGCGCTCTCTGAGAGCTCTTCGTCGCGGCGTCCGACCAGGTAAAACTGGTTCGGCGCGGGCACTTGATGCGTGCCAATAGGAACCAGTTTACCTGATTGCAGCATAGGTTGAATCAACCGCTGCCAACCTAGCGCCAGCCCGGCACCCTTCCGCGCCAGCTGCAGCGCGACCGAGTAGCTGTTGACGCGGGATTCAACGGGTACGGTGCCGTTATATCCCAACTGCTGGAACCATTCGGGCCACGTGGTCCAGGTGCGGTCTTCTGAATCCAGGTGGATCAGCCGTTCAGACGTCAGATCCTCGAGACCGGCATCTGCCAGCCTCTCTGCCATCTCGGGGCTGCCAACAGGGACAAGCTGGTCGCGAAACAGCGGCGTATGTGACAGGTTCGGATCGCTGTCCCGCCCGTAGCGGATGAAAAAGTCGACGTCTGGGCGATCGCGAAAGGGTCGGTCCTGCGACAGCTGATCCACATTGACCTCGGGCATGTCACGCCAGAACCGAATAACGGCCGGAGACAACCACAACGCGGCAACCGCTGTTGTCGATCCTACGGTCACCTTTCCGGCCGTGGATCGGTCGCGGATCATGCTCAGCGTTTTCGAGATGCGCCCAAAGGACGTGGACAGCGCCTCGTACAGGGCTTTGCCGTCTTCGGTCAGGTCAACGCCGCGATGCTTGCGTTGAAAGAGAGGCGTGTCCAGATCGCCTTCAAGCGCCTTGATCTGGTGACTGACCGCACCGGGCGTGACAGACAATTCCACGGCGGCGTTCTTGAAGCTCAGGTGACGGGCGGCGGCCTCAAAGGCTGACAATGTTGTCAGCGGCGGCAGGTTGTAATGGCGTCGGGACATAGTGGCTGGTGAATCGCTATTCGGTTTAGTTTAGTTTTTGTCAACTCAGTTTTAGTTTTTTTGAAGGTGAAAGCTATAGCGCTTTTAAAGATTTGATGTTCTTTTGGCTCATGTTAACGGCGAATGTCGCATTTTTCGCCAATGCGTCGGTTCTGGCCGAATTTAGATCGGAGCGCCACTATAGTCAGTTCTACCAACAAATGTCGTGTTTTGCAGGCTTTTCAATAGCGAAATCCCGACGTCATGTGACGGGCCTGCGACCTAACGACGTCCCAAACTGACCACCGGGGAAAGCCGAAAGGGAAAGTGAAGGAGGCGTGGAACTCACTCCCGGTTGGTACGGCTGCATATCGCCAGATTGGAATGTGTGTTGAATTCAATGCAACCCAGCAGGCGCGGAACCATGCCGCTGAGAAGCATTTCTGATAAACAGGAACGAAACAAGAAAGAACCGATACGTCTGCTGCAGCACCATCTCCCACGTAAGAAGCGATTGGGTAAATGGCGGGAAATGCACAGACAGTTTCGAAATTAATACGACATCACGGAGGAGCAACATGTCGATACCCGAACCCTTTACGGATCTAGAGATAGAAACGGCGGATGCCGGTTTCTATGAAAACTACAGCGTGCCAATCGCGCTGATCAGTAAGGGCATAATGGTTGCCCTTGTACTGTGGGCGCTTATTTTCCCGGCCAATGCCAATAGCACACTCGGCAGCTGGAATGGCAAGATCCTGGAAATCTTCAACAGCTTCTACATTGTCATTGTTGGCTTGTTTGTCTTCTTCCTCGTCGTGGTGGCAGCCCTCCCGGCAACCGGAAAGCGGATCATGGGAACAGCGGGCGAAAAGCCTGAATTCTCAAATTTCTCTTGGTTCTCGATGATGTTCGGCGCTGGTCTGGGTGTCGGCCTGATGGTTTTTGCGACTGCTGAACCGCTGGGACTGTGGGGGTCAAACCCCGAGGTTGTAGGTGGCGCTGTTGCAGGTAACGACCCAGAGTCCGTTCAGTCGGCTTATCGGTACACTTTCCTGCACTATGGCTTCCACGCCTGGGCGATTTACGTGGTGACCGGTCTGTCGCTGGCCTATTACGCCTATACCCGTGACATGCCTTTGACCATTCGCGCGGCACTTACCCCACTGTTTGGTCGCCTGATGAACGGTTTTCTTGGCCATGTCGTTGACGTTCTGGGCGTTGTTGCAACAATTCTCGGCGTGTCCGTTACCATCGGGTTTGGTGTCAGCCAGTTCATCGACGGTTTGTATGCCATCACTGGGATGGGATGGATCATGGATTTTGGTGGTGAAGTGCCGACCCCGAGCAAAGTTGGCCTGATCGCAGGTCTGGTTGTCATCATGGGACTGTCGATCATTTCGGCGGTGTCGGGTGTTGGTCGCGGTGTTAAATACCTGTCGAACCTGAACCTTGTTCTGTCGATCATCCTGCTGGGCACCTTTGTCGTATTCGGCTCGTTTGTCTTTGCCATGACGACCTATGGCACGGCCCTGGTTGACTACCTGCTGCACTTCCTTTCGATGAGCTTTGGTGCATATGGTCCGTTGTCGGTTGAAGCCTTTACTGCGGCTCTGCCTGCGGAAGCACAGGCGCATGCGGCTGACCTTGTGGGTGGCGCAACGAACGCATGGGGCAGCTTTGATGGCTTCAAAAGCGGTCTCGAAGGTGCCGCTGCAGAGCTGAGCGATGACACTCTGGCTGCAGTCTACGCTGCTGGTGAGCAAGGACGTCAGTTTGGTTGGCAGTCGGGCTGGACCACCTTCTATTGGGCCTGGTGGATTGCATTCTCGCCGTTTGTGGGATTGTTCCTTGCGCGCATCTCCAAGGGTCGTTCTGTACGCGAATTCATTCTGGGCTGTGTGTTCGCGCCAGCGCTGGTATGTTTTGCGTGGATGACCATTCTGGGCGGTACTGCGATTGATCTGGAATTGGCCGGTGCTGCTGAAGGCGCGATCATCGGTGCGTCGAACACCAATAAGCTGTTCGTGACACTGTCCTACATGATCGACGGTGGGCTGTTGTCCATGTTGAACGTCATGTGCGTGATCCTGATCATGACCTTCCTGGTGACCTCCGCGGACTCGGGCATTCTAGTGATGAACACCATCATGTCGGGTGGCAGCCAGGAAACCGGCATCAAGCATCGCATCATCTGGGGTGTTATTCTTACAGCCGTGATCGGTGCTTTGATCCTGGCAGCAGGCGAAAACAATCCGATGGACGCGTTGCGCAACGCTATGATCATTGGCGCGTTACCATTTACCATGGTTATGGGGCTGATGATGGTGTCGTTGGCCAAGGCGCTCTACCGCGACGGTCGGCGTGACCAGCACTCTGACACGAGCACACAGGCCGCTGAATAAGTATAGCTCATAGTGCCAAAACAGACGCCGCCCCGACCGGGGCGGCGTTTTTCGTTCGGTTGCCTGTGTCGCTTCCTGCAGCCAGATATCGCAATCAGTGAGGTGCAAGGCCGCCGAATCCGTCAGTCTGGTTAACAAGACTGGAGGATTGCACCGTGAATATTCGTACTGCGACACGCTCAGGCGGACGCTCTGCCCGTCGCGCCCTGCGCACCGCCCCGAACTTTGAAATGTTGCCCGGCCTGACCCGCGGCATTCCGTTGTGTGAAGTGATGGACGGCAGCCAGATCGAACGCATCGATGCCGCCTCGATGGACATTCTGGAAAATGTCGGTGTTCAGTTTCGCGATCCCATCGCTTTAGAGGACTGGAAGAAAGCCGGTGCCAAGGTATCAGGCGAACTGGTCTATCTGGACCGTGGCTTGGTGCGCGAGTTGATTGCCACTATCCCAAGTGATTTCACCTACCACGCACGTGACTCTAAAAAGAATGTTCGTTTGGGTGGCAGGCACTCGATCTTTGTGCCGATGACCGGTGCGCCGTTCCTGCGCGATCTGGACGACGTGCGCCGCAACCCGACGCTGGACGATCTGGCAATGTTTCACAAGCTCAGCCATATGATGCCTGCTCTGCATTCTTCGGCGCATCACATCGTAGAACCGTATGATCACCCGATCAGTCAACGGCACCTGCGGATCACCTATTCCTCGATGAAGCATTCGGACAAGACGTTCATGGGCATGACCACCTCGCCTAAGAACGCCGAGGATGTGATGGATATGTGTGCGATCCTGTTCGGCGAGGAGTTCTTAGAGGACCATCCGGTAACCACCGGCAACTGTAACGGCAACTCGCCCTTGGTTTGGGATGAAACCATGCTGGGTGCGATGCGCGCTTTTTGTCGTCGCAAGCAGCCGGTGCTCTGCTCGCCGTTCGTCCTCGGGGGCGCCAACACGCCTGCATCTGTTCCGGCAACCGTAGCGCAGTTGAATGCCGAGGCTCTCAGTGCGCTGGCCTACACACAGGTCATTCGCAAGGGTGCACCGGCGATCTATGGTCACTACCTGTCGACTGTGTCGATGAAGTCCGGTGCACCGATGGCGGGCACGCCCGAGATCAGCTTGATGAACTTCATGATCGGCCAAATGGCACGCTACTACGGTGTGCCCTGGCGCACGTCGAACACCCTGGGCGGGGCCAAGACGTTCGACGCGCAGGCCGGATATGAATCCGCAACGACCTTGCAGGCGGTCATGCATGCTGGTGCCAACTACATCTGGCACTCGGCGGGGTGGAACGAAGCGGGGATGCACTGCTCGGTCGCCAAGTTCATCGTAGATGCCGAACAATGCGCCATGGCTTACCGCATGGCCGAAGGGCCCAAGTGGCACGATTTCGATCAGGCCCTTGCTGCCGTGCCGGATGTCGGCCCCGGTGGTCACTATCTGGGCCATCCCCACACGCAGGACAACTTTCAGGACGCTTTCTTCATGCCTGAACTGTTCGACAACAACTCGATCGAACAATGGCAGGCCGAAGGAAGTGTCGAAATTACGGAACGCGCGTTGGGTCGGGCACGCGCGTTGCTGGCCGAATATGAGGAACCCAAACTGGACGAGGCGAAAAACGAAGCCCTGCTGGAATACATCGCCCGGCGTGAGCGCGAGATCCCGGCGGCTGACGAGCTGAACCAGAGTTACTAGGATCATCTCCCCCGAGACTTGCCCGCCCGAAAACAGGGCGGGTTTTTTCCTTTCAAGACACGACGGAATATCTGCAGTGAAAATTACCGAAATTCACATCTATAGCCACGATCTGCCCGTCAAGAACGGCCCCTATACAATGGCCAACGCCGAGGTTTGGGCGCTGGACGCCACAGTGGTTAAGTTGGTGACCGACAATGGATTGGTTGGATGGGGTGAGACTTGCCCGGTTGGCCCCACGTATGCCGAGGCACACGCCGCTGGTGCGCGTGCCGCTGTGGCCCAAATGGCAAATGGGTTGCTAGGCGCCGAGGTTTCGCTGCTGGGGCTGCACCGTCGGATGGATGGACTTCTAAACGGCCACAACTATGCCAAAGCGGCCATAGACATTGCAGCGCATGACTTGCTCGGCAAGCATTTTGGTGTCAGCGTATCGGAACTGCTCGGCGGTGCCGAAGTGGACAAGGTTCCGTCGTATTACGCGACTGGTGTTGGGGCGCCGGATGATATCGCAACTCTGGCAGCCGGAAAATTGGCCGAAGGCTATCCGCGACTGCAAATCAAGGTTGGCGGCCGGCCGGTTGAGGTTGACATCGAAACCATCCGCAAAGTGTGGGAGGTCATTGGCGGGTCCGGAATGCGCTTGGCCGTGGACGGAAACCGAGGTTGGACAACCCGCGACGCATTGCGCGTCAGTCGCGAATGCCCGGACATCCCGTTTGTCATGGAACAACCCTGCAACACGATTGAGGACCTGCAAAAGATACGGCCACAACTTGGCCATCCGATCTACATGGACGAGAATTCCACCGATCTGAATACCGTTATCTCAGCGGCCGGCACTGGCTTGGTGGATGGGTTTGGTATGAAAGTCACACGGATAGGTGGCCTGCAGCCAATGCGCACGTTCCGAGACCTCTGCGAGGCGCGCAATCTGCCTCATACCTGCGACGACAGTTGGGGCGGGGACATTATCGCCGCGGCCTGCGTGCATATCGGCGCGACGGTCCGACCCGATCTGCTGGAAGGTGTTTGGCTGGCCGCGCCATACATCGAAGGCAACTACGATGCCCAGAATGGAATCCGGATTGACGGTGGGCACATCCAAGTACCGACTGGACCGGGGTTGGGTGTCGTGCCCGACGAAACTCGCTTTGGCACCCCGGTCGCGTCGTTCTGAAGGAGCAAGCCATGGATTTCATGGGAAAATCAGCTTTGGTCACGGGTGCGGCCGGTGGGATCGGGGGGTCTCTGGTGCGGCGGTTGCGTGCCGCCGGTGCGCGAGTCGCCGTCGCCGACCGCATGGTCGAAGGGGTGGATGCCGAGGCCCATCTGCCCGGTGATCTGCTGGACGCGGCATATGCCGATGCGCTGCCGAAACGGGCGGCGGACGCGCTGGGCGGGTTGGACATTGTGGTCAACAACGCAGGCGCCATTGCGCGTGGTCCCGTTACCGAAACCTCGGATCAGGATTGGTCCTTGTCACTGGGAGTGAATGTCGAGGCCCCATTTCGCATTTGCCGCGCTGCAATCCCGATTATGGCTGCCAACGGGGGCGGGGCGATTGTGAACACCGCATCCTGTTGGGGTCTGCGTCCTGGCCCAAACCATGCGGTCTACTGCATGACCAAAGCCGCGATCGCTTCGCTGACCCAATGTATGGGGATGGACCACGCCCATCAGGGCATCCGCATCAACGCCGTTTGCCCGAACGAGGTGAACACGCCTATGCTGCGGTCTGGGTTCGCCAAGCGCGGGTTCGACCCGGACACCGCGGTGGCCGAGCTGGGACAGACTGTTCCCTTGGGCAGAATTGCCGAACCTGAGGATATTGCCGACGTGATCCTGTTTCTGGCCTCGGATGCGTCGCGGTATGTTTGTGGTGCGTTGCTGGAAGTGAATGGAGGCAAGCCGGTATCATGACTCGATTTAATGGCAAAACCGCCCTTGTCACCGGCGGACGCAGCGGGATCGGTCGGGCCATTGCTGAACGACTGCGCCAGGACGGGGCGCGGGTGTTTACCGCGCAGCGCGGGCAGGACACCGAGTTTGAAGCGATCGAGTCGGATTTTTGCAATCCGGACAGCCCGGCCGCAGTTATTGCCAGTGTTATCGAACGCGCAGGGCGTTTGGACGTTCTGGTCAACAATGCGGGCATGATGCAGGAATCCCCTGTCGAGGACATGAGCCTGGATGACTGGCACCGCAACCTGGCGGTCAACCTGACGGCCCCTTTTCTGCTGATCAAATCCGCGCTGCCCTATCTGCGGAAGACGCAAGGAAGTATTGTCAACATTGGCTCGATCGAAGGGCTGGGCAGCAATCCCGGGCATGCGGCCTATTGCGCGACGAAGGCCGGGCTGCATGGCTTGACCCGCGCAATTGCCGTCGATCATGGCGCGGACGGTATCCGGTGCAACGCGGTAGCCCCCGGTTGGATCGACACCGAATTGAACATGGAATTCATCGACGCCCAGCCTGATCCAGATGCATTTCGCCGTGATATTGGCCGCATTCACCCTGTCACCCGGACCGGTCGACCAGAGGAGGTCGCTGCGTTAGCGGCCTTTCTTGCGTCCGAGGAGGCCAGTTTTGTCACCGGTCAGGTTTACACTGTTGATGGTGGCCGTATGACGAAGCTCAGCCTGCCCTGACCCGTCATTCCTTGCCGGAACGCCACTCTTTCCAAATCAAATAGCTGTTTGCACCGAGTGAGGCAAACGGCTCTGGCGGTAGTCGCGGCGGCATTGGTTGAGCCAGGAAATGATCCGCGATGTCGGATTCGCTCTGTGTGATTAGTTCTGCGACAGCCATGCCTTGCAGCGTCCCTCTGGCAATCCCCAAACCGTTCTGACAGCAAGCAGAGAAGATGTTGTCGTCCAGCTCTCCGAATGCGGCGGACCCGTTTCGGCTGAGGCAGAGCATGCCTGCCCAACGATGCTCCATTCGCACATCTGGCAGATGCGGAAACCGTTCACGGAACTTGCGGTCATGCACCCAGCCTGCATTGCGCAGGCGCATGGGGCTGGTCTCGATCGTCGGGTGGAAGGTCGAACAGGTGCGGATCAGCAGTCGGTCGCCATAACTGCCCGAGACGCGCCGGACTGAGGTGCCCATCGGATCGGCTGGGGTGACGGCCCAGCGGGGCTGGCCTCCCAATGTCTTAATCTGTGCAGGCGTCAAACGCTCAGTGATCGACGCGTAGAGACAGATATGCATCAGCCGCCGTTCGTAGAACCCGAAGCTTTCCAAATGGCCGTTATTGGCCAGAATGATCCGACCTGTCGAAACCTGCGCATCAGGTGTTTTTACCAGCCACCCCGTGCCTTGTTTCTCAAATCCGGTCACGGGTGAGTTTTCGAAAAGATCGACCTGTACCGAGAGGCCAGAGGTTAAAGCTCGAATATAGCCAGCGGGTTGGATCATCACGGTGCCGGGCGCATAAAGGCCCGAGGAATAATGCGGACTGCCCGTGATCTCTTGCATCTGTTGGCGATCATAAAGCGTATATGGTTCGCCCAACCGGTCCAGATGCGCGGCAAACTCGCGATTGTGCTTGTCTCCGGCACGGGTGGCGGCAGCGTTGAACTTGCCGCAGGGGTCGAACATTTCCCGCGGCAGGTTGCACTCGTCCGCCACTTTCTTTGCAAACCCAATGGCACGGCGGTTCAGAGCTATAGTCGCGCGGTCGGCTTCTAGCCCCTCACCGGCGTAATTGTCTGACGCCAGATCATGCGGCAGGTCGATCATAAAACCCGAATTGCGACCCGCGGATCCGTCGGCAAAGCACCCGGCCTCTAAAAGGACAATCTTGAGTGTAGGGTCTAGCTGGTGCAACCGGCGCGCCGCACTCAGCCCGGCAAACCCGCCACCGACAATCGTTACGTCGGCTGCAATGTTCTGTTCCAGCCGCGGCAGCGGTGTTTGCGGCGGCAGGATGGCGTTCCACCCTGCCGGACCAGTCTGCTGCGGTAGCCGCTTTGCGGTATAAGTCGTCAATCGACCGCCTCATCCGCATCATCGGCCAAATCGATCCAGATGGTTTTCAGTTGGGTGTATTGATCATGAGCGTGAACCGAGTTATCGCGCCCGCCAAAACCCGATTGCTTGTAGCCGCCGAAGGGTGTGGTGATATCGCCCTCGCCAAAGCTGTTGACCGTAACGGTACCCGCCCGGATTGCCCGCGCGCCGCGAATGGCGCGTTTGGCGTTGGCGGTGAAGATCGACGCACACAGTCCGTACTCGGTGTCGTTGGCGATCTTGATGGCCTCATCGAAACCCGAAACCTCTATCACCGATAGAACCGGGCCAAAGATCTCTTCCCGCGCCAAGGGGGCGTCGTTGTTAGGGACTTCGACTACGGTGGCTTCGACAAACCCTTTGTCCGCCTTGCCGCCGATCACCACGTTTTCAGCCTGATCCAGATAGCCGCAAACCTTGTTGTAATGGCCTTCGCTAACCAGTGCTCCCATGCGGGTTTCCGGGTCAAGCGGGTCGCCGATATTCCACTGTTTTGTATGATGGGCGATGCGCTCCAGCAGTTCTGCCTTCACATCCTTATGCACGATCAAACGCGACGAGGCCGAGCAGTTCTCGCCCATATTCCAGAACGCACCGTTGACGATATGCGCGGCGACGCGGTCCAGGTTTTCCGCATCTTCCATCACTATGGCGGGGTTCTTGCCGCCCATTTCAAGCACCACTTCCTTGGCGTTGCTTTCGGCCGAATAGGTCAGGAACCTTTTGCCGGTGGCGGTCGAGCCGGTGAAGGACACCATGTCGATATCCGAATGCCGCCCGATGGGTTCGCCGACCTCTGCGCCACCACCCGGAACGATGTTCAGAACACCGCGTGGCAGACCGGCCTCCATTGCAAGTTCGGCCAGACGCAGGGCGGTCAGAGAGGTCTCGGTCGCCGGTTTCACCACAACCGAACAGCCCGCCGCCAGCGCGGGTCCAATCTTCCACGCCAGCATCAGCAGCGGGAAGTTCCACGGCAAAACCAGCCCGACGACACCAATCGGCTCGCGCACGATCATGGCGATGTGGTCGTCGCTGGCGGGCGAAACCTGATCATAAATCTTGTCGATCACTTCGGCGTGCCATTTCAAGCAGTGGATCGTCTCGGGCACGTCCACGGTTTCGCAGTCATAGATGGTCTTGCCACTGTCGATGCTCTCCATCACTGCCAGTTCGCGGGCGTTTCGGGTCATCAGCTTGCAAAGTCGGATCAGGACGTCCTTGCGATCCGAGGGGTGCATCTTAGACCAGCGGCCATCGTCGAACGCTTCCCGCGCCTTTTCGACGGCAAAGTCCACATCTGCTGCGTCGCATGCGGCGATATCGGCCAGTTTTGTGCCTGTGGCGGGGTTCACCGTTTCGAAGGTCTTGCCGGAGATCGCCGGACGGAAAGCGCCGTCGATGAAGGCTCCGGTCGGCAGGGCCAGGCCTGCGGCGATGGATTGGTATTCGTCCTGTGTCTGCAGATCCATGTCTTTCACCCTTCCGCCACGATGTCAGCGATTGTCTTTTTCAGCACGCGGGTCACTTGTTCCAGTGCGCGTTTGTCATCCTTGTTCAGGCCCTTTAGCGGAGGCCGCATCGCACCTGCGTCGATCCCGTTCATCGTCACGCCATGCTTGATCGTCTGGATAAACTTGCCGCCCTGTTCCAGCACCCGCATCAGCGGCATCATGGCGCTCATGATCCGGCGTCCTTTTGCGAAATTGCCTTCAATGACACAGGCCTGATACAACGCCACGTGCTCGGCTGGCAGGAAGTTCGATCCGCCGCACACCCAGAACGGCGCGCCCCAAGCAAAGAACTCCAGGGCCTGATCATCCATGCCACAACCCAGTTGGATATGTGGGTAGTCGCGGGCCAGCAGGTGCACCCGGTTGATATCGCCCGAGCTTTCCTTGATGCCGCAAAAATTCCGGCTACGCCCCACACGGTCAAGGAATTCTTCACCCATCATCGTGCCGGTACGGTGAGGGTAATTGTAAAGCATCACCGGCAGATCAGCCGCCTTGTCGATGGCCAGCGCATTCAGCGCGTTTTCCCGGTCGGTCGGCACCGAATAAGGCGGGCTGGCGAGCAGGATCGCATCCGCGCCGATCTTTCGCGCGCCAGACGCTAGCGCGATCGAATCCGGTGTGAGCATCGCTCCGGTTCCAACCACCAAGGGCAACCGACCTTTCAACTGCTTGTGCGTGAATGTTGCCAGCTCCAATCGTTCTGCAACAGTTTGGGCGTAATTCTCACCGGTCGATCCACCAGAGATCAATCCATGCACGCCATTCTCAATCAGGTATTCGATCACCTGCGCCAGAGCATCCCAGTTCACGCTTCCATTGGCGTGATAGGGCGTGACCACAGGGGTATATATCCCCTCAAATCTGAAAATCGGGTTCATTCCGTCCTCATGCAGGTTTTGAAAGGGGCGGGATGCCCATCGGGACATCCAGTGCGTCAGGCATCACAAACAACTCGATTTGGTCGCGTGACAGGTTCCAGTGGTCTTCGGCCAGCTGCGCGGCCGCCGTCTCATCGCCCGCCTCGATGGCGGCGATAATAGCGTCATGCTGGCGACTGGCTTCAGATAGGTTCTCAGCCTTATGTGCTGACTGAGGCCTGTAAAATGTCATCCCGATCCGGGCGTGGTCGATCAGCAACCGGTTGAATGACGGCAGTAAATAAACATTGGCTGACATCTCGCCGGTCACATCGTGAAAGCGGTTGTTTGCCAGCGCCCGATCTTCGGTGGATCCGGACCGCAACGCAGCCTTGAACGCCAGCTGCGCGTCTTTTAGGTCGTCAATCTGCGTCCGTGTGGCATTCTGAGCGGCAAGTCGCAATATCGCCCCATACACCATAGGTGCGGCCAGAAAGAAGTCGCGCAGAGTCGTATAGGACATTTCGGACACTCGGGCACTGCGGTTGGTGCGCAGGTCCAGATAACCTTCGCCAGCCAATTGCCGGAACACTTCACGCAATGGCGTGCGGGACAGGCCAAAAGCGTCGGACAGATGCGCCTCGTCCAGATCCGTGCCCGGTTGCAGGCGCAGCGTCAGGATCGACACTTTCAGATGCTCCATCAGTTCAGCTTTACGAGACTTGGCGTCGTCTTTCATCGGTTCCTCCACCGACCGCTGTACGAATCGCGCCGGTTGTTTTACCTTTTCTCTGTATTCGAAGAAAATACAACTTGTATACAGAAAAAAATCGTGCAGCATAAGCCGTCGACCACGCCAAATTGAAACGGACGTTTATGCGCAAACCCCGCCACATCACGTTCATCCTGATCGAGGAATTCTCGCACCTTGCTTTTTCATGTGCGGTCGAGCCGTTGCGCATTGCCAATCTGGTGAGCGGTGAAGACCTGTATGAGTGGTCTTTTGTGTCTGAACATGGCGCGCAGGCCGTTTGCTCCAACGGGTCAGTGACACTAGTGCACGGCGCACTGGACGCGCTGCCAAAAACGGATCAGCTGTTCGTTCTGTCGGGCATTCATATGCGCAATCATGTCTCGCGCCCCTTGCTTGCAACCCTGCGGCGCGAGCGAGCGAGAGGTACGGCCATAGGCGCCTTGTGTTCGGGCGCATGGTTGCTGGCCGAGGCCGGTTTTCTAAACGAGATGCAGGCCGCCATTCATTGGGAGTACCACGATGCCTTTATGGAGGCTTTTCCCGAAGTTAACCTTGTGCGAAGTGTCTTTGTGGCCGACGAAAAACACATCACAGCCTCGGGTGGCACGGCGACTGCTGACCTGATGTTGCACCTGATCGAACGGGATCACGGCGAAGAGTTGTCGATCGCGGTAGCTGACCAGATGGTCTATAACGCCGTTCGAAACGCCACGGCCAAACAACGTGTGTCTCTTCAATCGCGCAACGGGATGCGAAATGCACATCTCGCCAAGGCGATTCACACCATGCAGGATTGCATCGAGGCCCCGGTGTCCCCGTCTGAGATAGCTGAGGATCTGGGGATATCTACGCGCCAGTTGGAGCGGCTGTTCGGCAAGTACCTCAATACGTCACCCAAGAAGTACTTTATGGAGCTTCGGCTGGAGCGCGCCCAGAAGCTGTTGTTGCAGACCGAAGCGTCCGTCACCGAGGTGGCTATGGCTTGCGGCTTTGAGAATCCGGGACATTTTTCGCGCGTTTACCGATCAAGCTTTGGTGTGACACCGCATGCCCAAAAGAACAAGATTGATTGACTGGCGAGGACGGGGGGAGCGTCTCTGTCCCAAGGCGAGCCTGGCCGGACAGGCGCTCACCCCCTGGTCCTGCTTCGTACCCCCTCGTTAAAACTTTACTGGTAAACTGGTCAGCAGGATTGAGTATTCATACATATCGAAATGGGCATAACTATTACAAGATCGTGTCAGATATGTGTGCTTTTTGTTTAAAACATTAACGTTGCGATGTTTCACCAGTTGACCAAAAGGCGCAAAACAGGCCAACCTATAGTGTGAAATGTATAGACAGACTCTGAAGTTGGCCAAAAAAGCAGACACATCGGGAATCTTTGACCGCAAATCCCATGCCGGCATCGTCGGAAGATTTTATATCTTCATCCTAAATTGACGGTGGAGTATATCAATGCACCTGGAAATAGGTAAATCTGAATCCCGTTTCGATCGCGGCGCACTTACACATGCAAGCCGCGAACGGCAGATTTGCGATGCTGCCAAATTAGCTGAAGCTGCCTTTTCCGAGTTGACCGACTTCGCTGGATGCGCGCCGGACATAGCAGGTTACCAAAGTCGGGTTTTTCGAGTGTTCCGTTGGTATTTTTTGTCGGCATATTGCATGCGGCTGCTGACCAATGCCGCCCATCGGCTTGAGCATCAGACTTTGCAGGTTTCGATGGATGTATTCAGCGCAGTTCGAATGGCCCTGCCTGAGTCCGAGGTTGAGGTTTCCATGGCCTTGGCTCGCGATAAGGTGACAACGCTGGCCGCTGCACGCACGAACAAAATCGGATGCCGCGGACATTCCGCGGGTTGGATCGCCGCAAAGATGAAACAGCAAGGCCGGAACATCCCGTCTGAGATCAAAAGCTCACTTGCTGGTGCATTGTCGGCGTCGGAGCGGCGCGTCTGACGCATCCGACGATACCGTCGCGAACTGGGTGATTTCTAAAACGGGCTTTCGGGCTTGAACCGCACGGCCTTGGTTCGGGGCGGTGCCGCAATCAGCGCGACAACCAATTGCCAACTTCATGACAAAACAGCGCTTGCATTCACCAGTTGAGATTGGATGGTGCTGCTGGAGAGAATTGAACTCTCGACCTCTCCCTTACCAAAAGTATGCTCTTAGTGATCTCGTCGTTCTATAGCGCTATAAGTGACTGCGATTAATGCAATTTTGTGCTCGCTGGCGCTTGTCGGCGCTCAATTCATATCATACTTGTGGGTGACCAGTGCGTGACCATCAGTTAAACGAGTTGAGAAATGACAGTGCAAAAAGCCCAAGTTCTGACCGAGGCGCGTATCGCAGCGCTGGAGCCGCGTGACCGCAGATATCTCGTATCAGATGCCAAAGCCCCCGGATTGGGCGTGCGCGTGTTTCCTAGCGGTGCAAAGAGTTTTTACGTCCGTGGGAGGCAAGGCAAAGGCCGTGCTGCAAAGCGCATAGAAGTACATTTGGGCGCGGTTGGAACTGTCAGACTTTCGGAAGCGCGGGAACGGGCCTTGGACCTCGCGCGTGAAATGCGGGAAGGGTCTGATCCACGCACCCGCTTTGAGGCGCAGATGGCATTGGGACGGCTAATCGAATTGTATGACGCCCGTCTGAGCGCCCATGGCGTGGTCAAACGAGCGGATATGGTCTCAGCACTCCAACGTGGGCTGACAAAGCACCTCAACAGCCCAGCAGCCGACCTGACGCGAAAACAGGTCATCACCATTCTTGATAAAATGGAAGCGGGCGGTAGGGCAGGGGCTGCAGGTTATCTGCGCAAGACGTTGTCAGCCATGCTGAACTGGGCTGTGGGCGCGGACCACCTGAAACACAACCCAATGGCTGGTTATCGCCGCGAGCGCAGCACTAAGGCCGAAGCGTCAGCCGCAGCCAGTACCAGAACCACATTCACGACCTGGGAAGAATTGAGGTTGTTCTGGCGTGCGAGCGGCAGCATGCGGTCGCCGGTGTTTCGGGACTTTCTTCGCTTCATGCTGCTGGTCGGCACGCGGCGCACCGAAACTGCAGCCATGGCATGGCCGCAAGTGGATATTGGAAACAAGAACGAGTGGGTGATCCCTGCGGCGCAAACCAAGATGGGTCGCGCGCATAAGGTCTATCTCGGCCCAATGTCTCGGGCGCTTATTGCAGATCAGGAAACATACAACGCAACGGACCTCGTGTTCCCCGGTAGGTATCTCAAGCAGATGAGTGGATGGTCAAAGTTGCTTAAGCCCATGAAGGAGGCATTGGGCGACGAGAAATTCGGATTTCATGCATTGCGTCGGACATACCGCACAGGCCTGTCAGAACTAGGCGTGCCATTCGATGTTGCCGAATTGATGGTCGCACATGCACGATCAGATCTGCACCAGCGATACGACAAAAGCACGATGGAAGCAGAACGACGCAAGGCACAGCACGCGTGGGAAGCCCATGTGCAAGGTATTTTGGGCGTTTGAGAGAAGCAATCAGCTCTAGGGCGAAACCGAACACACTCAAAAATTGTGTATTCCGCGAATAATGCCCTTGAGATAGCTCAGTATTTTTCGCACTAATCCGCTTCAAAACAATCTTAAAGAGAGTAGCAATGGCAGATCAACTTGATGCCCTTTCCTTGCAGTTTTATCGCGGCATTGGTGCGGAAACACAAAGAATAGGCCCGTTTTCGCAAATGAACTTGTTCATCGGTGCAAACAATGCTGGAAAGTCGACAGTTCTAAACTTCATTCGTGACCGCCTACCGTTTGCTACTGGGATCGATTGGAGTAAGAAACTTGAACACGTTGAAGAGTATAAGGGAGCAAAGTCCGGAAGATTGAACGTGGCCGTCGGTCTTCCTCCAGAAAGGGTCCTAAGTGCGGTGAACAAAGTGATCAGCGCAGAACAGCAAGTTACGCAAGGTATTCCGGGGCTTTTCTCTTCGATAGTCGACAAACTGACGGAGGATGGCTTTGTATGGGTCGTTCCCCAAGGCGGGCGGTCGAACGCCACCCTTGCGAAACCCTTCGAGCGCGCGGACTTCGTGGATTTGTGCGGAGCAGATAAATGGCGATTTGTTTGGAACAGGCTTTGCAACAAGACTGGCGGAAGCCTAGAGATATGGGTCCCGGAGGTTATCCATTCGCTTATCAGAATGGTATCGATCAACTTTCCAGAGATCGCGCATATCCCCGCTGAGCGTGACCTTGGCGAGAAGGGTGATGGTTTTAGTGTGCGGGACGACAAACCACTCATTCTTGATCTAGCTGAACTGGAAAGACCGTCGCTCGAACTACAAGACAGGAATAAGGAGCTATTCGCGAAAATTAACGTCTTCGTGCATGAAGTAACGGGCAAGGACGCGTTTATTGAGATCCCTTTTGAACGGAACCACATCCTAGTAAAAATCGACAACAAGGTGCTGCCGCTATCAAGCCTCGGGACGGGCATACAGGAGGTTATACTAATTGCGACTTTCTGCACGCTTCATGACGATATGGTCATTTGTATGGAAGAGCCGGAAATTCACCTCCATCCAGTACTTCAGCGAAAGTTGATCAACTACTTGCAGGAAAACACTAATAATCAATACTTCATCGCCACGCACTCGGCAGCCTTCATTGATACGCCAGAAGCATCTATTTTCAGGGTTGCCAATGACGGTGATCAGACGCGTATTTCGAGCGCGGCGGCCAGAAATGAAAAGAAACAGATCTGTGACGACTTGGGCTATCGTGCGTCCGACATCTTGCAATCAAATGCAGTGGTTTGGGTTGAGGGTCCGTCAGACCGGATCTATTTCCGGAAATGGCTCGAAAAAGTGGATCAGCATCTTGTCGAAGGCATTCACTACTCGATCATGTTTTATGGGGGTGCATTAGTACGGCACCTTGGTGGCAGAGAGGAAATCGATCAGGACAGTTTGCAAGACTTCATTGATCTCAAAGCTCTAAACCAAAATATGGCAATCATTCTTGACAGCGATAAGGATAGCCCAAGAGCTGCGTTGAAGCCTGCTGTTCAGCGCCTGCGCGACGAGCTTGAAGATACCAGCAGCATCGTTTGGATTACAAAGGGTCGTGAAGTTGAAAACTACGTTGATCCAGAAGACCTGCATACAGCTTTGTCATCGATACACCCTTCAATCTACAAAGAGCCGATGGGTACAGGTCCGTACGATCACGCCTTTTATTTCAAAAGGAGCAAAAAGAACCCAAAGGCAAGAAACGACCCATACGTTCACAAAACAGGCGACAAAGTTAAAGCCGCCACGCTGGTGTGTAAGAAGGACGCCAAGTTAAACATCCTTGACTTGAGAGAGCGCGTCGAAGAGGTCGCGGCAATGATCAGAAAGGCAAATACTCAAGGGTGAATTAATCAGCAGGATTTTGATTTAGTCTAGTAGGGAAGCGGCTGGGCGGTTATGTTCGGGCCGCTAACCAATCCTGAGATGAAGACCGTTCCGTTTCTTTTGTGGGCCGCGATGTCGGTTTTGCTTTCGCGTAGCACCGACGCATCCCAATGGTCCGTCAGGATTATGACCACGCGGGTTTTGCCGGAACACCTAATTAGGTGGGCGCGCAAACGGCGCATCACGTCTTGCAAACTACCCGCCGAGGTCCCTCCACCAGAGGCCATTGCCAGTAGGATTTCCTGGCACTGCCCACCCTTGCCTGAGCCTGGAATTACGTTGACTGGCCCAAAGGCACTCATTCCGCCCCAATCATCTATGATCGGACCCAAGCCTTCATAATCATCGTCTTCCAAGATACGACTGAGCCCTTGGAGTATGCGCTTGATACGGCTCAGCAGATCACCACCAACATCCTGATCAAACGTCTGCCCAATCAATCCATCCATATCGACCATGATCTTGTTCCCTCCGCCGTAAGACGCCATTTCAAGCAATAGATCGCGCAAATCTTCCGTGCTCGGATCAACGTATTTCGCATCCCGCAGCAGGTATTCGTGGCCAGCGTAGCGCCGCATCTGTTGAGCCACTTCGTCCGGATCACCATACGACTTCACTGCTTCGTAAAGCACTGAGCAACTTTCATGCGTAACTGACGCGGACTGTTGGAGTATCCCGCTCAAGTTATCGTTGAGTTCGACAGCGCCGCGTCCGAAGGCAACGAAGTCGCGATAAGCACACATCAGATCCCCAAAATCGGTGGGCGAAATTCGAGGGATCTCGTCATATCGCCATTGGGATGCGGCTTTGTTTAGATTGGCCAGCAGTCTGGCAGCCAAATTCTCAACAGGGTCTACGTATCGCCTGCCATGGAATTTGAATACCGCGCGCGGCTCAAAGCGATAGAGGTCTCTGGCAACCAAATCCGCCTTATGCGGCCAAAGCGGTCCAACAGCTTCATAGAAATCGATCAACTGCCCAAATGCGGTCAGGTAATCTGTCAGAACCTGCCCAACTGAAAGCAGCACCTGCGGTTCATCCGGCATTGGGTGTGAGAGCATGGACGGATTTTTGTCGCCCGGATCATCGACAGAGGCTCGAAGCAATTCTTCCGGGCTTTGACCGTCCGATTGCTCTTCAATGATCTGAGAAAGCAGTTCAGCCGCGTCCTTTAAACTGGACTTCAGAGCATTCAGTTTGCGCGACGGACGGATCATCTGTTTGCAACCGTTCGGGTAAGTTGGCGCTGGGCTCGTACAACTTTACTGGTCAGATACCCTGCCGCCCTCAGTGTGCTTGGATCGTCTTTAATGCCGTCTGCGAACGCGGTTGTAACCTTCAGTTTGCATTGCCTAACATGGTCCCGAGCGTGGCGATGCAAAAGCTTCTTTTCGATATAATCCACTAGCTGGTCAAATGCAGGCCTGTTGACCTCATCTGGGTCATGTCCACCACTGTAATGGACGTGGTGCAAAGACCGAAACTGGCGCGGGTTCGCTTTGGGAAGATCGGCAACGACTTTCATTGAGCGCCCATCGACCCGGTAATGGCTCAGCGGGTTCCAACGGTCACCCTCACCTTTCTCGCGTGCATCATACTCAATGTACGCGCCATCGTAGACCTCTTCGGTCAGGTCAGCGTATTCATCGCGGGACAGGAGCCTGTTTGTTCCCAGCACGTCCTTGAGGCACTCACCTGCCTCACCCGTACAGTGCTTTTGGTGATGCTGATCCAACTTGCGCAAGTCAGTCCAAGTTGGCCTGTTTTCCGCCATCACTCAGCGGCCTCCAGCGCGTCCTGAACGGGTTCAAGCGCTTTGCGCAGGGTTGCTTCCAGCAACTTGGCTCGGGTGGCTTCAGCGGCACTGAGACTTGCTTCCAGCTGATCGCAGATGCCCATCAGTTCATCGACCTTGGCGACGATGCGCCTTTGTTCGGCGAATGGAGGCAGGCCCAAGACTATCGGATATATCTTCGAACCGGAAATTACTGGTTGCGCAGTAGCGCTTTCGTTTTCTTTTAAGTTTGTTGCGCTCAGTAATAGCTTCAAGAAACCTTGATGAATACTGGAAGTATCATACTTAACCACAAAAGCGTTATCCGTAACCCATGCTTTCGAAGGCGTTTCATGTATTGATCCGCAGTGAAAGCCAACTCGCCCAATCACAATGGTCGGCTCTTCAACATTCGCTTTTTCATGGTAGCCATTGACGCCATTGCCGCCGAAAACTGGGTAAGGCCCATCTTTCATATTCTTTGCGGTCAACCCGTCGCCTGATTGTACAGTTAGAAGATTGCCTAGTCGTGCGAAAACCCAACCTTGAGGAAGAACATATGGGCGATCCTCATTGGAAATTGGGCCAAGTTTCTTTCGCGGCGGTCTGATCAGCCTTTCAGAAATTGCTTTTAGGCGCCATTCATTGATCCTAGAGACCAATTGAGTTGCAGGTTCATCGTCCGTTTGTTGCGTAACTAGTTTTCCGCGAACAGCCAAACCCGAAACAGTCTTCCTAATTGCCCTGATCTGATCCTTCCGACACGTGATCGACGGCAACGCGTCCAGCGTGAAACGCGCGTTATCCCGGAACTCTTCATCGGTGCTATCGGGATCTGTCAGTCGGGCAAGGCTGGCGGTGGTCAGCTTGTCTCGGGTGGCTTCGCGGATCTTGCGTGCTTCCTCCAATTGGTCGCACAGCCCCATCAGTTCATCGACCTTGGCGACGATGCGGTGCTGTTCGGCGAGTGGGGGGAGCGGAACTGGCAAAAGCCGCACTTTGTCTGCGTTTAGGTTTTGAACCACTGCGCCTGACGCTGCTTCTGAAAAGAAACCTTTCGCGTGGTTGGAGCGCAAGAGAAGATGCAAATATAGTTTCTCAACCAGTTCCTCGGGCGTGCGCAATACAAGCCAGCCATCGTGAATGCAGCCTTTGATTTTTGAGATATAAGGGAAACCAAAACTCATAGAGTTTGAAAGTAGCAGGTCGCCAGCGTACACCATTCTTGATCTGCTTATTCCACTTTCAACTATTCTCTCTCTCGCTTTTTCGATATAGCGGCTTCCCCTTTCCGCGTCCCCAATCTTGATCCAAGGGATACCGTTTTCATTTTCAGTCAAAAACGACTTTATTGGCCTCGGCGATCCGCCTCTTGCCACTGCAGTGATATCGTCGAGCAAACACCAAGTCCAAGACTTCGGCACAGAATACGGAAAGCGTGTTCGGGGAAGTTCAGTTCTGTCGATGGACTTAAACTTACCTTCAATACGCAGCTCTTCTTTTTTTTTCACTATGTTCGGAATTTGATCGGACGCGCACTCATCATCGGGCAAGTGCTCAACCAGCTTGCCACGAACTGCCAAATCCAAAATAAAAAGTCGCAACCTTTCCACGGCGTCCGGTGCATCGCTAATCTTATCATAGTGTTGAAGCAGCAGATCGGCGTTCATCGCAGCAACGCCTCCGACAGAATGGTCTTCAACTGATCGCGAAGAGCGACAACGTCAGCCTCTGCCCTCTGCAAATCTTGCTCCAGCGTTTCGGGGTCGCCTAGGTCTTCTTCCTCGCTATGGGGGTTCTTGATATCAAGATTGAGGCCGCGCTCCTTGATTTCATCGATTGTGACCTTCCACGCGTTTGGCCCCTCCTCGCGACCCTCGCGTGTCTCACCGCCCCACCATTCGACGCAATCATCCAAGTGCCCAATCTCGATGGGCTTGGTCATAGAATAGGCCTTCCTGTCAGAAGGAACCTTGTGTTCCCAATACCAAACTTCTTTTGTGGGCGTTCCTTTTTCGAAAAACAGCAGGTTGGTGCCAATGCTGGCATAAGGTTTGAACACCGAGTTCGGTAGCCGAACAATGGTATGCAGATTGCATTCTTCAAGCAGATGCTCTTTCAGCCGAGTTTTGATGCCTTCACCGAAAAGCGAACCGTCGGGTAAAACGACCGCTGCACGCCCACCCTGCTTTAACAGGCGGACGATCAAAGCCAGGAACAGGTCGGCGGTTTCACGCGTGCGGAAATTCTGGGGGAAGTTCTGCTCTATGCCATCCTCTTCTTTCCCACCGAAAGGGGGGTTTGAAAGAATGACATTCACGGCGTCCTTTGATGTCCAATCGCGGTACGGTTGGGCCAGCGTGTTGTCGTGTTTGACAAAGGACGGCGCTTCAACACCGTTCAGCAGCATGTTCGTTGTACAAAGCATGTGAGGCAGAGGCTTTTTCTCTACTGCCCGCAGGTTGCTTTGCATTTCAACTTCATCTTCGGTGGTTTTTATGTGGTGCTTGCGCATATGGCGCATGGCACAGGTCAGGAAGCCTCCGGTGCCGCACGCCGGGTCCATGAGCGTTTCACTGGGTTTAGGATCGATCCGATCCACCATGAACTCAGTTACTGCTCGGGGGGTATAAAACTCGCCTGCATCACCCGCAGACTGCAGTTCTTTCAACAAACCTTCATAGGCTTCCCCAAAATGGCGTTTCTCGGCCATGTCGTTGAAATCCACGGTGTTCACGACGTTGATCACCTGACGCAGCAACTGACCGGATTTCATGTAGTTATTGGCGTCTTCAAAGACTTCGCGAACGACCACCGCGCGTGGGCCTGCTTCGACCGGCAAATCTCTGAGACCGGGGAACAGCGTATCGTTGACGAAGTTCAGCAGGGTTTCGCCTGTGATACCCTCAGCGTCAGCGGCCCAAGCGCTCCAGCGCAGATCTTCGGGAACCGGGGACACAAAGTCGTCCTTTGTAAACTCCAGTTCTTGATCTTGGTCATCCAGGATTTTGAGGAAGAAGATCCAGCACAACTGCCCAATCCGCTGGGCGTCGCCGTCAACGCCCACGTCCTTGCGCATGATGTTTCGGATCGTCTTTAGGGTCGCGTTTATGCTCATCCTGCCTCGGCCTCTTTGAATATTTCATTTTCCAACTCACGAACGGCCTGTTCGTAGTTTGATTTTCCGCCAAATGCCTTGGCGATTTGGAGGGGTGTACCGATCTTGTCGAAGGGTTCGAGCTTCAATACCCGGTTGTCCTCAATCGTTTCAACACCGCCGTCCGCATACTTGTCCAGCAGTGCTTCCAGCACCGCTTTTGCTGTATCACTGTACTTGGCGAAGTAGTTGCGCTTTTTGACGTTGTTGGCTCGCTCCGCACGCGTCAGGGGCGGCTGATCGAACGCAACGTGCAAGATCAGGTCGAGTTCGCTGACATCCTTGCCCACCACCTCTTCCAAGTGGTCCAGAAGCACTCCTCGTTCCGCCAGTTCTTCGATGATCACCCGCTTCTTGTCCGCTTCTTTCCAGCCTCGGATAAATTCATCCAGTGATCGGTATTCCTCGACGATCTGTTTTTTTGCGAAATCGCGGTAGGCTTCGGTGACCAGATTACCATCGGGCCCCATGTAGCTGATCCGTTCGTTCGTGATTGTCGCACTGACAGCACCAAGCCTGTACTTGGACTGCCCAACGCCGTGATCACCGTCATCGTCATCAACATCTTCGCCGCCACCACCGGGACCATCGTCGCCTCCGCCGTCCGGTGTCCAATCATCGCCGTCGATGACCTGAACAGGATCACCATCAAAAGCAGGGTCACGGAACAGTTCGGTCGCCTGTTTGAAGTCCATGATAGTGAAGAACATCTTGTTGTGTTCCTCGTCGATCCGCGTGCCACGCCCAATGATCTGCTTGAACATGGTCATGGATGAAATCGACTTGTCCAGAACGATCAACTTGCAGGTTTTCGCGTCTACACCGGTCGAGAGCAATTCGGAGGTTGTCACAATGACCGGGAACCGGCTTTCAGGGTCAATGAACGGATCTAACTGTTCCTTGCCCTCTTTGCTGTCGCCGGTAATGCGCGTGATGTACTTCGGGTTGTCGATTGCAATTTGACCTGCGGCATTCACCAGTGCCACGCGCATTCTTTCCGCGTGGTCGATGTCCTCGCAAAAAATGATGGTCTTGGCGAATGGGTCCGTTGCATTGAGGAATTCGATAACCCGATTTGCTACCAGCTTCGTCCGCTGGTTCAAAACGAGGACGCGATCCATGTCCTTCTGATTGTAGACGCGATCTTCGACCTCCTGCCCTAGATCATCCACCATACCCGGCTCAGGCGACCAGCCATCAACGTCGCGGTCGATGTCGATGCGGATCACCTTATAAGGAGCTAGAAACCCGTCTTCGATCCCCTGCTTGAGGCTGTATGTGTAGACCGCGTCACCAAAGTACTTTTTGGTCGAAACGTCATAGGTTTCCTTGGGCGTCGCTGTCAGGCCCAGGTGTATAGCGCCGGAGAAGTAGTCAAGGATTTCACGCCATGCAGCGTCGTCCGCGGCGCTGCCCCTGTGGCACTCGTCGATGACTACGAGGTCAAAGAAGTCGCGCGACACGGTCTTGAACGCCTTGTCCGCTTCATCTGTGCCTGTGAGCGCTTGATATAGGCCCAGATGGACCTCGTATGCGGGGTCGATCTTACGGTTCTTGATTTTGGTCATGACGCTGCCGAACGGCTTGAAGTCGTTCACAAGCGTTTGATCAACAAGGATATTCCTGTCCGCAAGAAACAAGATACGCTTAGCTTTTCCGGCTTTCCACAACCGCCAGATAATCTGGAACGTGGTGTAGGTTTTCCCCGTGCCAGTGGCCATCACGAGCAAAGCCCGGTCCGCGCCTTTTGAGATTGCCTCAACTGTTCGGTTGATGGCCTCGACCTGATAATATCTCGGCTCCTTGCCGCTCCCATCGGAATAATAGGGCTGCTCGACAAGTGCGCCTTCCTCGTCCGATATGCCGCGATAGGCCTTGTAGCGCGCCCAAAGAAGGTCGGGATCAGGAAAAGCATCAAGCCCAACCTGATCCTCGATCAGCTCGGGCGGGACAGCCGTTTTGTTATGCGTTGCAAAAGCATCGCCGTTGGAACTGAAGGCGCTGGGCACGTCAAGGATTTCGGCATAGGACAAAGCCTGCTGCATCCCTTGGCTTACAGTGTGCTTGTTGTCCTTCGCCTCGACCACGGCAAGCGGTACACCCTTCCGCCAAGACAAGACGTAATCAGCGAATTTCTTTTTCTTCTTGTTCCTCGCCGACATGTTGCCGCGCACGACGACCGGACCCGGCGTGAGCGTTACTTCTCGCCGGATCTGGGTAAGCGGATCCCAGCCCGCATCCCTGATGCTTGGAGTAATGAACAGATCGCAAATATCGATTTCGCTGAGTTCAAGTTTGTCTTTCTTGTCCATGTTTCAATCAGATACTTTTTTCTATTTTTGGCGACAAGCGGGTTCTGCCGCCAAAGTGGCATCTTCGTTTGTATGTAAGTGATTGTGGCGCAGTGAATTGTGCCAAAATGTCATTACTATGGCTTTTTCTGCCAATCTGCGGGGGGACGTAATTTCCGCGAACGCTGCCGAGATAATTTGGTGGTTTTTTGGGTAGTTGATTGTACTGCACGACCCCCAGCGAGGCCTTTTGGCAAAGCATGGAACAAGTTGCCAAAAATGGGCCTTGGAATTTTTTGGGGGCTTGATAAATTTTGCCAATATTTACGGTAAAATATTCAAAAGGAAGCGTTTTTGATGGCTTTGACAAAAGAACAGGAAGAGGCAATTCAGGTCGCGGTCGCCAGCGCAGTCGCTGCGGCAAAAACGGTTACCGACATCAAAGAAGAAGAACAGGATGATAAGCCCAAGAGGGATTGGTATGATTTTTGGGACATACTCGTTAGAGCTGCAATCCCTGTCACAGTCGTTGTAGTTACCATGATGTTCAGCAATCAGGCTAGCAAACGGCAAACCACTGCAGCTATGGCTGAGATCGCCGTTGGCATCGTCAGCAAAGAACCCGAATACGAAGAAGACCAAGATGATATTGATCCCCTTCGGGCTTGGGCGATAGACGTTTTGAAACGCCCCGGCGATATCGTTCCGTTGACGAACAAAGCGGCGGAGGCGCTCAAACGAGAAGGACTTCCGACAGTTCTGACGCATACGGTTATCGACGACGGCAAATCACCCCCGGAGTTAATCGGATTAGAGGTTCCAGATTTTAAATCTAACCAAGAGTGCGTGGCTTACATGGAAGACGTGGTTTTGCCCAATAGCATGCCTTCTTGGATGGTAAGTGTCGCGACTAATATGGGTGTTATCAATGTGCGCCTGATAGAAACGTGTCGCGAAGTAATGGCAAAACAAAAAGAAACCCGCGAAGCGATTTCTAAGGCGCGGTCTAGTACACAAGACGGAGCTAATTCCGGAGCTAACGAAGCTCAGATTGAAGGCACAAACAGCGACAATTCTGAGACACCAGCAACAGGCGAGCCAAGCGGCGCAAACTCTTCGCGATCAACCAGCACTGGAAGCGCCGGATCGGGTGGTAACTGATCAGCCCAGCAGTTTTATGCTATGCTTAATGGGCGTCGGGCCGTTTTCGTCGCTCGTTAAATATCTGATTTTCAGGGGAGACTATTCAAATGACAAATTACATTGCCTTGACAGCGTTCACTGCAGTTGTCGCATCCGTAAACACCGCCCAGGCTGAAGAAGCGCGAGCCAACTGGCATGTACCAGCCGATGAGGTGGGCATAATTTATCACGGGAACGGAGCGGAAGTGGCGTACCGCGTTTGCTACACTCAAGGTGATGCATCGAAAGTCTACGCCGTTCCCGCAAACGGCAACAACAATCCTATTAGCGGATGGTACAATTTCGATATCGAATTGGGAAGTTGCAGTGACGTTACCTTCAGTGCAACGCGCCTGCGCATCATGCGCGAGCCCGGAGAGGAAGGTAAAAGCGCAAGTGGATATTATGTGCGCCTGAACTAAGTCGGGCAATTTTAGCGACGCAAAGCGCTTACTGAACGCGACGGGCCGTTGTTGCCAACGCGCGCGCGATGCAAGTCGACAGAAATGACGTCAATCACAAGCTCTGCGGGCAAACCTTTTGATACGGCGAGCAGGGCCGCTTCACGCGCAACTTCTAAGGCAGCGGTTGCGGCCATTGCCTGCAACTCAGCGCTTGATGCGCGCTTCATCTTGTCGAGGGTCGGGGTTTCAAGTCGCATCCAGATTATCCTTGTTGGTCAATAGCTTCGATTGCTGAAACACCGTCAGCAGGCGCGTGACATCTGCCACCAGAGCGTCGGGCGCTTCACCCTCATCGATCCGTGTAACCGTCAGGAGACCTTCGTTACGGTCCACGTGGCCATAGAATTTGACGGTCAGAAATGCGTCGGCATCAACGACAAACTCGAAGTCGACAAGGTCGCGAATGTGCAGGTTGAGTTGAAGGATACTGAAACTGGGTGGCCTACCTTCGGCAATCGCCGCCACGACAGTGCGCACCGCTTCTCTGCGCTTCTGTTGCGCCCATTGAGGTGGGTCTTTGGTATGGGGGTATAGGGCACCCGCTAGGTCAACTTCCACTGTACGGCCCAGCCTGCGGTTGCGCACGGCTACCGTTTCGATCTGTTCAAGCAACGCGGCGGCAAACGCGCTGGACCTCGCGAATACGTCGACCATTGACGCGAGCGACTGCGGCTCGTCAAGCAACAGGTTTTCGAGCAACTTGGATACTGCCTGATCACTGCCCATCAGCTTCGCCCTCAGTTCCTAGCTTCCTGCCACCACCCCATGTTGGCGTACGGACCTCATGGCCGCTTTTGCTGATGCCGAGGACAGATCCGGGTGGCTTGCGGCTGCTTTGTCCTCGGTCGCTGCGGCGCTCGGCCTTGATCGCTTCGATCTCTTCTCCAATCTTGTCCAGCCGCTCCTGCACGACAACAGCGGCCACGGTATCGCTGAACACACGTGCGGCTGTCGCTGCGGCCCTGATGGCCACTGCGGGGCTTTCGAATTCCTCACGTTCTGCAATTCGCTGCAATAGTTGTGCCGCCTCATGCTGCTGCCTGATGAGTTCGGGCAGATCGGTCGAGAGAGCGGCGTCTCTGACGATCTGCATTGCTGATCTTTCTACCATTGAGGGACCCCCGTTTCCTTTTTCGGTTCAGATTGATGCGACAGCAGGATGCGTTCTGCGTGTTCGAGGCGGAGCGCGTCTGCTGGCCCAGTGCCGGGGGTTAGGGCGTGTTTTTGAAGGGTTCTGCTGGCCCACTGGATTTCGCGCTCTCTGTCCTGCGCTAGGGCCGTTTTAGCGCCCACAGCGGCGGTCACAGCCCGTGCCATGGTATTTACTGCCTGTAGGCGCGTTGAGGCGGTCTGCTGATCGTCTCTGGCGATGTCCGCCGCAATGCGTGTTGCGTCTTCCAGAAGGGCCAATGGGTCAAACAAAAGGTCACCAGTCCGGCAAGCCCAGTGCGGCTTGCCTCCTCGCTGTGGCGTTTCGACGTCGGGTTGCTCGTTGTCGAAAGCTGCGGTCCCTCGACTTTTCCAACCGCTCTTCCAACCCCGGCAGGAACGTGGCTGAACCTTCGCGTCTGGCCAGTCTGCGTTCCCGTCTCCTAAAGCGATACGCCTGCGTTCTGCACGACGAACTGCAATAGATGTTTTTGGGGCGGTATTTGGGCTGAAACACCTGCGTACATCACCGGCAGTTTGTTTCTCGCGGCGGCGGTGTGATGTCCGACTTGCGATACTTGCCCACATTGCGCTGTTGCCAGAAGTGCGCGACCAGTTTGATCCGCGCCCGGTGCCGCTGCATTCGAGTACTATCGCCACTGACAATGGTACGCACGGCGTCCGCAGTCCAAGGATGTTCCTCTACGAACCGCTCTGCCCTCTGGCCGAACCTTCCAATGAGCAGGTTGCTGACCATATGTGGAACACCGCTAGATCCACTAAATCCTTGGAAATCAGAGTTTTTCTGCAGGTACCGGAATGCACCCGCCAGATCAGTTTCGAACATTTTGGCCGCAATAGCCTGCACAGCATGTTCTGCGGTTGCTTCACGCGCAATGGTCGGATCTAGAGGCAATGATAATAGTCCCATTTGCAACTACCTGCAGTAGACATTTAACATAATACAAAAAGCAAAGCAAAACACAGAATTGAAAATTCCGCAGAAAACCCAGAGTAAAGATGTTGTTTCATTGAATGGCAAAAAGCCAATCGTCGGGGGGTGCTGTGGAACGCCGCCGCGTCCCGGCTGAAACCTTTAGGTTCCACTTCCCCAGAACAGAATAATGCCCACTGCGCACCAGTGGTGTTTCAGCGGTTTAACGTGTGATCCACCTATAATTCCCGATGCGTTCAATTCCGGCTTCGCTGACTGGGCTGCAGGGCCGAGTAATGCAGCGCGGCTGCAGAAGAGAATTTGTGGTTCACACCGCCCCCATCACCCAGCGGAAAATCTCAGGCTCTCAGTCGACAGACCACCGGTTCCTCCCTATTTTTCCTGAGTGTTTAGCGCCGATTTTGCAAGTGTCCCACGAAAGTGTCCCACCTAAGGGATTGGGACAGTGGGACACCCACCCCTAACGGGGGTCGCTTACGCTCCCCCTTAGGGGGCGTCCTGTCCCAGCTGGGACAGCTTATTTTTATAGCCAAAACGGCCCTCAGAGTGGTTCGTGGGACAGTTTGGGACACCCAGTGGGACACCCCGAAAAAAGTGTCCCACTGGGTGTCCCACGCGTTTTCGCGAAATCACCCATTTTTCGGTGTTTTTCCGTCCAGCCTGTCAGTGCCTAGCGAGGTGATACAATACTTACCTTTGTTATCTTTACGTACCTCGTCACACTTCACCAACAGCTTCAAGTTCCGACCCACAACACCACGGGATAAACCCAAGGTCTCCGTCATATCCCGCTGCGATGGCTTCGGATTGTCTCTCACATATTGTAAGATCCTTACCTCATCCCGCGTCTCAATCTCCTGAGCAACACTGGCATCAATCTCCACAGCCCGAACCGATGACATCAAAACTCCATCGCTGTCCCTTACAGACGAGTGCGTCAACACCTTTGGTCGCCAATAGAGCGGCGGGAAGTTCGAACCCCTCCACTTCATGTGGTGCAGCTTGGCAATGCCCTTATCCATCCACAGCGTGAGGTTTCCGTCGATTGTTCCGTATACTGCGGATCCGCCCCGAGGATTGAGATTATCTTGTTTGGAATTCTTCGCCGGGTGCGATAGCACAACAACCAGAGGCCCTCCCTCCATTTTAGTCAGCGACCTTAAGACTTGATAGTACGAGTGCATCTCGGTGTTGCTGTTCTCATCTTCGCCGTGAAAATACGCCGTCGAGGCATCGATCACGACAAGATCATAAGCGCCGCGTTTCTGCGCCTCGGCTTTCATGAACTCGGCACTGCTTTCATTCATCTGGAACGACCCATCGACCCAGTCGATCGATAGATCCTTGGGATCAACCCCTTGATCCAGACAGGTCTGCACCAGCCTGAGCCGGTTGTCCTCGTTGTTCTCCCCCGCGAAGAACAGAACTTTTCCTGGCTTGACCTCCTGCCCGTCGATGTCCAGACCCTGATCCAACCTGAACGCAATCTCCATTATCACACCGGTCTTGAAATGACCGGGATGAGCGGTAAGCAGTCAGCAACTGCCCCTTTTGCAAAGAAAGACGCCTCACGATATAGGCCGGTGGTTTTAACTCGGACGCGAACTGCTCAGACGACTTGATAGGCATATCGGGCATTTGGGTCTGCCACGGCGCAGGGACATCCGACGGGTCGTACGCATAATCATCATCTTCCAACACCTGATGCATTACGTCCGAGGCGTCGCTGCGGAAATAGGCACGGGCCATCGCACGAGCCTTATTCGGCTGATCCATGATGTGTCCAAGCGGAGCGCCATCAGCGTAATGCACGAGGCTTGTTGATTGGTGAATGTCCAGCCCATGCCGAATATACCAAGCACAGATCCCCATGAGGCTAGCACTGCGATCACCCGGATGGGCAATGCCATCGATGAGCGCGACGTAACGTGCATCGGCCATCCATGTCTCATGAAGGTCTTTAAGCGTTTCGTCCGGATCTTCCGGTGGCCAATCAAGGTCAGGAAGGTCGTCGTCGCTTGTTGTCGGCGCGTCGCTCGTTTGGCGTTCCGGAACAGTAAGTGCTTCAATCGTTTCGTGGGCCAGCGGAGGCCAGGTGCTGTCCGCATGGTAAACCTCGGACATCACCGGGTCTTGGGAATAGCCCTTTTCGATTTTCGATAAGGAAGGCCAGTTCCACGTTCCCGCAAGTCGGAACAACCGGTTCGTATTTTGTGTGCCCTTACAACTGATGTCGTCCAGCGATCCGAGGAAGAGGTTTAGCCTTTTGTTCAAATCCTCAAACTTAACCCGGCCCATGTCGGGCGTTGGATTGCGCCACATGACTTGGACGCCATTGCCGCTGCTCAGGACAAAGCCCATCAGCATATTCGGAAGACCGTTGATTTCTTGGGCGGCTGTTCTGAGGCGGTGCTTTGCTTCTTCGTGTTTGCCAGCGCCCAAAGGTACGGGATCCAGATCCGCGTGAAAAAAGTCGTGGGACGCAATGTCTTCCTTTTTGGCCTTGGTCCCTTTGAAGCCAGACTTCACCGGGTTCACCTCGAAGTAAACATTGCAGCGTTCCTGCATATTCCACTTTTCTATCCAGACGCAGGCTTCGGCCCAATCCGCATCATTGCTGACATCTACCGTCAGAGCCTCTAAGACGCTGTCCCTGTCATCCTTTCCGCGCTTTGGTCTGATCGCCACGAAATGATGTTTGTTACGCATTCCGTGAAGGAATTGGCGGGTTTGTGTCAGGTCTAAACTGACGAAATCATCTTTGGGTGCCATTGTTGCTCCCCCTAGTTTCGGGCGCTACAATCCACCTGCATAATGGGTGAACGCAGCACTTGTGTGTTTCATTTGAACGGCCCTGATCCTGAAACGGTCAGGGTCGTTTTTCGATTTTGAAGAGCGGAAATCGTGCAGAACTTTCGGACAAGAGACGCGGGCTATTGAATTGCAGAAACGCAATCATCGGGGGGTGTTTGGGCGATTGCCCAAAACCGGTTTCTGAACCCTGATACGCAATAGTGAGTGATAACCGCGCGGGGCGCAGGCGCAGGGGCATCTCTTTACCATAGAGCCCTGAGTTATGCCGCGCTGCCGACGTAGTTCATCTCCAAACACTGCAGGAGGTCGAGGCCGCGATAACGCGGAGGTGCTTTGGGAAAAATCCTCGTGACGCGAGGTCCGACTTCCTCTGAACGCCAGCGGCGCAGCGTTGGCTCTGCGACGCCGAGTATCTCTGCAGCCTCGGTCGTCGTATACAACCTGTCACGCATGATGCGCCCATCGGTGTCATACAGTGGGTGTTGGATTTGATGGTTATCCTTCATTGGTCATAACTTCCTCGGTTCGGGCGGAAGTTTGGGCCAATTTGGATACAGATGTAGCTTCGCTTCCGCAAAGCTACGCGCCACAGGGCGTAGCCGGATAAAGGAGGCTTGCCAGTTTTTCGGTCCCTTTGTCGAACCTGCTGGGTTGCCGTCATCCGCGCCTCTCATCGCTGAGAGAAATTAGCTGCTTTCGAACTGCCGGGCAGTTCTTCCTCCAATTGGGAAACCCTATCGGGTCGCGGCGACAAAGGTCTGTGGCCTTTCACCTAAAAATACGTTGGTTAGATGCGCATAGCAACAGGATAAGCTCTCATGATCGCACCGAAATTAGAACCTTGCGCGAAAAAGGGTTGTCCCGTGCGTGACCGCTATGGTCACCCAAGTGCCGAAATTCTTCTAAGATATTGAAAAGATGGTGCTGCTGGAGAGAATTGAACTCTCGACCTCTCCCTTACCAAGGGAGTGCTCTACCTCTGAGCTACAGCAGCGCTGTGGGCGGGTGATTAGACTCAAACGAAACGGGGCGCAAGGGTGTCTGGACGGTTTTTTTCGTCTCCTGTAGAGAAAGACAATGGCAGACAAAAATTCACCCAAAAAACACGGTAAATCCGGGGACGCGCGCGAAGAACGGCTTAAGGCCGCGCTCAAGGCAAATATGGCACGGCGCAAGGCGCAGGCTAAGGCGCGAGCAGCTTCCGAGGACAAGACCGGCAAGGACGAGGGATAAGAGCAGATGGATTCGATTTTGGTGACGGGCAACGGGCCGCTGAACGGTCAGATACCGATCGCGGGGGCCAAGAACGCATGTCTGACGCTGATGCCCGCAACTTTGCTGAGCGAAGAACCGCTGACGCTGACAAATGCGCCGCGGCTGAGTGACATCAAGACAATGACTGCGCTGTTGCAATCGCTGGGGGCCGAAGTGTCCTCGTTGCAGGATGGGCAGGTGCTGGCGATGTCCAGCCATGACCTGACCAGTCAGACGGCGGATTATGAGATTGTGCGCAAAATGCGAGCATCCAATTTGGTGCTGGGTCCTTTGCTGGCGCGTTTCGGGCAGGCCGTCGTGTCGTTGCCGGGCGGCTGCGCCATCGGCGCGCGTCCGATGGACCTGCATGTCGAAGGACTTGAAGCGCTGGGCGCGGAAATTGAACTGAAAGACGGTTATCTGCACGCCAAAGCCCCCGGTGGGTTGAAGGGCGCTGTGCATGAGATGCGCTTTGCCTCGGTGGGTGCGACCGAGAACATCGTCATGGCTGCGACGCTGGCTAAAGGCACGACTGTTCTGAAGAACGCTGCACGCGAGCCTGAGATCGTCGACCTGGTCGAATGTCTGCGCAAGATGGGTGCACAGATTTCGGGCGAGGGGACCTCGACCGTCGAGATTCAGGGCGTAGATCGCCTGCATGGTGCAACGCATCAGGTGGTAACTGACCGAATTGAACTGGGCACCTATATGCTGGCCCCTGCGATGTGCGGCGGTGAGGTTGAGTTGTTGGGTGGAAGGATGTCTCTGGTCGAATCCTTCGCGGCCAAGCTGGATGCGGCAGGCGTGCATGTCGAAGAAACTCGAAATGGCCTGAAGGTTGCGCGCAAGAACGGTCGTGTCAGTGCCGTGGATGTGGTGACCGAGCCATTCCCCGGCTTTCCGACTGACCTGCAGGCACAGATGATGGCGCTGATGTGCACGGCCGAAGGTACCTCGGTTCTGGAAGAGCGTATTTTCGAGAACCGCTTTATGCATGCCCCCGAATTGGTGCGCATGGGCGCAAATATTGAAGTACACGGTGGCACGGCCACCGTGACCGGAGTTGAACGCCTGAAAGGCGCGCCCGTAATGGCGACGGATTTGCGGGCCTCGGTGTCGTTGATTCTGGCCGGTATGGCGGCCGAAGGGGAAACGACGGTCAGCCGGGTCTATCATCTGGACCGCGGATATGAACATGTGGTGCGCAAGCTGGAAGGCGTGGGCGCAAAGATTGAACGGATCAAAGGCCAATGACAGACGCAAGTTTCGAAGACGGACGCGAAGCCCCACTGAACCTGGGGGCCGAGGATGCTGATGACCTGCAGGTGATCTCGACCCTGGCGCAGGACGCAGTCTTCCCGATTACCGAGATGACGTGGCGACCTTCTGAACGTCGCTTCGGTTTACTGCTGAACCGCTTCCGCTGGGAAGACAAGGACGCTGCCGCGCGCCGGGATCGGCCATTCGAACGGGTGCAGGCGGTTTTGGTTGTCGACTCGGTCCTGTCAGTGGCCAGTCAGGGTGTCGACCGCAGCGATAAGGACATGGTGATGTCTCTACTTTCGATCGATTTCGAAGCCGGAGAAGATGGCGCCGGGCAGATTACGCTGACGCTGGCAGGCGACGGTGCAATCCGCCTGTCGGTCGAGGCGCTGGATGTCACCCTCAAGGATGTGACTCGGCCGTATCAGGCCCCATCGGGTCAGGCACCGTCTCATCCGGAATAAGCGCGGCATAGCGCAGGCATTCACCGGGCCTCCACAGGGCCTGGTGTTGCGGCGCGCGACCGTGTTCGATGTGTTCGATCTGAGCCGTGTTCTGATCCGGTCAATTACCGGGCTTTGTAAGGCAGACCATCAAGATGATCCTGAGGTGGTTGCCCAATGGATCGCAAACAAGGATCCGGCGACTATCAGGGGCTGGATCAGGAACGGGGCACAAATCTGGCTTGCCGAGAATAACGGGCAGCCTGCAGCCGTTGGTGGGTTGACCGAAGCTGGAGAAATCACCCTGTTGTATATTGATCCCGATCACACCGGTTGCGGTATTGGCGGGGCTTTATTGAAGAAACTTGAGCAGGAGCTTATCGCTCTGGGGTGCGCTGAGGGACGGCTTGAGGCCACCCGAACCGCTCAGGGCTTCTATTTACGTTACGGCTGGCAAGCCACCGGAGGGTGCAGTCAGCGCAATGACTTGTCCTGTCTGAACATGCGCAAATCGCTGAACCTGCAGGACTGAGGGTTGAGGCCAGCCCATCCGGACGATATGTCCCGATCAAACGCTCCGGAGTGCCAGAACATGCCTGTCTTCCTCGACACGACGTCGTCCGAATTCGAGACCGCCTTCACAACGCTGTTGTCCGCCAAGCGCGAGGACAGCCCGGATGTGGATGCCGTTGTCGCCGGGATTATCGAAGACGTGCGGACACGTGGCGATGCGGCGGTGATCGAGCTGACCGCCAAGTTTGACCGGCTGGAGCTGACACCCGAAACACTGGCCTTCAGCGCCGAACAGATAGCCGAGGCCGTGGATCAGGTCTCCTCCGAAGATCGGGCTGCTTTGGAGTTGGCCGCTGTTCGCATTAGATCCTATCACGAAAAGCAGTTGCCAGAGGATCACGAGTGGACAGATTCGTCGGGCGCAACGCTGGGTTGGCGCTGGTCTGCTGTGTCGGCTGCCGGTCTCTACGTGCCCGGCGGGCTGGCATCTTACCCGTCTTCTGTGCTGATGAACGCAATCCCCGCGAAGGTCGCAGGGGTTGAGCGTCTGGCCATTGCCGTGCCGACACCGGATGGACAAGTGAACCCGTTGGTCCTGCTGGCGGCGCAGCTTTCCGGTGTGGACACGATCTATCGTATTGGCGGGGCACAGGCGATTGCCGCACTGGCCTATGGCACCGACACAATTGCAGCGGTCGACAAGATCACGGGTCCGGGCAACGCATTTGTAGCCGCCGCCAAGCGCCGCGTATTCGGGAAGGTTGGCATCGACATGATTGCCGGTCCGTCCGAGATTCTGGTCATCGCCGACAAGGACAACGATCCTGACTGGATTGCACTGGACCTTCTTAGCCAGGCAGAACATGACGAAAGCGCGCAATCGATCCTGATTACAGATGACGCAGGATTTGGACACGCTGTCGCCAAAGCCGTCGACAAACGCCTGGAAACCCTGCAGCGCCGCGCCATCGCGGGTGCAAGCTGGCGTGATTTTGGCGCGATAGTCACCGTACGTGATCTGGACGAGGCGGCGGCATTGTCGAACCGCGTCGCGCCCGAACACCTGGAGCTGTGCGTGGCGGACCCAGTGGCGCTGAGCGCTAAGACTGTCCACGCCGGGGCGATCTTTCTGGGCCAGTACACACCGGAGGCCATTGGCGATTATGTCGGTGGCCCCAATCACGTGCTGCCAACAGCGCGTTCGGCCCGTTTCTCGTCCGGCCTCAGCGTGATGGATTTCCTCAAGCGTACGACGCTGAGCCAGATGACACCTGAAGCACTGCGTGCGATTGGACCCGCAGCCGAGCAGCTGGCCCACTCCGAAAGCCTTGAGGCGCATGGACTTTCAGTAACGGCGCGGTTGAAGCGTCTGAACGGCTAAATCCTTATGGCATAAGGGTCACACCCGCCGCGAACCTGCACAGGTTATCTGGGTAGGGACTTGAAACAACCGGTTGTTCAACGGCGCCTTGACCGAAGAACCTGACGCATAGGAGCCAGACTTGGAACGCGTGGCAACACTCTGGATCGGCAAGCGATTTAGTTTTCTAGAGCATTTGTGCCTGAAATCCTTCGCGGATGTGGACCAGAAGCCGATCGTCTACCACTATGGCGACCTAGAGGATATTCCGGATTACATCGAGGAACGCGACGCACGCGAAGTTTATGATACTTCCGAGATTTACCGCGATCCGATCGCCCGGTCTGTAGCCGTCCACGCGGATCTGTTTCGACTAAAACTACTGCAGAAAACGGACTATATCTGGGCGGACGCGGATATCTACGCGCTACGCCCATTGGCGGCAAAAGACGGATATCTGTTCCCGCGTGGCAACAAGAAAAACCAGCGGCTGATCAACAGCATCATGGCCTTTCCGGACAACAGCACCGCTCTTCAAGCTATGTGCGAATTTGCTTTTGATAGCAATCTGGTACCGCCCTGGTGGCCCGTCGAAAAGCAGCAAGCCTATTTAGAGCTCTACGGAAGATCGACCTATTGGAGCCTTCCTCTCTTTAGTTTGGGACCGCCAATGCTGTATCACTACATCAGTCTGAGCGGCGAAATGCAGCATGCGACCCCGCGCGCCGACATGTACGCTTTGCCGCCGCGTCATCGAAGGCTGTGGAACGATCCGGACATGTCCAAACTGGATTTTCTTGACTGGCGGAACAAAATGTCGATCCATTTCCACGGGTCGTGGTTTCGCAAAATGTTTGTGGATTCTGGAACTCTAAAACAGGGAGCGCTTGTGGACCATCTGTTGCGAAAGCACCAGATAGACCCGAATGAACACCCAATTTAGCATTTTCCCGCGTTGTTCAATTTTTTGAGTTGGGATAAGTCTGTCCCGACTTTAACGGACCGCATCCAATGACTCGTATCTCGCACATCGAACTAGATGACCGAAATTTGCCTCCACCGACCCCCGAGATCGAGCAGGAGCGTAAGGTTGCGATCTATGATCTGCTGGAAGAAAACAGCTTTGCGCTGCCTGTGCGCGATGACCGTGTCGTGCCCGATGGACCGTACCGTGTTCAGTTGTCGATCCGCGACAAGCGGCTGGTTTTCGACATCGCCACCGAGGCCGAAGAAAAGGCGGCAGAGTTTCACCTGTCGCTGGGGCCGTTCCGGCAGGTGGTCAAAGACTACTTTCAGATCTGCGAAAGCTATTTCAATGCGGTAAAAACCCTGCCGCCCAGCCAGATCGAAACCATCGACATGGCCCGTCGCGGCATCCACAACGAAGGCAGCCGCGTTTTACAGGAACGTCTTGAAGGTAAGGCTGACATCGACACCGATACCGCACGCCGTTTGTTCACGCTGATCTGCGTGCTGCATTTCGGAGGCTGACGCGTGAAGCCTTTGCCGCAGTCGGTCCTGTTCTGTTGCGACCATAACGCGGTTCGGTCCCCTATGGCCGAAGGGCTCATGAAAAAGTTCTACGGCACCGGCACCTATGTGCAGTCCGCCGGTGTGCGAAATGACCTTGAGATTGATGGGTTCTGCATCGCGGTCTGTCAGGAAGTTGGTGTTGAGCTGTCCCGCCATCGGTCACGCTCGTTTGATGAAATGCAAGAATGGGGCGATGACCTCAGTTCGTTCGATCTGATCGTTGCTTTGTCACCTGCCAGTCAGCGTCAGGCGCTGGAGTTGACACGGATTTTTCACCTGGATGTCGATTATTGGCCAATAATGGACCCTACCGGACTGGGCGAAAGCCGCGCAGACAAGTTAATTCACTACCGACAGACCCGCGACCAGATCATTCAGCATCTGAAAGGCCGCTGGGGTGAACCAACGGAGTGACCATGAACAAGACCGTCAAAACCTATTTCGAGGCTTTCAACGCAGGTGATGTCGATGGCATGCTGGCCTGCCTGTCTGATGACGTGGCGCATCACGTGAATGAAGGCCAGATCCGCACCGGCAAGGACAAGTTCACGGCCTTCTGCGCCCATATGAACCGCTGCTACCGGGAAAACCTGACCGATATCGTGTTGTTCGAAGCCGAAAACGGCACCCGCGCGGCAGCCGAGTTTATTGTGAACGGCACCTATCTACAGACGGATGAGGGGTTGCCCGAAGCCCACGGTCAAACCTACCGCCTGCCGGCCGGATCGTTTTTTGACCTCAAGGACGGCAAGATCACCCGCGTCACCACCTTTTACAACCTTGCCGACTGGACCAAGCAGGTTTCGAATGGCTGAGGTCACGTCTGTTCGTCCCCTGACCGGGGCGGCGCTGACGGATGCCTTGGACGACGTGGCGCGTCTGCGGATCAAGGTGTTTCGCGCATGGCCATACCTGTATGATGGCGATCTCGACTATGAGCGAACTTACCTGCAATCCTACCGCGATAGCGACAAAGCGGTCGTGGTGGGGGCATTTGACGGCGACCGCCTGATCGGGGCGTCGACCGGGGCCCCTCTGACCGACCACGCTGACGATTTCGCCACTGCTTTTAAACGCACAGGGTTTGATCTGAACGAAATCTTCTATTGCGCCGAGTCTGTACTTCTATCGGACTATCGAGGGCAGGGCGTAGGCCATAAGTTCTTTGACCTACGCGAGGCACATGCGCGCAAGTTGGGCTACGTAAAATGCACCTTTTGCAGCGTGCAGCGCCCTGTTGATCACCCGATGCGACCGGATAACTATCGCCCCCTGGATGCCTTCTGGCGCGCGCGTGGATACGAACCGCTACCCGGTGTGATCGCGCAGTTTTCGTGGAAGGATATCGGTGAAGAAGGCGAGACACTGAAGCCACTGCAGTTCTGGGGCAGGGATTTGTGACGCTATTTGTCCGCAATGTGGGGCATTCTGCGTTTTCGCTGCAATCGCGCGAAGGTTAGCTTTTATTCCGGACCTACCATCAGACCAACGGCGTGGGCCCCGGCGATGATGTCGCTGGCGATGAAATGACCGAGCGCACGTAGTTCGGCGTCGGGGGCGACGATATCGGGGACCTGCACCGTGATAAGACCTGCCGCGTGGGCCGCGCGGACGCCGTTGGGCGAGTCTTCGAACGCGACGCAGCTTGACGGATCGTGACCCAGACGTGCGATGGCATGCAGATATATATCTGGCGCGGGCTTGCTGGCAGCGACCTGATCTCCGCCTACTACGTCAGGATAAAGCGCGCTCAGGCCCGCTCGCTCGAGATGCAGATGCGCCTTTTCCGTCTGGGTGCTGGTGGCAATGATGTAAGGTATATCCTGCTCACGCAGGTGTTCTGCCATCGCGCGTGCACCCGGTTTGACGGGGATGCAATCTGCCAGCCGTTGCGCAATTTCGGTATCCCAGACGGCATCAAATTCTTCCAGTTTGATGCGTCCTGCGAGCCCTTCAGCCAAGAGTCGGCGTCCTAGCGCACGGTTCGTGCCGACTAGCCGCCGGAACAGATCGTCGTCTTGCGGCAATCCGAGAGTCTCAAGCGCGGTACGGAAGCCCTCAAAGTATACCCGCTCCGTGTCGAGCAACAGGCCATCCATATCGAAGACGACGGCTAGGGGAGTGGGAAGAGGCATAAATGGTGGCCGCGCTGAGGTTCAGGTGTACGTAGCTTGAATGAACGTTTTCGGGCGAATTGGAAAGGCATCAAAGCGGACAAAACCGCCGTTCTAGTCAAATGCACAAAGGTTCGCTTTCAAAAAAGGTCGTGACACAGTTGTTCAGACCTGGGTCCGGCACATATCCAGAAATGCAGTTACCAGATCCGTCTGCTGCACGGACCTTGCGATGGCAATGGCGACCTCGAAGTGGCCAATCTCTTGCGCGAGCGGACGTGTGACGACAGCATCGCCTTCAATCGTCAAATTCCGGCCAGGCGAGAAGCCAACAAGAGTAAAGCCCAATCCTTTTCCCACATAAGCTTGAACCATTTCGCGCGATTGAGAGGTCAGCGGCACCTCCGGATCAAGACCGGCACCCCGCAACAAGTCAAGATAGCTGGGGCCGGGACCTGCACGCGACACGGAAATGTAGGGAATATCGGACAGATCCTCGAGCTGCACGCTGTCGGCATTTGCCAAAGGGTGCATTGCGGGTAACAAAACCAAAGGCGGCAACGTCTTCAGGCATTCGACATCGAAACGCGTGCTATCAAATCCCTGATTGAAAACAACAAGCGCATCGACCTCTCCTGCATCAAGCGAGGCGACGAGGCTTGGAAAATCATCTTCCACGACTTCGATGCGCACACGGGCATAGTGGTTGCGGAACGCCAGAACCGCAGGCAGCACGACCCGTTGGGCAATGGCGTAGTGCGTCCCAATCCGGATTGTACCGGCTTCCCCCTTGGCCATCTCTGCAGCATGTCGGTCTAGGGCCTTCGCCCGACTTAGCAGAGCTTCGGCATCGGCAAGGAACTCCGCACCTGCACTGGTCAGCCGCATACCCCGTGCGGGAAAACGATCAAACAAGGTCAATCCGGTGACCGCTTCGAGTTTGTCGAGCGCAGAAGAGATCGCCGCAGCGGAGACGTTCAGGTTTCGCGCCGCAGGCGCGATACCGCCGCAGCGGGCGATTTCCGTCAGAAAGGCAAGTTGACGTAGTGAAAATCGAATCATCAGAAAAACCATCCTTTGCGCCAGATTAATTCAGTTTTTCTGATCTTAAGCAATCTCCTACTCTTCTCGCTAGAAAACAGGGAGAGAACCGATGGACATCAGACCTTTGACTGGCGGCCTGGGAGCAGAAATTGTCGGAGCAGATGTAAAAGACGGTGTGCAGTTCGCGGAAATCCAGGCCGCCTTCGCCAAATACTCCGTCATTGTTCTCAGAGGGCAAAACATTGCCCCGGAAGACCACCTGGAATTTGCACGCCGCTTCGGTTCGATTAACGTGAACCGCTTTTTCAAACCTGTCGACGGGCACCCAGAAATTGCAACCGTCCTGAAGGAAAAGGACCAGAAAGAAGCGGTGGGCGAAGGCTGGCACACCGATCATTCCTACGACCAGATCCCGGCGATGGGATCAATCCTGCATGCCATCGAAATGCCCCCCTACGGCGGTGATACACTGTTCGTGTCGATGGGTGCGGCATATGAGGCGCTGTCAGATTCCATACGCCGGTTTCTTGATGGGTTGACGGCCATGCACTCGTCCCGGCACGTCTTTGGCCAGACCACGTTGGATAGCGAAGCGGCCAAAAGCGGAAGACTGGCTAATGCCGAGGCGGCGACGCAAGATGCGCGCCATCCTGTCGTCATCACACATCCGCTCAGCGGGCGCCGTGGATTGTTCGTAAACCCTGTCTTCACCACACACATTGAAGGCCTGACGGCTGACGAATCCGCAGCAATCCTCAATATGCTCTATGAGCATTGCAGACAGCCCGAATTTCAGGCTCGCGTCCGCTGGCAGGAAGGTGACATCACCATGTGGGACAATCGTGCCACCTGGCACAAGGCGATCAACGATTATCACGGTTTCCGGCGTCTTATGCACAGGATTACCGTGGATGGCGTAGCCTTATCGCGTTAGAAGCCCGTTGCTGGCCGTCCAATCGCAAAGGGAACGTGATGCACGAAGTCGCCATCCGTACGCCGCGCAGAATCTGACATATTGGGGTCTTAGCGGGCTTCGCATTTCGTTTGCCGTGTTCGAATGATTTGCCTGTACAGCGCGTGAGCACCGTTATTAGTGTTGCTAAAGATTTACCCATTGAGGATCTCTTGTTCATGAAAGTTGCCACCGCCGCCTACAATCTCGACTGGCTCGACAGTTGGGCGCAATACGAAGACAAACTGGAGCGTTGGGTCTCGGACGCTGCAGGCCAGGGGGCGGAGTTGCTGGTCTTTCCTGAGTATGGAGCAATGGAGTTGTCGACGCTGGACGGAGTGGACGTGGCGGGGGACCTTGAGCGTTCGATCCTCGCGGTTTCTGATCGGATGGAGGACGTGCAGAACCTGCACCAGCGTTTGGCGCAGAACTACAAGACTTACATTCTGGGCGCGTCCGCCCCGGTGGTGGACGGCCCTGATCGACCGGTGAATCGGGCTGCATTTTATGCCCCTGACGGCAAACAAGATCACCAGGACAAACAGATCATGACCCGCTTCGAACGCGAGTCTTGGGATATTGCCGCTGGTGGACCGTTGAAACTATTCGATACGGCGCTTGGCAAGATCGGCGTGCTGATCTGTTATGACAGCGAGTTTCCGTTGCTGGGTCGTGCACTCAGCGACGCAGACCTCATCCTTGTTCCATCCTGCACAGAGGCTTTGTCCGGCTATTGGCGAGTGCGTATCGGTGCGATGTCCAGAGCATTGGAAAATCAATGTGTTACAGTGATGTCGTCTTTGGTGGGCAATAATGAATGGTCCGAGGCCGTGGACATGAATACCGGAACCGGGGGTATATTTGGCCCACCAGACAAGGGCTTCCCTGCGACCGGCGTTCTGACCGAAGGTACCCTGAACCAACCAGGGTGGGCGTATGCCGAGGTCGATTTGTCAGTCATCGCAAGCGTGCGCTCGGATGGTCATGTTCTCAACCGAACCCATTGGGATGAGCAACCACCCCGAGTCGATTCAGTCACATTATCGGCCCTATAGTAGATTCCGCCCTTGAAATAGGGCCGAAATAAGCTCATTTAAGCGCACATCCCGCAGATTCTGCGGGTGCAACTTAAATATGGAGACAACATGGCCAAGGAAGATACGCTCGAATTTCCCGGTGTCGTGAAGGAACTCCTGCCTAATGCGACGTTTCGGGTCGAGCTGGAAAACGGCCATGAGATCATCGCACATACGGCAGGCAAGATGCGCAAGAACCGCATCCGTGTTCTGGCCGGCGATAAAGTTCAGGTCGAAATGACCCCCTATGATCTGACCAAGGGTCGGATCAACTACCGCTTCAAGTAACGCCTGCCGAAATGGCGTTTATCTTAGGATCGGGCAGCCCAAGGCGGCTGGACCTGTTGGCCCAGCTTGGCGTGCAGCCCGATGCAATCCGCGCCCCAGACATCGACGAGACGCCTTTGAAGGGCGAGTTGCCTGTTCCCTATTGCAATCGCATTACGCGTGCGAAAGTGGGGGCGGTTCAGGCGGAAAGCGACGATGTAACTCTTTGCGCGGACACCACTGTTGCGCTGGGTCGCCGTATTTTGGGAAAACCGGAAGATGTGGGTCAGGCGGCTGAGTTCCTGCATGCTCTGTCTGGTCGCCGTCATCGCGTGATAACGTCTGTTGCCGTGCGGCGCGGTGACCGCGTCCTGCAGCGGGATGTCGTGTCCCAGGTCAAGATCAAGCGCCTGTCAGACGTTGAGATCAATGCATATCTTGCGACCGGAGACTGGCAGGGCAAAGCAGGCGCCTACGCCATTCAAGGCCCCGCCGGGGCTTTCATCCCGTGGATTTCGGGCTCGTTTACCGGCATTGTGGGTCTACCTCTGTCCGAGACCGCCGCGCTTTTGCAAGGCATCGGCTATCCCCTGTATAGTGAGGCGCCATGAAGGGTCGAACCATAGTTCTGGATCATATCGAAAACCGCGAAGCTGCCGCCCTTATGGTAGATGGCAAGCTGGACGATTTTCTGATTGCCACAGATGCACCTGCTCCAGGTACGATTTACCGCGCCCGTGCTGATCGACCGGTCAAAGGGCAGGGCGGCATGTTCCTGACCACGCCAGACGGCCCGGCATTTCTGCGGCAGGTCAAAGGGCTCGCGCCCGGTGCCCAATTGTTGGTTCAGGTGACAGGTTATGCCGAACCCGGCAAGGCGTTGCCGGTCACCGACCGCGTTTTGTTCAAAAGCCGCTATGCGATCGTCACGCCTGATGCGCCCGGCCTGAACATCTCACGTTCCATCCGTGACGAAGATGAACGCGACCGCCTTCTTGAGATTGCTCATGAGAGTATGGAGGGCAGCGAGTTTGGCCTTATCCTGCGATCCTGTTGTCAGGGTGAAAACGCGGCTGAAATCGCCGAGGATATCGGCACCATGCGGGCCCATGCGGACCAAGTTCTGAACGATCCGGGAACCGAACCCGAGCAACTGCTGGAAGGTGATGGGCCACATGTTCTTGCCTGGCGCGACTGGACCGATCCGGCTGAGGTCGTGACGCAGCCGGGAAGTTTTGAGACACATGGCGTGCTGGACGCGTTGGACGTGGCCCTTGGGATTTCCGAGCCACTGCCTGGCGGTGGCTATCTTTTCGTTCAGCCTACTCGGGCTTTGGTGGCGGTGGATGTCAATACAGGCGCGGACACGTCACTGGCAGCGGGAACCAAGGCCAATTTCGCCTGTGCCAAGATGCTTGCCCGTGCCCTGCGCGTTCGCGGTCTGGGGGGGCAGATCACTCTGGATTTGGCGCCAATGCCCAAGAAAGACCGTCGTGGATTCGAGGCCTCGCTGCGCGCTGCATTCAAAGCTGATTCCATCGAAACCACGCTTGCAGGCTGGACCCCTCTTGGCCACTACGAACTACAGCGCAAACGCGGTCGTATCCCGTTGTCCGAGGTGCTGAAATGAGCTGCCCCATCTGCGAAGAAGAAACTGTCACTAAGTTTCGACCATTTTGCTCGAAACGGTGCGCTGACATCGATCTGGCCAAATGGCTGAACGGGTCATATGCAGTTCCTTCGCAACGGGAAGAAGACGTCGAAACCGAAGTTTCCGATCCCAAATCGGACCAGCAACGTCCACATTGAAAAAATGTAAAAAAGCCTCTGGACACTGCTTGGTGCAAGTCATAGAAGGCCCCCACCCAACGACAAACGTCGTTCCCGTGCCCGGGTAGCTCAGGGGTAGAGCAGTGGATTGAAAATCCTCGTGTCGGTGGTTCGATTCCGCCCCCGGGCACCATTCCCAACAGGTAAGCTACTGTTTCCCTTCAGCTTTAACTGCTGATATCTGGAGACGTAGACCATGCCGGAAACCAAATCTGCCCCATACACATTTGTAAAACAGGGCATTTATTACTTTTCGCGCCGCGTTCCGACGGATCTTTCTCACCACTACAAAGCTAATCGTGTCATGTATTCGCTTCGAACGAGGTCAGTTGTAGTCGCTACCTCAAGAGCAATACGAGCCGCACAATCGCTTAACGAACATTGGTACCACCTTCGGCTCCTCGACGATGATCTGCCCGGTCGGCATTTGATTCGCTCAAAAATGGACGCTTCTGAAGTGGGCTACTCGGCTTCGACGGAATCCTCAAAAATATCGTTGTTGCTCAGCGAAACAGTATCTGTGTACATCTGCCAAAAGGGCACGGATCGTCCCGCCATGTTTCGTAGAGCCGCAGAAAGAGCCTGCGGATATGTAATCGATACATGCGGCGATAAAGACCTGACAGCGTACACCCGCTCTGACGAAAACACATTTCGCGATGCATTAATTTTCAAGGGCCTCGTTGGCAGCAGCATCACCCAAATCTTCGGCACAGTGAGGTCAGTATTCAATTTTTCGACGGCCGAAATCGGTATTTCGATCAACAATCCATTTGCGGGTGTGTATTACAATAGACAAGAAGGTGTCGAGGATCGCCGACCGTTACCACTCGAAGCGATCAGATCGATTCAAGCGTTGTGCCGGAGCGAGGACGACGATCTACGGTGGTTGGTCGCTCAAATTTCTGACACCGGAACACGACTCGCGGAGGCGACGGGCCTTGGAATCGACGATATTCGTCTGGCCACTCGATTGAACGCCTCGCTACCCGTGAAGACGATTCTTGAAAAGTACGTCATCTGAACGGTCACGATTCACGCCAACCAGCAAGTCGAACAATTACAAAACCCGCGGCTCCGATATGAACCAGTGTGATTAGGACAGATAGCGTGTGCAGCAGCTTGAAACGGTGAGTGTCACCTGTGTCCGTAGCGTTATTGATTGCGGGCATTAGAACCTGCCGTGCGAACACCGTTGTCACAGCGATAGTTCCCATAATTGCGCTGGACACTGAATCTCTGGCGATGAGCAGGATAGTAGCTGGCCATGACAAACAGGTAAAAGTGGGGGAAGGCCCGCCTTATAAGCGGTCCTGCCGCCTCCGCTGCGAGTGCGTTAAAAACAAACGCCGGGAAACCGAAAGAATAGAGTACCGTTCCACCAAGCATGAGCGCAGAAATAAGCAAAGCGTGTTCAAGCATTTGTATTCATTCCTTGATTAGTCACGGCTCATAAATCACCTCGACTCCCTGGCCGAATGATTCACGCTGCTGGCGCGTCGTGGGATCGCATAGGGAACGTTGTCTCTATAGTCGCGGAAACGCTGACCAAATCGCCGTTCTTTTAGCTTCGGTGCAGCAAAGCAGTAGCTTGTCAGCACGAGAGCGAGAGTAAGCTGGTCCGGGGTCCACACTGGCACCGTCCACAGCGTTAAAGCAAAGGAAACGTAGATTGGCTGGCGTATCACGCGGAACAAACCAGTTGTGGGCATGTCTGGGAAAACGGGTTTGGCGTTTCGCATTAATGACATCCGACCCAATGCGCCTGATTGAACCTCGGCCCCTGCGTCCCAGCTGGCTTTAACCAGCAAACCCCAAGACGCTGCATAGAGCGCGCTGATCAGGTAGAATGCCCAGCCCTCTGCCTGCCACCAGATGACACCTGTGGGGCTCCAAAACGCAAAGAGCACAAGCAGTTGGAGCGAGGCGATGATTGCGTACGTAGATGTGCTTAACGTCGCGCTATGGGGACTTGGGACAAGGCCAGAGAGCAATTTCTTGCCGGCGTCCGACAAATGGAATGAGTGCGTCACCGGAAATTGCAGAACCAAAATGGCGTTGACGAATGCGGCGGTTGGCCAAGGCACGGCCCCAAGGCTTTTGCGCATACCAAAATACATGGCCACCACCATGGCAAAAACGGCGGCGGCAAAGATGGTGTGAGTGAAGAACCCAAAACAAAGAGCGAGTATGATGCGACCGGTGTCAGGAGCGGGCTCGAAAACCCCTTTCACCAGCCAGACCAGCCGTTTGAAATGACTATCGCCCGGGCTGATCTTTAAAGCGTATCTTTCTGGTTGAACGGCTTTGCTCCGACCCAAGACGCGATCCGCGAGAACATCGGTCTAAGCGGTAGGAAACCCCGATACGCAAGCTCTAGCAAAGGTAAGATCCCTGGTAACCTTGCGATACGCGCTAACCAACGCCACTTGGGCAAAGCGCCCCAAAGCTCCGTGAAGCCGCGCGCGCCCGAAACGAGTTTTCCGTCCGCTCGTCGTACATGAAACCGACCCAATGCCTCTTGCCGCGTTAGATCGTCACCAAGAGGCACATCAGAATTTGAAACGTCAACAAATCGCAGTCGATCAGCGCCCTTACACGAGGCACAATGCTCAATCTCAACGGAGCAGAGCGGGCAAGATCCGTCGTAGTACACCGTAGCGCACGCGTGATCGGCTTTACCCGATTTGACTGCAACCTCAACTCGTTCCGTTTTGTGCATTGTCTTCGACCTCTACCAGTGGGGTGCGCCAATTCCCTCTCAAGAGCTAGCGCAAATGCTGAAGAAACCAGAGCGCAGCTGCGGCAGCTAGGTGTGGTACAAGGCCGCAACTTTGGGAGCAGCTGTCCAAATTCAATGGCAGAACTGCCCGCAGCTAGAGACTGCAAAGCCAAATTGTGAATCTCTGCTTTGGGCTGACTTCGGTCCTATGCATTGATAATGTGGATGGCCGCAAAGTCCGCAAAGCAGGCATTCATCGCAGATAAAGCGAAGGTCCACTTTGAGCCCCAAGCCGTAATTTGTCTGCGGGCCGCGGATGACCTCACTCTGAAGCTGTGACGTTAGGAATGTTTGCTGAAATTACTTCTGAAGCTTCAATCCAGTAGATTGAAGGAGCGAGTTCGCTTTGAGTTTGGCGGATAATTAATTTACCTGTAACCCACACGGGATCCGCCGTTATGTCGACGCCCTCCGGATATTCTACGGTAATGACTTGATCAGGAAGAGGGGCGGTTGGATGTCGGCAGCTCTGAGACAGTGGAGGTATCAATAAAAAGCTTTTTACGTTTTTGAACTCGAACTCAAGAGGGTGCGCGTAGCCAGCAATCCGAACAAGATCTCCCTCCAGTTTAGAATTCCCTGGTACGCACTCAGCGATCTGCATCGACAGCATGCGATCACTCAAATCTCTCGGCAGGCAACCCGGATTTGATAGGTAATCATTCAAGAAATCAAAGCACTCAACAAGGCGCTCTTCCCGAAGATCAGACCACGAAATCTCCTGTGGTTCGGAGTGAGCGGCCAAAACGGTCAGGACAACTAGGGAGATCGAGCAGCCCGAAAGTCTAATTGTCATTCCGACCGTGCGAAACAGTGAGCGGGCTCTTGTAATCCGGTTCGGTCAATCCTTGTTTGCGCATAGCAATACCGGTCAGGCACTCCCTGATGGTTCGGTTGGCATTCAATGCGGAAACGTAGGTCGGGTCCATTAACGGAGCGAGCTCAACGATTTCAAACCCAATCACGTTTGACTCGGCGCAGAGGCGACGAATTATTGGGAAAACCTCTCGGGGCATCAGGCCACCAGGCTCGGGCGTCCCTGTTCCAGGTACGAATGCCGGGTCAAAGGTGTCGATGTCGAAGGAAATATAGATATGCTCCGGCCCGTCATTTGCCTCGGCGATGACATCTTCCATAACCGCATCCCAGCCGCGTTCTTCGATCTCTGCCATTGTATGATAGCGGAACCCATTCAAACGCATCCATTCAAATGCTTTTTCGTCTGGATAGTATCCGCGCAACGCGACTTGAATAAAGTTTTTACCCTCGACCATGTCTTCTTCGATCAACCTGAAAACAGGCATGCCATGATTGATCAGGTGTCCAAAGCCATATTTTCCGGCATCGTAATGTGCATCGAAATGAACGACGCCCACATTGCCTTTTCCATAAACGTCCGTCATCGCAGCGACGTTTGGGTACATCAAAGAATGATCGCCACCAACAATAAAGGGTATCACATGGTCACCGTCAGCGTGTTGCACTGCCGCTGCCTGACCAACAAAAGAACGGACCGCATGAATTGTGCGCTCGGTGCTCATGATATCGTTCGGGGCGTTTCCGTAATCTACGACTGTCATATCCTGCAGCGGGTCAACCATGACGTGCATATGCGGTTGTCGCCCCCCATACCCGAGATACAATGAGGAGTTTCGAACCGCATTCGGACCGCGCGACGCTCCGCGTGCGCCGGTCCCCATGTCGGTAAAAGCACCCATGATAGCAACGTCAACTTCAGCAGCGGCTAGATCGCCGGGCGTGAATGCTAATGGTTGGTGCAAGAAAGTTGGGAGTTGCATATAGCCTTGACCAGGGAAACGCTGAGGGTCAACAATTCCGGGCTCCCGTCCTTCACGTTCTCCTTCAAAACTTGGTAAAGGAGTGCGCCATGCATTGTAAGTTGGATCTTCAGTGTCCAAAGGAATAACGGGTTGTTCCCCGTCACGGATCGGTGCTTGGGTACCTTCGAACTCGTGACCGTAGATCTGAGCGTTCCCTGCACTGGCAAAAACAACCGACAAAACAGCCAGTACGGAATGGAGCCTATGAAACACCAGAAGTCCCTCCTCAGTTCTTTGCTGTACCAATACTATTGTCGAAATTATGGTTTGAAGCAAATTTTGGCGCGATGGTATCCTTACACTGAATAGTTAAGACGTTTTGGTGGACTAAAGTATTTAAGCGTGCCCAGAGATCTTTTGCTGAACTGAAATTTTGAAGCGAAGCAACTACTTATCCCGCCGGGAGCGAATGACCGCACCAAGCCCTATGCGCTCTAACGGACCGTAGCGTCTGAAAGTCTTCTTCGCCGCAACCTGCGTGGCGTTATTTTACAAATTATGGCGACTAAAAAAGAACGGCGTAAAAAGGTGCATATAGTCATACAGTAAAAGAGATTTGAGCATTTATCCTCGATTAAGCGGAGGAGAATAGTTGTGGTCGAAAAAGTCGATATTCTTGAGCAAGTTGAACGCATAACGATGTCAAAGGACTTTCAGTGTAGTGCGCGGACAAAGTCGCTCCTAAAGCATCTTGTCCAACTAGAGCTTGAGGGTCGAAGTGATGAGTTACACGGGACTGCATTGGCAATGGATGTGTTTGGAAGGAGCGCTAACTTTGATCCAAACAATGATCCGGTTGTCAGAACTGAAGCTGCCAAACTACGAAAAGCACTACATTACTACTATTTGGCGGAAGGAAATAGTGATCCGGTTGCGATATCGATCCCCAAAGGGCAGTACCGCCCGCTTTTTGAAGTAAACGGCAAAAATGATGCGCCTAAGGACCCATCACTATCGCGAAGTAAAGACTGGCCTGTTCTTGGGATCGGCACTTTCACCGGTTCGGATACGATACGCGCGAAACGCTTCCGTGAGGGTTTTCCCGAAGAGTTGGCGCTGGAACTGGCGCGTTTCGCTCATATCCGCGTTTTGACCGGGTTCTTTGACCAGGGCGTTAATGGGCAAAGTGAGAAACCCATAGCTAGTTGCGACTATGTTCTTGACGGTTCAGTCCGGGACGATCAAACCAGCCTGCGCCTGATCGTTCAACTTAGAAGGACCACTGATGCTTCGGTACTGTGGGCCGACCGGCGCGATATCAATCCAGGCGTGACCGATGGTTTCAAAGTCCAGGAAGAGATTGCAAAACAGAGTGCAACAAAGCTGGTCGACGCCTACGGGGTCGTCGCAACAGATACCGCGAGTCGCTTAGCAGGTCGGACGTCTACTGAGAGTAGCGTCTATCAAGCCCTGTTAGCGTTTCATGCCCATCTTCGCACCTCGAGATCAGGCAGTTTGAAACAAATGATGGATCTCGCGCATTCAGCAACTCAGAACGATCATTCCAATGGACTTGCACATGCGCTGGTGGCATTGGGTTATGTAGAGGAAGTTGCGTTGGGCAAAAAACGCCTGAGAGAAGTTTTGGAGCCGGGGCAAACTCACGCTGAAAAGGCAGTGTCTTTGGAGCCTCAAAACCAGGAAGCTCTTTTTGCGGCGGCGATTTATGCGCAGCTGGCCGGGGACAGCCATCGATTTAATCGTTCAATTGACGCAGCAATAAAAGCCAATCCCAACAGTGCTCTATTGCTTGCATTGGCGGGTGGATGGTTTGCACTGGTGAGTGATGTCAAGCTGGGTGCGGAAATGGTGCGACGGGCCTTAGAAATCAACCCATTTTTGCCGATCTGGACAAACCTCACACTATGTCTGGAAGACGTAGAGAACGGAGACTATTCAACGGCCTCAGAAAAGGTGCGACGGATTGATGCTCGTGAATATGCAGCGGATTGGTTGTTGATTGCTGCCATTCATGATCTGGCTGGCGAGACGGAGCTTGCACGCGATGCGCTTTCGAACTTCCCCACAAAACAGTTTTCGCTCGACGAGTATCTCGGCGATCTCCCCTATGCATCCAGCGTCGTGGATATGCTGCGGAAAGGTATTGGAAACTTGGGGTCCGTTGAGACGTAAAACCCAAATAGTTACTTCGAGCCGGAAAATTTCAGCAAAGATTGCAACAGCCACGGTAATTTGTGCCAAGATAGTCCGAAAATGAGCGGGTAAATCGATGGCTCCTATCCAACTGAAGAGTGTTACGCGCACCTCGATTTTAACTAGAATTGTGGTTTTGTCCGTTTTGTATCTTTTCTCGCTATTTATTAGCATTGCCAACGCGCAACAACCTGCTCAATCGGATCCGTACCAAAACTCAATTTCTGTTGCGAGTGAGGCAAACGTGGACGAAGACGTCCTCTCTTGGCATGTCGTTGCGTTAGGCGCAGAAGATCTGACGAAAATAGCAGACATCTGGCAGCAAAGAGTTCAGGCCAACCTCGCGAGAATTGCCGAAGGCGTAACCCAGTTAGAGATAGTGGCGGATGATCAAGTTCCTGCGCTCGTTGACCAAATAAAGGCTATTAATCGCCAAAACATCGGTGACTTTCAGAACTACTTGGTCGTAGTCAACGCTCTGGAACGCAAAGGTGGTTCTGAAGAGGATTTGAAAAAGCACCAAGGGTTTATCAAAGGTTTCATAACGGAGCTTTTGCTTTCATACCAATGGTCCGCGATTGTTCACCTTTCAAAGGACTGGATTTTGTCAGGCAGGGGTGGGCTAAGAGCGCTAAGCGGGGTGGCCCAAGCCTTAATAGTTATGGCCGGTGCTTTCCTTGTCGGAGGCATTCTAAAAAGAGTGTCTGGCAGATGGTTGCGCGGCCGAAACGTTGATAACGAAATCGCCGCAGTGGTTTTTCCGAACCTGCTGCTCTGGAGCATTCTTGTACTGGGTTTATTTGTCGCCTTGTGGGGGCTTGGTGTAAACCTTGGCGTCACAACAGCAATTATTGGTGGACTTGGGTTCCTTTTAGCTTTCATGCTGCAGAACTTGTTTCAAAGTGTGATTGGCGGGCTTCTGCTACAAGCAACAAACCCTTACTCAAAAGGCGATATTATATCTATAAATAAAACGATTGGCACCGTCGTTGACGTAAACGTCATTTCAACAAAGCTCAGAACTTTCGACAACCGTCTGGTGCAGATCCCTAACCAATCGATCTGGCAAGGGGCCATGGAGAACCTTTCTAAGTACCGAGTTAGGCGTGTCGATCTTGTTTTCGGGATCGGATATTCAGACGATATTGAGCGCGCCAAGGCGACGCTTGCTCAGATAGTTGAAGCCGACAAGCGTTGCCTGAGAAGCCCGGAAACGCGTATTTTTGTCGGCGAATTGGGCCCCTCATCTGTGAACGTTTTTTGCAGGCCGTGGGTACGTACGGATGATTACTGGGATGTGATGTGGGACTTGACGGAAATTGGAAAGACCCGTTTGCAGAATGAAGGCATCTCTATCGCGTTCCCGCAAATGGATGTGCACGTACACGCCAAAGACAAGGCTACTTCTGACAGTTAAAGTGCGATGCGTTTAATTCTTGCTGAACGTTGGCGGAAAAAGATCAGCTAATTCCTCAAGTTCAGAAGCCTCCAGAAACTCGACGGTATTCGTCAGTTTTTTACACGGGCAGTATCTATTGGATTGGCTGGAAATCGCCCGACGAAACAAGGCTTCACTTTGAGAGAGTTTCAGCCGGGCGAAAAAATGACTAGCATTGTTTTCGTTTGGTTACCCAGGGTTTTTGGGGTTAAGTCCCGAGTGTTCTTCCAGCGCTGCCCTGCCTAGGCCTCTTATTACCAATTGCTCGCCCTTAACCTGAGCAACAGCGTCAATTAACAAGGACTTTTCTCGGCCGCCGGCATCGAACAAGTAGTCCACAACTTCGGGCAATGCACTGTTCCACCTCGGGCAAGCCAGTGCGAACTGGGCCAAGAAATTTGCCATGAACTTTATGAGGCGTTCTGCGCTCGTTTCTCCAGTCTCGCGAGCTGCCCAAAGTAAGGCTTCCCACATCGCGTCTTCAAACGCGACCGTTGCTTTGTTGGCCCCGTGAAAATCGATCCAGACTCGGTTTTCGCGGGCTAGCCTAAGTTCTGAAGCCTTTTGTACAAGGTTATGTGCAGCGGCGGTGGTCGAAGGATATTGATCCCTCAAGATTTTCAGAAGTTCGAATTGAGACATCTTTCGCTCCTGTTTCGGTTTTCACCAAACAGAAGTGGGAAAGAGCGGCTGAAACCAGCAGGTGTCCTACTGTAGTCCTACTGTAGCAGGCAGTCAGTAAGCTATTGAAAATAAATACATTTGGAGCTGAAATTCGTTCAAGACGCTCCTTGCTTTCAGGCATCTTGGGACAGTTTGCCTTTTCTCAAAATATGCCGAATGGGGGTAAACTCTCATCGTCGCTTTTCTTAACTTCTTCTTCAAAATTTCTGCGTTGCTCGAAATTTGTGTTTCTGCACACTTGGTTTCGAATATCTGTTTGCACGGAGCTAGCTTCCGAAGCGCTATCCAAATTTATTTGACATGCAGATATTATGTTTCATGATTTATGAAGACTTGCTGTGTTGGGAGTGCGCATTGTGAAACAGACGATGATAGCAATTAGTTTCTTGGCCACTTTCGCTACCGCTTCACAAGCTCAAACCGGTCGAGAGAATCCGACTGGGGACTATGCTCTAATCAATGGTCAGATCCACACCATGGACGAAGCGGGATCTGTCGCTGAGGCCATAGGCATTGAAGATGGTAAAATCGTATATGTCGGAAGTGCCGAAGGTCTACCAAATATCATTGGGTTGGGAACAGAGGTTATCGATCTTGCTGGCGCGATGGTTTTGCCAGGCTTTGTGGACGGTCATATACACGCTGCCGCAGGTGGGCTCATCATGTTGGGCGTTGATCTACAGACAGACGATAAGGATGAACTTTTCGCGCGCATCCGAAACGAGGTAGAGACCAATGACGATGATCTGATCCTCGGCTTTGGGGTTCGATTTAATCCTTGGACGGATGGCAACCCAACAGCTGCCATGCTGGACGAAATTGAATCTGAGCGGCCAATGTTTTTCTGGGCAATTGACGGACATGCAGCTTGGGTAAACTCGAAGGCTCTTGAACTGGCCGGGGTCAACAAAGACACGCCAGACACCGTTCCGGGTTTTGCATTCTTTGAGCGTGATGACGACGGTAATCCCACAGGCTGGATCGTCGAAGTCCCGGCTCAGTTGCAAGTTCTGTCCGCGCTTCTCGATATTAATCCGGCATTCATTGCTAAAGGCGTAGAAATGTGGATGGGCCGTTTTGCAGCCGCAGGCATCACAGCCGTTCATGATCACGGTATTCAAGGGCTTGGGCAGGACGAGGGCTTCCAGATGTTGCAGGCCTTTGAGCAAGAGGGAAAGCTGCCAATTCGCGTAATTGGATCTTATTACTGGAATGACGGCACGATCGACCCTTTGCCAGGCACGATGGAGTTGCGCGAGAACTACAACTCGGACCTCGTGCGGGCCAAATACCTAAAGATCAACATCGATGGCGGTGACGACAAATGGACCGCGCTTATGCTCGATCCTTACGTTGACGAACCTGACAGGGTTCCAGAACCAATCATCCCCTACGATGTTGTAGAAGATGCAGTGGTGCGCGCGGACGCAGCGGGGATTGACGTGACTTGCCATTGTTTCGGCGACCTTGCGGTGCGCAGTCTTCTTGATGCCATTGAGACTGCAATAGAGGTCAACCCGCCGCGCGAACGCAGCCACAAGATCACACACGGCGTTTATGTTCATCCCGATGACTATGTGCGTTTTGGACAACTGGGGGTCACATACGACTCTTCAGGCGCTTGGATGAGCTTGGACCCACTGATGCAATCCATCGCGCTGGCCCGTGTCGGCAAGGAACGACGGGACAAGGCATTCCCAGCAACAAGTGTAATGGCCGCGGGCGGGTCTTTTTCGCTGGGTTCTGACTGGCCCGTATCTGGCTATGTTTCCGAATATCGGCCGCTTTCTGCAATCGAAGCGGCTGTTCTCCGACAGCTTGACGGACGCAAGGATGTCCCCCCACTCGGCGGTGAAGAAGCAAGACTGACCGTCGATCAAGCGCTCACTGCGCATACGATAAATGCAGCACGTGGTATGGGCATGGGCGATGAGATCGGTAGTTTAGAAGTTGGCAAAAAGGCGGATCTCGTAGTTGTTAGTGAGAACCTCTACGAGATTGATCCGAACGAGATTTCTGAGGTCGAAATTCTCTACACGATTATGGATGGCCAAGTGACTTGGGATCACACCAAGCAGTGACTGGTCCCTGGATCTAGGCGTCAACTTTATAATGGAGAACTGCCATGAAGCTCCTTCAAAGAGTAGTACTTGCATCGGGTCTAATGGCTAGTGCGGCGGGGCAGTCGCTTGCGTGCGGCAACCCAATGCAATGGGCAATGCTTTTTGAACGCCACCCGGAAGCGAAGGTAGCCTTCACTGCCGATCTAGCAGCTCGAACATCGGGTCTTGTCCAAGCGAGACCATATAGCAAAAGACCCGGCGTCTCGTATCATACGTGGTCTGTTAATTCCCTGGACAGGCTAGCCCAGGAAATGGCGCCGTCGATTTCTGCATATTTAGAGAAGGGTGAGTCACTCACTGTCCTGCTTTCAATCGAAGTTGCGGCCATTCGCTTTCACAGTGGAGATCTTGCGCCCGAAATTGTTACTGCCGCTGAGCTCAAAAAGATCTCGGACTACGACGCTACTACAACAGTGAACGTTCTATATTCAGGTTGGCGGCACGATCTCGACTTTGACTCAGTGTTAGAAAACGAACTCTTGATCATCTCTCAACCTCAAGCTGTTGAAACGCTTTCAGCGGTGTTTGGTGGGGTGTCGAAGGTTTCATTCAAGCCTTGAAGTTGGATTAACTTGTTTGGTTCCTAAAGATGTGTTCGGCAGCTGTAGGAATGTTGCAAGCTAGGTGTAGAATCGGCAAGAGTTTTGACCCACAGGAAACGATGTACACCCGTGCGTTTTGGTGTCCCGCGGAGTTTCCGATAACTCTCAAAAAGGGGCGCGGGCAGTCACCTAAAATACTGTGTAAACGAATGTACGAGGCTGTTGATGGGTGACATTTAGTTAGAAGGCATACCAATTTTGTTGTTGGTGTAGTTAGCCCTATTATACTCGCCGCGACCGCGTTTGCTCTTACCGGAAACCGACCAATTGCAAATAGCTGCGCGCTTTTCTTAGGTCATAAATTTGCATACTTCGTGATGGGAATTTTAATGGTCTACGGGCGGCTTTCGGAACTTCTGACGCCAGTGGTGGATTTACTTTAAAAGGTTTCGTGGACCCAACGCGCGATGCAGCGTTTCAGGCGCATGCGAAGTTAACAGAAATTCGCTTCCGTCCATTCCTCTGCCCACAACCACTTGAATCAGGAAAGAACCCTCACCAGCCGAGACTTCTTCAAGCTAACGCTCACCGCCGCTCTTGCCGATTGGCGTCAACTTTGTTCCGCATAAGTTCACAGTTTTGGCGTCAAACTTGGGCTGGCTCGAATTCGTTTGACAGCACCAATGACTCTGCGCATCGGCTTACAACACTACCCAAAGCTACAACTTTCTAAGAGAAAATTGTTTCTGTCGAATTAGACCATCATTGAAATCGTAACCGAAGTTTTGGATGTCGCTGATGTATACTGCGCCAACAGCTTTACTGCTTTCTGTGGAATAGTATTCTCGGTAGTCCTGCCTCCTCGATTTTTTTCGATGCTTGAAAAACCTACGCTTGCTGCCAACCTTTCTAAGAACGATGCTTAGATCTTTCTCGAATGTTTCGAAGCGGCCGAGGAAATCTATTGGCATTTTCCCATCTTCATTAATGAGAAAACTAGATTGCGGTGCAAAATAGGGAATACTGAGGTACTGTGAAGGTTCTTCAACAAATGAATGCAGAAAGCTCTCAAAGGTGGAATGATTTGCCACCAATTCCAGTTCCTTTCGCCGCGCGATGATATAATGATAAGCGGATACTAATCGGTCCCAAGGGTTCCGCACAAAACTGAACTTGAAGTAGTTCTTCGCTTCCGGTCCCAGTTCGTCGAGATGCACAAATATTGAAGCGTGTTTATCGATCGTCTGACAAGGCTCATGTTTGGTCAGACTCCGGAGGTTCGGGCGACGTAAAATGGTAGAGATCGTAGATCCCCCAGTTTTAGGTATATGAACGAAGACTGTTTTTAACGTGTGATAGGTTGGCAACGCTTAGCTGGTCCTTCTTGCCAAGAACAGGTGTGCCGCAAGTACGTCGACACCTCGCGAGACATGCGCAAGGACAATGCTACACTCCGGCGCAAGGCGACAAAAGCGAATTATCATGATAACATGATGTGTGGATATAACTGGAACCCCATCTCAATGGTCATCGACACAAGGCATACGCCACACCCTTGATTGGGAATATCGAATACCAAAAAGGATCTGCCGCGACTCAGAATCTGTAGTTCAATGAAAAGGAAAGCACTGTCACATCCAAATCTTTAAATTCACGTTCAAAATCTGAGAATTCAGAGTACACTAACTCGGCTCCGAATGTGATCTGTTCGCGGATGAATCGTTCATAACCAAGGCCCACGAAATAACCACTGCCTGCGCCCGGGTTAATGTCGCCGCTGGCGTGAGTGTCGAGTTCTGCATAGCCGGCGCTGGCGTAGTACATGTTCACGCCACTGTCGAATCCGCCACGCGCACCAAAACGTTTATAATAGCCAAGTTCGAAACCTGGGTCTATGTCCAGTTCCGTTCGGGTGTATTGCAGGAAATACCCGACTATGACCTTGCCGAAATCGTAGTCCCAACCAATTTTTGCGCCGTAAACCGGGCCGCTGGAGCTTTCCACGTCGGGAGCATAGCCAAGCTCTAAGCCGACGGAAAAACCGGTCCAATCGACGCCCGTTTCAGTTGGTAAGGCTGGCTTCCCGAACTGCGTTACTGCACTTGCATGTTCAATTTCACCAGCCAGCGAGATTGCTGGATACATCGCAGCGAGGAAGAGGGCGACAAGACTATTGCGCTTTGTCATGTTAATCAAATCCATTGTGCTTTGTCTAAACTCTACTTTAGCGCAGCCGCCTCGGCTTTTTCTAAGTAAGTAGTTCGAAATCACAGAAATGCGGTAATTGCTGTTTCAAGGTGGCAACAGTAGCGCAATGCCAGTACTTCTTCCCCACACGACGCCGTACCGTGACTTCAGAGTTGGCTGTGCTGGCTAGTTGGGAACTGTCAGTTTCTGCGGCAAAGACACTTTTTTGGTACCTATGCTCTGTCGGGAAGCGGGGATCGGCTCTGTCCGCAAAGCAGACGCTCACATCGTATGCAGCGAATGGGGGTGCCGAGCCTAAAGCTGAGCGGTTTCATTCCAATACCCGCGCTTCAAGACGCGCCTAGACGAATGATTGCCAATCGCCTAATGCAATTGAGCGTTATTTGAAAATTTCGTAAGAAAAGACCTCTAAGTCTTCCTCAAAACCCCGCAAAGAATGCCGCCCCAATTTTTTTGGCTCTTCAGATACCAAGTTCACAAAATCACCCGTTGCTAAAAGCCGCGCCTCCAGTTTTCGCGTCAGGCCCTCTAACCTGCTGGCTATCGCGACTGATGGGCCAGTTACCGTAAAATCCAAGCGCTTTTCAGTGCCAACATTCCCGTAGACAGCCGCCCCAGTGTGCAAACCAACCCCAAATTCAGCACGGTCTGGTGGATCAAGTTCTTCATTCCTTTGGAACGCTTCACGCGCCGCGGACAGGGCTGCTTCGCACATGTCTTCGGGTAGTCTTCGTTGACCATCAAAAGGAAAGATTGCAAGCAACCCATCGCCAACGAATTTAAGAACCTCTCCGCCGTGATCGTGTACCGCACCACCGACACAATCGAAGAATTGGTTAACCGTCGCGACATATTTTTCCGATGACAAGCGCTGGCTCAAAGCCGTAGAGCCGCGCATATCACTGAACAAGAGAGCACAGTCAATTATGCTTACATCTCCCCGGGCTATTTGACCGTTCAGTACGGATCGACCGGACAACTTGCCTAGATACACCTCCATCAACTCAGCTGCCAAGAACTGCTCCGACAATACACGCGCTGCACCAAGCAAGGGTAAAGATAGCCGCGACAGACCATCTACCTCACGGTCTGTGAAGCCAGAACGACGCTTTGTAGCAAAAGACACGGACGCGCCCAAAGCCCACTCCATCTCTCCGTCAAAGACAACAGTACGATTGCCGAATGGTGCACTGCATACGACATAGTCGGTCACACCTGCTTCAGCGAGTTTTCGGAATAGCGGAAATTTGTCACGCGTCGCTTGGTCAGTCAGATTTGCTCGCATGAAAGGAAACTTGATTGTGCCGTTAGCAAGTCCGTCCGCCAAATCCCATACTTCCTTATTAAAGTGCTGTTTCGCAATCTCATTGGCCAATTTCGAATTCTCTCCGAAGGGTGCTTTGTCGAAGAGATCAACCGTTACTGAGCTGCGTGGAAGAACGGTCCATTCAATACGATGGTTCGATGCATCCCAAGTTGCATCGAGCAATCCAATTACAGGGTGCATCATCAGGCGACCCAAGGAAACACGCGTGACCGGCACGCCACCATCGATCAGCCTGTTACTTAACTGCTCGACTAGTCCACCAAGATCAGCATCAAAAAAGGCCAGCTTTTGCAGCCAATCTGCAATGCGGTCGAAAACATCCGCCATAACTTACACCTCCACCATCATCTTCTTACAGCCGAAGGCTCGTGTCATTCGGTTTGTCTTCGAACGCTCAATACTCTAGCGATGGGTTTGCAAATTCTCACGCGCGCTCACTCGCGGTATTGGCCAAAGCCTGTCAATTTTTCGAGCTACGAAAAAGTGCCAGGCGAAACAGTCGATAGAGAAACGTGACTATTCAACTCTAAAGTACTCTTTCCAAGGTCCTGTGCAGCGGTGCAACTAACGGCCGCTTTGTCCGCACAGCAGTCGTCCGACTTAATCGCAGCGAGTGACTGCTTCGGGCCCAATGCGGTCATTTGTGTTGACCCAGTCGATAACGCCGCGTCTAACCAACGTCCAGTTCCAGCACAAACGGTCGTTAGGACGTCGAAGCAGACGTAGCTGCGGAGCCAACAAGAATTTAGAGTCCGGTTCGCCCTGTGCATTTGAGGTGGGGAACCGCCAGAGGAAACTTCCCGCACATCATGATTCCTTGATCACTGGCTACCCGAGAGCAGCGTTTGCCGAGGTTCACATGAGCAGGCAGCAGTACATTTTGAAGATCGCATCACAACATGGCACACACGAGGCCAGGGGATGGTTTGCCAATCCGGCAATGGTTTTTATCCGTGTCGCACTGTATGCGGCCGCCGTCGCCACCGGTGGGGAGCTTGCCGATGCGGTGTTATTGTATGGTCAGGGGCTTGCATGGTGACGCGGTACAACGCGCCCCATCGTGATCAGCCCGGAACAACAACCCCAATCGAAAAACCCACTTGTTCGAAATCGTTAGTCGGCCAAGGAAACGTGGCGCGAATATACCCACGTAACACCGCCCCGAAAGGACCCACAAAACCTCTGGCGGTGTTTGGTTCACGCCGGGTTGCATTTTTCAAGTGGGGAGGTGGGGAGCGACTTCTATTAACTCTATGTAAAATTGGTCAAAATGCCAATTTCTCGCGTGGGGGATAGATAATAACTTCCCTAACTCCCCATACACTAAAGAGTATCTATATAAGATATTGTAATTTAAAAGATTTACTGGCAACTATCGCTGCATTTAGGCTCCCCAATCATTCCCCGCCGGTTCCCCGAAGCTCCCCGTATTTGGCCCTTCTTCGTCGCAATCATTACGAGCATCATGGGTTTGGAAAAATTTGCCGTCGCGTGAGCGCCCGTGAAGGCGGAGACCAAAAAAGGACATAGGTTTAGCGTCTAAGTGGTGGGACATAAAATTAGAAACGCGCAACAATTAGTGGGAAAATTATATGTCCCACTTTTTGACAACACATTGTTACTCAAAGTTTTAGCTGTGCCGCCCCCGGGCACCACTTAAAGAACCTTACGAATTTGAAAAGACAGAACTTAAATGACATCCGATTGATGTGCACCACCTGTCCGGCTTGGCTATAGAGGTATCTGTCGGGGCTGGTGTTGGACAAATTTGACCGCTTTGCGCCCTTGTCCCTCTGATGAGGTAATCCAACACAAGCCGCAATGCGTCCCGGTTTATCTCTTTTCCATTCCCCATCGAGCCGATTAGGGTCCGCTTTGAAAAGGGTGGGCATATGTGGACCAAGGGCGAAATAGGTGAAGCGTTTTGAAGGTGGTAATTCATCAGGGTTTCCATAAAACAGGAACAACAACTCTGCAAAAGACGTTGTCGAAAAATCGGGGATATCTGAAAGATCACATCAACGTCCTTTTGCCGGAAGATCTGCAAGACGCCAGCCGCGCCGCGCGGCGCTATGCGGTTGCCCCCAAGAAGCGCACTCTTCGTAATTTTGGAGCGATCATTCGCGAAGCGCTAAAGCCGTTTGCAGATCATGGCGGTAAGCCTCTACTGATCAGCAACGAAGAACTCGCTGGCCTAATCCCCGGTCGCAAAGGGGTTTGGTCGTATGAACAAACGCACGTTCTTGCCAAAGTTCTGTTGGATGAGGTCTTACACCTGACTGAAGATGGGGACCGCATTGTATTTCTGCTTACAACACGAAACGCGCCCGATTGGGTCAAAAGTACGTATTGGCAAAATCTGCGTAGCCACAGAATTCGCGAGAACTTAGCGCAATACGGCGAGGCATTGCGTCGGGGTTCGGATCTTGAGGCCGTAGTGTGCCGCGTGAAGGAGGCTGTGTCCCCGCGTGCTGAGGTAGAGTCTGTCAATGTTTCCAGGTTCGACGACCATTATTTCCCGCTGATTAAGGCACTGTCCATCCTGAACGTCAGGTCCGACAGGCTTGTCAAAAGTGAAAATCGCAACGTCCAGCCAATGGGCGGCGCTGACTACTTTTTAGAACTGAATCGATCGAACTTGAGCGACGAAGAGGTGTCGGCCGCGAAACGCGAGTACTTGATCAAACTGAAGCGGTCGAACGGCGCCACTTCATGACTTGAAGCAGGTGCGTGGCCGGGTTGGCGCAGTGGCCCAAGCAAGTTGCCGTCACGTAATGCTCCGACCAATCAAAATGCAGGTTCGCGAGTGATTGTAAGAACCGGAACATTAATTTTTCATGAATTCAGCACAGAACTGGCGGTTTAAAAGGCACAAGATCACTGGGTTCGATTTGCAAAGTAAAAACAAGTATTTGGTTGGCGAATCGATTTGGACAGTCTTGCTTTGTAAACCGCCGTTTTTCGAGTAGAGCAACTCAAGGTTGAAAAGTTGTCATTTTAGTATCAATTTGATTTGACAATTTAGAAACATTTGCGTGATTGCTGCAATTCGGTCCCTTTTCCGCCAGATTCTGTCTTGATAAGAAGATGTCAGTGAGCAGTGATTTGTTGAAAGGTACAGGCGGCACAATGAGAGCCGGGGTTAGCGGTCGTATATCCATTTCGTGGACGCAGACAGAGTTAGACGGACTTGAGGCAGCGCCTCAGTCTTTTTTGAAAGTTGGAGCTGCATGGTCGTGGCGTGGGCAGGCCCTTTCGTTGGCCAGCCCGTCAGAGCAGGGCCTGGTGTTGTCAGGTCAGGCCGAAGCATACGCATCAAAAGTGTTAAGCAGCATGTCGCCGTCGCCGAGCGCGGCAGACGGTGCGTTGGGTCGGGTTGTCCTGACCAACGGAGCGCAAACATATACAGCAGATTTGTATATGGTCCCCGGAGAGGCAGACCCAACGCTGGTTTTCGAAAACGGATGTCCCGCACGCGACCAGGAATTCTGGGTAAGCGCGTATGCCGAATTTGAACGCGAAACCGCATCGACCCTCCCGGATAGAACCGTTGTCGCATTTCCAGCGCAGTCGCTGACGGACGAGGGCTGGGAGAACGCGGTCACGCGAGCCCGTAGCGTGGCAGACTGAACCTCCAATCCGGCAGACTGCGTTCTCACATAGCAAAAAGATCCAAGCCGTGTTGACTCCGCCAATTCTGCGGATATAAGCGCGGCTTCATTGGTGTTGGTGGACCCCGCAAGGGGATTCCTGTCATGGGGGAAACCTCAAGAGGACAACGCCCTTCATAGTGGCCTAAAAAGGCCTCGACTTTAAGAAGGAGATCAGCCGTGACCAAACGCACGTCTGCCAAGTACAAAATCGACCGCCGGATGGGCGAAAACATCTGGGGTCGTCCGAAATCCCCGGTCAACCGTCGCGAATATGGCCCCGGCCAGCACGGTCAGCGCCGCAAAGGTAAACTGTCGGACTTTGGTCTGCAGCTGCGCGCCAAGCAGAAGCTGAAAGGCTACTATGGCGACCTGACCGAGAAGCAGTTCCGCCGCATCTACGCCGAAGCCGTGCGTGTGAACGGCGATACTGGGGAAAACCTGATCGGTCTGCTGGAGCGTCGTCTGGACGCTGTTGTCTACCGCGCCAAATTTGTTGCAACCGTCTTTGCTGCCCGTCAGTTCGTGAACCACGGCCACGTCAAAGTGAACGGCAAGCGGGTCAACATTCCGTCGTACCGAGTCAAAGAAGGCGACGTGATCGAAGTGCGTGACAAGTCCAAGCAACTGGCCGTTGTTCTGGAAGCTGCCGCACTGGCCGAGCGTGATGTACCTGACTACATCGACGCCGATCATTCGAAAATGACCGCCACCTTCGTGCGCGCACCGAGCCTGGGCGATGTGCCTTACCCGGTCGTCATGGAGCCAAACCTGGTCGTCGAATTCTACGCGAAGAACTAATCTTCGCCGACATCGAATTGTCGAAAGGCCGCGCAATTGCGCGGCCTTTCTTTGTTTAAAGGGGGCTCTGTTCCCAATTGAGGTGGGCTGTGATTCCGGCGGGATAACTTGTCCAGACGAAGATCGGATCAGATCGGCAAGGGGCGCCCCTCAGCGATTGCCTCCATTGCGAAATATGATGTGACACTGTCCAGTTCGACCTTATCGATCAGTCGCTGATATACTTTATCGTAAGATGACATATCCTGCGTGACGACCTTCAACTGATAGTCATAGTCGCCGCCTATGCGATGGAAATCCACCACTTCGGGGATGGTCAGGACGTGGCGGCGAAAGGCCTGCAACCAGTCCGCCGAATGATGTCGAGTGCGTAGCATGACAAAGACGACAAGGCTAAGCCCCAATTTCTCACGCGCAATCTGCGCGGTTGATCCGGTAACGACACCATTTTCGTTCAACGCCTTTAATCGGCGCCAGCAGGCGTTTTGCGATAGCCCGACCCGATCTGCCAACTCACGCTGGGACAGTGTTGCGTCTGTTTGAAGCTCACGCAAGATACGTTTATCGATTTGATCTAATTTTTCAGCCATTCCGCATCATATGACACAAAATTTTAGAATTCTACCAAAAGATAGGGGAGGTTTTCGCGGCAATGCTCAATCATATTGGATTGTGCAATACGGAGATTTCACCATGACCTTGTCAAAATTTCGCGCAGACCTCCAATCCACCACTCGCAATTCAACCCTGCGCGATGGGCTGATCGGAGAAAATGTTCTGATCCCCGGTTTGAATGGGGACGTGCCGCTGGTCTATGCGGATTACGTCGCTTCGGGTCGCGCGCTGAGGCAGGTGGAGGATTTTGTCACCCATGAGGTGCTGCCTTTCTATGCCAACAGCCATACAGAGGCCTCCTATTGTGGGTCGTACATGACCCGCCTGCGGCGCGAAGCGCGCGCAGAAATAGCCCGCATTGTTGGAGCAAAGGAAGAGGACGCGGTGATCTTTACCGGGTCCGGCGCCACTGCGGGTCTTAACCGGCTGGTCAGTTTGATGGGAATTGAGGGGGCTGACCGGCCGGTTGTTCTGATCGGGCCGTATGAGCATCATTCAAACATCCTCCCCTGGCGGGAAAGCAAAGCGCAGGTCATCGAAATCTCCGAAGCGCCTGAAGGTGGCGTTGATCTGGGTGCACTTGAACGGGCATTGGTGGACAATTCCGATTCCGATCTGATTGTCGGTTCTTTTTCCGCCGCCTCTAACGTAACCGGCATCATTACAGACCCGGACCCGATCACGCGGCTGCTCAAGTCTCATGGCGCTGTTTCGATCTGGGATTACGCTGGTGGTGGACCTTATTTGCCGATGGACATGGGGCCAGAAGATGCCCGCAAGGATGCCATCGTAGTATCCCCGCACAAATTCCCGGGCGGCCCGGGCGCTTCCGGTGTGCTGATCGTTAATCAGAACGCAGTTCGCCGAACTTGCCCAAGTTGGCCTGGTGGCGGCACTGTCAGCTTTGTATCGCCCTGGCGCCATGATTACAGCGAGGATTTGGCTACGCGGGAAGAAGCCGGAACACCCAATGTGATCGGAGATATCCGCGCCGCGCTGGCCTTCATCGTCAAGGATGTCGTCGGCACGGATGATATTGCTGAACGCGAAGCCCGGTACAATGAAATGGCATTGAAAGGGTGGGGCGACAATCCGAACCTGACTTTGCTAGGCACTGAAAACCCGCATCGTTTGCCGATCTATTCTTTCCTTGTGCGGGACAACTCTGGCCAGCCGGTGCATCAGCAACTGTTTACCCGGATGCTCAGCGACATCTACGGCATTCAGGCGCGTGGTGGTTGCGCGTGTGCCGGGCCATATGCGCATCGCTTGCTGGATATCGACCGTGAAACGTCCACTGAATTGCATGCTGCTTTGTCCGCAGGGGAAGAGATGAAGAAACCCGGATGGGTCCGCCTGAATTTCTCGTACCTTATGAGCGAAGAGACGGTTCAGTTCATCATCGACAGCGTCAATGACCTGTCCCACCGGACTGAGGAGTTCACGCGCTTTTACAACGCGGACCCGGCGACCGCCCGCTTCAAAGCGGCGTGACGGAATTGCCGCTTTTCTCAACGCGTTGAGACAGGTATGAGAGGCTCCAACAACGGAGCCTCTTATGAACAAGATCACCCCACAACCCGGCATTATGGACATTGCGCTCTATCAGGGCGGCCAGTCGCATGTGGCCGGGGTTGAGCATGTGATCAAGCTCAGCTCGAACGAAAACCCGTTTGGGCCAAGCCCCAAGGCGATCGAAGCGGTTCGCGATAGCGCGGCAACGCTTCATCGTTATCCCAGCACCGACCATGCCAGTCTGCGCGCGGCGATTGGCGAGCGTCACGCGCTGGACCCGGCACGACTTATCTGCGGCGTTGGCAGTGACGAAGTCCTGCAGTTCATCGCTCAGGCTTATGCGGGCCTGGGGGATGAGGTCATCTATACCGAGCACGGGTTTTCGATGTACCCGATCATCGCCCGCATGGCCGGTGCAACCCCGGTGATGGTGGCCGAGCGGGATCGCCACGTGAATGTCGACAACATTTTGGCTGCAGTGAACGACCGGACGCGGATTGTGTTTGTGACAAACCCAGGCAACCCGACCTCGACCATGATCCCCGAGGCTGAATTGCTGCGTCTGGCCGAGGCATTGCCCAAGACCTGCCTGATGGTGATCGACGGGGCTTATGCCGAGTTTGTCGATGGGTTCGACGGTGGTGCATCGCTGGTGGATCGGTTTGACAACGTGATCATGACGCGGACCTTTTCCAAGGTGTACGGTCTGGGTGGAATGCGTGTCGGTTGGGGTTATGCCGCGCAGTCGATTATCGACGTGCTGAATCGGGTGCGCCAGCCGTTCAATCTGTCCTTGACCGCGTTGGCTGCTGCAGAGGCAGCGGTGAATGATGTGGAATTCCTATCCTTCTGCCAGGCCGAAAATGCGCGCCTGCGGGTGTGGTTGTCGGAAGAGCTGGACAAGATCGGGATTCCGTCGGATGCGTCCTGCACCAATTTCATCCTAGCCCGCTTTGCCAACCAGGCTGAGGCTGAGGCGTGTGACGACTATCTCAAGACCCAAGGTTTGATCGTGCGCCGCGTGGCGGGCTACAACCTGCCAAACGCCCTGCGGATCACCGTGGGCGACGAAGAAGCCTGCCGCCGCGTGGTTGCGGCCATCACTGCGTTCAAAGGGGGCGCCGCATGAGCCAAGTTTACGACCGTGTGGCCTTGATCGGGCTGGGCCTGATCGCCTCGTCAATGTTCTGGGCGATCAAACGCGCTGGGCTTGCGGGCGAGGTTACCGGCTATGCGCGGTCCGAAGCCACCCGCGAAACGGCCCGCCGTATCGGCTTGTGCGACCGGGTTTGCGGCAGCGCGCAAGAGGCGGTCGAGGGCGCGGATCTTGTCGTTCTCTGCGTCCCTGTCGGCGCGATGGGGGCTGTTGCAAAGGAAATTGCGCCCGCATTGAAACCTGGGGCGACAGTGACAGATGTCGGCTCGGTCAAGCACCACGTTATTCAGGCCGTTGGGCCTGAAATCCCTGATGGCGTTCATTTCATACCCGCGCACCCGTTGGCGGGGACCGAGCATTCTGGCCCGGAATCGGGATTTGCCGAGCTATTTGATAACCGCTGGTGCCTGTTGGTTCCGGTCGAAGGCTCTGATCCGGACGCGATTGCGCGCTTGCGAACGCTGTGGGAAGGCATGGGGTCAAACGTCGATGAGATGGACGCGGACCACCATGATCTGGTTCTGGCCGTGACATCGCACGCGCCGCACTTGATCGCCTACACAATGGTTGGCGTGGCGGATGATCTGCGTCGGGTCACCGATACCGAAGTTATCAAGTATTCCGCTGCGGGGTTCCGGGACTTCACCCGCATTGCAGCCTCGGATCCGACGATGTGGCGTGACGTGTTCCTGACCAACAAGGAAGCGACGCTGGAGATCCTTGGCCGGTTTACCGAAGAGCTGTTTGCCTTGCAGCGCGCAATCAGAACAGGTGACGGCGAGCAACTATTCGACTATTTCACCCGTACACGCGCGATCCGACGCGGCATCATTGATGCCGGGCAGGACACGGATGCGCCAGATTTCGGACGGGGGAAAACGAACCCATGACACGGGGCTGGAGAACCACTCTGATTGCATTTGCAGCGCTTTGCGCAGCATCGACTCAGGCTGGTTCACTAGAACGCTCGTTGGTACCGTTGTCGCGGCCGGGCACTGTACTGGCCCCGCAACAGATCGTCCTCAGCAGCGCGGTGTTGCCTCAGCTGCCTCCGGCGACGATACGCCCGGAGTTGCGGCCAGCGTCGCCGCAGGTTTTGGCGGTTGCGGCCCGTCCCGCAGACCTGCCCCTGCTTGGACCAGACACGTCGCTGATGCCGTACCTGCGGCCCAAAGCCCTTGAGCAGGAGGCGCTGTTCAAAAAGCGTAAGTTGCGTAAGGGGTCGGTATGCGGCGACATCAATATACAGGGCAAGCCAGTCGGCACTGTACCGGGTAAGATCAAGGCGTGTGGGATCAAGGACGCAGTTCAGATCACCTCGATCTCGGGCGTGACGCTTAGTCGTCCTTCCACGATGGATTGTGGAACGGCTGTTGCGCTGAACAAGTGGGTTGAGAAGGCGGTTAAACCGACCTTTAAACGACGCGGGCCGGTGGTCCAGTTGCAGGTCGCCGCTCATTACGCCTGTCGCACGCGAAACAACCGTAAAGGCGCTCGTATTTCCGAGCACGGCAAAGGCCGAGCAATTGATATCTCGGCTTTCACGATGGCCGATGGAGAGGTTGTGTCGGTCCTGAACGGGTGGCGCAAGAACCCGTCCCAAAAACAACTGGTCAAGATCTGGCGCGAAGCGTGCGGGCCGTTTGGCACCGTGCTGGGGCCAAACGCGGACCGGTATCACCGGGATCATTTCCATCTGGATACCGCCCGCCATCGTCGCGGGCCATACTGCCGTTAACGCAAGATCAGGCGGGGCGCAGGCCCCAGCGGTAATGGCCCGAGCGCCACAAAACCGTCCCGGAAGTTTAGCTGCAGATCCAGCGCATTTGGGTTCCCACCCAGCCCGGCCATAAAGTTCAGTGCCCGCGTCACAGGATCAACGGCCTGATCGGGCAGGGCACCTGCAGCATTAGCCATTGCAATCATGTCGCGCCAGTTTTCAGCTTTGACCGCAATCTCGCCCGTTGGAATTCCCTGGTGGTCGATGTCGAGCTCACCCGCTGCAAACAAACGCAAAGCACCCCATTTCATCTCGGCAAGGTTCAGGTCAATCTTCACCGGCTGCGGTCTGCCTTGTTCCAGAGCCGTACGATCCCACGGTTTGTTGAACGTGGCCGTCATATCCAGTTCGAGTGTCTCAAACGCCTGCGGCAACGTAGTTGCAGACCGCATCAAATCGCGCAGACCATCTCCCGGGGTAAATCCGTCTATTCGAGCGCCGATGGCATAGGTTACCGGAATAGAGGTCTGTTCCATAACCAATGTCAGCGTATCGCCGCCAGCCAGCGCTTCGGCATCATCGGTGATCAACCATGTACCCGCGGTCAAAGCCATTTTTTCCAGCATCAGCGCCACACCGGGTTGCAGCTGTAGCTCGGCTTGCAGATCGCTGGCTTCAATGGTCGCCGTCTGATCGAAATAGGACAGGCGCTGGGGCGTGTCGGCAAAGCGCAGCACCTGACGTCCGGGCCAGATGGCAGGACTTTGGAACTCAATCCAATCCGCGCTCCACGCGGTGCCGTTGATCGGGTCTGCCAGAGCGGGACTGTTCAGGCGCGTAACGTGACGAAACGGATACCCGGCTGTCGAAACATCGGAAAAGTCCGCCTGCCAGCCTTGCTCCTGCTGATTGTCGAACCAGGCGGTGATTGCGTTGCGCAATCCGAGTCCGGCAACGAACCAATAGGCGCTCCAGATAACCGTTAAGAAAATGACTACTCGTATTAGACCTCGCATGGCAGTTGGCCCTTTTTCCCGCGTTGAATTTGATGTTTATAGGCCCAAACGGGCAAGGACCAGAGCTATGACGATGTGGGTTTTCGGATATGGATCATTGCTGTGGAATCCGGGCTTTCCGGTGGCGCGCAGCGAACACGCCACGCTGCATGGGTATGCCCGGTCATTCTGCATGAGTTCAATTCACCACCGCGGCACCGAAGAACACCCCGGCCTTGTGCTGGCACTGGACGAACAGGCCGATGCCAATTGCACTGGCTTGGCACTTGCGGTCGAGGCCGGCCATGAAGAGCGCACCTTGCATGAATTGCGCGAGCGTGAGCTGATTTCGTCAGCTTATGTCGAGAAAAACCTTGATGTGCATTTGAACAACGGCGAAGTCGTCACCGCCGTGACTTATGTGATCGACGCGGATCACGTCCAATACTGCGGCGGCATGCCGTTGGAAGAGCAGGCGCAGATCATTGCGCATGCGGTTGGCGGGCGCGGTCCGAATACGGAATACCTGTATAACACAGCTGAACATCTGGCCGAGATCGACCTGCGCGATCCCGATCTTGAGTGGTTAGCGCAACGGGTGCGCAACATCACATCATAATTCCTTGGCGTCACCGGCGGATTTTGGCTAGATTCAAGCCAGAGCAGGCAAAAACCGGGAAGTACGCGCATGGCGCAGGCACATCAGGGCGCGAGACCCCATTTCTCGCATCCCATCCGTCAGATTGTGATGATGTTGGTCGCAATTGGCCTGGCGGGTTTGGGCGTCTTTATGGCGTTGCCATATGTGTTGCCGGTGTTTCAGGCCAACCCATACCTGAACGGTTTTATTATTCTGGTATTCATAATTGGTGTGTTTGCCTGTTTCTTTCAGGTGGCGCAGCTGATTGGATCGGTTCGATGGATTGAGGCTTTTGTAGGCGGCGTGGTACGCGAAGACGCGCGCACGCCGCAATTGCTGGCGCCCCTGGCATCGTTGCTGCGGGAACGTGGTGCCCGATCGCAGATCAGCTCCAGTTCGACCCGGTCGATCCTGGATTCGGTTGCGGAACGGGTTGAAGAAGAGCGTGAGATCACGCGCTATATCACCAATGTACTGATCTATCTTGGCCTTTTGGGAACGTTCTTTGGGTTGGCGACGACGGTACCGGCCATCGTGGACACAATCCGAAGTCTGAACCCCCAAGAAGGCGAAGAGGGTCTGGCTGTGTTCAACCGACTTATGGTGGGGCTTGAGGCGCAATTGCAAGGCATGGGCGTGGCATTCGGCTCATCCCTGTTGGGTCTTGCCGGATCTCTGATCGTTGGTTTGCTGGAACTGTTCGCGGGCCACGGCCAGAACCGGTTCTATCGCGAGCTTGAGGAATGGTTGTCTTCAATCACCCGCGTTGGCTTTGCCGCCGCTGAAGAGGGCGGGGCAGAGCTAGCCGTCCTGACCCCGGTTCTGGATGCTATGTCCGAGCAGATGGATGCGCTGCAGGACCTATTTTCAGCGCAAGAGGCTGACCGCGCCACCGTTTCGGTTAAGCTTGGACAATTGGTCGACGCGATTGGTGAGATGAATGTGCGACAGTCTGAATCTGAAGGGGTGACAGCCGCATTGGACCGCGTGGCCCTTGGGCAGGATGCCTTGCTGGACCACATGCGCGATCAGGGGACAGGCGATGGTATCGACGCCGAAAGCCGGATGCGCCTGCGTTCGATGGATGTTCAGCTATTGCGCATCCTCGAAGAAATCTCGGCTGGTCGTCAGGAAAGTATGAGCGAATTGCGCAAGGATATCGAATTGCTGGTCAAAGCCCTGACATTGCCCCGAGGCGCCGTGCGCACCGCTCCGGAAGGGGAGTAGTCCATGGCTCTGTCCCGCCGCACAGGTCAGCGTTTTCAGGGCTCGGTTTGGCCGGGCTTTGTTGACGCGATCACTGGGTTGCTGATGGTGCTGACCTTCGTTCTGACCATCTTTATGGTGGTGCAGTTCGTGTTGCGCGAAACGATTTCCGGCCAAGAGGACGAACTGACTGCCCTGTCAGATGAAGTCGCCGCGCTGGCCGGAGCGCTGGGTTTGGAAGAGAGGGAAAATAGCCGTTTGGAGGCCCGTCTTGGGGCGTTGAATGCGACCCTGTCGCAAACCGAGGATACGCTGGCGCGGGCCGAAGTGGACTTGGCCCTGTCACAAGCGCGAATAACGGATTTTGAGGCGCAGGTCGCCGCACTTTTGACGGATCAGGAACGCGCGCGCGGTGCAATTGCAACACTGGAATCCCAGCGTGCCAAACTGCTGGAAGACCGAGAGGCATTGAACCTTGCACTGGCGCAAAGCCGGTCTGAGATCGACGAACAGGCCGAAGCCGCTCGGTTGGCAGCAGCCCAACGCGAGGCGTTGGAGGCGTTGGTCGCAGATCTTGAACAAAGTGACGCGGCGCAATCCACCCGGATTAGTGAACTGGAAGAGCAGCTCAGCGCGGAAGAGGCTGCCAAACTGGCTGAAGCTGCCGCCGCCGAAAACCTGCGCAACCGACTGCAGGACGCAGATGCCGAGTTGACGGCGATGACGCTGGCTTTGGAAGCGCAACGCAAGGAAGCTGAGGACACGCTGACGCTGCTTGCTGCCGCACGGGCTGCGAAGGCCGAGCTTGAGCGCCAGTTTGGCGCGCTGGATACGGACGAATTGCAGGCCCAACTACAAGCCGCCTTGGCTGCGCAGGCCGAAGCACAGACCGAGGCACAAACGCAGCGCTCATTGGCCGAAGAACGTGCAAACCTATTGGCTGTGGCTAGGGAAGCGATCTCAACAGAGAAAACGATTTCCGCAAAAGCGCAGCGGGAAACGGCGTTGTTGAACCAGCAGATGGCCGCGCTGCGCCAACAACTTGGCGGATTGCAGGCGTTGTTGGACGACTACGAAGAACGCAACGCAGCCTCGGACATTCGAATTCAGACCCTGGGTCAGGACCTGAACGCAGCTTTGGCCCGTGCGGCATCGGAAGAACGCCGTCGACGTCTTTTGGAAGAAGCTGAGCGCGTCCGGCTAGAAGCTGAGGCCGAGGCTTTGTCGGGTCAAAATCAGGAACTGGCGGCGCAGGCCGAGGACCTGCAACGCTATCGGTCAGAGTTTTTTGGAAGATTGCGCGACGTCCTCGGGGATGAAGAAGGCGTTCGGATAGAGGGCGACCGTTTTGTGTTCTCGTCCGAGGTGCTGTTTGACACGGGTTCGGCCGTTTTGTCACCGATCGGGCAACAAGAGGTGGCGAAAGTGGCCAATATTTTGCGCAGTGTGGCGGCCGAAATCCCCGAGGGCCTGAACTGGGTGATCCGCGTCGACGGCCACACCGACAACGTACCATTGGGCGGTACAGGGCGCTATCGCGACAACTGGGAGCTGAGCCAGGGGCGCGCCTTGTCAGTGGTGCGCTATATGGTTGAGGCTTTGGGCATCCCGCCAAACCGGCTGGCCGCAAATGGGTTTGGTGAGTTCCAGCCCGTAAACCCGGAAAACACACCGGAAGCCCGGGCGCAGAACCGCCGGATCGAGCTGAAACTCACCGAAAGGTAACCGAGGCACTCGTTAAGGGTACGGGTCACGGACGCCCGAACCGAAAGCTATTATCTGGTTTGCCCGCAAAGCAGCGCGGGATGACCGGGTAGCTTTCGGTTAGGAAATACGCATACGTTCCTGATGGATATTCGGGCGAAACCGTAAAGGCTCCGTTACATTCATCAAGATTTCCAGCGCTTGCGACATAGACATAGTCCTCGTTGAACGTGCCGTCGTGTTTGCCACCGGGCTCGCGTCCTCCGGGGCGGTTGCCGCTTTTCAGTCGATACGAGGATGTCATCTGCGTCACCCTTCCGTCCACAATGCCGGTCATTGCATAAATCGGGAAACCGTCGGCGGCATATCCGATCAGTGGCGAATGACGGTTGGGTGAATAGTCCAGCAGCTCAATAAAGCCAGTAGGGATGCCGTGATAATGGTATTTTCCATTGGGTTGTACATGCGCAAAGTTTTCGTCGAAGCCCAGAGCAACCGCACCGCCAAGCGCATTGTAGGACCATCCCGAACGGGGACTTCCTTGCCAGAACTCAGCCGCCAACGGGTCGAATACGACGCCGTTTAAAGACACGCCAAAATTCCATCCCATTTCGAGCGGGGTAATGCGTCCATTGGTTTTTGGGTTGGCCGGCACTTTCAGTTTGACGCGCTGCTCGGAAATGCTGTGCGGATTGCCCTTATTTGGGAAGCGGCCGACAAGGTGATCGGGAATCCCATTGGCTGAAACGCGCAGGCTGTTTCGCACCTCGGAGATTTCAGAATGACTGTGTCCGGGGTCAACTGTTGCGGCTTGCAGACGAAGTGGTCGCGTTTCTGTTTCGTCGTGGTACCGAAATCTGTGCTGGGCGGTTGCTATAGCAGCAACTGTGGAAAGAGCGAATGCAACGCTCCAAACGGCGACAGTCTTGGTCATCAAAATCCCCTTTGCGTTTCAACTGTGACATTGAAACGTGCGGGATTGGCTATTCCGTCGAAATAGCTCGAGGTGACTACGAAATCGCCCGGCTGCTGGGCAACCGGGCGATCAAGTTCTTTAGTCGTACGCGGGTCTTAATCCGCAGTTAAAAGCGGAGGCTTATCGCCCGGAATACGCGGCTGATCAGGGCCGAGGATTTCCAGGTTCAAATCGCCCTTTTTGACCGACACGCGGACCACTCCGCCTTTGGCCAGTTTACCGAACAGCAACTCCTCGGCCAGCGGCTTCTTGATGTGCTCCTGGATGACACGGCCCAGAGGACGGGCACCCATTTTGTCATCATACCCTTTGTCCGCCAGCCATTCGGCGGCTTTACGGGTCAGGTCAATGGTCACATTGCGGTCTAGCAACTGCGCCTCAAGCTGCAGCACGAATTTCTCGACAACCTGGAGGATGACCTCTTTCGGTAGTGGCGCGAATGAGATCACGGCATCCAGACGGTTGCGGAATTCCGGCGTGAACATGCGTTCGATCGCAGCGGTATCCTCTCCTTCGCGACGGTCGCGGCCAAAGCCGATAGCCGCCTTGGCCTGTTCCTGCGCGCCCGCGTTCGAGGTCATGATCAGCACTACGTTGCGGAAATTCACCGTGCGTCCGTTGTGATCGGTCAGCTCGCCGTGATCCATCACCTGCAACAGGATGTTGAACACGTCCGGGTGCGCTTTCTCAATCTCGTCCAGCAACAGAACACAATGCGGATGCTGGTCGACGCCATCGGTCAGCAGGCCACCCTGATCAAACCCGACATATCCCGGAGGCGCACCGATCAGACGGCTGACGGCGTGTTTCTCCATGTATTCCGACATGTCGAAACGCAGCAGTTCAACGCCCAGCGTATCAGCCAACTGTTTCGCGACTTCGGTTTTACCCACACCGGTAGGACCAGCGAACAGGTAGTTGCCGATAGGCTTTTCTGGTTCACGCAAACCGGCACGCGCCAGCTTGATCGCGCTGGACAGCGCTTCGATTGCCAGATCCTGGCCAAACACCACACGTTTCAGCGAGGCTTCGAGGTCTTTCAGAACCTCGGCATCGTCCTTGGTGACGTTCTTGGGCGGGATGCGGGCGATCTTGGCGACGACCGCCTCGATTTCCTTAACCCCGATGGTCTTGCGCCGTTTGCTCTCAGCCACCAGATGCTGCGCTGCACCGGCCTCATCAATCACGTCGATGGCCTTATCGGGCAGTTTGCGGTCGTTGATGTAACGGGCCGACAGTTCTACCGCCGTCTTGATGGCGTCAGCAGTATATTTGATCTCGTGATGCTCTTCGAAATAGGGTTTGAGACCGCGCAGGATTTTTACGCTGTCCTCGACCGAAGGCTCATTCACGTCGATTTTCTGGAACCGACGGCTCAACGCGCGGTCCTTTTCAAAATGTTGACGGAATTCCTTGTATGTGGTCGATCCCATGGTGCGCAACTTGCCACCCTGCAGAGCAGGCTTCAGCAGGTTTGACGCGTCCATCGCGCCGCCCGAAGTGGCACCGGCACCGATGACGGTGTGGATCTCGTCGATGAACAATACCGCGTCGGGGTGATCTTCCAGCTCGGTCACGACCGCTTTCAAGCGTTCCTCAAAATCGCCGCGATAACGGGTACCTGCCAACAATGCGCCCATATCCAGCGAATAGATAGTGGTTTCAGACAGCACATCGGGGGCTTCCCCGCCCACAATCTTATGCGCCAGACCTTCGGCGATGGCGGTTTTGCCCACGCCCGGATCGCCCACCAGCAGTGGGTTGTTCTTGCGGCGGCGGCACAGCACCTGAATGCAACGCTCAACCTCATCGGCGCGTCCGATCAGAGGGTCGACGTCGCCCGCACGGGATTTAGCGTTCAGGTCAATGCAGTACTTTCCGAGCGCGCTTTCTTTCTGATCGCCCTCGGTGACGCCAGGTTGAGCTTCTTCTTCGACCTGATCGGCGCCCGATACCGAGCGGTTTTCCCCGTATGCAGGGTCTTTCGCCACACCGTGTGCGATGAAGTTCACCGCATCATAGCGGGTCATATCCTGTTCTTGCAGGAAATAGGCTGCGTTGCTCTCGCGTTCGGCGAAGATGGCGACCAGAACGTTTGCCCCGGTCACTTCGGTCCGACCCGAACTTTGGACGTGGATCGCAGCGCGCTGAATGACGCGCTGGAAAGCGGCCGTCGGAACAGCCTCGGAACCGTCGATATCCGTGACCAGGTTGGACAGGTCTTCGTCGATGAATTCGACCAGCGTGCTGCGTAACTCATCCAGATCGACGCTGCAGGCTTTCATGACGCGGATCGCGTCAGGTTCTTCCAACAACGCCAGAAGCAGATGCTCCAGCGTGGCAAATTCGTGACGCCGTTCATTCGCGGCCGCCAAGGCCGCGTGGATGGCTTGTTCTAATGTGCTCGAGAATGAAGGCACGCGGGTGCTCCTCTGTCTTGGGTCGAAAGGGGGCAGGCTTCGGCCGGAACCCCATCCCAACCATGTCCTCATACTATTAGAGTTTGGTTGATCGTGGCCCGGCTTCAAGGGTTTTCTTTCACTTGACAGTCACATTTCACGTGACCGTGGCCGTGAGGAAGGCAATTTGGGCATTAAAAGCGGTCTTTTCTAGCCCGGATTTCCGCAAAAACTTCGACCGGGTCCGAATTGCGCATACCCAAATGGGCCTGAATCGCCGGATCAGCGGCTCGCAAGAAGGGGTTTGTGGCCTTTTCGAGCGCCAGAGATGAGGGCACAGTGGCTTCTCCGGCTGCGCGGGCGCGGTCGATATCAGCAACGCGCTGCTGTAGCTTAGCATTTTCCGGGTCAACAGTCACAGCGAATTTTGCATTGGACTGCGTGTATTCATGACCTGAACAAACCAGCGTATCGTCGGGCAGGGCGGCCAGTTTGCTGAGAGAGGCCCACATCTGCGATGGCGTGCCTTCGAACAAGCGCCCGCAACCCAAGGCCATCAAGCTGTCTGCAGTGAACACAACTGCGCTTTGCGGCATATAGAACGCAATATGTCCGACCGTATGTCCCGATACATCCAGGACCTGAACCGGTTCGCCCCCGACTTCGAAAGTGTCGCCTTCGCTCACTTGCTGATCCAGCGGTGGCAGGCGATGTGCATCAGCAGCGGCACCAATCACTTTGGCCGGGCGTCTTTCCAAAATTGCACTCAAACCGTCCACGTGATCCCAGTGATGATGTGTCAACAATACGTGGGACAGCGCCCACCCGCGCCGGTCTAACTCGGCCAGAATGGGACCGGCCTCGGGGGCGTCGACCAGTGCGGTATTGCCGCTTGCGGCGTCATGCGCCAGAAATGCGTAATTGTCGCTGAGACATGGGATGGTAACGACCTCAAGAGGCATGGCCTTTTGCCCTTTCGTTGCTAGACTGCGCCCAGCTAAGCCGATTGACCGGGTGTCTGCAATGCATCTTGATGTGCAGGATTTGAGGAACTTCTACTATCGTAGCACTCTGGGTCGTGCCGCGCAGGCGGCGATCCGTGGGCGATTGATTGAGCAATGGCCTGAGGCCAAAGGGCAAACCGTGGCAGGATTCGGGTTCGCTGTTCCTTTGCTGCGTCCTTACCTTGCCGACGCTCGCCGGGTAATCGGCCTGATGCCGGGACCACAGGGGGTTATGCCCTGGCCAGCGGGAATGCCAAATGTGTCGGTTCTGACAGAAGAAACCCTGTGGCCAATAGAAACGGGCCATGTAGACAAGCTTATTGTGATGCATGGTCTAGAAACGTCGCAGCGGCCCAGCCAATTGCTGAATGAGTGTTGGCGTGTTCTGGGACCAGGAGGGCGCGCATTCTTTGTTGTGCCCAACCGGGCAGGGCTTTGGTCACGGACAGACAAGACACCGTTCGGCTTTGGCCGACCCTATTCTGCCTCTCAACTGGAAAGTCAGCTCAAGGCGCATCATTTCATCCCGGAAAGCCACTGCTCGGCCCTTTACCTACCGCCGTCCTTTCGACGTTTCTGGCTGAAATCGGCAAATCTGATCGAAAAGACCGGTCAACGGCTGCCCACCGTTATGGCGGGCGGTGTGCTGATGGTTGAGGTGACAAAACAGATCCGTCCGCCAAGTGGAAATGTCACAAAAGACGCCGAGCGTCGCCCGATCAAGGCGCTGGATGGTCTTCTGAAACCAGCCTGAACATACCGGTCAATTTGCTTCGGCAAATCGCAAAAATTGAGGGAAATAGGACACAGGAATCGCAAAAACCTACACTTTCGTAACATTTTTCGCCTGTTTAAGCCGGACAAAAGGGTCGCACCCGGCTTAACTGTTTGAAATTAAACATTTTGTGGATAAGCCTGTTGCCGTGATAATATATTGCTAGCTGGGTTCGGCTCTGCTAGACCCCCGGTGATTTTGATCCCCGACCGTCTGGCCGGGGTTTCTTCACGCCCCCGGGGTAGCTGCCGCAACGCGAATTCGGGGCCCAAAATATCGGAAGGGTGGACGTGTCCGAACCAGCTTCGATTTCCACAGGCATCGCCGAGCGCTATGCCACCGCGATCTTTGAGATCGCCAAAGAGAATAATGACCTCGCAGGTCTGGAAACCGGAATCAACGATCTGGCAGCAGCATTGGGCGACAGTGCCGAACTGCGCGACCTGATCGCATCGCCTCTGGTTTCGCGCGCCGAACAAGAAGGCGCCATTACCGCAATCGCTGACAAAATGGGTCTGCACGCCATCCTGCGTAACACGCTGGGTCTGATGGCGCAGAAACGCCGCCTATTTGTTGTGCCGCAGCTGGTGCAGGTTCTGCGCGACATGCTGGCAGACGAACGTGGCGAAGTGACTGCCGATGTCGCGTCGGCCAAGGCGCTGACCAAAACCCAGATCGAAAAACTGTCCAAGACGCTGTCCGAGCGTGTGGGCAAGACCGTGACAATCAATGCGACCGTTGATGAAAGCCTCATCGGCGGTCTTGTCGTTAAAGTGGGCTCGAAAATGATCGACAGTTCGATCCGTTCGAAGCTCAACTCCCTACAGAATGCAATGAAAGAGGTCGGATAAATGGGAATCCAAGCTGCAGAGATTTCTGCAATCCTGAAGGACCAGATCAAGAATTTTGGTCAGGAAGCCGAAGTGGCCGAGATCGGCCGCGTGCTGAGCGTCGGTGACGGGATTGCCCGTGTATACGGCCTGGACAACGTGCAAGCGGGTGAAATGGTTGAGTTCCCCGGCGGCATCATGGGCATGGCGCTGAACCTGGAAAGCGACAACGTTGGTGTTGTTATCTTCGGTTCCGACCGTGACATCAAAGAAGGTGACACCGTTAAGCGCACCAACTCGATCGTGGACGTTCCGATCGGTGACGAGCTGCTGGGGCGCGTTGTAGACGGTTTGGGCAACCCGCTGGACGGCAAAGGCCCGATCAACGCAACCAAGCGTGGCGTTGCAGACGTTAAAGCGCCGGGCATCATCCCGCGTAAATCGGTTCACGAACCAATGGCAACCGGCCTGAAGTCGGTTGACGCGATGATCCCGATTGGCCGTGGCCAGCGTGAGCTGATCATTGGTGACCGTCAGACCGGCAAAACCGCCGTTGCACTGGACGCGATCCTGAACCAGAAAACCTATAACGAAGCGGCTGGCGACGACGAGTCGAAGAAGCTGTACTGCGTTTACGTTGCCATCGGTCAGAAGCGTTCGACCGTTGCGCAGCTGGTGAAGAAACTGGAAGAGTCCGGCGCGATTGAATACTCGATCGTTGTGGCCGCAACCGCGTCCGACCCGGCACCGATGCAGTTCCTGGCACCCTACGCTGCAACCGCGATGGCAGAATACTTCCGTGACAACGGCCGCCATGCGCTGATCATCTACGATGACCTGTCGAAACAGGCTGTGTCCTATCGTCAGATGTCGCTGCTGCTGCGTCGTCCGCCCGGACGTGAAGCCTATCCTGGCGACGTTTTCTACCTCCACTCCCGCCTGCTGGAACGTTCGGCAAAGCTGAACGAAGACTTCGGCGCAGGCTCGCTGACCGCTCTGCCGGTTATTGAAACCCAAGGCGGTGACGTTTCGGCGTTTATCCCGACCAACGTGATCTCGATCACCGACGGTCAGATCTTCCTTGAAACCGAACTGTTCTACCAAGGCATCCGTCCTGCTGTGAACACCGGTCTGTCGGTTTCGCGTGTGGGCTCTTCGGCTCAGACCAACTCGATGAAATCGGTCGCTGGTCCGGTTAAGCTGGAGCTGGCTCAGTACCGCGAAATGGCTGCGTTTGCGCAGTTCGGTTCCGACCTTGACGCCGCAACCCAGCAGCTGCTGAACCGTGGTGCGCGTCTGACCGAGCTGATGAAACAGCCCCAGTACTCGCCGCTGACCAACGCTGAGATTGTTTGCGTCATCTTCGCGGGCACCAACGGCTACCTCGACAAGATCGAAGTATCCGACGTTGGCCGTTACGAGGCTGGCCTGCTGGCGCACCTGCGTGGCAAGCACGCGGACCTGCTTCAGTGGATCACGGACGAAGATCCCAAGATCAAGGGTGACGCATCCGACAAGATCAAGGCTGCGCTGGACGAATACGCCGCAACCTTCGCTTAAGGGAGAGGCGGGCATATGCCAAATCTTAAGGACCTTAAAAACAGGATCGAGTCGGTCAAATCGACCCGCAAGATCACCAAGGCCATGCAGATGGTCGCGGCCGCAAAATTGCGCCGCGCCCAGGAATCTGCCGAAGCCTCGCGCCCCTATGCCGAACGGTTCAATGCCGTGATGGCGGGGCTTGCGGCGTCGGTCGGGGGCAGCGACAGCGCCCCCAAGCTGCTCCGTGGTACGGGCAGTGATGATGTCCATCTGCTGGTTGTCATGACAGCTGAACGCGGCCTGTGCGGCGGCTTCAACTCGAACATCGCCAAGCTGGCCCGTGTCAAAGCGGAAGAGCTGCGCCTGAAGGGTAAGACGGTCAAAGTTCTGACCGTTGGCAAAAAAGGCCGCGACGCGCTCAAGCGTGATTTTGGCGACCTGTTCGTTGGACATGTCGACCTGAGCGAGGTCAAGCGTCTGGGTTACACCAACGCGCAGGACATCGCGAAGGACATCCTGTCCCGCTTTGACGGGGGTGAGTTCGACGTTGCAACGATCTTCTATTCGAAGTTCGTCAACGTTGTGACCCAGATCCCTTCGGCACAGCAGATCATCCCCGCCTCGTTCGAGGAAACCGAGGGTGACGACAGCGGTGCGGTCTTTGATTACGAGCCAAGCGAAGAGGCCATCCTGGCTGACCTGCTGCCCAAGGGGGTTGCGACCGCGATCTTCTCGGCTCTGCTCGAAAACGGAGCCTCGGAACAGGGTGCACGGATGTCTGCGATGGACAACGCGACACGCAACGCGGGTGAAATGATCGACAAGCTGACGATCCAGTTCAACCGTTCGCGTCAGGCCGTGATCACCAACGAGCTGATTGAAATTATTTCCGGCGCCGAAGCGCTGTAGAGACAAACCGGAGACGAAACATGGCGAATGCAAAAGGCAAAGTCACACAGATCATCGGGGCCGTCGTCGACGTGCACTTCGAAGATCAGCTGCCTGAAATTCTGAACGCGCTGGAAACCACCAACAACGGCAAGCGCCTGGTGTTGGAAGTTGCACAGCACCTGGGTGAAAACACTGTCCGCACTATCGCGATGGATGCGACCGAAGGTCTGGTCCGTGGCGAAGAAGTAACAGACATGGGCGCACCGATCTCGGTTCCGGTTGGCAACGCCACTCTGGGCCGCATCCTGAACGTTGTTGGCGACCCCATCGACGAAAAGGGCCCGGTTGAGGCAACCGAATCCCGTGCAATCCACCAGCCTGCGCCGACCTTCGCAGAACAGTCGACCGAGTCGGAAGTTCTGGTCACCGGCATCAAGGTTGTTGACCTGCTGGCCCCTTACGCCAAAGGCGGCAAGATCGGCCTGTTCGGCGGTGCCGGCGTTGGCAAAACCGTTCTGATCATGGAACTGATCAACAACATCGCAAAAGTGCACTCGGGCTTCTCGGTGTTCGCGGGTGTTGGTGAACGGACCCGTGAAGGGAACGACCTGTACCACGAGATGATCGAATCGAACGTTATCAAGCCGGACAACCTGGAAGAATCGCAGGTGGCTCTGGTTTACGGTCAGATGAACGAACCTCCGGGAGCACGTGCACGTGTTGCTCTGACCGGTCTGACCCTGGCGGAACAGTTCCGCGACCAGTCCGGTACCGACGTTCTGTTCTTCGTCGACAACATCTTCCGCTTTACGCAGGCGGGATCCGAGGTTTCGGCTCTGCTGGGTCGTATTCCTTCGGCGGTGGGTTACCAGCCGACACTGGCCACCGACATGGGCGCTCTGCAGGAACGCATCACCTCGACTAAGTCGGGCTCGATCACCTCGGTTCAGGCGATCTACGTACCTGCGGATGACCTTACTGACCCTGCGCCGGCGACCTCGTTTGCTCACTTGGACGCGACCACAGTTCTTAACCGTGCGATCTCGGAAAAGGGTATCTACCCTGCGGTTGACCCGCTCGACTCGACCTCGCGTCTGCTTGACCCGGCCATCGTCGGTGAAGAGCACTACAAGGTTGCGACCGACGTTCAGCAGATCCTTCAGCGCTACAAGTCGCTGCAGGACATCATCGCCATCCTTGGCATGGACGAACTGTCGGAAGAGGACAAACTGACCGTGGCACGTGCGCGTAAGATCGAACGCTTCATGTCACAGCCGTTCGACGTTGCGCAGGTCTTCACTGGCTCGCCCGGCGTTCAGGTTCCTCTGGATGTGACCATCGCGTCGTTCAAGGCCGTTGTGGCCGGCGAATACGATCACCTGCCCGAAGCGGCCTTCCTGATGGTTGGTGGCATCGACGAAGTGATCGCCAAAGCGGAAAAGATGGCCGCAGAAGCTGCCTAAGGAGCACATCTGATGGCAAACACGATGCAATTCGACCTCGTCAGCCCCGAGCGGAGCCTTGCTTCGCTTGAGGCCACCGCGGTCCAGATTCCCGGCGCGGACGGGGACATGACGGCAATGCCCGATCATGCCCCCACCATCACCACGCTGCGCCCCGGTCTGCTGAAGGTTGAGGCGCCCGAAGGGTCCAGCGAATACCTGGTCACCGGCGGGTTTGCCCAGATCAACGGCGACAGCCTTTCGGTTCTGGCCGAAAAGGCTATTCCGGTTGCTGAAGTAACACGGTCACATCTGGACGATCTGATCACAGAGGCACGCGCTTCGCACGAGGCGGCCAAGGCTGGTGACGATCAGTCTATCGTCGACGACGCAGCCAAGTTGCTGGCCGATATGGAAGCCCTTGGAACGCATATGAGCCTGTGAGCCCATCGACGTTCAATTGATTTAGAACGGTCCCGTTGAATCGGGGCCGTTTTTTTGTGGAGTTTTAGTGAAGTACCGGGTTAACCTCCGGGGGTTTATAAATAAAGTTGAATGAATGAAGACGTTTAAATCCCACCCGATTGGAATCGACCAAGGCGAGGCAGTCATTTTTTCCGAGTTCGCCGATGGTGGCGAGATGTGGACGGGCGAAGGGCCGCGCCAGCGCCGGTCAGTCGTGACGTTCAGTCAGGCGTTCCGATCAGTGCCGGTTGTTCAGGTTGGTGTGTCCTTGTGGGATGTAGATACATCTTCTGCTCTGCGCGCCGAAGTTACCGCCGAAGACATTACGCCTGAAGGCTTCAGCGCGGTGTTCCGCACATGGTCTGACACACGGATCGCCAGAATACGGGTCACATGGACCGCCATCGGAGAGGTGGCCAACGAAGACGATTGGGACATCTCCTAACGCAACAGGGCCCCACTACGGGGCCCATTGCGCGGTCGTGGGATAGCACAATGCGGTTTAGTCGCCTTACGCCTCGATCATGTCCACACGGGTTGCGTGACGACCGCCTTCGAACTCGGCCTCCAGAAACGCATCTACGATATCCAGAGCCTGACCTTCACCCACGACACGCGCGCCAATTGATAGCATGTTGGCGTTGTTGTGCGCGCGGATCATGCGGGCCGAGAAAGCGTCAGAACACACGCCACAGCGAATGCCCGGAACCTTGTTGGCCGCCATCATGATGCCCTGACCTGTACCACACAGGACGATCCCAAGGTGGCAATCGCCCGAGGCAACGGCCTGAGCTGCAGCTTTGCCGTGGACCGGATAGTGCGTGCTTTCCGGTGTTTTGGGGCCGATATCGAGGACTTCCCAGCCTTGTGCCGAGATATGGTCGGCGACCGTCTGGCGCAGCGCGATCGCTGCGTGGTCACTGGAAAGAACAATGCGTTTTGAGGCTGTCACGGGTTCGTCCTGCCTTTGTGTGTTGACAAAAAAGGGCGGCTGCTGCGCCGCCCAACTTGGTCAGTCCATGTGATACATCGACTCGTAGATTGGGGTCAGCGTCTTGTCCTCGAACAACGAAGACACGCTTGTTCCGTTCCAGATGTTCAGGATTGCTTGAGTGAAAATTGGAGCGGTTGGTACGATGCGGATGTTTTTGGCTTTGGCGATCTCTTTGGTCGGCTGGATCGTATCGGTCAGAACCAGCGATTTCATCACCGAATTCGTCACGCGTTCGACCGCAGGGCCGCTCATGACGCCGTGCGTGATATACGAGTGAACTTCCTTCGCACCGTTATCCAGCAGGACCTGAGCCGCCTTGCATAGCGTTCCTGCAGTGTCGCACATGTCGTCCACGATCAGGCATATCTTGTCTTTGACGTCACCGATAACAGTCATCTCGGCCACTTCACCGGCTTTTTCGCGGCGTTTGTCCACGATCGACAGGGGGGCGTTGATGCGCTTGGCCAGCTCGCGCGCACGGGCCACGCCGCCCACGTCGGGCGAGACGACCATAAGTTCGTCCAGATTGTCCTGAAACTGATGTTTCACATCCAGTGCGAAAATCGGCGAAGCGTAGAGGTTGTCGACCGGCATGTCGAAGAACCCCTGAATTTGCGCCGCGTGCAGGTCCATGGTCAGGATCCGCTCAATCCCGGCGCCAGTCAGCATATTGGCCACCAGCTTGGCGCTGATCGGCGTGCGTGCCTTGGTGCGGCGATCCTGACGGGCATAGCCGAAGTAGGGGATCACGGCGGTGATACGCTGTGCCGAAGACCGGCGCAGCGCGTCGGCGATGATCAACAACTCCATCAGGTTGTCATTCGCCGGGTTCGACGTCGGTTGGACGATGAACATATCCTCACCGCGCACGTTTTCGAACACTTCGACGAAAATCTCGCCGTCATTGAAGCGTTCGACCCGCGCATCGACCAGATTCTGATCGACGCCGCGATACAAGCTCATGCGTCGCGATATGGATTCGGCAAGAGGAAGGTTGGCGTTCCCAGCGATAAGCTTGGGTTCGTTGAGTGTCGGCATCGGCTGAGGTCCCCGGGCAGCAATGGCAATGTGACAGATTCGTGATGTTGACACCGCTTAGCATGGCCTTACCGTCCAGCAAAGATAACGCAGCGGAGAAAGTGCACATGGCCCAGATTGACTACTATTTTGCGACACTCTCGCCCTATACCTATCTGGCAGGAATGCGGTTGGAGGAGGTTGCGGCGAAACATGGCGCGACGATCAACTACAAACCGCTGGATATTGTCGCCCTCTTTGGGCGTACAGGCGGCACGCCACCCAAAGACCGCCACATTTCGCGCATTGAATACCGGGCACAAGAACTGCAAAGGCAGTCCAAGCTGCTTGGGATGGAGTTCAATTTGCAACCCGCGCACTGGCCGACCAATGCGGCACCATCGTCCTACGCGATCATCGCAGCGATTAAAGATGGGGCCGGCGATGTTGGCAAACTTGTGCATTCCTTCGTGCGAGCATGTTGGGCCGAGGAAAAAGACATTGCGCAGGATGATGTGATCCGTGATTGCCTGACACGGGCCGGCTTTCATCCAGGTTTGGCGGACAGCGGCCTTCTGGTGGGTGCGGAAACCTATGCCGCCAATCTGGAAGAGGCCGTGGATCGCGGCGTCTTTGGCGCGCCGTTTTATATTACCGAAGATGATCAGCGGTTCTGGGGACAGGACCGGCTGGATGATCTGGATCGCCATTTGTCGGGACTAAAAGGGTGAAGGACACCCCCTTGGAAGACGACATCTTTGTCAGAACGTTAGGGCAGGGTGCGCGCAAAGTGCTCGCCCTGCACTGCACGATTGCGCATTCCGGGGCTTGGGCGGGGTTGTCGGCCGCGCTAGGAGGCGAGGCGACATTTACGGCCCCCGACATGCCGTCTCATGGCCGCAGTTCCGATTGGGATGGGAGTGGGGATTTCTTTGACCAAGTGACGCAGCTGTCGGCCGCGCATCTGACCGAACCGATGGACGTGATTGGGCATTCCTTTGGCGGAATGCTAGCCCTTCGGCTGGCTGTCGAGTTTCCGGACCTCGTCCGCAGTGCGGTCCTGATCGAGCCTGTGTTTTTTGCGATTGTGGTTCAGGACGCGCCAGAGTTGGTCAGGCAATATGATGACGAGGCCAAACCCGTTTCTAATGCTTTAGCCGCTGGAGACATGGAGCAGGCCGCCCGGTTGTTCAACCGGATGTGGGGTGCACAGGACGGCCCCCGATGGCCTGACCTGCCGGAACGAACCCGCGCGGGCATGATCCGCGGGATTCACGTTGTACCAGCAGTCGATGATGCATTGTTTCACGATCAGAAGGGGCTGTTGATCCCCGGCGTTCTGGACCGCGTGAACTTGCCGTTTCTGATCCTAAGTGGGTCCGAGACACATCCCGTTATGCCCGCGATCGGAGAAGGACTTGCCCGGCGGTTACCCAATGCAAAGACAGGCGTTGTTTCGGGTGCCGGTCACATGGTGCCAATCACGCAACCGGATCAGACGGCCGCTGAGATCAGAAAGTTCTGGGGTGGTTTGTCCTGACGTTTGTGTGGGGCAGGATAACGTCCCAAACCCCAGACATCACAATAAGCCGATGAACTGGTCGATATCGCCTGAGCTGATCGACCAGTCGCAGACCAGTCTACAGGCCAGAATCTCCTCGTCATCCGTTCCGTCCAGCTCGGCGCCCCACAGGTGGTAGATCGCGCCTGCGTCGTGCAATTGCTTGTGCCGTGCGCGGGAAAACTGCGCGAAGATCATGTTGGCTTGTGGTTCATGTAAAAAGCTTGCCCCTTTGGACCGCAGACCATTGGCTAGATGCGTGCAGTTCGCATTGGCTTGCCGGGCCAACTGAAGCCAAAGATCATCTTTCAGATATGCGGCCATCTGGGCCGATAAGTAGCGGTGCTTGGAAAACAGATGCGCTCCACGCTTGCGGCGCAGCTCAAACTCCCAGGCTTTGGATTCATCGAAGAAAACCACCGCTTCGACGCCCATCAGGCCGTTCTTGGTGCCGCCAAAACTGACCGCATCCACGCCCGCTTTCCATGTCATCTCGGCAGGGGAGCAATTGAGCGCGACAAGCGCATTGGTGAAACGCGCGCCGTCCAAATGCACCGGCAGGTCGTATTCTTTGGCAACACCACACAACCCCTGCAACTCGGCCAGAGAATAAACCGATCCTCGTTCGGTCACCTGCGTGATCGACACTGGCCCTCGCTGGGGCCCGTGCACACCACGTGTTTCTTCAGCCAGAATGGAACGGCGCAGCGCCTCGGGGTCCATCTTATCGCCGCCCGGCACCAGCGTCAGCTTTGCTCCACTATAGAACTCGGGCGCGTTGCACTCATCCTCGTGGATATGCGCGACGGGGGAACAAAACACAGTTTCCCAAGGGTTTGAGAGCGTCGCCAGAGCCAGCGAGTTCGCCGCTGTCCCTGTGGCTACCAGATAGACAGCCGCACCTGGCGCTTCGAAGATTCCGCGAATTCGATCGCGCACTTCATTCATCAGGGTGTCGGCGCCATAAGCCATCTGATAGCCCTGATTGGCCTCGTTCAATGCGGTCATGACCTGAGGGTGAACCGGACCGGAATTGTCAGACGCAAAATACATCTAGCTAGGCTCCTCAATGATATAGTCTTCCCACTCTTCCATGGGTGTTTCGAACTCGGACACCGTGCGCCCCTGAACCGAGACACCAGCGGCGTGCACGCTTTCCGGCGTACCTGATATCAAAGGATGCCAGTCGTAAAGGGGTTTGCCTTCCCACAACAACCGATAGGCGCAGGTCTGGGGTAGCCAATAGGCGTGATCGTCGATGTTTTCGGGTTTCATCACGATGCACTCGGGGACGAACTGATGGCGGATGTCGTATTGCGTGCAGCGGCAGGTTTCGTCGTCCAGCAGGCGGCAGGCGACGCAGGTTAGGGCGACCTCTCCTGTGTCCTCATCTTCGAGCTTGTTCAAGCAGCATTTGCCGCAGCCGTCGCACAACGCTTCCCATTCACGTTGATTCATCTTGGTCAGCGGTTTTCGTTCCCAGAACCGGGAGCCAAGGTCCTTGCGATCGATCGGGTCGGTGGTCATAGCGCGGTCAGCAGGGCGCGCGCCTTGGCGCAATCGGCGTCCATTTGTGCGATCAATGCGTCCAGCCCGTCAAAGGTCATCTCGGGGCGCAGGTAATCGACTAACCCGACGGACAGGGTCGAACCATACAGATCGCCTGAGAAATCGAACAGGAAAGTCTCTATATTCGCGACTTCTCCGTTGAACATGGGCCGCACGCCAACCGAAGATGCTCCGAGATAGCTGCCCTGATGGGGACCATCGAGCACGTCGACCAGCACCGCATAGACACCGAATTTTGGGGGGTGCAGCCCTTCAATGGACATATTGGCGGTAGGGAACCCAAGCTCGCGCCCGCGTTGTTCACCGCCGATCACCTCACCCTCGACCCGGTGCCAATGACCCAACATCGTCGCGGCGTCGCGGGGGCGGCCTTCGGACAGTGCTGTGCGGATCCCGGTTGAGGATACGACGTCATCAGATCGTTCCATCAACGGTGCAATGGTGACACCGAACCCCATCTCTTGCCCGAACCGGACAATGTCTTCGGCGGTGCCGCTTCGACCTTTTCCAAAACAGAAATCCGCGCCGACCACCACGTGCGACAGACCAAGCCCCTCGCAGATGACATTGCGGGCAAATTCTTCAGGCGTCAGACCAGCAAGCGCTGCATTGAACGGCAATTCGTACAGCTTTTGCACACCCAGTTTCTCCAAGCGGTGCGCACGTGCGTTTCCGCGCATCAGACGAAAAGGCGGTGCATCGGGTGCAAAATACTCGCGAGGGTGGGGCTCGAACGTCAGAACACCAAGCGGAGCATCCGGAGCTACGCGTTGTGCCAGTTCGATCACCGACTGATGACCAACATGCACGCCATCGAAGTTCCCGATTGCCACACTGGCACCGCGGTCTTCTGGCTCGACAAACTGGAAATCCCGGATGATCTGCATGAAGCTTGCCTAGCGGGACTGGAGACTGGGTTCAAGCACCTGATTGGTACAAATGCCGCGCAACAAAAAAGGGCACCGTTTCCAGCGCCCTTCAAAAGGATAGATGTATCGAGGCTTCAGTCGAATTTGCGCGACGGGGCCAGAACCATCGCTTCGCCCACCAACACCTTCTTGCCATCGACCGCACAGTGACAATCCAGTTTCACGCGGCGCTTGGCAAAATCAATGTCGATCACCTTGACCTCTGCATAGACCATGTCGCCAGGGCGCACGGGTGCCAGAAACTTCAGCGATTGACCCATGTACACTGTGCCGTGGCCCGGCAGTTGTTCGCCAATCACGGCAGAGATCAGGCCCGCGGTCAGCATCCCGTGGGCGATGCGCCCTTCAAAAATCGTGTCGCGGGCATAGTCATCGTCCAGATGTACCGGATTCCGATCCGTTGAAACCTGCGCGAACATCTCGATATCTTCGTCCGACACCACTTTGCGCAGGTGGCGGGTCATGCCCATTTCGATGTCTTCAATACAGATCGTGCCGCGTGGAAGATTATCCAACATGTCGCCCTCACTCGAGTTCATTGGGCAACAAAACAACGCAAGCTGCCCCCGTTTGGCAACTTTATTACTTCGCAACTGCAGAAAATCAAGTCTTTTCTGACTATCTCAACCGGCCGATTGTGTAGGTCGGATTGATGTTTTCCTTTGCAATATAATCACTTAGGGATTCATGGTGTGGGTGATGGTCAGTTTTTGTTTCTGCTGCGGCCAGGCCGCCCGAGATGAACAGAGAATCAATCCCTTCGCCCATACCGCCCAGAATGTCTGTATGAGGGCCGTCGCCGATCACCAGAATGTCGCCATCGGGTGTATCGTGACCCAATTCCTGCAGCCTGCGCCGCGCCAAATCATAAATCGGCGGGTGGGGTTTTCCGAAGTACAGGCTTTCACCGCCCATTTCGGTATACAGCTTTGCCAGCGCGCCAGCGCACCATTCCCTAACTTCGCCTCGATCGACAACAATATCAGGATTTGCGCACAAGAGTTTCATACCCATTTGCTTGGCATACAAAAAGTCTGCACGGTTGACGGATGGGTCCGCCATTGGATCAAACGGGCCGCAGCAGACGATCCCTTCGGCCTGGTCCAGCGGCACGCGTTCGATGTGGATCGGGTGATGCAAGATTTTTAAAGGCTCAAAGAACCCCGCGTCTCGCTGCCATTCACCCATGAAATATACTTTGTGGCCGACTGCTCCGCGGAACATGGCGGATCGCGCCGAGTCCCCGCTGGTGGCGATTGTGTCGTAAGCGTCCGCGGGAACATTGAACTGCCCAAGCTGTTCAGCCACTCCGGCGCGCGGTTTGGGAGAGTTGGTGACCAACACCACGACCCCACCTTGCGCCCGATACTGCTGCAGCGCCGCGACCGCTTCGGGGTATGCAGTGATACCGTTGTGAACGCATCCCCACAGGTCAACGAACAGCGCTTTGTAGCGGTTTGAAATCTCGGAAAGCGCGTGGATGATCTGGGTCATGGGAGCCTCGGGATCTGATTTCGGAGTTGTGACAGCTATGGCAAAGCTTTCACCTGATGACCATCCCGCAATACGATTTGTCGGCTGAACATATGGTGTCTGCAGGTTTTATTCGACGATTTCCTCGACATCTGGCGCTTGCTGAACGTTTTCGGTGCCCAGAATAATCTGTGCGCCGATCCTGTTCTGGAAACGCACAACGACCAGATATCCTGGCCCCAGTTCTTTCTGAAGCGCGTCAGTCAAAGGTGTTTCTCGCAGGGATGCAGGCAGCAAGCCCGCTATCGAGGACACTTTGTATGCGGCTTCCACAGGAAGGTCGACGATCAGCCAGATGTCGGCATGTTTTCGTTTGGCGTTCACGTCCACGCGAACAACTTCAACCGATACCGGATCGGCCCAGTCCCGGATCGTTTGCGCCAACTTTGCCTCGGTCCGGGTTTCGAGGTATCTGTTGTAGGTGGACTTCCCTAGCTGCAGGACAACGAAGGCAAGGAATGCCAGTGTCACTGCTACACTCGCGGTGAAATTCAGTTTGCGCCGACCCTTGCTGAACACCACCGCGCGCGCCGCGTATACGATGTAGACTGAGCAAGCGGACAAAATGATCGCACCAAGGTTGGTGGCGAAAAGCAGGCCGGCTTCATAGGCCTCGGCGGGTTCGCCAAAATACAGCAAGACGCCCGAGGCAGACAACGGCGGCACGAGCGACACGCCGATGGCTGCTCCGGGAAGAAGACTGACCTCGGACCGGTTGATCTGAACGTAAGCTGCGGCCACTCCGGCAGCCAGCGCAACGATCAGATCCTCGGTGCCCGGGTCGGTTCTGGCCAGAACCTGATCGGGGATCAGAATACCGCGCGGGACGTCGGCAACATAGACAAGAAGCCATGCCAGCAAGACACTGATCACTGCCGCGCAACAAACAATCAGCGCCAATTTGAACGCGCGGCCTAGCCATCCCATGACCATCGCTGCCGCAACGCCGAGGATGGGTGTCATCAAAGGCGCAACCAACATCGCGGCAATGACCACTGCGCCGGAGTCGCGTAGCATTCCCATTGTAGCAATCACCACGGACAAGGTCAGCAGCATGGCAAAGCGTCGCCAATAGGCCGCTTTGTCCTTGCCCTCAAATCTCAGGATGTCGCGTGTGGTGCTGAACTTGCGGGAACTCATAAACGTCGTCTGGCCCAATTTGCTGTCTGGCTGTTGAAGTCAGACTATCAATGGACGTCGTTGGTGCAAAACATTAGTGGCAAAGAAAAAAGGCGCCCGGGTGGGGCGCCTTGTCATTGCAAATGCTGCAAACCTCAGACCTTGAGGTTCGGGATGATCTGCTTCTTGCGGCTCATGACGCCGGGCAGGACCACAGCGTCGCCATCCACGCTTGCGCCAAAGCTTTTCTCTGCGACGCCTTTAACCAGTTCGTTGGGCACCAGCAGCGTTGCTTCTTCGTTCAGGATGTCGACGACAAATAGCAGAACCTGATCGACGCCGTCTTCCTTGGCTACGTCTGCCATCGAACTTGCCAGGCTAGCCTTGCGATCCAAAACAACACCCGGAGCTGTAGTCTCCAGAACCGATACTCGGAACTTGGTGCCGTCGACTTCGTATTCCTTGCTGTCCATGCGGATCAATTCGGCGTCTGAGAAGGACGAAACGTCTGATTTCGCCGCGAACATTTCGGCGGCATAGGCCGAGACGTCCAGGCCCAGATCAGCGGCTAGCTTCTCGGCCACGGCGCGATCATGCGCGGTGGTGGTTGGCGAGCGGAATTCCAGCGTGTCCGACAGGATACAGGTCAGTGCCGCGCCCTTGATGGCCTCGGGCATTTTTGCGGCATCTTCGCCGATCAGGTCCATCATGATGGTTGCCGTGCAGGCCAGCGGACGCACAGTGATGTCGATCGGGCCTTTGGTTTCCAGACCGCCCACCAGTTTGTGATGGTCGATTATGGCACGGATGTCAGCGCCGTTGATGCTGGCGGGCAGCTCGGCCGGGTTGTTGGTGTCTACGATGATGACCGGCGCATCTGCATCGACATCTTCGATGATGCGCGGCTTAGGCAGGTCCCAGCGTTGCAGCAGGAATGCGGCTTCGGTGTTGGGCTCACCCAGCAGAACGGGCTCTGCTTGTTCGCCTTTGATTTCATTCAGGTACCAGGACCACAGGATCGGTGAGCCTGTGGAATCGGTGTCGGGGGATTTGTGGCCAAATACGAGCGTTGTCATGTCAGCATCCTGAGGATCATCATTTCGCGCGCCTTATAGGGTGGTCTGCAGGGGTTGTCACCCGGCAGTGTTTACGCTGCGACGGTTGGTCTGGGACGCGGTTTGTCAGAACGGGGCGCGAGTCAGGGTATAGTCGGCCTGTTGCAGTTGATTCAGCAACCCCTGATCGCCGCCCAAATGACCGGCGCCAACCGCAATAACAGCGATTTGGTCCTTTATGTCCAAAATTTTCTGCATCCAGTTTCCATTGCGCTCGACCAGGAGTTTTTGTTCGAAGTCGTTCCATTCTTCGTCGAAAACTTCGGGCGAAAGGCCGGATTCCTCCAATCCTTGAAGCCGGGCTAGCTGGATGATCTCAACATGCTTCTCTTCCAGATAGGCGTTGGCCATCGTTGCCAACTGATCTTCGCTGCCGCCCATGGCTCCGGCCATTCGTACAAGAGACTGAACCTGCTTTTCGATAGGATGATTGTCGAACATACTCATTAGATCGGCAATCTGCTCAAGCGAATGTTTGGGGGTGCCCAACTCATCAGCCAGCTGATCCAGACGGGCGTCCATCCCGTGGTTCGCGCTGGGGTCCTGCATCATACAGGGGGGGACGCCCAGCATCATGCTGAGAAACCAAGGGCGCATTTTGGCAGCCATCCAGCCTGGGATGCCACGCTCGGCCAACCCCTGAGACAGGGCAGACCAGTCTTCCTCGGACATCAGGTCAATAAGGCTGGGCCCTGTGGTGATCATCACCGGGCTCATATCCTTGGCCAGATCCTGTTCGAAGGCGTCCATTTCCTCTCGCGTGACCTCAAAATAAAACGCATCCGCATCCCGTAGGGTCGGTGTTAACCGTTCGACCACCGCATCCATGCGTGGATCGTTGGCGTGCAGCGTGCCGACAATGTGCAGAACCGTGTCGCCTTTGGTGGCGATCCAATGGTTGCCTTCGGAGAACGGGATATCGGCGACCGCCTGCTGCAGTTCGGACTTTACGTCGGGGCTGAGGCCCGGTCTCAGGTCACTTCCTTCGCAAGCGGCCTGAACAGTGGCCGGCAGTAGCAGGAAAAGCAGCGGTGCAAACAGGCGCATAGGGATCATCTCGGGAATGTCAGTGTGATCGAGACATTGCCTTGGCGCGGCCACATGTTCAAGCCGGGTGCAGGCGATGTCTGGTGTTCGCGGCAAATTTGCATAGCATGGCAGAATGGACCGCGAGCAGGATCTATATCCGCCGATCAAGGCGCTGTTAGAGCGTCAGGGCTACACCGTCAAAGGCGAAGTCGGCGCAGCCGACATCGTTGCCCTTCGGGATGGCGATGAGCCGGTGATCGTTGAGTTGAAGCTGCGGTTCTCATTGACCCTGTTTCATCAGGCGATCACGCGGTTAAAGGTAACCGATCTGGTCTATATCGGCGTGTGCAAGCCAAAGGGGCGGACCGCGCGGCGTGCGTTGAAGGATAATCTGGCACTGTGCCGCAGGCTGGGTCTTGGATTGATCACCGTACGTGCCGACGGAACGGTCGAGGTGCAATGCGACCCCGGCCCTTATGCGCCACGCAAAAGCAAGGCAAAAGCGACCCGTTTGCTGCGCGAATTTGACAGATTGGAGGGCGATCCCAATGCAGGCGGAGCCACTCGGCACGGGATCGTAACGGCCTACAGGCAGGACGCGCTAAAGTGTGCGGCGCATCTGGCTGAATGCGGCGCGACAAAAGGGGCAGAGGTCGCACAGTCCACTGGCGTGGCCGCGGCCACGCGCTTGATGCGGGATAATCACTACGGGTGGTTCGACAGGGTCGAGAAGGGTGTCTACGCATTGTCCGCTTCGGGGGCCGAAGGATTGAAGCATTGGGCCTACAGTTGGGAAGATGCGGACTAATCCGAGCGTGCGTTGATTTCTGCAATCATGGCGCGGCCAACATCTGAAAGGACCGCATTGCGTTCCGGGAACGGCGCATCGCTTTCGGTCAGATATATGGCAGCCAAATAGGTGCGGGGTTCAGGGGTCTGTAGAAAAGCCACGATCGCACGGCTGCCGTGGCCTCCGGCCCCCGTCTTGTCTCCGATCGTCCACCCGTCGGGCACGTGCGCGCGGATAAGTTCGTCGGCCACCTGATCCTCAATCATCCATTGTCTTAGCTGAGCGGAGGATGTGACAGAGAGCGCTTCACCAAACAACAACCGATCCAGCGTTGCCAATATTGCATGCGGCGTCGTGGTATCGCGTGGATCGCCTGGAGTGGCTTCATTCAAAGCCGTCTCCCAACGATCAAGCCTGGTTACATCGTCACCCATTGTGCGAAGAAACCCGGTCAGCCCGGCAGGCCCGTCCAGACGTTGCAGCAACAGGTTGGCCGCGGTGTTGTCGCTTATTGTCATCGTTGCTTCGCACAGTGCACCAACCGACATGCCTGTCTCGACATGTTTGCTGGTTACAGGAGAGTAATCCACCAGATCCGACGATTGGTATGTGACGGTATCTGACAGCCTTTCCGATCCTGCATCTACCGTCGCCAGCACAGCGCCACACAAGAGCGTTTTGAACGTACTGGACATCGGAAACAGCTCATCGGCGCGGTACGAGACCTGCCAATTGCTGCCGAGTTCATAGAGCAGCACCCCGATCCGCGCATCAAGACGATCCTCCCAGGTTCGGACTGTTTCGGTAAGGGACTGCGCCTGCACAGACATGACTGGCCCAAAAATAAGAGTGATTGAAAACAGAAAGTTAGTCGTGATGATCCGGAGTCCGCGCATCAAAATTGCCTCGGTCTAATGTCGTTGTCGCCACTTTAGATGGTCGAAGCTCCGTGTAAACCGGGGGGGCTGTGGTTCCGCGTGGGAAAAATATTCGGGCAACTTGTTGACTCGGCTAATTCGACCCCCTAGCTATGCGTCGTTATCACTCTCTACCCTTGAGTGCTAACGCCTCGCCGACCGGCGAGGGGAGGATAATAAACTTTGAGCCCAAGGAGCTGCAAAGATGGCATTGAAACCGCTTCATGACCGCGTGCTGGTTCGCCGTACCGAAAGCGACGAAAAAACCGCTGGTGGTCTGATCATTCCCGATAGCGCAAAAGAAAAGCCCAGCGAAGGCGAAGTCGTTGCAACCGGCGAAGGCGCACGCAAGGACAGCGGCGAACTGATCGCAATGGCTGTGAAAGCTGGCGACAAGATCCTGTTCGGCAAGTGGTCGGGCACCGAGGTCAACGTCGGCGGCGAAGAGCTGCTGATGATGAAAGAAAGCGACATCATGGGGATCATCGAGTAAGCGACCCGCTTCCTCTGATCTTCGTTCCAATACATTTTCTCAAGGAGAAACGACATGGCTGCTAAGGACGTCAAGTTCGACACCGATGCCCGCAACCGCATGCTGTCAGGTGTGAACATCCTGGCTGATGCTGTCAAAGTGACCCTGGGCCCCAAAGGCCGCAACGTGGTTCTGGACAAATCCTTCGGCGCACCGCGCATCACCAAAGACGGTGTTTCGGTTGCCAAGGAAATCGAACTGGAAGACAAGTTCGAAAACATGGGCGCGCAGATGGTGAAAGAAGTCGCCAGCCGCACCAATGACGAAGCCGGCGACGGCACCACCACCGCAACCGTTCTGGCTCAAGCCATCGTTCGCGAAGGTCTGAAGCAGGTTGCAGCTGGCCTGAACCCGATGGACCTGAAGCGCGGCATCGACCTGGCGACTGCCAAGGTTGTTGAAGGCATCAAAGACGCGTCGCGTGAAGTCAAAGACTCGGCAGAAGTTGCTCAGGTTGGCACCATCTCGGCCAACGGCGAAGCCGAAATTGGTCAGCAGATCGCAGATGCGATGCAGAAGGTTGGCAACGAAGGCGTTATCACCGTCGAAGAAAACAAAGGTCTGGAAACCGAGACCGATGTTGTCGAAGGTATGCAGTTCGACCGTGGCTACCTGTCGCCTTACTTCGTCACCAACGCAGACAAGATGATTGCAGAGCTCGACGACTGCATGATCCTGCTGCACGAAAAGAAACTGTCCTCGCTGCAGCCGATGGTTCCGCTGCTCGAGCAGGTGATCCAGTCGCAAAAGCCGCTGCTGATCATCGCGGAAGACGTTGAAGGCGAAGCGCTGGCAACTCTGGTTGTCAACAAACTGCGCGGCGGCCTGAAAATTGCTGCTGTCAAAGCACCGGGCTTCGGCGATCGCCGCAAAGCCATGCTGCAGGACATCGCGATCCTGACCGGCGGTCAGGTAATCTCCGAAGATCTGGGCATGAAGCTCGAGTCCGTCACCATGGACATGCTGGGCACCGCCAAGAAAATCGAAATCACCAAAGACGAAACCACCATCGTCGACGGTGCTGGCGAAAAAGCCGAGATCGAAGCACGTGTGGCCCAGATCCGCACTCAGATCGAAGAAACCTCGTCGGATTACGACCGTGAGAAGCTGCAAGAGCGCGTTGCCAAACTGGCAGGCGGTGTTGCCGTTATCCGCGTCGGCGGTATGACCGAAGTTGAAGTGAAAGAGCGTAAAGACCGTGTGGACGATGCTCTGAACGCAACTCGTGCTGCTGTTCAGGAAGGCGTTGTTGTTGGCGGTGGTGTTGCGCTGGTTCAGGCCGGTAAAGCACTGGAAGCCCTGGAAGGCGCAAACGCTGACCAGAGCGCGGGCATCAACATCGTTCGCAAGGCAATCGAAGCGCCGCTGCGCCAGATCGCTGAAAACGCAGGTGTTGACGGTGCGGTTGTTGCGGGCAAAGTCCGTGAATCTTCGGACGCAGCATTCGGTTTCAACGCTCAGACCGAAGAATATGGCGACATGTTCTCGTTCGGCGTGATCGACCCGGCCAAAGTTGTCCGTACCGCTCTGGAAGATGCGGCATCGGTTGCTGGCCTGCTGGTCACCACCGAAGCGATGGTTGCAGATCGTCCCGCCAAAGAAGGTGCAGCACCTGCAGGTGGTATGCCCGACATGGGCGGCATGGGCGGCATGATGTAATCAGCCCTCGCCTAGTGGTAAGAATAGCGGGGTCGCCTTCGGGCGGCCCCGTTTCGTTTACCGGCTGTTCCCCGCAGGAATGTGAGTGTGCAAAACATGATTTTCCCGCTATGCGGTTGATATGAAACTGTTCCTGCTCACATGCCTGACGATGTGCGCCTTTGCGTCCAATTCAATCCTGAACCGGTTGGCGATTGACACCGGCGCCAGTGATCCCGCGGCCTTTGCCGTGGTGCGCGTTCTTGCCGGGGCGGTGATGCTGGCCGGGCTGGTTTTTCCCAAGACTGGCCATTTGCCCCTGTTTGACCGGCGCAGAATTGCCGGGGCAGGGTCGCTTTCATTGTATATGATCGGTTTCTCGGTTGCGTATCTTACGTTGGACGCAGGGCTTGGCGCGCTGATCCTGTTTGGGGTGGTGCAGGTCACGATGTTCACTGTGACAACAGTGAAGGGCACGATCCCGACCACCCGACAGATCGCAGGAGCTGCAATTGCGTTGTTGGGGCTAGGTTATGTGCTGTGGCCGTCCGGATCGATGCAGGTCAATCCGGTTGGGGCGGCTTTGATGATCGCTGCAGGGATCGGTTGGGCGATTTATTCTCTGGTTGGCAAGTCCGAACCGGATGCTTTGTCCGGGACGGCTGCCAACTTTGTTGTGGCACTGCCTGTGACCGCGCTGGCCTTGTTGGGGACCGGAGGGGCTTGGCACATGACGACGAGTGGATACCTTCTGGCAGCCTTGTCTGGCGCGGTCACATCAGGAATGGGCTATGCGCTTTGGTATCACATTCTAAGGGAGTTGACGCCCACAACGGCGGCTGTCGTACAGCTCAGCGTTCCGATCATTGCCATAGTTGGTGGTGTCATCCTACTGGGTGAGGCTGCCAGCCTGCGCCTGATCCTCGGGGCCGGGCTGGTATTGGGCGGAATTGCACTGGCGGTTCTGCGCAGGACGCCGCGGTAGGGGTTTATTCGTCGGGCGATAGGCCTTATCTGGCGGCTATGCGTTACTTGCTTGCCCTCTTCTTGCTCATTGTCCCCGCCATAGCGCAGGCCAAATGCGTGGTCCTGCTGCATGGGCTGGCGCGGACCGAAGCGTCCTTTACCGTCATGGAACAGCTGTTCAAAACGCATGGTTATACCGTCGTGCGCCCGGGGTATCCCTCTACCGACCTGCCAATTCCCGAACTGGCTGCTCAGACGCTGCCGGACGCATTCGCCGAATGCGGCGACGACGAAGTCAATGTTGTCGCGCATTCGATGGGCGGCATCCTGTTGCGCTATTGGTTGCAGGACAACCATCCTGAAAAACTGGGCCGCGTGGTCATGCTTGGCCCCCCCAATCAAGGTAGTCAGTTGGTGGATGAACTTAGTGCATATGAGGTGTTCGGGATGCTGAACGGACCAGCCGGTCTGGCGCTGGGCACGGGCCCCGAAGGTATCCCACGACGACTGCCCCCTGTGGATTTCGAACTTGGTGTAATCGCCGGGGAGAATTCGTTGAACCCACTGTTTTCTTCGATGATCGATGGCTCGGATGACGGCAAGGTCTCGGTTGAAACGACCAAGGTCGAAGGGATGGCGGATCATATCGTCCTACCGGTGACTCACACGTTCATGATGAACAATCCACGCGTGATGGCGCAAGCGCTGCATTTCATCGAGTTCGGTCAGTTTGATCCGCAGATCACATGGCTGGATGGGGTGATGGAAATCATCGATGAAATCTGCATTGGGCAGGATTGCTCGGAACCGGACTCGGAGCGCTCTGAATGACCGCACTTTCTCTGACTTTGTCCGGCGCAGAGGTTCTGTTGCCGGATCAGGGCATGACTCGTGCCGATCTGTCCATTTCTGAAGGGGCCGTGCAACGGGACCGGGCGGGACGGACAATCGACCTGTCTGGATATTTGGTGATGCCCGGCATCATCGACCTGCACGGCGACGGGTTCGAGCGTCACATCGCACCGCGACGAGGGGCGATGAAGCAGATGGACGAGGGCATCCTGTCGGTCGAGGCCGAACTGGCCGCCAACGGGATCACGACGGCGGTCCTGGCCCAGTTCCTGAGTTGGGAGGGCGGCGTACGCGGCCCTGAATTCGCTGGCCAAGTGTTCGATGCTATCGCGTCGGTCAAAGATCGCGTCGTCACCGATTTGCTGCCTCAGCTACGGTTCGAAACCCACATGCTCGAGGAATATCCAAGCCTGCCTGAACGTATTGCCGCGTGGCGTGTGCCATACGTGGTGTTCAACGATCACCTGCCACATGACAGGCTGGCCGAGGGGCGCAAGCCGCCGCGCCTGACAGGGCAGGCGCTTAAGGCCGGGCGCAATCCGGAAGCACATTTTGAGATGTTGCTGTCCATGCATGCCCGAAGCGACGAGGTTCCCGCTGCCTTGGACACGCTTTGTACGGCGCTGGCCGAGCAGGGTGTCCGTATGGGCAGTCATGACGACGCAACCGCCCAAACCCGCGCCGATTGGCGGGCGCGGGGGGCGCAGATCGCGGAATTCCCAGAAACGCTAGAGGCAGCCGAGGCTGCACGGGCTGCTGGGGATCACGTAATTCTCGGATCGCCCAACGTGGTGCGTGGCGGATCGCACAAGGGCAATGTCAGTGCGCTGGATCTGATCACCATGGGGCTGTGTGATGCCCTGGCCTCGGATTACCATTATCCCAGTCCCAGGCGAGCGGCTTTAATGCTGGCCAAATCCGGTCTGTTGGATCTGGCCGGAGCCTGGGCGTTGGTCTCGTCCGGTCCGGCACGGGTTCTTGGGTTGCAGGACCGGGGCACGCTCGCCCCGGGTCAACGCGCAGACCTAGTGATACTTGATGCTCTGTCCCACCGCGTCGCCGCCACGCTGGCTGGCGGGCGGGTTAGCTTCATGTCCGGCGATATCGCCGCACGGTTCGTGGGCTGAGTTACCGCGTGATGCGGTTGAAATGCGCCATTTTGCGGCCCGGTTTGACTTCAGCCTTGCCATAGAGATGAAGCGCCACGTCGCGTTCCCGCGCCAATTCCGGCACGCGGTCCATATCGTCGCCGATCAGGTTCTCCATAACCACGTCTGAATGGCGTTGACCGTCGCCCAACGGCCAACCGGCTACGGCGCGAATATGCTGTTCAAACTGATCTACCGCGCAGCCGTTCTGCGTCCAGTGGCCCGAGTTATGCACCCTTGGCGCGACCTCATTTACGATCAAACCTTCCGACGTGACGAACAGCTCGACGCCCATGACGCCAACGTAATCCAGCGCGTTCAGGATATTCGCGGCCAGTAGAACGGCATCGGTTCGCTGCGCCGGGGCGAGGCGGGCGGGTACCGTCGTGGTGTGCAGGATGCCATCGCGGTGCACGTTTTCACCGGGGTCAAAACAGGCAACCTGACCGTCGATACCGCGGGCGGCGATAACCGAAACTTCGTGGCTGAAGTTAACGAACCCTTCAAGGATCGCAGGTGCTCCCGCCATATCGGCCAGCGCTGCTTCGGCATCTTCCGGGCTACGCAGGCGCGCCTGCCCCTTGCCGTCATAGCCGAAACGACGTGTTTTCAGGATGGCTGGCGTGCCAATCTGGTCAATTGCTGCCTTTAGGCAGTCCAGATCGGTGATGTCGGCGAACGGCGCTGTTTTCAAGCCCAACCCGGCAAGGAACGTCTTTTCGGTCAGGCGGTCCTGACTGACGCGCAGTGCTTCGCGCCCCGGATGAATTGGGCAATGTGCTTCCAACAGGTCTAGCGCTTCGGTCGGGATATTTTCGAATTCATAGGTGATGACATCAACCGACTCGGCAAACGCTTTCAGCGCCGCAGCGTCGTCATAGGCTGCAGTGGTCACATTATCCGCTACCTGACCGGCGGGTGGGTTCGCGCCCGGCTCAAAGATGTGGGTTACAAAGCCCAACCGGGCTGCGGCGACGGACAACATCCTGCCCAATTGGCCTCCGCCCAAAATTCCAATCCGCGCCCCCGGAGCAAGCATGTCCGTCATCAGTCTGTCTCCAACCTTTTTCCAATCGCCTGCAGGGCCGAGCGCAGCGCATCATGTGCTTTGCCCGCATGCAATGCCTGTGTCATCTGCAGGCTGAGTGTTCCATCCGTCGCCAGCGCGTCCCGTTCCTCGGCCAGACGCCCGGCTTGCCCGGTTTGCATCGTCTGCAGAAATCCGGACAGCAGCTGTGTTGTGTAGAACTCCGAGGCATCCGCGTCGCCTGTCTGCTCGGCCAACCACTCGGCACCTGTCGCCATAACGTCCAGAATCCCCGGCACCATCGCGCAGATCGCAAAATGTGCGTTCAACGCCGCCTCGGTTTCGACTTTTACAACTGGGTTTTCGGGTTCGAACAGTTCGGCCAGCAAGGCATCGTTGCCAAACGCTGCAAGCGGGCATCCGCCTTGCCGCAAAAACCCCAAAGGGATTGTTTGAACGAAGTCAGTCGCCGGAGCGCACAGGGATGCAAGCTGATCCGCCGATACAGCTGCCATCACAGATACGATTTGCTGATCCGAGCGAAAACTCAGGTTATCCAGAACTTCCGGGGCGATCTGAGGGCGCAGGCAAAGAAAAACGATATCCGATGCGTCGATAACCGCTTGTGGGTTTGTAACCGTTACGCCCAGTTCAGCCTCCAACTCAGCTGAGACTTTGGCGTTTCGCTCTGTAACGGCAATGCTATGCCCCTTGTCCGTAAGAAAACGCGCAATGGGGGCTGCGATATGTCCGGTTCCGATAAAGCCGATACGGCTCATCCTTGGGGTTCCTCGGGGATAGAAGCAGACAAAGCTTCGCGCCAGGCATCCAGCCGATCAGCCAGCGCTGCGTCCTGCAAGGCGAGGATGCCGGCCGCCATCAACCCGGCATTGGCCCCACCGGCCGAGCCGATAGCCATCGTCGCCACCGGAAAGCCTTTGGGCATCTGCACGATGGAGTAAAGCGAATCGACGCCGGACAGGGCACGGGTCTGAACAGGCACGCCGATCACCGGCACGCGCGTCTTTGAGGCCATCATCCCCGGCAGATGCGCAGCACCGCCCGCACCGGCGATAATCACATCCAGACCGCGCTGAACGGCAGTTTTGCCATAGTCCCACAGGCGATCGGGGGTGCGGTGCGCCGAAACGATGCGCTTTTCATACGCAATGCCCAGTTCATCCAGAATATCCGCGGCCTCTTTCATCGTGGGCCAGTCCGACTGGCTGCCCATGATGATCCCCACTTTTACATCGCTCATCCGCTTGTCGCCTCTGCCCGTCGAAAGAGCGCGCACTATAGCCAAATCGGCCTATCTGGCAATGCAGTAGAGGGGTATTAGGCAATGATATCCGGGGTCAGGCGATCTTCGATCAGGCGAATGATGTCCTTAAGGCGCAGTTTCTGCTTTTTCAGTCGCTTGATCGTCAGCTGATCCGACGTGCCCGTCGCTTGCAGCGCTTCGATCGCCTCGTCTAGATCGCGGTGCTGGCGGCGAAAAACCTCCAACTCGACCCGAAGAACTTCGTCAGTTTTCATCGAAATGTCAGTGGGCGCGTTCATAGGCGACTCGGTCATTATTGTGGTGCTTTCCACACAAGATAGTGTGTCAGACTTTATCCGACCAGACCTTGTGGACATCCCTGCATATTCCCATATTCTATCATACGCGGTTGCCGGAACGGGGCCGCACCATACGTCGCTTTGACAAAAAAGGACGAAAATACGTGTCAAAACTTACTCTTGGCTCATACCCGCATCTTTTGGGGTTCGAGCAATTGGAACGCCTTCTGGAGCGGTCTGCAAAGGCCGGCAACGAAGGATACCCGCCCTATAACATCGAACAGACCTCGGATTTTTCCTATCGCATCACCTTGGCGGTTGCCGGTTTTGCGGAAGAAGACTTGTCGATTACCATCGAGGATCGCCAACTTGTGATCCGGGGCCGTCAACGCGACGATAGCGAGGGGCGCATCTTTTTGCATCGCGGCATCGCGGCGCGCCAATTCCAGCGCATGTTTGTGCTGGCCGATGGTGTCGAGGTGGGCGAGGCGATCATGGAGAACGGTCTGCTGCATGTGGACCTGACCCGCGCCGTGCCGGAAACCGTGGTGCAGACAATCAATATACGGAAGGGGTAAGAGCAATGAATACACCGATTGAAATCAACACCGAAGGCGATCGGATCGTTTACGTGAAAGCCGTCGATGTAGCTGACCTGCCTCGGGAAGTACGCGAACAGGCCGGTGATCTGGATCAGCTTTATGCTGTGCACGATTCAGATGGTCAGCAACTGGCACTGGTCGCAGACCGCAAGCTGGCCTTTGTTCTGGCGCGCGAGCATGACTTCTCTCCGGTGGCCGTTCACTGAAACGGCCCCCCACAGCGCGTGATTTTCCCGTGACATCCGCCGCCCCACGGGTGAGATATGCGAACCAGGATTGGTTCGCAGGGCGGAGGCTTCAATAAATGAGCTGGTTTGATTTTGACTGGGTGGATGCCTTCAGCGACCGCGCCTTTGGTGGCAACGGTTGCGCGGTGGTCCATGGTGGGGCAGGGTTGCCTGAAGAAGTCTGCACAGCCTATGTACGGGAAACTTCTTTGGTCGAGTGTACCTTCACAGGCCACTCAAATGTGGCCGATATCAAAGTACGCTATTTTCTGGCCAGCCGTGAGATCCCTTTTGCCGGGCATCCAACTATTGCCACGGTTGCGGCAATGCGGTCGCGTGGTTTGTTTCAGGGCGAGGCCCTGACCTTGGAAACCGGGGCAGGGATCGTGTCGATTCAACTCAGCGGCGATGAGATTGAGATGACGCAGGTCGCACCGCAATTTGGTGCGATGGTTCCAGCCGATCTTGTTGCCGCGGCCATCAATCTGCCGGAAAATGCGATCATCTCGCCGCCTCAGATGGTCTCAACCGGGTTGCCGTTCTGTGTCACTGTTCTGCGCGATCTTGAAGCGCTGCGTGCTGCAACGTTGGTTGAAGAACCTCTACGCAAGGTCATAGAGGCCGGAGGGTATTCCGGATCGGACATGGCCGAGCCGTATATTGTGACGCTCCAGGGTGCGACTGAGGCTGGAGATACGTTTTCGCGCCTGATGATGTTGCCGCCCAGCCCACCTGAGGACCCGTTTACCGGATCCGCAACCGGGGCAATGGCGGCATATCTGTGGAAATACGGTTTGATGCCAAAGGATACGTTTACAGCTGAACAGGGCCATGACCTGGGCCGCCCGGGTCAGGCGACTGTGACGCGCGTCGGACCGGCGGATGCGATGACCGGTATCAAGGTGGCTGGGCGTGGCTTTGTGTTAATGCGCGGTCAGGTCAACTTGCCCGAGCAATTGTCATGACTGAACCCGCGATCGCCATCCTGCCTTACGGGCATCGGTTGGGGCCGAAACTGGCTTCGGTTCCATTGTCTGATCTGATCTGGCCCGAAGGGTGCCCCGAGCGCCTGATGGGTAAAACGGTTGGCGATCTTGAGCGTACTGACCACCTGATCATGTACCCTAATTCAACCGTGCATCTGCGCCTTCGCCGAGGGACCCGCGCCCGGATATCCCTGATGATGGGTGAGCCGTCGGCCATTCACGCCAAGCATGACAAGATGCTGCGCTACACGTGGCGGCGTTTCTTTCGCGTGATGACGTTCCACGACGTGTTGCTGCAGAACCTTCCGAACTCGGTGTTCCTGCCTTATGGCGTGACAATGGTGCCGGATTGGCGTGAGTTGGATGTCGAAAAGACCAAATCCTGCTCACTGATCGCCTCGGCCAAGCGTGATCTAGAAGGCCATCAATTGCGCCATTCAGTGATTGAATGGGTACGCGACAACGGGGCCGACGTGGATATCATGGGGCGGGGATATACCCCGTTCGACCGCAAGTCCGACGGGTTGGCCCCGTATCGCTATTCCGTCGTGATCGAGAATGTGCGCGAGAAGAACTATTTCTCGGAAAAGCTGACAGACGCGATCCTGTGTTCAACGGTTCCGATCTATTGGGGCTGCCCGAATATTGGCGACTTCATGGATACCAAGGGCATGATCCTCTGCGAGACCGAAGTCGATATTCAGCGCGCGATCGGAGGCTTGTCCGCTGAAGACTATGCCCAGCGTCTGCCGCATCTGAAAGCTGCGCAAAGCAAGGCAGCAGAGTTTGGTGACTTTGAAGGTCGCGCGGTGCGAACGCTGCGAGAACAGGTCAACGCGGCCTAGTGGTCCATTGGTTTTGGGGCCAGCCATCCCACGGGCCGTATAGGGTTTGCCAGGGCGTCAATTCCATGCCGAAGGCAAAGCCGTTGCAGGTATGATCCGCTGACAGGAAGCCCGGCGGATTTGCCTGCTAAGAACTTTTTCTGGTGTCCGTAGATGTGGACCGAATGCACCGCATCACGTTCTATATCGGACGTGGATATGAGCGGATCGTGCAGTTTCCATAGCTGTTCCTTATCCAATGGATAGAAGACATCGGCTTGCATTGCGTGCACGTCTTCACCCGTTTGACGCAAAAAGAACTCCAGCGCTTTGGGGCCTGAGCTGCCCCATGGCAGTGCTTCGATGCCCCAGGATTCACCGTTTCGGATGCGCCTGCGATTGTGCCGAAACAATCGCCCGCCACGCCAGGGTTGGGTCGGATTGGTCGAGGTCACGAAGTCGATCCATAACGCCAGTGTCTCAGAATCTTCCGGCAGGCGCAGTACGCCGTTTGGAAAGGTACCTGATTGAGAAGATCCAAATATATAAGAGGAAGAAAAATCAAATGGCTGCACGCAATAAGCATCCAGATCGACCCAGATGAACGGGGTTTTCTGCATAAGCCGCAGTCGGAAAATGTCCGAAAACACTGCGATCCCCAACCGATCTTCCGGTTGGAAATCAAACGGCGCGGGCCAGAGAATGTTGGCTGCGGGTCGTACCTCGGCACCCTTAGGCACGCCTTGGACTTCATGCACGGTATACAGGACAAACCGGTGACCGTTATCCAGGTAGGATTGAATACACAACGCCTCGAGCCAGCTTAAATCTGAACCGAACCAGAAACTAGCAATTGCAGGCAGGTCGCGGGTCATGGGCACTTTGCGTTTTTGTCAGGTGTTGCATTTGCACCAAGGCAGTCCCCGCTTGTCAATCCAACAAAAAAAGCGGCCACTGATGGCCGCTTTAATTATTGGTATCCAGAACGTTTATGACGCCGCAATCAGACCCATGCTTTCCAGTTTCAACAGAACCTGATGGGCACAGTTGTCGACCTCGACATTTTCGGTCTCGACGCTCAGCTCGGGGCTGTCGGGTACGTCGTAGGGGTCCGAAATTCCGGTAAACTCTTTGATTTTGCCTTCGCGTGCCAGCTTGTACAGCCCCTTGCGATCGCGGCGTTCGCATTCCTCAATACTGGTCGCCACGTGAACCTCGCAGAAGGCACCGAACTGTTCGATCTCTTCCCGGACCGCGCGGCGGGTCGTGGCATATGGTGCGATCGGCGCGCAGATTGCGATACCCCCATTTTTGGTGATCTCGCTGGCCACATAGCCGATGCGGCGGATGTTCAGGTCGCGGTGTTCCTTGGAAAAGCCGAGCTCAGACGACAGGTTTTTCCGCACAATGTCACCATCCAGCAGGGTAACAGGGCGGTCACCCATCTCCATCAGTTTGACCATTAGGGCGTTAGCAATTGTCGACTTGCCTGAACCCGAGAAGCCAGTGAAAAACACGGTGAACCCTTGCCGCGAACGTGGTGGGAAGCGGCTGCGCAGCTCTTGCACGACTTCGGGGAACGAGAACCATTCCGGAATCTCAAGACCTTCACGCAAACGGCGGCGCAGTTCGGTACCCGAGATATTCAGGATGGTGACGTTGTCCTTGTCGAGGATTTCATCATTCGGCTCGTATTGGGCGCGTTCCTGCACGTAGACCATGTGTTTGAAGTCGACCATTTCGATGCCGATTTCGTCCTGGTATTTGCGGAATAGGTCTTGGGCATCATAGGGGCCGTAGAAATCTTCGCCCTGACTGTTCTTGCCGGGACCGGCGTGATCTCGACCAACGATGAAGTGGGTGCAGCCGTGGTTGGCGCGGATCAGCCCGTGCCAGACCGCCTCGCGCGGACCAGCCATTCGCATAGCCAGATTCAGAAGCGACATCGAGGTGGTGGAGGCCGGGTATTTGTCCAGCACAGCCTCATAGCAGCGCACGCGGGTAAAGTGATCGACGTCCCCCGGTTTGGTCATGCCTACGACCGGATGGATCAGCAAGTTGGCCTGTGCCTCTTTTGCGGCGCGGAAGGTCAGTTCCTGGTGTGCGCGGTGGAGCGGGTTACGCGTCTGAAACGCCACGATGCGACGCCAGCCGACCTTGCGGAAATAGGCGCGCAACTCGTTAGGCGTGTCGCGACGCGCGCGGAAGTCATAATGAACCGGCTGCTGAATACCGACCACCGGCCCGCCCAGATAAACCTTGCCTGCCACATTATGCAGATAATTCACCGCAGGGTGGGCGTCGTCATCAGCACCAAAGACCTTTTCGGCCTCGCGCGCTTTGTCGGGCGTCCACCGATCCGTCACGGTCATTGTGCCCAGAATAACGCCTTCCTGATCGCGCAGTGCGATGTCCTGGCCTAGTTCGATTTTGTCGGCGAACGCTTCGTCTACGTCCAGCGTGATGGGCATCGGCCAAAGGGTGCCGTCGGCCAGCCGCATGTTTTCAACGACATTGTCGTAGTCCGCCTGGCCCAGAAATCCCTTGAGCGGATTGAACCCGCCGTTCATCAGCAATTCCAGATCGCAGATCTGGCGGGGGCTCAGGTCCCAGCTGGTCAGATCGGCGGCTTCCACCTTCATTTTTTGTGCCGACTCGTATGACACGTACAATTCGGGGATAGGGGCCAGGTTACTTAACATCGTCATTGGAATACTCTTGTCGAAGTGCTTTTTTGCCGTTGAGTTAAGGGCGTTTGCCCCGGCATTTGGGTGAAGTCCATATACCTTGATGAAACTAAGGACGATATGCGCGGTTTTTTCCCGCAATGGAAGGATTTTCCGGTTTGTGACACAAACCGCGAAGTTGGTCCCTGCGGTGGGCAACAATTCCACTGAATTGAGGGCGAGTGTTCTTATGCAGCGACACTGGTGTTCAAATCCGCGGCTGTGTGGACGGGCAAGGCGGGAATCGGGCGTGTCACACCGCGCAACTCAAACGAGCGGACTTGCCGCATATCGCCCTCATAGCCTGCGGCCAGCAACAACTCTTCTGAGACCAGAAGTTCGCAGCCCAGTGTTTTGGTTTCAGCCTCCAACCGGCTGGCCACATTGACGGTGTCTCCAATGATCGTGCGAGCGGCATGGCCTGCAGCGCCGATTTCGCCCAAAACGAGGTCGCCCAGATGCAAGCCCATTCCTATGCGAATTTTAGGGCTGCCCTCGGATTCCAACTGCTGATTGAAACGTTGCAGGGCCAGGCTGATTTCAGCGGCCCCCTTCATTCCCGCCCGGGCCGAGCTTTGGGCGTCGGCGGTTTCGAATACCGCAAGTAGGCCGTCGCCCATGTATTTGTCCACCACTCCGCCTTCGGCGGTGATCGCGGGAACGATGGCGTCAAAAAATCGGTTCAGCAGGAAAACGATGTCATAGGGCAACTGGCCGGTGGTGCGAGAGGTGAAGCCGCGCATGTCCAGAAACAGAACCGCCAATTGCCGCTCCTGACCCTGGCTTGCATGTGCCCGGTGTCGGGCGCCGTCCGGGCGAAACATTCGAAACGCCGTGATCGGCGCGGTCGGCCGGATCTGGCAAGCTAGCCGGGCACCATCCGGGGCGCTGACTGCGGCAAGGCTTCGGGCTTCGACCTCACCGGGTTCAGGCAGTTGATCCGCGCCATCCTCGACAATCACACGGCAGGTGGTACAGCGCCCTTTTCCACCGCACAGCGCGGTGTGCGGAATCCCGTTGGCTTGAGATATTTCAAGTAAAGTCATGCCTTTTTCGGCAACGACCTCAGGGCCCTGAACATACTTGACGCGCACAGAATGTCGGCGGCGCCACAGCTTGCGGATCGCAAAAACCGCCAGGGATGCTCCAAGGGCCACCCAGAACGCCATCAGCGCATTGTCCTTGACGTTGAACAGGGTCTGAAATTCTTCTGGAGAAGGCCAGTTGTAGTGCTCGATATATTGTTCGCGCAAAAAAGGATCTGCAAAATCGGCCCAGATCCGGCGCCCTTCCGTCAACACTCCGGTAAGAGCAAATGTCGGAACGAACACAGCCAGACCAATCAGATAAGGTACCAGTTTGGGCCACCATTTGGTCAGCCGTAGCCACATGTGCAGTCCGAGGCAACCATGCACCCAAACTACCAATAACAGCAGGCTTTGCATCCAGACCGCGTAGCTGGGCCACATCAGCACGATGATATAGCCCATTTCATCGTTCACATCGAAGACCGTGTTCGCATATCGCGTTTGCACGATATGTGAGATCAGTTGTAATGGGATCAACAACCCCAGCACCATCTGCAACCCCGTGCTGAACGGCATTCGCAATGTCCTGCGCTGGCTAATTGAATACAGGGCCAACCCTGCGTGAATTAGCAGAGCAGCATAGAGGATTGCGCTTCCGATCCCGTGGCGCGTGATCACATGCCGGGCATCCTGCATGTCATGCAGGTAGTCCGTGTGAAACAGACCAAGGCCGATATTGATGAAATGAAAGAACGCAAAGGCGAACAGAATCAGGCCGCTACCGATCCTTAGCCGGGTTGCCCACCCGCCTTGCCACAGAACAGTTTTCAATCAGATCACCCGCATTCGTCTCGTCTGAGGCCGAGTCTGATACGCCACAGCTTAGCGGTCAAGCGGAGGTTGTGCGTAATGCGGCGTCCAATTCGTCGGCGGTGCATCCATACCGATAAGGGAAGGCGACGGGTCGAACAGGATAATATGGCTGAGTTCGGGGCGCGAGCGCGAGCTGTACAGCAACCCGTCCGCGCCAATGCTGCGCGCGTGGTCCGAGAACCGCCATGTGGGTGAGATGCCCTGTTCGGCGTGAATATCCTGCCATATGACAGATGCGTCAGACTGCCCCCGTAGGTCGACCAGCTTTGCGTCTGTCACGTTCGCCTGCACCAAAACCCGTGGCGGATCGCCTGCCGTGACATATCGCCGAATGGCGATTCCGGCGCCCTCCGCGCTGAGCGATGCGTAAAGCGCTGGCTGTCCTGAGTAATGAAAACGCCCCTCTGGCGCCCGAGCAGGGGCCAAAGGGGCGTCCAATTGTGACAGAAACAAAATTCTCCAGACCGGGCCAGAGAATTTCAGCATCTGATTAGTCCTGTTCGGCCAGGAAACGCTCGGCGTCCAAGGCGGCCATACATCCCATTCCCGCGCTGGTGACAGCCTGACGGTAGATGTGGTCTGTCAGGTCGCCCGCCGCGAATACACCCGGCACCGAAGTTTCGGTCGAGCCCGGTTTTGTCACGACATAGCCGCCCATATGGGATTCCAGCGAGTCCTTGACCAGTTCATTGGCTGGCGCGTGCCCGATCGCAACAAAAACGCCCTTGCAGGGGATCTCGGTGACCTCACCGGTCTTCACGTTTTTGACGCGCACACCCTCGACACCCAGTGGGGCATCGGTGCCGGTCACCTCTTCCAACTCATGGAACCACAGGGGTTCGATTTTCTCATGCTTTAGCAGACGGTCCTGAAGGATCTTTTCCGCGCGCAGCTCATCCCGTCTGTGTATCAGCGTGACCTTGCTGGCAAAATTAGTCAGGAACAGCGCCTCTTCCACGGCGGTGTTGCCGCCGCCGATCACCACGATTTCCTGTCCGCGATAAAAGAATCCGTCGCAGGTGGCGCACGCCGAAACGCCAAAGCCCTTGAATTTTTCTTCTGACGGCAGCCCCAGCCATTTGGCGCGCGCGCCGGTGGCCAGAATGACCGCATCGGCGGTGTAGATGGTTCCGCTGTCGCCTGTTGCGGTGAACGGGCGTTTACTGACGTCCAGATCGTTGATTATGTCACCGATGATTTCACAGCCCATCGCTTTGGCGTGGTCTTGCATACGCACCATCAGGTCGGGGCCTTGAACCTCGGTATCTCCGGGCCAGTTTTCGACCTCGGTTGTTGTGGTCAGCTGGCCACCCGGCTCGATGCCCTGAACCAGAATCGGCTCCAGCATCGCGCGGCTGGCATAAACGCCGGCCGTGTAACCGGCCGGTCCCGATCCGATGATCAGAACCCTGGTGTGTCGTGTTTCGGCCATGGTACCCCCAACTCGATCTGCCTGATTGGGGCGCGTAGCCCCTGACGGATGGATATAGCGACCACCGCGCAGGGCTTAAACCCCCAACCTTTTGACAGGCTGCTATGCGATTGCCGGTGGGCGCCCAAAAAAAGAACATTGAAAATATAGAATATTGCGCGGATGCGAAAGATAATTGCGCATTGATCGGGTGCTGATATAACAACCGAAAATTCTAGGAGCATTTCATGGTCGCGATACGGCTGGATGAGATTGATCGCAAGATTCTGGCGGAATTGCAGGCAGACGGTCGTATGACCAATGTTGAGCTGGCAAAGCGCGTAGGTATTTCCGCGCCGCCCTGCCTGCGGCGGGTGCGCACACTTGAGGAGTCCGGGCTGATCCGCGGTTACCATGCCGATGTGAACTCACGCGAGCTGGGGTTCGAGGTTCAGGTCTTTGCGATGGTGGGTTTGGAAAGCCAAGCCGAATCCGAACTCAACACGTTCGAGGAACGCTGCCGCGAATGGCCTCTGGTCCGGGAATGCCACATGTTGAACGGCGAGGTAGATTTCATCCTGAAATGCGTCGCCCCCGACCTGAGCAGTTTTCAGCAATTCCTGACCGGCGAGCTGCTGACAACGCCCAACGTAGCCAGCGTAAAAACATCGCTGGTTATCCGCGGCGCAAAAGACGAGCCCGGCGTTCCCTTCGACGTTCTTGAAGAACGAATGAGCCGGACGGCGTAAACATCATCCGCTTTTGATGCGGTTTTGACGGCGGCAGAAAAGCTGCGACCGTCAATGATAGAACCCAACTAAGTATTAGCTGCATGATGCCCCCACATTGCAGTTAATTTCCGTTTTCAGGCCGTGAGCGCGTCCACTTCGCCGTCTCCGGCGCGCGGCAGAACCAGCGGGCCAAAATCATTCAGCGATTCGATGTGCGCAAACAAGTTCAGGTAGATCGACCTAAGTGATCTGCTGACCTGCCGCACGGCGTTGACGCCCGGATGGTAAGATTCGAATTGCAGGCCGTCGACCTTGATGACCGAGTGGCGTTTCAGGCAGATGTGAAACAGTTCGATCGGGGTCGGCGGTAGCGTTTCGATCACGCTCATACCGTCCTGGAATTCATGAACAGGGGTCAGGATTTCACTGCCCCCGTGCAAATGGCGCAGGTGCGCAGGCGCACCCAGCAAGCGCGCGGCAGGCCCCGCGATCACGCCAGACAGCGGCTTTTGCATCCCAAACGTATCAGCCATGATCCGCGTTAGCGGGCGCGTTCGGCCACGCGAATCCTCGCGTCCGGGAATCAGTGTCACCGACCCTTTCCACAGAACTGTCTGCAGTTCGCCATCCTGTGTCAGAACCGAGTCGCCCGGAAGCAGATCTTCGATCGCCAATGGGCCGTGTTCGGTTTCCACCAATGATCCGCGCGTAAAAGCGCAGAACGCGTCTTCGAACATGGGCAAAGCCGGGGCGATGTGGCGCGTTAACGATACATCTCCGTTTGGCATCAACGTGCTGACCTCATAGCGCCGCAGCTGCGCCTTTGGTCTTGCTTGTGTCCTTGGGATTTCGCGCAGCATGGTCGAAGTTTCGACCGCGTTTCTGGCTGCACGCGCCAAGGAATGTGGAATTGTCATTTTTATTCCGTCCCCTCTAAAAAGCCGCTCAGACGGGTAGAGCCCTCCGTACAGGGCAACCTGACCGGCATCTTTTTTGTCTTGAATGAGATAGAGACCACAGGGCGCACGCCTTTCCGGCGTCGCAACGCGATGAATTTACGCTTTCCTTTGGTCAACACACTGACCCCCCAGACAAACTCACTACAACGCAAGCGGAAATTACCTGCGCACACACACCCCTGAACCAGGCCGCTGGAAATTTCAGCGGTTGGTCACACACCGGCCCGGAGCACCCCTCCGATGTGCGTCTTCACCCTTGGAACCGGCAGCTTGGTTCCTTGGGCCTTTTGGTCAGCGCCGGCGCGCCAAGCGGCGCGCGACCCGGACCGAAGTACTGGAAACCCGTTTCCACGGCATTTCCGGTGCCTGCTCTCGCGTGGCCGCAACAACGGCACTGAGGAAGCGAGATTTGACCTTCATGATATTGTTCCTGCTCGTATCGGAGTGTGAACACCCCGTTTTCCCTTGTCGGATCACTGTGACGCGTCATTGCGGCACCGATAAGGCTGATCCGGGGTTAATGCAGTATAATTGAAGGTCAGCAGGTCCTCTTCCTTTGGAATGCCTCGCACTGCTGGAAAATCGATTGATAAACATCTGAGTGCGGACAATAAAAATCAAAATGTCTCGACTCAAACAGACACAACAATTGTGGCAAAAAAGCGGCGACTTTGCCACAATTGGGGCGCGAGTTATAATTTAATGGCGGAAATCAGGCGGCCGTAATCGGCCTCTTTCGCGTGGGTTGAGCGGCGGTAGGAATAGAATCTGTCCGGGTCTGAATAGGTGCAGTGCCGCGTCCATTCGGCCTGACCCACGCCAGCTTGCCGCAACTTGTGCAAACCAAAGGCGGGCAAGTCGAACTGCAATCGATCCCCACTACCATTTGCGAAGAACCTGAGATTATCGGGTGAATCCGCAGCGAATTCATCCAGAAAATCGGGACCGACCTCATAAGCGCCTTGAGAAATCGTCGGGCCAATAACGGCGACAGTGTTTTGTCTTTGCGCCCCTAAAGCCTCCATCGCGTCCAAGGTTGCTTCCAAAACGCCGTCCAGTGCACCGCGCCAGCCCGCATGCGCGGCTCCGATCACATTTGCGTCAGGATCGGCAAACAACACCGGTTGGCAATCCGCGGTCAGAATCGTCAGCGCCAATCCAGGGGTCGCGGTGACAACGGCATCTGCCTTGGGCTTTTCTCCATTGATCGGCGCGTCCACTGTCAGAACAGTCGGCGAATGCACTTGATGTACGCCGACCAAAGCATCCGATTCGACCTCCATCGCGGCGGCGACGCGCTGGCGGTTCACCGTCACTGCTTCGGTTTGGTCAGACGAGCCATAGCCGCAGTTCAAACCCGAAAATATACCGGAAGATGCACCGCCCCGGCGGCTGAAGAATCCGTGGCGGACAGGCGAAAGGATGTCCGAGGTCAGAATTTCCAAAGTCATGGTTCCAGTCCCGGTGGAGGAGCAGCATATGAGGGGTAGAGGCCCAGTACTTTGAACAGGTTTCCCATTTCCTCGGGGTGCGTCAACCGGCGATGTGCAGCAATGAGTGTCTCAAGCTCAGTCCCGCCGAGTGGTGATGCCAATGCCTGTGCGCGGGCAGTGATGCCGAGTCGCTCCAGAAATATGCCCTGAGGTGTCAGCTTTGTATGCGCGCAACCCGCCGCGCGTGCCGCCAGGGCAAGGGGTTCGAAATCTACATGCGCGGTCAAATCCGCATGACCCGGCGCTTGGAGGGGATCAACACGTTCATGTGATTGCAAAGCTTGAAACGTGTCGCCCAGCGAATGCCAGTCTCCATAATCAACGATCAATGCAGTGCCACCACACGATGCGATCCGGCCTGCGATCACGGTCAGAATCGGAATAGCGGCCGCGCAAAGTTCGACCAGATCGCCGTCTTCAGTGTCGGTAATGCGATCCGCAAGAGCGACCTGACTGGTGTTGGGCCCCAGGCCAAATGCTAACGATTCGCCTTCTGCGCCGATGAGACGTTCGTGCCAGCCATCACCGTCACGCAGGAACTGGCGGATCGGCAGTGCGTCAAAGAACTCGTTCGCCACCAGAAACAGAGGGGCTTTGGGCAAGTCGGTAAGCGAATCGATCCAGCGCGGGTCGTGATTGCTGAGTGTTTGGGCCTGTCTGTCCCGAAGCGCAGGAGAGGCTTCGAACAATACGATTTCGGCCGCCTCATGGAAGCCCGGCACGCTGCGGGTCGCGCGCAGGATATCTTCCATCAGGGTGCCGCGTCCCGGCCCCAACTCGGCCAGCGTGAAACTGTCCGGCTTGCCCTGATCTATCCAGCATTGCGCCAGGCTAAGACCGATCAACTCGCCAAACATCTGGCTGATTTCCGGGGCTGTGATGAAATCCCCCTGTGCGCCCAAAGGATCGCGGGTGGTATAGTACCCGAACTTGGGGTTCAGCAGGCATTCGGTCATGAAATCGGCGACGCTCATCGGGCCGTTCAACGCGATTTGCGCCAGCAGGTGGTCCTTCAGTTTCATGGCGCCGATCGCGCGCGCAACGCGAGCCAAAGGCCAAGTGCGATCATCGGCAGAGACAGAAGTTGTCCCATCGTCAGACCGTATCCGCCAAGATGCCACGCTAGTCCCAGCGGATTGCCGGGCGAGACAAATTGCGCATCGGGTTGGCGAAAGAACTCGGCGAAGAACCGCGAAGCCCCATAGCCTGTTAGAAAGACGCCGGTCACGAGGCCTGGCTTGTGAAATGCCCCGCGCCGGTAAGCCATCCACAGGAGAACTGTGCCCAGCAACAACCCTTCCAGCGCGGCTTCGTACAGTTGCGAAGGATGGCGGGCACACATTCCGGCGACAACGCCGGGGCAATCTTGCGCGGCAGCGCCGGGAAAGATCACCGCCCACGGAACCTCGCTGGGTCGTCCCCAAAGTTCGGCATTCGTGAAATTCGCCAGTCGGCCCAGCAGCAAGCCGGGTGGAACAGCGTGTGCAATCAGATCGGCCATGGATAAAATCGGTATCTGATGCCGACGACCGTAAAGGTATGACGCGACAACAACCCCCAGCAGCCCCCCATGAAAGGCCATCCCACCCTGCCAGATCTTCAGGATCTCCAGCGGGTGCGAGAGGTAATAACCCGGTTGATAGAACAGAACGAACCCAAGACGCCCGCCCAGAATAACGCCCAGGATGATCCAGGTGATCAGATCTTCCAACTGCTGCGGCTTCATCGGGGGTGTTTCTGCGGGCCAAAGGGCAGGGCGTTTCAATGCCATAGTGCCCAGTCGCCATGCGATCAGAATGCCGACGATATAGGCCAGCGCGTACCACCTGAGTGCGAACTCCATCCCGAACAGCGAGATCGAGAACAATTCGGGCGAAAGGTCGGGGAAATTCAGAACAGCCTGCATGTGCGTCTCATTGCCCGGGGTTTGCGGGGCAAGTCAACCTTGAGCCCGGGCCAATCTTTACCCATATAGAGACCAACCGCGATACCGGAGTAAAGCCATGCAAACCCGTAATAAGATTCTTGATGACGTTTCCCAGCTGATGACCAATGCTATGGGCGTGGCCCAAGGCGCGCGGGAAGAGGCCGAGAATGCGATGAAGTCGATGATCGATCGCTGGCTGGCTGACCGCGATTTCGTCACGCGTGAGGAATTTGATGCCGTGCGTGCCATGGCGCAGAAAGCGCGTGAAGAGAACGCCGCACTTGAGGCGCGCATTGCCGCGCTTGAAGCCAAGCTGGACAAATAAGTTCCGCAAACCCGAAATTTTGAGAAAAGAAAGCCGCCGCGCAATCCGGCATTGGATTGTGCGGTGATGTGTATTCTGACGTCTTGCTGAATTTAATCAAGACAAAGCTGTGTGAGCGGCCAATATTTTGATCGCCGTTGCCGACTGTCCACAACTTATTGCTGTTATCCCCAACAAATAGGGTTGCCAGAACCCTGCCCGCGGCGCACCATATCTAGTACAGGCAGACTGGGGAAGCCCGGCTTGTAGAGCAAGCAACTAGCGCTGGGGCGCTGCCAGCCCCTAAAAGGCTAGAGATTAGTGAGGTGGCATTATGGCCCTTTCCGAACAGTTTCTCGAAGAAGACCTTCATCCAATCGACATTGTTGAACATCTTGCCGAACACCATGACTGGGATTTCGACCGGATCGGGGATGATCAGATAGCTATGGCTGTTGAGGGGCAGTGGCGCACATACTCGATCACCTTGGCTTGGTCCAACTATGACGAAACGCTCCGCATGGTGTGCTCTTTCGAAATGGACCCGCCATCCGAACGCACGAATGAGCTTTATGAGCTGCTCAACAAGATGAACGATCAGTGCTGGGCCGGTGCGTTTACTTACTGGGCTAATCAAAAGCTTATGGTTTACCGGTACGGGCTGGTTTTGACCGGCGGCCAAATGGCCAGCCCGGAACAGATCGACACAATGATCACCGCAGCGGTGCTGAGCGCTGAGCGTTATTACCCAGCGATCCAGTTGGTCACTTGGGGCAACCGCGATCCCGAGGACGCGATGCAGGTCGCCATTGCAGAGGCCTACGGCCGCGCGTAAAGCTTTGCCCCAAACCGGATAAGGGAAGGGGCAATTATGGACATGTCACGCGTCGCTGAGCAGGGGCTTGTTCTTCTGGGGTGCGGCAAGATGGGATCGGCCATGCTCGCCGGGTGGTTGGAGCATGGCCTTCCTGCGTCAGCCGTCTGGGTAATCGACCCATATCCATCTGATTGGTTGAAGTCGCTAGGCGTCAATATCAACACTCCGTTGCCCGAGGCTCCGGCGGTTGTACTGGTGGCCGTAAAACCTCAGATGATGGGCGAGGCGCTACCGGCAATCAAGGCGCTGGGCGGAGGTCGCAGCCTGTTCGTCTCTGTCGCTGCGGGTACTTCAATTGCTACGTTTGAGGATGCGTTGGGCGATGGCACACCTATCGTGCGGGCGATGCCGAACACACCGGCTGCCATCCGTCAGGGAATTACTGCGTTGATCGGCAATTCGGCCGCTTCAGCCGCCGATGTTGCCTTGGCCGAAAACCTATTGTCCGCAATAGGAGACACGGTTCGTCTGGATGATGAGGCGCAGATGGACGCTGTGACAGGCCTCAGCGGTTCGGGGCCGGCTTACGTCTTCCACTTGATCGAAACGCTGGCAGCTGCCGGACAAGCGCAGGGCTTGAGCCATGAATTGGCGATGAAGCTGGCCAAATCCACCGTCGCTGGGGCAGGGGCCCTTGCTATGGCGGCTGAAGAAGATCCCTCGCAATTGCGCGTAAACGTGACCTCTCCCAACGGTACAACGCAAGCTGCGCTTGAAGTGCTGATGCATGAGGAAGAAGGTTTCCCCGATCTGCTGCACCGCGCCGTTAAGGCCGCAACCGACCGATCCAAGGAGCTGTCCCGTGAGTGAGATTTCTTTCGACGACTTTCTGAAAGTCGACATTCGGGTCGGCAAGGTCCTGCGCGCCGAACCGTACCCCGAGGCCCGCAAGCCCGCGATCAAGATGTGGATCGACTTTGGTAATGAAATTGGCGAGCGCAGAACCTCAGCCCAGGTAACGGCGCATTACGATCCTGCGACGCTAGTGGGCAAGCAGGTGATGGCCGTTGTCAATTTCCCGCCGCGCCAGATTGGCAAGTTCATGTCCGAGGTTTTGGTCCTCGGCTTGCCTGATGAGAAGGGCGAGATCGTCCTTATCGGACCGGATGATGAAGTTCCCGTCGGTGGAAGGATGCACTGATGAATTTGCTGATTGCGCGCCCGATGACCACTGCCGTCGAATCGCGTGCCCGAACCGAGTTTGACGTTGAGATTCGCAGCAGCACTTTGCCCATGTCACCCGAGGAAATGCGGCGCGCCTTGGCTGAGTTCGACGTGGTTGTGCCCACTCTGGGCGATCAGTTTTCGGCTAAGGTTTTTGCCGCGGTTCCGCAGCCGCGCTGCAAATTGCTGGCCAATTTCGGTGTAGGTTACAACCATATTGACGTTGCAGCCGCGCGGGCGGCAGGGATTGAAGTCACTAACACCCCTGGTGCTGTTACCGATGCCACGGCTGATATCGCAATGACCTTGCTTCTATCGACGGCGCGCCGCGCAGGTGAGGGTGAAAGGCTGGTGCGTTCCGGAAACTGGCAGGGCTGGCATCCGACGCAAATGCTGGGTCATCACGTGACCGGAAAACGCGTTGGAATCGTCGGGATGGGCCGAATTGGTCAGGCTATTGCCTGGCGCTGTCATTTTGGTTTCGGGATGGACGTGGCCTACCAGTCGCGCAGCCCGAAAGAAGTGGAGTTTCCCGCTGAAAATATCCCGGACTTGAAAGAACTGGCGTCTGCGGTAGATTTTCTGGTGCTCGCCGTTCCGGGTGGTGTAGAAACGCGCCACCTCATTAATGCACAGGTGCTAGAGGCGATGAAACCCTCGGGTATCCTTATCAATATTGCGCGCGGAGAAGTCGTGGACGAATCTGCCTTGATCACCGCCCTGCAAGCCGGTCAGCTCGCAGGGGCCGGCCTTGACGTGTATGAGTTCGAACCCACTGTTCCGCAGGCGCTGCGCGATATGGAGAATGTGACAATACTGCCGCATCTCGGCACAGCGACGGAAGAGGTGCGCACTGATATGGGGCAATTGGCGCTGGATAATGTTGCGGCATATGTTGCAGGTCGCCCATTGCCGAACCCGGTCTAGCGCCCGACGGCTTCACGCCAGTGTTTGCGGCAAAGCGAAACATAGGTTTCATTGCCGCCGATCTGCACTTGCGCGCCTTCAGTGATGGCGTTGCCGTTTTCGTCCTGGCGGATAACCATCGTGGCCTTGCGCCCGCATTCACAAATGGTCCGCACTTCGCGCATTTCGTCGGCCAGGGCCAGCAGGGCAGCTGAGCCGGGAAACAGGCGGCCCTGAAAATCTACGCGCAAGCCATAGGCAAGGACGGGAACTCCAAGGTCATCCACCGCGCGCGCAAGCTGCCAGACTTGTTCTTCGGTCAGAAATTGCGCCTCATCCACAAAAACGCAGGTGACGTTCCCTTTTTTCAAGCGCTGTTCAATCATCGCGAAGACGTCGTTTTCAGCTGCGAACGTGTCCGCATCAGCCGAGATTCCGATGCGCGAGGCGATCTTGCCGACACCGGCCCGGCCGTCTAAGGCTGCGGTCATCAGATAGGTGTCCATGCCCCTCTCACGGTAGTTGTGCGAGGCTTGCAGTAACACGGTCGACTTACCCGCGTTCATTGTCGAATAATTGAAGTATAGTTTTGCCATGACCCGGGTCTAAAACGCCTGTCTTATCCGGGCAAGCCATCAAAAGCGCTTGAATAAGCGACGTCGCCGTTATTGTTGCAGAGGTCGAGCGTAAGCCCATTGGGGATGGATCCCCCCGCCTCAACAACAGCGACGCCATCGGCCAACATGCGGCCTAACCGTAGCGGGACAAGAAAACCGACCCGCAATCACTCATTACTGGCATGAAATGCCCCCACTCACTCACAAAACCCCTGCTTATCTGAGGGATAGCCAACATATGACATTTCAATTATGAATCGAGTATGGGAAATTTCTTTTTCCTTTCCCCCGCAATGGCAGATTTAGTGGGGCGTGCAGGCAGTAAAGGTAAAAATATGGCAGATATCGGGGCCTACCTGAAAAAACACACTGAAGCGCTGGTCAAGGATGTCGGAATCGAATCCGCATGCGAGATTACAGGCAAATCCAAAGCCACATTGGGCCGTTACTATTCTGACAATACGGAACATGCTGACAGGTTCATGCCAGTGGATGCAGTGGCAAGACTGGAGGCTGTGTCGAACTTCCCTCACGTCACCTCGGCGCTGGCCGACCTGAAAAATATCACTCTGTCTTATGACGGCCGCAATGACGACAGCCCCCGCACCGGTGGCGTGAATTCAGACGTGATCGCGCTGAGCCAGCGTTTTGCGATGTTGATGACCGAGTATCAGTCGGCAATCGAGGACGGCATCATTACGGTGAACGAGGCCAAGCGCTTGTTGAGGGAAACCAGCCAGCTGCAACAAGTCCTTCTGGACATGAAACTGCATCTGGAAGAGGAAAGCGTAAGCTGAGGTTCCTAAGCAAATCACCAGGAATTTTGGGCGGTGAGTTTCGAGAGAATTGTTGCCCACCGCGTAGCGGCATAAAGTCCGCTGCGAATTTTTTGCTGAATCAAGCCAAGTGAACCGAATACACGTTGTTCAGGTACTTTTGGTTTTCGATCCGAAAATGGGTCTCTCCGACATGATCGAATCCCTGCGCAAGGTAGAAAGCGATAGCCGGGTCGTTTTCAGCGTTCGTCGCAAGCCAAACTGAAGCGGCCTGTTGGTCACGGCAGAATTGTAGCGCCGCGTTCAACAAACGTTTGCCAATCCCCTTTCCCTGGTGACGCGGCTGTACGTAGAAAGTAGCGATTTCAAATTCTGAGCAGCCGGGCACCGGCGCCATGCTTCCAGAGGAAACACGTATGAACCCGTCGATCCCTTCCTCATTTTCCGAGGCGATGATGAACTGAGTGGGATCGCGTATGAGTTTCTCGATATTCGATGGCTGGAACTCTTCCAGCGCATAGTCCGCAAAAAAGGCACTTACGCCGCGCTTCAGATAAGTGCCCACCCATACCTCAATCGAAATTGCGGCAATGCTGGATGCATCCGTTATTTTTGGCCTGCGTAATGTCATGGACGACAGATGACAGCTTGCAAGTCTGGGTCAATGCCAAAACCTGGAGTGCACCCAGAGGCGGTGCAGCTTTCGCTGCATCAGTATATTACCCGTGCCGCTTAACGATCACTGAACCCACCGAGTAGCCCGCTCCGAAAGAACAGATCAGCCCGATGTCACCGTCTGAAAGATCATCTGAATATTTGGAAAACGCGATGATTGATCCGGCCGAAGACGTGTTTGCATAGTCTTGAAGGATGTTGGGTTGTTCGCCCTGCTCAGGCTCACGACCCAGAACCTTTTTGCCGATGAAATCATTCATGGTCTTGTTGGCCTGGTGCAGCCACAGGCGCTTCAGGTCGTCGCTGTGTACGCCCTCCGCGTCCATGTGATCGGAGATGTGCTTGCTCACCATAGGCAGTACCTCCTTGAACACCTTGCGGCCGTTTTGCATGAACTGCATGTCACGGCGATCGACCACTCCGTCAGGACGCGAGCGGCGCAGGAAGCCGTTGTTATTGCGAATATTGTTTGAAAACTCGGTCGCGCAACGGGTCGACAGGATTTCGAAATGCGGACCCTTTGCGTCTTCCACCCGTTCGATCAGGGTGGCGGTGGCCACGTCGCCAAAGATGAAATGGCAATCGCGGTCGCGCCATTCCAGATGGCCGGAACAAATCTCGGGGTTGACCACCAATGCGGCGCGGACCGAACCAGAGCGAACCATGTCCGCAGCGGCCTGAATTCCGAATGTGGCTGAAGAACAGGCGACGTTCATGTCAAACCCGAATCCGTTGATTCCAAGTGCCTGCTGTATCTCGATAGCAACCGCAGGATAGGCGCGTTCGTGGTTCGAGGCGGCGCAGATAACCAGATCAACGTCTTCGGCAGTACGCCCGGCCTGTTCCAGTGCCTTTTGGCAGGCATCCACGGCCATTTCGGTCATAATGCCCGGCTCATCATCACTGCGTTGACGCAGAAGGGGGTGCATCACATCAGGGTCCAGAACACCGTCCTTGTCCATTACGTACCGCTTTTCGATGCCCGATGCCTTGACGATGAATTCTTCCGACGAATGCTGCATCGGTTCCACCTCGCCCGCCGCAATCGCATCTGCGTTTTGGGCGTTCATCTTGTCGGCGTAGGCGTTGAAGGCCGTGACAAGTTCGGCGTTTGTAATGACGTTTTCTGGGGTGAAAACACCTGAGCCGGTGATCGCGGGCGTGTACATGATAAGACCTGAATGTTTCGGATTTGCACAAAATGCAGTCATATAGGGGTTAGATCAAGAGAGGTTGACCCAAGGGAACCTCAATCTTCGCGCCGAAATCCGCTTCACTTCTTGAATAGTTCATATTTCGAAGTATATGCGGGGCTGAAATCGCAGATGGATTCGCCGATGACCTATGATGACAGTGCACTGATCCGCCGTCTCAGCCCCGAAGTGCAGGCGATGATGGGTGTCTATGCGCTCTACTGGAAACTGGAAGAGAGCTTTGACGCCCTTGAGGTCGAGTTGAGCCATCAGGAATGCCACATGATGGTCAAACTGGAACGACCCAAGCGCATGGGCGTTTTAGCTGCGGACATGCTGACAGTTCCTTCCACCATCACTTCGACCGCTGATGCGCTCGAGAAGGCAGGGTATCTGACCCGTCAGCGCGATCCGGAAGACCGTCGGGCATGGTTGTTGGTTCTGACCAACAAGGGAAATGAGATGCGTCAGGTTCTGATGTCCGAAGCGGGGGATCTGTTTCGCCGTGCCTCGGGGCTGGATGCAGAAGAAACCGCCGAATTTGCACGATTGGCCCGGAAGATCCGGGAAAACATAATGAAAACAGGAATTCCTGAGGGATTGAAGAAATGAAGCTCTTCTCTGTACTGAGCGTTGCTCTGACCGTGTTTGCAACCTCTGCGCTGGCGCAGGATATCGCTAAGCCCGTGAAACTGATGGTGGTCAAAGAGACCTCGCCCGGCTTTTCACGCCAGTTTTTTGGCCGCGTTGCTGCGCGGCAGACGGTTGATCTGGCCTTTCAGGTTTCCGGGCAAATTGTCGAAATGCCTGTGACCGAGGGGTTTGTGATACCCAAAGGTGAACTGATTGCCCAACTCGATCAGGAACCGTTCCAGCGCCGTTATGACCGGGCTGTCCTGCAAAAAGATCAGGCGGATCGCACCGTCGCTCGTCTTTCCCGTCTGCGCGGATCAACCGCCAGCCAGGTGGCGGTGGACGACGCGGAAACCGAAGCGCAACTGGCGGATATTGCCGTCCGCGATGCCGAATATGATTTGGAGCACGCAACACTGACCGCGCCTTTTGATGCGTTGGTATCTCGGCGAACGGTCGAGTCTTTTACGACTGTAAACGCGGGAGCGCCCATCGTGCGCATCCACGACATGTCCGAGTTGAGGATCGAAGTGGACGTTCCTGAAATCCTGTTCCAACGATCTGGTCAGGAAGATGACATCACGATCACCGCGAAGTTTCCCACCAGCGACGAGGTCTTCCCGCTACAGATCCGAGAATTTGACGCGGAAACTTCAAGCGTCGGTCAGACGTTCCGTATCCAGTTTGGTCTTACCCCACCCGAAGGTTTGCAGATTTTGCCGGGTTCGTCGGTGACGGTGAACGTAAAGGTTCAGGACACCCGCACAGGTATCGTTGTGCCAGCCACCGCCATCATAGCAGACGCCGAAGGTGGTCTGGGCGTAATGGTGTTTTCGCCGGTTGGTGCTGATGAAGGCGCCGTCACACTTGTGCCGGTTACCATAGAACCCACTCAGACCGGCGAAGTTCGCGTTCTGACCGGTTTGAAGGACGGCGATGAGATCGTCGTCGCGGGTGGCGGCACCCTGGCAGATGGTCAGGCCGTTCGCCGCTTTGCCGGCTTTGCAAACTGAAAGGCGTATCGATGAACATTGCGCGCGCATCCATTGATCGTCCGATCTATACTTGGCTGATCATCCTGATCGCTTTGTTTGGTGGCGTCTGGGGGTTCCTTTCGTTGGGACGTCTGGAAGATCCGGCTTTCACCATCAAGAACGCGGTGATCGCCACACAGTACCCCGGCGCAACCGCGGAACAAGTAGCGCTGGAGGTCTCAGAGCCTCTGGAATCCGCGATCCAGCAAATGGGCGAAATTGAAACCATCACATCCGTGAACCAGCCCGGTCTTTCGCTGATCGAAGTCGAGATCCAATCGACATATGACGGAACCGAATTACCCGAAATCTGGACCAAACTGCGCGCCAAAGTGCGGGATACGGCCCGCAGCCTGCCGTCTGGAGTGCAGCAGCCATTGGTCAATGACAGGTTCGGCGACGTTTTCGGTCTGTTCTATGCGGTAACGGCGGACGGGTTTTCAGACGCCGAAAAACACGAGCTGTCCACATTCTTGCGGCGCGAACTGCTGACCGTCGACGGCGTGGCAGACGTAGAAGTGATGGGGTTGCCGCAAGAGGCGATTTTTGTGGAACCCGATCTGGCCATTTCGGTGAATCAGAACGTGCCGCTCCAGTCCATTAACGAGGCCATTGCCAATGCGGATTCGGTGAATGCTTCGGGTTCGGTTCGATCAGAAAATGACCGTACAACGATTCTGACCGCCGAAGGATCGGACAGTGTTTCAGCGATTGCGGGATTGTCGGTCGGCTCTCAAGGGCAGGTGATCAACCTTTTTGATATGTCCGACGTGTACCGTGGCCGCCAGACCGACCCAGATGTGATGATCCGGTTTAACGGGACTGAAGCCTTCACATTGGGCATTGCGGGCCTGTCCACCGAAAACATTGTCGAGGTCGGCAAACGGGCGGATGCAAAATTCGCCGAGCTGGATTCGCAAATCCCCTTTGGCGTCGAAATTTTGCCGATCTACCAACAGCACGTGGTGGTGGAACAGGCCTCAAACGACTTTCTGGTGAACCTCGCCATGTCTGTGACCATCGTGGTCATTGTGCTGGCGGTTTTCATGGGGTGGCGCGCGGCTATTGTCGTTGGTTCGACCCTTTTGTTGACCGTGGTGGGAACGCTTCTGTTCATGTCGATGTTCTCTATCGAGATGGAGCGGATCTCGCTGGGCGCGCTGATCATCGCGATGGGTATGCTGGTGGATAACGCCATCGTTGTTGCCGAGGGCATGCAGATCGCCATGCTACGCGGAAAGAACTCGCGCGATGCGGCGGATGAGGCTGCGTCCAAGACGCAAATCCCGTTGTTGGGCGCGACGGTAATCGGGATCATGGCTTTTGCTGGGATCGGTCTTAGCCCCGATGCGACGGGCGAGTTCTTGTTCTCTCTGTTTGCGGTGATCGGTATTTCGCTGTTGCTGAGCTGGGTACTGGCACTGACGGTGACCCCGTTGCTTGGCCACTATTTCTTTAAACAGGGCGAGGAGGGGGCCGTAGATGCCTATGGCGGGATCATGTTCCGTGTCTACGGCACGATTTTGCGCTGGGCGTTGCGGTTCCGCTGGCTGGTCGTCGCCGGGCTGGTTGGCGTCACTTTTGCCTGCTTCGCCGGGTTCGGTCTGGTTAAGCAGCAGTTCTTTCCGGATTCGAATACGCCGCTGTTCTTCGTGCACTACAAGCTGCCACAAGGTACGCCTATCGCGCGGACGGCTGAGGACATGGCCGTATTTGAGGAATGGCTGGACAACCGCGAAGACGTGGTCGCCGTCACCACATTTGTGGGGCAGGGCGCAACCCGGTTCTTGCTGACCTACTCGGCAGAGAAACCGAACCCCAGTTATGGTCACATGATCATCCGCACCGAAACTCTGGATGACATCCCTGCATTGCAGGCGGATCTTGAGGCGTTTGGCTCGGCGCAATTCCCCGAAGGCGAGTTCCGCACCAAACGTCTGATCTTTGGCCCCGGCGGCGGTGATCCGATCCAGGCGCGGTTCTCGGGCAGTGATCCGGCGGTTCTGCGGCAGCTTGCGGATGAAGCGATCCTGCGGATGCGCGCGGCCTCTGAGAATGCCCTGCATGTTCACCACGACTGGCGTGAAAAAGAGCTGGCTGTTCAGCCTATCTATGCAACCGAACGGGCGCAGACAGCTGGGGTGACCCGTGAGGATATCGCCGGAACGCTGCAATTCTCGACCGATGGTGTCAGGGCGGGTGTCTTCCGTGAGCGCGACCGCCTGATCCCGATCATTATTCGCCGCCCTGCGGACGGAGATTACTCGATCGTTGATCAGGTGGTTTATTCGGATCAGTCAAACAGATTTGTTCCAATCGAACAGATGGTCGACGGGTTTGAATACCAATCGCTCAACACGCTGGTTCACCGCCGGGACAGGGTGCTGACCATCACGGTCGGGGCCGAAATCCCTGCAGGCCTGACGGCCGCTCAGGTCCACTCGGAAGTACGATCTGCAATCGAAGAGATGGAACTGCCCGCCGGTTATCGCATGGAGTGGGGCGGTGAGTTTGAAAACGCGGGTGACGCCAACGAAAGTCTGGGCCGCCAATTGCCGGTAAGCCTGCTGATCATGGTGCTGATTTCGGTATTGATCTTCAACGCCGTCCGTCAGCCGATTATCATCTGGTTGCTGGTGCCGATGTCCGTAAATGGCGTGGTAATCGGGTTGTTGGGCACGGGTCTTCCGTTCACTTTCACGGCGCTGCTGGGGCTGCTCAGCCTGTCGGGGATGCTAATCAAGAACGGCATCGTACTGGTCGAGGAGATCGATCTGGTCCGCGAAACCGGCAAGGGCCTGCGCGAGTCGATCATCGAGGCGTCGGTCTCGCGTCTGCGCCCCGTGATGCTGGCCGCGATCACCACAATTCTGGGCATGGCGCCATTGCTGACGGATGCGTTCTTCAAATCCATGGCGGTGACGATTATGGGTGGCTTGGCCTTCGCGACAATCCTGACGATGGTCGCCGCACCGGTTTTCTACATGATCTTCTTCGCGCGGGATGAAAGACGCGAGACGAAAGCAGCCGCTGGTTAACGGCTCAGATCATTGCTGAAACGCTCAAGCCCGGCCGGGGTTCTAACCGGCCGGGTTTTTCGACCAATTGACACGGTCAAAGGCTGCCTGCGTTTCAGGGGCCATGTCATAGTTGGATCGGGCATCAGTGTCATAACTTCGCCAAGCGCTCGACGTGATTGCCTTGCAATGCCAGATGCCATTGGATTTTGGGGCGATCAGGCTGCCTCGTGACCTTAACAGCCCGATCGTGTGGACGTGCCATGACGTAAACCAAAGAGGACCAGAGGGCGCGATACAGTATTTGGCTCTGCAAAGTTTGTCGCCCGTCTTTTTGCGGATGTGATCGGAATGTCGAAAATCTTCGGTGCAACCTGCATCTGGATACCGCCATTCCACACCTAGGCGGACAAACCCAGTTGGTCGCTTTTGGGTGAGATCAAAAATTGAACCGCTTTTGCACCAGACCAGTTCATCAATATCACATTGCAGAACCGCGCGCGCGTCCGAAAGAAATCGCAAGCGCGCGATGTTCAGCAGCGAAGTCTGCAGAAACATCGTATTGTAGCGGGTTTTTCCCTTTCTGTCTTGCGAAACAACGCCGTACCTGAAAGGCGCGGACAGCACCGTTGGGTTATGGATTCCGCCTCTCCTCAGCGCCTCGCGGATGTCGTCCAGCCCATACCGGGTTGAGGCATTGTCGAAGAACACCATCTGTTCCAGCCCATGCATCTGACAATGGTAACGGGCAAAGTCTTCGATCCAGGTAAGGTCGTTGTCACGTGACAAGGTCACGGCCACGTTTTTCCCAGTGTGACGGGCTGAATCCTGCTGGACCGAGTTCACAGGGGACGCGACACTTGAACCGCCCCATTCAAACCTTAGGGTTTGTGGCTTCTTTGACGTCCGGATGATCAATAGATCATAGAACTCATGGGACTTCAGGCGGGGTTTCCAGACTTTGTCTTCATCCAGATAAAACTGGCCTTCTCGGATCAAGTGGTACAGGCCGAACAGTTTTGGGCAAAAAACCACCAGGCTGCCCCGTTCCCAAAATGCATCGTACCAGAACGTGTCATAGTCGTACACGTGCTCGGTATAGTCCGGTCCAACATGGCCCGGTTTCATTTCGCGGCGTAGCCCAAGTTCCGTCAGGCTGCTGGAGGCAAAAATTGGATAGTGCTCTTGTTTCAATGTCGTTGCCCTAAACTTGCTGGCACTTTTGAATTGTAGCCGCCAACTTAAATGCGCTTGGATCGCCAACTAATCAGTATTTCTGGCGTCGGGTTCGGTCGCCCGGATCCTTTGCCGGGTCATAGCGATAACAAAAACAGGACAGTTTATTCCCGTCAGGGTCGCGCAAATAAGTGACATAGAAATCAGGTGCGTAATAGTCTCTTGTACCCGGGGCGCCGGCGTCTGTGCCACCATGCTCCAACCCTGCGGCGTGAAATTGTCGGACGGTTGCGTCGCTTTGGGTGGGAAATGCAATCATCGTCCCGTTGCCAACCTTGGCAGGGCTTCCGTCAAAGGGCGCGCATATCCAGAACCCGGTCCCATCGTCTGGTTCGGTTCCCCAACCCGCGCGGTCTTTGGTCCATCCCGGAAGGCGTGGCAGTTCCAAGACAGAAAAGATCGCGTCATAGAACTTTATGGCCCGCGGTAGGTCATTTGTTCCATAGGTGGCATAAAGGCGCACGGATTCCCCCGTTTTAGGGACAGTGTCACAAGGCCCTTATATCGGAGGGTTACAGAAAAACAGCACTGAAGGTTGCCTTAGATCAACGGGACCAGGGGCACGTCACACGCTGCAAGCGTCATCATTGCGGCAAAAACCAAAAACCTGCGCATTTGTCATTTTCCTTCTGCTCGATCACAGAAACGATGCGCGCCCGAGGACACAAGGTCAACGGGCGCGCGAAACGATCAGTCATGTAAGCAGGTTAAGGCCGATCAGCCCTGCAGCGATTTAACCTCTACATCACCTTCGGCCTGCGCCTTGATCGCCAGCGCGGCGGCGTGGCTTGCGGCTGCAGTCGTATAGTACGGGATTTTGTCGTAAAGCGCGATGGAGCGGATAGCCTTGCTGTCCTCGACCGCCTGCGCCCCTTCGGTGGTGTTCATCAGCAGCTGAACCTGACCGTCTTTCAACATGTCGACCACGTCCGGACGGCCCTCGTAAACCTTGTTGACCACCTCACAGGCGACGCCCTGTTCCTCGAGCCAGCTTTGCGTTCCACGTGTCGCGACAAGCGAAAAGCCTTGTTCGGTCAAGACCTGAGCGGCCTCAAGCATTGCGGCACCTTTGTCGGCATCCTTGATCGAGATGAACGCGCGGCCCGAAGAAGGCAGAACCATACCCGCGCCCATCTGCGCCTTCAGGAAGGCGCGAGGGAAGTCGCGGTCCCAACCCATGACCTCACCGGTCGACCGCATTTCCGGGCCCAGAATCGTGTCAACTCCAGGGAAACGGGCAAAGGGCAACACGGCCTCTTTCACCGAGAACCAAGGCATGTCCGGATCGGCCAGCGTCATCTGGTCGGCGATCTTAGTGTCCTGACCTTCCTTATACGCAGGGCGCTGAGGGAAGCTTGAGAGTTTTTCGCCGGCCATGACGCGGGCTGCGATGGATGCAATCGCGCTGTCGGTCGCCTTGGCGACAAATGGCACGGTGCGCGAGGCGCGTGGGTTCACTTCGATCAGGTAGATTTCATCATCCTTGATCGCGAACTGCACATTCATCAGGCCGACGACGTTCAACGCTTTGGCCAGTTTGTATGCTTGGTCCTTGATTTGCGCGATGATCTCTTTTGACAGCGAATAGGGCGGCAGCGAACAGGCCGAGTCGCCCGAGTGGACGCCAGCTTCTTCGATGTGCTGCATGATGCCTGCAACGTGAACGTCTGTGCCATCACAAAGAGCGTCAACGTCCAGCTCAACCGCACCAGCCAGATAGCTATCCAGCAGCACAGGGCTGTCGCCCGAGACGACCACCGCCTCGTTGATGTAGCGTTTCAGTTGATCCATATCGCGTACGATTTCCATAGCGCGACCACCCAGAACGTAAGAAGGGCGGATCACCAGCGGGAAACCGATATCTTCAGCAATTTCAAGCGCTTGTTCGTCGGTGGATGCGATGCCATTCTTAGGCTGTTTTAGGCCCAGATCATTGACCAGTGCCTGGAACCGTTCACGGTCTTCGGCCAGGTCGATGGCGTCCGGCGTGGTGCCGAGGATCGGAATGCCTTCTGATTCCAACGCGTTGGCCAGTTTCAGAGGGGTCTGACCGCCGTACTGAACGATCACACCGTGCAAGTTGCCGTTTTCCTGTTCCTTCGTCAGGATTTCCATGACGTGCTCAAAGGTTAACGGTTCGAAATACAGCCGGTCCGAGGTGTCATAGTCGGTCGACACGGTCTCGGGGTTGCAGTTGATCATGATGGTTTCATAACCAGCCTCTGTCAGCGCGAAGCAGGCGTGACAGCAGCAATAGTCGAACTCGATCCCTTGACCGATCCGGTTCGGACCACCGCCGAGGATGACGACCTTTTTACGATCAGACGGGCGTGCCTCGCATTCAACCTCGCCCATCATCGGGGCTTCATAGGTCGAATACATATAAGGCGTTTGCGCTTCGAACTCGGCAGCGCAGGTGTCGATGCGTTTGAATACGGCGTTGACACCAAGGTTCCGTCGGGCTCGGCGGACATTGTCTTCGTCACGCCCGGTCAGATTGCCCAAACGTGCGTCAGTGAAGCCCAGCATTTTGAGCTTGCGGACGCCATCTTCGGTCACCGGCAGGCCATCCTTGCGCACCTGACGCTCGGCATCGATGATCTCGCGAATACGGGCCAGGAACCACGGGTCGAATTTAGTGACGCCAAAGATTTCGTCATCGGTCAGGCCATGCCGCATAGCTTGTGCGATGGTGCGCAGGCGGTCGGGTGTCTGCTGGCTGATCGCCTTAATGACGGCGGCCCTGTCGTCGGCCTCGTCCCAGACACCGACATTCAGGCCGGGGATTTCGATCTCATCAAAGCCTGTCAGACCCGATTCCATCGAGGCCAACGCCTTTTGCATCGATTCGTGGATGGTGCGACCGATGGACATCGCCTCACCTACCGATTTCATCGCGGTGGTCAGGTAGGGTTCGGAGCCGGGGAATTTCTCGAACGCGAATTTTGGGATCTTGGTGACGACATAGTCGATGGTCGGCTCGAACGAGGCCGGTGTGACTTTGGTGATGTCGTTGTCCAGCTCGTCCAGCGTGTAGCCTACAGCCAGCTTGGCTGCGATCTTGGCAATCGGGAAACCTGTCGCCTTTGACGCCAGCGCCGAAGATCGCGATACGCGCGGGTTCATCTCAATCACGACCATGCGGCCATCAACCGGGTTGATCGCCCATTGCACGTTTGATCCGCCAGTTTCGACACCGATTTCACGTAACACAGCAATCGAGTGATTGCGCATGATCTGGTATTCTTTGTCGGTCAGCGTCAGAGCAGGGGCAACGGTGATCGAGTCGCCGGTGTGCACACCCATGGGGTCGACGTTTTCGATGGAGCAGACGATGATGGCGTTGTCCGCAGTGTCACGCACCACCTCCATCTCGTATTCTTTCCAACCCAGCAGGCTTTCATCGATCAGGATCTGACCAACGGGCGAGGCATCCATGCCTGTGCGGCAAATATGAATATAATCCTCACGGTTATACGCCACGCCGCCGCCGGTGCCGCCCAGCGTAAAGGCGGGGCGGATGATGGCCGGAAGACCGACAGTTTCGAGAGTTTCGAGGGCCAACGCGACGCCAGCATCAAGGTCTTTCTTGCCGCTGTCGTCTTTCGGGGCGGTTACAATCTCGGCTTTGGGGTTTTCGATGCCCAACCGGTCCATCGCTTCGCGGAACAGGGCGCGGTCTTCGGCCATTTCGATGGCGTCGCGTTTAGCGCCGATCATCTCGACACCGAATTTGTCCAGCACACCCATCTCTTCCAGCGCGAGTGAGGTGTTCAAGCCGGTCTGACCACCCATTGTGGGCAGCAGGGCGTCAGGGCGCTCTTTCTCGATGATCTTTGCGACAACCTCGGGCGTGATCGGCTCGATATAAGTCGCGTCGGCCAATTCGGGATCGGTCATGATGGTTGCAGGGTTTGAGTTCACCAGGATGACCCGGTATCCTTCTTCACGCAGCGCCTTGCAGGCCTGAGCGCCGGAATAGTCGAATTCGCAAGCCTGACCGATAACAATGGGGCCCGCCCCGATGATCATGATCGACTGAATGTCGGTTCTTCTCGGCATGGCCTTGTTCCTTCGATTGTCCGCGAGTCAGGGCGCACCCCAAGCGCCCAAATTGTCCTGCGTTATAGGGACCGCGCGAAAAGGTTCAAGAGGTATCGGAAACAGGGACGAATTTGCCGCTTTAACCTCTTTCCCTCTCCGCCGTATCCTCTATATCGCGCAGCACAGGAATTTGAGGATGCAATTGCGTATTCGGTTTGATCAGGGGCCAGCCGGGGTCGGAACCAGTTTCGACCGGCCAGCCGAAGTGATCCGCGCGGACAATGCGGAGGACGTGCCCCAGGCGATGGAGGCATTGGACGAGGCACGTGCACAAGGGGCATGGCTGGCCGGTTATGCCAGCTATGAGATGGGATATGCGCTTGAGGCGCGCCTTGCGGATCGCATGCCAACAGGCCGTCGGCTGCCTTTGTTGTGCTTTGGTGTTTTTGATCGGCCGACTCAACGCGAGCTTCCCGCGCCATCCGGTGGTTTTACCCGCTTTGAGCCGCGCTGGGATGAGGCGCGGTACACGCGGGCTTTTCAAGACGTGCACGACGCCATTGGGGCAGGGGATATCTATCAGGCGAACCTGACATTCCCGATTGATTTGAAAGTGGATGGCGACAGCGCTGCACTCTATGCTGCACTGGCAGCCGAGCAGCCCGTGGGTCACGGCGCATTGATTCAGCAGGATGGATTGCCCGATCTGCTCAGTCGTTCGCCTGAGCTGTTTTTTCGTACGAATGCGGACCGAGGGATCGAAACCCGCCCAATGAAGGGCACTCAGCCCCGCAGCGACGACATGGCCGAGGACACCCGACGCCGCGCGTTCCTGGCCATTGACGAAAAAAACCGGGCCGAGAACCTGATGATCGTCGACCTTTTGCGCAACGATATCAGTCGCGTTGCGATGCCGGGATCCGTCAAAGTGCCCGAACTGTTCAAAGTCGAAACTTACGCAACCGTGCATCAGATGATCTCGCTGGTGCAGGCACAGCTTCATATGGGTGCCGAGCTGTCGGATATCCTGATGGCGCTGTTTCCGTGCGGCTCGATCACCGGTGCGCCGAAAATCCGCGCGATGGAGATTTTGTCCGACCTCGAACCTTGGCCGCGCGACATCTATTGTGGTGCGATCGGCTGGGCCGCCCCTGATGGGCGTTCAGAATTCAACGTGGCGATCCGGACGCTGATGGTCGAGGATGGTTCGGCCACCCTGAATGTGGGCGGCGGCGTCATCTGGGACAGCACGGCCCCATCCGAATACGAGGAAGCGCTATGGAAAGCCCGCTTTGCCCGCCAAGTGACCCTGACTTCCGTCTGATCGAAACTTTGGGCTTTCGACCCCGGCAAGGGTTCGGGCGCAAAGATCGGCATCTGGCCCGCATGGCCCGATCGGCTGCAACCCTGGACATTCCATTCGATCGGGGCGCGGCCCTTAAGACATTGGATTCTGTCGCGGGGCAATCACCCCTTCGGTGCCGGCTGACGCTGGCAGTTGATGGAATGTATGACGTGACAACCGGAGTGCTGGCCGAAAACCCTCCGGTTTGGCGGGTCGCAGTAACGGATACACGGCTTTCGACGTCAGATGTTTGGCTGCAGCACAAGACAACCCAACGCTCTGTCTACGACACAGCCCGTGCGTCGTTGCCCGGTGGAATCGATGAGATGCTGTTTCTGAATGAACGTGACGAACTGTGCGAAGGGACCATCACCAACCTGTTCCTGCACATGCCGGACGGTCGCCGCCTGACGCCCAAGCTGAGCTGCGGTTTGCTTCCGGGAATTCTGCGAGAAGAACTGATTGATAATAAACAGGTTACCGAAAGCGTCTTGTCCTTGACCGATCTGCAAAACGCGGAAAAAGTTTTCGTAGGGAATTCCTTACGTGGCCTGATCCGGGCGGAGTTGGCGGTATTGTGAGCAAACAAAGTGATTGGGCGCATGACGGGACGCAGCACTTTCGGTTGCGGCTGGAATTCGGCCTGTTTTTCATAGCAGTGCCGGTCCTGATCGCGGTTTTCTTCCCTCCGAGCTGGATGTTTCCGTCGCTGTTCACTTTCACGGCCATCGGAATCATCCTGCTCCACTGCACGCCGGGCTTTGCCTGGGCCGAACTTCGGTACAACTGGCGCAACTGGTCGTGGCGCGAACTCGCCGTGTTCACTGTTGTTATGACCGCGTTTTGCACGGCGATCGTTTTGGCAACGAGACCGGATGTTGCATTTCGCATGCTTCTCTACCGGCCTGACTTCCTGGCCGTGATCTGGCTGGCTTACCCGATTGCTTCGGCCCTGCCGCAAGAGCTGTTGTTCCGGTCGCTGTTCTTCCGTCGCTATCAGGCAATCCTGCCAAACGGGAAAGCAGCTTACCTTCTGAACGCGTCCCTGTTTTCGCTGGCCCACCTGATGTACTGGAGCTGGATCGTTGCCATCATGACCTTTGCCGGTGGGCTGCTGTTCACTTGGGCATATCGCAAGCGCGGATCGTTTTTCTACGCGGTTCTGCTGCACGCAATCGCGGGTAATATCATCTTTGCGGCCGGTCTGGGCATCTATTTCTATTCCGGTAACGTCCAAAGGCCGTTTTGACGGCGCGACCTGCCTTGACTTTCCAAGCCTGACAGGGTGTATCGGCGCGACGAATTCTGCGCCCGAAGGGATATATCCATGCACGCCTACCGCAGCCACACCTGCGCCGCACTGACCGCCGCCAATGTTGGCGACACCGTTCGCCTGTCCGGTTGGGTGCATCGTGTTCGAGATCACGGCGGCGTGCTGTTCATCGACCTGCGCGACCATTTCGGGGTGACACAGGTTCTCTGCGACGGCGACAGTGCAGCTTTTGCCGAGCTTGAAAGTGTTCGGTCCGAGTGGTGTATCCGTATCGACGGCACCGTAAAAGCGCGTGACCCGGAACTGGTGAACCCGAAACTTCCGACCGGTGAGGTTGAAGTCTACGTGCGTGAGCTGGAAGTGCTGGGTGCCGCCGACGAACTGCCGCTGATGGTGTTCGGCGATCAGGAATACCCAGAGGAAACGCGCCTGCGCTATCGCTATCTGGACCTGCGTCGCGAAGCGATGCAGCAGAACATGACGCTGCGTTCGGATGTAGTTTCTTCCATGCGCAAACGCATGTGGGATCAGGGCTTCCGCGAGTATCAGACACCGATCATCACCGCCTCTTCGCCGGAAGGCGCGCGCGACTTCCTGGTACCCTCTCGTCTGCACCCGGGCAAGTTTTACGCGCTGCCGCAGGCACCGCAGCAGTTCAAACAGCTGATCATGGTGTCGGGCTTTGATAAGTATTTCCAGATCGCGCCGTGTTTCCGTGACGAAGACCCGCGCGCCGACCGTTCGCCCACCGATTTCTATCAGCTTGACCTTGAGATGTCGTTTGTCGAACAGCAGGACGTGTTCGACACGATCCAGCCGGTTCTGACCGGTGTGTTCGAAGAGTTCGGCGGAGGGCGTAAGGTCGACCAGGAATGGCCGCAGATTTCCTACAAGGATGCGGCGCTGTGGTACGGCAGCGACAAGCCCGATCTGCGGAACCCTATTAAAATGCAAGTGGTTTCCGACCACTTCCGCGGGTCTGGCTTCGCGATTTTCGCGAAGTTGCTGGAACAGGACGGCACCGAAATCCGCGCCATTCCGGCGCCGACTGGCGGCAGCCGCAAGTTCTGTGACCGCATGAACGCGTTTGCCCAGAAAGAGGGTCTGCCCGGTATGGGCTACATCTTCTGGCGCGATCAGGGCGAAGGGATGGAGGCCGCCGGTCCGCTGGCCAAAAACATCGGCCCCGAACGCACCGAGGCCATCCGTCAGCAACTGGGTCTGGGTGTCGGCGATGCGGCATTCTTCCTAGGTGGTAAGCCGAAAGCCTTTGAAAAAGTCGCTGGCAAGGCGCGTGATGTGATCGGTGAGGAACTGAACCTGACCGAGAAAGACCGCTTTGCCTTTGCCTGGATCGTGGATTTCCCGATCTATGAGCAGGACGAAGAAACCGGTGCCATCGACTTTGAACACAACCCGTTCTCGATGCCGCAGGGCGGAATGGAGGCTCTGGAAGGCAATCCTCTGGACGTGCGTGGCTATCAGTACGACCTCGCCTGTAACGGGTATGAGCTGGTGTCGGGCGCGATCCGGAACCACAAGCCGGAAATCATGTTGAAAGCCTTTGAACTGGCTGGATACGGCGAAGACGAAGTGAAAAGTCGCTTTGGTGCGCTGTTCAACGCCTTCCATTATGGTGCCCCGCCGCACGGCGGCTGCGCCGCTGGTATCGACCGTATCGTGATGCTGCTGGCCGATGAAGCCAACATCCGCGAGGTCATGATGTTTCCGATGAACCAGCGTGCCGAGGATCTAATGATGGACGCACCATCCGATCCGACCTCGGATCAGATGATGGAGCTGGGCCTGCGGATCATCCCTCAGGACTGAGAATGGCAAAACCCGCTGCTGACCCTGCAGCGGGTTTTTTCATCGCTTGTACTTGTACAAAGATCATGGCTATGGACCGGTATTCATCGCTTGCTCGCAGGTCTGCATAGCCCGTTTGTTGGCGACCTATTCCCATGGGTCCCTAAATGACTTCCGGCTGGATCGAATATCGCGGGCGGTGGCGCGCGTTTGCCAGTAGATCCAAAGGCACAGGATCGTTGCGGTTATGAAGTAAGCGGTCATCATCTCAAATTGCCTCACGCTGTTCCAAACGGGTCTGCACAATTCCGGCGACTTGAGCGGCTACAGCCGTTACCGGGGTCCCGTCAGCCCGGGACTCGGCAAGCCGCTCAGCAGCTTCTGCCAGAACCGTATCCTCGGCATCGCGGGCAACCCCGCGCAGAAACTGTGCCGCGTAATCCAGCGTGCGCTGATCATTCGGACCGGCCAGAATGTCGGCGATATGGGCCATGTCATCCTGATAGGCCATCGGATCGGCATGAATCACCTCATCCCGGACTGCATGTGGGCTGCTGGGGCGGCGGTCTTCGGGCAGACATTCCAGAATCGACGTCTGAAAATAGGCCAGAGATTTTAGGGGTTTCGCCAAAAAACCATCGGCACCGGCCCGCATTGCGGCGCGTTTCGTTTGGTCGTCGCCCGACATGCCAAGAATGGCCCCAATACGGGGCGTGGCTTCAGACAGATCGGCGATCAGATCTGCACCGGACCCGTCGGGCAGACCCATATCCACGATGATGACAGACGGGCGGTAGATCTGAAGGTGACGCCGCGCCGATTGCAGGCAATCCGCCCGCCTGATACGCGCACCACTGTGCAGGCACATAAGCCGAATAGCGTCGCAGGCATAGCGGCTGTCTTCCACAACCAAAATGGTTTGTCCCAGCAGGGGCCGCGTGGCCGTCGGCTGCGCGGGAGAGGCAAAGGGGCTCGAATCGTCCATGGCGGAACTCCTAATCAGCAGATGCCTTACGCTAGGAAGTTCTGGCTAACAGGGCGTTAACGTCAATTTGGCGCACTTGTCCTTTACCCAATCAGCCCCCATAACCGCTGCAACGCCGAAATAGAGGAGAGTTCCATGATTGGTCGCCTGAACCACGTCGCCATTGCCGTCCCTGATCTTGAGGCTGCCTCTGAGCAGTACCGCAGCGCGTTGGGTGCGAAGGTCGGCGCCCCGCAAGATGAGCCGGATCATGGCGTAACTGTTGTTTTCATCGAACTGCCCAACACCAAGATCGAACTACTTTACCCGCTGGGCGACGACAGTCCGATCAATGGGTTTCTGGAAAAGAATCCCGCCGGCGGCATCCACCATGTCTGCTACGAGGTCGAGGATATCATCGCCGCGCGCGATCATCTGAAGGAAACCGGAGCGCGCGTGCTGGGCTCAGGCGAGCCCAAAATCGGTGCGCATGGTAAACCGGTGCTGTTTCTGCACCCCAAAGACTTTAATGGCTGCCTGGTCGAGCTGGAACAGGTCTAACCAAACCCCGGAGGGGATGAGATGACGATTACTGCTGCGGCCGTATTGTTCGCCGTAATCTGGTTCATGACCTTGCTGGTGGTGCTGCCAATCCGCATCAAGACGCAGGGTGATCTGGGTGACATCGTTCCGGGCACCCATTCGGGCGCACCGGAAGAGCATCACTTAAAGAAAAAGATGTGGATCACCACCGGTATCTCGGTGGTGCTGTGGGCCATAATCGCTGGCATTATCTTGTCCGGCGTTATTTCGGTGCGTGACTTTGACTGGTTGAATCAGTTGGAGCCGCGCGGCTGAACTTTATGCGGTTGGCCCCGACAGTTTGTGGTAGATATGGGTGAAGGTTGCGACCCCTAGGATTGGGATCACAAGGTTTACCAAAGGTACGGAAAGCGGGATCGCCATTAACATTCCCGCCATCCAGATGGTTGTAGCGTGCTTGGCACGCAGTTTACGTGCACCTTCACGACCCAACCTGCGCATCGCAGCCAACGTAAAGTACTCTCGTCCCAACAGGAATCCGTTCATGCCCCAGAAGATGAACGGGGCGAGCGGGGTAAAGATCGCGTACAGGATAAGGGCCAGCAGGTTGGCAACTATCAGAACCCCTATGAAACTCAGCCCGTCCGGGATACTTTCGCTGAGGGGAATGCCTGGGACTTTGGGCAGGGTCGGATAGTGCTTGTCCTCAACGGCTTGAGCGACTTCTTCCAGGAACAATGACGTAACCGCCGAAGCGACCGGAACCATCAGGAACACAGGCAGGATCAGGACGACAAAGATGCCCGAATAATTCAGCACGTCGTTCAGCCACGGTACGGCACCGACAAAGGGTAGTGATATCTCGTTCCCTGAAAGGCGGTTGATTATCCAGATTGCGGCTGCACAGGCGAGGATCAGAAAAACGATCGTCAGGCCAACGCCGCGCAATAGGACAGATCGGAACTTTGCGTCTCCGATCTGTCCCAGTGCTGCGAAAAAGGCATTAAAGATGATCATTCCGAAACCCACTCGGTCAATGCGGCCACATCAGGGCGCGGCCTTTCCGGCGGCGCTGAGCCCTCGGTCGCGATATGGATCAGGCCCGCGACGCGTTCGTTGTCTTGCAAACCAAACGCCTTTTGGCAGAAATTGCGATCATGTGTCTGCCACCCAGACAACCAGTTCGCGCCCCAACCCGCAGCAAGAGCAGCGTTCAGCAAGGCCAGACACACAGCGCCGGCGGAATAGGTCTGCTCGAGCGCGGGGATTTTCGCTGACGGTTTTTGCACCTCGATCACCGCGACCGCCAGATGGCCCATGTCAAACTGGTTGCGGGCCTTGGCTATGTCCTCGGCGGATTTTCCCAGCGCCGAGCCACATTGTTCGGTCAATTGCGCAAGGCGCGGCATAGCGCCTTTGTCGAGCACGATGAAACGCCAGGGTTCCAGCTTGCCATGATCCGGACTGCGCGCCGCGGCCGTTAGCAGGGGTAACAACTGGTCCCGCGTGGGCGCGGGTTCAATCAGCGTTTTCGCTGGGCGCGACCGCCGCGATTGTAGAAATTTTAGAGCGGCCGGATTCTTCAAGGACATATGTTAACTTCCTTTACATGGGCGGTTGTGTATGTGGTTGAACATCTGGCGGGTTTCAAGGGCAAGCGGCTGGATGCAGAAGATCAATTTCACCCCCTGCGCGTTCGTGCAAGGGTGTTCAAGAAGAAGAGAGAAAAGATGGCCAAGCCAAAGCTGCGAAATGTACCGGACCTGTGCGCGCGCGCCATCCCCGGCGAAGAGATCGAGGTGAGAGTCACGCCGAAAGAAGCGAAAGACGGAATTGTTTCCGATCAGGGAACCATCCGCATCACCGTCACCGCGCCACCTGAAAATGGCAAGGCAAACGGGGCGGTGCGTTCCATCCTCGCTGTCGCCTTGGGTGTGGCACCTTCTTCGCTGACCCTCAGGCGGGGTCAGGCGTCGCGCGACAAAGTATTTGTCTATTCACCTTGATCCGGTGATTCACGGATTTGGTACACGCCTTCCGGCAGATCCAAAGCCGCCGCCAGATCGCGCACCTGTTCAGGGGATAACGTGATCCTCTGAATCCTATCTGTCCGTGGATCCAATTGTTCAAGCGTCACACATTCTGCGAAGCTGTTGATGACGACATCCTCTTGCAAAGGTTTTGGGCCCTCGTCCACCAGAGTAATGACTGTCGAGTCGAATTCATGCTCAATCGAAAACATGAAGCCAGAGTGCAAGCCCGTCGAGCGCAATGCAACCCGTACTGTCGTAATCGGCCTGTGGTGATCGCCGCAGGTCCGCGCTATGGTCGTGAAAACGGGCCAACCGTTTCAAAGGATTATGAATGCGCCGTCTGATCTGTTTAATTCTTCCCCTTTTGCTGGCGGCGTGCAGTGCCAATTCGTTGCGCGTTCAACCCGCAACCGAATGGGCGCAGGAGGCCCGGGAGTTCAAGGCCGAAGCACAAGTTTTCCAGCAGGTCAGCCAGCAGGTTGGGGAACAGGCGCGTAAAGAATGCCTGCGGCGGTCAAACGTGGCCAATTGCGAGTTTACGATTTTGGTTGACCTGAACCCGAACGCTGAGGCCAATGCGTTTCAAACGCTCGACAATAAGGATCAGCCGGTCATAATTTTTACCCGCGCGTTGATCGAGTCCGCAAACAACGCGGATGAATTGGCGTTTGTGATGGGTCACGAAGCGGCGCATCACATCCTGCGTCACATTCCAAGGCAATCCAGAAACGCACGGGACAGCGCGGCCATTTTCGGCGAACTGGCCCGGTTGGGCGGTGCGGACGGAGCGGGTATCGAAGAGGCGCAGAGACTAGGAGCTGAGGTTGGCGCCCAAGTCTATATCAAAGACTTCGAGCTGGAGGCCGATCAGTTGGGTACGATCATTACTTACAATGCCGGCTACAACCCTTTGATCGGTGCAAAGTATTTTGATCGCATTCCGGACCCGGGCGATCAATTTCTAGGAACGCACCCCCCGAATGCGCAGCGCGTCAAGATGGTCAGGGACACCGCGCGACAACTTGGACTGACGCAATGAGCTCAATGATCCAACTAGGCGTAATCCTGACGGATCGCGGATCGAAGTACGCCGTATCAGGTGCTGCGGTTCAAACCCGCGATGACGTGGATGCCGTGCTGCAGGACCTAAAGTCCGACAAAGCTTATGCCAAGGCGACGCACAATACCTGGGCTGCGATCCTGCCGACAGGGGCGCTAAAGGCCGACGATGGCGAAAGTGGTGCCGGAATGGTCATTTTGCGCATGCTCGAAAGGGCCGGCTTGGACGGCCACGTCATCATCGTTACCCGCTGGTATGGGGGCAAAAAACTCGGTGGAGACCGCTTTCGCAGGGTTCAGGATGCCACGCGAGCCTATCTGGATCACATCGGCGTCGGGTCTTGACCTGAGTCAAATGCCTGATCGAACCGCTGCGCTATCCTGTCCAAACCGTGCGACAGGGAGACAGCGCAATGACTGGAAAGAACACTCTGAAACGACATGCGGAATTGGTCGACCAAATGGCTACCCGTGTCGGGGTTGATCTGGAAGATGCAGCCATTGGTGGTGAGGTCTCGATTGACCAGATATCTGAGGCGGTACTGCGCTGCAGGGATTGCTCGAACCCAGATCATTGCGCACAGTTTCTGGCTCAATCCGCGCAAGACCGAAAGACACCGGAATACTGCAGGAATACGGCACTGTTTGACCGCCTGGCTTCGCATTCGGACGGTTAGTACAAAGGCTGGAAAATACCAAGCCCCGCCGTTGCCCCATGTTTTGGTGCTTTGCTTGAACGAAAGGCAGATCCGTTAATGATCCGAGATATTTTGGGCGACGTGGAAAAACACTTCTGGCTCACGCGGTCGGTGGCCAGATGCATGAATGTTTCGTTGACCGAAGCGATGGTCGAGGGGCGTCTGAGCAGCAACGGCTATGCAGAGATCGTGACCCGCTGTCGCGCCTCTGGCTGCAGTGGCCAATGCGAATTGTGGCTGTCGCAGCAGCAATCCAAAGCCAACTCAGCACCGGAGTTCTGCGCAAATGCGGAAACGTTGAACGCTTTGAAGACGTGATCAGAGCTTGGAATGCGAACCGTCGCACAGCGGCGGATTGGCTGTATGCTTGCAACCGCAAAAGAACACTTTTTTGCTGGTTTCGGCGGTAAATTTCACCGGTTCAAACTGTGTTCCTTTGTGTGAACCATCGCAGAATGGTTGCCGTTCTGATTTGCCGCAGGCACACCAGAAATAGCTTTTTCCTTCGGTCACTTCGACCGGATATGGGGCTTTTTGGGCAAGTTTCGGCTGATCTGACATGTGGCTGCTCCGCTTTTGGCTGATGTCGTGAATCAACTATAGACCCTGTGGGCAGGGCGTGTAGAGCGCATCTGATTCTTTATGGAAGCAGCATGGTTTTGCCGTTCTCACAGTTCCGTGATTGATTTTGTTGCAATAAATTCAATGAGGTCGTATTTTGAGACTGGCCCGAGGTTATAGGTCAATATGAAAAATTTTAGAGGATTGACGGACATGAAACTTAAATTTGCTGCCGTAAGCGCAATTGCCCTGGTTTTGGCTGCATGCTCGCAGCAGGAAGAACCGGCACCGGTTTACATCACGCCTGAATACGACAAGTACGGCACACCGAGCTGCCCGGCAGGTACTGCATTGGCCACGACCGAAGCGGGTCAGACGGTTTGTAACCCAGTCGCTCAATAAGAATTCTACGGGCGGCCCTTTTGGGGCCGCCCGCTTTATGAACTCGATTCGACCGCCTCCTTCAGGGCGGTTTTTTCTTGCCTGCTTCAGGCTGACGCAGTGTCGGGTCAGGTTGCGCAAGCCAGTCAGCTCGCCTCCTCAGTAGCTATCAATGTCCGTGTCCAAATGACCTTCGGTGGTAGTATTGACGTTTAGACACGTACCAGGGCCCATACAGGTAGAGATAGGATTTCTTTTTTGGCTTACGCTGAACGTAAGGATCATGCCTGGCTACCGGCTTCGCTTGTTGCGCTTTGGGCGTGTAGGCTTTCGGTGAGGCATAGTGCCTGTGTATGCGGATATCGTTGTGGTTATGAATATGCTGCGATTTTGCCACGGTAAAAACTATGCCTCCCGTTCCAGCAGTGGCGGTGCCAGCGTTTGCAGGAACGGCATAAAGTTGGGACAGGAATATCGCGGCCATGCAAATGAAAGAGATTGCACGAAGGTATGACATGAAAACCCTCCTTCCTGCGAGTTGAGGTCTTCATTCATGGTCCGGGAATATCCGGTCCAAAGCCAATAAACTTAAGTCACGCTCTGCCTATCTGGGGTGAACAGATATATCAGGATCAGGTGCGTGTGCCCCATAGATCGTATTCGCCGGCTTCGTCGATCTCGACCGATACGATGTCCCCAGGTTTCAAGTCTTCGAAGCCTTCGTCGATGAACAGGTTGCCGTCGATCTCGGGCGCGTCTGCTTTCGTGCGGCATGTTGCGGCCTCGTCATCAACCTCATCCACGATCACTTCAAGGGTCTGGCCGACTTTGGCGGCCAGCTTGGCCTCGGAAATGGCCTGAGCTTTTTCCATGAAACGGTCCCAGCGCTCTTGCTTGACCTCGGCAGGGACATGATCAGGTAGATCATTCGAACGTGCGCCGTCGACGTTTTCGTATTGAAAACAGCCGACACGATCCAGTTGCGCCTCGTCCATCCAATCCAGAAGGGTCTGGAATTCGGCCTCAGTTTCACCGGGGTAACCGACGATAAATGTTGAACGCAGGGTGATATCCGGGCAGGTCGCCCGCCATGCGGCGATTTCATCCAGAGTTTTAGCCGCTGCCGCGGGGCGGGCCATGCGTTTCAGAACGTCCGGATGGGCATGTTGGAACGGGATATCCAGATAGGGCAGGATGTTGCATCCCGCGTCTGCCATCAGGGGGATCAACTCGCGTACATGCGGGTAGGGGTAGACATAATGAAGTCGAACCCATGCATCCAACTGCCCCAACTCACGCGCCAGATCGGTGATGTGGCTGCGCACTTCGCGGTCCTTCCACGGGTTCACGTCATACTTCCGGTCCAACCCATAGGCGGAAGTGTCCTGCGAGATTACCAGCAGCTCACGCACGCCATTGTCGACCAGCTTCTCGGCCTCGCGCAGTACCGCATGGGCTGGACGGCTGGCCAGCTTACCGCGCATGTCGGGAATGATGCAGAATTTGCACTTGTGATTACAGCCCTCGGAAATCTTGAGATAGCTGTAGTGGCGCGGGGTCAATTGTACGCTGGCGGCGGGTAGCAGGTCCACAAACGGATCGGGATCGGGGGGCACAGCCGAGTGCACTGCATCCAGCACCTGTTCGTATTGGTGTGGGCCGGTGACAGCCATGATGCGCGGGTGATGTTCGCGGATGTAATCCGGTTCCGCACCCAAACAGCCGGTCACGATGACCTTGCCGTTTTCCACCAAAGCCTCGCCAATCGCATCCAGAGATTCCGCCTTGGCGCTGTCGAGGAACCCGCAGGTGTTCACGATCACGGCATCCGCGCCTGAGTAGTCCGGTGATATGCCGTAACCTTCGGCACGCAAGCGCGTCAGGATACGCTCACTGTCGACCAATGCTTTGGGGCAGCCCAAGGACACCATGCCGATTGTCGGCTGGTTCGAACGTGGCGTCTCGGGCATCCGGGCGGCAGGCGCCAGGTCGGGGCGGAGGTTTGGCGGGTTCGTGGTCATGGCGCGGCATATAGTGGGGAACGCTTCCCCTTGCAAATGCGACGCAGGATTTGGATGATCTTTTTAAAACGCATGAAAAAGGCGGAGAGCAGAAAATGAAGTGGTTATTGCGCATCCTGTTTCTGTTAGTGGCAGTATTCGGCCTGATTATTGGGGCTTTGCTACTTATGCCCGGCGACAAGCTGGCCACGATATTGGCCGAGCAGGTTCGCGCCCAGACCGGTCGCGACCTGACGCTTTCAGGTGATGTGAACCTGTCTTTCTGGCCTGTATTGGGCCTGGAGACCGGTCCCGTAACCTTTGGAAACGCATCGTGGGCCGGTTCAGAACCAATGTTGAGCGCAGAAAGCCTGGCCGTAGGAGTTGAAGCCGCCGCGCTGATATCCGGGGATTTGCGGATCAAAAGGGTGATCGCCGACAATCCGGTTCTGCGGTTGGAACTTTCTGACGGGCGCGGGAATTGGGAGCTTTCAGCGCCCACAAGCGCGACCTCGACAAGCGCCACGGGAGGTGCAGCGCCGCAAGGTCAGCAAGGCGAGGTTACGCTGGATCACCTGAAACTGACGAACGCGCGCCTGATCTACATCGAAAACGGTGCAACAAAGTTCGACTTTGCCAATGTCGATCTGGCGGCCAGTTGGCCGGACGTTTCAGCGCCTCTGCAAGTTCAGGCGCAAATGGCGGTCCCGGGAGGAGAGGTCGATGTCGACCTAAAGATTCAGGATCTGCCGGCCTATGCGTCTGGTTCGGTTACGCCTCTGGATCTGACCATGACCGCCCCGGGAGGGCAGTTTGGTTTTGTTGGCCGGGTCAATCTTGCCGGTGAAATGGACGGCAGGTTGTTGGCCAAATCGACGAATACAGAACGAATGCTGGCCGCTTTTGGTCAGCCCGGCGTCGGGCTGCCTTTGGGACTGGGCCGCGAGGCCGACGTGGCCGGTCAGATGACCTATACCAGCGATGGTCGGATTTCCCTGCGCAACATGGTGGCGCTGCTTGATAACAACCGTCTGACAGGTGAGGCAGATATCGTGATCTCAGACACACCGCAGATCACCGCCCGGCTGGATGGCGGTGATCTTGATCTCACTCATTTCAACGATGCGCCCAGCAGTGGTGGCGGAGGGGCTGCGCCCCCGCCAGACCAAGGTTGGTCAACCACACCGATTGATGCTTCTGCGCTGGCCTTGGCCAACGGCAAGATCCGACTCAAAGCAAATTCGATTGCCGTGCCGGGGCTAACGCTGGGTCCCAGCGATCTGACGCTTGACCTCGATCGGTCCAGAGCAGTTCTTCAGATGAGCCCCGCCACCCTGTTCTCAGGACAATTGAACGGGCAGGTGGTTGCAAATAACCGGAACGGATTATCGGTCGGCGGCAACCTGACCGCAAATGGGATAGACATCAAACAAGCGCTGTCCGCGCTCGGTGGCATTGAGCGCCTGTCCGGCACCGGATCGGGATCGTTCGAGTTTCTGGGAGTTGGACAGACTGAAGATCAAATCATGCGCTCACTCAGCGGCAAGGGCCGCGTGGACGTGGGCAAGGGTGTGATTTCGGGGTTTGATCTGGATCGCCTGATGGGCCGCAGCGGCGGCGAGAGAGGCACAACTGCCTTCAATAGCCTGTCCGCCAGCTTCACAATAGACCAGGGGGTATTGTGGAACGATGACCTGTTGATGTCGCTGGATAACTTCCGGGCCGACGGCACCGGACGCGTCGGAATCGGTAACCGAGATATCGACTATCTTTTCACACCTGTTGCGCTGCGCGCGAATTCGGGCAATGGGATTTCCGTGCCGGTTCAGATCGTCGGGCCTTGGAGCAACCCATCGATCAAGCCAGACCTGACCAAGGTCCTGGAAGCGGTCGCCGAAGGAAAGGCCAAAGAACTTGAAGACGAGGCTAAGCAGAAAGTCTTGGACAAAGTCGGAAACGAGCTGAACACGACGATCACCGACAGTGATCAGATCGAAGACGCGATCAAGAACAAACTGGAAGACGAAGTGAACAAGGGGCTTTTGAAACTGTTTGGCGGTAACTAAAGCGCGCCAATTACAGAATGTTTCGGGGCAGGAAAGTGCCCCGAAACGCAAGTATACTTAGATGGTCTGATCGTAATCGCCCACACCGGGTTCAGTGCGAATAACTGCGTCGATATCTGCGAAGATTGCGCGCATCTCATCCTCGCTTTCGCTGCTTTCGCAGACCACAACAAGGTTCGGGGTATTCGAAGACGCGCGCACCAGACCCCAGCTGCCATTGTCCAGAATGACACGGGCGCCGTTGACGGTGACGACCTCTTTGATCGCGCGACCGGCAAAACTGTCTCCGGCATCTGCTTTTGCAACCAGCTTGTCGACCAGCCGCTGAAGAATGTCATATTTCTCGGTATCGGCGGCATAGGGCGACATGGTCGGCGTAGACCAGGTTTTTGGCAGCGCCTTGCGCAAGTCCGACATGCTTTGATCCGGGTTGCGATCCATCAGCTTGCAGATCTCAACGGCAACCCGCATTCCACAATCGTAGCCACGCCCGATCGGTTCAGCCAGAAAATAGTGGCCAGATTTTTCAAAACCGGCGAGCGCGTTGATCTCCTTGACCCGACGCTTCATGTGGCTGTGGCCGGTTTTCCAGTAATCCGCTTTGACGCCGTGGGCCTGCAATTCGGGGTCGCTTGCGAACAGGCCGGTGGATTTCACATCCGCCACGAAGGTCGAATTGGGGTACAGTTTCGCCAGATCGCGGGCCATGATCACACCGACTTTGTCGGCAAAAATCTCTTCGCCTTCATCATCCACAACACCACAGCGATCGCCGTCGCCGTCGAAGCCCAAAGCCAGATCGGCCCCGCTGGCTTTCACAGAGGCGGACATGTCGTGCAACATCTCCATAGCCTCGGGGTTGGGGTTATAGTTGGGGAAGGTGTAGTCCAATCGGGTGTGGCTGGGCACCATTTCGACGCCAATGCGTTCGAAAATCTCAGGTGCAAAGGCCGAAGCTGTTCCGTTTCCGGTTGCACATACGACTTTCAGGGGGCGGGACATTTTGAAGTCGCCGACCAGATCGTCGATGTAGGCTTCTTTTACACCATCAACGAATTCGTATGTTCCGCCTTCATGCGGGGTGCCTTCACCGTTCAGGACGATGTCGCGGAGCTCTGACATCTCGTCGGGGCCGTGTGTCAAAGGACGATCAAAGCCCATCTTGACGCCGGTCCATCCGTTCGGGTTGTGGCTGGCGGTCACCATGGCCACGGCCGGCACACCCAGATGGAATTGCGCAAAGTAAGCCATGGGGCTGAGCGCAGGACCAATGTCCTTGACCTGAATACCGGCCTGCATCAGGCCCAGGATCAGCGCATTCTTGATCGCCAGTGAATAGTCGCGATAGTCGTTGCCCACCGCAATCACCGGCTCGATCCCGCGCTTTCGCATTTGCGTACCCAGACCCAGACCAAGTGCCGTCATGCCGGGCAGGTTGATCTCTTCAGGGTATTTCCAACGTGCGTCATATTCGCGAAAGCCGGTTGGCTTGATCATCGGATCGCGCAGAAAGCTCCAGGTGTTCGGGGTCACCTCGGGGATGGGTTTCGTCATGCTATTGCTCTTACTTAAATCTGTATTGGATTGGCTTTGGCCAGTGCATCAAAGCGCATCAAAGTGTCAATCAACTGAGGCATTTGGTCCAGATAGATCATGTTAGGCCCGTCACACGGTGCATTGTCTGGATCTTGGTGGGTTTCCATGAAGACACCCGCCACGCCTACAGCAACAGCCGAGCGCGCCATGACGGGTGCAAACTCGCGCTGACCGCCGGATGCGCCGCCCAGGCCACCAGGCTGCGCCACGGTATGAGTGGCGTCCATGATCACCGGATACCCAGTTCGGGCCATTTCCGGTAATGATTGCATGTCTACGACCAGGCGGTTGTAGCCAAAGCTGACACCACGTTCGGTCAGCATGATGTTGTGGTTGTTCGTGCTTTCGATCTTGGCTGCAACATTCTGCATGTCCCAAGGCGCCAGGAACTGACCTTTCTTTACGTTGACCGTCGCGCCTGTTTGCCCCGCGGCCTTCAGAAGGGCGGTCTGTCGACACAGGAAAGCTGGGATCTGAAGGATGTCGCATACTTCGGCAACGGGCGCGCATTGCTCCTTCTCGTGCACATCTGTGGTGACAGGGACACCGATGCTGTCTTTTACCGATTGCAGCACTGCCAACCCCTTGTCGAGCCCAAGCGCAGGGGCCGCATTTACAGAGGTGCGGTTCGCCTTGTCGAACGAACCTTTGAACACGTACTGAGCGCCGGCCGCGTCGCAAGCCTCTTTCATTTTGCCTGCGATCATCTGAGCATGGTCGGCAGATTCAAGTTGGCAGGGACCGGCAATGATCGTCAGAGGCAGATCATTACCGACCGTGAGATCGGAGATTTTTACATGTTTCATGTGTCTTACGAGGATACCTGTTCACGAAGGACCGACGCGGTAAGCGAGATCAACAGGTAGATACCAGCAAACAACAGAAAAGCCAAAATCGTATTTTCGAACTTGCGCGGATAGGTGGGTTCCTGACTTGGGACTGGCCGCACCGAAACTGTCAGATAGCGTACTTTGCGGTTTGCCTCGGTCCGTGTGGTTTCCATTTGCTGCATGGCTGTCTGCAGCATCATGTCCCTTGCAACAAGATCGGCCTGCGCCATCTGAATTCGAACACTAAGCCTGGCAAGCGAGTTTTCGCCTGCAGACACATCCAGCATTTCTGAGTTGAGCTCTTCCAACACAACTTCAAGCCGCGCAATGTCAGCACGTGCGCCATCGACCTTGGCCTGGTTTGGACGACGGTTATCCAGCAATGCGGCCAACTGCAGCTCTTTTTCCTGAAGCTGTGTTTCCAAGGCGTTGATGCGGCTACGCAAGCCGGCGATGACATTTTGCGGATCCAGTAATGCGCCTTGAATCTGAAGTTCGATCAAGGCTTCCTGGGCTTTCCGCCGCTCGTTCTGAGCCATTTCGAATCCAGCCCGTGCGTCACGCATCTGGTCTTCGCGCTTGAGTTCCGTAAGCCCGTTTATCGTGTCTTCCGCGTAGGACAGCAGGCGATCGGAAATGGCTACTGAAATCTCCGGATCAGGTGCTGCAACTTCCATCCGAATGATGCCGTCACTCGGATCATATCCGATCGTGATCATCCGGCGGAAAAGCTTGTAGGTTTCTTCCAGCGTGGCGTCCGGCGAAAGCCGTTGAATTGGGTCGATCCAGTCTTGTTTGAAGATTTCGGCAAAGCCCATGTCGCGCTCAAGCCTAAGCAGAGCATCTTTGGATTCCAGGAATTCCTGTGTGGCCACAGAATCCTGCGCGGTGGCAAACTGGGTTCCCGCCAAAAGCCCGCCAAAAGCTGCACCGCCGCCGTCCGCCTGAAGGATTGAGAAGGCCGAGTCGCTGGCATACATCGGCGTTGCCACCCGGTAGAAATAGAACCCGACTATAAAGGTGGGCAGGAAGACAAAAACCGCCAAACGGACAAACAGGGTAAACAGCTTACGGCGGCGGCGGCGGGCGATGTCTTTTTGTATTTCGCCAATTTCAAACGCGCGCCGTTCTGCAGGGGTCAATTCGGGGCCGGGTAGCGTCTTTCCACCTTCGTTGACCGTTTGCGGCAAGTGAATAGTGACTTTGTCCTTTGTGTGGTCCTCGGTCTGCTCTGTTTCTCCTGCCATCCCCAGCAAGTTGGCGCGATGAAACGGGTCGATGCCTTTTTGGCGCAGCAAACGCACCGCATCATAGTCCGAGGTCGCGTCCAGCCCGTTCTTTTGTGCCAGCCTGCGTGCCATCCGCAATTGGCGTCCGGTCAGCCCCTCATTTTTGATGGCATCAGTCTCGGCGTTAGGTTGCGAGTCATTGGCGGCGGAGGGCGGCTGTGTTGCCTTGCGAATCCGAGAAATAGCGTCAGCGCGGTCTTCTTCCGTTCCTGCGCTGCGGCGTTTGCGACGCCAGTTGTAGATTTTAGCCTTGGGTTTGGTAGTCATATAACTGCTTTGCCTCTTCCAAGGTGTCGAACATATAAAGCTGGCCATCCATCAAAACGGCGGCCTCTTGTGCAAATTTTTCCAGCACAGCGGGACTGTGGGACACAATCACCATCGTTGTCGTGCGTAGTTTTTCCCGAAGAATGTCACCGGCCTTCCTGTTGAATTCCACATCCGTCGTCGCGGGCATACCTTCGTCAATCAGATACATGTCGAAATCCAGCGCCAACATCAGAGCAAACGTAAATCGTGCCTTCATACCGCTGGAATAGGTGGCCAAAGGCTGGTCAAAATACTCTCCCAATCCGCACAGCCACTTGCAGTAGGCTTCGACGTAGTCGGGGTCCATCCCGTAGATGTTGGCGACGTAGCGCGCGTTTTCCAGGGCCGACAGTTTGTTTGCGACACCCCCGGTGAATCCCATGGGAAACGATACCCTACAGGACTTTCGAATTACGCCCTCATCGGGTTTCTCCAGCCCCGCCATCATGTTGATCAAGGTGGTTTTTCCGGTTCCGTTAGGTGCAAGAATGCCAATCGAACGGCCCAATTCTACCCGGAACGAGACACTGTCCAAGATCACCTTGCGGCGAGTCCCGGTCCAAAAGGACTTACTGACATTTTCAAACTCAAGCATTAAGGGCCTGCTGCTTGTACCTTGTATACTGCACCGGATGCGCCGGTAACCGGGATTTTATCCTACGTTTTATATGGGCCATATTATGTCGAATTTTTACAGCAATGATCAATGTACCGGCAAATGTGCTGTTGGTAATGTGACTTTTCCTTCGGTTGGACCCGCGCGTTGCGTTGACTATCTTTCAGGGTGACCGTCAACCAATTTGATGCGGGAAACCTTGCCATCTGATGAATTCGCTGCAGAAAGAAATCTCATCCTGCCGTATCTGCGCGGAAAGATTTGCCGCGACAGAGACCGCCCACCAGCCGCGCCCGGTGGTCTGGTTTCAGCCGGGAACGCCAATTTTGGTTGCCGGTCAGGCGCCGGGTGCACGGGTGCACGCGTCGGGCCGGCCATTCACCGATCCATCCGGAGATCGCTTACGCGATTGGCTTGGAGTGGAAGAAACCGTGTTCTATGACCGATCACGGGTTTCGATCGTACCGATGGCTTTTTGTTTTCCGGGCTATGATGCGCGCAAGGCTGATTTGCCGCCGCCAACAGTTTGCGGGCAAACCTGGCACAAAAAGGTCATGCAAGCACTGGGCGATGTACCCCTAACCATTCTGGTGGGTGGTCACGCGCACAAGTACCACCTGAACGTGCGCGGATCGGTCACGGAAACGGTTCGCAACTGGCGGGACCATGCGCCGCGCGTCTTTGCCTTGCCTCATCCTTCTTGGCGGAATACGGCATGGATAAAGAAGAATCCGTGGTTCCAGACCGACCTTCTGCCGGTCCTGCGTGCGCGGGTGCAAGAGGTTCTGAATGACTGAAACCACCGCTTTGGACACTGCCCACGCCGCGATGAACGCTAATCCACAGGACGATGCAGCGCGTTTGCGGTTTTTCGAACGGCTTGCCGATAGCGAGCTGTTTTTGATGCTGACGGAAGAGGCAAAGGGCGAAAACATTTCGCCCGAGTTGTTTGACGTCGCTGATGGGCGTTTTGTGCTGGCCTTTGACCGCGAGGACCGGCTGGCGCGGTTTGCAGAACGCCCAGTTCCTTACGTGGCCCTGTCGGGCCGGGTGCTGTCATCCATGCTGGCGGGGCAGGGGATTGGGCTGGGGCTCAACCTTGAAGTCGCGCCATCCTCTATGCTGATCCCTTCCGAGGCGCTGGGCTGGCTGGCGGAAACGCTGCAGCACGGGCCAGAAGAGGTTCAGCAGCGGTTGGCAGAGTTCCTGCCGCCTGCGGGTCTGCCCGACGATTTGCTGACCGCGCTGGACGCTAAGCTCGCCACCGCAGTTGGGCTGGCTGAAGCCGCGTATCTGGTGGGCACGAAATCCGATGGCGGGGGTTCAGGCCACCTGCTGGGTTTCATTGGTGCGGTCGAGGGGTCCGAACCCGCACTGGCCAAGGCCGCGTCCGAGGCGTTGACGTTTTCCGGGATTGAAGCAGGGGCTATGGATGTCGGTTTCTTCGGCGCACATGATCCGGCTGCCGCATCATTGGCGCGGGTTGGCTTGCGGTTTGATCTACCGCAGCCCGAAGCGCGCGTTATCACCCAGACGACACCCGGCAGCGATCCGGATAAGCCACCGATTCTGAAGTGAAAAGCCCCGAAACCGGATGGTCTGCGGGGCTTTTGCATTTATTCTGCGGCCGCTTCCAGTTTGTCTTGGGTGCGGGTTTCGAAATCGCTGGCTTCGTGACGTTCGTGTAGCTGGGTATGAGGTTCACCGAACGGGCGGTTGACCATGCGGCCCCGCTGAACGGCCGGGCGTGCGTCAATAGCCTTGGCCCACCTCATGACGTTCTTGTAGGATTCCACGTCCAGGAATTCCGCGGCGCTGTAAAGGCGGCCCAGAACCAGTTGACCATACCACGGCCAGATTGCCATATCGGCGATAGTATAGTCCTCACCCGCGATGTAGGTTTTATCCGCCAGTTCGCGATCCAAAACGTCCAGTTGACGTTTGGTCTCCATCGTGAAGCGGTTGATCGGGTATTCATATTTTTCCGGCGCATAGGCGTAGAAATGGCCAAACCCACCGCCCAGGTAGGGTGCACTGCCCATCTGCCAGAAGACCCAGTTCATGACTTCCGCACGTTCCGGTCCGGATGCAGGCAAAAACGCACCGAACTTCTCGGCCAGATGAAACAGGATTGATGCGCTTTCAAACACGCGTGTCGGTTTGTCGCCCGAGCGATCCCAAAGAGCGGGGATTTTCGAATTTGGGTTGGCTCCGACAAAGCCCGAACTGAATTGGTCGCCTTCGCCGATGTTGACCAGCCACGCGTTGTATTCAGCGCCTTCATGACCCAATGCCAGCAGTTCTTCCAGCATCACGGTTACCTTGACGCCGTTGGGGGTGGCCAGCGAGTAAAGCTGTAGCGGGTGCCGCCCAACCGGCAGATCCTTGTCGTGGGTGGCGCCGGCGATCGGGCGATTGATGTTGGCGAATTGGCCGCCATTCTGGCTGTCCCAAGTCCAGACCTTTGGGGGCGTATAGGTCGGTTGCTCGCTCATTTCTTGCCTTTCTTCACAAAGTGCAGGTGAATTGTCCGTCCGTTCCAACAGCTAATGTTGCAAAGCCCAGAGTCCAACCCCCATGGGCGCAGCGTTTTTTGTAACATTCCTCACCTGACTTCTCACGAATCCTCATTCAACGTCACAGCGACGCGAGGGGGACTTCGCAACCCATCTGAATCGCCTATTGTAAGTTCAGACCCGTAAGTTCGGGCAGATATACAACCCCGAGGACAAAAGGACTTGCCACCATGAAACGTTTTGCCCTGACAGTCGCTGCGGCGCTGACCCTTGCCGCACCGGCCTTTGCTGGCGATCAATATGTTGACGGCACCGGTTTTGCAGTTTCCGGTTACGATGTCGTCGCCTACCGTGATCTGGATCAGGTTGCGATTGGTCAATCTCAGCCCGAAGCTGTGCGCGGGCACGCAGATATTACTGCGGAATACAACGGCGCCACCTGGGCATTTGCATCAGAAGAAAATCGCGACAAGTTTCTGGAAAACCCGGCATACTATGCCCCGCAATATGACGGGCATTGCGCGTATGGTGTGTCGAAAGGCGGAAAAGTTCCCGCGAACCCGAACCTGTGGCGCATCGTCGATGATAAACTTTATCTGAACATCACCGATGTGGTTGTTGGATTTTGGGAAGAAGACGTACCCGGCAACATTAACATCGCAGAAGGCAATTGGCCGGGGATCGAACCTGACGGAGCATCCACCAGCGTGATTCCGAAATTCACCTCGGAAGGCCCGATTTCAAACTAAGTGGCCACTCACCAAGTCAAAGCCCGGCCCATTTTAGCCGGGCTTTTCCGTCAATGTGCGAACGAGAATTCGTCCCGCATCTGCTGATCGGCATCGAACCGAATTCGAACGCTCTTAGCCCCCGGGAACGTCCGGGCCGTGATCGCATCCGGCACAACAACTTCACCACCGCCCGAGTTGTTTGACTGGAAATTCAGCACCTCGGTTTCGGTCTGGCGTGAGCTTGCTAAAACTGATGTCGGCAATGCCACACGGTTTGCACCCTCATAGACCGGCGTTGAGACAAAGAAGGTCACATGACGCCCAAAGAATCCGACCGCATCAGGCACATGATCTGACTTGCATATCAGCTCGGAATCCGGAACTTCGACTTCGTCCGATCTGTCCGGCAACGCTGTGTTCAGCAGGGCGCGGCATGCGTTTATGTCGGCTGTTTCCAGTGAAAGGATACGACGGCGCAGTTTTGGACGTCGGGGTTTCCCCGACCCGACACCTTTGCCCGCCAGACCTTCTTTGCGCAAAAAATCGTACGCATCCTTGGCGCGGGTAAACCCGGAACTGTCGCCTTGGGCCTGGTCTGGATGACCATGGAACGCAATGTCTCGCCAGGCGCTCCTGATATCATCTGAGGTTGCGCTTTGATCCAGCCCCAGAGCATGCAGTGCCTCTGCGCGGGCGTTGATCTTGTCAACAGATTCCATAACCTAACTTACTCATTACAAAAAATAACACTGCCCCAGTTTCACCAGGGTCGTGAATTTGTCAAATTTCACGCAAAATTGAGGTGCATGGAGGAACAATTGCGGCGGGTGGCGGCAATTGTTCTCAGTTTTTCCGTAGCATGGAGCCGCTCTTCGTTTGGCCCGGTCAGGCGACGTTTTGCAACTCGGCTTTTGGGGTGATGCCAAGGGCAAAACATACGTCGCGGGTCAGTTCAGGACGGTTCAACGTGTAGAAATGCAGCTTGTCCACGCCACCTTCGATCAGGTCCGAACACAGCTCGGTACACAGTGCTGTGGCCAATAAATCTTCACGATCGTCGCGCACCGCTTTGTCGAATGCGTGCTCAACCCAATCCGGAATGCGTGTACCGCAACGCTTGGCAAAATTGCGTGCGCCTCTCCAGTTCTCGATAGGCAGAATGCCAGGCACGATGGGCTTGTCGATGCCAGCTTTTGCACAGGCATCGCGGAACCGGAAAAACGTCTCGGCCTCAAAGAAGAACTGCGTCAGGGCCTCGTCTGCCCCTGCATCCAGTTTGGCCTTGAGCCAATCAATGTCAGTGCGGGCGTTCTGTGCTTCGGGGTGAATGTCTGGGTAGGCTCCGACACGAATGCTGAACATCTCGGTCTCGGCCAGGGCCGAGATCAGCTCAACTGAGTTTGCAAAACCATCCGGATGCGGCTTGAACCGGTCCTGACCGGTGGGCGGATCGCCCCGCAAGGCCACAATATCCTGCACGCCTGCGCGCGCGAATGTGTCCGCGATTTCAAGCGTTTCCTGGCGCGAGGCATCCACGCATGTCAAATGCGCGGCAACCGGCAGGCCTGAGGACTTGTGAAGGGTCGCCACCGCATCGCGTGTCAGTTCCCGCGTTGTGCCACCCGCACCATACGTAACCGAGACAAAGCGTGGCTCTAGCGGGGCCAGTGTCTGAACCGTATCCCAAAGGCGAAACGAGGCCTCGAGCGTCTTGGGCGGAAAGAACTCGAACGAAATTTCTGGCTTGGTCATCTCGGCCTCATTTGATTGGTACAGAGACCTTGTGCCAGTTCCGGCAATGTGAGACAAACTCATATTATTCAAGAACAACATGAGTATCACTGCAATGCACATCGAATTCCGCCACCTGCGCACGATCAAGGCGATCCATGAATGTGGTGGGTTGGCCCGTGCGGCGGATCAATTGAACATCACCCAATCGGCGCTGAGCCACCAAATCAAAGGACTAGAGGATCAGGCAGGGGTTGAGTTGTTTTTGCGCCGATCCAAGCCGATGAAACTGTCTGCGGCCGGGTTGCGCTTGCTGCGTTTGGCCGAACAGATCTTGCCGCAAGTCGAGGCCACACAACAGGAATTCTCGTCGCTTCGGGATGGACGGACCGGACGTATGCATATCGCAATCGAATGCCACGCCTGTTTCGAATGGTTGTTCCCGGTGCTTGAATCTTTCCGGAAGTCGTGGGGCGACGTGGACGTCGATATCCGGCCTGGATTGGCATTCGACGCCCTGCCTGCGTTGCAAAAAGAAGAGGTTGATCTGGTCGTTTCGTCCGATCCAGAAGATCTGCCTGGCATCGAGTTCATTGAACTGTTCGACTATGACGCTGTCTTTGTCGCGGCCTCGTCCCATCCGCTGGCTCAGAAAGAGTTTATCGAAGCCGAGGATTTTCGTGGGCAGACCCTGATCACGTACCCGGTAGAACGCACCCGGTTGGACGTGTTCAGCCAGTTGCTCATCCCCGCTCGGGTCGAACCGGCGGCGATCCGGCAGGTTGAATTGACTGCGGTGATCCTTTTGCTGGTCGCATCGAACCGCGGCATTTCTGTTCTGCCCGATTGGGTTGTGCGCGAAGTGAAGTATAATTCGGACTATGTTACACGTCCGCTGACCAAAGAAGGTATCACCCGCAGGCTTTACGCTGCAGTGCGTGCCGAGGACCTGGAAAAACCCTTCGTGCAAGAGCTGATTCAGCTGGCCGGTACCGAGGCGCGCAAGCTGCAGACGCAATAGGCGAAAAACGCGGGTCTGCTATGCGTATCATTCCTCTTGGCAAGGGGGCTTTGCATCAGTATACGCGCGGTTTGACCGGACAGGAGCCTTTGGACAATGGTTGGCAGTGCAAACCTCAACATCATGATCAAAGCCGCGCGCAAGGCGGGGCGTTCTTTGGTCAAGGATTTCCGTGAAGTCGAGAACCTTCAGGTGTCGATGAAAGGCGCGGGCGACTTCGTGTCCAAAGCTGACATTGCCGCCGAGGCGATCCTGAAAGAGGAACTGCTGGGCGCGCGTCCAACCTATGGCTGGCTGGCCGAAGAGGGCGGCGCAATTGACGGCGAAGACCCAACCCGTCGCTGGATCGTCGATCCGCTGGACGGTACTACGAACTTCCTGCACGGTTTGCCGCACTGGGCAATCTCGATCGCGCTGGAACACAAGGGCAAGATCGTGGCTGGCGTGATCTATGACGCAGCCAAGGATGAGATGTTCTTTGCCGAAAAAGGCGAGGGTGCGTGGATGAATGACATGCGCATCCGTGTCTCGGGTCGTCATCGGATGATCGAGTCGGTTTTCTCGACCGGCCTGCCCTTTGGTGGTCGCTCGGACCTTCCTGCAACCTTGCAGGACTTGGCGCGTCTGATGCCTGTTTGTGCCGGTGTGCGCCGCTGGGGCGCCGCTGCACTGGACATGGCTTATGTGGCCGCCGGGCGTTACGAAGGCTTCTGGGAACGTCGCCTGAATGCATGGGACTTGGCGGCCGGGATCATCATCGTCAAGGAAGCTGGCGGATTTGTCCAGGCGCTGAATCCTGAAGGTGACGTTCTGGAAGACGGTGAAGTGATCTGTTCGAACGAACCGATTTTTGACCAGTTCTCCAAGGTGATCCGGGGCTGATAGCCTAACCGCCAATTCAATAGGCATGCGCCAACTTAGAGGCGTTTTCCGCCTTCACAAGTTCGCATGTTGCTAACAGCAATCTCTCACCCGGCCACGGGTACAACTGGCTGTGTCCATGCAATTCCTGGACCGGCCGGAGGGCGTGTGGACCACGGTGCCCCGGTTAGAGCGCCGACCTCAATCCGCATTGGCTGCCCGCTCGGGGAGCAAATGGCGATGATTGCCGCTGGCACCGCATTTCAACCCTTACAGCAGGAAATCACGTGTCTTACCAGGACCAGCTTGCGCGACCTTGAAGACCTATTATCTGCGGGGCACGCGGGGGATACGGGACTGCGTTAGCTTGTACTTGTGTTCTGGATGCGGCGGATGGCCGTGGGTGCGACTCCAGAAATCAGTGCCACCGCGCCGCAGCCAAAGTGGAATGCAAAGGATCAATCCTACGAAAAATCCACCCGTATGGGCCCAATATGCCACCCCGCCTTCGTCCGGGTTGCTGGCCAGACTTCCAAAGAACTGGATGGCTAACCAAACCCCTAGCATGACAAAGGCTGGTATCGTGAATACCCGGAAATAAACGATGAGTATCAGCAGGATATCAACGCGGGCTTTGGGGAACAGCAGCAGGTAGCCGCCCATGACGCCCGCAATCGCACCCGATGCCCCAATGGTCGGCACCACCGAACCCGGCGCTGTGACGATGTGGATCAGACCCGCCCCAATGCCGGCGGCAGTGTAGAACAGCAGAAAGGGCAGGTGGCCCATTTCATCTTCGAGGTTGTCGCCAAAAATCCATAGGAATAGCATGTTTCCCGCAAGATGCATCCACCCGCCATGCAGGAACATCGACGTCACCAACGTTTCAAAGGCAAACCCGTCGGCAATCCGCGCCGGGATAATCGCATAGTCGTAGTACACCTGATTGATCAGCCGAGCATCGTTCATGATGCCCACATAGCTTAGGAATATCAGGATATTGGCCGCCATCAGCAGGTAGACGACATACGGCGTTCGCCCCGAAGGGTTATGGTCACGGATTGGAAACATGAGGCGACGCTGGGCTTTTCCCGGCCCAGCGTCAAGGCATGCTTACGCCGCACCCCCAAGCAAAGCGGCATTGCCACCAGCGGCTGTTGTATCAACGCACAGGTGGCGCTCAGCCAGAACCCGTGCGCGGTCCGGATGGCCCGGGATCAGCGGCAGGATCGGGCCGTCCCGACGGGCGAGGTGTCGTTCGATCTCACGCGCTGTATCGTCATCGCCCCACCAAAGCACGCCCGATATCCCGGTGATATTCTCCAACCGGTGCAAATCCAGCGAACCTGTCGCCTGAATGGCCGTTCCCCCAAGCGCCTGAACTGCGTCAGCCTGCGCGCGCGCGACCTCGGCTCCGGGGCCCATGCACAGCAATGGCGCGCGTGGGAACTCGCTTAGCCGATTGGATTCGCCTGTTGGGCCTGGCAATGTCTTGGTCTGCACCGGAGCGGGCGTACCCTGAGCGCCGGAAATCTCGCTCATCTGGCTATCCCATTGATCGTCGGACTGCTGCCGGTCAGGGGCGCAGAATCGTGCCATGTAGTTCGGCCCACCAGCCTTGGGGCCCGTGCCTGAAAGCCCTTCGCCGCCAAATGGCTGAGACCCCACGATTGCACCGATCTGGTTGCGGTTGACGTAGATGTTTCCGGCGTGCACTGCCTCGGTGATGTGCTGCACGCGGTCGTCGATCCGAGTATGCAGGCCAAAGGTCAGCCCGTATCCAGTGGCGTTTATATCGGCGATGATCTGATCAATCTCGGATGCCTTGAAGCGTATGACATGCAGGACAGGGCCAAAAATTTCGTGTTGCAACGCGGAAATGCCGGGTATCTCGATAAGCGTCGGGGCGATGAACGTCCCTTCGGGCGGTACGCCGGTTTCTTTCAAAACGCGCCCTTCTGCGCGGGCTTTGGCAATGTGATCCGCGATGCCCTGGCGCGCGGTCTCATCAATGACCGGTCCGCAATCGGTCGCGATCAACCACGGATCGCCAACCAGCAGAGCATCCATTGCGCCGGTCAGCATTGTTAGAAGATCGTCGGCGATATCCTCCTGAACATAGAGGCATCGCAAGGCCGAGCACCGTTGTCCTGCAGATTGGAACGCGCTTTCGATGATGGATTGAACGGCCTGTTCAGGCAGGGCGGTGCTGTCCACGATCATCGCGTTCAATCCGCCAGTCTCGGCGATCAGCGGCGTACCAGGGCGCAGGTTTTCAGCCATCGATGCGCGGATTTTTAACGCAGTTGCGGTTGATCCGGTAAACGCAACGCCCGAGACGCGCGGGTCCGAGGTCAGAGCAGCGCCGACTGAGGGACCACCCGGCAGAAGCTGAAGTGCGTCTCGGGGAATTCCGGCCTCGTGCAATAGTTGAACAGCGCGATGCGCAGTCAGCGGCGTCTGTGGCGCAGGTTTAGCCAGAACGGCGTTGCCTGTGGCCAGGGCCGCTGAAATCTGGCCTGTGAAGATGGCCAGAGGGAAGTTCCATGGGCTGATGCAAGTAAATGTACCCGCCGGTTTGGCATCAGGAATGTTCGCGGCGTAGTAACGCAGGAAATCCACCGCCTCTCGCAACTCAGCGACCGCGTCGGGTACTGATTTACCTGCCTCGCGCGCCAGCAAGGCGAAAAGTTCACCGAAATGAGCCTCGTACAGGTCGGCTGCGATATTCAGGATACGCGATCGTTCGACCGGTGATGTCTGCCATGGTGCGGCGCATGCCAGAGCAAGCTCGACATCTTCCGCGCTGGCGGTGGCGACGGCTCCGGGTCGATCCTGCGGCTGGGACGGGTTCATGACCGGTTGGTCCTGTTCCGGATTTGCGTCACCGGACAACAGCGGTTGCGCATACCAGTGGTGTGCCCGGAATGCATCCCGCGCAGCGTCGATCCTGTCTAACGTTGGGGTATGATGAAGGTCGAATCCTTTCGAGTTGACGCGTTCCGGTTGGAACAGGTCTGGCCCGGTTGGCAGCGGGCGGACCTGATCCTTGAGCGTCAGGAACGGATCGGCGGCCACCTCTTCCGGGGGGACGTTCTCGTCTACAATCTGGTTGACGAACGACGAGTTTGCACCGTTCTCTAGCAGGCGTCGCACCAGATAAGCCAGAAGATCCCGATGTGCCCCGACTGGCGCATAAATCCGACACCCTGTATTGCTTTGGTCTTTGACAAGCTGGTGCAGGGTCTCGCCCATCCCATGCAAGCGCTGGAATTCAAAAGGCTGGCCCTCAGCCATGTGAAGGATCGCACTGACCGTATGGGCATTGTGGGTGGCAAATTGCGGATAAATGCGATCGGTCATGCCCAGCAGCTTGCGCGCATTGGCGATGTACGAAATATCCGTTGCCGCCTTGCGGGTGAACACCGGAAAGCCATCTACGCCTTCGACCTGAGCCCGTTTGACTTCGGTATCCCAATACGCGCCCTTGACCAGGCGAACCATCAACTTGCGATCGTGGCGCTCGGCCATCTCATACAGCGTGTCCAGCACGAGCCCAGCACGCGGCCCGTAAGCCTGAACCACGATTCCCAGACCGTCCCAACCGGACAGGGCGGGTTCGGCCATCACGGCTTCTACTACCTGCAGAGAAAGGGACAGACGGTCTGCTTCCTCGGCGTCAATGTTCAGACCCATTCCAGCGGCCTTTGTCAACAGGCACAACGCGCGCAACCGGGGAACCAACTCGTCCATAACCCGTTGTTCCTGCGCCAATTCATAGCGTGGATGCAACGCCGACAGTTTGACTGAAATCCCCGGATTGGCCCGGATATCATCGTGAATACAGGCTTCTGCGATGGCTGCAATCGCGCGTGAATAGGACAGGTGATATCGGGCGGCATCTGCCTCGGTCCGGGCGGCCTCTCCCAACATGTCGTAGGAATAGGTGTAGCCCTTGGTCTCCATCCCGTTGGCACGATCCATGGCTGATTGGATGGTCTCGCCCAATACGAACTGACGACCCATTTCCTTCATCGCGCGTCCAACGGCCGTTCGGATCACGGGTTCGCCCAGACGCTTGATAGCCCCGCGAAGCGCGCCGACCGGAGAGGCCTTGCCTTCGTCCAACACCTTGCCAGTCAGCATCAAAGCCCAAGTGGATGCATTGACCAGCGACGATGAGGACTGACCCAAATGCTTGCCCCAATCCGACGGCGCAATCTTGTCCTCGATCAGCGCGTCGATCGTGTCGGCATCGGGTACGCGCAACAGCGCTTCGGCCAGACACATTAACGCGATGCCTTCGTCCGTGGAGAGGCCATATTCTGCAAGGAACACTTCCATCATACCAGGTGAGGTGCTGGATCGGATATCACGCACCAATTGCGCCGCAGACGCGCAAATCGCGTTGCGGTCGGTCGCGCTGAGGTCGGCCTTGGCGATTAGTGCGCCAAGAACCTCACTGGGGTCGGCATAGGTTTGGGCATCAATTCGGGTGCGCAGGCTGTGTGACATGTATCCTCCGGTCTTTTGAATAATATAGTGTCGATTATTCGGGACGATTGCCTTATTTTCGCACGTGGATAGGCGAATGGCCTGTTTTTTGGGGTGCAGACGATGCAAAAAGACTTTCCGGGATTGGATCGGTTCGACAGGACAATTCTGGCGATTCTGGCCGAGGATGGCCGGATACCCATCGCCGATCTCGCGCGGCGCATCGGACTGTCAAAATCCCCGACTCAAGCACGTGTGAAGAGACTTGAGGCAGAAGGCATTATCACAGGTTATCGCGCCTTGCTGGACCCCATTCGCCTTGGTTTGGACCACGTTGCCTTTGTTGAGGTCCGCCTGACCGACACGCGCGAGAAGGCTTTGGCCGAGTTTAACGCCGCCGTTCGGAAGGTGCCCGAAATTGAGCAAGCTCATATGATTGCGTCGAATTTTGACTATCTGCTGAAAATACGCACTAGGTCGATGTCGGAATACCGTGCCGTTCTTGCCGAAAAGATATCATCGTTGCCGCATGTCGCCAGTACCTCAACGTTTGTTGCGATGGAGGCTGTGAAAGAGACTGGCGTATCTGGAGCTTTGGACGCGATGGGTTGACGAACGCCTTGTGCGGGTCACCATTGGCACATGAAACGCTTAGCCTACGCCTCAATCTTCTATGCTGCGACTGCATTCGCGGCCAATGCCCAGGACTGCCCTATCGCGCCGGACCATACCGCTGACGTATCTTCAGTGCTATCGCAAATACAGAACGCTGAATCCGAGCAGTCCGCCCGCGCTCTATCCGGTCAGCTATGGGAATTCTGGACAGATGCGCCGGATGAAAGTGCTCAGGCCGTTTTGGATCGCGGCATGACGCGCCGGAATGCGTGGGACCTGCTGGGTGCGATTGAGGATTTCGACAAGCTGATCGCGTATTGTCCGTCTTACGCTGAAGGGTACAACCAACGCGCTTTTGCTCACTATTTGAGACAAGATTTTCAATCCGCACTGCCCGATCTGGAGAAAGCGATAGAGCTGTCGCCCAACCACGTCGCCGCAATCAGCGGACGGGCCCTGACATTGTTGGGACTTCAGCGCATTGATGAGGCGCGCGAAGCGTTGTCTCAGGCACTAGAATTGAATCCCTGGCTGTCTGAGCGTCATCTGATGGCGCCGGGCGGGCCGCTTGCCTTGCCGGGTGAGGAAATCTGAAACGAAATACGCCCCCGAACCGAAAGGACGGGGGCGTTTCGTTATAGATGGGCTTATCCAACCAGACCGTTGTCCGTGCGCTTGATCGCGATCACGGAAGAGCGGGGTGTACCACCATCGGGCCAGTTGCTGCCTGGGTGTTGAATACCAACGAACATGGTACGCAGATCGGATGACCAGGCCAGTCCGGTGACTTCACAGCCATTCGGACCGGTCATAAAGCGCGCGATCTCGCCGGTGATCGGGTCACCAACCAGCATCTGGTTGTTGCCGTTGCCTGCAAAATCTCCCTCGTTGTCGTCATTGCCGTCTGTCTGGATCCAGATCAGGCCGGTCGAGTCGATCACCATGCCGTCGGGCGAGTTGAACAGGTTGCCCTCGTTCACATTCGCTGAACCGGCGCGGTCGTCCGAATGCACGGTCGGGTTCCCGGCCATGACGTACAGGTCCCAATCGAACCCTTCGGCGGCGTGATCGTCATTTGCCGGACGCCAGCGCACGATCTGACCGTATTTGTTGGCCTCACGCGGGTTGGGGGCGTTGACGGACGTATCGTCTCCACCAGCGTTCGGCTTCACGCCGCGGTTCTTGTTGTTGGTCAGGCAGCAATACGCCTCGACCGCAACAGGGCTGGAGGCCACCCATTCGGGGCGGTCCATGGTGGTGCCGCCTGCCTTGGACGCGGCCATACGGGTGAAGATCGCGATCTCAGCTTTTTCCATGCCGGTCGTTTCCGGCGTCAGAGGCAGCCATTCGCCCTTCATGTCGTCGTTGAACTTGGCGACGTAGAGCGTGCCGTCGTTCAGCAGGCTCTCGGTTTCGCCGCCCGGCTGGTAAGTGCCGTTCGAGACGAACTTGTACAGATACTCGCCCCGTTCGTCATCGCCCATATACACGACCACGCGGCCATCTGCGGCCAGGGTTACCTCTGCATTCTCGTGCTTGAAACGGCCCAGGCCAGTGTGTTTGACCGGCGTGCTGTCAGGTTTGGTCGGGTCGATTTCGACGATCCAGCCCGCGCGGTGCGGTTCGTTCGGGTTTTTCGACGTGTTGAAACGCGGATCGAACAGTTCATAGCCATTCCAGCTTTCAGCTTTGACGCCATAGCGTTTGAAGCCATCTGCAACCTTTTGGTCGTAAGTGGCGTTTTCATCGCTGGACCCGAAGTAGCCGTTAAAGTTCTCTTCGCAGGTCAGGTAGGTACCCCATGGAGTTTTACCCGCACCACAGTTGTTCATCGTACCTAACGACGTGGTTCCGGTCGGATCAGCTTCAGTTTTCAGCAGGTCGTGACCTGCGGCGGGGCCAACGATCTTCATCGGCGTGTTGTGATGGATACGACGGTTGAAAGGGCTGTCTTTGACGACCGACCAGCCATCGGGGCCTTCGGTGATTTCCATCACGGTGACACCCTGAATGTTCTGCAGTTTCAAAACATCGTCGGCGTTGGCCGGAACACCTTCCTGTGCGGCGGTCAGATTGATCTTGCGGTTCGGGTATTCGTGGTTGATCGCGATCAACTCGTGACCCTGGAACGAGAATGTCTCCATCCCGTCGGTGTTTTCGCCAAAGATGCGATCCGATTTCTCAACCGGGCCACCATCGGTGATGTCATAGCCATCAGCGTCGGAAAACAGTGGGTCGCCCCAGCGTGTCACAACTTTCCACTCGTACCCCTCGGGGACATGTACTGTGCCGTCAGTCTGTGCGGCAATCGGAGTGAAGGCAAAGCGCGAAGCTTCGACAGCCTGGGCGGAGGTGGTGCCTAGCAGGCCCGTGCCCATCGCGACAGCACCCGAACCAAAGGCCACTACGCCAGCCAGAAAGCCACGGCGCGAGATTGCGCTTTCGACGACGCGGTCAAAGTCGTTTTCCTCGGGTCGGGGGAAGTGCAACTCATCCCAATCGTCGGCGGACAGGGTGGTGGGATCAACGTCTTTCATGAATAGCTCCTGGCTGTCTTATCGTAGTTGATGACAGGCATGTAGGACGTCTTTGTGACAGGTTGTTAACAGCGTCATTAATGAAGTCTTCCGTTTAAGTTGGTACAGCAAATACTGTACCGCGTTTGCCGGAACCTAAACGCTTGAATTCCTGTGTAATAGATTGAAGCGACCTTAATTTGTGACCGGCCAAATGGTTCAATCAGGTGTTTTCCTAAACCGCGGTATCCTCAGAGCAGGCGCTGACCAGATGTGTCGAATCGATAGGCCCGATCTGGCGCATATCCAAATCGCAGTTCCTGACCTTCTGAGATCGAATGCTGTCCAAACAGCCGCGCCGTAACGTCGTGGTCCTGAACCTTGGCAATAACGTTGGTGTCACCGCCCAGTTTTTCGACGTGACTGACATGCGCGGTAAGCGGGCCGTCATCGGACAGAAACAGGTCCTCGGGGCGTATTCCAATCGTGTTCTGGCCACCGTCTTGCAGCAAGCCTTCGGGCAGGAAGTTCATCGAGGGTGAACCAAGGAACCCGGCCACGAACTGATTGGCGGGGTTGTTGTACAACTCCATCGGGCTGCCGATCTGTTCGACCCGCCCGTCGCGCAGCACAACGATCTTGTCGGCCAGCGTCATCGCCTCGGTCTGATCATGGGTCACGTAGATCATCGATGCGTCGAGCGCCCGGTGCAGATTTGCGATCTCGATCCGCGTGTTCATGCGTAGGGCGGCATCCAGATTGGACAGGGGTTCATCGAACAGGAACAGTTTTGGCTCACGCACAATGGCCCGGCCAATGGCGACCCGTTGACGCTGCCCGCCTGACAATTCCGACGGGTAGCGGTCCAGATAGGGTTCAAGATTCAGCATGCGGCTGGCCTTGGCCACGCGGTCCTCGATCACCGATTTGGGCTGCTTTTCCTGCTTCAACGCAAGTGTCATGTTTCCACGTACGCTGAGATGGGGGTAGAGCGCATAGCTTTGGAACACCATCGCAATCCCGCGCTTAGAGGGCGGCACCAGATTGACCTGCTGGCCGCCAATGTTGATATCGCCGGATGACGCATCCTCCAGCCCCGCGATCACCCGTAGCAAGGTGGATTTGCCACAACCCGAGGGGCCGACAAAGACGACGAATTCGCCTTCTTCAACCTCAAGCGTGATGTCTTTCAGGACATGTACGTTGCCAAAGGATTTGTTGACATTTTTCAGGGTCAGGGCGGTCATGGTGCGGGCTCCTCAAGGGAAACTGGCTGGCCGGTTCGGATGCTTTGATCCGCCGCCAGACAAATGGCAAGCGATTGGACGGCGTCATTCATGTGACGGGTCAGGTCGATGTCGTCAGCGATGGCGCGCAGCATGTAGGCCTGTTCTGCATCGCAGAGTTCTTGATGGCCGGGTTCGTCCGGCATCTCGATGGTGTGGTCGCCTTGCGGTGTATGGACCAGCAGGCCACCGACTTTGGTATGGCCGTCGATGTCGGCAGACGCACCCTTGTTGCTATCGGTGATCGAGACCGACCCGTTGGGCGACACGATATCTTTCACGAAGAACGCTGTTTCCGACATCATCGGGCCCCATCCGGCCTCGTACCAGCCAACCGAGCCGTCGCCAAACACCACCTGAAACTGTCCATAATTGTACATGTCTTCTGCGATCTCATCTGACAGGCGCAAACCCATGCCATGCACGCGGACAGGCTTCGCATCGGTGATCTGGCACATCACGTCGACGTAGTGCACGCCGCAATCGACGATGGGCGAGGTGGTTTGCATCAATGCCTTGTGCGTCTCCCATTCCGTGCCCGAAGACTGCTGGTTCAAGTTCAGCCGGAACACGTATGGTCCACCCAGGTTGCGCGCCTCGTCGATCAACCGCACCCACGACGGGTGACGGCGCAGGATATACCCAACCACCAGTTTCCGTTTCAGCCGCGTTGCTGTTTCGACCACACGGCGGGCATCGGCGACATTGGTGGCAAGGGGTTTTTCGACGAATACGTGCGCGCCGGCCTCCATCGCCGCACAGGCAAAATCGGCATGGCTATCCGAGTAGGTGGCGACCACGACCAGATCGGGTTTTGTCTCGACCAGCGCCGTGTCGAAATCGGTAAAAACCGGATAGCCAGCAAGGTCTGGATGATCCACACGACCAGACCGGTTCACCAAGCCAACGATCTGCGCGTCAGGGTGGTGGTGATGGGCCAACGCGTGGCTGAGCCCCATGTTGCCGAGGCCTGCAATCAGAACGCGGGTCATTTGACTGCTCCGGAGGTGATGCCGCGGATCAGCTGGCGCGAGAAGATGACGTATAGGATAAGCACCGGCAGGATCGCCATCGACAGGGCCGAAAGGACCGCGTTCCAATCCGTCACGAACTGCCCGATGAACACTTGGCTGCCCAGCGTTAATGTCTTGGTCTCTTCCGCCGGCGCGAGGATCAGTGGGAACCACAGATCGTTCCAGATCGGGATCATGTTGAATACCGCGACCGTTGCCATGGCGGGACGGACAAGAGGAAGAACCAGCCGGAAAAAGATCGTGTATTCGGACAGCCCATCGATGCGCCCGGCATTTTTCAGGTCATCACTGACCTGTCTCATGAATTCGGACAGAATGAAGACGGCGAGTGGTAACCCCTGCGCGGTATAAACGAGGATCAGCGCCCAAAGTGTGTTCACCAACCCGGTCGCCACCATCATCTCAAGGATCGCCACGGTGCCGATACGGATTGGGATCATGATCCCAAGTGCCAGATACAGGCCCATGATCAGGTTGCCTTTGAACTGGTATTCAGACAGCGCATAAGCAGCCATCGCGCCGAACAAGAGAACAAAAAACAGCGACGCTACGGTGACGATCATCGAGTTCTGGAAATAGAGGAAGAAATCCCCCTGCTTCATCACCGTCTCATAGCCTATCATCGAAAAGCTATCTGCGTTGGGCAGGGCCAATGGCTCGCGAAAGATCGCCCGACGGGATTTGAAGCTGTTGATCAGGATCACAAAGACCGGAAACAGGGCGATCAGAGTGTAAAGGATCAGCGCGCCGTGCATCGCGACCATGTTGAGGGGGTTATGACGTGCTTTGTTCATCGTGATGCCCTCAGAGTTGATACCGACGCATCCGGGTCTGGATGCCGAAAAGATAAATGCAAACGCCCACAAGGATGATGGCAAACATCGCCCCGGCGATTGCCGAACCCATATGCGGATCACCCAGTTGCAACTGGAAGCCGAAGAACGTGCGGTACATAAACGTGCCGAGGATATCGGTCGAGAAATCAGGCCCCGCCAGCGCGCCTTGGGCCGCATAGATCAGGTCGAATGCGTTGAAATTGCCCACAAAGGTCAGGATCGAGATGATGCCGATTGAGGGCAGAATCAGCGGTAGCTTGATCTTCCAGAAGGCCGAAGTTCCAGTGATCCCATCGATCTCGCCAGCTTCAAGGATTTCTTCCGGGATGGTCAGTAGTGCAGCATAGATCAGCATCATCGGGATGCCGACGAACTGCCAGACCGAGATCAAGGCCAGCGTGGTCAGCGCGTATTCTTCTTTCCCCAGCCAGGGCGCAAACAGCGATTTGAGCCCGACAGCATCCAGCATTGACGGCGCAATGCCCCAGATCGGCGAGAGGATCAGTTTCCAGGCAAACCCAACAATCACAAAGCTCAGGATCGTGGGAATGAAGATTGCCGACCGGTACAGCGCGGCAAACCGCAGGCGCGGGTGGCTGAGCAGGGCAGCCAGCGCAATCCCAATTGGGTTTTGAACCAGCATGTGGATCAGGAAGAACCAGAAGTTGTTGCCTAACGCATTCCAAAACTGTTCCGACCAGATCGGATCAAAAAACAGGGTTTGAAAGTTCTGCAATCCAACGAAGACGCGGCTCTGATCGACTTCGGAGTAAAGCGCCAGTCGCAGTGTGTTGAACAGCGGGAAGATCATGACCGCGGTGTAAACAAGAACGGCCGGTGCAAGAAACACAAGGATATGCCAGCGGAAGCGGGGGCGGTTCATGGGACTGCTTTCAATGGGGTGTCGGGGATACCCGGGCGATCACCGCCGCCCGGGTATGTGTCAGATCAGCGCTTACTGGTGCGGAGCGTACCAGGAGGACAGGCCTTTTTGCAGGTCTGCGCCCAATTCCTCAGGGCTGTTTGCGCCTTTGATTGCAGCAACCGACGCGCCCCAGGTCTCGTTCTCTAGGTTCGGCGTGCCGCGCGACAGGATCTGGTATGTCGAACGGATGGTCGATTCACACTCATCACGCCAACCGACGAACTCCTTGGCCAACGGGTCCTGCAGTTCGACTGGCGTGTTGGACAGCGGGAAGAAGCCCGGAACGGCGTTGCCAAAGATTTCGGCAAACTCGGGGCTTGCGACCCACGCTAAGAATGTTTCGGCCGCTTCGGGATGTTCGGTGGCGGCGTTCATGCCGATGCCGATATCTGTGTGGTCAGAGATATAGCAGGTGTCGCCTGCGTTTTGGACTGGCGGCTTGAATGCGCCCATCTCAAAGTCGGCTTGTGTGTTGAAGCCAGCGATTTCCCACGATCCGGCAGGGTAGATAGCGGCCCGGCCCAGAGTGAAGATGTTCTGGCTGTCAGGATAGGTCTGCGCCTCGTACCCGTCACCAAGATACTGTCCCCAACGTGCCAACGTTGCATAGGGCGCGGTCCAGGCTTCGTCCGTTAGTTTCTGTTCGCCTGCGATCAGTGCTTGACGACCTTCTTCGCCTTTCCAGTAGTTCGGGCCGATGTTGTTATAGCCCATTGTGGCAGCTTCCCACTGATCGTTGGTGCCCATCGCCATTGGGATGTAAGTGCCGTCTTCCTTGATCTTGTCGAGGGCAGCAAAGAACTCGTCTTCGGTGGTCGGCACGTCGATGCCAAGCTCAGCAAACGCATCTTTGTTGTAGATGAAGCCGTGGATCACCGATGCCATCGGAACGCAGAAACTGGCCGAGCCGTCATCCGTCTGCCATGCCGATTTTGCCACGTCCGAGAAGTTGCTCATCGCGTCGACCGAGGACAGATCGGTCAGGTGCCCGGCCTCATACAGCGCCAGCGAAGCATCAAACGGACGGCATGTAATAAGATCACCGGCCGAACCCGCATCCAATTTCGAATTCAGCACAGCGTTGTATTCCGCCGGAGCTGATGGGGTGAACTGCAATTTGATCCCAGGGTGGTTGGCTTCGAACGCCGGGATGATCTGTTCCTGCCAAAGCGTCAGGTCGTCGTTGCGCCAGCTTTCGATGATCAGTGTTACGTCCTCGGCATAGGCACTTGATGCCATCAGGGTCGTGCCCAGTAAGGCCAGTTTCAGGCTGTTGCGTTTCATTCTTGTTCTCCCAGTTGGTTAGCAGTCATTTATCTTGTTCCAGCGCGGACTTCAGAACCCCGTTGCTTGCGTTGAGAACGGCTGAGGCATCCTTGTGTGATATGCCACGTGCGGCGATCAGCACCGCCGGCTTCACGTCTCCGTTCGCGGCGTCCAGCGCGTGTTTTGCTTTTTCCGTATCAACATTGGCGATCCGTGCGACGATACCCGCAGCCCGCGCGCGCAATTTTTCGTTGTCGGCGCGCAGGTTGACCATCATGCCGCCGTGAACATGGCCAAGTTGCAGCGCCATAAGAGACGACAGCATGTTCAGAGCGATTTTTTGAGCTGTTCCAGCACCCATTCGCGTCGAACCCGAGATCAACTCCGGCGGCGTCGCTAAAAGAATGGGGATATCAGCCGTTTCCAGCAAAGGGCTGCCGGCGTTGTTGGCAATGCCGATAACTGTTGCGCCATGTGCCCGCGCGATTGCGCTGGCGGTCAAAGTGTATGGTGTCGATCCGCTTGCGGATACCGCGATGATTGTGTCTGCCGGCTTTAGTGCCGCGAGCGCATCCTCAAGCCCTTCGGCTTCGTCTTCTGCGCCGCCCGGCATTTCAACACCGGTCGGCAGGCCGCCGGCCATATGTATGCGAAGCTGCTCCGAGGGGATTGAAAAGGTGCCGCCCAGCTCTTGTGCGTCGGCGGCAGCCATCAACCCGGATGAGCCAGCGGCCACATAGTGCAAAGTGCCGCCAGCGCGGATGGTCTGCGCCATAGCGTTACCGCCGCGCGCGATTGCATCCAATGCGTTCCGCGCTGATGTTGCGGCCGCAATCTGACCCTCGACCAGTGCCCGAGCAGAAGCGACTAGGTCCTGTGGGTCCAGTTTGGTGGCGTCTGGATGCAGTTGTTCGGTCGACGGCAGCGTCAAGAGAATCCCCCTTTGCGGTTATCAATACAATACCTATTCAATACCACTTGTCCATAATTTTATTTTTCCAACAGAAATCAACGCTTTTCCCAGTTTTTTGGAAAAAATACTGGGAAATTGGTCTATTTTGACCTTCCTTAATTTAAATAGGTATTATAATGGTATTGCCATGACTGAGTCTCTGAGCAATGCTGTGCTGGCCATAGATGGTGGTGGAACCCGATGCCGGGTTGCTTGTGAAGCGGCTGGTATTGTCCATTCCGTTGAAACCGGCGCAGCTAATGTCTCGACAGATTTCGAAGCGTCCGTCCTGCAGATGAAGTCGGGGTTTGTGCGGTTGGCGCAAATGCTGGGTGTAAATGTTCAGGACCTGACCCGATTGCCAGCTTATGTCGGATTGGCCGGAGTTACAGATGATCGTATCGCTCGCCGCGTGCAAAGTGCTCTGGGACTAACGTGTGCCCGGGTTTCAGATGATCGTCCTGCGGCGCTGCGTGGCGCGCTTGGTTCTCAGGATGGGTTGGTCGCGCATTGTGGTACAGGATCCTTCTTCGCTTCTCAGAAGGGTCGGGTGATGCAATTTGCCGGTGGGTGGGGGCCGATTTTGGGGGATGAGGCGTCCGCGCAATGGGTCGGCCGTCGTGCTTTGGCAGAGGCCTTGAACTCAGAAGACGGAATTCAGGCCGTAAGCGATCTGACGCGGCATTTAATGAATGAACTTGGCGGCGCCGCCGGGATAGTCGAGTTTGCAGGCCAGGCGACGCCGACTGAGTTTGGCGCGCTCGCCCCTGCGGTGACGTCCGCCGCAAAGACGGGGGACGTGGTCGCCAAACAAATCATGCAGGCAGGAGCCACTTACGTCTCCGAAATGGCGGAGCGGCTCGGTTGGGTTCCTGGAGTGGTGATTTGCCTGACCGGCGGAATTTCTCCGTACTATGCGGACTATTTGTCTGCTGACATGCAATCAGAGATACGCCGCCCATCGGGCGAGCCGTTGACCGGGGCGCTGGCTCTGGCGAAGGAGGTCCCGCATGAGCATTGCTGAATTCCTACGCGCTGATCTTTGGCTGACCCCGGAAAGCGGTCCGCGCTACGTTCAATTGCGCCGCAGGCTGCAAGAGGGGATCGATACGGGCGTGCTTGCGCCGAATTCCTCGCTGCCATCTGAGCGTGAACTTGTTGAAATAACAGAGTTATCGCGCGTGACCGTGCGCAAGGCGATTCAAGAATTGGTTCAGGAAGGCATAATCGAGCAACGACAGGGATCAGGGTCATTCATCCGCGAACGTGTTCCACGGGTCGAACAATCGCTGAAGCACCTGACTTCGTTCACCGAAGATATGTCGAGCCGGGGCATGGAGACGACCTCAAAGTGGTTGGAGCGCGGAGTATTTGCGCCAACCCCGGAAGAGGTCACTGCACTGAATCTGTCAGAGGGTGAGCAGATATCCCGCATTTACCGCCTGCGCGAAGCGGACGGGCGTCCGCTGGCGCTGGAACGTGCTGCGTTGCCGCTTGATATTCTGCCAAACCCAATCGAAGTCACCACATCACTTTATGAAGTGCTTGATGGTCTGGGGCACCGCCCGGTACGCGCGGTGCAAAAGATCTCTGCCCTCAACCTTGCCGCGCGCGAGGCAGAACTGCTGGAGGTGCCCGAAGGCGCTGCAGGTCTGAACATCGAGCGTATCTCATTCCTCAAAAACGGGCGGGTCGCGGAAATGACGCGCTCGCTCTATCGCGGCGACGCCTACGACTTCGTCGCTGAATTGCGCCTTTAACCGGAAGGACCGGGATCAAATGTCCGAACAAACCTCAAAAATGCGCCAGGAAATTCTGGAAATACCGGATGCCGTCGACAGATTGCTGAGCGCGGGGGCAGGCAATATCCGAGAGGTTGCGCAAAGTGTTAGAGATTCGGATCCACGCTTTTTGATCTCTGTCGCGCGCGGATCATCCGATCATGCCTGCAGCTATTTGAAATACGCCAGCGAGTTGCTTTTGGGGTTGCCGGTTGCGTCGGTCGGCCCGTCCGTCAGTTCGATCTATGGCGTGGACCTCAGGGCCAAAGGATCAGTCTGCCTGTCCATTTCACAATCCGGCCAAAGCCCGGACATCGTGGGTTTGACCGGCTCCCTGAGGAACTCGGGCGCAACGACAATTGCGGTAACCAACAACTCTGAATCCCGGTTGGCTGACGTCGCGGATGCTGTTCTTCCGCTTCATGCGGGCCCGGAATTGAGCGTCGCGGCGACCAAAACGTTTGTGACCTCACTGGTGTCCGGCCTTTGGCTGCTGGCCGAGGTCAAAGCGGATGCTGAATTGATCGGGGCGATCCGATCGTTGCCTGAATATCTGGCACGAGCGGCGCAATGCGATTGGTCGACGGCAGCCGAAACAATCACCGGGCGTTCGTTGTTCACACTTGGCCGGGGGCCTTCTTATGCCATCTCTGACGAAGCTGCGTTGAAGATCAAGGAAACCTGCCAGATCCACGCTGAAAGCTATTCGGCCGCCGAAGTTCTGCATGGGCCGGTGTCGATTGTTGAAGAAGGATTTCCCGTGATTTGCTTCGCAGCCAATGATGCAGCCGAACAGGCGACTGCCGACGCGGCGGATGCTTTGGCCGCAAAAGGTGCTGCGGTCTTTGCCACGACCGAAAAGGTGACGCGAGCGCAAGCACTGCCTGTGGTTCGCACAGATCACTGGATAACGGATCCGATAACGGCGATTACGTCTTTTTACAGCATGGTAGAAGCCGTCGCCAGCGCACGCGGCATCGATCCGGACGCGCCGCGACACCTTAAGAAAGTGACTGAGACGGTATGACCGAGCACGCGGTGATCTTTAGGAACGGGCCGATCTTTGATGGGACGCGATTGCATCAAGACCACGCGATTGTTTTTCGCGAAGGACACTCCGGCGACGTTGTGCCTGATGCCGAGGTGGCCGGCGCAAAGGACTATGTCGATCTGAATGGAGATATCCTTAGCCCGGGTTTTGTTGATCTTCAGGTCAATGGCGGCGATGGGGTTATGTTCAACGATGACCCGTCAATTGAAACGATCCGAAGAATTGCATGCGCTCATCGTCGACTGGGTGTCGCGTCGCTTTTGCCAACTTTGATTACCGATGGGCCGGCCAAGACCCGCGCGGCGATAGACGCGACGATTGAGGCGGTTCGAGCACAGGTGCCAGGCGTCGTCGGATTGCATTTGGAAGGTCCACATCTATCGGTTGCACGAAAGGGAGCCCATGACGGCGATTTGATACGGCCGATGGAAGCGGCAGATTTGGATATGCTGATCGCTGCCGCGAATACGCTGCCTTGCCTCAAGGTGACCGTCGCACCCGAGGGTGTGTCCGAGCAGCAGGTACGAGCCATGAGCAGCGCAGGCATATTGGTTTCTTTAGGACACAGCGATTCGGATTTTGCGACTTGCCAAAACTATGTTGCCGCCGGTGCTCAGTGCGTAACCCATCTGTTCAACGCGATGAGCCAGTTGGCTAATCGTGAACCCGGCCTTGTCGGCGCGGCGCTGGCAAATGGCGAGTTGTCTGCGGGTCTGATTGCCGATGGCGTTCACGTGCATCCCGCGGCCATGCGCGCTGCCTGGTCTGCGAAAACCGGACCTGGCCAGATCTTTCTGGTTAGCGATGCGATGGCTGTGGCGGGCACTGATCAAACCGAGTTCACCCTTGAAGGGCGCAGAATCACGCGAACCGACGGCAGGTTGACGCTGGATGATGGTACTCTGGCCGGGGCGGATTTGGACCTGACCACCGCCGTCGGCGTGTTGGTCAATCAAGTCGGTGTCCCGTTGCAGGACGCGCTGGCAGCAGCCACCTCTTATCCGGCTCAATTGGTCGGATTGGACAGCCCGGCGACCCCGGAATACAGCTCGATGATCCGAATTTCATCTGATTTCAGCGGTTGCGACTGGCTGCCTGCGCAAGGCTGATCTTGTATTTTTCATGCAGAATGACTGCCTGCCGTCTGCAGTTAATTGCCCGTAAATTTTTGTCGACGAATTTGAATTCTGGCTTCGAACGGCGCTTGACGGCATCTGACGCATCGCTTACCCGCTCCACAGTTTCCAGATGGCGCGGCCCAGGTATCGAGATGCATTGACCGTCTCATTTCGGGCAATGGCACCGGCAAATGTGGGATTCCATGACTTGACGTTCTTGCGTGTCGGGATGATGGCGTGGGCCTTGCAGGCGGCAATCGCGCCGCGGCACTTGCCTGTGTCGTATGCCCCGTCTGCGCTCACTGCCCCAAAGTTGTGACCTGGAGGTATTTGATCAAGCAACTCGGGCAACATTGGCGCGTCTCAGACGTTGCTTGTGATACCTTCAACGGCGCGCACTTCCAGCGTTTCCTCGTCGAAACTTATGCGTTTTCTACGCCAAATGAACCGCTTGGGGCTACCATGCTTGCGGGCATTCCATTCTCCTTCGCCCTCGGATTTGATGCCGGTGATGTCGATAAGCAGATGCAGCGGGCCGCTTCCCACCACGATTCGGAAGGCTCACGTTCAGCGTTCTTTGACTGCGGCACAGGGTACTGAAATCAGGCATGGCACAGTCCAAGCCAATCAGCCGCAGGAGACTGCTCACGAAGTCCGTGGTTTGCCTCAGCGTCATCCCGAACAAAACCTTCAGGGTCAGACACGCTTGGATATCGGAGTCGCTGAAACTCTGGTGACTGCCGCGCTTGCCTGAAGGTAGCGATGTCCAATCCATCTCAGGATCAAACCAGATCGAGAGCGATCCTAGTTTTTTCATTGCGGTATTGTACGAAGGCTTTTCCCGGTCTTGTGCTTCGTCCGGGCCCAACTGGTCGTACCTCTCAGCTATCGTTCTGGATTCATGAAGTGAATCCTTCAGTCCATTTGTGCAGCAAAGCAGCTTGGCACCGGAATTGGCGGCCCGTCAGTTGGGAAAGAATCAGGAATCTGGCCATTCGGATTCCGGTAAGGAATCAGGCAAATTTGCGACAAAGAATCGACCAAGCTGCCAAATTTTACAATCCTGGCGTGTATTTCTCCGTGGTTTGGAGGATGCGGTGCCCTGATGGCGGGACCTAAGCTTGTGGAAGGCTCCGTCGGTATGGAGGGGGTTAGAACGCCGCGAATTTGGGCGGCATCCATGAGTAGCTAGTGAGTTAACTAGGAGAGTAAGATGTTGAAGCTTTATGTAATGATGAAGACCATGGCACGTGACGAAAACGGCGCGACCATTGTGGAATATGGCGTTGCCCTGACAATCGTCACGGCGATTGCAGTTGCTACCCTGACAGCGTTGGGCAACGACGTTAACGGTCAGTTCACAGACGCTGAAACCCTGATGTAATGACCTGACGGAAGACAAAGCACGCGGTGCGCTCAGCCCCGCGTGCTTATCGTCCCGGAATATTTTCTTGATCCGCTGGCAAAGTGCAACCGCTCAGATCGGTTCATTCGATAAACGCCAAAAAAAAGCTGAAGGAGCACCAGATGAGACTCTCTGCCATTTTCACAGCATTGACGGGCCTGGTCGTAGCCGGAGGGTCGGTTTACGTCGCTCGGGATTACATTCAATTCGATACTCAGTCCGCAAATGTCGAGGCCGAGAGCGAGATGGTGAGCGTGGTCGTTGCGTCGCGCGATATTTCGTTTGGCGAAGAAATCGAGCCAGGCGCGCTGACGACCATTGACTGGCCCCGCGGTGCTGTACCCGTGGGAGTCTTTACAGATTATGACGACCTGATTGCGGCGGCTAGCATGCCGTCCCGTCGCGCTCGTCGCGCAATTACTCAGGGTGAACTGATCCTGAACAGTAAGGTTTCCGACTTTGGTGAAAAGGTCACCATCGTTCAGACGCTGGGCGCAGATCATCGCGCCATGGCCATTGAGGTTGACGCTGAAACCGCCGTTGGGGGTTTTGTTACCCCGGGTGATCGGGTCGATGTGGTGATGACCACTGGCGAAAAAAGAGACATGCACGCCGTCACCATTTTGCAAAATATCAGGGTCATCGGTGTTGATCAGGAATCTGATGAACAGACCGACCAACCCGTTGTTGCTCGCACGGTCACCGTCGCCGTTACCCCGGATCAAGTTCAGCGCCTTGCTCTGGCGCAACGTGCCGGTCGGCTGAGCCTGACCTTGCGGTCCATTGATGACACCGAGGATAAGACGCTGACCATGACTCGACTGAACGATCTTCTGATTGATGAACCAGCCGTCGCGCGGGACATCAAAGAACCGGTTCGCAAAACGATTATTCGGGTCCGCCGCGGCACCGAAGTGACAGAATCCATCATCAACTGAATCGACCAATGAAGGTCTCGACCGTGTCCCTCGCTCAATTCATACGTCCATTCCGCAGCTCCGAAGACGGCGCGATCCTGGTCTTTGTTGCGGTGGCCCTGTCGGTCATGGTCGGTATGGCCGCCCTTGCATTCGACATTGGTCGGGTGACCACCACACAGTCGGAATTGCAGAGCTTTGCGGACAATGTTGCTCTTGCGGCTGCGGGGGAGCTTGATGGTCGCCCGGATTCAATCACCCGCGCCACAAATGCGGCTGCAAACATGATCCGCGACCGTCAAAGCTTTGGCGTTCGGAACAAGGATCAGCTGTTGTCCGGCGCAACGGATTACCAGTTGCGGTTTTACGAAAACCCGCCGACCACTGCGACTGATCCAGCTCAACCCGCGCAACTGCTGGATTCGACCGATCCGGTCAGCGGACCGAATGCTGCATTCGTTCGGGTGACTGTCGATACGCACGAGGTTGGTACTCCGCTCGCAGCGGCAGCGGCGGCTTTGTTGGGCAATGCGCAGCCCTTCTCCAGCGTCAATGCCGAGGCTGTGGCAGGGTTCACCCTGATGGCCTGCGACATCACCCCCATGTTCATCTGCCTGCCGCAACCTAGCCTCGATATGACCGAGGGCCAATTGATTAGGATGGTAAGTCAGGGCGGCAATGGCCATTGGGGTCCCGGAAACTTTGGTTTTCTGTCTTCTAATCAGAATCTGGCCATCGACGCGTCTGGTGCCTGCGAACCTGCACCAAACGGTCAGGAAGATTCTTGTGCTCTGGCCGCGTCGCGCGCTGTTTCCATGTGCTTCAGCCAAAGAGGCGTTGAAACCAGACCGGGTCTGAGCGTGGGTAACATGATCGCGGGCTTTAACACACGCTTCGACCGGTTTGAATCCAGCGCCAAACAGTTCAGTAACGGTTCGCGCTACGACGTCGACAATTTTGCCTCTTCTCCGCATGTCTTGGACGGTTGGATCACTTCGGGCAATGGAAACAACTGTACCAGCCAGCCGTCGCCTAGCTATGATTCAAACGGTGCCCTTGATCCGTCCGCGACCGTTGGTTTGCCGCTTGACGATTGTTTTGCCAGTGGCACTTGCCCGACGCCTCGTATTGGCAATGGCGTATTCACTGCTGGTCTTACCGAATATCTGACCATCAACTATGGCGCAGATTTCAGCGGCCCTCTCCCAACCGGTATTCCGCCATGGTTCCCGACTGGTGGCACCCGCTACGACATCTACAATGCTGAGGTCACCAACCAGGCCGCTCTGGAAGCTATCCTGACCGCTGGTGGTAAAGCTGAAAGCAGCATGCCTTCGTGCCAACCCGCGTCAGCCGGTCGTGCAGATCCTACGCGCCGTGTCATCACCGTCGCCGGTATCGATTGCGCAACTTTTGCGGACGAGCTTAACGGCGGATCGGGCACCATTCCGGTCACCAGTTTTATCGAGATGTTTCTGATCCGCCCCTCTGAATCCGGCAGCACCGGTGCCAACGCGGTCATCTATGGTGAAGTCATTCAGACCGTTTCGGACGGCATTGGCGGCGCCGGAGTAGGCGGCATCGTTCACGATCTGGTTCAGCTGTACGAGTAATGATCATGTTTGGTGCATCCCGTCATATCAGAAAGACCCTCAACCGGTTCCGCAATGACCAGTTCGGCGCGGCGTTGGTCGAATTCGCGATCCTTTTACCGATCCTGTTGGTGACATTTGCCCTGATCGTCGAAGGGGGGCGGATTTTCTGGTCCTATCAAAATGCGATCACGGGGGTTCGGGACACTGCCCGTTATGTTGGTCGGATCGCCCCGTCGGACCTGTGCACTGCCTCGCCAAGCGCTGTTATCGGCGATTTTCAAACCGCTGTCTCAAATACACTGACGTCGCTTTCGACCACTGACATTGCTGTTGGTCTAGACTCTCTGTCCCTCGAATGCGTTGGCAACGCAGGTGAATACCGCGTTTCGCCCACACCGGTTGCCGTACTGACCGCGTCACTGACAATTTCAAATCTGCCATTTACGCCCGTGTTCCAACTGGTTGGAGGCTCGGCAACGGCGCAGATCCAAACCACGATCACAGATCGCAGCCGGGTGTTTGGACCATGATCCGCCGCATTCACAAGATAACCCGCGAAATGTCACGACTTGGCCGTCAGGAAGATGGGTCGACGGTCACTGAGCTTGCCTTTGTCCTGCCGTTGTTCCTTTTGATTTTCCTGGGCCTGATAGATTTCGGCAGATTGGCCTTCCACTATGTGGCCGCTGAAAAAACAGCACAGGTCGCCGCTCGGATGGCTGCAGTGATGCCACCCGCATGTGGCGGTGTTCCGACAACCAACAGCCGAGGCACCTATACCGATATCACCGGCCCGCGGTTCGGAACCAATTGCAGTTTCGCTGCTGGCGTCTGTGTCGAACCGGCCACCACCATATGCACCGGTGCGGCCCCCGCGAATGCAGCTGCCCAGACCACCGTGACCGACATCTGGAACATGCTTCAGTTTGCCGTTCCCAACGATCCCACCGCAACTTTTGACGAAAGCAACATCACGTTCACTTACAACTTCGACCCGGAAATGAATTTCCTGGGTGGCCCCTATGTACCGATGGTCACAGTGACAATCGAAGAGCTTCCGTTCCGGTTTGTCTCTCCGTTGGGTTCGATCGCAGCGCTGGTTTTGGGCGGTTCCACGCCGCAAACCGATGCGCTGACCACCGCGACAACGGGCTTCAAGATATTTTCCGACTTTAGCGCAACCCTTCCTGGCGAAGACCTCGCCAGCGGAGTCAACGGTTGAATTTCTAACCATGGGAGCTGAAAAATGACTCAAAAATCATTAGCCCTTATCTCTGATAATGAGGCGATTAAGAATTCAGTCGCCCAGGCCGTCGACCGGCTCGACGATCTTTCGCTCGAGACGCACTCCGGAACATTGTCTTCGGTAAACGGCCGCGCCTGTGGTCTGATGGGTGAAAATGATCTGCTGGTGTTCAGCTTTTCAGGTGAGTTGGATCTGGAAACTGTCAGCGATCTTCGTCGTAGCGCCGGTTCGCGCGGCACGTTGCTGGCACTTAGCGACCGTGACATCTCATTGACCGAAGTGCGTGCGCTGAACAAATCGGGCGTCGATGAGATTCTGCCCTATCCCATCGGGCAGGACGAACTGGCCGAGCAGATTCAGCGTCTGACGGTCGACAAATCTTTGTTGCCCACCATTTATGCGCCGCAACCGCAGCGATTGGGACAGATCATCAGCATATGCCCGGCCCGCGGTGGCATCGGTGCGTCAACGCTGTCTATTAATCTGGCCGACCAGTTGCAGGGGTATTCCGGCATCTTCCGGAAAAAGACGCAAAACAAGGTCGCTGTCGTCGATCTGGATTTGCAATTCGGTACGGTCGCAACGTCCTTGGACTTGCAGCCCTCCTCGGGGCTTCTGAGAATGGCTCAGGATGGGGTCATGCCGGACCGGACGTTCCTTCAGCAATCTCTGGTGCAACATGAATCCGGTTTGGAAGTCCTGAGCGCTCCCGAAGAATTCATTCCTCTGGATGTTCTGACACGCGAACAGGTCAGCGCGCTGATCGAGACTCTGCGTCTGGAATTCGACTTTGTCGTCATTGATCTGCCTCGGGTGCTGGTCGATTGGCTGGGTGCAGTTGTTAACGCGTCGGACCGGATGCTGATGGTGGGCGACAGCTCGGTCTCTTCGGTGCGCCAGTCCTGCCGTATGATCGAATTCTTCACAAAAGAGCGGCTCGAACCTCCGGTTGAGATCGTTATCAGCCAGGAAACGAAACCGACATTCCGTTCAAGCCAACATGTCGAAGCCCAAAAGGCACTGGAGCGCGAGTTGCGGTTCTGGCTGCCAAGCGACGCGCGCCACGCAAAGCAGGCGCTGGATCGGGGGCAATTGCTGTCGCAAGCCTCAGGCAGCTGTGCCTTGTCCAAGGCGATACGCACGATGGGTCGGAAAATCATGAATGAAACGATGGTCGGCAAAACCGATCTGAGAAACAACGCAGCTTAATTGGAGTCTAAGGGATGTTTGAAAAGTTTACACGTACCGAGCGAGCCAATGACGCTGAAATTATCCAGCTGAATCAACGTGCCGAACCGCAGGCCCAGGACATTCAGCCAGACACTGCCGCCGAAGATACAGAACTGGCAGATTGGCTTGAGCTCAAAAGCACTTTGCACGAGGCTTTGCTGGAACGCTTGAACCTTGCAGTGATCGAAAAGGTTGAAAAAGACGTGCTGCGGCGCGAAGTCGCCGGGGTTGTCGGCAGCGCTTTATCCCAAGCGGGCAAGCCACTGAATACCGAAGACTTCAACCGCATCGTCGAAGAACTTCTGGACGAAATTCTGGGTTTTGGCCCGTTGGAGCCATTGCTGGCTGATCCAACTATCAATGACATTCTGGTTAACGGTTATCAGACGGTCTATGTCGAACGCTCTGGCCTGCTGGAACGCGTTCCGGTGCGGTTCCGGGATGAAAAGCACCTGTTGCGTGTTATCGACAAGATCGTCAGCAAGATCGGCCGACGCGTGGATGAGCGCCAGCCTTGGGTGGATGCCCGGCTGGAAGATGGCAGCCGTGTAAACGCAATCATCCGCCCGTGTTCGATTGACGGCCCCAGTGTTTCAATTCGAAAATTCGCCCAGTCGAAACTGACAATGAAAAAGCTGGTTGCAAATGGCGCTCTGAACGATGCCGCCGCACGGTTCTTGCAATCGCTGGTATTTGCGCGCCTGAATGTCCTGATTGCAGGCGGGACGGGGTCGGGTAAGACAACGATGTTGAACGCCCTGTCTTCGTATATCGACCATGGCGAGCGTGTCGTCACCATTGAAGACGCAGCCGAACTGCAACTCCAGCAGGAGCATGTTGTGCGACTGGAAACACGCCCGCCATCCCCGTCCGGCGACGGCCAGGTAATTCAGCGTGATCTGGTGCGAAACGCGCTGCGTATGCGCCCCGACAGGATCATTGTCGGAGAGGTTCGCGGAGCGGAGACCTTCGACATGCTTCAAGCCATGAATACGGGTCATGATGGCTCGATGACGACTGTACATGCAAACTCGGCGCGCGATTCATTGGGCCGTCTGGAGCAGATGGTCACGATGACGGGTATCGAATTTCCCGCCGCAGCCATTCGATCCCAGATCGCGTCGGGGCTACACTTTATTGTGCATCTGTCGCGGTTGGCGGATGGGTCGCGCCGCGTCACCAGCATTTCGGAAATAACCGGGATGGAAGGTGAGATCATCACCATGCAAGACATCTTCGTGTTCCAGAAGAAAGGCCGCGCGGAAAGCGGCGAGGTGCTTGGTAAGTTTGTTCCCACTGGGATTCGCCCGAAATGCTATGACATGCTCACAGCCGCTGGCGTCGATCTCGAACCCGAGACCTTCCGAGTATCAGGAGGCTGAGGCATGACCAGTATTAACACAGCCGAACTTCTTAACTATCTGACGCTCGCTTGCGTCTTCGTCGGAATTTTCATGCTGATTACCGGTGTGTTCCACTTTGCCCGTCGCGGTGAAAACCACTCCGAGGCCCGCAACCGCCGAATGCGCATGGTCCGGCAAGGCGTTACCGATGAAGATCGGCTCGCCTTGCTGCTTCCCGAGACCCAGACAGGGTTTTTTGCGAAGATCCCTTTTTTTGGGAACTTGCCGGATACGCTAGTTCAGGCGGGGCTGCATGTTTCAGCGAAGAATTTTGTGCTGCTTTGCCTGTTTGGTACCTTGGCGATCGCAACCGCCGGTATGATGTTTCTGCCGCCTTGGCAGACGGCCCCGATCGCACTCGTCCTGGGTGTGGTCATGCCGGCTTTGGTGGTGAAATCGCGGCAGGTTGAACGCCAAAAAGCTTTGACCAGCCAGTTGCCCGATGCGCTAGAGTTGATGGCGCGTGGCCTGAAAATTGGCCACCCGGTCAACACCTCGATCAAAGCCGTTGCAGACGAGATGCAAGACCCTATCGGGTCCGAGTTCGGCATCATTTTCGACCAGATCAGTTTTGGCGACGAATTGCCCGACGCGGTTCAGGACTTTGCTGACCGGGTCGGTTCGGAAGATGCACAGTACCTGGCGGCAAGCATGGCAATCCAACACGGCACTGGTGGCAATCTGGAGCGGATCGTGTCCGTTCTGGCTACCGTGGTCAGACGGCGCATTGCATTGCGTGCGCGAATCAAGGCCATTTCCGCAGAAGGGCGCCTGTCCGGGTTTCTTTTGTCGATCATTCCGCTGGTGATCATGGGGGTAATGTCGATCAACGCACCGGGATATTACACCGATATCAGTGACGATCCCGCATTCATCAAACTTGCAGTGCTGGTTGTCGTTCTGATGGTCTCGAACGTCATCATCCTGCACAAACTCGTCAATTTCCGTATCTGAGGGCAGTTTCATGGAACATATGCTGGAAATCATGTCGCTTCGTTTCGGTCTGCCAGCCGAAACAATTCTGCTGACCATCTTTGGCCTCGGTGTTTTGCTGGTGTTCGTTGCTGTAACCTCGGCGTTAAACCGCCGCCATCCTGCGGCCGTCCGCATCGCCAAACTGCGTGCCCAAAGATATGGGGCCCGCAACGACCGTGGACTGTTGCGGGAAACCATTGCTACACCAAAAGGCCTTTTTAGAGCAGCGCTACCCAGCAAAGAGTCTGAGCGGCGCAAGATTGAGGATCAGCTTATTCAGGCCGGGTTGACCGGCCGGAATGCCCTGCGGATCTATACGCTGACGCGGGTTTGGTTTGGGATTTTCGTGCCGATGATTGTGGGTCTGCTCATTGTTGCCTCAAGAACTCCTGGCATTCCAGTTCCCAGCCCGATTACGGACATTTTTGAATCCATCAGCAAAGCCAACGCCATACAGCTTATCGGTTTGCTGACGGCCGTCGGATATTTTCTACCCGCAGCCTGGCTGAAGCGTCGCCGTAAGGAGCGTCAGCAACGTATCCGCGACGCGTTTCCAAATGCCCTCGACCTGTTGCAGATTTCGCTTCACGCCGGTTTAGGCTTTGATGCAGCTATGACCCGAGTCGGAAACGAACTGGCGCTGGCCTCCCCTGATCTGGCCTTTGAGTTTCTGAACACACAACACGAGATTCAGGCTGGGCGTCCCCGCGCAACCGCGCTGTCTGACATGGCGCGGCGTACGGGGGTTGATGAAATCCAGTCATTTGCCACAGTCGTCCAGCAATCCATTCGCTATGGAACGAGCATGTCCGAAGCCCTGACCACCTATGCATCTGAAATGCGGGATTCCCGCGAAACCAGGGCGCAGGAACTGGCAAATCAGTTACCGGTAAAGATGTCCGCCGTTCTGGCTGCGCTGATGCTGCCGACGCTGATAATCATCACCGCCGCACCTTCGATGATTCGATACTTCCGGGGCTTCGGGGCGTAGAATTCGTGCCCGGTTCCAATGCAATAACGTGTTCAAACAATTCGCGTTTCCAAAATGAGAACAAACAGAACTCCTGTTGCGAAACTTTTTGCCCGACTTAGGGAAATAAGACTAAACTTATAAGCAGTTAAGTGGAGTCCAGCCACACAAAAAATCGAGACACAATCGACGGGTGGGGGCTTTTGTCGAAAGGGTTGATCGGGTTTCGGTCAATATTAAACGGTATGAATGGTATGTTTTCGGCGCATCGTTTCGCGCCAGATGCAATGGCACCAACTTCAGAACTTCTCAAGGTCGTAGCGGTCCTTTGCCAGGCCTCTCAGGGGAAAGTTCCACTGCTAAACGCACTGCGTGAAACGGCTCGCGCGATTGACGCGGAAGTGGTTGCAATCAGCCGGGTCGACCTGCAAGGCAATCAGAATTCGGCAAAAGTGCTGAGCTACGACGCCAATCACAAGACGCCGGACAGTTTCAGCGGTTTCGACTTCTGCATCGCGCCTGCCATCTGCGGCAACAACATGAGCCGGGCTAAACTGGGGTCGGCTTGGTTCGGCGACCTCGATGACCTTTCCGAATACGAACATCTGTCAGAGTTCTATGCGTTTCGCAGATTTCACGAGTCCGTTTCCATTTTGCTGGAAAGGCAAAATGGTGTCGCCGACTTTCTGGAATTGCATTTCATCCACCCTATCTCTTCGGCCGTGGTAGATATTCTGAGCGTTCTGGGCCATGTTCTGTCGGATTGCTGGAAGAAAAGATCTCTTGGTCGGTTTTCCGAAGCGAAGCTGAAAAACACGCGCCGAAAGCTTATCAAGAAAGAACCAAAAAGCATTTTGTCTTTGGACAACCCTTGTCGGCTGAGTCGCTCGGAATATCGGGTTTGCCTGTTACTGGCGCGGGGATTGAACAACAACGCCTTGTTGTCCGAGTTGTCGATTTCAATTTCGACACTGCGTACACATCTTCGCAATATCTACGTCAAAACAGAAACGTCATCTCAACCCGAATTGATCCATGATTTGCTGACCCCGATGGTCAAGCGCCAATCGCCAACTGCGGGTAGCGAAAATGTCGCCTGAAGTCGCGCAGCTCGCCCCTCTGATCGTCATTACTCCGCTTTTGGCTGCAATGGCATGGAATGACCTGAAGAACCTCAAGATATCCAATAAGCTGGTGATGATGATGCTCGCCGCTTTTGTCCTCTCCGCGCCCGTGTTTCTATCGTTCCACGAGACGGTGTACCGTGCGGTCTTCGGCGTTGGCGTTTTTGTCGTTGGTTTTCTTGGTTTCACGCTACGCCTGTGGGGTGGAGGGGACGTAAAGGCAATCGCCGCGCTGACATTGTTTGTGCCCAGCTACTGTCTTTTGCTGTTCTTTTACACTTTCACCCTGTCCATGGTCGTGGGCATGATGTTTGTGATCACAAGCCGCTCGATAATTGGATTTCCGGAATGCCGCTGGCTCGCGTTGCGGCCAAAAGCCGGCTATCCGATGGGTGTATCGATAGCTATGTCGGGTGTATTATTGCCCTTGGTTGCGATGGGTTTGGGGTAGTACTATCCAGGATGGTCTTAGGCCTCATAGCCAATAAATAACGGTTACTAGAGTGCTAGGGCAGAAAGGAAGGCCTTTAGGTGTCTGTCGTAGCAGGTGGCAACGCGTCTCCAGTCTTTCAACCGGCCAAACATGATCTGAGGTGGTGTGGTAAGCACCACATCGCTTTGTGAGTTGTGAGGAAAATTCATTTTGCAGTTTTCAAGATGTTGGCGACAGCGCTTAGGCAATAAAGGTGTTGGGGTTGAACCGACAAACACCACCGTGTCGGAGCCGAATGATCGCTTTGCGATAGAAAGGCTCTCCAATTTGCGTCTGAAGAGAATGTCCGGTTGTCGCCCAAATTGATGAATGCTGCGTAACGAACCAGTGTCCAGTTTGGGCTCAATTCGGTCGTTCGCGGCAACTTGCTTTAACGTCTACATTGCAGACAAAGCTGCCGTTCATCTTCTCCCTTGGACTGCACTAGTTTTCAGTCCAAGGGGATGAATTACGTATCCAGACTCGACAGAGTTGTCTTTGAATTCAAGCTGGCGAACCAAGCTCACTGGGTTCCGTTAGAGCTATTGATTGCCAGCACGGCTAGTAAGTTCCTCCATAACGTTGTCGAGGTTAAAGCTGCCGGGTTTTTGCCTGGGCGGAAACTCCTCAAAGCTTTGCAACCATTGCCCAACATAGGCGGCAGCAGGAGCTATCGCGAACATATGCTCAAGGAACCAGCGCTGGTAACCCATTGCGTTTTCTTCCTCGGCTCTCTCAAATGGGTCGCTGCGTAAATTCGAAAGCATTGGTGCGCGCAAAACCTCAAACGGTGAAAGCCAGACATCGAGACCATGAGCGTTCTGCTTCAGGAATGTCACTTTGTATTGCTCGTAACGCAGGGCAGCGACACTACCATCGTCGGTCCAATAGATGAACTCACTGCGAGGCCATTCATCGGTTTCTCCGGAGAAAGAAGGCAGAAGATTATAGCCGTCCAAATGCGCCTTGTATTGGCGACCGATGGCTTCTACGCCGCCTGAAAGCAGCTTCTCTTTGATATCGGGTTCACCGACAGACGCCATTATCGTCGGCAACATGTCAGCGTGTGAGGCTACACCGTTGATCTTGGATCCTGGTTCGATAACGCCCGGCCACTTGATAACCGTTGGGACGCGATAACCGCCTTCCCATTGTGTGTTTTTCTCTCCACGGAAGGGCGTTGTCCCGCCATCTGGCCATGTGAATGTCTCGGCACCGTTATCAGTCGAGTACATCACAACAGTATTTTCGGAAATTCCGAGCTCATCAAGTTTGTCAAGGAGCACACCGACATGCCCGTCATGCTCCACCATGCCGTCGGGATAAATCCCAAGGCCTGTTACTCCATCAGACTCCTCTTTGAGATGCGTAAAAATGTGCATGCGTGTGGAATTCCACCAAAGGAAAAACGGTTTGTCCTGTTCAACGGCTCTATCCATGAAATCCAACGCGCTGGCAGTGACTTCCTCATCAACGGTTTCCATGCGCTTTCTTGTCAGCGGGCCAGTGTCTTCAATCGACCCATCGGCCGTTGATTTGATGACCCCTCTTGGGCCGAAATTCTGTCTGAAGGTTTCATCCTTCGGATAATCCGGGTTTTCGGGCTCTTCTTCGGCGTTCAAGTGATAAAGATTGCCAAAGAACTCATCAAAACCGTGATTGGTGGGAAGGTGTTCATCCCGGTCGCCCAAGTGGTTCTTTCCGAACTGGCCGGTCATGTATCCGTGGTTTTTCAAAAGGCCAGCAATTGTAGGATCTTCAACGGGCATACCCTCAGGCGCACCCGGCAGGCCGACTTTGGTGAGGCCCGTGCGAATGGGTGACTGCCCTGTGATGAAAGCTGCACGACCCGCAGTGCAAGACTGCTCTCCGTACCAATCTGTGAAAAGCGCACCTTCTTGAGCTATTCGGTCGATATTGGGTGTCTGATAACCCATCATTCCATGGTTATAGGCACTGATATTCCAGTAACCGATGTCATCCCCCCATATAATGAGGAAGTTCATAGGCGGCTCATCTTGTGCGTAAAGCGTTGTTGCCGTCGCAGCAAACACGGCTGCCGCAATTGTGGATCCAATTCTGTAATTCATTTTTCCCTCCCAATTTGCTTTGCATAATTCCAAACAAGTTAACACAAATGCAGATGTTATTATTTTTTGCGGCTGCAACACCTACGATCTAAGGCAAATCCAGCCAAAAATAGGCCTGTATCGCGATTGGGATAAGCTGTTCAAAAAACCGAACTTGCTGCGTGGTCAAAGCATCCATTCGACCGGCAGCCACCTTACGACCGTCGTCAGGGCGCGCTGTAGGCCGTTCGTTTCAGGGTCCACTGTATGAACGGTGACCGTTCCGTCCTGTTCTTCTTGCAGCCAGATCATTTCGCCGTCTTCATTCAGCTCGACGCGGTAAGAAAATTCAGGTCTGTCCAATTCCTGGGCGAGAGATGCTGCAATCGTTGGGCTCTCGATCAGGAGCCCCATTTCAGTGTTCAATCGCGCCGATCTGGGATCCAGATTATATGAGCCAATAAAAATCCGCTCTTCATCTGATCCAAATACTTTTGCATGCAGACCCGATGCCGATCCTGCGAGCATCTCCGGCAGGCTTCGTTCGCGATGTTCCTGTCTCAAAGCTCGAAGCTCCAAAAGCTCTACACCGCTGTTCAACAAGTTTCCCCTGTACCGCATGTAGGCCGCATGAACCGGCATCACGTCGGTCGCGTCCAAAGAGTTGGTCAAGACACGAACTTTAACTCCGGAACCAGCCAGTCCTTGCAAGACTTCCGCACCTCGGTCGCCGGGAATGAAATATGCTGAAACAAGGTCCAGCGAGGTTCGAGAGTCGTTAGCGAATTTGATCAGTTGCTCGACGATCAAGTCTTCACTTTCTGCTTCGCCCAAACCTTTTGCCGGGTCATCGACGAAAAGGGTAACTTCGCTCCACTCGAATTTCAGATCATGCGCCGCTATCCGGTCGGCGAGCTCACTGTCTTGAATCGCTTTTTGGTAGCCTGCGCCTACAGCGGTTTTCCGAGCGGTATCCGCCTTGGATTTAAGGCTTTTTTCCGAGGAGGGTTCCAGAAACAGGGCTGCGTCGTAAGAGGACGCGCTGTTCCAATACGCGTCGAATGACTGCGACACCTCATCGACAATTGGGCCAATGGCTATCGTATCTACATCTAGGTAGTGCGTTCCAGCCCCGTAATCGAAATAGATGTCGCCAATGTTGCGGCCCCCAACAATTGTGGCGACGCCGTCTACAGTCATCGACTTGTTATGCATACGACGGTTCAAACGACCAAAGTCAAATGCGTAAGACAAAAGCTTGGGGTTTCTCAGTGTAAACGGATTGAAAATACGCACATGCGCGTTGGGCAGAGCATTCAGTTCGGCAAGCAAGTTATCCATACCTGAGATGCCGTTATCGTCGACAAGTAATCTGACCCGAACGCCGCGTTCGGCCGCTGCCCTGAGCTCATCGAGCAACATCAGACCCGTAACATCGTCCTGCCAAATATAGTACTGAGCGTCGATTGAAGACGTCGCTTCCCTTGCGAGTATGGCTCTGGCTGCAAACGCTGCCCGCCCATTACCCAAAGGCCGCACCCCATCCAGGCCTGGGTTCCGTTCGATAGCATTTTGAATAGTTTCACCTAAAGGCCCGGTCCAGTCGGCATCTTGTTTCAGTGTTCGCTCAGAAATGTTTTCTTCAGGAAGTGGAAACGCCAGCTTTAGCCCGACAATGGCGACTGTGATCACCACCACTATAGTCAAAAAAATCCTGATAAGCCGCATTCAGGGCCTCGTGTTCATTGCGTCAGATTTACCTTGTAGATGAACATGATTCATCGACCGCAGGTAAATCAAGAGTTGAGGTGTAAACAACAGATCGAGGATCTCACCTATTCGCCAACAGGTGAGGTACCTAACCACCCAAGTCAGAGAAAGCTTTTCCCCGTGCGCCAACATTTGCCGAGGTCGTCGAAACAACCCTAACCGTACCGACGACAGATTGTTGACACTGCCCGTCAGTAGGCGCTTTTTCTCGGAAAGGCTAGCAATGAACTTCGCGGAATGAATGGACCGACTTCCCCAGGAACCGCTGTTATCACAAGCTTTCAGCCGTGATCGGTACAAATACCCGAAAGGTTTCTGTGATTGGTTGATCCCTTAACGAGCGCGCTCTTTCGCAATGGCCAATATTCACGCAATCTGGCTGCCCAAGTCATCGCAATGAACGTCTACTTTGGGCTCGAACCGGACATCTGACGGTTTCAGTAGTTCATTGACCCGGTTCTACCAGCCCTGAAGCCTGCTGTGCGGATAAAGCGGGCGATCGCTATGAAACTGAATCTGTTCGACACAACGGACTGTGTTTGAGTAAAATGACGCCACTTGTTTTGGGGGAGTACCAGTTGGCCAGTTCACAGATTGTGATACGACGAATGTCGGAAGCAGATAATGGTGAAATGTCAAAGCTGCTTGGCGACGTTTTCAGCAGGCGAGATCCACCCGCCGTTTCGACTAAATTTTCGCCCGAAAAGCTCGAAAAGCTCGCCGCACTGTTTGGATCAAAATCTGCAAAAGAAGGATTGTCATCTGTCGCTGTTGATGAAGCTTCAGGTGAGATTGTAGGTGCTGTTTTAGCACATGATTTCGGTCAGCCGCCGCCCGATGGGATTAATGCGATGGATTTAGGTTCCGAGCCAGTCATCACGTTAATTGACGAGCTAGAAAGCGTTTTTTTTGAATACGCACAACGTTCATGCAGAGAAATATCTTCATGTTTTCATGATCGCTGTGCGTGACGATTTCTCGAGAAAGGGAATTGCTCAAAGCTTGCTGGAAGCTTGTGTAAGTCAAGCCAAGAAATCCGGCTATCGGATTGCTTTTGCGGAAGCGACGAACCGTTTCTCACAACGTATTTTTTTGAAAGCGGGCTTCGACAGCGTTCATTCAATTGACTACGAAGACTTCGAACTGGACGGACAACGGCCTTTTCTGGATATCAAGGGCGAGGGAGCTTGTGTGCTAATGGAACTCGATATTTCAGCCAATTTACGATTTTCCGAAAGGCATAGAGCGAAGTAGTCTGCTTTGGGCTCGAAACATCCATTCGCTACAGCTTGCATGAATGTCCGCTCTGCGGACAAAGCGCTCGCTGCTATTTTGGCAAATTACCAATCGGTGCAATCATTCAGGACGCTATAATGTAACTCTAAACCTGATGCTTGTTGTCAGAACATCTTCCAGCTCAGCCGTTGCCGCCGGATTCTGTTAGTTTCGCGTGGTGTTTGCGCATAATTTTGGACGAGTTTCCCATAACTTTGCACTCATGTTCAGTTCATCCATCCAAAGTTCGGGCACAATGACCTTTATTTCTCTTCAAAATGAATTGAAGCACTTCACTCGGCCATGCATCTTTTTTGATGACCGAGTTGCGGCTCAGAAGAAGAGCGCAAGTCCAGTCATTGAGACAACCAAGAAAAGTATGGTCATGATGCCGCCAGAGCGAATGAAGTCGATCACCCGATAACCTGCGGGGCCCATGATCAACGCGTTAACCTGGTGGGTTGGGATCAAAAATGAGTTAGAAGTCGAAATTGCCACGGTAAGAGCAAAAACAGCAGGATTACCACCCGAAGAAATGGCAATAGAAACGGCTAACGGTACCAGAAGAACAGTTGCACCTACGTTAGACATGACCAGTGTGAACGCCGTTGCCAAAACGGCAAGTCCTGCTTGCAAAGACCAGATCGGCCAACCCTTGAGGAGGGCCAACACATGCGCTGCAATCCAATCCGCAGTGCCGGTGTTTTGAACTGCCTGGCCCAACGGGATCAGTGAAGCGAGTAGAAAAACTGTGCTCCAACTTATCGACTCGTAGGCCTCATCAATCGACAACACTCGGCTCAAAACCATGCCAACAGCGCCAATTAAAAGGCACAACGACAACCGCAGATCAGAAAATAGAATTAAGCTCAACGCTATTAGGAAGAAGGCGAGCGCCCATCCGACCTTGTGGGGCCGCAACTCTTCCTGGGGAAAGTCCGAAGTTACGACGACAAAATCCCTGTCTGACTTCAGTCGTGTAAGACGGTCCCACTGCACATGTACCACACACGTATCACCGGCCTGCAAAGGGACTTGCCCGATATGCGTGGCTGAATGATCTTCGGTTTCTACATGGCTCAGTGTTTCTTCGCCGCGCTGAATGGCCAACAGAGACAAACCATGTGTCTGGCGGAGGCGCAAATCAATCGGAGTCTGGCCGATTACTGAAGAGCCGGGCGGAATAACAACCTCTGCAACCCCCGATTGGGTCGCGGCGAAATCATCTGCAAAGACATCCAGTTGGGGTAGGATCTCTAAACCGTAAGGTTCAGCAAATTGATGCTCAACAACACGGCGCAGGCCAAGCACTGCAAGCCGCGCTGGCGCTTCGATCTTTGTATCAGCCATCGGCGCGATGACCTTGTGGCCGCGATAGGATGTGCCAAGAATGTACATGTTATGGGCGACCATTAGATCCGCGAGCGTTTGCCCGATGATGATCGATCCTTCAGGAACACGTATCTCGAACATATCGGCCCTAAGCCCATAGGTGTTTTCGACATAGGTCTGCATTGAACGAGCTGAGCTTGCGTCTTCTCCGCGCTCCCGCTGCGCAGGAAGGACCCAACGACCAAAGAGCACAAAGTAAAGCACCCCTGTCAGTACCAGCATCACGCCGATGGGTGTGACTGAGAACAACCCAAATGTCTCCATTTTTTGATTAGCCGGAAGGGATGAATTTGCCGAAACAATCAGGTCATTCAACAGGATGAGGGGCGACGACCCGACCAATGTGATAGTACCACCCAGTATCGCGCAAAACCCCATGGGCATAAGCAACCTACTCATCGGTATTTCTGTACGCGCTGAGATGCGGCTCACAACAGGCAGAAAAAGCGCAGCAGCTCCTACGTTCTGCATGAAAGAGCTGATGACACCAACCGTTGTTGAAATTATGGGGATTATCCGGGCCTCTGTCGTGCCACCATTCTTGAGGATCAAGGCCGCGACCTTTGACATAAGTCCAGTCTTATCAAGCCCAGCCCCAATTACCATAACTGCGATGATGGACATCACGGCGTTCGAGGAAAAACCTTCAAAGAGCTTGGATACATCTGCAAGATTACCTAGCCCCGGGAGATAGCTCAGTGCACCAAGCAGCACCATTACAAGAATTGCTGCGACATCAATCCGTATGATCTCGGTAACAAAAAGTAAGACGGTAAAAGACAATAAACTCAGTACGGCTATCATTTCGTACGTCAGTGCTGGTAATTCCATATCGTACTCCCAACCTAACGTTACCTGACTAGCAGCAAATACGAAGGACCATCTCTGCGCCGCAGATAAGGCCAAAACCCATCAGGCCAACTCACGCGGTTCGTGTTCTTGGACGTTGTATCTGCTGAAACCTGCCCCTTGGGAGATGACGCTTAATTCGGCGTTATGATTACCGGAGGAAAGCTCGACAAGACACCCATCTCCCTTTTTCATGACGGTGCTTCCAAAGTTATTGTCGACAGTGGGGTTGAATAACACTTCTTTCGCACTCCTTGAGACGAGCCAATGTGCCCGCTTCGTCCGCGCCCATTATGCGCGAATAGACTACGATATCAGCGGCCAGGATCGCGGCAAGTCGCCGCTTTGGTTTTCTGCTCTCTATGAATCTCAGGCTAGCCCAAGGTTTGTCCCAAGACCATGACACTGGCGGCAAACGGACGACGCGATTCCCACACGGATTCAGCCCATGCACCCAAGCAAACAATTTTTTGCATCGCTTCATAGGTCCGCTTTGGGCTCAATGCGGTCGTTCGCTGCAACCGGTTCAAACGTCGGCTGTGCGGACTTTGCCGCCATTGGCCCACTTTCACCGGAAGACCGCACACAAGCCGAAGCAGACAGTCACAAATAGACTTTGCAAACACAGCGAAGCGGGCAAAGCCGCCAATCGCGGCGGTCAAATCTGAAGAGTTTTCAATTGGAAAGGTGCGCGGAGTGCCGAGGTGAGTTCACTCCGCGCGACACTCATTCGAGTGCGTTCTTGTAGATCACCCCATCCTTCATGATGAAATCGATGTTGTTCGCGTAGTCGACGAGGATAGTCACGTCTTCAACTGGATTGCCGTCCACTAGTAGAATATCGGCATAAGCTCCCTCCGATATCACGCCCAACGGGCCATCAACGTATGGATTAAGCTTTCCTGAAAGCGCGAGCAATTCAGCAGTCTTGGACGTTGCCTGAACTAGAATTTCATAAGATGACCAGACCTCTGTCCGATACTGGAATTCATCGTTCTGTTTCGAAAGCGCAACTGGGTCTCCAATGATGTCTGTTGAGAATGCGACCTTTTCTATTCCGAAATCCTTGATTAGCTTCATCTGGTTTCTTGCACCGGCTTGGACACTGAGAAACTTTGCCCCAGCACTAGGGCCGAGTGCTTTTGCAACTGTTTCTTCGTCCAACCCCAGCAACGAGTAGAAGGGGACAATCCAAGCGTCAGCATCCTTGATTGCTTGTGCAGAGACTTCGGTCATTAGCTGTCCGTGTTCGATGCTGATTACGCCAGCTTCTAGTGAGCGCAGGATCGAGTCATCATTATATGCGTGGACCATGACATAAGTGTCCCAGTCCGCTGCGGTTTTGACCGAGGCTTCAAGCTCCTCAGGCAAGCCCTGTACAGTGTGCAGTGGGTCAACCGAAGAAGACACGCCGCCGCCAGCCATAACTTTTATTTGCGTAGCGCCGAGCCGCAGCGCCTCTCGCGTTGCACGCAGTACTTCTGGCACGCCATCCGCCAGGAACTCTACATGCTGATTAAAGAATGAGGGCTGCGCTCCAATAAAGTTGGGGTGCGGTTCGGTGTAAACGCGATGTTCTCCATGACCCGATGTTTGAGAGATCACAGGTCCAGACGGGTATATTCGTGGGCCAACGGCCTTTCCTCGGTCAATTGCTTTTTGCAGTCCAATGGCAGGGCCTCCAGCATCCCGGACAGTTGTGAAGCCACGCAGCAACATTTTTTCTGCTTCTGACGTGGAAACAGCGCCCCAATACATCCAATCAAAGTTATCTCTTAGATCAGCCACAGGCTCAGTTATTGCCATATGTACGTGGGCATCGATCAGGCCCGGCATCAGAGTTCTGCCTCCACCGTCGACTATCCTAGCGTTGGCTACTACAAGGGGCTCAGACGATACCTCTGCGATCAGATTATCGACTACCATGACATTCGCGTTCTCAATTCTCTCTGAATTCACGCCGTCAAAAACATGCACGTTAGTAAAGAGTATCGGAAAGCTAACCTCTTGTGCGAATGTCGGAGCGGAAAGAAGTCCCGCAAAGATAACCAAGGCTGCACTTCTTGACAGTGCTCGCTTGAAACGCAGCTCAAAGGGAAAGTTCATTTTCCGATCTCCAGCTAAAGGATGTCCAAGGTGGCGATCATGCTATCAAGGTTTTTGAGAATTACTCATTGTCATTTGAGGACAATTTCAATTTTCTCTGTCCAGTAAAGATAACTAGGATGACATATGTGCGCTCAGGCTTCTCAAGTGACAATCCCAGTCATGCAGTCAAAATTTTTGTCAGCGGTAGTGGGTCGAGCTTGCGAATTGGGTGCCGACAGAGAAAAGGTCTTGGAAGGCTGCTTACTCAGGTCAGAAGTTTTATCTGGTCCTACCCAACCAATTCCTAGCGCATGTGTGTATCGCGCGTCCAACCGTGCCGCCAGACTTTCAAAAAATCCATATCTTTGCGCAGAGATTGCTAGTCAATTTGATTGGAGTGACGGTTTCGTCCCACCTGAAACTTTAAGTTACTCGCCTAGCTTGGGAGACCTGCTCGTTGCTTGGCTTCAGTTTGTGGAAGCCGTGCAAATTTCAATGAATTACACAATGACGATTGAAGATGGACGGGCCATATTGATGGGTCGCCGGATGCTTCAAGCTTCTCAACCTCCGGGCCAAGCAGACGCATGGGATATTGTTGCATGGTCTGAAATGCTGAAGACGAGATTGGGGCCAGTATGGAACAGCGCATTGGTAGAAGCACTTGTCTTTGATCCGAAAGCGATCCCGCCAACTTTTATTCCAAAAAGTCAGGTTCAAAAATGCGATGCATGGGGCCTCAGTATGTCGTTCCCCGCGTCTTGGTTGATGCAGCAGTCAAAATTTGAACGAAACGAGGCGACGGAAGCGGACAGCCCCATTCAAAAAGTACTCGACTTGGCCGACTTGTTCTCTGTGATTGACTACTCCGCATGGCCTGGCTTGGACGGATTTGCAAAATTCATCGGTTTGCATCCCAAAACGCTTCAAAGAGAACTTGCAAGACACGGCACGACAGGAGCAAATCTCGTAGACAGCGCGAAAATGCGCCAGGCGGAGCAATGGCTGACCGAGGGGCGCCTTTCTATAACAGATATCGGAAAGAACTTGGGCTACAAAAACCCAAGTGCGTTTACACGAACGTGTCGCCGTTGGTTTGGTTCGTCGCCTTACCGGTTAAGGCACGACCTCGATGTTCGATGAAATGCTCGTGAAGTAGGTCCGCTTTTCGAGCAAAATCTGAGAATAATAAATTACGAATTGATTATACAAAATGTTGGAGTATCCTATGCTGCAGCAACCACATATAGATTGACTATTCAGGAGGGGATGGTGAAAGTTCTTAGATCAGCTGTTGCAACTGCACTGACTGCAACGCTGGTAACATGCCCCAATTTGGGCGCAGCAGACCAAGTCTCGGAACAGATAGAAGCGCTTCTACGGTCAAATACGAATGCGAGTAATACACTTTCAAACAGCAAGAGTTTGGACGCAGAAATCCTTGTACCTCGTTTCTATACGGCTAGAGAATTTACGCCGGCTTGGACCGGTTTTGAATTGGTTGACGAGCTTTTTGAGGAGTTGGACGGAGCAATTGATCAGGGTTTTACGCCGAGTGACTTCAAACTAGAAGAGCTTCGATCCGCATTCAAAGCCTCACAGGATGGCGATGCCTCCAGTCGAGCTTTATTCGATATTCTGGCGACTGACGCGGCCGTAAAACTCGTACACCACTTGGTGTTTGGAAAAGTCGATCCAAATGCGCTAGACGACGCTTGGAATTTCTCAAAGCCAGTAATACAACAAGACCCTTCCGTTGTATTGAGCCACTATCTTCAAGATGAAGGCTTCAGCGCTTTAATTGAACGCATCGATATCGACAACGCGCAATATACGATGCTCGTTGATGCTTTGAGCAAATACAGAGCTATCGCATCAAAGGGAGGCTGGAACACAGTCCCCGAAGAAACGGTTCTGAAGCCGGAAATGGTGGATCCTGCCGTCGCCGAACTGCGCAAAAGGTTAGCGACAGAAGGCTACGATGGAACAAATGAATTTCCAGAAATCAGCCAAAGCGGTATAAATCCAGCTTGGGTTTATGACGATCATTTGGTGCGACAGGTAAAAACCTTTCAAAATCGTCACGGCTTGGAGGCAGATGGCGTCGTTGGTGGTAAGACCTTCGCGTCTCTCAACAAACCTGTCGAAGATCGCATAGATAAATTGCGGCTCAGCCTGGAACGAGGCCGCTGGCTCATGCGCGAAATCGACGAAGAGTTCGTGCTGGTAAACATTGCAGGCGCTCGTACTTACTTGGTCACGTCCGATGGGACGCTTTGGACCACTCGGTCGATCACAGGATCAGCCTACCGAAAAACCCCAGTGTTCCGAGATGAAATTGAATACATGGAATTCAATCCGACTTGGACTGTTCCCGCCTCGATTTTTCGGAAGGATAAGCTTTCGCGCATCCGCAAGGATCCAGCCTATCTGGCGCGCAACAATTACGTAGTTCGGAACAAAGACGGGCAGACGATTCCTGCCAACGCTGTGAACTGGGGGGCAAAGAACCCCGACGTCACTTTGGTTCAGCAGCCGGGCCCAGACAATGCGTTAGGTTTAGTCAAGTTCATGTTTCCCAATAAATACGCAGTGTACTTGCATGATACCAACGACCGCAGCCTTTTCGACCGAAATGAGCGGAACCTCAGTTCCGGCTGCGTTCGCCTTGAGTATCCGTTCGAATTTGCCAGCCTTTTGATGGAGGGAGAGCCGGACTGGAGTCGGCAAAAAATGCAATCCATTCTGGATAGCGGGAAGACAACGCGAGTTAACCTACCCGAGCCCATGCCGGTCCTTTTGACCTATTGGACTGCTTGGGTCGAAGATGGGGCCGTTCACTTCCGCGAGGACCCTTACGAACGAGATGCTCGAATACTTGCAGCTTTGGACCGATGAACACGTCATCCTAAAAGAGATGCGCAATTCTAACCGTGTTAAATTGCTAGTAGGATTGGTGACTTCCAATTGGTGGAAATTCGAAGCAGTGTGAGCTGCAATAGGGGAGCACATGAGGGTTTGGCTGGTTAGGATAGTCGGGTTTGTTGCATTTCTCGCATTCGCCGCAGTCGCTTTTGTTTGGCTGTTGCTTGCGGCTCCACTGTTCTCCGATATGCGGCGTGAACTTGTTGAACAAGTTCTTTCGAAACAAATTGGCCGGCCACTGTTGATCAACGATGACGTGAGCGTAGCGCTTGGACGCATTAGTCACATATACGTCGGTGGGGTGGTCATTCCGAGCCAAACAATGCCGGAGTCACCTCTTGTAGAATTGAACTTTCTGGAACTGGAGCTGGACATTGCCGCTTTGACCAACCGGCGTCTACATTTTGACAATCTGGTAGTGGAAGGGCTCCAAGCAAATCTTCTTACAGCCGCAGACGGCACAACAAGCTGGCGAAAAGGCAGGCCGACAACCAAGCCAGCTTCCGAGGAAACAGTACCAGCGGTTGATCAAAAAGACGTCGCTAGTGTTGATAGTACCGATGAGATCGACACCGAAAGCAGTGGAATCCTGAACTTTCTGAGCGACAAGAACGTCAGTTTCAAGTCAATCGGGCTAAACATCGACGACAAGGTCTCGGGCTTCTCGTTTGTGTTTGACCTACAGTCACTTGCTCTTGAACAAGCGGATCATGGACAAAGAACGAAGGTCTCTGGTTCCGGATCCGTCAACGGTCAGGGCTTCCAAATCGAAGGCGACTACCCGCACGCCGCACCGTTTACGACGCGCGCCAGTTTTGGCGAAATGACCGTAAGCTACGATGGTGAGCCTTTCTCGGAGGACGAAGGTGGTGGCTATCGAGCTGTATTGGAGATGGACACCGGTGAATTCGGTGATTTTCTAGATGTCATCGGATTGGAACGCGTTTTGGAAGGCAATGGCCAGTTGCAGGCAGAACTCGTGTCTCAGGACGCCCTGAAGATCGAGGCGTTTACAACCACCGTAAGCCTGGAGGATGGACAGAATCTCGAAGCTGAAGGTTCAATAGATGACCTCTACACCGCTCAGGGCGTCGATCTGCTTTTCAACGCGCGGCTTCATCCCGAAGGACAGTCGCCGCCAGCAGCAAAAAGTATCCAAGAGCTGAAATTCACCGGCTTTGAAATGCATATGGTCGGATCTCTGACGTCCTTCGAATTCGAGAAGCTACTTTTTCAAACCAATGCGTTTGACCAAGGGTTAGACGTAATCGGTCCAGCCTCTATTGAAAACATTCGCCGCATGCCAGACGGCCGGCTCGCCATGCTGGGCATCGCGCTGCAAGCCGGGCCAATTGAAGAGCCTGTCCTGAAAGCCGAAGGTGAAATCCTTGATCTGCTTCAGCTTCAGGACGTAACTTTCGATGGTGTGCTGAACGGACCCGCCAAGTTGATTTTGCCCAACCTTGATGAAGACTATGTTAACCAGTTCGGCGGCATCAAAGCCGATTTCAACATATCCAATGCGGGCGGGCCGGTTTCACTCAACAGGTTTAATGCGACCACTTACGGCACCGATCTCTGGGCGCTCGATCTCGCACTATCTGTCAACGAGCTAAGAGGGCTTGCCGGTCTCGATTTCGACGTGGAATTGGACATCGACGACAGCGCCGAGTTTCTGACCGCGCTCAATCTGCAACCTGTCGAAATTGGCGCATTGGCTATCAACGCTGAAACCTCTAGGCAGGGCGAAGACTTTGATGCTGCAATCCAGTTCGAAGCCGGGTCTTCACATCTTCTTGCAGCTTTGGATGCACAGTTTCCAGAGGGCGCTTCTGTAGTTCGGGGCAACATCACGAGCGAAAAGCTCGATCTCAATGACCTGAAGAACCTGACTGCCGTACTGGATCAACTGAAAAGCTTGGTAGGAGAGGCCTCAAAGGTACCTGAATCCGAAGTTCAGCCTTTGGTTTTGCCGAAGAAGACAGGCGTCCAGCCCTTGGTGCTGCAAAAGGAAAAAGGGAAACCTGCCGATCTTCTGGATGTGCAGCGCGTGCTGCGAGAAGCTGACGTCGAGGTACAAATCGATTTCAAAGAGATTGTAGGCCAGCAAGGTGTAACCTCTGTTTCAAGCCAACTGTCTGCAAAAGACGGAACCGTGGATTTCGGCCCTCTCCAGATGGCTTATGGCGGCGGAAACTTCAGCCTGAGGGCGGTCATGGATCTGATTGATTCACCCGATTGGCTTTCATTGTCGGGATCAACTTCGGGATGGGAATTCGGTGAGATCCTTGATGAGTTTGGAATTGGCATTGATGCCTATGGACGTTTGAGCGGTGAGTTCAACGTTTCTGGCAGTAACGCCTCGGGCAAGGCCTTCGTTAATTCGATGCGCGGCAACGCGTCTTTGTCGATGTCGGAGGGCTACATCAGCACCAGCCTATTGGAACTGGCGGGGCTGGGCATTTTCCCTTGGCTGTTTTCAGAAGAGTTCAGACAGGGCTACACCGACATCACTTGCGTGGTTGCTCCGGTTGCTATTCAGGCCGGGCGAGTCAGTTCAAACTCCATCGTCATCGAAACAGGGTCAGTTCAATTGGTGGCCAGGGGGCAAGTGGACTGGCTGAACGATAGCATAGCGCTCAGAGCGGAGCCTCGGCGCGTTGGCAAACCGCTGTCTCGAAGCGCCTGGCCCTTTGATGTGACGGGCCAACTTTCGTCGCCAAAGTTCAAGCTGGATGTGGGCGGGTCCAGAAACAAGGCCCCGGAAGGCGCTGATGCTATGCCTGCCGACAGGCAACCCTGTGTGCCGGACATCAATCAATTGCAGTAGTCGGACGCTAACTAGTTCTTCAGTGGTTCCGGCTGTTCGGCCTGACACGTCAGAACGGCCTCAATGGCTTTTGCAGACCCGCTGAGGTCGAGTTCAACCTCGGCCCCACTTTCGCCAATGATCGTAACACTTTGGCGCTTTCCAAACTCGGTTACAAACGCCGGGTTGTCGAAAAAGGCGTAGCCGCCGGGCACGCCATTCTTGAAGACTCCAACCGCCTCGCCTTCGAATCTCGCATCACCAAAATCGAACTGTACGATCCCGGTCGCCCCGTCCTCGATTTGAACCCAGGCCGGATTAAAAGCGGCAAAAAAGCCGCCGGCCTGATTGGGTGCTGCGCCGATTTCAACGGTCATGTCATTTTCAAAGGGCTTCCACGCGAGGCAGCCGTCTCCCTTTTCGGGATCAATCAGGATTGTCCAGTCGCCGGATTCACCCCACCGTTCCATACCAGCGGCATGAAGAACGCTTGCACAACACAAAGCCATTGTTGTCAGAACATACCTGTACATTTGGGACCTCAGAACTGTTTTGAAGGTTAGCCCATCCTATCGATCAAGAAAGATCAATCAAACGATACAGAAAAAGCTTTATCAGGACCCAAGTTGTCGGAGCGCAACCGCGAAGCCTGCTTCCTGCTCATAGTCGCATACGCTGCCATTGGAAGGAATGCCCGGTTTGAGCAGTCTACTGGACTTTGCAAAGTCCGCTTTCTGCGCATTGCTGTTATTGGGGCATCGCGCAGCATCGATCAAAGTGGGCTCGATGCGGTCGTTTGCAGAATTTTCCTCAAAGTCTGCTCTGCGGACTATACTGCCGATAAGTCAGTTTGTTGGGACGTGTGATAACGGCCCATAGCCGACTTTGAGCAGATTGATTGATATCTGCTATCGTACCCGCATTCCGGACATTGGCCACAGCTACACCATTGGCCTCACGGGGTCCGACAGAACAGCGGCTCTGTCAACATCAATCCAAAGGCACACACAGTCGGTCCGAAACAGCCTTGTTTTGTAACCGCATTTCAATTCAACTGGAAACAGTGAGTTACCGACGTGTCGGTTTCACCAGATGGAGAGCGCGAAATGAACCATTCCGGCGATCACCGTGTGTCGAAACCGTTTGGAACGAACCAGGCTCTGGACCGGATCGTCGACGCCATAAACACAATTCCCGAGGGCTTTGCCCTGTATGATTCCGAGGATCGTTTGGTTCTGGCGAACGAGACGTATCGCAAGATGCTGTATCCGGGGCACGAAGATTTGGTGAAACCGGGGATGACGTTCGAACAGGTCGTCCGCAAAGCACTGTCGCTCAACGTGATTGCAGATGCGATCGGACGAGAAGAAGAATGGCTGGCGCAACGGCTGAAACGTCACGACAATCCGGAAGGCACCCAGCTGCAAAGCCGGGCATCCGGGGGCTGGATCAAGATCAGCGAGCGGAAGACCCATGATAACGGAACCGTTGCGATCTACAGCGATGTGACCGAACTAAAGAAGGTCGAAGCCCGCAATGCCGAGCTTGCTCAGATCCCTGAGGAAAACCCCAATCCGGTTATGTGCATCAGCAGCGATGGAAAGCTGCTTTTTGCGAATAAAGCCAGTGACCCGATGTTGAAAGCGTTGAACCTGAAAGTCGGTGCAGCCGTTACAAAAGAATGGCTGGCACGCGTCAGGAAAGGGCTTGAAGAGAACGAACGGCAGGATTTTGAATGCCATGCTGGCGGTATGGTCTATTCGTTACTGCTCTGGCCGGTGCCGGATGCCAAACATGTCAATTTGTACGGGCGGGACGTTACGCAGCTGAAGCAAGCAGAAAAGCGGATGCAAGAACTGGCGCGCATTCCTGAAGAGAACCCTAACCCGGTCTTGCGCATCACTAATCAGGGCAAATTGATATACGCCAACAAGGCAAGCACTCAGCTGATTGAAGCGCTGCAATTGAAGGTTGGCGACCGCGTCGGAACGGGTTGGCGCAAAAGGGTCACAAAAGGTTTGCACGAGGATCAACGGCAAGACTTCGAATACGAGGCAGGTGGTCTGATCTATGCCCTTTTACTATGGCCGGTGCCGGAGGGCGGCTATGCGAATATCTACGGTCGGGACATTACCACCCAGAAGCAGGTGGAAAGCGAACTGCGCGTGGCAAAAGACAATGCTGAAGCTGCGAATAAGACCAAGAGCACATTCCTTGCCAATATGAGCCACGAACTCCGCACGCCACTAAACGCGATCATCGGGTACAGTGAGTTGATGCTTGAGGAAGCTATCGACCAGAATGATGAGACGAACCTGAGCGATCTTCAAAAAATCCAATCTGCCGGGAAGCACCTGCTTGCCCTAATTAACGACATTCTGGATTTGTCCAAAATCGAAGCCGGAAAGATGGAGTTCAATCTGGAAGCATTCGATGTCTTTCAAATGATCAAAGATGTCGGAACAACGGTGCGACCGCTGGCCGAAAGAAATAACAATACTCTGAAGATTGTGTGCGCGGAGAACATCGGGGATATGGTTTGCGATCTGACCAAGGTGAGACAAGCATTGCTCAACCTTTTGTCCAACGCCTGCAAGTTCACCGAAAACGCTACAATCACGCTGTCCGTCCAAAGATCGAAGGAACAGGATCAGCTGGAATTTTCAGTCGCCGATCAAGGTATCGGCCTGTCCCCCGAACAAGTCGACAAAGTGTTTGACGCGTTTACTCAGGCGGATTCCTCCACTACCCGCAACTACGGGGGCACCGGTCTGGGGCTGTCGATAACCAAGGTCTTCTGCGAACAGCTGGGCGGCAACATTCACTGCGCCAGCACGCTCGGCGAAGGGTCAACTTTCACAATTCGTCTTCCGAGTATCTGCAGAGATCCGTCTACAGACCCGCTGCGGGAAAAAGGGTATTCCGGCGACGATCAAGACAGCGATTCAAACGCGCCGCTGGTTCTGCTCGTCGATGACGACCCGACGGTGCATGACCTTTTGGGGCGGCGGCTGCGCAGGGAAGGATACCGTGTTCTTGCCTCGACCAAGGGCGACGAAGCGTTGGAACTGGCGCGTAAATCCAAGCCTGACGCCATCACACTAGATGTGTTCATGCCCGAAATTGACGGCTGGGCGGTGTTGTCGAAGCTGAAAGACAACCCGGATCTGGCAGACATCCCGGTGATTATGCTGACATTCGCCGAAGACCGCACGCGCGGATTGTCGCTGGGTGCAAGCGAATACCTGAGCAAGCCCATCGACACGGTCGCACTACTGAATGCGCTGAAAGAGCATTGTCCGTCCCTGCCGGCGCCCCGCGCCCTTGTTGTTGAAGACGAGGCTGCAACCCGCGAAATGATCTGTCGCGTTCTGGGCAAGGAAGGCTGGCAGATCGAGCAGGCCGTCAACGGGCTGGACGCTCTTCAACGTCTTTCTGCATCCGTACCGGACGTCATTTTGCTGGATCTCATGATGCCAGAAATGGACGGGTTCGAATTTCTGGCGGGGATGAGGAAGAACCCGGACTGGAAAGACATACCTGTCATCGTAGTCACCGCGAAGACCCTGTCAAACGAAGACCGCGCGCGGCTGAGCAGCTCGGTCGAGACGCTGATCAGCAAGGACGGGGATGAAATTGAAATCATCCTCAACAAGTTGAACGACATTATGGTCAAAAACCGGCCTACCTCTACAGAGGAAACATAGGTTGTGAATGGCGGTTCAGAGGACGAAGCACAAGAAGCACAGGCAGTATGGCTGGCCAATTTGCGTCAAAACCTCATCTCTCCGGTCAGCGCCATCGCCGGTTTTTGTGAATTGCTTCAAAGCGAAAGCAGACGGCTGAATCTGGATGAGGTTGACTCGAACCTTGACCGGATTGCCCAGGCAACTATGGAACTGAGTGCCTTGGTGGATCAGCTTCTGCACCCTAAGATGGCGACGAAGCTGAGGGTCAGCGGCGATGACGGCGTGAAACGGCTTCGCCACGACCTGCGCACCCCGATGAACGCGATCAAAGGCTACAGCGAGATGATGCTGGAGGATCTGCCGTACCTGAACGCAGAACATCTTGAGCCGGATTTGCTTGGGCTTTTGGATCACACCGACACCTTGCTGCAACGTATCGACGCGCTCTCGAGTTTATCCGGTGATGGCCTCAAAATCCCTGACACACCGCGCGAAACGGCGACGATGTTTGCCAATCTGGTCCAGAGCATGCAGCCCCTGCCTTCAATCGCTGATGCATCCGGATCAACCGGCAACATCCTTGTCGTTGATGATGCCGAGGCCAACCGGGACTTGCTGGCGCGCCGGTTAAAGCTGGACGGGCATCGCGTGTGGACTGCAGATGGCGGCTATTCTGCTCTCGAGGAGATGTCCCGCCAACCGTTCGATCTGGTTCTGCTCGATCTGATGATGCCTGATATCAACGGCTTCGAGGTTCTTACCCGGTTGAAACAGGATGATACCCTTCATGATACCCCAGTCATTATGGTTTCTGCCCTTGATGAGATAGAAAGCGTCGCGCGCTGCATCGAGGCTGGCGCCGAGGATTACCTGCCCAAACCCTTCAACCCGATCCTGTTAAAAGCCCGGATCAGCGCGGCGCTGGAGAAAAACCGCTGGCGAAAGCGCGAACGGCAGTACCTTGAAATGATGGAAGCGGAAAAGCAAAAATACAAAGACCTTCTGCTTAGCATTCTGCCTCAACAGATCGTGACGCGCCTTAACCACGGCGAGGCTACAATCGCCGACCGCCACAACGACGTCACCGTGCTCTTTTCCGATATCGTCGGCTTCACCGAGATGTCGGCCAGGCTGGCTCCGGCGCAGGTGGTTTCCTATCTGAACCGGATTTTTTCGGGGTTCGACAAAACGGCGACGGAACTGGGCGTTGAAAAGATTAAGACGATAGGTGATGCGTATATGGTGGCCGCCGGAGTGCCGGATGGTCGTGAAGATCATGCCGAGGTGATCGTCGATATGGCGCTCCGGATGCTCGATCAAGTCGAGGCACTGAACCTTGAAATGGACCACCCGATACATATCCGGGTCGGCGTTCATACCGGGCCGGTGGTTGCCGGTATCATCGGATCACACCGTTTCCTTTACGATGTCTGGGGGGACACTGTTAATTTTGCCAGCCGCCTTGAATCAACTGGCGCGCCGGGCCGGGTGCAGGTTTCTGAGGCCACCGCCAGACGGGTCGAACATCGCTTTGACATCTCTGAACCTGTCGAAACAAGGGTGAAAGGCAAGGGTCAGATTAGAACCTACTATGTCACCCAACGCAAAACGGCGGCGGATTGAGCGGTTCTTCCTCAGGTTGTAGGCAGAAGATTCCCCATCTTGTCTAGCAAACGGCTCAACTCAACCGGTTTGGTGTCGAAGTCGTCGCAACCTGCTTCCAGCGCCTTTTCCCTATCACTGGCCATCGCGTGTGCGGTCAGGGCCACCACCGGAATCGACGCCGTCTCGGGCGCCGCCTTGATACGTCGTGTAGCCTCCCACCCATCAATCTCAGGCAGGCTCATGTCCATCAAAATGATGTCTGGACGTTCTTCTCCAGCCATTGACACGCCTTCCAGCCCGTCCTTCGCAACGACAACATGAAAACCTTTGCGTTCCAACCGGCGCGACAGCATATCGCTGTTCATTTCATTGTCTTCCACCAACAGGACTTTGGTCAAAATTTCCCCCTTGCGCTTCCGCATACTATGAACACCGAATGGCTCAAGAAGCATCGAAACTTGTATTCGAATGTCGCGCTCTGATGACGGATCGTGCAATCTTTACTGGTCGGTACATTCTTTCATCAACTCTATACCACGCAATAAGTATTTAGCCGACTCAGTTCGACCCGCCCCCATTTGCCAATGATGGGCATGATCCGTAGCATTTTGTTAAGAGGCAGTTCACTTTATGAACCGCCGGGAAGTCAAATGACCGCTTCGCGAAAAAAAACCTTCCAATTTGCACCCGCAGAGAATGTCAGCTTGCCGCCCAGAGTGACGAATGCTGCTCTCATCATCTATGTCTGCTTTCGGCTCAGTGCAGTCATAGTCGCCAATAAGACGAATGCCCGTTCTGTCCGCAATGGGGACATTCGAACAGTTCCGATTGGAACAGGGACACTTTGATTGTTCAGTTGATTCTATAAGAAAATTGACAGCTTACTTTTCGGCCAAACTCCATTACTTGCCTGCGATTCAGCTGCAGATTTTTTGTTCAACAAAGATCAGTTGTTTGAAAAAAAACAAATCCTCTATTGACCGCAAATTCGGGATGAAATAGACCCGCTCGAGCTGAGCGGGCGTCGTATACTGGCTATTACCTCAGCCTTCCAAGCTGATGAAGCGGGTTCGATTCCCGCCGCCCGCTCCAAGAATTTTTCTCCGGCATATAACCTACAAATCGACTATATGTATTCTAATATTGCATTGAAATAGTTGTGAAAGTAGTGATTAAGGCGCTTGCCTTCCAAGCTGATGAAGCGGGTTCGATTCCCGCCGCCCGCTCCAAATCAGCCCCGAAATTCTGCGTCAAATGGCCCTTTTAGGTGGTGTCATATATTGTGGTTCTTGACCCGGCTTGCCGTGGCCGCCAAGAAGCGAACACGAAATCGCGAATATGACGTAAGGGCCAAATATGGCGAACTCTGCCTCAGCCTCTCCCAAGGGCAAACCTGCACCCGGCGCCACGGAAGAGCGCGCAGGATCGCGGAAGATTGGCGTTCTGTCGTCGCTTTGGCCGTTTATGAAGCCGTATCGGGCCCTGATGATCGGCGCGGGACTAGCACTGGTGCTGACAGCCAGCATGACGCTGACCTTGCCGCTTGCGGTGCGTCGCGTCGTCGATAACTTTCGAATTGAAGATGGCGAGCTGCTGGATTGGTACTTTTTGGCGGCGTTGGGCATTGCCGCGATTCTCGCCATCGGAACCGGCATCCGCTATGCGCTGGTGACCCGGTTGGGGGAACGGGTCGTGGCCGATATTCGCAAGGCCGTTTTTGATCGCGTAATCGGGATGAGCCCTGAGTTTTATGAACGCATCATGACCGGAGAAGTTCTGAGCCGCATTACCACGGACACAACCTTGATCCAGTCGGTACTGGGATCATCCGTCTCGATCGCGCTGCGCAATTTGCTGATGTTCGTTGGGGGCTTGGTTCTGATGCTGCTGACCTCTGCCAAATTGACGGGCTTGGTGCTTTTGCTGATCCCGGTGGTCGTGGTTCCCATTCTGGTTCTGGGACGCCGTCTGCGGGTGATTAGCCGGGAAAATCAGGATTGGATCGCGGCCTCATCCGGCAATGCGGGCGAAGCGCTGAGCGCGGTGCAGACAGTTCAGGCCTTTACCCACGAGCAAGCCAGCCAAAAGCAGTTCGGTGATATGACCGAAACCTCGTATATCGTATCGCTGCGCCGAATTCAGACCCGCGCCGTTCTGACGGTTATTGTCATCTTCCTCGTATTCTCAGGCATTGTCGGTGTGCTGTGGATGGGTGCCAATGACGTGCGCGATGGGGTGATGACCGAAGGCGTTCTGATCCAGTTCGTAATTTATTCGGTCATTATGGCCGGCTCAGTCGCCGCCCTGTCAGAGATTTGGAGCGAACTGCAACGCGCTGCCGGCGCGACCGAGCGTTTGGTGGAATTGCTGAATGCTGAGGACACGGTAACTGACCCGGTCAAGGCAGCGTCTCTACCCACACCTGTCCTAGGTGAGATACGTTTTGAAGATGTGACCTTCCATTATCCGGCCCGTCCGGATGTCGTGGCATTGGATCATCTGACGTTGTCGATCCAACCAGGAGAAACGGTGGCTTTTGTTGGGCCATCGGGTGCAGGCAAAACGACGGTCATCCAGATGATCCAGCGGTTCTACGATCCGGACGCAGGCCATGTCAGCCTGGATGGTGTTGATCTGCGCGATCTCGACCGGTCCGATTTCCGGCAGCACATGGCACTGGTGCCGCAGGACCCGACCATCTTTGCAGCCTCGGCCCGTGAGAATATTCGGTTTGGGCGTCTGGACGCCACTGACGCCGAGGTTGAGGCAGCAGCGCGCGCAGCCGCAGCAGATGAATTCATTTCGAAACTGCCCGAAGGGTATGACAGCTTTGTCGGCGAGCGTGGTGTGATGTTGTCGGGTGGTCAGAAACAGCGCATCGCGATTGCCCGTGCGATCCTGCGAGATGCGCCGGTTCTGCTGCTGGATGAGGCAACTTCTGCCCTGGATGCCGAAAGCGAACGTGCAGTACAGGGAGCGGTTGATCAGATGCGGGCAGGACGCACCACATTGATCGTGGCCCACCGTCTTGCGACTGTCAAAAAGGCGGACCGGATCGTGGTGATGGAGGCCGGTCAAATCGTGGCTCAAGGCACGCATGAAGATCTGGTCGATCAGGATGGCCTATACGCGCGCCTGGCGCGTTTGCAATTCACCGACGGTGTCGCAGCGGAATAGCCTGACGTCGGGGAAGTCATTTTTGCGCCGCTGCGTAATTCTACAAATTTGGGCGTGGCCCCTCTAACCCGTCGCTTGCACCTGCGGGGTTTTGCTTCCATCTTGTTCTGGAAAAAACCGCGCAAGACGCGGGAGAAAAAAACAGGGAGGAGTCACATGGCCTTTGTGGGTTTGGAAGACAAGGCGAGAATGGAGCAGGAAATGCCGTGGGAGGATCGGGACGTTCCGGTCACGTTCCACCAGTTGCTGTCACGTACGGCAAGCAAGTTTCCGAACAGTAATGCGGTCAGCTTTCAACTTATGTCTGGTCCGACAGACAAGGCAGAGACGCTGACCTGGTCGCAACTTCTGGGCAAGGTCAACCAGGCTGCCAATCTCTTCCGGTCATTAGGGGTCGGTGAGAAAGACGTGGTGGCATATGTGCTGCCTAACTGTAACGAAACGCTGGTCACCATGATGGGCGGCGCGGTTGCAGGGATCGTGAACCCGATCAACCCGCTGCTAGAGCCCGAGCAGATCGCAGCAATCCTGCGCGAAACCGGTGCCAAAGTGGTTGTGACGTTGAAGTCCTTCCCAAAAACGGATGTGGCGCAAAAGGTCGAAGAGGCAGTGCGCCACGCGCCCAACGTCAAAACCATTCTCGAGATTGATCTCAACCGCTATCTGACGCCGCCAAAATCCTGGCTGGTGCCGTTCCTGCGTCCAAAAATGGGAGACAAGGAAAAACTGGCCCATGCGGATTACAAGAACTTCAATAAAGAATTGGCCAAGCAGCCAACGACGCTGACCTTCGAAGACAGCAAGGAAGATCGCGTTGCCTGCTATTTCCACACCGGCGGCACAACCGGCATGCCTAAGGTTGCGCAGCACAAATACTCGGGCCTCATCTACAACGGCTGGCTGGGGAGCACTCTGTTGTTCTCGGACGAAGACGTGATCATGTGCCCACTGCCCATGTTCCACGTTTTTGCCGTGCACGTGATCATGATGGCTGCTGTGTCGTCAGGCGCCCATGTGGTGTTCCCAACGCCTGCGGGATATCGCGGCGACGGTGTTTTCGACAATTTCTGGAAATTGATCGAGCGTTGGAAAGTAACGTTCATCATCACGGTACCCACAGCGATTGCTGCCAAGATGCAGCGACCCGTGGATGCGGACATCTCAAGCGTGAAAACGGCGTTCTCAGGTTCAGCACCTTTGCCCGTCGAACTGTTCCGCCGGTTCGAAGAAGCGACCGGTGTGACCATCGTAGAAGGCTATGGGCTGACCGAGGCCACCTGTCTGGTGTCCTGCAACCCGGTGGACGGGGAAAAGAAGATCGGCTCGATTGGTATTCCGTTCCCATATACGGATGTCAAAATCCTGCAGGATGGACCGGATGGGCCAAAGGAATGTGCCGCCGACGAAATTGGTGAGATCTGCATATCGAACCCCGGGGTTTATGCGGGCAATACCTATACCGAGGCAGACAAGAACGTAGATCTGTACCACTTCGACAAATACCTGCGTACGGGCGATCTGGGGCGGTTTGACGAGGATGGTTACCTGTGGATCACAGGTCGCGCGAAAGATCTCATCATCCGTGGTGGTCACAACATTGACCCGGCTGAAATCGAAGAAGCCCTGCTGGGGCATGATGCCGTCGCCTTTGCCGGTGCCATCGGGCAGCCAGATGCCTATTCGGGCGAAGTGCCTTGCGCCTTTGTCGAACTCGTCGATGGTGCCTCGGTCTCCGAGAAAGAACTGATGGATTATTGCAACGTTCATGTCCATGAGCGCGCGGCGCAACCCAAGCATATGACCATTCTGGACGAACTGCCCAAAACCGCTGTCGGAAAGGTCTTTAAGCCTGAGCTTCGCAAACAGGCGATCACGCGCATTTACAATGGCGCGCTCGAGGAAGCGGGGCTTGAGGCACGGGTCGTGTCAGTCATCGACGATAAAAAGCGCGGGCTCGTTGCGCAGCTTGACGCGAAGGGCTCCTCAGAGGACGATGTCAGCAAAGTGCTGGGATCGTTCACCCGGCCGTGGGAGTGGGCTGCCTGACGGGGAGAGAGCATGGATTATGAACGTCTGATTGATGAAGAAACCTGGGCGTTCATAAAACGAACGGCTGAAAGCTATCCCGACGATGCGGTCGAACAGTCGATCGAAGATCAACGCCGGGTATACGACACGATGTGTCGCGACTTTCGCCAACCCCGCCCGCAGGGGGTCGAGACTGAGGACAGGCAGGCATTTGGCGTGCCTGTCCGTGTCTACAATGCGGGTCAGCCGACGCGAACCGTCACTTATTTTCATGGTGGCGGATTTGTTGTTGGAGGTCTGGACAGCCACGATGATGTTTGCGCCGAGATCTGCGCGCAGACCGGATATCGGGTTGTGGCCGTGGACTACCGTCTATGTCCTGAACATGTCCACCCGGCGCAGTTTCAGGACAGCTGGAATGCGACAAACTGGGTGGCGCAGGAATTCGGCGACCCGATTGTCCTTGCGGGTGACAGTGCCGGTGGCAACCTGGCGGCCGCAGTCGCCCAATACGGACGAGGTAAGTTGGACCATGTGCTGGGTCAGGTCCTGATCTACCCCGGTTTGGGTGGTGACAGCACGAAAGGGTCGTATATCGAGCACGCCCACGCACCGCTTTTGACGCTGGATGAGATTCAGTTCTACGAAAAAGTGCGTTGTGGTGGTGATATCCCGCAAGATGATCCGACCTTCGCGCCGCTTCACGACACAGATTTCTCGGGTCTGCCGCCGACCGTGGTGGTGACTGCAGATTGTGATCCGCTGCGGGATGATGGCGCCGCTTATTGCGACAAGATTTCCGCCGCCGGAGGGCAGGCGCATTGGATAAACGAGCCGGGCCTCGTTCATGGCTATCTGCGCGCGCGGACCAGTGTAAAGCGCGCGGCAGACAGCTTTGAGCGAATCTCGGTCGCGATTGAGGCGCTGGGCCAGCAGATCTGGCCCTACGATTAATCCGTTACTTCAGGAAGGACGCGGCTTTCATCGTTTCAGCAATGGGCGCGCCCATGCGGTTCAGGATCGTGGGTGCCAGCTGTAGCTGATCGATCACCGTGTCGGCCTCGGGGCCTTCCGCGTCGCCAAAGTAGTACAGTGCCGTTTCCTGTTGCAGCGGGCTGCGCCCGCCGTGATGCCCGCGTTCGTCCTGACCGTGATCGGCGGTCACGATGACCTCATAGCCTAGTTGCCGCCAACGCGGGATGAAGGGGGCCAGCATCTCGTCTGCGACGAAACAGGCGTGGTCCATCTCCTCGCAATCATGGTAGAAACGGTGCCCCATACTGTCCAATGTGCAGGCATGCAGCAGGCCGTAATCCAGCCCATGACGCAGGCAAAGGTTGGTCAGAGTGGCATAGAGATCCACGTCGGACGGCGTCATCTGATTGGCTTTGCCATAGCCGGTCATGGTGTGAAAGCGGCCGTGGTTGATTGTCTTGCTCTCAGGCTCATCATATTCGATGTCGCGGACGTAATCGAACGGGTGGCGGTTGAAGAACTGTGACCAATAGCTGTGGGTGACCGCACCGGTTACACCACCAGCTGCACGGACCTGGCTGAAGACGTCCTTATGGCCTAGGCGAAAGACATTACCGTTGCCGGTACAGCCATGTTCCTGCGGAGTGACACCGGTGTGGATCGAGGCATAGCAGCTGGCGGACGTGGACGGCAAAACAGCGCGTAGTTTCCACACGCGCCCCTCACCGCTGTCGACCCAACCTTCAAGGTTACCGAACAACCGTCGGAAATTGCGCCACGGTACACCGTCCAGAATTATGAGTAGAAGTTTGCGGTCCATGTCATTGGCCTTTTGACTAGATATTTCAGGCGACCCTAGGGGATTCGCAATCAGGGGCCTGCCCGTTCGCGCCCCCAATAGCAAAATCCCGACACCTGTCTTTTTACAAGGTGTCGGGATTTCAATTTTTTACCGTATGGTCACGGAAAGGGCAGGGATCAGTTCCCGGCGCTTTCCATTTTGCGGTGGGCGACGACCTCTTCCAGCCAGCCCAGATGCATCTCGGGGACCGAGCTGAGCAGCAGGTCGGTATAGTCGTCGAACGGCGGGCTCAGTACCTCGCTTTTCGACCCGTAGCGAACCACGCGACCCTGATACATCACTGCGATACTGTCGCTGATTGCGCGCACCGTTGCCAGATCGTGGGTGATGAAGAGGTATGCTACATCCTCGATCTTTTGCAGGTCCAGCAGCAGCTTGAGGATGCCGTCCGCCACCAGAGGATCAAGCGCCGAGGTGACCTCATCACAGATGATCATCTTGGGCTTGGCCGCCAGTGACCGCGCAATGCAGACACGCTGTTTCTGACCACCTGACAGTTCCGCCGGATAGCGATCGATGAACTTCTCGCCCAGCTCGATCTCATCCAGCAGCTCTACGATCCGCTTGCGCTTTTCGGCACCACGCATGTTGAAGTAGAACTCCAGCGGGCGACCGATGATCGTGCCAACGGTCTGGCGCGGGTTCATTGCCACGTCAGCCATCTGATAGATCATCTGCAGCTCGCGCAGGTCTTCTCGTGTGCGGTTCTTCAGGTCTGGTGACAGCTTTCGCCCGTTAAAGGTGATCTCACCATCACGCGGCGGCAACAGGCCCGTGATCACACGTGCCAGCGTCGACTTACCCGAACCGGATTCACCCACAACCGCCAGTGTCTGCCCTGGATGAAGCTCGACATTGACGTTGTGCAGCACGTCGAAGTTCAAACCCTTGTAGCGTGCGGTGATACCGTCAACGCTAAGCACCGCATCCGGTGTTGGCTTTTTCTCTTCGTGTTCGATAGACCGCACCGAGACCAAGGCCTTGGTGTAATCTTCCTTCGGGTTGTTGATGATCTGATCGGTGCTGCCGTATTCGACGGTGTTGCCCATCCGAAGAACCATGATGTCATCACTGACCTGAGCGACAACGGCGAGGTCATGCGTAATGTAAAGCGCAGCCACGCCAGTATCGCGAATGGCCTCTTTAATCGCCATCAGAACGTCGATCTGGGTCGTCACGTCCAGAGCTGTCGTCGGTTCATCAAACACCACCAGATCAGGCTCTGGGCACAGGGCCAGTGCTGTCATACAGCGCTGGAGCTGACCGCCCGAGACCTGGTGCGGATAACGATCACCAATATTGTCCGGATCGGGCAAACCCAGCTTGGCGAAAAGTTCCCGCGCACGGCCTTCGGCCTCTTTGCGTGAAAACTTCTTGTGCTCGACCGCGGCTTCGACAACCTGATCCATGATCTTCTTAGCCGGGTTGAACGACGCGGCGGCGGATTGCGAGACATAGGCAACCTCGCCACCACGCAGATTGCGGATATCGCTGTGCGGAGATTTCAGAATGTCGCGCCCGTTGACCCAGACTTCTCCTCCGGTCAGTTCGACGCCACCGCGGCCATAAGCCATGGACGCCAGACCGATGGTCGATTTACCGGCACCGGATTCGCCGATCAGCCCCAGCACCTTGCCGCGTTCGAGGTCGAAATCGACCCCGTGTACAATCTCGATGTCATGGGGCTTTTCGCCCGGTGGATAGACAGTCGCGCCAATCTTGAGGCCACGGACCTTGAGAAGGGTATCACTCATCCCCGGCCTCCTTTCAGCGATGTGGTACGGTTCAGAACCCAGTCAGCCACAAGGTTGACCGAGATGGCGAGCGTCGCGATGGCTACAGCAGGGTAGAGCGCCGCGCCGATGCCATAGACGATCCCGTCTTTGTTTTCCTTCACGATGCCGCCCCAGTCCGCCAGCGGCGGTTGGACGCCAAGGCCCAGGAACGACAGGGTTGAGATGAACAGAACCATAAAGATGAACCGCAGCCCGAATTCGGCCACCAAAGGTGACAGGGCGTTTGGCAGGATTTCCCGGAAGATGATCCAGCGCCGACCTTCACCGCGCAGCTTTGCGGCCTCGACATAGTCCATCACGTTGATGTCTACAGCAACCGACCGTGACAGTCGGTAAGGACGCGTTGCGTCCAACAGTCCCATCACAAGGATCAGGATTGGAACGGTCACCGGAACAATTGCCAGGATAACCAGTGCCAGGATCAGCGTCGGGATCGACATGACTAGGTCAACTGTCCGGCTGAGTGCCTGATCGGCCCAACCACCCAGCACGGCAGCCAAAAGGCCCAACGAAGTGCCGGTGACAAAACTGAGAATCGTAGCTGCTGCAGCGATAAAGATAGTCGTGCGACCACCGTAGATCATACGTGTCAGCAGATCGCGCCCGATGTTGTCCGTGCCCAGCAGGTGTTCAGCGCTGGACGGTTCCCACACATCGCCTACCACTTCGGCCATACCGTAGGGGGCGATCAGCGGGGCTGCAAAGGCTATGAAAAAGTACAGCCCGGTGAAAAACAGACCGATGGCGGCCGAAATAGGAATATTCTTCATCATTTCGGATGCCTCAGTCTTGGGTTGGCAAGGATGGACACAATATCGGCAACCATGTTGAGCCCGATATACACAGCGGCAAAGACGACGCCGCAGGCCAGAACGACCGGCACGTCACGTTTTGTCACCGAATCCACCAGGTATTGCCCCATGCCGGGATACACGAACACCACTTCGACAACGACGACGCCCACAACCAGATAGGCCAGGTTCAACATCACAACGTTGACGATAGGCGAAATCGCGTTGGGAAACGCATGGCGTGCAATGACCTGAAAATTGGAAAGGCCTTTCAGTTCAGCCGTTTCGATATAGGCCGACTGCATCAGGTTCAGGATCGCAGCGCGGGTCATTCGCATCATCTGCGCCAGAACCACCAGTGTCAGAACGAAAGCAGGCAACGCGATTGCATTTAGCTTTTGCCCGAATGACATCGTGTCGTTGATCATTGCGAGCGAAGAAAACCAGCCCAGTTTTACTGAAACGAAATAGATCACCACATAACCGATCAGAAACTCGGGGATCGAAACCGTTGTCAGAGTGATGGCTGAGATAAGCTTGTCGGGCCAGCGGTTGCGGAAACGGACGGCGAGAAGGCCCAGAAAGATAGCAAGCGGCACGGATACGACAGCTGCGGCACAAGCCAGGAAAAGGGTGTTACCCAAACGTTTCCCAATGCTTTCCGCGATATCTAGTTTGTTGGTCAAAGACTGACCCAGATCGCCCTGCAGGATGCCCACCAACCATTCGAAATAGCGGGTCAAAGCGGGACGGTTGAGGCCCATTTCCTCGCGCAGGTTTGCCAGCGCCTCGGGGGTTGCGGATTGGCCAAGGACCGCTTGCGCAGCGTCCCCGGGCAGGGCTTCAGTGAGGCCGAAAATCAGAGCCGATGCACCGAAGAGAAGAAGGAGTCCCAGCGCAAGGCGCTGGGAAACCAGTTTGATGATTGGATGCATTAACTGTGGGCCCTATCAGGAGAACCACATTTTGCGGGACATGTTGCCATTCATCATCTCTTGCGTCGGGTCGCTTTCCCAACCTTCGAGCTGATTGGTGACGCCTTCGACAAAATCGTTGAACATCGGGCAGATCAGACCACCCTGGTCGCGGACCATCATGCCCATTTTGCTGTAGATGTCCTTGCGTTTGTCGTTGTCCAGCTCTGCCCTTGCTGCGAACAGCATTTCGTCGAACTCCGGCACCTTGAAGCGGGTGTCGTTCCAGTCGGCACTCGACAGATACGCAGTTGCGTACATCTGATCCTGTACCGGACGGCCACCCCAATAGGATGCGCAGAACGGCTGAACGTTCCAGACTTCGGACCAGTAACCATCGTTCGGCTCGCGCTTGATTTCCAGCGGGATACCGGCCTGAGCCGCGCTTTGCTGGAAAAGGGCTGCTGCATCAACGGCTCCAGGGAACGCGCCATCTGCAACACGCAGAATGATCGGCGAACCATCATGGCCCGACTTCTTGTAGTGCTCAGCGGCCTTTTCAAGGCTGAATTCGCGCTGCGGGATCGAGCCATCGAACAATGGGTAGGCCGCGTTGACGGGCATGTCGTTACCGACGGTGCCGTAGCCGCGCAGAACCTTGTCGACAAGTTCTTGACGGTTGATGGCATGCTTCAACGCCAGACGTAGTTCGTTTTGATCGAACGGCGCAGTGTCGCAGTGCATGATGAACACATAGTGTCCACGACCAGCTGTGGAATGAACGGTCAGGTTCGGCGCGCGACCCAGCAGATCGGCAACCTTAGGTTCAACGCGGTTGATAGCATGGACCTGACCCGACTGCAGCGCAGCTGTACGGGCGGTCGCGTCATTGATGACGATCACTTCGACACTGTCGAAGTTGCCGAAATCGGGGTTCCAGTGGTTCTCGAACTTGCTGTAGAGGTGACGTACGCCGGGCTCGTTTACTTCGACCTTGTACGGCCCTGTACCGATGCCAGCACCAGGATCATCCATCCCACCATCTGGCTGAATGATCAGGTGATAATCGGCCATCAGATATGGCAGGTCGGCGTTCGGTTCGGTCAGAGTGACCTGGAAATTGTCACCATCGGCCTTCATCGACTCGATGCCTTTCATGATGCCCAGGGCACCTGACTTGGAGTCTTCGTTCGAGTGGCGCTGCATGGTCTTCAGCACGTCTTCGCTGGTCATGGTCTTACCGTTGTGGAACTCGACGCCCTGACGCAGCTTGAAAGTCCAAACTTTGGCGTCCGCGCTGCCTTCGACAGATTCCGCCAAGCGCGGCTCGATCGAACCGTCGGGCGCAACTTCCACAAGTTGGTCACCGAATTGTTTGCCGTTTTGGAATGGCACTGAGCTGGCATAGGTCGCGGGATCCAGCGAATTGGTGGATTCGCCGCCCTGCAAGCCAAATTTCAGGTCGCCGCCTTTTTTCGGTCCTGCCGCGCGTGCCGCGTCAGCGAACATGGTGCTGGCCATCGCTGCCGACACACCCAGAGCCGCCGCTTTCCCCATGAATTCGCGGCGGGTCAGTTTGCCCGCAGTGACCTGACCGGCCATGTGAGTGAGTTGTTCGTTCATTTAGTGGTCTCCCAGTTGATTGGATTTCAGCCCTTCTCGGGCATTTTTATTGACGCATGAGTCAAGTTAGGCGCATTTCGGTCTACCGAGCAAGGGCAAATGTCTGACCTTTGGCCACCAAAATATCACATCTGGTTTCGTGGAACGGCGTCCTCCGTTTGTTTAGAGAATACCAAAGTTTCGTTTTCAAAAGCACTTATCTGCGCCTTGAGGAAAAAGTTCTCGTGATCCGACCACATTTCACAGGAGGTTTCAGTGCGCAGATCAATCCCGTCGCGACTGATCTCTTGTGTCCAATGGCACTGCCCGCGAGCGGAGAGCGGGTCGTCAGGGTGGATGGTCCAGCGTTCAGATGCTGTCCCACCATAGGTCAGCCCGTGGTGATTGTTCACTACACGACCGAAATCGTCTTCGATGATCAATTGGGTTTCACCCGAGTTCATGTCTGTCTCGACCCGGCGAGAGTTGCTGCTGTTCCGCAGAGTTGTCACGTCAATCGGGGTGTCAGAGTCGGGCGGTTGGAACACATGTTCATCCTCACCCGGGGTGGCCCGGTTCGGGATCATGATCATACCATCTGTCAGGTGCAATTCGACGGGCTCGGGTGAGGGCCAGATCAGCGGCCAGTACGCACTGGATATAGCCACTCGCACGCGATGCCCCTTGGGAACACGATAGGCGATGTGATCCAGGTCCAACGAGATTTCATACGAGGTTCCGGGCGTCAACGGAGTTGGCTGCCTGTGGCTATCACGGTGCGACAGGTTCAGAACGCCATACGTAATCCGGGTCGAAGCCCCGTCTGGGTGGATGTGATTCAGCCGCACGGCAATCTGCGCCTGCGGGCGGTCGGCGCTGACATTCAGGCAAATGCGCGGTGCACCGACTATATCCAGGTCTTCCGATAAAGGCGGCCCATCGAAACAGGCGGACACCGCATCATCGGTGCGCTGATCACCGGGCATGTCGGGACCAAGCCAAATGGCGCAATACTCACCGCCGTCCATGCCACAGGTTTGAGGCGAACGAACCCGGGTATCCAACGGTTTATCTTGACCAAGTCCAGCGTTGGACAGGCTCAAGGTCAGGCTGGACAGATGTGAGGTTGCGCCGGTCTGTTCGCTGATCCAGCGCCCCGGTCTGTCGTTGTACCATCGATGTGGACGGACCCCGTCCATCAGATACGCCCGGTAATCGGGGTCGGTTTCAACTCCGCTATCCAGACCTTTCAGCCAATGATCCCACCAGCGTAAGGCCTCTTGCAAAAAACCGATCCGCGGTTCCGGGACTGCAAAATGCGGGTATTTGTGCACCCACGGCCCGACGATTCCCTTAACCGGCGCGCTAAGCTGTTCAACCAGCAGCGGCACAGTATTTTTGTAGGCATCGCCCCAACCGCCAATGGCCAGCGTCGCCGCCCGGATCGCGCTGAAATCCTCGCAGACAGAGCCATGTTGCCAATAGGCATCGCGTGTCTGGTGACGCAGCCAGACCGAAGGCAGAAACGGCTGATTTTCCAGACGTTCAAGCCATAACTCACGCCAGTTCGGGCTTAGTTCCGGGTCGGGCGGGCGGGATGAATAGGACCACATGGTCGCGCCCCAGCCCAGGTTTTCGTTCAGTAGGCAGCCGCCCTTGTAGTGGATGTCATCGGCATAGCGGTCGGCGGTTGAGCACAGGGTTATGATCGCCTTCAAAGAGGCAGGCTGCATGGCTGCGACCTGCAACGCGTTGAAACCGCCCCAGCTGATCCCCATCATCCCAACCGCGCCTGAACACCACGGCTGATCCGCCAGCCACCGAATTGATGAGACAGCATCATCCAGCTCTTGCTGAGTGTATTCGTCTTCCATCAACCCTTCGCTGTCGCCATTGCCGCGCATGTCCACACGAATGCAGGCATAGCCGCGTTTGGCAAACCAAGGATGGGTCAGGGCATCACGCGTCGCTGTACCGTCCCGCTTGCGATAGGGAAGAAACTCCAAAATGGCCGGAACGGGGTTGCTGTCTGCATCCACCGGACGCCAGACACGCGCTGAAAGGCGACACCCGTCGGGCATCACTATGCCGACATCCGGTAAGTCTTCGATATCGCATAGCGAATTGAGCGAGCGCGTCATTGTGGAAGTGTCACGGTCTTTTGCGTTTCCCGGTGTTTGAAAATCGTCAATTCATCGCCTGATTGCGACAACGAGGTCCATCACGTTTGTTCCGGTCGGACCCGTCACCAGCAAAGCGCCGGCGGCGTCCAGAAAACTCCCGCTATCTGCATTCTGCAGGGCATGCTCAGCTCCGTCGCCCCAGGTCGTGCCGTCAACAACCGCTCCGGCAGCATTGGTCGGGCCATCGGTTCCATCTGTTCCGCCAACGACCAGCGTCAGACCCGAGGTCCCGGCTATTTCACGGGCCAGCGCCAGAGCCAGCGCCTGATTGCGCCCCCCGCGGCCCGGCTGATCTGGCAACACAACCGTAGGCTCACCGCCGAACACCATGACACCCGGGGGCATATCCCTCAGGCGTTGTCCCAGTTGGGAAGCGACGTGTAAGAAGTCGTCGTGCAGGCATTCTTCATTGGCCAATACTTGCAGGCTTTCACGACGCGCCAAATCTGCTGCCGTAGATCGCGCATGAGCGTTCGACGCAACAATCTGGGTCACGGCGTCAAATTCGTAAGTTTCGGGCAAGGCGCCGATCCCCGATCCGATGACATTCAGATCATCCCCGGGAACGTCCGAGATTGCCAGAACGGTGGCTTTTGCGCCCTTGAAATGGGCCAGCAGCCCACCGCCCTTGATCCGGGACAGTTTGCGACGCTCGGCATTCATTGCGGTGATATCCATCCCTTCGGCCAGCATCCTGCCGTTCAGCTGCTCCAAATCACTTAGAGTGTTTCCCGGCAGCAAATCCTCAGCCAGGGATGAGGCTCCGCCCGAAACCAAAAGCAGCACATGGGAATTGGGTGCCATAGCCTCGATCGCCGCCCGCAGGGCGCGACCGCCTTCAAGGCTGCGCGCGTCCGGAACGGGGTGTGAGGCCTCGATCAGCTGAACATGTTCCGGCAGACCGCGTCCGTGATCATCCTTTGTGACTACCAGCGTAGGACGCGGGTCGAAATGTTCCAATGCCGCGCTGGCCATTGCTGCGGCTGCCTTGCCGACTGCCAAGATCTGGTCGGGCGTTGGAACCCCATCCAGAACAGCTTTGGTAGCCCTTTTTCCGTCAACCGCATCAACGCCAGCCTGCCAAATGCGAATTGCCTGTTGCTTCTGTTCCATCAGCTTTCCATCCAAATCGTGACCGGTCCGTCATTAACCAGCTCTACCGCCATGTCGGCACCGAATTGCCCGGTTTCGACGGCCACACCATGCGCCCGCAATCGCCGCGCAAACTCTTCATACAAGTGCTGCCCCTCATCCGGGAGCGCAGCCTCGGAAAACCCTGGTCTGTTCCCGCGCGACGTATCGGCGGCCAGCGTAAACTGGCTGATCACCAGCGCCGAGCCACCCACATCCACTACAGAGCGGTTCATCTTGCCGTTTTCATCTTTGAAAATGCGCAACTTTGATACTTTGGCCGCAAGCTGCTCGGCTTTTTGTTCATCATCGCCTTTCATCGCACAGACCAGGATCATCAACCCAGGCCCAGACTGTCCGATCGTTTGTCCATCAACCGAGACTTTGGCCCGGGAAACCCTTTGTAGCAGTGCGCGCAAATCCGCTCTCCGTTTGGTGACGTGGTTATTCGACCCAGCGTGCGATCTCGTCCAGGCCGGCACGGCTGGTTCGAAACCCGTTTGCAGGGTGGTCTGTATCGGAATAGCCGAAGGAGATTGCGCACAATATCAAGCGGTCATCGGGGATACCAAAGTACCGGTGCAGGAACTGACCATAGCTGGCCACCGCAGCCTGAGGAATTGTAGCCACACCCAATGCTTGCGCGGCCAGAGTGAAGGCCATGACAAAACCGCCGGTGTCCATTGCCCCGTACGGGCCAAGTTCCGCAGGGCTTGAGATGATCGCGCAATGCGGCGCGCCGAAAAGTGCAAAGTTTTCCATCATTTGCTGGGCTGAACCTGCACGGTCCCCGCGCTGTACGCCGACGGCTTCGTACAATGCCCAGCCGCATTCACGGCGGCGTTCCTGGTAGATACCGGTATATTCGGTCGGGAACGGCAGGTCCGGTTCTGGTGCGCCAGTTGCGACTTCGTGTTGCAGTGCTTTTCGGAACGCGTCAGTTTCGGTCCCGCTCGTGACAATGACGTTCCAGGGTTGCGCATTGCACCAACTGGGGGCGCGTGATGCGCTGGACAATATTTGTTCGACGAGCGTCTTAGGAACGGGGTCAGGCCGGAATGCCCGGCAAGAGTGCCGCTCGGCCAGCAATTGATCCAGATCGGATAGCGTCACACTGCTCTCCCCTTCGTGCAGACGAGGCGCAGGATGGCGGCAGGCTCAGCGATGTTCAAGCGGTTAAATCGCCAAAATTGCACGCGAACGCGACGCGGTTCTATTGCTGACCCGTCGCCATCATGTAACCGACACTCGCCGCGACCAGCAGGCCAAGGACAACAGCGATCGTGATCTTGATGGCTGACCACGGACGCTCACCCTGAACGCGCCCCGTCCTGCCATTCACAACGAAACGATAGGTCTGCCCTCGGTATTTGTACGCGGCCAGCCAGACAGGCAGCAATATGTGCTTGAAGGTCACATTCCGCACGTCAGTGTCGATTGCGTGAATGCGCTGTCGGTCGCCGCCGATATCGAACCGAACATCCCGTTCGATCACACGGGCCATATGCGCGCGGGCTTCGGTGTAACCATCCTGCAGTTCGACAGTATATGCTTCTGCCCGGAACCCGGCCAGATACTCGGGCTGATACGGTTCAAGCGCCGGTAGATCCCAGGGCTCAAGCGCGTCAGTGTACGCTTTGGGCAAGGACCGGGACGCCAGCACCAGAACATCGTCAAAGAACCGCGCAACCCGACCGGATTTTGGGGACCAACGCACTTTGGCCACTTGTTGTTGCACGCGCTTGCCGTCACGCATGACGGTCCGGGTCTCGTAATACACCGTTCCGCGTTCGCCGCGATACGCTGACTTGGTATCTGCGTCGAATGTCCAGTACGGGACGTAAATCCCCTGCATCTTGCGACCTTTGCGGGCGTAGTCCTTCAACCCGTTGGGTGCGAACCACAACTTGCCCAACCAGCTTGACATCGCCTTGTGAGCCGCGCGTTCGTCCAAGGCAAAGGGCAATACGCCCTTGGGTTTGATATGCCGGTTTACACCGGTCTCTGTCACGACCGGCGTGGCACAAAATGGGCATTCAGCGGCATGGGTGTTGGGGTCAAACTCGACCTGAGCCGCGCAGTTTGGGCAGGACAGAACCCGTGTTTCCTCAATTTCCGCATCTGGCAGTTTGTTCGCCATCGCAGCGTTGAAATCCAGTTCTTTCAGGCTGGCACCGCCCCACGGCCCGGCTCCGATCTGTTCCGAGTGACCGCAATGATCGCAGGTCAGCGTTCCATCGCCCGGATTGAACCGGTAATCCGCGCCGCATTGATCGCAGGGAAAACGGTGTTCGGTCAACGGGTTGGCTGGATTCTCGTTCATCAGTACTCATAACCCAAATAACGGTTCGGTTTGTCGATATCGGCTCCATGTCCCAGAAAGGCGGCCCAAACGCCTCCGGGACGCCAAATCCCATCCATAAGCGCTTCGGCGGCCTTAATGTCACCAGATCCATCCCGTGCTCTGCGCAGCATAAAAGCTGAAACGCGGGCATTGTAGATGCAGTGCACATGCACCGGCGTATCGCCGAGCGCATCCAGAGTTCTGACAAACGCGGAGTAGTCGTCTTCGGTCGGGTTCTCGAAATCCACGGGAATATAATGATAGGTCATACCGGCTGCTGCGACAGTTCCGGGTTCGTCCGCAAGCGCCCCCTTGTTGTCATGCGGTCCCAAGTTGATGATATCCGTGATCCGAGCATCCGCCAGCGCTGCGATCTGTTCTTCGGTCGGCTGGCCTGACACAGTCAGCCGCTCATCGACGCGGCGAAAATTGAGGATATCTGTCAGCGACGCCATTTCTTGCCTTTCCGAGCCTAAGCTCCCGGCGGTGGTGGCGGCAAGATCGTGAACAACTGCGCCAATTCCTGAACATCCCCGGCCTTTTTCCAACCGTCCTGACCCGCTGTCCAGACATGAGTGTCGCGCGTGATCTCACCATCTGTCGCCATACGACCCATCTTGGCCTTGGAAAACGGCCCGCTGGTTTGCCCGTCCACCGCGATATGCCAGACATGCTCAACCGGAGGAGGTGGCGGTGCCGCATGCGCCGCCGGTTGCGGGGCAGCGGGGGCGGAACTGCCCCACGGGCCGCTTGGTTGACCCGCTGCCATGTTCGACATCTGCTGTGCCATGGCCATGCCCATTCCCATGCCAAGACCCGCGCCCATTCCGCCGCCCTGACCAGGGTTGTTTGCGGCAGCAGTCATTGCTTCGGCGGCGGAATACTGGGTGAACTTACCCAGATCGCCCGCCAATCCCATCGACGTCCGCTTGTCCAGCGCAGCCTCGACCGCAGGCGGTAGCGAGATGTTTTCGATGTAGAACTCGGGCATCTCAAGCCCGTACCCTTCCAGAACGGGCGACACTTCGGCGGCGATAAGCTTGCCCAGATCGGCGGTGTTGGCGGCCATGTCCAGCACCGGAATGCCCGATCCTGCGATCACGCGGCTGAACTCCTGCACGATGATGTTTCGGATCTGAAAGCTGATTTCATCCATGGTGAATTCACCATCGGTGCCGACGATTTCTATCAGGAACTTCGCGGGGTCCTTGACCCGGACCGTGTATGTGCCAAAGGCGCGGATACGGGTCGGTCCGAACTCCGGATCGCGCAGCATGATCGGGTTCTTGGTGCCCCATTTCAGATCATTGAAACGCGTTGTGTTAACGAAATAGATCTCGGACTTGAAGGGCGACTGAAACCCGTGATCCCAATGCTGCAGCGTCGTCAGGATCGGCATGTTGTTGGTCTCAAGCATATAAAGTCCTGGCGTGAACACGTCTGCCAGTTGTCCCTCATGCACGAATACCGCTGCCTGCCCTTCACGCACCGTCAGTTTGGCGCCGTACTTGATCGCATGCCCTTCACGCTCGAAACGCCAGACCATCGTGTCACGTGTGTCGTCGACCCAGTGAATGACGTCGATAAATTCTCCGGTCAGAAAATCGAAAATACCCATTGGGGTCTCCTTTCCTTGGGCTCAGAGCTGCTGGCCCATCAATTCGCGAGCAATAATCCGGACCACCGGGCGGGCGTCTTCAGCCGTAACACCGGGTTCAAGGCGCGGGTCATAAAGCATTGTCAGAAGTTTTTCGTCATGGCTGGTCAACAGCGCAAACTCATCATTGTCGTTGAATATCGAAGGCCGTGCGGCAGGGCTGTCGTTGGATAACCCAAGCCCTTGCGCGATCTCTTCGTGAATGCAGCTGCGGCGGGTAAGGTCCGGCAGTTCAGCCCGGATGAGCGTGACAGCCCGCACAAATTTATACGGCGAGTTTTTGGTGGGAGACGCAAAAACAAGACAATCGATATTGGCACGCGGGTTCGCTACCAAATCTAGGGAAGGCATGCTGATACCGGGGATCAGCTGTTTCAAACGTTTCACCACATAGGCGCTGTCATCCTTGCCTGCAAAGAAGACATGGAAGTTAGCCTTGCGATTGACGACCGAGATCGGGTGATCCGTCAGCTTACTCAGCCGCTCCGCGAACGCCTCGACCTCAGCCGCGTCTTTTGTGCGTATTTCGGGTGCCACGGATGGGGCGAACTCGGTCTGTATCCGCACGGGCCCTGCCCACCGGCTAAGCTGTCCGTCCGTTCGCCGAATGCGCGTGGTCACAGCGTGATCGGGGTATTCGCTGTAAAATGCTATGGCCTCGAAATTGCGGGCCAAATCGTCGGCGTCGTAGGGTGTATCAGGTCCGCCTCCGTCCACGCGCAACATGTCACGGGTTAGCAGGTCACGTTCGACCCGCTCGTAAAACCGGGCCAGATCCTGACTTGCGGCGGACGGGGGAACATAGGCGTTTGGTGCCGGCGCAGGTGCCACCGGGCGCGGCTGCGGGGCAACCGAAGATGTCAGCGCTTCATCGCAATTGGCCAGCGCCAACAGTGCCACTACGCCCATCAGGGGTTTCAGATATCCTGGTATCCGCACGCCTAGCCTGCCTTTAACTAGAAACCGCAGTTCCAGCGTTGTCGCCGACCCCGTCTTTGCGGGCCTTGGCCGCGGCAAGGGTGTCGCGCAGCTCGGTCTCCATCTTCTGCAATTCCTGTTCGGCAGCGGCGCGTTTGGCTTTGCCCTCGTCGGCAATTGCCAGGCTCTCGTTGATCGTACCGATCAGATCGGCATTGGCTTGCTTGACTGCTTCGATATCAAATACACCGCGTTCCATTTCCTCGCGGATCATTTTGTTCGACTGGCGCAGGTTCGCCGCGTTCGAAGTCAGCAGCTCATTCGTCAGGTCATTCGCATCGCGCACGGCCGAAGCTGCCTCGGCGCTGCGCTGGATGGTAACGGCCTGCGCCAGTTGTGTTTCCCACAGCGGCACTGTGTTGACGAGGGTCGAGTTGATCTTGGTCACCAGCGACTTGTCGTTTTCCTGTACCAACCGGATTGAGGGAAGCGACTGCATGGTCACCTGACGGGTCAGCTTCAGGTCGTGCACACGCCGCTCCAGATCGTCTCGGGCGGCCCGCAAGTCACGTAGCTCTTGCGCTTTCATCACTTGTTGGTCTTCGGGTGCGGCCTGAACTTCGGCTTCTTTTTCAGGGATGTTCTGGCTGTCCAGTTCAGTCAGTTTTTCCTCACCTGCCGCTATGTACAACGCAAGCTCATCGTAGAAACCCAACGTTTTTTCATACAGCAAGTCCAGTGACTTGATGTCCTTCAGCAGCGTATGCTCGTGACCCAATAGGTCATCGGTGATCTTGTCGATCTGACCCTGAACATCTTCAAATTTAGCGGTGAACTGGGCAAAAGGCGCGGCTTTGCCCAACAGTTTTTCCCACCAGCTGCGTTCGCGCCGGACGTCCAGCTCACTTACCGAAAACCCACGGATCGTGGTCACGATGTTGCGCAGGCTATCCCCGGCAGGTCCGACATCCTTGTTGCGGACATCGGCCAGCATCGCTTGGCTGATTTCCTGAAGTTCCGATTGGGCAGATGACCCGAACGCGACGATCGAGTTGGTGTTGCCCATGTCGATCTCGTCCATGCGCTTGCGGATCTCGGCGCTGACAGGTTCGTCGGCTTCCTCAAGCGAGACGATTTCGGCGGTCGGGTCGGGCAGGGCTACGGCCGTCACTTCCTGTACCAACGTTTCAGCTTCGACCGCCTTGTTCTTGATGTCATCGGACATGGGGGTAATCCTCTCTCAAATTGTGGCCGGTCAGTCCAACCGGACGCCTTCGCGTTGCAGCCTTTCGCGCAACACATCAATTTCAACCGTCAGATCACTGCGGTCATCCAAAAGCATCTTACGGGTTCGAGCCGCGAAATTCTGTTCAAGATCATCCAGCAGAGCTGAATAATCTTCCAACGTCTTAGCATCGCGTGTGCGGGCGTAAACATCTGCGAATTTGACTGTCGCGTCACGCGCACCCTGCAAATAAACGGTCAGGTACTTTCGTGCTCCGGCCAGATCGCGCGGGTCTTCCTCGACCGTGCGGAACAGTTCGCGGGCAGTGTCCTGAAACCGTTCAACCCGCGCCTCGATCCTGCGATCACCCGCGCGTTTAATGGCGTCGGTCATTTCGGACAGGTGCGTTTCGGCGTCTTCAACTACGCGGGCAACGCGGTCTTGCTGAAAGGTGTCGATGCCCTCCATACCCTTGTCTTTCATCGGATCAATTCCGAATGAGACAGAGTGCAGGGCGCCAGCCACCAAGCCAAACAGGATCGGAGCAACAAGGCTAGCCTCAGACGCTGTGGCTGCATCCAGAAATTCTGTGCGGTATGCGGCCATCCCGATCCCGAGTCCGGTCAGGAGGCTGGAGAATACTTTTCTGGGAAACGCCGGACGACGCGCGGTGCGCCGGGCATTATAGGCAGACTCGGCCCGCAACCCTTCACGCAAAAGGAATGCCGCGCCGGTCAAAACGCCGGCTGCAATCAGCCCGATTGTCATGCCAACTGCGCCGTCGTTCAGTGACAGGAACACCAAGGGGATCGCGGGCAAGAACAAAAGGTTGGCGCGGGCGCCAGCAGGTTCGACGCGTGCGCCGTCAAACTGGCCACGCGGGTTTTGGTCTGGCTGTGCCGAGTCGCCTTGAGGGCTGTATTTTCCGCCATACCGTTTGGTCATGCGCTCACAAGCCCCCTAGCAGGCCAGTGCACACGCCAAGCATTAGTGCCAACAGCACAACATAGGCTAATTTTTGCACTCCGGTCCCGGACATGGCGCCCCCCAAGTATGTCCCTTGTGGAAATCTAGGCCATGAGAGGCCGTGGCGCTAGGGGGAAGGTTGCCTAACCTGCGTCACTTGCGAGGTTTCTTGCCGATTGGGGGTCGTTTTCGCTGTGGTCGCGCGGGTCGTTTTGCCGGTGCGTCAGGCTCTGCATCCAGACCCAGTTGATCCCGCATGACCCGGCGCCGTATTTCTTCGACCTCACCGGGTTTCAGGCTTCCCAGTTGGAACGGGCCGTAAGATACGCGCAGCAGTCGGTTCACCGCAAAGCCAATATCCTCGATCGCGCGCCGAATTTCGCGGTTTTTGCCTTCGCGCAGACCAATGGTCAGCCACGCATTAGCGCCTTGCTGGCGATCAAGCGTAACAGTCATGGGCTGAAAACGCTCACCTTCGATCACCAGGCCTTTGCGCAAGGGATCGAAATCCTCGTCCTTGGGGCGGCCATTTACACGCACGCGGTATTTGCGCAGCCATCCTGTTGCTGGCAGTTCCAGCTTTCGCTTGATCCCGCCATCATTGGTCAACAGCAGCAAACCTTCCGAGTTCAAGTCCAGCCGACCGACGCTCATGACCCTCGGCATGTCCTCAGGCAAATTGTCGAAGATCGTCGCGCGCCCCTTTTCGTCGCGGGTCGTTGTCACAAGACCCGAAGGCTTGTGATACAACCACAGGCGCGACGGTTCCGGTTCGGACACCGGTTTGCCGTCGACGATGATCTTGTCTTTTGCAGTGACGTTCAGGGCGGGGCTGTCGATGGTCTTGCCGTTTACGCGCACACGACCGGCTTCGATCATGCGTTCGGCTTCCCGACGCGAGGCGACGCCTGCGCGGGCAAGGACTTTGGCGATCCGGTCGCCGGGAGGAGGGGTTTTGGTCATCCGCAGCCCATAGCGCATCCCGGCCGCTTGCGAAAGGCGGGTTTCTGATGCAGTCAGGGGCATGGTGTTCAGATCGCACATGGATAAGGCGTTGGTTGAAGCGCGCGCTGCGGGATCGCGCGGCGAAGTGCCTGTGGGCGCTGTTATAGTCGGACCCGATGGCCAGATCGTGGCCTCTGCGGGCAACCGCACCCGAGAGTTGAATGACCCTACAGCCCACGCCGAGATCCTGGCCGTGCGCGCAGCGTGTGCTGCGGCCGGATCCGAACGTCTGCCGGGTCACGACCTTTACGTCACGCTGGAGCCGTGCGCCATGTGTGCAGCGGCCTTGGCAGCGGCACGTATCCGGCGCATTTACTATGGTGCCGCCGACCCGAAATCAGGCGGGGTCACTCATGGCGCGCGCGTTTTTACCCACACGCAAGCGCACCACGTGCCAGAGGTCTACGATGGTATCGGCGGACAGGAGGCTGCCGACCTTCTAAAAGAGTTCTTCGCCGCGCGGCGATAACTCTAAAGGTTGATGGTCTTCATCACTTCGGGTTCGATGACATCGACTCCCGGCAACCCGTCGACTAGCGCTTGAGCCGATTGTTCTAGGATCGGGAAGGTCTTGTAATGGCAGGGAATCACGGTTGTGAAGTTAAAGTAACGCTTTGCCGCGTAAGCCGCGCCCTTCATATCCATTGTGAAATGGCCGCCTGCTGAAAGGATGCCTATGTCGGGTTTGTAGTAATCCCCCATCCAATCCATATCGGCCATGATGTCTGTGTCGCCAGAGACATACAGCATGCGCCCTTCCGAGGCGATCATGAACCCGACCTCGCTGCCGCCGGTGCGCAGACCGTCTGGCGTGGAAAAGGTCGAACTGTGCGAGGCCGGAACCATCGACACTTTGACACCGTTCAGGTTCACGGTTCCGCCTTTGTTGTATCCGATGGTTTCCAGCCCTTCGGCTTCGCTCCAATACCCCATCAAGTCGTATTGTCCGACTACGGGAACGTTCAGGTGCTTCGCCAGCGACACGACATCGGCGACATGGTCGAAGTGCGTATGGGTCAGAAGGATATGGGTCGCTCCCGCCAACGCGCGGTCATGCTGTTCTTCGGACAAAACCGGGTTACCTGTCAGCCACGGGTCAATAAGCAGAACCTGCCCACCGGTTTCGATGCGGAAACTGCCGTGGCCAAGCCAAATGATGTACATGAATTCATCCTCCCAAAACAAACTGTTGGCATCAACTTAGCATCGGCTATGTAAAAGTTCATGGATTGGTTGCAGGAAATAGATGGTTATTGCGAGCGCGTGTCGCCCGCGTATTGGGCGGAGCCAGTAAACGCGGTGACCAACGCCGCATTTCTGATTGCGGCCTTTGTTATGTGGCGACGTGTTCGTGGGCAGGGGATGCCGTTGGCGATGCTGTTGGTGGTCGTTTTGGCCGCCATCGGCGTGGGCAGCTATCTGTTCCATACTCACGCGCAGGTCTGGGCTGCCATGGCGGATGTTCTGCCTATTTTGCTGTATATCCTGATCTATATTTTCGCGATCAATCGTGACGTCTGGCACATGCGACCGCTTGTGGCCGGGATTCTGACGGCCCTGTTCATTCCTTATGCGGCAGCGACAGTACCCCTGTTCCAGCTTGTACCGGGGTTGGGTGGGTCAGCCGCCTATGCTCCGGTGCCGCTATTGATCCTGATTTATGCGTACTTGTTGCGCCGCCGGGTGCCGGACACTGCCCGTGGTCTGGCAATTGGGGCAGTGATTCTGATCGCCTCAATCACCTTTCGCGCGATGGATGAACCCATTTGTGGGCAGATCCCATTGGGAACGCACTTCATGTGGCACATCCTGAACGCCATTATGCTCGGCTGGATGATTGAGGTGTACCGCAGACACCTGGCCCGCGCGGTTCAGGCCTGAAACGCGGCGGCAAGCTCTGCGGGCAGGTCGAATTCGGACAGCACACGTGCGCGGCCTTGCTCAGACATTTTGCGCGCCGTTTTTTCGACGATGCTTTGGATTTTCTCGGCCGAGTGCTTCTCGGCAAAAGGTTGAAAGTACCATTTGAGGAAAACAAAGCAGATGACATCCTCAAGCGCCTGAACCTCGTCGTTACGCTTGATACCTTGCTTGCGCAGCATCCGACCGGCAGATTCGACATCATCGGCGCTATAGCCGCCGTGTTCCATCAAGCCCATCACAACGTCAGCATGATGGACACCCTGTGCTTTGCGCCATGCAAGATACCCCGCGCGCCCTTCGGGATATTCGTTGCGTGCCAGTTTCCACCGTTCTACATGCTGGCCTCGTGCGGCAATCTGCAATGGGTCGGACGCGTCAGGGAACAACCTGTCCAACTCGGCGCTCATGCGCTGCGCATAAAGCAATTCGACCGGCTGGCCGTCTTCTAGGTTGGGGTCTTTTGAGTTGGCCGCATCAATCGCGTCCAGAACAGCTTGCTTGCGCGCGTTCATCTTCCGCTCCGTTGGCTTGCCGGATCTGCGGGACAGACCGGCGGGTCATTTAACGCCACCGTAGCGGTTTGCTGCTCGGGGTGCAGCAGGCAATTGCCGGGCCGGGGCAAATGGACCCGACCCGGATTTGCGGTCCAGTTTACTTGCCCGGCTTGGCCTGATCCTTAGTGACAGGTTCCGAAACCTGATCGGGGAACATCAGGCTACGGGTCAAGGTGTCCATGCCTGGGCCAAACGCGCCCGCCTGAGCCTGTGCCGCAAAAATTGTCGTGGCCAATACAAAAGCAGTCATGAGCGTTTTCATCGTTTTTCTCCATATAAGGCTGTGCCGTGCATATGAAGTGAACAGTTCAGTTCATTTTTTCAAGATGTGAAATGAACTAAATAGTTCACTTTTTTGCATAGGGGGTATGCGGAAACGATTGGTCTTGTCGGAATTATGGGCTTTGCAGTCGATCCAAGGGTGGATCAGGGCCTCGGCGGTCTTGCGACCCGGCGACCAGACAGGTAAATGCCCCCTAACGCATATGAGGATATCCGATGTCGATTGACCAAAGCAACGCCGCCAAGGTGGCCAAACTGGCCCGGATCAAGGTCGAAGATGACGCGCTGCCTGCGCTGGCATCTGAATTCAACACTATCCTTGGGTTCATCGAACAACTCAACGAAGTCGATGTGGAAGGTGTCGAGCCGATGGTTTCGGTTGAGCCGATGCGCCTGAAACGTCGCGAAGACGTGGTCACCGACGGGAACCAGCAAGACAAGGTGCTCGCCAACGCCCCTGATGCGCGCGAAGGGTTCTTCGCAGTTCCCAAAGTTGTGGAGTAAGACATGAGTGATTTGAACAAACTGGGCCTGGCCGAAGCGCGCGATGCGTTGCGCGCCGGCGATGTAACCTCTGTCGAGCTGACCGAATCCTGCCTGAAAGCAATCGACGACGCGGACGCGCTGAACGCTTTTGTTCACAAAACGCCAGAAATCGCGCTGGAGCGCGCCAAGGCGGCGGACGAGCGGATCAAGGGCGGCAATGCACCATCTATGTGCGGCCTGCCGATCGGCATTAAGGACTTGTTCTGCACCAAAGGCGTGCCTTCACAGGCGGCTTCAAAAATCCTTGAAGGTTTCAAGCCTGAATACGAATCCACAGTATCCCAGCAGTTGGCCGACTCCGGCGCAGTGATGCTGGGCAAACTGAACATGGACGAATTCGCCATGGGATCGTCCAACGAGACATCGGTTTACGGCAACGCGGTCAGCCCTTGGCGCCGCGGCAATGACGACGCACAACTGACACCCGGTGGCTCATCCGGCGGGTCGGCCTCGGCTGTGGCGGCAGACCTGTGCCTGGCCGCCACCGGCACTGATACAGGCGGTTCAATCCGTCAACCTGCAGCGTTTGTAGGTATCACTGGTATCAAGCCGACCTATGGTCGTTGCTCGCGCTGGGGCATCGTGGCTTTTGCGTCCTCGCTGGATCAGGCGGGTCCGATGACCAAGAATGTGCGTGACGCTGCGATCATGCTCGAGGCGATGTGTGGTCATGATCCCAAGGATTCGACCAGCACGGAACTGGCGGTTCCGAACTTCGAGGCCATGCTGACCGGCGATATCAAAGGCAAGAAAATCGGTATCCCCAAGGAATACCGCATGGACGGGATGCCAGCTGAGATTGAAAAACTCTGGGCCGAAGGCGCCGAGATGCTGAAAGCAGCGGGTGCTGAAATCGTCGACATTTCGCTGCCGCACACCAAGTATGCGCTGCCCGCATACTACGTGATTGCACCGGCCGAAGCGTCCTCGAACCTCGCCCGTTATGACGGTGTCCGCTATGGCCGCCGCGCGCAACTGGCGCAAGGCGATGGCATTACCGAGATGTACGAAAAGACCCGTGCCGAAGGCTTTGGCCACGAAGTGCAGCGTCGAGTGATGATCGGGACTTATGTGCTGTCGGCAGGGTTCTATGACGCTTACTATAACCGAGCCCGCAAGGTGCGAACCCTGATCAAGAAAGACTTCGAGGATGTCTTTGCCGCGGGGATCGATGCGATCCTTACACCGGCGACCCCGTCGGCGTCGTTTGGATTGGGCGAGATGACCGAGGCGGACCCGGTACAGATGTACCTCAACGACGTCTTTACCGTGACGGTGAACCTGGCGGGCTTGCCCGGGATCTCGGTTCCCGCAGGTCTGGACCAGCAGGGCCTGCCGTTGGGTCTGCAGCTGATCGGTCGCCCGTGGGACGAAGGCGATTTGTTGAACACAGCCTACGCACTGGAAAGTGCGGCCGGGTTTGTGGCCAAGCCGAGCAAATGGTGGTAATCCTCAGATCAGGCAAGACCAGCTAAGACGGAGCAGCTGAATGCGCTTTACGCTTCTGATCCCCGCAATCGGGCTTGTGGCCGCCTGTAACACGGTGGCCCCGGTCCAGGGTACAGGATTCAACACGCCTCAATATCAGGCGCAGCGCGAGGCGGCGCTAGCCGGACAGGGCTATACCGGCAACCCGTTGACTGGCCCTGCTGAGGTTTCAGAACAACAATTGGGCGCACCCGGCAGCACTCCGACTGGGGATAACGCTGATATCGCGTCGGCAACCGCGGCTGCATTGGCCAACACTTCGGGGCAAAGCACGTTGACGCAAGCCCCTCTGTCCGCCGCCAGTAACAATGCGATCTCCGACGAACAGGATTTTGCGGCTGTATCAGGACGTCGCACGATCGAAAACGACGCGGCCCTGATTCAACAGAACCGCCAGACCTACGAAGTCGTCACCCCAACTGCTGTTCCGCAGCGCGGATCGGACGGCCAGCCCAATATCGTGCAATACGCTCTAAGCACTTCGAATCCAGTTGGTACACAGCTCTACAGCCGCGCTGGTTTCAATCTTGAGGCCAAGGCGCAGCGGAATTGCGCCAAGTTCCCGTCGCCTGACCAAGCTCAGATCGAGTTTCTGGCCAACGGAGGCCCGCAGCGTGATCGCAACGGTCTGGACCCGGATGGGGATGGGTATGCCTGTGGCTGGGATCCAAGTGCATTCCGCAGTGCCGTCAACAACTGATCCGCAAGCGCCAATCTGGCACGCTTCGCCTAACTTCGGACCACGCAGGGACGGGCTGAAGCCGTCCCTGATCGTTTTGCACTATACCGCGATGAACAGCGCGCAAGAAGCGCTGGACAGGTTATGCGACCCTGTCCACGAAGTTTCGGCGCATTACTTGATTGGGGGCGACGGGACACTCTGGTACATGGTGCGAGAAGAGGACCGCGCCTGGCACGCAGGGGCCGGAGAATGGAGCGGTCAGAAGGATATCAACTCCCGTTCGATCGGCATCGAGCTGGACAACACCGGCAGGCACCCGTTTTCAGACCTGCAAATGCGCAGGCTTGAACAGTTGTTGCCTCAGATCATGCATCGCTGGAGCATTCGGCCATACGGTGTGATCGGTCATTCCGACATGGCACCCGGACGCAAATTTGATCCCGGACCGCGATTTGACTGGCTGCGGCTCGAGCGCAACAAACTGGCCGCGCCGCGCGGACAAAACGATGGCCCGCTAGATGCGCCGATGGATCAGTTTCGAATCCTGGCACAATCCGCCGGCTTCAGCGCTGACGTAGACGACGAAACTTTGCTGTCCGCCGTTCGCCTGCGATTTCGTCCTTGGGCTACAGGTCCGTTGCAGAAGGCCGATTTCGCACCTCTGACCGCCCAATCCTGATCCGCTCTGCGCTCTTGACGCTGCCTGTCACAAGGCATACCCACCGCTTGCGCGGAGGGCCGGATGGCCGCTGGGGCCGCAAGGCCCGAGAGGAAAGTCCGGACTCCACAAGACAACGGTGCCGGGTAACGCCCGGGCGGGGCAACCCGACGGAAAGCGCCACAGAAATCAGACCGCCCCGGACTTCGGTCCGAGGTAAGGGTGAAACGGTGGGGTAAGAGCCCACCGCGCCGCTGGCAACAGTGGCGGCACGGCAAGCCCCACCGGGAGCAATGCCAAATAGGGTCCCCGCGCGGGCCGGTCGGCGTAAGCCGATACCGCCGCTAGGCACGTCCTGGCCAAGAGGGACCGGGTTGGCAGCTTGAGCCGCGCAGCAATGCGCGGCCTAGAGGAATGGTCATCGAAGGGGGCAACCCCGGAACAAGATCCGGCTTACAGGCCCTCCGCGCATAACTCTGTTCACTTACCGGGCGGCGTGTAAGCCCCGGTCAGCTTGGCGGCCTTCTTGGTAATGGCGGCAAAGTCCTTCGCCTTCCAGGCGCGTACTGTTTCAACGTTTGATACTGCACCCGAGGCCGCAACGGCCATTCCAATTGCTACTGCGTCAGTGCCATCCGGAACTTCACTTACGACCACCACGTCATTTTCGCCGGTCGTCATGTAAAAAGCCAAAAGCTTGCCGCCGACTTTTTTCAGCAACGCCCGGACGGCCGCCGTGCGGTCTGCAGGCTTCTTCAGCATTCCTTTGACGCCATCCTGCGAGTAGGTCGCGTAAGTTATGAAAATAGGCATAAGTCTTCTCCTTGTTTCAATGGTTTGGAACGCTGAAATTGGCCTGTTCCGCGGCCTGAAAACGGGATTTAAAAAATGCTCATAAGGGCGTCCAGGACGATCCAGAAACCCACTGCGATCAGCCCAAGACCGGTCAGTGTGGGCAACCATCGTGCACCCGGCAGCAGCTTTTCCAATGCGACGTAGACCGCAATTCCGGCAATCCAGTACAGGTTCATGATCCCGCCGACGAACAGCAGCGCCATCAAGGCCCAGCAACAGCCAAGGCAGTACAGCCCATGCAGCGCGCCGGTTCGGAACGCGCCAAACGCTCCGGGTCGGTGATGATCGGCAATGAACCGGGCAGGGCTTTGACAATGCCGCAGACAGGCGGTCTTGAGGTCCGACAACTGGTACGCGCCTGCCATGATAAGGACGCAACCGGCGAATGTTTTGGACCGAATTGTCATCATTGGACCGTCAGACAACCCAACACTTTCGAGGCCCCATTGTAGTCCCGTCGCGGCCACGCTGAAAAAAGCCCAGGCGATCAGATAACCCGTCAGAAAGTAAAAGCTGAACTGCGCTGCCTTGTCCCGTTCGGGCCCCGCGCGTTTTATCGCTGAATACAGCAGGACCGCCGGGGCGGCGCTGGGGGTCATCATCGCAATCATCATGACCCACCACATCAGAAAGATCAGCGTTGCGTATTGCAGGTCCCAAACGGGCGCTACGCCCATTTGCATGGGCTCTCCGATCGGACCCGCCATCCGCGTCATCTCGGTAGCGGTCATGCTCATGCCGATCCCGGCGATGGTATACCAGGCCGAAACCAAAATGATCAGCGATACGCCGGACAACACGATGACCCGCTCACGCCGCAAAAGCCGCTCGACCGCCCCAGTGCGGGGCGGTGTGGGATTGGATGTCATGATGAACCCCGGATCAGGCGCCCAGGACACCGTGGCCCGAAATGTTCAGGTGGGCCAAATGAGCGTGCGTTGCGTCGAAGGTCACGCTGATTTCACCGCCATGCGTTTTGGCAGAGCCCGAGGCAGCTTCGGCGTGCCGGTATTCGAACCCGTTTGGCAACTGAATAGACGCCCGGTGCGCCGCGCCCGATACGATATGCGGAATAGGGCTGACCTCGACATCAAAGATGCCTGCCGCATTGGCAAATCCCGTGCGTTCGTCGCGATCCCAGTTCAGCTCAATGGGCACAAAGAGTGTTTCGTATTTGGTCGGGGCCATAGCGCTGTATACATACCACATCGTCGCCATTTCATCGGTATCTTCCCCGGTCATGATGGCCTGCAGTGCCGCGCGCTGATCGGCGCTGGCGTTTTCATCTATGATCAGTTGCATTTGACCGTTGCCCTCATGGATCGGGCCCGGCCAATAGTAAACACCAGCCGCCCTTACACCGGCCAGATCGGTGTCCCCATAGTGGCCGCTTTCGATGTCGAACACGACGACCGCTTCGCAATTGCCATGCGTGGGAAGAACACTGAACTGGCAAGGACAACCGAAGTTGCAGTTACAATTGGCCAGTTCTTCGCCCTTAATGGTCCATTCAGTCATGATGCCCCCTAAACAATATCAATCGTGCAAAGCCTGCTTGCACGGTTGCTTGCCTGTTCATGGTGCCTCGAAGAACGAGCCAGAAATTGGCTTCTTTGGATTGTTGATGGCGCGTTAACTATCACAAATTCGAATTTCTGACAAATTAGGCCTGAGTTTGTGCGGGAATACGCCTGTTTCGCGTTCACTCGGTGAAGCGACGCCTCAGTTGATCGGATTCGCGCTAGCGTCGGAGCATCTGCTTTATCAGCGGATTATTGAGTCACAGGTATCTGCTATATAGCGGAAACGTATTTTGAATACTGGGAGGATTGTTATGAGCTTCATGAAGGCATTGGCGTCGGTTGCAGTTGGATTTGCTGCAGCAAAAGGCATGGAAAAGTACAAGCAAATGGGCGGGATGGCCGGTCTGCAGGATATGATGCAAGGAGCTGGAGGCGGCTTTGGTATGGATCAATTGGGCAAGATGGCAGAACAGTTCGGGATGCCAGGTGGTGCCGGTGGGCTGCAAGAGATGATTGGAAAGCTTGGCATGGCCAACCCAGCCGGTGCCGCTGGCCTTGGCGGCCTGATGAATGCCATGCAGGGGGCCGCAAAGACAGGCAGCCAGCAGACCGTCGACATGATGGAAACGGTGTTCAAAGGCACGCCGGGCGGTGCCGCGATGGAGGAGCAGGCCAAGCTGATGCTGCGCGCGATGATCCAGGCAGCCAAAGCGGACGGAGAGCTGGACGCGCAAGAGAAGGAGACTATCTTGGGCGAGTTGGGTGACGATATCAGCGACGAAGAACGCGCCTTTGTTCAGGATCAGTTGAACAGCCCGATTGATGTGATCGGATTGGCTGCTGATTCCGGTGCGCCACTGAAAATGCAGGTCTATGCGACGTCTCTGGCGGCGATTCGTCTGGATAATCAGCGCGAGGCATCTTACCTCGTGCAGCTGGCCACGGCGCTGGGATTATCCGATGCCGAGCGCGACCAGATACACACGTATATGGGTGCGCCAACCCTTTCGACCTAAGCCTGATCCCCAAACCGGAGGACATGTGCCTGATTGCCCTTGACACGAGCCGTGCAAGGCGTAAAAGCGCACGCTCATAGGAATTCAACCGAAAGGCCCCTGCCTTTTCGGACGCAGGAGATAACCATGGCGAAGCCGACGACAATCAAGATCCGTCTGAACTCGACCGCGGGCACGGGCCACTTCTACGTGACCAAGAAAAATGCTCGCACCATGACCGAGAAAATGATCGTTCGTAAATACGATCCGGTCGCTCGGAAACATGTCGAGTACAAGGAAGGCAAGATTAAGTAATCTGCCGTCCAACTTGGACAGAATACAAAAGGGTTTCGCTGATGCGGAACCCTTTTTCTTTGTGCCTGCGGCTGGGTGAATTGCCGGGGATCAGGAATTGGCCGTTGCAGTGGCGCATCAGCGCAACGGCCATTCGACAGGGCGGCGGGTTGCTTTTTGGGACACCTTGACCATACGCTTCAGCAAATCGTTCCAAAATGTTGGTCGCCATGAAAAAAATCTTGTTATCCACAATTGCCGTTTTCGCCTTAGCGGCATGTGAAGACCCCTATAACCGCTCGGGCGTTGGCTTCACGGGCATAGACGGAGAACCCCGGACCCTCTCGGATGTTCCGGGTGCAGTCTCGTTTCTTCCTGTCGCCACGAACGTTCCGGCCGAGTTGGCTTTGTTGCCAGCCATACCGGTCGTGACTGATCAGACCGAAGCGGAGAAAGTAGCCCGAGTCGCGATCGACAATGGCGGACGCAGTGATGGCAACTCAGTTGTATTGACCGGTTCGGACATGAACATGTACCTGAGCACCGTCAGCGTGAACGGAACCTTGTTTGGTGTGCTTCGGACGGAAAATAACAGCACTCGCGTGGACAACGACATCGGCGCTGCCTTTGGTCAAAACACTGAACAGTTTACGGGATGCTTGCCAGCGGGTGAAGTATACCGCAAGGGATCTTCGTCGCGTAGCTCGGGATTCGCGATCGCTCTGAACTGCAGCTAATCCAACCACAAGTTACTAGTAAAGAAACCTTCACCATGTCGGTGAAGGTTTCTTTGTTTTTGGGCTCCTAAGCCCGCTCGTTACTCTGGGCATGATACGATAAAGTGAGGCAAATAAAAAAGGCGAGCCAATCGGGCTCGCCTTTCAATCCGAATTCCGGCTTGTCTTATTCGCGGTTGCCGAACAATTGCAGCAGGAACATGAACATGTTGATAAAGTCCAGATACAGGCTCAGCGCGCCCATAATTGCGGCTTTACCCAACCATTCCTGGTCGCCCGAGTGGGCCATTTGCAGGTAGGTTGTTTTGATCTTCTGGGTGTCATAGGCGGTCAGGCCAGCAAAGATCAAAACGCCGATCACCGAGATGGCATACATCATTGCGGGTGATTGCAGGAAGATGTTCACAACCATCGCCACGATTAGGCCAATCAGACCCATGATCAGGAATGTGCCCATTCCGGACAGGTCTTTTTTGGTCACGTAGCCATACAAGGACAGCCCTGCGAAGGCGATCGAGGTGATTAGGAATACCTGAATGATCGACATGCCGGTAAAGGCAATGAAAATCCAGCTGATCGACAAGCCCATGACGGCCGCAAAAGCGTAGAACACCAACTGCGCCGCCGCAGCGGAAAGGCGGTTGATGCCGGCGCTAAAGCCAAAGATGAACGCAAGCGGCGCAAACATGATCACCCAGCGCAGAGGCGAGGTATAGATCGCGGCGCCCAGCGACGTCAGATAGGTGCCCGAGGTGATTTGCCCGGCTGCTGCCGACGGGTCGGTTGTCGTGGCAAGGCCGGAAATGGCCCAGGCTGCCATGAAAGTAATCAGCATGCCGACGGACATGGTGCCGTAGACTTTGTTCATATGGGCGCGCAGGCCCTCGTCAATCTGGGCAGCGCGCGCACCGGTCGCCGTCCGGATCGTGTCAAATTGTGCCATTAAGGGTCTCCCTTCGCATATTTCTTGTCGTGGCCATGATAACGGCCGCGTTCCCCGCAAATATCGGCAAGTGCGGGCTGCGTTTCAAGGGTTTAACGCCGGAAACTGGCTAAAACACGCAACAAAAATGGCAGCCCGACGTTTCGCGCTGCCATTCATCGAGGAAAGGTGTGAATTCAAGTCACTTTTGCCAGAAATCAGGCGCATCCCAAATGGATCGCGAAGCCTCCGCTTCGGCTTGTTCGCGGGTGATGCCGATGTCTTCCAGAGCGCGATCATCAAGTTTGGCAAGCGTTTGACGCTGGCGCAGAAGAGAGAAGACATCCTGAAGCGAGGACAACAAAAAGCGACGCTGCGGTTTGCAGTGCTGTTTGATTGCAATTTGGGTCATGTTTATTGTCCTTTCTCTGATTGTCGATGGTTTCTTATCGTTCCATCAGCTTCCTTGATTTATATGGCGCAATATGTCACATTTTGAAAATGAATATTTTTGAAGTGAAGCATAAGGAATCGTGAACATGCGAAATCTGGATATCACCACGCTCAGATCCTTCGTTGCCGTTGCCGACCAGGGTGGCGTGACACGCGCGGCCGGATTTCTGCATCTGACGCAATCCGCGGTTTCTATGCAGTTGAAGCGATTGGAAGAGCTGCTGGGTCTTGAGTTGTTGGACCGCAGTGGCCGCACAATTGCCCTGACTGCGTCTGGCGAACAACTATTGGCCTACGCCCGGCGCATGATCGCGTTGAATGATGAAGTGATTTCGAAACTCACTGATCAAGCCTATGAGGGCGAGGTTGTTCTGGGCGTTCCGCACGACATCGTCTACCCGGCCATTCCGAGGGTTTTGCAACGTTTCAACGCCGAATTTCCACGGGTTCGGGTTCAACTGATTTCGTCGTATTCGCTTCAATTGAAAGAAATGTTCAAACGCGGAGAATGCGATCTGATTTTGACCACAGAGGCATCAGCCAGTGATGGAGCTGAGATCGTCGCTGAGTTGCCATTGCGGTGGATTGGAGCACCGGGCGGGTCAGCGTGGCGCAAGAGCCCGATTCCGTTGGCCGTTGGGCGGAGATGTGCGTTCCGACCACAGATGATCTCAGCCCTCGACGCGGAAGGTATCTCTTGGGAGTTGTCGGTCGAGACGGAAAACGACCGAACAATTGAGGCCACGGTCAGCGCGGATCTGGCAGTCCACGCCATGTTGGACGGGACTGAGCCGGCACATCTTGAACAGATTGATACCGGCGGCGCGCTGCCGGAACTGCCAGCGCACGTAATCAATTTGTACGGTGGAGAGGCCGGGCGCGGTGCCGTTGTCGAAGCGCTGGCCGCTCTGGTCCGTCAGAATTTCCGAATGTTGGGCAGTGCGCCTCTCAAGGCGGTTGTAGGGTAAGCGCCTGTCAGGGCGTCACCACCACTTTCCCCGTTGCAACCCGATCGCGCAGTAGTTGCATACCCATTTCGGCTTCGGTCAAAGGAAGTATGTGGCTGATATGCGGTTTGATCCGCCCTTCGGCGAGCCAGCCGAACAGCGTGTCAAAGCTGTCCTGTACGATCTGAGGCCGGAATCTCAGATATCCGCCGATGTAAAACCCTATCACCGTAAGGTTTTTTACCAGCAGGTGATTGGCCGGAATCTGAGGCACGTCGCCACCCGCAAATCCGATCGGCAACAGGCGGCCTTCAGGGTTGGTTGCGCGGAAGGCGGCCTTGAAGACGTCGCCTCCAATCGCGTCATAGACAACGTCGGCGCCGCCAAGTTCCTTGACGCGAGTACGAAGATCCTCGGATGCGTCGATAAGATGGTCTGCGCCTGCCGCGCGCGCCACTTCCAGCTTTTCCCGGCCACGCGCATGGGCAATCACCGTCGCGCCCATCAACTTACCGATTTCAACGGCTGTAAGCCCGACCCCACCTGCAGCTCCGGTAACTAAAAGGGTTTCACCCGGCTGCAGTCGCGCCCGATGATCAAGGGCGATGTGGCTAGTGCCATATGCGATCTGAATGGCCGCGGCATTTTCAAAGCTGATCGCGTCAGGTAGGGGCATTGCACGGTTCGCATCGAATACGCCGTATTCGGCCAGTCCACCCTGACCGGAATACACGGCCACGCGGTCACCGACATTCAGGCGCGTGACGCCTGACCCCAGCTTGTCGATAACGCCCGCGACCTCCATACCCAGCGTGAAGGGCGCTTCGGGCGTGTCCTGATAAGTGCCCTTCTGCATCAGCAGGTCTGCAAAGTTCAGTCCGCAGGCCTTGATCGCGATGCGCACTTGCCCGGTGCCGGGTTCGGGAAGGTCGATATCAGCCAGTTGGGCAGTCGCTCCGTGGGATGGGATCGTAAATGCCTGCATGATCGCGCTCCGTGCTTTTTTTGGCATAGATTCTCTTCAGCGCGGATTTGTCAATCATTTCTCCGGTCGTTTCCGTTGCGTTTAGATGCCCGGCAACGAGTGCAGGAAATATCGAAGCGTTAAAAACACACAACCCTAAATCTTTGTGGGCCGAAACAGATTCAACCTTCTTGAAAAAATACCCAAATGCGTCAATATTGCGCTATGGTGCTGTTTTGGGGGTATGTTCCAAATTAGGGAGTGGTTAAGTGCGACTCGCTAGTGTTGCGATGAAAAGCAACGCGCGCCCCAGGTAGTTGTGTGTAAAAGAGGAGAATACCAATGACCCATCACGTCGATGTCCATGTGGGCAAGCGCGTCCGGCATCGCCGCTGGCTGATTGGCATGACCCAGCAGCAGCTGGCGCAGCAAGTTGGTATTAAGTTTCAACAAATTCAAAAGTATGAAACTGGGGCCAACCGGATCAGCGCGTCTCGCCTATGGGACATTGCCGAGGCATTGGACGTTCCCGTCAGCTTTTTCTTTGAAGGCCTGGAAGAGGCCGAAAAAGAAACCTCTGGCAAAAAGTCGGTTCCTGCGGACCTGATGGGGGACAAGGAAGCACTGGACCTCGTGCGGTCTTACTATGCGATTCCCGAAAACCAGCGCCGCCGCCTGTTCGAACTGGCTCGGGTTCTCAGCGACGTCGCATAAATTAGTGGGTTGACTCGGCACCGCGCTCACCCCACGGGTTACGCATGCAAGAGACCTCGCTAAGCGATCTGGAAGTTGCCGAAGAAATGGCCGACGCAGCACGTGCGGCCATTCTTCCGTATTTCAGGCAAACTAATCTTGGCACCACGAACAAACTCGCTGATGGGTTTGACCCTGTCACCATTGCCGACCGCGACGCGGAAAAGGCGATGCGTAAAGTTCTGGCGCAACATCGGCCTGAAGACGGCATATTCGGCGAGGAGTTTGGTCGCGAAGACGGCTCCAGCGGCCGGACCTGGGTACTGGATCCCATCGACGGTACGCGGGGGTTTATCAGCGGGACTCCTACCTGGGGCGTTCTGATTGCCCTCAGCACGTCTGATGGCCCGATCATGGGGGTCATTGACCAGCCATATATCGGTGAACGGTTTGTGGGTTCGGCGGATGTCGCGCAGGTCAGCGGCCCAACCGGACTGGCACGGTTAAAAACACGTTCGACATCCAATTTGGATCAGGCGGTTGTGTTCACCACATTCCCAGAGGTCGGGGCACCCGAGGATCGCGCTGGGTTCGAAGCCGTGGCCAAACAAGCAAAGCTTACACGCTATGGTATGGATTGCTATGCCTATGCACTGGTGGCGGCAGGGCAGGTCGACTTGGTGATCGAATCCGGCCTGAATGCGTATGACATTCAGGCCCCCATCGCAGTGATCGAGGCGGCAGGCGGCGTAGTGACCGACTGGCAGGGCGCTCCGGCCCATAATGGTGGGCGAGCTCTGGCGGCCGCCAACCCTGAACTGCACGCCGCTGCATTGGAAATCCTGCGCAACTACTGAAACTGGTTGCCGCGATTTGGTCGGTCGGGTAGGTTCTACGCGGCTGGTTCTTGTGCCCGTTTTCCGCCAGCCTTTGCACTCCTTGCATGAGACGGGCTAATGCAGGAGGGCGAATTGACTGAAATCCTTATCAAAAATGCAGATACCATACTGACGATGGATGACGCGCGGCAAGAACTGTCGGGCGCGGACATTCTAACTTCTGGAGGTCAGATCAAGCAGATCGGCCACAATCTGCATACAGACGGAGAGATCCACGATGTCGCGGGTTGTGTTGTGACCCCCGGCCTCGTGAACACCCATCACCATTTGTACCAAACCCTGACGCGGGCCGTGCCAGGAGGGCAGGATGCGTTGTTGTTCGGCTGGTTGCAGACACTCTATCCGATCTGGTCCAGATTCGGCCCTGAAGAGATGTTCGTGTCGGCTCAGATCGGTCTGGCGGAATTGGCACTGTCTGGATGCACGCTTAGCTCTGATCACTTATACCTGTATCCCAATGGCGCGCGTCTGGACGACACGATTGCCGCTGCCGCTGAAATTGGCCTGCGGTTCCATCCGACCCGTGGCGCGATGAGTATTGGTGAAAGCGACGGAGGATTGCCGCCTGATACCTTGGTCGAAGTCGAATCGGCGATCCTTGACGACATGATCCGTGTGGTCGACGCGTTTCACGACCCATCCGAAGGGGCGATGTGCCGGGTTGGGTTAGCGCCGTGTTCTCCGTTTTCGGTCAGCCGTGACCTGATGCGCGACACGGCAATCCTTGCGCGCGACAAAGGCGTGATGTTGCACACTCATCTGGCAGAAAATGACGAGGATATCGCGTATTCGCAGGCGCAGTTCGGGTGCCGTCCCGGTCAATATGCCGAAGACCTGGGGTGGACCGGATCAGACGTCTGGCATGCGCATTGTGTGAAGCTGGACGGGGCCGAGATTGATCTGTTTGCCAGAACCCAAACGGGTGTAGCCCATTGTCCTTGCTCCAATTGTCGATTGGGGTCGGGTATCGCACCAGTGCGGGCCATGCGTGATCATGGGGTTCCGGTGGGTCTGGGCGCAGACGGTTCGGCCAGCAATGACAACGGCAGTCTGATCCTCGAAGCCCGACAGGCCATGCTGCTGCAGCGCGTTGCCAATGGCGCAGATGCAATGTCGTCGCGCGAAGCGTTGGAGATTGCCACGCGTGGCGGCGCAGATGTGCTGAACCGCCCCGATTGCGGTCGGCTTGAGCCCGGTAAGCGCGCCGACATTGCCGTATGGGACACGCGCGGGATCGAAAGCGCGGGCAGTTGGGACCCGGCCGCATTGCTGCTGGCCGGGCCAATGAAGGTGAAGCATCTGTTTGTCGAAGGCCGCCAGATTGTGCGCGACGGGCATGTCACGACGTTTGACCTGCCGCGCGTGATCGAACGGCAGACCCAGCTGGCTCGCGCTTTGCAAGCCTAGGACGTGACGCGGCGACCGGCGATCCATACTTCGGCAATGGCCCGGTCGTCGCCCATCATGATGGTTGGGAAAATGGCCTCCCACAGGTCATCGGCGCAAGCCTCGCGCTGGGCGATGGCTGAGGTGGACGCTAGGTCGAGAACAACCAGATCAGCCTCCATTCCCGGCGCCACGTTGCCGATGCGATCATCCATTCTCAGCGTGCGGGCCGAGCCAACCGTGCCCAGCCACAGCAGTTGTGCCGCGTGCAGGGGTGAGCCGCGAAGCTGCCCGATTTCATAGGCCGACGCCATAGTGTGCAGCATCGAAAAGCTGGACCCGCCACCGGTATCAGTTGCAAGTCCAACCCGGTGACCTTCGCGCATCAACCCGTCCATGTCGAACAGGCCGGATCCGATAAAGGTGTTCGACGTTGGGCAATGAATCAGTGAGGCGTCAACTTCGCGCAGCCGATCGCGTTCACGCGCTTCCAGGTGGATGACATGGCCATAAACGCCATGCGACCCCAGCAGTCCGAACTTTTCATAGGTATCAAGATAGTCCCGTGCGTCGGGAAACAGTTCACGCACCCACGCGATTTCGTCTGTCTGCTCGCTCAGGTGCGTCTGCATTAGACAATGGGGGTGTTCAGCCCACAGCGCGCCCATCGCTTCAAGCTGCTCGGGCGTTGATGTTGGCGAGAACCGCGGTGTGATGGCGTATGAGATCCGGTCGACCCCATGCCATTTCTCCAGCAAAGCCTGCGACTGGTCATAGGCCATTTGCGGTGTGTCCCGCAGCCCTTCGGGCGCATTGCGGTCCATGCAGGTTTTACCCGCCACCACTCGTTGCCCGCGTTGGTGTGCAGCCGTGAAGAACGCATCGACACTTTCGGGGTGGATCGTGCAGAAACTGCACATCGTTGTCGTGCCGTGCGAAGCCGTCAAATCGAGATATCGGTTGGCGATTTCGGCTGCGTATTCGGGATTCCCGAACTTCATTTCTTCGGGGAAGGTATATGTGTTCAGCCAGTCGATCAGGCGTTTGCCCCAACTGGCAATCATGGCGGTCTGCGGGTAGTGGACATGCGCATCCACAAAGCCAGCCATGATCACGTGCTGGCCGTGGTTTACAACCTCGGCCTCCGGTTGCGCGGCGAGCAGGCTGTCGGCATCGCCAACTGCGGAAATGCGGCCGTCTTCGATCAGGACCGCTTCGCTGATGGTCACGGCCTCTGTCGGTTCACCTTCGAATGGTGATCCGTTGAAGCTCAGGACACGCCCTTTCAGCAGCGTTTTGTGCGCCATTTCTGTTTATCTCCGCCTGTGTGGGACTACGAAACAGCATAAGGGGACGAAACTTGCCGGTAAATCGGCGCATTGTCATTGTTTTCCGGTAGCTGCTTCTTCTAATTAGGTGTCAATGCGCGAACACACGGGGGCAACATGACCACAGGCTTTGATGAACCCGTAACCGAGTCCACGAGTGACGACGATGTTTATGCGCTGGACCGCAAGACTGTGGCTGACATCTTGTATGCGGTCGAGGTAGACGATCGCGACAAGCTGATCGAGCTTATGGATCCTCTCCATGCGGCAGACATCGCTGACCTCCTGGAGCAGATCAGCCCCCATGAGCGCGTTCACCTGATCCGTCTGTACGACAAAGAGTTCGACGGCGACATCCTCTCCGAACTGGACGAAGCGCTGCGCGAAGAGGTGATTGGTATCCTGCGCCCCGACGTTTTGGCCGAAGCCGTGCGGGACATGGAAAGCGACGATGTTGTCGATCTGCTAGAGGACCTCGAAGAACCGCAGCAAGAGGCCATCCTTGATGCCCTGGAAGAACCCGAGCGTCACGCCGCGGAACAGGCTTTGTCCTACCCCGAAAATTCGGCCGGTCGCCTTATGCAGCGCGAAGTTGTCATGGCGCCCGATCATTGGACGGTGGGGCAGGCCATCGACTTCATGCGCGCCAATGATGACCTGCCGGAGCAGTTCTATCATGTGGTTCTGGTGGATCCACGGCTCAAGCCGGTGGCTCAAGTCACACTGGGCAAGCTGATGGCGACGCGTCGCGAGGTGACGCTTCAAGATATCGCCGAAGAGGAATTCCATACGATCCCGGTCGATCAGGATGAAGAGGATGTCGCTTATGCATTTAATCAGTACCACCTGATTTCTGCGCCTGTGGTCGATGCCGATGGACGTCTGGTTGGTGTGATCACCATCGACGATGCGATGGTCGTTCTGGATGAAGAACACGAAGAGGACATCCTGCGTCTGGCTGGTGTGGGTGAAGAGAGCTCTCTGTCCGATAGTGTCGCCGCCACCAGCAAGCGTCGTCTACCCTGGCTTGCGGTGAACCTGTGCACGGCGATCTGTGCCTCGCTGGTGATTTCCCAGTTTGAAGCCGCGATTGATCAGCTGGTTGCATTGGCCATCCTGATGCCGATCGTGGCATCGATGGGGGGCAACGCCGGTACGCAGTCGCTGACGGTTGCCGTGCGGGCGCTGGCGACTCGCGACCTGACCAACGCGAACGTCATGCGCGTGATCCGACGAGAGTTGCTTGTGGGTATGCTCAACGGTCTGTGTTTTGCGATCGTTCTGGGCACTGTCGGTATGATGTGGTTTGATTCACCTTTGCTGGGTGTCGTGATCGGCTCGGCCTTGGTCGTGAATATGGTGATCGCTGGCTTCGCAGGTACGGTAGTACCGGTTGTGCTGGACCGTCTGGGTGTTGACCCGGCGCTGGCGTCGGGAACTTTTGTGACGACCACAACGGATGTCATGGGATTCTTCATCTTTCTTGGGCTTGCCAGCGTGGTGCTTCTGTGACCGATCTGACTGAAATCAAGGCTGCCGCGCGCAAGGCGGCTTTTGCGCGCCGCAAAATGGCGTTCAATATGCGTTTGCCGGGAGCAGCCGGGCGATTGTCTGAAGTGCTGGCGGGCCATCGCGGCGTACCTACGTCGGGGTATATGCCGATCCGCACTGAAATCGACCCGCTGCCGGCCATGGCCGAGGCGTCCGCTTATGGCCCGGTTGGTGTGCCAGTCATTCAGGCAGCCGGGCAGCCGCTACGATTTTCGCGCTGGACACCCGAGGGCGTACTGAAAGATGGCCCTTTCGGGGCCAAAGTGCCTGAGGTTGAAGATTATTTCGACCCCGAGATCCTGATCGTGCCGCTGGTGGCCTTTGACGCGCAGGGTGGCCGGCTGGGTTATGGTGGAGGTTTTTATGACCGCACGCTTGAAGGGTTGCGCGCCAAGCGACCCACTCTGGCCATCGGGTTTGCCTTTGACGCGCAAGAGGCCGAAGGGCTTCCGCTGGAACCCACGGATCAGCCGCTGGATATGGTTATCACCGAAAGTCGCGTTCTGACTTTCGAAACCTAACCCATGTTTTCGGCACGGAAGTATTCCCAAGCATCCTGTTTCGATCCATCGGGCAGCGTGCAAATCCCGGTCTGACCATTCTCACCATCTTGTATCTCATATTGTCCGCCCTGCTCTATGCAGAAGGTCGCGGCCGGGTTGGCAAGTCCAACTGGCTGATCCGGGGCCTGCTCGCAGGCGGCGAGGGGCGCAAGCAGGGCTGCGGGAATAATGTAACGGGTCATTAACGTCTCCTGTCCAAGGCGTTTTCACAATGCGTGGCGGCAGCTTAACCACTTGTGCTTGTCGGATACCACACTTAGGACGTTAAGGATGAGAATACTTTTTCTGGGTGACGTCATGGGCCGCGCCGGGCGCGATGCCATTCAGCAACATTTACCGCGCTTGCGCGACGAATGGCGTCTGGATTTTGTCGTGGTGAATGGCGAAAACGCCTCGAACGGGATGGGTCTGACCGGGGATCACGCAAAGCTGTTGCTGAACGCCGGGGCCGATTGCCTGACGCTTGGCGACCACGCGTTCGATCAGAAAGACATGCTGCAATTCATCGAAAGTGAACCCCGTATTGTGCGCCCGGTGAACTTTGCCAAGGGCGCGCCGGGCAGGGGGCATCGGTTGTACACCGCGCCGGGTGGGCGCAAGGTTCTGGTTGTTCAGGTGTTGGGGCAGGTCTTCATGAAACGCCCCTTTGATGATCCGTTCTCGGCGATTGAACCAATCCTGAAATCGCACCCGCGTGGTGGGCAGGCGCAGGCGATCATCGTTGATATGCACTGTGAAGCGACGTCCGAAAAAATGGCCATGGGGCACTATTGCGACAAACGCGCCAGCCTTGTGGTGGGCACGCACACGCACGTACCGACCGCGGACGCACAGGTACTGCCAGGTGGTACGGCCTATCTGACGGATGCGGGCATGTGCGGTGACTATGACTCGGTCATCGGGATGGACAAGCTGGAGCCGATGCGCCGCTTTATCACTGGTATGCCAAAGGCCCGGTTCACTCCGGCCAATGGCGAGGCCACGCTAAGCGGTGTGTTTGTTGAAACCGATGATCGCGACGGGCAGGCTAAATCTGTTCAAATGGTACGCGTTGGCGGACGTTTGCAGCAGGCCGGACCGCAATAAGGGCACGTCAGGCTTGCTCTGTCGCGCGCAATGCGTGAAACTGCCTGACGGGCGCGTAAGCCAGGCCAGGGTTCGGACAGAATACCAAGAATGCAATTCCTTCAGCTGACAGAAATGGGAAGCGCGATATTGGCGCTGTTGGTCGTTGCAGGCATGTTCATCATGTTCCTGCGCGAGGTTTATCCGACTGAAGTTGTCGCTATCGGTGGTGTCGCCGTGATGTTGGTGACCGGCATTTTACCCTATCAAAGTGCCCTGGCTGTCCTGTCAAACCCTGCACCATGGACGATTGCGGCGATGTTTATCATCATGGGGGCCTTGGTACGTACCGGAGCATTGGACGCCTTCACTTCGATTGCACAGAAACAGGCACAGGTGAATCCCAAGGCGGCCATCGCGACGTTGATGGCCTTTGTCGTTTTGGCCTCGGCTGTGGTTTCAAATACACCGGTTGTGGTCGTCATGATCCCTGTGTTCATTCAGATCGCGCGCACACTGAACGTGCAGGCGTCGAAACTGCTTATCCCGCTTAGCTATGCAGCTATTCTTGGCGGTACACTGACCCTCATCGGGACCTCGACCAACTTGTTGGTGGATGGTGTTTCGCGGGCGCAGGGGATGACACCGTTTACGATCTTCGAGGTGACGCCTCTGGGCATTGCGCTAGTGATTTACGGCATGTTCTACCTGCGCTTTGTCGCGCCGCGGCTGCTGCCTGATCGCGACAGCATGGCATCCATGCTCAGCGACCGGTCGAAGATGAAGTTCTTTACTGAGGCCGTGATCCCCCCTGACAGCAACCTGATCGGGCGCGAAGTGACGGGGGTGCAGCTGTTCAAGCGTCAAGGCGTGCGGTTGATCGATGTCGTGCGCGGAGACGAGTCGCTGCGTCGCAACCTCAAAGGCGTCGCCCTGAAAGTCGGCGACCGCGTGGTTCTTCGAACCGAGATGACGGAATTGCTGAGCTTGCAGACCAACAAGGAGCTCAAGCGTGTAGACCAGGTCTCGGCGGTCGAAACCAAAACGGTCGAAGTGCTGATTACCCCCGGCTGCCGCATGGTCGGGCGAACACTGGGCACGATGCGTCTACGTCGTCGTTACGGCGTTTACGTTCTGGCGGTGCATCGGCGGAACCAGAATATCGGTCGTCAGTTGGATGATCTGGTCGTTCGGGTCGGTGACACGCTGCTGCTGGAGGGCTCGCCGGCCGATATTCAGAAGCTGGCGGCTGACATGGATATGGTCGATGTGACCCAGCCTTCGGCCCGCGCGTTCCGCCGCAGCCATGCGCCGATTGCCATTGGGTCGCTAGTGGGGATCGTTGTGCTGGCCGCACTGGGTGTCGCGCCGATCCTGCTGTTGTCCATTCTGGCTGTTGCTGTTGTTTTGATCACCCGCTGCATCGACGCGGATGAGGCGTTTTCATTTGTCGAAGGACGACTGCTGGCCCTGATCTTTGCAATGCTGGCCATAGGCGCAGCGTTAGATAAATCCGGTGCAGTGTCCTTGATTGTCGAGGCCGTGGCGCCGGGTCTTGGCGCCTTGCCGCCATTCTTGATTATCTGGGCGGTTTATCTGCTGACCTCCGTGCTGACAGAACTTGTGTCGAATAACGCTGTGGCGGTTGTGGTGACGCCGATTGCTATCGGGTTGGCACAGGCGGTGGGGATCGACCCGCGTCCTCTGGTGGTGGCCGTCATGGTGGCGGCTTCGGCCTCTTTCGCGACCCCGATCGGATATCAGACAAATATGATGGTTTACGGTCCCGGTGGATACAGGTTCACAGATTTTCTGAAAGTTGGCGTGCCGCTGAACCTGACTGTGGGGCTGCTGGCTTCGCTGCTGATCCCATTGATCTGGCCACTTTGACGTCGGCGCAGAACCGCTGGTTTTCCGGCGAAGTCCTTGTAAAATCAAAACCTCATACAATGTTTTGAATACGTGATTTTGCGAAAAGGAGCACACCAATGCTCAAGACCGGATACACTGCGCTTACGGTTGCGGCCACATCAGCCATGCTGAGCAGCGCGGCCATTGGCGGAACGATAGAAGGTACAGCCGCATATCGCGAACGCATCGCCGTTCCACCAGATGCCACGTTATATGTTCAATTGCAGGACGTCTCGCGCGCGGACGCACCGTCGGTGACCCTGTCTGCCAAGCGATACGCTTTGACCGGAGTGCCGGCGCAATTCGAGTTGATCTATGACGACGCCCTAATTCAAGAAGGGATGCGTTATGTGGTGCGGGGATCGATTTTCCTGGGCGACAAGCTGTTGTTCACAACCGATACCGCTTATCCGGTTTTGACGAATGGGGCCGGGAACACGACTGATCTGATGCTTGTCAAAGTGCAACCGCCGGGGGCAGAAATGCTGGAAAACACCAATTGGACCGCAACCGGCCTGAATGGCGCAGCACTTGAAACTGAAAGGCGCCCGGCGCTTTCATTCGCAAATGATGGTGCGTTTTCTGGCAGCGGTGGATGCAACCGGTTTTCCGGCCAGGCGCAGATCGCGGGCAACACTATCGAATTCCCGGACAACATGGCGGCAACTTTAATGGCCTGCCCACCGCCTCTGGATGAGGTGGAGCGGCAGTTCTTCAAGGCATTGCAGGGTGTTACGGCCTATGCCTTCAAAGGGGATACGCTGGTGTTGTTGGACAGCGCCGGGCAATCCGTCGTGCAGTTTGCCCGGGAACAGTAGAGCCTAACGGGGCGTCACGCGACGGCCCTTGACCGCCCTGCATTGCGGCCCGAGAAGATGCAGCCGCCCAGGAACGAACCTTCAAGCGCGTTGTAGCCGTGATAGCCACCGCCGCCGAAACCCGCGACCTCTCCGGCTGCAAACAGGCCAGGAATGACCTGACCGTCTTCGCCAACCATCTGGCTATCCAAATTGGTCTGCAGCCCACCCAGCGTTTTGCGTGTCAGCACGTGCAGTTTAACTGCAATCAGCGGGCCATTGGCCGGGTCGAGGAACTTGTGTGGCTTGGCAGTCCGGATCAATTTGTCGCCACGATAATTTCGCGCGGCCAGAATGGCGGCCATCTGCGCATCCTTGGTGAACGGGTTGTCGATCTGGGAATCGCGTGCCTCGATCTGAGCGCGCAGGTGCGCCTCATCAATCAGTCCGCCACCCAGATGGTTCATGCCGTTCACCAGCTCGGTGAGGGTGTTGGCGACAATGAAGTCCTCGCCATGTTCCTTGAACGCTTCAACCGGCGCAGTGGCCTTGGAGCCTGTCAGGATACGTTGGAACAGAACCTCTTTCCAACCGCCGTCGGTCATGTCGGGGTTCTGTTCGGACCCGGATAGGGCGAATTCCTTTTTGATCACCTTCTGGGTCAGAACGAACCAGCTGTATTCATGGCCGGTCTTCAGGATTTCCTTCAACGTCCCCAGCGTATCAAAACCCGGCAGGCATGGCGGTTTCAACCGGTTGCCTTCGGCGTCGAACCACATCGAGCTTGGGCCGGGCAGAATGCGAATGCCGTGCGATGGCCAGATCGGATTCCAGTTACGAACGCCCTCGGTATAATGCCACATCCGGTCGCCGTTGATGACATGACCGCCAGCCTTTTCGCTGATACCGATCATGCGTCCATCGACGTGGAATGGCACGCCAGCGACCATGTCTTTTGGCGGCTCGCCCAGACGATCGCGTGGCCAGTTTTTGCGCACCATTTCAAAGTTGCCTCCGATACCTCCAGAGGTGACTATGACGGCAGGGGCGTAAAACTCGAACTCTCCGACTTCATCGCGGTTGGTCTTGGTGCCGTGGGGTGCGGTGTCGTCGGCCAGAACCTCGCCTGACACTCCCTTTGCCGCGCCGTTCTGCATGATGATGTGACTGACCTGATGGCGGAATTTCAGCTCGATCAATCCGTTGCTGACATGTTCGCGAACGCGGCGTTTGAAATGTTCCAGAACACCCGGTCCTGTTCCCCAAGTGATATGAAAGCGGGGCACAGAGTTTCCGTGTCCATCCGCGTACGATCCACCGCGCTCGGCCCAACCTACAATTGGGAACCAACGTAAACCCATATCATGCAGCCAAGGGCGCATCTCGCCGGCGGCAAATTCCACATAGGCCTCGGCCCATTTGCGAGGCCATGCGTCTTCGTCGCGGTCGAACTGCGCGCTGCCCATCCAGTCGCGCAGTGCCAGATCATAGCTGTCTTTGATCCCCATGCGCCGCTGTTCCGGCGTGTCGACCATAAAGAGCCCACCAAGGCTCCAGAACGCCTGACCGCCCAGGAAATGCGCGGGTTCTTGATCAACCACGATCACCTTTTTGCCCCGGTCGCCCAGTTCAGCTGCGGCGGCCAACCCGGCCAGCCCAGCCCCCACGACGATGGCATCGGCAGAGTTATTCGTCATGTCTTATCCTTTCAGCGGCTGCGGAACCAAAGGATGAAGGGCAAGGCCACAACATACATCGTTATTCCGTACACAGCCGAGGGCAGGGCCAACGGGCTGAACCCGCTTTCCGTCGCCGTGATCAATGCAGCCAGTGTAATCCCAAGTGTCGAGTTTTGTATTCCGGTTTCGATGGAGACCGTCTTGCTTTCGTCCCACGTCAGGTTTGCTGCGCGCGCCAGCCCCAAACCGATTAGCAACAATGCGATGTTCAATGAGATCAAACCCGCGCCCATAACTCCAAGGTTATCTACAAAAAGTTGCCAGTTTCCAGCCAGCGCCGCCAGAACGATCAGCATGAACAGGACAGTTGCTATCTTGGACAGCACAGGCTCAAGCCGCTTCGCAAAGTCAGTTGCAAAGCTGCGCAGTGTGACGCCAAGCGCCACGGGCAACGTAGTGATCAGGAACATCGCAATGGCCAATCCCGTAATGGAAACCTCGGGTGCGGCATCGCCCATGAAATAGTTCACTGACCAAGCGGCAAGAAAGGGCACGGTCACCATCGACAGCAGGCTTATGACGGCAGTCAGGCTGACCGATAGGGCAACATCACCCTTTGCCAGTTTCGACAGGATGTTGCTGGTCACGCCGCCGGGACAAAAGCTGAGGATCATGAAGCCGACAGCGATCTCGGGTGGCAACGCAAAAAGTGTGACCGTGACAAAAGCCGCGACCGGCAGCAGTACCACCTGACACAACGCGCCGATGGCAAATGGATAGCGTCGGCTAAAGACGCGGCGGAAATCTGCAACCTCTAGCCCGACGCCCAAAGACAGCATGATAATGGCCAGCGACAGTGGCAGGCCGACATTTATTAGAAGATCCAAGAACAACTCCTCCCAAAGCCGTTCGGGCCACCCTAAGCGAGCGGTTGCGGATCAGGCAATAACGCCGTTAGGTCATCCGTAGCGTTCCGCGAACCTGCGGAGGATTTCGGCCGGTTGTGTAACATCCGCAGCATGGCAGATATCGATCAGGCGCTGGGCGTCCTCGGGCGGGAAATAACCGTGGTTCTTGTAGATGTTGATGCGCTGTTCGAAATCACGCGCGTCGGCTTCCGGGTGAAACTGCGTGGCGTAAACGTTCTGTCCCCAGCGGATCATCTGAAACGGACACGGTTCCGAGGCCAGTAGATGAACGCATCCGTCGGGCAGTGTCTGCACGGCTTCTTTGTGGCCGACGAAGGCGTCGAATGTTCCGGTCAGTCCCGCCGTCAGCGGGTCTTGCGCCCCGTCTTCGGTCAGGTGGCAGGTCGAAGGTCCTACCGGTTCGCCATATCTTTCTTTGCTGACCTCACCGCCAAGATGGGCGGCCAATATGCCCAGCCCATAGCAGCACCCCATAAACGGATGATCCTGTGCGATGACCTGCGGCATCAATCCCATGATGGCCGCCTCGGTGCGTGCATCGGTTTCCGATTTGGTTGCTGGATCGTCACTGACGCATCCCGGTCCACCGCCGACGATCACCCCGGCATAGTCCGTGACATCCAGATCCGTAGGCAAGTCCTCGCAATCCAGACGAATTCGATGGGTTTGCTCGGATTTCAGCCCGGTTTTGTCCAGGATCGAGGCATATTCGGCATCCGAAGCATCGGTTTCCGGGCGCAGTTGCAGGATCAGAAATCGTTTCATGAATGGCTCTTATCCGTCAAAGAGGCCAGAAGACAAGGATGGCGGGAATGGAAACGGCGATGATCAGGATTTCCAGCGGCAACCCCATGCGCCAATAATCGCCAAACTGATACCCTCCGGGCCCCAGCACCAGCGTATTGTTTTTATGCCCGATTGGCGTCAGGAACGCGGCTGAGGCAGCAACGGCAACAGTCATCAGGAACGGGTCGGGTGAAACCTCAAGCGTGCGGGCCATCTGGATGCCGACCGGAGCCGCAACAATGGCGGTGGCCGTATTGTTCAGTACGTCCGATAGGGTCATGGTGACCACCATAAGCACAGTCAGAATGGCCCAGGCAGGCAACCCATTGGTCAATTGTATCAACGCGTTGGCGATAAGTTCCGTACCGCCAGAAGTCTCCAAGGCGCTGCCGAGCGGGATCATCGAGCCCAGCAGCACGACAACAGGCCATTCGATATGATTATAGATATCTGCAATCGGCATGATCTTGGTCAGCACATAAGCGACGACGACCAGCCCCAGGGCGATGGGCAGGTAGATCAACCCGACGCTGGCCGCCAGCACGGCGGCGGCAAACAGACCAATGGCCAGCCACGCCTTTTCGTTGGCGGTGACATTCAAACCGCGTTCGGCCAGCGGCAAGCAGCCCAGCCACTCGGTTACATCGGCGCTGCGGTCGCGTGGGCAGAGCAACAGCAATATGTCGCCTGCCTCAATCTCAGTTTTGCGTACCTGCTCCGTTATGCGGCGGCCCTGACGTGAAATCCCCATGAGAACGGTGCTCTGACGCCACGCCAGTCCCAGGCCCTGCGCGGTGCGACCAGTGGCGCGCGCGTTCAATGGCACGACAACTTCAACCACTTCCAAGCCGTCCCCTTCGGCGGTCAGCAATTCCTGTCGACGGGTATCCGAGAAATCGAGGTTCAGCGCTGTGCGGAATTCGTCCAGCGCCTCAGGGCGCGCTTCAAGAACCAGCGCGTCGCCCTGTTTAAGCGTTGCGTGGGCCGACCGGCCGTATCGCCGCTTGCCGTCCCGGATCAAGCCGATGATGGCCACGTCGGATTTCTCGGCGGCTTCGTAAAGCTCGCTGACACGTTTTCCGATTTGCGAGGATTCGGGCGGGACGGTCAATTCCGCGATGTACTCGGCGAGGGTTTCCGAGGCCTCTTCCTGAGTTCCCCGATTAGGGATCAACCGCCAGCCGACCAGCGCGACGAATGTAAGACCAGCAATGGCGGCCAGACCGCCAACCGGGGCGAAATCGAACATGCGAAACGGTTCGCCCAGGGTCTCTGCCCGGATCGAAGCGATGATGATATTGGGTGGCGTTCCGATCAACGTAGCCATGCCGCCCAGAATGGTGGCAAAGCTCAGCGGCATCAGTGTCAGCCCGACCGAACGCCCCGCCTTCCGCGCGGTTTGAATATCGACCGGCATTAAAAGCGCCAGCGCGGCCACGTTGTTCATAAAGGCCGAGAGAACCGCGCCGATTCCGCCCATAAGGGCGATATGCGCGCCAAGCCCGCGCGAGGCATCGACCAGCGTGCGTGTAATCAGAAAGACAGCCCCTGATCGAACAAGCCCCGCTGAGACAACCAAAACCAAAGCGACAATTATAGTGGCAGGATGCCCGAACCCGGCAAAAGCGTCATCTACTGGTACAACCCCCAGCGTAACTCCGATCAAAAGCGCGGTGAAGGCCACGAGGTCGTATCGGAACTTCCCCCAAAGCAACATCCCAAACACAATGGCGAAAAGGGAAAATAGAATAATCTGGTCAGTCGTCATGCGGTCACCATACCTGTAGAAGTGACTGTCGCAAGCCGCTCTCTTGATCCTTGGCCCCGCAAACGTCTATATGAGCGCCGAATACGCAAACATGATGACGAGGACGCAACATGGCAGGCCACTCCAAATGGGCCAATATCCAGCACCGCAAGGGACGTCAGGACGCCGCGCGGTCCAAACTGTTTTCCAAACTGTCGAAAGAGATCACCGTCGCTGCCAAGATGGGCGACCCCGATCCCGACAAGAACCCGCGCCTGCGTCTGGCTGTGAAAGAAGCTAAGTCGAATTCGGTCCCCAAGGATGTGATCGACCGTGCGATCAAGAAATCGGTGGCCGGAGAAGGCGACGAATACGAAGAAATCCGGTATGAGGGCTATGGTCCGAACGGTGTGGCAGTCATAGTCGAGACGATGACCGACAACCGCAACCGCACGGCGTCTACCGTGCGCTCAACCTTCTCGAAGAATGGCGGCAATCTGGGTGAGACCGGCTCGGTCGGCTTCATGTTCGACCGTAAGGGCGAGGTGGTTTACCAGCCGGATGCAGGCGACGCAGATGCGATTTTCGAAGCGGCTATCGAGGCGGGCGCTGAAGATGTCGAAAGCTCGGAAGATGGCCACATCATCTGGTGCGCTGATACCGATCTGAATGATGTATCGAACGCACTGGAGGAGGCGCTGGGTGAATCCGAGTCGACCAAGCTTGTCTGGAAGCCCACCACCACCACCGAGCTGGGTCTGGAAGATATGCAAAAGCTGATGAAACTGGTCGACGCGCTGGAAGACGATGATGACGTTCAGCGTGTGACGACGAATTTCGAAGCCACGGACGAGGTCATGGCCCAGCTGTGATCCCGGTGCAGGAAAAACACGAAAAACCCGGTCATTGGCCGGGTTTTTGCATTCAGTAAAGGGTGTTCTTGGCCGGTTGTGTGGAACTGAGTACCATACATTGATCAAACCCAACCGACAGTCCCAGTCGCGAGCCGAGGAACCAACACGCCCGAATGACGGACAATTCGCAGCTAACGCCCAAAAGAAACATTCCGGTTCTGGCCGGGCAAAGCATTCTGTCTCAGGTGGCGTGGACCTTGGGCAGCCCATCCGTGGTTTTGCCGTTTCTGGCCGTGTCGCTCGAGCTTCCGATGTTCATAGCCGGCGCGCTGGTGTCGGTGCGAATGGTGGGCAGCATGATCTCGGACGTTTTTCTGGCGCAACCCATCGCGGCGCGTGAACGCAAGAAACGTGCGATCGCGATGACCGAGATCGCAATTGGTGCGTGCCTGATTTTGGCTTTGTTGGTGGCCGCAACCGGGGTCGTGCCGGTCATTGGGCTGGCCTTTGTCTTGGCGTTTTTCATGATCGGCCTGATCGAAGAGATTCAGTCGCTGATGTATACCGATCTGCTGGGCGATCACGTGCGTTCCAAATCGCGGATGATCATGCATTATCTGCAACTTGGGGTAGGTGGCTTAGGCGCAATTGGCCTCGCCTTACTGGTCCATGAGATCACCAAAGAGAATCCACCGTTCTCGCGCCATTCCGCTGTTATCGCTGTATCGGTGACGTTCTTTGTGTTGTCTGGCCTGTCGATCCTGATGATGTCCGAAGATGCTGGCCCGACGGAAGAAAAAGGCGCACAAACGGGCAGGAAAAGAAAGTTCATCGAGAACTTCACCGATATCGCCGCGATGTTCGATCAGGCCTGGTTTCGCCGGTACATGGTCATGCGCATGCCGCTGGTTGTTGTGTCCTTGTCTGTGCCGTTCTTTGCACTCATCGCGGCCGAGGCGCATCACAGTTCGGCCAGAGGGCTTACGGCAATGATCGTTTCGTCTGCGTCAGGGTACCTTGTGTCCGCTCCGTTGTGGCAATTGATAAACATGAAATCGCATCGGGCCGTGATGGTCACCGGAAATCTTATGGTGGCGCTGACGGGCGGTGCGCTTTTGTCCGTGCATTTTCTGGGCATGGACCATGATGTTCACCTGCACGCCATCGCCCTGTTTATCGTAACTGTCGCCGTGACGGGTATCGGCAGCGCACGCAAACTGTACTTTCTGGACGTCGCGCCAAAAGAGCAGCGGGTCAAAGGTGCCGCAGCGGTCAAGAGCATTTGCCGTATCTCTGGTGTGCTATTCTCGGCGGCACTGGCAGGCGTTGCGCATTTGCACGAGGTTGCCTGGGCTATCGCGTTCATTGTCGTCATAAGCGTTTTCGCCGCGCTCGCCTGTTACCGCGTGGTTGTACCCGGTGATAAAGCGACGGTTCAGGCCTGATCTGAGGTGTCCGGCTGAAGTAGGGCTACATGCGAGGCGCTTTTGACTGCGGCAGTCAGCGGGGCCAGCGCCGTGGATAGTACGCGTCCCACCTGCCAAGTCAGCCGTACATCGAGCCGCGCGCCGGGCATCAAAGGACATAAACGGCCATCTTCCAGCGCTCGGCGTGCAAGGTTTTCCGGGTTCATTCCCCACCCGATCCCGGCTATTGCCGCTTCTACAAACCCCTGCGAAGACGGCAGGAAATGCGAAGGCGGCGATATCCGTTGGCCTGTCTGTTGCGTGATCCAAGCTTTTTGCAGGCCGTCTTTCCGGTTGAATGTCAAACAGGTGGCGCGGGACAACGTGTCGGCATTCACTCCGTCAGCGAACCACTTGCGTATAAACATGGGATTGGCTGTTGGGATGTACCGCAGAGACCCTAGGGCGACGGCGTCGCTGCCGGGGATCGTATCACCGCCGACAGTTATGGCCGCGCTGACCTCTCCGCGTCGCAGCCATTCTGCCGAATGGTCCTGATCGTCAACAACCAGATCGAACAGCAGGCCGTCGACCTGCGACATGGCATTGATGAACCATGTGGCCAGAACATCCGCGGGAACGGCGATGCGCACGCGCGCGGGGCCATTGGTCTGATCAAGCGTCAGTTCCCGGGCCAACTGCGCCTCAAGTAATCCGATATCCTCGGCATGTTGCGCGATGCGTAAACCCATTGGAGTGGCAGTGCAGGGGGATCCCCGGTTGATCAGGGTTGCTCCTACAAGGTCTTCCAGCGCCTTGATCCGCTGCGAAATCGCGGAAGGCGTAACTGCAAGCTCCGAGGCGGCCGCATCAAAGCTGCCACGTCGCAGGATGGCGGATAGTGCCGAAAGGTGGTTTGGGTCCAGTAACATTAGCCTGACTTAATTCAGAACAGTTTCTTTAAATTGATAGATGTTCGCTGGGCGCGTAGTCAACGGCTCAGACTATCGGAGGTTTCATGTTCACATCATTGTTCGCAGGCTTTGTGCTTGGCTTCAGCCTGATCCTCGCCATCGGCGCGCAAAACGCCTTTGTTCTGCGACAGGGCTTGCGGCGTGAACACGTGTTCCCCCTGTGCCTGACTTGCGCGGTATCAGATGCCATTCTTATCGCCGCTGGTGTTGCCGGATTTGGAACATTGGCACACGCCCTGCCTTGGTTTGAAACCGTCATGCGATTTGGCGGGGCGATCTTCCTGACATGGTACGGTTTGCGCAGCCTGAATTCTGCATGGCGCGGTGGAGCAGTGATGGAGGTTCGTGAGGGTGAGCGTGTCAGCCTGAAGTCTGTTCTGCTGACGGTACTCGCGTTCACATGGCTGAACCCACATGTCTATCTGGATACCGTTGTTCTGATTGGATCAATATCAGCTCAGTATGATGATCGCATGGCATTTGCACTTGGTGCGATGATCTCCAGCTTTGTTTTCTTCTTTTCATTGGGCTACGGGGCAGGGATGCTTTCCCCGGTTTTTGCGCGGCCACGGGCGTGGCAGGTGTTAGACTTGGTTATCGGCGTAGTCATGTTGGCGATTGCTGCCAAACTTGTGTTGATGTGACGGGTTGCCTCTGCCGGGGATTAGGTGTTCAACCGTTAACATGTCAACTTTAGCCGCCCAACACCGCCCATTGGCGGGTATGCTCTGGATGTTTTCGGCAGGCCTGTCGTTTGTGGTTATGACTGCATTGGTAAAGTCGCTGGGTCCAACAATGGATCCGATACAGGCCGCGTTTTTGCGGTTTGCGTTCGGCCTGATCTTTCTGTTGCCCGCACTGCGTCTGGTGTTGAAAACCCATCTGACGCGCAGGCACATTGTATTGTTGGGCACGCGCGGCATCGTCCATGCATTGGCCGTGATGCTGTGGTTCTTCTCGATGACACAGATCCCGCTGGCTGAGGTCACGGCGATGAACTACATGACGCCGGTTTATGTAACACTGGGGGCCGCGCTGTTTCTGGGTGAAAAGCTGGCTTTCCGACGGATCGCTGCGATCTGCGTGGCGCTGGTCGGCGTTTTGATCATCCTCAGACCGGGTTTCCGCGAGATTTCGCCCGGTCATATCACAATGCTGGGCACGGCCCTGACTTTGGGGGGGTCTTACCTTATCGCCAAAGTGCTTGTGCGCGACCTGCCGCCCTCGGTCGTTGTGGCCCACATGTCGATCTGGGTGACGATCGCCTTGATCCCCTTTGCAATGGCAGTCTGGACCCCGCCCAGCCTGCGTGATCTTGGTGTCCTGTTTCTGGTGGCCAGTTTTGCCACGGCAGGCCATTACTTCATGACGCTTGCGCTAAAGGCGGCCCCGGTTGCGGTTACGCAACCCGTCACCTTCCTGCAGCTGATCTGGGCCACGCTATTGGGGGCACTGATCTTTAAGGAAAGCATCGACATTTGGGTTGTCGCGGGTGGTACGGTGATTCTTCTGGCGGTCAGCTTCATTGCCTGGCGCGAGGCGGTTTTGAACCGCAGCAGCTTGACGACCCCAAGCATCGCACCAAAACTCTAGCCGTTCACGGCCGCTTAAAACGTTATTGATTGACGGGTCAATAAAAACCCCTTAGCGTTTCCCGGTACACGTAATGAGGGGATAGCGATGCCGAAACTCGGAATGGAGCCAATCCGCCGTGACGCGATCGTCAAGGCAACAATCGCCGAGCTCGGGTCGAAAAAATCCCTTGATGTGACTGTCAGCCAGATCGCCAAGCGTGCAGGTATGTCCAGCGCACTGGCGCATCACTATTTCGGTGGCAAGGATCAGATTTTTCTGGCTGCCATGCGCCGAATTCTCTCGGACTTTGCTGACGAGGCCCGAGGGGAGCTGAAAAATGCCGTTCCGGAAGAGCGCGCGCAGGCGATTATCCGGGCCTGTTTTGCGCCGTCATGTTTCACTCCGGATGTCATCGCAGCCTGGATGACATTCTACGTGCTGGCCCAAACCAATGATGACGCATTGCGCCTGTGGCAAATCTATCAGGCACGCATCCGGTCGAACCTGACCCATGCTCTGCGCCCGTTGCTTGGCGACCCGGTCGAAGCGGCTGAAAACATGATCGCCCTTATCGACGGGCTATATATCCGCGCCGCGCTAAGCGCGCCGGAAGAGCCGCAACTGGCCGTTAACCACGCAATGCGTGTCCTCAACACTCTGCTCGAGGCTGAAAAATGACAAAACCGAACATTCTGATCCTGATGGTGGATCAGCTTAACGGGACCCTTTTTCCGGATGGTCCCGCTGACTGGCTTCACGCTCCGAACCTGAAAAAACTGGCGGAACGCTCGACCCGATTTGCCAATGCGTACACGGCGTCGCCCCTGTGTGCGCCAGGGCGGGCCAGCTTCATGTCCGGTCAATTGCCCTCGCGCACAGGTGTCTATGACAATGCCGCAGAATTCCGCAGTGATATCCCGACATACGCGCACCATCTGCGCCGCGCGGGTTATTACACCTGCCTGTCCGGCAAGATGCACTTTGTCGGCCCAGATCAGATGCACGGGTTCGAGGACCGCCTGACAACCGATATTTACCCTGCCGATTTCGGCTGGACGCCCGATTACCGCAAGCCCGGTGAACGGATTGACTGGTGGTACCACAATATGGGCTCGGTGACGGGCGCAGGTGTGGCCGAAATCTCAAACCAGATGGAGTATGACGACGAGGTCGCATACAACGCCAAGGCCAAACTGTACGATCTGGCCCGCGGTAAGGACGACCGCCCTTGGTGTGTGACCGTCAGCTTTACGCACCCCCATGATCCCTACGTGGCGCGTCGCAAATACTGGGACCTCTACGAAGATTGCGAACACCTGCAGCCCGAGGTTGCAGACCTTGGCTATGACAATCAGGATCCGCATTCTAAGCGCATATTTGACGCCAATGATTGGCGCAGCTTCGACATCACCGAAGAAGACATCCGCAAATCCCGCCGCGCTTACTTTGCCAACATCTCGTATCTGGACGACAAGATCGGTGAAATCCTCGAGGTGCTGGAAACAACCCGGCAAGAGGCAATCATCATGTTCGTCTCGGACCACGGTGACATGCTTGGTGAGCGAGGGCTTTGGTTCAAAATGACTTTCTACGAAGGTTCAGCACGTGTGCCTTTGATGATCTCGGCACCGGGAATGCCTGCGGGGCGGATCGACACGCCGGTGTCGACAATCGACGTTACGCCAACCCTAGGTGCGCTAGCGGGTGTCGATATGGCCGAGATCGCGCCGTGGACGGATGGCGAAGATCTTGTTCCGCTGGCCAACGGCACGGAACGGACCGCGCCGGTGAAGATGGAATATGCGGCTGAAGCGTCATATGCGCCGCTGGTTTCGTTGCGCTACGGCAAGTGGAAGCATAATCGCTGCGCTTTGGACCCCGATCAACTGTACGATCTGGAAAACGATCCGCATGAATTGGAAAACCTTGCGGAACACCCCGAACACGCAGGCACGCTGGAAACTTTGCGCGAGAAATCCGAAGCACGCTGGGATCTGGACCAGTTCGATGCCGACGTCCGTGCCAGTCAGGCGCGCCGCTGGGTTGTCTATGAGGCTTTGCGGCAGGGTGGGTATTACCCCTGGGACTACCAGCCGCTGCAAAAAGCATCTGAGCGTTACATGCGCAACCACATGGACCTGAATGTCGTAGAGGAAAACGCCCGCTTCCCGCGCGGCGAATAGCCTCTTCACCTTATTGAAAATACTCCTGCCGAAGGGTTCAAGACGCAGTTCGGCGGGTCATGGAGACTAAAATGGAAGCAGATTTCGTCATCGTCGGTGCAGGATCCGCAGGGTGCGCGATGGCATATCGCCTAAGCGGGGCCGGGGCGTCGGTTCTGGTGATCGAGCATGGCGGGACCGATGCCGGCCCGTTCATCCAGATGCCAGCGGCGCTGAGCTATCCGATGAACATGCCGATGTATGACTGGGGTTACCGGTCAGAGCCCGAGCCGCACCTCAATAATCGGGAATTGGCTTGTCCGCGCGGCAAGGTGATTGGCGGCTCGTCTTCGATCAATGGCATGGTCTACGTTCGTGGCCACGCGCGCGATTTCGATACATGGGCCGAGATGGGCGCCGATGGCTGGTCGTTTGCGGATGTTCTTCCGTACTACAAACGCATGGAGACCTGGCATGATGGTGGCCATGGCGGCGATCCGACATGGCGTGGAACCGATGGGCCCCTGCATGTCTCGCGCGGCCCGCGCGAGAATCCCCTGTTTCAGGCTTTTGTCGATGCCGGTCAGCAGGCGGGGTACGAGGTTACCGGCGACTACAACGGCCAAAAGCAGGAAGGCTTTGGCCCGATGGAGCAAACCGTCTGGAAAGGGCGGCGCTGGTCTGCGGCGAATGCCTATTTGAAACCTGCGCTCAAGCGCGAGAATTGCGATATCGTGCGCGGACTGGCCACAAAAGTGATCATTGAAAACGGTCGCGCGACCGGTGTTGAATTGATCCGCGGTGGCAAGACTGAGGTTATCCGCGCTCGGCGCGAAGTGGTTCTGGCAGCATCATCCATCAATTCTCCAAAACTGCTGATGCTTTCCGGTATCGGACCGGCAGCGCATCTGGCCGAGCATGGGATCGAAATTGTGGCGGACCGTCCGGGTGTGGGTGGCAATCTTCAAGACCATCTGGAGCTTTATATCCAGCAGGCGTCCTTGCAGCCTATCACACTGTACAAGCACTGGAACCTGATCAGCAAAGGCCTGATCGGAGCACAATGGCTGTTCACAAAGACCGGGTTGGGTGCATCAAACCAGTTCGAAAGTGCGGCATTTATCCGGTCGAAGCCGGGTGTGGAGTATCCTGATATTCAGTACCATTTCCTGCCGATCGCCGTTCGCTACGACGGTCAGGCGGCAGCAGAAGGTCATGGTTTTCAGGCGCATGTCGGGCCGATGCGCTCGCCCTCGCGCGGTGCGGTCTCACTTCGGTCGGCCAAGGCCGAGGATGCGCCTGTGATCCGTTTCAACTACATGAGCCACGAGCAGGATTGGGAAGATTTCCGCACCTGTATTCGCCTGACACGCGAAATTTTCGGGCAGGATGCGTTCAAACCGTATTCCGGCAAAGAAATTCAGCCGGGTGCGGACGTGCAGTCTGACGAAGCGCTCAATGCCTTTATCGCGGAACATGCCGAAAGCGCGTATCACCCTTGTGGAACCTGCCGGATGGGTCGGGCTGATGACAAAAACGCTGTGGTCGATCCCGAGGGACGCGTTATTGGCGTAGACGGGCTGCGCGTTGCCGACAGCTCGATCTTCCCGCAGATCACCAATGGCAATCTGAACGCGCCGTCTATAATGGTGGGTGAGAAGATGTCCGATCATCTGCTGGGTAAGGATGCCCTGCCAGCAGCCAATGACCAACCTTGGATTAATCCCCAATGGGCGGTTGCGCAGCGATGATCGAATGCATGATTTGATCCGCGTCAAAGATTGACGGGGACCGGACGAATAGACTTGAATCGCAACAACATATTTTGAGGAGCGAACAGGAATGTCCCATACCCCGCACGAACTGGCTGAAGAGTTTCCGGACAAGGTTGAGCTGATGAGCCAGCTCAAGCAAACGGACGCTCATTTTGCGCGGCTGGCGGATGAATACCATGAGATCAACCGTGAAGTGCATCGAGCCGAAACCAATGTTGAGCCGATGGATGATCTTGCTGAAACGGACCTGCGTAAGAAGCGTGCGGGTTTGAAAGACGAGATCTGGGCTATCCTGTCGAAAGCCTGAGGCATAACGGGGGCTCCGACCCCGGTCGCGGCAGGCCGCGCCTCCCTTGGGATATTGTCAGCCCAGGTGAAGATCAGGTGACTTCATAGGGCAGGGTGCCGCGGGTATGGGCGTCTATCGTTAAGCGTCTTTCCAATGGCGGAACCGATCGCTGATGACAATTCTGCCGCTCGCAGATGCGGCAGGATATGCCAATTGGCTCGTAGGCGCTGGCGTTGTTGAAATCCAGATTGTCGGCATAAACCAGCGCCTCGGCGTGGCGCACTTCGCACCCAAGGGCAATGGCATAACGACGTACCGGTGCACCGTATGAGCCTCCGGATTTCGACACGTCTCGAGCCAGAGAAATATACTGAACGCCATCGGGTGTTTCTGCAAGCTGACGCAGAAAATGGCCGGGTGTTTCGAAAGCGCGGTGCACGTTCCATAAGGGGCAGGCACCGCCAAACCGGGCAAATTGCAGGCGCGTGGCCGAGTGCCTTTTAGTGATCGTTCCGGCCTGATCAACGCGTACGAAAAAGAAGGGAATCCCCTTGGCGCCCGGGCGTTGCAGAGTCGATAGTCTATGCGCAACCTGTTCGATCGATGCCCCAAACCGGTTGCTGAGCAATTCAAGATCGTGGCGGCATTCCTCTGCCATTGTCAGAAACTTGGTATACGGCATCAACGATGCGCCGGCGAAGTAGTTGGCCAGTCCGATCTTGGCAATTGAACGGGCTTCGTCGCTTTGAAACTTGGCAAAATCCAGCGTGGCTTCCAGCAGTTTGTCCTGGCTGATCAGTGCGACCTGCAACAACAACTGAAACACCTGAGTTTGTGGCGCGGTTCTGGACGAAAGCAGCAGCGTCTTGTTTTCCGGGTCGTACTTCCGGGTTTCGTCGATATCCGGGAATTGTACCCGGATGCCGCGTTCCGCAAGGCTGTCCAGGGCCGCCGCGCGAATGCCGCCGGCATCCTCGGCCCGCCCCGCAAATCGTTCAGCTGCACGGTCCACCGCGTCGATATAGTTGTCGCAATAGTGGAAGAAGTCCCGAACTTCCTCCCAAGGGCTGGCCTGGATCCGCGCATCTTCGCGCCCCAATGCTTCGTCAAGGGAAGCCAAGCGTTCATGCGTCTGACGATAGGTTCGATGTAGGGCGATGAAGGCCCGTGCAAGTGCAGGCGCGTTTGACGCCGTCAGGCGGAGATCAGCCAGAGGCGGAATAGCGTCGTCAAAAACCGGATCGGCCAAAGCTTCGCGCATGTCCGAAACCAGGCGTTCGCTGTCGCCAGTGCTTAACTCGGTGACATCCATTCCGAATTCTTGCGCCAGCGCCAAGACAACGGTGGTCGAAATCGGCCGGTTGTTGTTTTCCATCTGGTTCAGATACGGCAGGGAAACACCCAGTTTGGCGGCAAATTCCTTTTGGGTCAGTGACAGGCGTGTGCGCATTTCACGCAGCTTTGCACCTGCATAGAGTTTCTGTGTCGCCATAACGGGCCTTTGCAACTTTTCTAATTCGGCAAGCTAACTTTGCAAACCAATATAAACAAGTCGCGTCAAAGACCCAATTTCTGTTCACGTCGTATGACAGACAAAATTGCGCAGACAGCTAGGACCGAAGTTGCCAGCATTAACCACAGCAGAGGCATCGCTCCGGTTTCATGGGTTAGCAAGGCTCCGGCAAGGGCACTGAGGCCTGCGCCGCCACTCAACATGATTGCACCACTCAGCCCAGAAGCAGTGGCGGCCAAATGCGGACGTACCGACAGCGCGCCGGCGGTAGCGTTTGGAATCGTCATGCCGTTTCCGACGCCCACAAACGTCATAAAGCCGAAAAAACTGAGCGCTGTTCCGAAACCGGCCAAAAACAATACGGCAGACATGGCGACGCCTATCGCGTTCAACCAGCAGCCCCAAAGCACCATTCTATTGACGCCGAAGTGAACGGAATAGCGGCCGCTGACGAAGTTACCCAAAAAGTATCCAACAGCAGGGGCGCCAAAGTATATGCCGACCTCGGCGGCGCTGAGGCCGAAAAGCTCGGTGCCAATAAAGGGAGCGCCGCCCAGATAGGCAAAGAACGCGCCAGATGACAGTGCGGATGAAAGCGAATAGCCCCAAAATCGGGGGGATTGCAGCAGTTCAGGGTATTCCCGGAACTGTTGAATCAGTGTTTTTCCGCTTTTGGCCGACGTTTCGCCAAAATCTGAATAGGTAAGCATCAGCGTCATTACGCCAAGAACGAAGGGCAGCCAGAAGTTGGCTTTCCAGCCATAACTCTCTTCCAGCAAGCCTCCGATCGCAGGGCCGATCATGGGGACAACGGCCATGCCCATCGTCACATAGCCTATCATCGATGCGGCCTGATCCTGGTCGTACAGATCACGAACCGCCGCACGGCTTAGAACCATGCCAACAACGATGATTGCCTGGCACATCCGGAAAACAAGAAAGACCTCGACATTGGGGGCATAAATGCACCCAAGCGTGGCCAGTAGAAATAGGACCAAGCCCCAAAGCAGAACAGGCCGTCGCCCCGCCTTGTCGGCGATTGGTCCGATCAGGATCTGCAGCACCGCATTGACCAGCAAGTACAGAGCGATAGACAGCTGCATGACCTTGTAGTCAGCCTGAAAGTGCAGGGCCATGTTGGGTAGGCTCGGCAAAAACAGATTTAGGCTGAGCGCGGACAGTCCGGACAGCAAAACCAGTGTGGTAATCTTTGGTGGCGACCGATGCGCCGACGAAGAACTAAACTGCATGGTTCACATGTATAGACACCGCGGATAGGAATGCCATCCGTCTGGCGTTCCGAAAACAAAAATTAGCAAGTTTACAATATTCAAGAAGTCTGTTGTCAACAGTTTGCAAATTTGCGGAAAGGTGCTTTGGTCTTGTAGCGTCAGAGTATAGTGTCCGGCCAGATTTTACAGGGGATCATCGCTATGAAAGACATCCTTTCCGAACTTGAAGGCCGTCGCGACAACGCACGACTAGGTGGCGGGCAAAAGCGTATCGACGCACAACACGCACGCGGCAAGCTGACTGCGCGTGAACGGATTGAGCTGCTTTTGGATGAAGGCAGCTTTGAAGAATTCGACATGTTTGTCAGTCATCGGTGCACCGATTTCGGAATGGAAAATCAAAAGCCTGCGGGTGATGGTGTTGTCACTGGCTGGGGTACGATTAATGGTCGCATGGTTTATGTGTTCAGTCAGGACTTTACGGTCTTTGGCGGCTCACTCTCGGAAACTCACGCGCAAAAAATCTGCAAGATCATGGATATGGCCGTTCAGAACGGTGCGCCTGTAATTGGGATCAACGATTCGGGTGGCGCACGAATTCAGGAGGGTGTGGCATCACTGGCTGGTTACGCCGAGGTGTTCCAGCGCAACATCATGGCATCAGGCGTGGTGCCGCAGATCAGCGTCATCATGGGCCCCTGTGCTGGTGGTGCTGTTTACAGCCCGGCAATGACCGACTTTATCTTCATGGTCAAAGACACCTCTTACATGTTTGTGACCGGCCCCGACGTGGTTAAGACAGTTACAAACGAGGTTGTCACTGCCGAGGAACTGGGTGGCGCGTCGACACACACCAAGAAGTCTTCAGTCGCAGATGGCGCGTTCGAAAACGATGTAGAAGCACTGGCCGAAGTCCGCCGCCTGGTCGATTTCCTGCCGCTCAACAACCGCGAAAAACCTCCAGTACGCCCGTTCTTTGACGAGCCCGACCGTCTGGAAGCTTCGCTGGACACGTTGATCCCCGACAACCCGAATACGCCCTATGACATGAAGGAACTCATCACCAAAGTGGCGGATGAGGGCGATTTCTACGAGATTCAAGAGGATTACGCCAAGAACATCATCACTGGATTCATCCGGCTTGAAGGGCAGACCGTGGGCGTTGTGGCCAATCAGCCAATGGTTCTGGCCGGTTGTCTGGACATCGACAGCTCGCGCAAAGCCGCGCGGTTTGTACGGTTCTGTGATTGCTTTGAAATTCCGATCCTCACGCTGGTGGATGTGCCTGGTTTCCTGCCGGGGACGTCGCAGGAATATGGCGGAGTGATCAAGCACGGCGCCAAGTTGTTGTTTGCATACGGTGAAGCCACGGTGCCAAAGGTCACCGTGATCACCCGTAAGGCTTATGGTGGTGCCTATGATGTTATGGCCTCCAAGCATCTGCGCGGCGATTTCAACTATGCCTGGCCCACAGCCGAGATTGCGGTAATGGGCGCAAAGGGCGCGACCGAAATCATCCATCGTGCCGATCTGGGCGATGCCGAGAAGATCGCACAGCACACGCAGGACTATGAGGACAGGTTCGCGAACCCGTTCGTCGCGGCCGAGCGTGGCTTTATCGACGAGGTGATCATGCCGCAATCGACCCGCCGTCGCGTATCGCGCGCGTTCGCCAGCTTGCGCAACAAGCAGGTGAAGAACCCTTGGAAAAAGCACGATAACATTCCGCTTTGAGGGAACGTGCCAAAGAATCTGCCCTAATGGAGCGGCTTGGATTTCGTCTAAGACAGCAAATTAGGGCAGGCAATTCTGGTGAAAAATTGACATTGAGGCCACAACTGCTAATGAGTTGCCCTACCAGACATAGAACAGCGCGGGCCCACAGCCAAGCGCGCGCGATCCCGGAGAGAGGAGCTCGCTTCTGGCGAGTCTGGGATCGCGCTTTAGCAGTTCTGCTGTCGGTTTGTGTGTCCCCTGTTCTGGCTGATACCGAAAACCTGTTGCCCGTCCCGTCCGGGCAGCCTGTGCACCTGAGTGACGTTTTGCTGGACGATAACCCCGGCGAGCTTTGGGTTCGGTTCCGCTTTATTGCCCCCAAGATCGGATCAGACAGTGGCCGGATCGGATACGACATCGCTTCGGTGGATATGGAACATCTGTGCCAGACGCTTGCGGTCGCTTATGTGGCCAAATACGACCTGGACCCGGCGCGGGTGGTCATTTCCCTGTCGGATCGCCCCATTGAATTCGGGCGTTCATCCCCTGACGCCACCCAGTTCTTTGAAGCCTACCGGCTGGAACAGTCCCGGTGTATCTGGGAGGGGCTTTGACCATGAAACCCTCAGTTCATCCGGTCAGGGCATTTCTGAACAGCTACGCGGCTTTGGAGGTGCGCACCATGACATCATCCCGTGACGGATGTGGAAATCTGATCCCCATGACCCCTTGTACAATTGAGGTGGAACCATGCTGAAACATCGCGGATTTCCCGGTCGCCTGCCGGGCACGGACTTTCAGTTCACCATTCGTCGAGCCAATCCCAAAGGCGTGACACCGCTGACCCGGCGTGAGCGGTTTCGGGACCGCAAACCTGCAGATAAACGCGCGGATGCGGCTTTTATGGAAGCTCTTTGGGCGCATTTTGGTGATCAGCCCTTTGAGCGGGGCAATCTGGACGCCGGCCGGCTATGCTGGCTTTTCGAACGCGAGGTCGTTCCGGCCGAGGATCCGTTTGATCCCGCCAGTTACGATGCGCTTTTGGTGATTGATCCGAATGTGGGTCGGATTTCCTTCCCCGAAATTTTCGACGGGGTGCGCTGATCGTGCAGACTGTCGTTGCACATAACACCGTGGGGCCGTCCTGGTCCGGAACCCTGCCCACGTCGGGGCAGGGCCGTTATGTGTCGTCAGAAATTCAGCTGTGCGGCCAATTGAATCCGGTTGCTGTCAAAGGTGCGCCCGGTTGGCTCGTCGTTGCGCTCGCCATAGAAGAATTCGGCGCTAAGGGTCAGATTGTCGGTTGCTTTGTAAAAGGCATTCACGTGGATCGTTTCGACTTCGGTGAAGGACAAGGTCCCGGTCGAGGTCGGCAGGTCGTAGTTTTCTTGCCCGTAGGCGATGCCGACGTTCCACTTGGGGCTGAGGTCCTGGCGGAACTCCACGGTAAAGCCATCCACGTCATTGGCCTGACCATTGACGATGGCGTCACCTGCGGCGATCAGATAGGGGCCCAACGCCTCTCCATCGACATAGTTGACCTGAAACAGACCGCCTTGCCAGGGCCGGATGCCAGCCGAAAGGGTAAAGCCTGTCTGGTCCACTTCGACCGCTCCGGATTGGGCCTTGCCGTACAAGGCCGAGGCGCGGGCGAGGTAGGTGTCGTTGTTGTACTCGATGGATCCGGTCAGAACGGGATCGTTCGAGTCCGAACCACCAACGTTTTCTTCGATCGAAAACGCAAAGGTTGTGTCGGAGCCGAGTGTGTTCGTATAGCGCACCTGGGGGACGCGAGCGAAGGGAATGCCAACGGGACCGTTGAACTCGACGGTAGTCGGGTAGGTGTCCAGCGGCTGGAAGTTGGTCCAGTACTGGCCGATCAACCAATTGTCACCGATGCGGATATTGGCGTGGCGCAGGCGGAATTCGGCGTTTCCGTCGGATGCAAACAAGTCAACCTCAAGCTGGCCCGCGATGTCACCGATGGCGGATGGCGTATTGGTCCGAAGTCCGATGCGCGATTGGCGCACGGTGGCCCCAAAAGTGCCGCTGGTGGCATCTGCTGGCTCGCCAATTCGGGTCGCATCGGCAAGATCGCCCAATTCAAAGTCGGTATCGAAGAAGAAATCAGCCTTAACGTACCCATAAACGTCAAGCGTGGTGTTTCCGATTTGAAGGTCACCAGTACCAGCCCCTGGTTTTCCAGCCTCCAGGGCTTCAACACGGGCGCGCAGGGCATCAAGTTCCGCTTGCGTCTGGGCATCTTGGGCAAAAGTAACAGTGCCGGACATGCCAAGCGCGGATACGGCAAGCAGCAACGCCGTTTTTCTCTTTGCAATCATGTGGATAATTCCTTGTGTGCGAGTGTGCACCGGCACCGTTCCATGCAAGAGACAATGAGGGAAATCACGAGAACGGGATGGAGAACACCTGTTTTCTCAAGGAAATGTGCAAGATTTCAGGCCCGGTTTCACCGGATGGTGAACAGATCGGTTAACCCTTTGCGTTTGAGACGGGAATTTCTGGCGACCAATCCCGTAGTCCGTGATGCTGCAAGCGCAGAAACAGCTCATTTGACGAAGAATAGTAACGGCAACGTGACGGCTATAATGCCGTGCATTTCATTCGAAACAGCACCAAACCTAGGCGTGAATCTGCGCGCGCATTCATCCAATGGGCGATTTCCAGCCGGAATCTTAGTCGGAAACAATACTTTGTTTACGCAATCGATTGTGCCAAGCAACCTGTTTGAGCCGTGCGGCTCTACTTTGCCTGCGTCGCACATGCACCTACTATTCCGTACCCCTTCCTTCCGCGGGCAGGCTTGTGAAGTTCACAAAGTCCTGCCCGCGTTTTTCTTTGCGCACCAACCATACGTAAAGCAGCACAAACTTGCGCAAAATTCCGTTCAAGACTGCCTGTTATTGAATAACAAGGCCGAAATCCGACATCTGCCCCCGAACGCATCAAGAATCCAAAAGGGGCAGATATCATGCGAATCTCGAAACTCTTACTTGCAGTGGCGACCTGCGCAGGGCTTACGGCCTGTGGCGACACAACAGGCGAACAAGCGCTGCTTGGCGGCGGCGCGGGCGCCGTCGGGGCGGCCGTTGTCAGCGCCGATCCGCTGTTCGGCGCAGTTGTCGGCGCGGCCGGCAACGTCCTGTACTGCAAAACGCAAAACAACTGTAGGTAATACCGGGTTTTCCGGGGCGCGCGTCGTCCCGACCGTCATCGCGCATCACGCCGTCGCAGGGAGTGCTCCCTGCGGCGGCGTTTTGCGTTCTCAGAACATCAAGCCAAAGGACGTTCCATGTTTAACAAGATCCTGATCGCAAACCGGGGCGAGATTGCCTGCCGGGTCATCAAGACCGCCCGCAAGATGGGTATCGGCACCGTCGCCATTTATTCGGACGCAGACAAGAACGCCTTGCATGTGGCGATGGCGGATGAATCGGTGCATATTGGCCCACCGCCTGCGAACCAGTCCTACATCGTGATAGACAAGGTCATGGACGCCATCCGCCAAAGCGGCGCGCAGGCTGTTCATCCCGGTTATGGATTCCTGTCTGAGAACGCCAAGTTCGCCGAGGCGCTTGAGGCTGAAGGCGTCGCCTTTGTCGGCCCTCCGGTTGGAGCAATTGAAAGCATGGGTGACAAGATCACCTCGAAAAAGATCGCTCAGGAAGCGGGTGTTTCAACCGTTCCCGGCTACATGGGTCTGATCGAAGACGCCGATGAGGCCGTCAAGATTTCCAACGAAATCGGCTATCCGGTCATGATCAAGGCCAGCGCCGGCGGCGGCGGTAAGGGCATGCGGATCGCGTGGAATGACGAAGAAGCGCGCGAGGGGTTCCAGTCGTCCAAGAACGAGGCGGCAAACTCGTTCGGTGATGACCGTATCTTTATTGAAAAATTCGTGACCCAGCCACGGCACATCGAAATTCAGGTTTTGTGCGACAGTCACGGCAATGGAATCTATCTGGGCGAACGTGAATGCTCGATCCAGCGTCGGAACCAGAAGGTGGTCGAAGAGGCGCCTTCGCCGTTCCTGGACGAAGCCACCCGCAAGGCGATGGGCGAACAGGCCGTGGCACTGGCCAAGGCTGTGAAATACGCCAGCGCTGGTACGGTTGAGTTTATCGTTGATGGCGAAAAGAACTTCTACTTCCTGGAAATGAACACGCGTTTGCAGGTCGAACATCCGGTCACCGAACTGATCACCGGTGTTGACCTTGTCGAGCAGATGATCCGCGTCGCAGCGGGCGAAAAGCTGACAATCACGCAGGACGACGTGACACTGACCGGCTGGGCCATTGAAAACCGCCTGTACGCCGAGGATCCGTATCGCAACTTCCTGCCATCGATTGGACGTCTGACCCGCTATCGTCCGCCGCAGGAGGTTGCCTCTGGCCCGCTGCTGGTAAACGGCAAGTGGCAGGGCGAAGCGCCCGAAGGTGAAACAGCTGTACGGAACGATACCGGCGTCTATGAGGGCGGCGAGATCAGCATGTATTATGATCCAATGATCGCCAAGCTGTGTACCTGGGCCCCGACCCGCGAGGCAGCGATCGAAGCGATGCGTGTGGAGCTCGACAGCTTTGAGGTCGAAGGCATCGGCCACAACCTGCCTTTCCTATCGGCTGTGATGGACCATCCGAAATTCGTCAGCGGTGACATGACCACGGCGTTTATCGCCGAGGAATATCCCGACGGGTTCGAAGGCGTTGAACTGCCCGAGGCCGACTTGCGCCGCATCGCCGCGTCTTGTGCCGCGATGCACCGCGTTGCCGAGATTCGCCGCACCCGCGTTTCTGGCCGGATGGACAATCATGAACGCAAGGTCGGCTCTGATTGGGTCGTTACCCTGCAAGGGCAGGAATATGCAGTTGAGATCGATGCGGATCGGGATGGGGCAACCGTGACATTCTCGGACGATACGACCATGCGGGTCACTTCGGACTGGACACCCGGAGATCAACTGGCGGTTCTGGACGTCGATGGCAGCCCACTGGTTCTGAAGGTCGGTAAAATCTCGGGCGGGTTCCGAATTCGCAACCGGGGCGCGGATCTCAAGGTCCATGTCCGTACTACGCGTCAGGCCGAGCTGGCCCGTATGATGCCCGAAAAGCTGCCGCCCGATACCTCGAAATTGTTGCTTTGCCCGATGCCGGGCCTGATCGTGAAGATCAACGTCGAAGTGGGGCAGGAGGTCCAGGAAGGTCAGGCCCTGTGTACCGTCGAGGCGATGAAGATGGAAAACATCCTACGCGCTGAGAAGAAGGGCGTGGTCGCGAAGATCAATGCTGGCCCCGGCGACAACCTGGCCGTGGATGAAGTGATCATCGAGTTCGAGTGATCATGAAAGCGCTTTTGTCATATCCCCATCGTGTCCCGGCGTTCTGCGTCGGGGAGTTGGGGCGTGGCGAAAGCGTTCAGCCGCCCTCGCGCCGTTCGCGAATTTCGCGTTCGCGCAGGGGCGTCTTGTCGATGGAACGGCCAATTTCGCGCACGCTCCACGGAGATGGTTTACGCAGTTTGACAACACCGTCCTTGTCGACGAACACCATCTGGAACCCGCGCGGTCGCAATTGCGACCGGATCGGGGACTTGGCCGACGGATCTGTATCAGTCAGCACGACGACATCGCGATCCCGCATGGCCGCTTCGCCTTCGACCAGCATGTCGATCTGCTGCTGGAATCTTGGATCGGCGGGGGTATCCGCAAATACGACGATGGGTCGGTTGACCCACAAGAATTCGCTGAGTTCGCTATCCCCCGCAGGGCGGACGAACTCGTCCTCAGCGGGCGCAGCCCCGTCAGCGGCCATCGCGGCCAGCGGGAATAGTGCCGATAAAACAAGGGCAAGCGTTCGTGTCATGGGGCCTCCTGTTCGTTTGAATATAGCCCCTACGCCGGTGAATGCGACCGGCGAAATGCACACAAGCTTCAAAATATCGCGTTCGCACGCGTCGCAGCGGACGGCATGGAACGTCAAAACTCGCAGGTGCAGCCTGTTCGCGACCCGAATTGAGAAAAGGAAATCGCAATGACCGATACGAAAGACTGGCAAGCGCTGGCCGAGAAAGAGCTGCGCGGACGCCCGTTGGACGACCTGACGAAGGAGACTTTGGAAGGTATCGACGTCAAACCGCTGTATACACAGGAAGACACGGCTGAGCTGCCGCATATGGGGTCACTGCCCGGGTTCGGTCCATTTACACGCGGTGTGAAGGCCACGATGTATGCCGGGCGTCCGTGGACAATCCGCCAATATGCAGGGTTTTCGACCGCTGAGGAATCAAACGCGTTTTACCGCCGCAATCTGGCGGCTGGCCAACAGGGTGTCTCAGTTGCCTTCGATCTGGCGACACACCGCGGCTATGACAGCGACCACCCGCGCGTGGTTGGTGATGTGGGAAAGGCCGGTGTGGCCATCGACAGCGTCGAGGACATGAAGATCCTGTTCGATGGCATCCCCTTGGACAAGGTCTCGGTTTCGATGACCATGAACGGGGCGGTGGTTCCAATTCTGGCCAGTTTCATCGTTGCAGGCGAAGAGCAGGGGCATGACAAATCCGTCCTGTCCGGCACTATTCAGAATGACATTCTGAAAGAGTTCATGGTGCGCAACACCTACATCTACCCGCCTGAGCCTTCGATGAAGATCATCTCGGACATCATCGAATTCACCTCGAATGAGATGCCGAAATTCAACTCGATCTCGATCTCGGGCTATCACATGCAAGAGGCCGGGGCGAACTTGGTGCAAGAGCTGGCCTATACGCTAGCCGACGGTCGGGAATACGTCCGTGCCGCGACGCAGGCTGGCATGGACGTCGACAAGTTCGCCGGACGTTTGTCCTTCTTCTTTGCCATCGGCATGAACTTCTTCATGGAGATCGCCAAACTGCGCGCCGCGCGTACGCTGTGGCACCGGGTGATGACGGATTTTGGTGCGAAATCAGAGCGTTCCAAGATGCTGCGGACCCATTGCCAGACTTCGGGCGTGTCGCTGCAGGAACAGGACCCGTATAACAACGTGATCCGTACCGCCTATGAAGCGATGAGCGCGGTTCTGGGCGGCACCCAGTCGCTGCACACCAATGCTCTGGACGAGGCGATTGCGCTGCCCACTGATTTCTCGGCCCGTATCGCGCGGAACACGCAGCTGGTTCTGCAAGAGGAAACCGGTGTGACCGATGTGGTCGATCCGCTGGCCGGTTCGTATTACATCGAAAGCCTGACCAACGAGTTGATCGAAAAAGCCTGGGCCTTGATGGAAGAGGTCGAGGAAATGGGCGGCATGACCAAGGCGGTTGCCAGCGGTATGCCCAAGCTGCGGATTGAAGAAAGCGCCGCCCGCCGTCAGGCCATGATCGACCGGGGTGACGAGGTGATCGTCGGCGTCAACAAGTACCGCAAGGAACAGGAAGACCCGATCGACATTCTGGACGTCGACAATGTGGCCGTGCGCGAAGCTCAGGTCGCGCGATTGGAACGTATCCGTGCAACCCGAGACGAGGCTGCTTGCCAACAGGCGCTGGATGCTCTGACCAAGACCGCTCGCGAGGGTGGAAACCTGCTGGCTGCTGCCGTTGAGGCCGCCCGCGCCCGTGCATCCGTAGGAGAGATCAGCATGGCAATGGAAAAAGAATTCGGTCGCCACCGCGCCGAAGTGAAAACGCTGGCCGGTGTCTATGGCGCGGCATATGAAGGCGATGAAGGCTTTGCTGCGATCCAGAAATCCATCGAAGAATTTGCCGAGGCCGAAGGCCGCCGCCCACGCCTGCTGGTGGTCAAGATGGGCCAAGACGGCCATGACCGTGGTGCCAAGGTAATCGCAACCGCCTTTGCGGATATCGGCTTTGACGTGGATGTTGGCCCACTGTTCCAAACCCCGGCTGAGGCAGCTCAGGACGCTGTGGATAACGACGTGCATGTCATCGGCATCTCGTCGCAGGCAGCAGGTCACAAGACGCTTGCACCGCAACTGGTCGAAGAACTGAAAAAGGCCGGTGCCGAGGATATTCTGGTGATTTGTGGCGGGGTTATCCCGCAACAGGATTATCAATTCCTCTACGATCACGGTGTCAAAGCGATCTTTGGCCCGGGCACCAATATCCCTGAGGCCGCACAGGACATATTGCGGCTAATCGGTGAAGCGAAAGGCTGAAGCGGTCAAAGATTTTCGTCAAAAAATCTTGTGATTCCCCGCCTTTGGGGAAAACATGCGACCGGACCCAATTGGGTTCGGTCGTTTTTCATAGGAGGCGCTGCGTGTTACTGGATCATCTGGCCGTTGCGGGCGAAACGCTCGAGGAGGCGTCGGATCATATCGAACAGGCGTTGGGCGTGACGCTGCAAGCGGGCGGCAAGCATGAAAGGTTCGGCACCTACAATCGTCTTTTGGGGCTGCGGGATGGCCTGTACCTAGAGGCCATCGCAATTGACCCGGAGGCTCCGAACCCGCAAAGAACCAGATGGTTCGATCTGGACCGGTTCAAGGGCGCGCCCCGGCTTACCAACTGGATTTGCAGGGTGCCGGACATTTCTGCCTCCCTTTCCGCTTTCCCCGATGGCGTCGGGCATCCGATTGATCTGGCCCGGGGCGCGTTGCGCTGGCAGATGGCGGTTCCGCCAAACGGGCGTCTGCCCTTCGACAATCTGTTTCCGGCACTTATTCAGTGGCACGGTGACCTGCACCCTGCGAGCATGCTGCAGGATAGTGGCTGCCGTTTGCATCGGTTGGTTGTTTTTCATCCGGACGGGTTGGAGCTGGCGAGGATTCTAGGCGAAATGGACGCCGTGGTTTTCGATACCGGCCCCGCCGCTTTGCGAGCAGAGTTTGAAACACCCCATGGCAAGCGCGTGTTGGAATGAGGGTCAGGCAAGCTCAAGCTGCGGATGCCAAAGCGATTGCCGCTATCACTAACGCAATCATCCGCGACACACTTATTACCTTTACAACCGACGAACGCGGTGAAGACGGCATTGCCTATGATATCCAAACACGCGGTCCGGCGTTTCTTGTGGCTGAACGAGATGAACAAGTTCTTGGATTTGCCACCTATGGCCCTTTTCGATCTGGTCCTGGGTATGCGCAATGCCGCGAATTGACAGTTCAACTGGCCCCCGATGCGCGCGGACAGGGTATGGGGCGGGCTTTGATACAGGCGCTTGAGGCCGCCGCCCGGGCTCAGGGAATACATGTGCTTGTTGCCGGCATTTCGTCGGCCAACCCGGGGGCGACTTTATTTCATACAGCCTTGGGTTTTTCCGAAGTTGGGCGCATGCCCGAGGTTGGGTTCAAATGGGGAAAACGTCTGGACCTTGTTCTGATGCAGAAAATTCTTGCCGCCGACGGTTTTGTTGCACCTGACAGTCGCGATTTGTGGCGCTAGGGTGCGCTCATGTCGATCTGGATCCGTATATCCGATGCGCTGAGCGCGCTTGCCCAAGGTGAAAGCCTTACCGCAGTCTTTGAAAAGCTGCGCTCGCCGCCCGAACGGTCGGTGGCCTTCACCATCGCTGTGATCGCCTTGGGTGCGAAAATGGCCAAGGCGGATGGGCAGGTGACGCGAGATGAGGTCACCGCTTTCCGCGACGTATTCCAGATCGCGCGTGATGACGAGGAAGGCGCGGCGCGTGTGTTCAACATGGCCCGTACAGATGTCGCGGGTTATCAGGATTACGCCCGCAAGATCGCGCGAATGTTTTCCGAGGATAGCACTACACTGTGCGACCTGATGGAGGGGTTGTTCCACATCGCCATGGCGGACGGGTTCTATCATCCCAATGAAAACGAGTTTTTAGAAGAGGTCAGCCAGATTTTCGGCCAGACCGATGCGCAGTTCATGGCCTTGCGTGCAAGGTTTGTACCTGATGCGCCCAACGATCCTTATACGGTTCTTGGAGTGCCACGGGACATGCCGCTGCCCGACATTCGCAAGGTGTGGCGGCAACTTGTGCGCGAAACGCATCCCGATGCGATGTTGGCGCGGGGGGTTCCCGAAGAAGCTGTGCGACTGGCCGAGAAAAAGATGATCGATATCAACCGCGCCTGGGACGAAATCAATGGCGCACAGGCCTGAGGTATGCGTCTGGCGACCTATAACATTGAATGGTTCGCCAATCTGTTTGACCGTAAGGACGAGCTGATCGTTGATGACAGTTGGTCGGGTCGCCACGATGTCACCAAAGCACAGCAGATTGAGGCCATCGCCAAGGTTCTGACCGCGATTGATGCGGATGCTGTTCTGGTGGTCGAGGCACCCAACACAGGAAAGTCCCAGAACACGGTTCGCGCGCTGCAAAACTTTGCCGAAACTTTTGATCTGCGCACCGGCGAAGCCGTAATGGGATTTGCCAACGATACGCATCAGGAACTAGCTTTGCTATATGATCCGCTCGCTCTGACGGTGCGGCATGACCCGAAAGATGGCAGTCATCAAGCGCCGCGGTTCGATCAGGTTTTCCACATCGACCTCGATGTAGACGCGTCCGAGGATCAGGTGCAGTTTTCCAAGCCGCCGATGGAGCTGGCCGTCCAAACCAAAGACGGCAATCATTTTCGGCTCATCGGGGCGCATCTGAAATCAAAAGCGCCTCATGGGGCGGAAAGCCGGGATGAGGCTATCCGCATCTCTATTGCCAATCGCCGGAAGCAGCTGGCGCAGGCCATTTGGCTGGGCAGACGTATCAAGGCACATCTGGCGGCTGATGAGCAGGTAATCTTGCTGGGTGATCTGAATGACGGGCCCGGACTGGACGAATTCGAAAACCTGTTCGGCCGTTCATCGGTTGAGATCCTGCTTCAATCCGGGGTTTTTGACCCACATGCAGATGCCGCTTTCAGGTGCGAACCTGGCGATGGCCCATCGACTGCGCGCTTCTTTCGACCTGATAGTGGCGGGTATCTTGAAGCGTTGCTGGACTATATTATGATTAGCGATGGGCTAAGGGACCGCCGCCCGGATTGGCGTATCTGGCATCCATATCACGATCTGGCCTGCCGAGATGCGGGCGACCTGCAAGATGCGCTGCTCACCGCGTCCGACCATTTCCCGGTCACTCTGGACCTTGAGCTGTGACCTTTCAACCGCGTTTCAGATGTCCTATATTTTCGATATGAAACCTTTCATTCCAATCTGTGCGCTGACCATTGTTATGGCCCTTCCGGCCTCTGCCGAGGACGACCAAAGCAAATCCCTGATGGAGCAGGGGGCAGAGCTGTTCTTTGAGGGCCTGCGTCAAGAGATGGAGCCTGCATTGGATGAGCTGTTGGGTCTCGCCGAACAGTTTGGACCGGCTATGCAGTCCTTTATTACGGAAATGGGCCCAGCACTTGCCGAGCTGGCTGATGAGATCGAGGATTGGAGCGCCTATGAAACGCCCGAGATTTTGCCCAATGGCGATATCCTGATCCGAAAGAAGCCCCCGCAGGATCCCGACGCGCAGCCAGAACTGCGTGAAGACGCGCCCGAGGGAGAAACTGAGATTTGATATCTACTTGCGGATGACGACGCGGGTCTCAGACTTCAATGCGTTGCCCAGCGAGTTCAACCGCGCCTCGGCCACTTCGTTGAACAATGGGCGTGCCGCATTGGGTAGGAACAGGTCCAGCTGTTGCTTCTTGGGATAGAATTTCAACGTCGCCATCGGTGCATCATTCTGCATCCACAGCATTGCACCAAATCGCATGGCTTTGCCTAAAATCTCGGCCTGTTTCTGGTCCTTTTCGTCCAGCAGTTCATACAGCGCGGTGAAACGATTCCCCTCACGCTTGTTGCGATACCGGTGCTGCAGGGCAAGCCCGATAAACACCCGTTCCGAGTGCTTCAAACCACCCAGATTGGCGCGCGTGACATAGTCGAAACAGACTTCGGCGCGATAGTCGGGATGCGCGCGCCAACTGACGTCGTGCAAAAGACAGGCTGCCTTGATCAGACGGACTCGCGCGGGCGGCGCTGATTTGAACAGCGGCATCACGAATTCCAGCAGGTGCTTTCCGAAACCCGGCAGGCGCGCGTCTTTGGCTTCGGAAAAGCGGCTCGCTTCGATCAACGGATCGCGGTCCCGCAGGTTTTGCGGCATCTGCTCGTAAAGCAGGCCTTCGCGGATTCCATAGCTGGAAATGGCGATGTCCTTGGGTTTGAACGTGCGGATCAACCGCGCCAGCACATCCATCGCGTAGGGGATCAGTGCCATTCGCGACCCCGACACGCCGGCCTTGCTGCGCAGTTTTTCCGGGTCACCTTTTTCAATGAACTTGATGGTTTCGCGCACCTGCTTGGTGGTCATGCGATATTCGTGCAGCACGTTCAGGGGATAACCGCGGCGCAGCATGTCCAGCCGTGCAAAAGCTCGCCAACTGCCACCCACGAGGAACAGGCGGTCCCGTTGTGGCCCCATCTGGTCGCGCAGATCCTCCATCGTGGCCTTGATGTGCGCCTTGCGCGCGCGCCGACCACCCTTGATATCGCGCAGTTTCAGCGGCCCCAGCGCCGAGGTCAGACGCCGGCCGACGCCGCCATCTCCGATCTCGGCCAATTCCATTGAGGACCCACCAATGTCGCAGATCAGACCATAGGCGCCGGGCCATCCCAACAGGACGCCCTGCGCAGATAGGCGGGCCTCTTCATCACCGTCGATGACGGAAACGGTCAGGCCGGTTTCGGCTTTTACTTCAGCACAAAACTCGGGGCCGTCTTCGGCCTCGCGTACGGCTGCAGTTGCGACGACATGCAGGCCGGGCAGGCCTAGGTCATCCGAGAGCAGCGCGAACCGTCCCAAAGCGGCAAGAGCGCGTTTGCGACCCGTCGGGTTAAGCCGCCCGGTGTCTGACAGACCCGCGCCCAGTTCGCACATCACTTTCTCATTGTAGAAATATGCCGGTGATCGGGCCGCACCGTCGAAGATCACCATCCGGACAGAGTTCGATCCGACGTCAACCACGCCGACGCGCGACAGAGCTCGGGCTTGGGGGTCATCAAAAAGGGGCTTTCCGAACGGCCCCCAGTCGGGGATTTCGGTAACGACAGTCTGATCCATGTCTCTTCCAGATATTCCGCGTGCAGAATGCGAGATGACCGGGTGTGGGTCAATTACCAGATTCGACATCATCCAGATCTGCGCTCAAAACACGCACCGCCAACGCTCGGGTAATGTCACGCTTTTCCGACAGGGCAAGCTGATCCAGTTGCGCCACGACATTCGCGGCAGTTTCAAAGCGCCGATCCATATGTTTAACCAGATAGGCGATGACGTCGGGGCTTGGGTTCAGTTGCCGATCCACGAACAGCTTGGCCAGGACCGCGCCCAGCAACGCGTCATCGGGCGGGTCCAGAGCTACGTGATGTGCGCCCTCGATCCGGCTTTGGAGATCGGGGAGCGGCAGTTGCCAGAATTTCGGTGCCAGCCGTCCCGTAATGAGAAGGGCATTGCCTTCGGCCAACACAAGATTGTGCAGGTGAAACAGAGTTTTCTGTAGGTCCGGATCGCCCGCGACCATCGGAACGTCTTCTACTGCGACTGGAGTGCGCGCGAGATCAGGCACATCCTCATACCGTACATCCGTGGCTTGAATGATCCGCCCACCTGTTTCCGCCGCCCAGACATGGGCCAGATGGGTTTTGCCTGCACCGGCAGGACCGCTCAGCACCAGTTTGTTGCCCGGCCAGGACGTGGCCGAGATCATCGCAACCGCAAGTGCATTTGCAGGCGAGACGAAAAAGTCCTCACGCCCCAGCGCAGTTTTGGCCGGAAGATCAAAGCTAAGCTGAAGGGCCATCTTACGAGTCTTCCTGATCCGCGCTTTCGAGGCCGGTATACAGGCGGCTGCCCAGATAGACCGATGTGGCATACCGGGCCAACACGCCCAGCGCTGCAGCAACGGGTACGGCAATCAACATGCCGACAAAACCGAACAACGCGCCGAAAACTGACAACGCCAGCAGTAGCCACACAGGGTGCAGACCCACCGAATTACCCACCAGTTTCGGCGTCAGGAAATTACCTTCGGTAACCTGACCCAGCGCAAAAATACCGGCAACCAGACCGATTTGCGCCCAATCTCCCCAGAACTGGAACAGTGCCAAACCAATTGCCAGTGTGCCGCCGATCAGGGCGCCGAGGTAGGGAATGAACGTGACCAGACCTGCAATGAAACCGACGATCAGACCGAACTGCAGTCCGACCGCCATCAGCGCCACGGCATAATAAGTGCCAAGGATCAGGCAGACCGTGCCCATGCCGCGGACGAACGAGGCTAGAACAGCGTCAATTTCACTGGCCAGGCGTTTGATCGTGGGGGCGTGGTCGCGCGGCAGCAGATCCCCGATCCGGGCGATCATGCGGTCCCAGTCCAGCAGCATGTAGACAGCCACAACAGGAACAATGACTAACAGAACTACGACGTTGATCGCCGAACCCAATGAGGCAGCGACTGATTGCAAGACATCGCCTGTTTTGGATTTCAGCGTTTCGCCCAGTGAGACGAGGAACTGGTGCGAATTGGATTCGCGGTCAAGAAGCGACGGGAACTGTTGTTCGATAAAGCTGCGCAGCTGTTGGAACAGGCTTGGCATAACTTCGACCAGCTCGATCAACTGGGTAATCAGCGCGGGAACAACCATCAGGATTGCCAGAGCAAAGCCCAGAATGCCGACAACTGTGATGATCGCCGTGGCCGCCATGCGCGACAGACCCAGATTTTCCAACCGATCTGCGATCGGATCAAGGAAATAAGCAATCGCACCGCCAATCACAAATGGAAGCAAAACGTCGCCAAGTGCCCATAGACAAAGCACAAAAATGACAGCCGCGACGCCCCAGTATCTGAGTTGATCTTTTACCGGCAAGGCCATGCTTGTCCCCTTGTTTCTGGCTCTTACCGGTGTTCTTGGCGTAACCAGCCCCGTGATGCAAGCGGTTCATGCCTTGGGGATTTCCAGGAATTATGAGTCCAGCGTTCCAAGTTCCGGCGTATCATCTGTGGCGGTTTCATCGGGCCAGTTTGTGCGCCATATTTCTGCGGACCAATGCCCGCAATGAACTGAAGGGCGATCAAAGCCGGGTAGCGGCGGCAGCAGTGGCTCGACGATCACGTCATGGCGCGGAACCGCGAAATAGGGAAAGGAATAACGTTCCTTGCCTGACCGGTTGACCACCCGGTGTGGCGTCGACTTCAATCGGCCACCCGACCACAGCTCAAGCATATCGCCGATGTTCACGATAAACCCGCCGGGTGGACAATCAGGAGTGATCCAGCCCCCGTCCCTGGTTTGAACCTCAAGCCCACCAACCGGGTCCGGGGCGATGATGGTCAGGGCGTCTGTGTCCTTGTGGGGATGGATGCCGAACCCTTCCTCATCCGGGGCCTGCGGCGGGTAGTGCAGCACCGTCATGTTTGTCATGGGTGTTTCAAATGCACTCTTCAGGATGTTGGGCTTCAAACCCAGACCCAGTTCCAGCGCACCAAGCAGCAGGTTGGTCACGTGATCCAGTTGCGACCAGTATTCCAAAATAACTTCACGCGCCCCTTGCACTTCAGCCGGCCAGAGGTTCGGGCCATAAAGCGCGCAGTCTTCGCGTACCGGATCGTCACCGGACACCTCGAAATGCAGCTTGTAGCCTTCGTATTTGTCCGCTTTGCCCGAACCATCATTGGGTGTGAAGAAGCCCAAGGGAATGTAACCGCGATAGTTGTTGCGGGTGATGGCCTGATCCCACTTGGTTTGCTCGTCGATAGCAAAGATCTCACGTGCTTTGGCGCGCACGTTATCGACGGAGTTCGACGAAACGCCAGTTCCTGTGATTGAGAGGAAACCAATGTCGGTACACGCATCCAAAACTCTCCGGACCGTAGCATCGTGGTCAGTATGGGCGGTGTCTTGCAGCGGAGAGATGTCGATCGTGGGGATTGACTGCATCAGTGAACCCTCACGCCCTGCCGGTCCAGTTCCGCGTGAACAGGGGCAAGGTTCATCGCGTGTAGGTCCTGATTGCTTTTCAGCGATAAGGCTGCAGCAATTCCCGCACCCTGTCCCATGACCGCGCAACAGGCCATGTTGCGCGTTGCGGCGTGGGCCACCTTGTCCGCACCGTGCGAACGGCCCGCGACCAGCAGGCCTTTGATGCCCTTGGGCAGCATCGAGCGATAGGGCACCTGCATATACCGCCCCGTGGTCGGCAGGATCAGTATGCCATAGCCGTCGATGAATTCGGGATAGATACCGATTGTATCCTCGAACCGGCCCTGATGGCGGGCGTCATCTTCAGTCATGTTATAGACCGCGTCGATCTTCCGCGTGTCGCGAATGCCGATGGTCATCCCAAAGTTTCGCAGCCGTGCGTTTTCACAACCGGGCATGAACCGGCGCAGCGCCTCAATGGCAAGCATCGACTGGCGGCGGCCCTCAATCTCGCCCCGCGTCAGGCTATCGGGGTCGGTGCCGTCGATCTCGGCGAGGTGGATGAGGTTCATATAGGTTAGCTCGCCCGTGTCGTGCATCGCGCCCCAGGTTCCCGCAATGGTGTTCAGATGCGGAGGGATCAGGCCCTCATCTATGGCCTGCTGAAACGGTTTGTGCACGAAGGGCGAAAACATGTCGTCTTCCTTGCCGCTCGTTTCGATGTTCCACTCACCGCCGCCGCCCCAGTCCTTATAGGTCTGGGGGTCGGCTTTGACGCCCTCCATAAATGCGCGTTTGTCGACACCGGCGAGATGGAACATGACCGAGGCCGCCATCATGTCTTCGCGGGCTGTTTTGTGGGTCGATGCACCCGCCCGATGGGCCACGTCTGCATCGCCCGTGGCGTCGATCACGACCTTGGCCAAGATGGCCTCGCGCCCGGCTTTGGATTCGGTGATGATGCCAGTGATCCGGTCACCATCCATGATCGGCGCGACGAACTGACGGTGCAGCATCGGGTGAACGCCTGCCTCTTCGACCAGTTTGTCGGCAACCAGTTTGAACCCTTCGCTGTCCAACTCATAGCTCAGCGACTGGCTTTCGGGCACAGCAGCGCCCATTTCCTTGGCGCGAGTTTCGAATTCCATGCCGATGCCGCCTGCCTCAACCGTTTGTTCGTGTCGGTACCAGGCGAACCCTTCGACCCCCACGGCGGTAATATTGCCGCCCATGCAGCCGAACCGGTCGACCAGCGACACCTCGGCCCCCGCACGTGCCGCGGCCAAAGCGGCGGCCAATCCGGCGGGGCCGGAGCCTACGACCAGAACGTCCGTCTGGTGAACAACAGGGATTTGACGGGCGGGTTCCTGAATTGTCTGCATAAGCGCCTCATGGGATTCACTTTCCCGCTACAATTGGAAACCCTAACTGGCGGGTCAATCAAAAAACCGACTGACCCAAGGTCGCAAAATAGCCAATGCATGATTGCCCCCGGCAGGGCTTTGGAATAAGCAGCTTTGAAGTCGAATTCTTACCTTTGAAGGTCATACAATGCGCCTCAGCCGTTACTTTCTGCCCGTTCTCAAGGAAAACCCCTCCGAGGCCCAGATCGTCAGCCATCGGCTGATGCTGCGCGCCGGGATGATCAAGCAAGCCTCTGCCGGGATTTATTCCTGGTTGCCGTTGGGCTTCAAAGTGCTGCGCAAGCTGGAAAACATCATTCATGAAGAGCAGGCGCGCGCTGGCCACATTGCGATTCAGATGCCGATCATCCAATCGGCGGACCTGTGGCGCGAATCTGGGCGTTATGACGACTACGGTCAGGAAATGCTGCGTATGAAGGACCGGCATGACCGGGATATGCTGTTCACGCCGACCGCCGAGGAACTGGTCACCGACATCTTCCGTGGTCACGTCAACAGCTACAAGGACCTGCCGCTGACGCTGTACCAGATTCAGTGGAAATTCCGCGACGAGATCCGCCCCCGTTTCGGCGTGATGCGGGGTCGCGAGTTTTACATGAAGGACGGATACAATTTCGACCTGACCAAAGAAGACGCATTGCACGCCTATAATCGTCATCTGGTCACGTATCTACGCACCTATGAACGCATGGGTCTGCAGGCCATCCCGATGCGCGCCGATTCCGGCCCGATCGGCGGGGACAACACGCATGAATTCCTCGTGCTGGCCGATACCGGCGAATCCGAAGTGTTCTATGACAGCGCCGTCACTGACCTGACATTTGGGGACCGTCAGATCGACTACGACAGCCGCGAACAGTGTCAGGCGATCCTCGAAGAGTTCACATCAAAATATGCGCGCACCGATGAAACTCATGACGAGGCGCTGTTCAATCAAGTCCCTGAAGAGCGTCGTCGCGTCGCGCGCGGGATTGAGGTTGGCCAGATTTTCTACTTCGGAACCAAGTATTCCGAGGCGATGGGCGCGACTGTACAAGGCCCCGATGGCAAACCGACACCGGTCCATATGGGCAGCCACGGTATCGGAGTCAGCCGTCTGGTCGGTGCAATCATCGAAGCCAGCCATGATGACAATGGCATTATCTGGCCCGAAGGTGTGACCCCGTTCCATTGCGGTATCGTCAACCTGAAACAAGGTGATGACGAGGCAGATGCCGCTTGCGACAAAATCTACGGCGCGCTGACCGCACTGGGTCTGGATCCGCTGTATGATGACCGCAACGAACGGGCAGGTGGCAAGTTCGCCACCATGGACCTGATCGGCTTGCCCTGGCGCATCACCGTCGGCCCGCGCGGTCTTAAGAACGGCGTGGTCGAACTGACTTGTCGCCGGACTGGTGAAAGCGAAGAGATGCCACCCGAAGCCGCCGTTACCAAGATCGCCGAGATCTATGAGCGCTTCGCCTGAAACCTCGGACGCGCCGCTGATCTCGGTCATCACCGCGACGTATGATCTGCTGTCGCAAGGGCGGCAGGACAGCTTTCGCGAGGTGATCAGATGTATGGCGCGTCAGAATTGCAGCAGGGCTGAACACGTCATTCAAGACGGGGCGTCGACTGATGGTACCGTCGAGTTTCTGCAGAACCTGACTGCGGATGCCCAGCGCACTCGATTGTTCAGCGAACCGGACACAGGTTTGTATGATGCGATGAACAAGGGGGCGCAGGCCGCTCGCGGCGAATACCTGTTGTTCCTGAACTCGGACGACTCTCTGGCGGCTGACGACATTCTGAATACGGTAGCGGATCGGCTTGAGGCGGCGCGACCAGATTTCCTTTTCGGATCGACCTTGCGCCGGTTTGAAGATGGGTCGGAAGCCCGCGAGAAACGGATGTCGCTGACGGCGATCCTGCAGCGGATGCCTTTCTGCCATAACTCGGTGCTGCTGAAGCGGGATGTGTTTATGGCGCTGGGCGGTCATGACACGCAGTTTCGCGTTGCCGCCGACTACGATCTGATGCTGCGCCTGTTGACTGAAGGGTATCAGGGTTCGCGCATTGACGATCCGATTTCCATGTTTTGGGGCAGAGGCGTCACCAGCGATGATGACGCGACTGCCGAAGATTATGCGCGTGTTTGGTCGAACTATTACACCGGGTTCAGGGCTGCCCAGGGCCTTACAGAACGCGACTTCGTCCGGTATTATCAACGGGGTCACATGCCCGCAGGACTGATACTGGAACGAATGCTAAAACCGGGTACGTGCAAAGCGATCAAAGCCGCTGCGCGCCACAGTCTGTGGAAAACCACGCGCCGATCGGTTCAGTTCTGGCGCAAGTTTTAAGCGCGTCAGGCTGTCGGTCGGGCAGTCAGAACGTCTCCGTCGGCCTCTTGGCCTCGCGCCACGACGATCGGACGACCCAGCCGTCGCACCAGATCTCTGAACTCAAGGCCCAAAAAGCGCAGACCGCAAATCCGGGCGCCGGTGGCTTGATCGGTAATGCACATCCGTCCATCCCGGAAGACCAGACAATAACCCTTGTCGTTCAGGATGTCCGTCAGACCAGCCCAACTTGCGGCGCTGGCAAAGATCGGAAGGATGGTTGCCCGCAGAAGAACTGCGGATTCACAATCCAGTTCAGTTGGTACATGTCGGACCGAAATTACGTCCGGTTTTTCAGTTTCAATTCGAATACTCATGAGCGACCCCCGCTCTTAAAAATGTATTCCCCCACAATCAGGGTGACAAAGTTTCCAAAAATAAGCAAAACACGAAATAAAGTTGCGTTGCAAATGTTGCATTTTGAGTTCAGTTTGCCTCGCCATGCTCACATTGACTTCATACCTGAAACAATGCGGGGCTGTCTGTGAAGAGTGTCACAACCAGTGGTGTATTTGGCTAAAAACCGATCTCCTTAAATTCGAGTGACCCTTTGCGTGATAGTCGGACTGATTCGCGAAATTGAGGCCGTGAGAGTGAATTGGACCACGCGGAAATTGCTGATAAACGGAGCAAAACGATGAAAGGGCCCGCGCCGTGCTGAGTTTCGCGACCGTCGTGTACTCCAAGGATTATCCCCTGCTTGAACTTCAGGCGCTTTCTTTTGCCCGTTTTGTCGATCCGGACATGGTTTCGTCGATCCATGTCATCATGAATGACAATGACGAAGAGGCGCTAAAGGCAAAAATCGCACCCATTTTGGACGCCTACGGCCCGCTACGGTCCAAGGTCGAGGTGCTGGGCGGCGATGCTTTGTTGCTGCAGCCGGGTCAAAGCGCTGAGCGGTCTTTCTCGGATCGATTTCTGATCGAGAACCGATTTCGTATCCCGGGTATTCGCAGGCAGGGATGGCGCGGTGCGAACGGGTACCGCAGCCAACAAGTGTTAAAACTGGGCGCCGCACGGGTCGCTGCGTCCGAGAACATGGTAATACTGGATACCAAGAACGTCTTTTTGCGCGGTTTTGACCAAGCTGAGTTCTTTGCGGAAAATGGCCCGGCGCGGATCGCATTTATCGATGTCGAAAGCGACTATCATCGCAATTGGTTGATCGAGAGTCTTGATGCCCTGGGTGCATCGCATATCGATCTGAACGGGTTGAAAACAACGACTTTTGCCACGCCGTTCGCTGTTCGCCGATCATTAGTCCTGGCTTTGCTGGAGGAAATCAACGCCAAGTATGGTTCGGTTCAGGCGCTGTTCGGATCGCGCAGACGTCCGTCTGAGTTTATGCTTTTGAACGCGTTTTGTCTGAAATCGCCCGAGCGTTATACCCCCTGGTTCGAGGATCAGGCGCAATGCAATATCGGGCTCTGGCCGACCTACTCGCCAGAAGAAATGGCGTCGCAGTTGGCAATGTTGGACAATCCTGCTGCATTGACGCTGGGCCTTCACAACCGCGCCTTGGCGCTTTTACCTGACAACCTGCGAGACCGTGTATTTTCCGAGTTGGAGAACAGGCGTATCTGTGACAGGTCGCGCACTGAAGAGGTGCTAAACCGCGCGGCAACGCTGACCGGCTGACAACCGGCTTGACCATCCGGTGAAATGCCGAAAGGGTCGCGCCAACAAACAAACCCGGAGCAGGTATGGCCAAAACACCCCCGCCCTTTGCCCCATTTGAGTGGAAGATCGCTTGGCGTTACCTACGCGCGCGTCGTGCCGAAGGTGGTGTCAGCGTGATGACGTGGATTTCGCTGATCGGGATCACGCTGGCCGTCTTTGCCCTGATCGCCACTTTGGCTGTTCGTTCGGGATTTCGGGCCGAATTTGTCGGCACTATCTTAGGCGCGAACGCGCATGTGACCGTATACTCTGCCGGAGAGTTCGACGCGCAGGGCCAGGTGGACCGAACGATTGCGGACTATGACGAAATGACCAGCCGTATCGCACAGGTTCCGGGCGTGGAACGCGCGGCCCCGCTGGTCAAAGGGCAGGTTCTTATTACCAACCGCGACCGCAGCAGCGGGGTTGAGGTCTTTGGCATCCGCCCCGAGGATTTGCGAGATTTGCCCGGCGTAGCGGAAAGCGAACAGGCCGTCGGCGATCTGACCCAGTTTCAGGACGGCGAGGATGTGATTGCCATCGGGTCCGGTGTAGCGCGCAGTATTGGGGCGACGGTTGGTGATACGGTAAAGCTGACCTCACCGAATGGGGTTAAAACCGCCTTTGGGACGTCGCCGCGGGTGAATGCCTATCGTGTGGTTTATGTATTCTCGGCCGGGCGTTATGACATCGACCGAACTCGTGTCTACATGCCGTTTGTGCAGGCCCAAAGTTTTTTCAACCGCGACGGAGTTGCGGATGAGATCGAAGTGATGGTCGAACGTCCCGAAGAATTGACCCCGGTTCTGATCCCAATCCTTGAAGCCGCCGAGGGGCGCAGCCAGCTTTGGACGTGGCAGGATGCCTCGGGCGGCTTTCTTCGCGCGCTCGAGGTGGAAGACAACGTGATGTTCATCATCCTTTCGATCCTCGTCCTGATCGCAGCAATGAATATCGTGTCCGGCCTGATCATGCTGGTGAAGAATAAGGGGCGCGATATCGGTATCTTGCGTACAATTGGCCTGAGCGAAGGATCGATCCTGCGGGTCTTCTTCATCTGCGGCGCATTCACCGGCATCATTGGCACCGTCATGGGAGTGATCCTCGGTTGCCTGTTTGCGATCTATATCGACCCGATATTTTCATTCGTGAACTACGTCATGGGCGGCGGGGTCTGGGATCCGTCCATTCGCGGCATTTACTCCTTACCAGCTGAACTGCATCTTTCTGATGTGCTCAAGGCGATTGGTTTGTCATTGGGGCTGTCGTTCATCGTTACCTATTTCCCGGCCCGCCGTGCGGCGCGGCTGAACCCGGTTGAGGCGCTGCGCTATGAATGATGTGACGATGCGGCTGAACGGTCTGACCAAGACTTATCTCAAGGGCACTCCGGGGGAGGTTCAGGTGCTACGCGGTGTCGATCTTGAGCTGCGCGCGGGTGAGGCCGTGGCTTTGGTCGCCCCATCCGGGGCAGGCAAATCAACGCTATTGCATATTGCCGGGCTGCTGGACAAACCGGATGAGGGGTCGGTCGAAATAGCGGGTCAGAATGTTGCTGGCAAGGGTGACCGAACCCGTACGGCGCTGCGACGCCAAGACGTGGGTTTTGTCTATCAGTTCCATCATTTGCTGCCCGAGTTTACTGCGCTGGAAAACATCACTCTGCCGCAACAGGCGAACGGTGTATCCGAGAAGACTGCACAGGACAGGGCGATGAGCTTGCTGGACCGTGTTGGCGTTGCAGCGCGCGCCGACCATCGACCCGCCGCTTTGTCAGGTGGCGAGCAGCAACGTGTCGCGTTTTGCCGGGCATTGGCAAACAAGCCGCGCGTTTTGTTGGCGGATGAGCCGACAGGCAATCTGGACCCCGAAACTTCGGATCAGGTATTTGACGCGCTGATGTCGCTGGTCCGGGACGAGGGTCTTTCTGCGCTGATAGCCACACATAACATGGATCTTGCGGCGCGGATGGATCGGAAACTGCGGCTTGAGGCCGGTGTTCTTAAGCCAGTTGAGTGATGGCGACGCCAACGGCCATCACGGCGATGCCGCCGGCCCGTATCCAGGTCAATGGTGTGACCTGAGCGCCAAACAAGCCAAAGTGGTCAATGGCCGCTGTGCTGATCAGCTGTCCCAGCAGAACAAAGAACACGGCGTTGCCGACCCCGAAATGGGGCGCGACGTGCGTAATCGACAAAACGTAAAACGCAATTAGAACACCCGCCAGTAACAAGTGCTTCGGAGCTTGGGCCACTTTGGACAGCGCTGCTGTTCCCGGGAATAACACCATGACCAGCGCCGAGGCTGCAAACGCGATGGCGAACAGGACAACGGCGGCGGTTGTCGGTGATCCGATCAGCTTGCCGAGGGCAGCGTTCAAAGCCGCCAGAATCGGGACGCCGATCCCGGCCGCCAGCATAATGGCTATGTATTGTGTCATTGCCCGTATCCTCTTGCTTCGTTGATCTGGATCATTGCGCCAAGCCGCCCAGCGGGCAAGCCTGCAAATGTCAATCATGACAGGAGGATGCGATGATCAGACCGTTGTTCGGGGCAGCTTGTGCAGGTATGGCCGCGTTGGCTTCTCACGCCGAGGCGCAGAACGTAGAGACTGGCGCTGAGCTTTATCAGCATTATTGCGCAACATGCCATGGGATTGATGCGACGGGGCATGGGCCAATGGCAGGTGTTCTGGTGATACAACCCACCGATCTTACGCAACTGACCTTAGAGGATGGCGTGTTCCCTACAGCCCGCGTTGTGGCGCGTATTGATGGGCGTGACCCCTTGGTCAGTCACGGCAGTCCGATGCCGGTTTATGGCCCGTATTTCGACGGGCAGGACACATCGATGAAAACACCCGACGGGCAGCCGATTCTGACCAGTCAACCGATCGTGGATCTGGTGACGTTTCTCGAGACGCTGCAATAGGGCTCAGCTGTTGCGGCAAATCCCTTCGACCTTTGCGCCGCTCCACGGAATGACAACTGCACGCTCGCGTTGCGCGCCGGGCAGCGGGGACAGATCGAAATGTGCGCCCAACATGTCATGCAGACGCTGGGTGCGCGGTGCAGTAGGATCCAATGAGCGGCAGCAGATATATTCCTCGACGATCGCACCTTGTTGTTCAAACCCGTAGGACAGAAAATCCGGTGATGTCTTCAGGTCAAACAGATAAGGGTCCTTGCTTCCACCATGTTCTGCGGCTGCGCGCAGGGGGTGATAGCCCGTCGTCTGACGGTTCTGCCACTGCCAGACATGGGTCAGCTCATGCGCCAGAAGCATAGCGGCAATCAGGTCCATCTGATCCGGAAAGTCGGTCATATAGTCCTCAAGATACCAATCCTTGGTAAAATAGACCTTGTTGAACAACGCAACAGCGGCAGGTTTCGCTGTGACGACACCTTCTTCGGTCGGTGGCAAGATACGTTCCCGACAGGCCAAACGCGGCCGGTCCTTGCGGTAGAAAGTGATAGGTGCCACCGGTGCACCTTCAACAAGGCGCACGCGATCCAGATCAAGCGTGTCGCCCTGAACGGCGCTGGCAAATGCGCGTTCCTGATCCGTCAAAGGGCGGCCGCAGGCTGCAAACAGAATAAGTAACGTCATCAAAATGCGAAGGGCCATAATCAAAGCCTAATGCGAAGTGCCTGCACTGCAACCCGTTTTCACAGGCTCATTGCCAAAACCCTGCTGATTTCGGTCAGAGACCGGCCGGATTGGTCCATCCACGTGTTAAAGGCTGCTTGCACCGCAGCCATTGCCTTTTTCGAAGTGGGGGATTTGTCGATCACGCCTTCGGCAATCAGTCGCGCGGTCACGTCTTGCGAGAGGATAAAGCTGTCCCGCCCGGCAAACCGCATCGCGTACTGGGCCGAGGCACCGCCCAGACGCGAACCGCGCTTGGCCAGCATCGCCAACAGACCGACGTAATCTTCAGATGGCCATCCTCCAAGCACCTGACCCGCGCCGCCTTCATCCCGCAGTTCCAGCAGAAATGCAGCATTATCGCGGACGGCGGCAATCTTGGTGCCGTTGCGCACGATGCGCGTGTCCTGAATTAATGCGTCGAATTTCTCATCGTCCATGAAGGCGCAGCGTCCTACATCGAAACCGTCAAAGGCAGTCTCGAACCCGTCCCACTTGTTTTCGATGACCTTCCAGTTGAACCCTGCCTGAAACACGGTTTTGGTGATGATCGACAGCCAGCGGTCATCCGGCATCTTGGCCAGCTCGGCCACACTAGTGGGCTTGCTCGGTTTTCCGTTCAGAGCATCCAGGCCACCATGTCGCTTGGCGGCAATGGCAAAAATTTCATCAAAGTGACGCATCAATCCTGTCCTCCACCGGTAACGTTGCTTGTTGAGCATTGTGTTACAAGGTCTCAAAGCGAGTGATTATTTTGAATTTTGGCACCTGTGACACCAAAAAATGCAGAAAAGTCAGAAATCCGAAAAAGAAATGCTCGACAAAACAGTGGAATCGGGTTTGTGATTGACTCGTCAATCAAAGACCCGCGCCGAATATCTGTGTTAAACAAAAACGCGCGCGATCAGTACAACGCAGCGGGTGGGGACTTGTACCTTAAAGTAAGGCGAAAAATTCCGCGCTCGTTCAAAGTGTTCGCTTTCCTTTTGCGGCGGACTTTGTGCATGTTGCGACATGGTGATGTCGTCTTATCAACCTTGCGGCGCTGAAGTATCCGCTGAGGTGGACGAGAAACAAAAAAGACAGGGAGAATGTCGATGAAAAAACTCAGTGTCAGCCTTTTGGCTATGATGGTAGCCGGTTCCGCTTACGCCGCCGAAATGGGGGCCGTGGACGAGCCGATCAAATTAGCGATCAACGAATGGACCGGTCAGCATGTAACGACCCACGTTGCTGGTGAAATGCTGAAAGCCGCAGGTTACAATGTCGAATACGTGACCGCCGGCATGATGAACCAGTTCCAAGCCATCGCGGATGGTGACATCACTGCGACGCTCGAAATCTGGTCGTCCAACGTCTCCGACGAATACGCAAAGAAAATCGACGAAGGTACGGTGGTTGAGATCGGTGATCTGGGTCTGGATGCCAAGGAAGGCATCGCATATCCGGCGCACGTGGCCGATCTGTGCCCGGGTCTGCCTGCATGGGAAGCGCTGAAAGACTGCGCGCAGGTCTTTGCAACTGCTGAAACTCTGCCCGGTGGACGTCTGGTCGACTACCCCGCCGATTGGGGTACGCCCGGCGCCGACCGTATGACCGGTCTTGAGCTGCCGTTCAAAGCGGTTCCTGCCGGATCTGAGGGTGCCCTGATCGCCGAACTTCGCGCCTCGACTGAGCGCAAGTCACCGCTGCTGATCACCTTCTGGCAGCCCCATTGGGCGATGTCAGCTTATGACGTGCAATTCGTCGAACTGCCTGCAGGTGAAGAGGCATGCTTTAACGATCCGGCATGGGGCCCGAACCCGAACGCTATTAATGACTGTGATTTCTCACCCTCGCGCATCTTCAAGGCCAGCTGGAACGGTATGGAAGACAAATGGCCTGCGGCCTATGAAATCCTGTCCAACTATCAACTGGCAGTCGAGGACCAGCAGCCGATGATGGGCGCAATCGACGTTGACGGCGGTCAGGTCGAAGAGGTAGTCGCCGAATGGATGTCTGCGAACGAAGACAAGTGGCGTCCGGTTGTTGACGCGGCAACTCAGTGAGTTCGCATAAGTGACCGACGCGAATACGCCAGCCATTGCCTGCCAGAATCTCTGGCAGGTCTTTGGCCAAGGCGCAGACAAAGCCCTGACCGACGCGCTGTCTCGGTCAGGGAATGACGCAGACAAAGCCGCCGCCGATCTGCGCGAACACGGATTCATCCCGGCCGTTCAGGACGCCAATTTCGAAGTCAAAGAGGGTGAGCTCTTCGTCATCATGGGGCTGTCCGGGTCAGGAAAATCCACGCTGATCCGCTGTATCTCGCAATTGTTGCCCGGCACGGGTGGTGAAATCCGGGTCGACGGTGAAAACGTCATTGGCGCGTCAAAGAAGGCTTTGACCGAATTGCGGCGCAAAAAGCTGGGAATGGTGTTCCAGCATTTCGGCCTGTTCCCACACATGACTGTGGCCGAAAACGTGGCCTATCCGCTACGCGTATCCGGTATCGGCAAAAAAGAACGGCTGGCCCGCGCGCAAGAAGTGATCTCGTTGGTTGGATTGGAAGGTCGTGAAGACAGTTTCCCCCGTCAGCTTTCCGGTGGACAGCGTCAGCGGGTGGGGATTGCGCGGTCTCTGGCCGTAAACCCCGATATCTGGTTTCTGGACGAACCGTTCTCGGCCCTCGATCCGCTGATCCGCCGCCAACTGCAGGACGAATTTCTGCGCATTCAGGCGACACTGAAGAAATCCATCGTATTCATCACTCACGATATTCAAGAGGCGCTGAAACTGGCTGACCGAATTGCCATCATGCGCGACGGCAAGATCGTTCAGATCGGCACTCCGACTGATATCGTTTTGCGTCCGGTTGACGACTACGTACGCGAATTCTCGAAAGACGTGGCAAAAGGTCAGCACGCCAAGGTCGCCTCCGTCATGCGAGACGAAGCCGAGCGTGGCCCGGACGACCCTGGCCTGACCACGTCTATGACATTGGATGCCGCACTTGCGCATTGCATGGAGCTGTATGAACCAGTCCCTGTACGTGACGAAAACGGCAACATTGTCGGGACAGTTCACCCCTCGGATCTGGCCGCCGCCTTGCAGGTGGAAGAAACATGACCGCCGTTACGGATACTCCGAGGCAACACGCATTGCGTCTTTCGGTAGGCGCAAAGGCGGCTTTGATCACTGCTATCGTTGGTGCGATTTGTCTTGCGTTAGAAGGCGTTGCGCCTTGGTTGGTCAAGTGGCCCACCACGTGGGAACTGCCCGCTACACAATGGGTCGGCGCGTTTCTGGATTGGTTTCTGAACGGCATCAAACCGGCGATGCGGTTGTTCTCTGACCTGATGGCTTATCCCATGAATTGGGCCAATTTCGTGTTGGGTAGCACCCCTTGGCCGATTCTGATTGGTCTGGTGACGGCGTTGGGCTGGTTTCTGGGCGGTTTACCTATGGCGGCGTTGGGATTCTTTGGTCTGAGTTTTGTGCTGGCCTCAGGCTACTGGGCCGAGAGTATGAATACGCTGGCGCTGGTTGCCGTTTCTGTGCCCGTCGCGTTAGTCGTCGGCGGCGCCATCGGCATCCTTGCCAACGAAGTGCCGCGCGTCAGGTCCTTTGTTCAGGCGGTTTTGGACGTGATGCAAACGGTTCCGACATTTGCCTATTTGACCCCGCTATTGCTGCTTTTCGGCTTTGGCCCGGTTGTGGGTCTGATTGCCTCGGCCATCTACGCGGCACCGCCAATGGCGCGTAACGTGATGCTGGGTCTGGAACGGGTCGAACCCGAGATCAAAGAGGCTGCCATCATGTCTGGCGGCACGCGGTTTCAGCAACTGTTCCAAGTCGAAATTCCGGCTGCCGCGACGCAGATCATGGTCGGCGTAAACCAATGTCTGATGGCCGCCTTGTCGATGGTCATCATCGCCGCCGTTATCGGTGGGTTCAACGACATCGGTTGGGAAGTCCTTCTGACCATGCGCAAGGCGCAGTTTGGCGAGTCGCTAATGGCTGGCCTGGTCATTGTGGTCTTTGCCGTAGTGATCGACCGGATGAGCGGCACGCTGGCCACCGAGCGAAAACGTTATGACCAACGCGTCGTCTGGGCAGTTCTGGGCTTTACGGTCCTGTTTACCGCCGCCTTTTGGGCATGGCTGCCGAACCCCTCCGAGTTGACCCTGCTGGACCCGATGGCTGAGGCTGTCGACAGCGGGCTGACAGCGTTCACGCAGGCGAATGGTCCTTGGCTGGATGCACTCAAGAACAACTCGTTGTTTTACGTGCTGTTGCCGTTGCGGATCGGACTGGATCAGGCGGTTTTGCCGTTCACATGGGGTTTCCAGTGGACAGCGGGGATGAGCTTTGGCCTTTTTGCTGCCGGCGGCGTCATCGCCGCATTGATGGCATGGCGCGGCCACCTGACAGGAGGTTTGGTTGTTCTGATCCTGATCGGAATGCTGGAAACGGGTATTTCAAACCTTCCATGGCCCTTCGTCCTGACCGGGGCGGCTGCGCTCAGCTATGTCGCGGGGGGCTGGCGTCTGGCGGCGCTTTCCGTTGGGTTGCTTTGCACCATCCTAGTGTCCGGTCTGTGGGAGCGCGCGTTGTTGTCGCTTTACCTCAGCGGTGCTGCTGTGTTTTCCTGCGCCATCGCTGGTGGCTTGATCGGCCTAGCCAGCGCCGTATGGTTGCCGGTCTGGAAGGTCGTTCGTCCGATCTGCGACATGCTGCAGACAATCCCGCTGTTCGTTTTCCTGATCCCTGTGCTGATGGTTTTCCAGATTGGCGAGTTCTCAGCCTTTCTGGCGATCTGTGCCTACGCCATTGTCCCGATGATCCGCTACACGCGGCACGGTTTGGTCAACACACCGGAAGAGATGATGGAGGCCGCAATCTCAAGCGGCGCGACCGAGTGGCAGATCATGCGCGACGTCCGTGCGCCTTATGCCGCGCCAACGATCCTGCTGGGTCTGAACCAGACCATACTTTATGCCTTTGCCATGCTGGTGATTGCGGCGCTGATCGGGACCACCGGTCTGGGACAGTCGATCTATCTGGCGCTGGGTCAGGCGGATGTTGGCCTGGGTATCTCGGCCGGAGCGGCGATGGCGATTTTGGCGCTGGTCGCCGACCGTATCGTGCAGGGCTTTGCCGAGGAACAGCGTAAAGCGCTGGGACTTTGAAATGGGGCAGGGGCGGTGTGTCCGCCCCTTTTTCCCACACTTGATTTTGGACAAAGACCGGACAGTATTCGGCGCATAGATCCTGCGTAACACGTTCGGAGATTACTATGACCGGTTGGGCCTTCTTCCTCGCAGCATTGATCGCTTTTCTTCTTAGCCACGCCATCCCGGTTCGTCCTGCCGTGCGCGGGCGGCTGATTGAAACGTTGGGGCGCAAGGGATATTTCGCGGCCTATTCCGGACTGTCCTTGTTGGTGCTGGCATGGCTGATCGTAGCCGCTGCACAAGCGCCTTACGTTGAGGTCATACCACCGCTTCCCATTTTTCGCTGGGCACCACTCTTGGTGATGCCGATCGTGTGTTGGCTGGCGGTTGCGGGCTTGTCGATCCAAAACCCGTTCTCTTTTGGCGGGATGGGGCGCCGCGCCTTCGATCCAGAAAAACCGGGCATTCTGCGGACAACGCGCCACCCTATTCTTGTCGCCTTGATGCTATGGGCCATTGCGCATCTGCTGGCCAATGGCAGTCTGTCACACGTGATCCTGTTTGGGCTTTTTGCTGGTTTTGCTGTCTTTGGCATGGTCTTGATCGACCGCCGTAAACAACGCGATATGGGTATGGAATGGACTCGGTTGTCCCGCAACACAGGTCGTCTGTCGCTGCGCGCGCCACGTCCCTGGCCGCGCCCTTGGGTCTGGTTTGTTGCTATCATCATCTTCATGGCCCTGCTTCATCTGCACGCGCCTGTGATCGGGTTGTCACCACTGCCGTAAAGCAAGGGAGTGGTCGCGCGGGTACTTGCGTGCTATCTGGAATGTCACAAATCTGTACTTAGGGGTCCTTAGATGCATCTGGCCTATGTCACTACCACCGACCGCGGCGCAACCGATCGTCTTTTAAGCGCGGTTGCCGAACACCTGCTCGCGAAAGGCGCAAGCCTTGCCGGAGTGGTGCAAACCAATACCGAATGCGCGGATAGCAGCAAGTGTGACATGGATGTTCGCGTTCTGCCCGAGGGAGAGACCATTCGCATCTCGCAATCCCTTGGTGAGCAGTCGCGGGGGTGTCGTCTGGACCCGGCCGCGTTGGAGCAGGCCGTCGGATATGTGACTTCTTCGCTTGCCGACGCCCCGCAATTGCTGATCATCAATAAATTTGGCAAGCATGAGGCTGACGGGCGCGGATTCCGCCCGGTGATCGCCGAAGCGCTGGCGCAGGATATTCCTGTTCTTGTCGGCGTGAACGGTTTGAACAAAGAGAAATTCGACGAATTCACCGGGGGCGCTGCCGAAAAGATTTCGCCAGATTCCGAAAGCATCATTGCTTGGTTCGAGCGTATCACAGCACAGCGTGAGGCTGCGGCCTGACAAAGCTCCCGTAGGGTAAGCTTCTGTTTTCCTGACTTGTTTCGTGCCGCATGTACTGCAATCCTCGTGTCCGGAGGAGTGAGTTTATGTGGACCAACTGGGCTGGAAACCAGCGCACGGATGCGCCAATAGCGTGCCCGAACTCGATTGCTGATCTGCAAAAAGAGATTGCGCAGCCCCAAAGCCTGCGGATCTTGGGGGCAGGGCATTCCTTTACGCCAATCGTAGCTGGTGGTGACCGGATTCTGGACTTGTCGGGATTGGACCTGCCGATACTTGGGGCTGCCGAACAGGACCGGGTGTGGGTTAACGCCAACGCGCGGTTGCGGGATCTGTCACCGGCGCTGGCGGACAAAGGGCTGGCGTTTCGAAACCTTGGGGATATCAACACCCAATCGCTGGCGGGTGCAGCGTCGACCGCGACGCATGGGACCGGGCGTGACCTGCCATGCCTAGCGGCAGAAATCACCGCAGTCCGGATGATCGGAGCAAGCGGAGATATCCTGACCACGGATGATATCCCGCTTGAGATGGCGCAGGTCAGTATGGGGATGTTGGGCGTCCTGACCGAGGCGCAAATTTCGGTCGTTCCGAAATACAATCTGCGACGACAGGTCAGGCTTGCCTCGGTCGAAGAAACTCTGGCCACGATGCACCAGAAATGGGCAGAGAACCGGAATTTCGAGTTCTTCTACATCCCCTTTACCGGAAAAACTGTCGAGCTTCGTCATGCCATCACTGATGCAGCCGAAAGCAAAGCGCCGCGAGATTTGGATATGATCGCAGTAAAGGTGCTGAAACTCGCGCGCAGCGCCGGGCGGATCAGCGCGGGTTTGCGTCGTGCATTGCTCAAGATGCTAACGATGGCGCAGTCAAATGAGGATTATGTCGGCGAAAGCTGGCGGGTTCTGTGTAGCGACCGGCATATTCCATTCAAGGAAATGGAATACCATTTGCCGCCCGAAGTTGCGGGGGATGTTCTGCAAGAGGTTCTGACGCGCCTGCATCGCGACCATAAAGATATCTACTTTCCGATCGAGGTGCGCCAGACCGCTGGTGACACGGCGTGTCTGTCTCCTTTTCAGGGCGGGCCACGCATTTCAGTCGCCATTCACACAGACGCGGCCGAAGACCATAAACGGTACTTCGAAGCCATTGAACCCCTGTTTGTCGAAGCAGGTGGGCGCCCCCATTGGGGCAAGATGCACAACCTGTCCTATAAGGACCTGTCGTTGATGTACCCAGATTTTGATAGGTTTTGTGCATTGCGCGAACAGCTTGACCCGCAAGGTAAGTTTCTGACCCCTGCGCTAGCCCGGCTGTTTCAACCATGAACACGGCGGTCTTGAAACGACTTTCGGAGACACTGCGTTCATACGGCGTCGACAAACCAATTGTCGTGGTGGATCTGGATGTGCTGGACGCCAATTGTGCGGTGGCGGACAAGGTTGCCGATGCCGGGTTGGCCCGCAGGCTGGTCGCCAAGTCTCTGCCTTGTCTGCCCTTGCTCAACTACATTCGCGAGCGCATTCCGACCTCTGGCCTGATGACGTTTTCCGAGCCGATGCTGCAAGCGCTTTTGACGGCAGAGCCAAATACGGATCATCTGGTAGGGAAGCCCTTTCAGGTCAGTTCTGCGGCAAGGATTTTATCTACCAATCCCGACGCGGCAAGGCGCGTACAATGGTTGATCGACACTCCGGTTCGGCTTGGGGAGTATCTGAAGCTGGCATCAGATCGCCAGATGCCATTGCGATTGTCGCTGGAACTGGATGTTGGTCTTCACCGAGGCGGTGTAAACGCTCAATCCGTGCCCGAGCTTGCCCAACGGATTGCGGCGCACCCCTATGGGCATTTGGCCGGTGTCATGGGGTATGAGGCGCATCTGGCGAAACTGCCTGGCATTTTGCGCAGCCGCGCAGCGAGAGCCAGCGCAAATGCGTTCAACGCGGCCGTCGCCGCATTGCCACGTTTCGGGGACGGATTGTGTCTCAACACAGGCGGCAGCCTGACTTTCCAGTCTTACCTCACCAAAGGTACCGCGAATGAGGTCGCATTCGGCTCGGTCTTGGTAAAGCCTAGCGACTTTGATCACGCCACGACTCGCGCTTTTGAACCGGCCGCATTTATTGCGACGCCGGTTCTCAAGGTCATGCCGGGTAACGCATTGCCGGGTCTTGAATTTTTGCCCAGACAAAAAACGGATATTGCGGTTTTTGGCGGCCACTTCCTTGGCCAACCGGTGTTCCCGAGGGAATTTGGGTATTCAACGGTTTTCGGCCGCTCCAGCAATCAAGAAGTATGGACCGGCCCGCGCGCGGCCAATGTGTCACCGGGCGACATAGCGCTGCTGAGGCCCAGTCAAAGTGAGGCCGTGCTGAATCAGTTTGGCAGCATTCTTGCCGTTCGCGACGGGCGGGTGATTGAGGAATGGCAATGCCTGCCCAATTAGGCGGCGCATCCAAAAACAACGCTTCGGCGGTGCGTCTCTGGGTCACTGCGCCGGGAGAATGTCAACAAAATGCAACAAATAGGCTCGATCAAAGGCTGGTGCGCGCAACAGGTCTTTGATTTCTTGGTCTGTGTATGTTTGGAAAGTGGTGGGCGACCCTGGAATCGAACCAGGCGTGCGTCTCCGCGAGGGAGTTACAGTCCCCTGCCACACCTTGCGGCCTGTCGCCCACTGTCAGGCGTTGCACCTGACGTGGAGGCGTGATTACTAGCGCCTTGAAGGAGCGTCAACAGGAAAATTTGGCTTTGACGCAGGAAACCGAATTCCCGGCCCGGAGGCCCAAGAAATGAAGAAACCCAAGTGGGTCGTTGAAAAAGAACAGGCGCGCAAAGCTGCGGCGTCCGAAACTGTTTGGCTGTTTGGATTGCACGCCGTTCGCGATGCTTTGATGAACCCGAACCGGCAGAAACTGAAACTGATCGTGACGCGGAACGCGCGGGACAAACTGGCAGAAGCGATTGAATTTGCAGGGATTGAGGCCGAAATGGTCGACCCGCGCAAGTTCACCGCGCCCATTGATCCCGGTTCGGTTCATCAGGGGGCTGCCCTTGAGGTCAAGCCGCTGGATTGGGGCGGGTTGGCTGAAAACTGCATCGGGCGTGAACATCCGAGAGTCATTTTGTTGGATCGCGTGACTGACCCGCACAATGTCGGGGCGATTCTACGTTCAGCCGAAGTGCTTGGGGCCAGCGCCGTGATCGGTACGCGGCACCACTCGGCCCCGGAAACAGGAGCGCTGGCCAAAACCGCCAGCGGCGCGTTGGAGCGTCAGCCATATCTGCGCGTGCGCAACTTGTCTGATGCGATCGTCGAATTGCAAAATATGGGATTCTTGGTGTTGGGCCTGGATGGCGAGGCGGAGGACACGATCGAAACTGCGCTGGGTGGCAAACTGGATCAACCTGTTGCGCTGGTGCTGGGGGCCGAAGGGCCGGGTCTGAGGCAAAAGACCAAAGAAACCGTTAACCAACTGGTGAAAATCGACGCAGCCGGTGGGTTTGGTTCTCTCAACGTCTCAAATGCTGCCGCAATTGCCTTATATGCTTCAAGGCATTGAAGGAGAGGAGAGAGCCATTTCAAGCCCGACTAAAATCGCCACGTGCTGTTATTGCGGAACGCGCGCTGCGTTGGTTCTGAAGGGGAAGCAACGCCATGAACTCAGCTGCTCTAGCTGTGGGGCCCCTTTGCATGACCTCAAGATGGTTCCCAAGCGCAAGCTGAACAGCGACAAACCAAAGCGTGACAGCTACAAAACGGCCACCGCATACCAGAACAAAAAGAAAAAGAAGAAAAAGGGGATCTTCGCACGCGTCATTGATGAGGCCTGGGATGTGGTCGAGGATATCTTTGACTAGTGCGGGGTAAAGCGACACGCGCGTTCACAACCGCGTTAATAGGGGTGTTACGCGCGACAAAAGATTGCATTTTGATAGCCTGAATTTGTAACCCTGAACATGTGATGACAATCAAACGTTTCATACTTGGCGCGATCGCCGCCCTCGCCATTCTTCCTGCCGCTCACGCACAGGACTTACCCGTTTTTTACGAGGCGGACGGTGCTGTCATGGCTGGCTATGACCCGGTCTCGTATTTTCTGGAGGATACACCAGTACTGGGATTGCCTGAGTACTCCGTGATCTGGAAGGGGGCCGAGTGGCATTTTGCCTCGGCCGAGAATCGTGATCTGTTTGAAAGCAATCCCCGCGCCTTTTCTCCACAGTTCGGTGGCTACTGCGCTTACGCTATGGCGCAAGGCATATTGAAAAGCACAGATCCGATGCTTTGGGACATGGTAGAGGGTCGACTGTATCTGACCCATTCCCCAGAGATTGAGCAACTGTGGCGCGGAGATCGCGCAGAGTACATTCATATGGCTGAGGAAAACTGGCCAGTTGTGCTGTATCAAGACTAAGCGGATTGTCGCTTTTTTTGGTCTGTCATCACAAAAATTATACTCGCCTCTTTTTTTCTCCGAACTTATGCCTAAATGTCACAGTGACCGCGGAACGGAACTGCCGCGGGTCATTTCACTGTCCCTCGTTCCAACAACTGGCGCCCAGGTTCGACCTGGGCGCTTTTTTCTTTTTCAGACGACGTTTAGGGTGGCCGCATGACGGATTACTCAGACTCATTCCTGAAAGACATCCTGCGCCGGACCAAAGTTGTTGCTGTCGTCGGCGTTTCGATGAATCCTGTTCGGCCCAGCTACTACGTTGCGCGATATCTCTCGCTCAAGGGGTACACGGTTATCCCTGTGAACCCGGGCCATGCGGGCAAGGTGCTTTTTGGTCAGACCGTACGTGCGTCATTGTCCGAAATCACCCAGCCGGTTGATATGGTCGACATCTTTCGCCGGTCCGAGGCCGTTCCGCCAATTGTCGATGAAGCCCTGTCTGCCTTTGCCGGTCTGCGCACGATCTGGATGCAGATTGGCGTTGAACACCACGAAGCTGCAGCAAAAGCACAGGCGCGCGGCGTGGATGTGGTGATGAACCGTTGCCCGAAGATCGAATATCAGCGGCTGTTTGGTGAGCTGAGGATGGGTGGATTCGCAACCGGTGTGATCTCATCCAAGCTGTGACGGCTAGCCGCTGACATAGGGCAGCAATGCCCCGTACTGTTCCTGCCGGCGCTTCTCCAGCACAACGTTTCGGGGCACCCAGTCATATCTGGTGTCTTCCACCAGGGGCGACCAGAACAGCACGCCGCCATATCGCCATGGATCCAGCACCACGCCGTCATACATCGTCGCGCCTTTGCGGCTGATAATTGCGGTGCTGTGGTCGATTCTGAACTGGTTGTCCGCGTTGGCTATTGCACGGTGCAATTCCAATGTCTGGAAGTTCTCTTGCTTCAGTCGACGTTCGATATCCTCTGCCCAATGCCAGCACAGCCCGCGCGGTCGCAGACCTTTGTTGACCTTGGCATTGTGAATCAGCGGAGGGTCGGTGATTTCATATTCCTGTACCAGTTGCGCGGTATAGGAATAGGCTATGCGGGCTGCTCGGTCGGCCTCTTCGGGGTCTATATCCGGACCAAGGTTTCGGATTTCCGTTGCCAACCTTTGGACCTCATCACCTGTCGTGCGCGGCGGTGCCGAACACGCGGCAATCATCACAAGCGAAAGCAAAGCCATTAAACTGGCAAAAGCTCTGGTCATTCCCGCGCCCCTCGGTCGGCCCCACATTGATCCCTGACTATATAGGGCGGGGCGGCAGGACGGAACCCGCCCTTAGGTCTTGGGGCGTGATGCTTTTTCTGCGATGCCACTTGTGCCCTGGCGTCGGGCGAGTTCGGCCAGTACGTCGTCCAGTGCAACGTCTCGCGCTGCCAGCATGACCAGCAAGTGATAGAGGACATCTGCCGCCTCGGCCGTCAGCTTGTCTTTGTCGCCTTTAACGGCTTCGATGATGGCCTCAACGGCTTCCTCGCCGAATTTTTCGGCGCATTTTTCCGGACCTTTGGCCAGCAGCTTTGCGGTCCAGCTGGAATCAGGTGCCGCATCTTTGCGGGTCTCGATCGTAGCGGCCAGTTCGTGCAGGATGCTCATGTCAACCTCATGGGGATACCAGCCGCTGCCATGTGTTCCTTGGCTTCGCGAATGGTGTATTCGCCGAAATGAAAGATCGAGGCGGCCAGCACGGCACTCGCCCCGCCTTTCGTCACACCTTCGACCAGATGGTCCAGGTTGCCAACGCCGCCGGAGGCGATCACCGGCACGTCCACCGCGTCCGAGATTGCGCGGGTCAGGGGCAGGTTGAACCCGGCTTTGGTGCCGTCGCGGTCCATCGAGGTTAACAGGATTTCTCCAGCGCCTTTGGCGACGACAGTTTTGGCGAACTCAACCGCGTCGATGCCTGTTGGCTTGCGGCCGCCATGGGTGAAGATCTCCCACTTGCCAGGGCTCGTTGTTTTTGCGTCGATGGCACACACAATACACTGGCTGCCGAACTGATCGGCAGCTTCTGCGATGACATCCGGGTTGGCGACTGCGGCCGAATTGAAGCTGACCTTGTCGGCACCCGCCAGCAACAGCGCACGCACGTCGTCTTTGGTGCGGACACCTCCGCCGACCGTCAGAGGAACAAAGCACTGTTCTGCCGTGCGCTGAACCACATCGAACATGGTGCCACGATTTTCATGAGTGGCATGAATGTCCAGAAAACAGATCTCATCCGCGCCTGCCGCATCATAGGCTTTGGCTGATTCCACAGGATCGCCTGCGTCACGCAGGCCAACGAAGTTGACACCTTTGACAACGCGTCCATCGGCGACATCCAGACAGGGAATGATACGAGTTTTTAGCATGCCAGCGTCCTTTGTTGACGCACCTGTATCGGCAAAACCCCGCCGTTTCCAGTGGCGTTGGGACACCTTTCGGAAATCGGCGGGGTAAATCACTGGCTGAGATACAGCGCCGGTTCTACTGCTGTTTGTCTTTAAGCAATCTGAGCGCGGACAGTAGGTTGGCCTTGTCATCCGTCCACGGCTCACCCCCATCCGAAACCACGGGCTGCCATTTGCCGTTCTGGACAAAACTGTCGATCCTAGCTTGTTCTGGGCTAACGATCACAACGTGCGATTTATGTGCGCCAATTTCTTGGCTACCCGTTTCGATTTGATGAAACTGGTGTGCCATATGAAGACCAAGCTTGTCCGTAATCCGCGCAAGTGGGTCGAGCAGATCGTAGTAGCGGTTGGTAATGTGGAAGACCAGAATACCGTCGTCAGCCAGTCGTTCTGTGTACATCTGCACTGCTTCTTCTGTTGTCAGGTGCAAAGGGATCGCGTCAGAACTGTATGCGTCCAGGACCAGAATATCGAAGGAATAGTCTGTCTGAGCCAGAACGATGCGCGCGTCACCAAGATGCGTTGGCGAATTCGGCGCGCATTCTGAAATATAGGTGAAAAGGGATGGGTCGCGTGCCACCTGATTCACCAAGGCATCGATTTCAAAGAATGCCCATTCCTGAGTTGGAAGCTTGTAGCAGGACAGAGCGCCGACCCCGAGGCCGACAATGCCAATACTGTCGGCTTGGCGCCCGAATTCAGACGTTATGACCTGAGCCATTGGCCCATTGGGGTAGTAGTAAGACTTAGGCGTAGGTTTCTTGCCAAACTCCGATTCCAACTGCAAACCGTGCAGCGTAGTTCCGTTTCGGTAAACTCTGAGACCCGCTTTCGAGTACACACCGTGGGTTCCAAAAAAGCTTCGATCCTGAAGCAGCGCGCCCTTTTGCGGCCAAAGAACCGGCAACATAAGTGCTGCGATAATGGCGATGATGCGTGCAGGTTGATTGCGGAACAGGAACAATGCGGTCAGCAGCATCGCGGATGCAACAACCGCGCGCAAAGCGCCCTTTCCAAGTGGCTCTATTCCATCGATCATACCGAAGGCGAAAAGGATCGGGTAGCTGACGATCAGACCAAATGCCAGGTTCCTGGGGCTAATTGCGCCTTTTCCGATCAAGAGCAATCCAGCAGCCAAAATAAATGTCAGGTGCGCCTCGACTTCCTGGGCAAACACCAACGGGGCGAGAATGGAATTGAACAATCCGCCGAATGCACCGCCCACCGACAATGCGATGTAAAACACTGTTAATTGCTCTGCCGCAGGTCTCATTTCGTATAGCAATCTGTGTGCAAAGAGGGCGATTACAAAAAGAACCGGAACATACAGCAAAAATACGATCGGGGTTTTGTGATGGTCGATCAGATTGGACAAAAGGACTGCGCCAGTCGCCAGCGCCAAAATCATTGGAATGTGCAGGGATTTGACACTCAACCATTTCAGTTTTGCAAAGGCGAAAATGAAGGTCAGAAGGTAAGTCGCCAGAGGTACAACCCAAATCAATGGGATTGAACCCAGATCCGTGCTGGCTTTCGTGGTGAAAGAAAGCATCAGAGATGAAGGTACAAAGGCGATCACAATCCAGGTTGCGATCTGCTTTAGCTTTGGAGTGCTAATCGCGATATCGGTTGCGATTGGGGCATTGACGCTGCTTGATCCGCGGAGTGCAAACAGGCCGCTGATCGCCATCAGTCCGCCGAAGACGACAAACCCGATGGACCAAATATCACTGGTCGCACTCGCACCCAGCAGGGGGTCCGCAAGTAGTGGGAAGGCCAAAAGGGCCAGCAGTGACCCCACGTTGCTTGCGCTGTAGAGAAAATAGGGGTCGTCAGCCGAAGGTCCGCCGGACCGCGAATACCACGCTTGAAGCAAAGGCGCGTTCGCTGACAGAACCGCAAATGGTAGGCCAACGCCCACGGCAAACAATTTTAGGGTTTGCAGTGCAGTGGAGCTGGATGCGTCATAGCTCCAGCCATCGCTTATTGAGAGGGGCAGGTAGGTGAGTGCAGCCGCCCAAAGGGCCAGATGAGTAACCAACTGCCAGCGCAGGGGTATCCATTTCGTCAGCACGTGAGCGTAAATGTAGCCCACGATCAAAACCACCTGAAAAAAAAGCATCGCAGTCGTCCAAACCGCTGGCGCGCCACCGATTTGCGGCAAGACCAGCTTGGCAAACAGGGGCTGGACAAAAAACAACAAAGCAGCACTGACAAATACCGTCACGCAAAAACTAAATATGATTGCAATTCTGAACCAAGAATTGTTCGAATACTCTGTGCTCGCAATACTCACGGCGGAAATCCCTGCTCGAGGTCGTTGGCGAATTGCTACAGGCCAATTAAGACCAAGTTTAGGCTAAGCTAGGTAAAATATCTGTCAGAATGGGTTATTGTCCCTGAATGCGGAACGGTCCGTGCGAACGTCGAGCAGCGAATTTTCGGGTACGTGGCAACGCTCCGCTGATGCCGGAGTTGTGATTGTAAGATAGTGAAAAACTGAGACAATTTGTTTGGAAATCATAGAAGGAAACCCGATATGCGAAATCTGATACTGGCAACAATTTTGACTTTTGGAGGGGCGATGTCCGCAATGGCCGATGACATCATCAAGGTAAACACAAGTAAATCGGTGCAAGAGGCGATGGACGCTCTGGAAGCGGCTGTCGGCAATGCGGGCGCGACTGTCTTTGCCCGCGTTGATCACGCGGCGGGTGCGGAAAAGGTTGGCATGAGCATCCCTGCAAACCAGGTACTGATCTTTGGCAACCCGGCACTGGGCACCCCCGCGATGCAGATAGATCCACGCGCGGGGCTTTTCCTCCCGCTAAAAGTGCAGGCATACGAAGACGCGAACGGACAGGTCTGGCTGGCCTACGAGGATCCCAAAGAGACGATGGACGAGTTTGACGAAGTCGAGAAGTCACCTGTCATAGAAAAGATGCGAGGTGCGCTTGCCAAACTGACTTCGGTCGCGGCCGAGTGATCAGCTTAGGGCGCGAATGGCCTGCGACAGGTCAATCGCGCCGTCATAAAGCGCCCGCCCCGAGATAGCGCCATCCAGCGCCACGCCGCAATCACGCAGGGCGATTAGATCATCCAAAGAACTGACCCCACCCGAGGCGATAACGGGGATGGACACAGCGCGGGCCAAATCCGCCGTTGCCTGTATGTTCGGGCCCTGCATCGCCCCGTCGCGGTTGATATCGGTATAGATGATGGCCGCAACGCCCGCGTCCTCGAAGCTGCGGGCCAGGTCGGTGACCTTGACGTTGGTTTCCTCGGCCCAGCCTTTAGTGGCGACCATCCCGTCGCGCGCGTCTATGCCGACGGCAACCTTGCCCGGAAAAGCCTTAGCGGCCTCGCGCACCAGATCGGGGTTTTCGACTGCTACGGTGCCGAGAATAACTCGCGCCAAGCCTTTTTCGATCCAGGTTTCGATCGTGGCCATATCACGTATCCCGCCACCAAGCTGCGCAGGTACATTGCATTCCTTCAGGATCGCCTCGACCGGGGCGGCGTTCACGGGTTCACCTGCGAATGCGCCATTCAGGTCGACCAAGTGCAGCCATTCACAGCCAGCGTCCACAAAGGCCCGTGCCTGCGCGGCAGGGTCATCGTTGAACACGGTCGCCTGGTCCATTTCACCGCGCAGCAGGCGTACGGCCTGGCCGTCTTTGAGGTCGATGGCGGGGTAGAGGATCATGTGAGGCGGCCCTATATCAAAACTGTTCGCGCGGGATATCGCACATGCGGGGCAGGGGATGCAACGCGACGCCAAGTCAATCTTGCCGGAATTGCCCAGCCGGGCCAGACTGAGCGGAAATAAGGGAGGAAATCATGAAGACATTTACACTCGCAGCTGGATTCGCTGTACTGGCCAGCGCTGCTTTTGCCGCTGATCCGGTTGACGGGCTTTGGAAGACCGAGCCGGGCGACACAGGGGGCTATCTGCATGTCTCGATCGCTGAATGTGGCAGCGCGATCTGTGGCACCATTGACACCGCTTTTGATAAAGACGGAAATGAGCAGTTGGAGTATGAAAACCTCGGCAAGCAGATCATCTGGGATATGGTGCCCGACGGCGGCGGCAACTATGGCGGCGGCAAGATCTGGGCCCCGGACCGCGACAAAACTTACAGTTCGAAAATGACACTGGACAGCCAGAACAAACTGACAGTCAAAGGTTGTGTCGCGGGCGGTCTGGTGTGCCGCGGGCAGGACTGGACGCGGGTTCAGTAACCGATCAGGGTTTCCAGGTCAGGAAATTTCCGATCATGCGCAGCCCGACTTCCTGACTCTTCTCAGGGTGAAACTGCATACCAACCATAGTGTCACGGCCGATCACGGCCGTGACTTCCTGCCCGTATTCCACATAGGCCAGCCGTTGCGACGGATCGCTGACCCGGAAATGGTAGGAGTGCACGAAATAGGCGTGGTCGCCCGTTCTTACGCCAGCAAAGACCGGATGATCGCTTTCCAGAACCAGATCGTTCCAGCCCATATGCGGCACTTTCAGTGCTTTGTCTGCCGGTTCGATCCGCACGACGTCACCCGCGACCCAACCCAGGCCGTCGGTTTCGGAGTATTCATGGCCTTTGGAGGCCATCAATTGCATACCCACGCAGATGCCTAGAAAGGGTCGGCCTTTCTGTTCGACCGCTTCAACCATTGCGTCATAGATACCTTTGTGGCCGCGCAACTCGGCTGCACAGGCCGGAAAAGCACCGTCACCGGGCAGAACCAGCCGGTCCGCACGTGCAACGACGTCGGCGTCAGAGGTCACGACAACCTCACCGGCATCCACCTCACGCGCCATGCGCTGAAACGCCTTTTCGGCCGAGTGCAGGTTGCCGCTTTCGTAGTCGATAATGGCCGTCAGCATTTACAGCGCGCCCTTCGTGGACGGAATCGCATCCGCTTTGCGCGGATCGGTTTCAACCGCCAGACGCAAAGCACGTGCGACGGCTTTAAACGCGGCCTCGGCAATGTGGTGACTGTTGAAGCCGTGTAGTTGGTCGATGTGCAGCGTGATGCCGCCATGCGTGCTGAGCGCTTGAAAAAACTCACGCACCAGTTCGGTATCGAAGCTGCCAATCTTAGGGGTCGGCAGGTCCACGTTCCAGATCAAGAACGGGCGACCCGACAGATCCAGCGCGCAGCGTACTTGCGCGTCATCCATGGGCAAGTGGCACTCGCCATAGCGACGGATGCCTTTCTTGTCGCCCAAGGCCTGCGTCAACGCCTTGCCCAGTGCAATACCGGTATCTTCGACAGTGTGGTGGTCGTCGATATGATAATCGCCCTTGGCGCTAATCGTCATGTCGATCAGCGAATGGCGCGCAAGCTGGTCCAGCATGTGATCGAAGAACCCAACACCGGTCTGGTTGTCATAGGTGCCGGTCCCGTCAAGATTGACTTCGACCGTAATCTCGGTCTCGGCGGTCTGACGGCTGATCTTTGCGCTGCGCATGGGCGAATTCCTTTTGCTACAGGCGCGCTTATAGACGGGGTTTGACCGGCTTATCCAGTCCAACCGTTGCTTTCGCTGCAATCTGTTGCAGGGGATTGCACCCGGTGTCCTGCCATGCCAGCCTGCCGGAAACTCAATCAACAGGTCCAAATCATGTCCACCTGCGTTTTCATCCAGATCCGCTGCAAGCCTGGCACCACCTACAAGGTCGCCGAAGAGATCGCGCTACGCGAAATTCATTCCGAGCTGTATTCAACCAGCGGCGAGTATGACCTGATGCTCAAGCTATACATCCCGGAAACGGACGATGTCGGCCATTTCATCAATGAAAACCTGCTGGTGATACCGAATATCGAGCGGTCTTTGACTACCATGACCTTCAAGGCGTTCTGAGTCAGATCGACGCCTCGGACACCGAGCTTTGTGAAGAAGTACAGGCCAGAACCGCGCCATTGCGTGCTTGCTGATCAGTTGTTCCCGCCCGGAGCAACTGATGTACGCCAAACAACACCATCAGCGGAATGCCAAGTGAGACCAAATAATTGTCTCCGGCCAGTAACGACCACACGATTGCGATTGCGCAGACAAACAGCAAAACGGCAGAATGCGCGCGTTTTTGTTTCGTTCCGCTGGTCTGATAGTTCAGAAAACCGTCCGTTCTGAACCGGGTTAAAATGGCACCCGTCACAAACACACTGATCAGAACGAGGGTTGCGATGTTCTCGGTCAAAAGGGTTGCAGCGTTGCGGTAACCTAGCATGATCAGGCTTTCGATGAGCGGCGTGATAGCCACCATGAAGACGTTGATCCCAAGTAGAATGGGCTGAGGGCGCAGCGTTTTCCTGACATAGGTGACGCAAACCGAGGCGGCCAGAACCGTTCCGACCCACCCAGCCAATTGCAGATCGTCTGTGGCCCGAAACAAAAGCATGAAAGCTATGCCCGGCAGGTTCTCAAACATCTCAAGCAGCAATCGCTTTTGGGTGGTGCCGGGCATAGTTTGATTTCCTTTTAATATGTCGCGCGCGGAACGCGCTTATCCCAATTCGAATGTCGTGATTCCATAAATTCGGTCCAGATCAATGTCCGGCGCATGGCTGGAGTACATGCGGCCGGTTTCGAATACTTTGGTCAACCCCAACTGTTGCGCCATTGCCATAGCGTGCGCATTGGGGTTTGGCATGTCGATGAACACCTCGGCCCCCGACTGATCGGCGGGAAGTGTCGTCAGCAGCGACACCAAAAGGGTCTGAGCGATCTCAGGGCTATCTGCGAACAAAGGGCCGACCTTGTATCCACTCAGGCAACGGCGCAGCGTTGCATATCCCCTGATTTGACCGTCTTCCTCAAACACCCGAGAGGCGTGATTGGGCGCATCCAGCCATGCGTGAAGGAATGTGTCGCGCGGGGCAGGGAACAAGCCACGGTCATACTGCCTCAACTCATCCGTCAGGGCGTTCAGAGGGATGACCTGATCGTGCTGCGACCGACCTAACTGACCCAGAATTCCGCCGACTGTGCCTGAGAAACGATAGTTGTCATAGGCCAGATCGAACCCGAATTTGCGGTAATTGTCCTGCTGCTCGACTACGCCGTCCATACCCATGTTCCGGTCCTGGCAATGCGCTTTGACGGCCTCGGCAACCTGCAACCCATATCCCGATCCGCGATACTCGGGGCGCACGATATAAAACCCTAAAAACGAGTAGTTATCATCGTAATTCACGGCCGAAGCCGATGCAATCATCTGCCCATCTAAAAATCCACCCTTAAACCCTTCGGGATCGGAACTGCGGAAACAAACAGCATCGTGCAGGCCGGGGTTCCAGCCTTCCTGACCAGCCCAATCGACGGCCGTTTGAACCTCGTCTTCTGTCAAAGCACGAATTACGTATTCTGGCATGGGCGCACCTCTGTCGTGATTGCGTGTAATCACGAGGATGCCGCAACGGCACCGAAAGAACCAGCATGTTCAGAGAGGTTTGTATCTGGAGCGGGCGAGGCGATTCGAACGCCCGACCCTAACCTTGGCAAGGTTATGCTCTACCCCTGAGCTACGCCCGCATCAGATACATATTTTCGACCTTTCGGTCTCTCAATGGAGCGGGCGAGGCGATTCGAACGCCCGACCCTAACCTTGGCAAGGTTATGCTCTACCCCTGAGCTACGCCCGCGCCGTTGAGTGAGGAGGGATGTATAAATTCCCACGCATGCCTGCAAGCGGAAAAAGCAAAAAAGAGGAAAATTCTTTGCGACGGAATTGTGTCTCTCAACCGTTCAAGAACCAAAGCATCCAAGAATAGAAACGGCGGAGGTGACATAAATGGCGTATTTTAAGGACCTGAAGATGGCGGCCCTAGCGGCGATGATTTTGCTGGCGTCAACCATCGGAGACACGGATCAGAATCGTTTGGGCGAAGCGGAGCCTTTCTTTATGGAAGCGCCCCGAATCGAAACGCGGATTTTGGCGGGGTGATGACCCCGCCGCCCGCTCATAGTGCCATCAAAAGGCTGGATATTGCCGCAATTACCATCACCGCGAAGGTCAACAACATGCCGATCTGGCGCAGAATCACAATCTGCGGTTGGCGCCCGAACCCATAAGCGTGCAGCACCCGCCCGGCCAGAATACCAAGGCCCAACAGGTTGACCAGCCACGCACCGGCACCCTGTAGCTCGACCATGGCGATCAGCAGCAGTGCGAATGGCGCGTATTCGGCAAAGTTGGAATGAGTGCGCATTACTTTGAGCATGCCAGTGTTTCCACCATCACCGTATGAAATCTTGTCGCTGCGGCGTTGCAGGATGACCCGCACACTGAGCGTGACATAAAGAAGTGCCAGCAATGCGGCGTAGACAGGGGTGATGGACAGCATGGTCTGCTCCTTTCAAAAAAATAGGCCGCCCGGTTACCCGAACGGCCCTTGTTCCTGAGAACGTTAGGTCGGTTATTCCAGTTCGACCAGTAGGTCCTTTGCGTCAATCTGACCGCCCGGCTGGATGTGAACGGCCTTTACCGTCGCATCACGCTCGGCATGGATGCCGGTTTCCATTTTCATCGCTTCGATGGTCAACAGCATATCGCCTTCCTTGACCTCTTGGCCGACAGTCACGGCAACGGTGGCAACAACGCCAGGCATCGGTGCGCCGATGTGGTTGGGATTACCTGCCTCAGCCTTTGGTCGGGACTGCGTCGTTGAGGTCACCAAACGGTTCGGCACCCGGATCACACGTGGTTGGCCGTTGAGCTCAAAGAACACTTTGACCTCGCCCTTTTCATCGGTCTCACCGATGGCCTGACAGCGGATTTCCAACGTTTTGCCTGGGTCGATCTCAGCCGTGATTTCTTCGCCCGGCTCCATTCCATAGAAGAATGTGCGGGTCGGCAGCGTTCGAACAGGGCCATAGGTCCGGTGGCGCCCCATGTAGTCCAGGAAAACCTTGGGGTACATCAGATAACCGTTCAGATCCTCGTCATCGACCTCTTTGCCTTCCAGCTGTTTGGACAGCTCGGCACGTGTAGCCTCAAGGTCAACCGGCGGGACATCCTTGCCGGGGCGATCTGTATTGGGCGCTTCGTCTTTTAGCACTTTCGTGACGATGGTGTCTGGGAACCCGCCGGGTGGTTGACCCAGATTGCCGCGCATCATGTCCACGACCGAGTCGGGGAAGGCGACATCTGTATTCGGATCTTCGACCTGCTCTCGGGTCATGTTCTGGCTGACCATCATCAACGCCATGTCACCAACGACTTTGGACGACGGTGTCACTTTCACAATGTCACCGAACATCTGGTTCACGTCCGCATACATCTGGGCGACTTCGTGCCAGCGTTCCTCCAGCCCCAACGACCGCGCCTGCGCCTTGAGGTTAGTGAACTGACCGCCGGGCATCTCGTGCAGATAGACCTCGGATGCCGGGGCCTGCAGGCTGGATTCGAAGGCCGCATATTGCCCACGGACCGCCTCAAAATAATCGCTGATCTCACGGATGGATTTGATGTCCAGCCCAGTGTCACGCTCGGTATGCCGCAGCGCTTCGACCACTGTCCCTAGCGTCGCCTGCGAGGTGTTGCCTGAGAAGCTATCCATCGCGCAATCAACCGCGTCCACGCCGGCCTCTGATGCCGCCAGAATGGTCGCGCTGGCAATGCCTGCGGTGTCGTGTGTGTGGAAGTGGATCGGTAGCCCGACCTCCTCCTTCAGTGCACGGATCAGGATGCGCGCCGAGGCTGGTTTCAATAGCCCCGCCATGTCCTTGAGGCCAAGGACATGAGCACCCGCATCGCGCAGCTCTTTCGCCATGCCGACATAGTACTTCAGGTCATACTTGGCGCGATCCGGGTCCAAAATGTCACCGGTGTAACAGACCGTTCCTTCACAGATTTTGCCGTTCTCAACAACTGCGTCCATGGCGACGCGCATATTCTCAACCCAGTTCAGAGAGTCGAACACGCGGAACACGTCGATATTCTGCGACGCCTGACGAACGAATTCCTGCACCACGTTGTCGGGATAGTTGGTATAGCCAACCCCATTTGCACCGCGTAGCAGCATTTGGGTCATCAGGTTCGGCATCGCTTCGCGGAGGTCGCGCAGACGCTGCCAGGGGCATTCTTGCAGGAACCGATAGGCCACGTCGAATGTTGCACCGCCCCAGCATTCGACCGAGAACAGCTGTGGCAGGTTGGCCGAATAGGTTGGCGCGACCTTGATCATGTCGATCGACCGCATCCGGGTCGCCAGCAAAGACTGATGGCCGTCCCGCATGGTGGTGTCGGTGATCAAAAGCTGACGCTGCGCCTTCATCCAGTCGGCCACGGCTTGCGGGCCCTTTTGTTCCAGCAGGTTGCGGGTGCCCATCTGTGCCTCGGCTTTTGGCGCAGGTGCCTTGGCCTCTTTCAAGTCAGCGCGTGGTTCGGGGCGGTCTTTGGTTTCGGGATGGCCGTTCACCGTAATGTCGGCGATATAGGTCAGCACCTTGGTGCCCCGGTCGCGGCGGCGCTTGAAGGTGAACAGATCCGGCGTCGTGTCGATGAACTTGGTGGTGTATTCATTCGACAGGAAAGTCGGATGTTTCAGCAGGTTGATGACAAAGTCGATATTGGTGCTGACGCCCCGAATACGGAACTCGCGCAGGGCGCGGTCCATCCGGGCGATCGCCGCTTCGGGCGTTGGTGCCTTGGCGGTCACCTTGGTCAGCAGCGAGTCATAGTACCGCGTGATGACCCCGCCTGCATAAGCCGTGCCGCCGTCCAAACGGATTCCCATGCCGGTGGCCGATCGATAGGCGGTAATACGGCCATAGTCGGGGATAAAGTTGTTTTGCGGATCTTCGGTAGTGATCCGGGTTTGCAGCGCGTGGCCGGTCAGATGCACGTCTGCCTGGCTGGCGGCACCTGTGGCTTCGGCTAGGGTTTTGCCCTCGGCGATCAGGATCTGAGCTTGAACGATGTCGATACCGGTGACCTCTTCGGTAACCGTGTGTTCCACCTGCACGCGCGGATTCACTTCGATGAAGTAGAACTTGCCGGTTTCCATATCCATCAGGAATTCAACCGTGCCGGCGCATTCATAATTCACATGCGCGCAGATTTTGCGACCCAGTTCACAGATCTCGGCGCGTTGTTCTTCGCTTAAGTAAGGGGCAGGGGCGCGTTCGACAACTTTTTGGTTCCGGCGCTGGACTGAGCAGTCGCGTTCATAGAGGTGATAGATCTCACCGTGCTTGTCGCCCAGGATCTGCACCTCGACGTGACGCGCGCGGATGATCATCTTTTCCAGATAACCCTCTCCATTGCCGAATGCGGCCTCGGCTTCGCGGCGACCTTCCAAAACCTTCTCTTCTAGCTCATCCTCCGAATGGATCGGGCGCATACCGCGCCCGCCGCCACCCCAGGACGCTTTGAGCATCAGCGGATAACCGATTTCCTTCGCCTCGGCGCGGATCGCATCCATGTCATCGCCTAGAACCTCTGTCGCCGGGATGACAGGTACATCTGCGGCGATGGCCACCCGGCGCGCGCTGGCCTTGTCGCCCAGGGCGCGCATGGTTTCGGCCTTGGGGCCAATGAAGGTGATACCGTTTTGCACGCAAGCATCCACGAAGTCCGGGTTTTCGGACAGCAGGCCATAGCCGGGGTGGATCGCGTCCGCCCCGCATTCCTTCGCGACGCGGATGATCTCGTCGATGCTCAGGTAGGCGGCAACAGGCCCCATGCCCTCGCCAATGCGATATGCCTCATCCGCTTTGAAACGATGCAGGCCCAGCTTGTCCTCTTCGGCAAAGATGGCAACGGTACGCTTGCCCATCTCATTAGCTGCGCGCATCACGCGAATGGCAATCTCGCCTCGGTTGGCGATCAGGATCTTGTTGAATTCAGTCATGTCGGGTCCCGGTCCTACTTGTTTGGCCGTGTTGATAGGCGGACAATACGCGTACGTATATCAGTCGTTCTGGGTAGAACCGGCATGTTAACGCTCGCAAACGCCCCCTGTTAGCGCTATCTTCTTATTAACGCTGCATCGCGGCATGAACAAGCGGGGTAATGGGCGGTAGGTGATTCAGCGACTCGGCGCCCAATTGGCCCATGTTCGCGTGCATGTCCTGCCGCAAAATGTCGATAACGTGGGCTGGGCCTTTTGCGCCCAGGGCGGCAAGTCCGTACATGAAGCCACGGCCCAACATCACGAAATCGGCCCCTAAGGCCTTGGCTCGCAAAATGTCCAAACCACCTTCAATCCCGCTGTCGAAGATCAGGGGCAAGTCGGTGGCCGCGCGAATGGCGGGAAGGGCGTCGATACTGGCCGGGGCGCCGTCAAATTGCCGACCGCCATGATTTGATAGCCACAGAGCGTCCACACCCGCCTGCTGCAACGGTTCCGCATCTTCAGGGCGCTGTACGCCTTTCACGATCAGTGGACCATCCCAGGCATCGCGCAGCCAGTGGACATAGTCCATATCCGGAGACGTACGGAGCAAATATCCAACATGTGCGGTTGGTGGCAGGTTGCTGGAGTTGTCCGTATACTTGTCCAGTGTCCGCATCCGCGGAGGCCCACTGCGCGCAATTCCAAGCGCCCATTCAGGCCGCATTGCGATTTGGGCCAGCAAGCGCGGTGTCAATCGTGGTGGATTGGTCAGGCCCGAGCGTGTCTGACGTTCGCGTCTGGATGCAACCGGAACGTCTGCAGTCATTACAAGCGTGGTAAAGCCAGCATCCCGGACCCGATTCAGAAGATCTTTGCGAATGTCCGGATCTTTAGGCGGATACAGCTGAAACCAAGCGTTTTCACCTAGATGGGGCGCGACGTCCTCGGGGCTTTGGCAGGCGACATTGCTCAAGGTAAAGGGCAACCCAGCTTCGGCAGCGGCACGGGCCAAGTGGCCTTCGGCATCGGGCCAGATCAAGCCTGCCATACCGATCGGAGCAACGCCGAAAGGCAAAGGGTAGGTCTGCCCCAGAAACTTGGTCGAGGTGTCAAATTCCAACGGCCCGTGGAGGATCGAAGGCAGAAAGCCGGCGCGGTCCAAGCTGTCGCGATTGCGGCGCAACGTGGCCTCAACGCCGGTTCCACTGTCCAGATACTCCCAGACAAAGTGAGGTATCCTGCGCTGGGCGCGGTGTTTCAGATCGGCGATGCCGGGAAAGCGACTATGAAGGTCCATGGGGATTGATCGGACCAAAGGCGCGATTCGGCAAGGAATTTAAGCCGTTGATTGCCCCACAACGGCATTTATCGGCTTTTTGAGCTTGGAAATCTGCCGTGCGTCCTCCTCGCTGCCGGCGACCTGAACTTGATTGCGACCTTTGTCTTTTGCCGCATACAGCGCATCATCCGCAGAGCGCATCAGATCCTGCGGCATAGTGCCATGCGCCGGATAATGCGAAACCCCAACCGAGATCGTGATACGGGGCAGGGATTTCTCACCGTAGCGCACCGAGACGGCCTCGACCGCCTGCCGCAATTGTTCGGCACGTGTAACCGCGTCGTCAGATGTGTTGTCGGGCAGGATCAGCATGAACTCTTCGCCACCGATGCGACAGGCAACCTCGTCCCGGTCGCAGCCCTGTTCCAATGCAGCGCCAACTGCGCGCAACACCATGTCACCGGCATCATGCCCATGGGTGTCGTTGAACTTTTTGAAATGATCGACATCCACGGCAATCAGGCTCAGAGGCGCTCCGGTCTGCTGGCTGCGATTGATGGATTTGCGCAGGGTTTCAATCATGTGCCGCCGGTTGAACAATCCGGTCAAAGGGTCCCGCACGGATTGGTCGTGCAGCTGATCGCGCATTCTTACATTGGCAATTGCCATACTGATCTGTTCGGCGCAAAGCTGAGCCAGTTTTTTACTGGCATGAAACGCCTCATCCATGCCTTCGAGGGCACGAAGATGTAAGAGACCGACCGTTTCCCCATGCGCCAGGATTGGAAAGCAGAAATAGGGCCGCCCGTCATGTGGTTCGCCGTGCTCACAAACAAAATCGATCTCTGAAGCGCCGTATTCATAGGTTCGGCCACGTCGAAGGCCCCAGCACCCTTCGGGGTGGATGTGTGCCTTGTGTGTTCCGCCGTTCCAGCTGGCACACCCATCCAGGACATCGCGGGAGTTGGAATAAACGTAAACGCTGCCCTCGGCCTCAGGTAGGATATGTGTCATGAAACGCGAGACCATATCGAACAACTCGTCCAAAGAGCGGCTGGATTGCAGCCACTCATTCAATTCGCCCAGCAAGCGGACTTCGCGGGCCAGACGCAATTGGTCTTCCATCAGGTCACGCTCTTTGTTCGATTGTTTTTGAAGTGCCTGCATTTGCAAGCGGTTGGTCCTGTAGCTGGCAAAAGAAACCGCAGCCAAAGCAAGCAGGGCGATACCGCTCAGGACTGTTAAAGTAATTCTGAGCCGCGAAACAAAAGTGGTGCGCAAATCAGAGATGTCCGTAAAGAACTCAATCGCGCCGATAAAACGACCGTTCTTGGTCACGGGCATGAAGACTTCTGCGACATGGTGCTGAGTTGCGTTTCCAATATTGTCGGTGTGTAGATCAAGTCCGTCGATCTCGGACAGAGGAACAATTTCCTGAATGTAGTGAATCATCCCTCGGGCAACGTCGCTGCGAAAGAAATCGCGGTTTTCGACACTGCCGACCTCAGTCGGGCGAGTCGACCACGTGACCCGTCCATTCGTATCAAACAATTTGAACCGGTAAACATCGGATGCCTCCGGCATCGAGGTCAGAAACTCGGCGTCGTGGGCATCGATTACGCCGGTTTCCAGGGCACTTTCGGGGTTCTCCAGGTGCAACACAACACGGCGTTTCCACAGCTCGGCCTGCTTTAAAATGTCGGTCTTCAACATCCTGTCGACCAGCGGGGCGGGAAATTTGTACACACCCCAACCGCATCCAATTGCCAGAGAAATCAGCAACATGCTGATGCCGATCCATTTCAGCCGGTGATTTACGGCCCCCCGTTTCTCCTGAGTCATTTCTTCGCGCTCCCACAGCAGTTTACTGATCATCGCGCCGAGGGTTTTACAGATGGTTAAAGTGGTCGTCCGCAGGTCAAAAGTTTTGAATAGAATTGATCGTAACACTGCATCAAAAACTGTGCGAACAAGGCGTGAACAAACCCTTTCCCTCAGCCTTCATCCAGCGTAGTTTGGAAAGATGAGCAGTTTTGACGAAATGGACGCCTTCGAGGGCGCATCCCTGTCCGCGCGGGCCATGGCCGCGCGCCCTATGCCTTATCTGGACGAGCTGAACCCCGCGCAGCGCGATGCGGTCGAGCGTTTGGACGGGCCTGTCCTGATGCTGGCAGGCGCAGGTACGGGCAAAACCAAGGCACTGACCGCGCGTATCGCGCATCTGCTTAGTACCGGGCGGGCGCGCCCGAACGAGATCTTGTCGGTGACTTTCACCAACAAGGCCGCGCGCGAGATGAAGAACCGCGTGGGCCGTTTGTTAGGGCAACCGGCCGAAGGGATGCCTTGGCTGGGCACATTCCACTCGATCTGCGTCAAGCTGCTGCGACGGCACGCGGAACTGGTCGATCTGAAATCGAATTTCACCATTCTAGATACGGATGATCAGTTGCGGCTGCTCAAACAGCTGATTCAGGCGGCCAATATCGATGACAAACGCTGGCCTGCGCGCATGTTGGCAGGAATCATCGATGACTGGAAGAACCGGGCGCTTACGCCCGACAAGGTGCCTGCTGCCGATGCCGGCGCCTATAACCACAAGGGAATAGAGATCTACGCTCAGTACCAAATCCGGCTGCGCGAGCTGAACGCGGTGGACTTCGGTGACCTGCTGTTGCACATGGTCACGATCTTCCAGACCCATCAGGATGTGTTGGAGCAATATCAACGTTGGTTCCGCTACATCCTAGTGGACGAATACCAGGATACCAACGTCGCGCAATACCTGTGGCTGCGGCTGCTGGCCGGGGCGCACAAGAACATTTGTTGCGTTGGGGATGACGATCAATCAATTTATGGTTGGCGAGGGGCCGAAGTGGGCAATATCCTGCGGTTTGAGAAGGATTTTCCCGGGGCTTATGTTGTCCGGCTGGAACAAAATTATCGTTCAACCCCACATATTCTGGCGGCTGCGTCCAATGTAATTCGCGGCAATGAAAGCCGGTTGGGCAAAGAACTGTGGACTGATGCGCAGGATGGCGAAAAGATACGGTTAATCGGCCACTGGGATGGCGAAGAAGAGGCCCGCTGGATCGGTGAAGAAATCGACGCAATGCAGGGCGGAACGCGCGGGGTGCGGCCTTTCAATCTGGATGAAATTGCGATTCTCGTGCGGGCTAGCCATCAGATGCGGGCGTTTGAGGACCGTTTTCTGACCATTGGTCTGCCCTACAAGGTCATAGGCGGCCCGCGCTTCTATGAGCGGATGGAGATTCGCGACGCAATGGCGTATTTCCGGCTGGTGGTCAGCCCCGGTGACGATCTCGCGTTCGAGCGGATCGTGAATACTCCGAAACGCGGCCTTGGTGACAAAGCGCAGCAGACGATTCAGATGACGGCGCGGGAAAATGGCGTATCTCTGGTCGATGGCGCGCGCATTGCAGTCGATAACGGGCTGATCAAAGGTAAGGGCGGCAAAGCGCTGCGCGAGTTGATTGATGGGTTGGCGCGCTGGAATGCGATGACCCGAGGTCCTCGGATCGAGGTTGACGATGATTCTGTAATTGATGATGGCTCCGCTCCGATGCGGTTTGGTGAGCCCGAGGTTTCACATATCGAACTGGCACAGATCATTCTGGACGAATCCGGCTACACGGCCCACTGGCAGAACGAAAAGACTCCGGAAGCTCCGGGACGGTTGGAAAACCTCAAGGAACTGGTCAACCAGCTGGACAATTTCGAGAATCTGCAAGGGTTTCTTGAGCATGTCAGCCTGGTCATGGACAATGAGCAAGAGGGCGATGGGGCCAAGGTTTCCATCATGACTCTGCACGCGGCAAAGGGACTTGAGTTTCCGGCCGTGTTCTTGCCGGGGTGGGAAGACGGGCTGTTTCCCTCACAGAGATCAATGGACGAGTCCGGGATCAAGGGCCTCGAAGAGGAGCGGCGGCTGGCCTATGTGGGTATCACCCGCGCGGAAGAAGTCTGTACGATTTCCTTTGCGGCCAATCGTCGGGTGTTTGGCCAGTGGCAGAATGCAATGCCGTCACGCTTCGTTGATGAGTTGCCTGAAGATCATGTCGAAGTTCTGACGCCACCCGGGTTGTACGGGGGCGGGCAGCCGGCGGCCAGTATTGAGACCCGTGCGGCTGAAGCGAATGTGTACAACTCGCCAGGTTGGAGGCGGATGCAGGCGCGGCAGGGGCAATATGGGACATCCCAACCCCGCGAAAGCCGAAATACGGTGATCGACGCGACCGCAGTTGCGAGTTTCACCATGGGCGAGCGCGTGTTTCATCAGAAATTCGGCTATGGCGCCGTTATTGGTATCGAGGGTGATAAGGTCGAGGTCGATTTTGACAAGGCTGGTACCAAAAAGGTGGTTTCCCGCTTTCTCTCCGCCAAGGATGATGTTCCGTTTTAGTCAAATTGAATGTGCCTGACGGCACATGCTTGATCCTATGGAAAAGCGCCCGGTTTTAACCGCGGCGTTTTTTTCTTGTCTGAGAAAACAAAAACGGCGGTTCCCAGGGAGGAGGAGAGGAAACCGCCGTTCTTTTCAACATCAGGGCAGGGAGGAGGAGAGCCCCGATGTATCTGAACCCGGGTTCGAGCCCGGTATGAGGAAGACGCGGCGACGTCAGGGAGGAGGAGAGACGTCGCCGCGCGCTTTCAACACCAGGAAAAGGGAGGAGTACCCGGTGTGTCACGTTCCGGCGTTCAAGGCCGGTATAAAGGGCGGCGACATCAGGGAGGAGGAGAGATGTCGCCGCTAAAATACAGGTCCAAAAGGGAGGAGGAAGGACCTGATCTCGTATTTCAGTGTCGCTTAACGTGCGACGTGTTCTTCGGCCGCTTGCTGGGCCAGGCGGCGGATCATTGAGCGGTGCAGCCCAAGATCAGCCAGTTCGCGGTTTGACAGATCAGACAGTTCGTTAACTGTCTGGCGATAGATGCGATACCGCACAAACCGGGTCTTTGCCGCCTCAATCAGCGAAGCCAGGCTTGTTACCGGTGCGCCTTTGAGCGCGGTGTTATGTGTTGCTACAGCCATTTGCTTAACTCGATGTATTCGTTGTTGCCGGTGTTGCCCGGCGCTTGCTTGAGATTGAAAATAGGCAAATGCTGCAATTGCACAATACCTGATGACATCAATGCCGCTATGCAGCAAATGCATAGATATCAAACGTTTGCTGACGTGGGTCCGGAAGCGTCAACAAAATAAGGCCTTAGGCGGAAGCTTCCGCTGGGGGAGGTTTCAATCTGATATTTCGACTTCGGAAGGTTGCGTGTTACTTAAGTAGGATTTGTCAATTCTTGTGCGCTTTGTGCGCTTTGTGAGCGGAGTGGGCGAAGCCTGCGGCGACTGACAAAAATATTCCGGCTCATGGGATTTCATGGGCGCCTGCTGGGTTGCGGTGGGTGTCGCTCTTAATTTGGCTCCGACGGTGGCGCGATTCGGCACTCAACTGGTTCTTTTTGGCCACTCTTGCCCCGATTTTTCTTTTCGATGGAAAATATACGGGAAATTATGGGAACTATTGGGGACCGACTATTTTTGGCATATTTGGTAGGGAGTGTGGAGACTGCATCTACAAATTGTGTATTTGGTGTGGTATTTTTTCGAATACGAACAGTCAGACCGTGATTCTTGAGGAATGGCTCAGAAAATTTCTGTTGATTTCCATAAATTCCCATGTCATCCCTAGTTCATCCGATGAGGACGAGGCACATGGGGCGCCAAACGACCCCGAACCAATAAAAACAGGTTTCATACAGGCATCTCGCTTTCATCAATCAAGAGATCCGGCGCGCGGGCGAGCAGACATCCCCCCAGGTGGCGCGCGCAGCTGGACATCCCGCACAGCGGGTCAATGCGGCGGGTTGATCAGTGGCAGCAGATCAACCCGCCGTTTTTCATCCGGGGGGACGAGAAATTTAGGTGGGGCGCAAGCGAAAGGGACAGTCGTCTTGGCGCGCAGGTTTAGAGGTGAAAGCCACCACAAGGTGGATACGAAGGGCAGGGTGTCAATCCCGGCCTCGTTTCGCCGTGTGCTTGAGGCCTCTGACCCCAACTGGCAGCCCGGAGACACTCCTGAACTTGTAATTGTCTACGGTGATCACCGCCGCAAGTTCCTTGAATGCTATACTATGCAGGCAATTGACGAAGTTGATGCCAAGATTGATGCGCTGCCGCGCGGGTCGATGCAGCGGAAGATGTTGCAGCGGATGTTCCACGGTCAATCCTTTCCGACAACAGTAGATGAAACCGGCCGTTTGGTGTTGCCCGCAAAACTGCGCAGCAAGATCGATCTCGAGGGCGAAGCATTCTTTATCGCCGCAGGGGACACGTTCCAGATATGGAAGCCGGAAACCTACGATTCCGAAGAACTGGCCGCGGCCGAAGAGTGGTTGGATGAACAGCCCGAGGATTTCGATCCTTTGGAGTTCCTTGACGGCACCGGGGATGCGTAACGGCATGGCCGGCGCTGAAACCCCTTCCGATAAACCTCATATCCCTGTTCTGTTGCGCCCGTTGCTGGCAGCTGTGGCACCTGTGTCTGGTGTCTGGCTGGATGGAACCTTCGGTGCTGGCGGTTACACGCGGGGTCTGTTGGACGCCGGGGCAAAGAAAGTCATCGGCGTGGACCGGGACCCACTGGCCTTTGAAATGGCGGCGGATTGGGCTGAAGACTATGGTGATCGGCTGGTGATGCAGCCGGGTGTATTTTCGCGCATGGACGAATACGCGCGGGATCTGGATGGAATTGTCCTTGATTTGGGCGTGTCGTCGATGCAGCTGGATCTGGCCGAGCGTGGCTTTTCCTTCATGAAAGACGGCCCTCTCGATATGCGGATGAGCCAGGAGGGGGAAAGTGCCGCCGATCTGGTTAACAACGCAACCGAGGCGCAACTGGCCGACATCTTGTTTCACTACGGCGAGGAACGTGCCAGCCGCCGCATCGCAAAGGCCATTGTCAAAGCGCGCACTGACGAACCTATTACGACGACCCTGCGCCTGGTTGAGATCATCGAATCCTGTCTGCCACGCCCCAAGCCGGGGCAGTCGCACCCTGCAACGCGCAGTTTTCAAGGGCTGCGGATCGCGGTGAATGCTGAATATGAAGAACTGTACCAGGGCCTCATGGCCGCTGAACGGGCACTGAGGCCGGGCGGGCAGTTGGCTGTAGTGACATTCCATTCCATCGAGGATCGGATGGTCAAACGGTTCCTTCAATCTCGTGCGGGCAAAACGGGTCGGGCCAACCGTTACGCGCCAGAGATTGAGCAGGAACAGCCGCAGTTTACGCTTAAGACACGCAAGGCCGTGGGACCGGATGATCAGGAGCTGCAAGAAAATCCGCGCTCGCGCTCGGCGAAGTTGCGTGTGGCAATTCGAACGGATGCGCCGTCGGGGGAAATTGAGGCCCGCGCTGTTGGCATGCCGCAATTAGGGGGAAGAGCAAAATGAAGAGTGTTTTGTATGTGTTGACTGCTCTGTCCGTGTTCGGACTGGCGCTGTGGGCGTATCAGGAAAATTACCGTACGCAACAGGTCGTGAAAGAAACGCAGAAACTGCAGCGCGAAATTGGCATGGCGCAAGTTAGGCTGGCGGTTTTGAACGCTGAATGGGCCTATCTGAACCGCCCCGACAGGTTGCGCGAGCTGGCCGATCTCAACTTTGAAAGGCTGGGCCTTTTGCCCCTGCGGGCCGAGCAGTTCGGTCGCGCCGACCAGATTGCCTATGCTGAAGATCCCGACCTACCTATTGTCGACCCGATCGAGTTGCAGGCCATAACGAACATTCAGGCATTGGGTGAGGTGCAGATTCCATGACCCGGACGCCACTGCGCCCTCTGGCCCGAATCCTTGATGCGCGTGCGCGGGGTGAGAACCCCAAATCCATCGAGCGTGAAAACATCCGGCAGCGCCACGAAGACATGAAAGACCGTGCCCGCACCCGGGCCGAGGGCCGCTTGCTGGTACTGGGTCTTTTCTTTTTCTGTGCGTTTTCGGTGGTGGGCGTGCGCATGGGCATGTTGGCCACGTCTGAGGCGCAGGAACCTGTTGCCTCGGCCCCCGGTGCCGCCATCGCGATGCAGCGCGCTAACATCGTCGATCGGGAAGGCCGCATTCTGGCGACCAACCTGGACACATATTCGGTTTATGCGCAGCCGCCTTTGATGATCGATCCGATTGCCGCGGCTGATCAACTTGTCGCGATTTTCCCTGATCTCGAAAAAGAACGTCTGGTCAAGGACTTCACCGGCAACCGCAAGTTCCTATGGATCAAGAAGCGTATCTCACCCGAGCAGAAACAAGCCGTACACGATATCGGTGATCCGGGCATTTTGTTCGGCCCGCGAGAGATGCGTCTGTACCCAAATGGCCGTCTGGCGGCCCATATCCTGGGTGGATCAAGTTTTGGGCGCGAAGGCGTCAGCGCGGCCGAAGTGATTGGCGTGGCGGGCGTCGAAAAGCAATTCGACGACTATCTGCGCGACCCTGCGAATGGGACTAAGCCGCTGCAGCTTTCCCTGGACCTGACTGTTCAGGCCGCTGTGGAACAGGTGCTTTTTGGTGGCATGAAGATCATGAACGCCAAGGGGGCATCGGCGGTTCTGATGAATGCGCACACAGGTGAAGTGATCTCGGCGGCTTCACTGCCGTCTTTCGACCCCAATGACCGTCCGCGCCCGCCGACCTCGGGGTTCGACCCCTCCGACAGTCCGCTGTTTAATCGCTATGTACAGGGCGTTTACGAACTGGGGTCCGTCTTCAAGATTTTCACCGCAGCGCAGGCGGTTCAGCTGGGTTTGGTAAATTCAAACACCATCATCGATACCTCAGGGCCGATGAAGATCGGTCGTTTCCCGATTGGTGAGTTCAACGGCAAGAATTACGGCAAGATCAGCGTGGCCGATGTGATCGTCCACAGTTCAAACCGGGGCACCGGGCGACTGGCGCTACAGATCGGCGCGCAACGGCAGCAGGATTTCCTGGAATCTCTTGGCATGTTTGATCCGACTCCGTTTGAAATTGTCGAGGCCAAGGGCGGCGAGCCGCTGAAACCCAAGAAATGGGGCGAACTGAGCACGGTTACCATCTCATATGGTCATGGCCTGTCGACCAGCCCGATGCATCTGGCTGCGGGCTACGCGGCGATTGCCAATGGCGGGCATTACGTCAGCCCGACCATCCTGCGCAAAAATGGGCCGCAATACGGTCCTCGGGTAATGTCCGACAACGCCGCGAAACAGGCACAGAACATGTTGCGCCGGGTGGTGACGGATGGCACCGCCAGTTTTGGTGATGTGGCAGGCTATGATGTGGCCGGTAAGACCGGCACAGCGGACAAGCCCAAGCCTCGCGGCGGGTACTACGATGACAAAGTGATCGCGACCTTTGCGACGTTCTTTCCGGCTTATGATCCTAAGTATGTCCTGATCGTGACGCTCGATGAACCATCCATCGTTGCCTATGGGGAAAAACGGCGCACAGCGGGTTGGACGGCGGTTCCAATTGCCGCCGAACTGATCGGGCGCATTGCACCTTTGCTAGGGCTGCGTCCCCGGCTTGAGCCTGATGCGGGCGCTGCTATAACGCTGACCTCAAATTAGACTGTCCGGCAAGAGGTGGGTCATGGGCACAAGGACGAAGAAACTAAGCCAACTGGCCCTGACTGCGCGCGGTGGTGTCAATCCTGACATCACTGGGCTTGCGGTAGACAGTCGCGAAGTCAAAGACGGTTTTTTGTTTGCAGCACTTCCCGGTACGCGTGTTCATGGCGGTGAATTCATTCAGTTCGCGTTGCGCATGGGGGCTGCAGCCATTCTGACGGATGCCGAAGGGGCCGAGATCGCCGCCGATGAATTGGCCGAATCCGATGCGGCGTTGATCGTGGTCGAAGACCCCCGTCAGGCGCTGGCCGGGTCGGCTGCGTTGTGGTTTGGTGTACAGCCCCAGAACATTGTGGCGGTCACCGGAACCAATGGCAAAACCTCTGTCGCGACGTTTGTACGCCAGATATGGACAGAACTCGGTCATGCCGCGGTGAACCTTGGGACCACAGGCGTCGAGGGCGCGTGGACTGCACCGCTGGCCCATACAACGCCCGAGCCGATAACTTTGCATCGCTGCTTGTCGGAGGCTGCGGAGAACGGAGTGACCCATGCGGCGATGGAGGCGTCCTCGCACGGGTTGGAACAGCGCCGCTTGGACGGCGTGCAACTGGCGGCAGCTGGGTTTTCCAACTTCACTCAGGACCATTTGGATTACCACGAAACCTTCGACGCGTATTTCAACGCCAAGGCAGGCCTGTTTGATCGGGTTCTGCCTCAAGACGGTACTGCCGTCGTCAACCTCAGCGATCCTAAAGGCGCTTTGGTAAGTAGGATTGCCAAAGACCGCGGTCAAAAGGTGCTGACCGTTGGGCTTGGAGATGCCGACCTGTGCCTGATCAATCAGCGGTTTGATGCGACGGGTCAGGACTTGCGGTTTTCATGGCAGGGTAAGGTCTTTCAAACTCGTCTGAATCTGATCGGCGGATTTCAGGCTGAGAACATTCTGTTGGCCTGCGGTCTGGTCATCGCGGCTGGCGAAGATCCAGAGCGCGTTTTTGAAACCTTGCCGCATCTCACGACGGTTCGTGGGCGCATGCAGCTGGCGGCGACACGAGAGAATGGGGCGGCGGTGTTTGTGGACTATGCGCATACACCCGACGCGGTGGCGACAGCACTCAAGGCATTGCGCCCACACGTAATGGGCCGCCTTATCGCCATTGTCGGCGCGGGTGGTGATCGCGACGCGACCAAGCGCCCGCTGATGGGGCAAGCCGCCGCCAATCACGCAGACTTGGTTTTCGTCACGGACGACAATCCGCGCAGCGAAGATCCAGCAACCATACGCGCGGCTGTAATGGGGGGCGCACCGGAGGCGACAGAAGTCGGCGACCGGGCCGAGGCGATCTTGCGCGGTATCGACTCACTGCAACCCGGCGACGCCCTTTTGATCGCGGGCAAGGGGCATGAAACCGGTCAGATCGTTGGCGATCAGGTTCTGCCTTTTGATGATGTCGAACAAGCCAGCATTAGTGTGGCGGCATTGGACGGGAGGGTGGCATGACGCTCTGGACCGCGACTGAGGCTGCCGAGGCAACCGGCGGGCGCGCCACCACGGAATGGGTGGCCAATGGGGTTTCCATCGATACGCGCACGATCCAGCCCGGCGATCTTTTTGTCGCGCTCAAAGTTGCGCGCGACGGGCATGATTTTGTGGCTCAAGCCTTGGAAAAAGGCGCAGGCGCGGCTCTGGTGAGCCATGTTCCAGAGGGCCTGCCCGAGGATGCGCCGCTGTTGATCGTTAAAGACGTGCAGCTGGGGCTAGAAGCGTTGGGCCGCGCGGGCCGCGACCGCTGCAACGCGCGGGTGCTGGGCGTTACGGGAAGCGTTGGCAAGACTTCGACCAAGGAAATGCTGGCCACAATACTGGAAACGCAGGGAAAAACTCATGCCAGCGTCGCCAGCTACAACAACCATTGGGGTGTTCCACTGACACTGGCGCGGATGCCGCGCGACACAGAGTTCGCTGTGATCGAGATCGGTATGAACCATCCCGGAGAGATTTCTCCGCTGGCGCGTCAGGCCCGCCCGCACGTGGCGATGGTAACGACGGTCGCAGCGGTGCATCTTGAGGCTTTCGATTCAGTGGCCGGTATCGCGCGTGAAAAAGCTGCAATCTTTGACGGCCTGACCGAGGGCGGTTCGGCTATCGTAAACGCGGATATCGAACACGCGGACGTCTTGCGCACCATCGCGCAGGACTTGGGTGTAAAGACGGTAAATTTTGGCCGCAATGGCACCGACTACACACTGACTGAAGTATCGCAAGAGGCCGACTCGGTTCATGCAACGGCGACGGTTGCAGGGCGTGCGATTGCGTTTGACGTTCGGTCAGCGGGCACGCATTTCGCCATGAATGCGCTGGGTGCTTTGGCTGCCTGCGCTGAAATGGGCGTCGATTTGGATCAGGCAATTGCAGGTCTCGGCGGATGGTTGCCGGTGAAGGGCCGCGGGGTGCGTGAACAGATCGCGCTGGCAGATGGTGGCCGGATCGAATTGCTGGATGACAGCTATAACGCCAATCCGACCTCGATGGAGGCAGCGCTGGACGTTTTGGCCGCCGCGCAAGGCCAGCGCCGCATCGCTTTTCTTGGGGACATGAAAGAGCTGGGGGCCAAAGAGATCGCCATGCATGCGGCGATGGCGGATGTATCAGCTATGCCGCGTGTAGACCAAGTGCATTGCGTCGGTCCGCTGATGAAATCCCTGCACGACGCGCTTCCGGCGGACAAACGCGGGCTTTGGTTCGAGACCAGCGCCGAAATGGTTAAGCATCTGCCTGAGCTTATTCAGCCCGGCGACACGGTCTTGGCCAAGGGATCGCTGAGCATGGCCTTGGCACAGATTGTTGACGGTTTGCATAAAATGGGGCAAGGGGGCGCGTTTGATCGATGACCGCGCCCGCGACCTCAGTGTGAGAAAGGTTTTGTAATGCTCTATTGGTTGACCGCCCTGTCGGACGGAGGGGATTTTTTCAACCTCTTCCGCTACATCACATTCCGCGCTGGCGGCGCCTTTCTTACTGCGCTGATTTTCGGGTTTATCTTCGGCAAGCCGCTGATCAACGTGCTGCGCAAAAAACAGGGTAAGGGCCAACCGATCCGTGATGACGGGCCTGAGGGGCATTTTTCAAAGGCTGGTACACCGACAATGGGCGGGCTTTTGATCGTTGGCGCGCTGGTGACATCGACCCTGGTCTGGGCGCGTTGGGACAATCCATATGTCTGGATGGTCTTGTTTGTGACGCTGGCCTATGCGGCGATTGGGTTTGCAGATGACTACGCAAAGGTGTCGAAGCAGAACACCAAGGGCGTTTCGGGCAAAATGCGTATGGCGCTGGGTGTGATCATCGCAGTTTTGGCTTCTGCGTGGGCTACGCTGCATCATCCCGAAGCGTTGCAAAACCAGCTGGCTTTGCCGATTTTCAAGGATACGCTGGTCAATCTGGGCATATTCTACATTCCCTTCTCGATCGTCGTGATCGTTGGCGCGGCCAATGCAGTGAACTTGACAGATGGTTTGGATGGTTTGGCAATAATGCCGGCAATGATCGCGGCCTCGACGCTGGGGGTAATCGCCTACGCCGTGGGGCGGGTTGACTTTACCGAATATCTCGACGTGCATTACGTGCCGGGCACCGGTGAGATTTTCATCTTTACTTCGGCTTTGTTTGGCGCGGGCCTTGGGTTCCTTTGGTACAACGCACCACCGGCTGCTGTGTTCATGGGTGATACAGGATCGCTGGCTTTGGGCGGGGCTTTGGGTGCCATCGCCGTGGCCACAAAGCACGAACTGGTTCTGGCGGTCGTCGGCGGTTTGTTCGTCGTCGAAGCGCTAAGCGTGATCATTCAGGTCCTTTATTTCAAACGCACCGGGCGGCGCGTGTTCCTGATGGCTCCGATCCATCATCACTATGAGAAAAAGGGCTGGGCGGAGCCTACAATCGTGATCCGGTTCTGGATCATCTCGCTGATCCTGGCGATGATCGGCCTGGCCACGTTGAAAGTCCGGTAACACTCCCGCCAGGTTCGGCGGACCTGCGGTCCACCTGCTACCTTTTGGGCCCGGCTCGCGCTGTTGCGCGAGCCTTTTGCCGCCCTTGCCATCAGGGATTTCTTCGGTGCAGTGTGGCGGCCAATTCAAAATCAATAAAAGGTGGGCAGTATGATCCCGGTCAAAGGGTTTTCAGGGCAAAAAGTTGCGGTTCTGGGGCTTGGCCGGTCGGGGCTAGCCACGGCGCGTGCGCTCCAGGCAGGCAATGCTGAGCCTGTGTGCTGGGATGACAACCCTGCCGCCCGAGAGGTGGCCGAGGCCGAAGGGTTTAAATGCACCGATCTGCGCCGTCACGGCGTTTTTGAGGACATCGCCACGCTGATTGTTTCGCCAGGCATCCCGCACCTTTATCCCGAACCGAACCCGGTTGTAGCTGCAGCGCTGGAAGCGGGCGTACCGGTCGACAACGACATTGGGTTGTTTTTTCGATCCTTTGCGGGGCCCGAGTGGAACAACTATGACACGCCTCCGCGTGTCATCTCGGTGACCGGGTCCAATGGGAAATCGACTACGGCGGCCCTGATCCACCACATCCTTACCGAAGCTGGCCGCGAGGCGCAGTTGGCGGGCAATATCGGACGTGGGGTGCTGGATATTGATCCGGGCGGTGACGGTTCGGTCGTTGTGCTGGAACTATCCAGCTATCAGACGGAACTTGCCCGCTCCCTGACCCCGGATGTGGCCGTATTCACCAACCTCTCACCTGACCATTTGGATCGCCACGGCGGTATGGGGGGCTATTTCGCGGCCAAGCGACGGTTGTTCGCCGAAGGCGGCCCGGATCGCGCCGTGATCGGCGTTGATGAGAAAGAGGGGACGTTTCTGGCTGGTCAACTGGCCGAAGGCCCCGCCGACGATCGCGTCATCCGCGTGTCGGTTGCACGTAAATTGACAGGCCCTGGATGGCAGGTATTTGCGCGCAAAGGGTTCCTGTCAGAATACCGCAAGGGACGGCAGGCAGGCTCGATTGATTTGCGCGGGATCAAAGGGTTGCCGGGGGCGCATAACCATCAAAACGCCTGTTCTGCCTATGCCGCTTGCCGGGCGCTCGGGCTGGCACCGCGAGTGATCGAAGACGCGCTCCACAGCTATCCGGGCCTGCCGCACCGCAGTCAGGTCATTGCCGAAGTGGATGGTGTTACTTACGTGAACGATTCCAAAGCCACCAATGTGGACAGCGCGCTCAAGGCGTTGAGCGCCTTCAAGAAGGTTCGCTGGATTTGCGGAGGGCTTGAGAAAGAAGGTGGTGTTGAGGCCCTAAACGCAGCTTCAGGCCAGGTGGTGAAAGCCTATGTCATCGGGCGCGAAGCTGCGAAATTTGCCATGCAATTAGAAACTGATGCTCAGGTCTGTGTCACCATGTCCGAGGCCGTTGAGCAAGCCATGAAAGACGCCCAATCCGGCGAGACCGTCCTGCTTGCACCAGCAGCGGCCAGTTTCGATCAGTATGACAATTTCGAACAGCGCGGAGAGGATTTCGTGGCAGAAGTCAGGCAAAGGCTTTCGGAATAGCTGTTTGCAATAGACCGCCGGTTGAGCCAAGCTAGGATGCTATCAGCTTGACGCGCCATCATTATTGGTTTTGCTTGCCTGCAAATTCAACACGAGGTCATGACTATGCCATTTCGTAAGTTTTCTCTGATCCTGCCTGCCATTCTCGTTGCCGGTGCCTGCACCAACACAGGTGCTAACTACCAGCCTATCGTCGACGGCCCGATCGGCCCGAACTACAACGTGGATCTGCAGCAGTGCCAACAGTTGGCGGCATCGCAGGCCAGCGTTGATGGGTCCACTGCCGGGAATGCCGCCCTTGGTGCGGCTGGTGCCGCAGCGACCACAGCGATCATTCAGGACAGCAGCGACAATCTGGGCCGCGCAGCGGCTGCAGGTGCCCTCATCGGTGCCGGTGCAGATGTCTATGCGAAGAACCAAAACAAAGAAGTAATCGTGCGCAACTGCATGCGCGGACGTGGTTACAACGTCGTTGGCTAACTCTGTCCGGCGATAGCAATTCCAGCGGCGTGGCCTGAGGACCACGCCCATTGGAAGTTGTAACCGCCAAGCCAGCCGGTGACATCCACCGCTTCGCCGATTGCATAGAGGCCGGGGACATCCCTGGCCTCCATCGTTTTTGACGACAGATCATCGGTGTCGATCCCACCCAGAGTGACCTCGGCGGTACGATATCCTTCGGTGCCCGATGGCGTTAGCTGCAAGTTGGACAGGGCGGCAGTCAGCTCCGACAACGCGGCATCCGATTGATCGGCCAGATTGCCGGACATGGGGATGTGGTGGCTTAGGTGTTCGACCAGCCGCGCGGGCAGGTGGCGCGCTAGTTCTGTTGTCAATGCCTTGCGCCCACCGCTTTGCCGCTGTTCCCGCAGCAAATCAAACAGCGGCAGGTCCGGGACCAGGTTTATCCGGATCGCCTCGCCCTCGCGCCAATAAGAAGACAACTGCAGTACCGTTGGCCCGCTGAGACCGCGGTGGGTGAATAGCAGGGCCTCGTCAAAGCTGGTTCGGTCATTTGACAGCCGCGCAGGCAGTGAAACGCCAGACAGATCTTTGAACCGACCATCAGAGAAGGTGAACGGCACAAGCGCCGCGCGTGTTTCTGTTATCCCCAGTCCAAATTGACGCGCGATGTCATAGGCGATCCCGGTCGCGCCCATCTTGGGGATCGACTTACCGCCAGTGGCAAGGACCAGATTGGTACAGCTCAGACCGTGCCGCTGGCCTTCTCGTTCTACGTCCAGAATAAAACCGCTGTCGGTCTTGCGCAGATCCTTCACTTCGGTCCGAACCCACAGCTCGGCACCGGCCCGCCCCATTTCGTCCAGCAGCATCTGGATGATCTGTTTTGATGACCCGTCGCAGAACAACTGCCCCAGTGTTTTTTCATGCCACGCGATGCCATGCCGGCCGACAAGATCAATGAAGTCCCATTGCGTGTACCGCGCCAGCGCGGATTTGCAGAAATGTGGGTTCTGCGACAGGAAATTTCCGGATCCTGCGTACGTATTGGTAAAGTTGCAACGCCCGCCGCCCGAGATGCGGATCTTTTCTCCGGCGGCCTTGGCATGGTCGATCACCAACACGCGCCCGCCGCAATGGGCGGCGCACATCATACCGGCAGCACCGGCACCAAGGATGATCGTGTCAAATCTCATACGCTGCGCATGGCGTGGATTGTGGGTGAAGGCAAGGGGGCAATATTTGCGGCGCATGACCCAGTGTTTAGACTTGAGCTCAACCTAACTTGAGGAATTACAAGCTAACTTGTGCGGCTGAAACCGCGAAGAAATGCTGAAGGTGCAAAGATGGATTTGGAAAACTACTTAAGCCGTATTGCCTATACGGGCGACCTAAAGCCGGATCGGGCGACACTAGATAGCCTCTTTGCGGCCCAGCTAAGGATGGTCACTTTCGAAAACATTGATCAACAAATGAGTGTTCCAGTGTCGTTTGATCTGAGCGACGTGTTTGAGAAAATAGTTCTCCGAAAGCGCGGCGGGTGGTGTTTCGAGCTCAACACTCTCTTCAGTTGGGTCCTGAGGGAAATCCGATTTGAGGTGTCATATTTGGCAGGATACGTCGGTCTCGATAAACCTTTACCAAATCAGGCGCCGGATCACATGCTGCTCAAAGTCGAATGTGATGAGCTATTGCTGGTCGATGTTGGGTTTGGTGGCGCGATGTCCGCTCCGCTGCCGCTCAAGCCATCCATGGTTTTGCAGCAGCCTTATGACCTTACTATTTCAGCCCGACGTGGAGGATTTATCCAATACTTAGAAAGCGCGGGCGGTGCGGATGCAGGCTATTGGTTTGTTCAGGAAGGTGTAGAGCCCCATGTGTTTCAGTCGGCCAGCACGCAATTGCAATCCGATCCAAACTCGCCGTTTTTTCGGACGTTGACCGCGCAAAGACGTTACGCCAACCGGCATGTCATATTGCGAGGTCTGGTTATCAAGACGATTGATGCCGTGGGAATACGTGAGGAAGTCCTTTCGACGCCAAAGGATTTGGTGGACAGCCTGAAGTATGATTTTGGCCTTGATGTCCCCGAAATCGCCGACATCTGGCCGAAGATCAAAACCCGTCATCAAGAAGTTTTTGCTGTCTGAGACCGGCTTGCGATTCCGCCTTTCAGACTTGAAGCCAAGCAGAATTGGCAAGCGTCATTCATTCCGCTAGCCCAAACGCAAAAATGTCTGTAGACTCTCAATCAGATCCCGAAAAACGGGACGTTAACGAGGCAGATAGTGGCGGTATCTCATGACTGAGATGGTGTATGGCGCGGTCCAGGACCAGCGCGGAGAACCGATTCTTCCGAAATGGTGGCGGACGATTGATCGCTGGACGATGTCCTGTGTTCTGATCCTGTTTGTCATCGGGTTGTTGCTGGGGCTGGCCTCATCGCCGCCGCTGGCCGGGCGCAATGGGTTTGATCCATTCCACTATGTCGAGCGGCAGGTGCTGTTCGGCGGTTTGGCGCTTATTGCCATGTTGTTGACCTCTATGATGTCGCCGACACTGGTGCGGCGTTTGGCTGTGCTTGGCTTCCTTGCTTCTTTCGTTGCATTGGCTTTCCTGCCGGTCTTTGGAACGGACTTCGGTAAAGGTGCCGTCCGTTGGTATTCACTGGGTTTTGCGTCGCTGCAGCCGTCAGAGTTCTTGAAACCCGGATTTGTCGTCGCGGCCGCTTGGCTGCTGGCCGCGTCGCAGCAGATCAACGGCCCTCCGGGTCGGTTGTGGTCTTTCGCGCTGTGCATAGCGATTGTCGCGATGTTGGTTTTGCAACCTGATTTCGGGCAGGCCTGTCTGATCCTGTTTGGATGGGGCGTGATGTACTTTGTGGCCGGCGCGCCGATGCTGTTGCTGGTTGGTATGGCCGGGGTCGTGGTTTTGGGTGGCATGTTTGCCTATTCGAACTCGGAACACTTTGCCCGCCGCATTGATGGTTTTCTGAACCAGGAGGTCGACCCGACCACTCAGCTTGGGTATGCCACCAACGCAATTCGTGAGGGTGGATTGTTCGGCGTTGGCGTCGGTGAGGGGCAGGTGAAGTGGTCTTTGCCCGATGCGCACACGGATTTCATCATCGCTGTCGCGGCCGAGGAATACGGTCTGATCCTGGTGCTGATCATCATCGCGCTGTATTCACTGATCGTGGTGCGGTCACTGCTGCGGTTGATGCGGGAACGCGACATGTTCATCCGATTGGCCGGGACTGGTCTGGCCTGCATGTTCGGCGTTCAGGCCATGATTAACATGGGTGTGGCTGTGCGCCTGCTGCCAGCCAAAGGTATGACGCTGCCCTTTGTCAGCTATGGTGGTTCGTCGCTGATTGCGGGTGGTATCGCGGTCGGCATGTTGCTGGCGTTCACCCGAAGCCGCCCACAGGGCGAACTTGGCGATATTCTGCGCGGAAGAGGATAATGGCGACACCTTACCTGTTGATAGCGGCGGGCGGCACCGGGGGCCACATGTTCCCGGCGCAAGCGCTGGCTGAAGCGATGCTGAAGAAAGGCTGGCGTGTGCGCCTGTCTACGGATGAGCGTGGCGCGCGTTACACTGCTGGCTTTCCGCAAACGGTCGAGATTGTCGAAGTTGCCTCGGCCACTTTTGCGCGCGGCGGTCTTGCTGCCAAGGCTATGGCTGGACCCAAAATCGCGGGCGGCGTTGCCAGTATGGCTTTTCAGATGACGCGGGATAAACCGGATGTGGTGGTCGGCTTTGGCGGATATCCGTCGATCCCGGCGCTAGGGGCGGCCACTATGCTGAAACTTCCCCGCATGATCCACGAACAGAACGGGGTCCTGGGTCGCGTAAACCAAGTTTTTGCCACACGCGTTGCCAATGTGGCCTGCGGTGCTTGGCCGACAGATCTGCCCGAAGGCGCGCACGGAATCCACACCGGCAACCCGGTTCGCGCGGCAGTTCTGGAACGTGCGGCAGCAGGATACATTCCGCCTGGCGACTATCCGATGTCGATCCTTGTAATGGGCGGCTCTCAAGGCGCTCGCATCCTCAGCGATGTTGTCCCCGGAGCAATCGCGGCCTTACCCGAAGACCTGCGCAGCCACATCCGCGTTGCCCATCAGGCCCGGGACGAAGATGCTGAGAGGGTGACCGCTTTTTACGCCGAGCATGGAATCCGGGCAGAAGTCCTGCCTTTCTTCGACGATGTCCCGCGCCGCATGTCTGACGCGCAACTGGTTATCTCCCGTGCGGGCGCGTCCAGCGTTGCCGATATCTCGGTTATCGGGCGGCCTTCAATCCTGATCCCGTTTGCCGCCGCCGCAGGCGACCACCAGACCGCCAACGCGCGGGGTCTGGTTCAGGCGGGCGGGGCGATCATGATCCCTGAAAACGCGCTTGACGTTGCCGCGCTGACAGAGCAAATCACCGCAGTTCTGACCAACCCCGAAGCCGCGCAAAAGATGGCCCATGCCGCCCTCTCGACAGGTGCCCCCGACGCGACCGAACGTCTGATGGCCCTCGTCGAACAACTGGCGCAGAAGGAGACCACATGAATCCAGCAACCAAACTGCCGCAGGACGTTGGGTCGATCCATTTCGTAGGGATCGGCGGGATAGGGATGTCAGGCATTGCCGAGGTTCTGCTGAATCTGGGCTACCGTGTGCAGGGATCTGACCTGAAAGCGTCCAAGATCACCGATCGTCTGGCGAGCCTGGGGGCTGAGATATTTGTAGGCCAGCGCGCTGAAAACCTTGAAAATGCAGCCGTTGTCGTTGTGTCGACCGCCATTAAACCGGGCAACCCCGAGTTGGATGGTGCCCGGGCGCAGGGCCTGCCGGTCGTCCGTCGCGCTGACATGTTGGCCGAGCTGATGCGCCTGAAGTCGAACATCGCTATTGCAGGCACCCACGGCAAGACCACCACGACCACAATGATGGCCGAGCTTATGGTGGCCGGCGATTTCGATCCGACCGTCATCAATGGTGGTATCATTCACGCATACGGCTCGAATGCACGGATGGGGCAGGGAGAGTGGATGGTGGTCGAGGCCGACGAATCCGACGGCTCGTTCAATCGGCTGCCCGCGACCATTGCCATTGTTACGAATATCGACCCCGAGCATATGGAACACTGGGGCGACTTCGACCAACTGCGCGACGGGTTCTACGAGTTCGTCTCGAACCTGCCATTCTACGGTCTGGCTGTGTGCTGCACGGACCACGCCGAAGTACAGACGTTGGTTGGACGTATCACCGACCGCCGGGTCCGGACCTATGGGTTCAATGCGCAGGCCGATGTTCGTGCGTTGAACCTGACATACAAGGGCGGCGTGGCGCATTTCGACATCCATCTTCAGTATGAAGACAAGATGATCGAGGGCTGCACTCTGCCAATGCCCGGAGATCATAACGTATCGAACGCGCTTTCTGCCGTGGCCGTTGCTCGCCATCTGGGTATGAAAGCCTCGGAAATCCGTGACGCGCTGGCCAATTTCGGTGGCGTCAACCGCCGCTTTACTAAGGTTGGAGAGGTCGATGGAGTTACCATCATCGACGATTACGGCCACCACCCGGTAGAAATCGCAGCCGTTTTGAAAGCCGCACGTCAAGCAACCGACGGGCGCGTTATCGCCGTGCACCAACCGCACCGTTATTCGCGTCTGTCCAACCTGTTTGACGATTTTTGCACCTGTTTCAATGACGCGGACGTTGTCGCCATCGCCGATGTCTTTGCGGCCGGAGAGGACCCGATTGAAGGGGCCGGCCGAGATGATCTGGTGCAAGGTTTGATCCGTCACGGCCACCGCCATGCGCGCGCATTGCTGAATGAAAATGATCTGGAGCGCCTCGTTCGTGAGCAGGCCCGCCCCGGTGACATGGTGGTTTGCCTTGGGGCCGGTACGATCAGCGCCTGGGCCAATGGGCTGCCCGATAGGCTGCGACAAAAACAAGCCGTTTGATGGAATGGACTCCCCGGCAGTGCAACTTTAAAGTGTGATGTTGCAATTGCAGCAATGATCGTCCTCGGAGGGGCAGTTGGTATATTCAGTGCTTTTTGCTGGCTTGTGGGTTCTGGCTTCAACGGCCGTGGCCATGTTGCCGATGCGCCTTCAGTTTCCGCCCGGCGTGGTTCTTTTCGTTTCTGCACCTGCGCTGATCGTCTGGCTGGGCCATGACTTTGGTTGGTTCTTCTCGGTGCTGGCATTTGCTGCCTTTGCATCCATGTTCCGCAATCCCATTCGTTTTTATTGGCGTCGCTGGACAGGGCAGGAGGTCGAGGGATGAACTGGTCAATCGCCTTGGCCGCGCTGTGGGGGATCGCCGCGAATGTTCTGGCGATGATCCCCAGCAAGGATAACCACTGGACCCGCGCGTATGTTTTGATAGCGCTCGGAATTCCGATCCTGGGGTATGTAACACTGCAGAACGGCCCGTGGATCGGGCTGATCGTTCTGGCGGCAGGTATGTCGGTACTACGGTGGCCGGTGATCTATCTGGGGCGCTGGTTGCGGCGAGTCGGTCGCAGTTTTGAATGACGGCTGCATTAATAGCTTTTTGTTGCCTGGCCGTTGTTTCATTCCTTTCCGCTTTGGCCATCGCCCATTCGTTGTTCAAGCGCGGACTTGCGTGGATTGTGTTTTCAGCAATCGCAGTATCCGCTGTGAGCATCGCGTATCTGCTCCTCTCCAATGGTGACGGTCCGCCAAAGGACGCTGATTATATGTTGGTCATCTTGGCGTGGTCATTGGTTTTTCCTGCCCTGTCAGGCGCAATCCTGGGTGCGTTGATGGGGGCGATTAGGAAGATGCGTCGCAATTGCTGATCTTTTTTCGTTCGATGGATGACATCCCGGAAAGCCAGATATAGAACGAGCCTATGACACTGACTTCGCTTCCGGTTCGCGGAAAACTAACCGAACAAAGATCACTCAACGACCTGACATGGCTTCGTGTTGGCGGTCCTGCGGACTATTTGTTCCAGCCGGCCGATGTCGAAGACCTGCAAACCTTTCTGCGCAATTTGCCGGCAGACCGGCCCGTTTTCCCGATGGGTGTTGGTTCGAACCTGATCGTTCGTGATGGCGGTTTGCGCGCAGTGGTGATCCGGCTGGGACGTGGGTTCAACAGTATCTCAGTCGAAGGCAATACCGTCACCGCGGGTGCTGCGGCGCTGGATGCGCATGTGGCGCGAAAGGCCGCGGATGCGGGCGTGGATCTGACCTTTTTGCGCACGATCCCAGGCTCAGTCGGAGGTGCTGTGCGGATGAATGCAGGGTGTTATGGCAGTTACACGGCGGATGTGCTGCGCAAGGCGACTATTGTCACTCGGGGTGGAGAGGTCGTGGACCTGACGCCCGAAGACCTGAATTTCCGCTATCGCCAGTCCGATCTGCCCGAAGGTGGGGTGTTGATCTCGGCAACGTTCGAAGGACCATTTGGCGATCCGGAAGAGTTGCACGCCCGGATGTCGGCGCAATTGCAAAAACGCGATGAAACCCAGCCGACCAAAGATCGCAGCGCGGGGTCTACCTTCCGCAATCCGGCGGGGTTTTCCTCGACTGGGCGGGCGGATGACGTGCACGACCTCAAGGCGTGGAAGGTCATTGATGATGCGGGCATGCGCGGCGCAACCAAAGGCGGCGCGCAGATGAGTCCAAAGCACTCGAACTTTCTGATCAATACCGGTGATGCCTCTGCCGCGGACCTCGAAGGTCTGGGGGAAGAGGTGCGAAAAAAGGTTTACGAAACAAGCGGCATCACGCTAGAGTGGGAAATCATGCGGGTCGGTGATCCGTTGACAGAATAAAGCCCTAACCGTCAGACCATAACAGGCAAATTAAGGCGACGGATCAAAGGCATAAACGCAGTACGGACCACCACATAAGGTCCGGGGACATTGAGGCGCACGTTGGGTATGTCGAGCAGGACAAGCCCCAAAGTGGCGGTATTGATGGGTGGGCCCTCGAAGGAACGCGAGGTGTCTCTCAGCTCTGGGCGCGAATGCGCAGCCGCCCTTGTGGGAGAAGGCTTTGAAGTGGTTGAGCTGGACGCAGGTCCTGACCTCTATGCGCGCCTTTTGGACATCAAGCCAGACGTAGTGTTCAACGCCCTGCATGGCCGCTGGGGCGAGGATGGCTGCGTTCAGGGGTTACTTGAATGGATGCGCATTCCGTACACGCATTCCGGCGTTCTTGCCTCGGCTTTGGCGATGGACAAGCAACGCAGCAAAGAGGTCTATGAGGCTGTTGGCCTGCCCGTTGTTCCCAGCGTGATCGTCCCCAAGATCGAAGTGGTCGAGGTTCACGTGATGGAGCCGCCCTACGTGGCCAAGCCCAACAACGAAGGCTCCAGCGTCGGGATCTACATCGTGCACGAGGGGTCCAACGGTCCGCCGCAACTGTCGGATGAGATGCCCGATCAGGTTATGGTCGAGAAGTACATTGCCGGGCGTGAGCTGACCGTAACGGTGATGAATGACAAGGCGTTGACCGTTACCGAGATCATGACCGATGGCGGTTGGTACGACTATGACGCCAAGTACAAGCCCGGCGGATCATGGCATGTTTTGCCCGCTGACGTTCCGGCCGAGATATTTGATCTTTGTATGGACTATGCGTTGCGCGCCCATACCGCATTGGGTTGCAAGGGCGTTAGTCGCACGGATTTTCGCTGGGATGACAGCATTGGTGTGGATGGGCTGTTCCTGTTGGAGACCAACACGCAGCCCGGCATGACGCCAACATCACTAGTGCCTGAACAAGCCGCGCATCTGGGGATGTCTTTTGGTCAACTCTGCGCCTGGATGGTGGAGGACGCATCATGCGACCGCTAAGAGCCACCCGAGCGCCTGTGGTTCACCGGCCCAAGCAATTGGCCGGCCCTGATGCCGATTTCGAATCCGGCGCGCGTACAGGAGCTGAACCCAAATTGCGGCTGCGCGGGATGTTTGGCCGCAAGGGTGATCGCCTCGACCCGGCCCCGTCGCGCCTCAGCTACCGCCTGCAGCGCTGGATGCTGACGCGGGGCGTTCGGCGTAGCCTAAAGATTGGCCTGCCGGTGTTTGCTGTTTGCGCCGCAGTTGGCATCTATTTCGGCTCGCAAGAGCGTCGCGATGCGGTGGTGGCCTATGTCATCGACATCAAGACGTCGATCCAGCAACGGCCAGAGTTCATGGTCAACCTGATGGCCATTGACGGGGCAGGGACCAACTTGTCCGAGGATATTCGTGAGGTCGTGCCGCTGGATTTCCCTGTCAGCTCATGGGATCTGGATGTTGAGCAAATCCGCGATACGATTACTGGGCTGAATCCGGTCAAATCCGCCACGGTACGGGTGCGCCCGGGCGGCATTCTGCAGGTGGATGTGGTCGAGCGTCAGCCCGTCATCGTCTGGCGTACGCGGAACGGGATCGAGTTGCTGGACGAAACCGGTGCCCACGTGGAGCGCATCGCGTCGCGTAAGGATCACGCAAATTTACCTCTGATCGCAGGCAAGGGCGCTGATGCCCACGTGCGTGAGGCGCTTGAGTTGATGACAACCGCCCGCAGCCTTGGTGGCCGCGTGCGTGGGTTGGTCCGGATCGGTGAGCGCCGCTGGGATCTGGTTATGGACCGCGGTCAACGCATCATGTTGCCGACCGAGCGTCCCGTGCGCGCGTTGGAGCGCGTCCTGGCCGTAAATGAAGTGCAGGACCTTTTGGAACGCGACGTGGCGGTGGTCGACATGCGCCTTGGCCAACGTCCGACAATAAGAATGACCAAAGCTGCCAGCGAAGACTGGTGGAATACAAAAGTGACAGTGGGTAGCGAGCAGTAAGACAATGATGACCGATCTTTATCAGTCCCAGCGGGCCATGCGGCAGATGCGCAGACAGGCGATGCAACGCGGTGTTGTCGCCATTCTGGATGTTGGCAGTTCCAAGATTGCCTGTCTTGTGCTGCGCTTTGACGGAACGGGCCGCCTGAGCGAGGACAACACAATCGGATCGATGGCCGGTCAGACCGGCTTTCGTGTGATCGGTGCCGCGACCACACGGTCACGCGGTGTTCAGTTTGGCGAAGTCACCGCCATGCAGGAAACCGAACGGGCCATCCGAACCGCCTTGCAGGCGGCGCAGAAGATGGCTGACATTCGTGTTGATCATGTGATCGCTAGCTTCTCAGGGGCGAACCCACGTTCCTACGGTCTGGATGCGCAGGTTGACCTTGAAGGTCAGGTGGTGACCGAGGCCGAAGTGGGCCGTGTTCTGAATGCCTGTGACGTGCCGGATTACGGCGCAGGACGCGAGGTTTTGCACGCCCAGCCGGTGAATTTCGCGCTGGACAATCGTTCGGGGCTGATCGATCCGCGAGGGCAAATGGGTCAGAGCCTTGCCGTCGACATGCACATGCTGACGGTTGACGCGACAGCGATCCAGAACATCGTGCGCTGCATCAAGCGCTGCGATCTGGAGTTGGCGGGAATTGCGAACTCGGCCTATGTGTCCGGTGTTTCCGCGCTGGTCGAGGATGAACAAGAGCTGGGTGCCGCCTGTATCGACATGGGCGGCGGCACGACAAGCGTGTCGATCTTCATGAAAAAGCACATGATCTATGCCGACTGCGTGCGCATGGGTGGTGATCACGTGACTTCTGACATCTCGATGGGGCTGGGCATCCCGGCCTCCGTGGCCGAGCGGATCAAAACCTTCAACGGCGGTGTCCATGCCACTGGCGCTGATGATCGCGACCTGATTGATATCGGCGGCGATACCGGCGACTGGGAACATGATCGCCGCACGGTCAGCCGTGCTGAACTGATCGGGATCATGCGTCCGCGTGTTGAAGAGATTCTTGAAGAGGTGCGTGTTCGTCTGGATGCGGCCGGGTTCGAGCACATGCCGAGCCAGCAGATCGTCCTGACCGGCGGCGGCAGCCAGATCATGGGGCTGGATGGTCTGGCCACTCGCATCCTCGGGCAGCGTGTTCGCCTGGGTCGGCCGCTGCGTGTGCATGGTCTACCGCAATCGGCAACGGGGCCGGGATTCTCGTCAGCGGTGGGGCTCAGCCTGTTTGCTGCGCATCCGCAGGACGAATGGTGGGACTTTGAAATCCCGGTCGATACCTATGCCGCGCGCCCATTCAAGCGTGCCGTGCGTTGGTTCCGTGACAATTGGTAAACGCATTTCCGCGACGCTGATCGCTTGTCTGGGCGCAGCTGCGCCATTGGAGGCAGCAGCGCAGACGCGCATTTCACCCGAGGCGTTTCTGGCGGCGGTCATGGGGAAAACCGTTGATTTTCATGACTTCCACAGCGGTGAGATTGTTGGGACCGAAGAATTCCTCAGCTCGACGGTGTCGGTTTGGCGCCGTGAGGGCAGGGGGTGCGTTTACGGACAAATCACCACGCCGAACGGACAGATTTGTTTCCTTTACGATGATGAAATCGAAGGTCCGGCGGTTTGCTGGTGGCCGTTCGAGTATGAAGGCAGATTGATGGTCCGGCTGGCGACCCTTGCAAACTCGGAGATTCAAGAGGTTCGCCGCATCACAACTGAAGGTCTGAATTGTCCAAGTGCCCCGATTAGCTAAAGAAACGGGTTGCAGCAGACTCATTTATCCCGCAAGATATCCACAAGGCCCGACAGAGGCCCGCGGCAGGACTTGAGCAGTTTTCCGCAGTTTGACAGTTTATGAGTCCCTTTGGTGATGCGTCGGTTGAGTGCCGCGTGCAAATCGCCTGTTTTGTGCTACATTGAGTTCTTTACGCAACATCTGGCAGTTTATGCGAAATACTGCCGGTCAGCGCCTTATTTCCTCCATATTTTGTGGAATTGCGCGATTTTTGGCGTGACGTTTGCTGTTTCGAACGGTAGGATTGTTGGTGGATAGGTAAGAAAAACACCGCTTTGGCGGGAACAAAAAACAGGCGGACAGAGCATGACATTGAATCTTTCGATGCCCGGGCACGACGAACTGAAGCCTCGGATCACGGTATTTGGCGTTGGCGGTGCAGGCGGCAACGCTGTCAACAATATGATTGAGAAACAGCTGGACGGCGTCGATTTTGTGGTCGCCAACACCGATGCGCAGGCGCTGCAACAAAGCCAGTCCTCGGCGCGGGTGCAATTGGGTGTGAAAGTCACCGAAGGTTTGGGGGCAGGGGCACGTCCGACCGTGGGTGCCGCAGCAGCCGAAGAGAGTATTGAGCAGATCGTAGATCACCTTGCTGGTGCGCATATGTGCTTTATCACCGCCGGTATGGGCGGTGGCACTGGAACTGGTGCCGCTCCGATCATCGCGCAGGCCGCTCGCGAACTGGGTGTGCTGACCGTTGGTGTCGTGACTAAGCCTTTCCAGTTTGAAGGCGCCAAGCGGATGCGTCAGGCCGAAGACGGCGTTGAGATGCTGCAAAAGGTCGTCGACACTCTGATTATCATCCCTAACCAGAACCTGTTCCGTCTGGCCAACGAAAAGACCACGTTCACCGAGGCGTTCTCGATGGCCGACGATGTTCTGTATCAGGGTGTCAAAGGTGTCACCGACCTGATGGTCCGTCCGGGCTTGATCAACCTCGATTTTGCCGACGTTCGCGCCGTGATGGACGAGATGGGCAAGGCGATGATGGGTACCGGCGAGGCCACAGGCGAAGATCGCGCCGTTCAGGCCGCCGAGAAGGCAATTGCCAACCCGCTGCTGGATGAAATCAGCCTCAAGGGTGCAAAGGGCGTTCTGATCAACATCACCGGTTCGCACGACCTGACCCTGTTCGAACTGGACGAGGCCGCCAACCGCATCCGCGAAGAAGTGGACCCCGAGGCAAACATCATCGTTGGCTCGACACTGGATACCGTGATGGAAGGCGGCATGCGTGTATCGGTTGTTGCGACCGGTATCGATGCCAGTGAAAAGCAGGAAGATGTCCCCGTCGCGCGCCGTTCTATGTCGGCACCGCTGACTCGCACCGTTTCGGCTGAGGAGCCAGTGCAGGAAGAAGCACCTGTTGCTGCAGAAGTCGCTGAGCAAGCACCACAGCAAGAGATGAACCGCGAACCCTCGCTGTTTGAAACACCTGAAGAGCCTGCACAGCCTCAATTTCAGTCTCGTGTCGAACAGGATGATGATGGTTTGCCACCGCCGGCCTATCAGCCGCGCGTTGCCGAATTCGAGCCGACCCCCGAACCGGTTGAGCCTGCGCCCGAGAGCTATGTCGCGCCGCAGCCTCAACCGGCAGCGGGAACACCGTCGCCCGAAGCACTGCAGCGTTTGCAGGCCGCCGTTCAGAACGTTCCGCCGTCCGAACGGAGCCCTTCGATGGTCCGTCCTGCGACCCCACAACCAGCCCCGGCTCCGCAGGAAGAGTCCCATGACCGTCCCCGGTTTGGCTTTAACCGCCTGATCGACCGGATGACCGGTCACGCGGCGGATACGCCGGCGCAACCACCCCGCCAGCAGCCCGTAATGCGCCAATCTGACGCTACGGCACCCGCAAGGGATGAGGCGGACCCGGAGCAGGATCGGATCGAAATTCCCGCCTTTTTGCGGCGCCAGGCCAACTGATCGCGGTAACAAAATGATTACAAGGGGTCGCCGAATGGCGGCCCTTTTCTTTTGTTTTATAGGGTTTTAAGGGGGTGTAAGCAGGGATTTGCCGATCTGTTACATACATGTTTCATTCGGTTACAAAGAGTGAGTTGAGCCTTGACGCGGCCTTCCTTAACTGAGTGTCCAACACGGCCAACCGAGGCCGGACACCACTCTTCGAGGTTCACCTTGCAACATACGCTCAAATCTCCGGTCACGTTTAAAGGCGTCGGACTGCATAGCGGTAAGCCTGCGACGATGGTCCTGAAACCGGCAGCCGCCGGTCACGGCATCTGGTTCAAACGGACGGATATTGAGCTGGGCAATGCGCTCATCCCTGCGATCTATGACGTGGTCGAGCGCACCCCGCTTTGCACCCGCCTGATCAACGACGCGGGTGTGTCCGTATCCACGGTAGAACATATCATGGCTGCGCTGGCCGGTTGCGGCATACATAACGCACTGATCGAGATTGATGGTCCCGAGGTTCCGATCATGGACGGGTCATCGATTGATTTCGTTCGCGGTATCATGGCGAAAGGCGTGCGCCGTCAGGCCAGCCCGGTTCTGGCCTATGAGGTTCTTAAACCGGTGACCGCTGTACGCGAGGGTGCAAGCGCATCGATTGCCCCCGCGGATGGTTTGATCATCGACTTCCACATTGATTTTGAAGACGGTGCCATCGGCAACCAGACCAAGACGCTGGATATGCGCAATGGCTCTTTCGCGCGCGAGCTTTCCGACTGCCGGACGTTCTGTCGCCGCACTGATGTTGAGGCGATGCGTGAAAACGGCTTGGCATTGGGTGGTACATTGGAAAACGCCGTCGTCGTTCAGGGTGACGAAGTCCTTACACCGGGTGGCTTTCGCCACGCGGACGAGGCCGTGCGTCACAAGATGTTGGACGCCCTTGGAGACCTCTATTTGGCAGGTGGCCCGATCTTTGGTCACTTCACGGGTGACAAATCCGGCCATGCAATGACCAATACTCTGCTGCGCAAATTGTTCGAAACGCCGGGTGCGGTCCGCCCGATCCTTTGCACCCCCGAACAAGCAGCCCGCCTTCCCGGGCAGGGCCTTGTCTGGAACGAAATCCCAGAAGTCGCGTGATTGGATCAAGTCTGACGACAATTCCGCGAACGGGCGCATAAGACGTTTTGCACCAGAATTATATGTGCTAGACCTTGGCCTAAATCGGGGCTTAACCCCGTCAAGTAATACGACAAGGATAGGCGGAATGGTTGGCACCAAAGCGGCAGTCAGGCTCGCAGGCGCGATTCTTCTGACAGCAGTTTTGACGGCGTGCGCTGGAAAAGGCGCAGACCGCAATCAGAACCTGGAAGGGTTCACTCCTGAACAGATTTTCACGCGCGGCGAATATGAGCTGTCGCAGAATCGTTCGGACGATGCAGCGTGGTATTTTTCAGAAGTAGAGCGTCTGTATCCGTATTCCGATTGGGCCAAGCGCGCGCTGATCATGCAGGCGTTCTCGTACCACACGGACAAAAACTACGAAGAAAGCCGAGGTGCTGCGCAGCGGTACATTGACTTCTACCCGACAGACGAAGATGCGGCTTATGCCCAATATCTTCTGGCGCTCAGCTACTATGACCAGATTGACGAGGTCGGGCGCGATCAGGGCCTGACTTTTCAGGCGTTGCAATCACTGCGCACCGTGATCGAAGTTTATCCCGATAGTGAATACGCGACCTCGGCTGTTTTGAAATTCGATCTGGCCTTTGATCACCTGGCTGGCAAAGAGATGGAAATCGGGCGTTATTATTTGCGTCAGGACCACTATACCGCAGCCATCAACCGGTTCCGCGTCGTGGTCGAGGATTTCCAGACCACGTCCCACACTGCCGAAGCGCTCTATCGCTTGATCGAGGCCTATCTGGCACTGGGTCTTGTGGACGAGGCACAGTCGGCGGGGGCCATTCTGGGGTACAACTATCAGTCGTCCGAATGGTATGATGCTGGCTATAAGTTGTTGACGTCGCGCGGGCTGGATCTCAAGAGCCGTGGAAACAACTGGCTCAGCACGATTTACCGTCAGACGGTCAAGGGTGAGTGGTTGTAATCGCTATGGCCAATGGGTTGGGACGCTAAGACCCGATGCTGCGCGCCCTCGATATCCGCGACATGCTGATCATCGACCGGCTGGAACTCACGTTTCAGCCGGGCCTGAACGCTTTGACTGGTGAAACTGGCGCGGGCAAATCGATCCTTCTGGATTCGCTGGGGTTTGTTCTGGGCTGGCGCGGCCGGGCTGAACTGGTGCGGCAGGGTGCCGCCCAAGGCGAAGTCGTGGCCGAGTTCGAGCTGACTGAGGATCACGCCGCACATGCGATTCTAGCCGAGGCGGGACTGCCCGGCGGAGAAGAGTTGATCCTGCGCCGTGTGAACACGGCCGAGGGCCGCAAGACCGCTTGGGTCAATGACCGCAGATGTTCGGGCGAGGTGCTGCGCGCTTTGTCCGAAACACTGATCGAGCTGCATGGTCAGCATGATGACCGCGGCCTGCTTAACCCGCGTGGCCACCGGGCAATGCTGGACGATTACGCCGGAGCAGAACCCTATCTGGCAAAGGTGCGGTCAGCTTGGTCCGAGATGTCCCGCGCACGTAAGGCACTGGCACAGACAGAGGCGGCCTTGGCCTCTATGCGGGCGGAAGAGGAGTTTCTGCGGCATTCGGTGTCCGAACTGGATCAACTGGACCCGCAACCGGGCGAGGACGCCGAACTCGACGCCCGTCGTCGTATGATGCAAGGGGCCGAACGTATCCGCGATGACGTTGCCCGCGCCTTCGCTCTGCTGGGTGGTGACGGGGCCGAGGGGGCGATGGCTGACGCTGTGCGCTGGCTCGAAGGGGTGTCGGATAGTGCGGGCGGCCAATTGGAAGAGCCAATCGCCGCACTGGGACGCGCCTTGATCGAGTTGGGCGAGGCGCAGGATGGTGTCGATGCATGCCTGCAAAAATTGGATTTCAATCCGGCGGAATTGGAGCAGGCCGAAGAACGCCTGTTTGCCATCCGCGCACTCGCGCGAAAGCATGACGTCGGGCCTGACGATCTGGGCACCTTCGCCGACACTTTGCGCGACCGCCTGAACCGGCTTGATGCGGGCGACGCGGATCTGGCCGATCAGAGAGCGGCGGTAGATGCAGCACAGGCCGCATATGACGCCGCAGCTGCAAAGCTAAGCGCAGTGCGACAGAAGTCGGCCGGGCAGCTGGATGCCGCAGTTATGACCGAGCTCGCTCCGTTGAAAATGGAACGCGCTGTGTTCCAAACCGAAATCACGGTCGCAGACCCGGGCCCCGAGGGGGTTGACGCCGTGGCGTTCACTGTTGCCACGAACCCCGGCGCGCCATCAGGTCCGCTGAACAAGATCGCCTCGGGTGGTGAACTCAGTCGTTTTCTTCTGGCGCTCAAGGTCTGTTTGGCCGGAGATGACAGCGCGCGCACGATGATTTTCGACGAAATCGACCGGGGTGTTGGCGGCGCGACCGCTGATGCTGTCGGGCGGCGCCTTGCATCGTTAGCGCATGGCGGACAAGTTCTGGTCGTGACGCACTCGCCGCAGGTGGCGGCCCGCGCGGCGCATCACTGGCGCGTGCAGAAACAAGTCACCGACGGGCAGACACTGTCTACCGTTGTACCGCTTGCTGAGCCCGACCGCGTGGATGAAATCGCCCGTATGGTTGCAGGCGATACAATCACCGATGAAGCCCGTGCGGCGGCTCGCGCCCTTTTGGATGCCTGAGGCTTTTCTGACGCTTTCCTGTGTTCAATCCGTCGCGATCCCACTTTTATAAGGGCGCTCCGTGGCTTACTAAGGGGAAAGACGTGATCCCCGAGGGCCAATGACCCAATCAACCCGCACCGTTCTGCGCAACCAGCTCAATCAGGCTCTGGCCGCGATAAAGGATGCCTGGCGGGTGATGTTGCGTCGTGGGCCCAGCCAGATTCAATTTTGGTTCATCGCGCTGGCCATTGGTATTGCAGCCGGTTTCATGGCGTTGGGCTTCCGCAAGGCGATCCGCTGGCTTCAAGCTTATGTCTACGACACCGAAGACATTTTACTGTTGCATAGCCACGCGGAAAAACTGCCTTGGATTGTCATCTTGATCACGCCGATCATAGGTGGCCTGATCGTGGGTGTAATCTTGCACAAGTTCACGGATGATGGGCGGGTACGATCCGTCGCTGACGTGATAGAAGGCGCTGCAGTGACCGATGGCCGGGTCGAGGGCAAGGCGGGTATTGCCTCGTTCTTTGCCTCGCTCATTACGCTCAGCACAGGTGGCTCTACGGGGCGGGAAGGGCCGGTCGTGCATATGGCTGGTGTAATCTCGACGTGGGTCAGTAACCGGATCCATGCCGACGGTATCACTGGGCGCGATCTGTTGGGGTGCGCTGTGGCCGCTGCTGTTTCGGCCAGCTTCAATTCCCCCATCGCTGGTGCACTCTTCGCGCTTGAGGTTGTGCTGCGCCACTTTGCGGTACATGCGTTCGCTCCTATCGTGATTGCCTCGGTTGCAGGTACGGTCATCAACCGGTTGGAATATGGCGATGTGACAGAGTTTGTTCTGGATACACCCGGTTCCCTCCAATTTTACGTGGAATTGCCGGCCTTTCTGATCCTCGGCCTTATATGTGGCTTGGTCTCGTTGCTGTTGATGCGATCGATCTTTTTCGCAGAGGATATCGGCAACCATGTCCAGAACCGGCTTTCCCTGCCGCGATGGCTGCGTCCGGCGGTCTCGGGGGCGATGCTGGGGCTTTTGGCGATCTGGTTTCCCCACATCATCGGCGTCGGATATGAGACGACGATCCGCGCTCTGACAGGCGATCTGACCCTTGGCATTGCCATTCTGTTCGCCGTGATCAAGACCATAGCTGTTGCGATCACCATGGGTGGGCGAATGGGCGGCGGAGTGTTTTCGCCGTCGTTGATGATAGGAGCGCTGACGGGGCTGGCTTTCGGTTTGATCGCAACTGGGCTGTTACCGGATGTATCTGGCACACATACGCTTTATGCCTTTGCCGGAATGGGGGCCGTTGCTGCCGCCGTATTGGGCGCACCAATTTCGACCACGATGATCGTTTTTGAACTCACCGGAGATTGGCAGATCGGACTGGCTGTGATGGTTTCGGTTTCGATGTCGACGGCGCTGGCTTCGCGCCTTGTGGACCGGTCTTTTTTCCTGACGCAGCTGGAACGCCGCAACGTGCATTTAGCCGCTGGGCCGCAAGCGTATTTGTTGGCTATGCTGCGGGCTGGGGCCGTCATGCGGCCCCTTGGCGACGCCCGCTCGATCACCAAGGAGCAAGCGGAAGAACTGATTGAACAGGGATTATGTGTTCAGGCCAGCGCCACGCTGGAGGCCGCGATGCCCTATTTCGACCGGGATGACATCCCCTGCATTCCGGTTGTGGTTGTCGATGAAGACGGCAGCGAAAGCCCGGTTGGGGCGCTGTACCATATAGATGCGTTGAAGGCTTATAACCGCGCCTTAGCGGCTACAGCAGCCGAAGAACACTCTTAGCGTCGGTACACGGTCGCTGTATCACCCAGATAGTTGTCCCACGCGAACCAGTATGAGACATGACCAGCGACCCGGGGCAATTCGGCACCATCAGGCGCGATCAGCGCCTCTTCGGTCATTGTCCACTTCTGGCCCGTTTCATCCACCAGCCCGCCGCCCGACGCGGCAAACGTGTGAGATCCGCGCTCATATGCCCGCACAGCGCGTTTGTCTGAGTTACCGACCAAGACCAGCGGCCGGCCGGCGATCGCGTCATTGATCACCCGTGCCCGACTGAACGCATCCATCGGCCATGCTCGCGCCGCGCCGAACTGGCGGATGGTGAACACATAGTCCTTTTGCCGATGCTGTGACTGGTCAACGAGGGCAGGAAACATCAACTCAGATGACGCAAAGTAGTCACGGTAGACCACGCCGGAGCCATAGTTCCGACGGTAGCCGGTATTGCGCGACAGAACCTTGGTTTGCGGATGCGATGTTTTCCAACTTTGCCAGGTGGTGATGACCACCGGGCGCTGCTTGAGTTCGATGCCGCTGTCGACAAGCGGGCCGACGACCGGCCTGCCGGTGTATTGGTTCCACAAAGAATGCGTCTGGCGGTCGAACATCAGCTTATTGGATCGGTACAGAAATCCCGATGAACCGAAAATCAGCGGTTTGCCGCGGCCCGGAACCTGTGTTTCAAATAGAATTCCTGAGCCGCACAGGGTGCAATACGCCAAGGCCACCGGAACCCCGCCAATCACCTCGTTAAACATCTCGTGCCAGCCCATGATCCGCAAAGGGTAAGCGCGCACGTCGCCATTGATCGAAACGCCAAAGACCAGATCATCGTCCTTAAGGTAATCCGCACGAACTGCTGAAATCAGCGCCGGATTGTCCAGCGACGGGATGCCGTCCTTGTGCACGCCACCCCATGCGATCTCTTCAAACCGTATCTTCATCTTGTCACGTTGAAGGTACTTTGGTTTCAGGAAGACGTCGAAATTCGTATCAATCCCCAGAAGTACTTCGCGCTTGAACGGGATAAGCGAGGGGTGCGGGACGATTTGTGGGTTCTTTTCCTGCCATAACATCCAGTCAAACCAGTCTTGGCCAATGCTCTCACCAGTCAGGGTCTGCATGACCTGCGCGATCTCGCTGCTGCGACGTCTGGCGTATCGCATGCCGGTCAGCAAAGCGGGCACAACATCCGGCTTGCCGCGCTGGGCAAGAAAGGTCATTCCCTCCTCAAATTCTGCGTTGCTTCCGAACAGGGTGGAACGCACAGCATCAAGTACGGGATCTTGTTGTGCGGAAAGCGTTCCGGGTGACAATAGCAGGGCCCCCATTGATCCTGCGAATCTGCGACGGGTAATTGGCATGGCATCCTCTGGGCGATGTTCAGGGGCATTGTGCACTCTTGATGCCTCACATGCATGCAACAGCCCCGTGATTAGACCGTGAGCCTGATGTATCAGGGGGCTTACTGGTGTTGATCTGCCGACAAAGCCCAATTTGCTGCATGTCTTGGCGATATTTTGCTGGTCAGTTGAACCTGGGAATCAGCTAAAAATCTCTCAGTTTTTTGGGTTTTCTTGATCAAAAGGCCAAAAATTCGTCAATATTGGTGACGACTACAGCGTTATCCCTACGTGACCAAAGGAAATTTTATTCCCATAGCACGTGTCGGGAACCGAGTAATTTCAGAATCTTGAACGACCTAACTGTATTGAATTATTTTTGAACTGAAACTCGCGCGAACGGGAGTACTTTGAAAATGCTATTTCTGCATCCTGATTTGCACTCCTGGATTATCGCCGCCTACGCGCGTCCTTCACGTCCACGACCCAGTCGTGAGAACATTTTTACAGATATCCGACCTGGAGATCTGATTTGAAGGTCTCCCAAGATGACAAGCGGATCAGCGGGCCGTTGTTTTCGGAACGATGCGGTCCGTTTTTCGTCACGTCAGCGGGTAGCTGCCTCGCTGGCTTTGATGCTTCTGGCGCAAAGGTTTCCCGAGAAGTCAATTTTAGTGACAAGTGTTCTCCACCACTCCCACTGGTTTGTTTGAGCGATTTTATCCTGCCCGTCTGGCGGATACCGTGGTGGGGGCCGGACAAAGGTTCATATTATGCGAGTTTTTGATGTTGCGTTGATAGGCGCAGGCCCCGCTGGCTATGCTGCTCTAACCGCCATGCGGGCGGTTTCGGGCTCGGTGGTGGTGGTCACAGGAGCGGCTTCCGAGCCATTTGAAGGCGGTCCAGCCAAGATGGTTTCCGTTGCGTATGAGCGGCAGCGACCTGCGTTTATGACAGAATGCAAGGATGTTTCCGGGGATGCGCCCCCATTGTTTGTTGCCGCCGAAATAGGAGGGCTTGCCAACTATTGGGGCAGACAATTGCAAGTCTACAATAGCGAAGATTCTTGGGGACGCGGGCGGTATCTTGAGACGTGGGCAGATTACGCCACCGCTTGTGACACCGTGCAAAGTGACCTTCAGGTCATTGGCGGCGCCAGGCTTGGAAATCTGGGTGATGGCCTGGAAAAAAGCGCCCCGCGTCTTTTGGCGGGGACGAAGGACGCCCCGGATATCGGGTTGGGGGCCATGGCAAGGGCCGTGGAAAATCGCCTGCGCGAAATGCCAAGTGTCGAAGTTCGTGCGGGACGTGTGCAACGGATCGAAAACGACCAGAATTGCGTGAACTTGCAAATGGCGGATGGGACACGTGTTCAGGCCCGCCAAGTGTTCGTGGCGGCCGGTGTGCTGGGCACTGCAACTCTGCTTGCGCGTAGCTTGCCGCAGATCACCGAGATAGGTTTCGTAGACCACGCGCCCCATACAATTAACTGCCTAAGGCTGGGTCGGGCGTTGGGATCGCCGCGGCATTACAGGAACCGCGGAAACTTCCACGCGCTGACACTCAAGCGGAAAAGTGAGGGACGGTGCGATCTTTTTGCGTCCGTTTACGCTGTTTCGCAGGCGCCGGTCAGCCTTGTGACGACAACTTTGGGTCTGGGCCCGCGCCTGCGCGGTTGGCGCGTGGGGCGGTTTATTGATTTCGTGCAACCCGTTCGGATTTGGACGCCCAAGACATTTGTGCAGTTTCGTTTCCAACCTCAGCAGAGTCAGATCGAGGTGACGCATGTACCGGAACCGGAACAGGATGACGGTCTACAGCAGCTGCTGCAATGGTTGGCCTCGCATCGCGTGCGCCACAATCTGGGTAGAACTGCGCCGGGTCAAGGGTTTCACTATCACAACCTGACCTTTGGGCCGGGTCGCGAGCCTGTGGATCAGTTGGTTGATACAGCGTTTCAACAGCGGGTTCGCGTGATTGATGCTTCTTGCCTAACGGAAATTGGTTGCGCGCCGCACACCCTGACCTCAATGGCGCAAGCCTATGGGCGTGTGCGTCACGACCTGGCCTCAACCGAGCGGGTCAGAGAGGCAATCTGACAGGGTCAGATCTGTTCGACCTTAACGGAGTCGACGCGATAGAACGCGACATAGCCCTTGATCTCGCCCATTGCGGCAACCGGATCTTCATAGCTCCACGCTGCATTTTCGGTCACCGAGGATTTGTTGACGATTGAGAAATGCGTTGCATCACCCTTGTGCGGGCAATTCGTGACCTTATCCGTGCGATCCAAAAACGCCATTCCGATATCGGCGCGGGGGAAGTAGATCACTGGGTCCAGATCACCTTCCAGCAGCTCCAGTGCATTCACGCTCTCGCCCAGAACGGCGCCCCCGGAACGAACACTCCATTTACCGGCTGCTTTGCGGATCGTTATCTCTGTCATCTCTGCTTCTTCCCTCGTCCTTAGTACGGATCACTCCTCTGCCCGGTTTATGTGACAGTTCAGTGTCAGATCGGCGCAGTTGCGGCATCCAACCACAGTTGAGCGTCATCGCCCAGCCTTGGCCGGACTTTTTCCGCAACGTCGCGGTGATATGAGTTCAGCCACGCGCGCTCATCTACAGTTAGCATATCAACCACTATCAGCCGCCGGTCAATCGGTACGTATGTAAGTGTCCGCCAGTTCAGCATCGAACGCTCGGTATCCGCAGTGGGTAGGGACGGGGCATCCTGAACCACTACAAGGTTTTCGATGCGAATGCCGAACGCGCCTTCGCGGTAATATCCCGGCTCGTTAGACAGGATCATCCCCGGCTCAAGCGGCACGTGGCTAACTTTGGACAGTCTCTGCGGTCCTTCGTGGACGCTTAGGTATGCGCCGACCCCGTGGCCGACTCCGTGATTGAAATCCTGACCCGCCGCCCACAGGGGCGCGCGCGCGATACACTCGATGTCACGCCCGGCCAGACCGGCAGGCCAGCGCAACAAGGACATGTCGATCATCCCTTTCAGCACGCGGGTGAAACAGGCCTTTTCTACGCCGCCCACTTCTCCGATCGCTATCGTGCGGGTGATGTCGGTTGTGCCGTCCAGATACTGTCCGCCGCTATCGAGAACCAACAAGTGACCATTCTCCAGCCGGCTGTCGGTTTCTTCGGTCACCCGGTAATGCATGATTGCACCGTTAGGCCCGGTTCCCGAAATTGTATCGAACGAGATGTCCTGAAGCGTGTTGTCACGGCGGCGGTTTTCCTCAAGCTGCGTGACCACCTGAGTCTCTGTCACCGTTCCCGGGGCCTGTGTGTCCAGCCAGCACAAAGTCTCAATAACAGCCACTGCATCGCGCAGATGCGCTTCGGCACTACCAGCAATTTCAGCCGCGTTCTTGCGGGCCTTGGGAAGGGCGCAAGGATCACCCGCATCCAACATTTTTTCCCCTAGCACATCTGCAACGGCCTGCGGCAGGGTTCCCAAATCGACTTGTACCGTGCCGCTCAGATCCGCTGCTGCCTCAAGAAACAATTGAGGGTCGTGAACCTGCACCTGCCCACCAAGATGATCGTCCAAGCCCGCCAGTTTTTGTGCCGCCATGAACAGATCAACTCGACCGTTGGCATGCAGAATGGCAAATCCATGGGCAACCGGGTTATACCCGATGTCCGATCCGCGAATGTTAAGTAGCCACATGATCGAATCCGGCAAGGAAATGATCGCCGCCTCACACCCGTTCTGCTTTAGGTCATCCGCCAGTCGCGCGATTTTGCTTGCTGCGGTTTCCCCGGCAAACTCAATTGGATGTGCCTTGACCGGATTTAACGGGGCCTCAGGCTGATCCGGCCAAACCCGATCCACCAGATTGTCACACCGAACCAGCTCGATGCCGCTCGCGTTCAACTCTTTCTTCAGGCTGGAAATCTGCCCGGCTGCATGCAGCCAAGGATCAAAACCAACCTTTCCGCCATTCGGCAGTTGCTCATTGAGCCACGCACTAAGGCTGGTTTCGGGCCAGGGTACAGGCGTGAATTCTTCCGCAACTTGCGCCTTGACCTGGGTGCGGTATCGGCCATCGATGAACACACCCGCAATATCGGACAACGCCGCACAGAAGCCGGCCGAACCGGTAAAACCCGTCAGCCATGCCAGCCGTTCATCGCGTGGGGCCACATACTCGCCCTGATGCGCATCTGCGCGCGGGATCAGGAAACCGTCCAGCCCATCCTTTGCCATCTGGGATCGCAAAGCGGCTAGTCTGGGCGGTCCCTGTTCCGGACGTGCGGTGACGGCAAAGGACTGAAACATGTGACACCTCTTGCAAACGGGGGACGCCCCATTTCTATCTTTTGGAAAACTCTCCTGCCGGAGGCAAGGCCAGCGTCAGCTGGCCTTCTTCATCCCCATCACACGCGCACGTGCCCGAGGATCGCTGTCGAACAAAGCCGCCAGTTGCTCGGTCATAGCACCCGCCAACTGTTCGACATCTGTGATCGTCACCGCGCGATCATAATACCTGGTCACATCGTGGCCGATGCCGATGGCCAAAAGCTCGACCATCTTGCGCTTTTCGACCATTCCGATCACGTCACGCAGGTGTTTTTCCAGGTAATTCGCGGGGTTAACGCTGAGCGTTGAATCATCAACCGGCGCGCCGTCCGAGATTACCATCAGAATCTTGCGTTGCTCACGCCGCGCCAGCATCCGGCGGTGTGCCCATTCCAAGGCCTCACCATCGATGTTCTCTTTCAGCAGGCCTTCTTTCATCATCAAACCCAAGTTGGGTCGCGCGCGGCGCCACGGGGCGTCTGCACCTTTGTAAATGATGTGGCGCAGATCATTCAGGCGCCCGGGTTGCTGGGGGCGACCATCATTCAGCCACGCCTCACGTGCCTGGCCGCCTTTCCACGCCCGCGTGGTGAAGCCAAGGATTTCGACCTTCACATTACAGCGCTCCAGCGTACGGGCCAAAACGTCGGCACAAATGGCAGCGATCGAGATCGGACGACCCCGCATCGAGCCGGAGTTGTCCAGTAACAGCGTCACCACCGTATCCCGGAATTCAGTGTCTTTCTCGACCTTGAAGCTTAGCGGAGTAGTCGGGTTTGCAACCACGCGTGCGAGACGACCCGCATCCAAAATGCCTTCCTCGCGATCAAATTCCCAACTGCGGTTCTGTTGCGCCTGCAACCGCCGCTGCAATTTATTCGCCAAACGACTGACGGCGCCTTTCAGCGGCTCAAGCTGCTGGTCCAGATAGGCGCGCAACCGTTCCAATTCGGTAGGCTCTGCCAGGTCTTCGGCTGCGATCTCTTCGTCAAAGGTTCCAAGGTAAACCTTGTAATCTGGGTCGGCTTCGGATGCAGGCGGCGGGGCAGGGGGTTCCAGCGGCGCCTCGCCATCAGGCATCTCGGCCTCTTCACCCATCTCATCCTCGGCCATCTCGTCCATCGAGACCTGGGCCTGGGACTGATCCTGCTGCTCTTCCTGAGTTTGCTCAGGTGTCGCGTCGGCGTCCTGTTCGTCCTGATCATCCTGACCGGTGCTGTCGGGATCGGGCTGTTCTTCGGCGTCGTCCTCAGCCTGATCTTCCTGATCTTCGTCCAGCTCATCCGGGTCTTCGCCCAATTGATCACCGTACCCAAGATCCTTGATCATCTGACGGGCAAACTTGGCGAATTCGGCCTGATCCGAAAGGATGTCCTGCAAGTTTTCCAGCGTGCCACCAGCCTGCTCTTCGATGAAGCCACGCCACAGGTTCATGATGTTCTCAGCTGCAGGCGGTAGGTCGCGTCCGGTTGCCAAGTGGCGGATCAGATAACCCGCGGCCACCGACAAGGGGGCATCTGCGGGTTGCTTGCACTGGTCGTAACCGCGGCGCAGTGCCTCGTGCCCGATCTTTACATCAATGTTCGAAGCGGTGCCGGGCATGTCCCGCGCGCCCATTGCCTCACACCGGGCGACCTCCATCGCTTCATACAAGTCGCGCGCCATATCGCCCGGAGGCGCATAGCGGTTGTGCGTTGCATCGTCATGGTACTTGCGCTGCAGTGCCAAGGCATCCGCCGTACCGCGCGCCAGCAGCACCTCTTCTCGCGTCATTCGGCGCGAGACCTGCGGCAAACGCATCGACTCGCCCGACAGCCCCGAGGGGTCGACCGTATAGCTTACAGACAGCTCTGGATCGTCGGCCATAACCTTGGTCGCCTCGGCCAAGGCCTTCTTGAACGGATCGGCGGGGTTGTCGTTTGGTTTAGACAATGAACGTACTCCAGATCATTGCTGCTAGGAAAAGTATTGCGTACTCCCAACGCAGCCGTATCAGGTGAACATATTGCGACGCCGTCATGTCTGAAGGCGCCGACTTTTTCCAACCTACTTTGTCAAATAGCCAAAATGAATCAAAAACGACCCAGATCGATGCTATGACAAAAAAGGCTTTCAACCCAAGCTTACGCTCGCTGCACTTTCCGGCAGTTCCTCATCAAAACAACGTTGATAGAACTCGGCCACGGTCTGACGCTCCAGCTCATCACACTTGTTCAGGAAGGACAGGCGGAAGGCATAGCCTACATCGCGGAAAATCTCGGCGTTCTGGGCCCAGTTGATCACGGTCCGAGGGCTCATAACTGTGGACAGGTCACCGTTCATGAAGGCGGTCCGGGTCAGATCGGCAACAGTGACCATCTGGCTGACGGTCTTGCGGCCTTTCTCGGTGTTGTAGTGCGGCGCCTTGGACAGAACGATCATCGTTTCGGCATCATGGCTGAGGTAGTTCAGCGTTGAGACCAGCGACCAGCGGTCCATCTGAGCCTGGTTGATCTGCTGCGTACCGTGATAGAGGCCAGTTGTGTCGCCCAAACCCACAGTGTTGGCAGTGGCGAACAGGCGGAAATTCGGGTTTGGTGTGATGATCTCGTTCTGGTCCAGCAGGGTCAGCTTGCCGTCATGCTCAAGCACGCGCTGGATCACGAACATCACGTCAGCACGGCCCGCGTCGTATTCGTCGAACACGATGGCAACGGGGTTGCGCAGCGCCCAAGGCAGGATGCCTTCGTGGAACTCGGTAACCTGCTTGCCGTCACGCAGTTTGATGGCGTCTTTACCGATCAGGTCGATCCGGCTGATGTGGCTGTCCAGGTTCACACGCACCGCAGGCCAGTTCAGACGGGCGGCGACCTGTTCGATATGAGTCGATTTTCCCGTGCCGTGATAGCCTTGGATCATCACACGACGATTGTGCGAAAAGCCTGCAAGAATCGCCAGTGTTGTCTCTGGATCGAACTTGTAGGTCGGGTCAATCGCAGGCACTCGGTCGCTGCGATCCGCAAAGCCTTTGATCGCCATGTCGGTATCAATACCGAACACGTCACGGACCGAAATTTCTTCGGTGGGTTTTGCGTTTACGTCGATCGATCCGTCAGCCATTCGCCTTGTCCTTATCCTTTGGCCCGCATTGCCGGGTTTGAACCCGTGTGTGGTGCAACATATTGCGGGCAAGGGCAAGGGAAAGCCGTGCTCGTAAGGCCTTAGGCGGATGTTTCTTTGAAACTGGCCTTATCGATATTGCGTCGGATGTCTCGGGCTATTCTTTCAAAACTTTGATAGCACGAATTTTGGGTCCAGAACGCCGCCAAGCAGTCCTGTGAAGCATTAATATTGCAATAGCAAGATATGATAAGTTAAATATGCACATATGATTGTGCAAAAACGGTTCCCGATTTTGTTTTTTAGAGTGTAGGTACAAATGTCGTTAGTAATCTCAGGTCCGACTTCTATCTCGATCCCCAGTGGGTCGACCTCGGTTATGCAGCAGTATACCACGACCAAAGCTGTGACGTGGAGCGTGACCGTAACTGGCGATGGCGGATTGGACCCTTCCGACTACACTGTTTCAATTTCACCTAGCGGAGTTTTGACCGTTGAGCTTACTGAGGGGGCAGACATCCCTCCGAATACGCAACTCACGGTTAGAATTGGGGCGACGACTGGGCAGCCAGGAGCCGGAAACAATGCCATCCTGAATGTTACAGTCGACCTTCCTGCTGGAACAGTGCCGTGTTTTGTAAAAGGCACTTTGATAGAAACCGAAAAAGGCCCTCGCCCTGTCGAAGAGCTGTCGGTTGGGGACAGGGTTCGTGTTTCTAGCGGCGAGCTACTGCCTGTCAAGTGGATTGGCAAAAAGACTATGAGCGCGGAAGCGTTGCAGCGAAACCCGCGATTGCGCCCTGTTTGCATCCAGAAAGGGGCAATCGGGGACGGTTTGCCTGATCGTGATTTATACGTGTCCCCACAGCATAGGATTGTTCTCGAAGGGTGGCGCGCTGAATTGCTGTTTGGAGAGCCCAGAGTTTTTTCTGCGGCAGTTCATTTGGTCAATGACAAAACAATTCGACAAGTGCGGTCTGATGAGGCCGTGACGTATTTCCACGTTGCCTGTGATCGCCATGCCATACTGATGTCGCACGGTTTGCCGACAGAAAGTTTGTTTCTGGGGGACATGGCGCTTTTGTCATTCGATCGCGAAGATATCAAAGAGCTCCGTATGCTATTCCCGGATCGTTTCAGCCCTGAACCGACTTTGGAGCAAACTCGTGTACGGTGCCTAAAACGCCCCGAAGCAGAGGCGCTTTTGGGCATGTACCGTCGATAAGCCGATTACTTTAAGTTCCTGCTGCCCTCGATTTGTTTCCAGGCCCAGACGACCTCTTGCAACTGCTCTTCCTGCGAGCGGTCACCGCCGTTCATGTCTGGGTGCAGAACTTTGATTAGCCTTTTGTAGGCTTTGCGCACCTTCGCCTCCAGACCTGCGCTTATCAAATGGTCCTCATAGGATGGCTCGCAAGTAAACAAGTGAGGGGTGTTCACGCCGATATGCCAGTCCGTATGACAGCTTCGACGTCTCGTCACTAGACCGAAACCTCTTGTTGCGGCGTTAAATGAAGAGCCAGGCAAAACATATTGCACAATCAGGCGTCTCGTGGCTTTAGTCGACGGCAACGAAAGGCTGACTAAATGACACAATCCGGAACGCAGAACGAAACTTTCTGGCAAAATTTTTATGACGGTCAGCTGAAAGATAACACCCTTTCGCCACCATCGCAGTTTGCGGCATTCATCGCGCAGGAATTGTCGTCTCGCAGCAGTATTATCGACGTTGGCTGCGGAAACGGCAGGGACACGATCTTTTTCAGTTTGTTGAACTTTGACGTTACCGGACTGGATGCTTGCGAGAAAGGCATCGCAGTAGCGCGCGCAAACGCCAGTTCCTTCGGTTTCAAGGAGACGCAGTTTCATTGCAGCCTGGCCGCGTCGGATCGCCTGACATCCGAAATCAAAAAGCGTGAAGGTCAAGATCTTTGCATTTACGGGCGTTTCTTCCTGCACGCGATCACACAGGAAGAGCAAGATGAACTTCTGGGGTTGCTTTCCGAAACGTTGTCACCCGGCCAAAAAGTGGCATTTGAATACAGAACTCTGGAAGACAAAAACCTGCTTAAGGTGGCCTCACCCCATTACCGGCGGTATCAGTCGATGCATGATCTTGACGAACAGCTGAACGGCTTGGGGTTTGACAAGCTATACGGGACGCAAGGGCAGGGTCTGGCAAAATTTATGGATGAAGATGCTCATGTTGCTCGTGGCATTTATGTAAAGGCAGATCGATGAGCAGCGAGAATGCCGACCGGGCAGCATTTGACGCGCTTCGCGACGACTTGCTGGCGGCAATTCGCTCGGGAAAGCGACTGCGCCCACGGGTTGTTCTCCCGAAACTGGAAGCGGTTTTCAGTTCGGAATGGGAGGAAGACTGGCTCAGGCTGTCAACCTATTTCAACTGTGCCGGCCGATCCCGCCCGGCGAAAACATATGCGCAACTCATCCGTTTGCGCGAGATGTCCCAAGAGCAGGGGCGGGATGAACAATTCGAAACGTTTTTTGCCGAACTCAACGAACTGATGTTCCCTGAATCGCTGACGTTCCATGGTTACTGCAGCACATTTGCGGTTCAGGACACCGATCAGATGTCCCGGACTGTCGGGACAGTTCTAAAGCCTTTAGAGGCATTCGATTACCCCTTCTTTCTGTACGCAGGTGCGCTTTTGGGGTTGGTGCGGGATGGGCAGTACATTGCGCATGATGACGACATTGACCTGGCTGTTTATCTGGGCGAGTGCACGGACGAAGAAGCCGCCAAAAAATGGCAGAAATACAAAGAAGATCTCTGCGCTGCTGGATTGGTGGCCTATGGGCCAACGTCCAACAATCCGCCGGTTTTCAAGGTGCAGAATGATCAGAATGTAACCGTGGACCTGTTTCCGTCATGGACAACGGAAACCAGATTTTCTGTTTACCCTTATTCATATCATGCAATGGATTCTGCAGATATTCTGCCGCTGAAATCTGACCTCCAGAGAACCAGAAACATGTTTGGCGACTATGAAATTTTGTTGCCAAGCAAGCCTGAGAAACTGTTGATCAGCAGCTATGGTGCCAATTGGCCGGTCCCCGACCCACTATTCAGGTTCAATTGGCGGCGGGCTCAAAGACAATTCAACATACTTTTCAATCAATCGTATTGCTGAATTTCTGCCTGTCAGATCGAATTTCGGCCGGATTTGGCGGATCGATTCCAGCCTGTGAGTCCGAAGAATTTGCCTCGGCAACGGCGTCCGGTATCCACCGGTCTCGCAATGGCGCATAAAACCATGATCCGTCTGGCACTGGTTGATTTGACAACCACATCAGATACCCGACCATCCAGCAATGACTGGCGGGTTAATCCGGCTTATTTGAAGTTTCGGCTGTCCTTGATCTGATCCCAAGCCCAAACGACCTCTTGCAGCTGCTCTTCTTGGCTTCGGTCGCCACCGTTCATGTCCGGATGCAGAACCTTGATCAGCTTCTTGTAGGCTTTGCGCACCTCGGCCTTCGTCCAGCTATCATTGGCTTCCAGAATCTCGATCGCACGGCGTTCGGTGGGGGGCAGGCGACGGCCGCCGCCTCCCGTGGTGCGGCCTTTGTTTTGCGTGCTGTTCGCGCCAAGCACCTGATGCGGGTCTTCAATGCCTAGACGCGCCCATGCGCGTGCTTCGGGATCACCCATCGGCTTGGTCTCACGCTCCCACACTTTGTCCTTGGATCGCTGCGCGTTTAGTTCGGCTTCCGTGGTGCCGTCGAAGAAGTTCCACTTATTGTTGTATTCGCGGACGTGCTGCTGGCAGAACCAGAAAAAGTCGTCCAGTACATCAGGCGCCTTGGGTGCACGGAACTTGCCGGGTTCGTTACATCCCTCGTGATCGCAGATACGAGTCGAGGTTTCAGACGCGCCGGACATACCCCGACGCCCGCGCGGGTTTTTTTTCTTGGCGCTGGAAACGGACATATCGAATCCGAAGGGGTCTGATTTCGTCATGCTCTGATCCTTACGAACACATCTTTTCGACTCGGAGGCAGCAGTTTAGTCTAAGCAGCCGAAAGTAGAAGAGGGGATGCGGTAAAATTTTCGCCGCTGAGCAAAAAAATGACTGTGACCGACGAGATCCGTACCCGCCTGCAGGCTGCATTTGACCCGCGTGAACTGGAGGTCGTGGATGACAGCGAAAGCCACCGCGGACACGCGGGGTTTCAGGAAGGCGGTGAAAGCCATTTTAATGTCCGCATCCGTTCCAGTGCCTTTCAGGGGCAATCCCGCGTCGCCCGCCACCGCGCAGTGCATAAGGCGCTAGGCGACATTGTGCCCCGCATTCATGCGCTGGCGTTGGACATTGATGACTGAACGGACCTATTTGCCGATGGTCAGGCGACCAGAGAAATGGCTCTGTTAACCGTGATCCCCTGGTTCACCGCGCGATAGGTGGGAAAAGGAAGCCGGTGCGTCGCATCAATTTCCCGCTGTATCCACTCCTGCTCCTCGAGTCGATGAAGAGACGTCGACAAGGCGCGATCTGAGATCGAGATCAGACCGGACTTGAGCGTCGAGAAACGTTGGGGCTTATCGGTCAGCGCCAGAATAGGGGCTGTCCAGCTGCGTCTGAGCAACGCGAAATCATTGTCCTCGGGCACGGCGTTTACGATCCGGCTGGCAGTTTCGGCCACTGAGGCGCCGATATGGGTCAGTCGAAATTCCGGGCGCAACGGATGGCCGTGGCCGGGATTTCGTTCCAGAAAACCCAGTTGAATCAAATGATCAAGGCTTTGGACAAAAGCCGTTCTGCTGGCGCTTGTCGCCGCCAGTAGGGGGGCCTGTCGCCCTGGGGTTCCCGCGTGCATCAACGCCATAATGTTCAGAGACCAGGCGCGGGACGTAAGCTTGACAAGAATCGCTATGTCCATAAAGTATAGTTACTTTAATTTTTGCCAAAAGGATAGTTCAATGCCACTCGTTTCATTGGAAAACACAATCACGCTGGCCATGTCCGTGCGGGACAGACATGTCAGTGCCGACTGGTATCAAGCCAAGTTGGGGTTCGAACTGATCCACCATATTGACGAAGCTGGTTGGAGTGAGATGAGGACCAAAACCGACGGTGTGACCTTGGGCCTGGGTGAGCAGGCCGAGCCTGCGCCGGGCAATACTGTGCCGGTGTTCGGGGTGTCGGATATTGCGACGGCGCGTCAGGCGCTCGAATCCTCGGGCGTCAGGTTCGATGGCGCGACAGAAACGATCGAGGGCATGGTCAGCACCGCAACATTCTACGACCCGGACGGAAATGCACTGATGCTGGCGCAGGATCTGAGCCAAGCAGCAAGCGCTGCCGAGTAAAATTCAGCTGCAGGCTATGAAAACGCGGAGCAGACCGCTTAGGTCTGCTCTTTGTCCTTTTCGGACAGGTCTGTTGGCTTCAGGGTCAATGGCGGATCTTTGACCTCTTCTGAAATCGGTGCAGGGGCCTGCACTTCTTCTGGTCCGGGCACCGGCTGAGCCACGGCGGCATCATCGCTGTCCTCAACCGGCTCGCGCTCCGCAGAAAACTCAGCTGCAATCTCACGCCGAAACACCAGGACATTGCGCCAGTTCACGGTGGAACTGGTCAGGCCAGCGCGTTCCTCGCTGGGCAGAAGTTCCGCCCTTTGGTATTCCCAGCCATCCTGCCCCATCTGATTCAGGATCTGTTCGATCGACACAGCAAACCGCCCTTCGGCAGTTTTGACGCCCTTGGCTTTTGTGCCTTTTTGCGGAGCGGGGACAACTTTGTATTCGTAGCGCTGCATCAGATTTTCCTGGTTGCCGATCCCACGCAATCTAACATGTTGTCGGGTTTCGAAAAGTCATCATCGCCCGGTGGGCAAATTCTGTGTCGTCTGTTGCGCTGAATGCGCGGGAACCGGAAAGGCCCGCGCTGCACGCGCGGACCAAGCCGCAGAAGTTTCTCGAACCGAAAAGACTACGAGCCCAGCTTCTTGCTGACCAATTCGTTTACGGCCTTGGGGTTCGCTTTGCCGCCGGTCGCTTTCATGACCTGGCCGACAAACCAGCCGGCCAGTTTCGGGTTCACCTTGGCCTTTTCGACCTGCGCCGGGTTGGCGGCGATGATCTCATCCAGCGCGGTTTCAATCGCACCCGTATCGGTCACCTGCTTCATGCCGCGTTCTTCGACAATTTGCGCCGGGTCGCCGCCTTCGGTGTAGACGATCTCGAACAAGTCCTTAGCAATCTTGCCGGAAATCGCATCCGAAGAAATCAGGTCGATGATCCCACCCAACTGCGCGGGGGATACCGGCGAGTCGGTGATGTCGTGATCTTCTTTCTTCAAGCGACCGAATAATTCGTTGATCACCCAGTTCGCGGCCAGTTTGCCGTTGCGGCCCTTGGCGACCTCTTCGAAATAGGCAGCCGATTCAACCTCAGCCGTCAGGACGGATGCGTCATAATCTGTAAGACTGAACGCGCTGATAAACCGAGCCTTTTTGTCGTCGGGCAGTTCGGGCAATTTGGCAGCGATGTCGTCGACCCAGGCCTGCTCAATCTCCAACGGCAGCAGATCAGGGTCGGGGAAATAGCGGTAGTCATGCGCCTCTTCTTTGGACCGCATTGACCGTGTTTCACCCTTGTCCGGGTCATACAGGCGGGTTTCCTGATCAACCTTGCCGCCGCCTTCGACGATGGCAATCTGACGGCGGGCTTCAACTTCAATCGCCTGCTGGATAAAGCGCATCGAGTTCATGTTCTTAATCTCGCAACGGGTGCCCAGATGCGAGAAATCCTGCGTTTCCTGATATTTCTCATACGCGCCCGGCAAACAGATCGAGACGTTCACGTCCGCCCGCAGGTTGCCGTTCTGCATGTTGCCGTCGCAGGTGCCCAGATATCGCATGATCTGGCGCAGCTTGGCGATATAGGCGGCGGCCTCTTCGGGGCCACGGATGTCGGGACGACTGACGATCTCCATCAGACAAACACCGGTCCGGTTCAGGTCGACAAAGGACATATGCGGGTCCATGTCGTGGATCGACTTGCCCGCGTCCTGCTCCATGTGGATACGTTCGATGCGGACCATGCGCGCGGTGCCGTCACCCATTTCGACCAGCACTTCGCCTTCGCCCACGATGGGGTGGTAGAGCTGGGAAATCTGGTATCCCTGCGGCAGGTCAGGGTAGAAATAATTCTTGCGGTCAAAGGCGGACTTCAGGTTGATATCCGCCTTCAGGCCCAGCCCGGTGCGCACCGCCTGTTCCACGCAATACTCGTTGATCACCGGCAGCATACCCGGCATCGCCGCGTCCACAAAGGCCACGTTCGAGTTCGGCTCGGCCCCAAATTGGGTCGACGCGCCCGAGAACAGTTTCGCATTGGATGAGACCTGAGCGTGCACCTCCATCCCGATTACCAGTTCCCAGTCGTGCTTGGCCCCGGCAATGGTTTTGATTTTGGGCATTTCGTATGTCAGGTCGAGCATGGCGCGCCTCATTTCCGCAGAAGTCTAAGCCTGCGTATTAGGCCCGGCAGGGGCTAGGGGCAAGGGGGAATCAGTGCCCGGACAGCTGCAAACCTGTCGGAGTAAAGGTCACATCCAATCCGCTGCGCAACTCATCCCGGAACAGATCGCCAATCGCGCGCAGGGCATCCCGCTGCCCACGAGCCGCGAACCGTTCGGGCGAATTGATCCGAACACTGTTGTTGAACCCATTCGCCGCATGCGCCCAGATCAATGGGTGCAGTTCGGTCAGGTGATCGCGGATCAACCAGTTTGCGGCCTCATTTATCTGGCTACGGACCAAATCGGCCTTGTCGTTTTGGCCGGCGCCGTTCTGAATCGTAATGGCACAGTAAGCCGACAGCATATTGACGGTTTGCTGGTCGGGACGCTGGCGCAAAATATCATGCATGCCTTCAAGGAAGAATTCGACATCCAGCCGCGCGCAGGCTTCATCGTCCAGGGCGATCGCGTCGAACTGAACCCACGTATAACCCCCAGCCCGCCAGATATCCTGCGTCTGGGCCGCCATGCGCAGCGCCTGGACCTCAAGCTCGCCGTAGCTGCCGAACCAGCGCGGCAGCAGGTGCGTGCCCATCGCACGCAAGTGCCGATGGTTCATCGGGTCGAGTTTGATCAAACGCTCGTATTCATCCGCCACCCGCGTGCCGGGCCTGCGCTGGCCCGCCAAAATTGCGCAGCCGGTCGAGGCGACAATAGGACTGTCTGTTGCGGCCTTTTGGCATTTGGGCAGGATTGCAGCTGCCCGGTCGAAATGGGCGGCGCAACGGGATTGGTGCAGAGAGGGCAGGGTTGCCTCGTTCGTGGTGCCGCGCCAGGCCCATGCCAAATCAATATGCGCCAGTGCGACGACCAATGCGATCATCGGATCGCCCGAATGCGCGCGCATTTCGTCTTCCAGCTCGGAAATGCCACTCAGTACATCAAATTCTGAAAGTGCTTTGGCATCGGACAGGGCGTGTTCCGCCGCCAGAACCACATCGGCCCGTGCGCCAAATGCGAGCAGCTCGGCGACAGGCATCCCGTCGGGGGCAGCCTTTCGAGCCGCGTCCGCCTTGTGCATCAGGTCGGACAATTCTGCCCAACGATCCTGTCTGGCCAGGAAACGCCCCTTTTCAATCGAGCTTCGCCCGATCTCATCCTGGGCCTGGACATCTGCTAACGGGATATTGAGTTGCCCGTGATCGGGCAAAACAGAAGAAACAGCCGGATTGGCAAAATGCGCGCCGGATGCGTCGGGACGAACAATAGAAGATTGGAAACGGGACAAACGGTCCCTAAAAAACCGGAACATGGTGGCACTCGAAACAAACAAAACAGGTACTTCGGCTTGAAAGTTTTGCCGCAATCGGTCTCAAATACAAGCTCTTTGGAATTAATTGGTTATTTTTTGTGTCTAATTTTTCTGAAATTTGCCCATTGTTTCAAAATGTAACAAAGTGATGACGCTCAACTCGAAAACCAGCCTGTTGCAGGACCTGTTCGAATTCTCTGTGGTGCGGAGACGACTCATCCGGCAGCCGAATACGCTTACCAGAGTTCAAGACCAATGAAACGCGCACTGAAAAGTCCCAACGCGTGTCGAAACGGACATAGTCGATGTTCGAACAATCCACTTCACCTTCGCGGGTGCCGGTAAACCAGCGCAGTTTGTTTCGATCCAGGCTCAACCCTGCGCTGGTGTTTTGAGCGACGTCCCACAGGGCAGGTAGAGTTGGCAGCGCCAAAAGCGCCATCAGCCACCATGCTGCGTCATACAGGATCACAAGGGCAAGAAGTGCCGCATATATACAGATCAGGACGCCGACGGTGCGCGGCGCCCTGTTGTTTCGCGTGAAAGTGAACTCTGTCATGCGTTCAGGATGCGAGATACCATCTCTGTCGTGTCCCGCGAGAGGTCGGGCGTTTTGGCGATGCGGGTTAGCTGTGCGCGTATCAGGTCTTGGCGAACCGCGTCATACCGCTTCCAGGTCTGAAAGGCGGAACACATCCGCGCAGTGGTCTGCGGGTTGACCGGGTCCAGTTTGATCAGCCAGTCGGCCAACAGCGCGTAGCCCGCTCCATCTTCGCGGTGGAAACCTGCGTGATTCATTGCCAGCGCCCCCATCACGGCCCGGAATCGGTTGGGATTTTTCCAGTTGAAGTCCGGATGCTCGGTCAGGGCGCGGGCGATGTCCGCCGTGGCCTCCGGCGAGGCCATTCCGACCTGCAGGCCGAACCACTTGTCCATCACTAGCCGGTCGTGCTGCCATTGATCATAGAAAGCAGCGAGTTCAACCTCGCCTTTGCCTGCGCGCAGCAGACAGGACAGCGCACTTAGTTGCTGCGTCATGTTGCCAGCGGCAGCGTATTGTTCGGCCGCCATTGCGCCACTGTCTAGCCGCGAGGTCAGGGCCAGGGCAGCGTTGCCAAGCGAGCGTTTGCCAGCTTGGTCGGCATCGGGAGAGTACGGCGCCTCGATCAGAGTTTCGCTGTGCAAACGTGGCAAAAGGTCCTGAACGTGCTGCGCTGTTGCCTGCCGAAGTGTTTCGACAGCTGTCCAGATCGCCACCGGGTCGGGTGTTTCACCCAGGTCGAACAACGCGGCGGCCAGTTCGGATTGCGTTGGCAGGCCCAGCATCAGGGCGCGATAAGCCGGGTCCAGATCACCGTCGCGCAGAACAGCCAACACCCCGTCCAGATAATCCGCACTCGGGGCGGCGTCCTCAAGGATCATGCGCAGCAAAGTGTCCTGCGCAAGTGATCGTCCGGCCTGCCAGCGATTGAACGGATCGGTGTCGTGCGCCAGCAAAAAGGCCCGCTCGGCATCGGTGTGATCATGTTCAAGGATTACGGGGGCCGAGAAATCGCGTAGGATCGAGGCGACAGGCTTGGCCGCCAAACCGGTGAACTGAAAGCTTTGTTCAGCTTCGGTCAGCTCAAGAACTTCGGTTGCGCGCACTTCGTCTCCATTAGGACCAAGCAGGCCGACGGCCACAGGGATCACTTGCGGCAGTTTTTCGGATTGGCCGGGCGTTTCTTCTGTACGTTGGGCAAGGGTCAGCGTGTAGGTGCCGTCATTCCAATCTTCGGTCACTGTCACACGCGGCGTACCGGACTGACTATACCAGCGTTTGAACTGGCCCAGGTCGCGACCAGTGGTGTCCTCGAACACTTTGATCCAGTCCTCGATGGTGCAGGCCTGACCGTCATGACGATCGAAATACAGATCAAGTGCCTTGGCATAAGCTTCGTCGCCAACCAGACGTTTCAGCATGCCGATAACCTCGGCACCTTTCTCGTAGACGGTCGCGGTGTAGAAATTGTTGATTTCCTGAAAGCTCTCGGGCCTTACGGGATGCGACAGGGGCCCGTTATCCTCGGGGAACTGACGCGCACGCAGGTCGATGGCGTCATCAATTCGCTTCACAGGGGCCGAGCGCATGTCTGAGGTGAACTGCGCATCGCGGAACACCGTCAGACCCTCCTTCAGGCACAGTTGGAACCAGTCGCGGCAGGTGATGCGATTACCGGTCCAGTTGTGAAAATACTCATGCGCGATGATCGCCTCGATCCGCTCGAAATTGGCATCGGTCGAGGTTTCGGGGCTGGCCAAAACGGCCGAAGAGTTGAAGATATTCAACCCCTTGTTCTCCATCGCGCCCATGTTGAAATCGTCCACGGCCACGATATTGAAAACGTCCAGATCGTATTCGCGGCCATAGACGTCCTCGTCCCATTTCATGGACTTCTTCAGTGCTTCCATACCGAAATCGCATTTGCCTTCGTCACCGGGACGGACCCAGAGGTTCAGCTCCACATCGCGACCCGACATGGTGGTGAACTGACCGGGATGGGCGATCAGTTCGCCCGCGACCAGCGCGAACAAGTAAGCGGGTTTGGGCCACGGATCGATCCATTCTGCCCAGCCTTCACCTTTGCCCGAAGGGTTGCCGTTGGACAGCAGTACAGGAAGGTCGCCGTTGATGCGCACGGTAAAGGTGGACATTACATCGGGGCGGTCGGGGTAGAAGGTGATCTTGCGGAACCCTTCCGCCTCGCACTGGGTGCAGTACATGCCGTTCGACATATAAAGCCCTTCGAGGGCGGTGTTGTTGCCGGGATCGATCTCGACCTCGGCCTCCCAGACAAATGGCGCGTCGGGCACGCCAGCTGTCAGGCCCTTGTCGGTGACCTCGGGCGTGATGTCTTTGCCGTCGACCGATGCGCGGATCAGCGTCAGGTCTTCACCATGCAGGAAGAATGTCTTGTCGCTTGCATCCGGGTTTGGGCGGAAGGCTATACGCGATGTGACGCGGGTTGCGTGTGCGGCAAGATCGAACGTCAGGTGCACACTGTCCACCAGATAACCAAAGGGCGTGTAGTCTTTCAGATAGATCGTCGTGAGGGCAGCGTCGCGCATCAGGGGCCTCGCATGATTTCGTGTTTGCGCGAACGTATGGGCTGCGGCGGTTGGCTGCAAGCGGTGCCGGGTGCGCTTGAACATACCCTGATCCTGTTTTTGGTAAGTCTTTTTGACCGCGACGCTGCGACGCAAGTTGCCTATCGGAAACTTTCGCCCTAAATGCTGGCGGCATACAGTCGTGCACATTCCCGGGAGAGAAATAATGAGCAGCAGACAGGCGCGCAGCGGATTGCAGGTGGACACGGTATTGGCTGAGTTCATCGAAGGCCAAGCCCTGCCGGGCACAGGTGTTACAGCGGATGTTTTCTGGGATGGTATGGCGCGCATCGTCGCCGAACTTGGTCCCAAGAACCGCGCATTTCTGTCCAAGCGGCAGGACATTCAAGGCAAGGTTGATGCATGGCATCTTGAGCGCCAGGGGCAAGAACATGACGCCGAGGCATATCAGGCGTTCTTACGCGAGATCGGTTATCTGGTCGATGAGGGCGCGGATTTCCAGATTGAAACCGCCAATGTCGACCCTGAGATCGCGTCGACCCCCGGTCCGCAGCTTGTGGTTCCGATCACCAATGCCCGCTTTGCCCTAAACGCAGCAAACGCACGTTGGGGCAGCCTGTATGACGCGCTTTACGGAACGGACGCGATGGGTGATTTGCCCGCTGCTGGTGGTTACGATGACGCGCGCGGCGCCCGGGTGATTGCATGGGCAAAAGGGTTTTTGGACGACGCTGCCCCTTTGGCAAGCGGTTCGTGGGCGGATGTGTCGGAACTGCGCGTTGAAAACGGCGCGCAGGTGCCTGCGCTGGCGGATGCCTCGCACTTTGTCGGCTATGGAGGTTCAGCCGAGAAACCTGATTTTGTGCTGCTGAAAAACAACGGCCTGCATATTCGTATCGTGATCGATCCATCCAGCAACATTGGTGCAACCGATCCGGCAGGAATTGCCGACGTCTATCTGGAGTCTGCGCTTTCAACCATTATGGACTGCGAGGACTCCGTCGCCTGTGTTGATGCCGAAGACAAAGTTGTCGCCTACGGCAATTGGCTGGGTCTGATGAAAGGCGACCTGACCGAAGAGGTTACGAAGGGTGGCAAGACCTTTGTCCGTAAACTGGCCGACGATCTGGTATATACAGCCGCAGATGGCACGACGGGCTCGTTGAAAGGTCGATCACTGATGTTGGTCCGGAATGTGGGCCACCTGATGACCAACCCAGCCGTTCTGGACGGGGACGGCAATGAAATCGGCGAAGGGTTGATGGATGCGCTCTGCACAACTCTGATCGCCATGCACGACCTGCAGCGCGAGGGTGGCAACTCGGTCAAGGGCTCGGTCTATGTAGTTAAGCCCAAGATGCACGGGCCCGCGGAAGTCGCTTTCTCGGTCGAGATTTTCGACATGGTGGAAGACATACTTGGGCTGCCACGCAATACCGTAAAGCTGGGCATCATGGATGAGGAACGCCGCACTTCGGCCAACCTTAAGGAATGTATCCGTGCTGCAAAATCGCGTGTGGCCTTTATCAATACCGGCTTCCTTGATCGGACCGGTGATGAAATCCACACCTCGATGGAAGCCGGCCCGATGCTGCCCAAAGGCGACATCAAGAATACGCCTTGGATCGCATCCTACGAGGATCGGAATGTCGATATCGGTTTGGCCTGCGGCCTGAAGGGCAAGGCGCAGATCGGCAAAGGCATGTGGGCGATGCCCGACAGAATGGGCGACATGCTGGAACAGAAAATCAGCCACCCGAAATCAGGTGCGACCTGCGCCTGGGTGCCGTCGCCGACAGCCGCAACACTGCACGCAACGCACTATCATAAGGTTGATGTACTGGCGCGACAGGATGATCTGGCCGCTGGTGGTGCTCGTGGAACTCTGAACGACTTGCTGACCATCCCGATGCTCGGCGGTCGTAACCTCAGCGAAGACGAGATCGCGCGTGAGATCGAAAACAACGCGCAGGGCATTCTGGGATATGTGGTGCGCTGGGTCGATCAGGGTGTTGGCTGTTCGAAAGTGCCGGACATCAACGATATCGGCCTGATGGAAGATCGCGCGACCTGCCGGATTTCGTCTCAGGCTCTGGCCAACTGGTTGCACCATGACATCGTCTCGGAAGAGCAGGTTATGGCCGCCATGCAAAAAATGGCCGCTGTGGTGGATCGTCAGAACGAAAATGATGCAGACTATCGCCCGTTGGCCCCCGGTTTTGATGGAATTGCTTTCCAAGCTGCCTGTGATCTGGTCTTCAAGGGGCGCGTGCAACCCTCGGGCTATACCGAGCCGGTTCTGCATTCCCGCCGTCTGGAACTGAAAGCCAGCCTTTAAACCATAAGGAACGATAGGACACGAAATGGCAGTTTCCCTCCGCAAAGCCCGCACCATCATCCGCAAGACCCTTGAGAAGGGGCGCGAGATGGAGTTGAAACCCCTTTCCGTCGTCGTTCTGGATGCAGGCGGTCATGTTATTGCGTTCGAACGCGAAGATGCCGCTGCCCCTGGTCGGTTTGCGATCGCGCATGGCAAGGCCTATGGCGCGGTGATGCTTGGCATGGCGGGCACGGCACAGATGCAACGGGCAGAGGCGCAGGCATATTTCATGGCGGCTGTGAATGGCGTTTACGGCGGCCAGGTTGTCCCGGTTCCGGGCGGTGTGTTGCTGCGCGACAAAAAGGGCGCAGTGATCGGCGCGGTCGGCGTGACCGGCGATACATCCGACAATGACGCTGCCGCCGCATTGGCTGGGATCGAAATCGCTGGCTTGATTGGCGAGATCTGAACCACGTGATTACTGGAGAGCCCGTTCGGCTCTCCAGCCCTTGCTGGCGTTCGTGTAAGTCCTGAAAACGTGCAATGGCCAAAGTGCCAGACACAGCGCTTTCGAATTCTAACTTGTGCACGACTGAACAAGAACTTGCGCTGACACGCAGAGCCTGTGCTATTGCGCGCTGTTCTCACAGCCGATAGTTTTTGAAAGTAAACAAGAAACGCAGGAACGCAGCATGTCTCGACCCGTCGTCGGTATCATCGGCAATTCGTATTTGATGAATGATCAATATCCGACCCATGCCGGTGGGACGATGAACTCGGACGCGGTTGCGAATGTGTCGGACTGTCTGCCGCTGTTGATCCCGGCTGATCCGCGCTATGTCTCGGTTGATGAGCTGCTCGAGGTCTGTGACGGATTTCTGCTGACGGGTGGGCGCCCGAATGTCCACCCTGAAGAATACGGCGAGCCCGCAACCGAGGCCCATGGTGAATTTGACCGGGCGCGCGACGCGATCACATTGCCGCTGGTGCGGGCTTGTGTGGAACGCGGCCAGCCCTTTTTTGGCATCTGCCGAGGGTTTCAGGAAGTCAACGTGGCGATGGGCGGCACCCTGTATCCTGAGATCCGCGAACTGCCGGGGCGCATGAACCACCGGATGCCGCCCGACGGCACATTGGAAGAGAAATTCGCTTTGCGTCATGTTGTTGCGCTGAACGAGGGGGGGATATTCCACCGCCTGATGGGCGCCACCGAAGTGATGACGAACACCTTGCACGGGCAGGGCATCAAGACAGTTGGGCACCGGGTCGTGATTGATGGTCACGCTCCTGACGGAACGCCCGAGGCGATCTACATCAAGGACGCTCCCGGATTTACGTTGTCCGTCCAATGGCACCCGGAATGGGACGCGGAAAATGACCCTGTGTCACGCCCTTTGTTCCAGGCGTTCGGTGCTGCCGTGCACGCTTGGGCAACCGGATCGGATAAGGCGTTGGTTCAACAATCCGCGTAACTCCTGCGCCGATCCGGGAGAGAGGGTCCGGACCGACGCAGCGCGATCAAACCAGCAGATTGAACTGATTGATCAAAGGCAGGGTGCGCGCGCGCTCACCCGTCAGGTCAAACAGGGCATTGCCAAGCGCGGGCATGGACGGAGGCGTCCCCGGTTCGCCCACGCCACCCAAATGGTGGTTGGTTTCCAGTATCTTTACCTCTGTCACAGGAGCGGTGTGCATCCGCAGGGCGTCGTAATCGGGGAAATTGTACTGTTCGACTTCACCGTCCGAAAATGTGATCTCACCCATAACCGCCGCCGACAGGCCATAGATCATGCCGCCGAACATCTGCGCCTCGACCGTGCCGGGGTCCAGGGCCAGTCCGACGTCACAGGCGATCCAGGCCTTGGCGATGCGGATGGTGCCATCCTCGTCGACGACCTCAATCACCTGTGCAACAGGCGTGCCAAAGCTGTAGGTCATCGCCACACCGCGCCCGACACCATCAGGGGTTTCTCCGGTCCAACCTGACATCTCTTTCACAGCTTGCAGGCAACCTGCAGATGGCGCGTGTTCGGCTTTGGCCAGCTCCAAGCGAAACTCCAGCGGATCTCGTCCTGCGGCATGGGCCATCTCATCCATGAAGGTCTCGTGGAAGAAGCCATTGTGGCTGTTCCCGACCGAGCGCCAGAAACCGACCGGAATATCCAGATCTGCGATGTGCCCGCTCATGCGGTAGTTTGGCACCGCGTAAGGTTGGTTAAAGAACCCTTCGACCAAAACCTTGTCGGGGCCTCCGCCCGGTATGCCCGTATAGCGCTGGACTGCCTGTTGTGTGCAGGATTGAGCTGCGACCTTGCCGTCAATCAGAACGGCCTGACCGTCTTTCACTGCGCCGCGCATGCGGGCCATCGCGCCAGGGCGATAATAGTCGTGGCGCATATCCTCTTCACGGCTCCAGGTGGTCTGGACGGGGACGCCGGGCATGGCCATTGCGACCTTTGTCGCGATCTCGCCAAAATCCAGCTCGCCCCGGCGACCAAAACCTCCACCCAGATAAGTGGTGTGGACCTGAACGGCCTCTTTATCCAGATTGGCGGTATTGGCCGCGCGTATCTGAATAAGTGTCGGTGCCTGGTTGCCGCACCACAACTCCAGCGCCGAGCCAGTAAAAAGCGCGGTGGCGTTCATCGGCTCCATTGTTGCGTGGGCCAGATAGGGCACCGTGTATTCAGCCGTGACCTCGGTGGCACCGTCGGGCAGGGTGTCCACATCCCCATCATCACGCATTGTCGAATTGGGTGACGCGTCGAAAGCCTTTGCGATTTCTGCAAATACAGCGTCGGTTTCCGGTGGGTAGGGCGCATCGCCCCAGTCCACGTCAATTGCCTCGACCGCCTGGATGGCCAGCCACGTGTTGCTGGCAACCACAGCCACGCCATTACCCAAATCAACCACCTTTTCCACGCCCGACATCTGCTCGGCTGCGCTGGCATCAAAGCCCTTCATCTCGCCGCCCAGTTTGGGATTGATGCGGACCGAGGCAAATTTCAGACCCTCGGGGCGCACATCAATACCGAATTCGGCTGTTCCGGTTGATTTGCCGACCACATCGACGCGCGGCAGGTTCTGCCCGAGCAAACGCCAGTTGGACGGATCACGCAGCTCGACCTGCGGAGGTTCGATCTGACCCGCGGCTTCCGCCAGTTCGGTGTACGGAATGCGAGTTCCATCAGGCGCAATCACCGCGCCGTTTTGAGTTTTCAGTTCTGAACGATCCACGCCCAGCCGATCGGCTGCTGCCTGCTTCAACGTTTCGCGTGCGGTTGCTCCCGCCTCGCGCATACGTTCGAACCCGTCCTTCATCGAAGTCGACCCGCCAGTGACCTGCAAGCTCAGCGTTCGGCCAAGAACGCCCAGAGCCTCACCGAGATTGTGCTGGAAGTCAGAGATGTCATAGCCCTTGTTCGGCAACCCCTCACCAACAAGTGCCGAGTTATAGTAGGCCGCAGCGGCTGGCCCATGCAGAACACGGATCTGGTCCAACTCCACGTCCAGCTCTTCGGCGATCAATGCCGCCCATGTGGTCATCACGCCCTGTCCCATCTCGGCTCGCGGCGCGAATAGAGTGACGCCTTGCTGGTCGATTAGAACAAAGGGGCTGAGTGCGGTTTCGCCCTCTGCTGGTTTCAGCGGATTGGCGGCCGGACGGCTGACGTAGTAAGCGCCAAAGGCCACGCCCCCGACAATCGCTGCTGAGCCGATCAAGAAAGTACGACGGAGGATTTTTCCAACGGATGCCATCGTTTATGCCTCCTTCAGCTTGGATGCAGCGTCGTGGATAGCTGCGCGGATGCGGGGGTAGGTGCCACAGCGACACAGGTTGCCTTGCATGGCATCATCGATTTCCGTGTCTGAAGGTGCAGGGTTTTCTGCCAACAGAGCGGCAGCCTGCATGATCTGGCCTGACTGGCAGTAACCACATTGCGCTACCTGATGATCCACCCAGGCCTGTTGAATTGCAGCCATCGCGTCCGGCGTGCCGATCCCTTCAATCGTGGTAACATCCCCCCAGACATCTGACAGCGCCACCTGGCATGACCGAACAGCTTCGCCATCAATGTGCACTGTGCATGCCCCGCAGGCAGCAACGCCGCAGCCGAATTTGGTGCCCGTCAGTCCGACTTCATCACGCAGAACCCAAAGAAGGGGTACGTCATCGGGAAGGTCGATTTGGTGTTGGTTTCCGTTGATCTTCAAGTCGGTCGCCATGGCGCACCTCTCGTAGCTGTGGCTGGTTTCTGACATAATTGGTGAAAAATGTCAGTATGTCAATTGACAAAATGAACAGAAAATGTCACGAGTTTAAGAATGGCAGATACAGCAGAAGATTCACGGCAGCAGGCGATCCTGAACTCAGCCTTTCAGGCCTTCGCCACCTATGGATTCCGAAAGACCTCAATGGATGACATAGCGCGGGGCGCGAGGATGTCCCGACCGGCCGTTTATCTGCATTTCAAGAACAAAGAAGCGATCGTCACCAGCCTGACCGAGCATTACTATGCCGAGAAGATCGCCGCCGTCGCTGCGGCTCTGACTGTGTCGGGTTCGGTTTCGGACGTGTTTAAGGATGCCGTTCAAGCCCAAACCGAGGGTATGGCAATGATCCTTGCATCGCCCCACGGACTTGAAATGCTGGATGCGACCAAGTCCATGTCGTCAGACATCATTTCGCAAGGCGAGGCTGAACTGGCCCGCCTGTATTCCGAGTGGTTGACACGCGAACATAAAGCCGGGCGCGTCAGATTACTGGCGGATGCCGACGAGACGGGCAAAACAATAACGGCTACTCTTAAGGGGCTGAAGGCAAGCGCCATTGGCGCAGAGGAATACGAAACCCGTGTTGCCCAGTTTGCCGCACTGATAGGAGCTGGATTAGAGGTCAGGTAACATGCTGGCGCACCTTGTATTCTGGCGCGTCCCATAGCCGGTTCTGCATGATATCTGTCAGGATCTCGGCCGCGTTTTCCACATCCTGTTCATCTATGTATAGCGGCGTAAAGCCAAACCGCATGATGTCAGGCGCCCGGAAGTCCCCGATCACGCCGCGCGCAATCAGGGCCTGCATAGCGGCATAGCCATCGGCAAATCGGAAAGACACTTGACTGCCGCGCTGGGCGGGATTGCGCGGGCTTGCCAGTTGCAGGTCGGGGCAGGTGGCTTCGACACGTTTGATGAACAGCTCTGTTAGCTCAGTTGACTTGGCTCGGACGTCTCGTATGTCGGCCATATCCCAAATGTCCATCGCAGCCGACAAGGCAGTCATCTGAAGGATAGGAGGGGTTCCGACGCGCATTCTCTCGATGCCATTTCCGGCGCGGTAATCCAGATCAAAGGCAAAAGGCGCTTCGTGGCCCAACCACCCAGACAATGCGGGGCGTACCTGATCCGTCAGACGCGGGGAGACATAGATGAATGCGGGCGCTCCGGGGCCGCCATTCAGGTATTTATAGGTACAGCCAACCGCGAAATCTGCATTACACCCCGCCAGATCGACGGGAATTGCACCAGCTGAATGAGCCAGGTCCCAAACCGTAACTGTGCCGTTTGCATGGGCCAGTTCCGTCAGTGCCTTCATGTCATGCATCCGGCCCGAGCGATAATCTACCTCGGTCAGCATCAGAACGGCGACATCTTCGGTCACATTGGCCGCGACATCCTCTGGCGCTACAACGCGCAATTCATATTCCGGCCCGAGCGAGCGCAGCAGGCCATCCACCATATATAGATCGGACGGGAAATTACCGCTGTCTGACAGAACGACCTTGCGATCCGGGCACAGTTCCAGCGCCGAGGCGACGGCCTGATAGACTTTGATCGACAGAGTGTCGCCGGTAACGACACTGCCGGGTTCAGCGCCAATCAGCCGCCCGACACGATCACCCAAGCCAGTCGGCAATGCCATCCACCCGGCCTTGTTCCAGCCGGTGATAAGCATCTGCCCCCATTTCTGAACCATCATGTCATTAACCCGATCTCCGGCCGTTCGGGGCAGCGGCCCAAGCGAGTTGCCGTCCAGATAAACGACACCTTGAGGAAGATCGAACATGGCTTTGGTCGCGGCAAAGTCGGTCATCGTGATCCTGTGACTATGTTGTGCAAGTGTAGATGCAAAATGGCTATCTGATCCAAATGCAGCTGTCCATCATCGAAGAGCTTCACCGCAACCGAGTCTATCCGCGCGCAGATTGCGCGGCTGCGACCAACTGTGATTTTGCTATTCCCGGCAAAAAGCGGTAGGTCATCGGGCAAAAGCGACATTTTGCCCTGCCCGGATACGAAAGACTGCCTGACATGCAAAAAATCGACATCCCACCGGTGTGGCTGCTGGGCTTTGCTGTGGTTGCATGGCTGCAGGCGCGGCATATGCCCATGGGGTTGTCTCTCGACAATGGGTTTGTTGATTTGCTCAGCGGTGTGCTGATCGGTGGCGGTGTCATCATGATCGTTCTGGCGGCCGCCGAATTTCGCCGTCATCGCACCACAATCATCCCGCATGAAACGCCTACATCGCTGGTGCAGTCAGGAATCTTCAAACGTAGCCGAAACCCCATATACGTGGGCGATGTGCTCATCCTGTCCGGCCTGATCCTACGATTTGATGCCATAGCGTCATTGGTTCTGATTCCAATATTCGTATGGCTTCTGGAGCGTCGTTTCATAGTGCCTGAAGAGGACAGAATGCGCAGAACTTTTCGCGCCGACTTTGCCCGATATGAACGCCAAACCCGCCGATGGATGTGAGGTGATGTGGTAATGACACAACGTAATAATGCTGCGCTTGCGAAATAATGTTGCGCAGGATACACCTTTGCTTAACAAACAATACCGACCACCCGCTCGGTCAGAGTGAAAATTAGGGGGACTGCCAGTGAAGATAGGCACACCGAAAGAGACTTATGACGGTGAGAACCGTGTTGGGATGACGCCTGAGTCGGCGTTGCAGCTTCAGAAGTTGGGCTATGAGTGTCTGATTGAGAAGGGTGCGGGCGCTGCGGCCGGGTTTTCTGATGCGTCGTATGAGGCAGCGGGAGTTGAGGTCGTCAAAACGGCTGCATCGTTGTGGAAACAGGCCGACATTGTTGCCAAGGTACGTCAACCTAACGAGGCCGAGCTTAAGCGTTTGACCAAGGGCAAGACGTTGATTTCCTTTTTCAACCCTGCGGGTAATGAAGAGGGGATGGAAGCCGCCAAATCCAAGGGCGCCAATGTCATCGCCATGGAAATGGTGCCGCGGATTTCGCGCGCGCAGAAAATGGACGCACTGTCGTCTATGGCCAATATCGCCGGTTATCGCGCGGTTATCGAAGCAGGCAATAATTTCGGCCGTTTCTTCACCGGCCAAGTGACTGCCGCTGGTAAGGTTCCGCCAGCCAAGGTGCTGATTGTGGGTGCTGGGGTGGCTGGTCTGGCTGCTATTGGTACCTCCACCTCGCTTGGTGCGATCACCTATGCGTTCGACGTGCGCCCAGAAGTGGCCGAACAGGTAGAATCGATGGGGGCCGAGTTCGTCTATCTGGACTTTGAAGACGATCAGCAGGACGGCGCGGCCACCGGTGGATATGCCAGCGTGCAGTCGGACGAGTTCCGCGAGGCGCAGTTAGCCAAGTTCCGCGAGCTTGCTCCGGAAATGGACATCGTGATCACCACGGCGCTGATCCCGAACCGCGAAGCGCCCGAGCTTTGGACCAAGGACATGGTCGAGGCGATGAAACCGGGCTCGGTCATTGTTGACCTCGCGGCGGAAAAAGGCGGCAACTGCAAGCTGACCGTCGCGGATGAGAAGATTGTGACCGACAATGGCGTGACCATCATCGGCTATACCGATTTCCCCAGCCGGATGGCGGCGCAATCATCGTCGCTGTACGCGACCAACATCCGTCACATGATGACCGACCTGACACCTGAAAAGGACGGCCAGATCAATCACGACATGGAAGATGACGTGATCCGCGGTGCGACCGTGACATTTGAAGGCGACATCACATTCCCGCCACCACCGCCCAAGGTGCAGGCGATTGCGGCGCAGAAGAAACCGGAAGTCAAGGAACTGACCCCGGAAGAGAAAAAGGCGCAGGAGATCGCGGCCTTCAAGGCGCAGACCAAGCAGCAGTTCACCCTGCTGGGTGTTGGCGGCGCGCTGATGCTGCTGGTGGGGCTGATCGCTCCGGCCAGCTTTATGCAGCACTTCATCGTCTTTGTGCTGGCCATCTTCGTGGGCTTCCAGGTGATCTGGGGCGTCGCGCACAGCCTGCACACACCGCTGATGGCGATCACCAACGCGATCTCGTCGATCATCATTGTTGGGGCCTTGATGCAGATTGGATCGGGGTCATTCCTGGTTATTCTGCTGGCGGCGCTGTCTGTCTTCATGGCCGGGATCAACATCTTCGGCGGCTTCCTCGTAACCCGGCGCATGCTTGCCATGTTCCAGAAATCTTAAGGAGGCCGGGCACATGGATTATGGCTTCACTACTGCCGCCTACGTTGTTGCGGCTGTTCTGTTCATCCTTTCGCTCGGCGGTCTGTCGAACCAGGAAAGCGCCAAGCGCGCGGTCTGGTATGGCATCGTCGGTATGGCGCTGGCGGTTTTTGCCACGCTGGTTGGTCCCGGTTCGGGTCTGTGGCTGCTGTCGCTGCTGCTGATCGCGGGCGGTGGCCTGATCGGTCAGTACGTCGCACAACGCGTGCAGATGACCGAGATGCCGCAGTTGGTAGCTGCGATGCACTCGCTGGTTGGTCTGGCGGCTGTGTTCGTCGGCTTCAACGCGCATTTTGAGATTGGCAACGTGGCCCAGGTCATGGCCATTGCCGACAGCGCAAAAGAAGCGGACCTTTCTGATCTGGGTGCATTCGCCAAGCTGATTGCCAAGAAAACCTCGGCTGAGCTGGCAATCCTGCACGTCGAACTGTTCCTGGGCATCTTCATCGGTGCGATCACATTTACCGGGTCAGTCGTGGCCTATGGCAAGCTGGCCGGCAAGGTCACATCGGCGGCGACCAAGTTGCCGGGCGGTCATGCGCTAAATGCGGCGGCTGCAGGTCTCTCGCTGATCTGCCTGATCTGGTACACTTCGACCGGCGGCTTCTTCCCGCTGTTCCTGATGACGCTGGCCGCGCTGTTCATTGGCTATCACCTGATTATGGGCATCGGCGGTGCCGACATGCCGGTGGTTGTGTCGATGCTGAACTCGTATTCGGGTTGGGCCGCGGCGGCGATCGGCTTCTCGTTGGGCAACGACCTGCTGATTGTGGTTGGTGCGCTGGTGGGCTCGTCCGGTGCGATCCTGTCCTACATCATGTGTAAAGCGATGAACCGTCACTTTGTCAGCGTAATCCTGGGCGGCTTTGGTGGCCCGCAGGGCGAGCAGATGGCCGTTGAAGGCGAGCAGATCGCTATCGAGGCCGACGGCGTGGCCGCAGCCCTGAACGATGCAGACAGTGTCATCATCATCCCGGGTTACGGCATGGCCGTCGCACAAGCACAGCAGTCTGTATCGGAACTGGTTCGCAAGCTGCGCGCCAAGGGCAAGAATGTGCGCTTTGCAATCCACCCCGTTGCAGGTCGTCTGCCGGGGCACATGAACGTCCTGCTGGCTGAAGCGAAGGTACCGTATGACATCGTGCTGGAGATGGACGAGATCAACGATGACTTCCCCGAAACGGATGTTGCAATCGTGATTGGCTCGAACGACATCGTGAACCCTGCGGCGCAGGAAGATCCCAACAGCCCTATCGCTGGCATGCCGGTGCTGGAATGCTGGAAGGCCAAGCAGGTCTTCGTGTCCAAACGCGGTCAGGGTACCGGGTATTCGGGCATCGAAAACCCACTGTTCTTCAAGGAGAACACGCGCATGTTCTACGGCGATGCCAAGGCGAGCCTCGACAAATTACTGCCGATGATCGACTGATCTGGAGCTTTAAGCAAAGTGCAAAGGGCGCCGGAAGGCGCCCTTTTCTTTTTCATTGAACAAGAAGCATTGCCCGCCATCAGGGTAGCTTGCCCAGATGACGCAGGCGGAGTGTGATAAACTGAGCCGAGTTGTGCTGTGGCAGGAGGTTGGTGATGCAAAAAGTTAACGGCATAGGAGGCGTGTTTTTTCGGGCCAAAGACCCCGAAGCGCTCAGTGCGTGGTATGAAAAGCATCTGGGTGTAAATCACTACGTCCCGGAACCATGGAAACAGCGCGAAGGCTATACGGTCTTTGCCCCGTTTGCGCAGGACACAGAGTACTTTGGGCGGGCCGAACAACAATGGATGATCAATTTTCGTGTCGATGATCTGGCTGCTATGACCGCGCAGCTTGAGGCCGCCGGGATCAAGGTTGAAACCAACGCTGACTGGGACAGCGAGGTCGGCAAGTTCGCCCGAATTCACGACCCCGAGGGCAATCCGATCGAGCTGTGGCAACCAAATCAATGAGATAGCGGGTTTGTATACCGTAGTATCCTTGTAAGTATATGAAATAAAAAGAGAATTGATGTAATTTGACGGTGTCGTATAGTGCCTCGGAGGAAACGGAGCCCGAAATGACGCCGATTGATGATCATCCGCTGCGCTATGCGCTGGCCAATGAGCTGCACGCCCGGCCGTTTCCGGTGGCGGCGATGCCTTGCACAGTGGTCTTTCTGGCGATCAAGAAACCGGTTGCGGCTGTCGCTCGGGATCGGCGTGAGGATCTGGAGCACCTGATCGACCTTCTCGACCGCCACGGTGCTCAGCACCCGCAGCCGGACGCTACACACTATGCGGGACAGATCGGCCGCCACTGGTTGAAGTGGGAGCAACATACCGAGTTCGTGACCTATACGGCCATTGCTCAGAACGTCAGCGACCGTGCGTTCAACCCAGCTGATTTCGAAGTTTTTCCACCCGACTGGTTAATGGCCAGCCCCGGCCAGAGGGTCACGTCGGCCATGGTGCGTGTTGTCGAACGTGAAGGCGATGAGGTCATCAAAACCAAGCTGCTGGATTGGTTCGAACCGGAAAGCCTGGCTGTCGCTCGGGTGCTGGATGATGCAGCTGTTTGTGCCAGCGATTTTCGTATCGATCCGGCGGGGCATATGCGGTTTGCGCTGTTTGTTGCAAAAGACACCGGACGGCGCAGGACTGGACGGATTGTCCAGCGGCTTTGCGAGATTGAAACCTACAAGGCGATGTCCATGCTGGGTTTCGCACGTGTCAAACAGCTGATGCCGCGCATCGGGAAACTGGATGAAAAACTAACACAGCTGATGGGGCAGATGACCGGCAATTCAGCCCAGCCGGATGAGCTGCTACAGGATTTGCTGTCTACCTCTATCGAGCTGGAGACTCTAGCCGCGCAGTGTTCCTTCCGATTTGGAGCCACCGGCGCCTATGAGGCCATCGTAAACCAGCGGATCGAGGTTCTGCGCGAAGAGCGTTTTGAAGGCGGACAGAACTTTGCGGACTTTATGATGCGCCGATATGATCCGGCGATCCGGACCGTCAAATCCACCGAGCGCCGTTTGCAAGCCCTGTCGGATCGGGCCATTCGCGCGGGGGAATTGCTGCGAACGCGTGTGGATGTCGAACGCAGCGCCCAGAATCAGGCATTGCTGGAAAGCATGGATCGCCGCTCAGATCTGGCCTTACGCTTGCAGCACACGGTCGAGGGTCTCTCTGTAGTTGCGATCAGCTACTACGCTGTGTCCCTGGTCAGTTACTTGCTTTATCCGCTGACGAGTGCCGGGATCAGTAAGGGGATGCTGACGGCTGCAGTAACGATTCCGGTTGTTCTGGCTGTTTGGTTTGCCGTTCGCAGGATTCGGAAACGGCTGGCGTAAATCCGTGTTTTCCTGAAGGGCCGTGCACTGTACAACAAACGCGTTTGGCACTTGGGTCGAGGAATCCTTCGTGATTGGAATCGTGGCTGCGTGGCGGGCTGTAGCCGCCATGTTCATATTGAATGGCGCATTGTTCGGCATCTGGGCGTCGCGAATTCCGGCGATCCGGGACAAGTTGGAGCTGACGCATGAGGCGTTAGGATACGGCTTGTTGTTCATGGCTGCCGGCGCAGTGTGTTCTTTTCCGATCACGGGCCGGCTAACCGACCGGTTTGGAGCGGTGGCCCTGACGCGGTACATAGCTGTTCTATATACGTTTTCTCTGATACTTCTGGCCCTCGCGGGCAGCTTCTGGTCGCTTGCGGCCTTTTTGTTCATATTCGGCGCTTTCCATGGCTCGATGGACGTGGCGATGAACGCCTGGGCAGCGGAAGTGGAGCAGGCTTACAAGAAACCCGTTATGTCGTCCTTCCACGCGATGTGGAGCCTTGGGGCAGGGCTGGGGGCGCTCAGCGGGTTTGCAGCGGTGCAGATGGGGCTGACGGTCATCCAGCATTTTCTGCTGGCTGGCGGGCTCGTTGTCGTGCTGGCATTGGCCTCGTCGTGGGTCCGGTGGACCTCGCGTCGCTCAGCCGTGTCCGAGGGCAAGGTTTTTGCTTTGCCCTCAGGCGCTTTGGTCCTTGTTGGCTTCACCGCTCTGTGCGGTGCGTTGGGGGAAGGAGCAGTCGCTGATTGGAGTGCGATTTTCCTGCGAGACGTGACAGACGCCGCCGAAAGCGTTGCGGCCCTTGGTTACGCAGTGTTCTCAGTCGCGATGGTGGCGTTCCGATTGGCAGGCGGGTTTGTCATCGCCCGCTTCGGGCCAGTTGCAACGGCGCGCTTTGGCGGGGCTTGCGCTGCGTTGGGCGTGTTCTGCGTTGTTTCAGCCGCCGAGGCGGGTCTGGCTTTGGGAGGCTTCGCTATGATGGGGATCGGGTATGCTGTCATTATGCCGCTGGCCTTCAGCCGGGCGGCCAGTGATCCCAACGTGCCACCGGGGCAGGCGATCGCAAGCGTCGCGACGCTGGGATACGGAGGCTTATTGATTGGCCCGCCGCTTATTGGGTTTCTCGCAGAGATGCTTACATTACGCCTAGCATTCACGGCGCTGCTGCCACTGGCCGTTTTTATTGTCTTGTTGGCGGGCGCGCTGCGACCTGTTGAAACAGAATGAAGCCAAAACAGAACAGCAGGCCGGAAAACCAACAGATAGGAGAACAACATGCCGATCAAAAACCGGTTCGCCGAGTTGCAGGGTGAAATCACCGAATGGCGGCGCGATATTCATGAGAACCCCGAAATACTTTTCGACACCCATCGCACCAGTGCGTTGGTCGCCGATAGGCTGCGGGAATTCGGCTGTGACGAGGTTGTGACAGGCATCGGCCGCACCGGTGTTGTAGGGGTGATCAAGGGCAAGGCGGATACAGGCGGCAAAGTGATCGGGTTGCGGGCTGACATGGATGCGCTGCCGATCCATGAGGCGACGGGCTTGGATTATGCGTCAAAAACCGATGGCGCGATGCATGCCTGCGGCCATGACGGGCATACGGCGATGCTGCTTGGGGCCGCGAAATACCTGTCAGAGACGCGGAACTTTGATGGCACCGTAGTCGTGATCTTCCAACCTGCCGAGGAAGGTGGCGGCGGTGGGCGCGAGATGTGTGAAGACGGGATGATGGACCGCTGGGGCATCCAGGAAGTCTATGGCATGCACAATTGGCCGGGTCGCCCGGTGGGCAGCTTTGCCATTCGACCCGGCGCCTTTTTTGCGGCGACGGACCAGTTTGATATCACCTTTGAAGGCAAGGGGGGGCACGCCGCCAAGCCGCATGAAACGGTCGATACGACGGTGATGGCCGCTCAGGCCGTATTGGCGTTGCAGACCATTGCTTCTCGGAACGCCGATCCGATTGACCGTATCGTGGTTTCGGTCACGTCTTTTGAGACGTCTTCAAACGCATTCAACGTGATCCCTCAGACGGTGAAGATCAAAGGGACTGTACGCACCATGAGTAAGGAAATGCGCGACCTGGCCGAAAAGCGCATTCAAGAGATCTGTGGCGGCGTTGCAGCGACTTTTGGAGGTGAAGCGGATGTGACCTACTACCGGGGCTATCCGGTGATGGTGAACAGTGATGAGCAGACGGATTTTGCTGCAGATGTTGCGCGGTCAGTGTCCGGAAACTGTGACGAAGCGCCTCTGATCATGGGCGGCGAGGATTTTGCCTTTATGCTGGAAGAACGGCCCGGAGCGTACATTCTGGTTGGGAATGGCGACACGGCAGCTGTGCATCATCCTGAATACAATTTTAACGACGAGGCTATTCCGGCTGGATGCAGCTGGTGGGCCGGGATCGTGGAACAACGTATGCCCGCGGCCTGACGGCGGCGTAGAGAAGCGAGGGGCAGGCCCCTCGCGTTTCCCGGAGAATTTTTACCAGATGAATTTGCGCCCGCGTGACGTCAGGTGAGGTCCAACGTTTCACACAAGGTGTCGATCACACCGTCCAATGCGGACTTCTGGGTGTTTACGCAGGATTTTGCGCCAGCTCGGGCTTCGTTCAGCGCTTCGTCATCTGACACCCAATTCGCAACGATCTCTGCGAGTTGCGAGGCAGAATTGACCTCAGTCGCGCCACCGCTTTCGATCAGTGGCGCATAGGTTTCCGCGAAGTTGTAGTAACCGGGGCCAGTAATCACGGCGGCACCGGCCTGAGCAGGCTCGAACGGATTGTGGCCGCCGATTTCCTTGAGCGAGCCACCCAGGAACACGATAGGACACAACGCGTACCAGGTGCCGGTTTCGCCCAGAGTGTCGGCGACGTAAACTTGAGTCTGCGTTGTGATCTTGTCACCTTTGGTGCGGAAAGCAGCGGACTGCCCTGCCTTTTCTAGCAGACCTGCAACTTCTGACCGTCGCTCGGGGTGGCGTGGGATCAACAAGAGCAGCAGATCGGGCCAGCGTTGCATCAGTTGGGCATGGGCTGCCAGAACCGTTTCCTCCTCGCCCGCATGGGTCGAGCTGGCAATCCAGACTGGGCGCTCGCCGATTTGGGTGCGGATGTCGTCCAGCGCGGCCTGATCTACTGGCAGCGGGTCTGACATGGCTTTGAGGTTGGTGCCTAGTTGCACACGGTCGGGCCGTGCGCCCATGTCGATAAGATTTGTCGCAGTTTTATCATTCTGGGTCAGGAACAGCGTGAAATGGTCCAGAATGAACCGCGCGGTTTGGCGCCGCTTTTTCCATCCCTCGACCGAGCGATCCGACAGGCGCGCATTGAGCAGCGCCAGCGGAACGTTCCGCCGGGATGCTTCGACGATCAGGCGTGGCCAAATCTCGCTTTCGACAAAGACACCGGCGTCCGGCTGCCAATGGTCCAGAAAACGCTGTACAGCTCCGGCTGTGTCCAATGGCGGGTATTGATGGCGCGCGCGCGGCGGCATCCGCTTTTCGATCAGCGCGGCCGAGGTTGGCGTTCCGGAGGTGATCAGAAACTCTGTATTGGGCAGGCGCTCACCCAAACGTTTGATTAGGCTGATGACCGACAGAGTCTCACCCACACTGGCCGCATGAAACCATATCAGCTGCCCTTTCGGGCGGGCTTGCGTCGCGTGACCAAGGCGTTCCTGCTGACGCACTTTAGGGACGCCTGCCGCCTGCAGCTTGTTGCGCACCGTGCGCCATGCCAAGGGGGCCGCAACAGAAGTCAGGCCGCAATACAAGTGGTACAGCAGCGTGGGCCGGTCAGAGATGTCTGGCATTTTAGCCGCCTGTGTGGCTCATGTGGCGGCTCATCTGGCCGTCGACGGCCTGACGCGAATAGTCGAAATCATGCCCTTTGGGTTTAAGGTTGATTGCTGATCTGATCGCTTCTTCCAGCTGTTCGTCGCTGTCAGGATAGTCGCGCAGCGGTGCGCGCAGATCGGCCATATCTTCCTGCCCTAGGCACATGTAAAGCTCACCAGTGCAAGTCAGGCGCACGCGGTTGCAGCTTTCGCAGAAATTATGTGACAGCGGAGTGATAAATCCGATTTTCTGGCCGGTATCCTCAAGCCGCACATAGCGCGCTGGTCCGCCGGTCCGTTCTGCCAGATCGGTTACGGAATAGTGTTTCTCATACTCCTTGCGCACATCCTTGAGAGACCAGTACTGATCCAAGCGGTCTTCGTTGCCGATATCGCCCATCGGCATGACCTCGATCCAGGTCAGGTCCATGTCACGCTCGGCGCACCATTCAGTGATCTTGGGCAGTTCAAGTTCGTTGAACCCTTTCAGCGCGACTGCGTTGATTTTGATCCGCAGGCCCGCCTTCTGCGCGGCGTCGATCCCGTTCAACACCTGTTTCAGACGACCCCAGCGGGTGACTTTGGCGAACTTGTCTTCGTCCAGCGTGTCTAGCGACACGTTCACCCGGCGCACGCCGGCAGCATAGAGATCATCGGCAAAGCGATGCAACTGCGAGCCGTTGGTCGTCAGCGTCAGCTCTTTAAGCGCGCCGCTTTCCAGATGACGGGTCATCGAATTGAAGAATGTCATGATGTTGCGGCGTACCAGCGGCTCACCGCCAGTGATGCGCAGCTTTTCCACGCCCATGTTCACAAAGGTCGAGCACATGCGGTCCAGCTCTTCCAACGTCAACAGGTCTTTCTTTGGCAGAAACGTCATGTCCTCGGACATGCAATAGACACAGCGGAAATCGCAGCGATCCGTGACGGAGACGCGGAGATAGGTGATGGCGCGGGCAAACGGGTCGATAAGCGGAGCTGTCATGCGACATAGGTAAAGCTGCAACCGCCCTCCGACAAGGGCGAACTGCGCTTTGCGCTGGAACAGATGCGTGCAGGGCGATAGATTTGCTGTATGAGATATACGCTTTTGGCTATTTGTGTTCTGGTGGCGGGATGTGACACCGTGCGGTCCACCACTGATCGTGTCTTTGGCGGCGACAAGCCCCCAGAAGAAGCAGAACCCGCCGTTGTAGAAGAGGTGGTCGAGCCGCAGCCTGTCGCGGTTGCCGCCGCGGGTTGGGTCGGTCCGAAAACCACAATTGCTGGTTTGGGAGACCCCACAACACCCGGTCGTTGGCTCGAAACTTCGTTGGTGGAGACCGAGTTTACGGGACGCGTAGTTGTGCCGCGAACGGGTGCACAGGCCTATATCACGCTGATTCCGGCATCTGGGCCAGCCGGAGGCGGTAGCCGTCTATCGCTGGATGCGATGCGGGCACTGCTGTTGCCATTTGATGAATTAGTAGAATTGGAAGTTTATTCCAACTGACCTTTTAGATACTTGCCAGCCTCTTTTCGTGCGAACGGTTTCATCGCATCGCCATGTGCGTTCAGAAAGGCAATAACGCGGTCCGGGTCGTGCTTGGACAGCTCGCGCAGCCACCACGCAACAGACTTTTGAATGAACCAGTCGCGATCGGGTACGTAGCCTGCAGCCCAACTCAGAATGCGGTCTCGGCGTTGCAGGTCGTCCGGTTTGGGGTGGTTTTGTTTGGTCCAGGGCAGGGTGGCCACCAGCGCTGCGCGCCGCGTCCACATGTGGTCTGAAGTTGTCCAGCTTTCTACCTGATCCAGTCGCGTTGGGTCGGCAGACAAGCGCTTTTGCATGGCCATGCACGCGTGGTCTGCTACTGCCCAGGCATCAAAATCGGGCAGCCAGCTTTGCAGTAGGTCCCAAACGGCATCATCTGGTCGGATGCGCGCTTGCGTCAGCAGTTTGGCTGCGGCAAGACGTCCTTCGTGAATATTGGTTTGCCACAGCGCATCTGCCAGTTCCACGCGCTCTGCCACGTCCAACCCTTGTCGCCAGGTTTTGGTCAGGTCATTCAGGATCGGGTTCGCCACGCCCAAATGGGGGCGATCGACTTTATGATAAGCCGCCATCTGTTCGGCGCGCTTAGGGTCCGCGTGGGCCTTGAGTTGGTCAAGGTAGTTTTCAAGCATAACTTTGTCAGTTCCGCGGTCGGGTGGGCTTTCCGTCAATGGTCTGATGGTTCTTTTCCACCCAGTAGGACTGGATCTGTTCGTCAGACTTGCCATCGACCCATTTCTGCATCGTGTCACGTTCGGACTGGTATTCCATAAACGGCACCGCGTAGCCGCAAGAAGTTTGAACCACTTCGATATCCAGATCATAGATCTGACGCGCGCTGCGGTGATCGGGGAACAAGTCAGCAAGTTCGTTCCAACCCGCATCGCCCACGTGCAGCGTGCGCGCAGTTCCATAGGTTCGCAGGATCAGCGGCCGTGTCGTGAACGAACACCACATCAGCGTCATGCGGTTGGCTTCCAGCAGATGACCGGCCGTTTCGTTGCCGCTGCCGGTCAGGTTCATCCAGGCAATCCGGTTCGGACCAAGAACGCGCAGCGAATCCATTCCCTTGGGCGAGATATTGACCCGCCCATCAGGTGCCGCAGTGCCAACGAAGAACATATGTTGTTCTTCGATGAATTTACGCTGCGCGTCGTCTAGTTCCGGAAATTGCTTGGCCATGTCTCACTCCACCGTAACCGATTTTGCCAGATTGCGCGGCTGGTCCACATCTGTGCCTTTGGCCACAGCCGTATGATACGCCAACAGTTGCGCGGGCACCGAGTACAGGATTGGGGCCAGGCTGGGGTGGACATACGGCATCCTGATGATGCTCCAGACGCCATCTTCGGCCTCGGCAATACCATCGTCGTCCGAAACAAGAATGACCTTACCCTTGCGCGCCATCACCTCTTGCATGTTCGATACGGTCTTGTCGAATATCGTGTCCCGAGGCGCCATGACCACCACAGGCATATTCTTGTCGATCAGGGCGATTGGTCCGTGCTTCAGTTCGCCCGACGCATAACCTTCGGCGTGGATATAACTGATTTCCTTGAGTTTCAGCGCGCCTTCCATCGCCAGCGGATACATCAGGCCGCGACCCAGAAACAGAACATCGCGCGCTTCGGACAGGCGCTGGGCGGATGTCTTGATGGCGGGGTTCTGGTCCAGCGCCGCATTCAACACCGTCGGCAGTCCGCGGAGAGCGGCATAATGGTCGGCCAGTTCTTCGTCTGTCAGTGTGCCGCGATCCGCAGCCGCCTTGAGTGCCAACATCAGCAACACGCTAAGTTGGCAGGTAAAGGCTTTGGTCGAGGCGACGCCGATCTCAACGCCTGCGTGGATGGGTAGGGCGATATCGCTTTCACGCGCGATCGAACTTTCGGGGACGTTAACGACCGAGACGATCTTGTCCGCCTTGCCTTCGCAGTACCGCAACGCGGCCAGAGTGTCGGCGGTCTCACCTGACTGACTGACGAATAACGCGGCTGTGCGGTCACTGATCGGAGGTTCGCGATAGCGGAACTCGCTGGCAATATCGACCTCGACCGGCATTTGGGCCAGCTGCTCGAACCAGTATTTTGCGGTCAGGCAGGCATAAAACGCCGTGCCACAAGCCACCATGGTCAATCGATCCAACTTGGTGAAATCCAGATCGGCATCAGGAAGGACAACCTGATCTCCGCCGCTGGGCAGATAGGCCCGGATCGCGTCGGCAATTACCACGGGCTGTTCGGCAATTTCCTTGGCCATGAAGTGTTTGTGGCCGTTCTTTTCGGTTTGGGTGTGGTCCAGATTGATCTGGCGGGTTTCACGGTTGGCCAGTTCACCGGCTTCATTGCGGATTTCCAGAGAGGTTCGGGTCAGAACCGCGCGGTCGCCTTCTTCAAGATAGGTGATGCGATTGGTCAGCGGGGCCAGAGCGATGGCGTCGGACCCAACGTACATCTCACCATCGCCGTGACCGATTGCCAATGGGGATCCCTTACGGGCCGCGACAATCAGGTCGTCCTGACCATCGAACAGAAAAGCCAACGCAAACGCGCCGACAAGGCGGTCGATGGTTTTGAAGGCGGCCTCGACCGGTGACAGACCAGTCTCAAGGTAATGCGCCGTCAATAGCGCCACTGTTTCCGTGTCAGTCTCGGTTGTGAAACTGATGCCATGCTCGGCCAGTTCTGAACGTAGCTCGCGATAGTTTTCGATGATGCCGTTATGCACCACGGCTACGGGGCCAGCCTGGTGTGGGTGTGCGTTGGCCACCGACGGCGCGCCATGGGTAGCCCAGCGGGTATGACCAATGCCGGATTTTCCGGGTAAGGGGTTGTGCACCAGCAAGTCGCTCAGGTTGACCAGCTTGCCGACCGCCCGACGCCGCCCAAGCGTGCCACTGTTTACGGTCGCAATCCCGGCGCTGTCATAGCCACGATACTCAAGGCGTTTTAGCGCCTCGACCAAAGTTGGCGCGGCCTCATGCTCACCGAGTACACCCACAATTCCACACATAAATCAGGCTCCTTTGTCGCGGCGAGCCTTCTTCGCCTTCAACATCTCAAACAATTTGCGCGCATACCCGGGCTTGTTGTCCTGCTTGGCGCGTGCCACGGCCAGCGCGTCGGGTTCTACATCCCGCGTGACGACAGTGCCTGTCGCGGTCATCGCGCCGTCACCGACAGAAACGGGAGCAACTAGCATAGTGTTGGAACCGATAAAGACGTTCTCACCGATGGTCGTCTGGTGCTTCATCACGCCGTCATAGTTACAGGTGATCGTCCCTGCGCCGATATTGGTCGCCGCCCCAACCGAGGCGTCGCCGACATAGCTGAGGTGGTTGACCTTAGCGCCTTCAGCGATTTGGGCATTCTTGGTCTCAACGAAATTGCCGATACGGGTGTTTTCAGCCAGTTCTGTACCGGGGCGCAGGCGGGCATAAGGGCCAACGATGGCACCGCGGCTAACATGGCAGCCTTCCAGATGTGAGAACGCGCGGATCGTCGCGCCGCTTTCTACGGTTACGCCGGGGCCGAAGACGACGTTTGGTTCAATCACAGTATCCCGGCCAATTATTGTATCGGCGGACAGGTAAACCGTATCAGGGGCCATCAACGTCACGCCCAATGCCAGCAATTCATCACGTGCACGAACCTGAAATTCGGCATCCGCCGCAGCCAGATCGGCGCGAGAGTCCACGCCCAGCGTTTCGGCCTCATCGCATTTTATCGCTGTTGCCGACAGACCGCGTGCGTTCGCCAGTGCCGCGATTTCAGTCAGGTAGTACTCGCCCGACGCATTTTCATTGCTAACCTCGTCAATCAATTCGAACAGCAGTTTTGCGTTGCAGGCCACCAAACCGCTATTGGTAAAGCGAATGGCGCGCTGTTCTTCGGTTGCGTCCTTGTATTCGACAATTTCGACCAGCTTATCGCCATCCATTATCAACCGGCCATAGCGGGGCTGAACTTCGGCAATATCGAAACCCAGCATGACCAGGTCAAAAGAGGCGCGAGCTTCGATCATACGCTCCAGCGTTTTGGGGTCGATAAAGGGGGTGTCGCCATAAAGGACGATTACATCACCGTCGAAATCGGCCAGCGCATCCCGCGCCTGCGCGACAGCATGTGCCGTTCCCAACTGTTCTTCCTGAACAACGACCTGTGCGGTTTCATCCTCGGCGGTGGCGGCTTTGGCAACAGCCTCGGAACCGTGACCAGTGACGATGACAGTGCGTTCGGGCGCCAGTACTGCGCCAGCGCGCATAGCGTGAACCAACATCGGTGTCTGGGCAATCGGGTGCAATACTTTTGGGGTATCCGAATTCATCCTGGTGCCTTTTCCGGCGGCAAGGATAACAAGGGCGGTGGCCATAAAATCGATTTCTCTTTGTGTTTTGTTGCGGCCCGTTTTATCCGCTGAGTTCAAAGGCGCAAGCGGTTCGGGGATCAAACAAGATTGCCGTTTGCAACACTTATGGCGAAGACTCGCCGAATTGGGAGGCAATATGCGCACGGTAATCTTCGATCTGGACGGGACTTTGGCCGATACTTCGGGCGACTTGCTGGCAGCAGCCAACCACTGTTTTCGGCACATGGGGCATGGCGATGTTTTGGTTCACGGGGAAGATGCAGGTGTTGCCCTGCGCGGTGGCCGGATGATGCTGACCCACGGATTGAAACGTGTGGGCGCTTTTGACGACAAAACAGTTCAGGCCTACTACCCTATGCTGCTTGAAGCGTACGCCGAGGATATTGACACGCACACGCAGTTCTATCCCGGTGCGTTGGAAGCGGTTGAGGGGCTGAGGTCGGCCGGCTATGGCGTCGGAATTTGTACCAACAAGCCCGAGGCCCTGGCACATCAGTTGCTGACACAGCTGGGTGTGCGTGAACAGTTCGCTTCACTGGTCGGCGCGGATACCTTGCCGGTGCGCAAGCCTGATCCGGAACCTTTACGTGAAGCGGCCCGTCGGGCGGGGGGCGATCCTGACTTGTGCGTCCTTATCGGCGACTCAGATACCGACCGGAATACGGCCCGGGCTGCAGGTGTGCCTTCGGTTTTGGTCACGTTCGGTCCTTCCGGAGATGACATGGCTGCGCTTGAGCCTGAAGCTTTGCTGCATCACTTCGACGATCTGACGGGCCTGGTGCCTCGGTTGATCGGCGTGGCAGCTTAATCCCTTGACCCGGGCCAATTGCAGGATCAGAACAACCTTATGATCGAAACATTCACCGGCAGCTTCACACAGCAGGAACCCATTCCCGAAGAGGCGGTCGAGGCCGCCCTGGCCGTATTGCGCCACGGACGCCTGCATCGTTACAACGTCGTACCTGGCGAATTGGGCGAAACCGCCCTTTTGGAGCAAGAATTTGCTGCCCAAACTGGGGCCAGGTACTGTCTGGCCGTGTCGTCAGGCGGCTATGCGATGGCCACGGCACTGCGCGCCTTAGGGGTCAAGCCGGGGGACCCGGTGCTGACAAACGCGTTCACCCTGGCTCCTGTGCCCGGATCCATTGCGTCAGTCAGTGCGCGACCGGTATTTGTAGGTGTAACCGAAGACCTCACGATTGATCTGGACGATCTTGAAGCCAAGCTGGATCAGGCGCGTGTGCTAATGCTGAGCCACATGCGTGGCCACCTGTGTGACATGGATCGGCTTATGCAATTGTGCGACGCAGCAGGCGTCACGGTGATCGAGGATTGCGCCCATACGATGGGGGCTGCATGGCGCGGGCAGGCTTCAGGCCGGCACGGTGCAATTGGCTGCTACTCGTGTCAGACCTACAAGCATGTCAACTCGGGCGAGGGTGGTTTGCTGGTAACCGATGATGAGGAATTGGCAGCAAAAGCAACAATTCTGTCTGGGTCTTACATGCTGTACGAACGCCACCTTGCTGCGCCAGCCCCAGATGTGTTCGAACGCATCAAGTACAACACGCCCAACGTTTCAGGGCGGATGGATAACTTGCGGGCCGCAATCCTGCGCCCGCAATTGCGCGATCTGGACCGGCAGATCGAACGCTGGAATGAACGTTATTTTGCGATTGAAAAAGGTCTGCGCGGTACGCCGGGTCTAAGCATTGTGGAGCGGCCGGAAGACGAGACATTTGTGGGGTCTTCGATTCAGTTTCTGCTGCTGGATTGGTCGGCAGAGCGGGTAAACGAGGTTATCCAGCGGTGCGCGGCCCGGGGGGTCGAACTCAAGTGGTTCGGAGGGGCCGAACCGAACGGTTTCACGTCGCGTTATGACAGTTGGCGATATGCCGACAGCGCGCCCATGCCCAAAAGTGATCGAATCCTTGCCGGAATCGTCGACATGCGTGTTCCTCTGACTTTCTCGCTGGACGACTGCAGTCTGATCGCGCGGATTATTCGGGCAGAGGTCAGCGCCGTTTATCAGTCGTAATCCAATCGAGTGCGCGTGCCGCGCACGCTTGTTGTTTTGAAACCGCCGCCCCGATTGGGGCGGCGGTTTGTTTTTGGGACGCTGTCGTTGACCCGATTTAGATTCGCTGCTATTTATTGAACAACTGTTCATTAATGCGAAAGAGGAGATCGCTTATGTTCACGGCGGCCATGCAATTTGATCTGGGTGAGGACGTGAACGCCCTGCGTGAAATGGTGCATCGTTGGGCGCAGGAGCGGGTCAAGCCGATGGCGGCTGACATCGATGCCTCGAACGCATTTCCAAACGAGCTTTGGAAAGAGATGGGCGATCTGGGCTTGCTCGGCATTACAGTGTCCGAGGAATATGGCGGGGCCGGGATGTCTTATCTGGCCCACACTGTCGCTGTGGAAGAGGTCGCGCGGGCATCGGCCTCGGTCTCTCTGTCTTACGGTGCTCATTCGAATCTTTGTGTTAATCAGATCAAACTGAATGGCAGTGACGAGCAGAAGGCCAAGTACCTGCCGCGCTTGATATCGGGCGAGCATATTGGTGCTCTGGCCATGTCCGAGGCGTCGGCTGGGTCCGACGTGGTGTCGATGAAGTTGCGCGCGGAAAAGCGCAACGATCATTACCGCCTGAACGGTAACAAGTATTGGATCACCAACGGACCTGACGCGGATACTCTGGTGGTTTATGCCAAGACGGATCCGGAGGCCGGGTCAAAAGGGATCACAGCCTTTCTGATCGAGAAAGAGATGAAGGGGTTCTCGACCTCGCCCCACTTCGACAAGCTGGGAATGCGGGGGTCGAATACGGCAGAGCTGATCTTCGAAGATGTCGAGGTGCCGTTCGAAAACGTTCTGGGCGAAGAAGGCAAGGGCGTCGCAGTTCTGATGTCCGGGTTAGACTATGAACGCGTGGTTCTGGCCGGGATCGGGACGGGAATCATGGCCGCTTGTTTGGATGAAATCATGCCCTATCTGGCCGAGCGAAAGCAGTTCGGCAAACCGATCGGAAGTTTCCAACTGATGCAAGGGAAGATCGCGGACATGTATACCGCGATGAATTCCGCGCGCGCATATGTCTATGAAGTTGCCAAAGCCTGTGATCGAGGCGATGTCACCCGCCAGGATGCGGCGGCGTGCTGCCTTTATGCCTCGGAACAGGGCATGTCGCAGGCGCATCAGGCCGTTCAGGCGATGGGCGGGGCAGGGTTTCTGGCGGACTCGGCGGTCAGCCGTATCTTCCGCGATGCCAAGTTGATGGAAATAGGCGCGGGCACTAGCGAAATCCGTCGGATGCTGATCGGGCGGGAACTGATGAACGAAATGCTTTGAGAAAAAAACGCCCCACAGACGAGGTAACTGCGGGGCGCTTTCCTTTGAAGGATCAGAATTTATGGACGTAGGATACGCCAACAAGGAAGGGATCGATTTCGGCTTTGCCGATCTTCGCGCCGTTCAGCTTGACGTCCGAGTCGATATCGAACCAGCGTACGTTCAGGCGAACAGCGCCATTGTCCGAGACCATGTAATCCAGACCGGCCTGCAGCGAGACACCGAACGAGTTGTCAACTTTCAAGTCGCCCAGCGGAGAGTCTTCGTCGAAGAAAATGGTGTAGTTCAGACCAGCGCCAACATAGGGTTTCCACGCGCTGTTGGTCGGGAAGTGATAGTTCAGCGACAACGTGGGCGGCAAGTGTTTGACGCTGCCCGCGTCGGTGCTGCCGCCCAGGGTGATATTGTGCTTGAACGGCGTTGCGGCCAGCAGCTCGATGCCGAGGTTGTCGCGGATGAAGTATTCGGCGGTGAAGATCGGGCGGGTGTCCGAGTCGATGTCGGCATTCAGCCCGGCCAGCGTGCCGTTGTCGGATTTGGGGTTGAGGTAGCCGACACCAACACCGACGGTCCAATCGCCCTGCGATTGGGCGAAGGCGGGGACGGCAAGCGCCACCAGCGCGGTGGAAAGGGTCAAAGCGGCGAGTTTGTTGGTCATATTCTTGCCTTTGGTTCTGTTGATGAGGTCGATTTGACAGTTGCGAGGGCGGAGCACTCTGATCTGCATCAAATCTGTGTGACTGAATCGTTGAAGGCACTGCCGGTAAGTCCCTTAAAAATAGAGGGTTTCTTGCGTGCTAGAAGCTAGTCGCATACCGGGTTTGCGTTCAGCGAGTGACTGGGATGTACCATCGCGTCTGAACATGGCGCGTCAGTGTCTTTTGCACGCACCGGATCAGGTTGCGGTGATCGACCTGACCGGGGGAGACGAACGGCGAGTCACCTACGGACAACTCGCTGAAATGACGGACGGGATCGCGCGCGCGTTGTCGAAAAAGGTGCAGCCGGGAGATCGCGTTGGGGTGCTGCTGAGCCAGTCTCCCTGGTGTGCGGCGGCGCATCTTGCGATCTGGAAAATCGGTGCGATCTCGGTTCCACTGTTCAAACTTTTCAAGCAGGATGCTTTGCGATCCAGGGTCAGTGATGCAGGGGCGCAAATTGTGCTGACCGACCCTGAAGGAGCGGCACTGCTGGGAGATCTGGCTGAGCCGCTAATGGTCGATCAGATTGGTGAGATCGGCGACGCTGTGCCTTTCGCCGACACTGGCCCCGAAGATCCGGCGGTTCTGATCTATACATCCGGCACCACGGGCAGCCCGAAAGGTGCATTGCATGGCCACCGAGTGTTGACCGGGCACTTGCCAGGCGTCTCGATCAGCCACAACAATCTGCGCGAGGGTGACTGCCTGTGGACCCCCGCTGATTGGGCCTGGATTGGAGGGTTGTTCGACGTGCTGATGCCTGGCCTTGCGCTGGGCATTCCGGTCGTTGCAGCGCGATTGGACAAATTCACCCCCGAAGCCTGTGCTGATGTGATCGCGCTTGGCGGTGTGCGGAACGTGTTTTTCCCTCCTACCGCCCTGCGAATGCTGAAGGCGGCGGATCAGGCGCTTCCCGGGTTGCGTTCCGTCGCATCAGGTGGTGAGCCGCTGGGTGCCGAGATGTTGGCCTGGGGGCAGCAGGCGTTTGGCCTGACGATCAACGAATTCTACGGTCAGACAGAATGCAACATGGTCGTCTCTTCCTGTTCAGACGACTTCCCCGTGCGGCCCGGCTGCATCGGCAAGCCAGTACCGGGGCATGAGGTGGCGGTTATCGACGACGATGGGAACCCATCGGATCAAGAAGGCGACGTGGCCATTCGGCGCGGCTCGGCCTCGATGCTACTGGAGTATTGGAACCGCCCAGAGGCAACGGCTGAGAAGTTCCGTGGCGATTGGCTGATCACCGGCGATCGCGGCGTGTGGGAGGGTGACTATCTGCGCTTTGTCGGGCGCGACGATGACGTCATTACATCGTCCGGCTATCGTATTGGCCCGGCTGAGATCGAAGATTGCCTGCTGACCCACCCGGCAGTGGCGACAGTTGGCGTGGTCGGCAAGCCCGACAAGCTGCGGACAGAAATCGTCAAGGCATATGTGGTTTTGAAACCGGGGGCCGACGCCTCAGAATCCGAGTTGCAGGAGTGGGTTAAAACCCGTCTTGCGCATTATTCTTACCCTCGTGAAGTGGCTTTTGTGCAAGAGTTGCCTTTGACCGTGACAGGAAAAGTAATTCGTAAGGAGTTGAAGCGTCGCGCGTCTGAGGAGGGAAATCATGGCGGATAAGTCCAGTATTAGAACGGGGATTGAATTCAGCGCGACGGCAATTGCGGTTATTGGTGCCGCCTGGGCGGGCAAGGCTTACTTCGAGACGTGGATGCGGGACACAATCGAAAAAGCCGTCGAAGACAAAATTGCAGTCATAGAGCAACTGCAACTGGCAGACCTTCTAGTTTATTATGGTTACCCCGACGAGGCTATCTCTGAATTGCGCAAAGTAGCCGGTCGAGTGGCGAGCCTTGATGACGAAGACAAACGAAAAATTGCATTTTATGACAATTATTTAGATGCGATCTCTGCCTCTTACAGCACTCTGAAATATGAACCCGAAATCCGCATGCTGAGAAGTGTCTTCAGCACCGAGATGCAAACTGACGGATGGCATGATGAGAACTTGGCCTATGTCTCGATGTTCCTGCCGGAAGCGCAAGCGGATGAGAATTTTTACAATCGCGAAGTCGTCGGGCGTTTCAAACTAGCAGTAAGCCAGTACGAGGCGGATGGCGATTATGAGGCGATGGGAGACGCCTATCGCAACTTATCCCTGGCCTATTTGTGCCGCGGAGATAACGAAGACGCCATCGAGGCTATGGAGATGGCGGCCGAGATGCTGCCATTTGACTACTATTTTATGGTCCCGATGTCGGATCTGGAAGATTTTCTGGAAGAGCCAGGGATCAAAAAACTTGACGCAGTTTGTTCCAGCAACGTGGCGCAAGGTTACGCGCGTCTGATGCAGAGCTTTGCAGTCAGCGAAAACCCCGTTCGAGATTTTCTAAGAGAGTACACAAGATGAAGCTCCGATCCTCTGCTTTGCCTTCGTCCGAAGGCTTCCGGCAAAACCGTGCAGCGCATCTGGATGCGCTGGCGCTGATTTCCGCCGCGGCTGATGCCGCGCGGATGGGCGGGGGCGAAAGATCGCGCGCGCGACATGAAACGCGGGGCAAAATGCTACCGCGCCGAAGGGTGGCGAACCTGCTCGATCCGGGCTCTCCGTTTTTGGAAATCGGCGCAACCGCAGCGCATGACATGTATAATAACGCGGCCCCCAGCGCCGGTGTGATTGCCGGTATTGGCCGGGTGCAGGGACAAGAGGTCATGGTGGTCTGCAACGACGCCACGGTGAAGGGCGGCACTTACTACCCGATATCGGTCAAGAAACACCTGCGCGCGCAGGAGATTGCCGAAGAAAACAATCTGCCCTGTATCTATCTGGTCGACAGTGGTGGCGCGAACCTGCCCAATCAAGATGAGGTCTTCCCTGATCGCGACCACTTTGGCCGCATCTTCTATAATCAGGCGCGGATGAGCGCGAAAGGCATCCCTCAGATCGCGGTCGTCATGGGGTCGTGTACGGCAGGCGGGGCCTATGTGCCCGCGATGTCGGATGTGACCATCATTGTGAAGGAACAGGGCACGATTTTTCTGGCAGGCCCCCCGTTGGTCAAGGCTGCGACCGGTGAGGTGGTCAGTGCCGAGGACTTAGGTGGCGGCGATGTGCACACGCGTCTGTCCGGGGTGGCTGATTATTTGGCCGAAGATGATGCTCACGCGCTGGCACTGGCGCGCCGCGCGGTTGGTTCTCTGAACCTGCGCAAGCCACAGACGGTAGATTGGGCCAGCCCAGAAAATCCGGCATATGATCCCGAAGAAATCCTGGGCGTCGTCCCGGCCGATTTGCGCACCCCTTATGACATCCGAGAGGTGATCGCGCGACTGGTCGATGGCTCGCGTTTTGATGAATTTAAGCCGCGTTTTGGTGAGACGCTTGTGACCGGCTTCGCTCATGTCAAAGGCTGCCCGGTCGGGATCATCGCCAACAACGGCGTGCTGTTTTCCGAGGCCGCGCAGAAGGGCGCGCATTTCGTGGAACTGTGTTCGCAGCGCAAGATTCCCCTGGTGTTCTTGCAAAACATCACTGGCTTTATGGTTGGTCGGAAGTACGAAAACGAAGGTATCGCGCGGCACGGAGCCAAGATGGTTACGGCGGTGGCGACGACCAATGTTCCCAAAATCACCATGCTGGTGGGTGGCTCGTTTGGGGCCGGAAACTACGGTATGGCGGGTCGAGCCTATCAGCCACGGTTTTTGTGGACTTGGCCGAACTCGCGGATCTCGGTCATGGGCGGTGAACAGGCGGCGGGCGTTCTGGCCACCGTCAAACGTGACGGGATCGAACGGCAGGGTGGTACATGGTCCGCCGAGGAAGAGGCCGAGTTCAAACGTCCGACGCTGGAGATGTTCGAGGAGCAATCGCACCCGCTCTATGCTTCGGCCCGGCTGTGGGACGACGGCATCATCGACCCGCGCAAAAGCCGCGATGTGCTGGCCCTGTCGCTAAACGCTGCGTTGAATGCGCCGATTGAGGAGACACGTTTCGGCGTGTTCAGGATGTGATGAACATGACACTGGAAGATGTATTGGCCCGATATCCCGACGCACAAACCTTCAAATTCGGCGACAGCGCTTTGATGAGTGCCGAGTTGCTTTCACTGGTGCGTGCAGGCCGGAAAACTGCAACTTGTGGCGCGCTGAGGGACTATCCGGATGGTAGCCCCGAGACGCCAGTCGTTGGGCGCCGCGACATCGCTTTGGAATGGGATGGACGCCCTGCTTTGGTGATCGAAACCGTCGATGTTTCTGTCTGTCGTTTCTGCGATATGAGCGAGGATTTCGCGTTGGCCGAGGGCGAAAACGATACGCTTGAGGGATGGCGCGAAGATCATCGCCGGTACTTTGAGCGTAATGGTGGTTTCGATCCAGAGATGGAACTGCTGTGCGAGCGGTTCCGCCTAATCGAAGATCTGGCGGTTGAGGGATAAGAGATGTTCAACAAAATCCTGATTGCCAACCGAGGCGAAATTGCCTGTCGGGTGATGGAAACGTCTCAGAAGATGGGTGTGTCCTGCGTGGCGGTGTATTCAGATGCAGATGCCTCGGCCAAACACGTTCAGATCGCAGATGAGGCGGTGCATATCGGTGGCGCGGCCCCAGCGGACAGCTACCTGAAGGGCGAAGTGATCATTCAGGCTGCGCTGGATACAGGCGCGCAGGCGATCCACCCCGGCTATGGCTTTTTGTCCGAGAACCCCGATTTCGTGGATGCGGTCGAGGGCGCTGGTCTGACCTTCATCGGCCCTTCGGCGGATGCGATCCGCAAGATGGGTTTGAAAGATGCCGCCAAGGTACTGATGGAGAAAGCGGGCGTGCCGGTTGTGCCGGGATATCACGGTGACAACCAAGACCCCGAGCATTTGGCAGGGGCGGCGGATACCATCGGTTACCCGGTTTTGATTAAAGCCGTTGCGGGTGGCGGCGGCAAAGGCATGCGTCTGGTCGAGCGACCGGCGGACTTCATAACGGCATTGGACAGCGCCCGAGGCGAGGCAAAAACCGCTTTCGGCAATGACGCTGTTCTGGTCGAGAAATTCGTCGCCAAACCTCGCCATATCGAGGTGCAGGTTTTTGGGGATGGCACCCATGCCGTGCATTTGTTCGAACGAGACTGCTCGTTGCAGCGTCGACATCAGAAGGTGATCGAAGAAGCTCCGGCTCCGGGGATGACGCCTGAGATGCGCGAAGCGATGGGGCAAGCGGGCGTGCGTGCGGCCGAAGCGATTGGCTATAAAGGGGCAGGTACGGTTGAGTTTATCGTCGACGCCTCGGATGGGCTGCGTCCGGACCGGTTCTGGTTCATGGAGATGAATACGCGCCTGCAGGTCGAGCATCCGGTGACCGAGGCGATCACAGGTGTCGACCTTGTCGAATGGCAACTGCGCGTTGCAGCGGGCGAAAGCTTGCCCAAGCAGCAAAGTGACCTGTCGATCTCGGGTCATGCGTTCGAGGCGCGGCTCTATGCTGAAGACGTGCCAAAAGGCTTCCTGCCCGCGACAGGGACGCTGACCCATCTGGCTTTCCCCTCCGATTGCCGCGCCGACAGCGGCGTGCGTGCTCGTGATACGATCAGCCCGTGGTATGACCCTATGATCGCCAAGGTGATCGTGCATGGTCCGACGCGCGCGGTTGCGTTGGAACAGTTGCATAGGGCGCTGAAAGGAACCGAGGTGGGGGGAACGGTCACGAACCTCAGTTTTCTGGGCGCTTTGACCCGACATTCCGGCTTTGTAACCGGTGATGTTGATACCGGCCTGATTGGCCGGGATCTAGACGTGCTGGTTCAGGCAGAACCTATCCCGGCGTCTTCCATAGTCGCCGCCGCGATGACAGCTTTGGATCTGGTGGACACCGATGAGGAAACCGGGTTTTCGCTATGGGCTCCGCTGCATCGTGCGGTTCAGCTGCGGGCGGGTGATGATATTGACCTGGACGTACAAGTGGAAAGCCGGAACCGTCAGATCTGGCAGGTCGGAGAACGTACAGTTCTTGCCGATCGCGATCCGGGTGGGTGGCTGATCGACGGGGTTCAGATGCCGCGTGTATCCATCTCGGGCGCGCAGATTACGGTCTTTGAAAACTATGGCCAAACCCTCGAAATCGTTGATCCGCTGGACCGTGATACCAGTGCGGCAGGTGATACCAACGTGATTGAGGCACCAATGCCCGGTTTGGTTAAAGCTGTCTTTGCGCAGGTGGGGCAGACGGTCCAGCAAGGTGACCGGTTGGCGATCCTTGAAGCCATGAAAATGGAACACTCCCTGCTGGCGGCGCGCGATGGGCTTGTTGCCGAAGTGCTGGCCGATGCGGGGGCTCAAGTCGAGGCAGGGGCTGCGCTGGTCCGGCTGAAGGAGGAATGATCTGTCCCGTTCTCACGCAACGTGGCACAGTCAGATCGAATGCGTCAGTCAGAGAAGGGCACAACCATGGATGAACGGGTCGAAATCTTCGAGGTGGGTCCGCGTGACGGTCTGCAGAACGAAAAACGCGAAATCCCGGTGGCAGAAAAGGTGGCGCTGGTCGATTGCCTTAGTCGGGCTGGTTTCAATCGCATCGAAGTGGCCAGTTTTGTTTCGCCTAAGTGGGTGCCGCAAATGGCGGGCAGCACAGATGTGTTGGCTGGGATTAAGCGGGCAGATGGGGTGCGCTATGCCGCGCTGACACCGAACATGCGGGGGTACGAAGATGCCTTGGCCGCAAAGGCCGATGAGATCGCAGTATTCGCTTCGGCCTCTGAAGGGTTCTCGAAAGCCAACATTAATGCCACCATAGAAGAATCCATCGAGCGTTTTGTCCCGATCCTTGAAGCCGCGCGCCACATTGATCTTCCTGTGCGGGGCTATGTATCTTGCGTGACCGATTGCCCATATGACGGACCAACCCCGCCTGAGAAGGTGGCCGAGGTCGCGGATCGGCTGTTTTCGCTGGGATGTTACGAGGTGTCGCTGGGGGATACGATCGGGCAGGGTACGCCCGATACAATTGCCCACATGCTGCTAGCGGTGCGTGAGCGGGTGCCCGTGACGCGTTTGGCGGGGCACTTTCATGACACCAACGGGCGGGCCATCGACAATATCGACGCGGCGCTGGCGCTGGGTGTTCGGGTGTTCGACAGTGCTATCGGCGGTTTGGGTGGATGTCCATATGCGCCGGGTGCCGCGGGAAACGTCTCCACTGAAGCCGTCGTGAGGCATTTGGAACGTCTTGGATATCAGACCGGCATCGACCTTGCGGTCATCGAAGAGGCCGCGCAAATGGCACGTGCGATGCGGTCCCAGTAAGGAGCAGACATGTTTGAAACGATCGCTGTGACCACCGACGCGCGCGGTGTGGCCACTCTGACCCTCAACCGTGCCGAAAAGCACAACGCCATGTCGGCGCAGATGATCGCCGAGCTTACGCAAGCAGCGCAGCAGCTAGGCGCGGACGAGGCGGTGCGCGTCGTTGTACTGACCGGTGCGGGAAAGAGCTTTTGTGCCGGCGGCGATCTGGGCTGGATGCAGTCTCAGATGGCAGCAGAATCTGAAACCCGATTTATTGAGGCGCGCAAGCTGGCCGAAATGTTGCAGGCGCTGAACACGTTGCCGAAACCGCTGATCGGAGCGATTCACGGCAATGCCTTTGGGGGCGGTGTGGGATTGGCGTCGGTTTGTGATGTGGCGATCGGAGCGGACACGGTCAAAATGGGGCTGACTGAGACCAAGCTGGGCCTGATCCCGGCCACCATTGGCCCGTATGTTGTCGCTCGCATGGGGGAAGCCCTCGCGCGGCGCGTGTTCATGTCGGCTCGGGTGTTTGAAGCCGCAGAAGCGGTAGAGCTGGGTCTGCTGGCCAGAATTGTGCCGGAGGACGCTCTGAATAACGCAATTGAGGCCGAGGTTGTGCCCTATCTGACCTGCGCACCCGGTGCGGTTGCGTCCGCCAAACAACTGGTGCGCCAACTCGGACCCCGCATTGACGATGCTGTGATCGACCATACGATCCGAGAGCTGGTCGACAGGTGGGAAACGGAAGAGGCCAAAGAGGGAATCGGCGCGTTCTTTGAAAAAAGAAAACCTGCATGGATTAGTAAGGTTTAGGCGACACTTGTATTGCACTCGCGACAGGGCGCGCGACTATCTTAACCAGAACAGAAGTAAGTCGAATATTACCCCCCTGCGCGTTTGTGTTCGGTTGACCCTATGACCCGGCGGGGATACAGAATGTCCAGTCAACACGCCAATTGACGGCGCTCCCTTTCGGGGTATGCGCAGGAAAGGAGCTGTACGTGGAAGACCTATTGCGGGAGTACCTCCCGATCCTGGTGTTTCTGGCCGTAGCTGTGGGCCTTGGAATCGTACTGATTCTGGCGGCAGTCGTGCTGGCGGTCCGCAATCCCGACCCCGAAAAAGTTAGCGCGTATGAATGTGGATTCAACGCGTTCGATGATGCACGGATGAAGTTTGACGTCAGGTTTTATTTGGTTTCGATTCTCTTCATCATCTTCGACTTGGAAATCGCGTTTCTGTTCCCGTGGGCTGTCGGCTTCAAGGACATCAGCGACGTTGGTTTCTGGTCCATGATGGTGTTTCTGGGCGTTCTGACCATTGGCTTTGCCTATGAATGGAAGAAGGGGGCCTTGGAATGGGAGTGATGACGGGTGCAAACACCGCGGGCGTCGATAAAGAAGTCGCCACCCAGGCCTTGAATGCCGAGTTGCAGGACAAGGGTTTTCTGCTGACCTCGACCGAGGATATCATCAACTGGGCGCGCACCGGGTCACTGCACTGGATGACCTTCGGTCTGGCCTGCTGTGCGGTTGAGATGATGCACACCTCGATGCCGCGCTACGACGCGGAACGGTTTGGCATCGCGCCACGTGCGTCCCCACGCCAGTCGGATGTGATGATCGTGGCGGGCACGCTGACCAACAAGATGGCACCGGCGCTGCGCAAGGTCTACGACCAGATGCCCGAGCCTCGCTATGTGATCTCGATGGGCTCCTGCGCGAATGGCGGTGGGTACTACCACTACTCCTATTCGGTCGTGCGAGGTTGTGACCGCATCGTTCCGGTGGACATTTACGTCCCCGGCTGCCCGCCGACAGCCGAGGCATTGCTGTACGGTCTGATGCAGTTGCAACGCAAAATCCGCCGCACCGGCACCATCGTACGCTGAGGAAAGAGCTGATGAGCGAAGCACTCAAGGAACTCGGTACGCAGCTCGAACTGAAGCGGACGGATTGCGTTCTGTCATGGGACGTCACACACGGTGAACTGAACGTGGATGTGGCGCTGTCGAACCTTGTGGAATTCGTTGAATTCTTGAGGTCGGACCGCAGCTGTCAGTTTTCCACACTCGTAGACATCACCGGCGTTGACTACCCGGAACGTGCCAAAAGATTCGACGTGGTTTATCACTTCCTGTCTATGTACCAGAACCAGCGTATCCGTCTGCGGGTCTCGATCCGTGAAGAGGATATGGTGCCCTCGATCACCGAGGTACACCCGTCGGCCAACTGGTTCGAACGCGAGGTGTTCGACATGTTCGGCATCCTGTTCTCGGGGCACCCGGACCTGCGGCGCATCCTGACGGACTATGGATTCCGCGGCTACCCGCTGCGCAAGGACTTCCCGACCACTGGCTATACCGAGGTTCGGTATGATGAGGCGCAAAAACGCGTGGTCTACGAACCTGTCAGCCTTGTGCAGGAATACCGTCAGTTCGATTTCATGAGCCCTTGGGAGGGTGCAAACTACATTCTTCCGGGGGATGAGAAGCAGGAGACTGAATAATGGGTGGCATCTGGTGGCTGATCCTGTCTGCGCTGACCATCATCCCGATGGTAAAGATTTTGCCATTCTTCGGGATCAACAAATTCTGGTGCCTTCTTTGTCTGGTTCCATTTGGCACGATCGCGTTGCTTTGGTGGGTCGGGCTGAAACTGCAAGAGTTGGAGCGCCGCTGAGATGCTGATGCTGCTGGGAGAACTGATCGCACTAGGTGCGCTGGGGGTCTTGCTGGCAGGGGCCGCGGCCAAGGCTGCCGAGGCGGAAAAGGTCCGGGTTCGGGCCGATGCTAAAAAGAACAAACGGGGGCGTTGATGGACGGCTCAAGATACGATGACGGCAGCACGGACGCGCTGAGCGGAGAACAGAAGATCCGCAATTTTAACATCAACTTCGGCCCGCAACACCCTGCGGCGCATGGAGTTCTGCGTCTTGTGCTTGAGCTGGACGGTGAGATCGTCGAGCGGTGCGATCCGCATATCGGCCTGCTGCACCGTGGCACCGAAAAGCTGATGGAAAGCCGGACGTATCTGCAGAACCTGCCGTATTTCGACCGTCTGGATTACGTGGCACCGATGAACCAGGAACACGCCTGGTGTTTGGCCATTGAAAAGCTGACCGGAGTCGAGGTTCCGCGCCGGGGCTCGCTGATCCGGGTGCTGTATTCCGAGATCGGCCGAATTCTTAACCACCTGCTGAACGTAACCACGCAGGCGATGGATGTGGGTGCTTTGACACCACCGCTCTGGGGCTTTGAAGAACGCGAAAAGCTCATGGTGTTCTATGAGCGTGCCTGCGGTGCCCGCCTGCACGCGGCCTATTTCCGGCCCGGTGGTGTGCATCAGGACCTGCCGCCCGAACTGCTGGACGATATCGAGGCGTGGAGCCACGAATTTCCCGCCGTTCTGGACGACATCGATGGCCTATTGACCGAAAACCGCATCTTCAAGCAGCGCAACGCCGATATCGGTGTCGTGACCGAAGAAGATATCCAGAAGTACGGCTTCTCTGGCGTGATGGTGCGTGGTTCGGGGCTTGCCTGGGATTTGCGTCGCGCACAGCCCTATGAATGCTATGACGAGTTTGAATTCCAGATTCCCGTTGGCAAAAACGGTGACTGCTATGACCGTTACCTGGTCCGTATGGAAGAAATGCGCCAGTCGCTGTCGATCATCCGACAGGCAATCGCAAAAATCCGTGACTGTCCCGGAGACGTTCTGGCGCGAGGCAAAATCACCCCGCCCAAACGGTCGGACATGAAAACCTCGATGGAAAGTCTGATCCATCATTTCAAACTGTACACCGAAGGCTTCCACGTCCCAGCAGGCGAGGTCTACGCCGCCGTTGAGGCCCCCAAGGGCGAATTCGGCGTCTATCTGGTCGCCGACGGCACCAACAAGCCTTACCGTGCCAAACTGCGCGCGCCGGGGTTCCTGCACCTGCAGGCTATGGATCACGTCGCCGGAGGCCACCAATTGGCAGACGTTGCAGCCATCATCGGCACCATGGATGTCGTGTTTGGGGAGATTGATCGGTGAGACGGCTGGTCCTAACCCTCGCCGTGGTAGCCGCAACGCCTGTGCAGGCCGCCTCGACCCATCCAACGGCGAAAGTGCTTGAAGTTATGCGCGACAACGACTGCCGGTTAGATATCTCGCGCGCCGAGGAATCGTTTTCTGCCCGGGACTTGCGTCCCGAAGATGTCAGTGCAGTGATAAACTCATGGGCTGAGCAAGGGTTGGCTGGGCTGGATGGTCCGATATTCGAAATTGCCCCGGCAATTTGCGGCGCGCATGGCCTTGCGCCTGAGGATGCGGTAGGCCGTGCGGATGCGCTTTATGACTTTGTACGCTTGAACGGGTGCCGCATGGTTGAAGACGAGGCGGAGATCAAACTGCGCCCCGCTGGTTTTACTCAGGCCGAAACGCCGGATCTGATAGCCCGCCTTGTTGAACAGGGTCGCGCGCATCAGGAAGACCCCTATATTATCGTGATCGGAGATGCCTGCTAATGCTGCGCCGTCTGCACCCCGAACAACCTGAAAGCTTTGCCTTTACCGCAGCCAATCAGCAGTGGGCCAAAGCGCAGATTACCAAGTACCCCGATGGCCGTCAGGCCAGCGCGGTTATCCCGCTTTTGTGGCGCGCGCAGGAACAAGAGGGCTGGCTCAGCCGCCCTGCGATTGAATCCGTCGCCGATATGCTGGGAATGGCCTATATCCGCGTGCTTGAGGTTGCATCGTTCTACTTCATGTTCCAGCTGCAACCAGTTGGCTCTGTGGCGCATATTCAGATATGCGGAACGACCTCATGCATGATCTGCGGGGCTGAAGATCTGATTGCGGTTTGCAAGGACAAAATCGCGGCCAAGCCGCACGAACTGTCCGCCGACGGCAAGCTGAGTTGGGAAGAGGTGGAATGCCTCGGATCCTGCACCAACGCGCCGATGGCGCAAATCGGCAAGGATTATTACGAAGATCTGACCGCCGAGAGCTTTGGCAAGATCGTCGACGATCTGGCTGCCGGAAAGGTGCCACTTCCGGGCCCACAAAACGGACGGTACGCGGCGGAACCGCTGAAAGGGCTGACCAGCCTGACCGAGCATGAAGCAGGCAAACCGCAATACAACGCCAGCGTCGAGCTGGCCCTGGATATTGGCGATACAGTCAAACGTATCGACGGGACCGAGGTTCCGATCCTGACGCCGTGGCTGGGCAAAGACGGCAAAGCTGCGGCGACCAAGGCCGCGCCCAAACCGCCAAAAGCACCCGCGCCTGCGAAGACTGCAGCAAAACAGGCCGAAGAGGCGAAGGCGGCGAAAGAGGATCAACCGGAAACCCTGACCGCGGCGCGGGATGGCAAGGCAGACGATCTGAAGATGCTCAAAGGGGTCGGTCCCAAGCTTGAGCAGACACTGAATGATCTTGGGTTCTTCCACTTTGACCAGATTGCAGCGTGGACGCCTGAGCAGGTGGCTTGGGTAGACGCACGGCTTAAATTCAAAGGGCGGATCGAACGGGATGGCTGGATTGCCCAAGCCGCTCAACTGGCGAAGGGCGAAGAAACCGAATTTGCAAAGCGTGCCAAGGAAGACGGCACTTACGAAGAATAGGACCCATGTCCGTTCGGGGCATGAAGGATGAGATGGACAAAGACAAGGAACAGGCGATAGCCCGAAAGGGTCGTCATGTCGGGGTAGTCATCGCCGCGACCATGGTGCTTTGGCTTGCCATGACATTGTTCATTGGCCCCGCGCTAGGGTTGCCGGGGCGCTATGCGCTGCTGTTTGATTTCGCCGCTCTGGCGGGGTTTATCTATGCGGGCGTGAACATTTTTCAACTCTGGCGCATGCGTCAGGACAGCTGAAGGTAAGACACGATGCTGAAGGATCAGGACAGGATCTTTACCAACATCTACGGGATGCATGAGCGCACCTTGAAAGGCGCGCAGGCCCGCGGGCATTGGGACGGCACCGCTGGCCTGATCGGAAACGGGCGCGACTGGATCATCCAGACGATGAAGGATTCCGGCTTGCGCGGACGCGGCGGCGCCGGATTCCCGACTGGTCTGAAATGGTCGTTCATGCCGAAGGAAAGCGACGGACGTCCGGCCTATCTGGTTGTGAACGCGGACGAATCCGAGCCGGGCACCTGCAAGGACCGTGAGATCATGCGCCACGATCCGCATACGTTGATCGAAGGTTGTTTGATCGCGTCTTTCGCGATGAATGCGCATACCTGCTACATCTATCTTCGCGGTGAATACATCCGCGAGCGAGAGGCGCTGCAGGCCGCAATTGATGAGGCATATGATGCCGGATTGCTGGGCAAGAACGCTGCCGGGTCGGGTTGGGATTTCGACCTGTTTCTGCATCACGGGGCAGGGGCGTATATCTGCGGTGAGGAAACAGCCCTGATCGAAAGCCTTGAGGGCAAGAAGGGCATGCCGCGTATGAAACCTCCGTTCCCGGCGGGGGCGGGCCTCTATGGCTGTCCGACCACTGTGAACAATGTGGAGTCTATCGCCGTTGTGCCGACCATCTTACGGCGTGGTGCCGACTGGTTTGCCGGTTTTGGCCGCCAAAACAACGCAGGCACCAAACTGTTTGCAATATCGGGCCATGTAAACAATCCCTGCGTAGTAGAAGAGGCGATGTCGATCCCGTTTGAGCAGCTGATCGAAACGCATTGCGGCGGGATTCGCGGCGGTTGGGACAACCTGTTGGCTGTGATCCCCGGCGGTTCCTCGGTACCTTGCGTGCGCGGGGAAGACATGCGCGACGCCATCATGGATTTCGACCACCTGCGCAACGATCTGGGCTCGGGGCTGGGCACGGCGGCGGTGATCGTGATGGACAAATCCACCGATATCATCAAGGCGATCTGGCGGCTGTCGAAGTTCTACAAGCACGAAAGCTGTGGTCAGTGCACGCCCTGCCGCGAAGGAACCGGTTGGATGATGCGGGTGATGGACCGTCTGGTGCGCGGTGAGGCGGAGCTAGAAGAGATCGACATGTTGTTTGACGTCACTAAGCAAGTCGAAGGTCATACCATCTGCGCTTTGGGCGATGCGGCGGCCTGGCCGATTCAAGGTCTGATCCGTAACTTCCGTGAGGAGATCGAGGATCGCATCAAAGCCCAGAAATCTGGCCGTATGGGCGCGATGGCAGCGGAATGAACAATGTGCGGGATGTTGAACCAATTCCAAGCCGGGTTGAGATCAAGGAGTTGAACTAATGGAAGTTTTTTCCGCTTATTCACACGCGATCGCTTCAATGGTGATTTTTACGTTGATCATTCTGGTATTGTCGCCGTTCTCGGCGCTTGCCAAGGCTGGCAAAGGTCTTGCCCCCGGGGCGACGCCGGAGCAGGACTATTCCGACAAGGCTTATCGGTTGAACCGGGCATATCTGAATGGAACTGAAACTCTGCCGGCCTTTGTCGCAGTTACTGTCGCGGCCATTCTGCTTGGGGTGAGCCCGTTCTGGGTGAACCTTCTGGCCTCCGTGGCTCTGATTGCGCGTATCGTCATGTTGGTTATCCACATGCGTGGTATCGGACAACCGCACAGCGGCGTCCGGTCTGTAACCTATGTCGTCGGGTGGGCCTGCATGGTGGTGATGGGCGTCATGGCATTGGTGGCGGCGTTTTGATGGAAAAGAAAGGTGTCTATTCGTTGACTGGATCAAATTTCAGGGCGGGACGCGCAACACTGGTCGCGGTCTTGGGGGCTGTGGTTTTCGTCTCTGCTTGCGGCCCGTCGTCCAGCGATCGCATTCTGTTTGATGGGAAAGCTTTCCGGGCCAAAGCGAAAGCAGTCGATAAAAGGAACGCCCCCACAGAATTCACGGTTGTCGTAAACGGCGCATCTGCCTCTTTGGATGGCGCGCGCGAAGCGGGTCGGTTTGAGGGAACCAAGTTCTGTATAGATTCTTTTGGGACTTCGAAAATCAACTGGAAAGTCGGACCCGACACCGAGCCGCAAAACCTGCGCATTACGGACAATAAATTGACCTTTGCAGGAACCTGCCAGCGACCATGATGCGGTTTTTTGCATATCAGCCCATGACGCAGGACGTGTTATTGAATAGCACTCCGGCACCGGATCGTTTTGGCCTGTCCAAAACGAAAGGATTTGTCATGTCTGGTGTGAAACTGCTTATTGCGTTGTCTGTTCTGACTTTCCCTGCCGCGGTCGAGGCCAAACCGCCCTTGCGCGAAGTCAAAGAGATTGACGAAGAACTCTATTACATCGCAATCGCAAACGAGATTTCGGAATTCTGCCCGTCGATCAGCGGGCGCAGGCTGAAGGCGATTGGCGTTATGTGGGGGCTAAAGTCCAAAGCGAACAAACTGGGGTATTCGGACGGTGAAATCCGCGCTTACGTGGAATCGGATGCCGAAAAGGACCGGATGCGCGCCAAGGGCGAGGCGTATCTGGCCGCGAACGGTGTGTCTTACGACAACCCCAACTCTTTCTGCACGTTGGGGCAGGCAGAGATCGAAAGAAACAGCGCCATTGGCGTGTATTTGAGGGCGAACTAGACCATGTCTGACCTCCGCAAGATCAATATCGACGGGCAAGAAATCGAAGTCGATGGTGCGATGACGCTGATCCAGGCCTGCGAGCAGGCAGGGGTCGAGGTACCGCGCTTCTGCTATCACGAACGTCTGTCGATTGCCGGCAACTGCCGGATGTGTCTGGTTGAGGTTGTTGGCGGCCCTCCCAAACCGGCGGCCTCTTGCGCGATGCAGGTCCGCGATCTGCGCCCAGGGCCTGAAGGACAGGCGCCGGAGGTCAAGACGAACTCGCCCATGGTCAAGAAAGCCCGTGAAGGGGTGATGGAGTTCTTGCTCATCAACCACCCGCTGGATTGCCCGATCTGTGATCAGGGTGGCGAGTGTGACCTGCAGGATCAGGCCATGGCCTATGGTGTGTCGGGCTCGCGCTTCAAGGAAGCCAAGCGTGCCGTGGATGATCTGGATTTGGGACCGCTGGTCGGGACTGCGATGACCCGCTGCATCAGCTGTACCCGCTGTGTGCGGTTCACCACTGAGGTCGCAGGCATTACTCAGATGGGTCAGACCGGGCGCGGGGAAGATGCGGAGATCACCTCGTACCTGAACCAGACACTGGATTCGAACCTGCAAGGCAACATAATTGACCTGTGCCCAGTTGGAGCTCTGACCTCGAAGCCGTATGCCTTCACAGCGCGCCCGTGGGAACTGACCAAGACCGAAAGCATCGACGTGATGGACGCCTTGGGGTCAAACATCCGGGTCGATACCAAAGGGCGCGAAGTGATGCGTTTTATGCCCCGCAACCACGACGGCGTGAACGAGGAATGGATCAGCGACAAGACCAGATTTGTCTGGGATGGCCTGCGTCGCCAGCGTTTGGACAAACCTTATGTGCGTGAAAACGGCAAGCTGCGCCCGGCCTCGTGGCCCGAGGCGTTGACCAAGGCGGCCGAGGCGCTGAAAGGGGCTGACAAGCTGGCCGGTCTTATCGGTGATCTGGCTCCGGTCGAGGCTACTTTTGCGCTGAAGCAGGTGATCGAAGGGCTGGGCGGTGTTGTTGAATGCCGGACTGATGGGGCCAAACTGCCTTCGGGTAATCGTGGGGCCTATACCGGAACGGCAACGATCGAGGATATCGATGCGGCAGAACGAATTCTGTTGATCGGAACGAACCCACGCGACGAAGCTCCGGTTCTGAACGCGCGTATCCGCAAGGCCTGGGCACATGGCGCCGAGGTGGCTTTAGTCGGGCCTGCAGCCGATCTGACTTACGCGTATCACCATATGGGAGAAGACCGCGCAGCATTGCAGAAGGTCCTCGACATGGGCGGCGATGATGAGATCAAGGGCAAAGCCTCGCTGGTCATCGTCGGGCAAGGTGCTTTGCTCGAGGCGGATGGCGCAGCTGTCTTGGCCGCAGCGCAAGCCATTGCGGCCAATACCGAAAGTGGACTGCTTGTTCTGCATACCGCGGCGTCTCGCGTGGGTGCGATGGATGTGGATGCCACCAACGAAAATGGCATGGATGCCGTAAGTGCGGCTGACGTGATCTACAATCTGGGCGCTGATGAGATCGAAATCGGCGAAGGGGCCTTTGTGATCTATCAGGGCAGCCACGGTGATCGCGGCGCGCATCGTGCCGACGTGATCCTGCCGGGTGCCGCTTACACTGAGGAAAACGGGCTGTTCGTGAATACCGAAGGCCGACCACAACTGGCGATGCGGGCTGGATTTGCCCCCGGTGAGGCCAAGGAAAACTGGGCCATCCTGCGGGCTTTGTCAGCGGAACTGGGCGCAACACTGCCCTTCGACTCACTTGCGCAACTGCGTACCGCTTTGATCGAAGCCGTTCCGCATCTGGCCCAGATCGACCAAGTGATTGAGAATGAGGTCCAGCCACTGGATGCCGGTTCTCTGGGTCAGGCTACGTTCCGCACTGCGGTTAAAGACTTCTACCTGACCAACCCGATTGCACGGGCGTCGCAACTGATGGCCGAGCTGTCCGCTCAGGCGCAGGCACGGAACGCCGGGAAGATCGCGGCGGAATGAATACAGCACGTTTCATATCGCTTTCAGAGGCCAACACCGCCGCCTGCGGTGTGGGGATCGGGGAATTGCGCATGAAACGCAATGAAAAAGGTGGCGCAAAGGCTGTAGATGCTATTTACACCTACGCGCCGACCAAACCGCAATATGCGCAGGCACTTGGCCTGAACATCACGCGCGAAAAACGGAATACCCACGGTGTGAGGACCAATGGCTGATTTCTTTAACACCCCAGGCGGAATAGCCATCACCATTTTGGCGCAAGTGATTGCCGTTGTTGCCTTTGTGATGATCTCGCTGTTGTTCCTTGTCTACGGCGACCGCAAGATCTGGGCGGCTGTTCAGATGCGCCGCGGCCCTAACGTGGTTGGTGTCTATGGCCTGCTGCAATCTGTGGCTGACGCTCTGAAATATGTGGTCAAAGAGGTGGTCATCCCCGCCGGGTCCGACCGCACGGTGTTCATACTTGCTCCGCTGACCTCATTCGTGTTGGCAATGATCGCCTGGGCTGTGATCCCGTTCAACGATGGCTGGGTATTGTCGGATATCAACGTCGCGATCCTGTACGTCTTTGCCGTATCCTCGTTGGAAGTTTATGGCGTGATTATGGGTGGTTGGGCGTCGAACTCAAAGTATCCGTTCCTCGGATCGCTGCGCTCTGCCGCACAGATGATTTCTTATGAAGTTTCCATCGGTTTGATCATTATCGGCGTAATCATCTCAACCGGTTCGATGAATTTCGGCCACATTGTCGAGGCGCAGGACGGTCGGTTCGGTTTCTTCAGCTGGTACTGGCTGCCGCATTTCCCGATGGTTTTCCTGTTCTTCATCTCGGCGCTGGCCGAAACCAACCGGCCGCCGTTCGACTTGCCCGAGGCTGAATCGGAACTGGTCGCCGGTTATCAGGTCGAATACTCAGCGACACCGTTCCTGCTGTTCATGGCAGGCGAGTACATCGCTATCTTCCTGATGTGCGCGCTGACCACGCTGCTGTTCTTCGGCGGCTGGCTTTCCCCGATCCCCGGCTTGCCGGACGGAGTGCTGTGGATGGTCGCCAAGATGGCGTTCTTCTTCTTCCTCTTCGCGATGGTCAAGGCGATCACGCCCCGCTACCGCTATGACCAGCTGATGCGGTTGGGCTGGAAAGTCTTCCTGCCCTTCTCGCTGGCCTGGGTGGTCTTTGTGGCCTTTGCGGCGAGGTTCGATTGGTTCTGGGGCGCGTTTGCCCGGTGGAACGTAGGAGGCTGATGATGCGTTGGCGAATTCTGTCTCTGGCCTTTGTTTACTTGGCCGTTAGTGCCTCGTTGCTTCATGCAAGAGGTACGGAAACGGTGTGGGAAAAAAATTATTTGGAAACGGCGCAATCGTATTGTGCCCCACAAGTTGAAGCTGTGATGCAGAATGCGGAACAAACGGCCAAACGCCTTTCCGAGGCAAAAATCGAGTGGGACTACGACATCCCTGAAAGCCAGCACCGTGCCTTCAATAAGATGGGTGCTTGGTCGATTGTGATGGCCAATCAACACATCCACTTGACGATATATATGAATACAATAAGAGAAGGGCATCCCGATGCAGGGCGACTGGTCAATGCAAACCAATCGCTTCTAGAAATGCTTGATTGCCTTTGGCCGGCTCGGGAAGATCGAGATCTGATTGATCAGATGGTGCTTTCCACGCCTATGGATGAATCAGGCGAAGGACTCACGTATTCTTCTTCCGATTTTTTGTTTTCTACGCTGGACCTAGCAGAGTGTTACCGTTGGAGAGAAGCCAGCCGTCGGGTGTTGGAAATACCGCAGCAATCGAAAGATGCCCAAACACGAATGTATGAGGTTTTGCAAGATACAGTTGGGCAGTGCGAAGAGACATTCGAATTGCCGTTCGAAAGGAAGTCCTAGGCCATGACCCAAATCGACTATACCCGCGCCGCCAAATACTTTCTGCTACAAGACTTCTGGGTCGGCATGAAACTGGGGTTGAAGTATTTCTTCGCCCCCAAGGCCACCATCAACTACCCGCACGAAAAGGGGCCGCTGTCTCCGCGCTTCCGCGGTGAACACGCACTGCGCCGCTATCCGAACGGCGAAGAACGCTGCATCGCCTGCAAACTGTGCGAGGCGATCTGCCCCGCGCAAGCGATCACTATCGACGCCGAACCGCGCGAAGACGGCAGCCGCCGGACGACACGCTATGACATCGACATGACCAAATGCATCTATTGCGGCTTCTGCCAAGAGGCCTGCCCAGTTGATGCTATCGTGGAAGGTCCCAACTTTGAATTCGCGACAGAAACCCGCGAAGAGCTGTTCTACGACAAAGAAAAATTGCTCGATAACGGCGAACGCTGGGAAGCCGAGATTGCCCGCAATCTGGAAATGGACGCGCCGTACAGATGAGTGACACGCCCCAAAATCCGTTCGACCTGATGATGAAGCAGGCGCAGGACATGGCCAAGGCGATGAACCCGGCGATGGAGAATTTCTCGCCCAAGGGCTTTGAGGCTCTTTGGCCGACCATGCCCAAAGAGGTCATGGAGATGATGTTCGGCAATACCGTCAACAAGGACGGGTTGGATGCCAAGACCCGCCTGCTGCTAACACTGGCCGGGCTGACCTGCCAGGGCGCGCAGGCAGATGCGGCGGTGCGTCAGACCGTGCGCCACGCGCTTGAGGCTGGCGCCAGGAAACAAGAGATCGTGGAAACGATCGGTCAGATGTCGGTCTTTGCCGGCATCCCGGCTATGACCCGTGCGTTGGAACTGGCGCAAGAGGTCATGGGCGACAACGAGGATGAGGATCAATGACCGTCTTTGCCTTCTACCTGTTTGCAATCAGCGCCATCACCGGCGGGCTGTTTACGGTGATCAGCCGCCAGCCGGTGCATTCGGTGCTGTGGCTGATCCTGTCCTTCCTGTCTTCGGCGGGACTGTTCGTTCTGCTGGGAGCCGAGTTTGTGGCAATGCTGCTGATCATCGTCTATGTCGGCGCGGTCGCAGTGCTGTTTCTCTTCGTTGTGATGATGCTTGATGTGGATTTTGCCGAGCTCAAGGCCGAGATGGCGCGCTATATGCCGCTGGCCTTGCTGATCGGTCTGGTCATCCTAATGCAGTTTGTCATGGCCTTTGGGGCTTGGGACAGCGCGCAAGGCGTTGAGGCCAATCTGGCACAGCCTGTCCCAACAGACCGCCACAATACCGAGGCGCTGGGCGTTATTCTTTACGATCAATACTTCCTTCTGTTCCAGCTGGCGGGCCTCGTCCTGCTGGTGGCCATGATCGGCGCCATCGTGCTGACCCTGCGCCATCGTCAGGACATCAAGCGTCAGGATATCGTCGGCCAGATGATGCGCGACCCGGCCAAGGCGATGGAGTTGAAGGACGTGAAACCGGGGCAGGGACTTTAAGACGATGATCGGACTTGAACACTATCTTACAGTCGCGGCGACGCTGTTTGTCATCGGCATCTTCGGCCTCTTCTTGAACCGCAAGAACGTCATCATCCTGCTGATGAGTATCGAGCTGATGCTGCTGGCGGTGAATATCAACCTTGTGGCGTTTTCCAGTTTCCTCGGTGATCTGGTCGGGCAGGTCTTCACCCTGTTCGTGCTTACCGTGGCAGCAGCCGAGGCGGCGATTGGTCTGGCCATTCTGGTCTGCTTCTTCCGCAACCGTGGCACCATCGCGGTTGAAGACGTCAATATGATGAAGGGGTAAGAGAACATGGAAACCACCATCCTCTTTGCCCCTCTGGTGGGCGCGCTGATTTGCGGGTTCGGCTGGAAGTTTATTGGCGAGAAGGCCGCCATGTGGACCGCTACAGGTCTGCTGTTTCTGGCCTGTCTGCTGTCGTGGATTGTGTTCTTTACCTTTGACGGTGTGACGCAACAGATCGAGATCATGCGCTGGATCGAAAGCGGTTCGCTGTCGACCAGTTGGGCCGTGCGTCTGGACCGGCTGACCGCGATCATGCTGATCGTAGTGACCACCGTGTCAGCGCTCGTTCACCTCTATTCCTTTGGCTACATGGATCACGACCCGCAATGGCGTGAAGGCGAAAGCTATAAGCCGCGCTTCTTTGCTTACCTGTCGTTCTTTACGTTCGCCATGCTGATGCTGGTGACGTCGGACAATCTGGTTCAGATGTTCTTTGGTTGGGAAGGCGTGGGGGTCGCGTCTTACCTGCTGATCGGCTTTTATTACCGCAAACCATCCGCGAACGCCGCCGCGATCAAAGCTTTTGTGGTGAACCGGGTCGGTGACTTTGGTTTCGCGCTGGGTATTTTTGCGCTATTCTTCTTGACCGACAGCATCAACTTCTCGGACATCTTCGCATCGGCGCCTGCACTTGCAGAAGAAAAGCTGCACTTCTTGTGGGGCGATTGGACCGCAATTGAGGTGATTTGCGTCCTTCTCTTCATCGGCGCGATGGGTAAATCGGCGCAGCTGATCCTGCACACCTGGTTGCCGGACGCGATGGAGGGCCCGACCCCTGTGTCGGCGCTGATCCACGCCGCAACCATGGTGACCGCGGGTGTGTTCCTGATTTGCCGCATGTCGCCGCTGATGGAGTTTGCGCCGGGTGCGACCGGATTCATCACCGTGCTGGGTGCCTCGACAGCGTTCTTCGCCGCAACCGTGGGTCTGGTACAGACCGACATCAAGCGCGTCATCGCCTATTCGACCTGTTCGCAGCTGGGCTATATGTTTGTTGCTGCTGGCGTTGGCATGTATTCGGCGGCGATGTTTCACCTGTTCACGCACGCGTTCTTCAAAGCGCTGCTGTTCCTCGGAGCGGGTTCCGTAATTAACGCGATGCATCACGAGCAAGAGATGACTGAATACGGCGGCCTGCGAAAGAAGATCCCCTATACCTTCTGGGCAATGATGATCGGAACGCTGGCCATCACTGGTGTGGGCATCCCGTTGACGACCATTGGCTTTGCCGGGTTCCTGTCCAAAGACGCGATTATTGAAAGCGCCTATGCGGGTGGTTCCGGCTATGGCTTCTGGATGCTGGTGATCGCGGCAGCGTTCACTTCGTTCTACAGTTGGCGCCTGATTTTCCTGACCTTCTATGGGGAACCGCGGGGCGACAAGCACACCCATGATCACGCGCATGAAAGCCCTCTGACAATGCTGGTTCCGCTGGGCGTGCTGTCACTGGGTGCGGTGTTTGCTGGGATGATCTGGTACGGCAACTTCTTTGGTCATACGGACAAGGTCGGTAAGTTCTATGGCATTCCGGTCGCCGAGGCGTCGGAGCATGCAGAGGCCGGCGACCATGGCCAAGCTGACGCGCATGCTGAAACCACCCATGCTGATGACAGCCATTCGGACGAGGGCCATGCCGATGATGCTGCACATAGCGACAAGGCCGCGAAAGGTGGCGATCACCACTATGTCTTCGCAGGAGAGCCTGGCGAGGGCGCGATCTACATCGCGCCGGACAACCATATCCTGGACGACGCGCATGCTGCTCCGAAATGGGTCAAGGTTTCGCCTTTTGTCGCAATGTTGCTGGGCTTTGTCGTGGCCTACTGGTTCTACATCGTGAACACCTCGCTACCGGCGCGTTTGGCGCAGAACCAGCGTCCGCTGTACCTGTTCCTGCTGAACAAGTGGTATTTCGACGAAATCTATGACGCGATCTTCGTTAAACCGACCTTGGCGCTTGGCCGGTTCCTGTGGAAACGCGGTGATGGCAACACCATCGACGGCTTCCTGAACGGAGTGGCCATGGGCGTAGTTCCCTTCTTTACCCGCCTCGCAGGCAAGGCGCAGACGGGTTACATCTTTACTTACGCCTTCTGGATGGTTCTGGGCATCGCAGCCCTTGTCACCTGGATGTCGATCGGCGGGGGCGCACAATAATGGATAATATCCTCTCCATCGTCACCTTCATCCCCGCCGTGGCGGCAGGCATCCTGGCCCTGTTCTTGCATGGTGAAGACGTGGCTGCTCAGCGCAATGCCAAGTGGGTTGCGCTGGTGGCGACTACAGTGACGTTCTTAGTTTCGATCGGCATTTACACTGGCTTTGATCCTTCGAACACCGGCTTTCAGATGGTGGAAGAAGGTGAATGGCTGATGGGCCTAAAATACAAGATGGGTGTGGATGGCATTAGCGTTCTGTTCGTGCTGCTGACCACCTTCATCATGCCGCTGACCATTCTGGCCAGTTGGCATGTCACCGACCGCGTCAAAGAATACATGATCGCCTTCCTTTTGCTGGAAACGCTGATGCTGGGCGTGTTCATGGCGCTGGATCTGGTGCTGTTCTACCTGTTCTTCGAAGCTGGGTTGATCCCGATGTTCCTGATCATCGGTATCTGGGGCGGCAAGGACCGTATCTATGCCAGCTTCAAGTTTTTCCTCTACACCTTCCTAGGCTCGGTGCTGATGCTGGTGGCGATGGTGGCGATGTATGCAGATGCGGGCACTACTGATATCGAAGCACTAATGCTTCATCACTTCTCGTCCGAAGGGTTCAGTGTGCTGGGCATCTATATCGTTGGCGGCATGCAGACGCTGATGTTCCTGGCCTTCTTTGCCAGCTTCGCTGTGAAAATGCCGATGTGGCCGGTACATACATGGTTGCCGGATGCCCACGTTCAGGCGCCTACTGCAGGCTCGGTCGTGCTGGCAGCCATCCTTCTGAAAATGGGTGGCTACGGTTTCCTTCGTTTCAGCCTGCCAATGTTCCCGGTAGGATCAGCGGTGATGACCGATCTAGTGCTGTGGATGTCGGCAATTGCGGTTGTTTACACCTCGCTGGTGGCGCTGGTGCAGGAAGATATGAAGAAGCTGATCGCATATTCCTCGGTCGCGCATATGGGCTTTGTGACAATGGGGATTTTTGCCGCAAATCAGCAAGGGGTCGACGGGGCCATTTTCCAGATGCTGAGCCACGGGTTCATTTCGGCGGCACTCTTCCTTTGCGTCGGAGTGATCTATGACCGGATGCACACACGTGAGATTGAAGCCTATGGCGGTCTGGTGATCCGGATGCCGGCCTACGCGCTGGTCTTCATGCTGTTCACCATGGCCAATGTGGGCCTGCCGGGCACCAGCGGGTTCATCGGTGAATTCCTTACATTGATGGGTGCTTTCCAGGTCAACACATGGGTGACGGCTGTGGCTGCCTCTGGCGTGATCTTCTCGGCGGCCTACGCGCTATGGCTTTATCGTCGGGTCGTGTTTGGTGATCTAATCAAGGAAAGCCTCAAAGCGATGACCGACATGAGCTCGCGCGAGCGGCTTATCTTTGCGCCTCTGATCGTAATGACGATCCTGCTGGGTGTGTACCCGTCGCTGGTGACCGATGTGATTGGCAACTCAACGGCTGCGCTGATTTCGAACTATGACATGGCTCTGGCCGCGGCTGAGGCTGCGACCCAGTCGGCCGCTTCGCATTAAGGGGGCTTTGGAGACATGATCCAGGCTGATCTGACAATAATCCTGCCGGAAATCATTCTGGCCGTGTATGCGATGGCGGCGCTTTTGGGGGCTGTCTACACGACGAAGGACGGGCTTGCGCCGACGCTGGTTTGGACGACAGCGGGGTTGATGGCGCTGCTGGCGATCTGGATCGCGACCAATGGCGATGGCACCAACGTTGCGTTCAACGGCATGTTTGTCGATGACGGGTTCGCAAGGTTCTCGAAGGTAGCAATCCTGTTGTCCGCTGCGGCCATTCTGGTGATGAGCCAGGAATACATGGCGCGTCGCGACCTGTTGCGGTTCGAATTTCCGTTGTTGGTCGCGCTGGCCGCTGTCGGCATGATGATGATGGTCAGCGCCGGCGATCTGATGTCGCTGTACATGGGGTTGGAGCTGCAGTCACTGTCGCTTTACGTCGTGGCCGCGCTACGCCGGGACAGCGCCAAATCGACTGAGGCTGGTCTGAAGTACTTTGTGCTGGGTGCGCTGAGTTCGGGTCTGCTGCTATACGGTGCATCTCTGGTCTATGGATTTTCCGGCACTACGCTGTTCTCGGGCATCATTCAGACGGTACAGGATGGTGAGATTTCGATTGGCCTGCTGATTGGTCTGGTATTCCTGATTTCAGGCCTTGCGTTCAAAGTGTCAGCCGTGCCGTTCCACATGTGGACACCGGACGTGTATGAAGGCTCACCCACACCAATCACTGCCTTCTTTGCCACGGCGCCGAAAGTGGCGGCCATGGCTCTGTTCGCACGCGTAATGCACGATGCATTTGGCGGTGTGATCAAGGACTGGCAACAGGTGATCGTCCTGCTTTCGGTTCTGTCGATGCTGCTGGGTGCAGTTGCGGCGATTGGCCAGCGTGACATCAAGCGACTGATGGCGTTCTCGTCGATCGCCCACATGGGATATGCGTTGATCGGTTTGGCTGCAGGCACCGAGATGGGCATCAAGGCGATGCTGATGTATCTGGCGATTTATGTAACCATGAATATCGGCACATTCGCGTTCATCCTGATGATGGAGCGGGATGGTAAGCCGATCACGGACATCGACGCCCTGCGCCAATATTCGAAGCGGGAACCGGGCAAGGCGCTGGCAGTGTTGATCTTGATGTTCAGCCTGGCGGGCGTGCCGCCGATGTTGGGGTTCTTCGCCAAGTTTGGCGTCTGGCAGGCAGGTGTTAGTGCGGGGCTAACCGGGCTGGTAATCGTCTCGGCCATCGCATCGGTCATCGGCGCGTTCTATTATCTGCGGATCGTGTTCTACATGTATTTCGGGGACGAAAACGATGAGCCGATCGAGACGCATTCTTCGCCGGTTCTTTGGGTCGCCCTGATGGGCTCGGCCGCGTTGATGTTGGTGGGCGTGTTCTATCAATTCGGAATTGAAGGCGCAGCTGCAGCTGCGGCAGCGACACTTGTCAACTGATCCACGTAGCAGCTTGAACCCGGGGGCTCGGTCAACAGACCGGGCCTTTTTGACATGACAGATTGGCCCCAAGGATACGGCCTGCATGTGCTTAACGAGGTCGACAGCACGTTGAACGAGGCCGCGCGTATGGCCCCGACAGCGACTGGGCCAGTGTGGATCATGGCGCATCATCAGACGGCGGCTCGTGGGCGGCGGGGCAGGGCATGGGCTAACCCCAAAGGAAACTTGGCCGCGACTTTGCTAATGCGCCCTCAAGGGAATCCGGAAGAGGCGGCACTGCGCAGCTTTGTGGCGGCGCTGGCACTGTTTGACGCCTGCGTAGCAGTCACCGGGCGGGCAGCAGGCTTGACACTTAAATGGCCCAACGATGTCTTGCTGAACGGCGGCAAGCTGGCTGGCATCTTGTTGGAAAGCACGGGGCAGGGGCGCGGCGTCTCGCACTTGTCCATCGGTATCGGCGTGAACTTGTCCGAGGCGCCGGGGGCGGAATTGGTCGAACCAGACGCTGTCCGCCCGGTTTCTCTGTTATCCGAAACTGGCGCCCATGTGACGCCTGAGGATTTTCTGACCGAACTGGCTGCTGCCTATGCCGGGTATGAAAACCAATTCGCTACTTACGGGTTCGAACCGATCCGCACGGCATGGCTGGCCCGAGCCGCAAAATTGGGAGAGGTCATCACGGCCCGTACCGCAGCGTCGGAAACGGTTGGAACCTTTGAAACGGTGGACGCCGGGGGCAACCTTGTCCTAAACACCGCCAAGGGCCGTGTCAGCATTCCTGCGGCGGATGTGTTTTTCTGAAGGAGGCTCAGATGCTTCTGGCTATCGACTGCGGTAACACGAACACTGTCTTCTCAATCTGGGATGGCGAAGAGTTTCTGTGCACTCTGCGCACGTCGACCCATCATGCACGCACTGCGGATGCTTATTTCACGTGGTACTCGACGCTGGTGAAACACTATGGGATCGAGGCTGAGATTACGGATGTGATCATCGCCTCCACCGTGCCGCGCGTTGTGTTTAACCTGCGGGTCTTTGCAGATCGGTTCTTTGGATGTCGGCCGCTGGTGGTGGGCAAGCCTGAATGCCTTTTGCCGATGGCCCCCCGTGTTGACGAGGGCACCGTGCCCGGCCCAGATCGTCTGGCCAACGCCGCTGCCGCATTCGACCGGCATGGCGGCAATGTGGTTGTGGTCGACTTTGGCACTGCAACAAACTTTGACGTGGTCGCGGCGGATGGGGCCTATGTTGGTGGCATCATCGCGCCGGGCGTGAACCTCAGTCTCGAGGCGTTGCACCAGGGGGCGGCTGCCTTGCCACATATCGATATCACCCGCCCTGAAAAAGTGATTGGCACAAATACGGTTGGCTGTATCCAATCCGGCGTGTATTGGGGCTATTCCGGCTTGATCGAGGGACTGATTTCCCGGATCAAAACCGAATATGGAATGCCGATGAAAGTCGTTGGGACCGGTGGGCTTGCGCCTCTGTTCGATCAGGCGGACGTGGGGTTTGACGCAATCGAAGATGATTTGACGATGCACGGGCTGACCGTGATTCATCGCTATAACAAGGACAATGGCTCGACATGAGCAGCGAAAGACTGATCTACCTACCGCTAGGTGGTGCCGGTGAAATTGGCATGAATGCCTATGTCTACGGCTATGGCAAACCTGGAAAAGAACGGCTGATCCTCGTAGATCTGGGCGTGACCTTTCCCGACATGGACACAACCCCCGGCGTTGACCTGATCCACGCAGACATTTCCTGGCTGCGAGAGCGCGCGGACCGGCTGGAAGCCGTATTTGTTACCCACGCGCACGAGGACCACGTGGGCGCGGTGGCGCATTGCTATGAGGCGCTGGGTGCGCCTGTCTATGCGCGCGCCTTCACCGCCAACATCGCACGGCGCAAGATGGAAGAACACGGCCATCCAGAAGATGCCGTGCATACAGCGTCTGCATGGCCGGAACAGATAACCGTTGGTCCGTTCACGGTGGGTTTCCTGCCGGTCTCGCACTCGATCCCGGAAAGTGCTGCCCTGGTGATCGACACGCCTGAGGGCAGAATTGTTCATTCTGGTGACTTCAAGCTGGATGAAAATCCGGTTGTGGGTGAAGCTTTTGATCCCGAGCTCTGGGCCGAGGTCGCCAAGCCCGGTGTCAAAGCGCTGGTGTGTGACAGCACAAACGTGTTCTCCCCCCACGCGGGTCGGTCCGAGTCCGAAGTTGGTCCCGAGATTACCAAACTGGTCGAGGAAGCCAGCGGCATGGTTGTCGCCACCACTTTTGCGTCGAACGTTGCGCGGGTGAAAACATTGGCTGAGGCGGGCGAACGGGCTGGACGCTCAGTCGTTCTGTTGGGGCGCGCGATGCGCCGGATGATTGAGGCCGCGACCGAAACGGGTATTCTGACCAGCTTTCCGCGTGTCGTCAGCGCCGAAGAGGCCGTCGATATGCCGCGCCAGAACCTGATGCTGATCGTAACCGGCAGCCAGGGTGAACGCCGCGCAGCCAGCGCGCAATTGGCGCGGGGAAAATACCGCGGGTTGGAATTGAAAGAGGGCGATCTGTTCCTGTTTTCGTCGAAAACGATTCCCGGCAATGAACGTGGCGTAATTTTCATCATGAACCAGCTCAGCGAAAAGGGCGTGGATGTGGTGGATGACAGCTCGGGCCTGTATCACGTGTCTGGCCACGCCAACCGCCCGGATCTTGAGAAAGTACATGCGCTGATCGATCCGCAGATTGTCATCCCGATGCATGGTGAACATCGCCACCTGCGTGAGCATGTCAAACTGGCCGAGGCCGGGGGCCGTTCGGGTGTTCTGGCGGTGAACGGTACAATGCTGGACCTGACCGGCAATGCGCCGCAGGTTGTCGACTATGTCGAAACCGGACGGACCTATCTGGACGGAACGGTCAAGATCGGTGCGCTGGACGGCGTGGTGCGCGACCGAATTCGCATGGCCTTGAACGGCCATGTGACGGTAACCGTCATTCTGGACGAGGAAAACGAGCCGCTGGGAGAGCCCTGGTGTGACACGATGGGCCTGCCCGAACTGGGGTCGTCTCGTGCCGCGCTGGTCGAGGTCCTGGAAGAGGATCTGAACCAATTCCTGATGCGGGCTGAAGACAAAACTTTGCGCGACGACGACAAGTTAGAAGAAGCCATGCGCCGAATTGTTCGCCAAACGGCAAAGAGCGAGATTGGCAAAAAGCCCGAAGTCACGACGGTGATCAGCCGGATGAAGTAAACTCAACTGGGGGCCAATGGCCCTCAGTCCGCTTCGGGCATGGGATAGCCACGAAGCCTGAGGAACAGGTTTTCCTCTTCAGTGTTCAGAAAGAACGGAACGGATTTGGGCGGTGTTGGATCTGTGACCCGCGCGGCGATTTCGGCCAGCACGACCTCGGTAATGAACGGCAGGTCGAATTCGCGCGCCCGATCCAGCGCAACCCATTGCAGATGCGACAGCTCGTCCGAGGCACGGCTGAAATCGTCCAGATCGCCCTGAATTTCTGCAGCATCCACCAGAAAAAAACGCGCGTCGAACCGGCGTGGACGTCCCGGCGGGGTGACAGCCCGAAAGACGAACTGAAGTGCCTGTGCGGATGGGCGGTATCCCATCTGCGCAAAAGCTGCCCAGTCTTCGGTCAGCGGGCCGGCCCAGTCATCGGGCTGGCCCAGGATCAGGCCCGTTTCTTCCCACAGTTCTCGGATAGCGGCTACGGCCAAGGCGGTTTGCAACCCGGCTTGCGACTGTTCAGCAAGACGTTCCCGGCACACAGTAGGTAGATCCGTGACAAGCGCCACGTCTGCATCAGATGCGTCGACAGCGCCGCCGGGGAACACAAACTTGTTGGGCATAAACGCGGCATTCGCGCCGCGTTGTCCCATCAAAATAGACGGATTAGTCAGACGATCCCGCAGAACAATGACCGTCGCCGCGTTCCGTATAGCTGTTTTGTCCACCGTCATCCCTTGTCCAACGCGCGATCCGGAATCACTTGGACTGGCCAAAGCCGTGCATACGGCGGGCCCATTGATAGGCGACAACTGCCCCTTTCAATCGAGGCAGCAAAAACAGCGACAGGGCCGTGCAGCCGAAGGCGAAGATCAGGAACATCGTCAGGGGTTCGGGCCGCCAATGGACGTAAGAGACGTGCAGCGCCGGCGCCAATAGGTGACCCACCACCAAAATCGTCAGATAGGCCGGGCCATCATCGGCGCGATGGTGAAACAGCTCTTCTCCGCACTTCGAACATTCGTCGTTTACCTTGAGGTAGCTGTGCAACAGTTTGCCTTCACCGCAATTGGGGCAACGGCAAAGGAACCCTTTGACCAATGCAGGCTTTGTCGGGCGGTCTTCCACGTCGGTGGTGTCGATCGTTTGATCTGTCATGTTGATACTCGCGCGTTCCAATGATGAGGGTATAACGCTTGTTTGGCCCACCGGGAAAGGGGGTGCGTCGCTTTGCATCGCTCAAGCGTTTTGAAAAAAGTTTCGATCCCCGCGACGGAATGCTCAGTCTGCCGCGTTTGAACCTATGTAAGCAGCGGCAATGGCGCCGCGAAAACAAGGGAAAAACGATATGAAAAGCGCCAAATTCATTCCGGCAATCGTTGTGTCAGCACTGGCAATCACCGGCACGTCCGTTTTGGCCGCAGGCGGTAAAGATCGCGAACCTGTGACCTTTCAACAGCTCGACGCGAACGGTGACGGGCAGGTGACCAAGGAAGAAATGCAGGCTCATCGGAATCAGCGTTTCACTAACGCCGACACAGACGGCGATGGCCAGCTGAGTGTAGAAGAGATGCAGGCCGCGGGCCAACAAAAGGTCAACGATCGTGTTACGAAGATGTTTGAACGCAACGATGCCAACAAGGATGGGTTTCTGAGTGAGGACGAGTTGCCCAAGCCACGCCGCGCTGACAAGATGTTTGACCGGATCGATGCAAACGACGACGGCGCCATCTCGGAAGAGGAATTTGCCGATGCAAAAGACAGAATGGGTAAACGCCACAAGAAACGTGGGAATGCGGATTCTGACGACAGCTGATGCGGGATGGAGGACCTGACCTCTGCTCCACAAGACGTTCGCGGCGTGGATTACGCCGCGAACGAACCGGGTGACGATGCGTTGCTCAGGCAGTTTGCCAATGGCGATGCTACAGCGGCACGCGTGCTCACTGATCGGCTTGCACCACGCAGCTTGTCGGTGGCGCTTCGGTTTCTTGGCAACCGCGCTGAGGCCGAGGATGTCACGCAGGAGGCCATGATGCGCCTGTGGCAGATGGCACCCGATTGGGTGCCTGATCAGGCCAAAGTGTCGACATGGCTTTATCGTGTGACGTTGAATCTGTGCGTTGATCTACGCCGTAAAAAGACGCCGGACCGGTTGGCCGATGTGCCAGAGCCCGAAGATGAAGAGGCTAGTGCGGCGGATCGCTTGCAGGATGCCGCCCGCAAGGACGCGCTGCAAACGGCGCTGTCACAGCTGCCCGAACGGCAGCGGCAAGCCGTTGTTTTGCGGCATATTGAGGAATTGCCCAACCCCGAAATCGCGGGGATCATGGGAATCTCGGTGGAAGCGGTGGAAAGTCTGACGGCACGAGGAAAACGGTCGTTAACGGCTATTCTGGCCGGACGACGTGATGAACTGGGGTATGACGATGACTGAAGACAAAGACAATCTGGATCTGTTGTTCGCCCAGGCCCGACAAGACCGTCAGGAGTTGCCGGATGACTTGGCCGTGCGCATTCTCACGGATGCAGAAGCGGTTCGGTTGAGCCGACTGCAACCAGACGAGCCTAAGGCAGCCCCTCGTTGGGCACGCTTGCTTACCGGTCTGGGCGGTTGGCAGGGAATGGGCGGTTTGGTTGCGGCCAGCATGGCAGGTGTCTGGATCGGTTTTTCAGCACCGGAGTTTCTGCCCGATCCCGCCAACTACATTTACGCAGAGGATGTTAGTTTCGTAGTCGCTGACCTAAGTCTGGATACGAGTTTTCTGGAGGACGCCGAATGAGCGATAGCCCCAAACCCAAAAGCCGCTGGATGTCAGTTTTGCTTGTCATCTCGCTGGCCTTGAACCTGCTGGTTGTCGGCGTCGCGCTGGGGACCGTACTGCGGGTCAAAGGCGGGGATCATGCAAAATCACCACCGGGCTTCGGCTCGGCGCTGTATCGTGCGCTGCCAAAAGAAGAGCGGAAAGCTATGCGCGGCGAGCTATTCGACCGTCACAAAAAAGGGGCCAACAACCGATCCCAGGATTTTGCACAACTCAGCGCTGCACTACGGGCAACCCCGTTCGAAGCGGCGGAGGTTCAGGCCCTGTTGGACCAGCAGGCGCAATCCATGGCGGACCTGCAGGATGCCCTGCAGCAAGAGTGGCTGGCGCGGGTCGTCGCCATGAGCGATGAAGAACGTCTGGTCTATGCCGATCGGTTGGAAGAGGTCGTCAAACGAGGTCCGCGTGGCCATAAGAAAAAGGACTGAAGGTTTCAGGCAGCGCTCTGCCTGACCCTTACTTGATTGCGGCCCGCCTTCTTGGCTGCGTAAAGTGCGCTATCGGCCGATTTCAGCAATTGTTCCAACGGCTCGCTATGGGTCAGGGGCGGATTTGGAGCCGTCAGGCCGATGCTGATGGTCACGGGCACCGGGGCTGAAGCATCGGGCAGAGAAAAGGGTGTTTTGCTGATACAGTCGCGCAGGGTTTTGGCCAATTCTATCGCCCCAGTCGGAGAGCTGTCGGGCAGACCAATCATAAACTCCTCTCCCCCAATACGCGCGACAAACCCAGCTGATCCAACCGTACGCTTCATGCGCATTGCAGCCTCGGTCAAAACCCGGTCGCCGCTGACGTGCCCAAAGCGGTCATTGATGGTCTTAAAGTGATCCAGATCTGCCAGCATCACAACAAAACCGTGACCGGTTCGCGAAGGCTGCCGCGCCATCTGATTCATCGCTTGCATGGCATAGCGACGATTGTGCAGCCCGGTCAGCGGATCAACCCACGATTCGGCAAGCCCACGTTTTAACGTAGCGCGCATCCGGTCCATGCGTGCCTTTCGCGCAACCTGATTGTCTAGTTGCAACTGAACCTCTTCGGCGCAGAACCCGTCCATGCAAACGGCGTCGGCACCACGATCCAGCGCTTCGCACGCTAATCCGGCGTCGTGATCCGCCAAGACGGCGATCAAAACCGTGTGCCGAGTTGCCCCCCTCGACTTTAAATCGGCCAGTGTATTCAGACCCGCGGCGCTTGTTCCGATTTCGATCAGGATCGCGTCTGGCACCGATCCTGACAACAATGCACGCATGTTCGAAGCCAGATGGTTTCTGAGGCTGTGTCGCGATCGCCCCGACAACGCGGTCTTCCACAGTGTTCCGATCCTGGCAGTTTGGGTAAGTATGGCCACATGAGCCTGTTTGGGAGGGGCAATCAACGTGGCGGCCGGTTCAGCAAATCCAATTGGGTGCGATCCGTTGCCTAATTGAAGCTCTTGAGTATCAGCACGCGCGCGCAGAAGGCTGCGAATTCGGGCCAAGAGCAATGTGTCCGTGAAGGGGGCGGTCAGCACATCATCCAACCCGTCTGCCAATGCTTGCAGTCTTGCGGCTTTGTCGTTCTGCGGCGCGATCGCGACGACCGGAACATCCCCCAGTTCCGGGTTGGCTACCACTAGTCTTTTGACGTCTGCTGACGAGCCGTCGGGCAACGTTTGTGCAACCAGCACCAAATCGGGGTGCGTTCGCCGCAGTAGCCCGGCCAGACCATGCAGCTTTTCAGCCTGAACCACGTGATACCACGCCGCCGTCAACTGGACCTTTAGCATAATGCGATTGGTCGAAGTCCCGTCGAGGACAAGGATGGTTCCCTGCACGGACATATCAGTCACCGTTGATTGCATGCGTTGCCAAAGTGTTTATGAGTCTGGTTAACAAACCCTTTCCAACTGCACTTCCGAGGCCTTTTTATGCCGATCACCGCCCAATCCGCCGAAACGCTTGCCCTGAACGTCCTTGGGTGGCTGGTCGGAAATGACGAGTTGCTGCCGATTTTTCTGGGCTCGACGGGCGCATCGACCGATGATTTGCGGGTCCGCGCATCAGAGGCGGAATTCCTGAGTTCGGTTCTTGAATTCTTGATGCTTGACGATTCGTGGGTGATCGCTTTTTGTGACGCCAATTCCGTGCCCTATGATCTGCCGGGTCAGGCAAGGGCTGTATTGTCTGGTGGCGGCGACGTTCACTGGACATGAAACAATACACTGACAGGAGCATGCAATGCCTATCGACGCGATCTTGTTCGACAAGGACGGAACACTGTTTGACTTCGCGGACACTTGGGGTGGTTTCGGACGCAGCGTGTTGGAAAAATTGTCAAACGGGGACCTAAAGCGCGCGGCCGAACTTGGTCACGCCATCGGCTTTGATCCGATCACCGAGAAATATTCCGACGACAGCATTGTAATTGCAGGGACCGTTGAAGAGATCGCCGAAGCCCTCGCACCGTTTTTCCCGGATATGCCCAGCGATGAGCTAGTCGACATTCTGAACATGGAATCGGCGACGGCGACACAGGCCCCGGCTGTTCCATTGGTTCCCTTCCTGGACGCTTTGCGGCAGGCGGGCCTTAAATTAGGTGTGGCCACGAATGACGGGGAAATGCCCGCGTTGCAACATCTTGCTTCAGTCGGGATTCGCGATCACTTCGATTTTGTTGCCGGGTACGATAGCGGCCATGGGTTCAAACCTGGACCAGGGCAATTGATCGCTTTTGCCGCGCATGTCGGCGTCGAACCGGCTCGTGTGGCAATGGTTGGTGACAGTTTGCATGATCTTCAGGCTGGGCGTGCCGCTGGAATGACTACAATCGGGGTGCTGACCGGGTTGGCCCCAGCCGAAGCGCTGGCGCCGATGGCGGATGTGGTGCTCCCAGATATCGGTCACATTCCCGCCTGGTTGGCCGAAAACTGACCAACTGATGGCCGATTTCGACGGTTCGAGTTAAAAAACCGACAGAGTGTGTCGCAGACAGAGCGGCGATTGCCCTGACTTCGGGGCTTGCTTGAAGAAAGCAAGTTCCGGAGGGTTCCAATGGCTGACACACAAACTCGCAAACGTCGCGGAGGGGGACGGGCCGGTGCGGCGGCACGCAGAGGCAGCTCGGTGATCGACCAAATGCCGTGGAATCCGCCAATCAACATCGACAAACCCACCGAACCGCTGGATCAAGCTGGCATCGAAGCGATCCACGAAGGAGCAATGCGCATCCTCGAAGAGATCGGTATCGAGTTTTACAACGAAGAAGCCCTCACTATCCTGAAAGAGGCCGGCTGTACGATCAATGGCGACAACGTTCGCATGGGCCGGGATTTCGTGATGGAAATGGTGGCCAAAGCGCCGTCAAAGTTTACGATCACGCCACGAAACCTCGACAAGACGATTGAGGTTGGTGGCAAAACCCTGCTGTTCGGGAACGTCTCCTCTCCGCCGAATTACTGGGATCTTGAGATCGGGACCAAGGTGGCCGGTAACCGTGAGATGTGCCGGAATCTGCTGAAGCTGACGCAGTATTTCAACTGTATCCACTTTGCCGGGGGCTACCCGGTTGAGCCGGTCGATATCCACGCCAGCGTCCGGCATCTGGACGTTCTCTATGACAAGCTGACGCTCACCGACAAGGCAATGCACGCCTATTCGCTGGGCAAAGAGCGAGTTGAGGACGTGATGGAAATGGTTCGAATCGCTGGTGGTCACAGCCATGAAGAGTTCGAGTCGACCCCGCGGATGTATACCAACATCAACTCGACCTCGCCGTTGAAACATGATCATCCGATGATTGACGGCTGTTTGCGCCTGGCGCGGCGCGGGCAGGCGATTGTCGTGACTCCGTTCACACTGGCAGGTGCGATGGCACCGGTTACGATGGCGGGCGCGGTTGCGCAATCTCTGGCCGAGGCGCTTTGCGCAATCGCGCTGTTCCAATATGTCCGGCCCGGAATTCCCTGTGTTATCGGGACGTTCACGTCCAACGTTGACATGAAATCCGGCGCACCTGCATTTGGGACACCCGAGTACATGCGCTCGACCCAAATGACCGGCCAGATGGCGCGTTACTATGGTCTGCCGATGCGTTCATCAGGCGTGTGTGCCGCGAACGTGCCGGACGGGCAATCGGTTTGGGAGACATCGAACTCGCTCTGGGCTGCGGTGCAATCGGGCACCAACATGGTATATCACGCGGCCGGGTGGCTTGAGGGCGGGCTGATCGCCAGCCCCGAGAAATTCATCATGGACTGCGAGATATTGCAGCAAATCCAAAGGTATATGCAGCCCGAGGTCACCGCGACAGGCCCTGACGAAATCGCATTGGATGCGATCAAGGCCGTTGGAAACGATGGTCACTTCTTTGGCGTCCAGCATACCCAGGACCGCTACACCTCTGCATTCTATCAACCCTTCCTGAGTGATTGGAAAAACTACGAAGGTTGGGACGTGGCCGGTGGTATCTGGACGGCAGAGCGCGCCCACCACATGTTCAAGGAAATTGTAACCAGCTTTGAGCCCCCGCCGCTAGATGACGGAATCCGCGAGGAGCTGGCGGATTTCGTCGCCCGCCGAAAGGCGGAAGGTGGCGCGCCGACAGATTTCTAGTGCGACAACAAATACCTCCATAATGAGACTCTTCCAGATTGTCCTCAGCGCATCGCTTTTTTGGCTATTTGTTAAGGATTATCTGACCAGATTGGGGCGTAACCAATTTGGGGCATCTCATGCATGGTCTGATCAATCGGGCAATACAGTCATTTGTTTGCGCGACTTACGGACAACCTTGCTGGCTGCGGGTGACCGAGGCTGCGGGTCTGGGATTAACCGAGTTTGAGGCAATGCTGGTATATGATGACGCCATGACCGGACAGGTCCTGGACGCGCTTTGTGCTGACCTGAAACGCCCGCGGGCTGAGATACTGGAGGATCTTGGAACCTATCTGGTGTCGCACCCCAATATGGAAGATTTGCGCCGACTGCTTCGGTTCGGGGGTGTGACATATGTCGAATTCCTGCACTCGCTGGATGACTTGTCGGATCGTGCCCGCCTTGCAGTATCCGATCTGCGCCTGCCAATGCTGGAATTGCGTGAGGTGTCGCCGGCAGAATATCACTTGTACTGCTTCCCCGGTCTGCAAGGCTATTCCAGCGTGATGGTTGGCGTATTGCGGGCAATTGCAGACGATTATGGAGCATTGGCCATGCTGTCGCATGAAGGGCAGTGCGGCGACGCTGAGGTCATCACGATCGTTCTGATCGAAAGCGCGTTCGCCGAAGGGCGTCATTTCGATCTAGGGGCACGCAAGTCATGATGCAAACCTCTGAACTCTCGGCCCTTTTGGCCACGCTATGCCCCATGTTTGTGATGGTGGATGATCAGGGCAGGATCGTGAATGCCGGGCCGACGTTGCAAAAGCTTCGCCCGGATCACCCGATGCGGGATCGAGACTTTTTGGACGTCTTTGAACTGGTTCGGCCGCGAACAGTTACAAAGATTGCGGGGCTGCTGTCTTTGACCGGTGGAAAAGTGCATTTGAAATTTCACGATGAACCCCGGACAGCGCTGACCGGGCTAATCGCACCTTTGCCAAAGGGGAACGGGACCATCATCAACCTATCCTTCGGGATTTCGATACTGGATGCAGTTCGTGACTACGCCCTGACGAGCGCGGATTTCTCTGGCACGGATTTGGCGATTGAATTGCTGTATCTGGTTGAGGCGAAAACAGCCGCGATGGAGGCATCGCGTTCATTGAATCTGCGATTGCAGGGGGCCATGTTGGCTGCGGAAGAGCAGGCCATAACAGACATGTTGACGGGGTTGAAAAATCGCCGTGCGATGGATGTGGTACTGAGCCACTTAATCTCCGGGAACTCCGTTTTCGCGCTTATGCATCTTGATCTGGATTACTTCAAAAGCGTCAATGATCGCCTTGGCCATGCCGCAGGGGACTTTGTGCTGCAACAGGCTGCGCGCGTTATGGAGGAAGAGACACGAAATGAGGACACAGTAGCCCGGATCGGCGGTGATGAGTTCGTCATTATTTTTAAAGACTTGGTCGACGAAAACACCCTGTCAGAAATAGCAGGGCGCCTGATCAGTCGGCTATGCCAGCCCATGATGTTTCAGGGCATTCCGTGTAAGATTTCAACAAGCATCGGAACGGCACTGTCCACGCAGTTTGGCACGCCGGACGCGGCAGAAGTTCTGAACGCGGCCGATCAGGCGCTGTATGAGGCAAAGCGGCAGGGACGGTCGCGTCACTGTCTGTACTCGGCGCTTGCGGCCAATGGGTTGAGACCGGCCAGCTCGCAATGACCTCGGGCCCCGCGTAGGGCGGGTATTTTGGTTAATCCTGCGAAAAAGCCCGGCTCAGAATTTCGGCGATATGGCGTTTGATGGGCGGAAGATCTCCGACAACCGGCATCACGTGTCCATTGAATCGCGCTCGCTTCAGTTCCTGCGGGACGTCCTCCCGAACATGCCCACCGGTGCAGGCGAAGAAAGGCAGGCACAGAGATTGATTATCAGCCCCGGTTGCGGCCTCGGCAATGGATGGGGTCTCTTCCACAAACCCGACTCGGATGGATTGGAACGTCACAAACCTCGCTAGTTCATTGGAAAACTCAATGGCGACAGCTGATGGGTTACGGCTGCGACCCGATCCGTGCGCGGCCAGAACCAGATCAGTTTTAGCCGCATCCCAACCCTTGCCCAATAGGGTCTCTCGTAACGCCTTCGCAGCCAAGGCAGGGAGGTCAGGATCAACGCCCAGCGGATCCAGGATTCGGGCTTTTCTATCGCCAAGGCGCTTAGGTAGCGCACTTGTCACGAACCACCCCTTGGCCATGAAAAGAGGATAAATCACAATATCTTCGGGAAGCTCATCCAACCGTGCCTCAAGCTTTCCAGGTGCCGCAAGGGTCGCGGACCAAACGCTCAGCTCATCACAATACCCATCGACCTCGGCCGCGAAAGCCGCCAGCGTAGCTTCGGCAGGGGCAGGATCCGAGGGTTGGCCGTGGGCGACGATTAAGGCGTTCGGCATGTTGGTTCTTCCTGTGGTTTTTCCGATAGATGTCGCCGATTGCGGGAAAGTCAATCCGGCGCGCGCGCCGCTACCCCAATAGTGTCAGCCAAAACCAGACCGACAGGATCGAGACGGCGGTTCCGACCAAGACCGAAGAGGCCGCAACCCGTTTCGCCCGCCCGTACATATTCGCAAAGATATACGCATTAAATCCGGGCGCCATCGCAGCAGTCAGCACGCCTGAGCGGAACAGGTCCTGCGGCAACCCGAACGTTGAGCCAAACAACCAGACAAGGCTGGGATGCAGCATCAGGGAAATTGCACAGACAAAGGCAATGGCGCGCAGGTCGCCTTCGGGTTTGTACTTCACAAGCACGCCGCCAAGCGCGAACAGTGCGCCGGGCAGGGCGGCGCGGGTCACAAGGCTCAGGGCTTCGTCCACGACGGCAGGCACGTCAATGCCCGACAGGTTCACGGCAAAACCAAGCGCAATGCCCAGGATCAGCGCGTTGCGGAACATGGCTGAAAGGATGGACTTCAACATCCGGGTGCCGCCGTGGCCACGGTTCCGCATGACCTCCATCACCGTTATGCCAACGCCATAACAAAAGGGCGAATGGAAGGCGATTATCGCATAGTTTCCAGTCAGGTTTTCCGGGCCATAGGCGCGCTCGGTAATCGGCAGACCCAACAAAACCGAATTCGAGAACAGGCAGCAGAAACCGATAGCGACGCAGTCTTCCCAATCGCGGCGAAAGATGAGCCGTGCACCAAACAGGCCAGCGGTGAAACACAAGCCAGCTGCAGTATAGAAGCTGGCCATTAGTCGAGGATCAAAACTGGCGCTCAGATCCAGATGTGAGATCGCAAGAAACAGCAGGCACGGGATCGCAAAGCCTTGGGTGAACTTCATCAACCCGTCGATGTGGATTTCCTTGAAGTATCCCAACCGGGTCGAGGCATAGCCTGCTCCGATCACAAGGAAAACCGGTAGAATGACGTCGATCAGACTTTGGAGCATGGCACCGCTTTGCAGGCTGGGCCGGCTTGAGACTGCAGAGGCCTAAGTCGGCTGCATGAGGTCTTAAAGTGCCTGATGGATCACCATTCCGTCATAGGCAGGCGTGATGTAATCGGCGGTTTCCGCCTCGACCGTGGCATAGTCCAGATCGATATGCATGTTGGTCAGGACTGCGCGCCTCGGGCTCAGTCGTTCGATCCAGCCCAGTGTCTTTTCAAGGTGGGCATGAGTTGGGTGTGGTTTTCGGCGCAAGGCGTCGATCACCAGACAATCCAGTCCCTCCATCATCGGCCAGGCGTCATCGTAGATTTCCGCGACGTCCGGCAGATACGCCAGTTTGCCAATTCGGAAACCCAGCGAGTCGATCGAGCCGTGGTTAACCTTGAATGGATGAAACAGGATCGGCCCACCAGGGCCGTCAACCTCGAACGGGCCGTCAATGGTTTTTAGATCAAGGATCGGTGGATAGGGCGATCCCTCGGGTTGAATGAAGGCGTAACCGAACCGCCCCAACAAGGCGTTCTGCGTATCTCCATCAGCCCAGACAGGCACCCGTTCGCGCATATTGAAAACGATCATGCGCAAGTCGTCGATGCCGTGGACATGGTCCGCGTGCGAATGGGTGTAGATGACCCCGTCCAGACGCCCAGTCCCGCTGTCGAGCAGCTGGCTGCGCATATCAGGGGTGGTGTCGATCAGCACTGAGGTCGTTCCATTCGGCCCGTCACGCTCTACCAGCATCGAACAGCGGCGGCGGATGTTCTTGGGGTTCTGGGGGTCGCAATCTCCCCAATGCCCGCCCAGCCGGGGGACGCCGCCAGAAGACCCGCAGCCCAGAATGGTGCAACGTATTTCGGTCATGCAGCCGCCTTGTAGATCGCGGCTTTAGTGAACAACCGGTCGAAATTAGTCTGCGTCTGCGCGGCGAAATCAGCGTAGTCCATACCGAACACTTCGGCGCCCTTGCGTGCTGTGTGGGCGGTGTAAGCCGGCTCGTTCCTTTTGCCGCGATAGGGCGGTGGGGCCAGATATGGCGCGTCAGTTTCCACAAGGATGCGGTCGACCGGGGCGCTGGCGAAAATATCGCGCAGTTCTTGGCTTTTGGGGAATGCTGCGATGCCGGACATTGATAGATAGAACCCCAGTTCAAGGGCGGCTTGGGCAAGTTCGGCAGATGAGGAAAAGCAGTGCATCACGCAGGAATAGGGCGCATTTCTATGTTCTTCAGCCAGAATGCGGGCCATGTCGTCATCGGCCGCACGCGCGTGAATAATCAGCGGCAGACCTGTGCGCTGGGCTGCCTCGATATGTACTCGCAACGACTGCTTCTGAACCTCTGCGCTGTCGGCAGTATAGTGATAGTCCAGTCCTGTTTCACCAATACCAACAAATTTGGGATGCTGAGATAAGGTAACGAGTTCGTCGATCGTTGCCATTGGCTCGTCAGCCGCGCTCATCGGGTGCGTTCCTGCAGCGTAGAACACCGGGGCATGGGCTTCGGCAATGGCGCGGACGGTTGGTTCATTCCGCAAGCGTGTACAGATGGTTACCATTCGGGAGACGCCAGCTTCGGCGGCGTTGGTGATGATCTGATCCAGCTGACCTTCAAAATCGGGGAAGTCCAGATGGCAATGGCTGTCGGTAATTTCGGGGGTATCGCTCATCTGCTCTGACCGGCGGTTTCCTGTATCTTGAATACCGTATCTAGGACCAGAGCGGCAGGGTCAAGGTTCACAGCCTGCCCATGACGCGCGCGTGCGGTAATCACCGCGGCAACCTCTGCCCATTTGCGGGCTTGATATGGTGTTGCCGACAGGCGGGTGAGAGTTTCAGCCTCGTTCGGCGCAGCCTCAGGCATCGGGGCTGCACCGGTCGCACCGGTCAGCGCAAGCCGTGACAGGGCGATATCGATCAGAGTCAGCAACAGCTCGAACCGTTCGGCGGCACCCCGTTGGGCGGCAGCCTCGGCCAAGGCCAGCGCGCGCTGGCGGTCCATGCGGGGCAGAGTGCCCAGAATGGCGATCAGTTCGGCGTAAATGTCCAGCCCGCCCAGGTTGATCAGGCGCACTGCGTCACCCACAGAACCGGCGGCCAGGGCGGCCAGATGTTCTGTATTTTCGGGCAGTTGCGCACCGGTTTGCACCAATGCATTCTGCATGTCCTCAGGCCCCAGGGGGGACAAACGCAGTGTCCGGCACCGGGATCGGATCGTCGACAAAAGGCGTGACGGTTGGTGAGAGATCAACAAAAGCGTGGTCCGGGCCGGAGGTTCCTCCAGCATCTTCAACAGCGCGTTGGCTGCGCTTACGTTCATCTCGTCGGCGGAATCCACGATCACGACCCTGCGGCCGCCATCGGTCGAGGACAGCCCAAAGAACTTTCCCAGCTTTCGGACATCGTCCACAACGATTTCGTTGCGCAATCGCTCCTGATCGTTAAGCGACCGGGTGATCGCCGCCAAGCCGGGTTCAGCACCGGCCAGAATACGGTGCGCAACCGGATGTTCCGGATCAATCTCAAGGCTATCAGGCGGAGGTGGGGCACCAAACAGTCCGCCATCATCCGCAGGGGGCGTCGCCAACAGAAAACGCGCGATCCGCCAGGCCAGTGTTGCTTTGCCCACGCCGCGCGGACCTGTGATCAACCAGCCATGGTGCAGGCGTTCAGAATTGTAGGCGCTCAGAAACGCCTCTTGCGCTGCGCCCTGCCCAAACAGGCGCTGCGTTTCGCGTGGGTGCGGTGCACCGGGGGCCTGATCCGGGGTAGGGGTGTCGTCGCTCATCTATCGTCTATCGCAATGCTTTCAGAACGATATCTGTCACATCCTGTGCAACCCTGTCCATGTCCCGGTTACCGTCAATGACGCGGAAGCGATCGGAAAACTCGTCTGCGAGGGTCAAAAAACCCGCGCGCATCTGCTGTTGCAGATCCAGACCAAAATCTTCGAACCGTTCTTCTGTTCCCTGACGACCCTTGGCGCGGGACAGGCCAGTTTCGGGGTCCATGTCGATCAAAATGGTAAGGTCAGGTTCGCGTCCGATCATCAACTTGTGCAACTGATCGACCAATCCTCGAAGGTCGCCGCGCGAGAGGCCCTGATACATGCGGGTACTGTCGGCGAAACGGTCACAGATTACCACTTTGCCTTCGGCCAGCGCGGGCCTGATCGTTCGTTCCAGATGATCACGGCGCGCAGCGGTGAACAGCAGGATTTCCGTTTCCGCTGACCAGCGATCCGGATCGCCTTCCAGAACGAGGCTTCGGATTTCTTCAGCGCCAGCGGACCCGCCGGGTTCGCGGGTCAGAACCACATCGTGACCGAGGTTGCGCAAATGATCCGCAAGCATACGCGCTTGTGATGATTTCCCAGACCCGTCAATGCCTTCGAAAGTCAGAAACAACCCGGCCTTCGTCACATTGCCTCCAGCGGATTGCCGATCACGTCTTCCAGAACAATACCGCCTACGGTTTTCATGCGCACGACAAACCCGCCCACAGGCACATCGTTGGCCGCAAACAGTGGGCGACGGATTTCCGGCAAGCCTTCTGGCGTAATCACCAGCTCAGCCAGCTTTTGCCCCTTTTCTACGGGCGCATTGATTGGGCCCTCATAAACTACTTCAGCCTCAACATTCTTGTCATTGAGAACAGGGAACAGCAGGTTCAGATCCTCTTCGGGCACCAGCCCGACGGTTTTTTCCGCACCCATCCAGATACGGGCTTCGGCTATCGGCGTTTCGGCGTCGGCAACTGTCCTCTCGACAAAATTGCGAAACGACCAGTTAACCACGGCCTCAGCCTCCTCTGCGCGGCGGGCGGTGCTGTCGAGGCCAGTCAGGACAAAGACCACACGACGGTCGCCCTGCTTGGCCGAACCGACAAGGCCATAGCCTGCCTCTTGCGTGTGTCCGGTTTTCAGGCCGTCGGCCCCGATCCCCAGTTTCAACAGAGGGTTGCGGTTGCGTTTGTTGGATGGCGCGCGGCCATCGAATTCAAACTCTTCTTCCGCAAACAAGGGGTAGTACTCGGGAAAGTCGCTGATTAGCCGATCGGCCAGGACGGCAAGATCATGGACTGACATCATGTGGCCCGCCGCCGGCCATCCGTTCGAGTTGGCGAAGTTCGAGTTGTCCATGCCCATCTGCTTGGCGCGCTGTGTCATGTAGCGGGCAAAACCGGCCTCCGTCCCGTCGGGGCTCAGCGCCTCGGCAATCACCACGCATGCGTCGTTACCAGACAACACGATGATTCCGCGCAGCAGATCCTCGACGCTGACACGATCCTGTGTGTTCAGGAACATGGTCGAGCCGCCATAACTCATGGCGTGTTCCGACACGGGCAGAGTTTCACCTAAGGTCAGGCGACCATCGCGCAACGCCTCAAATGCGACATAGAGCGTCATCAGTTTGGACATCGATGCAGGCGGTAGTGGCTGATCTGCTTCTTTGGACAGCAGAACCGTTCCGGTCGTTTGATCAATCACATAGGCCGCGCGTGCGGTTGTGTCGAAAGCATTGGCGGGCAGGGCAAACAGCGCCAGCCCGAGGGTCAAAACAGATGATCGCAGTGAGGACAGCACGGGGGCCTCCTTTGTTTCAGTTTTTGACAGTGAACGCGTCGCCAAAGCCAAGGTCTTTGGCATCACGTTGCATTGCATTGCGTTCCGAACGGGTCGTCGCGGGTCCGATGAGGACCCTCCAGACTTTTTTGCCATTCGACGTCAGCTCTCGCACTTCGGCAGGCATCCCGTTGCGGCGGATTTTGTTGGCCGCACTGTTGGCGTTGGTTTCGACTCCGAATGTGCCAATCTGAATATAGGGCTTGGACAGCGATGAAACCGAAGCTCCTGTAGCGGCCGAAGCACTTGCAGTTGTGGCAGCGGCCGTCGAGACCGGTGTGGGTTCGGCTGCGTCGATCGCCGCAGCAGCGCCTGCGATTGGGTCGAGCGGCGTTTCGGTGATTTCATCGGGCTTTTTCTTTTGCCACCACTTACGCTTTTCAGGTTGCTCAGTCGGGGGCGTAACCTCGGGGTCCACAAGGGAAGCCGAAGGTTCAGCTTCACCGACGGTTTCAGCCGCCTCTGCTGTCGTTTCCGCTGCAGCGTCGGTCGCGGCATCAGCAGCCGCTGTCGCGGCACCGGTTGCAGCGGCAGGTTTCTTGCGTTGCCACCACTTGGGCTTTGTCGGCTTTTCGGTCTCTGCGGCGGCTTCGACAGCTTCGGTTGCTGCTTCTGCGGTGGTGTCGGTTGCAGTGTCGGTCGCGGCAACGGTGGCTGCTGCGGCCGCGGTCGCACCCCCAGCTGCGGCGGCTGGTTTTTTGCGCTGCCACCACTTCAGTTTTTCAGGCTGTTCGGTCTCTGTAACCTCAATTTCGGCGGCGTCAGTATTGGGCTCATCCGCAGTTGCTGTTTGCGTCTCTTCGGCAGGGGTCTCATCGGTCGCTGGCTTTTCTTCAACAGGCTCTGGTGCTTTGCGGCGCAGAGCTACAACATCAACCTTTGTGGGTGCGCCCGCCAGTATGCCTAGCTTTTCTGCAGCGGCCGAGGAAAGTTGAAGCTCAGGTCCCGGCAGGTTTCTCTCGCGACGGAACAGCGCTGCGGTGACAGTTTTGTTGTTCCCGGTGTTTTTTACGCGCACGCGTTCGGGCTGCGTCACATCCGGGTGGGCAACCCATATACCGCCCAGTGACGGGCGGCCGTCCCATAGCCCGGGCTCGGACAACTGAAACACCTCGGGTGCTTCGACATCATCTTTGGGGCTACCGGCAGGTATGGGGAAAAGGTCGGTCCGACCATCTGCCTGAGCTTCGGAACTTTGGGCATCAGCCGAGACATTGTCCGGGGAAAGCGCCTCGTCGCAACCAACCAAAACCACGGACATAACGGCCAATGCCGCTAACGCTCGCGGTTGTGCGCGTTTCTCAGTCGCTCGCTTCATTTTGTCATCCCTTGCCTGATTGGGCCTCGTCTCCCGAGACCCGCCGTGTGCTGGTTCTGTATTGCCAGCCTGCTCCGGTCTTTCGTGCGGATCATAACGCGGGCAAAGTGTCATGGAAAGACCGCAGCAAGCGCTTCGGCAAGAATTCCCTATTTGGACTTGCCACCGGTTCGCGATGGCCTTAGACCCAGCCTCACGCGGGGAGGTGGCAGAGTGGTCGAATGCGGCGGTCTTGAAAACCGTTGAACGTGAGAGCGTTCCCAGGGTTCGAATCCCTGTCTCCCCGCCACTCATACCTGTCTCACTTCAGTTGTACTTTCTGATCCAGAATTGTGTCGCAATTCCCGCGAGTTGGCGCATGCGGTTTCAATCAGAGACGGAGCAGACTGTACAATCAGAGGACAATTCAGGCGCCAGTCTCAGTGTCGCATTTTGGCGGGGTCGCTTTGGGCCAGATTTCCCTGATACCCGGCAATTTACAGGGAATTTTCGCGAAACGGGTCTGAGTTCTGTCATTTCACCTGTCAGAACTGCATGTTTTACAGAGGTTTATGTTGCAAATTCCCTACAAGGTGGAGCAGGGAATTTTCTCGTGGGAACAGGGAATTGTGCTGACGGATCAGGGAGGGCGAACCCTGTATCAGGGACGCCGGATCTGGAGGTGTCAGAAACCGAGCTGTCGCTCCTGTTCGGTCCAATCAAGTGGGTGGGTCTTGCTGACCAGACGCTTGAGTGTGAGTTCGGGCGGCTGGGTGCCGTCGAGAATCGCGGCCTGAATCTTCGGTGAGAGAAAGGCGAGCTGAGCGCGGGTGCGGATGAAGGCGCCAGGGACGCTTTCTCGCCGCACAATTTCAATCAGTTGAACTCCGGCTTTCAGATCTCGGGCCCAGCCATGGGCGCGGATCAGCATGGACCGGAGGTGTGGATCGGGTTGGGGTGCCATGTCTCCGGCGATGACCTTGGCCTCGACGCCGCGGCGGCGCAGATCGAAAGATGCGGTGACGTGGGTGAGATCCGGGTTCAGACGGTCCGCAGCAATGCCAAGTACGCTTGCCAGAGTTTTGGGGTTTAATTCGAGATCAATGTGTCCTCGTGCAATTTTGCCGTTGGCCAGAAGAGCAGCGCCGACCTGACTGCCTTGGCGTTGAAGCCGGGTTACTAAATCTGCAACTGAGGTCTGGACTGCCTCGGCTGATCCGGCCTCCGGCTGCGCCAGTACCTGATGCGCGGCGGCGGCGTCTTGCAGATGTCTGACGATGACATCAATGACAGCGTTTTCCAGCGCAGGGCCGGGCAGTCGCCAGCCGGAGATATCCTTGCCGCCCGAGATTAGTCGATTGGAGATATAGTAGCGCAACCGTCGGCCTGTGCGCGTGGTGTGGGTTGGCGTCAACCGATCACCAGTTTCGTCCTGCAGCAGACCGGTGAGCCAGGCGCCGGGGTCATTGGAATGTTGGCGCGTATCGGAGCCGCCGCGTGCCCGAGAACGATTGGAGGCCTGCCGCATCTTCTCTTGCACCCGGTCCCAATCGCCTTGGTCGATGATCGCCGGGTGGTGCCCGTCCCAGATCTTATCCTTGTGGCGAATTTTTCCGAGATAAACCGGGTTGCGCAGCAGGTAATAGATTTGACCCCGTGACAGTGGACAATACCCTTTTATGCTTCCATCCGCCCAAACAACCCGCTTCGACCGCAGGTTGTCTGCCGTTGCCCGTTCTTCTACTTTGCGCAGGCATCCCAGCCCGCCATAAAGCCGAAAGAGATGCCGGACCGTTCCGGCCTCCTCCTCATTCACCACCAGTGTTCTTGCTTTTGGGTCGGGGTGGCGATCATAGCCCAGAGGCAGGTTGCCACCCATCCAAAACCCCTTTTTCTTGGACGCCGCGATTTTGTCGCGAATACGTTCGGCGGTGACTTCCCGTTCAAACTGAGCAAAGGACAATAGCACATTGAGGGTCAACCGACCCATGGAAGATGAGGTATTGAATGCTTGTGTGACGGACACAAAGGAACAGTTCGCCTGTTCCAGCCGTTCGACCAGCTTGGAGAAGTCGGCGAGCGAACGGGTCAGCCGGTCGATCTTGTAGACCACCACCATGTCAATACGCCCGGCATCGATCTCTTCAATAAGGCGCTGAAGGGCGGGGCGTTCGAGTGTGCCGCCGGACAGCCCGCCATCATCGTAGCGGTCTGGCAAAAGGGTCCAACCTTCGTGTCGCTGGCTGGCGATATAGGCCGCGCAGGCCTCATATTGCGCGTCTAGTGAATTGAAGTCCTGGTCCAGGCCATCCTCGGACGACTTGCGCGTGTAGATGGCGCATCTGATTTTGCGGCGCGGGCTCATTTGGCCCCCTTGCCGGTGAGCCCGAAGAAACGCGGCCCCGACCAATGCGCGCCGGTAATCTCCCGAGCGATGGCCGAGAGCGAGCGATAGGACCGACCGTTCCAGGTAAAACCATCCCTTGTCACATCGACCACATGGGTCATGCCATTCCATTCGCGCAGCAGGCGCCCGCCGGGTTTAAGAGCAGGGCATGTAGGCCGGGGTTTCTTCTCAGAGCCCTTTTCCAGCGCGGCTTTGACCTGCCGGGTTAGCCCGCCATGACAGCGGGACTGCATCTCAAAGGCGATAAAACGGCGCAGGAAGGGTTGGCTGAGCATGGTGGGGGCGGGTTGATCAAAAAGTTGCTGCCAAAGCGTGACCAGATCCGATCGACCCATGGCGGCGAGATCGGCAACATCGCTCGTCTTAGTCATGACTCTTCTCCTGTTACCGCCGTCAGGTGATATGTGGAAAAACCATGTGGTTTGTCGGATTCGCGCCGTTCAATTGTGACGCCTTTTTTCCGCAGACCGCTTAGAGCTGCTCGGGCCGAATTAGGCTGCCATCCCGTTGCTTTGCAGAGCGCCTCAAGGCTGGCGCCACTCGGGCGGCGCAACAAAGCTTGCACCTTGTCAATTTTGGTTTGTTTGGATTTGGACATGTATTTCCTCCTCTGATCTTGGGTCAGCGAGATGCCGAACCCCGGTACTGAGGAGCGCCCGAATGGCTCGGGCGTGGGTCCAGTGATGCGTGGTTTATAGCAACAGTCCAGCTCTTTCTGGGGCGAGCTCTGGAGGGGTGTGTTTTGCAGGGCGTTGCTGCCGTACCCCCGATTATTCGTCAACAATCCTAATTGGTTACGACTTGGTTACTTTTTGATTTGGGGTTGCAATTGCAAATCCCCGCGCATAAATTCTAGTCAGCCCTGCAAGGGACAAGGTCCCACGGGGAGGTGAATACATCTCCCAGGCAGCATTCGGCGCCGCATTTTTTGAGCGGATAAGACCGAGAGCATTCGAAGGGGCAACGAACCGGATCGATTGGTCCGGAGAGTTGCTAGTCGTGCTCTCTCCGAATTCCCAACACGATCCTTTCTTGTCGACGCTAAAGAGCGTCAAATGAAAGGAGGCGGCTATGTCTGCCAAAAAAACACAGAGCGACGCCAAGGCGTCCAACACGCCGATCTGGATGGCGGACAAAGTCATCCAATCTCAGATCAGCCAGATCAAGCCCTACGCCAACAACAACCGCGTGCACGCGGCCAAGAACATTGAAAAGCTGAAGGCGTCGGTGGCCCAGTTTGGATTTGTCACTCCGATCCTGTTGGATGGTTCGGGCACAATTATCGCGGGTCATGGCCGCTATGAAGCCGCCAAGGCTCTGGGGTTGATGTCCGTGCCGATTGTTGTCGCGGATCACTTGTCAGACGCAGAAGTGCGCGCCCTGCGGATCGCGGATAACAAGCTGGCGGAACTGTCGGACTGGAACGAAGCTGCTCTGCAGATCGAGTTTGCCGAGCTGATGGACCTCAGCCTTGATGGCGAGCTCGATTTTGATCTGGATATCACCGGGTTCGAAACGCCGGAGATCGACATCATCATCGACGCTGCGAGCGAGGCTGCGGAGACCGAAGCTGAAACTGTAGACACCCCGGACCCTGCGGCACCTGTCATCACGGAGCCGGGCGACCTCTGGGTTCTCGGAGATCATCGCATCTTCTGCGGGGATGCCTTGCACGCCCGGAGCTACAACACCTTGCTGGATGGTGAGAGCCCGCAGATGGTCTTTACCGATCCGCCTTACAACGTGCCGGTCAATGGGCATGTCCGCTGTGGTGGCAGTTCCGATCACCGCGAGTTTGCCATGGCGTCGGGTGAAATGTCGGACAGTGAGTTCCGCGGCTTTCTTTCAGGCATGATCACCCAGTTGTTTGGCCATCTGCCAGACGGGTGCATTGCGATGATCTGCATGGACTGGCGTCACATTGAAGAGTTGATTGCGGCGGGCAAGGCAGGTGGATTGGACCTCATCAACCTCTGCATCTGGAACAAGACAAACGGAGGCATGGGTAGCCTTTACCGCTCCAAGCACGAGCTGGTCGCAATCTTTAAGAAGCCCGGTGCTGCGCATATCAACAATGTCGAATTGGGCAAACACGGGCGCAACCGCACCAATGTATGGGATTATGCCGGAGTGAACAGCTTTGGGGCAGGGCGCGAAGCGGATCTTGCCGATCATCCCACAGTAAAGCCAACTGCACTGGTGGCAGATGCCATCATGGATGTGAGCCATCGCGGCGAAGTTGTGCTGGATACTTTTGGTGGATCTGGCGCGACCTTGCTGGCAGCTGAGAAAACCGGGCGCCGGGCGCGGCTCATTGAGCTCGACCCGGCCTATGTCGATGTCGCCATCCGCCGCTGGCAGGAGATGACTGGTGAGAACGCCGTGCACGCGGTGACCGGCCAGACGTTCGATTCGCATTCTGCGGCAACCAATGCCACATCAGAGCTGGAGGCGGATCATGTCTGACGATACGAAAGAGTTTGAGGTGGGCTACGGCAAACCGCCCAAAGCGACCCAATTCAAAAAAGGCCGATCCGGCAATCCGAAAGGGCGACCGAAAGCCTCGAAGAATGTTGGGTCGATGCTTGAGGAGGTGTTCTTTCGGAAAATCCCGATCACCGAGAATGGATCACGCCGCGAGGTCACGATGCTGGAGGCAATCCTGCACCAGCTGGTGAATGGGGCAGTTAAAGGCGAGATGCGTTCGATTGACCGGGTTCTGAAACTGTTGCCCGCGGTTCAGGAGGCGCGCGCCGCAGAGTTGGCGGGTGGCGAAGGTGCAACCGAGATCGACCCCTGTTCAGACCTGGCCGCCCTGGAAGTGCTGGCAGATATGTTTGGCAGCGATCCGGATCAGCTTTTTGCAAGCATCCGGGGAGGCATCGACGATGAATGCCCTGAATTCTGATGATCGCAAAAGGCTGGCAGAGGCTGCTATGCGTGAAAACCTCTACGCATTCCTTGCGGGCAGTTTTGGTATCTTGTGTCCGGGCGAGAAACTTGCCCGGGCCCCTTACCTGGAGGCCATGTGTTATGCCCTTCAGCGCGTGGCCTCCGGTGAGTGCCAACGGTTGATGATCTCGATTGCCCCTCGCCATCTGAAATCGATCTGTGGATCTGTTTTGTTGCCAGCCTTTGAGCTTGGACGCGATCCGACAAAGAAAGTGGTTGTTGTCAGTTACGGCAAAGATCTTGCGCGCGAACATGCCGAACAGTTTCGACGGCTGGTGACCAGCCCGTTTTATCAGCGCCTCTTTCCAAAAATGAAGGTTGATCCCAAACACAACAGGTTCGAACATATGAAAACCACTAAAGGAGGCGGGCGCAAATCGGTCTCTCTTGGCGGTGGTATCACCGGCTTCGGTGCAAACCTCATTATCATCGACGATCTGGGTAAACCCTCCGAAATGCGCCACGATACGTACCGGCAGGAGTTGCGTGACTTCTTCGACCAGACCCTATTCTCACGGCTGAACGACAAGCGCACGGACCGTATTGTCTCGATCCAGCAGCGATTGCACCCGGATGACTTTTCCGCCTACCTTTTGGAAAAGGACACATTTGACCATCTGTGCCTGCCGTCGATCGCGGAGATCCCGGAAGAGATCCCGCTCTACAACAACCGGGTCTTGAAGCGTCAGCCAGGAGACTTGTTGAACCCAGAGCGGGAACCGCAGGAGGTTCTTGATCGGATCAAGGCCGACATAGGCAATTTTGCCTTCCAGGCGCAGTATCAACAAAACCCCACGGACGGAGAAAACGAGTTTCTCTCAATGTCCGACTTGCATCTGGTGGAAACCTTGCCGGACGAAAGCGTGTTTGTCCGGCGGGTCCAGAGCTGGGATACAGCGGCGAAGGATAGTCCGCGTTCGGACTTTACGGTGGGGCTGACCTTTGGATGGCATGCGTATGAAGAGAGATGGTATTTGCTCGACGTCTTTCGTGCTCGAACGAACTATACGCAGGTGCGGAACGCTGTTCTTCGATTGCGCAAACAGTGGCGCGTGGACAGAGTCCTGATCGAGTCCTCGGCGATGGGCATCCACCTTCTGGATGAATTGAAACGCACCGCAGCAGGTGTTTACATGCCCGTCAACGTTGTCACCGGCAAACTGGACCGCTTCATCCCACAGACCGCCTGGATTAAATCTGGCAAGTTAGTCATCCCCACGGACAAACCCTGGTTTGATGAGTTCCGCAGGGAACTGCTGGCGTTTCCGGATGCTCTCAAAGATGATCAGGTGGATGCTCTGACCCAGTTCGCCGAATACATGCGTCGAAGCCAAGGCACATACCTCGATACTGATCCTTACACCGGTCGCCGCCAAGGCAACTATCGACCCGAACGACCAAGAAGGGAAGACCGCATGCGGTTCTGACGCCACGCGAGAGCGCTTTCCAGTGACTTGGGATTGGGTATCATGGCTTCGAACTCATACGTCAGCGATGAAGCGCAAAGCTGACGTTAGTGCTAATTGCAGCGAAGGTCTGCTCTGAGCCCACTTTGACCGACGCTGCAAGTTGATGGAAGGTCCGCTTTGTGGGAAGTACAAAGAGCTACTGAGCAGAAATAAACTGTCGTTGAAGCGGTTCCAAATCGAAGGTTGAGACGATTATACGAAAAGGCACGTTGTAGAAAATTGGCAAGAAACACTGGCAATCCACCCAAAGTAAGCATTCCGCGAATTGGTGAGCTTCCGACATGGTGGTCAAAGATTATCGGTATTAAGTGCCCGGAATGCGGTCATCCTCAGCCACCACGAATGATGGCTTCAACTAATCCCCATCGCGGGCTCAATAAAACCGACTTCCACATGTGCGGAAGCTGTGGGAAACTTCTCTATTTGACTGGTAGGCGGCGTGTTCGGCGGTATTTCCTACTGGTGTTGCCCACATTTATCGGAGTTGCGGTTTTGGGGTTTTCTGTTCTTCGAAACATCGAAGGCCTGAACATTTATCGTGAGGCAAGGGAAGCCTATGAACCAAACTTCTTGGGTTTTCTTTTAATGTGTGCCGCGATTTACATCGCTGTGAGTCTGCTATCGCGATTTGAAAGTGTAGGAGTTGCTGAATCGTCAGAAACGGATGTGGAACAACCGCGATCCACCCGTTAAACTTCGAGTAATCAAAGCTGCGACGTGGACATTTCTGAGTCCGAGAATACCCGTTACTCCAAGACGCTATACATCAATTGCAGACCTTGGGTCTGGCGCAGCGAATTCACACTTTGTCCGCGTAGCAGCCGTTCGTTGCAATTTGCTTGAATGTCCATTTTGCGGACAAAGCCGCCATCTGGTCAAAGTCTGCTTTGGCAATTTCAAGAAGTTGAAGGTTCTTGAAACAAAGTGTCCAAGATCGGGCAGTCTGGTACATCGCCACGGCTGCACTCTGACGCCATCTTTTTCAGCGCATCTTCCAACCGGCGCAGGGCCAAGATTTTCTCTTTGACCGAGGCTAAGTGGTTTATCGTCATGCTGTGAACCTCGCCGCAGGTGAAGTCACGCCGATCCACCATTTCCAGCAATGCGCGGATTTCTTCAATGCTAAATCCAATCTCTCGAGAACGCTTGATGAAGGATAGGCGCTTGAGCTGATCGTGGTTGTATTGCCGATTGCCGCCCGCCGTTCTGTCCGGCTTTGGCATGATCTCAATTCGCTCGTAGTAGCGGATAGTCTCGATGTTTACGCCTGTGTGCTTGGACATTGCCCCGATTGGATAGCCTCTCGCGTTCGTGAACTCAGACATCGAAAAAACCTCTTGTTTCTGTAGTTGCTACAGATCGTATCTTGCATCTCGAAACTTGAAAAGCGAGTCCGTGAATGACTGACGTAATCGAAGTCGACCAGAAGCAGGTCGATCCCGAAACCCGAAAAACGCGTATGATAGCGGCTGGTGGTATCCTTGGTGCACTTGCCGCATCAACCTGCTGTGTTGTTCCATTGATCCTGTTCAGCCTGGGCATTTCTGGTGCGTGGATTGGTAACCTGACCGCCCTTGAGCCTTACAAGCCTGTCTTCATAGTCGTTACACTTGGTTTCCTCGGTTACGGCTTCTGGATGGTTTATCGCAAACCCAAGGCCTGCGCCGAGGGCGAGGTCTGCGCGCGACCACTTCCTAATCGGCTGGTAAAGTCAGCACTCTGGGTATCGACAGGTCTGATCTTGATCGCGTTGTTCTGGAACTGGATAGCGCCGGTCGTCGCCCCCATTCTTCTTGGTCTTTGAAAGGAAAATCCATGAAACTCTACACCCCCGTCCTGGCTCTCATCAGTTTGGTGGCCACCGCACCTGCCTTTGCGGCAGAGCAAACCGTGACGTTCTCAGTGCCTGGTATGCACTGCCCGAGTTGTCCCTTCATTGTCGAATCTGCGATGGGCAGCGTCGAAGGGGTCACCCAAGTGACGGCGGATTCTGAGGCACTGACGGCAGAGGTTGTCTTTGACGATACTGTTGCGAGCGCTGAGGATATTGCGCGCGCATCAGCCGCTGCCGGATATAAGGCCGATCTCGTCACCGCTTCGTCCGGTTCTTGAGCGCTTCCTATGAAAGACCATACAACAGGTGGCATCCTCGCATTCTTGATTGCGGCTCCTGTTGTCGTCATCTGTTGCGGCGGACACGCGGCTCTACTTGTCTCCATGTTGAGCGGGGCCATCGGCGCAGCAAGCGGCCTTGATGTACTCACTGCACTATTGATCGCCGTTGGAACGGGCGTGTTCATCCTTGCCATTCGATCAGTCCTTCGAAGCCGCGGGGTTAGCGACACTGAAGATCGAAAAACTGAGGAAACCACGTGAGCAACAGACTTCTCAAAACGGGTATTATCGGTACGATTATCGCGGCACTCTGCTGCTTCACACCTTTGCTCGTTGGCCTACTCGGTGTCGTCGGCCTCTCCGCAGTCGTCGGCTATCTTGACTACGTGCTGATGCCTGCGCTTGCGGTGTTCATCCTGATTACAATCTACGCGCTGATCCGTCGCGCCCGAAATACGAACTCCTGAAAGGCAGTATTATGTCTGACTGTTGCCCCACTGAAAATTCTGGAACTGACGAATTTGACCTTGTTGTCATCGGCGCGGGGTCTGCCGGTTTTTCCGCCGCCATCACGGCAGCGGATGAAGGCGCGCGTGTCGCGCTGATTGGGTACGGCACGATTGGAGGCACATGCGTAAATGTCGGCTGTGTGCCATCCAAAGCAATGATCCGTGCCGTCGAAACGCTACACAGTGCAAAAGCAGCCAGTCGCTTTGATGGTGTTGAAGCATCTGGACAGATCACCGATTGGAAAGCACTAGTCGCTCAGAAACAGGCGCTGGTGGATGATCTGCGGGCTGCAAAATACGTTGACGTGCTGCCAAACTATGAGGCGGTGACGTATATTGAGGGTCAGGCTGTCTTTCAGGAAGACGGTTCTGTTCAGGTTGGTGAACGCAACCTGAAACCCGCAAAAGTCATTGTTGCAACCGGATCATCCCAGCACGTCCCAGATCTTCCTGGTTTGGATGAAATAGAATGGCTGGACAGCACGTCCGCCTTGCAGCTCGATGAACGGCCCGCGTCTTTGATGGTTATGGGCGGCGGCTACATCGGTGTCGAGATTGCACAGGTCTTTGCACGGGCTGGGGTCAAAGTGACAATTGTGACCCGTCGCGGGCTTTTGCCCGAAGCGGAACCCGAAATCAGCGCGGCGCTCACGGACGCCTTTACTGACGAAGGTATTACGGTTCTCGATGGCCTGTCCTATGACCGCTTTGAAGCCACCGATGGCGGAGTACGGTTGCACGCCACCCGAAACGGTCAGGCTGTCATTGTTGATTCAGAAAAATTGATGCTGGCGACTGGGCGTGTGCCAAACACAGGATCGCTGGCGCTTGATGTTGCCGGGATAGCAACGGATGCACGGGGTGGGATTGTGGTTGACCCTGCGATGACCAGTTCCCGAGAAGGCGTTTATGCGGCGGGCGATGTGACCGGCAATGACCAGTTTGTTTATATGGCGGCCTATGGGGCGAAACTGGCGGCAAAGAATGCTATGAACGGCGACTCCCTAAGTTACGACAACAGCGTTATGCCGTCTGTGGTTTTCTCTGACCCCCAGATCGCCAGCGTTGGGGTGACGGAGGCGCAAGCCGCTGCTCAGGGCCGTAAGGTCATCACTTCTGTATTGGGACTTGAGCATGTCCCGCGCGCACTTGCGGCGCGCGACACCCGCGGTGTTATCAAGCTGGTGGCGGATAAGCAGACCAAAAAACTGCTGGGTGCTCACATCATCGCACCTGAAGGAGCGGATACGATCCAGACAGCTGCAATGGCTCTGAAAATGGGCATGACCTATGATGACCTGGGCGACATGATCTTCCCCTACCTTACGACAGTCGAGGGCCTGAAGCTGGCAGCGCAGACGTTCGAAAAGGATGTAGCGAAACTGTCTTGCTGTGCCGGATAATGACTACTCTTGATCGCAGCCCCTATCTGGACTGGTCAGACGTGACTGATCCTGTCGCGGATAATGCGCTGCGATCCCTTTTGACAGTAGATCGGATGCGTGAACGGTGGTTCGGCCTATCGGAAGAAACGCGTTCCATTCATCGTTTAATTCTTGAGAGTTTTGTCCAACGCGCCAGACCACCAACGCCCCACAACCTGTCAGTGGTGGGATTTCCAGAGTTCCCGGTCAAGGAAGTGTTGGAGGAACTGGATCGTCGCGACCTGATAGTGTTTCGGCAGGGCGCAATCAAATCTGCCTATCCATTTTCGGCGAGCGAGACGCGACACTCCGTAGAAGCTGATGCAGTAAGAAATTGGACAGTTTGTGCAATTGACGCGCTCGGAACTGCGGCGATGCTTAGAAAAGCTGCAACGGTTCGGTCAAGCTGCCCCATCTGTGGCACAAAGCTGCAAATCCGCATGACCAAAGACGGACTGTCGGCCTACGAGATCACCCCTTCGCGCGTGGTTGTTTGGGCGGGTGTTGCAGAAACAGACGGATGTGCTGCCGAAACGCAGTGCCGTTCCATGCTGGCCTTTTGTTCAAAGGATCATCTCGAAGAGTGGAAACCCGAGAGTGCAGCGGGATTTCGACTTTCACCGAGACAAGCAATTCAAATCGGGTCTGCCATTTTCAAACCGTTTTTGTGAAAGATAACTTGGCCAGATGTTGCTGTTATTCGGTTTGCCATGAGCCGCAATTTTACCTCTTTCAAAAGGCCGAAGATGATGTCTGATATGCTAGCAAACCTACGCGAAGCCGACATTCGCTGCGTAGCAGATTATGGCAAGTCTGGGCTCAACGCAGTCACCTGAGTCTTTCAGTCAGATGACGGCTTAGGAACGGATAGCGGTCATTGTTGGTGGTCATTCCGAGGAAATTCGCCTGAGGGTCTGCATTGACCGGCAGCGGACGTTCGCTGAAATCTGCTGAACGGCAGAATTGCGGACAAAGCCGCCATTTGGAATATGCTTGGGAATGACCGCTGTCAGCCCAAAGCGGACATGGCGCAACTCAAGGCGAGGACAAATCGGCTGTTTGTCCTTAAGCTTTTCGCGCAGACTTATCTGAGTGTTTCCCGACGTTGAACCCCGTTTAAACCAAGGTCAGAATTCGCCCCTGTGCACTTTCGCATGGTCTAAACACATAGCGACCAGTATGAAACAGAAAGGAGGACAATACGTGGAGCGAAAGCTGGCGGCCATCCTGATTTCCGACCTTGTCGGCTTTACCGCCCGGATGGAGCGGGACGAGAAAGGCACGCTCGAAATTCTTTCAGCGCACATTGACGATATTGCTGCTCCGCTTGTCGGTCGGCATCACGGTCGCATCGTAAAAAAGATGGGTGACGGTCTGCTCGCCAGCTTCGACAGCGCAGTCGATGCCGTTTCCTGCGCGGTCGAATGGCAAAACGCATCAGCGGCAGGTAAGGACTCTCTCCAATTTCGCATTGGCGTTACTCTTGGGGACATAATAATGCGCGACGGAGATGTTTTTGGGTCCGGTGTGAACCTTGCGTCAAGGTTGGAGCAGCTTGCCCCGCCCGGCGGTGTGTTGGTGTCGGACGCTGTATATCGTGTGGTCGGAAATCGTATACCGGTCGCCTGGGAGGATGCTGGTCAGCACACGGTAAAGAACGTTGCCGATCCGGTACATGCTTGGCACATTGGCGGGTTAAGCGCAGTATGCGCTGAACCGCCTCGGCCTGAAGCCTCAGGAAAAGCCACTATTGCGGTCCTGCCTCTACACAACATGAGCGATGATCCCGAGCAGGCATTCTTTAGCGATGGGATTGCGGAAGACATTATTGTGGGTTTATCGCGTTTTCGGACGCTTAAGGTTGTTTCCAGAAACGCGTCATTCAGGTTCCGAACACAAGACACAGATCCGGCCAAAATCGCGGAGGCGCTCAGCGCAGATTACCTGGTTGAAGGCAGCGTGCGGAAGGCCGGTAGTCGCGTCAGAATATCGGTACAACTCGCTGACGCACGAACGGGGACTCAACTCTGGTCGGATCGATACGACCATGAACTGGAGGACGTTCTGGCAGTACAAGACGAGGTGGCCCGGAATATCGTCGCAGTGTTGCCTGGCAGGGTCCAGCACGATGTCGTCGACCGTTCGACACAGAAACCAGCGGATCAGATGAAGGCCTATGAACTGATGCTTAAGGGCAAGGCATTGCGCGACGGCCTGAACGCACGAGATACGGCCAAGGCGAGAGCTTTGTTGGAACGAGCGGTCGCACTCGATCCGACCATCGCGCGATCTTACATGTATCTTTCAGACACATATGTCATAGACTTGTGGCTAGGGCTGGCAGACGCTGACGCACCCACGCACACGTTGAAAATCGCCCGCAAGGGCGTGGCACTGGATAACCGGGACGTCTACATTCAGGACCAGCTTGGGTTTGCTTATCTCTGCGCCGGACTGTGGGGTGAGGCCGAAGCGCAATTCAACAAGACACTTTCCATGATAGAAACCGAAGCGGAGTCGATGGCTTGGTGCGGCTATGCTCTCCTACTGCTCGGCCAGCACGAAAAGGCGCACGATGTAGTCTCGGAAGCTATGGCGCTGGACCCGTTACATCCGCCTGCCATCGACTGGATTATGGGGCAGGTCGAATTTTTCAACGGTAACTATGAAGCAGCACTTAGTTTTCTAATGGGAGCAGCGCGGCTTAACTCGTTGGCCACTGCATTTGTAGCCGCGTCTTACACGCAGCTCGAACGAGCGCGAGACGCCTCCGACGCGTTGCGAGAATTTGTCACCGATCGTCACGATGAATTCACAAGTCGAGGTATTGTGGTTGAGGATGAGACGGTCGAAAGCCTTGCCCGTGGGTTTCGGTCTATGTGGCGGCGACCGGATGATTTTGAACGTCTTGCCAATGGGCTACGAGCGGCAGGTTTGACCGGCTGACACCGACATTAACTCCTTTGTCCAAACAGCGCGGCCTCAATTACGCATTTCTCTACGCTCTGTTTTTTCGGCGGCGCGAACCCAACGCGGACATGCACAGTTAGACTTTGCAGTTTCCAAGACGCCAAAGAGCGAACTTTTGCACGAGGTCTATACCCGATACCAGTTTTCAACGTCTCGGGTAGCTTCCTCGACTGTAAAAGCAGCCTCCACCTCTGCGATTACACACCGTACTTCATCCGGGCTTGCATTGAGTTCAAAAATACTCGCCCCTAGATCATGGGCTGACCCGGCAACTGAATAAATCGTATCGACCCCAATTCTGATGGCGTTTCGGTGTTGCAGTAGGTGCTCAAAAAACCGCACATAAATCATCTCCTCGTACGGAGAATGACTGTCCGCTTCAGAGATCAAACCCAATTCTGCGGCCTTGGCACATGTCAAACGCCAAGCCAGTTCCATTGTCGATGGAGGCGCATCTCTGGCCTCATCAGGATGTTTTGGGTTCGCAAACGTAGACCTTCGGAAGGCTTCGAGATTGGCACGCAAGCTCTTTGTAGGAACGGGATAGATGAATGTGGTTTCCTCGGATGCTAAGGCTGGTTCAACCTGATCCGGCTGCGCCTGGATGAACTCGGAAAACCTGTTTCCGATTATAGGCACTTCTCCGACAATCAAGTCTGTGGGGTCGGTATCCTCCACCAGCCATCGCGCCAGGGCTCTCCGACCCCACAGCCCGGCAGCCTTTCGGATCAACGGATGAGTTCCATCCGAAACATCTGGATACCTAGCGAGTATATCTTCGGTCTGAAACGCCGCGAGACCTGTATCCCAACGCATAATTTGCACGCGACGTCCCAAGGAGACCGAAATGGATATCTGCTGACGCAACAGGAATGACTTTCCTGATGCTGGTAATCCAGTGAAGAAAACCATGCGGCAACGACGTGCAGCGTCGGTCAGGTGTCTTCCAATCTCAGTGTCCGCAAAACTGTCGATAGAAATTGCGAATCTCCTAATTCGGTGTCGGCAATAGGCTGGAGCGGCGAGCGTTCACCACCTCCAAGATTGTTGCCCAAGAAATCCGGCGATTTCACAGTTGAAATGTCAACCTAAATTGCCCCAAAGTGAATTTTGCCTCTCAGTTATTCTCTTAACCACCTAATAACTCGCCGGTCTCAAAAATTAATCATTCCGCAGCACACGCTTCTTGACGAGCGTGCTTCCTTGACTCTTCACAGACTAGGAACGACAAGAGTGTATTGGTAAAAAATTACTCGTCGCCGCGATGCTGCCGGCTTCGATGATCCAATGGCCTTCAGACTAATTGTAGCATGCGCCCCAGCGTAGGAACGGGTTTCGCTGGGGTCTTCGCTATGAGCTCGTTCCTCGTAAGCATTCGCAACGGTCACCTGACATGCTCCAGTCATCGCGTGACCTATCAAAGAAGGCACCGTATGAACAGAACATGGCTAATAAATCGCGTACGCGATGCCGGATAGATCAGGTCTCAGGCTCCGTTTTAATCAGTCAATCATCGTGTTTACGCGCTGCATTCTCTGTTTGATCCCGACACTCTTTGTGTTGCTCTCAGGAACGCAGCTTCCTGCCCAAGTTGCAGGCAATGCCGAAGGATCGGTTTGTGACCAAGGTTCCGAAAACAAGAACGGATTCTGCCAAAGAACAGACTTACCAGAAAACGCATATTTGACGGGTAGCTCCTTCGGCAGCGGCTGGGAATGCAATCACGGTTTTCAGAAAGTCGGAGAACTTTGTGAGGAGATAAGAGTTCCTGAAAATGCCTATCTGGCATCAACCGGAGATCAGTGGGAGTGCAATCGGCTGTTCCAGCGTGTCGGCGCAGAATGTGAAGAAGTGATTGCACCTCAAAATGGATACGTCGAAACCCGGTTTGGCGTGCAGGAAACACACTGTAACTGGGGATTTCGGAAGGAGGGCCAGACTTGTGTTGCAATAGATGTCCCGAGCAACGGCCGCCTGACTGACAAAAACAGCGCGAATGGTTGGGTGTGCATCAGAGGTTACCGGGCAGCGGATAGCGGCTGTGAGCCTGTGTTTGTTCCACAGCATGCATATCTCGCGCCTGAAACTTATTTCGGATGGAAATGCGAACGTGGTTTTCGCGCAAACCGGGACAGTTGCGTTGCGATCCTTGTGCCTTCAAACGCTCACTTGAATCGAAGAGGTGATGGTTGGGAATGTAATCGGCCGTTCACAAGACAGAACGATAAGTGCGCCGAAAATGTGCCGTGACAATAGGTTGGTGGAAATCAATACCGCCTGAAATATCCGGAAGGACCAAGCCGTGAACCATAACTCGATTGACGAAAATCTGGGCAAAATGCTCAAAGCCGAAAGGGCGCATCTCTGGTCCTATAGAGTGAAGATGTTTATCGCGTTAGCGGTGTTTGTCGCGGCCATAATTGTGGTGGTGTTTCTCTAATGCGTAAAAATGCCCCTCAAGTGACCCTTCCGGACTCAAAGATGTCAACTTTTGGTCTGGAACAAAGAGCATTTCAGGACCGCAGTGTTCGTAAGTCGCGGAACGCTGACGTATCAGGAGTGATTGAGGAAGAATTTGGAAAGTACTTGATAAAGGCTGGCGTTCTGAGCGGCAATAGTGTCGCACGGGCATTTCCCAAGCCGCCGGCTAAAACGCAGGCAATGATTGCCGATGCAGTTGGAGAAACACCAGCATTGGCCATTGAAGCATTAAAAGGAATTCTCGAAGAACGAGACAGGATGCGCGGCTGTCAACGCCGTTTGGAGGGAAACTCCGGCACCCTCGTTCCCAGTGAAAGAGAATATGCCGAGGCATTGCGCCAGATCAGGTTCACCCCTGCGCAGGTCACATTGCTCAAAGCACTTACAATCGCGGGCAAGGACGGTCTGACCATTGGTCACTTGTCTCAGGCGGCCGGTTACAAATCGCGCGAGGCCTCCATCAAGGTCTTTAAGAAAGTCGGACTATTGATTGCGGAGTATCTAGAGCTCGAACTTCCCGAAGCCGGATCGGCAAAGAATGATGGCGCCGCGCAGGTAATTGCATTTTCTCACATCGAAAGTGACGATGAGCCAGCAACTTGGATTATGCATCAGGAACTGCGCGACGCTGTTCGTTCGGTTCTATGACGTACGTTCCAGCCCCCGCTTTCGAAGCGAACTCTGAACCGGAACAAATGCACGAAAGGTTGCTCACGTAGCTTATGTTGGAGAAAAGACCATATCCGCTCGACCTGATCTATGTACCTGTGAAACGAGCGAAAACGCTTGATCAACAGAAAGTTTTGACGCTGGCCGAAGATATCCTGAAGAACGGCCAGAAGACCCCGATCCAAATACGCGCTGACAACAAAAGGTTCGTGCTGATTGAAGGCCTTCACCGACTAGAGGCCATTCGCGCCCTGGGCGGTGATACGGTCGAAGCCTATCTGGTACGCGCCAGACTACACTAAATGCCTATTGGAATTGGCGTTCGACAAAGCCTCGGAAAATGTCAGCAGACGTTGACTTTTTTCATCCCAAAGATGCAAGCGTGCACAATGAAAACTCTCATATAGAGTAGTACGCTGGCAATTTTCCAACTCAGAATGGTCACGCAAAACCTCGTTTAGCCGATAAAACGGTATGCGGCTGGCCAGGTGGTGAACATGGTGTACGCCGATATTAGCAGAGAACCACCGAAGGATGCCTGGTAGGGCATAATGAGAACTTCCACAGAATGCGGCGTTCTGAAGGTTCCACCCCTCTTCCCGTTCCCAGGTCGTGTGTTCAAACTGGTGTCGAATATAGAAAAGCCAAATACCAATCGATGATGCGACAATCATGGTTGGTAGGAAACATACGCTAAAACCTCAATGCCTCCGGCCGAAAAAAAAGGGCCAATATCCCTGCAATTGCAGCGTTTGTTCCCATCGCACTTGCCCAGTACAGCCAGCCAGAACGCATGAAACCAAGAGGTAAACAGTTTTGAATAAAGAACGTATAGATCGGCGCAACACCGAACAGGAAGACGGGGTTCCGCGTCAGACGATACGCGGCACGCCCGAACCACCTCCGCTTCAGGTACTCTTCAGTGGTCAATGTAGGGATGTCACCCATACCACGCCGATCAAGGTTACCGGTTGAGGCTTGGTGAATCGCATGGCTTTGCCGCCAAACGTCATAGGGTGTCAGGGCAAGTACACCTAGAACCCGGCCGGTCCAATTGCAAACAGTGCGACTTCTAAAGAAAGATCCATGACCGCAATCATGCATAATGATGAAGGTACGCACCAGAAATGCGGCATTTAGGATGGCCAGTAATATTGCGATCCAGACACTAATAGATAAAGCTATCCACGCTAGCGCCCATAGCGCGAATAAGGGGACAACGGTGATCGCAATTTCATAAACACTGCGCTTTGCATCGGGCGCACGGTATTGCGCGAGCGCCCGCGTCTAGTCTTCTGGTTGCAACTTACTTGTTCTCCAACGGCGTATAGTAGCCCAGTGTGCAAACGGGCACCCAGAAAGGGTGCCCGTAAAAGGTCAGGCGAGTGCCAGATTGGCGGCGCTTTCGCGTCCGTCACGGCCAGCCTCGACGTCAAAAGTAACCTTTTGGCCATCCTTCAGTTCGCTGATGCCGGAACGCTCAACTGCTGAGATATGCACGAACACGTCGCGCTTGCCATCTTCAGGCTCGATAAAGCCAAAACCTTTGGTTGAGTTGAACCATTTTACTGTGCCATTTGCCATGGTGGAAGTCTCCTAATACGTGCCGCCCGCATCATTGCGGCGACTCGGCGTGGTCGGTCTGAATCGAAAGACTGAACGCCGAATTGGGGAGACAGCAGGTCGAAAAAGAAAAACGTAAGCCTCGTGTATATGGACTTCGACTACGCACGATACAAGCCTTGATGCTTTTGCGGACAACAGAGAATTTGAGCCTGTCTGGCTTAGAACTAGGCAAGTAGAGGTGAAACCGTTGCTCTTCGATCCAAACTTGAAGGTGGCTTGGGTCAGCGGCACAGAAGACTAACGATCATTTTTGGGAAATTATCCTGCTGCATACGAGACAGCGATAAGCGTCCGTTTTGGTGCCTTGGCGAGACTTTGCAAAGTCCGCTTTCTGCGCATCGCAGACCTTCGCGCCCTCAGGACCACTTGCGTGCCCAGCACACGCTGCCTTTCGCCAACAGAAGTCTGGGTTTAAACAATGACGCTGGGTGGAGCGCCTCAGAGATCGAGCGTCCTGACGATTTCGAGGCGCATATGGAGTGCCAGAACAGTTAGGCCTATAAGGCTATCCAGCGCCTTGGCACGGCGCTTTTGATTCATCGCGCTGACTAGCCGGATGATCCGAGCTAAGTGGGCCGTTCTCGCGCGTGCATGAATGCAAAGGGCATCTTCCGTGAAGAATTCCAGTGACTTCTCTTACATGTTCTCTAAACTCCGGGCAGTTGTTAGTCAGAATTGACGTGGGAGTTTGGGCTCAATTGGGCGACAAAAAGGCTTCAGGGACCCCAATAAGTCCCGCGCCATCATCTGCGCCAATTTCGGAGTTAAGCGCAGCTGATCAACAGGCGCGGTTTGAAGCCACCGCTCAGGTGATGCAGGCGATCTCTGTGACCAAGGACGACGTTCAGCCGGTTTGCGATCTGATTGTTACGCTTGCCAAAGACCTTTGCGACGCTGTTTTTGCTGGTCTGGTTCTTGGACAGGAAGGCGACGCTCTTCAGCGGCTCGTGGCCAGTGTTAACCTGCACCCTGACATTCAGCAGCTCTGGCGCGACGGCAAATACACGATGGAGCCGGGCAATTCTCTGGTGACTGAAACAATCCTCAGCGGCGAGACCAGACGCGTTGTGGATATGGGAGACACTGATTTCCACAAATCCGGTGATGAGCGGTTCAAGCTGATTGTCGACAAGCATGGGTGCCGCAGCAATCTGTTTGTTCCGTTAAAGGTGGATGGCGGTGCAATCGGATGCTTGATGTTGGCGCGAGACGAGGTGCGGCCCTATACCGACGATCAGGTCAAGCTCGTCGAAACCTTTGCCGCCCAAGCGGTAATCGCCATTGAGAATGTTCGCCAATTTCGCGAATTGCAGATCCGTCTGGCACGCGAAGGCGCCACGCGTGAAGTTCTCGAGACAATTAGCCGATCGCGGGAAGATGAGACGCCGGTGTTCCAGACGATCCTGGAAAACACAGCCCGGCTTTGCGAAACGGATGTCGCCACACTAAGCCTTTTGAATGAAGCAGGAACCCACCTCGAATATGCGGCCCATTTCGGTGATCAGTTGGCGACCTACGAGGTTGGCGTAGATCGTTGGTCACTGGTCTCACATCTCCAGATTGCGGAGTCCGTTCGCGAGGCACGCGTTATTCACAATGTCGATTTGCGCCTGACTGACCAGTATATCAAGGGCGACCCATGGCGCCGTCAACTTGTAGACGAAGAAGGTGTCCGGTCATTTCTGACGGTCCCATTAATGTCGGCAGATGGCACGCCCGTGGGCGTTATCGGGATTTACCGACGTGAGGTTCGGGCCTTTACAGACGACGAGATTTCTCTGGTTGAGGGCTTTGCCGCCCAGGCCGTGATCGCCTTGGACAACACGCGACAATTGAATGAGCTGCACACGCAATTGGAGCGTCAGACGGCAACGCAGGAAATTCTGACGGTCATTAGCCAAAGCCGTGATGACGATGCGCGCGTCTTTGATTCAGTGCTTCAGCAGGCCACCAAGGTATGTGATGCAGATCAGGCGGTACTTATTTTGATCAACGCTGCAGGGACCCACGGGAGGTTGGCTGCGAATTGGGGGCATCAGAGAACCGAATTTGATGTTGGAGACGAGTGGCAGTTGGATGAATCGATTCCAATAGCCACTGCGATACGAACAGGTAAGGTTGGTCGCATCGATGATTTGACCGACACGTATTTTTATCGCTCGGGCCATCCTACAGCTGCCATGATGGTTGAGATCGAAGGCATTCGGTCACGCGTTACAGTCCCCCTGATGCAAGGAGATCAGGCCATCGGTGCCATCGCGGTCAGCCGCCGTGAGGTGCGGCCATTTGCTGACCCTGACGTGCAGTTGATTGAAGAATTCGCCAAGCATGCAGTCATTGCCATCGAAAACACGCGCCAGTTTCGTGAAGTTCAGGAACGACTTGAACGGGAAGAAGCGTCGCGCGAAATCCTCGAAGTCATCAGCCGCAGTCGCGATGACGATAGCCCTGTCTTCAATAGCATACTCGAAAATGCCAGCCGTTTGTGCAAAGCGCCGCTGGCCTTTCTGTGTGTCGCCGATCACGAACGTGGCCTCGCAACAATTCCGGCCAATATCGGTGCGCGAACGGATTTTGATGAGGCCCTGAAGGGGTTCGTGGAGCCCTTGACGCGCACGGAACTCGTTGCAATCCGCCCTATGATCGATGGCCAGGTCATCCGGCAAGACGATATTGCAGATGATCCGCTTTATTATCAGGATCGCGATCCAAAACGGGTTCAGATGGTTGAAGTGGAAGGGGCTCGCTCGGTCCTTGCGGTACCGTTGATGAAAGACGACACGGGTCTTGGGGTGATCGTTCTCTATCGCCGTGAAGTTTCGCCATTTTCGGATGATGATGTCGCTCTGGTCCAAACCTTTGCGGCCCAAGCCGTGATCGCAATGGATAACGTACGCCAGTTCCGAGAGGTGCAGGACCGTACCGCGGAAGTCACGCAAGCCTTGGAGTATCAGACTTCAACATCCGAAGTGCTGCGTGTGATCTCAGCGTCTCCCAATCAACTGTCGCCCGTTCTGGACGCCATTCTTAAAGAAGCGTCGCGCATCTGCGAATTGCAGGATGCCTATGTCGCAATGCTCGACCCGGACGATGGGCTTTTTCATGTGCACTCGACGCTCACACAAGACACGGCCTTTGCAGAGTACGTCAAAGCTCACCCGATTTCGCCAGCGGAGAACGGTGTAAGCGGGCGTGCAATCTTGTCGAAACGCACAAGCTATGTCGAAGATGTCGAAGCAGATGACACCTATACCTGGTTGGAAGAAAGCGGCGTGGGTGATTACAAATCATTGCTTGGACTTCCGCTGGTAAAAAACGGGGAAGTCGTAGGCGTTATCTCTCTTGGGGCGCCAGTGGTCTCGGGTTTTTCCGCCAAACAGATCAAACTGCTGGAAACTTTTGCGGATCAGGCGGTTATCGCGATTACCAACGCAAACCTTTTCCACGAGTTGGAGGAGCGGACAGAAGAAGTCACGCAGGCGCTGGAGTATCAGACCGCCACTTCAGACGTATTGTCGGTGATTTCGCGATCTCCGAATGAGCTGGAGCCGGTACTGAAGGAGATACTTAGAGTCGCCAGCCGGATTTGCGAGCCAAAATATGCGGCAATCTCGATTCTGAATCCCCAAGACAACCTTTACCATACTGACATCATGCTCGACTTTGACAGTGATTTCATGAAGTTCATGAAGGCACACCCAGTGCCGGCAGGTCATGGGAGCGGTATTGGCCAAACAGCTGCACGTGGAGAAACAGTCTACTACGAGGACACTGAAGCTAACGAATACGCCTGGAAGGAAGCCGCACGTATTGGCAAGTATCGCTCGCTTCTGGGTGTCCCATTGGTCAAGGAAAAGGTTGTGGTCGGTGTGATCGTGCTCTGCCACGACAAAGTTGCACCATTCAATTCAAAACAGATCGCGCTCTTGGAAACGTTCGCCTCCCAAGCGTTGATTGCTATCAATAACACACGGCTTTTTGAACAAGTTCGGGCGCGCACGGCCGAGGTCGAAGAGGCATTGGTGCGCGAACGTGCCAGTGCTGAAATCTTGCACCTCATCAACGAAGCATCGTCCGAAATCCAGCCTGTGTTCGACCTTGTCGTGCAAAAATCCGCTGAGCTTTGTGGGGCGCAGTTCTGCGTTCTCGAACGCTTTGACGGCAATCTCTATCATTTCTGCGCACAATACGGGCTTCCGAAGGCTACTTTGAAGGCACTGACTTCGGACTATCCATTGAAAGCTTCCAAGGGTCATCTGGCTCCATTGGTCGTGGAAAGCGGTGAAGTCCAGCATCTAGCAGATGCACGGGGGCCCGAGTATTTCAGCCCAGAGCTTGCCCGAAAGGCTGGGTATCGGCGCTTGATGGCCGTACCGATCCGGGCAGAGGCGCGGATTTGGGGCGTCATAATTGTCGGTTGGGCCGAGGCAGGACCGCCGCAACAAAACAGCGTCGAACTCGTTCAGGGTTTTGCGAATCAAGCCAGCATCGCCATCGAGAACGCACGGCTATTTCGGGAAACTCAGGAACGCACTGCTGAAGTCGAGGAGGCGCTGAAGTATCAGACGGCGACGTCTGAAGTGCTCGACGTCATCTCGCGCTCACCCAACGATCTTCCTCCGGTTTTGGACGCCATTCTTGAGGTCTCGTCGCGTATCTGTTCACCGGAATACGCGTTCTTTGCAATGAAGGATGCTGACGATGGCCTATACCGCGTGGCCATGTCCCACAATGTAAGTGATGCTTTTCTCAAATTCCTGTCCGACAACCCTATCGCGCCAGAAGAGGGGTCTTGCATCGGGCGCACGGCTCTGCAAGGCAAGACGGTCTATATAAAAGACACCCGCAGGGATCCGACTTACACATGGAAAAAAGCGGCTGAGATCGGGGACTATCTTACCACTCTTGGTGTCCCTTTGGTCAGCAATGGCGTAACCGTTGGCGTTATTGTTATGGCGCATCGGCAGGCAGCTGCGTTTAGCGACAAACAAGTCAGCCTACTCGAAACCTTCGCGTCCCAGGCCGTGATCGCCATCAACAATACGCGACTGTTCAAAGAAGTGCAGGCCCGCACTGCAGAAGTTGAAGAGGCATTGGGGTATCAGAAGGCGACATCCGAAGTGCTCGAGGTGATTTCCCGTTCCCCTGACGCTTTAGAGCCGGTTTTGGAAGCGTTGGTAGCGGTTTCGTCGCGCATCTGCCGCCTGCAGGATGCTTTCGTGGCGCTTAAGAAACCCGAGGATGGAAAATTTCATTTCTTTGCCGGGCACAATCTCACAGAGAGTTTTGCCAAATTCCTCGAGTCGCATCCATTTGAACCGGGCGAAACGTCGGCGACCGCCCGGGCGCTCTTATATGGGCGCGCCGACTACGTTGAGGATACTCAAGCGGACCCTAACTATGATCCGGTCCTTAGGTCCAACTTGCAAGGATACAGGTCGGTTCTCTCTGTACCTTTGATACGCGACGGTGACACGATTGGTGTCATCAGTATGGGCAGCCGAAATAAAGCCGCCTTTGAGGACAAGCAAATCAAGCAGATGGAGACCTTTGCATCGCAGGCGATCATAGCGATTCAAAACTCTCGATTGTTCAACGACACGCAAGTCGCACTCTCGCGCCAAACTGCAAGTGCGGATGTCCTCAGAGTGATCTCGGAATCTCCGACAAATACCAAACCGGTTTTTGAGAAGATCGTTGAACTGGCCACCGCACTGATCGACTGTGACTTGTCGATTGCCATTCAAGCCAATGAGTCTGAACTCTGGCAGGTTGCCGTAGCAACTCCGGACGGAGCCCAAGAAGTCACTTGGGAAGAGCGGCTCCCAATCGACCCTGAAGATAACTTACCGTCCCAGGCAATAAAAAACGGCAAGACTCTGCACATGCCAGAGCGGCGGTTTGATGAGCTCCCTCCGCGCGACCAAAAGATCATCCGCGAGAAAGGGTTTAAGTCATCCTTGATCGTGCCTTTGATGCGCGGGAAGGAGTGTTTTGGCGCCCTGGTTTTCATTCGAAAAACATCCACAGTTTTCAACGATGATGACGTGGCCATTGCCGAGTCGTTTGCCGATCAGGCAATCATCGCGCTGGAAAACGTGCGTCTGTTCAATGAAACTCAGGCTTCCTTAGCGCGCCAGACTGCCAGTGCTGATGTACTGCGGGTAATCAGCCAATCGCCCTCAGATACGACACCTGTTTTTGAGGCGATTGTGAATTCCGCGACACAGCTTGTTTCTTGTGACATGGCAGGCGCCGCTTTGTCAGATCACAGTTTCTGGTGGCAAGTGGCTTTGGCCACGCCAAAAGGTCTTCTGCGTGATTTCGGAAGAACCCAACACCCGTTGGACCCGAAGGATAATTTTCTGTCGTCCGTGTTACTGTCGGGGAAAACCATGCATGTACACGATTTGTCGTCGCAGGGCTTACCGCGGTTGGCCAAGAAGCTACATGAAGAAAGCGGATTTGAAGCTTTCCTTGGCGTACCGTTGATGCGCGGAGACAAGTGTTTAGGCGGGCTCTATTTCATCAGGAAATCAAAAATACCGTTCTCAGACGACGATATTGCGATGGCTGAGTCTTTTGCAGATCAGTCTGTTATTGCCATCGAGAACGTGCGCCTATTCCGCGAGGCCGAAAAGGCCCGTGAGGTGGCCGAGTCTGCTAACGAAGCAAAAAGTGCGTTCCTCGCCACCATGTCCCACGAAATCCGCACACCGATGAATGCCGTCATTGGGATGAGTGGGCTCTTGATGGATACTGAGTTGGACGCCGAGCAAAGCGATTACGCCAACACGATCCGCGACAGTGGCGACGCACTACTGGGCATAATCAACGAAATCCTCGATTTCTCAAAAATCGAAGCCGGGCAGATGGACATCGAGAGCCATCCTTTTGACCTGCGTGACTGTATCGAAGGCGCGCTTGATCTGATAGGCGGCAGAGCTGCGGAGAAGCAGCTTGATCTGGCCTATGAATTTGACGACGCTCTGCCTCTTGCAATCAGCGCTGATTTGACCCGGTTGCGGCAGATCCTGCTGAATCTGCTTTCTAACGCGGTGAAGTTCACTGAAAGCGGTGAAGTAGTTCTATCTGTTGAACAAACCGCCAATAAACGCGGATCGCTTGAGCTGACTTTCAAAGTCCGTGACACTGGTATTGGACTGAGCGAAAAGGGGATGAGCCGTCTGTTCCAGTCCTTCAGTCAGGCAGACAGCTCAACAACCCGCAAATATGGCGGCACCGGACTCGGCCTGGCAATTTCCAAGCGTCTTGCGGAACTCATGGGCGGCACCATGTGGGCACGAAGTGACGGTGAAGGGCATGGTTCGACCTTTATGTTTACGATCCGGGCCAAACCCTCCAAACCGGTCAAATCATCGTCGCGCGATCTGGTGGGCGTTCAGTCCGAGCTTGAAGGCAAACGCATCCTTATGGTGGATGACAACGCCACCAACCGTAAAATCTTGTCGCTCCAGACCGAGAAATGGGGCACTAAAACCACTACCTGCGAAACCCCGTCCGATGCGCTGGCCACACTTGAGAAGGCTCAAAAGTTCGATCTGGCAATTCTCGACATGCACATGCCAGAAATGGATGGTGAGGAACTTGCCCGGAAAATTCGGGCCAAGCATCCGGACTTGCCGCTGATCCTCTTTAGTTCTCTTGGTCCGCGCGACATTGACCTCGAAGACGGCCTCTTTGCTGCCAACCTCACCAAGCCGCTGCGTCAGTCGCATCTCTTTGACACTCTGGTCACGTTGTTTTCAACCGAAGATACCCCAGTGAAGCCGGCCAAGCCCGTAGACAAACCCCAGACCGATCCAGAGATGGCAAAACGCCACCCTCTGCGTATTCTGTTGGCTGAGGATAATTTGGTGAACCAGAAACTTGCGCTTCGCCTGCTTGAACAGATGGGCTATCGCGCTGATCTGGCCAGCAACGGCGCTGAGGCGGTCGAAAGCGTGAACCGGCAAGCATACGATGTCGTATTGATGGACGTGCAGATGCCCGAAATGGATGGGCTCGAAGCCTCACGCTGCATAAACAAAGATTTCCCCGGGGAAGACCGACCGCGTATAATCGCCATGACCGCTAACGCTATGCAAGGCGACCGCGAGATGTGTTTAGATGCCGGAATGGACGACTACATCGCCAAACCGATCCGCCTGCCTATTCTTATCGAAGCCCTTTTGAATGTTCCAAGGAAAAGCAAGTAATCCATGAAAAACGGCCCAATTGATCTTGATATCTTTGCTGAACTCAAGGACGCGACTGGCGACGAATTTGCCGCCGAGCTTGTAAACACCTTTCTCGACGAAGCCCCCGGCATGATTGCCGAATTGAAAGCGGCTGCCGACGCGTCCGACCCCGATGGATATCGCCGCGCGGCTCATTCCATTAAATCGAATGCAAACACCTTTGGTGCGACTACGCTGGCCGAGTTGGCAAGAAAAATCGAGCTCGGGGACATGCCCGCGACTGGCGACTTTACAGATGCGAAAGCTCTAGAGACCGCTTTCGCCAAAGCTGCTGTGGCCCTGCGGACCCTGTACAATGACTGATGTACCCGGCCATCTCCTCATCGTTGATGACAACAAAGTCAATCGGCTACTCCTGTCTCGCAATGTTGAACTGTTGGGGCACAAAGCCTCTGTTGCGGAGAACGGCCTCGTCGCGATGGAGATGTTGTCGAGTCAGTCCTATGACCTGCTTCTACTCGATATCGAAATGCCGGAAATGGACGGGTTTCAGGTTCTGGAGGCAATCAATGCGGACCCCGACCTGCGCGAATTACCGGTAATTGTGACCTCCTCTGTCGAAGGGCTCGACAATATTGTGCGCTGTATCGAGTTAGGTGCGGAAGACTACTTGCCCAAGCCGGTGAACAAGACGCTTCTCAGCGCCCGCGTCTCCAGCGGCCTTGAAAAGAAGCGATTGCGGGACGAACAAAGACGCCTGCTCGAGCGTTTCGCGACCACCGAAGTTGCGCAAGACCTGCAAGAGTCTGGCTTTGCCATCGGTGGTAAACGTGCAAACGCATCGGTTCTTTTTTGCGACATTCGCGGTTTCACAGCCCTTTCAGAAAACCTAGCACCCGAGGCAACAATTGATCTGCTCAACACCTTCTACACGTTGATGTTCGAGGCAGTGACCAGCAATGGCGGCATTGTCAGCCTTATGCTGGGTGACGGGTTGATGGCTCTCTTCGGTGTTCCACAACCTCTGAACAATACTGCGCAAAGTGCAGTAGCTGCAGGGCATGAAATGCATAGCATGATAGAGATGCTGAATCACGACCGGCTCGCAGATGGAGAACGGAATCTCAGGATCGGTATCGGTATCGCCACAGGCGAAGTCGTCGCGGGCTATGCCGGCACTGACAACCGGGCGACCTATACCTGTATCGGATCCGCGGTAAATCTCGCAGCCCGATTGGAAGCGGAAACCCAGAACACCGGAAGCCGGATTTTGGTCGATCAAGAGACCCTGGATCTGCTCGACGGAGTTGATATTCAGGAGACTTTTGGCGGGACACAGATCAAGGGCTTCTCCGATCCATTCGACATTCACGCTTTGTGATCTTCCGACACGAGTATCGTTTCTCAGATATCATTTCCTGAAAATTCGCTTAGGATCAAAGCACCCCGCCGTCGCAGCCAGTGAACTTGGTTTTGCTAAAACAGGTCGTATTTTTTCGCCTGGCCATGGACCTATTGCCACAGACAAAATCGGGCTTCATTCGATGCGTGGAGAGCAGATGAAGCGAACTGTGATAGATGATTATCATCCGGGTTTTTTAAGCAATTTGTCCGATTCAATGGCCGCTTTGGAATAGTGTAACATTTGCTTTGCACCGCAGCGAACTTCCGCATTCCGCCCATCACGACGAATGCTGCGCTGGTCTCTAAGGTCGTCTATGGGCTCGATGCGGTCATACGCTGCGCTGCTAACGAACGTCGAGTACTCTGAGAAACCTGTCTTTAGCTCCCTGATAGATTCAGTTGGTCGACACGGTGTCGGTGCCTGGAGAGGGAGGGAAGGATGGAGGACAAACGATGTCCATTATTCAACTTCCTGCCATCACACCGAAGCGCCCGCCATGGAACAAAGGTCGCCATATAGGCCAGAAACGCCCGCTTCTCGCGAAGCAGGTCTGGGCCATCCGCGCCCGGCTTGAACTCTCGGACAACCTCAGGGACTTGGCACTCTTCAATCTTGCGATCGATAGCAAGCTGCGAGGCTGCGATCTCGTTCGTTTGAACGTAGCCGATCTTGTTGCTGGTGATCGTGTCCGCGAACGCGTGACAGTTGTCCAGAGCAAAACAAAGCGGCCAGTCAAATTCGAGGTTTCGGAAAATACCCGCCAGTCCATCTGGACCTGGGTATGTCGCCCGGAGATGCTTGGACGCAATTTCCTTTTCTCAAGCCGCTTCCACGAAAGGCCGCATATATCGACGCGACAGTACGCGCGTTTAGTCCGCGATTGGGTGTCGGCGATTGGTTTGGAGCCAAACGGTTACGGCACGCATTCGCTGAGACGCACAAAAGCGGCACTGATCTACCGGAAAACGGGCAATCTACGCGCGGTGCAGCTCTTGCTTGGCCACACCAAGGTTGACAGCACAGTTCGATATCTTGGCGTTGAATTGGAAGACGCGCTGAGTATCGCAGAAAAGATCGACGTGTGAAGATTAAGCGGGCGGCAAGAGTCGCCCGCTTTTCGTGACTGGCAATTGTCGCATGAGTGTCGACCATCCACCGGGCTTCTGAGCCGAAACGAGCGTCACCATCGTCGTCGATTGAGTTGAATCTCCCGCCCGGATCGCTGGGCTCAGGTCAGTAGCTGGGGCGTCATCACTCCCAAGTGACTGCTTGTGCGAAGTAAGCAGTCACTCATGAAAAGTGCGGCGAACATCCTCTTCGAGCCCAAAGCAGCCCTTTGACCAACCCTTACTTTCTGCTCCGCGGCTACGGCTTCTCCGAGTCTAAAGCTCACCTTTGATGTATGGTGCTTAAGTGATCAGTTAGGGCGCGAACCTGCTCTGGATTCACATAAAGGCGATCCAAAAGAGCAATAGTGTCAATTGTCGGCCAGTTCAGCTTTAAGTCTGCCTCTAAAGCCAAGGCCTCTGCTTGATTTCCGAGCGCCGCATTTGCTGCTGCGAGGTAGACCAAAGTGGGAGCCGAAATCGGGTCTCCGGCGCGGGTAGCGGCATTGAGAGCGTCGATGGCTTGCTCGTATTTTCCTGCGTGAAAGCTAGCAGCGCCATAGATACTCTTGTTTGCAAATCGTCCTAAGCCCGATGTTCGCGGACGGTCGCTCGTCGACGCGGCGAGAGCCGCGTCAAAGTCGCCAGTCGCCAGCATGACCATTGCATAGAAATCCAGGACGTTGCCGTCCTTAGGGGCGAGATCCAAGGCAATGTCTGCGTGCTCCATGGCTCGTTTTGTATCACCTTCGGCAAGGTCAACCCAGGACAGTGCCGACTGCGTCCACGAGTTGGCAGGTGACAGAACTTCGGCTTGGTCGGCTAAATGGCGCGCCTCTTTGAGCAGCATAGAACGCTGAGGACCGTCTGGTGCAAAAATCGCAAAAGCAGCCAAACACTGGGATGCACCTGCATATCCACCAAAGTAGGATTCGTCCTTCTCGATTGCATGACGGAACATCGCCAAAGCTAGTTCAAGCTGTGCCCGCTCCATCATGGGAAAAATCAAATTCCGCGCCTGATCTGAGAGTGTCACAGCTTGAAGGCTAGACGGCGACTTCGCGAGATGTGCGCGCCTTTCCGCCTCTAGCGTGGGATCATTTGAGGTCTCGAAATGTCCGGAAACGTCGGTCGTGTTTTCTCGCGTAGAACTGATCGTGATCCCCAAGCCCAAGCCGACAGCAAGCGCCACGAAGATGCTTACGGCAATCTGTATCGGCCTGCTCTTCCATCTGCTATGGAGTTCTAATTCTGTCGCAACGTCCTCAGTTTGAGCGTCCGCAGAATACTTGAGTTCGAAACGAGGTACATACCCGCCGGGATCGATATGAATATGGATTGGGTCGTCTCTTCCCGAGCCGGCAAAATACTGTGCAAGCCGGCGCCTGAGACGCCCGGCGTCAACCCGAACGATGTTATGGCTGTCACCATTTTGATCCGGAGGTCTGCCGTAGACATCCTCAGCGATTGTTTTGGCGAGCGGCTTTTGTGTGGGATCAACAAGGTTCTGCTCTACGATGTAGTCTAGCAATTCAGAGAGCCGGCTTGCGCCTGTGAAAAGCTCGCTGGACTTCACACGATTGAGTTCTTCACGAACTTCTTCCAACTCCAGTTGCCCCGACCCAAGCGGGTGCTTATTGGCTTTAGTTTCCCTGGGACCCATGCCAGCAGACTACTGATAAGCGGTCAAATTGAAAGGATTTTCACCCCTTTCTCACCGTGTGAAACTCCCGCTGGCTTCAGCGGTAGGTAATGTGATCTTAGCGAGAGCTAATGGGTTCGATAGGCACATGCGAGTATTCGAGAAGCATTTTGGTGGACTTGCAGAAAACATTCAGAAGCGCCGAGAAACGGACGCTGAGCTTGACGAGATTTGCAGAGATTTCGAACTTTTGTTGACGAGCCGGCAATGCGAATTCGCTCAACAGGATGTCTGGAACGATGCCTTCAATAGTAGCCTTGCAGGGTTGAAGAAGGAAATTTTGGCAAAGCTCGAACCCGACTGAGTAGAGCGGGTCAATTGGAACAACAGACAAGAGAGTTTGGAACGCCCGGGTGATTTTCGTGCGCCGCGGACACCGTTTCACAATGCAAAAAAAGAGGAGCCAAAATGCAAAGTCTAAATCAATTCCTAGTACCGGTTTGCGGGGTCGCACTTGTCTTGTCGACATCCATAGCTCGGGCTCAAGAAAGTTCGATTATTCGAGACGCCGAGTATCGAATTCTGGAGCGCCAGCACGGTGATCGCTGGGCAACTGAAGACAAAGACATCGACGTCAAGCTGGCGGAGTTCCGAGATAAGAACGGCGGCAAGCCCCCAAACATACTGTACATCCTGCTGGATGACGTAGGATTTGGCGAAGTCGGAATGCCAGATCTGGATGTGGTACGTGGATACTCGACACCAAACATAACGGACTTCGCAGACCAAGGTATGTCCATGATGCGGATGTATACCGAACCGTCTTGCACTCCCACCCGCGTCGCCATGTTGACCGGGCGACACCCGGTCCGGACCGGTTTCGATGAGGCCAAAGCGGTGCCTGAGGGCGAGGGTTTGGCAGACCGCGAAGTGACCTTGGCCGAAGTGCTGGGCGAAAATGGCTACGCAACGGCCCATATCGGCAAGTGGCACATGGGTGACATCGAACAAAGCTATGCGATCAACCAAGGTTTCGATTATGCCGAACATCCGATTCACCAACAGGCGCAGCTTGCTTTGATGAATTCGACGGCTTTGAACGAAGGACATGTTGATGGTGTCGATCTGAGGCTTCGTTCTACCGATCTGATGCTGGATGACACCTTCCGCATCGACCCTTATGCAATGGTTTATGGAACTGTCGGAGAAAAAGGTGGAGCGATACGAGAGGTCCACATGGAGCCGGGGCAGAAGTTCTCGCAGGACGACTATGTTGCCATGGGGCAGCGCTACAAGCAGAGCACTCTAGATCAACTGGAAAAGCTCGCCAAAGGCGACAAGCCGTTCTTTTTGCAGTACTGGCCGCTGTTCCCGATCAGCTTTACCAGGACTGATATCGAACAAGTGCAAACTCTGAACGGTGGGCCGGTCGCAGAAGCTATCGTGAAAGTCGATGGTTACATCGGTGAAATCCTGTCTCGGGTCGAAGAATTGGGAATAGCAGACAATACGATCATCGTGATCATGGGGGACAATGGCCCGTTCATGGAGTTCGTCGACAAGAGCGGACAGTCCGACCGGATCTATCGCGGCGGCAAGACCGAGCATCTGGAGGGTGGCGTTCGTGTTAGTGCTTTTGTCCGCTGGCCCGGGATGATTGAGGAAGGGACACGTGTTAAAGATATCACCCACGTTTCCGACCTGTTCAGTACCTTTGCGCGACTGGGCGACGGCGAGGCGAGCATCCCACGCGACCGGATTATCGACGGGGTCGATCAAACCGCGCTTTGGCTTCTCGGGGAAACGCATGGGCGCCGAGATTATGTATTTATCTACGAAGGGTTTGTGCTGAGATCGCTGGTCAAGCAGCAGTACAAGATGCATTTGCCACCTCCTGGCGGAAACCCCATCCTTGCTGCCATGTACGACCTATACAAGAACCCGCGTGAGGATCGGCCGCAGGATTCCATTCGTATCGGCGTAGGATTCGGTGCCAATTTCAGTCTGATGGCCCAACGCCATCTTGCCATGAAAGAGCTTTATCCTGACATGCCTCCAGGGCATGGGCCACTGTATGGCGGAATTGAAAACCTTCGACCTGAAACAAAGGAACTCGTGGACAATATCCTGTTTGCTCAAGGTCTCACTAGAAAGTCGGATTAAGCGGCCCCCGATCAAGTGTCCTGACCGGCACAATCCGGTCAGGTTTATCTAGAACTTGCGCGATTGAAGGACCGAACGCGATGACACTTGCTTTCTTTTTCTCTCCCAATGCCCTGGCTCTTTTCGCTGCTGCTTTCGGCATAGTGTTACCCTCGGTCACAAAAGCCGAACCCGTAGCCCTCTCATTTTCTGAAGACTGGCGATATGGCGTGACTGTCTACGGTTTTCTTCCGCAATCGCTGACGGGGACCTCGACTATTGCTAATACCAGCGTTGATCTTGATTTGAATTTTCAAAACGCGCTAGAACTCTTGGACTTCGGTATCTCGGCACAATACGAAGGTTGGACGGAGAACTGGGGCTTCATAGTCGATGCAAACTACGCAAAGCTAGGGACCGATCAATCCATCCCACTTCCAGCCGGGAACGTTGACGTTGACCTCGATGTTAAGCAATCGTGGATCGGATTTTTGGGCGGTTACAAAGTTGCAAATGGGGTTTATGGCAAGAACGATCACCCGTATTCAGTCGATCTTCAAGCTGGGCTTCGCTACAACGAACTGAAGCAGGAGGCTGACGTTTCCGCTATGGGAACTAGCGTCACCCTTGGCGGGACTGAAACATGGACCGAGGTTGTTGTTGGCGCTCGTGGCACGTGGGAGCTCTCGGACCGTTGGTTCTTGGTTGCTGCGGCTGACGCAGGCCTTGGTGGCGAAAATGTCAACTCCCACTGGCGTGTTTCGCTGGGCTTCGCCTACCAAGCTTGGGAAAATACCTCTATTCGTTTCGGTTGGCGGCACTACGAAATCGACTATGAGACGGAACGGTCCGATGGGACATTCGCCTATGACGTCATGCAAACAGGACCACTGCTTGGTGTAACCTTCTCTTTCTAACTACGAGCGTGTCGTAGAGGAAATACCAAGTCCTTGTGTTTGTCATTTGAGGTCTTCATTCATTGATAAGGTCGAACTTGCGTTCAATTGCTGTTTTGTCCCGAGATGCAGACGCTCACGGAAAACCCGCGAATGACCGAACCGAGCCCGAAGCAAAATAAGTGAATGGTCGTTTTGGGTTCCCAAAAAATCATCCGCGAGGTGTGTACCAAATTGGTGATGTGTAGGCTCGTTCCTGTAGCGAAAGCGGGGCTTCGTTAGGGATCTGCGTTCCGAACACCTTTGCATCGTATGTCGTCCACCGTGGTGTCGGTATTGCCAACACTCTCACGTAGTAGAACGCGCTATGCGTCGGGTCGAAGTTCGGGTCTTCCCAATATCCGGCGAGAATTGCCTGGCCGATGTCATTTGTCCAAGACGCGTTTTCTACATCCACCGTATTGCCAACCGGGCCGTCACACGCCGCGTTTACAAGTTCACGCCCGCCACAAGCAACGTCATAAACACGTTCCGACGTTGTGCCGTCACTGCTCAGCCAGCCTTTGACAATCTGAATACGGTCGAGGTTGGCCCCATCGGGGTCACGGAGCGCACGGATGAGAAACCGCGGAGACCGACCGTCACTATCCGCTGGCAAATCCGCCCCCATCGGGACGCCATTTTCATATCCATACGCGGCAAAGTTCGCACGTGGCAGGTCGGTTACGTCGAATTCATATCCGGCGAAAACGCGAACACGCATGTGCGGCCCCGTGGTCGCATAGACCTCTTTCCGAGCAAAAGCCTCCCAAATGGCCTCGCGGGTGTTTTCCCTTGCCCAAACGGCCGCCAAACCCGACGCCGAAGTCTGCCATGCATATTGGGCAACATTCTCGTCACCACCAATACCGCCGACGACCTCTTCAAATCGGATCGGGTCAGCAGTAGGTTCAACAGCTGAGACTTTCCCGAAGAAATTGTCCTCGCCAACCGTGGACAGCGATGTATGAGCATCAGTTGAGCCGATTACGCCAAATTTGAAGGGGTTTGTCCCCGTTTCCGCCTCGTATCCAAGCCCCCGCCGCAATGCGGCCCGCGCATACTCGCGTGGAAGCATCTCCGGTGTCTTGGGCTCTGGTCCAAGTTGTCCTTTGTCCCACGTTTCGAAGTCAGCAAATTCATCGTCTGGTGACAGCATGGGATGTGCTTCGCCGTCACCTTTCATTTGTGTGATTTCGTAGATCGGTTCCCACTTGGCGCGCTGTTTGAAATACTCAACATCGAACGGTTCGCCCGACAAGCGCACTTCGTCGAACATCAACCCGTTTGACAAATTGCCATTGTGCGGGATCGCAAGCAGCTTTTGGCCTGTTGTCTCTTCGGCTTGTTCCATCCATGCCCAAAGGTCTTCGGGGTCGAAGCTATCAAAGTTCGAGAACGGGATGATCTTGTCTGCGCCCTCTTTGCCACCGTTGAATATGACATTCCTGTGCAGGTTGTTCCGCTGTGGGTTTGAGGTCCACTCGAACCCGATAAGCGCAGTAAACAAACCAGGTTGATTGTGTGCCTCAGCGGCGGAGGTAATGTTGCTCCACGCTGTTTGGTAAATCTCCTGATAATCCGCCAATGGGTCTGTGCCAGTGGACTTGGCTTGGCTCCAAATCGACCATGCGCCAACGGGATCACCGGCCTCGACAGCCGCGTTCAGTTGCTGGCCAAACTCCGTGGAGAGCAGCGTGGCATCTTTGGCTGAGAGCAGTGGCGCAAGACCAAGGTTCTCGGCGTGATCGGCAATAACCAGAAAATCCAATGGTCGGCGCAACCTCGCTTCGACACCGGTGCTGGATGTAACGACTTCTCCTTTGGCAAACCTGTACGCTTCATCAGGGCCGAGTACATTCCCGATCATCCCAGCATCGGCAGAGTATGATGTATGCAAATGGGTGTCGCCGAAAAAGACCTGATTAGGAAAGTTCTGTTGTGGGTAGGGGGAATACTCTCTGTCGCCGGGTTGAGTGCTCGGGATGTCCTCGGCATACGCGGCAGCAGTAAACGCAATAGTCAAAACAGATGCTAAACGGAACATTTCGTAACCTCATAATTCGTACAGAGAATACTACGCTTGTTGCAAATATCTAAGACGCAATATCTATGACCGTTTCGTCAGCACAGCGGTCATTGACGATGCAATCCGCGGATCGCTGCTTTCACCGAAAGCGGTCATTCGTGCAAAGCGCAGCGAGCGACTAGGTCGCGCGTCAGTGCCAGCTCAAACTCATTAGCCACTCTTTGGCTGCCGTAATTGACGCTCTTGATGTCTGATCCACATGCGACAACATCCAAACCTCCCTGCTTGGAAACTTGGCGCAATCTTTTGGCTCGATCGCTCGCAATCGTGGATCGGACAATACGACTGCTCTTGGCAGTAGCGTCTTTCCAATGCCCGCCACAACGGCCTGCAGCGCCGTCTCAACATCCGTTACCCGCAAACCGGCACGCAGGTTTTCAGACTTCGCCGTACTTTCAAGCCAACGCGCCTGCCGCAGGCGAGAATGTGCCTCGTCATAGGTGATCCAGCCCAGTGTTCCATATTGCTTGGGCGAGATACAGCTTGCGGCGCAAGCAACAAACGACACTTCGCCCAGCTTTTGGGCTTTGGTGCGCAGACCCCCATCAGATGGACGTGCAAAGCGGACAGAAAGATCGGCTTCACGCTTGGACAAGTCCAGATTGTCCGAACTCGGAACAAGCTCGACTTTGAGGTCTGGATGCAGACGGGTCAAAAGTGGGAGCTGAGGAACAATAAAACGGTTTACAATAACGGGAACGGCGCTCAAGCGCACGGAACCCGAAACCGTGTTGGTGCTTTCGCCTGAAATTGCGCTTATAGCAGCATGACTTGCCTCGATGCTCTCGGCGAGTGACAGAATCTGCAGCGCCGCGTCCGTTGGTTCGTACCGTCCATTTGCGCTGCGCAAAAACAGTATTGTCGCCAGTGCCTCTTCGAGTGTCTTTAACCTACGGGCTACCGTTGTATCACTAACGCCAACTGTCCGTCCTGCTTCGGTCAGCTTTCCTTCGCGGTGAAGGGCCAAGAGGTACTTGAGATCGTTCCAATCGTGTCTCTGCATTTTTGCAGAGTAACTTGCCGATATTGCTGACACAATCTTCAGTTTTATTGTGGCAGTTTTGGTCTCACAAAACTGGAGGAGAGAAAACAAATGAAGTTCATCATCCTGTTCGAAGACACGCCAGACGCCGATCCAGATATCCGCAAAACGCATATGGCCAAGCACCTCGATTTCCTGGAGCATAACGCGGACAAAATCGAGGTAGCTGGCCCTTTGTCCGACGCCGAAGGTCAAGGCCGCGACGGTTTATGGATTGTGGAAGCAGATTCTGAGGACGACGTGGAGCAACTAGTGCACGAAGACCCTTTTTGGCCTACTGGCCTCCGGAGTTCGTATTCGATCATCAAATGGAAACAGGTCTACGCTGACGGGGCACGTTTGATCCATCCGAGCTGAGGTATCAGCATGTGGGCAAGGTTGTAGCGGATATTGGTGCAAGCGCAGCGAAAGCTCGCTTAGTCCGCACAGCAGACATCGGGCTGAAATCACTGAACGGTCTTGTCAGAAGAACTTTGCTTGAGCGGGGCAGGGCGGGTGCATAGCATTTAGGAATTACCAAACCTGCGACCTTCAAGTACTTCAAAACCAGTCTTGAGATCATCCGCCTGGCGGTGATGCTGTATATTCGGTTTCCACTCTCGCTTCGGAATGTCGAAGATCTGCTGCATGAGCGAGGCATCGACGTGAGCCACGAAACTGTCTGATATTGGTGGAACAGGTTTGGCCCAATGTTTGCTGCCGAGATCAGACGAAAGCGTGTTCAGCAACTCCGAGCCTTTTCAAAATGGAAGTGGCACGTGGACGAGGTCTTTGTGAAGGTGAATGGCAAACGCCACTATCTCTGGCGTGCGGTCGATCACGAAGGTGAAGTGCTGGAAGCGGTTGTCACGAAGCGCCGAAACAAAGCTGCAGCGTTGAAATTTCTTAAGAAATTAGTGAAACGCCACGGCCAAGCTGAAGAAGTAGTCACAGATCGCTTCGCATCCTACAAGGCTACGCTCAGAGATTTGGGCGCTCTGGAAAAACGGCAGACGGGCAGGTGGCTTAACAACCGGGTTGAGAATTCGCACCTGCCGTTTCGACGACGCGAACGCGCTATGCAACGTTTCAGGCGCATGCGAAGTTTACAGAAATTCGCTTCCGTCCATTCCTCCGTATACAACCACTTCAACCAGGAAAGATAGCTAGCCAGCCGAGACACCTTCAAGCTGACCCGCGCCGCCGCACTTAGCGAGTGGCGTCAACTTTGTTCCGGATAGGTTCACGGTTTCTGCGGCAAACAGAGACTGGTTCGAATTCCTCTGACAGCACCGGTGCGTTTTCGGGATGCGAAGCTCAGCTGCAGGCCTTGCCGCTCAATACGTATTGGACCAATTTATGAAATCCAAAAAGATGCTGCCTACTACATTGATCTAACCGAACATTAATTACGCTCAAACTTTTTAAAGTGTTGGCCGGCAAAAGCCATGAAGCTTCGAACCGCCGGGCGTCTGTAACTTTCCTGAGAAGCGACCAACCAAAGAGTATGGTGAAGCTCATCGTGCTGGAAGCACCGCACGAGATCGGGATGCGCATCACCTGTCACACATGGTAGCAACCCTAGACCGACCCCTGTTTGCAAAGCCGCAACCATGCTGGCTACGGCGTTAACCTGATAAAGAACCTGACTGTCTTTGAGTTGCAGGTTTAACCAATCGACCGCTTTCATAACTTTCGCGACATCGTTCGAATAAACTAGGAACTTATGGTTTTTTATCTCTTTAAGTGTTTTTGGCGCCGTGTATTTTTGATCGTAGGACTGGCTGCAGTAAACGCCTAAGGGGAACCTGGCAAGTTTCTTGGCGACGAGCGCATCACCCGAAATCTCGTCCAATGGTCGAAGTGCCAGATCGGCCTTTCCGGTCTCCAGAGGTGGCTGATCCTTGTTCCAAGCGACGTCGATCATCAACTCAAACGCAATGTCCGCGTTCTTTTCCCGAAAGCTTGATACCAAACCAACGCCAAATCGCTGCATAGCCTCAGCGTTACCGGCAAAACGGATCACACCTTGATCATCACGCGTCAGCTGTTCGGCGGTCGAAATTACCGATGTTGCTGAATTCCGCATGGTTCTAGCTACATCCAGTAGCACCATGCCCTGAGCTGTTATTTCATATCCGCGATTGTCACGATCAAATAGCTTTAACTTCAAAGAGTGCTCAAGCGCATCAATACGGCGAGCTACTGTTGTTTGGTTCAGTCCAACAACACTGGCTGCTGCGAGAGTCGACCCTTCCTCAGCTACCGCGAGAAAAACTCTAATGTCATTCCAATTGAACATCGCCGGTCTCTCACACGTCAGTCTGCAGGAATGCAGAATAGCACATCACTATTCTGTATTTGTGCAGAGGGGGCTCGTAGGTATCCTAGCACCCAACTGTTGAACTTGCGAGGATCCTGCAGTGCGCGGCTTACCGGAAAAAACCCGAGACATTCATAATCATCACATCGATAGCACAGTGTGGGAAGACGTAAGGTTTCGCGACGACGACATCATCATTGGGACTTATGCAAAGTCAGGAACCACTTGGATGCAACAGATCGTGGGTCAGCTTTTGTTTGATGCACAAGAAGGAATTGCCGTTTCAGAAATGAGCCCTTGGGTCGACCTGCGCGTCCCGCCAAAAGAAGTGAAACTCGCAATGATCGAGGCGCAGACCCATCGCCGCTTTATGAAAACGCATTTACCCGTCGATGCGCTCGTGTTCCATCACAAATGCAAGTACATTTATGTTGGGCGCGACGGGCGCGATATTGTCTGGTCGCTGTATAACCATCATGCAAACGCAAACGAAGCTTGGTACGACGCGCTGAACAATTCGCCGGGGCGCGTAGGGCCGGCTATTGGCGCGCCTGCACGCTCAGAGATCGAGTATTTCCAGCATTGGTTGGAAAACGACGGCGCGCCGTTTTGGTCATTCTGGGAAAGCGTCCGCTCGTGGTGGGAGATAAGGGACCTGCCAAACGTGTTGCTGGTTCATTTTTCTGATTTGAAGGCTGATCTGGAAGGACAAATGTCTCGGATAGCCGACTTCATCGACGTGACCGTTGACGAAGAGACAATGGAACGCGCTCTTGAACACTGCTCGTTCGACTATATGAAAACAAACGCAGCTCAATCGGCGCCTTTAGGAGGTGCATTTTGGCAGGGAGGCGCCCGCACATTTATTCACAAAGGGATGAATGGCCGGTGGCGGGATACACTGCCACAATCCCTCATAGATAAGTATGAAGAGACTGCAAAAACTCAACTTGGAGAGGAATGTGCCCGATGGACTATGTCCGGTAGCCAACAGGGTTGATCAGGCATCACCGAGTGATCGCAATCCGCGACTGCCAAGCCTCGGAAAAGGTCGAGCACAGCAGCGCGCAGACGTTGTTCTTATTGAGTTTAATCCGAAATTCCAAACGAACCGGTGAGGTGCGGCGCAATGCTGGAAAATCGCAAGCTTGCGGCAATATTGGTAACGGACATAGTTGGTTTCAGCCGTCTGACGGGTGCTGACGAAGAAGGCACTCTGGCCCGGCTACGCACCCTTCGCAATGAAGTTGTCGAGCCAGCAATCGATGTGCACAAAGGTCGCCTGGTGAAGCGAACCGGAGATGGATCGCTCATTGAATTTCGAAGCGTGGTCGAAGCCGTTCGATGCGCGGTCGCAATCCAACGTGCGATGAACGAACGAAACGCCGGATTACCTCAAGATAGCCGCGTAGAATTCCGGATGGGTATCCATCTCGGAGATGTCGTCGAAGAAGGCGACGGTGATCTTATGGGGGACGGCGTCAACATCGCTGCGCGTCTGGAAAGTATTTCTGATCCTGGTGCCATCTGCATATCTGAAGACGCCTATCGTCAGGTTCGGGCCCGGCTCGACTTGTCAGTTACGGACTTGGGAACGAAATCGCTAAAGAACATCAGCGAACCCTTAAAGGTCTATGCGTTGGAAGTCGGAAGTCCCGCTGACCCTCCAACCGGCGAATATGCCAATAATGTCCGGAATGCTCTTGATAAGCCATCTATCGCAGTTCTGCCTTTTTCAAATATGTCTGGAGACGCCGATCAGGAATATTTCGTGGACGGAATGGCAGAAGACATCCTCACGGCTTTGTCCAGATTCGAGCAGCTTTTTGTAATCGCGAGGAACTCCAGTTTCGTTTACAAAGGCAGCGCCGTTGACATAACGCAGGTTGGACGCGATCTCGGCGTGAGATATGTGCTGGAAGGAAGCGCTCGAAGATCGGGTGACAGAATTCGTATTACAGGTCAATTGATTGACGCAAAGACGGGAAATCACCTTTGGGCCGAGAAGTTTGACGGTGTGTTCAATGATGTCTTTGCACTTCAAGACAAAGTCACCGCCAAGGTTGTAGGCGCCTTAGAACCGACGATACGTAAAGCTGAAATTGAACGCGCACGCCGAAAACCGGTGGAGCACATGGCGGCTTACGATCTCTATCTCCAGGCGCTGCCTCATGTCTATGCATCTCATTCTGATGCCAACCTTAAAGCGCTTGAGTTGTTGACCAAGGCGACCGACATAGATCCAGATTTTTCGCCTGCCTTGGCACACATCGGCTGGTGTTTAGTGCAGCGTGCGACTCGACTGTGGGCGCCATTTGGTGATGATGATGTTGGCCTGGCGGTTTCAAAGGCTCGCCGAGTGTTAACCAACGAAAGCGATGATGCGCATTCGATTGTTCTTGGTGGGTTCGTCCTTGCTATGACTGGCACGGACTATTTGTCAGGCTTAGACGCCGTAAAGCGGGCCGTGGAAATCAATCCGGGTTCCGGTTTCGTCAATGCGATGGCAGGCTGCGCTCTTGTATTTGGCGACGAACTCAGCGACGGCCTTGATCTACTGGGCCGTGCACTTGATCTTTGCCCGAAAGATCCGAATTATTTCGGCTACCTAACTGTCACTGCCTTTGGTCACCTGGTTGCAGGTGCACCAGAACGAGCACTGGAACTGGCACAGCGTGCTCTGGCGATGAGCTCTGGATGGGATTCTACTTATTGGGTCTTGATAACAATTTACGCAAAGCTCGAACGACTAGATGATGCAAAAAATGCTGCTGAAGAACTGCTAGGAAAACACCCAGATGTGACGACGACGCGATACGAGCAAGTACTGCCAATTAGGAGTGCCGAGGCGCGGCGACTGGTTCTCGATAGCTTGCAAAAAGCCGGAGTCCCGTCTTGAGGAATTGGTATCCGCAAGAGATTGCTAACGGCAGCTTGGCGGGGCAAAGCTAACATTGAAGCGACGCTTATGAAGGACCGCTTCGTCCGCACAGCGGAAGTAGACCGGTTTTCCGTAAGTGTCCGCTTTTGGTGAAAGCAGTCGTTCAGGACAAAAACTTCGAATTTCCGGTCGTGAACGGCAGCTCAACGCGTCAAAGCTGACGTTTGAGAGAATCGGTCCAATGACTGCGGTGAGCCTAAAGTTACAGTTAGGTAGTAACGGTGACGTTGTGGATTTCACCAGGCAGATCGTTTGATCGTTCTGGTCTCGATTGTAAAGGTTTCTTGGGGGCCACTGGTGATCAGGTCGCGTTGAATTCGACACAAGTACGCTGGTTGCGCTCACACCTGTTACGGCATTAGAAGCCCGGCTGCAACGAGGGCCGTAGAGTGACGGCGGGTAAGTATCGGTGGTTCCCCGTTAACTAACAGAGATCTTAGATCGAGCGTGCCCTTCAAGCACCCAATGATATTGCGATCTTGGTTTCAATCATTGCCTTGACGTGACATGAACTAAGCTAGCGGTATCCGCGCAAAGCCCTTGTTTATAAAAGAAAGGAACAACTCATGACCTCAGCCAAACCAAATGTTGGCGCGCAAGTCGAGCAAATGAGTTTTTTTAGGCTGGGGTCTGAGGACAAGGTTACGATCGGTCAACAAAAAGACCGCTGGACCATGTTGTTTGTTTATCGAGGCAAGCATTGTCCTCGCTGCAAGCGCTTCTTGAACAAGTTGAATGCGGCGCTGTCAGCATGGGCTGACGTTATGGACGTTATCGTTGTCTCTGCCGACACCAAAGAAAAAGCTGCGGCGGACCAAGCAGAATTTGGCTGGGATTTTGATCTTTGTTATGGAATGACCGAAGCGCAAATGCGCTCGCTTGGTCTTTTTGTGTCATCACCTCTGTCTGATGCAGAAACTACAGGTCTATTCGCCGAACCTGGTGCGTTTGGTATCCGTCCGAACGGGACGCTGATGTTGGTCGATATCTCAAACGGCCCAGCAGCACGCCCCGATTTGGAAGAGCTTTTGGACGGCATGAAATTCAATATTGATAATGACCGTCCGGAACGAGGAACGGCCTGAGACCAACAGATCGCATGGCCTCGGTTACTCAAAGTAGCCTGGATGCGTCTTGTGAATGAAGTCGATGGTTTCGTCGAGGCGGGACAGGTGTGTTCTGACAGCGGCTTGCGCTTGATCATGGTCTCCTGCCGCCATGGCCTGTGCAATCTCTCGGTGATCGGCGAGGATGGCGTCTGCGGCACTGCCCTTTTCAAGACTGAGCATACAAAGCCGGTCAACCTTTTGCTTGGATTCTAGCATTACATCAAATGCCATCGGATTGCCGCTGAGCACGTAGATCAGTTTGTGAAAATCATAGTCCAGCGCGTGAAACGCCGATAGATCACCGTCACTGATCGCCTGCTCTTGTAAGGCGAGATTTTCCGCAAGTTTTGCTTCACGTGTTGCGTCCCAGACTTCCATTGCTCGATGGACGATCTCCAGCTCCACCGCCATTCGAACCAATCGAGCGAGAGCCACACGCTCCATCGAAAACCCGCGAACTACGGTCGCCTTTTGTGGTCGTATTAAGAGCAGATCTTCGTTGCCGAGCCTTGTGAATGCGTTGCGAACAGGTTGGCGTGATACGCCGAATCGGCTGGCTACCTCTGTTTCGGATAGCTTTGTACCGGGAAGAATTTCAAGCGAAACGATCTCGTCGTGTAGCGCTTCATAGACCGCATCGGTTGTAGTTCGTCTGACAATTTCTTCCACGGTATGTTGCTTGCACCCTCTGTCTTAGTCACGTTTCAAATTACAGTTTCACCGTTATAGCATTGAATCAAATAGAATATTCTATTTTGTTTTGCTTGAGTGAACCAATGTAGGCCTGTCACCTATCAAACGCCCTGCGCTTTCGACTGTCAAGCAATCTGACATACTAAAAGCCTACAGTTGACATAACTTGGATCCTAGTGTCCCTTTAAGGGCAGCAGCGATTCTGGTTCTTGGGGGAAATCGAAAGCTACGTGGCTTACGGTCTCTGAAATTCCATGAAAGCCAAATCCTGTCCAAAAATAACCGGGGAGGAGAACCCATGACTTTCACGAAATCGTTCTTTGCAACTGCGACCGCTGTGGCATTCATTGCAACGTCAGCTTCAGCCGAAAACTGGCGAGCCTGGAATATCCACAACGACGGCCATCCCAACACGGCTGCAATGGACAAGTTTGCCGAACTGGTTGACGCCGCTACAGACGGCGAAGTTACCGTCGATGTGTTCCACGGTGGTGTTCTTGGTTCCCAACCGGATGCCCTAGAACAGGTTCGTATCGGCGCAATCGAGGTTGGTAACTTCAACCTCGGTCCTATTGGCCCAATGGTGAAAGAAGCTAACCTTGTATCGCTTCCTTTCATCTTCAAAGATGTGCCGCACATGTTCCGCGTGCTGGACGGCGACGCCGGTGAGGTTGTTTCAGCTGCGATGGGAGAAGCAGGTGTTCTGCCACTGGCATGGTTTGATGCCGGTGCGCGTTCTTTCTACAGCCAAAAGCCGATCAACACGCCCGCAGATGTCGAAGGTCTGAAAATCCGTGTGATGAACAACGATCTTTATACATCTATGATTTCAGCTATGGGCGGTAACCCGTCTCCAATGGCATTCTCCGAAGTTCAGCAAGCGCTGAAAACCGGCGTTGTTGATGGTGCGGAGAACAACTTCCCGTCGTTCAAGAATGTCGGTCACTATGAAGTGACCACAAATTATTCTTTGTCCGAACACCTGATTATCCCGGAGTGCATCTGCGTTAACACGGCCAAATTCAATGCGCTGTCCCCTGAATTGCAAGCCGCTGTGCGCGGTGCAGCAGAAGAAGCCGCATTGGTCCAGCGTGAGCTTTGGGCAATTGGTTCTGAACAAGCGCGTAAAGATGTTGAAGCGGCCGGCATCACCGTCAATGAAATCGCCGATAAAGGCCCATTCCAGTCCGCAATGGATTCGGTTTATGCAGACTACTTGGCTGCAAATCCTGATATGAAAGCGTTGGTAGAAATGGCGCAAGCCACTGAATAAGTTGTCTTAACAGTTCAACTTTGAGCGCCCGGCTCCGCCAATTGGATGCCGGGCGTTTTGTCTCAGAGGAAATCCAATGCAAGAGCCCGATACCGCCCCTGCCGCCATGCGCAACATGGACAGGATTCTTGATCTGCTCGCACGAGTTTGCATGTTGCTGTCTGGCATCGCCATTGTCGTTATGACTGCGATCTTCGCCTGGCTGGTGTTCGGTCGCTACGTTCTGAACAACACGCCCACTTGGGTTGAGCAGGTTTCACTGCTTTTGGTTATGGTCATCGCGTTTCTCGGAGCGGCTGCGGGTGTGCACAATCACACGCACCTCTCTGTTGTCGTGTTCCGCAATTTAGTCCCACCCTCTGTGCGAACGGTTTTCGTCGTGCTCACTGATGTCCTGATGGCAGGTTTCGGTGGCATGATGTTTTGGTACGGGATCGAGCTGACAATATTCAAATTGAACACCCTGATCCCGCTCATCCAATGGTCAGAGGGCTTGCGCTCTTTGCCACTGACAATCAGCGGCGCGTTGGTGTTCCTTTTTTCCACTGGCCATCTGATCCGCCTGTTTCAGGGCCGAGACGAACGCCAAGACAACATAGATCAGGGATAGCCATGGGACTCATGATTCTGTTGGGGGTTTTTGCCCTATGTGTCATCATCGGCGCTCCAGTGGCATACGCCCTTGGTATCGCTGCATTGGCTTCCTTTTGGTTTGAAGGATTGCCGATGTTTGTTGGGTTCCAGCGTATCGTGTCCGGGATCAACGTCTTTTCCCTAATGGCGATCCCGTTTTTCATCTTTGCGGGCGAGCTGATGTTTCACGGTGGAATCGCGATCCGGTTGGTTCGGTTCGCGCAGGCCGCCGTAGGCGCTGTGCGCGGTGGGCTTGGTATCGTCAATGTCTTCTCGTCCATGTTGTTTGGTGGCATTTCCGGATCGGCAATTGCAGATATCTCGGCGCTTGGGTCAATTCTGATCCCGGTGATGAAAGACAAAGGTTATGACGCCGACTATGCGGTGAACGTCACAGTGACATCATCAATTGCCGGGATCATCATCCCACCCAGCCACAACATGATCATCTTTGCCCTCGCAACAGGCGGTGCAGTTTCAATCTCAAAACTGTTCTTGGCCGGAGTTGTGCCCGGTGTCCTTATGTGTTGCTGCCTTGCGATTGCCGCCTATGTCGTGGCGGTCAAGCGCGGCTATCAGGCCGAACAGTTTCCGGGTTGGACCGCACTGGCCATCGCCTTTGTTGGATCGATCCCTGGCTTGTTGACGGCCGTGATCATTGTTGGAGGGGTCTTGTCAGGCGTCTTTACGGTCACTGAATCCGGCGCGTTCGGGGCAATGTATGCCTTTGTGGTGACACTTGTTGTCTATCGCAGCCTGTCCTGGGAAAACTTCAAAACCGCCGTTATCTCTTCGGTGCGCACAACGTCTATGGTGATGATCCTGATCGCCTGCGCCGGTGCCTTTGCCTATATGCTGACGTTCAACCGGGTGCCGACAAAAACAGTCGAATTCCTGTTGGGTATCACAGAAAACCCGATCCTGATCTTGTTGATGATCAACGCTGTGCTGTTGCTCTTGGGGATGATCATGGATATGGCCGCGTTGATCCTGATCTGCACACCGATTTTCCTGCCGGTGATGAACATGCTGGGCATCGATCCGCTACAGTTCGGCATGATCCTTTTGGTGAACCTCGGTCTTGGTCTTTGCACACCACCTGTCGGGACCTGTCTCTTTGTGGGTTGTGCTGTTGGAAAACTACCGATGGAGAAAGCGGTCAAAACGATTTGGCCTTTCTACCTCGCCATCTTTGCCGCGCTCATGCTGATCACTTTTGTACCGGCAATATCGCTGACGCTGCCGAACCTAATCATTGGCCCCTAAATCAAAGGAGAATGAGGCGATGCTGACAATAAGACGCCTGGACATCGATGACGCGGGCAAGTTGATCGCAGGAGCGCGAGCCAAAGCGCAGGAAATCGGCGTACCGATGTGTATTGCCGTCACAGACGAAAGCGGCAACCTCATTGCCTTTGAGCGGATGGATGGTGGCAAGATTACCAGCATCATTTTGGCCATCGACAAGAGTTTCACTGCAACCGGCATCCAAAAAGGAACCGATGCTCTTGGTGAAGCAAATCAGCCAGGCATGGCCGCACACGGAATATCCTCAACGCTGGGCGGACGAATGGTGACCGTTGCAGGTGGCCTTCCCGTGACGGTCGACGGACAGGTGGTTGGCGGGATCGGTGTCAGCTCGGGCTCGCCAGCTCAGGATCTCGAAGTTGCGCAGGCAGGGGTCACGGCGCTCTGCGAAGCCCAATTGGAAAGAGTTTAAGGAGTCAGATATGACAAAACCCGTCATCGGTTTCATCGGCCTCGGTCTTATGGGCGGTAACATGGCAAAGTGCCTGCAAAACAACAGTTTTGATCTGGTTGTTATGGGTCGGAACAAGGAAGCCGTCGCAGCCACAGTCAACCGCGGTGCTGTAGAGGTTACAACGCCACGAGAGCTTGCTAAAAACAGCGATATCGTGATGCTTTGTGTAACAACATCGGATGTCGTCGAAAGCCTGATCTACGGCGATGACGGCATCCTGGCAGGCATCAAAGATAGTGCTGTGGTCATTGACTTTGGCACCTCGATCCCAGCATCCACACGCAAAATCGGCACAGACTTGGCCGCAAAAGGTGCTGGTATGATTGATGCGCCGCTGGGACGCACACCCGCGCACGCCAAGGATGGTTTGCTGAACATCATGGCAGCGGGCGATATAGCCACCTTTGAGAAGGTGAAACCTGTCCTGGATGTATTGGGGGAAAATGTCTTTCACCTCGGCGAACTGGGTGCGGGCCATGTGACCAAGCTCATCAACAATTATATGGGCATGACGACAGCTTGCACCATGAGCCAAGCCTTTGCTGTGGCTGAACGCTCAGGGGTAGACAAACAGCAGCTTTTTGACGTCATGTCAGCTGGACCGTCCAATTCCCCCTTTATGCAGTTTTGTAAGAACTACGCGGTGGATGGTGTCAGCGATTTGGGGTTTTCGATTAACAACGCCAACAAGGATCTTGGATACTTTCTGAAGCTGGCCGAGGACGTGGGCACTCGTGCCGAGATCGCTGAAGGAACCGCGAACAACCTTCAGGCAGCCGCGGACGCAGGCATGGGCGACGGCAACGTGCCGGAAATCTTCGACTATTTTGCCAAGCTTTAGCGTCAGATCCATCAGTCACGCATAGCAGCACCAATTGAACGGGAGAGAGCAACCATGAGACTTCAGGGAAAGACCGCAATTGTCACGGGTGGTGGCCGCGATATCGGGCGCGCCTGCGCTGTCAAACTCGCCTCCGAAGGGGTGAATGTCGCGGTGAACTACTTCGCCAGTAGTGCCGGCGCCGAGGAAACCGTAGCCGAGATCAAAAAGATCGGTGGACAGGCGTTTGCAATGCAAGGCGACCTGAACAAACCCGAAGAGGTCGATGCGTTGATCGCCAAGACGGTCGATACCTATGGCAGCCTGGACATTCTGGTGAACAATGCCGGAGGTTTGATCGCGCGCAAGAAAATCGCCGAGATGTCGCTTGAGCATTGGCAGGCTGTCATGGACCTCAACCTGACCAGCACGTTTCTTATGGTCAAAGCGGCACTGCTGCATATGAAATCCGGGGCCATTGTAAACATCGCCAGTCAGGCGGGTCGCGACGGGGGTGGCCCGGGTGCGTCGGCTTATGCAACGTCAAAAGGCGGGGTCATGACGCTCACCCGTAGTCTTGCAAAAGAACTGGGTCCTGATATCCGTGTCAACGCAATCTGCCCAGGCATGATCGACACGGATTTCCATAACATCCATACTCCCGATGCAGGCCGTCGGGGGTTAGAAGCTGCTGCGCCGCTCAAGCGGCAAGGCCAGTCTCAGGACGTTGCGAACCTCGTGGCGTTTCTGGCAAGCGAGGACTCGGCTTATCTGACCGGGACCAATGTCGATATCAATGGTGGGATGCTGTTCTCGTGACCACTGCAGAACAGGTTACCCAATTGTCGAAGGCTACCGTTTGTCAAACTTCGAAGTACTGGAAACCGGAATATGCGAATTCTCGCGATAGGTGAATGTATGGCCGAAATGGCCCCAACTGACGCGCCAAGCACGTATCAAATGGGATTCGCCGGAGACACGTTCAATACAGCTTGGTATCTGGCCCAACTCACACCCGAAACGCCCTTGTCCTATTTTACCGCCGTCGGAGATGATGCCATCTCGTCCCGGATGCTGGATGCGATGCGCGAAAGCGGGGTCAACACCCAGCAGGTGCGGATCGTGCCAAACCGTTCAGTGGGGTTGTATCTTATCACGCTAAACAATGGGGAACGCAGCTTTACCTATTGGCGCGGCCAGTCGGCCGCACGCCTGTTGGCCCAAGACAAGCAAGCACTTGCCCGCGCCATGACGCAATCAGATCTCATCTTTTTCTCGGGCATCACTCTGGCAATCTTGAACCCTGAAGGGCGCGCCGCCTTGCTCGACGTTGCTCAGTCAGCGCGGCGCGCTGGAAAACGGATTGCCTTCGACCCCAATCTGCGCCCGCATCTTTGGGACAGCCCCTCTGAGATGACCGAGAACATCATGCAGGCGGCCGCCGTTAGCGATATCGCCTTGCCATCATTCGAGGACGAGGCGCTTTGGTTCAGCGACATTAACCCCGCGGCCACTTTGCGGCGATATGCAAGGGCGGGTGCAGAAACGATCGTTGTCAAGAATGGCGCAGAAACGGTCCTTTATCGTACTCGCGGCGCAGAGGGCTCATTCCATGTTCCGCCTCTGGCCTCGGTTGTAGATACGACTGCTGCAGGCGACAGTTTCAACGCTGGCATTCTGGCAGGGCTGGCAACGGATACACCCTTACCTGACAGCTTAGCACTGGCCTGCAAACTGGCAGGGCATGTCGTGCAAGGCAAAGGTGCACTTGTTCCCATCAAACAAAGCCTGCTCGATAGTTGCCAACAGCCTTAGCAGAAGGATCCAGCCCTTGCCGAACCCTCAGCCTGCCGAAACGATCAAACTGCATCCGGATACGCTTGATCGCTTGTCAAAGGTCAGCACAGCGACTGTGGCCACGCTGCTTTACAAACGCGGTTATCAAAACGCCTATGTTCAAGGCGTTGCCCCATTGGGCAAGGGCAGGCCCTCCCTTGTCGGCCCGGCTTTTACACTGCGCTACATTCCTGCACGGCCTGACACCGACCCGATCGAGGCGTTTCGTGAGCCAGATCACCCGCAGCGCGTGGCCGTGGAAACATGTCCTGAACGCGCGGTATTGGTCATGGATTGTCGGCAGGATGCATCGGCGGCCTCGGCAGGTTCGATCCTTTTGACGCGACTAGAAATGCGCGGAGCAGCGGGCGTTGTCACGGATGGTGGCATTCGCGACGCCGACGGTGCCGCAGCACTTGAGATGCCAGTCTTTGCCGCAAAACCATCTGCCCCAACCAACCTTACGAAACATCATGCGGTTGATATCGGTTTGCCAATCGGGTGTGGCGGCGTGGCGATCTATCCTGGTGACATTGTTCTGGGTGACGGCGATGGTGTCATGATTATCCCACGTCACCTCGCCGATGACATTGCGATCGAGGCGGGCCCAATGGAGTTGTTCGAACGCTTCGTTCTGGAAGAAGTGCGAAAAAACACCCCCGTAATTGGACTTTATCCTGCAACCGACCCAGACGTTCTTGAACGATTTGAGGTCTGGCGCGCAAGGCTCTCTGACTGATGTCTGAATCGCTGCAATGTAGGTTTTGTCAGAAGAACTTGGCTGGAGGCGGGCAAGGGGGCATTCATAGCCTTTGTGGATGGAAAGACGATCACCATTTAAATGCTTCAAAACCAGTCCCGAGATCATCCGCTTTGCGGTGATGCTGTACATCCTTCCCCGCTCTCGCTTCGGAATGTCGAAGATCTGGTGCACGAGCGAGGCATCGACGTGAGCCACGAAACTGCTCGATTTTGGTGGCACAGGTTTGGCCCGATGTTTGCTGCTGATATAAGGCGGAAGCGTGTTCAGCTGCTGCGCGCGTTCTCCAAATGGAAGTGGCACGTTGACGAGGTTTTCGTGAAGGTAAATGGCAAGCGGCATTATATTTGGCGGGCCGTTTATCAGGAAGGCGAGGTACTGGAAGCTGTTGTCACCAAGCGCCAAAACAATGCTGCAGCATTGAAAATCCTTGAGAAATTGATGAAGCGACACGGCAAAGCGGAAACCATCGTCACGGATCGCTTTGCCTCATACAGAGCCGCTCTCAGAGAACTGGGCGCGCTTGAAAAACAACAGACGGGCAGGTGGCTCAACAACCGCGTCGAGAATTCGCACCTGCCGTTTCGACGACGCGAACGCGTAATGCAGCGGTTCATACGGGTGCGAAGTTTACAGACATTCGCCTCCGTCCATTCCTCCGTCTACAACCACTTTAACAAGGAGCGATCTCACCAGCAGAGATACATTCAAGCTGACCCGCGCCGCCGCCCTTAGCGAGTGGCGTCAACTTTGTTCCGGATAGGTTCGCGGTTTCCGCGGCAAACTGAGGCTAGTTCGAATTAGTCGGAAAACATCAAGGGAAATCCGTTTTCGGTCGGGCGGGCAGGGCGACGCCATATTCTGCGTTAGAAATCGGATCAATGACTGGCGACGCCGCAGCTCAGGTTAGGAATTGCGTATCTCGCGGGCTGATCCGATGCCGAGGATCAGGTCGGCGCATCGTTCGCCCAGCATCATGGCAGGTGCGTTTGTGTTGCCGGCGTTGATGTCGGGCACGGCTGACATGTCGCACACCCGCAAGCTCTCAATTCCGCGCACGCGCATCCTGGCGTCCAGCACGGCCATTCCGTCGCCGTCCCGGCCCATTTTGGCAGTGCCCGCCGGGTGATAGTTGGTTTTTACGAATCGCTTACAATGTGCTCGTAGCGTCTGGTCGTCGTCCGCTGTGGGAATGACGATTTCGCGAACCCTTTGAGCAAGCGGGCCCGACGTGAATGCCCGGCGAAAGAACCGCTGCCCCCGGATCATCTCTTGCATGTCGTCTTCATGCTTCAGAAGGTTGGGCGAGACCACTGGCATGGTGTGAGGATCGGCCGAGCGAAGTCGGACCTCTCCGCGTGATTTCGGTTTGACCACGACGGTCGTAACGGTCAGGCCAAAGTCATCCTGCACCTCGTCCAGAGCGTCGCGATCCAGATAAACAATTGGCACGCAAAAGGCTTGGATGGTCGGTTCTCCATCAGGAATCGACGGATTGACAAACGCGCCGGCTTCGACTCCGGCGGAAGTCACCGGTCCGCTGCCGAACAGTTTGAACTGGATGCCGTTGCGAAGCATCCGCCAGCCCTCACCTTGTTTGAAGTATCCGTAGGGACCGTTGGCAAAGGCGGTAATTGGAACTTCGGGGTGGTCAATCAGGTTCTGGCCAACCCCCGGCAATGGGCAGATCACGGGAATACAGTGATCGGCAAGATGTGCATCAGGTCCGATGCCTGATAGCATTAGGATTTTTGGCGTCACCAGAGCGCCCGCCGCAACGACAACTTCACCATCGCACCGGACCGTGTGGGCTCCGCGTTTGTCTCGATACTGCACGCCGACGGCCTTATCGTTTTCGATGATGACTTTGCTGACCGTTGCGCCAAGCCGGATGGTCAAGTTCGGGTTCGTCTCGAGAGGGGCGAGAAAAGCATAAGCCGACGAACTGCGCTTACCGGCGCGATTGGTGAACTGATAGAACCCGACACCGCGCTGCGTTGCGCCGTTGAAGTCCGTGTTGAATGGTTCGCCAAGGGCCTGCACCGACTGAACGAACCAACGTGACATGTCGTCGATATGCCCCGGATCCGAGACCTGCACCGGACCGTTGCTGCCATGCAGGTCATTGTGAAGCCTGTTGTTGTCTTCCATCCTGCGGAAGTAGGGCAGCACATCATCCCATCCCCAGCCGACTCTGTCGTTGGTCTGTCGGAGCAGGTTTTCCCACGCGTCATAATCAGAAGGGCGGCCACGCATATAGACCTGGGCATTCACAGACGACCCGCCACCCAGCACGTTGGCCTGCGGAATGTCATGCACGCGACCGTCCAGGTGGTCCTGCGGTTCGGTCTGGTGGTAGGTCATGAACTTGGACCCGTTGATCATCTTGAAGATACCCGGCGGCATGTCCAGCAACGGATGGCGGTGCGAATGCCCGGCCTCCAGCACCAGAACCCTGCACTTGCCCTGGTTGACCAGTCGCGCTGCAGCGGCTGCGCCGGCAGAGCCGCCGCCGATGACGATATGATCGAAGGTTTCCGTCACGAGTTCGCCTTCAGGCCCGGCGTTTGGGTTCGCTGATCGAGTCGCGCTCCACCAGTTCGCATTCAAGCTTCACGAGAGGGTGTCGCTGACCATCCGTCGGACCGTGGAACAACTGTTCGATGACCCAGCGTCCCATCGCCCTAGTTGGAAGGATCATCGAGGTCAGGGGTGGCGACAGGTGTCGCGCGGTTTCGTCATCGTCGAATCCGATGACCGAGATGTCCTCGGGGATGGATAGGCCAAGTTCCTTGAGCGCCTCGTAGCAGCCGATTGCCATTCGGTCATTCTGACAGAAAATGGCGGTTGGCGGAGAGGGCAGGTCCATCAATTCGCGCGTGGCAGCATAGCCTGCGCTGGGCAGCCAGTTGCCCTCGATGACCAAATCCTCGTCAAATGGGATGTCGGCGGAAGCAAGGGCGTTTCTGTACCCGGTCGTTCGCCCTGCGGCGCATTCCATGAACGGCTCGCCGGTGATGGTGGCGATTCGTTTGTGCCCCGCCTTGATCAGGGCGTTGGTCGCCGTATGTCCAGCGGCGACTTCGCCGGGGATCACCGCAGGAAAAGAGAGGTCGTCGCAAAAGCAGTTCAGCAGCAGAACCGGGGTTGCGGTCTGCCTGAGGATTTCCGGAACGACCACCCGCCGGGTGAAAACGGTTGCGTAAATGATGCCCGCAACCTGTTGGTCGAGGAAATACCTAAGCGTTCTGGGTTCGACCTCGGGGTCGTTTTGGGTTTCTGCCAGCAATACAAGATTTCCCGTGTCCCGAACGGCCTGTTTCACGCCATTAAACGCGTTTACCATTTCGGGGCTCGACGCCAGATCGTCCACGACAAAAGCGATGGTGCCGTCTAACGCCGAGGGCCGAGGCGCGCTGTTCTGTGGTTTCCTGAGTTGAGAGGGCATGGCGTATCCAAGCGTGTTGGCGGCGTCCAGGACTCTTTGCTTTGTGTCCTCGGAGATTTTGACGGAATCGTTCTTGTTTAGAACCAGCGATACTGTCGTCTGTGAGCACCCGGCGACGCGTGCAATATCATGCATCGTTATGCGCTGCCGGCCCGCGACTCGTCCCACGCCCCTGTGCTGCCCGGCCTTGTTCGCTTGATCGTTCATCGCTCAACCTTTTTGTTCGCTTCCTTTTTATCGACTATACGGAGGACGCGCAACTAATATTAGTGAATAGTAATTAATATTAGTGTTGACGAAATAAAATTATTAGTGTTTTGATCGATGGTGGGGTCGCCAATGTGGTCTGACCGAGTAAGTGCGGGAGGCGAAATTGCGGTCTGTAGTGGGGGAGTTGGGTCAGGTGGTTCGGCATTCGATGTTCATCGATGGCCGCTTTACCGACTCTGACGCGGACACGGTTGGTGTCGAGAACCCTGCAAATGAAGAGATCGTTGCGCAAGTTCCAGATGGCGGTGCCGCTCATGCGGATGCGGCCGTCGAGGCGGCCCATCGTGCTTTTGGCTCGTGGTCCTCGCGCCCGGCGATCGAGCGGGCGCGACTGGTTCAGCGGTTGGCCGAAGCCATCCGGATTGACGCCGGGCGTCTGGCCGCTCTGATAACGGTCGAGCAGGGCAAACCCATCACGCAAGCCCGAAGTGAAGTTGATGCCGCTGTTACCTTTCTTTGCCATGCGGCTGAAGAGGCCCGGAGGATTTCGGGTGACATAGTGGCATCGGACAACAAGTCCGAGGAAATCCAGATCCGGCGTCATCCTTATGGCGTTGTTGTTGCGTTGACGGCCTGGAACTATCCGCTGGCATTGGCCGCCAGGAAAGTCGGGCCTGCGCTGGTCGCGGGCAACACTGTTGTTCTGTTGGGACACGAAATCACGCCGCTGTCCGGTCTCGCGATCGCCGAGCTTGCCGAAAAGGTCGGGTTTCCGCCCGGTGTTCTGAATGTTCTGACAGGCAAGGGGCCGGTGGTAGGGCAGCGGTTGGTCGAACACCCCGATACCTCACTGATCACAATGACCGGCAGCACACGAGCCGGTAAAGAGATTTTTCGCGCCGCGGCCGACCGGATCAAGGTTGTCCGGCTCGAGCTTGGCGGCAAGGCGCCGTTCATCGTGATGGAGGATGCGGATATTGACGCTGCTGTTTCTGCCGCCATTGCCGCCCGGTTTGCCAATTGCGGCCAGATTTGCACCTGCAACGAGCGTATGTATCTGCATCGCGGTATTGCGGATCAGTTCTTGGAAAAATTCGTGACAGCAGCCCGCGCATTGTCGATCGGAGATCCGATGGAGGACTGCGACCTGGGGCCCAAAGTCAGCAAGGTCGAAATGACCAAGGTCGCCGAAATCATCCAGCGCAGCATCGCCGAAGGTGCCACGGTCCATCTGGAAGGCGGGCCTTTGACGGACGGCGCGCACCGCGAAGGGCACTGGATGTCCCCAACGGTTCTCGAGGTCTCCGACAACGGCAATGCCGCGATGCAGGAGGAGGTCTTTGGACCCGTGGCGACAGCCATGCGAGTCGATAATTTTGATCAGGCGATAAGTTTTGCGAATGACACGTCATTCGGGCTGTCCGCCTATCTCTTTACGGCATCGCACCGGCGATTGATGGAGGCTCCGAGCCGTTTGAAGTTCGGCGAATTGTACCTGAACCGCTCCAATGGTGAGGCCGTACAGGGATTTCACACCGGTTGGGGTTTGTCCGGGGTTGGGGGCGAAGACGGCGCGTATGGCTTCGATGGCTATCTGAGGAAACAGACAACTTACATGAATTGGGCATGACCTAAAACTCGCGGTCAAAACGGAGGCGACCGCACCAATGGAGGAGGAATAACCATGAAACGCAGAACTCTTTTGATCTCGACGGTTGTCGCGGGTGCGCTGTTGGGCACGACTGCGATAGCGCAGGATCTGCCACCGCTTGAGCAGAAGGATCGCTACAAGGTCGGCTTTGCGCAGATGGAGTCGAACAATCCGTGGCGCATTGCCGAGACAAAATCGTTCCATGACACGGCCGAGGCCTGCGGCTGGGACCTGATCGCGACGGATGCAGCCGGATCTGCAGCAAAGCAGGTTGCGGATGTGGACAGCATGATCGCCCAAGGCATCGACGTTCTGTTCCTGCCCCCGCGGGAAGAAAAGCCGTTGATCCCAGCCGTTATGAAGGCCCGTGCCGCGGGAATCCCGACCTTTTTGGTGGACCGCTCGGTTGATCCGGCCGTTGCCAAGCCGGGCGAGCATTTTGTGGCGTTCCTTGGGTCGGATTTCATTGATCAGGGCAACCGTGCCGCACAGTGGCTGATGGAGAATTTCGACGGCGACAATGGCGTCATCGTCCAGTTGGAAGGCACGACTGGTTCTTCACCTGCAAATGACCGCAAAAAAGGTTTCGACGACGCGATTGCAACGGATGACCGCTTTGAGATCGTGGCTTCTCAGACCGGTGACTTTGCGCGCGACCTGGGTCGTCAGGTGATGGAAACCCTGCTGCAGGCGCACCCCGATGTGAACGTGGTCTACGCCCACAATGACGAGATGGCAATCGGTGCGATCCAGGCTCTGGAACTGGCCGGCCGCAAGCCTGGCGAGGACGTGACCATCGTTTCGATCGACGGGACACGCGATGCACTTCAGGCTATTATCGATGGCAAGATGGGGGTGACGGTGGAAAGCTCACCCTTCTTCGGCCCTCTGGCTTGTGAAGTCATGAATAAATACGCGGCTGGCGAGGCGATCCCGGAATGGGTGAAAGTCGAAGATCGCATCTTTACCAAGGACAATGCGGCCGATCACATCGACGAAGCCTATTGATTCTCCCTGGTGGGTGGTGCTGGCCTGTGGTCGGCGCCACCTGCAAGCAATCGGAGGAAGACATCTCATGAATGCGCTCGTCTCGATGTCGGGAATTGAAAAGTCCTTTGCCGGCGTGCCGGCACTTAGCCAGGCCAACCTGGAAATCGCGCCCGGCGAGGTTCATGCGCTGATCGGCCAGAACGGTGCGGGCAAATCGACGATGATCAAGGTTCTGACCGGAGTTTACGATCGGGATGCCGGCGACGTTCATCTGGCGGGTGTGCCAAGCCGCATTTCCACTCCGCGCGAAGCGCAGGAATCCGGAATTGCCACCATCTATCAAGAGCTCAACCTGGTGCCGCTGCGGTCAGTGACTGAAAACATCATCATGGGGTACGAGCCCAAACGTCTCGGCTTTCTGGTCGACTGGCGCGAGGGCAACAGGCGCGCACGCGAGGTTCTTACGCGCTTTGGCATAGATATCGACGTGACCGAGCCGCTAGGAAATTTCTCGACAGCGATCCAGCAGTTGGTTGCGATTGCTCGGGCTGTTTCGCTGGATGCGAAACTTGTCATCATGGACGAACCCACGTCGTCGCTGGATGCCAGCGAAGTCGAGGTGCTGTTCGGTGTTGTGCGCGAGTTGAAGAAACAGGGCGTGTCTGTTCTTTATGTTTCGCATTTCCTCGATGAGCTGTTCCAAATATGCGATCGAGTCACAACGATGCGAGATGGGCGCACCGTCAGCACGCGTAACGTCCAGGATACGACCAAACTGGAAATGATCGCGGACATGCTGGGCCGCAACAAGGATGAGATCGCGGCAGACGGTTTGACGGACTTCGCAGGTGCCAAGGCCAAGAAAGGCGATATCGTTTTGCGGGCGGACTCTGTTTCAACAGGCCCGCGGCTGACGCATTTCGACCTCACTCTCCACCGCGGGGAAATCGTTGGGCTGGGCGGATTGCTGGGCTCAGGCCGGACCGAGGCGGCGCGCGCTTTGTTCGGAGTGGACGGGAAACGCAGCGGCGCAATCGAGTTGCATGGCGTGGTCGGGCAACCGTCCGGACCGGGTGACGCGATCGTAAACGGCGTCGGCTTTCTGACCGAAGATCGCAAGGCCGAAGGGATCATTCCAGACATGTCCGTGCGCGAGAACATGACGCTGGCCCTGCTGCCGAAACTGGCCAGTCGTGGTCAAATCGACTTTGCCCGCGAGCGCGAGATTGTTCAGGCCTTTATCGACGATCTGGGCATCAAGGCGGCGCATATGGACCAACCCATTCGCGAATTGTCCGGCGGCAACCAGCAGAAGGTGCTGCTTGCCCGTTGGCTGGCGACGCAGCCCGACATCCTGATACTCGACGAGCCGACCCGAGGCGTGGATGTTGGCGCCAAGCGAGAGATCCAATCGTTCATTCGGTCTTATGTCGAGAAGGGGTTTGGCGTCGTTCTCATCAGTTCGGAATTCGAAGAACTGGTGGAAGGCGCCGATCGCATCGTGGTCATGCACGAGGGACGCTCGGTCAAGGAACTGACCAACCCCGGGGTCACCGAGAACATACTGGTGCGCGCGCTTGCGCATCATGAAGAAGGAACTGGTTCATGGAACGCGCAATGAAGTTGCCGCAACGGGTCGCATCAATGCCCTTCCGCTTTCACGGCGGCATCGCCGCGTTAGTCGCCCTGCTGGTGTTCAACGCGTTTTTCACACCTAATTTCCTGCAACTGCAAACCCTGTTCGTAAATATCAGCCAGGTCGCTACGATCGCCATCGTGGCCATGGGGATGACGCTTGTAATCGCCACGGGTGGGATCGATCTGTCGGTTGGGGCGGTCATGGCGCTGGCGGGGGCGCTTGCTCCGTTGATCTTTCTGTCGGATCTGGGCTCTGCCAATCCGATGCTAGGCGTCACTTTGGCCATTGTCCTGCCGCTGTTCATTGCGGGGCTATGCGGGGTATTCAACGGCGTGATGGTTGCCGTGTTGAACGTGCAGCCCATCGTTGCGACGCTCATTCTCTTCATCTCTGGTCGCGGTATTGCCCAAGTCCTGACGAACGGGAACTTGCAGACGTTTTCAAACCCTTCATTCAGTTATCTTGGAACTGGTAAAGTGCTTGGATTGCCGTTCCAGGGCTGGCTGGCGCTGGCCATTGCCTGTGTGCTGTTTTGGGTGATAACCAGAACCACATGGGGCCGTTACTTGCTGGCCATAGGGGGCAATGAACGCGCGGCCTATCTGTCGGGTGGTCCCGTCCGACGGGTCAAGATCGGGGCCTATGTCATCTGCGCGGTGCTTGCGGGCCTAGCCGGTTTGATCGTGGTTGCAATCAACTCGGCCTCGGACGCCGCGCGCAACGGCAATCTGATGGAGCTTGATGCCATCGCGGCCGCGGTTGTTGGCGGGGCTCTTTTGCAAGGCGGGCGAGCGCCGATCTTTGGTGCCATACTGGGTGCCGTCATCATCCAGTTGGTCAAATATACATTGTTAGCCAACGGGGTAGAGGACGAAGTTGCACTGATCGCCAAGGCCGTCATCATTATCCTGGCCGTTTGGGTCCAGCAGTTTCGGAGAGCTTAATCGATGTTGGATGAAACGGCTTTTGACCTGCGAAAATACCTTCGGCGTAATTCGGCCTCGGTGACGGTTTGGATCGCACTGCTGGCTTTGATTCTGTTCGGGCTGATGCGCTATGACAACTTTGGCAGCGCCTACAATTTCTCGTCTTTCCTGAATTACAACGCGATGTTCATCGCGATTGCGCTGGGCATGTGTTTTGTGATCATGACCGGCGGGATTGATCTGTCGGTCGGGTCAGTGGCGGCCTTTACCTCGGTTGTTGCGGCCTATCTCAGCCCGTATGGGATTCAGGTTGCGTTGCCGGGGGCCGTTCTTGCCGGGGTTGGTTTCGGGGCGATCAACGCCTTTTGCATAATCATCCTTCGGATCCCGCCCTTCATCGCCACGCTGGCCACCATGCTGGCCGCAAAAGGCGGCGCATTGGTGATTTCGGGCGCCCAGACAATTTCGGTCGATTGGGGGTCGAACTTCACCAAGCTTGGCATGGGGCAGGCGTTTGGCCTGTTTCCATGGGCAATCGTCATCGTGGCCGGACTGACTCTGGCACTTTGGCTGGTGCTGGAAAGAACCACCATTGGGCGGACCGTCTTGGCGATCGGTGGCAGCGAGGATGCCTCGAACCTCATGGGCCTGAAGGTCAATCGCGCCAAGGCTTTTGTCTACCTGCTGTCGGGTGGCTGTGCGGGGCTGGCCGGAGTCTTTCTGGCCTCGGGTTTTGGAGCTGGGCAACCCCTTGAAGGCATCGGATGGGAATTGTCAGCTATCGCTTCCGTGGTTGTAGGCGGCACTTTGTTGACGGGTGGGATGGGATCGATCCCTGCGACGGTCGCCGGCGCGTTGTTGCTGGGGCTGGTTTTCAACGTTCTAAACTTTGAAAACGGTCAGGGCACCATCAGTTTCAGTGCCTATTGGCAAATGGTCATACGTGGAGGCTTTCTATTTGCGGTCATCCTTTTACAGTCTCGGGTTATTGCCAGGCAGCAGAAGGTCTTGGGTTAATGAATCGCATAGAAAGTGTATCAGCGCGGCTGTTCAACGTTCCGCTCGCAGAGGTCCTGGTCGACGCCAAACATGGGGATCACACGTTTTTTCAATTGATCACGGTCACCATTCAAACCTCGGATGGGGTCGAGGGGGTCGGGTATACCTATACCGGGGGCAAGGGTGGTCACGCCATTCTGGCGATGATCAAGCATGACCTGTCACCGTTCCTTGTTGGACAAGACGCCGAACAGATCGAAAGCCTGTACGATGCCATGCAGTGGCACGTGCACTACGTCGCACGGGGCGGGATCGCCTCGTTTGCCATCTCGGCCGTGGATATTGCACTGTGGGATATTCGCGGCAGAACGCAGAATGCGCCATTGTGGCAGATGGCCGGTGGAGCATCGAAAAGGTGCAAGGCCTATGCCGGCGGGATCGACCTGAATTTCTCGTTGGAGAAACTGCTGCGTCAGACCGAAGGGTACCTTGCGCGTGGGTTCAACGCAGTCAAGATCAAGGTCGGTCAACCAGACCTGGCCGACGATCTTGCACGTGCCCGGGCGGTGCGCGAGATGCTGGGGCCGGACCGGTTCTTCATGGTCGATGCGAATTACTCTATGAGTGTCGAACAGGCCATCGTCGCTGCCAGAGGGTTCGCCGACTGCGATATCCTGTGGTTCGAGGAACCGACAATTCCAGACGACTACAAAGGTTATGGCCGAATTGTCGAAGCGACGGGCGTTCCCCTTGCCATGGGTGAAAACTTGCACACCATACACGAATTTGAATACGCCTTTGATGACGCGAAACTGAGTTTTATCCAGCCCGATGCCTCAAACTGCGGTGGAATCACCGGCTGGCTGCGCGTGGCCGCGCTAAGCGCACAACACGGCATTCCGGTTTGCAGTCATGGGATGCAGGAACTGCACGTCAGCCTTGTTTCTGCGCAACCCAACGCAGGGTGGCTGGAAGTACACTCATTTCCGATAGACCAGTACACGACCCGTCCGCTGGTTGTGGAAGACTGTCTGGCCGTAGCCCCGGATACCCCGGGAACCGGAGTGGAGTTCGACTGGGAAAAATTGAATGCGGAACACAAGGAGATGCAATAATGACGACCCAGACGATCTCTGCGGCATACTACAGGGGCGATAAGAGCTTTGCTGTAGAGCAAGCCCAAGCGACTGCTCCGGGCCCAGGCGAGGTTGCCGTTCGCGTTGCCTATTGCGGGATTTGCGGGACGGATATGCACGTCTACCACGGCAACATGGATGCCCGCGTCGGCCTGAACCGGGTGATTGGGCATGAGATGTCAGGTGTCGTCGAAGCGGTGGGCGAGGGCGTCGATACGGTCGAACCCGGCCAGAAGGTCGTTGTCCGACCGCTTGATCACTGCGGAGAATGCCCAGCTTGCAAGCGGGGGCATCAGCATATCTGTCAGAATCTCAAGTTTCTCGGCCTCGACACCGATGGCGCGATGCAAGAGATCTGGACTGTTCCGGCCCACACGTTGCACGTTCTGCCGGATGACTTGCGCATGGATCACGCGGCGCTGATCGAGCCGGTTGCCGTTGCCTGCCACGATGTGCGGCTGTCTGACCTGCAACCTGGAGAGGACGTTGTCGTTATCGGCGGCGGCCCGATTGGCATCCTGGTTGCCATGGTTGCGCGGGACGCGGGTGGAAATGTCGTAATTTCCGAAGTGAATCCGAACCGTCTTGCGATAGCTGAAAAACTTGGCTTTGACACGATCAACCCAACCGAAACCGACCTAGTGTCCACAATCAATGCGCGCACGGGCGACAAAGGGGCAGATGTGGTTTTCGAGGTGTCAGGAACGCAGCCCGGTGTCGATGCAATGACCGCCGTTGCCGCGACTCGGGCCCGGATCGTAATGGTCGCGATTCATGCTCAAAAACCTCAGATAGACCTGTTCCAGTTCTTCTGGCGAGAGCTGCAACTGATCGGTGCTCGGGTCTATGAGCCAGAGGATTACGAGAAAGCCATTGCAGTTGTCGCCTCGGGCGGAGTGGACGCGGATGTTGTGATCACGGACGTCAGCCCACTGGCAGACATCCAGGCCGCGTTCGAAGCACTGGATCGCAGCCCAACCGCAATGAAAAGCCTGATCGAAGTAGGACCGCGTTCATGAGTGTTTTGCAAAGTTTCGACCTGACGGGAAAGACGGCCCTTGTGACCGGGTGCAAACGCGGTATCGGGCGCGGTATGGCCGAAGCATTGGCATCGGCCGGAGCCAATATCATCGGAGTGTCCGCCTCGCTCGAGCTGTCTGGCTCGGATGTCGAAAAAGCCGTGACGGCGATGGGACGCAATTTCCGGGCCTACCAATGCGACTTCTCGGATCGCGCCGCGCTGCATGGGTTCATTGATCAGTTGAGGGCCGACGGACAAATCCCTGATATACTTGTCAACAATGCCGGCACGATCAAACGCAAACCCGCCGCCGAACACCCGGACGACTGGTGGGACGAAGTGATGGAGGTGAACCTGTCCTCGCAGTTCGTTCTGTCACGCGAGATCGGCAAGGACATGCTGGCGCGCGGCTCGGGGAAGATCATCTTCACTGCATCGCTGCTGACATTTCAGGGCGGCATCACCGTTCCGGGCTATGCGGCCTCGAAAGGCGGGATTGGACAGCTGACCAAAGCCTTGGCCAACGAATGGGCCGGGCAGGGCGTAAACGTGAATGCGATCGCGCCTGGCTACATCGCGACCGACAACACCCAAGCCCTGCGGGATGATCCGGTCCGGTCGAAGTCGATCCTGGAACGAACACCCCAAGGCCGTTGGGGTACGCCCGTTGATTTTGCCGGACCGGTGGTCTTTCTGGCCTCTGCTGCGTCGGACTTCGTCAACGGTGAAATCCTTGTAGTCGACGGGGGCTGGATGGGGCGTTAGCACTGCCAACGCTCCATGTCATCCAAGGCATCACGTCCCGATGTAGTGCACCTTCAATCGGCGTGCATTGGGTGCTTCCCGATGTTCGAACAGGTACAGGCTTTGTACGCGACCCAGCGGAAGCTGCCCCTGTTCGACCGGGATCGATACCTGAGTTTGCGTCAACAGCGCCCGCAGATGCGATGGAGCGTTGTCGTCCTCGGTCGGGCGGTGGTGATACTTGCCTGGTGACTTGGGTACGAGTTTCTCGAAGAACGTCTCGATATCCTTGAGCACTTCGGGATCGGCATTGGCCTGCACCAACAGCGCGGCACCGGTGTGGGCGCACCAAAGGGTCAGCAAGCCCGAGACAAATTCGTGTTCGAACACCGCACGCTGAACCACCCCGCTGATGTCGGTGAGGGATTTGCCGGGCGTTTCAATGGACAACTCAAAAAACTCTTGCTTCATCCATCCGATCCTTTCCTTGATTTTGCGCGAAAACGCCCAGCTTTCCGCACCCCATTTGGCATTCAACTTTGAGGCTTAAGAATTAAATTTGTAACACGCTAAAGCTTTCATTCATGCAAACAGGCCTTTGAACCTGTCTATGCACAGACGAAACCCATCTTCGAAATTTCCGTTGCCGGGATGATAAACGCTTTCGAAGGAAATCACGCCATCATAGCCGTCGGATCTGAGCGCGTCCGCGATGGGTTGGAACAGAGGCGCAAGCTGACCTTCCCCCAGGCGGCGCACTTCCAGCGTTGCCCGTGGCGTGTCGACCTTTACGTCCTTGATGTGAATGTGCCCCAGATAGCCGCCGCGCAGTTCTTCGTAACCGTCCGGGTATGCCAGTTCATGGCACCAGCAATTGTTTCCGGGGTCCCACAGCACTTTCAAAGAGTCTTTTGCGTCTAACTCGTCAATCAGCTCGCGGGCTGTATAGTTGGAATTGACCAGCGTGCCGTTTCCGGTTTCCACGACAAGCGTCACGCCCTCAGCTCTTGCCAGTTCAACCGCCGGCGCGATCAGCGGCGGCATCGAGTCCCATACCCCATGCGCCACGTTCCACTTCTCGGCGCCGTTTTTTCCCCAGAGTATCTGCTCTTTTCGTTGCGTCATGATCCGAACCAGCGGAGACGCAACAACATGCGCCATGTCGATCACGCGTTTCAAGGCGTCCATATGCCGAGTGTGCAGGTCGTCGCCGGGCCTGTTGGCAGCTGTCATCCCCGCAAAGATATGGCGCGACAGACACGACACAGGCTTGCCCCGGTCGCGCAAAATCGCGTCGATCTCGGCAATTTCCTGCGGGGAATGGTCTCCGACCTCTGAATCGCCAACGAATTGAAGCTCTGCATAGTCCAGACCGAATTCGTCCATTACGTCCACGGCATGCCGCAGATCGCGGGAAATGCCGTCGCAAATTACACCTAATTTCATGTCCGGTCCCCTCAGCGATGCAATTCTGCGCCAACGATCTCTTCGATGACGCGAGTACACACCCAGTTGTCGCCATTCGGGTACTTGGTTTTTCCGGCGTGAAAGATCTGCATTGCGGATGACGCTGTGTGCATGGGAACGCCCAATGCACCGGCCAGTGCTAGAGAGATCGTCAGGTCCTTATGCATGGTTGCGATATGACTACCGGTGGCTTCGAACTTGCGATCAATGATGTTTTCAAGGGCGGTATTCACGACGCCGCACCCCGCGCTGGATGAGGAGAACACATCAAGCAATGCCTGACCGCTGACACCGGCTTTGGCCGCCAGGGCCGCAGCCTCGAATGTGGCGGAAAAGATCGATCCGATAAGGGATTGCAGGCAGGCTTTCACGGTTTGCCCGTCGCCGGCGTTTTCTCCAACCCGATGAATGGTTGCCGACACTGCCTGCATGACTTCGGCATTTTGGTCCAGCACATCCGCAGCGCCGGCAGCCATCATCGTCAATGTGCCGGTCTGCGCGCCGGGAAATCCACCCGAGACCGGAGTGTCGATCAGGTGGATGCCTGCGCCCTCCATGTCTTGCCCGATAGCGCTTGCTTCGGCCGGGGTAATGGTCGCCGACAGGATGACAGTTCCGCCTTTGGCCATGTTCGCAACCAAGCCATTTTCACCCAGAATGACATCGCGGGCCTGATCTCCGTTCATCACCATGACAAACACAGCGGCGGCGTGACGGCCGACCTGTCCCACGCTGTCCTTGGCCAAGCCGCCCATGTCGGTAAATGCCTTCATGCGCGTCTCGCTCAGGTCGAAACCTGATGTTTCAAAGCCATTCTTGATCAGGTTCTTGGCAAGGCCGCTGCCCATGTCGCCAAGTCCGATTACGCCTGCAGTTTTCATAAATAATCCTCCCGTTTTCCGCCATTTCCGTATGGCAGACGTTTCGAAAAATGATGCCCAATCGCATCGGTTTTCGCGGGAGTTTCACGCGTCTTGAACAGACGTCGGGCGAGTCCGGAAGACACCCCGCTGCCCGTATACGTAATGTAAGTAAACGAAGAATGCGGCGCGCAGGCAAGCAAAGAAGTGTTGCGGGTGGAAAGAAACTGTCTGACCCGACGCGTTAGGAAAACGCCGCCATGATGCCGCGCAGTTCCGCCAGCCCACGCATTCGTCCGATCAGCGGATAACCGGGAGTACTGTGTCCGCCCAGATCGCTCAGCAGTTCTTGTCCGTGGTCAGGCCGCATCGGAATTTGCCAGTCGCCACGCCCTTGGGATTTGCGGCGGCGCTGTTCGTTCATCAACTCGCGAATGGTGCCGACCATGTCGGTGTCGCCCTCCAGATGCGGGGCCTCAAAGAAGTCTGGCTTCTGGCTGTATGACCCCGCGATGCGTCTGGTGTTCCGCAAGTGAACAAAGTGAATCCGGCCGCCATGTCTACGCACGAAGTCCGGCCCATCGAATTCGGGGGACACTCCCAGCGAGCCGGTACACAACGTTGCGCCGTTCGCCTGCAAATCAACCGCATCCAGAACGGCGCCGTAGTCATCGGTGCTGGACATGACCCGCGGCAGACCGAGCAACGAGAACGGCGGATCATCCGGATGACAGCACAAGCGTAGATCTAGTTCTTGGGCCTCTGGGGCGACCTCGGAAAGGAAGTCTATGAGGTTTGCGCGAAGCTGGTCACGGCCTATGTGCGCATATGTCCGCAACAAAGAGCGTACGTCCTGCACGCTCCACTGATCGTTGGCGCCGGGCAGCCCCGCAGTGACATTGTGCTGCAACTGGGCTTTGGATTCATCCGACATACGCAAGAAACGATCCTTGGCCGTTTGCTGGACGTCGCTGGAATAGTCTTCCGACGCACCTGGACGTTCGAGAATATATATGTCGAATGCAGCAAAATCGGTCAGGTCGAACAGCATGGCCGTTCCGCCATGCGGCTGCGGGGCGCGAAGGGCGGTGCGTGTCCAATCCAGGATTGGCATGAAGTTGTAGCAAACGACTTTGACTCCACGGGCGGACAGGGCTCTGAGGCTGGACTTGTAAGCCTGGAGATGTTCGGCCATGTCTGTGGATTGCGTCTTGATCGCCTCGGAGACGGGCAGGCTTTCGACAACGTCCCAACTGTACCCGTCAGCGGTCAGAACGGCCTGCCGGTCGGCGATGCTCTGTTCGTCCCAGGGCTGTCCCGGTGAGATGTGATGCAGCGCGGTGACAATGCCCTGAACCCCGACTTGATGGAGATCGACCAGGGCGATCGGATCTTCGGGTCCGAACCAACGCCAGCATTGTTTCATGGCAGCCATCCTTCATACAGAGGGTGATCGGGCTCGATGGGAAGGGCAACACGCTGCCCGGTGCGCGCCGCGTGATAAATCGCCGTCACAAGGCCGATGGACGCAGCACCGTCCTGCAGTGTAACGACTGAATTTGCCTCGGACCGTAGCGCCTTGCCGACTTGGGTAAAGAACCCTTCGAAACCTGTTGGCTCCATAGCGGAGGCGGCAAGAGCGTCGTCGATAGTGGCTTGATCCAACGGGTCCCGCGCGACGAATGTCCAAGGCATTTGACCCGGGGCATAGGGTTCCGTGCCAGAGGTGGCGGTCACTTTTTCAAAGACGAACCGCAGGCGGGTTTCGTCCTTAGCGGCGCCTAGTGTGATGTTGCTTGTGCACAAAGCTCCAGAAGTCATGCCAAAGCAGATCGCAGCGCAGTCTTCCGTCTCGATCGGGTTAACTCGCGTTGTGGCCATTGCGGACACCCAGGCGATATCACCCGCAATATGAGTCAGCAGATCATGGTTGTGGATGGCATGACCCAGCACTGCGCCGCCGCGTTCACCGGCCCATGTTCCCCGCCACGGCACCGCGTAATAGTCTGCCCCCCGGGACCAATGAGTTTCAAGCGCGGCAGTTTGGACCGCTCCGGTGAGGCCTGAACGTTGCAACTGGCGCAATTGGGCCAGTGACGGGCCCCACCGGTATTGAAAGACCGGAAACACATGCTTGCCCGTGCTGCGGGCGGTTTCCGTGATCCGATCTACATCCTGCATAGAGGTCGCAAGGGGCTTTTCGCATACAACGTGTTTTCCTGCGGCCAGTGCCGCAAGGGTGGTCGGTACATGCAGATGGGGTGGCAGGCAGATGTCGATGACATCAATCGCCGGATCATCCAGAGCGTCTTGAATGTTGGTCAGTGCTTGAAAATCCGAGTTTTGTCGAATCTGCTCGATCCGGTCCGTATTCTGGTCGACGACGGCGGCTACGCGGAAGGTGCGGTCAAGCCGTTCCAGTGCGCTCAGATGTTGCGCACCGATACCTGCGCCAAGGATCGCAACGTTGATCATCTTCGTTCCGCCATTTCCTGTGCACGCAGCGCCAGTTCCATGACCGTAAAGCAGTGGGTCTGCGCCATTGCGGTTTCGGTCCGGTTACGGACGTCGTCGGCGAGGTGCGAAAAGTAGGGAAGGTCGGCGTTGGTTGCGTCGATCTTTTGGCAGGTTTCACCATTGACGAGGATCAGATGGTCTGTTCCCGAGGCACCACCCACATCGACGTATTTCCGCAACTCGATATAGCCTTCGGTGCCCAGGATCGTCAGGCGACCATCCCCCCAGTTTGGCAAGGCATCCGGAGTGAACCAGTCAACCCGGATGTACCCGGTGCCATTCTCGCTTCGAAGATTGAGCTCTCCGAAATCCTGCAATCCGGGATCATTGGGGTTTGCGTAGTTCGCTACATAGGCGTTTGTGATTTCTGCGGTTTTCGAACCTGTGTAGTGCAAGAACTGATCGATCTGATGCGAGGCTATATCGGTCAGAATGCCGCCATAGCGGTCACGCTGAAAAAACCATTCCGGCCGGGTTGCCCGGTTCAATCGGTGCGGGCCAAGTCCGACCGTCTGGATCACGCGCCCGATGGCACCGGCCTCGATCAATTCGGTCGCCCGGGTGCTGACCGGCGTTTCAAACCTTTCGGAAAAATCCACCGACCAGATGCGACCGGTGTCCGCAACCGCCCGTTTGATCTGGTCGAGTTGCTCGAACGACGTGCAGCCCGGCTTGTCGCTCATGACATCCATACCGTTCTGCATGGCGCGGATCGTCAACGCGGCCCTATCTGCCGGAATTGCGGAAATCAGCGCCAAATCCGCCCCGCAGGCTAAAGCGTATTCCAGTCGGGCCAGTCGTGGAATATCGGGAAACCTTTTGACGTAGCCCGCCAGCGTTTCGGGTTCGCCTTGTGTCCAATAGCCAACGCAGTCCACGCCGATTTTGCGCATGTTTTCCGTCATGCCATAGATATGGCGGTGGTCCAGGCCAAGGGCGACGCAGGTTAGGCTCATGAGATGACTCGTGTTTTCTGGCCGGTTCGATTGGCGATCTGCATCGCGTCTATGACGGCGTGGGTCAAAAGGGCACTGCGTCCGGAGGCCATGGGTCGCGTTCCACCGGCGAGTGCGTTGGCAAAATCCTCTATGACCGCCTGGTGCCATTCATGGGTGAACGCCATGGGATCGGCCCCGCCGCCTGTGGCGGACGTTTCGCCAACCGTGGATTTCTGACCGTCGAAAGTGGTCAAGGTCAGAACACCTGATTCCAGATGCGCTTTGGCGTGCGTGCCCTGGATCGTGATAGATTCAGCGGCCCCGGGATATACGGCGGTGGTTGCCATCAACGTTCCCACCGCGCCGTTATCCATTTCAAAGATTGCACCTGCCCAATCCTCGGCCTCGAGATCGTGCAACGGAGTTTTTCTCATCATGGCTTGAATTTCCGAGATCGGCCCCAGTAGCCACATCGCGAGGTCAAGCGTGTGGATTGCCTGCGAAATCACGACACCGCCTCCGTCGCGTGCATAAGTGCCGCGACCTGGCTCGTCATAGTAGCTCTGATTGCGCCACCAGGGGACACGGATTTCCACCGTGGCGATCGCGCCCAGCTCACCCTGTACAATGGCTGATTTCAGCGCCTGCGAGGCGGTGCGAGCGCGGTGCTGAAAAACGATGCCCAGCAGCACGCCAGACACCTCGCACCGCTCGACTATGGCTGTCGCGGCGCCCAGCGTTCTTTCGATAGGCTTTTCCATTAGGAGCGGTTTCGAAGCGGTCGAAAGAACCCGCACCAACTCTGTGCGCTGATCAGGCGGGGTTGCGATGATCGCAAAGTCGACGTTTGAGTCGTTTGCGATTTCCTCAACCGAGCTGAACGCGCGGGTGTCGTTTCGCTGCGCGAACTCAGCTGCTTTTTCAGGATTGCGCCCTAGGACGCCAGCAAGATTGAGACCTCGCTCCGATGCCTGAATGGCAGCAACATGCGTTCCCGAAACCATCCCCAAACCAATCAGCGCAATATTCATTCATTCCCCCGGATCACCCGGTCAGTCTGCGGGTTTGAACGGGAAAGATGCAACCATTAAAAACTGTGTTAACAATTGCGGGCAGCAGTATCGGAGGCAGAATTGACTGGTAATTTGAATGGGATGGCAGAAGGCCTGTACCTGGGCATCAAGGACCTCCCGATCGTGTCTCCGCATGGTCACTGCGATCCGGGGTGGTTCGCAACCGATGCGCCGTTTCCCAATCCGGCAGAGCTGCTGGTGGTTCCCGACCATTACGTGTTCCGAATGCTCTATTCGCAGGGTGTTCCCTTGTCCGAACTTGGCGTTGGGGAAGAGGGGCGAAAGAATGATCCTCGCGCCGTGTTTCGCACCTTTGCCGAGCACTGGCATCTGTTTCTGGGAACGCCATCCCGGATCTGGGTGAACTACGTGCTGCATGAAACGCTGGGCGTGTCTGAGGAGTTGTCTTCACGCACAGCAGACCTGATCTATGATAAGATCGCCGAAAAGCTGGCGCGACCCGAATTTCGCCCGAGGGCTTTGTTCGACAAGTTTGGGATCGAGGTTCTGGCCACCACGGATTCCGCTCTCGACGGCCTCGCGGAGCATCGGGATATCCGTGCAAGCGGTTGGGGCGGGCGAGTTATTCCGACGTTCCGCCCAGACGGGGTTTTGGATGGGGCAGACCCGGAGTTCGTACAGAACCTGAACAAGTTGGCCGAGCTGACAGGCTGCGATCTGGGCAGCTATGATGGCTACCTCAATGCGCTGCGAATGCGGCGGGCTTATTTCATCCGGCTGGGCTGTACGGCTACCGACCACGGTATCGAACGTGTGCAGACCGAGTGGCTGGAAGACCCGGATGCGCTGTACCAACGGCTGAGACGGCGGGAAGGGGCCGAACAGGATGCTCGCCGCTTCTACGGGCATATGCTGATCGAAATGGCGCAGATGTCTGTCGATGATGGTCTAATCATGCAGATACATGCGGGCAGCAAGCGCAACACGAACGACGCGGTAATGCGGGACTTCGGACGGGACAAGGGGGCTGACATTCCAATCGCGATGGATTGGGTCACGGGCCTTGAGGCGCTGTTGAACCGGGTCGGAAACTCGCCGGAACTGCGGATCATTCTCTTCACATTGGATGAAAGCACCTATGCCCGTGAACTGGCGCCAATGGCGGGGCATTGGCCGTGCCTTCGGATCGGGCCGCCTTGGTGGTTCCACGACAGCCCAGCCGGGATTGCGCGGTATTTCGATCAGGTCGTTGAAACGGCCGGATACTACAATCTTGCCGGATTCAATGACGACACGCGGGCTTTTCTGTCCATTCCAGCTCGTCACGACCTGTGGCGACGAGGTGTTTCTATTCATTTGGCCGAGCAGGTTGCGCGCGGCTATTTCGGCCGGGACAGTGCCGAGCATCTGGCACGATTGCTGGCGGTCGATCTGGCGAAACAGGTTTACGGGTTGCAAAGCTAGATGGGTACCATTCTTCACTTCGGTCTTGGAAACTTCGCCCGGGCGCATTTGCTGGACTACACCGATCAAGCGGGCGGATGGGACGTTGTCGGCGTTAGCCTGCGTTCATCCTCGGTTCGGGATGGATTGGCCGGCCAGGGTTTCGAGTACGATTTGTGCGTACAGGGGCAGGGCGTCCGGCGCATAAAAGCTCTGCGGGACGTTCTGGTCGCGCCCGAGGATCGCGCCGAGATTCTCAATGTGATGGCGGATGCCGAGATCATCTCGGCGACCGTCACCGAAAAAGGTTATCACTTGGACGCAGCGGGCAATCTGAACCTTCAGGACCCGGCGATTGCTGCCGATCTGGCGGGGCAGGGGCCCGCAACGCTGATCGGGTTTCTCGCTTTTGGCCTCGCGGAACGGCGCAAGCCAGTGACGGTGCTAAGCTGCGACAATCGCATGGAAAACGGCAAAACGCTTGAAACGGCAGTTGCCGATTTTGCAAATGCAGCCGGTCTGGACGTGAATTGGGACGCAGTTCGCTTTCCCAACGCGATGGTCGACCGGATCACCCCGGCTACCACGGACGCCGTTCGCGCAATCAGCGGCGATCCTATGGCTGTTCCAACCGAGGCGTTCTCGGAGTGGGTGGTCGAGGACAATTTCGTCGGGCCACATCCCGATTGGCCGGGCGTGCAACTGGTCGATGACGTGGCCCCGCACGAGATGCGAAAGCTACGCATGTTGAACGGTGCCCATTCCCTCTTGGCTTATGCCGGGTTGGAGCGAGGCCTGACCTACGTTCACGAAGCGGTTCAAGACCCGGTTTTGCGCCCGCTGGTTACCGAGTTGATGAAGGATGCGGGCGCAACGCTGCCCGCAGCACTGCAAGTACAGGTTCCGGACTATGCCGAGGCTTTGTTGCGCCGCTTTGAAAACCTCGAGCTGGCGCACCGTCTGGACCAAATCGCGATGGATGGCAGCCAGAAGCTGCCGTATCGGTTTGTTCCCACACTCCGTGAGACCGGCTCTCAGGCGGTGATCGCAGGGATGCGGGCCTGGATCTCCTTTTGCATGTCCGAGATCGCCAAGGGCAGGACGCTGAACGATCCTTGCGCGTTGGAAATCGCCTCGGCTGTCACACAGCAAGATCCGGTAGTGCCGCTTTTGGACCTTGTTGGCGCTGAGGATCTCGCGTCACTTATCCGGGAGTGATCGCGCCGCGGAACTGAACAACGGTGGACGCCAGATTGTGTCCGGCCATCAGGGCCTTGGCCTGCGATTTTCCTGTCAGCAAGGCTGCGAGGTACCCACCGTTGAAACTGTCGCCCGCCGCTGTGGTATCCAGCACGTTTTTGGCAGGCTCATAGGTTTGGTCAATGTTCTGACCAATGGACAGAGGGCCATCCTCTCCGCGTTTCAATGCACCGACACCGTGATGATCGGTAAAGCGTGCCGCCACTTGATCCGCGCATTCCCCGAACAGTGCCATCTCGTCGTCGATAGATGGTAGGGCAATATCTGCACGCTGCCAAAGCCGTTGGTTGATCTGCCGGGCGTGTTCGGCGCTGTCCCAAAGACGCGGACGAAAATTGCTGTCATAGACCAACCGGACTGAAGAGCCTTCGAGCCAGTCCAGAAGCGCAAGCCTTACTGAATGCGGAAGAATGGCCACGGAAATCCCTGACAAGTACAGCACGTCGTAACCTTTCAGCGAGCTGAAGTCATGATCGGCAAAAAGCTGGCGGGCGGCCGCCTCGCTGCGCCAATAGGTGAAGCTGCGTTCACCGTCCGCAGAGGTCGTGATCGCGTATAGTCCCGGAGAAGCGTTGGGAATGATGCGGATGCCGGATGTCCCGATGCCATGGCTGGCGATAAAGTCCGCGATGCGCCCTGAGAACGGGTCGTCGCCCAGACATGTCACATACTCCACCTGCAGATCAGGAGCCGCGCGGTGCATGTAGATGGCTGTGTTCAGCGTATCCCCCGCGACGCCCACCTTCGCGCCGGTCTCCAGCATGGACAATTCGATCATTGCTTCACCGATGCAGGCAATTCGCGTCATTTCTTTTCTCTTTTCCAAATGATGAGCCCGGCGACCATGATCAGCGCAGCCCCTGCCAACGTGAATGCGTCCGGTACTGTGTCAAAGAACAGATAGCCCCAGATCGCAACGTAGATCAGGAACGAATAGGTGAATGGCATCAACTGGTTCGCCGTTCCGAACCGATGCGCGTTCGTCAGCAGTTGATGCCCGCACCAGCCAAAGACGCCTAGGCTGATCAGGACTATCAGGCTCCACATGTTTTCCGGCTGAACCCAAAACCAGATGGCGAAGGGCAGCAGGACCACCGTCCCGGTAAGCCCGAGGTAGAATTGCATGGTGTCCACGGCAACAACCCCGGACAGCCTGCGCGTCATGATCGAGTAAAAAGCCAACGCGGTGGCGTTGTAAACGATCAGCAGCATGGTCGGATGAAAGGCCGAACCAAAGGGCCGCACGACAACCAACACCCCCAGAAAACCCAGGATGATAGCCGCCCAACGCCATGGTCCCACTCTCTCCTTCAAAACGAAAACGGACAGGAAGCACACGATGACCGGGCTTGAGAACATGATTGCCGACACGACGGTCAGAGGCAAAAACCGCAGGGCAAAAAAATTGAAAACGGTCGCCGAGATCAGCAGCAAGGCCCGGCTAATGACCTGCCATGGATGGTCGGTCTTGAACCGGCTGGCCTCAATCCCGCCCTTGGCGATCACGCCCACAGAGATCACGAAGTGCCCCGCGTAGCGCATGAACGCCAACTGAAATGCCGGCACGCCGGCCAATGCCAACCACTTGGCCCCAAGGTCCACCAGCGAAAAGAATAGCCACGCCGTCAGCATCAGCACGATGCCAAGGCGCGGCAGGTCCGCATTGGGGTTGGCGGTGACAGCCATCGATCAGGTGTTGAAACGCTTGACGTAGTAGTCAACCATCTGGCTGACCATATCATCCGCCTGACCGTGGTCGCGCGCGTCATTCAGCGCCGAAAGCGCGCCCTGCGACATCACGCTGGCAACGCCCGCCTCGCGCGCCATTCGGTCATAATACCCGAGGTCTTTTGCCGCATTCTTGATGGCAAAGGCCAGCTGACTTGGGTCGCTCTCAAGGCCGTAGGCTTTGACAAAATCCATCATTCCGGAATGCAGCGGCCCTGCGGCCATAACGTCATACAGCTGCTTGCGGTCAACACCGGTGATATCTGCCATGGCAAAGGCTTCGGCCATCGCGTTCGCGACGGTCATTCCGAAGAAGTTGTTGATCAGCTTTACCGTGTGCCCGGACCCAACGGGGCCAAGGAAAAAGACGTTTTCGCCCAAATCCTTCAGTGTCGGCTCGGCTTTGTCGAAGGCAACCTTGTTGCCGGAAGTCATTATGTTGAGCTTGCCTTCGTGCGCGTGCGCCGGCGTCCGGCCAAGCGGCGCATCAAGATAGCTTCCACCGGCTGCGGCAACCTCTTCGGCCAAGGCGCGTGTACTGCCTGGGAGAGAGGTGCCAAAGTCGATGACGACCGCCCCGGGTTTCAATCCCGCAATCACTCCATCTGTACCCCGCATACGACCCTCGACCTGTTCGGAGGTGCCCATGCACAGCATCACGATGTCGCTGGCTTCAGCCAGTTCTTGGGCGTTTTGCATCTCGCGGGCGCCTCGGTCAATCGCGGCGTCCAGGTGCGTGCGGTCGCGGTTTCCCAGTACAGCGACCGAGTATCCTTGGTCCAACAGTCGGCTCACCATGGCGCCGCCCATTAGTCCCAAGCCGATAAACCCGATTGATGGTTTGCTCATAGGTCTCCCTTTCCGTGAATGTGTAAGGTTTCCATTCTTGTGTCTGGTGCGGGCGGCTTTTCAGTTTAATTGCTCATTTTGCCCGGTGGAATATCATTGATTTTTGAGTGGTCCGGTATTTTGCCGGGCCGCATGTCCATCAGGCCGGCGCCCGCGCTCGAGTTGTTCGCGCCTTTAGCCCCTCTTCTATCCATGATGTGACCTCGAGCGTCCGGGCTGCATCCTCGACGTCGATCAGTGGAGGGGCGCCGTCGATCACGTCAAGGAAATGATCCAGTTGCACCTCCAATGGTGCGCGTTGCTGTTCCGGTCGTGTAAGCTGGTCCTTTTGGGCCGCAGTCCCCCAATCCTTTCCACGCCACAGAGTCATGGAGGGAAAACTCACAGCACCACTGGTTCCCGTGATCCACATCATGTCCTGGTGGGTCGTGCCGATGTTCGGGTTCTCGCCGGTTCCAGCCTCAAACCCCCAAGGGCTGGGTGCTGTGTCGGCAAAGCTGATAGTGCCCGTCGCGCCGTTTTCGAACGCGGTCGCGATAGCCCCACTTTCTATCCGATCCGATCCGCGGATCGACGCGCCGGGCAGGGCGACGACATCCGAGATTTCTCCGATCACAAACCGCAGGACATCGATATCATGCACCAGATTGATCATGACTGGGCTGCCATCAGAAGTCCGCCAGTTCTGTTCAAAATAGCTCTCGGGTTTACGCATGGCCCACAGCAACGAGACGTTGATGACTTGTCCGATCGTACCTTGCGCGATCACCTCTTTCAGGTGCTGCAAGGTTGTATGATACCGCCGATGGTGGCCCACAAGGCTGCGGACATCGGCCTGGCGAACGGCCGTTCTCAGGCGCAGGGCATCATCGACCGATGCGGCAACCGGCTTTTCGATCAGCATGTGCCAACCGCGGGATGCGGCTAGAATGCCATGTTCGGCATGCAGGCGGGTGGGCGTCGCGATGATGACGCCATCTACGGGGCTCTGCACCTCGTCCATACTGGCAAAACGCGGCGCGTCGATCTGGATCGAACCATCTGGATCGGCCAACCCGACCAACATGCAGTCGGGATGCTCAATCACGGCGCGGACGTGGCGGATGCCGATCAACCCGCCGCCAGCTACAAGGATCCGTTTCACATCACCGCTCCGATTTGCCAGGGAACGAATTCGTAGTCACCCAGGCCCTGCGCCTCGGACTTGGTTCGCGCGCCCGAGGCGACTTGGAGCAGCCGCCGGTATATTTCCTGTCCTTTTTCTTCGACGCTGGCACCTTTGGTCAGAATATCACCCGTATCCACGTCCATGTCTTCAGGCATGCGCGCTGCCAACTCAGAGTTGGTAGCGATTTTCAGCGTGGGCGCTGGTTTGGACCCAAAGGCAGAGCCGCGCCCCGTGGTGAAGCACACTAGGTTGCACCCGGCCGCGATCTGCCCGGTCACCGAGGCCGGGTCATATCCGGGGCTGTCCATGAAGGTGAAGCCTTTGGCGGTGATGGGTTCAGCGTATTTGAATACACCGGTCAAAGGGGTGGTTCCACCCTTCGCCGCTGCCCCCAGCGATTTCTCAAGGATGGTCGTCAGCCCCCCGTGCTTGTTGCCGGGGCTTGGGTTGTTGTCCATCGAGCCGTGATTGCGAGCGGTATAGTCCTGCCACCAATCGATCAGTCCGATAAGTTTTTGCCCAGTTACGCGACCAAGGGCGCGGCGGGTCAAAAGATGTTCGGCTCCGTAGATTTCGGGCGTTTCCGCAAGGACACCGGTGCCGCCTTGGGCAACCAACAGGTCGCAGGCGTGTCCGAGCGCAGGGTTTGCGGTCACGCCTGACCAAGCGTCCGATCCACCGCATTGCAGCGCAACTATCAATTCAGACGCCGGGGCTTCGCTGCGCCTCACCTCATTCGCAATGGGCAGCATCTTGTTAATCTTGCCGATGCCCGCTTCCACGGTCCGGCGCAATCCGGCGACGTTCTGGATGTTCATCGTCTGGAAGGTGGGACTTTGCTTCAGACCATACGCGTCCAGCAGCCAGTCGATCTGGTTCATCTCGCAGCCCAGACCGACCATCAGAACGGCAGCGTGGTTGGGATGTTTCGCAAACCCCCACATGACCCGTTGAAGTGCTTCGAAACCGTCGCCGGAATCGGCCATTCCGCAGCCCGTTCCGTGGACAAAGGCCACCACGCCGTCGACGTTCGGAAACTCGGCCAACTTGTCCGGCGTGAAGTGGTTGGCGATCATACGGGCCGCAGTCGCCGAACAATTAACTGTGGTCAGAACCGCGATGTAATTGCGCGTGCCGACCCGACCACTGTCCCGATGGTAGCCCATGAACGTATCGACCGAGGTGGCGGGTTTCATGGGCCTGTGATCCGTCGCAAACTCGTAGTCCACACTAGTGTTGCGGAACTCGATATTGTGGGTGTGCACATGGTCGCCAGGTTCGATCGGTTGGGTGGCGTAACCGATAATCTGGGCGTATTTTCTGACAGGATCGCCGGGTGCAAGATTCCGCGTGGCGACCTTGTGTCCCGAGGGGATGCGCGTATTGGTCATGACATCCTCCACCATACTGCCGGCCTCCAGGGACCGAGTTGCAACAACCACGCTATCCGTTCGATCTAAACGTACAAAAGTCATAATCAGCTTTCCTGGCGGCAGCAGCTAGGCGCAGAACGGTGAGTCCGATGTCCATCGGTGAATATCTATGTGCGGTTGTCCGGACAGCCTTGCTCGCGCCGCTTCCCAATTGGAATTGCAGACACGCCAATCTCGCAGTTCGGTTTCGGGGTGCGATCTGGACCTCGCGATGAAGCTGGGGAAATGGTCTCGACCGGTGGGCTGGCCTGCCGCACTGAAGCGAATGTCGAACGACCAGCGGAACCGGTCCGTTTCATTGACCAGCGAAGCATGTGGCGTCAGAGGGTGAAACAGGATGATCCCACCCGCCTTGACAGGAAGGGGCACAGCCCGGCCTTCGTCAATGAATCCGTCGGCAATACCAGTCTGCGTCCGCGCGCAATGCGGTAGGATGGATTGGTCCTGTGCCTTTGGCAGCACTTGCAGGCAGCCGTTTTCGAGCGTTGCATCGTTGACGGCAATCCACACCGTGACCATGTCGGTCTGATCCGCATCCTCCAACGCAACCGCCCGGTCCTGATGCCAGTCCGTCGCTGTGATGTGCGCGCGCACCTCATCCTTGGACAGCTTGAGAGCGGGGGGCTTCAGCCGAACGTGCTGGATTGGATTGCTCACCAACTCTGGCCCGATCAACTGCTCGACAATGTCAAGCATGGGCCGGGCCGTTAGCAAGTCGAACACTGCAGGCCCGATATGGAACGGTGTGTCCGCCATGATCCGATCGCCGGGCAACGAGATGTCCAGCGGCTGGAAATAGTCGCAACCGGCCTGATAAGCGGACAGAAGTTTGTCCCAGAAGGTCATTCCAGACGGTTCGTCCTTGACCAGCCCTTTTTCGTACCAACCGTCATAGAGCCGGCTCAGGACATCCGAGTATTCGGTCTGTACCCGATCAAGGACATCGGCAGGGATAACATCCTCGACCACGAGGTATCCGTCCGTCTGGAACTTGCCAATCTGATCTTGTGTCAGCATGGGTGCGACCTCACAACAGCAGCGCGATTATGCCCGGCCAAATCAGAAGAACGGAAAGCGCCAGCAACTGGATCCCGATGAATGGCAGGAAGCCGCGGAAGATATCCGTCAGACTGATATGTGGCGGGGCCACCGACTTCAGGTAGAACGCGGCCGGGCCAAATGGGGGCGAGAGGAAGCTGACCTGCATGTTCATACAGAACACGACGCCGAACCAGATGGCGACATGACTCGGCTCCAACTGGCCAAAGACTCCGATTTCTTCGATAGGAAGGCGCAGGACGATCGGCAGAAAGACCGGAATAATCAACAGCACGATGCCGACCCAATCCATGAATGCGCCCATGAACAGCAAGATCAGCATCATCACCAGAATGACCAGCATGGTTGGCAGCTCCTGGCCGACGATTAGGTCAGCCACGTATTGGGGCCCGCCAGCAATGGTGTAGGCACCCGCCAGCGCGGCGGCCCCGATCGTAACCCAGATGATGGTGCCTGTGGATTTTAGGGTTCGCATCAAGCTGTCCCAAACCAGCTCGAACGATCCTTCGCCCCGCAGGATGGCGATAATCAGAACGGCGAAGGCGCCCATGCCCGCAGCCTCAGTGATGCCTGTGATCCCGCCATAGATCGAGCCGAGCACGACGCCGATGACGACCAGCGGAGCGACGAGGCCTTTGCCCATTTCCCACCCGATTTTAGCGCGCTCTCTGCCAAAGACGAAGAAGATCAGCAGAAGGGCAACGATCGTGATGCCGGCAAACCAGGGCATGTAGTCAGCCGTTCCCAGCCTCGCGGGCTCGCCCTGGCTGGCAGCGTTCGAGCCTGAGAGCTCGAAAAACGCGGCCCGGATAAACAGAACGGTGGAAAATCCGGCGACGACGATGCTCATGAAGGCCCCAAACAGTTTGCGTTTTTCGGCCGGTTCGGGGTCGTTCGGATCCGGTTCCGGCAGCGGAGCGTGATGAGGATTCAACTGCGTGCGGATGATGATGTACAGGATGATCATCGAGGCCAGCATGAAGCCAGGAATGAAAGACGCGGTGAACAGCGACTTGATCGAGGTTTCGGTGATCAGCCCATAGATGATCAGAACGATGGAGGGAGGGATCATGGTGCCCAGCGACCCCGAGGCGCAGATGACGCCGATCGCGAGATTTTGATCGTACCCTAGGCGCAGCATCTGGGGCAGGGCGATAAGTCCCAGCAGGACAACCTCACCACCGATTATGCCGGACATGGCTGCCATGATCACCGCCATGATCGAGGTCACGATCGCGATGCCGCCACGTGTTCTGGAAAGCCAGACATTCAGCGACGAATACATGTCACGCGCGATCCCGGATCGTTCTAGCAGCGACGCCATGAAGATAAACAATGGCACTGATATGAGCACGTAGTCCGTTAAGAGCCCATATATCTTCTGCGCCAGGATATAGAGCGGCCCAGTCCCTGGCCGACCGGTGAGAACCCCGTCGCCGAATGAAAACGGGTTCAAAAGCAGTGTCGGTTCGAACTTCAGGACAAGAACCAGAACCGCAAGCGAAGCCGAGGCCAGACCCAAGGGCATTCCGATCGCCAGAAGCACGATCAGGGCGACCATCAGAATGAGTGAGATTGTTCCAATATCCATCAGTCTTGTCCCACCGCTCGTTTGATCATTTCAATTTCGTCTTCGTCCGGTTCATCTGTGTGGATTTCCGGTTCTTTGTTCCAATCAGCGATCAAGTTCAAAATTGCTTGCATTGCGACGAGCGTAATCACGATCAGCACCATCGGCTGCAACGTCGCCGGGATCGGAGGATTGAAGGCGGAGCCATAAAGCTCCCATTTATAGAGCTTGTTGACGAACACCTGTTTGTAGCTGCCGTAGACCAAAAAGAAGGCAAACAGCACGATCAGTATTGTCGAAACCGTATCAAAAACGCGTTGAAGCCAACGTGGAACTGCGTCGTAGAGCAGGAATATTCGAATGTGACTGCGTTGCTGCATGGCGTAGTAGCCGGACATCAAAAACACAAAGCTGGCGAACCAAAGTGTCATTTCGTTGGCCCACTCGGTCGGCTTTTCCAGGATATAGCGCATGAAGACTTCGTAGAGCATGACGACGGTCATGATTGCGATCATCATCATCGTAACTCGTCCTATGAACAGGGCGAAACGATCCATAACCGTCGTGCCTTCGAACTCCATCGTCGCTGGGCGCACTGTCTTGGTGCCAATCACTGCAAGAAACGGTAGAAGGACGAGCGCGGCGACGTCGATGATGTCGACATAACCCCCGAAAACGCCAGACAATTCGGGCGTGATGTCGCTGCGCAGATATATTTCTGTTACCTGACTTTTGAGGGATTCAGAGGTGTAGGGCAGCCAATCCAATAGGAATGCAGGGAGATGCCAAACAAGCCAACTGGCCGTCGCTACGAAGGCCAACGGTATGAGCCATTCAATTGGTCCGCCTGAATTCTTGTGCATCGCGTAACCCTCGTCCCTATCCTTCGATCCTGTAGTGATCGATAAAGTCTCGATCCGGCTCGACACCCAGTCCGGGCCCAGTCGGGATCATGACACGACCGTTGTTGGCCTTGACCTGATTTTGAATTCCCAGCGGTACGGTCAGCAGATCGTCCCGAAACTTGTTGTTCGTTGTGTCGAACTCCAGCATCGGCTCCCACGGGTGCAAGCCGCCTGGAATCGCTGGCATGGCCGCCAGTAACTGCAGATTAGTTGCGACAGCGATGGCGCTACCCCAGACGTGATTTACGACCGGAGTGAAATGTGCGTGGCATAGGGCCAGTACCCTGAGATACTCTGAAACACCGCCCAAAGCGCAAACTTCTGGCTGCGCTATATCGATGCCGCGATTTTCAAGAAGACTGCGCCAGGCCCAGCGATTGAATACCGTCTCACCGCCCGAAATGTTGACTTTCAGCGAAGTGCGCAATTCGCGGTATCCGTCAATGTCTTCTGGCGCGACGGGTTCTTCGAACCAATATGCGTCCAGTTCTTCCAGCGACCGACCGACGTAGAATGCGTCCGAAGTCGTATAGGCATGGTTTGCATCGACCATAAAGGGAAAGTCGTCACCAACCCCGCGTCGAACGGCTTCGCACAGCTTCACATCAGGCTTCGGGCCAAAGCCCGTTTTCATTTTGGTGGCGGTGAATCCCATCTCCTTGATCTTTGAGGCTTCATCCTCAAAACGGCTGGCCAGATTGGAAATCGGTTCATCCCTGAGCATCATGCCGTAGCCGTAGCAAGGAACGCTTGCGCGATGTGCGCCGCCGACAAGCTTATGGAGGGGGAGGCCAGAGATTTTGCCGGTGATGTCCCAAAGTGCGATGTCCACACCGGACAAAGCCTGTATTGGCATTCCGCTTTGGCCATGGTCTCGCAAAAGGTTGTACACCTTGTGCCAGATCACGTCTTTGTCCAAAGGGTCCATGCCAAGAACCATTGGTTGGATGACCTTTTCCACGATGGATTTGTTGGCAATGGCTACGTTTCCGGGACCAAAGCACTCCCCCCAACCAGTTACCCGTTCATCTGTCTGAACCTCGACCAGATGAGTTGTACGCTTGTCATAATACTGTTGCGAGTAGCCCAGAACTTCCGGCATGTCGTACTGCAGTACGTGACTTATTATTCTGGTGATTTTCATGAAGCTCTGGATCCCGGCGCCGAACCGGAGAGGCCGCTAGTGCGGCCTTTCCGTGTGTCGTAAGTCGGTCGCAGCCTGACTACTGCATCGCGCCCAGGTCACGCAGGAAGTTGATATGGCTTTCCAGCAGCGCCTGTGCTTCAGGGGTCGTTGCGAACTCAGTCCACCCGACCTGGACGGCCGCGCGATAGGCTGCCAGATCTTCAGGCGACCATTCGTACAACTGAACGCCTTTTGCTTTCAGGTCTTTTGCAGTCTGAGCGTTCTGCACTTCGTTGATGGTCGCATTGTGCAATGCCAGGCTATCCATTGCGACTTCCATAATCTTCTTATGGTGCGCGGGCATTGCTTCCCAAACGTCTTTGCGACAGGCAAGGTGGTCCGCGGGCATCGAGTGGAAACCGGGATAGTTTGTGTGACCTGCGATCTCGTACAGGCCCAGGCCCACATTGTTCGTCAGGTTCGCAGCATCCGCACCATCAATGATGCCGGTTTCCAAAGCTGTGAAGATTTCGTTGAAGTCCATAACGATCGGAGAAGCACCAAGTTCCGCGAACACTTTGGTCGCAAGGCCTGGAGGGGAGCGGAATTTCCAATCTTTGAAGTCGTCCACTTTTGCAATCGGCTTGGTCGAAGAAAGCGACTCCGGCCCGGGAATCCACCATCCGATGAACTCCATGTCATAGCCGTTGTATAGATCATTCACAGCTTCTCTTCCGCCGCCATGAAGAAGCCAAGCCATTTGCTGATATGGGTTCTGATACCCGCCGAGCAGGTCGCCCGCAAACTGGAAGGCCGGATTTTTTCCCGTCTGATAGCCGCCACCCGTCATGTCGCAGTCCAGAATTCCCGTAGCTGCGGCATCGAAGGTTTCAACTGATTTGACCACCGAAGAGGAATAGAACATTTCAACTTCGATTTCGCCGTTCGACATCTCCTGAATGTCTTCAACGAATTTTGCAGCCATCTGACCAGACAGAGTTTCGGGTGAAAAATGGGTTTGAATTCTAAGTTTCGTTGTTTCAGCCATCGCGAAACCGGCTGCCATTGTCGTGGCTACGGCCGCCACGGCCGCTGTCTTGACTATTTTCATAGTGTCCTCCCAGACGTTGAGCATTGCGCTTAGTGGGAGATCTTGTCGCCTCCGCTGCTGTCACGCAGATAAACGTTAAGCCGACGAATCGAATGCAACAAGAAAAATTTGAAATTTCTAAAAATTTCGAGATTATTGCATAAACTCGAAAATTTGCTTACGACGCTACTTGGGCAAAAATTGAAGGCGCACACAGGGATGAAAGAAGAAATCGATATTTATCAAGATCTTAAAATGCGCCTAGTCTCGAACGGATTCGAGCATGGAGCCAAGGTAAGGGCCGAAGAACTACGTAAAGAGTATGGCTGTTCTGCGAGCGCAGTTCGTGAAGTCCTTTTTCGATTGTCCGCTGTTGGATTGGTGGACTTTCAGGAACAAAAAGGTTTCCGCGTGCCAATGCGTTCGCCGCAGAAGCTTATCGAATTGACACATGTCCGTGTTTTGTTAGAGGCCGAAGGTACAGCAATGTCAATCCGTAGTGGCGGGGTGGATTGGGAAGCAAGACTGACGGCCGCGCATCACAAACTTAGCCACATAGAAAAACGCATACATGCCACAGACGACCCGAGCGGCCTTATCGAGATATGGTTTGCCTCGGAGAAGGAGTTTCACCAAACGCTTATTTCTGCATGTGGCTCGGAAACCTTAAAACAAATGCATGGCCGAGTTTACGCGCAATTCAGACAGCAGTTGATGGTGGCAGACCGGAACTTTGAGTTCATTTCTCAGAACATAAGACACCATGCCAATATACTGGAGGCAGCATTGTCAGGGGATGAACAGTTAACACGAGAGAAAATTCACGATCATCTGAAACGCCACCTAACTGGAAAGACGATGGGCGACTAGCGCCGAAAATCGTCTTCCAAATACACCTGAATGATTTCGTCGAAGCTTGATTCCGCCTCGAACCCCAACTCCAGAGTGCGATCTGTTTGAAAGTCGCGCGGCCAATTCTTGACTATTCGTTCGATTGCCTCGTCGGGTTCTCGTCTGATGAGGCCAACTGCATCTTGGCCGGCCGCGGCGCGCAGCGCTTCGATTTGTTCTGCGACGGTGCAGCTTACGCCCGGCATGTTCAACGCGCGTCGGTCATTCAAAAGCCGCGTGTCGATTGTTGCTGCGTGGGTCAAAAAAGTCGCAGCGGCGCGGGGGCTGGCGTGCCAGTGGCGAACAGTTTCGGCAACAGGCAAGACAGCCTCAGCCCCATTCAATGGCTCTCGGATAATACCTGAAAAGAAGGACGAAGCGGCAGCGTTGGCTTTGCCAGGGCGCACACACAAAGTGGGCAAGCGTAAGGAAACACCGTCGATATATCCCTTCCTGCTGAAATCCGTGATCATCAATTCAGACGCCGCTTTCTGCGCTCCGTAACTGGTCAAAGGAGCCGATAGAAACTCATCGCTTATCTTTTCGGGGAACGGTGCCCCGAAAACTGCTATGGACGAGGCAAAAACCAGACGAGGCGTGTACTCGCCTCCTGACGCCTCGTGTTCATCCTTGAGTGTGTTCAGCAGTGTCCAGGTCGCCATAAGATTGACATCCCAACCCAACGCAAAGTCAGTTTCAGCTTGGCCTGAAACGATAGCTGCAAGGTGAAATATGACGTCCGGGCGCTGAGCTGCAACCGACTTGGCGATGCCTGACGTGGTCAAGTTTCCCACAATTTGCTTACCTGGCGCACTGTCGAGCGGGAATGAGAGATCGAACAGTGAGATTTGGGCATCTGCTCCAAAAATTTCTTGGGTCGAAACGCGTTGAGCCAGTTTCTGGCCCAGCATTCCTCCACCGCCTATAATAAGTACCCGCGTCACAACATTCCATTCCGTTTTTTGAGTTCCAGATACAAAGCCGAATGATCCAGTTCGGCCCCATCCATTTCGTTTATCAAATATTCGAAACGGTTGCGCACGGATTGGGTGCTGGGTAGCTCAACGCCAAGGCTGCGCGCTTCTTCTAGCGTGTTGTCCAAATCCTTTATTTGAAACTTAGACAAACCTCCTGGTACAAAATTTCCATCAGACATGCGTTCGCCATGTTGTTGTAAGATAATACTGTCCGCAAAGCCCCCCTTCAGTGCGGCCCTCAACGCGGTGGGGTCTGCACCGCCTTGCTGAGCCAGTAGAGTCGCTTCGGCGACAGCCGATATTGTTACAGCGACAATTGTTTGATTGGCCAATTTGCACAATTGACCAGAACCACTTGGGCCAACATGTACAGGCCGGCCCATTGCTGTCAGAACCGGTCGCACGCGCTCCATAACATCCTGATCGCCACCGACCATGATCGCAAGGGTGCCAGCTTCGGCACCTTTGGTGCCACCGGAAACCGGGGCGTCCAGATGCAGCACCCCCATCGAGGAAAGCTGCGCAGATTGCTCTCTTGCGTGTTCGGGTTTGGCGCTCGACATATCAATCCAGATCATCCCCGGTTTGAGTTGCTCGCGGAAAGCCTCGTCAGCAAGTAGCGCGCCGGTCGCGTATCCATCCGAGAGCATGGTTATTATTACGTCTGCACCCGAAACCGCCAGCGGGGCAGTTTCCACCAATGTCGCGCCTTCTGCTGTCAACGGTTTGGCCTTTTTCAAGCTGCGGTTCCATACAGTGAGCGGAAACTCGGCGCACAAAATATTCCGCGCCATAGGAGCTCCCATCAGGCCGGTTCCCAACAGAGCCACTTTGAACTGCTTGCTCATCATCTACTGTCCTTCCGAAGCTGTGCCACGCATGGTTATGGCCAAACCAAAATCTCTGTCATACGCTAACGGCTCTGTGCCCGCATGCCAGAAGCCGTTGCAAATCCGCCAAGGTTTCTTTGCTTCCCGGTTGATCTGTGGGACGAAGTAACACTTGTCCAGTCGCCACTTTTGAGGTCGGAAAATTTATATGTCAGAAAGACTTAAGGGAAAAAGCGTCCTGGTCACAGCCGCCGCACAGGGGATCGGACTTGCAAGCGCAATTGCAATGGCAAGAGAGGGTGCGAAAGTCTATGCGACGGATATTAACCCTGAAAAACTAAATTTGATTCGCGGTCAGAATCTCGAAAATCTCGAAATATTCGAGATGGATGTGACGAATAATGACAGCATTCATCATGGGGTCGCGCGAGCGAAGCCGGACGTTTTGTTCAACTGCGCAGGGTTCGTGCATCACGGAACTATTCTGGATGCAACCGATGAAGAGTGGGATTTCGCAATAGACCTTAATGTGCGCTCAATGGTGCGCACGACAAAGGCTGTATTGCCGGGAATGCTAGAGCGCGGAGGAGGCTCGATAATCAATATGTCTTCCGCGCTGGGTTCCATAATCGGTGCGCCAAATCGTTTTGTATATGGAACGACAAAAGCCGCTGTTGTCGGGCTGACGAAATCGGTAGCCGTGGACTTCATAACAAAAGGAATCCGGTGCAATTGCATTTGTCCGGGAACAGTCGATAGTCCCAGTTGGCGTGACCGCGTAGATGCGTTGGGCGAACAACTGGGCAGCAGAGAAGAGGCCCTTGCACAATTTGTGGCGCGTCAGCCTATGGGGCGTGTAGCGAAAGCAGAAGAGATTGCTGCATTGGTCGTCTATCTGGCGAGCGATGAAAGTGCATTCACCACAGGACACACGCACATAATTGACGGGGGTTGGTCAGGCCAATGACAAAAGTATCAAAAAACGATTTGCGATCTCGCAAGTGGTTCATGAATTCTGAGAACCTTGAGATGACTGCATTGTATCTGGAAAGATACCTGAATTACGGTTTGACCCGTGAGGAACTGCAATCAGGCAAACCGATCATCGGCATTGCTCAGACCGGCAGTGATTTGAGCCCCTGTAATCGGCATCATATCGAATTGTCCAAACGTGTTCGCGATGGAATCATCGCCGCCGGCGGAACGTGCATCGAAATACCGGTCCACCCGATACAAGAGACAGGTAAACGGCCAACGGCCTCACTCGACCGCAACCTGGCTTATCTGTCCTTGGTTGAGAGTCTATTCGGGTATCCAATTGATGGCGTTGTTCTGAACATTGGTTGCGACAAGACCACGCCCGCGCTTCTTATGGCCGCTGCGACCGTCAACATCCCAGCGATTGCCCTGTCGGTCGGTCCCATGCTGAACGGTTGGTGGAAAGGTGAACGCGCCGGATCGGGCACGGTTATTTGGAAAGCGCGCGAAGACCTTGCGGCTGATGAAATCGACACAGATGAGTTCATGGAAATCGCAGCCGCAGCAGCACCTTCGGTGGGTTATTGCAATACGATGGGAACAGCGACGACCATGAATTCGCTTGCTGAAGCCTTGGGTATGCAATTGCCTGGATCAGCAGCCATACCAGCTCCGTACAGAGAGCGCGGTCAAATTAGCTATGAAACCGGTAAACGCATTGTGGATATGGTTTGGGAAGATTTACGACCAAGCGATATCATGACACGGCAGGCTTTTGAGAATGCGATTGTCATAAACTCGGCAATTGGCGGTTCGACGAACGCGCCGATCCACCTGAATGCGATCGCTCGGCATCTTGGTGTTCCGTTGACCAACGATGACTGGCAGAAACATGGCCACGACGTTCCTCTGTTGGTCAACATGCAGCCTGCGGGTAAATATCTAGGCGAAGACTACCAACAGGCCGGGGGTGTTCCCGCCGTTGTGGGAGAGCTTCTTGACGCTGGATTGCTGCCGCATCCCGATGCGATAACGGTGAACGGCAAGACGATGGGCAAAAATTGCTCGGCGCGCCGGTCTCAGAAAAGCAAAGTAATCAAGACAGTTGATAGCCCGGTTAAGCAACAGGCGGGGTTCATCAATCTCTCGGGTAACCTGTTCGAGAGTGCGATTATGAAGACATCTGTGATCTCACAGTCATTTCGAGAGACCTACCTGTCGAACCCGGATGATCCTAATGCATTTGAGGGCAGGGCGGTTGTGTTTGATGGGCCTGAGGATTTTCACCATCGGATCGATGATCCCGAAGAATACATCGACGCAAACTGTATTCTGATTATGCGCGGAGCAGGACCAAAAGGTTACCCAGGTGCCGCAGAGGTCGTGAACATGCGTCCGCCCGCATATTTGTTGAAACAAGGCATCGAAGCCCTTCCTTGCATCGGTGATGGACGGCAATCCGGAACATCAGGAAGCCCGTCTATCCTGAATGCTTCACCCGAAGCTGCAGAGGGTGGTGGGTTGGCCTTAGTGCGAAATGGTGACCGACTGCGCATCGATCTTGGCAAAGGTACAGCAGATATGCTGGTTTCGCTCGAAGAACTGCATGAACGCGCCCGCGATCTGGAGGCAAAGGGTGGGTATTCAATGCCGCCCAACCAATCCCCGTGGCAGGAAATTTTCCGCGAAAAAGTAGATCGGTTGGATCGCGGTATGACGCTCAAGGGGGCAGAAAACTACCACGATATCGCGCGAGGATTCATGCCGCGCGACAATCACTAAAAGGAATAGAAATGAAACTTGTTCGTTACGGAGTAGAGGGCTCGGAAAAGCCTGCGTTGGTCGACGCTGAGGGCCAATTGCGGGATCTGTCCGCTCATATCATTGATATTACGGGTGATATGTTGGATGACGGAACGCTTGATAACCTGCGCTCATTGGATCCGAACAACCTGCCAATTGTAGAGGGTGACCCTCGTATCGCACCGTGTGTCGGTGACATCGGTAAATTTCTTTGCATCGGTTTGAACTACTCGGACCATGCAGCAGAAACCGGCGCAGATATTCCCGAGCATCCGATACTTTTTTTCAAGGCTAACTCAGCGGTCATTGGGGCATATGACGAAGTTGTCATGCCGCGGGGATCTACACACACCGACTGGGAATGCGAACTGGGCGTCGTCATAGGCAAAACAGTCAAATACGTTTCCAAGGACGACGCGCTCGAATACGTTGCCGGCTATTGCATCGTAAACGACGTGTCGGAAAGGCATTTTCAAACTCAACTGACCGGTCAATGGACCAAAGGCAAGTCTTGCGACACATTTGGCCCTACTGGCCCTTGGCTAGTGACCCGGGATGAGGTGCCGGATCCTCAAAGTCTTGGTATGTCACTGGATGTAAACGGTCAGCGCATGCAAACCGGGAATACTGCTACGATGATCTTTTCCGTTGCCGAGATCATTGAACATCTAAGCCAACTTTTCACACTGCATCCCGGTGACGTCATTTCAACTGGAACACCGCCCGGTGTTGGAATGGGGATCAAACCGGAACCAGTTTACCTGAAAAAAGGCGACGTCATGGAGCTTCGTATCGATGGGCTTGGCGTTCAGCGGCAAGAGGTCGGCCAAGATGACTGACTTATTGCAAATCGGAGGGATCACTGAACGGATGCGAGAACGCCTGGCCACAGTGTTCAATATTCATCAATTGGACGATTTCAGCGCGGATAGTATAACACATATCGTTACAAATGGGCATGATGGCGTTCCGCATGACCTGATGACATCACTCAGCAGTTTGAAGATGATCAGCGTCTATGGAGTCGGTTACGACGCCGTCGACGCAAATGCCGCGGCTGAGCGCGGGATTGTCGTGACGCACACACCGAATGTTTTGAACAAAGAAGTCGCAACCACCGCCGTTCTGCTGTTGCTGTCATGTTATCGAGAGCTCATACGTGACGACGATTACGTTCGGTCCGGACGGTGGGAAGTTGAAGGTAATGCCCCTTTGACACGATCAGCGGACAATCAAAGAATAGGCATTCTTGGTCTTGGTCGCATTGGTCAGGCGATCGTTGATAAGTTGGAGCCGTGGGCCCCCGAAATCTCTTATAATACCCGCAATCAAAAGGATGTCCCGTACCGATATTTCGACAGTTTGGTTGAAATGGCAGAACATGTGGATGTCCTCATATGCATCACGCCCGGCGGCCCGTCGACCAATAGGCTGGTCAACGCTGAGGTGTTGCGCGCGTTGGGGGCAGGGGGCACTCTTATAAACGTTAGTCGAGGTTCGGTTGTCGACGAAACTGCCCTAATCAATGCATTGCAAAACGGTGAGCTCGGGTGGGCAGGGCTTGATGTTTTTGAAGACGAACCGCGCGTTCCAAAAGCATTGCGCGAGTTGTCCAATGTCGTTCTGCTCCCTCACGCTGGTAGCGCGACTATTGAGACACGTGCAGCGATGGGTGACCTAACTGTCGACAATCTCCTGCAACACCTTAAGGACGGATCGGTGATCACAGCTGTGCCGGAATGCAGAGATCTGTAGAAGGCCAATCTGAATAGTGTTTGAGTTTGCCGTTGCGGTTTTCTTTCTGCTGATTACGCCCGGCCCAGGTGTTTTGACAACTGCGGGTATTGGATCAGCATTTGGTTTTCGAGCTGGGCTCGCTTTTGTGGCCGGTTTGATGCTGGGCGGGTTCATCAACATGATGTTTGTTGTCTCTGGAGTCGCTGCAGTAGCTTTGGCTATACCGGTACTTAGAACTTTGCTGCTATTTGCCTCTGTTGGGTATTTGGGATTTCTTGCCTGGCGTATTGCAAGAGCTGGCTCAAAGGTCGGGTTTTCCCCCGCGGTCTCGCCACTTGGTTTTGCGAACGGGCTGACACTTCAGTTCATTAATCCCAAGGCTTACGTGGTTGGCACTGCATTGTTTTCAGGATTTGCCTTTTTGCCCGATGCGCCCGTTTGGGAGGTCGTCATAAAAATCGTAATATTCAATATGGTTTGGGTGCCAGTGCACATGATCTGGCTGGGTGCTGGCGCAAAGCTAGGCAGCCTTGATTTAAGTGAGAGATCACATCAAAGGATCAACTTTGCGATGGCGGCTTCATTGATGGTTGTTGTGGTGACTGCTTTGGCGTCGGCGCTTTAAACAAAGCCTGCGTCAGTCGTACCTAGCAGACGGTTGAAAGACACAAATCAAAGTGACGCCGTTATTCCGCCATCAACGTAGAGAGTATGTCCATTGACGAAACTGGATGCAGGGGAGGCAAGGAATATGGCGGCGCCGACAAGTTCTTCCACATTGCCCCAGCGACCGGCCGGGGTGCGTTTCTCGAGCCATGCACTAAACTCAGGGTCAGCAACCAATGCGGCGTTCAAAGGTGTATCGAAATATCCAGGCGCAATGGCATTGCAGTTTAGGCCATACTTAGCCCAATCAGTCGCCATTCCCTTTGTAAGGTTGGTCACGGCACCTTTTGTCGCCGTGTAAGGCGCAATACCCGGTCTTGCCAATGCGGATTGAACCGACGCAATGTTAATGATCTTGCCTGACTTTCTTTCAATCATGTGCCGTGCCACAGCCTGACCGACATGAAAGACGGACGCTACATTTGTCTGTAGTAGGTGCTCGAAGGCATCAGCGGGGAAATCCTGTAGCTCCGTCCTGTATTGCATTCCGGCGTTGTTTATCAGGATGTCTATGGGGCCGACATTGTCTTCAAAGTTGTCCACGGCAGATCGGACACCTTCATGATCGGTTGCATCGAACGAAAGTTCACGTACCGAGGCGCCTGTTTCGCTCAACTCGGATGCTGCTGCCGCTAGTTTCGCGGTGTCGCGCCCGTTCAAAACGACTTGCGAACCGGCGGCAGCCAAGCCACGGGCCAACGCAAATCCAATGCCTTGGCTAGAGCCTGTTACCAGTGCGCGTTTTCCCTCTAGGTTGAACATTTCAAGCATCATGCAAAAACCCCTTGGTTGTCAGCACCGACTATCCGTATCTTTTGGCAATATGTATAGGGAGTCTGTGCAATGTCTTCGGCCAATGTTGCTGTTGTTATCCATGCCGCAAAGGATCTGAGGTTGGAAAACCGGGACGTACACGACGTGGGGCCAGACGAAGTCTTGATTGCCATGCGCGCGGGTGGGATTTGCGGCTCTGACCTGCATTATTATATCCACGGTGGTTTCGGTGCGATCAAGTTGCGTCAGCCGATGGTGCTAGGACATGAAGTCGCCGGAGAAATCGTGAAAGTCGGGTCAAGTGTGCAGGGGCTGCACTTAGGCCAACTGGTTGCAGTTTCTCCATCCCGCCCTTGCCAAGCCTGCATTTATTGTCTGAACGGGCAGCAAAACCACTGTCTTGATATGAAGTTCTATGGCAGCGCGATGCCGTTCCCGCATATCCAAGGCGCTTTTCAAAGCAAACTCGTGGCGAAAGCCAGTCAATGTGTTCCGGCAGATGGGTTGAGCCCTGCGCAGGCCGCTATGGCCGAACCTCTGGCTGTCTGTTTGCACGCGATTAAACAAACCGGGAACCTCTTAGGCAAAACGGTACTTATCACGGGATGCGGCCCGATTGGCTGCCTCACGATCTTGGCGGTACGCCGTTCTGGAGCGGCCAGAATAGTGGCGACGGATATCTCGGACCAGACCCTCGCTCTGGCGCGTGAATGCGGGGCAGACGATGTCATCAACACCTACGCCGATCCGCAAAAACTGGAGCAGTTTGAAAACGACAAGGGCCAGGTTGATGTTCAACTGGAGTGTTCTGGGGCTCAATCGGCTCTGGCTTCTGGCGTCGCATGCTTGCGACCGGGTGCAACATTGGTTCAGCTTGGTCTGGGTGGAGATATGACTGTGCCAATGCAGGCGTTGACTGCAAAAGAGATAGTGCTTCGCGGGTCTTTCCGTTTCCATTCCGAGTTCTCAGTCGCGGTCGAGATGATGCGAAGCGGACTAATAAACGTCGACCAGTTGGTGACGCATTCCTTCGAAGTTGGCGAGGCTGTTACTGCCTTTGAGGTCGCGTCTGATCGAAGCCAATCAATGAAAGTGCAGTTAACGTTTCCGGAAAATGACGATGGATAGGCGAATGCGTGATATTGCAAAGACTTATGAAAGAGACGGTTTCGTAGCTCCGCTGGATATCCTGACAGCTTCCGAGGTCCAAACGCTGCGCGATGATTTTGAGAAAGCAGAGCTCATTCTCAGAGACGACCCAGAGAAACTCAAGCTTCTATATTCTTATCCAGACAGGCTGATACCATCATTCGATGCACTTCTTCGCCATCCGAAGCTGATTGAGGCTGCTTCAACAGTGTTGGGGCCGGACCTCATGGTTTGGAGCGGTGCACTTTTCGTAAAAGAAGCGCGATCATCGAAGATAGTCTCGTGGCACCAAGACTTGACCTATTGGGGTTTGGATGATGCTGAAGAGGTAACCTGTTGGGTTGCGATTTCAGAAGCGTCTGAGCAAAGCGGGTGTATGAGGTTTGTTCCTGGCAGCCATAAAAGCCGGATCGTGCCTCACGTGGACACCTTCAGCGAAAACAATCTTTTGTCACGAGGGCAGGAAATCGCAGTCGATGTGAACGAAAAAGATGCAGTTGCTGCCGAATTGCGTGCAGGGCAGGCATCCATGCATCACGGGCATCTCTTTCACGCATCAGGGCCCAATAACACGGACGATAGACGCATTGGTGTGGCGTTGCGTTTCATAAAGCCCTCAATGAAACAGCAAAACGGAGTGAAAACTTTGGTTGCGCTAGTCGCAGGGCGAGATGATTTTGGGCATTTTTTAGTTGCGTCCTCCCCTCAGGGCTTTTTGCATGAGAACGATTTCGTTTTGTGTCAAAGGGATGCAGATCGCAAGAAACAAATACTCTTCGCCGGAGTGTAATGACTCCCTTCGCGAGCTCAGACCCATTGTTATGTCGACTGGGAAGCCGCCCTTAATTGCGAAAACTAGTAGACAAATAAAAGTTAACATAGTCGCTAAGCTTTTCTTCCACTGGGCGAAAAGTTGCAGAGGAAGTCTACGGCAGGTTCGAAATCAAAATAGTCATTACAAACTCAAAAAGTATTCTGTTTAATTTTTATTTTGCGATCGTTGCGCTTAGCGCCTCTTCCTTTGTTTTGACCTTTTCGGGGTCTTGTCAGATTAACTTTGCTTGAGCGGGGCAGGGCGGGTGCATAGCATTTAGGAATGACCAAACCTGCACCTTCAAGTACTTCAAAACCAGTCCTGAGACCATCCGCCTGGCGGTGATGCTGTATATTCGGTTTCCACTCTCGCTTCGGAATGTCGAAGATCTGCTGCATGAGCGAGGCATCGACGTGAGTCACGAAACTGTCCGATATTGGTGGAACAGGTTTGGCCCAATGTTTGCTGCCGAGATCAGACGAAAGCGTGTTCAGCAACTCCGAGCCTTTTCAAAATGGAAGTGGCACGTTGACGAGGTCTTTGTGAAGGTGAATGGCAAACGCCACTATCTCTGGCGTGCGGTCGATCACGAAGGCGAGGTGCTGGAAGCCGTTGTCACGAAGCGCCGAAACAAAGCTGCAGCACTGAAATTCCTCAAAAAATTGATGAAGCGGCACGGCAAAGCTGAAGAAGTAGTCACAGATCGCTTTGCATCCTACAAGGCGGCGCACAGAGACTTGGGTGCGTTGGAAAAGCAAATGACGGGCAGATAGCTCAACAACCGTGTTGAGAATTCGCACCTGCCGTTCCGACGAAGAGAACGCGCCATGCAACGGTTCAGGCGTATGCGAAGTTTGCAGAAATTCGCTTCCGTCCACTCCTCCGTCTACAACCATTTCAATCAGGAAAGATCGTTAGCCAGCAGAGACATCTTCAAGCTGACACGCAACGCCGCTCTTACCGAATGGCGCGAACTTGGTGCGGTATAAAGGACAGCGTCACTGGCCCAACAGAGACGAGTTCGAATTCGTCTGACAGCACCGCCACTCATACCTGTCTCGCTTCAGCTGTGTTTTCTGACCCGGAATTGTGTCGTAATTCCCGCGAGTTGGCGCATGCGCTTTCAATCAGAGACGAAGCAAACCGTACACTCAGAGTGCAATTCAAGCCCAAGTTTCAGTGACGCAATTTGGCGGGGTCGCTTTGGACTGGATTTCCCTGAGAACCTGCAATTTACAGGGAGTTTTCGTGAGATGGGTTCGAATGCAGGCGTTTTGCATGTCAGAACTGTATATTTTTCAGCGAAATAGACTGCAAATAAAGAGCGTAAATACTGTTTTTCCGGCCATACATTGCCTCACCATCTCTCAATTTTGCATTGGACAATGGCAGAGGTACTTTGCAGAACGGCAAAACGACATCGGATGAGTGTTCGTTATGGGCTCGAAGCTGTTTTTCTCCACGTTGCATGCTAATGACTGAACCAAGCCCAATTTTGACTTCCAGTTTTCTTGGTTCAATTGGTCGAAAGTGTCTTCTGGATACCTTTTGGAGTGCCAACTCCCAGATAAACCCGCTAACTATCTGCTGCTTCCAATAGCGCCGCCGTAACTGCGTCGATCATTTTGGTGTGAGGCGACGCCGCCATACTTGCCAAGCCAACAATGCGCTTAGGTCCGTTCGTTTCAAGGGGGATCCTTTTGAGCCGCAAGTGGTCATATGCAGCTAAGCGGCTGTCTGGTATGATTGATACGCCAAGTTCAGCGGCCACCATACTTGAGATTGCTTCAAGGCTCTCTAGCTCCATGGCGTCTTTGACTTCAATGCCCTTTCTTTGCAGCCAAGTCTCGATTTGCCTTCCTACAACCGCATCACGCGTAAAACGAATAAAAGGTGACGCACCAAGCAGTTCTTTCGGAGGCAAATCTGGGGTGTTTTCCGAGACAAGCAGGACCAATTTCTCGGCTACAATTTCAGAGAATTCCAACGTGTTTGGCAGAACATCTGGTCGGGAGATGATCGCCGCTTGGATCTGCCCGCGGTCCAACTGTAGCAAAAGCTGATTGGTCAAACCTGGGACAATCCGTACATGGATATCGGGGTGCACCGACTTTAGCCTCGCTAGCGCAATCGGCACTAATCCAGTCAGGGTCGTTGGAACGGCTCCCAAAGTTATTTCACCCGAGAGATCGTTGTTCGACTTCACCCTTTCCGCCAAACCGTCATAAGCAGCCACCACCGCAGCGGCCTCTCCGACGAACGTTAGCCCGGCATGGTTCAGTTTGGGTGATTTGGCCGATCGGTCAAACAAAACGAGCCCCAACGTGACCTCCAGATTCCGCATCTGGTGACTGACCGCCGACGGAGTTAGATGCTCCGCCTCTGACGCGGCACGGAAGCTACCATGTCGATGAACTGCGATCAGAGTTCGCAGTGACCGGATGCTCATTTCGATAATCTCACTACCGCCTAAACCGTGATCAATACGTGAAATCTTTTCACCGATTAGTCAAAGATTTTTCGTTTTTGTTCATTTTTGTTGATGTGTACCTTGCGCATAGCATGCCCACGAAACCAAACCCAGAGGTGCTTATGGTTGCTCCCAAATCCAACGCCTATGATTCCATCGTTGCCAAACCCTTCGCACCAAACCTTGGGGCTGAGATTTATGGAGTCGATCTAAGCCGGCCTGTACCTGACGATCAGTTTGCGGAGATCTGCGACGCCTTTCACACCTACCAAGTGCTGTTCTTCAAAGAGCAGAAGGAAATTCCACCTGCGCAGCACATCGAATTTGGGAAACGCTTTGGGCCGCTTCATGCGCACCCTGCAGCCCCAACGATGGACGGTTATCCGGAGATTTTCGAAATCCATGCAACCAAGAATTCCAAAGTAGCCAACGGTGAGTTCTGGCACTCCGACGTCTCTTGCGATGAGACGCCGCCTCTTGGAACTATGCTACAAATCCATATCGCCCCTCCCTGTGGTGGGGACACTATGTTCAGTGATATGTATGCGGCCTACGACGATCTTTCTGAACCGATAAAAGATATGATCAACGGGTTATCTGCACTTCATAGTTCAGAGCATATCTATAAAGGCCGATACAACGACCGGGGCCAAAAAGACAGCGATATTGATTGTCCCCAAGCGGTTCATCCGATCGTTAGAACTCATCCGGAAACGGGCCGGAAATCGCTGTTTGTGAACCGAACATTTACTACAAAAATTGTGGGCTTGTCGGATAAGGAAAGCGATGCGATCCTCGACCTGCTGTTCGAGCATGCGGAACAAATCAACTATCAAATCCGGTTCAGGTGGTCGCTTAACGACATGGCCTTTTGGGACAATCGGTGCTGTATGCATCGTGCTATCTGGGACTATTGGCCCGCAGAGCGTAAAGGGCGACGTGTGACCGTGAAAGGCGATAGACCTGTTTAGTCTCGACCAAACCGAATTGCTCGATCAAAGAAACCAAATCTTTAGGAGCGCTAAGTGCGAGCTGCAGTCGTAAGAGAATTTTGTGAAGACCTTTCGATTGAGACGGTCCCGGATCCAACTTGCCCAGGCAATGGAGTGGTCCTGGAGGTCGCTGCCTGTGGCGTATGCCGCTCGGATTACCATGGATGGTCTGGTGCACACCCCAAGGTTCAAAATGGCTCCATCTTAGGGCACGAATATTGTGGAACTGTGGTAGAGGCAGGGCCTCAAGCGAAGCACAACGTTGGTGACCGCCTCATAGCTCCATTCATCTTAGGGTGCGGTAGCTGCAACGCTTGTCAAACAGGCGTATCAAACACTTGTGCTAACCAAATCGTTCCTGGATTTGGAACGCCAGGTGCTTACGCAGAGTACGTTGCCGTGCCTTTTGACCACAACTTGGTTCACTTGCCAGAAACGCTGTCTCCTGCCTTGGCGGCAGGGCTTGGGTGTCGCGTAACCACTGCTTGGCATGCTTTGACTGACCGTGCAGATGTTGCAGCTGGTGAATGGGTGGCTGTTCACGGAACAGGAGGGATTGGCTTGTCCGTTCTTCTATTGGCAAAAATGCTCGGATGCCAAGTTGTTGTGGTGGATGTTGTAGATCAGAAACTTGAGCATGCAAAGCTCAACGGCGCGGACGCCACAGTAAATGCAAGCAAAGAAGACGCCGCCGCAGCGATCCGAGATATCACGGATGGAGGAGCACAGGTTTCCATAGAAGCGCTGGGGATCGAAACAACGACGAACGCATCCTTAGAGTGTCTCGCTATCCTTGGTCGACACGTGCAGATTGGTATGCCGTCGGGCGACGGCCAGATGCAGGTGAACATGCGGGCAATCTATTCCAAACAACTCTCGTTTTTCGGCACTCGTGGCATGCCTTCATGGAAATACCCCCGCCTTCTGGGAATGATCGAACGTGGCGAAGTGGATATCCAGCCAATGGTTGCCAGAGAAATCCGATTGGAAGAGGCTAGCAATGAACTTCGCGCAATGAATGGACCGACTTCCCCAGGAACCGCTGTTATCACAAGGTTTTAGCCGTGATCAGCCCAAACGCCTCTGCCGTAGAACTTTTAAAGCAGTTGCTCCAACGTGCGAGAGTTTTATGCTGGAACCATGGCCAAACGTACCCTGCTAGTTCTCAATAGGAAGTCCGCAGCAAGACCCGATCTGCGTTCTGCTGTCCGGCCATTAGAAAAAGAGCTTGGCATTAGGGTGTGTATTCCTTGGTCAGGAAAAGACTTGAAGAAGACACTTCGAGAAGCCGTAGGCGATGGGGTAACCCGGATAATCGCTGGCGGTGGTGACGGCACTTTGAACTCGGTCGCGAGTGCTGTTTTGAAGTTGAAGACAAAATCGCCTGTCTCGCTAGGCCTTGTTCCCTTGGGGACGGCGAACGATTTCGCCCGGTCGTATGGTGATAAGGGGGTGGACTTGGCGACATCTGTTCGAGTTGCCGCATCGGGGGACGCGCGGCCTATCGATGTCGGATACATAAACGGCAGAGCGTTTGTGAATGTCGCCAGCGGCGGTTTTGGAGCGATGATCACCGCAACGACACCCAAGGAAATGAAGAAAAGACTCGGTGGGCTTGCGTACACGCTATTTGGGCTTGCTCGTCTATCCGATGCGAAGTCCGTTCCGGCGAAAATCGCAATCGACAGTGGAGACCCGTACGACGTTTCCATTTCCGCCATCGCGATTGCGAACAGCCGCTATGCAGGCGGAGGTTTTGACGTGGCGCCCGAAGCGGAAGTGTCCGACGGGTTGCTCGATTTAAGCGTGCTTTCCGCACAGCGTTTAATGCCAGAAAATCTGCCCTTTGGCAGATTGCCGGATATCTCGGATCCCAAGGATGGTGTTGTACAGCGCTCTCGTCTGAGATCTATGGTTCTGGAAACCTCCCAACCGTTTCATATGAATTTGGACGGCGAGCCGATGATCGATAAACGCTTTGAGGTTTCAATTAAACCAAAAGCGCTGAACTTCGTTTTCCCAAGCGGTAAGTAGTGCGGGTTTCTCCTTAAACTCAGACTTGGCACGGTGTTTCGAACGTTCCATGCGGGGCTGACACATACACTCGCCGATAGAGTCAGGTAAAAAGCCGCCATCCAGTTTGGCGAACGTCTCTCGCGCTTAGCTGTTCACTGCATCAGCGTTGTTTACCTTACCATCACCGGACATCAGTATCGCGATTGGCTGCGTAGACGGGATATTCGAAAGTACAATCATGATGCACACGGTGATCGGGACGCTCATCAACGCCCCGGCAATGCCCCAGATCGCAGTCCAAAACGTGAGCGCCAAAATGACCATGAATGGCGACAAATTCAGGCTTTTCCCAAGTAGCATTGGCTCCAGGATATTGCCGATAGAGAATTGAACTGCGCCACAACCAATCAGAACCACAAGAAAGGGCACGACTTCTTCAAACTGTACCAGTGCGACAATTGAAGGAAGCGCGACGCCGACGATAGAGCCGACTGTCGGGATGAAATTCAACAAAAACGCAAGAACGGCCCAGGTTTCAGAGAAGTCTAGGCCGACGGATGCCATTACGGCATAACTGCCCAAGCCAGTCAGGGCACTCACCAGCGTTTTGATGCCAACATATCTTTGAATGCTGTCCGACGTGCTCTCAAGAACGCGATGAACTTTTTCAGCGGCTTCCCTGTCTTTGATTGCAAGCTTAATTTTGGCGCGCATTGGAACGCGTTCGACCATCATAAATGGCACATAGAGCAGCACCAGGAAAAACGCGCTTAAGAACGCCCCGGCAGACCCGATCACTCCTTTCGCGAACCCAGTCAGGTTGATTTGCTCCAAGGCCTTTACCGCGGCTGCATAGTTGTCTTGCCCAACCAGTGATACCAGCTTTGCGACTATGCTGGAAAACCGTTCCTCATAGCGCGGAAACGCTTCCGAAACCTCGCCGGCTTGACTGGATAGTATCGACAACACAAGCGAGAGGCCGATTAACACAATTGAAATTGCGGCCAAATGCGCAAGCCATTTCGGGACGGTACTTCCGAATATCTTGAATCTGCTGATACGATCCGCAGTCGCTGTAAGGAGAACGAACAAGAGGGCCGCAAAACACAGGGGGACCAGTACAGACGAAGCGAGGACTAATGACGCTATTGTCAAGAACACCAGCACGACCAACTGATACCAGAACGTGAGCCCTAAGAAGTTTGGAGCAGGATCTTTATGATGCATACTCTTTTTCATTTGTAGGCTCCCTACAGGACAGAGCGTTGTCCAGCCGCTTTCTGAAATGAAGGTATATTAGCTCGCCTTGAAAGTAACTTGGCAAAAGGTTCAGTTACTTCTCTCGAGAACGAATAGAAGAGATTTCCGGTGAAGACTTTCATATTTTTGCCGTGAACTTGCTGTCGATCTGAAATCTCAATCTCAACGGTTATCAACGAAAGCTTGGTTCTTCAGCCACCTACTGAGATCGGGTATTTGATAGTTCGCTTTGGGCTTGAAGCGGTCGTTGGCGGCGGCGAGTCAGAATGGCGATTTTGGGCCGCCCGTGCAAGGGAGAGTGGTGCGGGGGGGAATGGACTTTTACCGCGGATCTGAACGTATGAGGCAACGCAAAAAGCGTGGCGCCGGATCGAAGACAAGTGTTCTGGTAGCAAGACATGCTTCACGCCTGTCCCAAGCGGCGCTATTCTCCCGTCATAGCAACGCTGAAAGGAACCACCCAATGTCCCTCTTCTCTAAACTCTTTGGTGGTGGTGAAAAGTCGGAGCTGGAGCCAGTCTCTTACAGAGGGTTCGAAATCTTTCCGGACCTGATGCCCGAAGGTGGCAAATACCGCCTTCTAGCCCGTATCGAAAAGACCATCGACGGAGATCGCAAGACCCATACTGTGATCCGGGCGGATGTTTTTGAGACCCGTGATCAGGGCGAAAGCTTCAGCATCGCAAAGGCGAAACAGGTGATCGACGAGCAGGGCGAACGCATTTTCGATTAAGCAAACAGACAGCCTAATGTATGCGATGCAATCGACGGATGGTTCTGCAAAGTAGACATCCGCCCCGATCTGGCTAAAAAACGCTAAGCAGTCATTGGAAGTCTTAGATACCCGATACATGCAGCTGCAATCTGGGTCCCAATTTCGTCTATTTTACAGCCTGTGCTACCCTGTTGCATTTATCGTATGCAATTGGGGGCTGAAGATATGTGGAACATGGAACAGTTTGTAGCTGACTGCCGGACCGCAGTAGATCAGGACGCGTCTCACAAATCGGTGGCTGAGGCGGTGGACCGGGCGATGCGCGATCCCGCGGGCGTGGCGCAAGCATTGGGAGAGCCGACCGAAAGCGGTATCTTTCCCATTTACAAGTCAGGTGATCTGACAATCGTCAACGTCGTATGGAAGCCAGGAATGACCATAATGCCCCACAATCACGAAATGTGGGCCGTGATCGGTATTTATGGTGGCCGAGAAGATAACATTTTTTGGAGGCGCGTAACAGATGACCCTAACGGACGCATTGAAGCGGCGGGGGCTCGAGCGTTGTCGACGGGTGAATATGCTCCGCTTGGTAAGGACCTCATTCACTCGGTTACAAACCCTATCCCCAAGTTGACCGGAGCAATCCACGTATACGGCGGGGATTTTTTTGAAGCTGAGCGAAGCGAATGGGATCCTGAAAACCTGACGGAACATGCCTATGACATGTCGAAGGTTCGCGCGTTATTCGAGGACTAGTTTGCAGTTTGACAATCTACGCTGGCAATGCCTGAGGCATGTTCCGTCTATACGGCAGGCTTCGCCGATTGCCGATTACTATCTCGTTGAATTGACACGGGGTGATGATCTCGGATTATGGACAGATGAGCAAATTACAACGCCCCCCGAAGCCTCGGCCACGCCCATTTCTTCCCAATCCGGACCGCTACGAGCAAATGGTCTATCGCCGTTGTGGGCGGTCTGGCATAAAGCTACCCGCGATAAGCCTTGGGCTATGGCACAACTTCGGTGGAGATACGCCACACCAGACAAAGCGCGATCTCTGCCGCACTGCTTTTGACTTGGGTATAACGCACTTTGATTTAGCAAATAACTATGGCCCACCACCGGGATCGGCGGAAGAAGCATTCGGTGAAATTTTAAAAACTGATTTCGCAGGCTATCGGGACGAACTCATCATATCTACCAAGGCAGGGTACGATATGTGGCCGGGCCCCTATGGGGAGTGGGGATCACGAAAGTATCTAGTGGCCTCTTGTGATCAGTCGCTCAAGCGGATGGGGTTAGAATACGCAGATATCTTTTATTCCCACCGCTTTGATCCAGATACCCCTCTGGAAGAAACTATGGGAGCCTTAGACTATATAGTGCGCTCTGGGCGCGCACTTTACGTCGGAATTTCAAGCTACAACTCGCAACGAACGCGCGAAGCGCTGGCCATCTTGAAAGACCTTGGCACGCCGTGCCTGATTCATCAGCCGTCGTATAACCTACTCAACCGTTGGGTTGAGCGGGATGGGCTATTGGATACGCTTGACGAATTGAACGTGGGATCGATTGCGTTCACGCCACTTGCCCAGGGTATTTTGACATCGAAGTATCTGAACGGCATTCCCGAAAACAGTCGTGCGACCCAAGGCAAGTCTCTATTGGACGGCATGATCAACGAACGTTCATTGACGAGTGTCAGGGCTCTAAACGACATAGCGGCGTCACGCGGTCAATCATTAGCTCAGATGGCGCTCGCTTGGGTGCTGAGAGGTGACCGGATTACGACAGCCCTTATTGGCGCTTCGCGTCCTGAGCAGATCGTGGATTGCGTAGGTGCGGTCCAGAATTTGGAATTTACCGAAGCGGAACTCGCTAAGATTGATGAGGTAAGCTCGGAAGAGGAAATCAATCTCTGGGCGCGATCCTCGGAAATTGAGTAAGATTGTTGACCACTGATTTCTGGTGCTAGCAGGTCTTTCTGCTTAATCGCATGGCGTTTCTGCTTTGGGCTCACGGCAGTCATCTGAGTCTTTTAGTCAGATGACGGCTTCGGAATGGATAGCGGCCATTGCTGGTGGTTATTCCGAAAAATTTCGCCTGGAGGTTTGCCTTGGGTCTTGTCAGAAGAACTTGGGTTGAGACGGGCAAACGATACTGTCGTACCGAAGAACATTCTGCGCGCAATCCAAATCCCCTTTATTGGTAACGGTTCCACAAAACCATGCGCGCCGAGTCTGGTCATCTAATCGAAGAAAAGGAACACAGATGCTGTCTTGATCGCCGAAGCGGAGGCGACGAACGATCGGGTCTCGCGATGTTCTCCTGCCTCTCATCTTTCGCGGCTCCCGCTTGGCAGGGTGGTTTGGGCCAGCATTTTCGGGAGGAGGTGAAAATGCTGGCCCTTTGCGTTGGCGCTCCCTGTTGGCTTTTTCGCCACCGCTTTTGCTGGCTTACTCTGGGAGGAGCGAGAACCAGCAAATTTCGTGTGAGCTTCTGACCTGAGGGCCTCTGCTCTATTATTCAGCCATTAATTTCGCCGCGTAATTCGGGATATCGGATCGAGAAATTCCAATCTGTGCGAGTTGGTAGTCGCTCATTTTCGAAAGTGTGGAGAGCATCCGGGCCATTTGAAGCGTCTTCAAGACGGCATTTGCCGTGGCTCCGATCAACGCCAGGAAGCTGATTGATAGAGCAATGGCGTGACCACGATCTGTACCAGCCGTATGGGTATTAGCAGCCATACGCAGCCTCCATAGCAAGTCTTTTGATGCTACTGCGCGGAATGCCCAGATCTACTAAGTCACGGTCAGATAGCACCGAGAGCTCATAATACGTTGCGCGATAAACCCTGCGTTTGGCCTGTGCCCTGCGTATCGTGTCCAGCTTTTGATGAAAGAACGTGCGGCCAGCTTCGAAAACGACATCTAGCCCGCTGTTTGATCGAGTAATTGCCATGATATTGCCTTGTCCGTTGCTGCGGTGCAGTATTTATGCTGCAATGCAGAGATAATAGTATTTGGTAGCGCTCACAATTCGACAATTTGGCAAAGGCCCCATGCCATTTTGGAACAGCAAAGGTCACGACATGGACATTTCTGCGCAAATGCTAATTTTTGCGACGGTTGTCGAGCAGGGCAGCATCTCTGCGGCTGCAAGATCAATGGGGCAGACCCCATCAGCAGTAAGTAAGCAGATCGGGTTTCTTGAAGATCAGGTTCACTACCGCCTTCTTAATCGCACCAGAACGGGTGTCTCTCCGACGCGAGAAGGCCAAGATTTCTATGAAAAGTGCAAAGCGATGGCTGACAAATTTAATGAAGCCAAAGCGTTGATCCATAGCTTTGACGGTGTCCCACGCGGAGAACTCAGGATTGCGTGCACTGTTGCATTTGGTAAGTCCCAACTGATTCCTGCCTTGCCAGATTTCATGAATGAGAACCCAGAGGTTCAAATATCTCTGGATCTGACCGACCGAGAAATTGATCTTCGGAGTGAAGGGTTCGATGCGGCGATCTGTTTTGCGGAACAACGCAAGAATCCAGATATGGTCATCAGGCGCATTATGCAGAGTCGAAGGGTACTATGCGCCTCACCTGAATACCTTGTCCGTTCTGGAACACCGTCGAATTTTGCGGAATTGGCTGAGCACAATTGCTTGAGAGTTGCTGGGAGAAGCCAACGGAACGCTTGGAACAGCATCGAACCGAACGCAGGCGAAAAATTTGAAGCAACGGGCAGTTTTGAGGGAAACAGCACCGATGTCGTCTTTCGAGCCGCTCTTGCTGGCATCGGAATCGCACGGCTGCCCTGCTATATGGCAAACATTAAATTTAGCTCCGGCGAACTTGTCCACGTCATGCCGGAGTATGCACCACCCAGCACAGATATTGTCGTAATGTTTGCCGAAAGGCGGAACCTGGCACCAAAAACCCGCGCGTTCGTAGATTATCTCGTGCGGCGGTTTCGGGCTACCGAAGAGAACCAAAGGAACGGCTAACTACGTATAGAAACGATCGCAGTTGTCCAAGTTTATCCAAACCCATCTGTTGTGGCTGTTTAAAAGCCCAAGGGTCAGCAAATTGCAGAGATTGGTAGATCTTTCTCAGCGCTTTAGTTCCGAAGGTATGTCTGCTTTGTCCGCAGAGCAGACATTCGTCCAAACTCTACGAGCGACCGCTTCGAGCCCGGAGCGGACAGTTTCATACTGCTGGACGTGTCGTTAGTATTGCTGTTCTATCGGACATGCATGGAGTGAAGCGGTCGTCGACCAACCTTCTATTCCTTTGCTGGTAAGATACTCTAATGACTTTTGGTATGGTTGGAAGATAAGAAGATGGGGGGGACGACCGAATGATGAAGAAGGTACTGATCGCATCCGCAGCGATGTGGGCATCTGTCGCCGCGGGGCAAGACAACCAAATTATTCACGATGCAGAGTTTTTTGTACTAAATGCACAGCATGGAGATCGCTGGGCGGAAGAGGACGCAGCCATTCAAACGAGATTGGCGGAACTCAAAGAAAAACACGGGCGGCCACCAAACATCGTCTATATTCTTTGGGACGATCAGCCGTTTGGCATCGTGGGCTTTCCGGGAATTCAAAAAACTCTTGGTTTTTCGACGCCTAATCTAAACGAAATGGCGGCCGAAGGAATTAACTTCACTCGGATGTACTCCGAGCCGTCTTGCACTCCAACTCGAGCTGCATTTCTAACAGGTCGCATCCCCGTCAGACATGGCATGGGTGTTGTGGGGATGCCCCATGAGTACGCGGGGCTACGAGGTGACGAGGTTACGATTGCCGAAGTACTGTCCGAAGTTGGCTATGCAACTGCGCACTATGGAAAAGGGCATCTAGGGGACATCGAAGAAAGCTACTTGCACAACCAAGGTTTCGACGAAGCTCTTTTCACCCCGATGAACCAAATAACATCTCTCTATGACGCTATGGGTTCCGCTGCCAATGCAACGCTTGGGTTCCCCAATATTGGTCCAGAAGATCCATACAAGTTAGATGATCCGGGTCTTCTTCCTGAAGGTTGGGTTCAGACGATTGACGGACGAAAAGGCGAACTAGGGGAAGAATGGGGATTACCTAACAACGAATGGTATTCCAAAGTCGATCCCGAAAGCCAAGACAGGATGATCAACTTCATCCGACGGAACGCTGAAGCCGAAAAACCATTCTACGTACAGTATTGGCCCAATTGGCTGAATTTCCTTCAACCGGATATCGAACGAAACACATTGAATGGTGGCAAAGTCGCTGAGGCATATCACAGGCTTGATCTATTCGTGGGTCAAGTGATGGATGAACTTGAGAGCCTTGGTATCGCCGAGAACACAATCTTCGTGGCGATGGCGGACAATGGACCAATGGTTCACAATCCTCCGCCAGGGTGGGGCATGACGCAAATCATGTTTTCAGGTGGAAAAGGCGATTTTACCGAAGGCGGCGTTCGTGTGCCGGCGTTTGCGTGGTGGCCCGGTACGATTGATGGCGGTCAATTGGTTGGCGACATGGTACATGTCACAGATTTGTTTACAACCTTCGCAACTATTGCCGGAGCAACAGATCACATCCCTCGCGACCGCGTTATCGATGGCGTCGACCAGAGCTCATTGCTGTTGAACGGAGATACTTTCTCGCGTCGTGATTGGGTGCATATTTACCAAGGTCACACACTCGCGGCTACTGTGAAAGGGCGTTACAAGCAGCATTGGATATCAGCAGACCCGGGCGCCGCATCTGGTATCGGTGCGTCATACTACGACCTTTACCAAGATCCACACGAAGAAAGTCCCCACTTGGTTCCTCTCATTCACACTCTTGGACAATTCAAGATGATGCGTATGCGGCACGAGCTGCTGAAAGAACAGTATCCCGATAAACCAAACGCACGTGGAATTCCTCTGACAGGGTTATCAAACGCCCGTCCAGAAACTCTTGCAATTGCGGACAGGCTTGAACGAAATCTGCAAGGCCTGCCGGTAACCGTGCAGGAGTTTATTCAGCGTCAGCCCAGCTTCGAAATGATGGATTTTGATTGGGGAGATTGACTGCAAAAAGGGGCCCGCAAATTGCGGGTCTTCGTTGACAAACTCCACAATTGAAAAGAAACGACTTTCGAATTCAGCCTTTGGGTAGCAAAGCTGTCGTTCACGCGGCCCCCAACGCGAAACCGCTGTAAACGGCAGCTTTGTCCGCTTTGCGGTCGTTCGGTGCAACTTGCTTGAACGTCCACTTTGCGGGCAAACCAGCTACTCGGCTTCCGGCCGTCAACTGGCGGTCTCGGCCCTTAGCCGACCTTGGACATTCTTCTTTCAGTGGTCCGATTTGCTAACGCAAAGGATGGAAGATTGAGTTCACTGTTTTGCGCGCCATGAGACAAGTACATATCGGAGAGGCACCGTAAAAACAGGCAAGGCAAGCAAACAGGGCCTTTGGGATGGTTCGATTTAACTGCGGCAAACATCGCAATTGTGGTCTGTGCCAAAGGGCTTAAGCCGAAACCCGTGCCATGGCATTAGTCAGCTCTTCGGCAAGTGCTTGTACACGCCGTGGCTGTGCACGGCCTGGGGGATACATCATCTGCAAGGGGTTCGCGGGCGAGGCATGATCTTCCAGTAAGGCAATCAACTTTCCTGCTTTCAGATCGGCGTCCACATCAAGCTCGGACTTCAGGATAATGCCATGCCCCGCCAAGGCCCAGTGGCGCACCAATGAGCCATCATTGACGATCTTGTTTCCACGCACTGTCACGACTTGTGATGCCTTGCCAGTCCCGAAACGCCAAACATTGTCCAGAGTCCTACCAAACCGCATGACCAGGCAATTGTGATCCGCAAGGTCGGACGGCTTCCGAGGTATGCCGTGCGCTTTGAGGTAGGCCGGACCTGCACACACAACGCGCCTGTACGCTCCCAACCTTCGTACGCGCAGAGTGCTATCGGTCATTGTCCCAAATCTGAGGGCCAAATCGAACCCTTCCCCGACTATATCCACGTATCCATCTGACAAGGACAACTCGACCGAAACCGCCGGATGCTTCTCGGTGAAACGGGCGATCACCTCGGAAATAATGCTCCGCCCAAGATCAACGGGCGCGCTAATACGGATGGGCCCCGAAATGGCCTCTGCTCCATGGCGAATACGCGCGTCCAAGTCTTCCACCTCTGCCAACACCACCTTCGCACCCTCAGTAAGGGTGCGCCCTTCATCGGTTAGGCTGAGGGAGCGTGTTGTTCGATTAAACAGAACAACGCCATAGTGGGCTTCGAGCGCCGCAAGCCGCTCGGACACCGTTGTTGCTGACAGTCCCATTTCGCGGCCCGCAGCCACCATGCTGCCTTTCTCGGCAATCTTCAAAAACAGGCGGATATTGTCGATCAGCATTATGCGTAAATTCCGGATTATATTTTTGCTATCTGCGCGTTTATCCGGGATTATCACAGCAGTATATTCCGCTCAAGCAATCGACGCACCGAAAGGAATATAACAATGTCGAAACTGACAATCGTTGCTAACATCAAAGCCAATCCCGACCAGATCGATCTTGTGAAGGCCGAGCTTGAAAAGCTGATTGATATCACCCGTGCTGAGGATGGCTGCATCAACTACGATCTGCATCAGGACAACGAAAACCCGGCGCATTTCATGTTTTATGAAAACTGGGAGAGCCGTGAACTGTGGCAGACCCACATGAGCGCCCCGCATCTGGCGGCCTACATGGCGGCCACTGAGGGCGCCGTTGCTGAATTCACGCTGAACGAAATGAGCGTGATCGCCTAAGGCCCCTCGGGCGGTGGGGGAAGCCCTCCGCCACCCAAAAACAGTCGCCAACTCTGACACCGCATCCAAGAGGACATGAATATGAAAGCCGTAGGTTACAACAGCGCTGGCCCGATAGACCGCACCGATGCGCTAATTGATTTCGAAGCCGCAAACCCCGTTGCCACTGGTCACGACCTTCTGGTCCAGGTGCAGGCGGTTTCTGTCAACCCAGTAGACACCAAAATCCGCCAGCGCCGCGCTCCAGAAGGCGACACGCCCGCCATTCTGGGTTGGGATGCTTCCGGCGAAGTCGTTGCCGTTGGAGGGGACGTTAACCGCTTCAAGGTGGGCGATAAGGTTTGGTATGCGGGTGCGATCAACCGTCCAGGCACGAACTCCGAATATCATCTTGTTGACGAACGCATCGTTGGGCAGGCGCCAGCGTCAATCGATACGGCGTCGGCAGCAGCTCTGCCTCTGACGACGCTGACAGCTTATGAAATGCTGTTCGACCGTATCGATGTCACCCAACCTATTGCTGGAGCGGCCAATGCCATTGTCATCATCGGTGGCGCCGGGGGTGTCGGCTCGATCGCCATTCAGCTTTTGAAGGCGTTGACCGATACGGTCGTCATCGCAACAGCCTCGCGCCGTGAAACGCAGGACTGGGTTAAAGGCTTGGGGGCCGACTTTGTCGTGGACCACTCCAAACCGCTGCCCGAGCAGATCGAGGCCCTTGGCATTGGGGCGCCAGCCTTTGTCTTTTCGACCAATAACTCGGAAAACTATGTCCAGCAAATTGCCGAGTTCATTGCCCCCCAAGGCCGGTTCGGCCTGATCGACGATCCCGAGAATTTTGACATCATGCCATTCAAGCAGAAGTCGGTCTCGATCCATTGGGAGTTCATGTACACACGGTCCTTATTCGAAACGGGTGACATTGCGCGGCAAAGCGACATTCTGAACGAGGTCGCCGGGCTGATCGATGGCGGCAAGGTCAAATCCACCGCAACCGAGACCTATGGCACAGTCAATGCTGCCAACCTGACCCGCGCCCATGCGCTGCTGGAAAGCGGCAAGGCCAAGGGCAAGATCGTTCTGGAGGGCTTCTGAAATGCGGGTGTGGAGTTCGACGGCAGTCTGAAGGAAACACGGCTTCGATTTCGCCGCCAATGATTGAACGACAACGATTACCTGCGGAGGAGACGAGCTTGAAGACCTGTACAAAGCACCTGAACACTATTTGACATCGCCCAATGTGACCGTTGCACCGGATGATCCGTCGTGCGACCCACTTGTGCCCCAAAGTAGGCGTGATCAAAAGGTGTGCCTTCTTCCGGAACAGATTGTGCCAATTCCCCGGGCCACCTGCATTGAATGGATACGGCCGCCGCTTTAGGGGCGGTCAGTCGATTGCTGGAAACACGTTGGTCTTCTTTACGGTAGAATAAACGAAACTGGTATCGATCGAGGCAATGCCTCCGATGGGATGGATGCGATGGCGGATGAAATCCTCATAGTCATCCAGCCCGGGCACCACCACACGCAACTGATAATCAGAGGCTCCGGTCAGGACATGGCACTCAAGCACTTCGTCAATCGCATGGATCCTGCTTTCGAAGCGCCGTACATCGTCTTCATTGTGGCGCTCCAACCGGATGCGCACAAAGACCGTGATCGGCAGCCCATAGGCCTTCGCGTCGACCTCGGCGCTGTAACCCCGGAGCGTGCCGCTGTCTTCGAGGTTGCGCAAACGGCGCAGGCAAGGCGACGGCGACAAGTTGACTGCGGCGGCGAGGTCCTGATTGGTCATACGCCCATTTGCCTGCAGGGCGCGTATGATCTGTCGGTCTTTGGCGTCCATTTTACCCCCTTATTGGCAGATAATGCCAAAATTTATTCCAGCCGCAGCATAATTCGCAATCACTCCCCTGCCAATACAACGCATCCTGCCTCAAACACCATGAGAGAGGTTGCCATGAACTCACCCAAAGGCTTCGCCACCCGCGCCATCCATCACGCCTATGACCCCCAGCAGAACGAAGGCGCGCTGACGCCGCCTCTGCATCTGACATCGACCTTCGCATTCGAGACCGCCGAGGTCGGAGGCGAGATGTTCGCTGGTGAACGCCCGGGACATATCTACAGCCGAATTTCGAACCCGACCTGTGATCTGCTTGAAAGTCGTATTGCAACACTTGAAGGAGCCGAAGCCGGGCTGGCGCTGTCATCAGGCATGGGGGCGATCACCGCTGTGCTGTGGACCTTGTTGTCGCCTGGGGACGAGGTGATCGTGGACAAAACCCTTTATGGCTGCACCTTCGCTTTTATGCGGCACGGGCTGCAGAAATGGGGGGTGACGATCACCCATGTGGATATGACCGATCCCGAAAACCTGCGCGCGGTGATTTCAGAGCAAACGCGAGTGGTCTATTTCGAAACCCCCGCCAACCCGAATATGCGACTGGTTGACATAGCGGCCACCGCCGCAATCGCGCATGAGGCTGGGGCGCAGGTGGTCGTCGACAACACCTATGCCACCCCCTTTCTGACACGGCCGATTGAGCTGGGTGCAGATCTCGTGGTGCATTCTGCCACCAAATACCTTGGTGGACATGGCGACGTGGTCGCCGGGCTAGTTGCTGGAACAACCGAACAGATCACCGAGATCCGGCTTGTTGGAATGAAAGACATGACTGGCGCTGTCATGGCGCCGTTCAACGCAATGCTGATCCTGCGCGGGTTGAAAACCCTGTCGCTGCGGATGGAGCGCCATTGCGTTTCGGCCCAGATTGCTGCCGACTACCTTCAAAATCACCCGTCGGTGCGTGCCGTGCATTTCCCCGGGTTGGAAAGCTTTGCCCAACATGCACTTGCCACGCGCCAAATGTCCAGACCCGGTGCGATGATTGCCTTCGAAGTCGACGGTGGCATGGCGGCTGGCGTTGAGTTCATGAACAATCTGAACATGATACAGCGGGCGGTTTCTCTTGGCGATGCCGAAACGTTGATCCAGCATCCGGCCTCGATGACCCATTCGACCTATACGCCCGAAGAGCGCGCCGAACACGGGATTAGTGACGGGCTGATCCGCCTGTCAGTCGGGTTGGAGGATGTCGCGGATATTATTGCCGACCTGGATCAAGCCTTGCCTCGCCCCCTGCATCACGCCGCCGAATAAGGAGAGCCTCATGCCCACGGACATCACCCACCTGAAGACCATCGAGCAACGCCTTTTGTGGCTTTCACATTGGATGATCCACCACGCCAATCACGTGCGCCCAAAAGTGGACGGCATCAAGGTCGGTGGGCACCAGGCTTCGTCGGCCTCGATGGTGTCGATCATGACGGCGCTCTACTTCTCGGCCCTGAAGCCTGAGGACCGCGTGGCCGTCAAGCCTCATGCATCACCGGTCTTTCACGCATTGCAATACCTGATGGGCAACCAGACACGCGAGAAGATGGAGAACTTCCGGGGCTTTGGCGGGGTGCAGTCCTATCCCAGTCGGACCAAGGATACAGACGATGTGGACTTCTCGACCGGCTCGGTCGGACTGGGCGTTGCGATCACCTCTTTCGCCTCGATCATCCAAGATTACATCAAGGCTAAGAGCTGGGGAAGCGATGCCCCGATGGGGCGCATGGTTGCGTTGGTAGGCGATGCCGAACTGGATGAGGGCAACATCTATGAGGCCCTGCAGGAGGGATGGAAAAACGACCTGCGCAACACGTGGTGGATCATCGATTACAACCGGCAGTCGCTGGACGGGATCGTGCGCGAGGGGCTGTTTGCACGGATCGAGAAGATTTTCGATGCCTTCGGATGGGACGTGGTGCGGGTGAAACACGGGACATTGCAGCGCGCGGCCTTTGAGGAGCCGGGCGGCGACAAATTGCGCGACTGGATCGACGCCTGTCCCAACCAGGAGTATTCGGCGCTGACGTTTATGGGCGGAGCAGTCTGGCGCAAGCGGTTAATGGATGATCTTGGAGACCAGGGCGATGTCTCTGCCCTGATCGACAGGCACAGCGACGACGAACTGGCTGCCCTGATGGAAAACCTTGGCGGTAACTGCGTCCAGACCATGGCGGAAACCTTTGATGCCATCGATCACGACCGCCCCACCTGCTTTCTGGCCTATACGGTGAAAGGCTGGGGTACGCCCATTGCTGGCCACAAGGACAATCACGGGGGGCTGATGAACAACACGCAGTTCGCCGCCTGGCAAAAGCACATGGGTGTAGCGACGGGTGACGAGTGGGAGCCTCTGGCCACGGTCGAAAACCCCTCCGCACTGCGTGACTTCCTTACCAAGGTTCCCTTTTTTGCCAAAGGCATCCGGCGGTATCACGATGACAAGCTTGCCGTGCCCGCCATCGAAATTGATACCTCCCGAGAGACCTCGACCCAGATGGCCTTTGGCAAGATCCTCGACGAACTCTCGAAGGGGAACAGTGATCTGGCTGCCCGGATCGTCACCACGTCCCCGGATGTAACGGGGACCACCAACCTTGGACCTTGGGTGAACCGGCGCAAGCTTTTCGCCCGGTCCGAACAGGCAGATGCTTTTGTCGAAAACCGCATCCCGTCGACTGCCAAATGGGAATTCACTCCGGAAGGACAGCATATCGAGCTGGGCATCGCCGAGATGAATCTGATGCTGCTTCTGGGCGCCGCTGGCCTGTCGCATTCGATCTTCGGCAAGCGGCTTATCCCCATTGGCACCGTCTATGATCCCTTCGTGGCGCGCGGCCTGGATGCGCTAAACTACGCTTGCTACCAAGATGCCCGGTTCATCTTGGTGGGCACCCCCTCTGGCGTCACGCTGGCCCCGGAAGGCGGAGCGCACCAATCGGTCGGCTCACCTCTGATCGGGATGAGCCAGGACGGGCTTGCCTCGTTCGAGCCTGCCTTTGCTGATGAGCTTGCAGTGATAATGAAATGGGCCTTCGACTATCTTCAACGCGATGGAGAGGGCGATCCCTGTGAGCGTACTTGGTTACGTGACGAAACAGGAGGTTCGGTTTATCTACGCCTGACCACCAACCCGATCGAGCAACCCGGCAAGCGCCATGACGACGCGTTTAGACAAGGGGCCATCGACGGCGCCTATTGGTTGCGTAAACCCGGACCGAACTGCGAGGTCGTCATTGCCTATCAGGGCGCTGTCGCCCCCGAGGCGATCAAGGCGGCCGGGGTGATCGGAGAGGGGCGCAGGGACGTCGGTGTGCTGGCAGTGACCTCGGCTGATCGGCTCAACGCAGGTTGGACCGCTGCCCAACGTGCCCGGTCTCGCGGGAATAAGTCTGCGCAGTCCCATATCGGTACCCTGATGGGTGACCTTCCGCCTCATTGCAAAGTCATCACCGTCATTGATGGTCACCCGGCGACGCTGTCCTGGCTTGGCTCTGTTGCTGGCCATCAGACCATCCCGATGGGCGTTGAACACTTCGGCCAAACCGGCACGATTGGCGACCTCTACCGCCATCATGGCATCGACGCCGATGCCATCGTCGAAAAGGTAAACGGATTGACTGTCGGGAAATATGTGAGCCGCGGTAATTTGGCGCGCTCGGCCTAAAACGAACAGTGTACCAAAGCCGTTATTCGACCCAGCTGTGGCGAATGGCGGCAACCCGCCCACATTGTTGAATGCTGCGTAGCGAACCAGTGTCCAGTTGGCTTTGTCAGAAGAACTTGAGTTGAGGCGGGCAGGGGGCTTTCCTAGTTTTTAATCATGAAAAGACCATCGCCATTCAAGTATTTCAAAACCAGCCCGAGATCATCCGCTTTACGGTGATGATGTATGTTCGGTTTCCACTCTCGCTTCGGAATGTCGAAGATCTGCTGCACGAACGAGTCATCGACGTGAGCCACGGCAGTCCGCTATTAGTGGAATGGGTTCGGCCCGATGTTTGCCGCCGAGATCCGAAGAAAGCGAGCCCAGCAGCTGCGTGCGTTCTCGAAAGGTAAGTGGCACGTGGACGAGGTCTTCGTGAAGGTGAACGGCAAGAGATACTACCTCTGGTGGGCTGTTGATCACGAAGGTGAAGTTCTTGGGGCCGTCGTCGCGAAGCGTTGGAACAAAGCCGCAGCAGAGAATCAGAAAACGAGCAGGTGGCAGAACCACTGCGTTGAGAATTCGCACCTGCCATTCCGACGACGCGAACGCGCCATGCAACGGTTAAGGCGGATGCGAAGTTTGCAGAAATTCGCCTCCGTTCGCTCCTCCGTCTGCAACCATTTCAACCAGGAAAGATCACTAGCCAGCAGAGATATCCCCAAGCCGACGCGCAGCGCTGCTCTTGCCGAGTGGCGCGAACTTGGCGCGGGATAAAGGACAGCGTCGCGGGCTTACCAAAGACTGGTTCGAATTCGTCTGAAAGCGCCGCTGATTGTGGTCGTCGTTTTGTTCGCCAAAGTGGCCACTATGGCTAATCGACGTTGGCAGGCGGGGGGCGTCGCCATTTGGGATAACCCAGCAACGTGGCACAATGCGTTTAACAACTACCACGGTTTTCGTCGTCCTATGCATCGGGTGACGGTTGAAGGGGTTGCTTTGAAGCAGTGAGGCAAGTGGTACAAGGCTGCCCTCTGCGACTCAGTTTAGGTGCGACGACGCTGTGACACACCTTCGATTCCCGGTGCCCTTTTTAAAAAGGGCGGTCGTTATCTTATTTTCCGTTTTCTTTCTGATGGATAGAAATTCTGCCGAATTTTCTCTTGTTATAATTGGAACGTTCCATTAATTTGTTTGGAACGTTCCAATTGTGGGGTGAGAGGATGAATTGGGCATTTGTCGGAGCGAGCACAATTGCTTCGCAACACATGTTGGACGCGGTGCGTCAGCAGGCAGGCAACAACGTGACCTGGGTCGTCAGTAATTCTCCAGATCGGGCTCAGACCTGGGCCAAGGAACACGGAATTCCCAACGCAACGACGGACTTGGACGCTGCGCTTTCTGACGATAGCGTTCAGGCTGTGTATGTTTCCTCGACCAATGAGAAGCACCACGGTCAGGCAATGGCAGCCATTTCGGCTGGCAAGCATGTTCTATGTGAAAAGCCGCTTGGGATGACACAGGTGGAAGCTATCGAAATGGTGCGCGCAGCCGAAGCGGCTGGCGTGACATTTGGTACAAATCACCACCTGCGATGCTCTGGCAGCCATCGTGCCATTCGTGACCTCATTGCAGACGGGCGTGTCGGTGACGTTCTTTCGCTGCGTATACATCACGCGGTACATTTGCCGGGGAACCTACAGGGGTGGCGCATCAACTCAGCAGATGCTGGCGGCGGCGTGATCCCCGACATCGTCGTTCATGATGCGGATGTCACGCGGTTCCTGCTCAATGAGGACCCGATTTCTGTCGTCGCGCAAATGGCCACCTCTGGGATGGGGCAGGGGGTCGAAGACTCGTGCATGTCCGTTTGGGCGATGCCTTCGGGCGCGATGGTCATGACGCACGAAAGCTTTACGCACCCCTTTGCCGGGTCGGGCCTGCAAGTGCACGGGACCAAGGGCTCGATTTTTGCGGATGGCGTGATGACGCAGCGCCCGGTTGGGACAATAAAACTGGTGACAGAAGCCGGAAGTGAAGAAATCCCGTTTTCGGAGCATTCGCTATACATGCAGGGGGTTTCCGAATTTGTCGCTGCAGCAGCGGGTCAGGGCCGTCCAGCCGCGGACGGACCTGACGGGGTGAAATCGCTGTCCGTCGCGCTGAGCGTTCGCGAGGCCGCAGCGTCAGGTAGGCGCATCAACGTAGACTATGGTGGCTTCTGATGACCAAGCTCGTTTCCGCTTCCGAGGCCGTTTCCCGCATTCCTGACAATGCGGTGGTAACCGTTTCATCGTCCTCGGCACTGGGGTGCCCTGATCTTGTGCTGAAGGCGCTAGGAGAGCGGTTTCGCACGGAGGGGCATCCGCGCAACATAACAACGCTGCATCCTATCGCCGCCGGGGATATGTATGGCGTGAAGGGCATGGATTACCTAGCACAGGATGGCTTGCTAAGCCGCGTTCTTGCCGGATCGTACCCGTCCGGCCCTTCCAGCCTTGAGATGCCGGAAATCTGGAAAATGATCGTCGAGGATCGGGTCGCCGCATATAACGTGCCGTCGGGCATTCTGTTCGACATGCATCGCGAGGCCGCAGCGCATCGGCCCGGTGTTCTGACGCAGGTCGGGCTTGAGACCTTCGTAGACCCTGTCCGCGAAGGGTGCGCGATGAATGCGCGTGGCGAGGCAGCGCCTATCGTGAACCGGAGAGAGTTCGACGGTCAGACCTGGCTGCACTTCCCAAACATCAACCCGAACGTGTGCGTTTTGCGCGCAACCACGGCGGACGAGTTTGGCAACCTGACCTATGAGCATGAAGGCGCTTATCTGGGCGGGCTAGAGCAAGCGATCTGCGTTCGCAACCACGGTGGGATCGTGATCGCACAGGTTCAGCGGGTGACTTCGGCTGGCAGCCTGCGTCCGCATGATGTACGCGTGCCAGGGCATCTGGTCGATCTGATCGTTGAAGACCCAGAGCAGATGCAGACGACCGAGACGTCCTATGATCCAGCGATCTCTGGCCAGATCATGCGCCCTTGGGACAGCTTTTCGCTGGCTGAGCATGGCGTCGAAAAGGTCATCGCCCGTCGCGCCGCCCAAGAATTGCGCAGTGGCATGAGCGCCAACTTGGGCTTTGGCATCAGCGCAATGGTCCCGCGTGTTTTGTTGGAAGAGGGGCATCCTCAGGCAGTGACATGGGCGATCGAGCAGGGGGCCGTCGGTGGTGTCCCACTAACCGGCTTTGCCTTTGGCTGCGCATCCAACGCACATGCTTTCGTGCCGTCCCCACAGCAGTTCATATATTTCCAGGGCGGCGGCTTCGACATGTCGTTCCTCTCGTTCCTCGAGGTTGATGTCGACGGCAATGTGAACGTCTCCAAACTTGGGAAGAAGCCCTACCTGACTGCAGGGTGCGGCGGTTTTGTCGATATCACCGCGCGGGCCAAAAAGATCGTGTTCTCGGGCTGGTTTGAAGCTGGCGCCAAGATTGATCTGGCGGATGATGGTATCCGTGTGAATGCCCCCGGAAAATTCACCAAGATGGTGGATCAGGTTGAACATGTTACATTCTCAGGCCGCCGAGCCCGCGAGACCGGACAGGATGTTCTGTATGTGACCGAGCGTTGCGTCATTCGCCTGACGGATCAGGGGCTAGTCGCGACGGAAATCATGCCTGGCATCGAGGCGCAGCGCGACATTGTCGAAGCGTCGGGCGGTCGCGTCAAAGTCGCGGAAAATGCGGCTCAGATGCCCAAGTCACTGTTCGCAGTCGGCCCGATGGGGATGACCCTGTGAGCAAGCTTGGGTTTCATATCGAGGGTGCAACCGCCGTCCTCACTTTGGACAACGTGTCCAAGCTCAATGCTCTGACCGTGGACATGCTGGACGCGCTGGAGGCTCGCTTGCAAGAGGTCGAGCGTGACGCGTCCATTCGTGCGCTTGTTCTGACTGGCACAGGAGAAAAAGCGTTCTGTTGCGGAGCCGATATCGGAGCATGGGGTGGTCTGAGTCCCGCCGAGTTTGCCCGTCACTGGGTCCGTGACGGGCATCGCATCTTTGACCGTCTGGCGCGGATCGGCAAACCGACAATTGCAGCGATCAACGGTCACGCCTTCGGCGGCGGGCTGGAGTTGGCCAGTTGCTGCGATTTGCGCCTGATGACCCCGCGGTCCACGCTGGCTTTGCCGGAAGCTCGGGTTGGGATCGTGCCGGGTTGGTCCGGGACGCAACGGTTGACCCGGCTGATCCCCGAAGCTGTGGTCAAGGAGATGGCACTCTTCGGGCGCCGTATTGGTGCCGACCGCGCGCTGGCTTTAGGCTATGCGACCGAGGTGACTGACGATGTTCTGGCGCGCGCGCTTGAGATCACTGTCGAACTTAGCGACCTTTCGCCCCGCGCCACCGAAATCTCAAAAAACATGATCCATGCAGCGGTCGGTGAGGACACTCATGCCGTGGTCGAAGCCCTTGGTAGTGCAGCAATTGCCGCCTCAGCGGACCGCGAAGAAGGCGTTGCTGCGTTCATGGAAAAACGAAACCCCACATTTTCGGGCCTTTGACGATATGAAAGACATCACCATCAACCCAGCTATCCCGTTCGAGTTGCCGCCTCTGTTTGAAGGCCGGCACCTGATCGACGGCGCATGGGAGGACAGCGCGTCGGGTGAGACGTTCGAGCGCCGCTCACCGTCGCACGGCCATATCGTCAGCCGGTCGGCCATGGGGGGAGAGGCTGAGACCGAGGCTGCGATCCAGGCGGCGCGCAAGGCGTTCGATAGCGGTGTCTGGAGTCGCGCATCGGGCAAGGAACGCGCGGCGGTCCTGCTGAAAGTTGCGGACCTGATTGAACAGAATGTCGACCGGATCGCCCTGATCGAAACGCTGGAAAGCGGCAAGCCGATCAGCCAATCCAAGGGCGAGGTTGGCGGTGCCGCGGATCTGTGGCGCTACGCGGCATCATTGGCGCGCAGTACCCATGGCGACAGCCACAACACGCTGGGCGCTGACATGATGGGCGTCGTGCTGAAGGAACCCGTCGGTGTCGTCTCCATCATCACGCCATGGAACTTTCCGTTCTGGATCCTTAGCCAGAAACTGCCATTTGCACTGGCCGCAGGCTGCACCGTTGTTGTGAAACCGTCTGAAATGACGCCGTCGACGACCTTGATGTTGGGCGAGTTGCTGGTCGAAGCCGGATTGCCCGCCGGTGTATGCAATATCGTGCTGGGTTACGGTGTTCCTGTCGGAAGCGTGATGTCCAGCCATGACAGCGTGGATATGATCAGCTTTACGGGCTCGACGGCCGTGGGCAAGACAATCAGTGCAGTTGCGTCGGACACGCTCAAGAAAGTAGCGCTGGAGCTTGGGGGCAAAAACCCGCAGGTCATTTTTCCCGATGCCGATCTGGATGCAGCCGCTGATGCGGTTGTGTTTGGTGTCTATTTCAATGTTGGCCAGTGCTGCAATTCAAGCAGTCGCATCATTGTGCACGAAGACATAGCCGACGATTTCCGTGAGCGTGTCGTTGCCCTGTCGCGCAAAGTCAAATTCGGCGATCCTCTGGACCAGACGACGCAGGTTGGTGCTATCGTAACGTCCGAGCACAACTCAAAAATCGACGCGTACGTCAAACAGGCGCAGGCTTCGGGTGCAACTATTGATCTGGGTGGTGAGCCGCTGGAGGTCGAAGGCTTGGGCGCTCAGTTCTACCAGCCGACGGTGATTTCTGATGTCTCGCCCGACATGCCAATAGCCCGGGATGAGGTATTCGGACCGGTTCTTTCTGTTTTGACGTTCAAAACACTGGACGAAGCAATCGCGCTAACCAATGATAGCGCTTACGGTCTGTCGGCAGGGGTCTGGAGCGAGAACGTCCATACCTGCCTGGAATTCGCCCGTCGTGCAGAAACGGGAACGGTCTGGACCAACACCTGGATGGACGGGTTCCCCGAGGTTGCATTCGGTGGGTTCAAGCAATCCGGGCAGGGGCGGGAAATCGGACGTTACGGGTTCGAGGAATTCTTCGAAGTGAAATCAGTGGTCATGCGCATCGGCAACAACCGAGCGCCATGGGTTCCGCAAGATTAAGACCGGGCACCTGATTGGTCCCGAATAAGAAGAACGCATTAAGGGAGGAAACAAGAATGCGTAAACTGCTGAAGACAAAATCACTGTTTGTGGCCGGTCTGCTGTGCACGACCAGCCTTGCGCACGCTGAGGACGTGGAAGTTCTGCACTGGTGGACTTCAGGTGGTGAGGCCGCAGCGTTGAATGTTCTCAAGGACGACCTGTCCGGGCAGGGAATCGGCTGGACCGACATGCCTGTTGCGGGCGGTGGTGGCGAACAGGCGATGACCGTTCTGCGCGCACGCGTCACCGCTGGCAACGCTCCAACAGCCGTTCAGGCCCTTGGTTTTGACATTATCGACTGGGCTAATCAGGGGGCGCTGGCCGATCTGAACGATGTGGCCGCCAAGGAAGGTTGGGATGACGTCGTTCCAGATGCTTTGAAAGCCTTTGCCAAGCATGACGGTAAATGGGTCTCAGCCCCGGTAAACGTGCACTCGACCAACTGGGTCTGGGCTAACAAGGCGGTGCTGGACGCCAACGGTATTGCACAGCCCACCAACTGGGACGAATTCGTCGCGGCAGTTGAGGCGTTGAAAGCTGCTGGTGTCACGCCGATCGCGCATGGTGGTCAGGCTTGGCAGGATGCGACCATATTCGATGCGGTGGCTATGTCGACACTTGGGCCGGATGGCTACAAGGCGGCCTTCGTCGATCTTGATGAGGAAACACTTGGCGGCGACGCCATGAAAGAAGCGTTCGACCGTATGGCGTTCATTCGCGACAACGTTGATGAGAATTTCTCGGGCCGCGACTGGAACCTGGCGACGGCAATGGTCATCAACGGTGAAGCCGGTTTCCAGATGATGGGGGATTGGGCCAAAGGCGAGTTCCTGAACGCGGGCAAAGTGCCGGGTGAGGATTTCCTGTGCTTCCGCTTCCCCGGCACTCAGGATCAGGTCACCTTCAATGCTGACCAGTTCATGATGTTCGATCAGGGCGGTTCGGTGTCTGCCGAACAGGCCGCTCTGGCCAGCGCGATCCTGTCGCCATCCTTCCAGATTGCCTTCAACAAGGTGAAGGGCTCTGTCCCGGCTCGTACTGACGTGGACGGTAGCGATCTGGATGCTTGTGGCCAACAGGGCATGAAGGATCTGGCAGCAGCGGCTTCGTCGGGCAACTTGTTTGGCTCGATGGCGCACGGCCATGCCGCGCCGGCATCGGTGAAGAACGCGGTCTATGATGTCGTCACAGCCCACTTCAACGGCGAGTATGACAGCGAGACAGCTGTAGTCGAACTGGTCGACGCAGTATCGATCGCCAAGTGATCTTAATGTGATCCTCCCGATGGGGCGGCGGGTTGGCCGCCCTGTCACCAAGTGGGCGCAATCGCTCCGACTTACAACTACTCGAACGAGGAGGGCGCGCCATGGCTGGTTCAGCCGACGCGGATTTCAAGACACGCCTTCAGAACTGGATTCCCAAGCTAGTCCTGTCTCCATCGATCGCGATGATGACGGTCTTTGTCTACGGTTTCATTCTGTTTTCGGTCTACCTGTCCTTTACTGACAGCCGCATTCTGCCGACCTTTGGTTGGGTCGGGTGGGAAAACTACGACAAGCTGTGGCGGCTGAGCCATTGGGAAACATCACTGATCAATATGGGCATCTACGCCAGCCTGTATATCGTGATCTGCACATGCCTTGGGCTGGGTCTTGCAATTTTCCTCGACCAAAAAATCCGCGGTGAGGGGTTGCTGCGCCCGATCTACCTGTACCCGATGGCGCTGAGCTTCATCGTCACCGGCACCGCGTGGAAATGGTTTCTGGATCCCGGCATCGGCTTGGAAAACGTGATGCACACGTGGGGTTGGACCAGTTTTGAATTCGACTGGATTAAGAATCGCGACTACGCCATCTACACGGTGGTTCTCGCGGCGGTCTGGCAGACCAGCGGCTTCGTTATGGCGATGTTCCTGGCCGGGCTGCGAGGAATCGACAACGAAATCCTGCGAGCGGCGCAGATGGATGGGGCCTCGAACTGGAACCTCTATCGCCGGATCATCATTCCTCAGCTGCGTCCTGCGTTTCTGTCGGCCTTCGTGATCCTCAGCCATCTCGCGATCAAGACCTTTGACCTTGTGATCGCCCTGACCGGGGGTGGGCCCGGTCGTGCTACCGAACTTCCCGCAACCTTCATGTATTCCTATACGTTTACACGGAACCAGATGGGCATCGGTGCGGCCTCGGCCACGATCATGCTAATGACCATCGCGGCGATCATGATCCCGTATCTTTATGCCGAATTGCGGGAGAAACGCTGATGTCCCAAGCAACTCAGGATACCGCAATCCGCACCGGCCGCGTCACGCGTACGCTGATTTATCTGGTGCTGTTACTCTTCGGTCTTTTCTACCTGCTGCCGCTTTATGTGATGCTGGTGAATTCGGTGAAACCGCTTGAGGAGATCACCGGCGGTGGCATGATGAACCTGCCGCAGATGTTCACGATTGAGCCCTGGCTAAAGGCGTGGTCGTCGGCGCAGATCGGCGTCGACCCTACAGGGTTGAAACCCTACTTCTGGAATTCGATCAAGATGGTGGTTCCGGCGGTTATCGTCTCGACCATCCTCGGCGCGTTGAACGGCTATGTGCTGACCAAATGGCGCTTCAAGTATGACACCATTCTATTCGGCTTGATGCTGTTCGCTTGCTTCATCCCGTTCCAGATCGTGCTGATCCCGATGGCGCGGATGCTGGGCATCATTGGGCTGGCGGGCACGACTTGGGGTCTTGCGCTGGTGCACGTGGTCTATGGGATCGGCTTCACGACGCTGTACTTTCGGAACTACTACGCCGTGTTCCCGACCGAGCTGATCCGTGCCGCCCAGATCGATGGGGCCGGGTTCTTCCAGATCTTCTGGCGTATCCTTCTACCCAGTTCCGGGCCCATCGCTGTGGTGTCGATCATCTGGCAGTTCACCAACATCTGGAATGACTTCCTGTTCGGCGCGTCCTTTGCTGACGCCAACAGCCAGCCGATGACAGTGGCGCTGAACAACCTCGTGCAGTCGTCAACAGGTGTGAAGGAATACAACGTTCATTTCGCAGGCGCCATTCTGGCTGCCATGCCAACTTTGCTCGTCTACATCGTGGCCGGACGTTACTTTGTCCGCGGCCTGATGGCGGGTTCCGTGAAAGGATAAGACCTTATGGGTTTTCTGGACATAGACAACGCGACCAAATCCTACGGGGCGGTCGAGGTTCTGCACAAGGTCGATATTTCTGTGCGGGAGGGCGAGTTCCTGGTGCTGGTTGGGCCGTCGGGCTGTGGCAAGTCGACCCTGCTGAACATGATCGCAGGGCTGGAAGAAATCACCAGCGGCGAAATCCGTATCAAAGATCAAGTTATGAACGGGGTGCACCCGTCGAACCGCAACATCGCCATGGTTTTCCAAAGCTATGCGCTTTACCCCAACATGACCGTGGGTCAGAACATCACATTCGGGCTTGAGATGCACGGGGTGCCCAAGCCTGAACGCGAAAAAGCGATGCAGGAAGTCGCCAAGCTGTTGCAGATCGAGCAATTGCTGGATCGTAAGCCCGGGCAGTTGTCGGGTGGTCAGCGTCAGCGGGTTGCGATGGGCCGCGCACTGGTACGAAATCCTGATGTCTTCCTGTTCGATGAGCCGCTCTCGAACCTCGATGCCAAACTTCGGGTCGACATGCGAACCGAGATCAAAAAGCTGCATCAGAATCTCGGGACCACCATCGTCTACGTGACCCACGACCAGATCGAGGCGATGACGCTTTCAAGCCGCATCGCTGTGATGAACGGTGGATATGTGCAGCAACTGGGTACACCGCAGGAAATCTATGACACGCCTGCGAATATCTTCGTCGCAACGTTTATGGGCTCGCCCGCAATGAATGTGGTGCCGGCAACGGTTAGTGTTTTGAATGGCCGCCCGCATGCAGAGGTCGCCGTTCATGACGGATCAATGGCGCAACTTCCATTCAGTCAGGACAACTTGGCCGCATGGGATGGGCGCGACATCCTGTTGGGCATCCGCCCTGAGACCATCACTGACATGGATGGTGCGGACCGAAAGTCTTCGAACATCGCACAAATGACCAACCGTATCGTGGTGACGGAGCCTGCCGGATCGGACACCTTCGTCTCGATGCAATTGGGCGGACGAGATGTGATCGCGCGTATGCGCTCGGATGCCGAGGTCGTACCAGGTCAGGATTTCGCGTTTTCAGTGAACATGGAAAAGGCCGTGGCCTTTGATCCCGAAAGCGAGATGCGGATCCTTCCATGACACGGCCTGACGTCATTATCATTGGGTCGGGTATCGGGGGGGCAACGCTGGCTGCTGCGCTGGCCCCGTCCGGTCGCCGCATTCTGATCCTTGAAAGAGGAGAGCGGTTGCAGCCCTCACCGCAGGATCGAGACCCAAGGGCGATCTTTGCCAATGGGCACTTTCGCCCCGATGAAACATGGCTGGACGGTGCCGGAAATCCCTTCAATCCCGGAAACTACTACTGTGTAGGTGGCAATTCCAAGTTCTACGGAGCCGCTTTGATCCGCTATCGGAAAGAGGATTTTGAGCCGCGCCAACATATGGGTGGCCTCTCTCCTGGCTGGCCGATGCCCTACGAAGAGTTGGAGCCAGACTACACAACGGCTGAAGAGCTTTATGACGCGCGTGGGACCGCCGAAGAAGACCCCACCGAACCGTGGCACAGCAAGGGCTACCCGCACCCACCGGTGCCAGATGAGGTGGACATCGCCGACCTGAGAAATCGGCTAAGCCAAGCAGGTCTGACGCCGTCCTCGATGCCGTTGGGCGTGAATATCGATACCTGGCTGGAGGCTGGGCAAACGACTTGGGATGCGTTTCCCAATACATGCAAAGGAAAAATGGATGCCGAAACCTGTGCGCTCGCCAAGGCATTGGAGCATAGGAATGTCGAGCTGTTGACTGGTGCGCGTGTTCGAAAACTAACAGCTGGTGACAATGGTCGCGTTACGAGTGTCGAGGTTGACGGCCACGGTACCCTGTGCGCGCCGGTCATCGCGCTTGCCGCAGGCGCGGTTCAGTCGTCGGTCCTGTTGCTGCAGTCCGCGAACGACAATTGCCCCACTGGTCTTGCCAACCGATCCGATCAGGTTGGGCGGAACTTCATGAATCATAATTGCTCGGCAGTGTTGGCCCTTCACCCATTGCGTCTAAACAAGGCGGTCTATCAGAAGACGTTGATGTTCAACGACTACTACAACAGCGACGGGCAAAGTGGCTTGCCCTTGGGCAACATCCAGATGCTGGGAAAGATCACCGGACCGATCCTTGCGTCGCAATCCCATCTACCGGGGCCAATCGCAACGCTAATCGCCAATCGCAGCTTTGATTTCTATGCCATGTCTGAAGACCTGCCGAACCCAGACAGCCGGGTGACGGTCGAAGGTGACCAGATCACGCTGGACTGGAAACGCTCGAATTGGGAAGCGCACGAGGCCCTGGTCGCACGGCTAAAGGCGCATCTGAAACAGGCGGGGTTTCCTGTGGTACTGTCGCGACCATTTGATCGGCGCACCCCGTCGCATCAATGCGGCACTGCCCGGATGGGCAACGATCCGGCCAGCAGCGTTGTCGACACGTATTGCCGCAGCCATGACCACAAGAACTTATTCATTGTCGATGCATCGGTCCTTCCGACGTCTGCTGCGGTTAACCCGGCCCTTACGATAGCCGCACTGGCGCTCAGGGCAGGTCGTCACATAATTGAAACGGAGTTTTCCGCATGATCGGAACAGCATTGGTGACCGGAGGACAGCAGGGTATTGGCTTTGGCGTGGCGCGCGCGCTGATCGCGGCGGGGTACAAGGTCGCACTAGCCTCTCGCTCGGCGCTCGACAAACCGGTCGTTAAGGCGGCTTTGGCCGAGCTTGGCCCAAACGCGATTTATGTGCAGCACGACGTGTCCGACATTGATCATGTGCCGGCACTGCTGGATCAGATCGAAGCTGATTTGGGCCCAATCACCGCTTTGATAAACAACGCTGGAGTGGGTGCGCCGGTGCGTGGCGACATGCTGGATTTGAAACCCGAGAATTGGGATTTCGTGCAGAACATCAACCTGCGTGGCCCGTTTTTTCTGGCGCAAGAGGTTGCAAGGCGCATGTTGAAGCAGCCGCAAGAAACCTATCGGTCAATCACCTTTGTCACCTCGGTCAGTGCGACGATGGTGTCGATTGAACGGGCTGAATACTGCGTGTCCAAGGCGGGCGCGGCGATGATGGCTCAATTGTTCGCTGTACGTATGGCCCCTCATGGGATCGGAGTTTTTGAGCTGCGACCGGGCATCATCGCGACTGAGATGACTGCGGGCGTACGCGACAAATACACCGACCGTATCGAAGGCGGGCTTGTTCCCGCCGCCCGCTGGGGTGAGCCCGAGGACATCGGTTCCGTCGTCGTGCCGCTGGTGCACGGACAGATGCATTTTGCGACCGGAGCCGCGATCCCCGTGGATGGCGGTCTGTCGATCTCACGTCTTTAACGCAGGGCACATCAGAATGTCTGAAGGATTTGATTTCATTGTGATCGGAGGCGGCTCGGCAGGCTCGGTCATCGCCGCACGCCTGTCCGAAGAACCATCAGCCAATGTGCTGTTGCTAGAGGCCGGGTCCGCCGACCGCCACCCGTTCTTTCACTTGCCGGCCGGATTCGCAAAGATGACAAAGGGTATTGGCAGTTGGGGCTGGTCCACGGTTCCGCAAAAGCACATGCAAAACAAGGTCTTCAACTACACGCAGGCCAAGGTGATCGGTGGCGGATCAGCGATCAACGCGCAGATCTACACACGAGGCGCGGCGCAGGATTACGACGACTGGCGGCAGATGGGTTGCGAGGGGTGGAGCTATGCCGACGTGCTGCCCTATTTCAAAAAGTCCGAGGACAACGATACTTATGAAGACGAATTCCACGGCAAGGGCGGGCCCATGGGGGTTTCCATGCCCGCAGCGCCCTTGCCAATCTGCGATGCCTATATCAAGGCTGCCGGGCAGGTAGGCATTCCGGAAACACGCGATGTGAATGGCGCGAAACAGGACGGCGCGGGGTATTATCAACTGACCCAGCGCAACGCGCGGCGCTCATCTGCTGCGATGGCGTTTGTTGCGCCCAATCGCAGCCGCCCGAACCTGACGGTCCGCACAGGCGCACAGGTCCGCCGCATCATGGTGGACAAGGGTAGGGCGACCGGCATCGAGTTGATGAATGGAGTCAAGATAACCGCCGCGAAAGAGGTCATTCTCTCCTCGGGAGCCATCGGCTCACCGCGCCTGTTACAACTGTCGGGCATCGGTCCGGCGGATCATTTGGATGGGCTTGGAATCGATGCGGTCTATCACCAGCCGCAGGTCGGCGCGAACCTGCAAGACCATCTGGATCTGTACTCGATCTGCGAAGTGACCGGGCCGCACACCTATGACCGTTTCGCCAAGCTGCACCTCTCGGCCCTCGCCGCGCTGCAATACGCATTCACCCGCAAAGGGCCGGTTGCGTCCAGCCTGTTTGAAACAGGTGGGTTTTGGTACGCCGACCCGGAGGCGCGTTCGCCCGACATTCAGATGCATCTGGGGCTAGGAACCGGCATCGAGGCAGGCGTCGAGGCGATGCCCAACGGTGGTGTCACCCTGAACGCCTGTTTCCTCCGCCCAAGGTCACGTGGGACCGTCCGGTTACAAAACTCAGACCCTGCGGCCATGCCGCTGATCGATCCCAACTATCTGGCGGACCCTTATGATCGCGAGATGTCCATTCGCGGATTGAAACTGGTGCAGAACATCCTCTCACAAGATGTGCTGAAACCGTACATCCTCGCCGAACGGTTGCCGGGGCCGAACGTGCGGACCGAGCAGGAGTATTTTGACTTTATTTGCGTCCATTCCAAAACATCGCACCACTGCGCGGGCACCTGCCGGATGGGCAGCGACACCGAAGCTGTGCTGGACCCTCGCTTGCGGTTCAATGGCATCGACGGACTGCGAGTTGCTGACGCGTCGATCATGCCGACGGTTAACTCCTCGAATACCAATGCACCTACAATCATGATCGGCGAAAAGGCTGCCGACATGATCAAACAAGATCAAGGCTTCTGAACATGATCCGCCATATCGTACTAACCAAGTTCCGCCCAGAGGTGACCGAAGAGAAAATCGGGGCCATCTATAAAGGCCTTGCAGATGTGTCTCATACCCTGCCAGGGGCCAGTGGGTTCACCGGTGGCCGCAGTGAAAGCCCCGAGCAGATCGAACGCGGATACATGCATGGATTCGTGATCGATTTCGACGATTGGGAGGCGCTGGACACCTATCAGAATAACGAAAAGCACAAGGCGCTGGGCGCGCAATTAGTCGAGAGCGCTGTGGGCGGTATCGACGGTATTCTGGTTTTGGATTTGGAGGTTTGAGAAAATGAAACTGATTTTGCCAAATCCTGAGGGGCAGCTTGAACCCTATAGGTTGACCGGCACGCCGTTGGTGCCGCGAGCGCCGAAAGTGCCTCTGACGCGCACGGCGTTTGCAGCGGCGCATGTGGTTTCGGACCCGCTGGCGGAACGCGACCCCTGGGACGGGCGTCCGGCTGTGGATTGGGATGCAACGCTGCGTTTTCGACAGGGGCTCTGGGATCAGGGTTTGGGTCTGGCTGAGGCGATGGACACTGCTCAGCGCGGGATGGGCGTCGATTGGGCGACTGCACTGGAGCTGATCCAGCGCACAATGACGGCCGCAAAGGCGCACCCAATGTCACCCCGCGTGGCCTGTGGGGCAGGGACCGATCACTTGCCGCTGAGCGCGTTAAATACTGCTGGTGAAATCCTGTCGGCTTACGAACATCAGGCCGAAGCGATTGAGGCGGCAGGCGGCCAATTGATCCTGATGGCCTCGCGCGCGTTCCCGGCTATAAACGCGGGCCCGGACACCTATCACGATGTATATCGCGCGTTGATCGATGGCGCGGCGGAGCCGGTGATCCTGCATTGGCTGGGCGACATGTTTGACCCCGCTTTGACCGGTTATTGGGGCAGTGCGGATGTCGATACCGCCAGCGATTTCGTCCTGTCTTTGATCAATGAGAATCCTGCCAAAGTGGACGGGATCAAAATTTCTCTGTTGGATCAAGCGCACGAAGAATCCTTCCGCGCGCGCCTGCCTGAAGGCGTGCGCCTATACACGGGCGACGACTTTAACTATGCGGCCCTAATTGCCGGGGATGGCACGCATTTCTCGCATGCGTTGCTGGGTATTTTCGCCGCTATTGCCCCCGCCGCCAGTCAAGCCCTTGAAGCGCTGGCGATGGGAGACATGGATCGCTACAACGTGTTGTTCGCACCGACCGTTCCCCTCAGCCGAGAGATATTCAAGGCTCCGACCCGGTTCTACAAGGCCGGGATCGCCTATCTGGCGTGGCTGAACGGGTCGCAGTCCCATTTCATCATGCCGGGCGGGTTCCAATCCAGCCGCGATATCTGCCACTACGCGCAGGTCTTCAAACTTGCGGATCAGGCCGGTTTGCTCTCGGACCCGGAACTGGCTAAAGCACGGATGACCACGCTTCTCAGCCTGCATGGAGTTGAACAATAGCCTGAATGCGCAGACCTACGATCATAGATGTCGCCAACTCGGCGGGTGTTTCAAAGTCAACGGTCAGCCTCGTTCTGCAAGGCAGCCCGCAGGTGAAGCAGGAGACGCGCAAGCTGGTTCATGCTGCGATGAAAGAGATTGGGTATGTCTACAATCGGTCGGCGGCAAATCTGCGATCCACAGGAACGGCGCTTATTGGTTTGGTAATCAACGACCTGACCAACCCATTTTTCACTGAGTTTGCGACGTCCTTGCAGATGGCACTGGGGTCCCGAGGCTATGCGGTCGTTGTGGCCAATACAAACGAAGACCCCGAGCTTCAGGATCAGGTGGTGGGCGCGATGCTGGAACATGGGGTTTCCGCCTTGATCCTGTCGCCTGCTTATGGCGATGTCTCGAACACCTTGGCCGCGGTCGAGCGAGCTGGCATCCCTTTGATGCAGGTCTTGCGGCAGGTTGAAGGCGAAACGGCGAGATTTCCCTTTATCGCCCCCGACTATGCCGAGGGTGGGCGCGCGGCAACGCAGTACCTGATCGATACAGGCGCGCGGAACATCGCCTTCATCGGAGGCCTGGATGGCGCTGAAGTCACTCAGGAAAGACTGTCTGGCTACATTAGTGCAATGAAGCGCAACGGCTTGCAGCCTATTGTGAAGACAGGGAAATCCAGTCGGTCATTTGGGCATGAAGCAACGATCAGCCTTTTTGAGGAGCATCCGGAGTGCGACGCCGCAGTTTGCTTTAATGACCTTGTTGCTTTTGGGATGATTAATGCCTGCCATGAAACTCAGGTTAAGATTGGCAGGGAGTTTCAGATCGTCGGTTTCGACGATATCAAGGAAGCCTCGGAATGCTGGCCAGCACTGTCGACGGTACACTGCGGCGTATCTGAGTTTGGCGAACAAGTGGCGGACACTGTTTTGCTATGGCTGCAGGATGGAGTTTCGCCGGCACAGCAAGCGCGCACTTCCACACGCTTGGTTTTGAGGCAAACCACGAAAGACAAAGAATAGCCAAAGGCAATACAGGCCATTGTTAAGTGGCGCCTTGTTTTAAAATGTTGGAAGGGTCTGGTTCGTCAAAAATAGCTTCAATGCGTATGGATGATGCCGATAAAGTCATTTGAATTCCGCTCGGTTCCCAAAAGCAGTGCTGGGTTCTGAGGTGGCTGCAAACTGGTCAGATAAAAGCCCCCACAATCCCGTGGGGTGCTTTCACGCTTTGTATGATCAATTCGCTTATGGCTTTGTCGGTTAGTTTGCCGATAGCTGGGCTGACCCAAAGACGGTTTACTTGCGCATAATGCCATAATTTGCGTTGGGCTAGCATTGAACCTGGGGGATGTGCTCGACCCTGGACGAACCGACGGGGATCATTCGCACAACTTTGTCGCAAGGATCAAACAGTACATACAGGTCTGCGTTGCCACCTAGATAAAGCGCTTCCAGCGGTCCGAAATTTTCGTTTATGTCGGTCACCATTACAGGCCGTGCAGAAAGGTCGAGGACTTTTGGAGCAAGAAACCCGTGCAGCCCGTCCTGGCGAAGGTCTGGTCCCAACAGAAAGACTTCAGCGCTCAACACGAGCAACAGGACCAAGAACAGCATTCCATCGATAACCAACGCCTTCCCGATGTGTTGCTTAGATGGGCGCAACAATTCGGGAAGATAGTCGTCCAATGAAAACAGGTTTGCGAGCATTACCAACGCGACGACTGCGCCTAAGATGATTGTAAGAATTCTGCCGCCAGAAAAGTCTAGTGGAACAGTGATTGCCAGAACGATCGCAGCAACGGCAACCCATTGGACTCTCTCATTGGCAATGATGTCTCCAAGCGTAGTTTTCCCAATTCTTAAGGGTTTGATTTTCTTGCCTAGCATCCGAAGTCTGGGGCGGCCGTTTGCCCAAGACTTCAACGCCCCGCGCCAGTTTTCTACAAAGTGAAGCGGCCCCAGAATTCCCAGAAGGACAAGAAAGGTCAGAACAAACTCTGTCACCCGTGTGCTCGCATCCACACCGATATCCACCACGCGAACGCCAATCTGCCCCCAGTATTCTCGCCACAGAAAACCGGTGACCGCAGCAATGAGGCCAGCTGCCGGAATTAACCCGAGCAGTGCCTGAAACATAAAGTTCAGTCTCTCCTTGGCTGAAGCAGCGAGTTCAGGCGCGGTAGCTTTGAGAACATCGATAGTGGTGTCGACCGGAAGGTAAGACTTCCCCTGAAGAACTTCGGAAATCGCCTCTTGTACTTCTGCGGGTTCTGCATCTCTGCCCACATACCCCAAAGCGCCAGCCTGTATCGCGAGGATTACCCGGTCGTGAGGCGGATCACCTGGGCTAAGCGCTAGTATCTTGAGGTCTGGCAGAGTTGTTGACGCGTATGAAATAACGTCCACGCTGCGCAGGCCCTGAAGCATCACGTCGACCAGAAGCAATTCCGGTTGCGTGCGATCAAGGATTTGCTTTGCTGTTCTCAAATTGTAGGCGACGCCAACAATCTCAACACCTTCTAGGTGGGTCGCCAGTTCCTGGACGGTCGAGCGAGCTTCGTCCGGTGCTACGATTAACATACGAATTGGATCCATCGTTCCGGACTCCTGATTGTTGCTGTGAGGGAGGTTTTGGGTGCGCGGTTTCATAGCGACCGCTCCAAATGCTGTCGGGCCGCTGATTGAAGTTGATAAGGTGGGAGAAGGGGTTTTGAGCGCGCTTTTATGAGCGTGCGCCCAATTAGCAGGGCCACACTTCCAAGGGCCGATCCCAAGACGAGAGCATTGGCGAAAAAGACACCACCAAACAAGGATACGGCGATGTTTCCGGGCTGTTGAACAGCCGTACCCGTCACGATTGTCGACCAGTCATGCAGGTACAACGCAAACAGAACAGACAGGCCCACAGGCGTAACGATGAGGGCTATTCCAAGGCAGACCAAACCGCGACCGAGCAAGGCTCGTGGCGTCTGTCCTCTGAGCACGAAGGCAGCTATGGCCGCAAAAATGCCCAGAGCGAAGACTAAGTCCACTGGAAAAGCCAGATCACCCGAGACAGAGCGTGCGACGGCCGAGATGAGAGGCGACAGGATGAAAGTGACGAACCCTGCAGCAAGAAACCCGCTTATTGTTTCCGGTAAAGAGCGCGAAAACATAATGCCAGCGCTTTCTTTTTGATGGATCGGAATAAGCCCGGCCGGAGAAACCTGACCGAACTGCGCTGACAGTTTGTTTGGACGAGATCGCATCATGGCCCCGAGTTTTGTTGAAGGTAGGGCGGCTCAATTGGCCGCTTGTGCCCCTGAATTTGGAGAGCCAGCGTTTTGTTTCTTTTGGCACCTAGTCAAATTCTTGTGGAAGTTGGACAAGTTGAGTTGAGCGGCTTGTCAGGAGCATTTGGCTAAACGCAAGAAGGCGCGGCTGGCCCGCTCACAATTCGACACTGTCGGCTACAACGGCCTTGTCAGAAGAACTTGGGTTGAGGCGGGCAGGGTGCTCTCGTAGCCTTCACGTGTGATCAAACAATCGCGTCGAGAATTCACGCCTCCCGTTTTGAAGACGGGAACGGGCCATGCCACGTTTCGGGCGCATGCGAAGTTTACAGGAATTCGCCGCAGTCCATTCCTTCGAATACAACCACTTCAACCTGGAAAGATCACTGATCGGCAGAGATACTTACAAGCTGACGCGCACTGCCGCTCTTGTTGAGTGGATCCAGCTTTGTTCGGGATAAATTCACGGTCTCCGCGGTAAACTGAGACTGGTTCGAATTTGTCTGACAGCACCGTTTCCTCATCAGATAACTCGACGGTTTGCTCGGGCCCTGAAACAAGAGTGCCGCTGTCAATCGCCTGATCCCTCACTACTTGAACCGCATTCATCACATTATCGGATTGGGCCAGCATGGCAGCCGCTACCGTGTTGGTCAGATCCCTATGAGTGGCCATTTGGCCGACGACTTCCGGAATGCTGTCGCCAATACGGTGACGGAAGGATCCCAACCCATGGTTTCGATTTACGGTTCAAGTTCGACGGGCTCGCGGTCTGCGTTGTCCAGCAAATATCGCTCTGCCTTTACAATCTCCAATGGCTGAGTTGCGGCGACAAATATCTGTATGAGTAACGTGTCGGGGTAAGGAGCCACTGGAGCGAACAAAGTCTGCGACTCTGCGTCAGTTAAAAGGTCTTCTGACGTCGCCGACGCGTCTTCCGTCTCAATAACTTCATCGGATGCCTATTGTGCAAAGAGGGCACTAGACGTGGCCATACTGAGAGCAATTTTTAGATATATAAACACATTGCGATTCTTCAAAGTATTCAAAGATCACCCAAGATTGCGCTTCTGGCAACCGTACCGCAAAAGAAATGGTTTTGATCTAGTTACGACCATCCAACGAAATCTGGGCGAGCGTTCACTTTGGCCGCGAAACAGTTGTTCGCTGCATCGACTTAGCAGGCATTCGAACTCAGTCGGAATGAGTTCCGGACCAGAGTTGTGTTATAGTGCTTTCAATTTAGGAGGAAAAATTGTTTCGCTATGTTTTGCCAGCAGCTCTTTTTCTTGGGAGCCCAGTCTTAGCCCAAGATGCAATAAATCCGTCAGGTCTTTCCGGTCCTGCCGGTCGACCTTATTCACCCTACGCCGAACGCGCGTATCCAACTCAAGTCTATTTTGGTGACACCCACGTTCATACTGGTCTTTCCGGGGATGCTGGTGGAGGCGGTACGCGCCTCATGCCGCGTGACGCCTACCGATTTGCGCGTGGCGAAGAAGTTGTGTCGAATACGGGTCAACCCGTGAAATTGTCGAGACCGCTCGACTTCTTCATGATTACAGATCACTCAGATGCGATGGGTGCGATTACCGATATAATTGGGGGTGCCCCAAACATATTGGCGGATGAACAAGGCAGGTATTTCCACGAAGAGTTCAACAAAGGCGGGGAAGCCGCTTTGGCGGCTGCCCTCGAACTTACTGCAGCTTTTGCGCAAGGGCAGGTTTCGCCGGCGTTAAACTATCAACCAGGAAATCCCGCGTACGCGCGTGTTTGGGACGACATTATCGATGCCGCGGAGGAGTACAATGACCCCGGCGTGTTCAGCACCTTTATCGCATATGAATGGACATCCCTTGTTGCAGGGAACAATTTGCATCGGAACGTTATCTTTCGCGACGGTCAAGAACTTACAAGACAGATCTTACCTTATACGACAACGCCACCTGTGGGCTCACCTAACCCGCGCGATCTTTGGAAGTGGCTGGAGAATTATGAGCAAACGACAGGCGGGCGTGTGCTTGCTATTCCACACAATGGGAACTTGTCGAACGGCTGGATGTTCCCATTGGTCGATGACTTCGCGGATGGGGTGCATTTAGATCCCGCCTATGCAGAGGCGCGAAACAAATGGGAAAGGCTTTACGAACCAACACAGATAAAGGGCGACGGTGAAGCCCACCCGTTCCTGTCGCCTGACGACGAGTTTTCTGACTTCGAAACTTGGGATTACGGAAATCTGGATGCTTCGGTTCCGAAAGAGCCGGAAATGTTGCCCGGTGAATACGCTCGATCCGGGTTACTTCGAGGCCTTTCTTTACAAAAGACTCTGGGCGCAAACCCATTCAAGTTTGGCCTAGGCGGAGCGAGTGACACGCACACAGGTTTGACGGCTCCTGACAATGACAATTTCTTCGGGAAGTTCACCGGGTATGAGCCCAGTGCAGAGCGTAGCCAACATGTCAGTAAGACCTACTCTGACGGGACCGTTGCGCTGCGTTCGTCGCAGTACATTACCGGTGGTTTGACTGGGGTGTGGGCTGAGGAAAACTCCCGCGAGGCAATCTGGGATGCTATGCATCGGCGCGAGACCTATGCAACTACAGGACCACGAATGCGCGTCCGAATGTTCGGAGGCTATGGCTTCACAGAAGAAGATGCCCTGCGACGTGACTTGGCCCTGGTTGGTTATTCCAAAGGCGTGCCGATGGGTGGTGATCTCAGTTCTGGGGAAGGCACCCCTTCCTTTTTAGTCTATGCACTTCGCGATCCCATGGGAGCAAACCTGGATCGTATCCAGATCATAAAAGGGTGGTTGGACGCCGAAGGCCAACAGCAGGAAAAAGTCTATGACGTGGCTTGGTCTGGAGCCCGCGAACCAGATCCCGCCGGTAAGTTGCCATCCGTAGGAAACACTGTGGACCTTTCGATCCCCTCTTGGACCAACACAATTGGAGCCTCTGAGCTGGGAGCCGTGTGGAAAGACCCTGATTTTGATCCGTCGGAAAGCGCGTTCTATTATGCGCGCGTCATCGAAATTCCGACCCCGCGCTGGACCGCGTATGATGCCGTCAAATTTGGAATGCATATGCCAGATTCCGTCCCAATGACGGCACAGGAACGCGCATACACCTCGCCAATTTGGTACTCACCACAACAGTAGTTCGATTTACGGTGCTCGTTCTGTATGGGCTCAGTTCAGACTGTTACAAATTTGGATCGAGCGTTTCCTACGCGAAAAAACTGAGTTTCGTATTTTGACTAGACGTTTCTGTTAAGTTGACCTGATTTTGCGCCATAACTCGTGTGTCGGAGTTGCAAAGTTCCGTTGTTCGACCAAAGCTCGGTTAACACTTTCTTGAAGTTCAAGGAGATCCCATGGCTAATCTCGGTACACAGCCGATCAGGACTCAAAGTGATATTGCTGAGTTCGAAGCAGAAATGACGCTTGAAGAGCGGTTACCTGAGCAAAGCATCTTGGATGTCTTTGTCAGCAGCGCTGATCGCGATCCTGATGCGACTGCGCTGACAATGCTAATGACCGGAACTGAAGACGAAGAGCCGCGTCGTGTGACCTATAAACAGTTGCTGGGACAGATAATGCGCGCTGCAAATCTGTTTGCAGCGATTGGAGGCGAAGCACCGGGCGTTGCGTTCATGCTGCCCGCTTTGATTGAAACCCACGTCACATTGTGGGGAGCAGAAACGGCTGGGTACGCTGTTCCGATCAATTTTCTTTTGCAGCCTGAGAGCATAGCAGAACTTCTCAAAGCCTCCGAGGCAAAGATCCTTGTTGCTCTTGGCTCTCATCCTCAGCTGGATATTTGGGAGAAAGCTCTGGCAATGCGGGAGCAGGTTCCGGGCCTAATACTTGTGCGCGTTTCTCCGCCGGGTACACCGCCCGAAGAAGGAGTAATAGATCTTGCCAGTGCATTGATGGCCCAACCTGATGATCATCTGACATTTGGGGAGGCGCGCAGGGGTTCAGATCTGGCGGCGTATTTTCACACAGGGGGCACAACCGGTGTGCCAAAGCTTGTTGCGCACACCCACCGCAGTCAACTGGTCGCAGCATTCGGGGGAGCTGTAATGTGCGGCTTTCGCTCCGACGATGTATTTACCGCTACTTTTCCTCTTTTTCACGTCGCCGGAACGATTGTCGGCGGCCTCAGTTGCTTTATGGCAGGCGTTGAACTGCTCGTCATGACTCCTGCCGGTCTGCGAAACCCAGCAGTTGTCGCAAGCTTTTGGCGTCTTGTTGCAGAATACAAGGTTACAATTGTTGGCGGCGTGCCAACTGCTATTGGGGCGATCTTGCAAACGCCAATTGGCGATCATGACATCTCGCACGTGCGGGCGGGCGCGACTGGCGCTTCATTGCTGCCGCCTGCGGTCGGGCAGAAATTCAAGGAAGTGACCGGCTGCACTCTTTTTGAAATTCTGGGCATGACGGAAGCTTCCGGATTGATCAGTATCGATCCACTTTGCGGTACGGGGACTGCAGGTTCAGTTGGCTGGGCGTTACCTTACACAAATGTCGACGTTCTCAAGCTGGAAAGCGATGGTGGTCTTGGAGCGGTGTGTGAGATTGGCGAAATCGGTGTTGTAGCCATCAAAGGTCCTCACGTGTCGCCCGGTTACAGCGTTACAGAATTCAACAGTGAGGTGTTCGTAGACGGTGTCCTAAATTCGGGCGACTTGGGGTACAAAGATGCGAATGGGTGCCTTTATGTTGCCGGACGCTCGAAAGATCTGATTATCCGAAGCGGCCACAATATCGATCCGGTCATGATTGAAAATGCGATGAGTACCCACCCTGCTGTCGCGTTGGCAGCGGCGGTCGGCATGCCCGATCCTTATGCCGGAGAACTGCCGATATGTTTCATTCAAGTCCACACATCCGATGAGGTTACCGTAGAAGACCTAATGGCACATGCTCAGAACACTATCGATGAAAGACCAGCTTGGCCGAAGATCATCAAGATTGTTGATGAGATACCGCTGACGTCAGTCGGTAAAATCTTCAAGCCCAGTCTGCGGTGCGATGCTGCAAAGCTGGTAGTATCAAATCTGCTTCGTGAACAACTGAAAATGCCCGACGCTCACGTGCAAGTGGAGGCGGGCGGGCCACGCGGACTTTGCGTCACAGTGAGCCTTTCTGAGACAGACGTGTCGTTTAGGTCCAGCGTTGAAGAGAAGCTTCAAGACTTCCTTTTCGAGACGCGCGTTGAAGTCGGATCGTAGGGGACAACTCTCAAAATGGCTCAAATTGCCAATCGCAAAAAATATTGTGTTGTCGGTGGCCATTGTGCGAGCGTTTTGATTGTTCAGGTTGGGAGAGCGAAGTGACAGTTCCGTTTGGAGTAATATCGGTCTTCGTTGGTCTGGCCATCTGGGCATGTCTTGCAGTTCACGCGGTACTGCGACGTAAGTATTTACCAGTTCTGCTTTTCGGCATTCTCTTAATGCTCTATCTGAACGCGGGCTACGTCATCTACGGTCCCGCGGCGTCGATCGCCAATTTCGTTGGCATCTACGACGTGTTGATCAATTTGGGATTAAGCGATCCTGCGAGCGCCGCCGCCGTCTCTACATGCCCTAACAATTCTTGCTCCGCCTGGGGCGAGACTTTTACCAATCATCCGGCATGGGGTGTCGCGTTCTATGACCGTTTCGCAAATGGTCCGGAGATACGATCCGCACTCCTACTGGGGCATGTTGTCTGCAATACAATCGTTTTTGTGTTAATGCACGTGCAGATGTTTTTCCCCGGTGGTCGGGCGCGAAACCATGCATTGATTGGCCGAGTCTGCTTTGGGATACTGACAATTGGTGTCGGGTGTTCCGTGGTACTTGCTGCCCAGCACGGATCAGTAGGTGAGTATGGTGGAGCACTGTCGACCTGGGGCTTTGTCTCAATGTCGATGTTCGTTTACACCACAGCTGTATTGGGCGTGCTTGCGATCCGCCGCCAAGACGCAACACAGCATCGTATATGGATGTGGCGCTTTGTTGGGTCGATGTGGGGGTCGTTCTGGCTGTTTCGTGTCATGCTGTTCGTAATCGACCCGCTATTTCGCGATATCGAAGCCCTCGCAATCCAAATCTGTATTTGGGGATCGGCGCCTGCCGGCATCCTGATCGCCGAAATGGTTCGAAGACGCGTCGACGCAAAGAACGCAATTCAACCAATCGTCGCGGAATAAAACTGTCCGTGCGTGCAGATATCACTTTTGACGCGCCGCGAGACACGCACCGGTTTGTCGTGGGTGCGGGGTCGACTTTGGGCTCGAAGCGGACGCTCGACAAATTTGACTGATCGTCTGCTACAGATCTACCATTGAGTGGATAGGGCTAACCATATGCCCGCAAACATCAGCGCTCCGCCAATATTCACCCATGTGTGCCAAAGAGCATACCGATAAGGCAAAGTCTTTTGGGCGTAAAACACCGTTCCAATGACGTAAGAGGCAGACCCAGCCAAGATGCACCACAATGTCGTGATAGGTACATTCGTTAGGTCAGGAAGGGCACTCAACCCAATTGCCCCCAGCCCAAGATAGGATGCGGTTGACCATCGGGACTTGACCGTTTCGTTTGTGATCTTGTTCCAGACAGCTACGGCTGTCAGCCCCCAACAAATCCACAGCAAGGCCATCGTCCATGTCGTGCCAGCCAAGACGAAAAAAGGTGTGAAGGTACCCGAAATGCTGGGGTAGATCGCGGCGTGATCAATGCGCCGCATTAGTTTGCGCTGGTTATGCAACCTGGAAAAGTGATAGGCGACGGATGCTAAATTGGACGAAAGAGCGCAAAGCACGTAAACCGCGACCGCAATAACCAGCTTAGGTTCGAGGCCTAGGATTGACTTAAAAAGAAGTAATCCGCCGGCCGTCAGGATCGCTACCAGCCCGATCGCATGAACGGCAATATCGGCATGGCGGTGCGATTGGACAGGGCTTGGATATGTCGTTTCAGTCATTTTGGTTCCGGGCAAAGGTTTGTCTGGCGCTACATCCAGATAGGCGGGGTGTCCATGCTTCCGGCGCGTCAGATCTCGGTGCTTCGACAGATGACTGCTTTGTCCGTGACGTGGTCATTGAAGCTAGCAGCCTCTCAAAGCCCAATGCGGACGTTTAGATGCAGCACAAAACCAGATACTGTTGAGCGCACTACATTGAATGTGACTTCAACTGGAAACACTAATAACTCCATGTTTTTTAGATCATCAAATTGTCCCGTTAGCCTAATAATTAGACGCTCCTTTCCAAGGCAGCATCTAACCAAGCCTGAATGCCTTGAAAATTCTGATTTATGCGTGAAACTTAAAGCATGAGTGAGTATTTTGATGAAATGTTCAACGGCGATGGATCACTCAGAGGTCCATACGAAGAGATCGGCCGCTGGTTCAATGCTGAAGACGTGTCACGATTGAGAGCGAAACAGCGCGAAGCCGAAGAGGTTTTTAGGCTAACGGGCATCACCTTTAACGTTTATGGAAAAGCCGAGGCTGAGGAACGCCTAATCCCATTTGATATCGTGCCGCGTGTCATTTCAGCACGAGAATGGCAACGGCTGGAACGCGGAATTGAACAACGGGTTCGGGCAATCAACGCCTTTCTCCACGATATCTATCACCGCCAAGAAATCGTGCGTGCCGGGCGTGTGCCGGCCGAGATGATTGCCGGGAACGAAGCGTTCCTGCCGCAGATGCTTGGCGTCTCGCCTCCTGGTCAGGTCTACACACACATTGTCGGGGTTGATCTGGTGCGAACGGGGCCGGACGAGTTTTTTGTTCTGGAAGACAACGCCCGCACGCCATCTGGGGTCAGCTATATGTTGGAGAACCGGGAAACGATGCTAAAGATGTTCCCCGAACTTTTTAGCGCAACCAATGTTCGGAATGTTTCGGACTATCCCCGCAATCTGAGACGATCCCTTGCTGCCTGCGCGCCGGCTTGCGCCGACGGGGAACCAACCGTCGCGGTATTGACCCCAGGCATCTATAACTCGGCCTATTACGAACATGCCTTCCTCGCAGATCAGATGGCTGTGGAATTAGTCGAAGGCCACGACCTACGCGTTGTTGATGGGCGGGTCTGCATGCGTACCACAAGAGGTTACAAGCCCATCGACGTACTTTACCGCCGGGTAGATGACGACTTTCTGGATCCCCTGAATTTCAACGCCGATAGCGCCTTGGGCGTACCAGGTATCCTGGACGTTTACCGTGCAGGAGGTATCACAATCGCCAACGCACCAGGGACCGGTATTGCCGACGATAAGGCGATCTATTCCTACATGCCTGAAATCGTTGAATTCTACACGGGTGAGAAGCCCTTGCTGCAAAACGTCCCGACCTGGCGCTGCAGTGATCCCGAGTCTCTCTCCTACGTGCTGGACAACCTGTCCGAGCTTGTAGTGAAGGAAGTACACGGGTCTGGCGGCTATGGAATGTTGATCGGACCGACCGCCAGCAAGAAAGAGATTTCGGCGTTCCGCGACAAGCTCAAATCGCGGCCCGGGAACTACATTGCTCAGCCGACGCTGTCGCTTTCGACGGTTCCGATCTTTGCGCGCTCGGGACTTGCGCCCAGACATGTTGACCTAAGGCCGTTCGTTTTGGTGTCACCCGAAGGGATCAAGATCACACCCGGCGGTTTGACCCGCGTGGCGCTTAAGAAGGGATCTCTCGTCGTGAACTCAAGCCAGGGTGGCGGGACCAAAGACACCTGGGTTCTGGAGGACTGACCATGCTGGGAAAAACTGCAGGTGGGTTGTTTTGGATGTCCCGGTACCTTGAGAGGGCGGAAAACACGGCCCGGCTGCTTGAAACAGGTCAGAGGATGGCGTTGACCCGTACTAAGAACTCCGCCGAGGAATGGGGCTCTGTTCTGAAAACGGCTGGCGTTCTGGATGCGTACTATGCCAAATACGATGATGTTTCAAAAGACAATGCGGTGGATTGGGTGCTGCGCGATGCTGATAATCCATCCTCGATCAAGTCAGTCATCAAACAGGCACGAGACAACGCCCGCCTTGTTCGAACCGCGTTGACCCATGACGTCTGGAGTGCAGTAAACTCCACTTGGATGCAGATCGATGAGATCATGAAGCGCCGTGTGAATGAGCGTGATTTGCCTGCGACGCTGGAACTTATTCGCCAACAGGCGGCTTTGGTTCGTGGTGCCACATTAGGAACCATGCTGCGCAATGACATTTTCGACTTCACCCGTATTGGTACGTTTGTCGAACGGGCCGACAATACCGGGCGCATTCTGGACGTTAAGTACTATGTTCTTTTGCCCACGGCCTTTTCAGTGGGTTCATCACTGGACAATATACAATGGGAGAGCATTCTCCGCTCTGTTGGTGCCGGCGGCGGGTATCGAATGACCCATGGAGAGAAAACGCGGCCGTCTGATATTGCCCAGTTTCTGATCTTGGATCAGCGCATGCCTCGCAGCCTGCACTTTTGCTGCAGAAAAATTCAGGAGAACCTGTCATACCTGCAGAAAGACTATGGCTTTGCCGGGCCTTCGTGCGAGGCGTCTAAAGTTCTCTACGAGAAATACCTGGATCAGAAAATCTCCGATATTTTCGAGCTCGGACTGCATGAGTACATTCAGGATTTTCTGACAGATCTCGGCAACTTAAGCCGTCAGATAGAAATCGATTATCGGTTTTACGAGTAGCCAATGAAACTGCACATTCGACATGAGACACGATACGATTACGACGCGCCAGTTCCCTTCGGGCTGCAGCAGTTGAGGAAGACACCAAAGTCATTCCGCAATCAGAACATCGTAAGTTGGAGCACCCAAATCACCGGCGGGCGCAAAGAACTGACTTTTGAAGACTACCACCGCAACACCGTGGAATTGATCAGTTTCGACGTAAACACCCAAAGCATCTCGTTGATCTCCGAAGGCGTTGTCGAAGTTGAAGACACACATGGGGTACTCGGGCGTCACGAAGGGTCGACGCCGTTGTGGTTATTCAAAAGGAGCACATCTCAAACAACGCCGGGGAAAGGGGTTACCGATGTGGTGGAGGCGTTACCCAAAGGCGAACCGCTGGAAAAGATGCATGCGCTATCCGAGAGAATTCGCACTCTGGTCGCGTATGAGGTTGGAAGTTCGCACCCGGGGTGGAGCGCAGAAGACGCTCTCAGCGCCGGGTGCGGCGTGTGTCAGGACCACACGCATATCTTCATCACCTGCGCACGAAGGATCGGAGTGCCAGCACGCTATGTATCGGGTTACCTGATGATGAACGAAACAGAACTGCAGGACGCGACGCATGCCTGGGCGGAAGTGCATTTGGACGGGCTTGGGTGGGTAGGTTTCGACGTTTCAAACGGGATATCACCCGACGATCGATACGTACGCGTCGCGACTGGTCTGGACTATTCCCAAGCTGCACCAGTAATAGGGAACAGAATTGGGGCAGCGGGTGAGCAATTGACAGTGCAGTTGCAGGTCGCACAGCAGTAACGGAGAATTTGATGACCTATGCTGTGGGTATGCGGCTGAATCGCGGGCTGGTGTTTATGTCCGATACGCGCACGAATGCAGGCGTCGATAATATTTCTACGTTCAACAAAATGTTCAATTGGACGGTCGAAGGTGACCGTTCGATCACGATCCTAGCGGCAGGAAATCTGGCAACTACTCAGGCCACAATCAGCCTTTTGGAAGAGCGTACGAAAGCGCCAAAAGATCGCTCGCCTTCTATACTGGAAGCACCGACAATGTTCCAAGTCGCGCAATTGGTTGCGGCTACGTTGAACGACGTCATAGAAGAGCATTCCCGATCCGGTCAGCAAGCCGACAGCGCCTTTCATGCGACACTCATTCTTGGAGGCCAGATCAAAGGCGGCCCGTCTCGCCTGTTTCTGATCTACCCCGAAGGTAACTTTATCGAGGCCGGCGCCGACACCCCTTTCTTTCAGATCGGTGAGACTAAATATGGTCGCCCAATTCTGGTGCGTGCCTATGATCCGGAAATGAGTTTTTCAGAAACTGTAAAACTCTTGCTTGTCAGTTTTGACTCCACGATTAAGGCTAATCTGTCTGTCGGGGCTCCGCTTGACCTGCTTCTCTACGATGAAGACAGCTTTGACGGCGGTACGCGGTCAAGATTCGAAGCCGACGACCAGTACTTTCGCATTGTTTCCGATGGATGGGGTGACGCGCTGAAATCGGCCTTGGCCAAACTTCCAGAATACAAGTCGGGGCGAAAATCAAACGATTGAGCGTCCGCTTTGTCCGCAACTCGGTCATCGAACGCAAACAGAAGAGTTTGTGCTACCCAACGGAGTGGCAGTTCGCGTCCGGACGTTTACCCGGCATCGAAAACGGCCATCATGGCGCTTCTCAGGCGAGCCACATCTTCGTCCACAGAAGCGGAATGATCGCACTTGAATGACGGCAAGACCTCGATCCGGATCGTCCCGCTTTTGGGCAAGTGTTTGTCGCGTGGCAAAAGAGCGTCGGATGCGTGAATAATAATGGGCCGTATTGTACGGCCGGTGGTGCGCGCGACTATTACAGCTCCTGCCTTGAACTCGCCGAGGCTTTTGGAGCTAGTGCGCGTAGCTTCTGGGAAAAGCACAACAGAGCGGCGTGCCGGCATGGCGCGGACGGCAACGGTGAGTGTTTCGAGCGCCACCGGGCCACTTTTCCGGTCAATCTCAACCAGCCCCGCGCCCTTGAACCCGTGGCGTAGGAGAACCGCGTCGCACAGTTCTTTTTTGGCGGCGAAGGTGATCCACTTGGCGTCGGGCACCACGTCCATCAAAGCGAAACCATCCAGGTGGCTGCGGTGGTTGATTACGATGATGCTGTTGGTGTCTGCGGCCAGCGCGGCCCTGTCGGCTTGTGTCATCTCTGTTCGGATGCTCAGTAGCCACAGAAGCCGCGAACAGGCACGTTTGACGAGCGGCCAGTACCAGCCGCGAAAACCTCGCCGTTTACCGCAAACCAGGGGTACAAAGGCGATGTACAGGAAATAGACAGGACCCAATAGGAACAACGCGGCGCGCTTTATGACCTGCAGGTGAGCCGGGTCTCTAGCCGCAAGCGTGACTGTTTCCTTTGGAGGCTGGAGTGACATAGGTTCCCGTCGATCGTGGTGAATGCCGGGAGAGGTTCACGAGGTTTCTTCGTTTTGGCATTTGCTGCCTGCCCTCTGGGCGCACGGCCCGACAAGCTCCCTGCACCCTGCCTCTATGCGGCAATGGCCGAGACACATCAACAGAAAGACTGACATTGGCGATGGCATCATTAGCTAGTTTGAGCCCAAAGTTGAAGTTGCCTAAACGGGACATCCGTTTGGCCATCAGGTCCGTCCTCGAAGCAGTCGCGCATTCCATGCAACGTTTAGAGTTTCAGTTTTGTGCTAGCGTTAATTGATTGCTAGCAAAGATTTTCGGATATGCTGACAAAATGCGAGGTTACTATTGCTGGATGATCGATTTGGGCTGACGCTGACGATCTGCTTGCTAGATGCGCGAGACGCCTGCTTCACAAGGATCGACCACATCCTTGCAGCGACATTTGGAGCAAGCGAGGCATCGAAGTGAGCCACGAAACTGTCCGATATTGGTGGAACAGGTTTGGCCCGATGTTTGCTGCTGAGATCAGACGGAAGCGTGTTCACCAACAGCGCGTATTCTCTAAATGGAAGTGACACCTGGACGAGGGTTTCGTGAAGATGAACGGCAAGCGTCATTATCTTTGGCGGGCCGTTGATCACGAAGGCGGGGTACTGGAAGCCGTTGTCACCAATAGTCAGAACAGAACTGCAGCACTTAAATTCTTAAAAATTGATGAAGCGTCACGGTAAGGCGAAAACCGTCGTCACGGATCGCTTCGCCTCATACAGAGCCGCGCTCAGAGAATTGGACGTGTTCGAATAATAATAGACGGGAAGATGGCTCAACAACCACGTTGATAATTCGCACCTGCCGTTTCGACGACGCGAACGCGCGATGCAGTGTTTCAGGCGTATGCGAAGTTTACAGAAATTCGTTTCCGTTCATTCCTCTGTCTACAATCACTTCAATCAGGAAAGATCGTTATCAAGCGGAGATAAATTTATGCAGACATGCACCGCCCGCCCCTTGGCCGAGTGGAGCAAACTCGGTGCGGCTGACCAAGTTCACGGCTGATACAATTACTGCAGAGTCAAGATGGGTTACCTGTCCCCAAGAGGACGTTTGACAAATACACGCATACGTTTTCGTTAAGTCCGAAGCAAAAAAAACGCGGGAATGTATCGGGCTTAGGTTGGCCTGCGAAGTTTAGTCTACTTGCAGATCGGCAATTCCAGTGGCGGTTGTTTGGGCAAGGATGCTCTCCAACTGTTTATGATCGGTTGGAGGCTGCTTTTTGGCCAAAACTTTGGTGCGCCGATTGCTTGTAGGCAAGCTGCGTTCCAGTAAACTCCTGCTCTCGTTAGTGATTTTCCTTTTTTTACAGCCTTGGCTACAGCGTTGATGTCTTTGGATTCTGGGTAGATATAGAGGGTGGTCGGGTTGCCTTCTACAAGCGCCAGGATTTCTTTGGACGCGGATTGTGACCAGGTTGTGCAACCATTGCTGCGACCACCCGTGTAGTTCACAAGCCGTCCGTAGGGGACATAACCGTCTTTGTCTGCGTGCGTGCTTTGTGGGTTTTTAAACCTGCATTGCCATTTTAGGAAAACGGCGGGATGGCCGCCGATGGCGCGCTCCCGAGCATTGCTCGTTTCTCCTTGGCCATCAAACAAAAGGAACGTGCGGTAGAACGGCTGCGTTTTGCCGGATTGACTGTAATAACCTTTGAATGACGTGCGGGTTTCAGCCGTCACATAGGCACCGCCGGCGGTTAGTTTCGATCCTTCTGCATTGCTGAAGTTCTTCGCGCATTGGCGCCCGTTCGAAAAATTGGCACGCCTGAGTTTTCGGCCATTGCCGTAACCGGACGAAACTGCTCGGAAGGACTTTTGCGACTCGCAGATGACATAAAACCGCTTGCCGGGATTGCCGTTTCTTGTGGTACTTGGGCGGGTTGCATCTTTGGCAAGATAGCAGGGGTTCCTTACTTCGCCTCGACGTACTTTCTCTTTATAAAGCGCTCGCGCCCTTTTCAAAACGATCGGGGCGATTTGCCCGTCACCCGTACCCACGTGCTTTTGTAACCACGCCGGGACATCTTGTGATATCGCTTCAACCCGGTCGGGCAGGGCGCCTGCCGCGATTGCGATTGTCATGACGGAGAGTGTGAGACGGAGTGAATTCGGTAGCACCGGGGGATCTCCTGCTAGAATGTCCTCGGGGCCAGTCTACCACAATTCCTATCCAATCGGGTGCCTGCCAGGTGTACAAACGAAGCTTCCTGTTGCCTCAAATCCCATTTTGAATTTTGAGGGGCTTGTCGTTCATCTCGAACAAAAGTGCTGCGACGTTGGATAGGTGTTTGGACACTCGGAGATCGACTTCCAAGTGAATGCAAGGATTATTCGTCGAAAGTCTCTGTTGGTAATCGCAATGGCTGCTCCGCATATTGCGCGAGGATAAACGGCGGCTGTGAATGATGCGGTCAGCAATCTTCCGCAGGTGCACTCACTTCAAATTCAACGCGGAGACGAGGTCATTTTGCTCAAGCCCAACATGGCGCCGACTTGGGTTGGCCAGCCAATCTCAAGTCTTGCTCGAAAAGCATTTTGGCTCTGTTGTCAGGGACGGCAGTCGATCGGCAGAAAATCCCATCTGTAGTCGAATTTCCTTGATGGGAACTCATTTAGTTGAGGAAATCTTCACCGAATTTACTTGCCACGTCGACCACACGGTTATCGTCAGTTTGAATGGAGTTCGCGGGATTACCTCCGCCAAGTTCCGCCTTAGGAGAGGTCATCCAAAAAGCTCGTTGCCAGGGCGTCATATCGGCCGGCAGCGCCTTTAACACAGTTTCCATCAAAGGAAACGGAGTACCGTCTTCTGCGAATTGAAAAGATGGGTACGCGTCGACGCCTGCATATGGAACAGAGAAAACTTTTCCAGTCCTCTTCCAGATCTCACCTATTCGCGTGATTTGCCAGGAACCTTTCTTCCACTGCGCATGAACAGATCTATTGTCCAGCAACGGATATTTCCGGGCAAACTCATCTTTGCGGATGTCATCGACTGAGCAAAAAGGTTCTTCGAACTTGGTAAAATACATCTTCTAACCAACAACACTTGTTGAAACACACAAGTCCATACTGTCAGAAACCCAACTTCTTGAAAGTAAGATTGTTCACACATTGCAATAGGCTCTTCAGTGGAAGTTCGGATTTACATAATTGAATTTAAGATATTTTTTTCTATTTCAGTTCGAGGGAAAATCGTCATCTGCTCAGCGTGAAAGTCCACAATGCCGCAGATTGGGGCGACAATCGTTGCAACATGACCGTATTGATCACACATCATGTATGAGCCGCGTAGAGGTCTGCATCGAATGGGTTATACGAAGACTGCATTATTGATGGCCGCATTGACGGCCTTGTTCATGGGGTTGGGTTATCTTCTGGCAGGAGCGGGGGCATGCTGTTCGCATTGGTGCTGGCAGCAGCCATGAACCTGTTTACCTGGTGGAACTCAGACAAAATGGTCCTTCGCATGCACAACGCAAGGCCAGTTTCATCTGGTACCCATACGGGGTTGTCTCAAATGGTCGGGGATCTTGCAAAAAACGCAGGCATGCCAAAGCCCGCAGTTTATTTGATAGAAACACCCCAGCCTAATGCGTTTGCTACTGGGCGAAATCCTAACAACGCTGCCGTTGCCGTCACTACGGGATTGCTACAGACCCTCACAAGGGGTGAACTGGCGGGCGTTGTCGCGCACGAACTTGCTCATATCAAGAACCATGACACTGCGATTATGACCGTAACTGCCACGTTCGCGGGTGCAATTACGATGCTAGCCAACTTCGCGCTGTTCTTTGGCGGAAGACGGGATAGTGCTGTTGGCCTAGTGGGGACCATCGCGCTGATGATCTTGGCCCCATTGGCTGCGGGTTTGGTCCAAATGGCTATTAGTCGGACCAGAGAATACGCTGCCGATCGCGTCGGCGCCGAGATTTGCGGTCAACCTCTGGCATTGGCGTCTGCCCTCGAACGTATTCAGCAAGGAGCGGCAAACATCGACAACGACGCTGCAGAGCGCAACCCGGCGACCGCACATATGTTCATCATCAATCCACTTCATGCGCACTCACGTGACAAGCTATTTTCAACTCACCCGTCGACGGCAAATCGGATAGCTGCGTTGCGAATGCTAGCCCAGCAGTCGAACGCAGCCGATGAAAGCAGCAATACCCGAAGCACTAAACCATCATCCAGGACTGGCCCTTGGGGGTGAAGGTCGCATGCAGGAACTGTTTCTGGTGAGCCTTGTCAGAAGAAGTCATCTTGAAGCGGACAGGACTTTTCCTAGCCTTCGCCACAAACAAACGCTCTCCTTTGACGTAAATCAAAACCGGCCGCGAGATTTCCCTTTGATGACACCCGGCGTTTTTTGATCTGAAGGAACGTTCAGGCATTGCTGTCCGGCTGGGAGGATTGACCATAAGTGGGAAAGCGATCCACCTCTGGCACCGTTTGGGTGTCCACACGGGCTCTGATGAGCGCGAATATACCGAGGTCTGGCAGAGTTGTTGACGCGTATGAAGTAACGTCCACGCTGCGCAGGCCCTGAAGCATCACGTCGACCAGAAGCAATTCCGGTTGCGTGCGATCAAGGATTTGCTTTGCTGTTCTCAAATTGTAGGCGACGCCAACAATCTCAACACCTTCTAGGTGGGTCGCCAGTTCCTGGACAGTCGAGCGAGCTTCGTCCGGCGCGACGATTAACATACGAATTGGATCCATCGTTCCGGACTCCTGATTTTTGCTGTGAGGGAGGTTTTGGGTGCGCAGTTTCATAGCGACCGCCCCAAATGCTGTCGGGCCGCTGATTGAAGTTGATAAGGTGGGGGAAGGGGTTTTCAGCGCGCTTTTATGAGCGTGCGCCCAACTAGCAGGGTCACACTTCCAAGGGCCGATCCCAATACGAGAGCATTGGCAAAAAAGACACCACCAAACAAGGATACGGCGATGTTTCCGGGCCGTTGAACAGCCGTACCTGTCACGATTTCCAACCAGTCATACAGGTAAAACGCGAACAGAACAGACAGGCCTACAGGCGTAACGATGAGTGCTGTTCCAAGGCAAATCAAACCGCGACCGAGTAAGGCTCGTGGCGTCTGTCCTCTGAGCACGAAGGCAGCTATGGCCGCAAAAATGCCCAGAGCGAAAACTAAGTCCACTGGAAAAGCGAGGTCACCCGAGACAGAGCGTGCCAAAGCTGAGATGAGAGGCAACAGGATGAAAGTGACGAGCCCTGCGGCAAGAAACCCGGTGAATGTTTCAGGTAGAGCGCGCGAAAACAGAAAGTTCCCGCGTTCTTTTTGATGGATCGGAATAATTCAAGCCGGAGAAACCTGACCGAACTGCGCTGACAGTCTGTTTGGACGAGATCGCATCATGGCCCCGAGTTTTGTTGAAGGTATGGCGGCTCAATTGGCCGCTTATGCCCCTGAATTTGGAGAGCCAGCGTTTTTTTTGGTACCTAGTCAAATTCTTGTGGAAGTTGGGCAAGTTGAGTCAGGAGGCTTGTCTGAAGCGCTTGGCTAAACGCGCGACGGACACGGTTGGCCTAATTGCGCTGCAACACAGTTGGCCATGGCACTTGTTGAACCTGTGTCGCGCGCGTGTTGTACTGGAATTTGGCCGAAGGGTATCGATGGATGCGCTGATTTCGAAACCCGATAGTTGCAAGCTACTGAAAACTGAGCGGCCCGTTCCTAAATCGGAATGGTTAGATTTCCGCCTGCGTGTCAGGTTAGACCGACGGATCCACCGTGATATCAGGAGAGCACATGTCTGCTTTTGACCAAACCGTTTCTTCCCTCACCAAAGCCTCGGATTTGCTGGTCGCAGCGCTCGAGGCGGAGGGCGTTGAGTATGTTTTCGCCGTCCCAGGTGAGGAAAATCTGGATGTGCTGGAGTCTTTGAGAACGTCCAAGATTGAGCTTGTTCTGACACGTCACGAACAGGGCGCAGCGTTCATGGCAGCGACATATGGGCGTTTGACAGGAAAAGCCGGGGTCTGCATGGCAACATTGGGTCCCGGCGCCACAAATTTTGCCACACCCGCCGCCTACGCGCATTTGGGTGGGATGCCACTGGTTATGATCACGGGCCAAAAGCCGATCAAAAAATCGAAGCAGGGCCAGTTTCAGATCATTGATGTGGTGGGTTTGTTCGACCCGATTTGCAAAATGTCCAAGCAGATTGTGCACGGCAACACCATCCCCTCGTTGATCCGCGAAGCGTTTCGCGTCGCGCAAGAGGAGCGTCCCGGCGCCGTTCTGTTGGAACTTCCCGAGGATATAGCGGCCGAAGATACCACCGAGCCGGTCCTGCAACCCCATCCGCGCTACTACGCCGTGGCTGGTGACACGGTTCTGAATGAGGCGGCCGAGATGATCCGCTCGGCTAAAATGCCTTTGCTTTTGTTGGGGGCGGGAGCCAACCGAAAGCATGCTCGCAGCGCACTCAGCGAGTTTGTGAACGACACGCAGATTCCGTTCTTTGACACGCAGATGGGCAAAGGCGTAGTAGACGAGCGGTCCGATCTATTTTTAGGGACCGCAGCATTGTCCGACGGGGACTACTTGCACTGCGCCATCGAAAGGGCCGATCTGATCATCAACGTGGGTCATGACGTGGTGGAGAAACCTCCTTTCTTCATGAAGGAAGGTGGAACCAAAGTGATCCATGTGAACTACAAGGCGGCGCAAGTTGACCAAGTCTATTTCCCGCAAGTCGAGGTTGTCGGCGATCTGGCGCAATCCATCGAACGGTTGGGCGATAAGCTTGGTGGCCCACTGGATTTTGACCGCAGTTATTTCGAGAGGGTCAAGCAGGAAACCGACGTGCACATCTCGGCAGGAGCAGATGATCCGCGCTTCCCAGTGATCCCGCAGCGGTTTGTGGCCGATACACGCAAAGTTATGCGTGACTGCGATATCATCGCGTTGGACAATGGCATCTATAAAATATGGTACGCGCGAAATTATCAGGCCTACCAGCCCAATACAGTCTTGCTGGATAACGCACTGGCCACGATGGGAGCCGGCCTTCCCTCAGCCATGATGGCGGCCAAACTCTATCCTGATAGGCGCGTCATGGCGATTTGTGGCGATGGTGGCTTTATGATGAACAGTCAGGAAGTTGAAACGGCCGTTCGCTTGGGCCTCAATCTGGTTGTGACCGTGCTGAACGACAGCTCGTACGGGATGATCCGCTGGAAGCAGTCTCATGCCGGGTTTGAAGATTGGGGACTTGAGTTCAAGAACCCTGATTTTGTGCAATATGCCAGAAGCTATGGTGCGACCGGCCACCGGGTAGAGCGAACTGAGGATCTGGTCCCCACCTTTGAGCAAGCGTTTGCAGCGGGTGGCGTCCATCTGATCGATGTTCCTGTTGATTACAGCGAAAACCAACGCGTACTGATTGATGAACTAGCGGAAAAAGTCTGCCTAATCTGATCCGTTATTTGAAGGTTGGTTAGAGCAACTTGGCTGGAGGTTGGCCGGGCGGTATGTGACCGCTCGTTTCTTTACATCGTCGGTTAGTGAAGCTCAGCTATATGTCTCTGGAGCTTTTCGTAGGTCGGGCCATTGTTTCGGGCAATGACCGTAAATCACGAACGCGTCTTTTTCTGCGGCCAGTTTCATCAACCGTTCTGCGCTGGCATTTGCTGCGGCCTCGTTCCATGCCCCCACGAACTTTTCGTCAATTTCTTCTGCTCTTGAAATCGCGTCGCTGGTCAACATCACTGCTCGTGACGGCAGTTCAACCAACAGTGCGATTTGCCCCGGCGAATGACCGGGCGCTTCCAACACCGTTAGCCTTGGACCAACGCGCACATCGCTTTCAACCAGTATATAATCGCACTCTGGCCAGTCTAATGGTTGCGTGTTGCCCCAGTACAGCGGCTTGGCGAGTTTGCGTTCATTGGCAGAGATCAGGATCGGCGCTTCTGGAAATGCATGCAACCCGCCCACGTGGTCGATGTGGGTATGCGTGCAAACATGAAGTGTGACATCTTCGGAGGTTAACCCCAGCTTTGCCAACTGTGCTGCAGGTAGGTTGTCTGGTGTGCACTCAAGCACCTCGCCAAACTCATCCAATCGATCTTCTTCGGAAGCAGATTGGGCATTCTTAGCGTATTTTTCCGGGAGGCCAGTGTCGACAAGGATCGTTTCATTTTCATCCGTTTGTATAGCAAAGCCCGAAATGCCGATTATGCGACCGTTGGAGTGAACTTGGAACAAACCATAATCCAACACGGCAAGGCTCACCGGTCGACCTTTGATAAAACCTTCAGCTTGCACTCGGTCTCTCCTCCGTTGTCCGGCAAGAACTTGGCGCACGCTTCGAAAGTCATTGCGCATACGCAATTACGATACCAAATGGATGGCGGGGTGCCTCCCTGGGTAGTCAATCTAGCCGACCCACAGTTAGTACCACAGAAAGATTCAAAAGTGTTCGCTTGGCCGTGTGCCGTTGTTGGTTATGCGTGCTAGCTTTGTGGTAACGACGGGGCAACGGTATTGACCAACAACAAGAAACACGATCCGCTGGATGAACTACTACGCGCTCGACTGCGCATTCCGGTTGGCGCTGACCTGAGGCTGAGGGCGCTGTGCCAGTTAATGAAGGGCGTTGACTGGATCAGTCGCACCACGACCGGCCAAGCGTTTTTTGCATTGAACGAAACAGAACGAATTCTGTTGGAACTGGATGAACGTACTGGGCACGACTTGGTACGAGCAGTGCTTGCGATGAATGGGGGAACTATTGTCAAAGCCCACGGTCTTGAAAACATTCCAGCCAGCGGCCCCGTCATCATTGGATCAACACATCCAATCGGCACTTTCGATTTTTTGGCACATGCGGGAGCTCTGCTTGACCACCGTTCAGACTTGAAAGTCGTCGCCGGTCGCGAGGCCGAGCGGTTTCTTGGGCGCGATTTGATCGTACCGGTGGACTTGGACCGACAGGACAAGGTGCTGACAGCGCGCCAAACTCGAGCCGGCATGTTGGCACATTTGGAACAGGAGGGTGCGTTGCTGGTATTCGGCTCGGGCCGTGTGCCAACGTTGAAAGACGGACTTCTGATCGAGCCGCAATGGCGAACCGGGGTTACTCGTGTTTCCGCAGAAAGCGGAGCGCCGATTGTCCCGGCCTCGGCGAACATGCGTAATTCGCGGCACTACTACCGAACTCGACGATTGGCGGCACTACTCGGTGGGGGAAACGACGAGTTCGGACGCAGGGTGGCATCCTTAAGGTACGTGTCAGAGCTGATTGCTAAACTAGGTGGAACCTACGATGTGTATTACGGCCCAATTCAACCTGCGGGAACAGCACCGGACCTGCTGAAAGAGTTATCAGAAGGATTGGTGCCTGGTCTCTACAAATCCTAGGGCACTACAGCATGGCGAAAGAAAAGATCGGTCAGCACCATGGGTTGTGGGTGTCACAGAGAGTTAGGTCGCGCGTTAGTTTTAGCCTAAGACTAAAGCTGAACTGGTAGGACAAGCCTACATTCGGGTTTCGTAACCAATACAGAAATTCGCTTCCGTCCAGTCCTCCGTCTACAACAACTTCAGGCAGGAAAGATCGCTGGCTAGCAGAGACTCATTCAAACTGACACGCACCGCCGCTCCGGCCGAATGGCGCGAACTTGGTGCAGTATAAAGGGCAGCTTTACTGGCCTAGCTGAGACTGGTTCAGAATTTGTCTGATAGCACCCAATCAGGTGCTGGCTGTTCTAACGCTTCCTACTTCGACTTCTCTGTTGCGTTCGGATGATGCAATTGCCGCGAAAACGATGGCCAATGACTTTAGGTTGTTTCTTGCAGAAACCGTAGGCTCTCGATTGTCTTCGATTGCACAAAGAAGCTCGCCCATTGCGCCACGAAATCCGTCGTTGAACCATTGTCCTTTGAGCGCTGGGCGCGCGATGCCATGCGCCGTCTCAAGCGTTACAGATTGTGTCGAAAGATCCGGCCCGTCTGCTGTCAGGCTGCCGGTCGTGCCCGCCACGTACGTTGTGTCTCGAGGGCCATAAGGCACGCCCCCGTCAAAAACCAAACTTGCTTGTCCTTGGTCCAAACGTACCAATGCCTGCGACATCAAAGGGACTTTGTTTGCCTGGCCGCGCGCAGTTGTAGCGGTTGCAAATACGCTTTCGGCCCTGTCTCCGACCAGGGACGTAAGAAAGTCGAACCAATGCACCCCAAAATCGTAGAGTATCAGGTGGTCAACCTCGTCAAACGGAGTACCTGCAGTCCAACCGTGATCCCAGTGAATTGAGAAGTGGGCAGACAGAACATCGCCGATCAATCCGGCTGAAACCGCTTCGCGCATCCAGGACAGGTGCGGGGCCCAGCGACCATTTTGGTTTACCGCGAGTTTCACACCCTGATCATCCGCCAGCTTCACAAGGTCATTGCCCTGATCAAGGTCGGTAACAAATGGCTTCTGGCTAAGCACGTGTTTGCCCGCTTGCAAGGCAGCTTTGATAATTGGCACGCGATGTTCTGGGTGGAGGGTGATATCGATAACGTCAATCTCACGATCTGCAAGAAGTGCCTGCCAGTCATCTTCGATGCGGGCAGACGGACAGTACTCAGCGGCCTTTTCCTCGGCCTTCGCCCGCGTCCGGTTCCAGATTGCGGCGACGTCCCAGCCGGCCGTTCGGTAGGCATCAAGATGGCTTGCAGAAATTCCGCCCGTACCAATTACCCCGATCCGGGGCCTGTAGTGCTGAGGCATCGGCGGCGTATACGGCAAACCCGGGGCAGGGATGTCCCGCTTCTTGGCCGATTTCAAAGCGTACTGGTCCGTATCGCCACTGTCCCCACTCATGACAGCAACCGGAGTGTTTGTTTTTCGCGTGCCGAACGACGCGCGGTATCGACGATCCGTTGCGCGGTCAGACAAAGGGCGGGATCCAACGGCCCTGTGACCGGGGCTCCTTTGGAGATGCAGCCAAGCACATATTCGATCGCATTTCGTTCGCCAACTGGAAGCGGGGTCACTGGAAACTCGTGCCTTTCAGGTCGGGCGCGGGTCTGAACTGTTAGGTGGCTGGCATAATCAGGCGATGAAATGGTGCCATCTGTGCCCACAAAGACAAATCCACAGGTTGGCTGAGGCTGCGTGGTCCACGGGTCGGTGAAGGTGCCCCAGCGTGTTTCCATTTTGGATAGCCCGGTTTCATAACGGCAAACGGCAATGGCATGCTGGTCGACTTCGATACCGGGTGTTTCGTCAACCGTACATGTGACCTCGATCGGCGCTCTTCCATCCATGTACCAAGTTCCAAGCGTCGCTCCGTAGCCAAGATAATCTAACAATGATCCACCACCAGATGCACGCGTATACCACCAGGAGTTCGGTTTCTGACGCTCAACCTCCTCGGCGGTTACTTCAACTTTGTCGGCCAGATGGTACAACGGTCCCCGATTTCCGTCGTAGAAATGAACTTCACGCAAATCGCCGATCATCCCCTCATCAATCAACCGTTTGGCCGTCACGTGGCTTTCAACCCATCGCAAAGGCCAGTTGATGATCAGCTGTTTGCCTGTTTCGTTCATCGCTGCCATCATGCGGCGCGCATCATCCGCGGATGCAGCAAAGGGTTTTTCGACAAAAACATGCAGGTCGTGTGGGGCCAACCTTTCAGTAAATTCCGCGTGCTGAGCTGTCGCTACACACAGAAGTGCCATGTCGTAAGGACCCGCTGCCATGCATGTGTCGAAGTCCGTAAACACCCGATCTTCGGGAATGTCGAAAGCCGTCACTGCCGCCTGCATTTTAGCCCGATCCGGATCGAAGACTGCGGCGATTTCAGCGTCAGGATGATCGTGCACCATCCGCAATAAATCACCCATGTGCATGTGATCGAAACTGATGCCGACGATCCGGAATTTTACCATTGGAACCCCCCTTAGCGTGTGCCGGTGATCCTGACGTAAAGCGCGGTAACCGCGAGGATGATCAGTCCAAACAGAGCTGTACGTGCACCTTCCGGCATCTGCATCAAAGTTAACATAGTATCCAGCACACGCAGAATTAATGCTCCCACAATCGCACCTGCGAAACTACCACGGCCTCCGAAAATCGACGTGCCGCCTATCACTGCCGCAGCGACTGAAGGCAACAACAACGGATTGGCGAGGCTCAGCGAGGTTTGACGGATCATGCCGAGATAGAGCAAACCAGCCAGCGCAGCGATTAAACTGGAAAGCACGTAGAGCGCCAGGTAGACCTGCCAAGCTCGAACCCCGGATAGTTTGGCAGCCTGTTCGTTGGAGCCAAGTGCGAACAGCAATCGGCCAAATCCGGTATAGCGCATGAGCCACAGGATAAAGAGTGCGAAGGGAATGAACACGAATAGACCATTCGGCATCCCCGCCGTTCGGCCTGTTCCGAGCCAGGCAAGAAAAGTGGGGATTTCTGTTCCTGCATTTATGACCAACCGTTGATAGACCTGCAGGCATCCCGTGGCGATTAATCCTGTTCCAAGGGTCATGATCAATGGATGGACCCGGACCAATCCCACTCCGATGCCATTTACTACGCCAACAACAAGGCCAGCGGACAGCGCGATCAATACTGCAGGCGTGACGCCCCAGATCGCACTCAGCGTTGCGCAAACGAAAGCTGATACGGTGGCAACCACCCCTACGGACAGGTCAATGCCGGCCGTTAGCATTGTTAGCACCTGGCAGGCGGCAAGCATGGCCAGCGGAATTGCGAACTTGATTAGATTGCCGACCCAAAAGGTTGATATCAGCCCATCCCGTCCGGCCCGGACCGGGGTGACGATACCGGGTCGCAAGACCTCGAGTGCAGCGATCATCAAGAACAGGAAGACCAACAACGGGATGATCGGATTATCACGCAGATACCGACCAAAGCGGGCCATCGGCGGGTCTGTGGCGTCCATACTCATCGGCGGGCCCCTTTTAGTGAAGCCGCCGTGCCCAGCATAACAACGAGAACCATAATTGTGCCTTCAATAATGGTGGTCACATTTGGATCGACGGCCAGCAATGTCAGGATCGTTCGAATGATCCGCAGAATGAAAACGGCGATAATGGGTCCAAGCAGCCCGCCTTTACCACCACCTAGCACGACGCCGCCAAGAACCACCGCGGCGACAGAGGCCATGAGGTATGGGCCCGGTACCGGTTCGCCAATTCCGGTCAGGGCGGCCAGACTTAATCCACCCATGGCACAAAACAGACCGCAAAGCGCGTAGGCAGCAATCTTCGTTCTTCCGACCGCAACGCCCGAACGGAAGGCGGCCAACTCGTCCGACCCGGTTGCATAGATCGAAAGGCCAAGTTTGGAGCGCCGGATCGGCAACCAGATCACCGCGATGCCTAAGACGATAACGACAAGCGCCTTTGGCAGCCCGTCGAACAGAAAATGACCCCGGATTGCCTGCTCCAGCCAGTCCGCTGTCGCACCGCCGGGTGTCTCGAGGATCAACAGCGCAACGCCTTCCCACACAAAAAGCATGGCGAGTGTTACGACGATGTCGGGCACCCGCGTTACCACGATCAGAAGGCCATTAATCAGCCCCATCAAAAGCCCAACGCCCAGAACGATTAACAAGGCTGGTACACCGGCCATACGTTCCATCAATACGGCAGCAGTCACAGCGCATACGGCCATCATAGATGCGACGGACAAGTCGATGCCTCCGACGATCACGACGACAGCCATACCGGCAGTTGCGAAAGCAAAGGGCAGGGCGGCGCGGGCGATACTCTCCAGCCCTGACGCTCCGAACGTGGGTTGTATCAATTTTGTGATGGTCAGAAGGAGCACAAGAAGGACCACCAGCCCTGTGACCCATGCGTGTTTTCGGATAGGCCCACTCACGCCGCGCCCTCCGTTTCGGTCAGACCATAAGCCGCCCGCATCAGTGTTTGTTCATCGGCGTCGGCCGCGTCTATCACGTCGACAACACGCCCGTTGAAGATCACTACTGCACGGTCACAGGCCAGCGGGATTTCCTCCAACTCAGATGTGTAGAATAGAACCGCCGCGCCCTGATCCGCCAACTCTCGCACCAAGGGGTATATTTGGCGTTTTGTGCGCACATCGATGCCGCGGGTTGGGTCGAACAACAGCAAGGTTTTAACACCTGTCGCCAGCCAGCGGCCAATGGTGACCTTCTGCTGATTGCCGCCGGAAAGTCGTTGCACTTCGCCTTGGGCGCGTGTGTCGATCTGCAGTTTCTCGACCGCATAGGCGACCCGGTTACGCTCGTGGCGGAGTTTTATCGGCCCCCAGTTTTTGATGCGGGCTGAGAATGGCAAAGCGATATTTTCTTTCACTGACCGTTGCGCCAACAGGGCATCGGAACGATCGCCCGGCACAAAAGTTAGTCCGGCGGCAATGGCGTCGGCGGGATGGGAAAAACTAACCGGCTGCCCGTCCACTTTCATGGATCCTGACGTTGGCCGGTCAAAGCCTGCCAAAACCTCGAAAAGCTCGTCCTGCCCCTGACCTTCCAGTGCCACGACTCCCAATACTTCACCGGGGTACAAGTCGAACGAAACGTCCGAGAAACTGGGCTCAAACGCCAGCGACTGTACGTTTAGGCGGGGTGTCTTTGTTTGCGGTCCATTTGCTTTGAGTACCGCACGCTTTCCGATGTCTATCTTTTGTCCCAACATCAATTCGACGACGCGTTCTTCTACGCCGGGTTCGATTTCGAGATCCCCAACGGACATGCCATCTCGCAAAACCGTGGCTCGGTCGCACAGTTCTGAGATTTCAGTGAAGCGATGGGAAACATAGATCACACCCATACCGTCATCTGCTTTTAGTCTTACGGTCTTCAAAACACGTTCAACCAGATCCGTAGGCAGTGCAGCCGTCATTTCGTCCAGCAAGAGAACGTCAGGTTCAACCGCCAGTGCGCGTGCCAAATCAAAGATGCGAAGTGTGGCGAGAGGCAGGTCGCCAATCATCGCTGACAGCTTCAAGTCTTCAACGCCGAGCTCAGAAACCCAATCTCGGAACCGATCGACTGGTGTGTCGGTCAGCCTGAGATTATCGGTGACGTCGAGATCAGGAATGAGCGACGGTTCCTGATAAACCGGCACCAGGCCGGAGCGGCGCGCCTCGGCAGGGCTTCCGACAAGTGCTTGTTTGCCTCGGATTAATACCTGGCCCGCATCAGGTTTTAGAGCGCCTGTAATTATTTTAACAAACGTGGACTTGCCGGCGCCATTGGCGCCCATCAGGGCGACGATCTCGCCTTCAGCGACCGTAAGATGGGCGTTGGTTAAGGCATGTACAGCGCCAAAACTTTTGGCGACGTCAGACGCGTCGAGAAGTGGTGTGCTGTTCATGGAAGCCCTTGAATACTAAGTGTATTGGATTTGCCTTCCGCCCAGCTAAGGGCGGAAGGCCAGTCATTTAGGATCAGCCTTCGCCGGGTCCCTTGCAGTCGATGATTTGTTCCATTGTGTAGTCGGTCCAGCCGGGAACGGTCACAGAAACCGGCCACTCAGGGTCCAGATTTGGATTCTGTGCTGCCTTGATCGTTTCTCGGCCCGCATCTGTCGCGTTTTCCCAAAGCACGGGGTCGACAAGCACTGTTTTACTCTCAGGGGCTTCGCCGTTCAGTATGTCCACCGCCAAAGCAATGCCTGCACCACCGACGGAACCAGGGTTTGTCACCGCTGCACCATTCAACCCTTCAACTTCGGTCAGGTACTGAACGAAGCCCGCATTGTCCGCACCGACGATCGGTACCAAAGGCGCGCCGGATTCAGTAAACGCGTCGACAATTACATTGTCGATGCCGCTGGTCCAGACACCGTCAAACGGGATGCCAGTGGCAAGGAAATCAAAGATCTGTTGCTTGCCCTGGTCCTGCTGCCATCCAGTGAAGACTTCGTGCACTACGTTGACGTCGGGGTGTTCAGCAAGCGCGCGTTTAAATCCGTTGTCGCGGTCTGTATCGGCGGACACACCTGCGATGCCGCGCATATAAACAACATCACCTTTGCCACCGAGCTGTTCAAACAGCCACTTGGCACCAAGGTAGGCATATTCTTCTTGGTTGTTTGAAAGAATATACGCGCCATCAGCCGAAACGCCCGCATCTACGGCAACAACGACGATGTCCTGCGCCATCGCTTTTTCAAGTGCCGAATTCAAAGCGTCAGGATTTGATGGGTTCAACACAATTGCATCAACACCCGCTTCGATCAGATTGTTGATGTCTTCCAATTGCCCGGCTGAATCCGTGTTTCGGTGCGCGACGATCAGGTTTGTGACATCGCCTTCAACCAAGGCCTGTGCACGCATCGCGCAGATCATCTGTTCACGCCAGCCGTTGCCCTGAACGGTGTTGGAGACGCCGATGGTGTATTGCTTGTGGCCGTCCGCAATCGCCACCGTTGAAAGAGATGCAGAAACTGCTATCGCAGCAACGCCGTAAAGTAGGTTTTTCATTTCAGTTTCCTCCCAGTTTTAGTCATTTCAAATTTGATAATTTCTTCATTTGATGAACGGTGACAGGACATCCCGGGCCAGTAGGAAGCCCCGCTTCACCTTCTCGTCTGTTCCTTCGAACAACCTGTCTTCATGCTCGATGATGATCGAACCGTCGTATCCGACGCGGTACAGGCCGGAAAAGAAATCGGACCAGTCCACATCACCCAGCCCGCAGAGCCGCGGGATCTGCCACCCCATTCCAGTCGACATCACCCCGTTTTCATAAAGTCCATCCTGATCGACCATCACGTCCTTGGCATGGACATGAGCCATGTGAGGGCCAAATTCCTTGATGAAACGTGTTTGATCGATGAATTGCCAAATCAAATGTGAGGGGTCGAAATTCATGCCGACGGCGTCACCCCATTTCTCGAAAATCCGTCGCCAGATTCTTGGTGAGTAAGCGATGTTGTGACCCCCGGGCCATTCGTCATAGCTGAAGATCATCGGGCAGTTCTCAAAGCACAGACGTACTCCTGAATTTTGAGCATGCTTGACGATTGGGTCGAAAATCTCGGTGGCGCGCTCCCAGTTCGCATCGAGGTGTAGAGTGCGGTCTCCGCCAACGAAGGTGTTGACGACCTTGATGCCCATCACCCCGGCAGCGGTGATCACCTTTTTCAGATGCCCAATAACTTCGGCCCGATGCTCTGCATCGGCGTGAAGCGGATTGGGATAGTATCCGAGACCCGATATCTCGATCCCCTGATCGGCGAGCTGCCCAACAATTTCATTGCCCTGATCGGCGGAAAGGCTGTCCACATTGATGTGGCTGGTCCCAGCATAACGTCGTTGCTCGCCACCGGATGACGGCCAGCAGGCAACCTCCATGGCCGAAAACCCATTGGCACCGGCCCAGGCCGCCACCTCTGTCAACTGAGAGTCTTCGAATGGTGCAGTCAGCAAGCCCAGTTTCATTTCATCACCCTCAAATCTCGCTCAAATCTACCCAGCGACTCTCGCTTGCCGATTTCACGACGGCATCGCAGAAACGCATCTCGTAATGACCATCTTCAAACGTGGCCCAGGTGCTGGTCGGCTGGCGTCCGCCTGCGAGGACGTCGGCATAAACCGCCCGAAAAAAGTTGAAGAAGGAATCCGCGAACCCTTCCACATGCCCTGGCGGCAATGTGGCGGCTGCGACCCCAGGGCCGTTCATCAAAGTAAAGTCGCGCATCAGCGTTTGGTTCGGCCCGTCGCGGTGCCCAATGAACAGATGGTCGGGGGTTTCGCTGTCCCACGCAGCGCTGGCTTTTGCCCCGGCGATATCCCATTGCAGCGAGTTCTTTCGGCCCATGTTCATCTGAGACGTGCTCATCACACCGCGTGCTCCGTTCTCATACCGAATAAGGATCATGGCAGCATCGTCGGTAACGATGGGCACACTCTCGGTTTCGCCGGTTCCGCTGGAAAACGTTTCAACCGGGCCGAGGGGTTTTTGGCGTTCCGGGATGAATGTTGCCAGCTCTGCAAAGACGGAGGTTGCTTTCAACCCGGTGACGAAGCTGGTCAGGTCAACCCAATGAGTTCCAATGTCACCGACCGATCGCAGCGCACCCCCCATTTCGCTTTCCAGCCGCCAGTTCCAGTCACTGGGTTTGGCAAGCCAGTCCTGATGGTAATGTCCTGTAACGAAACGGATATCACCTAAGTCCCCCGACTGAACCATACCGTGAGCCTGCTGGTTCAGTGGATAAAAACGAATGTTGTAGCAAACAGCCGCAACCTTTCCTGACGCATTGGCAAGGTCGACCATCTCGGCGCTTTCGGCGGACGTCATGGCAAGTGGTTTCTCGCAGATGACGTGTTTGCCAGCGCCCAGGATCGACTTCACTTGCGGATAGTGCGCGTGGTTAGGGGTCGTTACGTGCACTACATCGATGCTTTCATCCGCCAAAAGATCTTCCAGAGAGTCATAGGCGCGTGCCACGCTCATTGCTTGCGCCCGTTCCTGTCCGCGCTTTGGCGATGAGCCGAGAACACCTCTTACGTCAAGGCCAAGGCGCCGAAGAGCCTGAACATGGACCGTTCCTATGAAGCCGGTCCCGATCACTGCAGCGCGGATTTTCGCGAAGTCACTCATGATGTGCTCCTGTCAAACAACCGAAAACCCTCCGTCCACGATCAGGCATGTGCCGGTCACAAAAGCCGCAGCGTCGGATGCGAGAAACATGGCTGTTCCGGCGATATCTTCCGGGTGACCCCAGCGCGCCAAGGGTGTGCGTGCTTCGACAGCGGATGTGAAACTGGCATCTTCCCGGGCGCGTGCCGATTGCTCGGTCACGATGAATCCCGGTGCGATGGCATTCACGCGAATGCCGTCTTTGGCCCACGCAATAGCCAGGGATTTTGTCAGTTGTTCCACACCGGCTTTTGACGCGCCGTAGGCCGGGTTTTGCGGCGAACCAAAGCGCGCATACATTGAGGCCACATTAATGACGCGCCCTTTCGCGGCTGAAAGGGCAGGGTGCAACGCTTCGGCGCATCGAAACGATCCGGTCAGGTTTACGTTCAACACGTGGGAGAAGAACTCGGGCGCCATTTCCTCGCCGCGCCGAGTGATCGCTGCGCAATTGACCAGAACGTCAATATGGTCGCGCATGTCCGCGAATTCGTAGACTTCGTCGGTGTCGGTTACATCCAGTTGATTGTAGGTAAAGCGGGCCGCGTCCACTTCGGCGCATTCCGGTTCCACGCCGGTAATTTCCACTGCGGCACCTGAGTCCTGAAATGCTCTGGCGATAGCAGCGCCAATGCCCGCCCGGCTGGCGCCTATCACCAGGACCTTCGCCCCGGCAAAGTCGAATGAGGCCTTCGAAGTCAACAAAGAGCCCGGCTTTTTTTGCGTTTGAGTTTGGATACCATTAGGTCCCCCATTTGGCGAAATTGCGTCTGCAATCGATTACATTTTGCGAAAAAGCAGCTTTCATATTTGTGTAATCGATTACATAATCGGCATCAGAACAGATTCGAGTCAAGCTGGAAATCGTCTGACAGGCCATGAGCAAGAAACCTAAACCCGCCACGATACAGGACGTCGCACGCGCCGCGCGGGTGTCGACAGCCACTGTCAGCCGTGTTTTGTCCAATCCCAACCTGGTGTCAAAATCAACGCGGGTCGCCGTCCTTGAAGCTATTCAGGAAACGGGTTACCGCGTCAATCAGGCCGCCCGAAACCTACGGATGCAACGGGCAGGGGCAGTGCTGATCCTTGTTCCCAACCTCGGGAAACCATTTTATTCGGGCATTCTCGCTGGTATCAGCGAGGGGTTCGCCGGGTCGGATTACGCAGTTCTGATCACCGATACCGAAAGTAACCCGTTGAAGGAGGAAACCCTCGCTGGGTATTTTCGCGACGGTCGAATTGATGGCGCCATCTCATTGGATGGTGGTATATCTTCGGCCGCACTTCAGCAGTGCGTCACATACGGAGCAGGCGACCGCATCGTATTTTTATGTGAATGGGTGGAAGGAGAGGCCTTTCCGGTAATCTCCAGCGACAACGCTGAAGGTGCCCGATTGGCGATCAGGCACCTGCATGATTTAGGCCACAAGAAAATCGCGCATGTCACTGGGCCTGACGGAAATGTTCTGACGACCGCTCGGCGTGAGGGTGTTGTTGAAGAACGGACGCGCTTGGGTCTTCCGGCGCGGCCTGAATGGATCATCAGGGGTGACTTCTCGCTGGAGTCCGGACATGAGGCCGCCACACGAATACTCGCGATGGATGAGCGCCCAACAGCGGTGTTTTGCGCTGCGGATATGGTTGCCTTTGGGTTGATTTCCGGGCTGGTGGCAGGTGGAATGAAGGTGCCCGGCGACATTTCGGTTGTGGGTTTCGACGATATCGAAATGTCGGGATCGTACGTTCCCGCGCTGACAACGATCCGACAAGACCGGCATCAACTGGGGCGCCGTGCGGCAGAGGTTTTGCTGGGCAAGTTGGCGAACACGGGCAAAGCTCTTCCAACGAAATCAGCGCTTCCTGTTGAGCTTGTAACACGAGCAAGTTCTGCGCCGCCCAATTAGAGAAGCCAAAGTTCAGGCGCCTTTGCTATAGTCAATGAGAAGGCGCGGGAAACACTGTGAGCGATGGAGAAAGGGGAAATGAGTAAGTTGACCGCACCCATCGGCTCCGAGTTTGCCGTTCGGGACTATTCTCTGACCGGTGACAGCACGCGGCATGCGATAGAAGCCGGTCTGTCGGCGGCAGAGTGGTACCACAGCGAGGTTCCTCGAAAGAAGCTGAAATCGCTTATGAAGCGCCGGGATGCACCGGCCATACGTGACACAGTGATTTGGATCGCCTTGCACTTAGTTTTTGCGGCTGGTGGCCTGTATTTTTGGGGCAGCTGGCTTTGCGTGCCTTTCTGGTTTGCATACGGTGTCGTGTATGGTTCGGCATGCGACAGCCGTTGGCACGAATGCGGACACGGAACGGCCTTTCGAACCCGTTGGATGAACGACGTGGTGTATCACATCGCGTCTTTCCAGATCATGCGGAACCCGGTCAATTGGCGCTGGAGCCACGCACGACATCACACCGATACGCTCATTGTTGGCCGCGATCCGGAAATAGCGTGGATGCACCCGATCAGTCTGTTCCTAAAGGCGCTTTCATTTGTAGGGATTGTCGAGACGTGGACTTCGCTCAAAGTTCTGATGCGAAATGCCATGGGGAACTTGTCGCAAGAAGAGCGGGATTACATTCCGGAAAGCCAGTGGCCCAAAGCAGTCTTTTGGGGGCGGGTTCACATTGCAATCTACACCGCTGTTTTGGTGATTTCATTTGTATTGTTTGTCTCTGGGGCCGGATGGAAATCTCTGATCCCAATTCTCTTGATTGGGGGTCCTCGGGTCTATGGGTGCTGGCACTTTGTAATGACGGGGCTGCTTCAGCATGGAGGATTGGCAGAGAACGTTCTTGATCACCGGTTGAATTCCCGAACGCTGTATATGAACCCGATCAGCCGTTGGGTTTACTGGAATATGAACTACCACATTGAGCATCATATGTTCCCGATGGTTCCGTATTATGCGCTCCCAGAGCTTCATGAACTGATCAAGGATGACCTGCCGCCGCCGAACACTTCGATTTGGGACGGCTATAGGGAAATGATGGGTTCCGTCATGAAGCAGCGCGTTGACCCGAACCATGCCATTCGAAAGACGCTCCCGCCGACGGCCCGTCCTTATCGGGAGCATCTGCATATGGCAGTTCCCGAGCGAAATACCGGATTAGAAATCAGTGATCGGGGAGAAACATAATGCCTTGGGTTGACGCATGCGCCGTAGACGATGTTGACGAAGAAGACGTTATCCGCTGGGATCACGAGGATCGGACATACGCAATTTATCGTAGTTTGAACAATGAGTTCTATTGCACCGATGGTCTCTGTACGCACGAGCAAGTACATTTGTCGGGCGGTCTTGTGATGGACTATGAGATAGAGTGTCCCAAGCATAACGGACTATTCGACTATCGCTCAGGAAAAGCTCTCAGAGCGCCGGTGTGTGAAGACCTCGGCACCTACGAAACCAAAGTAGAGAATGGTCGTGTAATGGTGTTGGTTTAATGCTTTATCGGGTTGGGAGGGGTTAGTGATCGACCTGTCCGCAACGGGTATTCGGCTTTCCTTCGATTTGCAATTGGGGTTGATTGAGAGCTTCAGTGTGAATGACGGTGGCGCAGAGATTTCGCCACTGCATCGCGCACCCTGGGTCGGGACAAACGAAGTTATGCCCAAAGGCATAGCACCTCATCTGGAAAAGTTGGGCGGTGATTTTTTCTGCGCTCCATTCGGGTCTACCGAAGGAGCATCGCCTCTGCATGGGTGGCCGCCTAACTCATGTTGGGTGCTTAAAGAAAAGACAGGCAGTTATCTGCGTGCTGAGCTCGAAAAAACGGTCTTTGGGGCAAAGCTTCAGAAAGAGATTACTGTGCATCCGGGGCATCCATTCGTCTACCAGCTCCACACGTTCATTGGTGGCGAGGGGTTAGTGCCGGTTGCAAATCATGCCAATGTATCTTTGCCCTATGGCGGGATCATTCAAACCTCTCGAAAGCAATGTTGGAGGACACCCAAGGCTGCGCAGGAAGTTGATCCGGCATTGGGCTATTCAGCACTTCGATATCCGGCCGAAAGCCAAATGTTGACATCTTTTCCTGGTAAAGAGGGCGATGTGAACTTGTCCATCTACCCATGGTCGTCACAGAGTGAAGATTTTGTCGTTGGATTGGATTCACCTGACGAGCAATTAGGATGGACCGCAGTCATTCGTCCCGTGGAAGGCGACGTTTTCCTGTCACTTAAATCGGCTCAAGCATTGCCTATGACAATGCTGTGGCATTCGAACGGTGGTCGATATTATGCTCCTTGGTCGAGCCGGCACTTCGCCTGCCTCGGGATCGAGGAGGGCGCCGCCTTGCCCATTCTGGGGACTGACGAAGACAGTTTTCCAAAAATGCGTGGTGCCATTCACCTGGACCCTCATCGCCAAGTTGAGATCATCCACGTCATCGGTGCGCTCCGTTGGCGTAGGGGAGCCAGGGTAAAATCCGTCGAAACTCTGGAAAACCAACTTCTGATCCGAAGCACTGAGAATGAAGAGTATCTCGTGCCGTTCGATGTGGATGCCCTGAGTCTTTGAGCGGATTGGCCGCTTTGGTGGTTATTTCCCAAACTTCGGTGAACTTCTAAACTATACCCAGACCGGCAATAGAACTTGGCTCGGCGAAGTTCGCCTTTTTTGGTTCTGAGTTTCACAGAAGCCTTTCTTGCAAGGTCAACAATAGGCATGGTCCAGACTATGAAACTGGAGTTCCAAAGCAAGCGTCTTCATTTCCGCCCTCTCGTTGAGAGCGATATTGATATTGAAGTGGCACTTTGGACTGACCCCAAGGTCGTTCGTTTCATTACGGGCGAGGTCTCCACTGTCGAAGAAATCCGCGAACTAATGCCCGTCGTGACAATGCGCGCTGGTAGCGGTTGCATTGGCATTTGGTGTTTGATTGAGAAAACCACAAACGAAAAAATTGGCCACGCGGCACTTCTCCCGCTCCCGACCGACGCTGAGGATACAGAGTTTGAATTGCTCCAGAGTGATCAATGGCCAGATCGAGATATTGAGATCGGCTTCGTCCTAAAGCGGTCAAGGTGGGGTGCAGGATATGCGACAGAAGCTTGTGCTCGCCTCGTTGAATTCGCATTTCTGGAGTCCTCAATAGATACTTTATACGCGACGACTGATCATCAGAATTTCGCTTCTCAGAACGTTTTAAAGAAGTGTGGATTTCAGGATTTAGGCCTTATTCGCGCTTTCGCGGGCCACTATCCTGGATTCAAGATTGAGCGCCAAAATTATTAAGCCCTTGGCGTTTGTCTTTAACTGGATTGCTTGACTTGAATTGCCGGTTAAGTGCGCAAAAGTGAGGCATAGCTTTGCGACTTTTCTCAAAAGGTTTGTTAGATTTTCTAAGATTATTCCACGTTCTGGGACAAGTTGATCGCTAGTTGTTCAGCGTAACTGAGCCAACACATCTTCCGCGGCCCTTAATCCTTCTAGATGGGCTCCACTGACCGAGCATTGTTGGGTGGGATGCGTCGCTTCACCGGCGAAGTGCACCCACTCAGCATGAGGCTGGCGCAGGACAGCGCGTTGGTTATGGCCTCCGGGTCTGGCTCCAGCGTAAGAGCCACGCACATAAGGTTCATTCCGCCAGGCGGTCGCGTACCCTTTGATGAAGTCCTTTCTGATGGCCGTGCCAAAGAAGCCAACCAGAGTCTCGAGCCCGTGTTCTATGGCACTTTCAGGTTCTGCTTTCTGCAAGTCTTTGGAAAGGCTTCCAGAACTTTCAAAGCTGGTTAGGCCGGTGTTTGAGATGTTGCAAAGAAATCCGCCACCACGGGCCACGCCCAACGCGTCGGGTTCTAAGTGGTATGTCAGCCAAGTATCGGATTGCACAGGCAAGGCATTGGGTTGGAAAAGTAGCCCCGCGTGATTGTAATCTCCCATTGTAATAAGTTCGAGCGCTGCACGCCGGTCGGATTCAAGTGGGGGATCAAAGCGAATAATGTCTTCGGCTAGAACCCCAACGGAAGCTGTTACGACTACGGTGCGAGCTTTAATGTTGCCCTTCGCCGTCGTTATGTGCACGCCATCCGCGAAAGATTTTATTTCTGTGACTGGTGTGTCCAGTCTGATTGGCAGACCCCGTGCAGTGCATGCAATGAGATGGCCAAAGCCTTCACGGCAAAACCAGTCGTCACCGCCTTCCCAGGCACTGATGTCTCGCAACGATGTGTCCGGCAAGTCTCTGGCAAGTGACAACGCAAATGTCATCGCTGCTGTAAAGGACCAAGGTCCTTTGTTTTCCCAAATATCAGCTAGGGATCGATCTGTTGGAATTCCGGTGCTTGCCTCGATTTCTGCATCGATGCGCGCCGCCTCATCTATCGCGGCATGAATTTCATCGACTTCGTCCCAAAGAACAGCATCATCCTCTAAGCCATAAGTCATCGCGTTGTCCGGGGCCGCATAGAGATCAAGACCAAGTGCGAGACCGGGGGCTTTCAGAGCGTTTACATGTTCGGTGTGCATCCAGTGCGCACCCATGTCGAACGGAACATCAAAGATTTCCGTATCCGTGTGTGTACGCCCTCCAACGCGGTTAGATGCCTCAACGCAAACAACAGCTAGACCTGCCGATTTGAGGGCGCGAGTAGCCGCGATTCCCGCAGCTCCGGCACCAACGACAACGACGTCAAAATCATAAGCACTCAATGATTTCGCTCCAACAAATAAAGTGACTTGAGAGACAATTTCCGGAGTGAGCTTCCACTTCTTCTTTGGCCTCGTGAGACCTTACAGGGATCTGAATTGTCCAAGAGTTTTGTCATTTGCACGGAAGCAGTCATGCGTCGGTGCTTGAGCTTAAATCGCAAACAAATTTTGGAATTGAAACGCCCTCGTATCTAGCCAGATCGAGCGGATCTTCCGTGTCAAACTTGCTGCATCTTCGGTATATTTCCAGCATCTCGACAGAAAGCTTGCCGATCTTAAAAAAATACATCGCTGCAGCATACCTTGTGGCGCCAGAACCAGGCGTTCCGATAGTCGTTGTCAGGAACTGCCTTTGAGTTTCTGCTTCTGACGATTTGAAAACACCTTTCGTCACGATTTCGTCTCAGCCAACAATTCATCATTCAACGAGACAACTTCATCCTCTCCGGGCGTTACTTCAGAGCTATAGATGGGTAGTATTTTCCTCAAATGGTCGTGGTGGGAGCGCACGCCGTACTCAAGATCAGAAAGATAGAAGCCCTCAAAAGCCTCTGAGGCCATGGCTTCGTTTGACCATATCGTCAGTTGAATATCTTCTTCCACTGTTTCTCGATCAATCCGAGCGGCAAGGTACCGAGCCGCTTTTTGTTGGCGGTCTTCGTTTGGGTTTCGGTATGTTGCGCTTCGAAGGATGGACTTTTCTGTCGTGACTGGAAACTCCTGATAAAACAGGGTTGTCTCAGGCGTGACCGCTATTACTGCATTCGGAAAAATGCCGTAGTAGAGCCAAGTTTTGTGCAAATGCTCAGGTAGGTGAGGCTGCGGCTTTGTGAATCTCTTGTAGTTGCGAACGGCCCATCGACGACCCTTCGTCGGAGTGAATTTTCCATCGGAACGTGAGATGCCATCAACATATGGTTCGTCTGCATAAGTCGAGCCATATAAGTCCTGAAGGGCAGGGTGCGCGAGAGGGACATGATACCCTTCGTTGTCGACATCTCTGATTGATTTCCAGTTTACCGGAGTTTCCTCCGTCCATATCCCGTCCGTCGGAACATGTTCGGCCATTTTGTAGGCAGAGATTTCCTGTTCAATCGGGGCAAGAAGTTCCGCTATCGATGGCTGGGGGCCGGGTTTGAATCGGACAAAGACAAAGCCCTGCCAGATTTCCATTTCGATTTCTTTCAGGCCAAACTCGTGCTTGTCTAGATCAGGGAAGGACTCGGGGCGGGCGGCGCCACGCAGTGTTCCATCAAGATTGTAAACCCAGCCGTGAAATGGGCAGACCAGAGCGTTCGCACATTTTCCTTGTTCTTTGGACACGAGTCGAGAACCGCGATGACGACAAACGTTTAGAAACGCGCGGATGTCCGAATTGTTAGCTTTCAAGATCAGAGCGCGTTCGCCGCACATATCAAAACACAGGAAACTTCCGGGTTCCGGAATATCCGAAATATGGCAGGCGATTTGCCAGTGAGTTTTGAAGAGTTCGCTCTTCTCGAGCTCAAGAAGAGCAGCACTGTGGTAGCACCACCCGGGCAGCCCGCGCCGGTCCCAATTGGCGGGAATTTCGGTATTTCTGGCTTCGTCGCGCATCTGTGCAATCCGCTTAATTTTGACTTGGTCAGTCAGTGTTTCAACTGGGTAGGTGAGTTCAAGCAAACAGTCTTGAATGTTCAACTTGATCAGCCACCCTTCAAGTAACTGTAGGTTTCGCTCAGTTTGGGTTGTGCGTCAACATTTTCTGACTGAATGATCATTCAGAAATAGTTTCGAGATAAATCTCAAAGTCGTTTTGACATAGTTATTTTCTTTCTATTTGCATAAGTTTTGTACAATTATAACTGTTTGCGGGGATTTGATCAAAATCTTCCCGGCTGCGCTTGACAGCGAAGATTTCGTCAGACTACCGTTCTGAATGACCAGTCAGATAAAAATATGACGGCTGGAGGAGGATGGGGTGCATAATGATCGCGCCCGCGACGCAGGGCGCGATCATTCGAAATAGTGTCTAGCAGACAAGGCAAGCGAAATTGCTGCAGCCACCACTCAGGGAGAGGAAGCGAAGTCATGAGCTCAATCAGGAAAGTTGCCGGGATTACAGTTTTAGCAGTAACGGCTACTGCAATTTCGGGATCGGCATTCGCGCAAGAGCGTGTGTTGAAGGTTACGAATTGGGGAGAATACATCGCTGAAGACACAATTTCGAACTTTGAAAAAGAATACGGCATCAAGGTCATTTATGATCCGTATGACTCTGCCGAAGCAATTGATGCTAAGCTGCTGGCAGGAAACAGTGGATATGACGTGGTTAGTCATGCCGGCAGTGATACGGCTCGGCTGATTAAGGCGGGTATCGTCGCTCCGCTTGATATGTCGAAGCTCGATAACATTAAGCACATTGATCCGGCCATTTTGGAACAGCTGGCCAGCGAGTGGGATCCAGGCAACCAGCACTTCATTCCGTATATGTGGGGAACGCACGGTGTCACATACAACGAAGAATTGGTGAAAGAGACTTATCCTGACGCCCCCATCGGATCGATGGATATGGTGTTCGACCCTGTGCACATGAAAGAGCTGTCCAAGTGTGGCGTTTCGTTCTTGGATTCCCCGGGCGACATCATTCCAATGGCTTTGGCGCATATGGGTTTGGATGCGAACTCCACAAACAAGGAAGACTATGAGAAAGTTGGGGAGATGCTGGCGGAAATTAGGCCGTACATCAAAACCTTCGATAACTATGCCTATCAGCGGATGCCTCAGAAAGAGTTCTGTGTTTCAACCACTTGGGGCCCGGATGGTCTTCTTGCGATGTCCGGTGCAGCCGAAGCCGATACTGGTGTCGTGCTAGACTTCTTTTTGCCCGAAGGTGATCGCAGAGCACAGCTGTGGATTGATGGCTGGCTGATCCCGCAGGACGCTGCCAACAAGGAAGACGCACATCTTTTCCTCAACTACATGATGCGGCCCGAAGTTGGCGCCAATGATAGTAACTTCACGTGGTATGCGACTGCCAACCTGACGGCCAAACCAATGGTTGATGAAGCCGTCACGTCCAGCCCGGCCGCTTTCCCGACATCGGATCAGGTTGCCAAGATGTATACGACTGCCGTTCTTCCTCCCAAGGTCGAGCGTTTGCAGACGCGCACCTGGACTGACTTCAAGGCCGGTAATTGATCCACTCACCCCAGCAAGTGCAGTAGCGGTTCCTATCGGATCGCTACTGCACCCTCCAATCCACACTGGCAGACTGCGAGGCCCAAATTGACCGTTTCCACAACTGTCAGTGCAGCACCTTGGCTCGAGCAAAAAGAGCAACAACCCCTAGTTCAAATCAGAGGTGTAACCAAGAAATACGGTGAAGTGACCGCCGTCGATAATGTCGATCTGGACATCTACAAAGGAGAGTTATTCTGCCTTCTCGGTGGATCGGGATGCGGAAAGTCGACACTGCTTAGAATGCTTGCAGGGTTTGAGGATTTGAATGCGGGCACAATTACGATCGACGGTGTTGATATGGCCGATGTGCCAGCCTACGAACGCCCTACTAATATGATGTTCCAAAGCTATGCGTTGTTCCCGCATATGACCGTCGAAAAAAATGTGGCATTCGGGTTGGAGCAGGACCATGTCCCCAAGCTCGACTTAGCTGACAGGGTTCACGACATCCTCAAGCTCGTTGAGCTGGAAGATTTCAAAAAGAGAAAACCCAAGCAACTGTCTGGCGGGCAACGTCAGCGGGTCGCGTTAGCGCGGGCCTTAGTCAAACGCCCCAAACTGCTGCTCTTGGATGAACCTTTGGCTGCGCTTGACAAAAAACTGCGTAAGCAAACGCAGTTTGAGCTCGCAAACATTCAGGACAAGGTCGGTGTCACGTTTATCGTTGTGACCCACGATCAGGAAGAAGCAATGACCTTGTCCTCGAGAATGGCTGTCATGGACGCGGGTCGGTTCAAACAGATTGGAACGCCAACAGAGATCTATGAGTTCCCTGAATCCCGCTTTGTCGCTGACTTCATAGGGTCAGCAAATATTTTTGAGGGCAGGGTGACCGAGGACGGGGCGGACCATGTTCGGGTTGAGACCGAGTTCTGTGAAGTTTTTGTTGATCACGGTCATTCGGTGAAGGTTGGCAGCAAGATTTGGGTTGCGCTGAGGCCGGAGAAAATTCGGCTGGAGAAATCGGAAGAGGTTGCTGAAGGCCCTAACCAGACATCGGCAATCATCGACGACGTTGGGTATTTGGGGGAAACATCGATCTACAAGGTAAGGCTTCCCAATGACGAAATCTTCGACGTCACTATGCCCAACCAATCTCGTCCGACGCACACCACACAGAGAATAACTTGGGAAGACAAGGTGAAAATCAGCTGGGATCCGTCTAGCGCCATGTTGCTCCACTCATGACAGATTTCACGGAGGATATGCCTGAACCGCTTCCGGTTAAACAACTGCCGATATCACGCCAATTCATGCGGCGTATACAAAACAGTTGGCGACAGATCGTTACCGTTGTGCCGTTCCTCTGGCTGCTCGTTTTCTTCCTAGCGCCGTTCTTTATTGTCGCCAAAATAAGCTTGGCCGAACTGGCGATTGCAAGCCCTCCATTCACCAGTTTGATTGAGTGGACGGGCGACGGGATCATAACGATCCGTCTGGTGTTCGACAATTTTGTCTACATCTGGGAAGACAGCCTATACTTTGACACTTACGTCAATTCTCTCAAGATTTCAGTGACCTCCACGTTCTTGTGCCTCTTGTTTGGTTACCCCATCGCCTACGCAATTGTACGATCGGGGCCAGTTGCAAAACCGCTATTGTTGTTTGCAATAATTCTTCCGTTTTGGACGTCGTTCCTGTTGCGGGTCTATTCGTGGATGGGGTTGCTTGCGGATCAAGGCACGATCAACAATCTCCTGATAGCGCTGGGTATAATCGACGAGCCAATCCGCATGCTATACACGGAATTCGCCGTCTATATCGGGATCGTCTATACTTATATGCCATTCATGATCCTGCCGCTCTACGCGAATATGGAGAAGTTGGACAACAGTCTGAACGAAGCGGCTGCCGATCTTGGGTCCAGGCCAACGAACACGTTTTTCAAAATTACTTTGCCGCTGACGATGCCCGGTATTGTCGCTGGTTCGTTGTTAGTCTTTATCCCCGCGACCGGAGAGTACGTTATCCCCGACCTGTTGGGGGGTGGGAACGTGCAGATGATTGGTCGGGTTCTCTACAACGAGTTCTCTAGAAACAGTGATTGGCCGGTCGCTGCGGCAGTGGCGATTGTTCTGCTTATCATTCTGGTGCTGCCCATCATGGTGTTCCAGCACTACCAGGGCAAAGCATCGGAGGAGCAATAAATGTACGCCAAACGCTCCCGCTTTTTAACCATCATGCTGACCTTGGGATTGGCATTCTTTTACATCCCGATGATCCTGTTGGTCATTTACTCATTCAACTACTCCAAACTCGTGCCTGTTTGGGGAGGATGGTCCCTGCGTTGGTACAAAGAGCTCTTCCAATCTGCCGAAGTTTGGAGTGCTGTTTCTCTCAGTCTTCAGATTGCTGTTGTGAACGCGACTTTTGCGACAGCGCTCGGCACCTTAGCGGGACTGGCTATGGTGCGCTTTGGGCGGTTCAAGGGGCGGACGTTGTTTGGTGGTATGTTGGTCGCTCCTTTGGTGATGCCCGAGGTGATAACCGGATTGTCCTTGTTGGTTTTCTTTATCTCCCTGAACCAACTGATCGGATGGCCAGCAGAACGTGGTTTTGCGACGATTACGATCGCGCATATTACCTTTTCAATGGCTTACGTGGCGGTGACAATTCAGGCGCGTTTGACCGGTGTTGGGCAAACTTTGGAAGAAGCTGCCGCCGATCTTGGAGCAAAACCGTTCAAAGTTCTGACTGCCATCACGATCCCACAGCTGACGCCAGCCCTTATCTCCGGCTGGCTATTGGCGTTTACTCTGTCTCTCGATGACCTGGTCATAGCAAGTTTTGTTACTGGCCCAGGTGCAAATACCTTGCCAATTTTGATCTTTTCGCGCATTCGACTAGGCCTCAGGCCGGATATTAATGCGCTGGCGACCATCATGATCCTTGTGATCGCCATTTGTGTCGCTATCGCAGCTATCGTTATGTTCCGGCAACAAAGGGCGGATTTGCTGGACAGGCAGATGGCCGAACGAGAGGAGAGTTAAATTGGAGACGCATGAGCTTCAGAAAAAACGACGCACCGAACCTCCTGAAGTTCGTCGCTTGCAGTTGATAATGGCTGCCATCGACTCGATCTCGAAGCGCGGGTTTTCTGACACGACGCTTAAACATGTGACCGAAACTGCCAATCTGTCCCATGGCGTTGTGAACTACCACTTCGACAGCAAGGAAGCACTGTATGACGCTGCGCTGGGTTTCCTTGCGCAAGAACACTATGAGAATTGGCTAAGGTCTTACGACGCTGCGGAACCCACTGCCGCGCATAGGCTGGCTGCCATCATTCGAGCAGATTTTGACAAAAGCATCTGCACCCATAAGCGCTTGGCTGTCTGGTTTGCTTTCTGGGGTCAAGCTAAGTATCGCCCTAATTATTTGAAAATACATAATAAATATGACAACGAAAGATACGACCGAATTTTGCAACTGTGTGGTGAATTGATCGAAGATGGTGGTTATGACGATCTCGATCCGGAAAAAACAGCACGGGCTGTTGAGGCGATGTCTGATGGGGCCTGGCTCAGCTTGATGTTGTATCCCAAAGTGGCTGATCGTCGGGAATTCAGGGATGTTTGCATGCTTTCGCTGGCTCGGTTTTTCCCAAAACATTTTCCGATTTGAAATACAGCACCGAACAATAATGCATCAGCACTTTATCTTGCGCATGTCGGGGTCATAAAGCGGCTTTAACGAGGCGGTCGCATCGTATTTCTCGTCGGCAATTTCGATCTGCCATTGCCCCGTTGCGACTACGTCGGCAGTCAACGGTTCGCCAATTTCTGCAAAACCAATACCGACCGCAGCGCCGAGAGTATGCCCATATCCACCAACTTGGATATATCCGACTTCCTTACCGTTTAGATAAATCATCTCGTTGCCGTACATGAGAGGCTCTGGGTTTTTGAGAAGGAACTGCAACATTCGGTTCTTGAGCGTGCCTTTTGCTTTGATCGCAGCTAGTGCTTCCCTGCCGATGAAGCCACCGGGTTTGTCCAATTTAACGGCAAACTCAAGACCGGCTTCAATCGGGTTGTCTGTGTTGTCCACATCAATTCCGAAATCACGATAGGCTTTCTCGAGCCTCAGGGAGTTAAGGGTCTGCATTCCGGCATTGCGAACGCCCAAATCACGACCTGCTTCCATAATCAGATCGTAGGTCTGTACTGCCTGAGTGGCAGGCACGTGAAGTTCCCAGCCGAGCTCGCCGATAAAGGTCACACGATAGGCCATAACTACGGCGTACCCGATGTCGATTTCACGCGCCGTCATGAAGGGAAAACCTTCATCGGACAAATCAGCACCAGATATTCTGCTCAAAAGTTCGCGTGACTTTGGACCATGAACGTTGATCTGGCAGCGCCCTGCGGTGATGTCTGTAATAACAACGTTCTCGTTGTCCAGGATGTGCCGTCGCATGCGCATCTCGGTATGACCCGCCGAGTTTTCTCCCACGATGACCCAGTATTTCTGATCGGATAGCCGGGTAACTGTAAGGTCAGCCTCAAACCCACCTCGTTCATTTACCCAGGCTGTGTAGACGACACGACCGGGTTCAACATCAACGTCATTGCAAGACAGGCGAGAGAGGAGTGCGCATGCGTCCGGGCCTTCTACGCTGAAACACGCCATTGATGTCATGTCCATTACGATGACATCCTCTCGTGCTGCCTTATGTTCTTCAGCGTGCCAATCAAACCAATTTTGGCGGTACCAACTGTATTTCTCGACCTTGGCTTGTTCGGGCGTCGGGGCAAACCAATCAGGTTGTTCCCATCCATTTCCTTCGCCGAAAAAGGCTCCGACCTGCTTGAGGCGGTCATACAGCACTGAACGTTTAACGTTCCTTGCCGTTTTGTAGTTTTCGTTATGGTAGTGCTGGCCAAATAGCTTTCCGAGCAACTCAGGTGTCCTGTCGCGTCGAAAGGCCGGTGTTGCCATTTCACGGGAGAAACGATTGACGTTGATACCGGTGACATCGATTGGCGGCAAACCGTCCACCATCCAATGGGCCAGCACCATTCCTGTGCCTGCACCGTTCAGGATGCCAAGTGAGTTCATCCCACATGCAACCCAAAGATTGCGCAGTTCAGGCGTTGGGCCAACAAGCGGCGCAAGATCAGGTGTAAAGCTTTCTGGTCCGCAGAATAGTTTTTTAACGCCGTAGTTCATGGTGTCTGGCACGCGCGAATAGGCCTTCTCCAGGTCGGGCCCAACACGTTCCCAGTCCGGCTCGATCTCTCCGAATTGCCATTCATCAGGGATACCATCAAGCTTCCAAGCCGCAGCGCCGGGCTCAAAAAGTCCCAACATCATCCCGCCGACTTCTTCACGGTAATATGTGTACGTGGAAGGGTCTTCGAGAACGGGCAGATCGCGGGGTAGGCCCGGGATGCTTTCCGTTATCAGGTAGTAGTGTTCAGCCGCCTGGAGGGGTAGATTTACACCGTGTTTGGCACCCAGCTGGCGAGACCACATGCCACCACAGATCACAACGTTTTCCGCTGTTATGGTGTGACCACTTGCGGTGCGGACCCCTGTCGCGGTCCCGTTACTGGCCAAAATCTCTTCAACCCGCACGCCTTCGTAGAAACGTGCGCCTCTGTTTTTGGCTCCCTTGGCCAGAGACATTGTCACGTCCACTGGGTTAGCCCGACCGTCCTCCGGAATTAGGAATGCTCCAACGACGTCTGAAAGGTCCCCAATAGGGAACATATCCTGTGCTTCTTTTACCGAGACTTCATGATTGTTTATCCCAAAACGCCGCATGAAGGCTGCGACACGGCGCATCTCATGCAGGCGTTCCTCGTTGGTTGCAATTTGCAGATATCCAACGTCGCGGAAACCTGTGGATATACCGGTTTCCTCCTCTAGGTTGGCATAAAGGTCCCGCCCATGCGTGTAGATGGCGCACTCAGCTTCCGAGTTGAGAAGGCCGGCTACAATCAGGCCTGCTGCGTGCCAAGTGGTCCCTGATGTCAGTTGACCCTGTTCCAAAACCACAACATCGCTATGGCCGAGCTTAGTCAGGTGGTAGGCCGTATTCGCGCCGATAGATCCCCCGCCAATGATCACGGTTTGGACATGCGTAGGAAGGGTGTCGTCCATGGCAAGAAAATCCTTTCTTAGCGTTCATTTCTCCGAATATCACTCAATACGATTAATGTATATTGACTGAATGATCATTCAATTAAAATCATATCGCCGACCTTCGATTTCGCGATAAAGCTTGTCTGAACAGGGAGAAAAGGCTTCACTGCAGTGATTGACTGACAATCAGCTGCGGGGAAATCCTATGTCAGACGAAATCCTATATGATCGACAGGTGATCAACTTTCTGGAGGAGCTTTGGGGGGAGGGGTTTCTTTCACCTGGAGGCCCTGAAGAAGTTGCTCGAGTTGTTGAGGGGATCGATCTGAAGGATAAGCATATCCTAGACATAGGCTGTGGTTCAGGGGCTATCGCGGTGTTGATGGCACAGGAACTCGGCGCTGCCAATGTGACCGGCATTGATGTAGAGGCCCCAGTATGCGCAGCTGCGAGAGACCGAGTTAGGCGGGCAGGTCTGGAAGGAAAGATCGAAATCATAGAGGTCACCCCAGGCCCAATGCCATTTGAAGATGGTACTTTTGACGTTGTGTTTTCCAAAGACTCGATCATTCATATCCCCGACAAAGTAGCGATGGCCGCGGAAGCGTATCGAGTGCTTAAACCGGGTGGTCATTTCGCGGCTTCTGACTGGTTGACCAATCACGACGGGGAAATGTCACCCGAGATGGCGCACTACGTAAAGATGGAAGCCTTGGAGTTTCAGATGGCGTCGCCCTCTAAGTACCGCGCTGCCATGGAGTTGGCGGGTTTTGAAGACGTAGAGTTGGTCAATCGCAACCCTTGGTATGCTCAGGTATCCGCTGCGGAACTTGAGGAATTGACCGGACCAAACCGCGCCGACTGGGAAGCCCGGCACGGTGCGGAGTTTATCGAGCACCAGATCGAGATTTGGGACGCTATGCAGCCCGTGCTAAAAACCGGAGAGCATTGCCCACATCGCATCCGTGGTCGGAAACCAGCCTGATCTAACTGGCTCCTTGTCTTAGCGCGTTGACTGTTATGCGTCGTAGTCCTTGCTGACCTGCGCCATACCAGCCTCCATGATGTCGAACATTTCGTCTATCTGCGACGGAGTAATGATAAGGGGGGGTGAGAATACGGCCATGTTTCCAAACGGACGCAAGAGCAATCCCATCTCCTCGCACGCATCGTCCAGTTTCTGCCCAAACTTCACATGCGCTTCGTAACTCTCGACGTTCAGTCCAGGGCGACATTCTATGCACCCAAGGAGCCCGTCACCGCGCACATCCCCAACTATCGGAAACTTTTCTTTAATTTGATGTAGGCGGTCCTGGAAATGCGGTGTGACGCGTTGAACGTGTCCTAGAATGTCCTCGCGCTCCATGATTTCGATATTTTTGATTGCAGCCGCGCAACTCACAGGGTGTCCGGAGTATGTATAGCCGTTGTAGAAAACATCGTCGCCCGGTGCGTCTGAAATGCGTTTCATTACAGCGTCCGAGATTATGCAGGCGCCCAGCGGCAGATAGCCCGAGGTTAAACCTTTAGCGCAGGTAATAATATCAGGGACGATGCCAAAGACCTCTTCTGAGGCGAACCAATGGCCCAACCTGCCAAAGCCGGTTACGACTTCATCCGAAATGTACAGAATGTCGTTTGCCCGGCAGATTTCGAGCGTACGCTTATGATAGCCCAGAGGTGGAACGATCACGCCACCGGAACACAGGATCGGTTCGGCGATAAAGGCGGCAATACGGTCGGCGCCTACGTCAGCAATCAGGTTTTCAAGGTCGGCGACTTTAGCGTCGCACCAGGCATCAACACTCATGCCTTCCGGCCGGTGGTAGGGATTCACGTCGGGAAGGAAACGCACCAGATCCTGAGCTTTTTCAAAGCTTGTTTCGAAGCGCTCTTTCCCAGTGACAGTCGCGGCGAGAAAAGTGGATCCGTGGTAGCCTTTTTCCCGGCCGATCACGATCCTCTTCTCCGGCCGGCCAAGCCGTTTGTTCATGAAAAGCGCGGTCCGCAGCGCGGTGTCAACGGCTGTAGACCCACCGGTAGTGAAGTGCACGGTGTTCAGATCGCCCGGTGTGCGTTCTGCGATCATGCGCGCCAAAATAGCCGCTGGTTCAGTCGTAAACGACCACGGCGACGCGTATGGCATCTTCATAACCTGTTGAGAAATGGTATCAGCCATCTCTTGACGCCCGTATCCGATCTGTGTGCACCACATACCGCCGGGGCCATCAATGTATCGCTTCCCGGCAGCATCCCAAAGGTAGATACCATCCGCTGTATTTACTCGCATGTATTCGTCGGATCCAAAGCCCTCGGTTCCGGCCCAAGGATGCAGGTGATGGTCGCGATCCCAAGCGACCAGATCGCCGTCGGCTGGTGTATTCCCTAGAGTATTCACGTCTGCTTCTCCTTTAGGTGTGGGCCGGTGGCGTGGCGCGTGCGCGGGGCGGTGCGAAAAAGGCTTTGGTGACAGGTGTAAGGCGCGCCATCCTGGTGTCCCATTTGCCTTCTTGCAGAGTGTAAATTTCCGCCTTTAAGCCGGATGACCGGCCTGCATCCGGCATACGGACATGTGCCAACGCGATGTTGCGTTTGGCGGTGGGCGACCATATTCCGGACGTTATGTGCCCAACTTCTTTTTTGCGTCGGTTGTAGATCAATGACCCTTCTGAGGGTTTGAATCCTTCAACGTCGAAACGCATGAGCAGGCTTCTTGGAGTTTCTCGCTTGGACAGCAGCTCTCGCCGACCATTGAAATGACCTTTGTTGAAGTCGACTAGCCGGCCAAGACCAAGTTCGAAGGGGGTTTGTCCCCGATGCAATCGCTCGGTTGCATGAACTGGTTGAAAGTCCACGCCTGCGGTCAGAAACCCCGCTTCGATGCGGGCCAAATTTACAGCTTCGTAGCCAATCGCGCGCAGTCCCTGATGTGCGCCACCTGTCCAAATACGGTCCCAAAGCGCTTCTGCTTTGTCCCAGTCGCACCAGAGTTCATAGCCCAGATCACCGGTAAAACCCGTCCGCGAAATCATGAGATCATGGTCAACGTGAGCAAGATCGAATGGCTTCAGCTGGCTGACATCTAACCCGGCGGCCTCCAAAACTGCGTAGGAGGTCGGGCCCTGCAGCGAAAGTCCAGCGATACTGTGAGTTTCGTCGACGACTGAAACGTCAAAACCCCAAGCCGCGTCGAGTAGCCATGTCAGCATTTGTTCCTGACAGCAAAGGCGCCAATCGTTGTCGCCAAGGTGGAACAGGGTCCCGTCATCGATGACCATACCCTCTTCATCACACCAGATTGCGTACCCCACGCGACCAACGCCGATTTTTCGGATGTCCCGTGTCACTAGGCGATCGAGTATCGTTGTCGTATCCGGCCCAGTCAATCGGTACTTGTGCATTGGTGAGATGTCGAACAAGGATGCCTGATTGCGCAGCGCGAAGTACTCGAACTCGACACTGTCCAGCACGCCCGGGGCGGCATAACCCGCCCAATCGTACCAATTTTGCGCGCGATTTTGCTCTTCGAGTCTTTTGTGAAACGGCCCGGGGATCAAACCTAGTTTCGGATCGGTGAAGATGCTCATGCCTGTGCCTCCAGCGCTGCCAGCGCCGCATTGCGCCCAGCGAGCCCCATGACATCACCGCCGGGGTGCGTTGCCGCACCACATTGGAACAGCCCCTTCGGCCCCATGGAATATCTGGCCATCCCGTTCGCGGGCCGAAGTGTCAGTAGTTGGTCCAATGACATTTCCGCATGGTGCCAGTGCCCCCCTGGTGCGCCGGTCGCGCTTTCGAGTTGATCCGGAGTTATGACCTGTTTTCCAGAGATTTGATCGCCCAAGCCGGGCAGGGCACGGCTAAGAGTTTCAACTGTGATTTGCGCAAGCTGTTCCTTGGCAGTCTCAGTCCAACTGCCTTCAATGTCAGATGGCGCATATTGCACTATGGTTGACAGCCAGTTTGCCCCATCGGCTGTCTGCATTTTAAAGGCTTCAATCACCGGTGCTCTAGACATTTGACGATACTTAACTGGATTGAACGCAGCTTCGACGTACTCCACAGAAGGGGCATAGATCAGTCGTTCGTGGGCTAGTTCGCTAGGCAGGCCGGGCAGGGTGGCGTCGTCTTTTAACCGTAGGTTGACCTTAGCCGCTGTTCCACGAGCTCGAATATTTCGAACTCGCCGCATTGCTTCGATGTCAAAAGCAGAGGGTCCGGTCATTCGGCTTGTTAGTCTTGGAGCAAGGTTGCTGAGCACAATGGGTGCGGTCAAAGTTCGTCCATTGTTAGTTGCCACTCCGGAGACTGTGTCGTCGTGCAACACAATGCGAGACACCTCAGTTTCCGGCATCAGCACGCACCCCGCCTTTTGTGCTGATTCAACCATCAAATCGGTCAGCGCGGACATCCCACCTGCTGGTTGTGTGATGTTACCTCCGTGGCCAAGCCGATAAATCAGATTGAACACGGTGCCCGGAGATCTTGGACCGGTGGCTGACCCCCAGATTGCATCAGCAGCAAGCATTCCAGCCACCGGTCCTTCCGGCAAGTCATCAAGTACAATGTCGTGGACATTGGACAAAACGACCTGCAAGAAACGCCGCATCTCGGATTTTCCAAGCTTTTTCAACCCGATGCCCAGTTTTGCCAGGCGCATAAACTCCTTCAGCCCACCCCGCGAAAGGATGGCTTTTTGACCGCCGGGTGGTGGGGCCTCGGCGAGTTGACGCAAAAGGCCCCCATACGTAATCAACTGCTTTGTCAGATCGGACCAGGCGTCGGATTCCGGGTGTTTTGCCCCCTCGCTCCAAAAGACGCCTTCGTTCTTGGAGACGATATGCCGCCCATCCTCAGACAAAGAAACCGTGGAGACAGGTTTGCCTGACAGGATAGGGTGTTGAGGATCTATGCCGATGTCACTCAAGACCCGCGGGCTCAGGTTATATAGCGAATGGGCCAGAGTCGGACCGCCATCCACGGAATAAGACGCCATGCCGCCGAACCTGTTGGATTTCTCAATGATACAGACATTCTTGCCGCGTCGACTAAGGAGTGTTCCGGCAACCAGACCGTTAACACCGCCGCCAATGACAATCGCATCAAATTGGCTCATGCGGCATACCCCTTCATTCGGCCATGCCGTGTTTCGTGCCTCAGGATTGCGCGGGCAGCGTTTGCACCAGGTGCTCCCATAACCCCTCCGCCCGGATGGGCGGACGAACCGCACAGATAAAGCCCTTTAATAGGTAGGCTGTACTGCGACCAACCCGGGACTGGCCGATTGAAGAAAAGCTGATCAAAAGTCAGTTCACCTTGGAAAATGTTGCCTTCTGTCAGACCGACCTCGCGTTCGATTTCCAATGGTGAACGCACTTCCATATGAACAATGCGCTCGCGAATGTCAGGGCACGCCACAGACATCTGGTCGAGTACAGTTTCTGCCATCGCACTGCGCTGCTTTTCGCCCCAATTCTGGGCCGATCTAACGCCGTCGACTTCTAGATCATAAGGCGCATATTGAACGAAAACCGTCATCATGTGGGCACCTGTCGGCGCCATAGTCGGATCAATCTGGCTGGGGATGAGCATGTCGATATAGGGCTTTTCCGACCAGCGCCCGACTTTCCAATCATCATAGGCCTTTTCAAGTTCAAAGAGGCTTTGCGACACATGCAAATCACCCCTGAGGAAGCTGGTGTGCTCGGGTGCTGCAGGGAAATTTGGAAAGCGATCAAGCGCGATGTTTAGTTTCGCCGAAGAGCCACGAATTTTGAAGTTTCGCACCGCCTTGGAGAAATCATCCGGCAACTCGGCCGCGTCAATATGGTGCAGAATTGTTCGTTTAATATCCATATTGGAGGCAACAACAGGGGCATAAAAAACCTTGCCGTCCTCGAGAGCTACGCCTTGAACGCGTCCATCTTTGCTGAGGATTTTCTCAATCCCCGAACCTGTGTGGATGGTACCGCCGTGATCCTTGAAAGAGGCTGCAATGGCATTCGAAATTGCACCCATCCCCCCACGTGCGAAACCCCATGCTCCGATGCCGCCGTCAATGTCACCCATGTAGTGGTGCAGCAGCACATATGCCGTGCCGGGTGAGTACACCCCAAGGCCGGTGCCGATAATGCCGGAGCCAGCCAAATGGGCCTTGATCAGGTCGTTTTCGAAATGCTCATCCAGAAAGTCACCAATGGACATTGTCCAGAATTTCAGTGTTTCGCCAAGCTCCCGACTGCCCAGCCCGTGTGCTTTTTTTACGAGATAAGCCAGTTCGCCGAGATCTCGTGGGTGAAGAGACGCAGGGTCCGGTGCATCTCGAAGCAGAAATGGACGGATAAAACGGCATTGCCGCATGATGGCTTGCGAGTAACCGCGATAGGCGTCCGCATCTTTTGCAGAATGTCGCGCCATCTCGCGTTTAAGGGCGTTGTGATCGGAATAATAGGCGAAGTAATCCCCATCGCGCGTAAAGCTCGCGCCACCTTCATACGGAATAACCTGAAGTCCGTATTTCGGTAACTCAAGGTCCTGGGCAATCTCGCGTCGCAGAAGAGAGCAAACGTACGAGCAATTCGAGTACGTCCAACCATCGTGCAGCGAGCGGCTGACTGCCGCGCCTCCAATCCAGTCGTTCTTTTCGACCACCAAAACACGCATGCCGGCACGTGCCAAATAGGCGGCGGCAGTCAATCCGTTGTGACCAGCACCGGCCACAATAACGTCGTATCTGTTCTCAACCGTCAAATTTTTCCATCCCTTTCTCTCTCGTTTACAGATCAGGCTCGGGTTCGTAAAGTTTATTTGAGCGCTCAAATAAATTTCAAACTATTGACGCGTCTTTTTTGCGCGCTGTAGATGGCTGTATTCGTAGAAGGAGCGGCAATTGGTCGAAGCAGATCGTAAACGTCCCCGCAAAGAGCGGAAGGAGAACGCAGATCGTCGTCGCCGACAGCTGCTGGACGCGGCTTGCCGCTCTATATTGGCGCATGGGTTGGCAAAAACGACGCTCGCAACGGTCGCTTCTGAAGCTGAGCTTTCTCAGGGTGTTGCGGCGTTTTACTTCAAGTCAAAGCTTGGTCTTCTGACCGAAGCTTTGCGCGACCTTTACCAGCGCTACGAAGATCACTGGACAGCTTCTTTAGAGCGAGCAGGGGATAAGCCCGCCGAAAAAATAAGGGCTCTGATAAAAGCTGATTTCCACCCTGATGCATGTGGTCCGGATGTCTTACCCCTTTGGTATGCGTTTTGGGGCGAGCTTCGCTTTCAACTGCAGTACGATGAAGTTGCCGAGCATTTCGAAACACGTCGGAGAGAGACCTTGCGTGTAATCTGGAACGAATTGCTGCCCGACGATGAAGTTACTTCACCAGATCAAATGGCTGAATGGATGGAGACATTGACGGATGGCTATTGGCAGCGATTGCATCTTGCTCCTCAAGGCCTGAGCCGAAAGCAGGCGGAACAGGCTGCCTGGGGTTGCCTTGTTCGCCTGGTCCCGGAATTACTTGGGGATACGGCTTAGTCAATTACGACTGAAAGGCCCAACAATATGACGCATGTGCGGTTATCGCAGCAGCCTCGGCCATCTTGGAGCGCGATCTTGAAAGAGGCGCGTTACCTTGCGCGGCTTGCTCTTCCGATAGTTATCTCTCTTGCTGCAGCTGCTTTGATTGGCGTCGTTGACACCGTGATGGTGGCCCCATTGGGAACGCTTCCTCTGGCGGCGGTCTCGATCACTGCCTCGGTGCTGATCATCTTTTATTCAGCGCTCTATGGCTTTGTTTCCGCAATTGGTGTGCGGATGGCTGAAGCCTTTGGAAAAACGAGTGAACGAGGGCTTGCATCGGCCACAAGCGCTGGGCTTAGCGTTTCGCTTGTCGTTGGTGTCGTTGGGGCTGCTGTAATGATCTGCCTCAAACCTGCCCTTTCCTGGATTGGGCAGCCGCCCGAAGTGGTCGGTCTGATTGGCGGCTACTGGATCGCGATGAGCCTACTTTTGGTGCCCTTCACGATTTTCTATGCTTTGAAAGCCCTGTTTGACGCCATGAATCGCCCGTGGATTGGGGTTGGCCTCGCGTTCCTTGCGGTCGGATTCAATATCCCTTCGAACTATGTTTTGATCCACGGGGTTGCTGGTTGGCCGGGTCTGGGTCTCGTCGGTGCCGGGATCGCTAGTCTGTTGTCCCAGATGGTGCCGTTAATTGTGGCATTCTTGATTCTGCGCGCGTGGAGAAAGAAGAAGGGTTTCCTAAAGGCCGCAGGTTTTGATTGGTCCGAGGTTAGGGCGCAGATCAAAGAAGGGTTCATTATTTCCGTTGGTTACCTGGGGGAGGGGGCCGCATACGCTGTAGCCGGCCTTATGCTGGGATGGTTCAGCGCCGCCGCGCTTGCCGCGCATCAAATCGTTTCCGCGGTCAGCGACGTCATTTACATGGTGCCCTTGGGTGTTTCGATTGCGATTTCGATACGTGTAGCTCAGGCAATTGGTGCGGATGAAACAGAACGGCTCAAGCCGATTGTGTTGGCGTCGCTATTGGTTGTTGTTGGTTGGATGGCCGTTGTCGTTACTGGTATTTTGATAGGCCGCGCTCCTTTGGCCAATGGCCTTTCAGATGATCCAAGAGTTGTTTCTCTCGCGATATCGATGTTCCTTGTTATTGCTGCAATGCAGATTGCAGATGGCGTGCAGGGGACAATGCTGGGCGCTTTTCGGGGCATGATGGACAATCATGTTCCTGTTGCCATTACCCTGATTGCGTATTGGGTCTTTGCTTTGCCGCTTGGATATGCGCTGGGCTTTTGGCTTGGGTTCGGTCCCAACGGCGTTTGGATCGGATACGGCTCAGGTCTCTCTTTGGCGGCTATCGCGTTGACCTATCGCTTCTTCTCCAAAAAACGCTAGTCGGCGTTGCTTGCGCGCTCACTAAAGACCCAACTTGTCCAAGAGTTTAAGGCGTAGGATTTCTGCTTCGACAAGAGTTTCTTTCGCGAACGAGAAGGGCAGTGGTTTGAGGGGGGTAACCGGAAATTCCAGCTCGTCCGCTTTGGTCCCTGTCGCCCATTTGGCGAGAACGCGCCCCATTGCCGTGGCGATGGCAACGCCGCGCCCATTGTATCCCAGGCCTGTCATAACCCCCGGAGTGAGTTCATGCAGGTGTGGATAATGATCTCTCGTCAAAGCAACAAAGCCGCCCCATTCGTATTCCCACTCAACTCCGGACAATTGGGGGAAAAGTTCAACAGAGATGCGTTTCAAACGCTCAATTTGTTTGAGAGTGGAATTGTCGTTGTAGGTGCCGCGACCGCCCATTAGAAAGCGACCCTCCGCGTCTTGCCTGAAGTACAGAAGCAGGCGTCGTGAATCTGACAAAGCGTTGCCTTCTGGCAGAATTGACTGGCGGACATTGTCGGACAGGGGCGAAGTAGCAACCTGAACTGAGCGAACGGGCAAAACTGACTGAGACAACCGCGGATGCAGATCTCCGGAATAGGCGTTCGTGCAAATCAACACCTTCTCTGAGATGACAGCCCCTTTGGGAGTTTCAATCCGAAAACGGTCGGCCTCTGAAGTAATCTGGTTGGCGGGCGTTTCGCCGAAGATTGCCACACCGTTGCGGCGACCTGCTTCGGCCAGCCCAAGCGCATAATTCAATGGTTGCAATACACCGCCGCGACGATCCAGAACGCCGCCGAGGTAAGCTTCGGTCCCTGTCAGACGCTGCATTTCGCTTTGATCAAGCTGTTTCATGCCCCCGCCGTGGTTGTCCCAATCCTCGGCGAGCTTGCGTAATTCACTGAGTGTTTTGTGAGTATGCGCTGCGCGCAGCCAACCCGGACGTTTTGCGTCGCACTCAATGCCGTGCCGAGCGATTAAGTCGAACACAAGATCGGCAGCTTCACCTGCCATTCGGATCATTCTGTTTCCCCAGAGATCACCAAATTTGGTTTTGATGCCCGTCGGTCCGTCTTTGAGGCCCACATTGATCTGACCGCCATTGCGTCCGGAAGCTCCCCAGCCAGGGTGCTGGGCGTCGATAACAACAACTTTGACGCCCTGCTCGACCAGATGAAGTGCCGCCGAAAGTCCGGTGAAACCGGCGCCAATCACGGCTACGTCGGATTGCTGTTCGCCAACGAGCTGCGGGTATTCTGCTGAATAGCTAGCGGTTGAAGACCAAAGGCTATTTGCGATGACTGGGTTTTCGTTACGGATCATCTAACGGCCTCGCGCTTGCCTTGCGTGGGGAATTGCATAGGTTTGGCTCGTGATACTTTGCCGGACAGTATGTGAAGAATGCCAAGACTTTTGAACCAATTCGAATTGAAACCAACTGTTGAGCTCGACGCATTCAAGCAGGCGTGGAACGCGTTTGTCGAACACTTGGTCAAGACAGATCTTGCCACGAAAGGAGCGCCATTGTGTAAACGCATCCCCGCAAGTGGTTATGATACCGACGAGCAGCGAGATCATACGCTTATGGCTGTTATCGAATTCAAGGATCAATTGCAGGCCGACGCGGCTTGGGCGGCGATTGAAGATCGCATTGAGCCTCTGGGAGCTTTGCATCGCAAGGTTATATCTTTGGTGCATGAGCCAGTTTTCACTTTTTGGTCGGAACTCTAGAATGACGATCGCGAACGCCCGGTTTGTTTTCACATCTTTTTTCTTCACCATTGAATGAGCATTCAATCAATGACATATATCCCTTAGATGTCAAATGCGCTCTCGTTGGGGAAGTTTGGCCGTGGAGGTCGGCAAAACCGATGGAGCGCTCTAACAGATGGGATGCATTCGGGTGAGACAATCGCCAAGCGAAAAAACAAACCCTGAGGGGCGTCCGCGTACCGAGTCCAAGGAAGTGAGGCGTCAACAACTCATCGATGCGACAATCGACTCGATTGCTCAGAATGGAATTGGTGGAACGACCATGTCCACCGTGACCGAGATTGCCGGTTTGTCGCTGGGCATCGTCAACTTCCACTTTAAAAGCAAACAGAACTTGCTGGAAGAAACGTTGCTGTTTCTTGCAAAGGAGCATCATGAACAGTGGTTGGAAGCTTTTGAAAATGCAGGGCTGTCAGCGCCAGAGAAACTTTTGGCTATTGTCGACGCGCACTTCCACCCGCAGATTTGTACTCCAAAGAAGCTAGCCGTTTGGTTTGCGTTTTTTGGAGAGGCAGGGCGGCGTAAAGTCTACCGCAGCCTGATCAATGATATCGATCAGGAGCGGTACAACATTGCGCTACGACTATGTTCAGAGATTGCCGAGGACGGTGGATACACGGACATGCCGCCAAGGCAAGTCGCCAATATCCTCGAAGCACTTTACGACGGAATCTGGTTGGAGCTTTTGACCTATCCAGAAAACTTTCGACGTATCGAAGCGCGGGATCACATCACCGGCTTCCTTTCCAAAGTCTATCCGGGTCACTTTCGAATGCCTGGATTTAACAACGGTGATTGAAACAGAGCAGCTTTCAGACCGGACATTCCAGACAAAATCAGCCAGCGCATGGCGCAGCTAGCTAAGGGAATAAATATGGGCAGGGACTCTCGCTACGACATCCTTTTCGAACCAGTCCAAATCGGGCCAGTTACTGCGCCAAACCGGTTCTATCAGGTGCCGCACTGTACAGGAATGGGGTGGCAATACCCGCGTACTCTTGCTGCTATGCGTAAAGTAAAGGCGCAAGGGGGGTGGGGCGTCATATGCACGGAATACAACTCGATCCACCCATCATCTGACGACCTTCCGCATCCTTATGCTTCGCTTTGGGATGACAGTGATGTTCGGGCGCACACACTTATGACCGATGCAGTACACGAATACGGTAGCCTAGCGGGTGCTGAGCTTTGGTACGGAGGCGCCAACTCGAACAACTTGTTTTCCCGGCTTCCGAGCATGGACGTCGACAGCCGTCCCAATACGAAAGGGCACCCTTTTCAGACCCGCGCAATGGACAAGCAGGACATCCGGGATCTACGCCGCTGGCATCGAAAGGCCGCTTTGAGGGCACGAGATGCGGGATTTGACGTTGTCTATGTTTATGCAACGCACGGGTACCTGATCTCGAATTTTCTGCATCCGCGCGTGAACACGCGCAGTGATGAATATGGTGGCAGTTTAGAAAACAGGGTGCGCCTGACCCGTGAGTTGATTCAAGAAACCAAAGACGCCGTTGGGGATCGGTGCGCCGTGGCGGTCCGTTTCTCGGCAGACGAAGAGATCGGCGAGGATGGCCAGCCAATCTATGGTGAGCGAAGAGATATGTTTGAGATGCTCTCTGATTTACCAGATTTGTGGGATATCAACATCGCAGACTACTCGGTTGAGATGGGTGTCTCCCGTTTTACAAAAGAAGCTGCTCTTGAACCCTATATGCATTGGGTCAAGTCCGTGACGGATAAGCCTGTGGTAACCGTTGGTCGATTTACGTCACCGGATACAATGGTCTCACAAGTCAGGCGGGGGGTAACTGATTTCATAGGTGCAGCGCGCCCGTCGATTGCTGATCCTTACCTTCCAAAAAAGATCGAGGAAGGACGCTTGTCTACGATCCGCGAGTGTATCGGATGCAATGTCTGTTACGCCAGCGACTCGATCGGTGTACCTATTCGATGCACTCAGAACCCAACAATGGGGGAGGAGTGGCGCAAAGGTTGGCACCCTGAAATCATCCGAACGAAATCTTCAGACGCGCGCGTTCTGATCGTCGGAGCCGGGGCCGCCGGACTGGAAGCTGCACGGGCGCTTGGTTTGCGTGGGTATGACGTCCTATTGGCGGAAGCTTCTCGTGAGTTGGGTGGCAGGGTCTCGCGCGAAGCAGCTTTGCCTGGCATGAGCGAGTACATTCGCGTCAAAGACTATCGCGAACAGCAATTGATTGAGATGCCCAACGTTGAAATCTACCGTGAAAGTCCGCTGACAGTTGACGATATCTTGGCCGTTGAGGCTGATCACGTAGCGATTGCGACCGGCGCGACTTGGCGAAAGGAGTATTTTGACGAAGAACGTTTCGTCCCGATCGCAGAAGGAGCCGTCCTAAGTCGCGTTTTTACCCCCGATGACATCATGGATGGAAAGCTTCCCGATGGACCGACGCTCGTTTTCGATGGGGATGGCTATTACATGGCCAGCGTCATTGCTGAGAAGATACGAGCGCAGGGACATGGTGTAACGCTGGTCACACCGTCTGACAGTGTTTCTGATTGGGCGGGAAAAACCTCCGAACGTTGGCGAATCCGAACGCATTTGCTTCGCTTAGGGGTCGAGACCCTGCCGTCAAAGTCGATTAAACAGTTTGATGGCGAAATCGCGGAGTTAGAGTGTACCTATGGCGGGCCAAGTGTGACCGTACCCGTTGCCAACATTGTTATGGTTACTGCTCGTAAACCAAATGATTGCCTTTACAGAAGGTTGCTCGGCCGGGTCAGTTCTGAGGATTTGCAGTTCAGCCTTCGTCGCATAGGAGATTGTGATGCTCCGGCGATTATAGCAGCAGCGGTTTATGCAGGTCATCGATACGCCCAGGAATTGGGCGAAGCCGTGGATGAGGACATACCACTTAATCATGATCGAGTAGACGTCGGGTAGCAGCCCATTTGACCGAACTGCGCGATCTCAGTTGTAAGCAATCAAAGAAACGCTGGAGGAATCTTTCATGCCGGAAGGCTTAGTTATCCGCCCCCTCGAATTGAAAGATCACGAAGAGTGGCGCCGCTTATGGACGGCATATTTGGACTTCTACGAGACCTCTGTTTCAGAAGAAGTCTATGAGGTTTCGTTCAACAGGTTGTTGTCAACGGATGCAGGTGAATACAATTGTCTTATCGCTGAGTTGGAAGGAAAGCCGGTTGGAATAGCACACTACCTTTACCATAGGTTCATGTGGTCAGTGGAGGATACTTGCTATCTGATGGATCTCTTCGCCGACCCGCAGGTGAGGGGTAAGGGTGTTGGTCGAGCTCTGATCGAGGCTGTGTTCCAAATCGCCAAGCAGGACGGTGTTCCAACCACCTACTGGACCACTCAAGAGTTTAACTACCCAGGGCGAGTTCTGTACGACAAAGTGGCTAAAAGAACGCCCTTTATTGTTTATGAAAAAGATGAATGATCGGCTGCGTCTTTTCAGAAATTTTCATCGTGAGGCGGGCAGGGGGCATTCGTAGCCTCGGTCTATAACTAATTCATCGTACTTCAAGTGCTTTAACACCAGTCCCGAAATCATTCGTCTGGCCGTGATGCATTATGTTTGGTTCCCATACAGGATGGCTATACTCGCCTAGCTAAGACGTGTCATAATTTGTCAGTCAGCACCGCCACTCACGCCTGTCTCGTTTTATATCTTGCATCAGAATTATTTGGTAATTCTCTTGGCTTTAAACGCTGGTTCCATACAGATTCCTGTCGGTAACTTCTTCGTTGGTTCGGTCTTTAGACCGTATTTTGGTGGGGTTGCTTTAGACAGCAATCACCTGATCTTCGGCAATAAAATGAACTTGGAAAATGGGCTGAGGCGGTGATTTCGTTCATAGGTGCTTCATACGATATTTTTGGTTGCCGGGGTCAGTTGGAGTCAGTGCGTCAAGTCGGAGGTCTCATTGTGAGTTGCGGCTATAGTTGAGAGTCAAAAGACACGTGGGGCAGGTGGGACTGAGGTCTATGTTCGCTGCTGAGAAGGTTCACACCTAACTACATGAAACTATTCATGGTACGTAGGGGATTTCTTGGATATTTACAAAAACTCCTATTTTCCGTGAATAAATTTACAAAATTTTGTTTCAAAACTGGTAATTTATTGAGAAATTTTCAGTCCGATTTCCATTATTGGAATGCACAAAAGTGCGTTTTCGTCTGCTGGAAGAGGAGCCATAGGACGAAAAATGGAAACGGGAGGAATACATGACTAACAAAAATGTCACGCGCCGCGGCGTGCTAAAGTCTGGTGCCGTTGCAGGTTCCGGGCTGGCCCTGCCTACGATCTTTACGGCCTCATCCGCTGCTGCCTTTACCAATGAGCCGACCGGGTCATCCGTGACCCTGGGCTTCAATGTTCCGCAAACCGGACCTTATGCGGAAGAAGGCAATGACGAACTGCTGGCGCAGCAGCTGGCGGTCGAACATCTGAACGGCGAAGGCGACGGAGGTTGCCTGAACACATTTTCGTCGAAAGCGCTGAAAGGGAACGGTATCCTCGGTAAGAAGGTCGAGTTCGTAACAGGCGACACACAGACCAAATCTGACGCGGCACGCGCATCGGCCAAGTCGATGATCGAAAAGGACGGTGCGGTCATGATCAACGGCGGTTCGTCTTCGGGCGTGGCCGTTGCGGTTCAGGGCTTATGCCAAGAGGCGGGCGTGATCTTCATGGCCGGTCTGACCCATGCCAACGACACTACGGGTAAGGACAAGAAGGCCAACGGGTTCCGCCACTTCTTTAACGCCTACATGTCTGGTGCTGCATTGGCGCCGGTTCTGGCGGCCGAAATGGGCAAGGAACGTCGCGCCTATCACCTGACGGCCGACTACAACTGGGGCTGGACCCAGGAAGAGTCGATCGTAGCCTCGACCGAAGCCCTGGGATGGGAAACGGTCAACACCGTTAAGACACCGCTCGCGTCGACGGACTTCTCGTCTTACATCGCGCCGGTTCTGAACTCGGGTGCGGACGTTCTGGTTCTGAACCACTATGGCGGCAACATGGTGAACTCGCTAACCAATGCGATCCAGTTTGGGCTACTCGACAAGGTTGCCAATGGCAAAGACTTCAAGATCGTTGTGCCGCTGTATTCCGAGCTGATGGCCGCTGGTGCGGGCGAGAACATCAAAGGCGTGCTGGGTTCAATGAACTGGAACTGGCAGCTGCAGGATGAGGGTACCAAAGCCTTCGTTAAGTCCTTTGGCGAGAAGTACGGCAAGCCGCCGTCCAACTCGGCTCAGACATGCTATGCGCAAGTTCTGCTTTACGCTGATGCGGTCGAGCGAGCAGGCACCTTTAACCCCTGTGGAGTCGTCGAAGCTCTGGAAGACTTTGAGTTCGATGGCTTGGGCAACGGTCCGACATGGTATCGCGGTGCCGATCACCAGTGCTTTAAGGACGTGCTGGTCGTGCGGGGCAACGAGAACCCGACCAACGCCTATGACACGCTTGAAATCGTCGAGATCACGCCGCGTGCGCAGGTCGAGTACGATCCGGAGCACCCGATGTTCGCCGGTGGCGAGCTGGGTAAGTGCAACCCGGGCGCTTAAGCCATTTGGCTAATGTCTGACCGCCATTCTCGGCGGTCGGACACCTTTTGGCCGTGCCTGTTGGCCCGGTCCTGACCACTCAATCCACACTGACCAACCCTGAGGTGGGCCCAATGGACGCCATCCTACTGCAAATACTAAACGGTCTGGACAAAGGCTCGGCTTATGCGCTGATCGCGCTGGGGCTGACGCTGATTTTCGGAACGCTCGGCGTCGTGAACTTTGCCCACGGGGCCCTGTTCATGATCGGCGCGTTCTGCGCCGTTACTTTGCAAAAACTGCTTAATCTGAGTTTCGAGACGCTGGATGAAACCCAAAAGGACTTTCTGGGCAATCCGCTGAAGGTCGAAACCCCATATGTCGAATATTGGTTCGGCCCGGAAGTCGGCGCAACGATTATCGACTGGTCCGTCCCGTTGGCCATCTTGTTCGCGATCCCAGTGATGCTGGTGGTCGGTTACGTGATGGAGCGCGGGTTGATCAAACACTTCTATAAGCGTCCGCATGCAGACCAGATCCTTGTGACCTTTGGTCTTGCGATCGTTCTGCAGGAAATCGTCAAGTATTTCTTCGGTGCAAACCCGATCCAGACCCCGCCGCCCGATGCGCTCAGCGGGTCTGTCGATCTGGGCACAATGGTTGGTTTTGATCCCAATGCAATCATCTATCCGATCTGGCGCCTGGTCTATTTTGGGTTCGCCGTTGGCATTATCGGGGCCGTGTTCTCGTTCCTGCAGTTCACCACTTTCGGGATGGTTGTCCGCGCTGGGATGGCGGACCGGGAAACCGTGGGCCTTCTGGGCATTAACATCGACCGCCGCTTTACCATCATGTTCGGTATAGCTGCCGCTGTCGCTGGTCTTGCCGGGGTGATGTACGGGCCGTTGAACCCGCCGAATTACCACATGGGCATGGACTTTCTGGTCCTGAGCTTCGTTGTGGTTGTTGTCGGCGGCATGGGGTCGTTGCCAGGGGCTGTTCTAGCCGGGTTCCTTCTGGGGATACTCGAAAGCTTTGCGTCGACTACCTGGGCCACGACCACGATCCCGGGCATCAACCAAATCATCATCTACCTTGTCGCCATCATCGTGCTGCTGACGCGTCCGCGCGGACTGATGGGGCGCAAAGGCGTGATGGAGGAATAATCAATGTTGGGACTGAATAAAAAAGACACCAGCCTGCTGATCGTTGTTGCGCTTTTGACCCTGTTTGCGCCCTTCATCCTGAACCCGTTCCCCGAAGGCAGCGCCATGGCTCAGTTCAACGCTGGCTATCCAGACCTGATGCAGCGGTTCGTGATTTTCGGCATCTTCGCCATTGGGTTCAACATTCTGTTTGGCCTCACCGGGTACTTGTCCTTCGGTCACGCGGCCTTTCTTGGGGTGGGGTCATACTCGGCCGTTTGGATGTTCAAACTGCTCAGCTACAACGTCATTCCAGCCATCGCGTTAAGTGTTGTTGTCGCTGGATTGTTTTCGCTCCTAATCGGATTTGTCAGCCTGCGACGGTCGGGGATCTATTTCTCGATCCTGACGCTGGCATTCGCGCAGATGAGCTTTGCGCTGGCCTATTCGGTGCTCTCGAACCCCAAGTTCAACCTGACCAATGGCGAAACCGGTCTGCAGGTTTATGCGGACGACCCGCAAATCCTGCAGGGGGCGAACTCACCAGATTTGCCGCATCTGTTTGGTTTGCCCATGCGGGCGACATACACGATGGATGTGGGCGCATGGAGTTTCGACTTTAATGCAGGTTACTACCTGTGCGCGGTGATCATGATGGTGGTGTTCTACCTTGCCATCCGCATCTTCCGTTCGCCGTTTGGCATGATGCTGCGCGCGGTGAAGTCGAACCAGCAACGGATGAACTACACAGGCCTGAACTCAAAGCCGTATACGTTGGCTGCCTTTGTTATCTCTGGCATGTATGCCGGTTTGGCCGGTGGTCTGATGGCCGCGATGGACCCGCTGGCAGGTGCCGAACGGATGCAATGGACCGCTTCGGGTGAGGTCGTCTTGATGACCATCCTCGGTGGTACGGGCACGCTGATCGGACCCGTTCTGGGCGCAGGTTTCATCAAGTATTTCGAGAACATCTTCTCGAAGATCAACGACAACGTCCTGCACAGCTGGTTCGCTTTCCTGCCCGACGGGATGGAAGACGCCGTGGTGTTCCTGATCCACCCATTCATCGGCAAAGGCTGGCACTTGACGCTGGGCATCCTGTTCATGCTTGTCGTCATCTATCTGCCAGGCGGTCTGGTCGAGGGGGGGCAACGTTTGCTCAAGCGCCTCAAGCGCAAGAAAACAGATGCCGACGATGCGCCGTCAGGCAAAACAGAACCGGCTGAGTGAGGGGCGAGCAATGGCAATTCTTAGAGTCAAAGACGTCAGCAAACGCTTCGGTGGCCTGAAGGCGCTGACAGATGTGAACCTTAACGTTGAAGAGAACTCGGTTCACGCCATTATCGGTCCCAATGGTGCGGGGAAGTCGACGCTGTTGAACTGTTTGGTGGGCAAGCTGATGCCGGATACCGGGTCAGTTTTGTTCAACAATAACTCGGTTCTGGGGCTGGAGCCGTTCCAGATCAACCAGATGGGCATCAGTCGCGTGTTCCAGACGCCCGAGATTTTTGGTGAGCTGACGGTGATGGAGAACATGCTGATCCCGATCTTCGCGATGCGGGATGGCGCGTTTCGGATGCACGCCTATGAGACCATCGCCAACGAACGTGAGGTGGTAGAACAAGCAGAAGCCATGTTGGAAGAGATGAACATGGCTGACAAGCGCGAGATGAATGCGGCCTCACTGTCCCGCGGTGACAAGCGGCGACTTGAGATCGGCATGTGCCTCAGCCAGAACCCGCGCTTGTTGTTGCTGGATGAACCGACGGCAGGCATGGCGCGGGCTGATACCAACAACACGATCGACTTGCTCAAACAGATCAAAGATGAGCGCGACATTACCATCGCCATTATCGAGCATGATATGCACGTCGTCTTCAGCCTGGCCGAGCGGATCACCGTATTGGCGCAGGGGACACCATTGGTCGAAGACACTCCGGAAAATATCCGCGGTAATCCCAAGGTCCGCGAGGCCTATTTGGGCGAGACTGCTGCGTAAGGAAAAGCTATGAACGAAAAACCTGACTTTTCGAAAAACGCCAATATGGCCAGCACCGCGCCTGCGTTCCTTTCTGTATGGGACATGCACTCGTATTACGGCGAAAGCTATATCGTGCAGGGCGTCAGCTTTAACGTGCACGAAGGCGAGATTCTTGCCCTGCTTGGACGGAACGGCGCTGGCAAAACCTCGACACTTCGTTCGATTGCCAGAGTCGGCGATCCCGAAGTAAGGCATGGTGAAATCTGGCTGGATCACAAGCCGCTGCACAATATGACAAGTTACGAAGCGGCATCTGTCGGACTTGGCCTGGTACCGGAAGACAGACGCATAATCCCAGGCTTGACCGTCGAGGAAAACCTACAGCTTGCCCAGATTGCCCCGCCTGTCGGATGGTCTCTGGAGCGGCTGTATGAGTTGTTCCCGCGCCTAGGCGAACGCAGAAAGCAAGAGGGGATTACCTTGTCGGGTGGCGAACAACAGATGCTGTCAATCGCCAGAGCGCTTGCCCGTGACATCAAAGTATTGCTTTTGGATGAGCCATATGAAGGTCTTGCCCCGGTAATTGTCGACGAGATTGAAAAGACACTGGTTCACGTCAAGCAACAGGGCATGACCACGATTATCGTTGAACAAAACGCAGTCCGCGCTTTGGAGCTGGCCGATCGTGCGATCATTTTGGACACCGGCACTATCGTGTTTGATGGGACGGCAAACGAGGTGCTTCAAGACACCGGCCTTCGCGAGGAGTATTTGGCGATCTAAACCGGGCTTCGAGATGTAGGTGAAGTTTGATTGCAATCGCATCAGAAATGCCGATGGTCGGGGTTTTCAAACTCATGCGCTCATCCAATTATGATAACGGTGCCAGAGCATGATCCGCCACATCGTGCTGACCAAATTTCGTTCCGACGTAACCGAAGAGAACATCGCCAAGATTCACAATGGTCTTTCTGACCTGACCGACGCTCTGCCGGATGCAAGCGGGTTTACAGGTGGTCGCAGCGAAAGCCCTGAGCAGATCGAGTGCGGTTACATGCATGGGTTTGTGGTTGATTTCGATGATTGGGCCGCGCTGCGCACCTATCAAAACGACAAGACACACAAAGCGCTGGGCGCGCAGTTGGTCAAACATGCTGTAGGTGGCATAGACGGAATTCTAGTTCTGGACTTCGAGGTTTGAGATCGCTGAAGCGGATTCAGCCAAACCGCAAATCTGAAGTCTGCGAAAACGGCCGTGATCAGAGTGGTCACAAACGACATGACGAGCCCTTTTTTACCGAATCTGCGACGTCGTGGCAGATCGCGTTGGGGCAGGTTACGGGAGCTACAACCACGTATTCTTAGCCTGCGAAAGACGCCGAATATGCACTTCGAACACCGGATTACTTGTCTTCCAGTGGTCAATTTTTTATACTGACTCATAGATTTTTTTGAATTTTTTAGTGTTCACGAGTGTATTTGGTTTGCCCGTGTTGCAACAGCATAGAGCATGTTCCGGCGGCCAGTTCGGGGGTATTGATGACAAAGGCCAGCGATCCAAAAGCTCGCCCTAAAGTTGCCAACAAAGACGCTAACAAAGTGTCGGGTATTTATGACTTTGTGCAATCTCCTGAATGGCAGGAGGTGCTTGAAAACGCTCGAAAACAGCAAGAAAGCAACCCACCGACAGACAAGGCAAACGGTGGTGCCGCGCAGCCGTCTGCCCCGGATCGTAGTAAAGCAGCGCAATCAACCTCTGGCGCGCAACCGGAAAATGTCCCGAATACGGCGGCGCGGCAACCTGGAACTGCCGCTAATCCGAGCCAAGCATCCAAGCCTCTCCAGCCTGGTGAGTCGGCCAAAAGTGCCGCCGCAGGCGGTGTTGCACGCCAATCTATCAACAATGACACCCCCCAGACCGGAAACGTCACAAGTGATGAACAAGGTGCAGCAAACGCTGCTCCGCCAAATACCGAGCCCGTGCCGGGCCTGCATTCCGACAATGTCCCAGAAGATCTGATCACCTCGGAACCTAGCCTAAAGCTGTCCGAAGGTGAGGTGGCAGATCGTTTGCGCAAGAACCTTCTTGAAAGGATGGAAGACCAGAAACGTTCTCGTCGCAAGATGCGTTTGGGTCTGGTCGCGGCGGGATGCGGCATCGGTGTGGCTGCATCTTCTTCGGTATTTCTCATCCTGTCTGGATTGAGCGCATCTGGACCAACCGAAACTGCAGGGCTGGTAGACCAGGAAGCATTGGCGACAAGCGCGATCACGCAACCGGAAACGGAACTGTCTGATCGTCCAGCGACGTCCCCTGATGTAGCAAACGGCGCGACGGATGCGGCTGCAAACTCGACGACTGTGTTCGATACGTCATCTGAATCATTTTCGCCTGACGGTGACACAACCTTGCCGGAGGATGTTGCATCGCTGTCGCTGCCCTTCTCGGAACCGCCCGACCCGTCGGGCGGCGTCGGGTCAGAACTGTCTGGCTTGGCTCCAAGTGTTCGGTCGTTTGTACCCACACTTATCCAGCCGCCATTGCCGATATCGCTGCTGAGCTATCGACCGCGGGAAGAGGTGAATCTGGGTTTCGTACGGTTTCAATCCACGCCCGAGATTTTCAGTACGTCTGTCGCATTGCTTGAAACGACCGTGACTGCGGCAGAACCCGAAGAATTTCTGGAAAGTGCAACGGTTGCGGCAATAGCATCCCCGACAACAATGCGTCCGCCGGTGGTTCCGATCCAGCCTGCGGCATTGGAGTATTCGGCGTCGCAAGTGCAATTGGACGTCCTTCGGACAGTGCCGCAGTCCGTTCGTGCTTATCTACCGGAACAGGGGGGGCAGATAGGTCAAGCAACTGGTACGGACCTTTCTCTGCCTGAAGTCGTGGTCTCGCTTGAAATCGAAGAGCCGTCGGAAGCACGTGTGTTGGTTGAGCCCAGTGCGCCAGAGACGAACACGGTTGCATTAGACCTTGTCCCCCAGCCTTCGCCGTCCGAACCGCAACCGGCGCCTGTGGAATTGGCGGCGCTGCCAGTTGCGCCGAAACTGCCTGACGTGCCGGAATCATTAGTAACGCCGACCCCGTCCGGGTTATCGTCCGCATTGCAGATGCCGAGGCTTTCCGGAACACTAGACTCGCTGGAAACACCGGCTGCGCCACAAGCACCGGCGCCGTTGGAGATCGAAGTGTCATTGGTGCCCCTGCCGCAAGAGACATCTGAGCCGTCGCAGCCTATCCAGCGAACATCTTTGCTGGATGACGCTGTTACGCCCCCGCAACCAGAGCCCGCCCCGGAAAATACGGTGGTGGCGTTTCGGATCTATTCACCAACCAATGTGCCCCAAAGCGTTGTTGATTCTGTTGTAGGCAACCTGACGTCGACAGGGCATGAGCTTAGCGGGCAGGCGCGTGTAGGCTTTGGGATCACCAAGTCGAACGTGCGCTTCTATCACAAGCAGGACGAGGAAAGAGCGGCCGCCCTTGCCAGAGACTCCGGTGCACAGCTTCGGGATTTCACCGGGGCTGACGTCAAAACCCCGAGTGGGATCATAGAGTTATGGCTGGCCGGAGAAGGCTCGGGTGTTGCAGCGGCCAAGCCGACCACCACACGTAAAACGGTCAGGGCTCAGACTCCGAACCGTGTCAATCGCCTGAAAAGTCAGGTGCTGAGCAAACTTAAGAAAGCCACGACCCAATAACTGTATTTTTGAGTTATACTAAGAAGGACTGATTCAATTTTGTGTACTGTTAATTATTTCCGACGGGGTATCCAAAATGACGGATAGACGACTTATCGGCATCGTAACTGCTCTGCTATTTTTATCGACATCCCAAAACGTGCGTGCCGAAATCACACTTGAGCATCTGCTGGTCATCGACCAAATGCTGTCTACCAATGACATTCAGGCACTGTACGCCTACCTCGACAAAAACCCCGAGCTTTTGAGCGGCGAAGATGAACTATCGCTGGAGCTGCGGAGCTTTCACGAGGTCGCGTCTGTTGGTGATGTGGACTTCAGCTATGCCGCCAGCGCACCGGCCAGCGGCGAGAACCGTTCGGCCGACAGCGCATTCGCCGCCTCGTTGCAACACTGAGCGGGATGTCGGAAGTGCGCGCCTTCGGGCGATCAGACACACCTACGATCGCCTATGTCATCGAGCCGCGATTTTCTGGCGGGACATCTGCAGCGGTGGCTGCCGAGTTGCCGGTAGCGGCAGAATTCGGGCAAGTGGTCGTGCATGCGATCACGTCCAGAACTTTTGGTGCCAATCAGCACGTCTCGCCAGTATTACGGCGGGTGTTGGACGAGTTGAACATTCCAATCATTTGGGACGCCCCCCGGATCAGCGCGGATTTCGTATTTTTGCACAATCCGTCTTTTTTGAAGTTTCAGGACACGCTTGGCACAAGGATCGTTGCACGAGAGCTTTACGTGATCACGCATGAGAATTTTCTGCGTCCCGGCGGCGCAGAGGGGTTTGACGTTGCAAATTGCCTGAACCAGATCGAGGTCTCGACAATTGCGCTTAAGAAAACGCTTGCGCCGATTTCGCCGTACAACCGCAAAGGCGTCGTTGACTGGTTGACCACGTCCCGCATAGCACGGCAGTGGGACGTTTTGGGATCGGATTGGTTCAACATTTGCCAGACCGAGATGAGTGCTCCGTGTGAAATACCACAGGACCGGCGCGGGCGGCATTCGCGGCCCGGGTTCGAGAAGTTCCCTGTTATCGCTGATCTGGACAGTTGTTTTCCAAGCCATTCTCAGAGCAACGTAATCCTTGGTGCAGATGCTTTGTTAAATGCTCGTGTTCTTCGTGCGCATTGGACCTTGCTTCCCTTTGATGCCATAACTGTGCAAGAGTTCTTTGGAATGATTGACTTTTTTGTATATTTTACGGCGCCGACCTGGCAGGAGAGCTTTGGTCGCGTTGTGGCCGAGGCGGTGGCAGCGGGTAAGGTTGTTTTGACCAACCCCGATACAGGTGCCACGTTTGGAAATGCTGTACTGACCTGCCAGCCATCTCAGGTGGACACAATCATTGCCGATCTGATCGCCCAGCCGCAGAAGTATCATGACCAGGTGGTAAGATCGCAATCGGCGCTGGAAAACTACTCTGCAGGGAATTTCAAAGCGATGCTGTCAGGCATAATTTCCGCCGACAGCGGGGTGAATGCATGATCTATGTAGAAGTGGGTACACGCTCGTTGAGGTCCTTTGACACGCAGTTGATCCTTGCCGAGCAACTTGCAGCACGTGGCTTTAGTGTGTGCATTGATGCCGACTATCTGCCGGAAGATGCTGGGCGTGGAAGGATCTACGAGGCCGCCAAATTTCTCGTTGATCCAGGCGAGCACAAGGCGCAGTCTGTATTCGTACTGGGTGCCGAAGAGATCGACGATTTTCTGTTAGCCTCTCTGCGGAACAAGCAGCTCGATCCGAGTGTCCCGGTTGTTGCAACTGGTCGTTTTGCGACCCAGCAAAGTTATATCGCAGCCAAAGCCCGGCTGGCCTATGCGCTTGGGCGCGAGGCGCAAGTGATTGACCTTACGGATTTTCAGCCGCGGCCGGTGCTGCCATCGACCTCCAGCCCTTTGGTGGCGGATATTCGGCCCGCATCTCGGCGACCAAATCGAGTTTTGCCGAACGTGACGGTTGTTCTGGGTTCGATGGAGTTGGACAACCCCGAAACGCTGTCCTGCTTCTCCCGGATGAGTAGCCAGGGTGGCTATAACCTGAAACTCATCGTTAGCGGCGCTCAGAATGAGGCGATAAAGGCGTCGCCATTTCACGATTTGCCGACGTATCTTTATACCGGCCTGTCGCCGCTGACCTTGGCGAATTCGACAGATATTCTGGCGATGTTCGGGCACGGAATTGCCGGCGTTCGAATGGCGGCTTTTGCGGTCGAACTGATTGCAGCCGGCGGTGTCGCCATCGACTGTACCGACGATGAGGTTCTGATGTCATCGGGCGCACCTGCATTGCTTGGTCCAAAGACACCGTTCGCCTTGGATGGTTATCTGATCGGTAATGTGATCGGAAACGTGCCGCAAATTGTCGAACAAGCTTCGAAATCGCAGTGGTTGCACACCGTTGATATTTCTCGTTTGGAAAAGGCTGCCGGACTGAATCCGAGGCAGCGTCAGGCTGAACAGGATAAAGCCAAAACCCTGTTTTTTCCGACAAATGGAGTGGGGCTTGGGCATGCACAGCGGTGCAGCATCATCGCCCGGGAAATGCCGGACACGATGTCAAAAATGTTCGCGGCCTTTCCCAGTTGCGTCCCGCTTGTTCGTCGCGAAGGTATCAACTGTGTTCCACTGGTTCAGCGCGCTGATACAAAAACAAATTCTGATGGCAATGATGTAGTGACGTATCGGCGCCTTGGCGCGGTGCTGAACGAAAACGACACGCTGGTTTTTGACGGCGGTTACGTATTCGATTCCGTTTATCGGGTGATCCGGGAACGCAACCTGCTGGCTGCATGGATCCGGCGCGGGTTGTGGCCTGAAGGACGGTCAAGGCAAACCATGCTGCGCCGCGAAGGAGTCTTTGACCGGGTCATTGTGCCTTCTGAGGCTTTTGACGAGTTAAACGACGCTTACAGCTATGGTGACCATGTCCATTATGTCGGGCCAATCGTTCGTCAGGTGGAACAGTCCGCTGCAGAAAAAGAAAAACTCAGAGCTCGGTTGGCTAAACGTTTCGGACGCGACTTCCGGCAACTGGTCGTCAGCATGTTGGGCGGCGGAGTCGCCTCTGACAGGTCCGCGCAATTGCAGGCGATCTCGGGTATGCTCGAGGCCCGTCCTGACTGTTTGCATCTGGTTGTGACGTGGCCCGGCAGTACGGTTCAGCCCGCAACATTCGGTTGGAAAAACACCCGCGTGGTTCAAACATTAGAGGCGACCAAGCTCTGCCTTGCCGCTGACGTGGTCATTTCTGCGGCGGGATACAACTCGGTCCTAGAGATGCTGTACCATCGCATCCCGGCGATATTCATTCCCCAATCCGCCCCCTATCTGGATGATCAGGAACGGCGCGCCATTGCCATGGCCGAGCGTGACCTGTGCGCCGTCATTACCGAAAAGGAATTCATGAAGCTCGAGCGGACGGTCTCAGACTGTCTGGATCATGACGGCACTGAATTTTACCGATCCGCACTGAATAGTTTCGAATTACCTGAACCAGGGGCGGTCAAGGCCGCTGAATTGTTAACAGAATTGGGGGCTATGTATGACCAGTGATCAATGGTTCGAGATCCTCAGCCGAGCTTCGCCAAACCGACCCGAGCCCCTGGACGATCTGATCAATGAGAAACGAGACGCCAAGCCGCTTGGCAAAGTTGTCTTCCCGAAAATGCGACTGACGCCCTCGCTTATGCTATGGGACCGCGAACCTGGTGGACCGGTGCATATTGGCGTTCGGGTGCACGAGCCGCCAGAAACGCCTTACCGTATCGCAAGGCTTTTGGCCGCCGCAGCGATGGAGCGAGACGTGTATCCGGTCATTCTCAGCCGCGTCGACTATTGCGGCCTTGAACGTTTCGGCTTTCGGGTTGAACGTATTCCGGAAGAATCTACGGCGGCGCAGGACGCCGAGGAAGAACTCAGAAAATACTGGGATCTGGCGATTATCATCGACGGGCATGAGATCGGTCTTTTGGGCTAGTAAGACGCCGACAATAGACAAGGAACGCCTTGTGAAAATCGTTACTGGTGGACAAACGGGTGTTGATCTGGCGGCTTTTCAGTTCGCATTGGAAAACGACATTCCCTATGGCGGTTGGGTTCCGAAAGGCCGCCTGAACGAGGCAGGTCGCATTCCCGACCGCTACACCGGGCTTACCGAAACGCAGTCCAAAGATGTTGCAGAGCGCACAAAGCGGAACGTTTTGTCAAGCGATGCATTGCTTGTGTTCGCCGACGGATCGCCTAGCCCTGGCACGCAGTTGGCCATTGATTTTGCGAAAGAAATCGGAAAGCCTTGCCTGATCGTTGATCTGCGGCAGGGGTGTGAATCTTGCGCGCGCCAAGTGAGGCGTTGGCTCATGGCGCGGCCCAATGCGGTTTTGAACATAGCTGGCCCCCGACAAAGCGAAGCCCCCGAAATTGGAACCAAGGTGACAGCGGTCTTACGTCAATCGATATTGCCTGAAGGCTCTTAGTCGTAGCGAAGCGTGGGTTCCGGACATACGACGTTTCGCCAGTAGGCGCGACACGTATCGGTTGTTAGGGTTGGGGTATATTGATTGTGAAGGCCAAGTCTCATGTTTGCAAAAACCGCCGGACAGATTGATTTTGACACGGTTCTAATCGTCGACGACCACCCGTTGTTCTGCGATGCGTTGTCGATGACACTGCAAACTGTAGCCCGTATTGGGGAAATCCATACCGCGGACAGGCTGGAAAATGCGATTGCTTTAATCTCTGACGGCTTGAGACCCGATGCAGTGGTGCTGGATCTAAATCTCCCGGATGTGGACGGGCTTGAAGGCTTGATGCGCGTCAAAGCGGCGATCGATGCGCCGATCATAGTTGTGTCGTCCATCGCTGAGAACCGCGTGATTAGTCAGGTGATCCATGCGGGTGCCTCAGGCTATGTGCCAAAGCACAGCCAGCGTGACGTGTTTCGGACAGCGTTTGAGACTGTTCATTCCGGGGATGTTTTCGTACCAGATGGTTTCACACTTATTGAGGACGAAGGCGACAGCGAACATAGTGAGGCCGCCAATCGTCTTGCCACTTTGACCAATCAGCAATCGCGTATTCTGCAGCTTATCTGCGAGGGTAAGTTGAACAAGCAAATTGCATTTGATCTGTCCATAGCCGAAACTACGGTCAAGGCACATGTGACTGCGATCATGCGCAAACTTGGCGTCCAAAGTCGCACGCAGGCTGTCCTGCTTGCCAAGAATGCTTCTCTTGCCAGTGTCTTGCAAGAGTAAGCCCACGCATCATATCTTAGGGGATGTCGCGCTTTAGGGAGGAGGGCACGATGAACCAAGCAGTCGGGTGGACGTCAGCTGCTGCCCGTGCGCCAGGTATCGTCAAAACGGGCTTTGTACATCGCGACACAGATCGGGCGATCAAAAAACTCGCCAGCTCTCTGGGCGATGAACTTCTGTCTTTGATCGTTCTGTTCGTAAGCCCCGGCGCAGATGCGGCGGAGGTTATCTCTGAGGCGACAGATGCTTTTGCGCCGACGCCCGTTATCGGATGCACCACGGCCGGTGAGTTGGCAGATTGCGGCTATGGCGAAGATCAGATCGTTGCCATCGGATTTCCGTCTTCGCATTTCGAGGTGCGGACTCTTTTGGTACCCGACCTGGGTGATTTTTCGGCGCAGGACATCATCGACCGGATGATCCGGAACCGAAACGATATGGCCGCGTATGCACCGGACTGGAAACACGAGTTTTCTTTCCTGTTGATCGACGGATTGTCGACCAAAGAAGATGTGCTGACATCGGAGTTGGCCATTGGGCTGGGGCCGGTGCCTTTGTTCGGCGGGTCTGCGGGGGACGGAACCCGGTTCGGGGCGACCTATGTGTTGAAGGACGGTCAGGCCATGCAGAACGCAGCAGTTCTGACGCAGGTTCGTACACGTTGTCCGATCAAAGTATTCAAGACGGATCATCTAGTGCCGACGGCGCGGCGCATGGTTGTCACCAAGGCCGATCCAGCCAGCCGTATCGTTCAGGAAATCAACGCCGAGCCTGCCGCGCGCGAATATGCGCGTCTGCTTGGTAAAGACCCAGAGCAGTTAACGACTTTTACGTTTGCAGCCCATCCACTGGTTGTGCAGATTGGCGGCCAGCATCACGTGCGAGCCATTCAGCGGGTCGCGGGCAACGGCGACCTTGTGTTCTTTTCGGCGATTGATGAAGGGCTGGTTCTTACTTTGGCGGAACCTCGGGACATGGCCGTGCATCTTGCCGAAGAAATCGCAACGCTGACGCAGACCGACCGGCCGGACACGATCCTTGCCTGCGATTGCATCCTGCGCCGACTGGAGGCGCAGGAAAAGCAAAAGACGGGCGAGATTTCGCGTCTGCTTTCCGAGAACCACGTCGTAGGGTTTTCGACTTATGGCGAGCAGTTCAACTCGATCCACGTGAACCAGACGCTGACTGGCGTTGCGATTTATCCTCCGGAAGACGGGTAGGCGATGATCGAATCTCTGACCGACCCCAATGATCCGCTTGATCGGCAGAACGAAAAGCTGCTGAAGATTGTCGCGGCGTTGATGCGGCGGGTTGAGGAATCCACCGATGCCTCGGGCGCGGCTTATGCTCAGTTTCAGCGGGCGGCCATGTTGGAACAGGAAGTGCGGGCCCGGACAGATGACCTTGAGCGCGCGTTGGATCTTCTCAACGATTCGAACGCCCGTTTGGCGCAGGCCAATCAAGAAACCGAGGCTGCCCGTGCAAACCTCGCCAATGCGATCGAGGCAGTTCAGGAAGGGTTTGCACTGTTCAACAGAGATGAGGAGATGGTGCTGTGTAATAGCCGCTTTGGTCTGCACATGCCCGACATTCAGGCCAAACTGGCGCCTGGGTTGCGGTTCACCGATTATGTCGAATTGGTCAGCCAGTCCAAGTTCTTGTCTCTGCCCGGAGTGCTTTCTCCGAAAGATTGGGTGCGGCGGCGCATTGCTCGCCATGCCGAAGATCACGTGGTCTTTAACATCCGCCTGAGCGGCAACCGATGGATGCAGGTGTCCGAGCACCGCACGCCGGATGGTGGCACCGTTATCCTGCAAACGGATGTGACCGACATTATGCGGGTCGAACGTCAGGAAAGGGATCGTATCCTCGATGACAAAGCCCGCCTGATCCGCGCGACACTGGAACATATCGATCAGGGTGTTTGTATTTTTGACAGTCAGCTGCGTCTGGTTGGATGGAACAATCGCGCCAGCGAACTGCTGGCCATTCCCAACGCACAATTCCAAATGGGGGCACAGTTCCAGTCGTTGTTTCACCGTTTAAGCACAACCATCAACTTTGAAGGCGGAGTGAGCGACGCCGATCTGCTTGCCTGGGTAAACCGCTCGACCGAGCGCCCGCCATTGCAATTTCAAATGCATAGTGGTCGCGTCAAGATTTTGTCGGTCTTCGCGCAGGAGATGCCTGATCGGGGATTCGTGATTTCTTTTACTGATGTGACGGAAGACAGAAAATCCGCGCAAGCCCTTGTCGAAGCAAAGGAACTGCTGGAACAGCGCGTCGCATCTCGGACAATGGAGCTTGCGGATGCGCTGAACGAAGCAGAGCGCGCGAACGCTTCCAAATCCCGCTTTGTCGCGGCGGCCAGTCACGATCTATTGCAACCACTGTCGGCTGCAAAACTCTACGTCTCGACGTTGGGCGGTGAATTGGATGCTGCGGATGCACGTGCGGTTGCGGCAAAAGCCGAGAGTGCGCTCAATAGTGTCGAACACATCCTTGAAGCGCTACTGGACATATCAAAACTGGATTCCGGACGTGCATCGGTTCACCTATCCTCGGTCTCAGTTGGTGAGCTTTTTTCCCAGATGGAAGACGCCTTTGGGCCGGTCGCACAGGCTAAGGGGCTTGGTTTGCGATTTGTCGACACCAGCGCGGTGGTCAGAAGTGATGCCAGTTACCTGCGGCGCATTTTACAGAACCTGTTGTCCAATGCGATCCGGTATACGGAAACAGGCAAAGTTCTGGTCGGTGTCAGGCGAAAGGGCGCGAGCATCTCAATCCAGGTTTGGGATACTGGCATAGGTATCGACTCTGACCAAAAAGACGTTGTTTTCCAGGAATTCAAACGACTTCATTCAGACGCCAGCGCCGCCGAAGGGATGGGTTTGGGTCTTGCCATTGTGGAACGTGCTTGTGGGTTGTTGAGGCATCCGATTGGTCTTCAGTCCGAGCCTGGGCGCGGAACCGTATTCTCAATCACGGTTCCATCAGTGGGGCAGGCGAGTGGCGCGATGAATGGTGGCGCGCCGTCAGCGCCACCGCGTTCGAACGTTCTGCACAGGACGGTTGCCTTGCTGATTGAAAATGATGACAACCTGCGCGGCGCGCTGTGCATGACGATGGAGGCATGGGGCGTTCAGGTGCTGGAAGCGGCCAGCCAGGATGAGGCCGCAAACCTGCTTCACGAGATTGGAATTCTGCCCGATGTCATTGTTGCCGATTATCAACTGTACGGAGGTAAGACCGGGACCGACGCTATTGCCGATCTGACGCGCGAATTCGGGCCATTGCCCGGCTGCATCATTTCGGCCGATCGTTCGACCGAACTGGCGAGCGCTTGTAAGAAAGCGTGCTATCCTTTGCTACACAAGCCAATTGATGCGCAGAGGCTCAAATCGGTGCTGGAGGCGTTGGTCAGTTGACAGCTCAGTGCGTTCGTCCTTGGCCTACTGTCCGCATCATCTGACGGAAATAGAACTTTGGTGCCAGACGGTTCAGCAGACTGGCGATCCGTGCGATCCGCCCGACCGGAATATAGTCCTTTTGCCGTTGATAGCCTTGCAAGATCACTTGTGCCGCGGCTTCCGGTTCCATGTAGTCGATGCCATCCGAGGCTGAACCGGGGCGAACGAATTCATCGCACGCAGCTTCGGGTCGCCCGATATTGGTCGCCACAAAGGACGGCGCGGCGATAGCAACGCGCACCCCGTGTGCGGTTTCTTCGGCACGGAGGGACTTAAAGAACCCCTCCATCGCGTGTTTGCTGGCTGCATAGGCGGTTCGATGGATGAGCGGTGCAAAACCCGCGACGGAAGAGATCGCAAGGTGCGTACCCTTGGCTTTCCTGACCGCGTCCAGAAAATGCTGCGTACAACCAACTGCAGCGAAGTAGTTGATTTCGAACAAGTTTCGATGCGAGCGCATATCGCTGTCCGAAAACGCGGAAATCTGCGAGACACCTGCATTGTAGATCACAAGATCAACCGAGGCTCTGGCCGCAATGATCCGGGCGCAAGTGTCTTTGCACTGGTCCGGGTTGGTCAGATCACAAGCATAGGTGCTGACGTCATCCAGATTGGCAAGTGCGTCAAGCTCTTGCCCGGGTAAATCAATCAATGCGGTATGCCAACCGTCGGCTCTTAGCGCAGCAGACAATGCACGGCCCAGTCCTCCGGCTCCTCCTGTAATGACAGCAGTTGGTTTCATTGGGCAGCCTCCCACCAGCGATTGAACGCCTCGGCACTTGTGAATTTGGGGTGATAGCCGAATTCGCCTTTCAGCGCGGCATTGTTCAGTACAGGGCGATACAGAAGAAAACGCACTTGTTCCGGGCCATAACGCGACAGGCGCAGCGGGCGGGCAATGGCCAGAGCGGCCCTGACCACCGCCGGAGACAGCCAACGCACCGGTTTGCCCATCTTTGATGCGATCTGTGAGATGGTCAGCGCGCCGTCGCCGGCAACATTAAAAATTCCGGCAGGCCCGTCAGTCGCCGCACTAACCAAGATATCGGCTAAATCTTCGTCCCAGATAAACACAAACGGGCTGTCGGATCCTTTCAGCCCCAGCAGACGGGGTTTGTGAAACAGGGCCGTTATCTGATTTTCAACCTTTGACCCCAGCACAGTTCCCACACGCAGAACAACCTGTTCGAGGTCGGGCTCGACCTGTCTGGTATCGGCCAGCATTTCTTCGACCAGCCGCTTGTGCCACGAATAGGCGAATTCCTGATTGCCACGTATCGAATCCGTTTCACACAGGGGAACCGGGTTATCGGCATGATATCCGTAGGCTGCACCTGATGAAGTAACGACCAGACGCTTGACCCCTGCGGCGATCGCGGCATTCAGGACATTACGGGTTCCTTCGACGTCGACCTGATATTCATGCTCTCTGGTCGATGATGGGTCGGGGGTCACGATGGAAGCCAGATGCACGATGGTGTCAGGTTCTTCAGCCAGAATGACGTTGAGTGGCGCGTTGCCCGTGACGTCCATCCTGACGAATCTTGCATTTTTCGGCAGGTCGGCGGGTTCTTGAATATCTGTTGCAGTGATTGTGACGTCGTCGCGGTTGCCCAGTCGTTGCAGCAGGGCAGTGCCCACCGCGCCCGCAGCTCCGGTGATCAGGATGTGGCGCATTCGGGTACCTCTCGTCTTGCGAAAAAGGCGGCCAACGCCAGCCCCGAGATTGCGTGCCAGATGCCCCAAAGCGCCGCGGCAACTGCCATTCCGCCAAGCCCGCCAAAAAAGGCGAATATCAGGATGAGGCCAAGGCCCGAGTTTTGAATTCCTGTTTCGATTGTGACAGATCTACGGTCGCGCTCCGACAGGTTGGCGGCTGTTGCAGTCAGGTATCCACCCAAAAATGCCAGCGCATTATGCAGGATCACGATCCCGATAATCGCCGTAGCAAAACGTTGGAAATTCACCCAGTTCGCGGCGAGCGCTACGACGATAAATGCGATGAAGATCGCCATCGAAAGCCATTGCATTGGGCGGCGAATTTTATCTGCGATGGCTGTGAAATGCGCATTGACCAGCATCCCAAGGATAAGGGGCAGGATCAGCATGAAGCCTACTGTAATGGCCACTGCAACCGGGTCGATCTCGGTCCTTTGCAGGATTTCCCGTGTTGGGGCGTAAAGGTTCCCCCACAGTGCAATGTTTGCAGGCGTGATGATGATCGCGCCCACGGTTGCAAATGCGGTCATCGACACCGAAAGCGCCACGTTCCCGCCCGCACGATGTGTCATGAAGTTCGAGATGTTCCCACCGGGGCAGGCCGCAACAAGGATCAGCCCCATCGCGACCGAAGGTAACGGATTGACCACCAGCAGCATCAGAAAGGTTAGGGCAGGCAGCACCAGGAACTGAGACGCCAGCCCGACAAGCAGCGGTTTCGGCCCGCGCAGGATACGGCGGAAGTCATCCACCCGAAGATCCAGCGCGATCGAGAACATCACGACGGCCAATATTGCGTTCAGCAGCCTCAGATTGCCTGCGTCAAAGTTCAGCGCGACGTCGTCTATCCCGTTCATGATTGGGCCGCCTTCAACGCCGCGATCTGGCCGGTGACTTCGCCGCGATAGGTCGCCTTGTCGACGTAGTAGGCCATCCGGGGCAGATCGATATAGTTCATGCCCCCAGTCGCCCGCTCGAATTTTTCGGACTTGGCTGCCCGGATTGCCTTTGCGGCGGAGTTTCCGGTCTTAAGCCCTGCGATATATCGCGCGACCATCTCGGCCTGCTCATGCCGCCCTTGCCATCCCAGGCCGGACGCTTCGATCATTCCCAGGACGAACAGGTCATCGCGGGTCGGATGCATGCAGTTAAGGTACAGGTGCGGGGCGTCACCCTGCCAGTTCAAATGCGTCCTGTCGATGAACGGGTAGTGGAGCTTGTACCCTGTTGCTGCAAGGACCATGTCATATTCAGCACTGGTACTATCACGGAAGTGAACTGTCTTGCCGTCAAATCGATCGATATCTGGCCGAACTTTCAGATCGCCGTGCCCGGCATGAAACAAGATCAGCGAATTGACCACGGGATGAGATTCGTAAAGGGCGTAGTCTGGTTTGGGAAACCCATATTTCTGCGGGTCGCCTACAAACCATTTCAGGATCGCACCGTCTACTTTGCGTTTCAGCCACATGGGCAACTTGATTTTGCCCCCCATCGTGTCAGCAGGGACGCCGAACACGTATTTGGGCACAAAGTAATAACCTCTGCGCATCGAGATATCGCAGGATTGCCCATGGTGAATGGCGTCAACAGCAATGTCACAGCCCGAGTTCCCAGCCCCGACAACCAGAACCCTTTTGCCGGTAAACAGGGTCGGATAGCGGTAGTCCGAGGCGTGGATGAACTCGCCTGTGAATTCGCCCTCAAACTTGGGCAGGTTGGGCTCGGACAAGGTGCCATTGGCGATCAGGACGCCGGCAAAAACCTGACTATGTTCGGTGCCTGCTTTGTCACGCCACTTCACCTGCCAACCGCCTTCGTCCAGCGGCGTGGTGCTTAGAACTTCGGCGCCAAACTGAAAATGTCGGTATAGGTCAAACGCGGTCGCGAAATCGTGGAAATATGTCTTTAGCTCGCGATGTGATGGGTATTCCGCCGTTTCCTCAGCCATGGGAAAGTCGGCGAATTCGGTCATCTTCTTGGAAGAGATGAGGTGGGCGGTCTCATACATCGTAGACCGAGGGGCATCGATGTTCCACAGACCACCCACGTCATCGGCCAGTTCAAATCCTTGAAATGGCACTCCCTGCTCGACAAGTGTCTTTGCCATCGCCAGCCCCATGGGCCCGGCTCCGATCAGAGCGAAACGCTCCTCCGGACGGGCCTTTGCCGTAACCGGCTGGCCCGCTCTCACTTGCACCTGTTGCATGCGTCTCTCCTCCTGCGACACTATTTATCTTGAACGATCGTTCGAAATAAGGCAAACTGGTTTTTGAAATGGCACAACACGCTGTAAAAGAACGAAAAAGAGCACCATCGCAACGATCTGTAGCCGCACGGGAGCGTATTCTTGACGCTGCGGAACTGGTCTTTGCAGAGCAGGGATTCGAAGGGGCATCGATTCGCGATATCGCCGCGCGGGCGCAGGTTCAAAAGGCGAACGTGAACTTCCACGGTGGCCCTAAAGACGAGCTGTTTGAACGGATCGTCGCGCGTCGAGCCAGCGAATTGTCACAAGAGCGTCGCGAGGCCATCGAACGGTTGGAGGAGCGCGGCGATTGGGATGCGGCGGACCTGATGTCGGCCTTCATGCGGCCGCTGTTGACCCGCGCATTCGGCAATGATCCACAATGGCTTGCATATGCGCGTATCGTGGCGATCGTGTCAGCTGATGCGCGCTGGCATGCATTGGCCAAAACCCATTTTGATCCAGTCGCCTCGCTGGTTGTTCAAAAACTGTGCAACCGATACCCCAACTCCGATCCGGCGCACGTTGCAGGGGCCTTGGTTTTTTCTGTATCTGCAATGTTGGCATTGTGCACTTCGGAGTGGCGGATAACTGCACTTTCCCAACCCGGTGAAGAACGAGACGCCGACAGCGCAATCCAGAATCTGCTGCAGTTCTGTCATGGTGGGCTTACCGGTGTTTTGAAGGCACACGAGTAAGCCCCAAGGCGATGCAAAAAGGCCCCGTACCATCTGCTCAGCTTGATGTTACGCACCGCACCATATCAAATTGCCCCATGCGTTATTATCTAGTGATTAACCAAGATTAACGATTTGGAGCGTGGGGTGACATGACAGAAAAACGAGACCGCCTGACAGCTGAGGAGGCGAGGGGGCTTCGAACGGCCAAAGAGCTTGAGGCTCATCTGGTATGGTTAGACACATTCACGCCTGCCGCGCTGGGTGTTTTGGCAATTGCTTCGGGAATCTATACTTATCTTGGCGTTTCATCGCTGCTGGAAGACAATGGCGCAGTAACGTTCTTTGCAGCCGTCGCTTATTCGATCGCTGTATCCGTCGGCATTTTTGTATTTTGGAGCTATATGCTGCGCTTACTGCCGTCGATGCGAACGGCCAGTGGGTTCATTGGCCTCACGATCTCAACAATTGTTGGATCCGTTGCGATCATCGCCATGTCCAGTTGGCTCAACGCTGCGGCGCTGGCCGGTGCTGCAGCTGTTGAACAGCATCTGGAAAACACTGTGCGTGACTACCAGGCTGCGCTTGAGCAGGCGCACGACATTGCGCTCAGCGGTCAGGCGCTGGGACGCGAAGTCGAGCGTGCTCGCCAAAGCTTTGAAGAACTAGCCGAGCAGGAGCAATCAGGTGATCTGTCCGGCACTGCGGGACGTGGTGCCGTGTTTAGGGTCTTGACCCAAAAGGCCGAAGAACTGCGCAATTTGGAAGAGCAGATCGCCAATCAACAACCGCTGATCGAAGACGCGTTCCAGCAAGGTAACGAAGTCCTGGCCAGGATGCGTGAGCTCACGGTCGCTCCGGGGCCGGTGGATCGCCGGTCCGTGCAGTTCTCTGAGGAAAGCGTAAAGTTGGCCGGAGTTATTTCGCGTCTGAACCAGTATAACGTCGCACCGTTAGTTGCGCGCGCGGCCGGTGATCTGCCCTCTTCGGTCGTGCTGCCCGAACTGGACGGGCGCAGTTCCGAGGTACGCGACGCCCAGTCATCGACAATCAACTCAGTCCTGAACGCCCTTGACCAGCGCGGCAAGACCCTTCGGACCGCGGCGGAAGAGGTTCTTGAGATCGAACCGCCAATTGAAACCGCCTATAACCCAATTTCCAGCGCGGATGCGGTGATTAAGTATGCCCACAACTTTGTGCCATCCTGGGCCGGAGCCATTGCCATCGACCTGCTGCCTGCTGTTCTTGTGTTCGTACTGGCAATCACCCAAGCCGCCATCCGGAGCGGTAAAGACGGCATGAGCATTGAGGATACGTTAACGCTGTCTGACCTGCGCGCAGCCATGAATGCGATGAAGGATGTGGAGGCGACGATGGGCGTGGCTGATGCCGCAATTCTGGACCGTGCTACGCCAAAAAAAGACGATAAGTGATGGGCTTCCTGTCCCGAATTGATGTGCGTAGAGGCTTGCGGTATGTGCTGGTTTTCCAGTTGGTGATCGCATGTGTCTTGATCCTGTCAGATGTGGCTGAGGTCGTGTCAAACCCGTTCACGCCCAGGGTTGAATTACCAACGGGTCCTATATCGCCAGGCGACCAGCGGCGCCAATATCGTACTGATCGCACCGATCCGACGTTGTTGCCACAGGACCTGCCTCTGGATGTGCCGGTGCCTCAGAACTTTCCAACACGGTTGGAATTCACCGAAAAGAACGTCGATGATTTGGGGCGGGTACTGCTGGTTAGCGGTCAGATCGAAATCGGCGATGCTGAACGGTTCGAAACCTTTCTGACCGATATGTCGGAACAGCCGGACCTGATCGCGCTGCACAGCCCGGGAGGTAAAGTGTCTGAGGCTTTGATGATCGGTGACCGGATACGCGAGGCCGGGTTGTCATCAGCGGTTCTGTCAGGCGCGGTCTGTATGTCCGCCTGCCCGTATATTCTGGCCGGTGGAGTCGAGCGTATCGTGTCGCTGCAGGGCATCGTCGGGCTACATCAACACTATTACGACCAACCGCGCCTGATCCCCGTGGTATTTGCGGTGGAAAGCATCCAGAAGGGGCAAGGCGAGACAATGCAGTACTTGATCGACATGGGTATCGACCCTTCTTTGATGTTGTATTCACTGAATACGCCGCCGGATCAGATCTATGCGCTGGTAGAGGAAGAGCTTACAAGCACTCGCATCGCAACGCAAATTCTGGAATGATCAGAAGGTCCGAATGGGGGGGCTTCTGGTCAATTCTGCAAAGCGGCGATCAGTTCTTTGGCCAGTGGCAGCGAAGAGTAGCCATGTCGGGACGGTGTCAAACCCAACCGTACAACGACCATGTCCTGAGATGGAAACACGCCGATAAACTGCCCGTCATGCCCTTGTAGCCAGACGGCATCCTCATAGGGCGGCAACCCACCCGGAGAATCCAGCCAGAGGTGACCTTTGGCATACATCCCGTCAGACGCGGCAACCGGTTCAAACATCCAGTCCGTAAAACCCTCTGGCAGGATTTGTTGTTCGTTCCATTTGCCTTTCTGCAACAGCAGTTGGCCAAAACGCGCCCAGTCGCGGGCAGTAGCATACATATAGCTGGACCCGACAAATGTGTCCGCTGCGTCGGTCTCAAGTACGACAGATGTCATACCCAATGGTTCGAACAGCGCCTCTTGTGGGTAGGTCAGACCACCATCGGTCAGCTTATCCTGCCATACGCGCGACAGCGCTGTTGTCGTCCCCGAAGAGTAATTGAAATCTGCTCCAATCTCACTTTCCGCTGGGCGGCCCGAGACAAAATTTGCCATATCATCATTGAGATACAGCATCTTTGTAACGTCCGAGACGTCGCCATATTCCTCATTCCATTGCAGACCGCTGGACATGGCCAGCATGTCCTTGACGGTGATGTCTTTGCGCCCGTCCTGTGCCCAGCCCGGATAACTTTCGGTCAGTGTATCCGCCAGCGACATCTGGCCGGCATTGATCAGAGTGCCGATCAGGCCCGCGGTGACCGTTTTGGTCATCGACCACCCAAGCAAGGGTGTGTTTTCATTGAAGCCGTCGGCGAAGGTTTCGCCAATGATACGTCCGTTCCGCACGACAACCACGGCGCGGTATCCTTCCCCAAGCAAAGTATCATCCGCCAGGATGCGCGCGATTTCCGGATTTTGCGACAACTGAACTTCGTTGCCGACAGGCCAGAGACCAGTAGGCAAGGGCTCGATTGTGGTCAAGGTCGCGGTGCTGAGGGTCGCGTCATGGATATTGGTGCAGCCAAGCCCCTCGCGATATTGCGAGGTCGCGGGGGCAAAGAACCGGAAAATCCGTGCCGTCACGGTTTGAGCTTCGGTGTCTACATCGATTGAAATTTGCTTGAGCAACGGATGCCCCGGTGCCTGCACGTCGACGGTAAGAACCTCATCCGGATCACGCTCGGCAATAAAGGCGTTGGAGCAGACAATCTTGGCCGAATAGTTTGTCCCAACCTTCAAAAGGTCCGGCGGGGCGATCAGCAGATAGCCCACGATTGCGATGACACCCAGAGCAAGCGCGCCTGCGACGATTTTCAGTCCTTTGATGATCACTCGATTATCTGAACCGGTTATCCCGGTCCCCTCCCGTTTCTCCCCGGATTTCGTCCGAGTTAAGTGCGTAACGCCTTTGGTTACCACCCTTCCGTCGCGTAGGTTCCGGCCAATTGCACCTTTCAACCCGCTCTTTTCCTATTACTTGACCAGAGATTTGGGGTCGTCATTGATACGGTTTTGCCCGTTGATGAAGCTGCATTTATTCACCACTTCCGGTACAATGGGCCAGATCAGGGAAGGTTCGCCTGAAAGTCCCCTGTTTTGGAATAGCGCAAATGAAGCGAATGCATGTCTGAAATCGAGATCTGGCTGGAAAAACACGGCCTGTCAAAATACGCCGACGCCTTCGCCCGCCATGAAATAGTGGTGGGTGATTTGCCTGAGCTGACCGAAGACGATCTTGTTGAAATTGGCCTGCCTCTTGGGCCACGACGACGGTTCGCAAAAGCCGTTCGCGAACAAAGCGGCGCCAGCGTACCTTCTTTGCATGCAACACTAAGCCCTACAATCGTCGCCGAGCGGCGGCAGTTGACCGTCATGTTCATTGATCTTGTCGGGTCGACCGAGATCGCTCAGCGCCTGGATCCCGAGGATCTGGCCGAGGTTCTGCGCCTTTTCAAGGAAACCTGCGCGACGGCCGTGGCCGCGTTCGATGGCCATATCGCAAGTTACTACGGCGACGGCATTATGGTTTTTTTCGGTTTTCCGCATGCGCATGAGGACGACCCCGAACGCGCGATACGTGCGGGTCTTAGGATTGTTCAGGAAATGCCGAAAATCCAGACCCACGCACAGCTTGAAGTGCGGATCGGGATTGCGACGGGGTTGGTGGTTGTCGGTGACTTGCGCGGCGAGAACATGTTCGAGGACGGCACCGCAATGGGCGAAACACCTAACCTGGCGGCGCGCCTTCAGGCCATGGCCGATCCTGGCACTCTGATTATCGCGCCGACCACGCACCAATTGGCAGGTGATACATTTAATTATGTTCTGCGCGGCGCGTTCAAGCTTAAGGGCTTCGCGAAAGAGGTTGAGGCCTGGCAGGTCACCGGAACGCGCAAGACGATCAGCCGGTTCATGACGGCTGACAGCACCGCGTTGAGCCCTTTGATTGGTCGCGATGTAGAATTCGATACCCTTCGCGGCAAATGGGCTTTGGCCCGCGCTGGGCAGGGGCAGATTGCTTTGGTTTCCGGCGAAGCGGGTATCGGCAAATCCCGTTTGATCGAAGAGCTTCGATTGAGTGTGTCCAAGGCGGAGGCTGTGCAAATGCGGTTACAGTGTTCTCCGTATCACGAAACAAGCGCGTTTTACCCAGTGATCCGCCAGTTGGAAAACGCAGCGGATCTGCGTGCCGATGATTCAGACAGCGACCGGCTAAAAAAGATCGCCACACATCTGATGGATCCGCCCGACCACAGCCTGAAGCTGGCAGCAGGGCTTTTGTCCATTCCATTCGAAAACCAGTTGGGTCCCCTTGATCTGACGTCCCAGCAAGTCATGGATCAGACTTTGGACATGTTGATCGATCAGCTTATTGCCCAGGCGGGGCGAAAGCCGGTCTTGTGCCTCATCGAAGATGCGCATTGGATTGACCCGACGACGAAAACTCTGCTCGACCGGATTGTGGACAGGCTTCAGGAAGCCCCTGTTCTGATCGTCATGACATACCGTACAGGCTTTGACCCGAATTGGACTGCCCAGCCGAATGTTACGCATGTCCCTCTCAAGCAGTTGGATTTCGTGCAGGTACGCGAAATTGTTCATGAGGTGGCCGGAGGAAAACCGATTCCACCCGAGATGTTCGGGGTAATCGCGGGCCGGACGAATGGCGTTCCGCTTTACATCGAAGAAGTCACAAAAGACCTGCTGGAGTCTGGTCAATTGGCCGATGGATCGAATGCGTTTAGCTTGGACGACGCCCCTGGTCCTGCGCCTTTGGTACCCAGTACGTTGCAGGATGCGTTGATGGCACGTTTGGACCGTTTGAGTTCGGCCAAGGAAATCGCACAAATCGGTTCCGTGATCGGCCCACATTTCACCTATCAGTTGATCGCCGGTGTGTCGGGATTTGGAGAAAAGCCGCTGCGCGCTGGTCTGGATCTGCTTGTGGACGCGGGCATTGTCACTGTGACGCGAGACAAGGCGGAAGAGACATTTATCTACCGTCACGCCCTTATTCGCGACACGGCCTATAACAGCCTTCTGAAAAGCGAACGCCGTGGGTTGCATGCCCGTGTGGCAGAGGCGTTGCACCATGGAAAGCGTAGTCAAGCCGACGCTGGCCCGGAAGTCCTGGCGCACCACTACACAATGGCGACAATGCCCCGTGAGGCCATCGAACAATGGCATCTTGCAGGTAAACGCGCGGCCGAGCGATCCGCGAACGTCGAAGCGGTGACCCAATTGGGATATGCGATCCAGCAGTTGCACACGTTGGAAAGCACCGATGAACGCGACCGCAAAGAGGTCGAGATTCAGGTGCTGCGCGCAGGGGTGACCCGCTCAACAGCCGGGATTGCCGCCAATGAAACGGGCGCTGTTTACGCCCGGATTCGAAAACTATGCAATCGGCTGGATGAAACCGAGAACCTTTTTCCTGTTCTGAACGGCCTTTACTCATTCCATCTGGTGCGCGCCGAGTACGATTTGGCAAAGGACGCCGCCCGGCAAATCCTCGACCTGGCAGATCAGTCTGACGAGGCGCATCATGTCATGATCGCCCATCGTGCGATGGGGGCCGTCTTGCTGCATATCGGTGATCTTGAGGCTGCGCATAAACACCTGGAGAGGGCTCTGGACCTCTACCGTCCAGATGTGCACGCGCAGCTTGCTTATGTCTACGGATCTGACCACGCGGCTATAACATCTTGTTTCTTAAGCATGGCTCTGTGGTTGAAAGGCGAACCTGACCGAGCCGTTGATATTCAGCGAAAGGCCGTCGATGCAGCCAAAGGGCTTAAGCACGCCCACAGTATCGCCCAAGCACTGACCTATTTGTGTATGCTGCACGTTTTGCGTCGTGAACCGGATCATGTTTTGAAGTCGGTGCTGCAGCTTGAAGAGGTGTCCGAGAAACACTCGTTTGCCTTCATGACGATCACCGCCAAACTGTGGCGCAGTTGGGCGATTGCGTATGACGCGCCGACACTTGGCAACATCAGCGCAATGCGTCAGGCGGCGGAAGCCTGGTGGAACAGCGGCGCAGGGAACTACAAACCATTCCTTTTGACTCTTATCGCTGAGCTGACATTGAAAGCCGGTGATCCTAAAGGCGCGCAGCAGGTGTTGGGCGAGGCGCGCCAACACCAGAGTTTGTTAAACGAAGGCTGGGCACAGGTCGAAACGGATCGGGTTGAAACGCGTTTACAGCAGCAAGAGGCCGCGAAATAACGGTGGTGCCAATCAAAACCCGCTGACACGTTCAACCAACCAGTACATCGACACGCACCCGATGGCGTATCCGGTGACAGGTGTGGCGACCGCTCCGGCTTTCTGGAACAAGGCTGGCAGCACAAGGCGGGAGGCAAAGATCAGGGCCGACAGGGCGGCAATGAACAGAAGTTGACCAGCCTCGACACCGACGTTGAAGGCAAGTAGCGCTGCGATGATATCGTCGGTTGGAACTCCGATATCGGCCAGCGCGCCGGCAAAACCCAGCCCGTGCAGCAGCCCAAAGCAAAAACAGACGATCCAAGGGTATTGTTCGGACAAGCGCAGCTTTCCGTCTTTTCGATTGAGGATTTCCAGCGCAAGGAACACGATCGACAAAGCGATCACGGCTTCGACCGGAGGGCCGGGCACATTCAGAACACCCAACGTTGCAAGCGCCAGCGTGATCGAATGTGCAACGGTAAAGGCCGTGACTGCCCCAACTAACCGCCACGGGTCGCGCACCAGCACGAATAAAGCAAAGACAAACAGAAGGTGATCCCAGCCCTCCAGAATGTGTTCGAAACCAAGACGGAAATAGCTGGTCAGAACCGACCACGTCGATGGCTGCTCGGGAATAGTCAGAACAGGGGTGTCGGGTGTAAAACGAAAAGTCGATGGTTCGGACGAGATGGGCTGGATGCGCAGCAGAACGTCATTGCGCTGCTGCTCCAATCCATCAATGGCTATGGTTTGCCCGGCAATACCGTCCTCGCAATCCACGACCCAGGTCGCAATCCATGCCGTGCCGTCAGACTGTGGATCCAGTCCTCGACGTTGGGTGCATTGGGCGGGCAAAACGGCATCGATATCCATGGGGCGGCCGTTCACATCGGGTTTGCGCCACAGGACCTGCCATGTGTTGGTCGTCAATTGCCGCAGGTCCAGATAACCGGGGTCAAGAGCGTGCCCATATCCTGTTTGTGCCGCGAGCATCAGCCAGCCGGAGAGCAAAAGGAAAGAGAGCCGCTTCATTCGGCTGCCGTGTCCATGCCGGGAGTTTCGACCCGATAATTCGAAGCCAGATTTTCATATTGCGCCTGTGCCAGTTCCGAGCCTGCCTCACGCCGCCATTCCAGTACAACGGCGTCCCGGATCTCTTCGAGATTTGGCAAAACCGGTTCTTGAGTTTCCGTCACACGAACGATGTGGATACCATATGCGGATTGAACCGGGCCGGACCAGTTGCCCGGTTCCAAATCATCCAGAGCGGATGAAAATCCTGCGCCAAAGTTTGCATCCACCACGCGCAGCGTCGTCAGTGGCATCGACTTTGGAAGCAAGGTTGTCCATCCGATTTCGCTCCAGTCCTGACTGGTGTTTGCAGCGTCGATTGCAATTTCGATGGCCTCGGATCCGGCGTTCTCGCCGAGATAGACCTGATCAAAAGCGATCTTTTGTGGGGTGGTGAAACGTTCGGGATTTTCCTCCAGAAAGGACTGCAAAACCTGGGGCTCGGGTTCGACTGAAGCCGCGATTGCCTCGGTCAGAAAATCCATTTTTTGCGCCAGGCGTGCACGGATGACCTGATCCCCCTGATCCAGACCCAGCTTGCGTGCTTCGCGCACCAGCACTTCCTCTCGGACGGTTGCATCGACCAGGGCCTTCAGTTCGTCTTCCGTCGGCGGGCGGTTCCAGCTGGTTTGGAAGCGGCTTTCCAATAGGGCCACATCATCACTATCGATTGTGATCGTGTCGGTAATTTCGATAATTTCCTCTTGGGGTGAAACCCACGCAAACCAGCCAAAAATAGCCACCCCGATCAGAATAAAGTGAAACAAAGGCTCTCTTAGAATTCGCATGCGCGCACCCGACATTGTGTAGAAAAGTTCACCGGGCGGGGTGGGCCGCCCGGTGAAATCTTAAAAGCAAAATGCGGTTACTCGCTAGGGGTGTACCAGATTGGTGAGGAATATGCGCGTTCCTGATGCACCAACTGCGCCTCTTCCGGCAGGTCCAGGCCAAACCGTAGTTTGTCGTACAAAACCCAGCGCGGTGTCGGGATTTCCAACACCCGAACGTAGTAGAAAGCCCGCTGCCCGGGGTCGAACTCCGGGTCGGTCCAGATGGTCAGCAGTTCGGATGCACCGATCGTGTTGCTCCAGCTTGCGGTTTCCAGATCAACGGTGTTGCCGACTTCGGGCAGGTTGCCAGCTGCGTCCAACGCGCGGTCATCAGACCAGGCAACATTAAACACTTTTTCCTGCAACTCGCCCTCTGCATCCAGCCAGCCCTTCACCACCTGAACACGGTCCAGGTTGGCACCGACCGGGTCACGTAGCGCGCCGATCAGAAACGAAGGCGCGCCGTCCCCCTCGCGCGGGCGCAGGTCGCCGCCCATGGGGACGCCTTTGGTATAGCCCACATCCGCCACAAACCGTGTCAATAGATCGTCGTCCTGAAAGTCCCAGCCGCCAAAGAAACGCAACCCGATCCGCGGACCAGTGGTGGCATAGGTTTCACGCCGCTTGAATGCATCAAAAATGGCCGACCGGGTGTTTTCCGTAGCCCAAACCGCAGTGTACCCAGAGGCGACAAGTGTGTGTCCTTCGAATGCGCCCAGGTCACTTTCAACAAACGGATGCAGCACGCGTGTGGGAGAGGGCTCGGCGCTGACGGATTTGCCGAAATAGTTATCCTCTTCCGCTGTGGCCAGCGAGGTATGGCTGTCCGTCGCACCGCCCATGCCGAACTTATAGGGGTTAACACCGAATTTTTCCTCTAGCGCCAGCCCGCGTTTCAGTGCCTCGCGGGCGTATTCACCAGCCAGCATGTCATCGGTTTTGAGCTCGGTGATATCGAGGTTTCCCACATCCCAGTTCTCATAATCGGCGAACGGGTCATCGGGACTGAGGAACGGGTGCGCTTCGCCGTCGCCCTTGATCTGTGTGACTTCGTAGTGGGGCTCCCACTTTGCGCGTTTCTGAACGTATTCTTCGTCGACCTTGCCACCGTGGTAGGTATCTTCGGTCGGGAACATCCAGCCGTTTGACAGGTTTCCGTTATGGGCGAACGCTACGGCGCGACCACCGGTTTTGGCTTCGTACTCCTCAAGCCAAGTGTACAGCGCCTTGGGGTCGGTGTCGCCATAAGGGGGCTGGGTAACGGGCGGCACAACTTGCAGCGCCCGAATTGGGCCGTCGCGCAGCATGACGTTGCGATGCAGGTTGAACCCTTTGGGAACCGAGGTCCATTCGAATCCAATGAATGCGGTAAAGTTGCCGGGGTCATTGTGACGTTCGGCGGCCAGTACGATCTGTTCCCATGTAAACGCAAAAGCATCCGCGCCGGGGCTGTAGGATTCCAGCAAAATCTCGGGCAGGGTCATCTGGGAAAAGTTGGTGATGATATCAAATGCCGCTTTGGCCGCGTCTTCACCACCAGCTTTGTATCCCTCGTACCATTCCAGACCTTTTGGGTCCGCCAGCACACCGGGCTTGCCTGCCTGCAGATCGGGTGCAAAACCCATGAGGTCCGTGTGATCGGTCAATACCATCCAATCCAAGGGACGCGCCAGTCTGACAGGCTGGCCAGTTGACGAAATAACCTGCTCTCCCTTTGCAAAACGCCATGCGTCGTCGGGCAACAGAGTGTTGCCGAATGCGCCCGCATCCAGCGACAAACCGGTGTGCAGGTGAGTATCCCCCCAAAGGGGTCGTTCGGGAAAGGATCGGTTGGCGTAGGGCGAGTAGGGGCTGTCAGGGAAGGTGCCTTCGGCAGCCTCTTTGCTGGGGACAGCGTCCGCCCAAACGAGCGCGGGCAGTGTTAGCAAAGTGATCAAACAAGTGGAAAATCGAAGCATTGAAACCTCCCCAGGTCTTCGAGCCAGCCGTACATAGTGAATTCAGTATATTCACTTCTTATAATGTATTGAGTGATATTTTGTAGTGTTTTTCAAACGTTCGGTTAAATCCATTGCGACGGAATGCCTGTTTCGGGTTAGGAATGCGTGAATAGCCAATTGATGGTGGCGCGATCACGCCACTGAATAACCCTGCGCACCCAATTGGTTCTGGCAAGTGTTTTGAAAAGGGTCAAACAGGGCAACGAATTCCAGTGGTTTGCCCAGTTCGGTAGCAAGGATCACATTTGTTGATGTCGCAAACTTGTCGATGATGCTGTCGTCAATCCGGCTGAGTTTCTTGCTGACAAAAGGAGCGTCCTGAAGGCCGGACCAATACACCAGATCAAGCACCTGACCCTGCGTGCCCTTTTCAAGAACGAAATCCTCGTAGGCCTGCGCAAACTCATGGGCCGCCGGATCATTTGCGATCTCGGGGCCATAGACGTCGCGGATCACCTCCAGCGCATGTCCTGCGATACCGTGCCCCTTGATCGCCCGATATGCCAGGCCGGCGCCGACAATGCCGGCACCCAATGCCATAACTTTGCGACGAGAAAGTTTCATGCAACCGCCTCCGATGCGCGAAGCGCCAGCGCCGAGATGGTCAGTGACGGATTGGCGGGTGAGCAGGTTGGGAAAGCACCCGATCCAAGAACAAAGACATTGGGTGCAGAATGCAGGCGTAGCCTGTCGTCAACGACTGAATCCTCTGCGGAAAGGCCCATCCGATGTGTGCCTTGGATATGAGCGTCAGATGGCAAAATGTCAGAGAACGACAGATATTCGATTGTGTCCGGGATTATGTCGGGCAGACCAGTCTTTACTCGCTCAATACCGCGTTTGGCATAGTCGGAATACCCGGTCCATTCGATGACTGGTTCATCATCTTCCAAAATGACGCGGTTCTCGGCGCTGGGAAGATCTTCAACTGCTAGGCGCAGGTTAATACGGTTTGCCCATTTGCCGGGTTCTTTTCGGATCGATACAGGTGCGTTTATTGTTTCGATGAGGACCGCTGCGGACGTTCTGCGATCTACGTCATGGTAAAAATGATAGCCAAGTCCGGTTTCCGATGTGCCACCAAAAAAAGCCTTTATGTTGGCTGTGTCCACTAGGACTTTCACTGCCGCTTGTTCGTGAAGGTACCGTCCTAGCGCGTCATTGCGAACGTCCGAGCGTTTCAAAATGGCTGCGTTGAATATTGCATTGGTACCCAGCGCAACTGTGTCGGCGCGAAGGCGCACTTCGTTGCCATCGTTACTTTTGACGCGAATACCGCGTGCGCGTCCGCCTTCGATATCCACCGCCCTCACTTCGGTGCCAAGTAGGTAGTGCGAACCAGGATGGGTGAGTTTGTCGAAACTGTTCAATACGGTAAATTTGGAGTCGATAGGACACGTCCGACATACCCCGTTTGCACAGCACGTTGGTCTTGAACCGCCGTTTGATGTCGCGTTGGATGCAGGTACCCATAGAGGCGAAGATTCCTGTAAAGCAGCATCAGCACGCGAGGGAGTATGTGCGGGGTAGGGAAATGGCTTTCTGCGTGGAAGAATATCCTGTGACTGACCGCCGGCAACTTCGATGATATCTTCGACACGTTCCCAATAAGGTTCGAGATCATCGTAACTAATAGGCCAGTCAATACCGACACCAAACTTGCTGTTCAGGGCAAAGTCGTTTGGATGGAACCTGGGTACATTGCCCCACCAGTAATTCGAGTTTCCACCAAGTAGAGTGTAGGCGAGCCAATTTTTTTTCAGCCCGGACGTGTTTCGTTGTGTAAAAGCTTCTTGAACCGCGGGGCCGTTTTCGATCTGGTCTGAATGTGTGTATTCACCGCCCTTTTCGACGAACAACACATTCAGGTCCGGCGGAAGCCCATGACCGAAGAACATCGCTGAGAAACTGGATCCTGCGATTATCACGTCCCATTCACGAGAGCTGGCTTCGTCTAAAGATACGCGCTGCATGACAACAGGTTGACCTTTTTACTCATCAAACAAACAAGGGGCTGAAAATCAGCGTAGAATAACAATCCTGCATAGTATGGCATGAAAATGGCCGCGCGCAAGTCAACTGGCCGATAGGGCTATGATCATTGATGGGAAAAGGCGGCCTAATTCGCAAATTGAATAAACATTGGGCGACTCCGGCGCGCGCAGATGCAGTTTGAGGTTGCTGCCCGGGTCCGATCACGGGCAGGTTGTTTATGAGGACCAAGAGACGGATCAGCCAATGACACAACAATCAACGGGCATGGCTGTCTTTTTGACAGGCAGCTTAATGCGGCATGTGACGCGTATGTCGTTGACCACCAGCATCGGTCTGATGGCGATCTTTGCAGTAGATTTTGTGGACATGGTGTTCATCTCGATGCTGGGCAACGACGCGCTGGCCGCTGCCGTCGGCTATGCTGGCACGCTTTTGTTTTTTACCAACTCGATCAATGTGGGGCTTTCGATCGCAGCCGGTGCCCTTGTCGCGCGCGAATTGGGAGCCGGGCGTCCTGAAAAAGCCCGCCAATTCGGAACGAGTGTTGCTGTTCTTGGTATACTGATGGGATTGATAGTGTCTGCTATCGTCATGATTAATATCAAGTTCCTGCTTACGCTGTTGGGCGCGCAGGGAGAAGTTCTGAGACTCGCGGCACGATATGTCAGCATCATTCTGCCAACCATGTGGGTGATGGCTGCGGCCATGACAGGTATGGCCGTGCTACGCGCTCATGGTGATGCGCGCCGGTCAATGCAGGCCACCATTTACGGTGGGCTTGCGAATGCAGTGCTGGATCCGATCCTGATTTTCGCTGTTGGACTTGGTTTGGATGGCGCGGCGATTGCCTCGGTTATTGCACGTATTTGCATGCTGGTTGCAGCGGTTCGGCCTGCCGTACGGGTGCATCGCGGGTTTTCGCGACCCTCGCTGAGGCAGGTGAAAGAAGACCTCCAACCGGTGCGCGCGATTGCAATACCGGCGGTTCTGACCAATGTCGCGACGCCTGTCGGCAACGCCATAGTCATCCGGGAGGTTGCGCAGTTCGGAACGGATGCCGTGGCTGGCATGGCCGTGATTGGGCGCCTGATGCCTGTCGCTTTTTCGGTCGTGTTTGCGCTGTCCGGGGCAATAGGACCGATTGTTGGGCAGAATTTTGGGGCAGGGCAATACGATCGGGTGAAGGGCGCGTTTTTGGCCGGAGTGAAGTTCACTGCCGTCTATGTGGTTTTGATGGCAACTGTACTGTTTGTACTGCGCGCACCCATTGCTGATTTGTTTCAGGCCCAGGGCGAGACGCGGGCGTTGATCTATCTGTTTTGCGGACCGCTGGCCCTTGCGTCCTTTTTCAACGGGGTGATCTTTGTCGCCAATGCCAGCTTCAACAACCTTGGCTATCCCATTTATTCGACATGGGTAAACTGGGGCCGTCATACGCTGGGCACCTGGCCTTTTGCAGTAGCTGGGGCCTATCTTGCTGGGGCTCCGGGAGTGTTGTTGGGGCAGGCGCTGGGTGGCGTGATTTTTGCGGTTATCTGCTGGGTATTGGTTCGCCGGGTTGTTTCAGGTTTGACGAAGCCCACGAAGGTCGATCCTTTTGCCGGGCAAAGCCGGCTGCAATCGCTGTTCGGGCGCAGGGGGTGGTGAGCCAATCCGGAACGCTTTGAAACCTGGGGGTTTGGTCGCCACAGGCGGCTTTCATCTCCTTTGTTGCAGCTAAGATATCATCATTTGCCAATGCATGAATTCGTTGTAAGCTAAGCTTATGATTGCAGAAAACGCCTAAGGTTTTCGGGGCGTTGATTTAAAAAACATCTTTAACGACCGAGGATGAGCAATGTCCGGAAGTCTTTTGAAGTACACGCGTGTTCTTGAGATTGTCGGAGACACGATCAAAGTCAGGGTGCCTCTGGACGGATCGACCGACGCAGCGGTGCGTTTCAACGATCTGGCCGTGATCGAAACCGTGGACGGCCACAAGACACTGGCGCAGGCGATTTTCATTGACCGAGACGTTGTCACCCTGCAGGTGTTTTCCGGCACCAAGGGCATCTCGACCGAGGCGACGGCGACGTTCCTTGGCCATCCGATGCAGACGCCATATTCACAGAATATATTGGGCCGCGTTTTTGACGGCGCGGGTGTATCTATTGATGGTGGGCCTGACCTGTCATCTGAGCCGCGCGTGGATATCGGTGGGCCGACCGTGAACCCTGCGGAACGCGCTGTTCCCAACAAGATGATCCGAACGGATGTGCCGATGATCGACGTGTTCAACACGTTGGTCGAAAGTCAGAAAATCCCGATTTTTTCCGTCTCGGGTGAGCCATTCAACGCGTTCCTCAGCAGAATTGGTATTCAGGCGGACGCGGATATCGTGGTGTTTGGCGGGCTGGGGTTGATCTTTGACGACTACTTTACTTTCAGGACGTCCTTCGAGGATGCAGGCGTATTTTCCCGCACGGTGATGTTCGTCAACCAGGCGATGGATCCGCTGGTCGAACGGCTGCTGGTACCCGATATGGCGCTGGCCGTGGCCGAAAAATTCGCGGTGGAAGAAGGCAAGCGCGTTCTGGTCCTGCTGACCGATATGACCGCCTATGCCGATGCGATGAAAGAGGTTGGGATCAGCCAGGAACGCGTGCCGTCGCAGCGTGGTTATATGGGTGACCTCTATTCCCAATTGGCCCGTCGGTACGAAAAAGCCTGTGATTATGCCAAGGGCGGATCGGTCACTGTGCTGACCGTGACGACGATGCCCGGTAATGACGTGACCCATCCTGTGCCGGATAACACGGGCTATATCACCGAGGGGCAGATCTATCTGCATTCGGGCGTGATTGACCCGTTCGGCAGCCTGTCGCGACTCAAGCAGAACGTGATCGGCAAAACCACGCGTGAGGACCACAGTCAGATCATGAACACCATGATCCGGTTCTATTCCGAAAGCCGAGACGCCGCGCAGAAACAGGCGATGGCATTCGACCTTTCGGACTATGACCACCAGTTGCTGAAGTTCGGTGCTTTGTTCAAAGCGCGCTTCATGGACATCAACGTTTCGATCCCGCTCGAAGATGCGCTGGATCTGGGCTGGAAAACTCTGGCGGAGTGCTTCGCGCCCGAGCAATTGCTGATGAAGCAAACCCTGATCGACAAATATTTCCCAAAGGATGCAGATGGCGCGGTTGCAGCTGAATAAATCATCGCTCGCACGCGAGCAGACGCAGCTGAAAAGCTATGAGCGGTTCCTGCCATCGCTGGATCTTAAGCGTCAGCAATTGATGGCCGAGCGCGCGAAAGCGCGCGAAGATGTGCAGCGCCTTCAGGATGAGGTGCAGGAACTGGCGCAAAAGGTTGGAGAAAAACTGCCGATGCTGGCGCAACAAGGCATCGATCTGGACGGGTTGGTCGAGCTGAAAGACTACAAAGTCAAAGAGGTCAACGTCGTGGGCGTAAAGATGCCTGCGTTGGACCGGATCGAGGTAACGGTGCGCCCGTACTCCTATCTGGCCAAGCCCCACTGGGTCGATGCTGCAGCCCGACTGCTGCACGATATGATCGAGGCGCGTCTTCGGGTTAATGTGGCCGAAGAGAGGGTGAAGATTTTCGACAAGGCCGTCGCCACGATCACCCAGCGTGTCAACTTGTTTGAAAAGGTCCTGATCCCGCGCGCCAGAGCCAACATCAAGAAAATCCGCATCTATCTGAGCGATGAGCAGATGCAGGCCGTAGTCCGTTCGAAAATTTCGAAACGCAAGCATGCGCAGGAGGCTGTGTCGTGAGTGTCGCGAGGCTCAAGAAACTGTCACTGGTCGGGCGAGCAGATCAAAAGACCGAAACGCTTGAGTCGCTGCAGGAATTGGGATGCATGCACGTCCTGCCGCTGGCCCCGCCGCCCTCTGAACCGGAAAAGATCAGCGAGCGCGGTGCGCGGGACGCCTATAAGGCGTTGCGATTCCTGCATGACGTGCCCGAACCGCGCCGCCAGATACAGCGCGACCCCGGTTTTGACATGGAGCAGTTCGTCAAGGATGTGCTGGACCTGATGCAACGGACCCGTGACATGACGGACCAAAGGGATTTTCTGGCCAACCGGATCGCGCAGGTTCGCCCCTGGGGTGACCTGGATTTTCCACCCGACGATGTGTTGGCGGGGAACCGGTTATGGTTTTATCAACTGCCCCTGAAGTATCGCGATGCGTTGGAAGCCCTGGATATGCCCTGGGCTATACTCGAGCAGGACCATAGGTTCATCTATGCCGTACTGATCGACCCGAATGAGCCGGATGACGATATCCTGCCAGTCCCGCGCACGCACACAGGATCGCTGCCCATTCACGAGCTTGAGGCGCAACTGGAAGAGGCTGAGATCGCCATCGAGGCGCTTGAGGCTGAGCGCGTCGCGCAGACCCGATACCTGACACTGATGCGCCGGAACCTGTCGGTTGCCGAAAGTGCGGCTGAGCTGGCCCATGCCACGCAAAAGGTGCGCGACGAAGAAGCGATGTTTGCCCTTCAGGGCTGGGTGCCTGAGGATCGTATAGACGCTGTTCTGGACATGGCAAACGCCAAGGATGCCGCTGTGCTGATCGAAGAACCCGGCCCCGAAGACAGCCCGCCTACCTTGTTGGAACAACCAGAAAAGCGCAGTGCTGCTGTAGACTTGGCGCTGTTTTATCAAGTGCCGGGTTACAAGGATTGGGACCCCAGTGTCATCGTCGCCGTTTCGTTCGCGATCTTCTTTGCGATGATCGTGGCCGATGCCGGGTACGGGGCAATTATCTTGGCGGGGCTTTTGTTGTTTTGGAAACGTCTTGATCGCACGCCACATGAGCGTTCCTGGCGACGCTTTGGCGTGAGCATCTCGGGGGCGACGATCCTTTATGGCGTATTGGTTGGCAGCTATTTCGGCGTGTCGCCGGCAGACGGATCAATCTGGGCCAAGCTCCAAGTGCTCGACCTCAACAATTTCGGCGCGATGATGATGGTTTCGATTGTCGTTGGTGTGTTGCATCTGGTGCTGGCCAATGCGCTTGCCGCCCGCGCGGCTTGGGGCCGCCGAAAGGCTATTGCCAACCTTGGCTGGATCGCCGCGTTGATCGGGGGATTTGTCCTGTGGCTCAGTTACATGAAGGGCAATTCTCCGGTGCCCGGAGCGCTGCTGATGGGGGTCGGGGTTCTGGCCATCGTCTGGTTCTCAAGCGAGCGGGCCATCAAGAAACCTACCGACTGGCTATGGCGTCTGATCGAAGGGCTGCAAAGCCTTGCCGGGGCGATGGGTGCATTTGGCGACGTACTTAGCTACATGCGGCTGTTTGCACTTGGGTTGGCCTCGGCCTCGTTGGCGATCACTTTTAACGATCTGGCAGGGTCAGTGATGCAATCCCTCAAGGGGCTGGGCGTTCTGTTTGCCCTGCTGATCCTGATTATCGGCCATATTCTCAACTTCGCCCTCGCCATGATGAGCGGTGTCGTCCACGGATTACGTCTCAATTACATCGAATTCTTTAAATGGGGCCTGCCGGACGAAGGCGTTGTCTTTCGCCCGTTCGCCCGCAAGGAGGTTCAGGAATGAATGAGCTTGTTTTGACATTGGGTTGGTTAGGCATTTACGCGCCTATGGCGTTGGGCGCGGCCTCCAGCGCGATCGGATGCTCCATCGCTGGCATGGCCAGTATTGGCGCCATGACCGAAACTGAAGGCGGCTATGGGCGCTTTGTCGGCGTATCGGCCTTTCCGTCGACCATGGTGATTTACGGCATCGTCATCATGTTTACCTTGAACCGAGATGTGACACCCGAAAACGCGGGCGGCTTGTTCGGGATTGGTATCCTGTCGGGCATCGCGTTGATGTATTGCGGGATCTGGCAGGGTCGGGCCTGTGCTGCGGCGATCAACGCCACCAAGGAAAAGCCCGAGATCTTTGGCCTTGCGCTGGCTCCGGCGGCGATCATCGAAGGGTTCGGCGTCTTTGCGTTTGTCTTTGCTCTGGTGATCAGCGCGGGGATCAGCTGATGGCGCAGGATGGCATGATTTCACACGGCGTGGATGCCCTGATCGATAAGCTGCGAAATGATGGCGTGGCGGCTGGTCAGGCTGACGCTGAAAAACTGCGGTCAGAGGCCAAGGCCGAAGCCGCCAAAATCTTGGCTGACGCGAAACGCGAAGCGGACGACTATCAGAAAAAGGCGCGCAGCGATTCCGACAAATACCGCGCGGCGGGGGAAGAGGCACTGAATACCGCCATGCGTGACGCAGTTCTGACCATGAAAGGTGGATTGACCGACCGGTTTCGCGAAGATGTTGAACGTCTGGTGACCAAGGAAATGGCTGACCCGAAATTGCTGAAACAGATGATTTTGGAGGTCGTCGGTCGAGAGGCTGATGGCGTCAATCTGGATGGCAAGGTCCAGGTCATCTTGCCGGCCAAAGTTGCGACGCAAGAAGACATCAAGCAGAACGCGGATGACATTCAGTCCGGCAAGCTGACCAAATATGTTCTTGGACTGACAGCTGACATGTTGCGCGAACAGGTAGAGCTGCATGCATCGGACGACAACCAAGATGGTATCCGCGTTCGGGCCGAAGATCAGGGCGTTGTACTGGACCTGACGGACAAGGCGGTCGCCTCATTGCTGATGGAGCATCTTCAGCCGCGGTTCCGTGCCGTGCTGGAAGGTGTGATCCGCTGAGATGTCAGACCCTGACGCCTATATCGCGCTGATCAGCAGCCTGCCGGGATCTGAACGGCTGTTTGTGGCCAAACAACCCCCGCTGTCCCGGCTTCGGCTGGATCGCCGCCTGACCGCGCTTGCACCTGAGGATGCGCGTGTTCTGAAAGTGTTGGAGCAGGCGTTGAACTGGAGTGCATATGACATGGATGTCACGGATGCGCAGGCGGTACAGCGATGCAATCAGGCGTTGGGCAAAATTCCGCAACCAACCTTGCGTAGACTGTTCCTTGAGCGGATGGACTTGCGCACTGTAGTTGCTGCACTGCGCCTGCGCGCGCGTGGAGGCAATCCGCCCTCGGGAGCGTACGGCATTGGACGTTGGAGCCGCCATATTCCAGCCAACTGGGGGGACCCGGATTTCCGACTTTCGGTGCCGATGCCGTGGATCAAGGACGCGCGTCAACTGTTAGAAGCCGAGGATCCTTTGGGTCTGGAACGGCTGTTGCTGTCGGTCAGCCACAAGCAACTGAAACGATACGCCGCCCGCCACCTGTTCGATTTTGAGGCCGTGGCGATATACGTCCTGATCTGGAACATTTTTGATCGATGGGCGCAAAGCAACGCTCAGGACGCAGCCACAAGATTTGAGAAGCTGGCCCAGCAGGCCATGGCCAATGTCGCAGAATTCGATTTTGAGAGAGTAAGCGCATGACTGCCCAAACACCCCCGGTTCAAACCGCAACCGCTCGTGTCGTCTCGGTCCAGGAAGGGCTGGTGCAGATTCAGGCCAACCACGATGCAGCTGGAGTTCCCGGGCAACTGGTCAAGAACGAGGTGGTGTTCATCCTGCCGACCCGCGCCGGGCCGGGCGGGCGCCAGGAACGGCTCAAAGCCGAGGTGCTGCGCGTGCGCGGGGATACAGCTGACGTACAGGTGTATGAAAGCACAGACGGCGTGGCCGTTGGTGATCCGGTGGAACAATCGGGTCAGTTGTTGTCCGTAGAACTGGGGCCGGGGCTGTTGGGTCAGGTCTTTGACGGCCTACAATCGCCTTTGCCCAAAGTTGCTGCCGAGTTTGGAACCTTCTTGCCGCGGGGGGCCGATGTTGCACCGTTGGACGATCAGGCGAAATGGTCCTTCTCGCCCTCGGTTAAGGTCGGAGATACAGTCACGGCAGGCGACAGCATTGGGACAGTTCCGGAAGGCCGGTTCACCCATAAAATTATGCTGCCCTTCAATTGGGTTGGCGAATACAAGGTTGTTTGGGTTCAGAAAGGGGCCGCGACGATCCATGAGATTGTTGCCCGACTTGAAGACGAGCAGGGGGGTGAACACACGCTGACGCTTTGTCAGAAGTGGCCAGTTCGGCGGCCCTTACCTGAAACGGTTCTGAAACGTGCCCTGTCCGAACGCTTGTACCCGACTGAGCCTGTGCTGACCTCGCAACGTCTGATTGATACATTCTTTCCCATCGCGCGTGGTGGTACGGCCTGTATTCCCGGCCCGTTCGGGGCGGGTAAGACCGTGCTTCAAAACCTTATCGCGCGGAACTCCAAAGTGGATATCGTGATCGTCGTTGCCTGTGGTGAACGTGCGGGCGAGGTTGTGGAAACGATACACGAATTTCCCAAGATGACTGATCCGATGTCGGGCGGCAGTCTGATGGATCGGACGATCATCATTTGCAACACCTCTTCCATGCCCGTTGCGGCCCGCGAGGCGTCGATTTTCACCGGCATCACGCTGGGCGAATACTACCGTCAGATGGGGTTTGATGTTTTGCTGATCGCGGACAGTACCAGCCGCTGGGCGCAGGCCATGCGCGAGACTTCAGGCAAGCTGGAGGAAATTCCGGGTGAAGAGGGTTTTCCTGCCTATCTGGAGAGTTCGATCAAGGGCCTGTACGAGCGTGCTGGGGCGCTAAAAACAAACGATGGTGATCTGGGTAGCCTGACGTTGATTGGCACAGTGTCACCAGCGGGTGGCAATTTTGACGAACCGGTGACTCAGTCCACGCTGTCAACGGTGAAATGCTTTCTTGGGTTGTCCTCGGAACGAGCCTACAAACGGTTCTATCCCGCCGTCGATCCACTGCTCAGCTGGTCGCGATACACCGATCAGTTGTCGGATTGGTATGACAAGAACGCCGAGGCTGGTTGGACAGGCAAGGTGCGCGATCTGCTGGCGCTGATCGAAAAAGGCGAGCAGGTCGACCAGATGATGCAGGTCACCGGTGAGGAGGGCGTCACGATCGAGGATTTCGTGACCCAGCAAAAGGGCCTGTTTGTGGACATGGTTTATCTGCAGCAGGACGCATTCGACAAGGTGGATGCCACCGTTCCGCTGGAGCGTCAGAAGATGACGTTCAAACTGGTCTACGATGTCACGCAATCGACCGCGGAATTTGCGGACAAGGGTGAAGTGCGTCAAGTCTTTACACAGCTTACCGGTTTGATGAAGAATTTCCATTATGCTGCGGAAAATACACCGGAATTCAAAACGCTGTGGGGGCAGATTCAGGATCTTTGCCGCGAAAAATTTGGGGTTTAAGTCAGCGAGGTGGTAGCCCGTAGGGGAATCGAACCCCTCTTTCCAGGTTGAAAACCTGGCGTCCTAACCGATAGACGAACGGGCCATCTGCCAATGGCACAAGCACAAGTGGTAGCCCGTAGGGGAATCGAACCCCTCTTTCCAGGTTGAAAACCTGGCGTCCTAACCGATAGACGAACGGGCCACGCTGGCTTGTGGAGGGCCTTTTACGGTTTACCTCTGACCCCCGCAAGCCGAAAAACGCAGGGATGTGAAACTTTTTTGAGGGGGTTGAAACGGGCTCAGTTTGCTTCTGCCGCGTCCTCCAACCTTAACTGGACGCTTTGCCGTCCGCCCCACGTGTTTACTTCAAGCCGTCCGGCGAAATGGAACCGTGCGCCTCCATGGTTAGACAGCCGTTCGCCCATCGCTCCGTCGAAGGCGCCGAATGCGATCGCGTCTAACCCCCCGCCCATCCCGTCGGACAGAGATAGCTTTAGATGTGACTCCCCAACGCGCTTGGCAAAGCGCACTTGCATGTCCGGCATCGCATAACGCGGAGCAGGGGCGCTGGCCCCAAATGGTCCGGCTTTTTCGATCTGTTCGATCAAATCGACCGAGGCTGCGCCCGGCATCAGGGCGCCGTCGAGCTTCAGGTCTGCTGGTCCGCCTTGACCCGCACCTTGTTTGGCGAGCAATTCGCTCAACCGTTCCATGGCTGGTTCCAACTGATCGCGCATGACTGTCAAACCGGCCGCCATCTTGTGACCGCCTCCTTTGACCAAGAGGCCCTCAGCAGCCAACCGTTGGATCGACGCCCCCAAATCCACGCCCGAAACCGACCGGCCCGAGCCTTTGCCTTCATCCCCATCAAAGCCGACTACAATCGCGGGCCTGTTGGCATTCTCCTTGAGGCGGGACGCAACGATGCCGACAACGCCGGGGTGCCACCCTTCGCCTGCCGCCCAGACCAAAGGCGCGTCCAGTCCACGCTCCTCAGCCTGCTCCAGAGCTGCCGCACGCACCGCGTTTTCGATATCGCGACGTTCCGTGTTCAGTTCGTTCAACCTTTGAGACAGCGCTTCGGCTTCGGTCATCGAATCCGTGCTGAGCAGGCGCGCGCCCAGATCTGCTTGACCGATCCGTCCGCCCGCATTCACGCGCGGTCCCAGCAAAAACCCGAGGTGATAGCTGGTTGGGGCCGAATCCATGCGCGCTACATCCGACAATGCGACCAGCCCGGGTCGTTGCCGTTGCGCCATGACCTTCAGGCCCTGCCGGACCAGTGCCCGGTTCGCGTCGATCAGCGGAGCGACATCCGCAACGGTTGCCAAAGCCACAAGGTCCAGAAATCCGATCAGGTCCGGGCCTTTAGCGCCTGCTTCTCGCAATTGCCGACCGGCTTCGACCAGCATCAAAAACACTACGGCAGCGGCGCAGAAATAACCCAGGTCGCCGCTTTCATCCTGTCGGTTCGGGTTCACCACCGCGACACAGTCGGGCAGCGTTTCACCACCAAGGTGGTGATCCAGCACAATGACATCTGCGGCTTTTGCAGCCCCAATCGGTTCATGGCTAAGCGTTCCGCAGTCCACACAGATGATCAGGTCATGTGAGACCGCCAGTTCCTGCATTGCGGGTACGTTCGGTCCATATCCTTCATCAATCCGGTCCGGCACATACAGCGTCGCTTGTAGTCCCATCTGGCGCAGCCAGACCAACAGCAAAGCCGCCGAGCTGCCACCGTCGACGTCATAGTCGGCAAATACCGCAATCCGCTGCTTGTTTCGCACGGCTTCCAAAAAGCGTGTTGCCGCCTTTTCCATATCTTTCATGGACCGTGGGTCAGGCAGCGATTCCTTCAGCTTTGGGTCCAGAAAGCTCTGCGCCTCCATTGGCGGCACGCCGCGTCTCGCCAAAACCTGGCACACGGCGCGGGGCAGGCCCGTCTGTTGCACCAGCATTTCGGTCGCCCGTTCGACCTCGGCGCCCGGTCCGATCCAACGCCGCCCGGTCAGTGATTGCTCAACCCCTAAAAAGCTCATGCCTGCCCTCATATGCTAAGGCCGGACCCTCTCGGACCCGGCCTCATTCTATCTATCGATACCTCTGCCATGGGCAAAGGTTCAAGCCATCAGGCGTTGTCATGCGGCCAGGTCGGTGTGCGGTAGGACATACGGCGCACCGAACCAGTCTTCGACCGCATCAGCAAGGTTGTGGTTTCGACCCAGCCTGGTTGGCGTTTGATGCGCGGCAACAGCGAGCCACCAGTCACGCCTGTCGCGGCAAAGATCACGTCGGCAGTCACCATCTCATCGCGCGCGTAAACGCGGTCTAGATCGGTGATGCCCGCCTTGGCAGCGCGGCCGCGTTCGTCATCGTTGCGGAACAGCAGGCGGCCAAAGATCTGACCACCCATGCATTTCAGTGCAGCGGCGGCCAGAACGCCCTCGGGCGCTCCACCTTGACCCATGTACATATCGATGCCGGTCTCTTCGCTTTCGGCACAGTGCATGACGCCGGCCACGTCACCGTCCGTGATCAGGCGGATCGAGGCACCGGTTTCGCGCACTTCGGCGATCATTGCATCGTGGCGGGGACGTTCCAGAATGCAGACGGTGATGTCGGCCGGTTCACAGCCTTTGGCTTTGGCCAGCGCCTCAACGCGTTCGCGTGGGCTCATGTCCAGGTTCACGACGCCCTCGGGAAAGCCCGGACCGATGGCCAGCTTGTCCATGTAGACGTCTGGCGCGTGCAGCATCGAGCCGCGCGGGCCCATCGCGATCACGGTCAACGCGTTCGGCATGTCCTTGGCGGTCAGTGTGGTTCCCTCAAGCGGGTCCAGCGCGATGTCCACGCCGGGGCCGTTTCCGGTGCCCACTTCTTCGCCGATGTACAACATCGGCGCCTCGTCGCGTTCACCTTCGCCGATTACAACGACGCCTGCGATGTCCAGAAGGTTCAGCTGTTCGCGCATCGCGTTCACAGCCGCCTGATCCGCAGCCTTTTCGTCACCGCGTCCGACCAGCGAGGCCGAGGCCAGAGCGGCCTGTTCTGCAACCCGCGCAAGGCCCAGAGACAAAAGGCGGTCGTTGAAATCGATTTTGGCAGCGCTCATTTTTTCGTATCCTCAGGTCAATAAAGGCGTTTCATCGGGCATAGCCTGCGTTTTGTGCAGGCCGCAAGGGTCAAACCTCTTCAATCCGCAGTGCAACGGGCTCTCCCGACACGACATCGGTCGTCCGGAGGCCTTCCAAAGCGACATCCAGCGTGGCACGTGTGGTCTTATGCGTAACAATCAGAACCGGCGCGGTGGCTTCGGTGTGCCCGTACTGGCGCATTCGATCGATTGAGACACCTGCATCACCCAGGATAGCCGCCACTTTCGCCAGAGCACCCGGTTTGTCGAACAGTGCAAGGCGCAGGTAGTAGGGGGCGGGCAGGCCGGTTATGGCAGGTTTTGCCTCTTCCAGTGTCGTGGCGGGACGGCCAAAGGTTGGGATTTGCAGCCCCCGCGCCAGATCGCAGACGTCGCCCATCACTGCGCTGGCCGTCGGACCTTCACCTGCGCCAGGGCCGCGCAGAACAACCTGTTCGACGGCGTCGCCTTCGATAACCACCATATTGGTGCCACCTTCTAGCTGACCCAGAGGCGAGCCGCTGGGCACAAGGCAGGGCTGCATCCGCTGTTCCAGACCGCGCGCAGAGCGCTGAGCGACGCCCAGCAGCTTAATACGATAGCCCATGTCGGCTGCCTGATGAATATCGTCCAGACTGATATGCTGGATACCTTCGATCTGGATGCCGTCAAAATTCGGTTTGGTGCCGAAGGCGATCGAGGACAATAGCGCCAGCTTGTGTGCCGCGTCGATACCGCCAACGTCCAGGTTCGGATCGGCTTCGAGATAGCCCAGTTCCGCGCATTCTTCGAATAGTGCGTTATAGCCCAACTCCTGCGATTGCATCCGCGTCAGGATATAGTTGCAGGTGCCGTTCATCACGCCCATGACGCGGGTGATCTCGTTCCCGGCCAGACCTTCAGTCAGAGATTTGATCACCGGGATTCCGCCTGCAACGGCCGCTTCGAAACGGATAACACGGCCTGCGGCCTCGGCTTGCTCAGCCAGTTCCTGACCGTGAATGGCGAGCAGTGCCTTGTTTGCAGTCACCACATCCTTGCCAGCGGCCAGCGCGGCCTCGACCGACGCTTTGGCAGCGCCGTTTTCGCCGCCCATCAGTTCAACAAAGACATCCACATCGTCACGTTGCGCCAGTGCGACCGGATCCGTCTCCCAAGCATATTCCGAAAGGTTCACGCCACGGTCTTTGTTGGCATCCCGTGCGGAAACAGCGGTTATTTCGATGGCGCGACCTGTACGCGCCTGCAGCAGGTCCGCATGGCGGCGCACGATCCGCACGACACCCACGCCAACCGTTCCCAAGCCCGCAATTCCCAGCCGCAGCGCCTGTGTCATCCCGTGGGTTCCTTTCCGCTCGAATGTCCTTGGTTTCGGGCCGTTTGCCCGTTCATTGGTGCCTTAACGGGTTCAGCGTCGGGGCGCAATCCGAGACAGCGGTAACAAGCGTTTGAAATGTGAAAGGTCAGTTGATCTGAGCGTTCTGTAGTGCTTCGGCCTTTTTGGCCAGTGCCTCGCTGCGCGCGGTCAGATCTTCTTCAACCTCGGCGGCCTCGCTTACGGGATCTATCGGTGGGCCCAGAATGTCCTGAATCGGGATCAGTTTAGGATATTTGGCTGAGCGCACATTTGGCTGCTCGCGTCCTTCCAATTCCGGAAAGTCCGTGCAGGCTGCGCAAGTCAGAAGCAGGACCAACAATGGCAGAGGCTTCATAACGAACCCTTTCAATAACGACTTAGACTGTGATGCACGTTTTACTGCCGTCGTTCAAGCGGGGTTCTATATGAACATACGTTCATATACGGTGAGCACATGGCACGTACCCAAGGTTCACATTCAGATATCACCGGCCCGCGCATCCGTGAGGCTGCGCTGGGACTATTCGCCCGGCATGGCTATGCCGCCGTGTCCATGCGCCAGATCGCGAAGGAGGTGGGCGTGCAAGCGGGTGCTCTGTATAACTATACGCCAGACAAGCAAAGCCTGCTTTATCGCCTGATGCATGACCATATGCAGGATCTGTTGGCCGCATATGATGAGCTTGAAAAAACTGCCGATGCAGAGGCTGCGCTGCGCCGCTTTGTGGGATTTCACATACGGTTTCATATGGAGAGACCGGACGAGGTCTTCATCGCATATATGGAACTGCGAAACCTGTCGCCAGAAAACTTCTCTGAGATCGAGGGTCTGCGCAGGGCCTATGAGGATTCGCTTGAAGCTATCTTGCGGGACGGTCAGCAGGCTGGGCTGTTCTCGGTTGCCGATACCAAGATCGCGACCCTGGCCGTGATCGCCATGCTGAACGGTGTTATGACATGGTATCGCGCTGGCGGTCGTTTGTCGCTGGATGAAGTCGAGCAGGTCTATTGGGATATGGTCAGGCGCGCCGTAACTGCCTGACCATACTTTCTTTATCAGTGCGCCGCGCGAATGAATGTGCCGTTGCGCAATTCTTTGAACGCTTGTTCCAGTTCGGCCCGCGTGTTCATGACAATCGGTCCGTGCCAAGCAACAGGCTCATCAATCGGCGCGCCCGAGATTAACAGGAACCGAACACCTTCTGGACCGGCCTGGACTGTGACCTCATCACCGGTTCCGAACCGAACCAGAGTGCGATCGCCGGACAGGTCGCGGATGTTGACCTCTTGTCCCGCGACCTCTTTTTCCAGAAGTATGCCGGTTGGTTGCGAAGCGTCTGCAAAAGCTGCCTGCCCTTGGAAGATATAGGCAAACGCTCGACGGTAGGTGTCGATGCGAAATGTCTTTTTCACGCCAGCCGGAATCTGCACGTCCAGATATTGCGGATCGGCAGCAATGCCGTCCACAGGACCTGTCTTGCCCCAGAACTCTCCAACTATGACGCGTACGGTGGTGCCGTCATCATCAGTGACCTCGGGTATCTCCTTGCTTTGGACATCCTGATAGCGGGGCGCGGTCATCTTTTGATCCGAGGGCAGGTTACCCCACAGTTGAAAACCGTGCATTTGGCCTGCACCATTTCCCTTAGGCATTTCCTGATGGAGTATCCCGGACCCTGCGGTCATCCACTGAACATCGCCTGCGCCCAAAGTGCCGGTGTTGCCCAGCGAATCCGCATGCTCGACCGATCCGGATAGGACATAGGTGATGGTCTCGATACCGCGATGCGGATGCCAGGGGAAGCCTGGCTGGTAATCCTCGGGGCGCTCATTGCGGAAATCGTCGAACAACAAGAACGGGTCAAGCTCGGACGGGTCCTGAAAGCCAAACGCCCGGTGCAATTTGACGCCTGCGCCTTCCATGGTTGGCATGGCTTTGCGGGTTTCCAATGTTGGTCTAAGGGACATGATGGCCTCCTGAAGTTGAGACGATCATGTATGTTGTCGGTGATATGGGTCAATTTGCGTGCAAACACGGATGCTGTGCGTAATTTAGCATTCCACTGCCCTCTGTTTTTCGTCGGGCAAAGCGGCTAAACCCGATCGAAGCAGAGCAGGGGACATCAATGCAACAGGAAATTCTGGCCACGGTCCGGCCATCATCATCCAGACGTTGGATCGGAGTGGGGATGCTGTCGACCGTTGGGGTGCTGGTCATCTATGTTGCTTTGACAACTCCACCGGAACCTGTCTGGCTGATTTTTTTGCTGGTTGTTGGTGTGTCGGCGTTCTGGCTGGCCTATCGCATGTGGCTTGCAACCAGCGATTGGATCGAATTGACGGAAACTGAAATCCGGACCGGGTCAGGGCAGGTGATTGCACGTGTCGAGGATATTGAAGGTGTCGATCAGGGGGTATTTGCGTTCAAGCCGTCAAATGGATGTTTGTTGAAAACAAAAGAAAGCGCAGAAAAGAGCTGGGCGCCGGGATTGTGGTGGCGACTGGGTCGCCGGATTGGCATAGGCGGCCTGACTACGGCCGCCGAAACCAAATTTATGCTCCAGATGCTACACCCACTGCTGCATCCTGCTAACAAAACTGATCAGAAACATCCCCTTTGACGATTGGAACAAAACGCGGGCGCGTGAAAATGAAATTTTCGAAAGTATGATCTCTGTCCAGCCAATCGGTGTCCAAAATTGGCACATAGGGTTTTGTCGTTTCCACAATGATCATGGAGTCAGCATTGGCCATTGCCGGAAGCTTTTCAATTAGCGGATCAAGGTTGTCATTGGTCCAGGTGCCATCAAACCCACAAGCTGTCGACCACTCCACATTATAGCGCTCTTCCGTGCCAGCATCTACATCCTCGGCAAAGTACTGAATAACGCTCAAACGCATTTTTAGCGTCGAATTGTCCCTTACCATACGATTGTAAATCGAATACATGGACCCCGCGTAAGTATCGGTAATCTCATTCTCACTCTCACGTGAAATCAAGTCGCTGACGGTGTACGCAGCTTTCAGGTTCGCCGTGCTTTCGACAAAACCATCAAAATACGTATACGTAAGTGTGACGCTCCATACGAGCATTGGGATTATCAGAGCGGACTCCAAGGACAGGTTGCCATTTTCCTCGCCAGAAAAATTGCCAATCAAGTGACGGATGCGTGAAATGGGGCGCGTCATATTAAGGCTCCTGAACAAAAGTGGTCGTCGCCGTAAGTGTGACCAGACCATCATCACCAGACACAGCCCGACCCATTGCGGTCGTGGGGATAATTGGGTCAAATTTTATACAGGCGCGCATGATCATCAGCGCGTTTGATCCTCCGTTAGAGAACTCGCGGACTGGCTTGGCCTCTTCGGCTCGGTCGACGCAGTCCGGAGCAGCGGGCAGATTTACACCGCTATACGGATCCTGAACGATCATCTCCAATTGCAGGTTGTTAGAGCATGCTGGCATTACCACCATATGTTCGCAGATAGCATCTTTGATCGTATCATGCTCGGTGTCTGGCAAATTGATCCCAAGGCGAATGTCGCGCACGACCAGATCCATCGATCGATCCAGCATCGCTTTCTGAATCGAGACCATCGAATAATCGATGACGCCCAGAATGAAAAACATGTAGAGAGGGAACCACAAGGCGAATTCAACCGTTACGGAACCGCGCTCTGATCGTTTGAACCCGGCCGTTTTTTTCAGAAGACTGAGGGTCATTGCGTCAACCTCAGACGTTTGATTGCGGTAGCAATGGATTCAAACACTTGCGTAATTGTTTGTTCGCTTTCTCCGAGGCCGCCACTCTTTTTGACTTCGTAAAAGAACCCTGCGCCGCTTGAACAATTATCGATTGCGGTAACGCCCACGTCGGGTGCTTCAAACGCGATGCCATAAACATCAATGTCCTTACTCTTGACCTGGGTGCAGATATCAGAAAGCCGGGTGTCTTTTTCGGATCGATAAACTGTGGTGAATGCGTTGTCATACCAAGTTTGATTGTGGTTGGACTGCCAAGCGTAGTTATATTCGGCATTCCAGTCCAAAGTGACGCGATTCCACAATTGCGGGTAGGTCAGGCGCACCGATTGATCAACCGCTTCGCCGCCAAAGGGCTCGGACTGACCTGCCAGTTCCTGTCTGGTCCAGTAATACTCAGGTGTGTCTCCAGGGGCCGAGGTGAGGACGCTGTATTCGCCGCCGTACGTGTCGGTCCTACAGCGGAGATAACCATACCGGTTATACCAACAACTTGTGACTTCGTGCTCATAATTGGGGTTGTACCAAACATCCGAAGCTCCATCGCGGTACGCCTCGTTCAGAATCCAGTTTTCGGTATTTTCGCCATCGGTCATGACAATCATGATCTTTTTGACGTTCGCTTCGTACTTCATCGGACGGTTGTCAAACACGGCCGGGACAATCTTCTGTGGCGCAAGGCCCGTGTTGATGTCCAGACCCGTGTCCGGATCCACGGCATCGGGGTCGGCGTTCTGCTTTGAAAGCTTGTTTATGACTGGCTGGAACTGAGGATCCAGCAGCGCAGCACCCCATTTCACGCCAATATCAATCGACGTGTTTCCGCCCGGCGACATGGCTGCGATCTGATCGTGCAAGTCGGAAACAATATTCGTCATTGCCGTAATATCGCTGCCCGCTCGGGTGGTGCAGACCGAGCGCGAGACATAGTGTAATTCATCTGCATAGTCGTCATTATAGTTTCTGCGATCGAAGTGCGCCGTTCGATTGAGGCTTTGGTCCGGATCAATCGCGTTTTCTTTGAAATCGCTATCTACAAAGTCAACGCAGTGTGAATAATTATGTTCGGTCGTTACGCCCGGCATGTTGCTCAGGATATTTTCACCGGCATTCACTTGGTTGTTGTACGGAATGATCGAGATCGAAATCTTGTCCGGGTTCTCTTTCTCGTACATCGTTGTCACGAACTGGGTGGCGGCGTCCTGAAGGGCTTCCATTTTTGTTTTGTCTTCCGTCGCGGAATCCCAGCTCATTGAGCCGGAAATATCCAGAACCATCGCGATTTCGATCGCTCCAATGGCCTCTTCCGCGACGCTTGTTACCGAAGCGGTTAGCGAGGGATAACCAAAAAACCACATGAAGTGCGTTTTGACGTCGACCGCCGCATTCGCGGTAACTTTTCTCGCCCCGGCGCGAGGATCATCTTCTACTTCGGGTTCGCCGATAAGCTTGCCGTGGACGTCGGACTTCTCAATGTAAGACTTAACTACGTCCGAAGGAGGTAGTTTTTGTTTCACGTTGGCTGCGGCAAGAACGGCGCGGTCCAGCGTACCCTGTAGGCTCGCTCTGTCGCGTTCAAAGTTCATAATATCAACGCCAATACCTGCCGTCGCAAATATGAGCAAAAAACCAACCACAACGAAGATAATGAATGCGCCACCTTCCTCGTCGCGTGAAAATCGACGAGCAACCGCGGCTGCATTCTTATAATTCTTGGTGTTGCACTTAAATACGCGCATTTTCATCTAGCCGACCTCGCTGAGCAGACATCCGGCGCTGCTAAGGAAAAGTTAACGTTTGAAAACTAACGGCGAATCGTGGCGTGAATTGGGCGGAAGTGCCCGAGATATGGCAACTTTGGGCGTGAAGTGTAGATAATTGAACGGCTTTTCGATCTCTGTTTTCCGTCAGGCGACAATATTTCGGCACTTAGGCCCGGAGCGCGACTCAGCCCGGCCCGAGAGTCTTTGTGATGAATTCGGGTTTTATTGTTGCTTAAATATTGATCGTTTAGGCAATGGGTGCGACAAAACGTCAGAACGCTCGTCGTTCGTCGGCACGGAGGATTACATGACGGCCATTAATGAACCAAGCTTTCGCGAAAGTGTAGATTTGATGTTTAACAGGGCGGCGTCCCTTATGGACCTGCCGCCGGGGCTTGAGGAAAAGATCCGGGTCTGCAACGCCACCTACACCGTTCGGTTTGGTGTCCGCCTGCGCGGCGATATTCATACTTTCACCGGTTACCGCTCGGTTCATTCCGAACATATGGAACCTGTTAAGGGCGGTATTCGTTACGCCCTTGCTGTGAACCAGGACGAGGTAGAGGCGCTTGCCGCCCTGATGACTTATAAGTGTGCTCTGGTCGAAACGCCCTTTGGTGGATCAAAAGGGGGATTGTGTATCGATCCCCGAAAATACGAAGAGCACGAGTTGGAGCAGATCACCCGCCGCTTTGCCTATGAGCTGGCCAAGCGCGATCTGATCAACCCCTCGCAAAACGTGCCAGCCCCCGACATGGGAACGGGTGAGCGTGAGATGGCCTGGATGGCGGATCAATACGCTCGGATGAACACGACGGACATCAACTCGCGTGCCTGTGTGACCGGTAAACCACTGAATGCAGGCGGAATCGCTGGCCGGGTCGAGGCGACAGGCCGAGGTATCCAATACGCGTTGCGTGAGTTCTTCCGCCACCCGGAAGACATGCAAAAGGCAGGGTTGACCGGCAAACTGGATGGCAAACGTATCATTGTTCAGGGCCTGGGCAATGTGGGTTATCACGCTGCGAAGTTCCTGAGCGAAGAGGATGGATCCAGAATTGTCGGCATCATCGAGTGGGATGGTGCGCTCTATAATCCCGACGGGATCGACGTGGAATCCGTACGCCAGTGGATCGTCAAGCATGGCGGCGTTAGTGATTATCCCGATGCGACACACTCGGCCGAGGGTGGGGCAGTTCTTGAAGAAGACTGCGATATCCTAATTCCTGCTGCGCTGGAGGCCGTCATCAACCTGTCTAATGCCGACCGGATCAAGGCACCTTTGATCATTGAGGCCGCGAATGGCCCAGTGACTGCCGGTGCAGATGAGATTCTGCGCAAAAAGGGTACGGTGATCATTCCGGACATGTACGCAAACGCGGGTGGTGTGACGGTTTCCTATTTTGAATGGGTCAAGAACCTCAGCCATATTCGCTTTGGCCGTATGCAGCGCCGTCAAGAAGAGGCGCGGCACGAGCTGATCGTCAGCGAGTTGGAGCGGTTGGATCGTTACCTGGGTGATGCCTGGTCGATGTCGCCGGACTTTAAGGCCAAGTATCTGCGCGGTGCTGATGAGCTGGAATTGGTGCGTTCCGGTCTCGATGACACTATGCGGATTGCGTATCAGTCGATGCGTGAGGTTTGGCACAGCCGTGATGATGTCGAGGACCTGAGAACTGCGGCCTATATTGTGGCCATCGACCGTGTCTCAAAAAGCTATCGCGCCAAAGGGCTGTGATGGTCTGAGAACCCGGGCAATCTGGCTTTGTCAGGTTGCCCCAGCCGCGAAGATGGGGTCCCTTGGTCCCGTCAGATACGCCGAAAACGGTAATGGCAGGCAACGTCCGCTACAGGTAAGCTGCAGCGACAGAATCGATTACCGGAGTACCCCATGTTGCGTATCGTCCTAGCCGCCGCTTTGCTGGCCACCCCCTTAGCTGCGGAAGAGACCAAAGAGCAAAGCTGCAAATATCAGGCTGATGTTGTTGCGGCGATTCAGAAGGCTCGGCTGGACCGTGTGAAAGAGCGCGACGTGCCGCAGGCGGTCGCCGATACAGGCCCGACCTGGCCCGAGAACTACAATGCGGCCATCCCGTTGATCGCGCCATGGGTTTATGAGCAAAAGATGCGCGACGTGCGCAAAAAGGATTTGGGTGCCGCCTGGCTTGAGCTGTGTTTGCAGCAATAATCCACAGCCTCATCATTTCCCTGTGGACAAACGCGCGTCATGCCCTTGGCGCGCGTTCCTGTTTCTGTCAGGTTTGACCCATGTCTTTGCCCCCCGGATTTCTGGATGAACTGCGCACCCGCCTTAGCCTGTCTCAGGTCGTCGGGCGTAAAGTCACGTGGGATGCACGCAAGTCCAACCAGGGCAAAGGTGACATGTGGGCGCCATGCCCGTTTCACCACGAAAAGACCGCGTCCTTCCATGTCGATGACCAGAAGGGGTTTTATTACTGCTTTGGTTGCCACGCCAAAGGGGACGCGATCAGCTTTGTGAAAGAGACCGAGAATGTCTCGTTCATCGAAGCGGTGGAGATTCTGGCGCGGGAGGCGGGCATGCCGATGCCCGCGCGTGATCCAAAAGCTCAGGAAAAACAGGATCGCCGGTCGCAACTGGCCGACGTGATGGAACAGGCGGTGCAGTTTTTTCGCCTGCAGCTCAAGACCGGGGCAGGGGGTGCTGCGCGAGACTATCTGACGCGTCGAGGTTTGGATGCTCAGGCTCTGGACCGGTGGGAGATCGGTTTTGCACCTGACGGTTGGCAAGGGCTGTGGGATCACCTGCGCGGCAAAAATGTTGCCGAGGACCTGATCCTTGGCGCCGGGCTGGCCAAGCCCTCGAACAAGGGCAAAAAGCCCTATGATACGTTCCGCAATCGGATCATGTACCCCATCCGCGATCCGCGCGGTCGGTGCATTGCATTCGGCGGGCGGGCAATGGACCCCAACGACAACGCGAAATACCTGAACTCGCCCGAGACCGAATTGTTCGATAAGGGTCGCAGTCTTTATAACCACGGCCCGGCACGACAAGCCGCCGGCAAGGGGCAGCCCTTGATTGTAGCCGAAGGGTATATGGATGTGATCGCCCTGGCCGAAGCCGGGTTCGGAGCGTCGGTCGCGCCGCTGGGCACGGCTATTACCGAACACCAGTTGCAGCTCCTGTGGCGCGTCTCAGACGAGCCGATCATAGCGCTGGACGGCGACACGGCGGGTTTGCGCGCCGCGATGCGTGCGGTTGATCTGGCCTTGCCGCTGCTGGAGGCGGGTAAATCCCTGCGTTTTGCATTAATGCCCGAGGGCAAAGACCCTGATGACCTGCTGCGCGCCGAAGGATCGGGGGCCGTTCATGCGGTATTGGAAGGCGCGATTCCAATGGTCAAATTGCTGTGGCAGCGTGAGATTGAAGGCAAAGTTTTCGACAGTCCCGAACGCAAGGCGGCACTAGACAAGTCATTGAGGGAAAAGATTAAATTGATCCGCGACCCTTCGATCCGGTCGCATTATGGGCAAGAGATCAAAGATCTTCGCTGGCAGTTGTTCCGCCCGCAACGCCAGCCGCAAAACCGCCAGTGGCAGCCACGCGGCAAGTGGCAACCCCCAAAACAGCCGGCAACTCCGGGTGCGCGCTCGTCTTTTCTGGCGTCGTCTGAAAACGCAGACATCCAGATGCGCGAGGCCGCTATTCTGGCGATTGCCGTCCTGAACCCCTCTGTCGTGATCCAATTCGAGCATCAGCTTGAAGAAATGGAATGCCATGATCCCGATCATGCGGCTCTGCGCGCCGCCATTTTGCGACACGCGATCGACGACCCCGATCACCTTAAAGACCACATTATCGAAACTTTAGGCGGCGAGATCCTTGAAAACCTGCTGGCCCTTCGCCATGTCGCAGTTATCCCCTGTGTGTTCAAACCAGGCGACGTTGAAAAGGCCGAGATAACGCTGGCCGAGGAACTCGCGAAAATCAAAGCGCTCCGGGGGTTGGATGCCGAGATTGCCGAAGCTGCAGAGGAACTGTCCGATCTTGCTGATGAGGCGCTGACCTATCGGCTGGCCCAGGCCGCCGAAGAGCGTAACCGCACAAGCCGCAGTCAGAACGAAGACAGAGCGATATTCGACGTCGCCGACAACGGCGCACGAATCAACCGCGACGAGAAAGACGCGTTTCAGGCGATCATGTCTGGCATCAATTTTGAACGGAAACGGCGATAAGTGGTGTTTTCGTAAGGCACTGGAAAAGAAAAACGGGTAAACGGGTGGCCGAATCACTTCAACGCGCTAATGATTCGGTACAAACGAATCACCCATCCCTGCAGGAGCATTGAATGGCCGCCAAGGATACGAACGAAGACCGCAAATCCGAAGAGCAGGAACAGGAAATCTCGCTGGACATGAGCCAGGCCCAGGTCAAGAAGATGATCGCTGAGGCTCGCGAGAAAGGTTACATCACCTACGACCAGCTCAATCAGGTTCTGCCGCCTGATCAGGTGAGCTCGGAACAGATCGAAGACGTTATGTCGATGCTGTCCGAGATGGGCATCAACATCATCGAAGATGAAGAGGCCGAAGAGGAAGAGAATAAAGGCTCGACCGAACTGACGACCACCGACAGCAATCGCGAAGTTGCGCTGTCTGGTGCGGCGACCGAAAAGCTGGACCGGACCGACGACCCCGTGCGCATGTACTTGCGCGAGATGGGCAGCGTCGAACTGCTGAGCCGCGAAGGCGAGATTGCCATCGCCAAGCGGATCGAAGCAGGTCGGAACACCATGATCGCCGGTCTGTGCGAAAGCCCTCTGACTTTCCAGGCGATCACCATCTGGCACGACGAACTGTTGTCGGAAGACATTCTGTTGCGCGATGTCATCGATCTGGAGGCCACGTTTGGCAACCAGATGGACGAAGACGGCGACGTTGAAGAAACTGTTGTCGATACATCAGCCGTTCAGGCCGCCAAGCCTGCCAAGGATACAGGGCCTGAGTTGGATGCTGACGGCAATCCGCTCAACAACGATGACGATGATGACGACGACGATCAGGCCAACATGTCGCTGGCCGCGATGGAAGCCGCGCTGAAAGATCAGGTGCTGACTACGCTCGAGCGGATCTCGACGGACTTCTCGATGCTGTCGGAAATGCAGGACAGCCGGATCTCGGCGACTCTGAACGAAGACGACACGTTCTCGGAAAAAGAAGAGGCGACCTATCAACAGCTGCGGTCTGAGATCGTCGAACTGGTGAATGGTCTGCACCTGCATAACAACCGTATCGAAGCGCTGATCGACCAGCTTTACGGCATCAACCGCCGTATCATGTCGCTGGATAGTTCGATGGTGAAACTGGCGGATCAGGCACGTATCAACCGCCGTGAATTCATTGATGCTTATCGCGGGCGCGAACTGGACCCGAACTGGCTGGCCGAGATGGCAGAAAAGCCGGGCCGGGGTTGGCAGATGTTCATCGAACGCTCGACCGCCAAGGTCGAGGAACTGCGCAACGATATGGCTCAGGTCGGTCAGTATGTCGGACTGGATATCCCTGAATTCCGCCGCATCGTTCAGCAAGTTCAGAAGGGTGAAAAAGAGGCACGTCAGGCCAAGAAGGAAATGGTTGAAGCCAACCTGCGCCTCGTGATCTCGATTGCCAAAAAGTACACGAACCGCGGCCTGCAATTCCTTGATCTTATTCAGGAAGGTAACATCGGCCTGATGAAGGCTGTGGACAAGTTCGAATACCGCCGGGGCTACAAGTTCTCGACCTATGCGACGTGGTGGATCCGTCAGGCGATCACGCGTTCGATCGCGGATCAGGCCCGCACGATCCGTATCCCGGTCCACATGATCGAAACGATCAACAAGCTGGTCCGGACCGGTCGTCAGATGCTGCACGAGATTGGTCGCGAGCCGACGCCGGAAGAACTGGCCGAGAAGCTGCAAATGCCGCTGGAAAAGGTCCGCAAGGTGATGAAGATCGCCAAAGAGCCGATCTCACTCGAAACGCCAATTGGCGACGAGGAAGACAGCCAGCTGGGCGATTTCATCGAGGACAAGAATGCCGTGTTGCCTTTGGACAGCGCCATTCAGGAAAACCTCAAGGAAACGACCACTCGGGTTCTGGCCTCGCTTACGCCGCGTGAGGAACGGGTTCTGCGGATGCGCTTTGGCATCGGTATGAACACCGACCACACTTTGGAAGAGGTCGGCCAGCAGTTCAGCGTGACCCGCGAACGTATTCGTCAGATCGAGGCGAAAGCGCTGCGCAAACTCAAACATCCCAGCCGATCGCGCAAACTGCGGTCATTCCTGGATCAGTAATCGAAAAGGCGCCTCAACCGAGGCGCCTTTTTCTTATCTGTTCACGCGTTGATCACGGTGACCGGTTCAAACCTCAAATTGGCGAGAACTCACAAGTCATGCAGCGATGTGGCCCCTATTTCTGCCTTGTCCACTCATGGGACAGGCCGGGGTGAGGCTGTGCCGCTGACGACCCCCGGCCACCCTTTCCGTGTTACGGTTCCAACCGAGTGCGGAACGTGCTGGGTGCCTGACCGGTCCAGCGTTTGAAAGCCGTGGAAAACGCAGGTTGATCCGCATAACCCAGCGAATAGGCGATTTCCGATAAAGGCATCCCGTTGGTGATAAAAGTCTGCGCCAGATCACATCTCAGGTCTTCGACAATCTCACGATAGCTTGTGCCTTCGTCATTCAACCGTCTGGCAAAGGTGCGCGGGCTCATCCCAAGGTTCGAGGCTGCGTCGTCCGCCTGAATAATCGCGCCGGGCATCGACCGGGTGATCAGCCCCTCGACTTGCGCCCTGAGTTTTTGCGCGGGCTGGTCACTTTCGGCCTGAACCCTGTCGCCATATGACAGAAGATGCTCGCGCAGAGAGGGGTCATATGTCGGCACCGGAAGATCCAATGAAGACAGCGTCAGTATAATTTCCAACCGTTCTGAACCAAAGGACACAGGAAAGCCCGCTAGTTTCTGAAACTCTTTTCTGGCTTCGCCGACCTCGTGCTGAAAGCGGATTTCGATAGGAAAGAAACTTGTCTGCGTTAGCGAGCGTATGCGGGCGAGGGCCGCGAAAATCAAAAATTCGGTACGACGGTGATATCGGGCAAAACTGGCATCCTTCCAGTCGGCTTCGATTGACGCAAAATTTCCAGAAACGCGCAGACTGAAGAATAACGCCGGGTCTATCATCCCGTGAAATCGCGACGAGTTTTCGATCACCTGCTTCAGATCACGCGAGTATTTACTGATATACGCCGTCAGGCTGGAGGATGACCTGAAGCCAAGCCCAGCACTGGCCGAAAAGGTGATGTCATGCAGCGCGTCGCAGGCGTAGCGGACAAACAACGCCTCTTTGTGTGCGCTATAGGCTGTTGCAGGTGGCGCAATATCGCTGCGGCTCAAACCGGATTTGGCCAGAACGCGATCCCCAATCGAAGGATCTTTTGCCCGTTGATCCAACGTTTTGGACAACACTTGAATGCGCGCAATATCGACGTCCATGTTCAAACCCGAGTTAGCAGCATGTTTCTTATCACAGTCGAAATTCCGGCCGCTGGTGACAGTGTTGTCACCTATTCAAATGACAATGGCTGAACTTCGCAAGACTACAGTGACCATCAAGCGTATTTTCCGCGTGCTGTCGGGTTAGGCCTTGTGGGGATGAGGCCAGAGCCCAGGAAACTTGTCGCGCAGATGACCCGAGGCTCCCCGACACATCCTATTTCGCAAAGATGGCCCAGTGTCGCATTGCCGGAAAGGCGTAGTGGTGCGAATGTGCGTCAAATTGGGTTAGCAGGCGTAACTGATATGACCACACTGGCAACCGATGCGGCAGATGGTCAAGATTTCATTGTCTTTGACGGCGAATGCGTTCTGTGTTCGGGCTTCTTTCGTTTCATTGTCGCGCGGGACAAAGCGCAACAGTTCAAATTTGCCACCGCGCAATCGCCGTTGGGACAACGGCTGTACAATGAACTTGGACTGCCGGCCCGGGACTTTGAAACCAATCTCGTTGTGACCGATGGCGTCGTGCATCAACGGTTGGATGCTTTCGCCGCCGCGATGCACAAGCTGCCAGGGATCTGGCGTGCTCTTTCGATCTGCAAATACCTTCCAAGTATTATCAAAGACCCACTTTATTACGCGATTGCCAGAAACCGGTATGCCATCTTTGGGCGTTCACCGACCTGCATGGTCCCGGACAAAGCTCTGCGTGCTCGTTTCCTGCCCGAGGGGTTCTGAGTGCAACCCGATCCTTTTTTGCAAGCCTTGCCAATGGGAACAAGCCTGCCCAAAGCGTTGCAGGCATTGCATAACTCGGGCGGAATTTATTCCGGGCGATGCTCGGTCAAGCCGGGCAAGGGGTGGTTGGCCAAGGTCGCGTTGCGCTTTGCCAGTATGCCGCTTGGGGGTGACGACATCCCGGTGCGGCTCAGGATCGATCAAGAGGGGGGCACTTGGTTTTGGACGCGCGATTTCGATGGTCACGTCACGCAATCACGGCTGGCATTGGATCATCAAATGGGATGCGTCCGCGAACAGTTTGGACAGATTTCTGTCTGGCTGAAGCCGGTTTATGCGAACGAGCAGTTAGAGATCCAGATCCTGCGCCTCAGCTTGCTGCGCATACCCTGCCCAAAGCTGCTTTTGCCGCAATCAAAGACTGTGGAATGGCAGGATGAAGAAGGACGGTTTCGGTTTGATGTTTCAGCGCGGATGCCGCTTATCGGAGCTTTGATCCGGTATCAGGGCTGGCTAATGTGCGATCACGTCGGGACTGCCTTCGACTGAATTGATTGTGAACCAGCTTTGCCGGGTAAGAATGTATACTATTTGAAAAATCACCTCGAAACGAATGAGAGTATGATTATGAAAAAGGTTATGACTTTAGCGGTTTCGGCCGCGATCTTGCTGACTGTTCCGGTGTCGTCGGCCTCGGCCGCGCGAAACGGGTATCAAACGGTTTCCGTCAACAACACTGTATTCGAAGTGATCCCGCGGGCACGCCAGGATGTGGATGGATATTGGTGCGCGGCTGCGGACTATGCGCGTCGGACTTTAGGTGCAGGCTGGCAACAGCGTATTTATGTCTGGCGTGGCTATGGTCCCAGCGAAGCAACAGGTCGCCGCACAGCCGTTCAATTCTCGCTACAGCAACCGACAAACGTGGCACAGCAAAGCAGTTCGTTCTCAGTCGGTTTTAAGGCTGGCGAAAGTATGTCGGTTCAGGGGGCCAATGGTCGCTGTCACGTTGTTCCTAGGTTCCGTTGAACCAGGACGTATCGTAATATGCAGACCGAGTTTGTTATTTCGACGAACGGGCCGGGGTTGTATGAGTTCACCGCGGACGTGCGCAACTGGCTGAACTCGGTCTCAGGCGATGGTCTGCTGACATTGTTCGTACGACATACGTCTTGTTCGCTGATAATTCAGGAAAATGCCGATCCCGAAGTGCAAACAGATCTGCGTGCCTTTTTTGAAAGACTAGTCCCGCCTTCCAATGACCCTGCGATGGCTTACCTGCGGCATACCTACGAGGGTCCCGACGATATGCCCGCTCATATCAAGGCAGCTCTTTTACCTGTGTCATTGTCTATTCCCGTGTCCGCCGGACGTCCGGTACTGGGTACATGGCAAGGTATTTATCTTTTTGAACACCGTACTGCAGGGCACACGCGAAAGGTGGCGGCACACTTCGTCTGACCCCTTTATATTGCGGTGAAAATTTCCGACTACCCAAACTCTAGCGGCTACCCTATAGTTGTGGATAAGTAAGCAGCAAAGCTTACAAAAAGAGGCCGAACCAGGGACGAGGAGACGGCGGATGCGCTGCCCGTTTTGCGGAAATATCGATACTCAGGTCAAAGATTCACGCCCAGCGGAGGATCATGTGGCCATTCGCCGGCGACGGTTTTGTCCCGCGTGTGGCGGCCGGTTCACAACTTACGAACGCGTTCAGTTGCGTGATCTGGTGGTGATCAAAACCAACGGCAAACGCGAAGATTTTGATCGGGACAAGCTGGAGCGTTCGATCCGTATCTCGATGCAGAAACGCCCCATTGAACCGGATCGGATCGACCAGATGATCTCGGGCATCGTGCGCCGTCTGGAAAGCATGGGCGAGACCGACATTCCGTCCAGCAAAATCGGCGAGATCGTCATGGAAGCTCTGGCGCGGATCGACACCGTCGCCTATGTTCGCTTTGCGAGCGTATACAAGAATTTCCAGGCGGCCGATGATTTCGAGGAGTTTGTCCACGAACTGCGACCGCCGCAGCCTTCGACGGACGAGTGAGCGAAACACATAAGCGATATATGGCGCTTGCCCTGTCTTTGGGGCGGCGTGGTCAAGGGACGTGCTGGCCAAATCCGGCTGTTGGTTGCGTTATTGTGCGTGACGGGCGCATCGTGGGGCGCGGCTGGACTCAACCGGGTGGCCGTCCGCACGCTGAGCCTCAGGCACTGGCACAAGCCGGCGAAGCCGCAAAAGGTGCCACGGTCTATGTCACGCTTGAACCCTGCGCCCATCACGGGAAAACACCACCATGTGCCGACGCCCTGATCGCGGCGGGCGTGGCTCGTGTTGTTGCGGCCATCGAAGACAGCGATCCGCGTGTTTCCGGCCAGGGTTTTGCGATGTTGCGTGATGCCGGGATCGAAGTTATCACCGGCGTACTGGCTGACCAAGCGGCCCAAGATCTTTCCGGGTTTTTTCTGAAAACCGAACAGGGCCGCCCGTTCGTAACCTTGAAACTGGCCAGCAGTTTTGATGGGCGGATCGCCACCGCCACAGGCCACAGTAAATGGATTACTGGACCCAAGGCGCGGCGCGCCGTTCATGCCATGCGCGCGCGTCATGATGCGGTCATGGTCGGGGCAGGCACCGCGCGTGCCGACGATCCTTCCTTGACCGTGCGGGATATTGGCGTCGATGCTCAGCCCGTCCGGATTGTGGTCTCGCGGCATCTAGACATTCCCTTGATGGGGCAAATGGCACGAACTGCCGCAGAAGTTCCCGTTTGGCTCTGCCATGGCCCGTCACCGGATGCCGAACGCGCGCGTGCTTGGGAAGGTCTGGGTGCGCGTTTACTGCCCTGCGCGTTGGACGAACATCAGATCGACGCCGTAGACCTGTTGCATCAACTGGGACAAGCGGGCCTGACCCGCGTGTTTTGCGAGGGCGGGGCTGCTTTGGCCGCGTCGCTTCTTGCTGCTGATCTGGTGGATGAGTTGATCGGGTTCACTGCCGGTCTTGCGATTGGTGCTGAAGGGTTGTCAGCGATCGGCACGCTGGGTCTGGAAAAGTTGGACAATGCGCCGCGTTTTGAGCTGATCGAAACTCAAGTTATCGGGCCAGATATCATGCACCGTTGGGCGCGAGCGCTTCGCTAACGGCGCCAGATATGCGCGTGGGTCGCGAATGCCCCCTGCAACTTTGACAGTATACGAAGCAGTGGCCCGCTTGCCGGGGCAGCGCTTTGTGACAGCCGTTCGACAGCAACCTCGACAGGGCAGGGGTCACCTGTCACTGGGTCCATGTATCGAGGGTAGTCGATCAGAGCCGCGTGCACCAAGCCCAAGACCGTAGGTCGCGCGCCCCTTCGCGCGGGGACGGTTCCCAAATCGTTCGTCAGCCCCCACCCGGCATAGAACGGTGCGCCCAGGGTGGTCACACTAGTGCCGCGCATCAAAGCCTCGAACCCCAGCAAAGAGGTCATAGTCCAAACCTCCTGGACTTGCGATAGCAGGGCTGCGGGGTCGCATTGGGTGGCGATGACATCAGCAAACTCTGCGGCTTCGACAGCCCCATCGCGTAAGCCTGCTTCGACATCAGGGTGCGGCTTGTAGATCAGAATGGCGTTAGGGTTCGCTTCACGCACAACGCGCAGCAGATCGGTATTTGTGCGAATAGTGCTGGTGCCCAAGAGGATCGAGGCATCGTCTTCGACCTGACCAGGGACAAGTATCCGATGCCCTTCACGTAGGTCCGGTGCGCCATCGCCAGTATTATATTTGGTAATCATGGCTGACACGATTTGAGTGATCAGTTTTTCAACTCGCAATTCCTGATCCGGTCGCAAGGTTTCCCGGGCGGCAATCATCTCTTCCAATTGGCTGGGATGCGTGGGGTCATAATAAATCCCCTGGTTATCCGTTGCCAACGACAACGGCGGTACAAGATCTGCGCCCAGCCCGCGCGAGCGTAAAAACCCATCCTCAACTCGGACGACACTTTCCGTGCCCTTGGCCTTACTTGCCCAGACCATATGAGGGCGGTCGGACTGCGCCGGTTGTTCAGCGGTGAAGCGAACTTTTTTTTCGCGTCCGAACATTTGTTGTAGATGTTTGCGTTTCCACAGGCGCATACCCGACGCGGTCCATCCCTTATGATCCTGACGCCAGGCGCGCGTTTGCGCCTCAAGCGTATCCAGAACGGTTTCCAGCTGGCACAGCTTGTCCCTGTAAGGATCGTACCAAGTCGGGTAGAGGATCATCGCCGCAGCAAACAATTGCGCGCGCGTCAGGTTGCGTTGACGGCGCGGCAGGTGCGCTTCATCCTGCGTCAGGCCCCAACCAGCATAGAAAGGTTGGCCGAAGACACGCGGTTTGTGGCCTGCCAAAATTGCCTCGAACCCCATCTGTGAGGACAAGGTGTAAACTCCGACCGCGCCTTCCAACAAAGCCCACGGACTGACGGGCGTGCTGATGACCGAGACGCGATCGGATTGATCGGCTGTGGTAAAAAAGCCCGAACGATGCCCGGCTATGGTGTCCGGATGTGTCTTGATCAGAACTGTGGCGCCGGGGTTCTCTTCCTGCGCCATCACCAGCATTTCGCGAAACCGCGCCTCATCCCCGGCGCTAGCCGTTACGGCTGCGTCGCCGCGGACTTGATCGACAACCAGCACATAGCCGGGGTCGGGTGGCGGAGCAGACAGATCAAAAGCCGAGTACTTGCTAAGGTTCAAGTTACGCATCCGTTCGATCCCACCCCGCGCACGGTTCAGTAGGGCGGTGTCGTCCAACGGATGGGTGGCCAAAAGCGTTTCCAGATCAGATGTCTGGTTCGCGTCAAAATGCAAACCGGACCGATCAAGTAACAGGCCAAGTGGGGGTTCTCCGCTGCGGCCCGGGTGTAAAGATCGTAGAAAGGCGTCTTCCACGCGCAACACTGGGGCATTGTGCCGGGTCGCGACCCCAAGGCCGCGATGGGCTGTTGGGCTGTTACCCCAAACCCCAACGGCGTCGCCCTGTTTCGGAAGGCCAATCCGAACGTCAAAACCGGACAAAGCCAACATGCGGCGAATGCGGCGAGATGTAAGGAAGCCGCCATTAAAGACAAGCAGCCGGGTACGTTCAGACCCGGCTGTTGTTTCAAGCGACATCAGTTGCCAGTCAATGTGGCGACATTGGCCAGTGGTGTGAGGCCACCTGCGATCAGGGAAATAGACTTGGTCCACTGCGCATATGGCGCTTCGGTCACATAGATCGTGTCGTCATCACGGATCACGAAATCCCGGGCAATGAACAGCCCGTTCGGGGCAGTCAGGTTCAACAGGTAGACCATTCGCTGATCGCCTTGCAGGTCCGAACGTCCCATCACCGATCGCGCGATGTCCTGACTTTCCCGGCGCAGAATGAATATCCCGGTAGGATCCGAGGACAACGACAGCAGGCCGCCGACCTGCGCCAATGCCTCAAGCGCCGAAAGGTCCTGCGTGTCAAACGCGACGCGAGATTGGCCGCCAGTTGCCCCCAACGCAATGTACGACCGGCTGTCCGCCTCCACCAGAATGCGATCGTTGCCGCGAAGCGCCACATCCAGTTTTGGGTTGCTGAATACGTCGTCGTACCAAACGGTTCCTTTCTGGTTGCCCCGGATCAGCGTCACGAGTGCAATGTCAGAACCTTCCACTACGCCGCCAGCCTGCGACAACATTCCGGACAGGGTTCGGGTCGGAAGTTCGATGGGATAAATCCCCGGAGCCGAGATGTTGCCTGTCAGCGCGACGGTTGCGCCATTCCCCGCAGCCCGGCGGACTTCGACCTGAGGGTCGGGCGTTTGATCCTGAAGTTTTTCGGTGATCACCTGACGGAGCTGCTCGGGCGTGTTTCCAGACGCGCGCACTCGCCCGGCATAGGGGACAAATATGAAACCATCAGCATCCACCTGCACTTCGCTCAGGCTCGTAGAGGACCCGACCTCGCTTGTCAGCAGGCCGTCATCAACGTTTTCCCAGATCGTCAATCCCAACACGTCGCCGGGGCGAACGGTATCCGCTGTTAAGCTCTGAGCACTAGTGAAGGAAGATGAAAAGCCGAATTGGGGGACTTTGGATGTCGCCCGCGCAACCCTGTCATCCACTTCGACGACAAAGGCATTTCCTCCATTTTCGACTGCGCCCGCCAGAATCTCGGTTTTGTTGGGGCCTGATTTAGGAAGCTGGCACGCGGCCAGCGCGCCACAAACGGCAACAAGGGCGGCCCCTCGCGCCCAGCGAATTGGAAAGCAATGCACTGCCGATTATCCTCAGTCGTCTTTTGTTTGCGTCAATTTAGCTTGTTCATGGTTCAACATCCAGCACCAACCAGTCCGGCTTAGTCGACAAGCTTCAACTGTGGCGTCTGCGCCTCGTTGCCGGCTAATACGGACTGATAAGGGTCATGCGCCTGCAACAGCATGTCGGCAGCTCGGCGCAGCAATTGACGCCGCCCGCGAAGTGAATAAAACCCGCCGGGTAACTGGCTGGTTTTCAATAGAAACTGACGGTAGGCGCGATAGGCTTCGTGGTTTGGAATGTCCGGGGCAGCAAAGAACCGAGCCAAGGGTTGCTGTGAAACAAACTCGGGTTTGTCGTAGACGGACCGCCCGAAGCTGCGCAACGGTATTCCGCGCCAGAGAACTTGTTGGCCTGCGGTGGAGTTGATCGTGACGGCTGTGTTCGCGTCATCCAGCAATCGGGCCAGTTTGCCGCCAGGAACATAATGCACGCGGTCCGCCACATTGTGAGCGCGGGCTATTTCCCGCGCCCTGCGGCGCAGTGGCTCGCGATGGTTTTCAAGCGGATGTTCTTTCAGCACCAGATGGTGATGGATCGGTGCGCCTTTGGCGAATCCGGAAATGACATGCTCAAGGAAACCTGACATGCAGGTATAGTCTGAATGCGCCTGAACCGAGCTGTCATGGCCCAGTTGCAATAGGGCCAGGTGATAAGGGGCACCGCTTTGTCGAACGCGCATGGTGGCCCAAAGACGTCTGATACTGTGGAAAGGCATCAGCGCAAGCCGCTTGAAATATAGCCGAAACTCTTTTGCCACGGGCATTTCACGGTGTGTTCTGAAGTTGGAGTATCGCTTGTTTAAAAACAGAACAAACCAGTGGTATAGCGCGCCGTAGAATATGTGCTGTCGCATATCCCCCCAATGGGACGGTGGCGGTGGGACCGGTGCCTCTGACTGATCAAGCGCATGTTGCATCTGCGCGATGTCCAGTGACATCAGCCGTGAGTGCCCATTCGACCCGTCGCGCTCGTAAGTGACCCACCACGGGCGCAGATACCCCTCTTCGAAGACATGGATGGTTACGCCCACTGCGCGTGCGACTTCCACGGCTTTTGCATGAACAGGGCGAGTGTCGCCATACAAAACAATGTCCGTGACCGACCGCGAGCGGATCAGCCCCTTTAGGGTTTCGGGCCATTGTTCGGGATCATCCAGAAATGGGATATAGGTGTTGCGGTCAAACCAGAATGCCTGATCGCCGGCGTTGAACCCCACACGCAGAGTATCAGCACCGGCGGCGCGCAAAGTGCGTGCCAGCGCGCTGAAAAACGGGCCATGTGGTCCCTGCAAGAACAAGAACACGCGGCGATCTGAGCGCGTGGTGAGTGAGTGCATAGTTGCTGCTCTTTATTCTGGTGCCGAAATTATGCCTGCTAACAGCAATCTGGGCAAGGCAGGGCTTGCCCACAGCGTTTCTTGGCCTTACCTCGGCTGTGATACATCCGCACAGGTTATAGACTAAGGGTATAAGCAATGTTCACAGGGATCGTCACCGATATCGGAATAGTTACCGAGCTGGACCAGCAAGGAGATCTGCGCGCCCGGATTAAAACGGATTATGACACTGCCGGTATCGATATCGGAGCATCTATCGCCAGTGACGGTGTCTGCCTGACCGTAATTGCCCTTGGCGACGACTGGTACGACGTGCAGATCAGCGCCGAAACTGTTTCGAAAACCAATCTGAACAACTGGACCGTCGGCCAGCGCGTCAATCTGGAACGCGCCCTCAAAGTTGGGGACGAGCTGGGCGGGCATATTGTTTCCGGCCATGTCGACGGCGTGGCTGAGGTTGTTGCGCTGCAGGACGAAGGCGACAGCACCCGGCTAACACTGCGTGCACCCAAAGAACTGGCCCGATTTATCGCGCCCAAGGGATCGGTTGCGCTGAACGGAACCTCTCTGACGGTCAATGACGTGGACGGCTGCGATTTTGGGATCAATTTCATCCCCCACACCAAAGAAGTGACGACCTGGGGCGATGTCTCTGTCGGAGATCGGGTAAACCTTGAGATCGACACGCTGGCACGCTACGTCGCCCGCTTGGCTGAGATGTCCTGAACCACAGGTTGAGACGTCGCGTTTCAGCGGGGTGTAGCAGCAAGCGCTCTGGTATTTGAACGCTTGGTGGTCTATCCAGCCGGTCAGAAACGCTCTTGCGAAAGGCTGCCCCATGAGCTTTGAAACCCCTGGCCCGGTCGAGGCCCAGCTGCGCGACGCGATCAGCCCGATCGAAGATATCATTGAAGAGGCGCGCAAGGGCCGGATGTACATCCTGGTCGACCATGAAGATCGCGAGAACGAGGGTGATCTGGTCATCGCGGCCGAGTTTGCGGATGCCGAGGCGATCAACTTTATGGCCACCTACGGGCGCGGGCTGATCTGCCTGCCGATGACAGCAGAGCGCGTCGAAGCCCTTGGCCTGCCGATGATGGCTGTGAACAACTCATCCCGTCACGAGACCGCATTCACCGTGTCCATCGAGGCGCGCGAAGGCGTATCAACCGGCATCTCGGCAGCAGATCGCGCTCTGACCGTTGAAACGGCGATCAACGAGCAAAATACGATGGCGCACATCGCGACACCAGGCCATATCTTTCCGCTGCGCGCCAAGCGGGGCGGGGTGCTGGTGCGCGCCGGTCATACAGAGGCGGCGGTCGATATCTCTCGGCTGGCCGGGTTGAACCCCTCAGGGGTGATTTGCGAGATCATGAAGCCTGACGGCACAATGGCACGTCTGCCCGATCTGGTTGCATTTGCAAAAGAGCACGACATGAAGATCGGCACGATCAGCGATCTTATCACCTATCGCTCGCGCAACGACAATCTGGTCGTTGAAACCTCACGCACGACCGTGACATCGGAATATGGCGGTGAATGGGAAATGCGCCTGTTCACCGATCAAACACATGGCATCGAGCATGTTGTCCTGATCAAAGGTGACATAACCACGCCCGAGCCGGTTTTGACCCGAACCCATGCACTGCATGAAGCGCCTGATATTCTGGGCCTGGGTCCGAAATCGCCACAGGAACTGCCGCGTGCTATGGAAAAGATCGCCGCCGAGGGGCGGGGCGTGGTTTGCCTGTTTCGTGAACCGCGCAATGCGCTTTACGCAACCGATGACGAAGGCCCGCGCACCATCAAGCAAACAGGTCTTGGGGCGCAGATCTTGTCCAAACTAGGCATCCAGGAACTGGTGCTGCTGACCGATACACCGGAAACGAAATATCTGGGGCTCGACGCGTTTGGAATCTCCATCGTCGGAACCCGTTCCATTCTCAAGGATGATTGATCGTGGCTGAACAAGACAAACACGGCGTACTGCCAACGCCGACATTCGACAAGCCTGTGAAACTTTTGATCGTGGTGGCCCCGTTCTATCGCGCCATTGCCGACAATCTGGTTACTGGTGCCAAGGCCGAGATCGAAGCCGCTGGCGGCACATGCGAAGTTGTTGAGGTTCCGGGCGCGCTGGAAATCCCGACCGCCATCGCCATGGCGGATCGCCAGTGCAACTATGATGGCTACGTGGCGCTGGGCTGTGTCATTCGTGGCGAGACCACGCATTATGAAACGGTGTGCAACGACTCGAGTCGGGCGATCCAGTTGATGGGTCTGCAGGGTCTTCTTATTGGAAATGGCATCCTTACGGTCGAAAATGACGATCAGGCCGAAGTCCGCGCAAATCCGGGAAAGATGAATAAAGGTGGCGGCGCTGCCGCTGCGGCCTTGCATCTGATCGCACTCAGCCGTAAGTGGGGCTCTTCCAAAAAGGGCGTCGGGTTCAAACCGCCGTCCGAGTCCATCCTTGTGGCGGGCGACAACAACGGACCCACAACAGCATGACCCAGACAGATGCGCCGAAACCGGCCAACCAGAAACGCCTGATGAAATCCGCCGCCCGGCTTTATGCCGTGCAGGCGCTGTTCCAGATGGAGCAATCGGGCCAAACGACGGAAGCAGTCGTGAACGAGTTTTTGGATCATCGGTTTGGCGCTGTCTATGAGGGCGAGGAAATGCTGGACGGCGATATCCGCGTGTTCCGCAAGTTGGTTGAAGACGCAGTGAATTTTCAGGCACCGATTGACCAGATGACCGACCGCGCTTTGGTCGCCAAATGGCCCATCGCGCGCATTGACCCGACCCTGCGCGCCACCTTCCGTGCAGCCGGGGCCGAACTGACCCAAGGCGATACGCCACCAAAGGTCGTCATCACCGAGTTCGTTGATGTGGCGCGCGCGTTCTTCCCGGAAGGTAAAGAACCGAAATTCGTCAACGCAGTTTTGGACCACATGGCGCGCGAGGCGCAGCCCGAAGCTTTTTGAGTAAAGCTTTAGTCCAAATGAAAAAGGCGCAGCCACACAAAGCGCTGCGCCTGAAATCTAAAAATACACTTGTGCAAACAAGTCTTCGGCCTCCACCACTCACAGTTTTTTCCAAAGACACCAACATTTTACCGGAACGTAGCCGGCGTGCCACCTATCGATTCCGATAGCCCGGCGGATTGATCAGGCCAAGTTGCATCGCACGGACCAGTGCGGATTCTCTGGTCGGGGCTCTCAGTTTTTCGCGCGCATTCTTCAAATGGGTTCGTACCGTAACTTCCGAGAGGTTCAATAGTTCGGCGATTCTATCGTTTCGGTGCCCAAGAGCCAAAAGGTTCAGGACCTGCAGCTCTCGTGGCGTCAGGTCCGGAGTGGTTGGAGCAATGCTTGTGATGTCGTACACACGACCGTGATTGCTGGGGATATCCGATCCCAGATTGGTGGCCAGCACGGTTGCCAGGACACGCATTTCGCGCTGCCGTTCAGTCATTTGAGCCTGGGCGTCCGGTCGGTCCGATGACAGAACCACCAGCTTGGCCTCGTTGTCGGGGCAGGGAACCACCAGAGAGTAAAGGTGAATATATCCGGCCTTTTCCAGATCGTGGTTCAGACCCAACGCCTTGGAGGAATGGCCGTCCGCGGACCGGAGGCTTGCGGCCTGCACGTAGAGGCTTTCCTTGCCATTTTGAACCTGCGCCAGCATCGGATCCGCTTCGGCATAACCTTGGCTGTCATAGCGGTTCAGCCAACCTTTGGACATTGAACTTCGAACCCAATGAATGGCGCCAGTCTCGGGTGTGAAGCAAAGCATGTTCAGGGCGTTAAACCCGATCTCATTCAGACGGTCTAACGTGAACTCCCACCGTTCCTGATCATCATGGCGCAATGACAGCTCTTCGAGAAGATCAAGCGTGAACAGGCTGAGGGCATTCATTGAAGCTCCGAATATAGTGTCGCACCCCTAGGGGCCGCAGTTTACTCAGCCTGAGCATGCGCTATCATCACGGCATCAGACAAGGAGCTTTATTATGCCCAAGCTGGTCCGTTTGTATATCACTCAGGTTGCATGGGGATTTGTCATCTCAGCCGTGTTTGTCGGAGTACTTCTGGCGTTGAACGTGGCCAACCTGCGCGGCCTGATTTTCGGGTCTGAGATCGGGCTGATTGCTCTGGCAATGATCTGGTTCATGAACGGGATCGTATTCGCCGGTGTTCAGTTTGCCTACGCGATTATGAGCATGGCTGAAAAGCCAAAGGGACCCCGGGGTGGCACACCCATCGCCGCCAAGTTTGAACCCGTCCGTGTGGCGGTGGACAAGAACTGACAGGACCTATTTCGGAAAACGGAAACTCTCTCAGACAAGGCGAGAGGCAAGTTTTTGTGGCGGGACCACCAGTCAACCGTGCGGTGTGATTCCCGAGGACCTGTATGTACAGGTGGGCGCCAGGTAATCAGGCCAGGACCTGAACAGAGCCAGCCCCCTCGGAATTGCTTAAGGCCACCAGAATGCTACCAATCACAAGAAGGGCAGAACCCGCCACGGGCCTAAGTAGGGGTTGCGGCGGGTTTGCACAAGGGGTCAGGCGTCAACAGTTTCGTGCAGGGCATTGCGCATCTTGCCCAAATGTTCGTCCCAACCGTCATCGAGTGCAAGGATCAGACCAAATGCCTCTGCGCCTTGTGGTAGACCTTCGTGCACCAGCCCCAGACGAGTGCCGCCCGGAACCGGGTCCAGTGTCCATTTCACGACGCTGACGGCGTCTCCCATGGGTTTGATTGTGAACGTGTATTCCAGATATTCTGGTTGTCGCGCAGCACGCACCTCACCCCAGATCAGAAGGTCGCCGCTGGACGTACCGAACATTTCCAGCTTTTGACCGGCGGTAAGCGGTTGTTCGGGTTTGTGAAACCATTCAGCCAATCGGGCGGGTTCGGTCAAATAGGCCCAAACGGTTTCCGGCTCGGCCCTTAGGAAAATCGTTTTTTGCAGAACTGTTTTTGTCATCTTTCTTTCCTCTCAATAGCTTCTTTCAGATTGTTCAGACGATCGTCCCAGAACTGGTCAAAATAGCTGAACCAATCGAGAATGGGGGCCATACCTATTGGCTCCAGTCGGTTGATACGCTCGCGTCCGCGCGCCTCGACGGTGATGAGGCCGCCATCAGAAAGAACCGTCAGGTGCTTTTTTACTGCGGCGCGTGTCATATCGAACTGATCCGTCAACTGCGCGATCGTCATATCCTGAGACGCCAGGATCTGGACAATTTCGCGGCGTGTAGGGTCGGCCAGGGCGCGAAATGCATTTTGAGTTTGAGTCTGCATTGGTCACCTCATAAGTGATACCATTTGGTGTCGTAATTTATGAGATACCAAATGGTATCATGTCAAGCCCCTTGAGGTGCTTGATTTTTGTTCACGAATTGTTCACATTTCGGGTATGACACTGGATTTACAGCCCGGACAAAAACTGGCCCGCGGGGTTTCGCGCCACTTGCTGACGCATGGGTTTGTATCTGTTGAGGAATTTGTTCCCACGCGCGGTCTGCGTGTTGACGTAATGGGGCTAGGACCCAAAGGTGAATTATGGGTAATTGAGTGTAAATCCAGTCGCGCCGATTATCTGACGGATTCTAAATGGCAGGGGTATCTGGATTGGTGCGACCGCTTTTTCTGGGCCGTTGACACCGATTTCCCGACAGATTTGTTGCCAGTAGAGACCGGTCTGATCATCGCGGATGCCTATGACGCCGAAATCATTCGAATGGCGCCGGAAGATAAGCTGGCACCTGCGCGGCGCAAGAAGATGATTCAGAAGTTTGCAACAGATACAGCCCGCAGGTTGCAGGCATTGCGCGATCCAAGAATTTGAATTGTCAGTCTTTTACGATCCGGGCGGCTTGCACGGCAGCGAGGATTTCCTCGGCGATTTCTTCCGCTTCTTCAGGTTCGAAGTCCATCGGAACCTCGATGCCATCGGCCTCGATGAACAGGCGCACCATGCCCTGGTCGGTCGGGCCGATCTGAAGGTTTGCCTGAATGTCACGTTCAGTGTTGATGCCCATTTTCGCCTCCGGGACTGAGCATTCCTGCTAGCGTGCAAAGGGTTGAGAATCAAGCTGCCTTTGCTGTCAGGTAGGGTATGGATGATATTCTGATCAGACCTTTCCGCCCAGATGATGCGCCCTGGTTGGTCGAACAACATGGCCGTCTTTATCAACGGGACGAGGGGTTCGATGACACTTTCGCGCCCCTCGTTGAACGGATACTGACGGAATTCCTCGACGCGCACGATCCGACACGAGAGCGAGGCTGGATCGCCGAGCAGGATGGCGCACGCCTTGGCAGTATCTTTTGCGTTGCGCTTGATGACCACACTGCAAAGCTGAGGTTGTTTCTGCTGATGCCAGAGGCCCGCGGGCAGGGCTTGGGTAAGCGCATGCTAGAGACATGCATGGGGTTTGCGCGCAGCGCCGACTACAGCGAAATGGCGCTGTGGACCCATGAAAGTCATCGGGCTGCCTGTGCGCTTTACAAGGCGTCCGGATGGCAATTGACCGGCAGTAAAAAGGTTCATTCCTTTGGCTGCGATCTAGTCGAACAAAGCTGGGAAATTCGTCTTTAATCCTCTTGCATTCCGAGTGCGTGTTCGGTACATCGCCCCTCACGAGTGCCGCCTTAGCTCAGTTGGTTAGAGCGCTGGATTGTGGATCCAGAGGTCCCCTGTTCAAGCCAGGGAGGCGGTACCATTTCCCCCAAATCGACCATGATACAGCTTAGAGTTCGAACTGTTGGGTGCCTTGTTGTGTTGAGAACGGAAAACCGACTGGCGCGCCTGAAATCAGCGCGCCAGGTTCAGTTTCAGCTTCACTTTGCTGCGCTTGGTCGTGGGCAGGTGGCGGTTCAGCCGTTTGTTTACCAACCCGAACAGGCCGATCACCGCCAGCGATAGCAGGATGAAATAAAAAGCCAGAATCGGATAGGGGATGAACGGGTTGAATGTTTTGTCCGCAAAATAACCCGCGTAGTACAGCGCGTCGCCCCGTTGCTGCCAGACCGGGAAGGCCGAGAAGAAGACTAGCGTTGTGGCGTGGAACAGGAAGATTGCTTCATTGGTGTAGGCGGGCCAGGCCAGCCGCAGCATGGTTGGCCAGATAATGCGCCGGAAGCGCGCCCAGCCGGTCATGCCATATGCGTCAGCAGCCTCTATATCGCCCTTAGGGATGGATCGCAGCGCGCCATAGAAAATCTCACCCGAGTAGGCTGCTGTGTTGAAAAACAGCACAATCAGCGCACCCAGCCACGCAGAAGTCAAAGCATCCAGAAGCGGGAAGCTTTGCTTGAGCGACAGAAAGAAGAAATAGGCAAAGAAGAATTGGATGAACAGGGGAGAACCCCGGAACAGAAAGATGAACCACTCGGACGGTTTACGCAGCCATTTGTTAGTGGATGCCTTGCCTACTGCCAGCGCCGTGGCCAAAAAGAAGCCAGTTATCAGCGCCATGATCCCGAAATAGATATTCCAGATCATGCCTGAGCCGATAAGAGTGAACTGTTCGCACAGAGTAAAATCGGCTTTTGGAATTGCACGTTCACCAAGCCCGATCGAGCGCAGGCCGTAGTCCTGTATAGTTTGGATACAGCTCATGCCGTGGTCTCCTTCCGCAGCAACTCTCCGCCCGAGGTCGCTTGACCATGGGACAAGCGGCGCATCAGCTTTTCAAGCCCGACTTCCGAGACGCGGGTCATGCCCAGATAGAAGACAAGCAGAGCAAGGAAGTACCACATGCGCCAATCGCCATGTGGGTATTGGGTGAATTTCGGGTTTTTGAACGCACCCAGTTCGCGCGCCCAATAGACGATGTCTTCGATACCCAGCAGGAACAGCAACGGAGTGGCCTTGATCAGTACCATCCACAGGTTCGACAGGCCGGGCAGGGCATATACCCACATTTGCGGCACCAGAATGCGCCAAAAGGTCTGGCGGCGCGTCATACCGTAAGATTCGGCCGTTTCCAGTTGCGCATGAGGCACGGCTTGCATGCCGCCAAACAGGACGTTCGCGGCGAAGGCTCCAAACACGATGGAAAAGGTGATGACAGCCAGAAAGAAACCATAGGTCTCGTGCACCCATTCTGGTGCGCTTCCCAACGGCAATTTTGCCGCCTGGCAGACGATGAAGTCATTGCCTTGCCGGATCGGGTCGGTCCACTCCGGGCAAAGAATCTTGTGACGGGTCCATTCGAACGCCTGGTCCAGCGCGATCACGAAGAACATGAAGAAGGCGATATCCGGCACTCCGCGCACGATGGCGATATAGCCCTTACCTATCAAGGATAGCGGCAGGATGTGTGACCGGGCCGCCATTGCGCCCAGAAATCCAAATCCCAAGGCAACCGGCGCGGTGATGGCAAGTAGCAACAGGACTTTGAAGAAGGACAGGTAGAACAGCCAATGCACACCGTTGGTCAGGTAACAGGCAAACCAACGAAACGTGCCGAGCGTATCGGGATCAGTGCAGAACGAGAAAATGGCGGGCCTCTTTGACTGGCAAGGGCTCTGAGGCGGCGCGCCCTAGGGGAGGCGCGCCGCAGAATGTATCAGAAGGTCGAGGACACTTCCCACTTGGTGATCAGCTCGTTCAGGCTGCCGTCGTCCTTCATGGACTGAATGGCGGCGTTGAACTTTTCCTTCAGATCACCGTCGGATTCGCGGATACCCATTCCGACGCCACCGCCCAGCGGGACTTCGTCACCGACAAACAACAGGCCCGAGCCGTCTTCGGTGAAGGGCACCAGAAAGGATTTGTCGGCCAGAACGGCATCTGCTTCGCCATTGCGCACGGCAGCAATGGTTTCTTCAGGGCTTGCGAACTCGACCAGAGTTGCGCCGGAATCGGCAACGTAGCCGGCCTGAATGGTACCGGTTTGTGCAGCGATCACGCCGCCTGCCAGATCAACACCATCTGCCATGGCGACATAGGCGGACGGATCCGGCGGCGTGTAGTTTTGGGTGAAGTCGATGACTTCGTCACGCTCGTCGGTGATCGACATGCCTGCGATGATGGCATCGTAGTTGCCTGAGACCAAGTTCGGGATGATCGAATCCCAGTCGTTCTTGACCCATTCGCAATCCAGGCTGGCGCGCTTGCACAGTTCATCGCCCAGCTCACGCTCGAATCCGTCGATCTCGCCCGCGTCGTTGACGAAGTTCCACGGCGCATAAGCACCTTCGGTGCCCAGACGGACGGTGTCCGCCATGGCCATTCCAGCGCCCAGCGCCAGTGCTGCTGTGGTCAGAATCAGTTTTTTCATTGTTACTCCCCTATTTGGTTCTGTCCTGAATTTATGCCGCCATGGTGGCGGATAGGAAACCCTGAAGTCGCGTGGATTCAGGGGTCGTAAAGATGTCTTCCGGCAGGCCTTCTTCTTCGATAAGGCCTTGATGCAGGAACACAACATGGCTTGAGATATCAGCAGCCATTTTCATGTCATGCGTCACGATGATCATGGTGCGACCCTCAGAGGCCAGATCCTTGATTACCTTGATAACTTCCTGTTCCAGTTCGGGATCCAGGGCCGATGTGGGTTCGTCGAACAACAGGGCCTGAGGCTCCATGCACAGGCCACGCGCAATCGCGGCACGTTGCTGCTGACCACCCGACAATTGCGCCGGGTATACATCGCACTTGTCACCGATACCGACCTTTTCCAGGTACCTGCGGGCGCTATCCTCAACCTCGGCCTTGTCGCGGCCCATAACAGTCACCGGGGCCTCCATCACGTTTTGAAGGATGGTCATGTGGGCCCAAAGATTGAACTGCTGAAACACCATCGAAAGGTTCGTGCGAATGCGCAGTACCTGTTTCGGATCAGCTGGTCGACGGTTATGCCCATTGCCTGCCCAGCGGACCGGTTCGCCCTTAAATAGGATTTCGCCCTCTTGGCTGTCTTCCAACAGGTTGCAGCAACGCAGAAGTGTCGACTTTCCCGATCCTGATGAGCCGATCAGAGAAACGACGTCGCCGCGTCTGGCGGTGATGTCCACCCCTTTCAATACCTCAAGATTGCCAAAGCTCTTGTGTAGGTTCTTGATCTCGATGACCGGAGTGGAATCTGTCACGGGTGGTCCAGTTGTTATTGGTGTTGGTGCGGTACTAGGGCTGAAAATTCAGTGCAATGCAATGCGCAAATGACACGGAACGGGCTATAAACTGTCAAATTGACCAGACGTTCTGACCAAAGTGGTCACGGATCGAGCAAAACGGCAGCCTTGGAGGAGGGGTTGGGAACAGCAAGGTAATGCTCCGCCGGAATGGCGACCAGACCGCGCAGGTGCAGCAGCTTTCGATCTGCGGATGACAAATCGTTGATGGCCGTGCGAACTGCCAGTGCAACCTCGGGCACATCCTGACCGTTGGCCGTGATATAGGGAAGGGCAGGCGAAGGATCGGTTGCGGCGACCTCGCGGAGCTCATCGCCCAAACTCGAATGTTCTTTGAGCAGTTCCCAGGTCAGTGCATCCAGCGCGGCATAATCCGCGCGGCCGTCCTTCACGGCAGTTGCCGAAAGGTCATGACCGCCGGTTTCCAACACGGCACTTGGAAGGCGGCTATGCCGGGATAGATGGACCATGGGTGCGGCCCAGCCGGACTGCGAAAGCGCCTCATTGAAGGCAAAAGTACCGTTGGCAAGCTGATCCAGACCTCGGGTATCGTCTTTTCGGGCAACGATAATCGAGCGGTAGAAGCCCGCCGGGCATCCGGCCAAACCATAGTCCGGTGTACCGACAAGCTGAACTTTTCCATGCAAACGTGTGCGATAAGGCATGCCGCAGGTTTGGGAAAAAACAAGATCAGGGCTGTGCCAGACATCCCAGAAATCGACGTCTCGAGTCAGATGCGTTGGGCCAAAGCCGAGATGTCCCCGAATCAACGACCAAAAGCGATCGTTGGCAGATTGCAGAGCGGGCATGTCGTACATGCCCAGCATAGCAATCACGATTTGGCTGCCTTTTGCCGAGCAAGGGCAGAATCGACGTCGCTAACACCCAACAGGCTAACCACCAGACGCAGCAGCGAATCTTCTTCGCCTGTGCGATTTCCGTCAGCCAGTGCAACCGACCACATCGCCTGAACCACGGCCAGGCGGTCGTCGTAGGCGACGGCCTCTTTGATAGCGCGGGTAAAGCGGACTGTATCGGGGGCTTCGGCTTCAAGATCCTCAGCACGGGCGCGCAAGGCTGCGGCCTCAAAAGGGGACAGGCCATACCGTTCCGTCGATATCCGATCGATTCGTGCCATTTCACTGTCGGCGTAATCGTTGTCGGACCGGGCGATGCGAACCAGAAGGGCCGTCAGGGCCAGACGCGCGTCGCTATCGGCAAGCGGGTCAGGCTGAGGCTGCGTGAGTCGGGAGAGAAAATCGCTGAACATAAGATCGATATAGAAGCGGACTACTTTTGATCCAAGCGCGTTTGTACCCGTTCATGCGCATTTTGGCTGTCTTTAAAGCTCAGGCCCATGGCAATTCGGGCCTCTTCGACGATCTTCATTTCACCTTCGTCCGAATTACCGTCGGCGAGAACGACTTCCCACAAGGCATCCAGCGCCGCCAGACGTTCTTGCAGGTCCGTCGTTTCGCGGATCAACTTGCCGAACGTATCGGTGTCGGGCGCAGCGGCGTGCAACTTTTCACAGGTGGCACGGACCTTGGCGGCTTCAATCGCGTTGTGCTGGTAGAGCCGCGCAAGGATGCGGTCGATCAAGCTGATTTCTTCCAGCTTGTAGTCCCGATCAGCCTGCGCCACGCGCACCATCAAAGCACCCAAGGCCAGTTCGGCATCGGGGTCAGGCAAATGATCGTGTTGTGGCGGGCGGAACGCCTGAAGGAATTTTTTCAACATACCGCGAGGTTATTCCATATTTTGTGGGCCGCCAAGCTTTGACTACCCGTCATAGCCGTGAATGGTCACAACTTTGCCGGTATCCGCTTGTATCGGTATCTGCCCGCTGGCTGGCTAGGCCCCGGAACGCAGCGCCTGTTTCGCCTGTTCCTGGAACCAGCCTAGCATCTGGCGGTACGGCACTGGTCCATAACTGATCCGGGCAACACCCAGCGCTGCAAGCGTCGCAGTATCCGGAGTACCGGGCAGGGCGATGATGTTCACAGGCAAATCAGTCGAATCGCAAAGCCGGGCGATCATGCCTTCGTCTTTGAGACCCGGTGCGAAAAACCCGCTGGCGCCCGCGTCGGCGTAAGCTTTGGCACGGGCCATGGCATCGTCTAGCATTGCCTCGTCGTGGGTGTCCGGCGCAGCCTTCAGGAAGATGTCGGTTCGGGCGTTGATAAATGCGGGGACTCCAGCAACGTCACAGCCTTCGCGCATTGCGCTAACGCGGGCCGCTTGGGTTTCGATATCGTACAGGTCCTTGGTGCCGACAATCTGGTCTTCGAAGTTGAAGCCGACAACACCAGTCTCAAGCGCGCTCTGGACATTGGCGATAACCCCCACCGCGTCCTCGGCATAGGCCCCCTCGAAATCCAATGAGACAGGAAGATCAACGGCGCTGACGATTCGGCGGGCGTTGTCCAGGGCGACATCCAATGGGATATTCTGGCCGTCGCCAAATCCTTGTGCCATTGCCACTGGCGCGCTGCCGGTCGCCACAGCCTTGGCACCCGCATCCCGCACAGCACCAGCACTGCCTGCGTCCCAGATGTTATAGAGGATGACCGGATCGCCCTTTCTGTGTAGGGCCGCAAAGGTTTCTGCGCGTTGGATTTGATCGGTCATTTCGGCCACTCCTGTCGTTATTTGCCCCACAGTAACCATGAGGAACTTCACCCGAGTAGTGTTTTCTTACTGAACGCCGTCACTTTGCGGTGACGAATGAAAAAGGGCCAACGTTTGTTGGCCCGGTTTTCGCGACGTTATGAAATCAGTTGTTGAGGAATCAGTCTTCGCCGGCTGTGCTCGACACGTATCGGGCGCTGAACGCCGGCTCACCCAGTCGCTTGAGCAGCGACAACTCGGTCTCCAGCCACGCCTTGTGGCCTTCTTCCTCCAGCAATATTCGCTCAAACAGGGTTCTGGTTCCGACGTCACCAGCCTCGGCCGCTTGTGCTGCAGCTTGGGTGTAGAAATCGATGGCTTCCATTTCATCCTTCAGGTCCGCGGTAAACATCTCTTCGAGACTGTCCGCCGCCTTGGGACTTTTCTGGAGCTCAAGCTCTGGTTTGGCCCCTAGGAACAGGATGCGTTCGATATAAGCATCCGAGTGCCCCAACTCTTCCTGCATCTCGCCGCGCATCTTCTCGGCCAGTATGTCCAAACCCCAATCGTTCAGTACATGCGAATGCAGCTGGTATTGATGCGCTGCGGTCATTTCCATGTGAAGCGCTTGTTGGAGGTTTGTTATCGTTGTCGCGTTGCTCATCTGAAATCTCCTAAATCTTTGAACTGCATCTAAGGCGCACCGCAGGTGGACCTGCTTGTTCAAATAGTTAGGCAGTTACACCCCGCAAGACAATGCGGGGTGACAGTCCGACACAGACACCAATTAAACGAGGCGCGAGGTGTCTTTCGCTGCGCGGACAAAGTCGCGGAACAGGGGGTGTGGATCAAATGGCTTGGACTTCAGTTCCGGATGGTACTGTACGCCGATGAACCACGGATGGTCCGACCATTCTACGATTTCCGGCAGACGGCCATCGGGCGACATGCCCGAGAAGTTCAGGCCAGCTTTTTCCAGCTTGTCGCGATACTTGATGTCCACCTCATAGCGGTGGCGGTGGCGTTCTTCGATATTGGTGCCGCCATACACCTCGGCCACTTTTGAGCCATCGGCCAGAACCGCGTCATAGGCACCCAAACGCATTGTGCCGCCTTTATCGTCACCGACCTTACGTTCGACCTTGTGGTTGCCCTGGACCCACTCTTTCAGGTGGTAAACGACAGGTTCAAAACGTTTTTTTCCGGCCTCATGGTCGAATTCTTCCGAACCTGCTTCGGTGATCCCCGCCGCGTTTCGCGCAGCCTCGATCACGGCCATCTGCATACCTAGGCAGATGCCAAGATAGGGAACCTTGTGTTCGCGTGCGTATTGCGCGGCCTTGATCTTGCCTTCGGTGCCGCGTTCGCCAAATCCGCCGGGGACAAGGATCGCGTGGAACCCTTCCAGATGAGGGGCAGCGTCTTCAGTATCGAACACCTCGGCGTCGACCCATTCGACCTTGACGCGAACCCGATTGGCCATGCCGCCATGTGTCAGGGCCTCGGCGATCGACTTATAGGCATCTTCCAACTGGGTGTACTTTCCGACGATGGCCACTTTCACTTCGCCTTCGGCGTTGTGGATGCGGTCGCTTACGTCCTCCCACTTGGCAAGATCGGGTTTGGGGGCAGGGCTGATCTGGAACGCGTCCAGAACCGCCTGATCCAGACCTTCGCGGTGATAGGCCAGCGGAGCGTCGTAGATAGTCGACAAATCCTGCGCTGCGATCACGCTATCGGGGCGGACGTTACAGAACAGAGCAAGTTTCTCACGCTCTTTCGTCGGGATCGGGCCTTCCGAGCGGCAAACCAGAATATCGGGCGCCAGGCCAATCGAACGCAGTTCCTTGACCGAGTGTTGGGTTGGTTTGGTTTTCAGCTCACCGGAGGCTTTGATGTAAGGCAGCAGCGTCAGGTGCATAAACAGGCACTGGCCACGCGGCTTGTCCTGACTGAACTGGCGGATGGCCTCGAAGAAGGGCAGACCTTCGATATCGCCGACGGTGCCGCCGATTTCGCAAAGCATGAAATCGACCTCATCCTCACCGATGGCGATGAAATCTTTGATCTCGTTGGTGACGTGAGGGATCACCTGAATTGTTTTGCCGAGGTAATCGCCGCGGCGCTCTTTCTCGAGCACGTTGGAATAGATCCGACCCGAACTAACCGAGTCGGTCTTGCGTGCGGCAACGCCCGTAAACCGTTCATAATGGCCAAGGTCCAGATCGGTTTCGGCTCCGTCATCAGTTACGAATACTTCGCCATGTTCAAATGGCGACATCGTACCCGGATCGACGTTCAGATAGGGGTCCAGCTTGCGTAAACGCACCGAATATCCCCGGGCCTGCAACAGCGCGCCCAAAGCCGCCGAAGCCAGTCCTTTGCCCAAAGACGAAACCACACCACCAGTGATGAAAATAAAACGCGCCATGTTTTCGGCTGCTCCCGTGAGACGTCAAAATCAGCTGCCCGACGGTTCCGAAAAACCGCTGCACCACGGGACTTCACATATAAAGGATTCGCGCCCATAGCGCAAGAGAACCGCAAGATGCTGTTGCAGTCCTCTTTCAAGTTTCTAGGTTTTGTGGATCAGTTGGCCTGTGGGATCAGCGGCGCGTTGTCGCCCTCTGCCGGAGGCAGCAGATCGTCAGCTGACGGAACCGCCGGTGTGCTTTCCTCGGTCGGTGCCGGCGCAGGAACGCCCAAACGGTCGATTACCGAGCTGCCCGAGGATTTCTGTGCGGCCAAAATGGTCAGCGTGATTGATGTCACGATGAAACATGCAGCCAGGATCCACGTCACCTTGCCCAGAGCGGTCGCTGCTGCGCGTCCGGTCATGGCTCCGCCACCACCGCCACCCATGCCAAGGCCACCGCCTTCGGACCGCTGCATCAGAACAACGGCAATCAGGCCCAGGGCCAGGAGGAGGTGGATGATGAGAACGACGTTTTCCATGGTGTTCCTGTACAGCGTGGCGTGTATCGCGTGGTATCTATGCAAGTTTGCCAGCGGGGGCAAGGGAGGAGTTGGCATCAAGATCGGTGATGTTTCAGATCACGGCAAAGGGACTGGACAGCAAGGTTGTAACTCGCGCAGGCTGCGGCCATGCCACATGACGATCACGACCACCCGCACGCCCTTTTGCCGCCCGATCCTGCACTTCGCGTAAAGGCGCTGGAAACGATTCTAACGCGCAAGGGTCTGATTGATCCTGCGGCATTGGATGAGATCATTGATACCTATCAGAACAAGATTGGTCCTCAGAACGGCGCACGCGTCGTCGCCAAAGCCTGGGTTGATCCGGAATTCAAAACCGAGTTGCTGAAAGATGCCACTTCGGTGGTCGCTGATCTGGGTTTTTACGGGCGTCAGGGCGAGCACATGGTTGTCGTCGAAAACACGCCCGAACAGCACAACATGATCGTTTGCACCCTGTGCAGCTGTTACCCGTGGCCGCTGCTTGGGATTCCGCCGGGTTGGTATAAATCCGATGCCTATCGCGCGCGGGCAGTACGTGAGCCCCGCAAGGTGCTGGCAGAGTTTGGGGTGACCTTGCCCACAACGTCATCGGTTCGTGTTTGGGATTCGACGGCCGAGGTGCGATACCTTGTACTTCCAATGCGCCCTTTGGGTTCGGATGGCCTGAGCGAAGACGAATTGGTGGCGCTTGTCACACGCGACAGCATGATTGGAACCGGTTTGCCAAAGGAGCCATCATGACCCGAGTTCACGATATGGGCGGGCGCTTTGGCGATGGGCCTGTGCACCCTGAACCCGAAGATGCGCCGGTCTTTGCCGAAGACTGGCATGGAAGGGCATTGGCCGTAACACTGGCAGCGGGATCGCTTGGGCAGTGGAATATTGATGTGTCCCGACACGCGCGCGAAAGGCTGTCGCCCAAGGATTACGCCCGATTTTCCTATTACGAAAAGTGGATTTCGGGGCTTGCGGACCTTCTTGTCGAAACAGGCGTGCTGACAGATGAGGATCTGCGCGGCGAGACAGAAGGCGACAAACACCCCCTGGCAAGCCGCGTGTTGAAGTCTGACGCGGTTGCAAAAGTGTTGGCCAGCGGCGGGCCTGCGGATCGCCCTTCAAATGTGCGGGTGAAATTTGAGCCGGGGCAAAAAGTTGTGACCGCCCGTCAAGCCGCGAACCGCTTTGTGGACGGCGGGCATACACGTTTGCCCATGTACGCCACCGGGGCAAAAGGGCGAATCCTTATGATGCACGGAACGCATGTGCTGCCGGACTCTAGTGCTCATAAGTTGGGAGACGCCCCCGAGCCGCTTTACGCCGTGGTTTTTCCGGCATCCGAGCTTTGGGCCAATCCCGAACACCCGCAAGATGAAGTCGTTTTGGATCTTTGGCAAAGCTATCTGGAACCAGCATGAGCGACTGCATAACTCATACTGCCCCCGAACCAGCCTTTGCGGAGCCCTGGCACGCTCAGGTCTTTGCTGTGACGGTTGCTTTAAACGAGGCCGGACGGTTCGACTGGCCGGAATGGGCCGCGCGGTTCTCGGACACCCTGAAACGCCACGGTCTGGATCGTGAGTTGAACGGCGGGGACGATTACTTTTTCGCGTGGCTGGAAACGCTCGAGACGTTACTGGCTGAGCAGGGGACTGCGACACCCGACGCCGTAAACCGGCTGCGAAACGCATGGGAAGACGCGTATTTGACAACCCCGCACGGCGATCCGGTGCGACTTACCGACGAGTAAGCACTGGAACTGCTCGACTGCGTCGAATTACCGGTTTCCCTACCGCATTCCCCCCGTTATACGAGCCGAGTTTGATAACTCAGCGCAAAAGGACCTGATATGGCCAATGTGGTTGTTGTCGGCGCCCAGTGGGGTGACGAAGGAAAAGGCAAGATCGTCGACTGGCTCAGCGAACGGGCAGACGTGATTGCACGCTTTCAAGGCGGACATAACGCTGGTCATACACTGGTCATAGATGGTGAGGTCTACAAGCTGCACGCGCTGCCGTCTGGCGTTGTACGCGGTGGCAAGCTGAGCGTTATCGGCAACGGCGTGGTTCTGGATCCGTGGCATCTGATCAAAGAGATCGGAACCATTCAGGCTCAGGGTGTCGACATCACCCCTGAAAATCTGATGATTGCTGAGAATACGCCGTTGATCCTGCCGTTCCATGGCGAACTGGATCGGGCGCGTGAAAGCCAAAACTCGGTTGCGAAAATCGGGACGACCGGCCGCGGCATTGGACCGTGTTACGAGGACAAGGTTGGCCGCCGCGTGATCCGGGTGGCTGATCTGGCTGATGATGCGACACTGGAATTGCGAGTGGATCGCGCCTTGGTTCACCACAATGCTCTGCGAAACGGCCTTGGGCTGGAACCGATTGACCGTAATGCTCTGATCGTTCAGCTGAAAGAGATCGCACCCCAGATTCTGCCCTTCGCAGCACCGGTCTGGAAAGTGCTGAACGAAAAGCGCAAGGCGGGTAAGCGTATCCTGTTCGAAGGCGCGCAGGGGGCGTTGCTGGATATTGATTTCGGCACTTACCCTTTTGTGACCTCGTCCAACGTAATCGCTGGTCAGGCATCTACCGGGGTTGGCATCGGCCCGGGTTCGATCGATTTTGTTCTGGGCATCGTCAAAGCCTATACCACCCGGGTGGGTGAGGGGCCGTTCCCGACCGAGCTGGATGATGACGATGGCCAGCGTCTTGGTGAGCGTGGACACGAGTTTGGAACCACCACAGGCCGTAAGCGGCGCTGTGGTTGGTTTGATGCCTGCCTTGTGCGCCAGACCTGCGCGACCAGCGGCGTGAACGGTATCTCGCTGACCAAGCTGGACGTTCTGGACGGTTTCGAGACCCTGAAAATCTGCGTCGGCTATGATCTGGATGGCGAACGTCTGGATTATCTTCCAACTGCGGCGGATCAGCAGGCGCGTTGCAAGCCGATCTACGAAGAAATGCCGGGTTGGAGCGAATCCACCGAGGGTGCGCGCAGCTGGGCGGATCTGCCTGCCAATGCGATCAAATATGTGCGCCGCGTGGAAGAGCTGATCGAATGCCCCGTCGCCCTTTTGTCCACCAGCCCGGAGCGGGATGACACCATTCTGGTGACAGATCCGTTTGCAGACTGATGGCGGAAGAGCAGAAACAAGGCCTCAGCTATAAGGCGCGCCGCCGTTGGTCTCTGGCGCTTTTACTGATTGGGTTGCCGCTCTACATCGTCGCAGTGGTGACGGTTGTGAATTGGCTCGATCGACCACCGATCTGGCTTGAACTACTGGTCTATATCGGTCTGGGCATCGTTTGGGCCTTGCCCTTCAAATTCGTGTTCAAGGGCGTTGGACAGGCGGATCCGGATCAGTCGCAAGACTGAGAGGGCGCATTTCTTACTACACACAGAAAAGGGGCCGATGGCTAGCATCGGCCCCTTTCTCTATTGATTTCTCCGAGTTTAGCCCGCGGCGCGTTCATCGTCAGGGCGGAACCCGATCTGCGTTGAAGCTGCGAAACGACCGCCACCGGCTTTTTCGATCTTGCCGTCCCGAAGCAGCTGGCCGAACGAGCGCAGGCTTTCTTCACGGTTGAAGTCATCCTGCTTGAGCGAACGAATCTTGTTCATCAGCTGCGGGCGCGAGAATTGTTCCTGACCTTCGATGAACGACAAGTAGGCGGCTGCAGCTTCCAACAGGTCGGGCAGCGATTGTGCGCCTTGTTCCTGTGCAAAATGTGCAAAGCCACCTTCTTCCTTGGCTTCGTCCTCTGATTTGGAGGTGACGCGGCGGGGGGTCACGGGGCCGGCGTCCTGTTCATTTGTGTCAACACGCTGTTCTGCAACCAGCTTCAAGGGGGATGAAGTGTCGGATTGCGGGCGCATGCTGGTGACTTGAATCTCGGGGCGGCGCGGGCTTACGACCGACGTCAGATCGCCACGATACCCGCTTTCTTCGGAGTCTTCGTCCCGCGGCTGGTTCCCGCGCTCAGCTTCGGTCGCTGCGACTGCCGTGCGCAGATGTGAATATGTTTCGCGCTGCGTACTGGTCGCCGGGTCGTCCATCTGGCTGTCTGCCTTGTCCATCAGGCGGGACATATCCTGATCCAGGGCCGTTTCGTCCGGCGCTCGGCCGTCCATAGCAGCCTCGACCTTCGAAATCTCACTCAGAACATTGGCCTCATCCTCGGCGGTGAGATAGCCATCTTTGGACTCGGCGACCGCGTCGATCTGATCCTCTTCGGCTTCTTCACTCAGGATATTTCCCGGCTCATCGGTCTCAGCCGTTTCTTCAAGATCTGTGAACAGCGCAGAGGGCGTGGGGGCCTCTTCTTCATCTTCGTAGTCGTTGTCCTGCGGCATCGAGAATGGCTGAACGGATTCTTCCGGTTCTTCTGTCGTTTCAGCGTCCGCCACCGGCTCGGCCACAGCAGGAGTGTCGTCGATTTCTTCCGCCTCAAAAGTCGGTGCAGTTGGTTCAACTTCCGTTTCGAGCTTGTCCGTTTCCGTCAGGTCCGACACATCAAGCGAGCCCGCTTCAAACGCGGCGGCAACCGCATCTTTCGGAGCGGCCGGTTGATCGCCCAAGCCTGTTTCCTCGTCCTCGGTGTAAACCACCGAATTTTCTTCGGAATGCGAAACGACGGCGCGAATGCGCTGTAGTTTGGCGGCAATGCTGTCCGCAGCCGGTGCGGGCGCGCTTTCGACCGGTTCAGCATCTGCGAAGAACGACTCGGCGCCTTGCGCAGGGGGGGTCGTGCTGGGGGCCGGGTCTGGCTGTGCAGCAGTTGCAACCGCTGCAGGCGCAGGCTTTGCCGCTTGCTGGGTCGCGCGCAGCAACAGCCCGGAATCACTTTGGCTGGCTTCCACATGTTTTGCGGCGTCGCGCTGAGCGATACGGGTCAGCATTTCTGCGTCAGGCTGTGGGGGTTCAGAACCGAAATACCGATCATCGGCGGAAAGGTCGCGGAAGTATTCTGCGATTGCCTTCATCGTTTCGAATGAATCGTCAAAGCCTTCCAAAGTGCAGGAGAAGGTTCCATAAGAAACGGTCAATACCTTGTTGTTCTGTACCATCAGACGCACGTCCTCTACAAACTACGAGAGCCAACCAGCCTTATGCAGGCACACCCATTGGCTCTGAACTCTCTGCATGAACCTATCATTTTGTGGTCTCAATGTGTCCAAATCCGGGAAAAATGATCAATCTAAGTAAAAATCGCCCAATTGTGCGGTCATTTGAGCCAATTGCACTGGTCGGAGGCGGGGAAATCGGGCCTGACGACCTGAATGTGATGCTGATTCGCGCCAAAACGGTGGTGGCTGCAGATGGAGGTGCTGCCCCATTGGTGGAATCGGGTCGCATCCCGGACGCTGTGATCGGCGACTTCGATTCGTTGCACAGCCAGCACAAAGACCAAATTCCTGCGGACCGGTTGTATCCCATACGCGAACAAAACAGCACAGACTTTGACAAGGCTTTGCGCAGCATCGAAGCGCCTGTTGTTCTTGGGGCAGGGTTTCTGGGGGGGCGGCTGGACCATCAACTCGCCGTTCTTAACACCTTGGTTCAGAGGCAGGATAAACTTTGTATCCTGTTGGGAGAGACCGAAGTCGTCTTTCACGCACCACCGAGAATTTCCCTAAGCATCACGCCAGGCGACGTCGTTTCACTGTTCCCATTTCGGCGAGTGACCGGCACCAGCAAGGGGTTGGAGTGGGCTATCGACGATCTGGTGATGGAGCCCGGCGGGCAGGTCGGCACATCCAATCGTGCGCTGGCGGATGTCGAGTTGACGGTGGACGGGCCGGGTTTGTTGGTGATGGTGCCGAGATACACTCTGGACCAGCTTATGCAGGCGTTTCTGTCGGGGCAGACCGGGCACTGGCCCGTTCGCGCAGAATGACATAAAGACCCGCCGCTACGGTGATACCAATACCGGCTGCTGCCAATCCGTCTGGAAGATCATGGAAGATCAACAAACCAAAGAGAGTTGCCACCGGGATCTCGAGATATTGCATGGGGGCCAACGTGGCGGACGGGGCATAGCGTAGCGACCAGGTCATGAACAGATGCGCGACGGTGCCCAGAACCCCGATCCCGATCAGCAGCAAGTGACTGTCGCGCGCGGGTACGACGAAGGACACCTCCCAAATATTGCCGAGTGTTCCCATCGCCAGAACGGGCAGAAGCATAAATGTCGCCATCACTCCGGACACAGCTTGAAGGGCGATTGGATCAGTTTCCTTGGCAATCTGTCGCGTAACGAGCATGAAGAGCGAAAAGACCACCGCCACGAGCAAGGGCAGCAGCGCGGCCGCGCCGACCTGAACAAAGCTGGGTTGGATGACCAACAGAGTCCCCACGAACCCCACAACGCAGGCGATCAGGCGGCGCATGCCAACCTCTTCGCCCAGTACGTATTTGCCGAGCAGCAGCATGATAAAGGGCATGACAAAGGCGATGGCGACCGCGTCCGCCAAGGGCAAATACTGCAGCGCGCTGAACATTGCGGCGATGCCGATGATGTGCAGAACTGTTCGAATGAACGCTAGCCATAGAAGACGTCCGCGAAAACGCCAGTGTCGGCCATTCAGGGCCACCAAGGGGATCAGGATCAACGCCTGAACGGCAAAGCGAACAAAGACCAGCATGCCCAGCGGAGTCGTCTCACCCAAAAGCTTGGCAATGGAATCGCCCAGTGGCGCCAGCACACAAAAACACAGCATCAATAAGATGCCAAAAACGGGGCGATCCTGGGTCATGTGGCGACGCTACGGGTTTTGACGTCCGGTTGAAAGCGTCTATGAAATTGGCTGTACCTTTGTGTAATCCGGTCCGATGCAGACCGGCAGATCGTCGCCCAGTTTCAGCCAGTCCAGCCGTTCATCATGTGCCACGTGCAGCGTGGGCTGCAAAAGGTTGGGATTGTCCAACGTGGCGACATACAAATGCAGCACGTCGGACATGGATTCCGAGCGAAATGAGATCGGCGTGCCGCAATTGGGACAAAAGCTGCGTTCGACACCCGGGGACGAATTGAATGTTTTCGGCGGCGCTCCGGTCCAGCGCCATTGTCCGTCCCGCACGCCGAAATAGGTCGTCATGGGGGCGGCGCATTGCCGTCGGCAACTGTCGCAATGGCAGTTCACGCAGGATAGGACCGGAGGATCAACCTCATACCGGATGGTGCCGCACAGGCAGTGTCCTTGCATTATTGTCCTCCGTTACTGTCAGTGTCAGCAGTTTGGCACGTTCACCGCCAACCCGCCCAGAGACGTTTCCTTGTACTTCTCGTGCATATCATGGCCGGTCTGGCGCATGGTTTCGATCACTGAATCCAGTGGCACAAAGTGTTTCCCATCGCCGCGCAGTGCCAGCGACGCTGCCGAGACGGCCTTGATCGCCGCCAACCCGTTGCGTTCGATACAAGGCACTTGCACCAACCCGGCAACGGGGTCGCATGTCATTCCCAGATGATGCTCCAACGCGATTTCCGCGGCGTTTTCCACTTGCTCAGGTGTGCCCCCCATCACAGCGCACAGACCAGCAGCAGCCATGGCCGAAGCGCTACCGACCTCAGCCTGACATCCGGCTTCCGCACCCGAGATTGAAGCGTTGTATTTGACCAGACCGCCAATTGCGGCGGCTGTCAGCAAGAAATCCTCGATATGGCTTTCCGAGGCACCCGGAACGTGGTCGAGGTAATAGCGCAGTACCGCAGGCATTGTGCCCGCTGCCCCATTGGTGGGGGCGGTGACGACTTGCCCACCAGCCGCGTTTTCCTCGTTTATCGCCATCGCATAGACGCTCATCCAGTCATTGATGGTGTGTGGAGCGTTCAGGTTCATACCCCGTTCGGCCAACAATGCGTCGTGAATGCCCTTAGCGCGGCGGCGCACCTTCAGACCGCCAGGCAGGATGCCATCGGTTTTCAGTCCACGTTCGATGCAGTTGTTCATGACTTCCCAAAGACGCGCGGTGCCCTTGGCGAAACTGTCAGCGCAGCCACGCGCGATTTCGTTCTCGCGTTTCATCTGGGCGATGCTTTTGCCGCTGGTCTTGGCCATCTCCAGCATTTCGGCTGCCGAGTGGAACGGGAAGGGCACTGCCGGGCCGTCGTTGGTGGCCTTGCCCTCGGCCAGTTCCTCTTCGGTCAGGACAAACCCACCGCCGACTGAGTAATAGACCTGCCGCAGGATCACGTCGCCTTGCGCATCCGTTGCCATCAGGATCATGCCGTTGGCGTGACCGGGCAGGTTGTGGTCATAGTCGAAGATCAGATCGGTCTTGGGATCGAATTTCAGGGTCGGCAGGCCCTCGGGCGTGACTGAATGTGTTTCCGCGATAGCAGCCAGCGCGGCCTCGGCCTTGTCGTTGTCATAAGTGTCGGGAACGAACCCGGCCAGCCCAAGGATAGTGGCCCGATCGGTTGCATGACCTACGCCGGTAAAGGCCAGCGACCCGTGCAAAGATCCTTTGAGACCGGCAAACTCAAACGGAGACTCGCGCATCAGGTCGAGGAACCGCGCGGCGGCAACCATCGGACCCATGGTGTGTGACGAGGACGGGCCGATGCCCACTTTGAACATATCGAAGACAGACAGAAACATATCAGGTAGCAGAGCCTTCTGGAGGTTTAGCATAAGCTGGACTGGTGAAGGGGGTAACCCCCAACCCCTCTGCCGAGATGGCAGCCCGGGTTGCGGGGCGGCTTTCGAGGTTCATCAGAATGGTTTGCAGATGAGGCGTATCCGCCAGTTGGAACCAACTGCGATCGCTATTGGCCGGATAAAGGGCCATCCACCGCATTTGGCAAGCAAGATAGTACGTCAGGACTGAGGGCCGATCAGCATGTAGCCAGACTGGTCCAGTTTTGGCCACGTCATCCAAGATCCGAAGATGTTGGCGCAGACGTGGTCGAATTCCGTTGCGCAACTGTTCGGCATGTGATGCGTCGATGTATTTCTCGGCATAGAACAGAATGCGCAGATCGGCGTGCAATGTGTTCGACGCAAAGAAGAGCCACTTCAGAAACGCCGCCCGGTCCGGACTGTCAGGGGCGGGGGCCAGTTGAGCGTGTGTATCTGCCAGCCACAACAGGATGGCAGCTGTTTCAAAGATAGGGCCTTTCGGCGTTTCGAGGACCGGTATCAGCCCGTTTGGGTTCAAACCCCTGTATGCCGCGCTGTCCTGCGCGTTTTGCCGGCGATTCACCAAGGCCGTCTCATACGGTATGCCCATCTCTTCCAGCACCAGTCTGATCACCAGAGAGGCGTTGTCGGGGGCATAGTGCAGTATGTAGGGCGCGTTCATGGCCTGTATGTATACACCGACCGGCGTGCTCAACGCTCCGATTGCGACGTTTCCGATAGGAAACGCGTAGTTTCGCGACAAGTTGGCCAGTTGGAAGGGTGAATTGGCCCTCGCAGTTGGGTCGGAGATTCCGTATAAAATCCGCAATACCAAGGGGGAATGCTGCAATGACCGGAGATCTGTCACCCATCGACAAGGCCAAATATGCAGCGGCGCGACGGGCCGCTGACATGGTCCAGGACGGAATGCGGGTTGGGCTGGGCACCGGATCAACCGCTGCCTGGATGGTCCGCCGTCTGGGGGAGCGGGTCCAAGACGAAGGTTTGCGGATCAAGGGTGTTCCAACCTCGACCCGCACCGCACAACTGGCCCGTGAGTTGGGGATTGAAGTCGTCTCGCTGGATCAAGCGGGTTGGCTGGACTTGACGATAGACGGGGCGGACGAGTTCGACGGTGATCTAAACCTGATAAAAGGCGGCGGAGGCGCGCATCTGCAAGAAAAGATTGTCGCCACGGCCAGCGATCAGATGATCGTCATTGCCGACGCAGGGAAAGAGGTCGAAACGCTGGGCGCGTTTCCATTGCCGGTCGAGGTGATCCCATTTGGCTGGCAGACCACTCGGACACTGATTCAAGAGGCGCTGGATACGATGGATGTTCTTGGCACCTCAGCCACGCTGCGCATGAACGGAGAGGCGCCGTTTGTCACGGATGAGGGTAATCACATTCTGGACCTCCGCCTTCAGCGGATCGGTAACCCTCGTCAAACGGCGCTGGTGCTGAACCAGGTGCCGGGCGTCGTCGAGAATGGATTGTTCATCGACATCTGTGACAAAGTTGTGATCGGCCACGGCGATGGCCGGGTCGAGCTGCGCGATATCAACGATGGCTCGTTCGAGTTGGATCAGTTGGTCCATGGTGGTGAGAACCTGTTTTCGGATCTGGCGGATTGAGCGCTAGAGGCGCAGACCCAATTTTCTCATTTGTAAACTCTGGGTACTCGCATTGGTATGATTGAAATTGCGACCTCGAACGATTTCGATCCTGTTCAGCTTGGTGCTCGGGGTGGTCGGTCAAGAAGCAGGGGCCTCCGTTGAATAAATGAAATACGAGCATATCTGGGCGTTTGATCACAGCGCTGCAGCGAACCCCTGTGCAAACTCGAGATATCAGAGCTGCTGGTGCCCAGCGATCACTCTGGACAGCAGCGCCGGATAGAGTACACCCCTAGCAACGCCGATTTGGCGATTGCTGAAGTATGGAAGAGGCAGGACAAATGAGCTTTGACTACGATCTTTTTGTCATCGGCGGGGGCTCGGGCGGGGTCCGGGCTGCACGTGTGGCTGCGGGCGAGAACGGAGCCAAAGTGGCTCTGGCCGAAGAAGACCGTTATGGCGGCACATGTGTCATCCGGGGATGTGTACCGAAAAAGCTGATGGTTTTTGCCAGTGAGTTCTCGGGCATGGTTGGCGACGCGAAGGCCTATGGCTGGGACATTCAGTCCGGTGCTTTGAACTGGGACACCTTCCACGGCAAGCTGGTGACGGAACTGGATCGGCTGGAAGGTATTTATCGCAATATCCTGAAAAACAACGGCGTCGAAAGCTTTGATCAGCGCGCAACCGTAGTGGACCCCCATACGGTCGAGCTGGCTGATGGTACCCGCAAGACGGCCAAGCACATCCTGATCGCTACCGGTGGTCGTCCCGTAATCCCTGAGTTTCCGGGGTCGGACCTGGCGATCACTTCGAACGAGATCTTCCACCTCGAAAAGCTGCCTCAAAGCATTTTGATCGTCGGTGGCGGCTATATCGCCAGCGAATTCGCCGGGATCATGAATGGGTTGGGCGTCAAGACCACTCAGTTCTACCGTGGTGCGCAAATCCTGCGTGGCTTTGACGAAGAAGCGCGCGGTCTGATCTGCGAAGAAATGCGTCAGAACGGCATTGACGTTCGCCTTGGCACCAATGTGCTGGAAATGACAAAAGTAGGTGACAAGATCCGCGTGAAAGCGACTGATGGCACCGAAGATCAGTTCGATGTGGTCATGTACGCCACCGGTCGCGCACCCAATGCCGACAATCTGGGCCTTGAGGCGCTGGGCGTGGAACGCGGTCGCAAAGGCGAGATCGTGGTGGATGAGTACAGCCAGACTGGCGTGCCTTCGATCTATGCAATCGGTGACGTTACCGACCGTGTGAACCTGACGCCGGTTGCGATCCGTGAAGGGATGGCCTTTGTCGAAACGGTGTTTAAAGGCAATCCAACGCCGGTCGATCACGAATTGATCCCAACCGCGATTTTCACTCAGCCGGAGTTTGGCACCGTGGGCCTGAGCGAAGAAGAGGCCGCAGCGCAGGAACCTGTCGAAGTGTACGCGACTTCGTTCAAGCCGATGCAAAAGGCCTTTGCCGGTGGAACGCAGCGCGTCTTGATGAAGCTGATCGTCAGCCAGGCGACTCGCAAAGTGCTGGGCTGCCACATTGTTGCGCCCGGTGCGGGGGAGATGATTCAGTTGGCGGGCATCGCGGTCAAAATGGGCGCAACCAAGGAAGATTTCGACCGTACAGTCGCCGTTCACCCGGTCATGGCCGAGGAATTGGTGACAATGCGGCAACCTGTACGCACTGCTTGATTTGCAACCGCGCGCACACAAGTTACAAGGGAACCCGTGATCACACGGTCCAACACAAGGGAATAGATACATATGGCGGGCAACAGCGGCGGCCCCTGGGGGGGCGGAGGCTCTTCGGGCGGCGGAGGAAATCGGGGTAACAACGGGGACGGGCGCAAGCCCCCCGAAGGCGACAGCCCGCAGATCCCCGAGATCGATGAGCTGATGAAAAAGGGTCAGGAGCAACTGCGCGTCCTGATGGGCGGTCGCGGCGGTTCGGGCCGCGGTGGCAATGGTCAGGGTTCTGGCGGTGGTGGCCCCATCTTCACCAAAGGCACGGTTCTTATCGGTGTCGTCGTGGCGGCGGTATTGTGGGGGGCGGCCAGCTTCTACACAGTCAAACCCGAAGAACAGTCGGTTGAACTGTTTCTTGGTGAATTCTCAGCCGTAGGAAATCCGGGTCTGAACTTTGCGCCTTGGCCATTCGTGACCGCCGAGGTTATCCCGGTCACGCGCGAACAGACCGAGGACATGGGCGGGGCCCGCGGTAGCGATGATGGCCTGATGCTGACCGGCGACGAGAACGTGGTTGATATCGACTATCAGGTGGTCTGGAACATCAACGATCCGGCCAAGTACCTGTTTAATCTGCGCGACCCGCGCCAGACCATCCGCGCGGTGTCGGAATCGGCTATGCGTGAGATTATCGCGCAGAGCGAATTGGCTCCGATCCTGAACCGGGATCGCGGTATCATTGCAGACCGTTTGCAGGAACTGATTCAATCCACAATGGATAGTTATGATTCAGGCATCAACATTGTCCGCGTCAACTTTGACAAGGCCGACCCACCACAAGACGTGATCGCGGCCTTCCGTGACGTTCAGGCCGCGGCACAGGAACGTGACCGCCTGCAGAATGTGGCGGATGCCTACGCTAACCGCGTCCTGGCGGAAGCCCGTGGTGAAGCGGCGCAGGTACTGGAAGAGGCTGAAGGCTATCGCGCGCAGCAGATCAACGGTGCACAGGGTGAAGCCAGCCGTTTCAGCGCGGTTCTGGAAGAGTACTCAAAAGCACCTGACGTGACCCGAAAACGTCTGTATCTGGAGCGGATGGAACAGGTTTTGGGTGACGTCGACAAGATCATTCTGGACGAAAACTCGACCGGTCAGGGCCAGGGCGTTGTGCCTTACCTGCCGCTCAACGAGTTGCGCCGTAGCCCTGCAGGGGAGAGCAACTGATGCGTAAGTCACCTATTATCCTTATTCTGGTTGTGATTCTGGGCGTCGTTGGCTTGTCTTCGATTTTCATCGTTGATGAACGTGAACGCGCGCTGGTTCTGCAGTTTGGTCGCGTTGTCGCAGTCAAGGAAGAGCCGGGTCTGGCATTCAAGATTCCGGTGATTCAGGAAGTCGTGCGTTATGACGACCGCATCCTGTCAATTGACGTTCAGCCGCTCGAGGTAACACCTCTGGATGACCGTCGTCTGGTTGTCGACGCATTCGCGCGTTACCGGATTTCTGATCTGAACCGGTTCCGTCAGGCCGTTGGTGTCGGTGGTATCCCGGTTGCCGAAGACCGCCTGGACCGCATCCTGCGCGCCGAAACACGCGAAGTACTGGGTTCGGTTTCGTCCCGTGACATCCTCAGCTCGGACCGTGCGGCGCTGATGCTGCGCATCCGTAACAGCGCGATTGCCGAAGCGCAGGCGCTGGGCGTGAATGTGATCGACGTGCGTTTGAAAGCGACCGATCTTCCTCAGGCCAACCTTGAGGCCACATTCGACCGGATGAAAGCCGAACGGGAACGCGAAGCGACCGACGAACGTGCCCGTGGTAACGAGGCGGCGCAGCGCGTGCGTGCGCAGGCAGACCGGACCGTGGTGGAGCTGGTATCGGACGCCCGACGTGAGGCCGAGATCATTCGCGGTGAGGCAGACGCCGAACGCAACGCAATCTTTGCCGAAGCCTATGGCGCAGACCCGGAGTTCTTTGAATTCTACCGCTCGCTCAGCGCGTATGAAAACGCGCTGCAGGGCGGAAACAGCTCGATGGTGCTGAGCCCGGATTCCGAGTTCTTTAACTACCTGAAATCGCCCACCGGGCAGGCTGGCCGGTAATGGGCCTGATCCTTCTGGCTTTCGGGCTGGTGTTGATTGTTGAGGGGCTGGCCTATGCGCTGGCCCCTTCGCTTATTGAGCGTATGCTAGAGGCGCTGCGGTCACTACCCGAGCAGGCCCGGCGGTTGGCCGGTTTGCTGTGCGTGGTCAGTGGTCTTGTGCTGCTATGGGGCGCATATCAGGTCGGCTTTTGACGTGGTGACCTCACTTGCAGGTGATTTCCCCGCGATCCCGAGTTGCGGGCAGGGACAAACCGACTACATTGGTTCCTGAGAAGATTTGCCCAAGGGCATTTTGACGAGACTTGTTGACAAGGAGTTCCCAAGTGCAGGCACAAGCACGCAGTATTTCGGTCCGGCAGGACGAGGGTGTTGGTTTCACGCGGCTGATGTGGCTGGTTCTGGTGGGGATGATGCTGGTTCTGGCGCAAACCGTCTCGGCGCAGGCGCGAAGCGAAAGCCTTGCACCACTTGCCGAGCAGATCAGCCCGGCTGTCGTCAATATCACGACATCAACCCTGATCGAGGGTCAGACGGGACCACAGGGCATTGTGCCCGAAGGGTCTCCTTTCGAAGATTTTTTTCGGGATTTTCAGGATCGCGACCGAGGCGGTGATGGCGATAACCGACCACGTCGCAGCAACGCGTTAGGTTCGGGATTTGTGATTTCCGAAGACGGTTACATCGTCACAAACAATCACGTAATCGCCGAGGCCGATGAAATACTTGTGGAGTTCTTCCCCGGCGATGGCCAGCCTGCCAAAGAATTGCCTGCCAAGGTGATCGGCACAGATGAGAAAACCGATATAGCGCTGCTCAAAGTCGAGGCTACAGGCCCGTTAAAATACGTGCAGTTTGGTGACAGCGACATCGCCCGTGTCGGAGATTGGGTTATTGCCATGGGCAACCCGCTGGGGCAGGGGTTCTCGGTTTCTGCAGGGATCGTGTCGGCTCGGAATAGGGCGCTCAGCGGATCTTACGACGACTACATCCAGACCGACGCAGCGATCAACCGGGGCAACTCGGGCGGGCCGCTGTTCAATATGAATGGTGAAGTGATCGGCGTGAACACTGCGATTTTGTCGCCTAATGGTGGCTCAATCGGGATCGGCTTTTCGATGGCATCCAATGTCGTGGTCAAGGTGGTCGACCAATTGCGTGAATTCGGTGAGACCCGACGCGGCTGGCTGGGCGTACGTATTCAAGACGTGACGGAAGACATGGCCGAAGCAATGGGGCTTGAAAAGCCGGGCGGCGCACTGATCAGTGATGTTCCGGATGGCCCTGCCAAGGATGCTGGTCTGTTAGCCGGTGACGTGATCCTCAGCTTTGATGGGGTCGAGGTCGAAGATACACGCGGTCTTGTGCGCCAAGTTGGCGAGACGACCGTTGGTAAGTCTGTGCGCGTCGTCGTTCACCGCGATGGTGGCACGCAGACCGTTCTGGTTACCTTGGGACGTCGCGAGGATGCCGAGCGGGCCGAACAGAGCGACGAGGAAACTTCGGAAGCGCCAGCGGACGAAAACGCAGACATTCTGGGCCTGACCATTTCGCCACTTACGGACACGCTACGCACCGATCTTGGTCTTGAAGAGGACGCAGACGGGCTGGTTGTTACCGAAGTGGATGAATCCTCGGAAGCGTTTTCCAAGGGTCTGCGCGCCGGTGACCTAATCACTGAGGCCGGGCAGCAAAAGGTGACGTCGATTGAAGATCTGGAAGCACGCATGGAAGAAGCGCGTGAAGCTGGGCGTAAATCGCTGTTGTTGCTTGTACGCCGCGGCGGAGACCCACGGTTTGTCGCGCTGACTCTGGACGAGTAACGCATCCCATCAAACTCTCTAACAAGGCCAGGGCAATGCTCTGGCCTTTTTCAATTCTACGTGACGCTGAAAGTAACTGAGCCACACGCCGGGGAGGCGTGTGGCTCTGGTACAGGGAGAGGTCAGTGGACAGATATCGGGGATGATTCTCTGACCTCCTACGGTAACAACTAAGACATTAGCTATTTTGGTATGCGTCGTATGTGAAGGAGGTCACAAGTCAGATCAGGTCAGATTCCGCCAGCTCTTTAAGGGCGTTGAAATCCTGGATCATCAGCCCACCGCGCGACGCCTCGACAACTTTATCCCGTTTCCACGTGGAAATCGTTTTGGATACCGCCTCGCGGGTGGCGCCGACGAACTCAGCCAGCTCGCTTTGGGACAGGGTAATACGCATGGCCGGATCGTCCTGAAGAGCGGACAGATGCAGCAATTTGCGGGCCAGACGAATGGGCATTGGCAGGAACACCTGTTCGTTCAGCTGTGACCCCATCCAGCGCATGCGCAGTCCCGCCAGCCGGATCATATCGACCGCAAGATCGGGATGCTGTCGGATCTGGTCCATGACGTCACTGCGGCGCACGCGCAGAACTTTCGATGGCTCGGCCGCCGCAATCGTCGCCGTGCGCGGCCCGCTATCGAACAACGCGATCTCACCAAACACTTCGCCCGGTTTCATAAGGGTCAAAGACAGCTTGCGTCCGCTCATCGCAAGAAAGGAAACCTCAAGCGTGCCTTCCGAAATCACATAGAGCGCATCGCCTTCATCCCCTTGCTCAAACAACACCTGTCCCTGGTTCAGGGAAATCTCGGTCGCGAGTGATGAAAGCATCGCCCTGAGACGGTCTGATGCCTCGGACAGAAATCCGCTGTTTGGGAGTGCTGTCATGTGGTTGAGCGGTCCCCGGCTGCTGGTTTTGAGTGGTGACCCAATGTTCCACAGCCGGGCTATTATTCCAAGGTTTTTATTGGTTTGCCCATAGGCCCGCTGTTTAAGGTCTCAACATGAACGCAAACGTATTGGCTGTGCGGCAAGCCGCGCTACTCGCCTATTGGTGGTCGGGGTCATCCATGTAGCGTTGCAGCAGGCTGAACTGCAACATCAGAAACGCCATCAATGCGATTGGAAAGGCGAAAGTTTCGATCTTGACCCACAGATCCGTCGACATTGTGCGCCAAACAAATTCGTTGGCAACGGCCAAAACTGCAAAGCAGCCGCATAGCCGGCGGGTCAGAATCATCCAGCCCTCATGGCGCATCGGCAGCATATCCTCAAGGACATAGGCCAGGTAGGATTTCCCTTGCAGCAATCCAATTCCCAGGATGGCCGAGAAGAAGCCATAAACCAGCGTTGTTTTCATCTTGAAAAACCGCTCGTCATTGAACCACGCGGTCAGGCCACCGAAGAAGATGACCATAAAGGCGGTGAATATCTGCATCCGGCTGAGTTTACCGGTCAGGTACCAGAGGATACCCATAGCTGCCAGCATCAGTGGTACGAAGATGATCGTGGCAACGATAAAGCCGGAATACTCGATGCCGCCAATCAGAAAACTGTCGTCACGCAGGCGTAGGTAGATGAAGAAGAAGGCCAGCGGGGGGCCAAGTTCCAGCACTTGTTTCAGAAACGGATTGATTTCTTTTTTGCCTGACATGTCGGTTCCTTGCTGCCTATCCGCCCATTTCAACTATTACGGCGCCCAATGCAATCAATGCCATCAGGGCGACACGTCTTGGCCCCACCGTTTCTTTCAACACCAGCCACCCGATCAGCGCTGCAAAGACCGTCGAGGTTTCTCGCAGAACTGCCGCTTCGCCGACCTTGTCCAGCCTTGTGGCCAGCATGATTGCTCCGAAGGACATAGGCGCGATGATGCCACCGGCCAACCCCCGCGCCATCAGGGGACCAATCGCGGGTCGGTTTATCATGGTGCGCCATCTGAGGAAGGCGTAAATCGGCATCGCAAACCCATCGATCATGAAAAACCAAGCCAGAAAGGTAAACGGGTCGGCAGTGGCGCGAATACCATAGGCGTCATACGTGGTGTAGAGGGCCACGAACAGCCCGGTCGCGATTGCCAGCGTCAGCGCCATACCCAGTGTTTCGCGGTTGGTTTCAAGATACCGTAAATTGTAAGCGGCTAGCCCGAAAATCCCGGCCAGCAGAACCAGAACGCCGAACCATTGGATGCTGGTAAAGGTTTCGCCGAACAAAAGATATGCGCCGATAACCGTGAACAGGGGGCCAGTTCCGCGTACCACCGGGTAGACGACGGTGTATGAGCCCTTGGTATAAGCCATGGCCTGAAGGACCTTGTAGGCGATGTGGATTAGCCAGACGACCGCGAAGATCGGCCACATATAGGGTTCCGGCCAGGGCACAACGAAAAAGGCGAACGGGGCTGCCATCAGGCAATAGCAGGCGTCGATTGCGCCCCGGGACAGCCACGGATCGTGACGGCCTTTCTGTAACGCGCCAAAAACTGCATGCAGGAAGGCTGCCATGAGGGCAAGCCCAAGGGCCAGTTGGTGGCCCGCTTCGGTGCCTTCGAGAGAAATCAGCCAGTCGCTCAAATGTCAGTCTTTCCGCTGGATGGAGAGGTTGGGGGTCTTCCACCCTCAGACCCCCGGAAGTTACTTGGGGCCAGATGAAGGTGCGGATCAGCTTTGGTCGAGGCCGGTGAGGGCGGCTGCGAATTCTTCGGGGTCGAATGGGGCCAGGTCGTCGATTTGCTCTCCGACTCCGATGGCATGGATCGGCAGGCCGAACTTGTCGGCCAGTGCAACCAGCACGCCCCCCTTTGCGGTGCCATCGAGTTTGGTCATGACCAGCCCTGATACGTCGGCGAGGTCGCGGAAAGTCTGGACCTGGCTCAGCGCGTTCTGGCCGGTGGTGGCGTCCAGTACCAACAGCGTGTTGTGCGGGGCGGTCTCGTCAACTTTGCGGATCACCCGGACGATCTTGGCCAGCTCTTCCATCAGGTCCGAACGGTTTTGCAGACGGCCGGCGGTATCGATCATCAGCAGGTCTGCACCTTCTTGCTGGGCGCGGGTCAGCGCGTCAAACGCCAGTGACGCAGGATCGGATCCTTCCGGCGCAGTCAGAACTGGCACACCTGCACGTTCGCCCCAAACTTGAAGCTGTTCGACAGCGGCGGCGCGGAATGTATCTCCGGCCGCGATCACGACTTTTTTGCCGGCCGCTTTGAACTGGCTGGCTAGCTTGCCGATTGTTGTGGTTTTGCCGGACCCGTTCACGCCAACGACCAGCACGACTTGCGGGCGTTTGGGGTAGATGGGCAGCGGTTTGGCCACGGGTTCCATCACGCGGGCGACTTCCTGGGCCAGTAATTGCTTGATCTCTTGCGTAGACAGCTTTCGGCCCAGCCGCCCCTCAGCCATGTTTGAGGTTACGCGAAGGGCGGTGTCCACTCCCATATCCGAGGCGATCAACAGCTCTTCCAACTGCTCCAACATATCGTCGTCCAAGGTACGGCGAACGACCGCCTTGGCTTCGCTACGCCCAAAGAAACGCCCGAGCATACCTTTGGATGGTGCGTCTTCGGGTGGGGGTGGGGCAGGTGTTGGGTCGATGGGCGCGGGTTCTGGCGTCTCGACAGGTTGTGGTGCGGGCGCAGGGTCCGGCGTTTCCGGCACAGGTTGTGGAACTTCTGGAACCGGTTCGGGCTGCGGCTCGGGCTCGGGGATAATGGGGTCGGGGGCGGCAGTTTCCTCGCCACCGTCTTCGACGATGGCGTCCAGCCCCTGTTCGAGGCGGGACGAGGATTTGAACAGCTTGTCCTTTAGCTTTGAGAAAAACGCCATTTTTGGTCTCCGCAGGTGTTCCCCTCACCTAATGCGGATTTGCGGCAGTTGCAAAGGGTCACAAAAACGCAATCAACAGCCCGGCTTGCGCGCCCCAGTAAAGGACCCAGATCATGTAGGGCGTGAAGCGCAGCGCTGGATGATCGACGGGCAGCAAAAACTTCTCTGTTGCCAGGATGAGATCTGACGCGATGAAAGCCAGTGCGGCGGGCAGAGCCCAACGCAGCGCGCCTGCTTCGGGCACGGCGAGAACCGTTAGCCCCATACCGAGAATAATCGGAATATAGCATAGAACCGGTACCTTGAGATCTCCGGCGCGTGGGGCGAGGAGGGTCGCGGCCACGATCCCAAGGATGACCAGCGACCAGAAATAACCGGGTTTGCCCAGGATCAGGGCGGTATCACTGGCCGGGTAGCTGAGAAACAGGGCGATGTATGCCAAATGGCCCGCTGCAAATGCGCCGATCCCAGCCATGAAGGTCGAATCCGTCTCACGCGATAGCAGTGCGTCGCCCAGTGCACACAAGGCCAACGCGAGGGACAAGAGCACGGGGGCGCCGCTTAGAACCGCCGTAACGGCCAAAAGTGCGACAGAGGCTGTCTTGAAGAGGGACCGCAGAGCGCTGGCAGATCGTGGAGACATCGGCAAGTAGGTCAAAGCACTCGCTGCAGCGATCCAGAAAAGAGCGGTCGTCATGAAGTTTCCCCCGGTTGGATTTTTTAGCAGCATCACCGGGATGGTCGTCGCAACTCAAGCGGTGACGTTAAGGCATCCGTGCGACGGCAGTTGTGTATTGGCGCGCCTGACGTGCATCTGGCAGAATGCTCCTATGCTGAGATACCTTGCGATTCTATTGACCGTTGCCGCGCAGACGGCTGCTGCTCAACCAGCACTGACAGGGGCTGAATTCGACACCTACACGCGTGGAAAAACCATGTTTTACGGGTTTCAAGGAACGGTGTACGGGGTCGAGCGCTATTTGCCTAATCGCCGTGTGATCTGGTCGTTTCTGGACGGCAATTGCAAAGAGGGTGTCTGGTACGAACAAGCGGACCAGATCTGCTTTGTTTACGAAGACCGGATTGATCCGCAATGCTGGGTCTTTACCAAGTCTGACGGCGGGTTGATCGCTCTGTTCGAAGGAAATTTGGATGCCACTGAATTGTACGAGGCCGAAGACGTCAATGAAGAGATGGTCTGTCTTGGCCCCGAAGTTGGTGTCTGACCGTGTTTGCCTAGAAGAGTGAACCCTGATCCGGTGCATCTTTCTTTGCGGATCGTTTTGGCGTCGCAGATGAGGTCGTGGGCTGACCTGTATTCAGCAGGCCATCCGCGAACTCGATTTCGAAGGCGCTGTGTTTTGACGCCTGTTTCTTGGTCGTCAGGACCTCGCCCCCGGCGCGAACCACGGCGTAGCCACGCAGCAGCGTCGCCTTATAGCTGAGTGTTTCACGCAGGCGGTCGGCGGCGTCCAGTTGTTGCCGCATCCGATCCAGGCGCGTGGCCTGCGCTGCGTTCATTCGATCCGCCAACCTGTTGATATTCTGCCGTTGTTGTTCGATCTCTCTTTGGATCGGACGCAGCGAGAGGCGGGAGGATAGATTCCGCAACGCCTCGTTTCTGGTTGAAACGAGGGTACGCAATGTCGATGGGCGCAGATGGGCCGACAGCTCGACCACTTGCAAACGCCGGTTTTGAACGCCGCGGTTCAGGGCGGGTGTAAGTCTATCCGCAATCAAATCAAGGCGTTGACGCGGAGTGTTTAAAAGGCTGTCTGGGCGAGGCAACGCGCGGGAAAGGTCGCGAAGTCGTTGAGAACGCCTTTGAACCGCGTCCGTCGCGGCACGAGAAAGACGCGCGCCTTGTTCGCCGGTCCAAGCCAGCAGTTCCATACGAACGGGAACAGCAAGTTCGGCGGCAGCGGTCGGTGTTGGCGCACGGCGATCCGAAACAAAATCGATCAGCGTCGTGTCCGTTTCGTGACCCACCGCAGAAATCAACGGAATATCGGATGCCGCAGTTGCGCGCGCGACGATTTCCTCGTTGAAGCCCCACAGGTCCTCGATGGATCCACCGCCGCGCGCGACGATGATCAGATCGGGCCGGGGTAGTGCACCGCCCGGTGTCAGTTTGTTGAAACCCTCGATCGCACGCGCAACTTCAGGGGCGCAGTTGGCCCCCTGCACAGCGACGGGCCAAATCAGCACTTTGCGCGGGAAGCGATCGCGCAGGCGGTGCAGGATATCTCGGATCACGGCTCCGGATGGTGAGGTCACCACGCCAATGATGTGGGGCAGGTAAGGCAGCTGTCGTTTTCGTTCAGGCGCAAACAGGCCTTCGGCCTCAAGCTGCTTTTTGCGTTTTTCCAGAAGGGCCATCAGCGCGCCCTGTCCTGCGACGGCAACCTCGTCGACGTTCAGGTTATATTTTGACTGCGCACCAAAAGCCGTCAGGCGGCCGGTGACCACGACCTCAAGACCTTCTTCCGGGACGACGGACAGGTTGGAAACCTGACCCTTCCAGGTGGTGCAGGCCAAAACATTGCGATCATCTTTGATGTCATAATACAGATGGCCCGAGCGCGCCTTGAAAACACGGCCAACCTCACCGCGTACCCGGATTCGCCCGAACGCGCCTTCGAGCGTGCGTTTTACTTCGCCCGAGATGTCAGAAACGGAGTATTCAGGGGTGTTTTGGCCCGGGATCGGGTCATCAAGCAGGTCGGACATTTCAGCGCCTTGTGTCAAATGCCCGGCCAGCTTAGAACGCCCGGAAGGCGAGGCCAAGCAGATCGGAGACCTTCATGAACATCCTTATTCTCGGCAGCGGCGGGCGCGAACACAGCCTCGCCTGGGCGGTGATGCAAAACCCCAAGTGTGACCGTCTGATCGTGGCGCCGGGAAATGCTGGGATTGCACAGATCGCTGATTGTGCTGCGCTGGATATCGAGAATGGCGGTGCGGTTGTCAGCTTTGCCGAAGAGAACGCGATTGATTTCGTGATAGTCGGCCCCGAAGCGCCTCTGGCTGCCGGGGTTGCCGACCGTTTGCGCGAGGCAGGTGTGCTGGTCTTTGGACCGTCTGCCGATGCCGCGCAGCTGGAAGCGTCCAAGAGTTTCACCAAGGAAATCTGCGACGCTTCGAACGCGCCCACGGCAGCCTATGCACGTTTCACCGAAGCTGAACCTGCCAAGGTCTATATCCGCGAGCAGGGCGCGCCGATCGTGGTTAAAGCCGATGGTCTGGCCGCAGGCAAAGGCGTGATCGTGGCCATGGATGAGAAAACCGCGCTGGACGCCATTGATGACATGTTCGGCGGAGCATTCGGCGGCGCGGGTGCCGAGGTGGTCATCGAGGAATTCATGGAGGGCGAGGAAGCGTCCTTGTTCGTGCTGTGTGATGGTGAGGACATCCTGGCCATCGGCACGGCACAGGACCACAAACGCGTAGGCGAGGGCGACACAGGTCTGAATACCGGCGGCATGGGGGCGTATTCGCCTGCACCCGTTCTCAGCACCGAGATTGAGGCGCGGGCGATGGAAGAAATCGTGCGTCCGACCATGGCCGAGATGAAACGCCGGGGTATGCCGTTTCAGGGCGTCTTGTACGCGGGCCTGATGATCAAGGACGACCAGCCAAGGTTGGTTGAATACAACGTCCGTTTTGGTGACCCGGAATGCCAGGTCCTGATGATGCGCCTTGGCGCGCAGGTGCTGGATTTGCTTCATGCCGCGGCCGAGGGGCGTTTGAGCGAAACGCAGGTTAACTGGGCCGACGATCATGCAATGACAGTTGTGATGGCGGCGCAAGGCTATCCTGGATCTTATGAAAAAGGGACCGCGATAAGGGGCTTGGACGCTCTTCCTGAAGATAGCAGTAACATGGTCTTTCACGCCGGCACCAAGACCTCTGAGGGGCAGGTACAGGCTGCAGGCGGGCGCGTGTTGAATGTAACGGCCCGCGGCGAGACGTTGCAGAAGGCTCGGGATCGGGCTTACGCGATGGTTGAGGGCGTGGATTGGCCAGAAGGCTTTTATCGCCGGGATATCGGCTGGCGGGCACTGTGAGCAGTTAACGAGGAAGGGGGCTTTGCCCCTTGGCCTGAGGCCTTACACCCCAACTACATTATTAGACAGATCAGCAGTCCAGCGCGCGCTTTAGGCTTTTGGGGCCTGTGAAGGGGGCGAGGTCGGTTTCGGCCCAGCCGTTTTCGTATGAGACGCTGACTATGCGTTCCCAGTTTCCACTGGCAAGGATCAGTTCCGGATTGCCGCTGCAATTGCGCAGGCCGCCGGAGATATAGTCCTCTCCAATGCGGTGATTTGTGAGATTAGGCAGAGACGCGATTTCGGTAAGCTCGTCGTCGGCAAAGCGCCAGATGCGCAGGATTTTGGCCAAATGCGGGCGATCGACATAGGCGATCTCGACGTTACCGTCGCCGTCCAGATCGGCCGCGCCGACCGGAGCGAGCCAGCGATAGCGAGTGCCGATATGGGGCGTCGCGGCAATCTTTTCTCCGCGCGAGTTGTATATGGCCAGCTGAGCGCCTGTTTGATTGTGAGATTCGACAACGATGACCTCGCTTTTGCCATCCGCGTCTACATCTACTAGCCGCGGGGCGAGGTCTTCAAATACTCTGTCGAGAGGCAGGCGAACGGTGAACACCTCATCGTTAACGGTCAGCTCTAGTGCGCCGTACTCTATATTGTCACCTAAAACCCCGTGGGCATAGCGTGTGGTGGGCTCTATGAAACGAGCGATTGTTATCGTGTCGGCAATTGATGGAGACACGCCTGCCAGCCCCGAAAATAGTGCCAGCAGCGCGCCGCGTGCCCGACGATGCCAGAGGCGTTCGGGTTGGCGCGGCGCTTTGGAGTGCATCAGATCTGCTTTTCCGGCATTTGAACGACCAGCCCGTCCAGATCGTCGGTGACCTTGATCTGGCAGGTCAGGCGTGAGCGGGCCGGGTCGGGCTCGTAGGCGAAGTCCAGCATGTCTTCTTCCATGTCATCCTTGGCCGGAACCTTTTCGACCCAGTCGGGGTGGATATAGACATGGCAGGTCGAACAGGCGCAGGCGCCGCCGCAATCGGCCTCGATGCCGGGGATATTGTTGTCACGGGCCCCTTCCATGACGGTCAGGCCGTTGGCGACGTCGACTGTATGTTCGGTACCGCCGTGCTCGACATAGGTGATCTTTGCCATTGCGTGCGTCTTCCTTTTTCGCTTGTCGAATTCTTCCTTAGTGAAGGCATTTAGCTCTTTCCAGTATCATTTGCGACTCGTCACGCCGCCTATGGACTTTCCTTGCGTATGTTCTATTTTTGTTCCCATGATTGTGTTGTCTTCCCGCCCTGCATCTTCGGACCGGACCTGGCCGCGCCCGCCTGCATGCGTGCCCGCCAATCGGTTGGATGACCCGCCCGAAGGGGCGCTGGTGACCGTTGCGGGGCTGGTGATCCTACGGCAGAGGCCGGGCACAGCGAAGGGAGTGATCTTTGTCACGCTTGAGGATGAGACCGGCATCGTGAATGTGGTGGTTTGGCGCAAGATCTACGAGCAGTTTCGCCGCGCGGTGATCTCAGGGCGGTTGCTGAAGGTCACCGGTCGGATGCAGCGGGCGCATTCGGTGACCCATGTGATCGCGGAAGAGATCGAGGATATTTCGGGGATGTTGGATGTGTTGGTGCGGGGGGAGGCTGTATAATCTGGCAGAAAAGATGCATTAAAAATCGAATATTTGCATTTTGAAGGAACGTCGCAGAAACTGATGGACACAAGGCATCCTGATCGATGAACATTGAGCACCGTAATTGGTCCGAGGTTTCACGTGGCAAACTATTCCTACATAGGTTACTCGCCTGACGTTATATCGGTAACGGTGTTTGGTTTTGGTACAGTCACTCTGTCACCAACCTACGATCCCAGCACAGACCGGCGCGTATTCAATGTTGAGGACGAACCCGGGCCACCGCCGCTTGTCAACGGTGACCCTGACAATGGTACGGATTTCAATGGAGACCGTTTCAACAACGAAATCGGGGATGACCTGACCCAACAAGGTCTTGTTACAGATCTGGACGGCAATCCCATTTCCGGCCTTACCGAAAATGGGAACATCTATCTTGAAGAATCCTATGCGCTTTCAGATCCCGATGGCGGTACAATCACCGTATACAGGGTTGAAGTGGACGGCGTTCTTGCGGGTTACATAACCTCTGAACCGTTGGTACCAGGTGTTGCTTACGACTCTACCCCGTCAAATGTGACACCGGACAATGCGCCGGATACGACAGACCCGGATGCAATCGTTGACGTCCCTTGTTTCGTTCAGGGCACACTGATCGGGACACCGTCGGGTGAAAAGGCTGTTGAAACGCTTGAGGTCGGCGATCTGGTTTTGACCGCTGAGGGGCAGGCTAAAGAGATCAAGTGGATCGGATCACGGTCGATTGATGTCTCACGTGCTGACAAATGCCATCTGAAGCCCGTTAGAATTGCCAAAGGAGCATTGGGCCAAGGATTGCCAGCATCCGACCTTTTTGTGTCGCCCAACCACCGGATACTTGTTTCTGCTGCCGGGCTGGAATTGCTTTTTGAGGATGCAGACGTTCTGGTACCCGCGAAGTTCCTGTTAGATCTGCCGGGGGTTGAGGTTGTCTCGGATTCTTGCCGTGTCGTCTATTACCACTTTATTTTCGACAAGCACGAGATTGTGGTGTCAAACGGCGCATATACGGAAAGTCTGTTTCCAGGGGATATCGCGTTAAAGGGCATGGCGCATGAAGCGCAATTGGAACTCGCTGAAATCTTCCCTGACATTTTTGAAAGCTTGCCATGGGGGTACGGACCAACTGCAGCGAAGGTCCTCAGAAAACGCGAAGCTGCAATGGTGATTTCGCAATACATGCAGTAGGTGTTCAAGTCGTTTCACCGCTTGAACAAAACCCCCTGGGATTGCTTGTCCCGATGGTCTCCACGTAACTCGGCATGTAGCGCGCGTCCGGCTTTAACGCCGGGGCGGGCGCTGACCGTTTCGAGCCAGCGGGTAAAGTGGGGTTTATCGTCTAAAACCTGCTGCTGACCCTCCCACAGGCTGGCCCAGCCCCAGATTGACATGTCGGCGATGGAATAGAAATCGCCCGCGACGTATTCGTTTTCAGACAGCCGACGATCCAGCACCCCATACAAGCGTGCAACTTCCGACCGGTATCGGTCTTTGGGGTAAGGCAGGTCCTGCGGCGGGTCCAGTTGCGGCGCGTATTTGAGAAAATGATGCGCCTGACCAGCCATCGGGCCGACGCCGCCCATCTGCCACATCAGCCATTCCTCGACTGCGATCCGGTCACGCTCGGTGTTGCCGTAAAAGCGACCTGTCTTGCGGGCCAGGTACATCAGGATCGCGCCGCTCTCGAAAACCGAGATCGGCGCACCGTCAGGACCGTCGGGGTCGACGATTGCGGGCATGCGGTTGTTGGGGGCGATTTTCAGGAACTCGGGGTCGAACTGATCACCCTTGCCGATATTGATCAGGTGGGTGGTGTAAGGCAGCTCCATCTCTTCCAAAGCGATGGATGCCTTCCAACCATTCGGCGTGGGCCAGAAATACAGATCGATCATAGTGCCTCCTTAGGTTGACGAGATCATGATGTATTCTGAGCAATCGGCAAGAGGCGGTTACGAAAGCGTGACACATGGCAAGCGGACTTGACGGCCAAGGACGCGCGGCGTATTTGCGTCGCAGAAGCTACGTGGCGATTTGTTACCGGATTGCGGGCCACGCTAAACAACACCGCTAAAAGGTCAGGATGAAAGGCCCCTTTCGCTTGACCGCGTCTGGGGTTTTTTTGTTGCCCTTGCCAGACAAGGGTCGAGAGGAATGAGATGAGCGAGAGCTGGAACAAACGCACCCAAGCCGTCCATGGCGGCACCCGCCGTAGCCAATATAACGAAGTCAGCGAGGCGATCTTTCTGACGCAGGGCTTTGTGTATGAGACTGCCGAGCAGGCCGAAGCACGGTTCATCGAGACTGGCCCGGATGAGTTCATCTATGCCCGCTATGGCAACCCGACCGTTTCCATGTTCGAACAGCGCATTGCGGCGTTGGAAGGCGGCGAGGATGCTTTTGCAACCGCGTCAGGTATGGCTGCGGTGAATGCGGCGCTGACCTCGATGCTGCAGGCTGGCGATCATGTGGTGTCGGCCAAGGCTCTGTTTGGGTCCTGCCTGTACATTCTTGAAAATATCCTGACCCGCTATGGTGTAGACGTTACCTTTGTCGACGGCACCGATCTGGATGCCTGGAAAGCTGCCATCCGGCCAGAGACCAAAGCCGTCTTCTTTGAATCCATGTCAAACCCGACGCTCGAGGTGATCGATATTTCTGCGGTTGCCGAACTGGCCCATGCGGTCGGTGCGGTCGTGATCGTGGACAATGTCTTTTCCACGCCCGTCTTCTCGCGCGCAATCGAGCAGGGTGCAGATGTTGTCGTCTATTCCGCGACCAAGCACATTGACGGGCAGGGGCGAGCTCTGGGTGGTGTCATAATTGGTACCAAGGACTTCATCCGGGGAACGGTTGAGCCCTACCTTAAGCACACTGGCGGTGCGTTGAGCCCGTTCAATGCGTGGATCATGCTGAAGGGGCTGGAAACGATGGCTCTGCGCGTGAACGCGCAGGCCGAGACGGCGCAGACCATTGCCGAAGCTCTGGAGGGGCATTCGGCGCTGGAACGCACGCTCTATCCGGGTTTGAAGACCCATGCGCAAAACGCGTTGGTGCAAACCCAATTGGGCGGTAAAGGCGGAACGGTCCTTTCGCTGGATATCAAGGGCGGCAAGCACGCGGCGTTTGCGTTCCTGAACGCGCTGACGATCCCCGTCATCTCGAACAATCTGGGCGATGCCAAGTCAATCGCGACACACCCCGCAACGACTACGCATCAGCGTCTGAGCGACGATCAGAAGGACGAATTGGGCATCACACCGGGCTTGATCCGCTTTTCCGTCGGTTTGGAGGATGCGGGCGACCTGCTTGCAGACATCAAACACGCGCTGGACGTGTCGCAACGTTAACTTGCCGCAGCGGTTTACTGAAAACCGGGTCGAACCTAGGTGAAAATGACGTAAGTCATGCGTTTTTCGCCGAATTTCGATCCGGGCTGTGTTTTTCAGCGTATAAAGCTAAACTGAAAAGCAAGCCGAACCCGAATAATGTCCGGCGACCAACCGAGGAACCCGATCGATGAACGTGCACCCCCGCGACATTGAGGATATGCCCGACAATGACGAAGCCGCAGCCGCGTTGAAGACATTGCGCAAATGGGCCGAGTCCGCGACCGAGGCCGAGATCAGCCAGCTTGACCCGGCAATTGCGCGTCTTGTTCCTGGTCTGGTGCCCGTAAACTATCCGTCTCTGTCGCGCGAGTACCCAGAAGGCTTTACCGTTGACAGTACGTATCGCGCGACCTTGCCGGATCTGCAGAATGGCCCGTCCAGCCTGATCCGGGGCGCCAAGCAGCAAATCCAGCATGTTGGTATCTCGAACTTCCGTCTGCCGATCCGATTTCACCGCAAGAATGGCGATGATTTGGCGCTTGAGACCTCGGTTACTGGCACTGTCAGCCTTGATGCCGAAAAGAAGGGCATCAACATGTCCCGGATCATGCGCTCGTTCTACAAGCACGCCGAACGGACATTCAGCTTTGAGGTTATGGAGGCCGCGCTGGATGACTACATGACCGATCTGGACAGCTTTGATGCGCGCATTCAGATGCGGTTTTCCTACCCCGACCGGGTTCAAAGCCTGCGGTCCGGTCTGGAGGGGTACCAGTATTACGACATCGCGTTGGAGCTGGTCGAACAGGGTGGTGTGCGCCAGAAGATTATGCATCTGGATTACGTTTATTCCTCGACCTGCCCATGTTCGTTGGAGCTTAGCGAACATGCGCGTTCGACACGTGGACAGCTGGCAACGCCGCATTCCCAACGCTCGGTGGCGCGGATATCTGTGGTGGTCGACTGCGACACGGATTGTTTGTGGTTCGAAGATCTGATTGCCATCTGCCGCCGTGCCGTTCCGACCGAAACGCAGGTGATGGTCAAACGCGAGGATGAACAGGCCTTTGCCGAGCTAAATGCTGCCAATCCAATCTTTGTCGAAGATGCGGCCCGCTTGTTCTGTGCCGAATTGCTGGCCGATCACCATATCGGTGATTTCCGCGTGGTCGCAAGCCATCAGGAAAGCCTGCACAGCCATGATGCGGTTTCGGTTCTGACTGAAGGTCCGACCTTTGTATCGCCCAGTCTTGACCCACGGTTGTTCACCACCCTGTTCCACGTCGGGTGACGGGCAGAGTGGATCAATAAAGTATCAATACTAGACTAAAAGCGGTTTTCCGCCGCAGCGCGGCAATTCGTGCTGCATTCGCACAGTGGTTCACGTTACACTGATGCGGAATGCAGCCGTGGCTGGCGAATTTCTGTTCGTACGCCAGCCACACTGAAAGGAAGCTGAGACGTGCGACGCTCAGGACTTCATGACCGCTTGATCCGCCCGACTATTCGGGACGGGCAGGTCTTTTTACTCTTTTGCAGGCTGCATCGCTTTCAGAGGAGAACTAACGTATGAATCCAATTTCCCAACCGCTGGAGTTTCAGGCAGCAGCCATCCGAATGGCAGGCTATGCGGTTAGCAACCAGATGAAAATTATGCAGATTTTGACCCGTTCGGCGATGGAGTTGCCGTTTGTGTCGGTTAGTGCCCTGCACGTATCCGCTTCGGCCCCTACACCGGTTGCACCAACGGCAAAACCTGCGCCCAAGGCAAAACCAGTCGCAAAGGCGAAGCCCAAAGTGGTCGCCAAGCCCAAGCCTGCAGCTCGTAAGAAAGTTGCAGCAAAGCCCAAGGTCGAATCACCCAAAGCCACTGCGAATAAAACAGCGTCGGTGGCGGTCAAACCGGCCGAAGTCGCAGAAAAGCCCACAGTCACCCAAAAGCAGCCAGCGGCCAAACCAAAACCTGCGGCTGCGCCTGCAGTCGCCAAGAAAACACCTGCGCCGCAGCCTGCAGCAGTTGCAAAGCCAAAACCTGCGGCTGCGAACACCGCTGTGCCCAAGGCCCCGGCCAAACCAACGGCCCTCAAGCCAGTCGCACCTAAACCGGCACCTGCCAAAGTCGAAGCGGAAAAAACTGAGGTGGCGCAGACAGCCCAGGCGCGTCGAACGCGCGCCCCGTCCAAACCGCCCGCGATGCCCACATCGGCAGGCAAAACGGACGGGTAAAACCCGACACCGGCTTGACACAGTCGTGCAGGCGCGCCAACGCTGCGCCTCATGACGGATATGCGCCCGGTTGGATATGTGATTGGCCTATTGGTCGCCATTCTTGGGGCGACCATGATGCTGCCTATGATTGCGGACTTCATCGAAGGCCGGGGCGAGTGGCATGTTTTTCTTGAAAGCGCGGTCATCACAGTCCTCACTGGTGTCATTCTGGCGATGAGCTGCTCGAACGGCGTGGGCGAAGGTCTCACGATACGTCAGACCTTTTTGCTGACCACGGGCGTCTGGGTCGCGCTGCCGTTTTTCGGGGCTATCCCATTTCTGCTCGGCGAGACCGAACTGCGCTTTGTCGATGCCTATTTCGAGGCGATGTCCGGCCTGACGACAACCGGATCGACTGTGATTTCGGGCCTTGATGACCTGCCGCAGGGTTTGCTGTTGTGGCGTGGTCTGCTGCAATGGTTGGGCGGTATCGGCATCATTGTCGTGGCCATGGTTTTCCTGCCCGAGCTTCGGGTCGGGGGCATGCAGATCTTCCGCTCGGAAGGATTTGAAACCATGGGTAAAATCTTGCCGCGCGCGCAGGAAATCGCGGGTCAGATTTCACTTATCTATGTCTTTTTGACCGTTGTTTGCGCACTGGTATATGCCGGTCTTGGCATGGGCTTTTTTGATGCCGTGGTCCACGCGTTGACGACGATCTCAACGGGCGGGTTTTCGAATTATGACGCGTCTTTTGGTACCTTCTCGGGCCCGGCAGAATATGCGGCTGCTGTCTTCATGATCCTCGCTGCACTGCCGTTCGTGCGCTACGTCCAGTTCGCCAATGGCAATACTCGATCAATTTTCAGGGACAGCCAGATACGAACCTTTATGGTGACCATTCTTGTACTGGTGGTCATCATGGCCGTCTTTCTGACATCAGTGTTCCCGCATCATTGGGAACAGGCCGTACGTGAATCCCTGTTCAACATCACGTCGATCATTTCGGGCACCGGCTATGCCAGCGTTGATTACATGGCCTGGGGCAGTTTCCCGATCATGATGTTCTTTCTGATCGGCCTGATTGGCGGCTGCGCGGGCTCAACAGCCTGTTCCATCAAGATCTTCCGGTATCAACTGCTGTTTGCGTCGATCAAGACTCAGATCCGCCGTATCCGCTCACCCCACGGGGTGTTCACGCCGCAATACGATGGCCGCTCGATAGGCCCGGATGTTCTGACCTCGGTCATGAGTTTCTTCATGTTTTTCGTGGTTTCTCTGGGCGTTCTTGCCTGGGCGCTGGCGCTGACTGGATTGGATTTCATAACGGCCGTATCAGGAGCCGCGACCGCGCTGGCCAACGTCGGGCCAGGGCTGGGGGATAAGATCGGACCGGCGGGTAACTTTGCAGGGCTGAGCGACACAGCGAAGTGGCTGCTTTCGATCGGTATGCTTGTGGGTCGGCTTGAGCTTTTGGCCGTCTACGCTCTGTTCACTGTCCAGTTCTGGAGGAATTGATGAAAAGACCCCTTGGTGCGCAGATTTCGCATATGCTGCGGGATCGTGGAGTGGATGTGATCTTTGGTATTCCCGGCGTGCACAATCAGGAAATGTATCGTGGGATCGAAGAGGCTGGGATCACCCATGTGCTGGCCCGGCACGAGCAGGGTGCCGGGTTCATGGCCGACGGCTACGCTCGTGCGACCGGCAAGCCGGGTGTTGCTTATGTCATCACCGGACCTGGGCTGTGCAATATCATGACGCCGATGGGGCAGGCCTATACGGACTCAGTACCGATGCTCGTGATGTCCTCGTGTCTGGATGAAACGCAAGCCGTGCATGGTCAGCTACACCAGATGAAGGATCAACGCGCCGCAGCTGAAACCGTAACGGACTGGTCGCATCAGGCGAATACTGCTCAGGCCGCTTATGGTTTGGTCGAGCGGGCGTTTGAAGAGTTTGAACTCAGCCGTCCACGTCCAAAGCACATTCAGGTGCCGATTGCGCAACTTGAGGCAGATGCCGATCCCGCGCCGTTTCCAAATCAGCCGGGGCTACGCACAAAAGTCCTGCCGCCCGACCTTGCGCCGGTGATGTCCATGCTGAACATCGCGAAGCGTCCGCTGTTTATTCTGGGCGGTGGCGCACGGTCGAACCTGTGGCGGCAAATTCTGACTCAGTTGGGCGCCGCGTGTTTCACCACTTATGCGGGGCGTGGAATGGCGGGTCTGGTCTATGCTTTGGACTTTGGCGCCACGCTGCCGCGACCGGGCAGCGCCGATGTCATCGCCTCGGCCGACCTCGTAGTCGTTGTGGGCGCAGAATTGGGCGAGGTGGACCTTTGGCGTAACAAGCTCGGCAATTCGGCCAATCTTGTGCGCATCGACTTGGACCCGAAAGTTCTGTCTGATCACCACCGCGCTGCGGTGAAGTTGCAGGCGGATGGTGAAGGATTTGCCCATGCGCTTTGGGCGGCAATCGACAATGTCAAACCGGCAACCGGCTGGACAGCCCAGGAAGTAGCCAACGCCCGCACCCGTTGGCGGGCCGAAGTGGATGCCGAGCGACCGGGCATTGTTCCAGTGATGGATGCATTGCGCGAGGCTATGCCAGGCGACACCATGATCTATTCCGACATGACCCAGTTCGCTTATGTCGCCAAAGAGGTCTGGGATATGGCCTATCCCTACCATTGGCACCATCCGACCGGGTTCGGGACACTTGGTTACGCGCTGCCGGCCGGTATCGGCGGGGCCGTGGCGCGCCGAGGAAAACCAACAGCAGTGATCGCCGGTGATTACGGTTTTCACTATACGATGCAGGAACTTGGGGCGGCGGTTGAACTGGGCCTGTCTCTGCCAATTATCCTCTGGGATAATGGAAAGCTAAAAGAGATCGAGGAAAGTATGGTCCGGGGTCAGATCGCTCCGAATGCGGTCGTGGCGCGCAACCCGGATTTCTGCAAACTGGCCGAGGCCTTCGGTGCTTTGTCGTCCGCGCCCTCTAGTTTGGGCGAGATGCAACAGGCGGTCCGGTCGGCTTTTGCGACCCCGGTGCCGACATTGATCCGCGTCACTCCGGACATCCTTTAGCCAACAAAAAAGCGCCGCCCAATCGAGCGGCGCTTGGAACAATTTGGCGCGAATTCAGTCCCAGCAATGAACCAATACGGTCATCCCGGTTGCCCGACGGCTGAGTTCGTTCGGTGAGATCTGCGCCGTAGGCTGACCGGATTGACCGGATACCCCAGCCTTTGCCAGAACTTCGTTCAGGCTGCTCGCCGTGGCGGCTAGGCTGACCGAGGCGGGCAGGGTGCGGCCCTCGGTCGGCGTAGGCAACAGCATGCCAACAACCTGACCACTGCCGTCAAATACCGGCCCCCCCGCGTCGCCGGGTTGAGCTGCCAATGCGAGGCGTTTCACCCCGTCCTCACCGTTCAGGCCGCGCACATCTGCGATCTGACCATAAGTAAGCGTCGGTGCGCCCAATGCGCCCTGATACGAGAACCCGGACACCGCGACTTCGGATTGAATGCGCGGGGCATCGGCACTGAACTCTGCCACGTTAACTGGAACCAGATTACGATTGGGGCGCAGAACCGCGACACCCAGATCGGCGTCTGACGAAGCAACCTCAAACTCTTGATCGCCGTCAAGCGTGATCCGTGTACAGCTGTCTGCGGCCTCGAACACAGTTAGAACCGTGCCGCTGGCATCTGCGAAAAAGCCGGAACGCGACAGGCGCGGCGTGCGTACCTGCAGCCCGGAAACGAGGTCAATCCGCTGCTCGGCATTGGCACCCGCTGCTGAGTCCAGCACTGTGTCGGTTGCAGTAAAGCTGGCGCGCATCGCAGCCAGAACTCTGGCAAGGCGGTCGTCGTCACCTTCTGGCCAGACCAGAGTAAAGCCTTTGATCTGTCCGTCATCCAGCCGCGCTTCGCTGTGGGACACGATCCCATTGCCGCGTCCTTCCAGCGTAAAACTCTCGCCGCGCAGTTGCCGCAGGCCGTCCAGAGGAACGATTTCCAGCGACTGCATCACTTCGTAGAGGGCACGCAAGGTGGCCTTGTCGCCCTTCTGACTGATCAACAGGGCCTTGGCGTCCAAGTCGGTCGTGCCTTTGAAGTGAACAAACGGAGCCTCGTACCGGTCAAATGCGACGACACCCAGCGGCAGGTCCAGATCGATACCGGCCTGGGGGTCAGAGTAACGCTCCATCCCCACGCTTAGAAGGGGGGCGTTGAAATCGTCCATAAGAGCTTTGCGCTGTGCGGTTGTCAGAACGCCGGTTGCCTCAAAGCCATTGAATCGCTGCCAGTCGCCCATAGACCTGCGCGTGCCCTGGCCAAAGGCCCCGTCGATCGTTGAATTGTAAAAACCCGCGGCCTGTAGGGCGGTTTGCAAGTCCATACGCTCTTGCGTGCTAAGAAGGCGTTCGCTTTGCAGCGCCTGCGAGCGTGTCTCGTCCGAGGCCTGCGGGGTCAAACCCACAACCGGCTGTTCAGGCTGCGGTTCAACTGGCGGCGCCACGACGCCCCGGTCCAGAATGTTCACACCAACCGGCCAGAATTGCTGACCTAGCGCGCTTGAAAACGCGATGTAGCTATCCGCGGGGATTTGCCCCTCGGCTCGGTATACGCTCAAGACCTGCTCAGCGTCGTTACGCAAATATGGTCCGATAACAATGGCATACCATCCAGAGTTCAAGCGAAAACCGTTTACGTCAGGTAGGGTGCTGGCATAGGCCTGCGCACGTTCCTGCGCTTCGCGTAGTGAAGGCTGCGCCTCGACTTGCACCCAGACGCCTGCGTCCTGCTGTGCAAATACAGCGCGCGCGCCGATGAGAAAAAGAAACAAAATTGCCGTTAATATGCGAGTCATTGTCTGCCCGTGTCCGCAGTGTTTTATCTTTGCCGGACACTACGCGAATTCCTGCACCGAAAGCCATGCCCGGAATACGGGGAATTTCCAGTGTGGCGGCGCAGTGACAGCATAAGCCTTGCGGCCCGTTGACGCCCAACGGCCCCTTGCATAGGAAGGACAAAACCCAACGGAACCGGGCGCAGTGGCGTCCAAAGGGAATGTCATGACCGACCAGTCCAGCGCACCACGTTCTTTTCAAGAGATTATCTTGCGGCTTCAGACCTATTGGGCCTCGAAAGGCTGCGCCATTCTACAGCCATATGACATGGAGGTTGGGGCAGGTACGTTCCACCCGGCCACTACCTTGCGTGCTTTGGGCTCGAAAGCGTGGGCTGCGGCCTATGTTCAGCCGTCGCGCCGCCCCACGGATGGACGGTACGGTGAAAACCCCAACCGGTTGCAGCATTACTATCAATACCAGGTTCTGATCAAACCGAGCCCGCCGGATCTGCAGGAACTGTATCTGGGGTCGCTCGAGGCGATTGGCATCGATATGAACCTGCACGACATTCGTTTTGTCGAGGATGACTGGGAAAGCCCAACCTTGGGTGCTTGGGGTTTGGGTTGGGAAGTCTGGTGTGACGGCATGGAAGTCAGCCAGTTCACCTATTTCCAGCAGGTCGGTGGCCATGATTGCGCACCGGTTTCGGGCGAGCTGACCTATGGTCTGGAGCGTCTGGCCATGTATGTGCTGGGCATCGATCACGTGATGGACATGCCCTTCAACGACCCGCAATCGCCAAGCCCGCTTACCTACGGCGAAATATTTAAGCAGACCGAAGAGGAATACGCCCGTTGGAACTTTGACGTGGCCAATACCGAGGTTCTGCTGCGTCACTTCGAAGAGGCCGAGGCCGAATGCGCGGCCATTCTCGCGCAGGACCATGACGACCCGAAGACCGGCAAACGCATCGTCATGGCACATCCGGCCTATGATCAGTGCATCAAGGCCAGCCATGTTTTCAATCTGCTGGATGCGCGCGGCGTTATTTCGGTGACGGAGCGTCAGGCCTATATTGGCCGCGTCCGGGCCTTGGCGAAACAATGTGCGGATGCGTTCCTGCTGACCGAGGCCGCCGGGTTCGAGGCCTGATGTGCCTCTCAGCTCAGCCCGGGCAGCAGGAAACTAAGGCCAACTGCCTCGCTCAAATCATCGATGTTGACGCCGTACAGGTCCAGCGTTTGTTGTCCCGTAGCCGCAAAAGCGGTGGCGGGGATCAGGCAAAAGAGCGTCGTTTTTGTCGTGACGTAACGCTGATCGGCCGGGAAAAATCCGACCGTGACGCAAAGAAGTCTGGTGGGTTGGTGACCGGGTTCGCAATAGCAAAAAACGCGCCGAAGAAACCTCTGGCAAGGGTGCAGCCCGTCCCGAAAGTCTCGTTGAGACCTGTGATCAATTGGAATCTGTACTACTTACCGATCGTGAAAAAGGCATCGTGAGCAGAAGGAAAAGACGATGACAGGAAAAGTGCTTGCGATCATACTTCTGATCTCCGCAGCGGCGGCCGGGTTCGGGATGTATTACTTGCAGATCTACGGGTTTTATTATGACGTTGAACACAATCCCGGACAGGACGTCTTGTTAATGACAGAAGGGGCCGAGGCACCCGCACCGATTTCCTACAGCGCGTTTCGGGCTATCGACGCAGACAGCTCACCTATCCGCTATCGTGCTTGTTTCGAAACCGATCTGACCCCAGCGCAGATTGAAGAAACCTATGTCGTGGTCAAGGATGCAGAGCCACTGACCGCACCCGGGTGGTTCGATTGCTTTGACGCTGTGGCGGTCGCAGATGCGCTGAAATCAGGTGAGGCCAGGGCATTTTTGGGCGCGAAGAATATCCACTTTGGCGTGGACCGTATCGTTGCCGTCACAAATGACGGCAAAGGCTATGTTTGGCACGCGCTGAACAATTGCGGGGAAAAGGCCTATGACGGCACTGTAATTGGCGAAGAATGCCCGGACCGGCCACAGAATTGAGGATGGGATGACTGCCGAGACCTTACAGATACCTGACTTTCTGACGGCCACGTTGGGGTTTGCGGTCTATTTGCTGGGGGCAGAGATCAATGCGCGTGTTACTGCGTTGCGCCAGTTCAACATTCCGGAACCTGTCACGGGTGGGTTGCTGGCCTCGCTGGTCGTGCTGGCGTTGTATCTGGTTTTTGATCTTGAGCTGTCCTTTGATCTGGCCACCCGGGACTTCCTTTTGGTGGTGTTCTTTGCTGGCATCGGGCTGAACGCGCGGATTTCCGATTTGATATCAGGTGGCAAGCCCTTGTTTTTGCTTTTGATCCTGACATTGGTGACGATCGTCGCGCAAAACGGTATCGGGGCGATTGGGGCGACGATGTTTGGGTACCCGGCGCAGGCTGGGGTTTTGTTCGGCTCGGCATCTCTGATCGGCGGGCACGGAACTGCGATTGCCTGGGCTCCAGAAGTTGCCGAGGCTACCGGTCTGGACGGCGCAACCGAGCTAGGCGTTGCCGTTGCAACACTTGGGTTGGTTCTGGCTGCTTTGATTGGCGGACCGATTGCGCGGCTTTTGGTCGAAGGGCGCAACCTCAGCCCTGCACGCCCCGACGAGGATCACACAGTGGGGCTTCCCACTGACGACGATGACGCGTCCAGCAAGATCGACCATCTGTCGATCATGCGGGTTCTCCTGTTCCTCAACCTGGCAATCATCGCGGGATACTCGCTGGGCGAGGTAATCAGCGCCGCCGGTTTGAAGCTGCCGCTTTTCGTGCCCTGCCTGATCATGGGCATCGTGATCGCGAACCTCCGCGCCTGGCTTGCGCCCAGCAGGCCACCGGTAGAACGCACGCCTTCGCTGGCGCTGATCTCTGAATTTTCGCTGGGCGCGTTTCTGGCGATGTCACTGATGAGCCTGCAGCTTTGGACCATCGCGGAACTCGGTCTTGCCATTGTGGTCATCATGTCCGCCCAGACGCTGTTCACGGTGGCCTTTGTGATCTGGGTTCTGTTTCCTGTCATGGGCTCCAACTACCGCGCTGCCGTTCTGGCAGCCGGGTTCGGAGGCTTTGCCCTGGGTGCAACCCCGACCGCCATCGCAAATATGACCGCTGTCACCAAACGATATGGCCCATCGCCTATTGCTTTTATCGTATTGCCCCTTGTATCCGCATTCTTTGTGGATATCGCTAATGCCATCGTCATTCAGACGATCGTAAATTTCTAAGGACCGAATATGCCCGACCTGCTGATCGAATTGTTTTCCGAGGAAATCCCAGCGCGCATGCAGACCCGCGCCGGTGAAGACCTGAAAAAGCGGATCACCGATGGTCTGGTCGAGGCCGGTTTGGCCTACGCCTCTGCCGCTACTCTGACAACGCCGCGCCGCCTGACGCTGGCGGTCGAAGGGTTGCTTTCAGAAAGCCCCATGATCCGCGAGGAACGCAAGGGTCCGAAAGTTGGTGCTCCGGATAAAGCCATCGAAGGTTTCCTGCGGGGCGCAGGTCTGACCCGCGATCAACTTGAAGAGCGTGAAACACCCAAAGGCGCGGTTTATTTCGCCACCATCGAAAAGGCAGGACGCCCGGCAGCTGAAATCGTTGCAGAAGTGCTTGAGGCGACGATCCGTAACTTCCCCTGGCCGAAATCCATGCGCTGGGGAAGTGGCGGTTTGCGCTGGGTGCGCCCGCTGCATTCCATCCTTTGCATTTTGACCGATGAGGCCGGTGCGCAGGTTGTGCCGATGGAAATCGACGGCATCAAGTCCGGCGATACCACCGAGGGTCACCGTTTCATGGCGCCGGGTCCGTTCGCCGTGTCGTCCTTTGAGGACTACGCCGCCAAGCTGAAACGCGCATTCGTTGTGCTGTCGCCTGCAGAACGCGCTGAGCATATTTGGAACGACGCCCAGAACCTTGCCTTTGCGGCGGGTCTGGAAGTGGTCGACGACAAGGGCCTGCTGGCCGAGGTTGCCGGCCTAGTCGAGTGGCCGGTTGTCCTGATGGGGCGGATCGACGACGAGTTCCTGGAGTTGCCACCCGAGGTGCTGCAGACTTCGATGAAGGAGCATCAGAAATTCTTCTCGGTCCGCAATCCCAAAACCGGCCGGATCGAACAGTTCATTACTGTTGCAAACCGCGAAACCACCGATAATGGCGCGACTATTCTGGCAGGCAACCAAAAGGTTCTGTCGGCGCGTCTGGCGGATGCCAAGTTCTTCTGGGAGAACGACCTGCGCGTGGCCAAATCGGATATCGCCCAATGGACCCGCGCGTTGGAGAATGTGACCTTCCATAACAAGCTGGGCACACAGGCCGAGCGGATCGACCGTATTGCGGCATTGGCCCGAGAATTGGCGGAAGTAACTGGCGCAGATGCAGATCAGGTTGAGACGGCCGCGCGACTGGCCAAAGCGGATCTGAGTTCCGAGATGGTCTATGAATTCCCCGAACTTCAGGGACTTATGGGGCGGTACTACATTGAGGCCGCAGGCGAAGATGCCGCCGTGGCCGCCGTTGCGCAGGAGCATTACTCGCCACTCGGCCCTTCGGACGACGTGCCGACTGCGCCGTTGTCGGTGACCGTGGCGCTGGCCGACAAGCTGGACACGCTGACCGGCTTCTGGGCGATTGACGAGAAGCCGACCGGATCGAAGGACCCGTTTGCTCTACGTCGTGCAGCGTTGGGCGCGACGCGGTTGATACTGGAAAACGATTTGCGTCTAAGCTTGGATCGGTTCTTTGATAGCCAATTGGTCCGGGCAGAAGGCGCCATCAATGACGCGTTGTCGAAATCAAATGTCGAGGACCTGCTAGAAGAAATCGCGGATCACGGCGTCTTCGGCGCAGCGTTCAAAGCGGTCAAAGACAATCTCGGCGAAAAGCCGACCGCTGAATTTCTTGGGTTGGAGAAGAAAGTCCCAGACGCGTCCGATGACCTGCTTTCTTTCTTCCACGACCGCCTCAAAACCTTCCTCCGCGATGAAGGCATCCGCCACGACATCATCGACGCCTGCATCGCGATGGACGGCAATGACGACCTGAACCTGCTGGTCAAACGCGCCCGCGCGCTGAACGCGGTGATCGCGACTGAGGACGGTGAAAACCTCGTGCAGGGGTTCAAACGCGCGAACAACATTCTGACCCAGGCCGAGGAAAAGGACGGGGTCGAGTACTCATATGGTGCGGATATCAAGTTTGCGGAAACCGATAGCGAAAAAGCCCTCTTCGGTGCACTTGAGGCCACGCAGGCCCAGATCGACCCGGCCTTGAAAGCCGAAGATTTCCCGAGCGCGATGTCGGCTATGGCAGGTTTGCGCGGTCCGGTCGATGCGTTTTTCGAGGATGTTCAGGTCAACACCGACAATGACATCCTGCGCCGTAACCGGTTGAACCTGCTGAGCCAGATCCGTCAGGTCTGCTCCAGTGTTGCTGATCTGAGCCGCATCGAAGGCTGATCCAGAACGCCCTTGCGCCATTGGTGCAGGGGCTTATGCTGCGTGCAAACCAAAAGGTGCCGCAGTGCAGAATAATCCGCATACCACACTTATCACGTCCGAAGCGCCCGTAGCCGCCAACACACATGGCGGGCGGGCAAAATGCTTGCAGCGTCTTGTTCGGCTAGACCTGCCAGTCCCACGGACGGTTGCGTTGTCCTTTGATGCGGTTCATCAGATATCGGACGGGCAGGTGCCAGATATCGTAGCCATTCTGGAGCAGTTCGATCAGACCGCGCTGCTTTGTGTCCGGCCCAGTTCCGAGGACCCTGATTGGGGCGGTCCCGGCGCCATTCTGAACATCGGCATGAATGATGCGCGCTATGTCGACCTGTCGGATTCGATGGGTGTCGAGGCCGCAGCCGCGCTGTATTTGCGGTTTGTCCAAAGCTATGCGGTGCACGTGGCGCGGCTGGACCCGGACGTATTTGATGAGATCGAAGCGGATGGGCGCGAAGGTCTGCAGGAGTCCCTGCGCGCATACGAAGACGAGACGGACGAAGCCTTTCCGCAAGATCGCGGCGAGCAGCTGATCGCCGTTCTGCGTTCGATGGCGCGAGCGTGGGAGGGCACCTCGGCCCGATTGTTGCGTCAGGCCAAGGGCGCCCCGGCAGATGCAGGCTTGGGGCTTGTGATCCAGGAGATGATCCCCGGCGTCGGGCAGGGCGAGTGCGGATCGGGCGTGTTGCAACTGATTGATCCGGCCACCGGATTGCCTCAGCTGACCGGTCGTTATCTGAGCCAGAGCCAGGGGCGGGATGCGCTGGGAGAGGGCGTCGCAGCGCTTTATCTGGAAAAGGACCCGCGCGGAGTGTCTCTGGAGGACGTCGCGCCCGAGGCTTTTGCCGAACTCAAGGCCCATGCGGCGCTGATGCGGGTCAAGCTGCGCGAGGAGATGCAGGTCGAATTCGTGATCGAAAACGGTCATGTGCACATTTTGGATGGCGTGCGAGTGCAACGCAGTGCCCGGGCCGCGATGCGCATCGCCGTGCGACTGGCCGAAGATGGCATCATCCCGCCGCAAGAGGCGGTGATGCGGGTTGATCCGCATTCGCTGAACGAGTTGCTGCACCGTCAGGTGCACCCGGATGCGGAGCGGGACACTCTGACCACCGGCATTGCAGCCAGCCCGGGTGCTGCGACAGGCAAGATCGTGTTCACCTCGGCTGAGGCACAAGCCAGCGCTGCGCGCGGGGAACCTTGTATTCTGGTGCGGCGCGAGACCTCTCCGGAAGATGTGCGGGGTATGCACGCTGCGGTGGCCGTGCTGACCGAAAAGGGCGGGATGACCAGCCACGCGGCCGTGATTGGCCGGGGTTTGGGTCTGCCGTGTATCGTTGGCGCGTCCGAGATGCGGTTTCAGACCAAGAAAAAGCAGCTGACCGCACCGGATGGGCGTGTCTTCAAAACGGGCGACACGGTGACGATCGACGGCAGCTCGGGGCAGGTGCTGGCTGGGCAGCCGACCATGCTTGAGGCCGCGCTGGACGACTGCTTCCAGACCCTTATGGGCTGGGCCGATGAGGAACGCGACATCGCAATTCGCGCCAATGCGGATACGCCCGCCGACGCGCAGACAGCGCGGAACTTCATGGCGCAGGGGATCGGTCTCTGCCGTACAGAACATATGTTCTTTGATCCCGGCCGCCTGATCGTGATGCGCGAGATGATCTTTGCGCAAACCTCATCCGGTCGCGCAGCTGTGTTGGAACGTCTGTTGCCGATGCAGCGCGACGACTTCGCCCAGCTGTTTCGGATTATGGAAGGTCAGCCGGTCTGTATTCGTCTGTTCGACCCACCGTTGCACGAATTTTTGCCCACCACGCGCACTGGGCAACGCGAACTCGCCGAAGCGCTGGACCTGCCGGTTTCTGACGTGGAGCGGCGGGTAGCGGAAATGACCGAGTACAACCCGATGTTGGGCCTACGGGGTGTGCGTCTGGGTGTGACAGTTCCCGAAATCTATGACATGCAGGCGCGCGCAATTTTTGAGGCCACGCTTGAGGCCAGCAAAGATGGCGCACCTGTCGTGCCCGAGGTGATGATTCCTCTGGTATCCGCCAAGCGCGAGGTCGAACTGGTCAAGGCGCGCATCGATTCGGTTGCAGCATCCGTTGCAGCAGAGCATGGGCAAGAGTTCGAATACCGGTTGGGCGTGATGGTCGAAACCCCGCGGGCCTGCTTGCGTGCGGATGAGATCGCTCCGCAGACATCGTTCCTGAGTTTTGGCACCAACGACCTGACCCAGATGACCTACGGCTTGTCTCGCGATGATGCGGGTCGGTTTATGTCGGCTTACGTGCGGCAAGGCGTGTTCGTAGAAGACCCGTTTCATGTGCTGGACGCAGACGGTGTCGGTGAGCTGCTTAAACTTGGGGCTGAGCGCGGTCGGCAAGCGCAGCCCGACGTGACCCTATCGGTTTGCGGCGAACATGGCGGTAACCCCGAATCAATCGCTATTTGCCGGGAATTGGGCTTTGACTATGTGTCCTGCTCACCCTTCCGGGTGCCCGTCGCTCGGCTGGCTGCCGCTCAACTTGCAATTTCGTCCAGACTTGGGGGTTGACAGAAGGCCAGCACTCAAGAATTAGTAGGAGACAGAGAGCGCCGTCGTCAAATATTGTTGACGAAACGGCGATTTTCCACTTGCTTTTTCGTCAGAACTGGACGTCGCCGTTTGAATTCGGTATGAGCCTCATCGCGCCCGCCGGGGGAGGGTCTGGCGCTGAATGTGCCTGTGCGAGGTTATCTGATGCTACGATACATAATGGCTGTTGCCACATTGGCAGCAACCGTGCTGCCGAGTGTTTCCGTCGCTGAGAGGGAAGCCACCGAATCTGCCAAACGCGAACTTGTGACCCGGAGCGAATTGCCCGGGCAAAACTTTCGCGACTATCTGAATCTGTTCAAGCCCCGTAAGGCGCCTGTGCTGGAAAAAGTTTCGTATTCAAAGTCCTGGTTGGATCAACTCCCCAAGGCTTCCGGAGACGAGAACTTTAAATGTCTTGCCGAGGCGCTGTACTTTGAAGCGCGCGGTGAAAGCGTGCGCGGTCAGTTTGCCGTGGCCGAGGTGATCCTGAACCGGGTCAAAAGCAGCCGCTTTCCAAGCTCGCTGTGCGGGGTGATCAAGCAGGGAACCGGCAAGAAGTACCAGTGCCAGTTCACCTACACTTGCGATGGTCAAAAGGAAGTAATCCGCGAGAAAAAAGCCTATGAGCGTGTGTCCAAGGTTGCCCGCGCAGCAATCGACGGCGTTGGCGTGGGGCTTACCGAAGGGGCGACTCACTATCACACCAAAGCCGTGCGCCCGTCATGGTCGCGTGTTTACAAAGAGACCGCTCGGATCGGGGTCCATATTTTCTACCGCCACAACTATCGGACCGCGAGCAACTGATTGACGCACCCGCGCTGGAACCTTGATGGCGCGGGGCAAATCATGACCTATGTAGCGGGCCAGGAGGTCCGCTATGATTTTATCCCGCAGACGGTTTTTGCAAACTTCGACAGCGCTTGCGCTGCTGCCACGGGCGGCGCATGCGGTCAGTTCTGATCTGATCGCGCAAGAAGCGATGCAGCAGATTGCCCCGTCGGGGTATCCGGCCACGCCGGTATGGACTTATGGCGGCTCTGTGCCCGGGGTCGACATTCGCGTACCTCAAGGCGGGCGTGTCAGGCGCAAACTGATCAACAATCTGTCCCAACCCACGGCAGTGCACTGGCACGGAATTCGGATCGACAACGCAATGGATGGCGTGCCGGGGTTGACGCAGGACGCTGTCGAGACGGGCCAATCCTTCGACTATGATTTTGTTGCACCCGATGCCGGAACGTATTGGTATCACTCGCATAACAGATCCATGGAACAGGTCGCCCGAGGTCTGTACGGATCTTTGATCGTTGAAGAATCCAGCCCGCCGGATGTTGATAAGGATATGACGCTGATGCTGGACGATTGGCGTCTGGATCCAGAAACGGCGCATGTCGTGGATGATTTCGACAATGGGCACGATCTTAGTCATGCAGGGCGGCTGGGTAATCTCGTGTCCGTCAATGGCAGCTTTGATCCGGCTTACAACGTTGGATCGGGGGAACGCCTGCGATTGCGCCTGATAAACGCATCTAACGCTCGAATATTTGATTTGGCCTTGGACGGGCTGACGGGATGGATTGTGGCACTGGATGGCATGCCGCTGACAACGCCACTGCCTGTCGAAGGCGACTTCCCCCTTGCACCGGCACAACGCGCGGATCTTATTGTGGACGTGACCGCCCCGTCGGGGGACGTTGCCAGCCTTGCCAGTATCGAGCGGGACGGCGGGTACGGCATAGTACGCTTTACCGTCACCGAAGAATCCACACAGCGACGGCAGGGTGTTGAGGCGTTGCCCGCAAACAATATGCCGGAATTTCAATATGATGACGCACCGCTGCATCGCATGTCCCTGCAAGGCGGCGCGATGCGTTGGCTTGAAGGGGCGAAGCTTGGCGATCAGGACCTGACGGGACGTGAGCTGGCGCAACTCGGCCGGTTCTGGGCTCTGAACGGATACGCTGAACGCCCCAAGGACCCGTTTTTGGATGCGCGTCAGGGGCAGGTACACCGGATCGAATTTTTGAACGAAACTGCCTTTCCTCATGCAATGCATCTGCATGGTCACCACTTCCGAATTATTCTGCCGGATGGCAGTTTGGGGCCGTGGCGTGACACGGCATTGGTTGACCGGGGACAAACCCGACAAATTGCACTTGTGACGGACAACCCGGGCGATTGGCTGCTGCATTGCCATATGCTGGGACATGCCGCATCGGGAATGATGAGCTGGTTTCGCGTCAGCTGACGCCGCATTCGATGGCTGGAAAGACGCATGTTGCGGTGTTATACGCGCGCGCATCGTTTATTTTGGGCAAACACGTCCACAAAGCCCGAAGAGGTTCGCCTGTATGAGCTCTGAAATCCGTCTTGCCTTTGCGCATCCGTCCGAGCGGTCCGAAGCGACCGCCTCTCGGGGGCCGCTGGATCGTATTTCCTTGCGCGATCATATCGTCGAGGTGGAGATCGGCGCGTTTCAGGCCGAACGTGGTACGACCCAGCGGATTTGCTTTAACATCGTGGTTGAAGTTCGCCCCTTGAGTGATCCCATCGACGATGACGTGGATCGCATCTTGTCGTACGACCGGGTGACCGAAGCGATTGCATTTGAGCTTTCGGCCGAACGGCTTAATCTTCTGGAAACTCTGGCGGACCGCGTGGCGGAACGTATTCTACTTGAGCCTCAGGCTGTAAGAGCTTTTGTGAGAATAGAAAAACTTGACCGCGGCCCCGGCGCCCTAGGAGTTGAAATTGTTCGCGGAAAAGACAATGCCCATCACGACGTCGTCGAGGAAGAGCGCCCCCATCCGCGTTTGGCCTTTCTATCGAACGAGGCTATCGTCTCGCCCAATCTGACCGGGTGGATCGACCAACTGGAAAACCGTGAACGCCCTCTGATCCTGTGCGTCGGCGCCGCAGATATGCCGGTTTCCCAAACCGGCCATGCGATGACCCAACGCCGTATTGATCTGCTGGCCATCGAACAGAACGCGTGGGTTCTGGCCGCGCGCGATCACCGTTGCGTTGTCGTCTCAACACGGACTGAGCTGGATTGGGCCATGAAAAACGGCCAAATTTGTGTCTGGGCGCCCTCGAAAATAGTTCTGGACGCCGTCGATGGTCCGTCTGCTGCACCTTCGGATGCGGTCGCGCTGGCCGCATGGTTTGCCGCCACTTTTGAAGCGAGCGAGATGATGGTGATAGGCGGCGCGCTGCCCGACGCCCCGAAAACCCCATTGCGCGCGATTTCGGTGGATCAGGCGCAACTGTGACCGCGTATTTTCGTCCTCTGGTTCAGCATGGTCCGAACCGTCCGTCGGGTTCCGTACCATTAGCGGGCCAGCCGCTTTGGTTTACCCATGTTGAACGGTTAAGCCGAAAAGAACGTCCAAGGGTCATTGCTGTGCAGGATGTACCTGGCGATGCGCTGGACCGCCTTACGCGTCCGCGTGCCGATGTCGCGGGCCTTGCCATGGATCGCCCGCATATTATGGGTATTCTGAATGCAACGCCGGACAGTTTTTCGGATGGTGGCGTGCACAACTCGGTTACTGCCGGGCAATCTGCGGCCGAGCAGATGGTGTCACACGACGCAACCATTCTGGATATCGGTGGAGAATCGACCCGACCCGGAGCGAGTTTTGTTCCCGAAGACGAAGAGATCGCCCGGACCCGCCCGCTGATCGAGGCTATCAAGTCCCGTACGGATGCGTTGATATCCATAGATACGCGTAAGTCCGCCGTCGCCAAAGCCGCGTGGGAAGCCGGGGCAGGGCTGATCAACGACGTCACCGGCTTTACCTATGACCCGTTGCTTGCGCCATTTTGTGCCGAAGTTGGGGCGCCGGTTTGTGTGATGCACATGCAGGGTGATCCGGCCACGATGCAAGATAACCCGACCTATGAGGATGTCCTGCTGGACGTCTATGATTTTCTGGAGGGGCAGGTCGACAACCTAGAAAAACTGGGCTTGAACCGAGATCGGATCATCGTCGATCCGGGCATTGGCTTTGGTAAGACTGAGGCGCATAATCTGGCTTTGCTGCAGAGGATCAGCCTGTTTCACGGTTTGGGCTGCCCGATACTGTTGGGCGTGTCCCGAAAAGGTATGATTGGGCAAATTGGCAGAGAGCCGCGCAAGGACGCCCGTGCGCCGGGATCTATCGCAGTAGGGCTGGCCGGATTGTCCCAAGGCGTTCAAATTTTGCGCGTGCATGATGTGGCTGACACGGCTCAGGCCTTGCGCCTTTGGGCTGCCGTCCGGTAAGGCGGAGACAGGCAAGAAGTGACGGAGTGATATTATGCGCAAGCTGTTCGGAACCGATGGGGTAAGGGGTACGGCAAATACCCATCCAATCACGGCCGAAATGGCATTGCGCATCGGTGCAGCCGCTGGTCGCTATTTCCGCCGCGACCAATCCGACGTTCACCGTGTGGTAATCGGTAAAGATACAAGACTGTCCGGTTATATGCTGGAAAACGCTCTGACGGCCGGTTTGACCTCGACAGGTATGAATGTGCTGCTTCTTGGGCCTGTGCCAACACCCGCAGTCGGGCTGATGACACGGTCGATGCGTGCTGATCTGGGGGTCATGATTTCGGCCAGCCACAACCCTGCCGAAGACAATGGCATCAAGTTCTTTGGCCCGGATGGGTACAAACTGTCCGATCAGGCAGAAGCCGAGATCGAGCGTCTGATAGAAGAGGGCGTTAGCCCCGCGCAAGCGCAGAATATCGGTCGCGCCCGACGCGTGGATGATGCGCGTTTTCGGTATGGTGAGCGGGTAAAGTCCTCGCTGTCGCGCGACCTGCGTTTGGACGGGCTGAAAGTAGTGGTGGATTGTGCAAACGGGGCTGCGCACCGTACAGCGCCTGAGGTTTTGTGGGAATTGGGTGCCGAAGTGATCCCGGTAGGGATTGCGCCCAACGGTAAGAACATCAACCTTAATTGCGGTTCGACCAAACCACAATTGGCTGCGGAAACGGTTGTCGCTCATGGCGCGGACGTCGGAATTTGCCTGGATGGTGATGCCGACCGCGTGGTCATGGTCGATGAACACGGGCAAGTCGCAGATGGCGATCAGCTAATGGCGCTTTTGGCGACCAGCTGGGCCAAAGAAGAACGGCTCAAGGGGGGTGCGCTGGTCGCAACTGTCATGTCGAACCTTGGTCTTGAAAGGCATCTGACCAAACACGGTTTGCGTCTGGAGCGGACCGGCGTCGGGGACCGCTATGTCGTTGAACGTATGCGTGAAGGCGGGTTCAACCTGGGCGGCGAACAGTCCGGCCACATCGTGATGAGCGACTATGCGACAACGGGAGACGGCCTGATGGCAGGTCTCCATTTCCTGGCTGAGATGGTTCATACAGGCCGCAATGCATCGGAACTGTCGGTGCAGTTCGAAACCGTTCCACAAATGCTGAAGAACGTGCGTTATGGCGAAGGACAAGCCCCGCTTGAGGCCACCAGCGTGCAGGCTGCGATTTCTGACGCCGAAGCACGGTTGAACGGGCAGGGTCGCTTGCTGATCCGTAAATCGGGCACAGAACCTCTGATCCGTGTAATGGCGGAATGCGAAGATGATGACCTGTTGAACCAGGTTGTTGACGGCATCGTCGCTGAAGTCGAAGCCGTCACAAGCTAGCGGCCTGTCAGCATCTTTCGAAGGCTGAACCACTGGCTGATGGCCAACCCTGTCAGGATCATGGCAAGTGCCACGTAAAACCGGAGCGGCAAAGCTTCGGACAACACCCACGCGCCGAACACCATCGACCAGATCGGCACCTGATAATTGACCAGTGTCATGAAGACGGACCCTGCACTGCGAATGACAGACACGCGCAGCAGTGTTGCGAATGCCGTGGGCACCAGTCCCAAGACGATAATGGCAATGCTCGGACGGGTGCCTTCCCAGGTCGGCACGCCTTCGGTCACAAACATGATTGGCAGTAGGATCACTGCGCCCACCAGCAAGGTCAGAGCGGCCAGAACCACCGGGTCAATGGGCGGGCATTGGCGGGTGAAGATCGACGCGAAGGAATAACATAGCGCTGCCCCGATGCAGGCCAGTTGCGCCAGTGGTTCCGCCCCTTGGCCGAGCTGTGCCAAACCGGGGCCGATCAGCACCAATGCGCCGCAAAAGCCTAGGGTAACGCCCACCAACCGCCTGAGGTTCAGGGGCTCGTCCGAGAAGAAATGAGCCAAAGGCAGCACCATCAGCGGAATTGCGGCCATCGACAGGCCCGCGAAGGCTGAGGGTACGTATTGCTGACCCCAACTCAGCAAAACAAAGGGCAGGGCGGATGACAGAATGCCAATTACGATGACCGAGGTCCAAAGTGCAGCAGACCCCGAGGGCAATTTGCGGTTCGTGGCCGCCATTAGTCCCAGAAGCATCACGGCGCCCAGCGTCGTCCGCGCGGTGGCGACGGTGATAGGTCCATACCCTTCCAACGCCATGGCAACGACCATGAACGTACCGCCCCAGATCAGGCCAAGGGTGATAACGCCGCTCCAATCGCGGGATGTGGGTTGCTGGACCATCTTCGTCTCGGCTTAGGGTATGGACAAAAAAGGGCGGCCAGAAGGGCCGCCCTTTCGCATTCGCCTGATGGGATCAGTTCTTTTCCTGATCGACCAGCTTGCCGGCCGAAATCCACGGCATCATGTCGCGCAGTTTCTTACCAACCTGCTCGATCTGATGCTCATCGTTGTGACGGCGTGCTGCTTTGATGGTCGGTTGACCAACAGCGTTCTCAAGCATGAAGTCACGTACGAACTTGCCGGTCTGGATGTCCGACAGGGTCTCTTTCATCGCCTTCTTGGTCTGCTCATAAGGCAGGATCCGCGGACCGGTGACGTACTGGCCGTATTCGGCTGTGTTGGAGATCGAGTAATCCATGTTGGCAATGCCGCCTTCATAGATCAGGTCAACAATCAGCTTGGTTTCGTGCAGACACTCGAAGTAAGCCATTTCAGGCGCGTAGCCTGCCTCAACCAGCGTTTCAAAGCCGCAACGGATCAGCTCAACGATGCCGCCGCACAGAACTGCCTGCTCACCGAACAGGTCGGTTTCGCATTCTTCGCGGAAGTTGGTTTCGATGATGCCCGAGCGGCCGCCACCGATGGCCGAGCAGTAGGACAGGCCGATTTCCAGCGCCTTGCCGGTTGCGTCGCTATCCACCGCAACAAGGCAGGGCACGCCGCCGCCTTTGACGTATTCGCCGCGCACGGTATGGCCGGGGCCCTTGGGGGCCATCATGATGACGTCGACGCCTTCTTTCGGCTCAATCAGGCCGAAGTGTACGTTCAGGCCGTGGGCAAACGCGATCGCGGAACCCGGCTTGATGTTGTCATGCACGTATTTCTTGTAGGTCTCGGCCTGCAGTTCGTCGGGCATGGTGAACATGATGACATCACACCAAGCGGCCGCTTCGGCGATGCCCATGACTTCCAGGCCTTCGGCTTCGGCTTTCTTGGCCGATGCAGATCCTTCGCGCAAAGCGACGACAAGGTTTTTCGCGCCCGAGTCGCGCAGGTTCAGTGCGTGGGCATGGCCTTGGCTGCCATAGCCCAGGATCGCCACTTTCTTGTCTTTGATCAGGTTGATGTCGCAATCGCGATCGTAATAGACGCGCATGTCGCCGGTCCTTTCTGGTTAGATTGCCGAGGGTTTTACCTGCCAGACTGTGTATTGGCGATAGGGTTAGCCTTGAGTATTTGTAAAAAAGATGAAGAATAATTCTTGAAACTGTAGATTCGTGAAAAATTCATGCTTGATGATTTAGACCGCCGAATCCTGCGCCACTTTCAGGCTGATCCCAGTCTGACCGCCGCAGAACTGGCCGAACGTTGCCGTATCAGTCAGGGCGTCTGCTGGCGTCGGGTCGAAAAGATGCAGGCGGCGGGGATCATTCTGGGGCAAGAGGCTGTGATTGACTGGGCGGCGCTTGGGTACGCCGTTGAGGTTTCGCTGCGGGTCACACTGGACAAGACGCAAGCCCGCGCGTTTGACGAATTCACTGCGGCCGCCCGGCAGGTGCCTGAGGTGATCGAATTGCAGACCTTTCTGGGCCGGGTAGATGTGCGCCTCTCGGTTATTGCCAGGGACATGGCACATTACCAACAACTCTACCGCGACCGCATTCTGACCCTGCCGCATATCGCGGATATCGAGGCCTTGATGCACATCGCGCGGGTCAAAAGCGAAGAGGTCCTGCCGGTATGACCGATCTGGATGAACTTGACCGAAAGATACTGCGCGCGCTGGCGCAGGATGCTTCGCTAAGCGCGGGGGCGTTGGGGCGTAACCTGGGATTGTCACAACCCGCGACATGGCGGCGAATTCGACGGCTGGAAACCTCGGGCATTATCAAAGGCAGAAGGCTACGCCTGAACGCCGAGGCTTTGGGGTTCGGCGTGACGGTGTTCCTTGGCGTAAAACTGGCACGCAAGGGACAGATCAGTTTGGAGGATTTCGAGCGTGCCGTAAGTGCGATTCCCGAAGTTCAGACGGTCGAGCATGTGCTGGGTCTGTACGACTATCGCCTGCGGGTTGTTGCCCGCGATTTGTCGGATTTTGAGCGTGTCTTGCGCCGCCGGATCATGACCTTGCCCGGCGCAGGAGATGTCGAAGCCAACGTTCTACTGAGCGAGGAACGCCTGCCGGGCCCGATCGGATAGACCTGATCAGTATCGTGTGCGGATGCAATATCCCGGATGATGTGTCATCCGGGCAAAAGCCATCGGATTGCCGTTTTTCCAGGTCGTGCGTTCTAGCTGGATCATGGATGCTCCGGCGGTTGTCCCCATGAATTCCGCCAGACGTCCGTCGGCTGAGATCGCGCAAAAGGCGACTTCCGCTTCGGTAAACGGAGAGGCGTTTAGAAGCCATTCATGCGGGCCGTGACAGCTTAGGTCAGCGTGTTCGATTTCAGGCACCGCATCTATGTTGATCCAGCGTTCCTCAAGTTGGAAGGGACGGTTGTCGGCATAGTGCATGCAGATGACATGCAAAACGCGAATGTCCGCCGAAACACCGATCTGCGAGGCCAGCCAACCGGGGCTTGCGACCACGTTGCGTTCAACCAACGAGTACCGATAGGTTGCATTTTGGCTTTCAACTGTTTGACGGGCTAAAGAAAATTCCAGCTTTGCATGCTTGCTGGGTTCCTTTTTGACGCGGGTCCCGCTTTTGCGTTTGCGTTCGACAAAGCCCTGATCGGCAAGCTCGCGCAAGGCGCGGTTCACCGTCGCGCGGGCGCAATTGAATTCCTCGGCAAGCTGAGTTTCGGTTGGCAGAAGCGATCCCTGCGGCCAAACGCGGCTTTCGATCCTCCGTTTAACTTCGTCCCGTACAACTTGAAAACTGATCCGCTTTTGCGCATTCACCTGTCGAAATACCTTTCTTCCACAAAGTGAGTGCATCTGGTCAGAAACACGTCAAAGTGTAAAGGGCTACTGACACTAATTGGCGTCATTTATTAGCGAATTCGACGAACAATGTGTCATTTGATTATTTTGTTTTCGGGTTCCCTTGGGGCAGGTATTCAGGTTCAGTACAGGTCGCGACAGATTAAACCGGGTCGTGAGTCCGCTGACACAATTTGAAAGGACAAACCATGCCAGCGCTATTGGATACCGTTGATCCCTCTGGGCTCGAAGAGTTCTCGGTCGTTTTTACCGATAGATCATTGAACCACATGTCGGTTCAGTTTCAACAGGTTATGCGCGACATCTCTGGGTTGCTGAAGGATGTATATAACGCAGATGGCGTGGCAATAATCCCCGGTGGAGGCACCTATGGGATGGAGGCCGTCGCCCGGCAATTTGCGCGCAACGCGAATGTTCTGGTCGTTCGGAATGGGTGGTTTTCCTATCGCTGGAGTCAGATTATCGAATCCGCTAGCCTGACGGCATCAACCACGGTTCTCAAGGCGCGGCAGACCGGCAATTCCAGCCCTTCGCCCTTTGCCCCGGCACCGATTGATGAGGTTGTTTCAGCAATTCGTGAACAACGCCCGGATGTCGTATTCGCTCCGCATGTGGAAACCTCGGCAGGGGTTATTCTGCCCGACGATTACGTAACAACCATGGCTTCTGCGGCGCATGAGGTTGGGGCTTTGATGGTGCTGGACTGCATCGCATCGGGTTGTGCCTGGGTCGACATGAAGGCGACCGGAGTGGACGTTCTTATCTCGGCCCCCCAGAAAGGGTGGAGCGCATCGCCCTGTGCAGGCCTTGTCATGCTGTCCGAGCGTGGCGAGGCGCGGTTGGAAGAGACGACTTCTGACAGCTTTGCCGTTGATCTGAAGAAGTGGCGGCAGATTATGCAGGCTTATGAAAATGGCGGACATGCGTATCACGCAACCATGCCAACGGATGCGTTAAAGGCGTTCCGGGATACGATGGTCGAGACCCGTGACTATGGGTTTGAAAAACTGCGCGATGCACAATGGGCATTGGGGGATGGTGTGCGGGCCATGCTGCGGGATAAAGGCATCGTCTCGGTTGCCGCAGACGGATTTGGTGCGCCGGGGGTTGTGGTCAGCTATACGGCGGACCCGGACGTTCAGAACGGTAAGAAGTTTGCCGCTTTGGGCATGCAGATCGCAGCAGGTGTGCCATTGCAATGTGATGAACCCGAAGGGTTCAGCACTTTCCGTGTTGGCCTGTTCGGCCTGGACAAATTGTACGATGTCGACGGCACCATCGGACGTCTCAAACGTGTGTTGGATCAGGTTCTTTGAGCTCCGGGGCCTTAGCGTACGCCGAGGCCCATTTGCATCAACGTCTTGCGAATGGGCGGTAGGGAATAGAGAGCGTTCAGACCCATGGCCCGCACGTCCCTTAACGGCCGCGCTTCGATCATCGAGGCGCGGTTCAGCAGGTCGATGCCTTTGACGCGCATCTCGATTTCGGTATGGCGGGCCTTATGATAGGCGTCGAGCATCTGCGCATCGCCCAAGCCGTCGGGGCGAGCTTGTGCAAGATCTAGCAGGCTGCGCAGATCGCCCAGCGACATGTTCAGACCCTGCGCGCCAATAGGGGGCACCACATGGGCGGCTTCGGCCATTAGCGCGACACGTTCGCCTGAAAGACGTTCAGCCGACTGGCTGATGATGGGCCAGATGGTTCGGCGAGAAGCCAGTTTCAACGGTCCGAACAACCCACAGGAACGCTCGGTCATCTGATCCTCAAACGACTCGGGCTCGGTGTTCAGCAACTCAACTGCGCGGGGGCCGCGCTCCATCCACACGATCGCCGAAGACGGCTGCCCTTGCCAGTCGGGGAGGGGAACCAGGGTGAATGGCCCGCCAGAGCGGTGAATTTCAGTTGAAACGTTGTCGTGTGGAATCGGGTGTGTGACCGCAAAGGCCAGTGCCTTTTGGCCATATCGGGTCGTATGGACGTTGATACCAGCGGCCTCTCGCATTGGGGAGCTGCGCCCGTCTGCAGCAACCACCAGTTTACTGCGAATGCGACTGCCGTCACTCAGCCCCACGCGCGCTTCGGCTGTGCGAGTGAACAGGCTGGCGGTGCCTGTACCGGGGCGGAAATCGACGTTGGGCAGTTCCGCCAGACGCGCCACCATCTCACGCCGCAACAGCCAGTTGGGCAGGTTCCAACCGAACGGCTGGTCTGAAATATCGGCGGCGTTGAAATCGCGCACCACGCGGGGTTCGGGCACGTCACCGCCGGCGTCCACAATGCGCATAATCTGCAAAGGGGCTGCGTGTGCGTCCAGCCGTTGCCACAAGCCGCATTGTTCCAGCAGCCCGTGTGCAGGTTGGAGAAACGCGGTGGTCCGCAAATCAGAACCGTCCACGTCACGCTCGGTGATAGGAGGGGCCGGGTCGACGCAAACAACGTCGAAACCTGCGGTTCCAAAGGCCGCCGCAGCGGTCAGTCCGGCGATTCCTCCGCCGGAAATCAGGATGTCACAGCTGTCTTTCATGACCTTGGCCTCCGAGTGTTGCCCAGAACCTAGTGCGGTTCTGCATCGGGTGCCAAGTGACATCCTGTCTCGCGTTTCAGCCGCGTGAGATCAGAATGAGGATCAGGAACATTACCGGCACCATCATTACGGCTGGGATGTATAGGCCCGGCAAACCGAACAACAGGGCGGAACAGCCCCACATGCTGAATATCGCGGCCGCAGTATAGCCCCAATCTTCGCCCTTGGCATCCGCGACATCGCGGGCCATCCATCCAAACAGGGGAACTGCAAACAACAGGCGCTGCCAGATGGGCAGGCGTCCGGGCATCTCGATCGCGCTCATGGGGTCTCCGATTCTGTTCGTCGCTGAGGCGCATATAGGGACGATGCTGCACCTGCAGAATGTGCAGATCGTCGCAGTGTGACAGCCTATCGCAGGCGGGCCAGAAACGCGGTCAAATCGTCGGTATGGTGGTGGATATGATCCGCCTCATGCGGCTCAGGTGCGACGTGGACAGTGCGCATGCCCATTGCATGAGGGGCCGCCAGATTGCGCGGATCATCTTCGAACATTGCCGCTTTGGCCGCGTCGATTCCATCTTGTGCAAAGATAGTCTCGAAAGCGGCCAGCTCGGGTTTTGGCCGATAGCCCGCATGTTCAACGCCATAGATCGCATCGAACAACCCGCTGAGGCCGCGTGCTTCCAACACCCGTTCTGCGTAGGGCGCGCTGCCGTTTGTGTAGACGATGCGACGTCCGGGTAGCGATCGGATGTGATCGGCCAGTTCGGCGTCAGGGTCCATATGGCTCATGTCCACCTGATGCACAGCATGCAGATAAGGATCAGGGTCCAGATCGTGCTCGGCCATCAACCCTGCCAGCGTAGTGCCGTATTCCCGCCAATAGTGCGAGCGCAGACGATCCGCTTCTGCCCGCTCGACGCCGATGGCCTTTACCACATAGTCCGTCATCAGAACCTCGATCTGATTGAACAGTTGCATATGAGGCGGGTACAGCGTGTTGTCGAGGTCGAAGACCCATTGGGTGACGTGCGTAAAGGAAGGTTTGACCATGGTTTGGGTTTAGGCCGACGTGCCACGGTTTTCAATGCTACACTTGATTGCGAGGGGTTGGGGCGGATAGACATGTCCGAACGAGGAGACAAACCACCCGATGCCCCAATCCAGACAGCCCAATAAAGACGCATACAGTCTAATTCTCGAAGCAATAGACGTAGGCGTTTACAAGCCTGGTGACCGATTGGTCGAAAGTGAGCTGGCAGAGCGATTTGGCGTGTCCCGCACGCCGATCCGCGAAGCGTTGCAGCGGCTTGAAACTCAGTCCTTGCTGGAGCGTGACGGGCGATCCCTGATTGTGGCTTCGCTTGACCACAACCAAATGGCCGAGCTTTACGTCGTCCGGCGTGAGCTGGAAGGGTTGGCAGCAAAGCTGGCCGCGAAACACGCCACCGAAGAAGAGATCAAAGTGCTGCAGGACATGGTCGCTGCCGATGATGCATTGGTGGATGATCCAACAGCGCTTTCGAGGGCCAACAGGCGGTTTCATGAACAAATCCATTTGGCGTCACACAATAGATATCTGGTGCAACAGCTGGACCTTGTTCATCGCACAATGGCGCTGATGGCAACGACATCCTTGGCAGTTCAGGGCCGTGGCGAGATTGCTCAGAGCGAACACAAGGGCATAGTCGAGGCGATCGCCGCACGGGATGAAGAGGCGGCAGAACACGCGCTGAAAGAACATATTTCGGTGGCCTTCATGACGCGCCTGAAACAGGATGCAGTGCTGCGCGAGAAGTGACGCTTAGTGCGGCTGAACTTCTTCTCGGGCGTGCCCATGCTGGGTTTTGTCCCAGAAGAACGGGTTGCTGGCCAGCTCCCACAGGGCTTTGTAAGCGGCCAGCACGCCCAGCGGAAAATACAGGGGCATCGTTGGAACCCATGGCATCAGGAACCGCCTTTCTGGCGCAGCAACGGCCAGCATTCCGACAATCAGGTTGGTCATCTCGGCGGTCAGAAATACGCCGATAAGTGCGTAGAAGAACCAGTCTGACAAAAGTGGATCAAAAGGGCCGGGCAGGCCCAATGACGCCAACCAAAACAGCCATAGGACCGGTGCCAATAGAAACTGACCAATCGTGCCCAAAAAGAACGCCTGAACGCCAAGAAATCGCTTGAGCCCAATGTCGTTCAGCAGACGCAGCGGTGCGCGCATGTGCACGAGATAGGTCACCATGAACCCCTTCAGCCAGCGTGAGCGTTGTTTGACCCAGGGCCAGGCGCGAAAGTTCGCCTCTTCATAGGTGGTGGTATCGACCATCTCGGTCCGGTATCCCGCACGGCTGAGACGTACGCCCAAATCTGCGTCTTCGGTCACGTTGTGGGCATCCCAGCCGCCAAGCTCCAGCAGTTTGTCTCTGCGGAAAAAGAAAGTTGTGCCACCCAACGGCACGACCAGACCCAGGTTCGAAATGCCCTGCAAAATGATCCGAAACCAACTGCTGTACTCGATTGTAAAGCAGCGTGACCGCCAATTGGTGCGCGGGTTGTAATAATCCAGAACGCCTTGCAGGCACACGACGTCCTCGCTGGCCCGCGAGAAATGTCGGACCACCCGTTCGATCTGATCCGGTTGCGGTGCGTCTTCGGCATCCCAAACCCCCAGAATGTCGCCTCGGCAAAAATCCAATGCGTAGTTCATAGCGCGAGGCTTGGTCGTCAGGCCGTTCAGTTCGGGAACTTCCACAGTTCTGATCCAACTGGGCAACTCCACCCGACTTACTGTCGCCCGCGTGACCTCATCCGAGGCTTCCAAAACCAGTATGACATCCAATAACGCCTTTGGGTACGTCAGGCGTTGAAGCCGCTTGATCAAAGCGCCAGCTATTTCTCTTTCTTTGTACAGGGGTACCATCACTGAAACGCGAGGTAGCCGCAGTGGAACAGGCTCGGGACTCTGGCACCGTTGACGAGTTCTCATGAGGTACGAGACTAAGCCCGCTATCCTCAAAGCCATGAACAGAAGCAGCGAAGCCACGGCAGTGGTCAGCAGAACAGACAACCCGATCAGAGGAAACGCCGCAAAAAAGCAAAGAAGTCCTGCAATCGCAACTATAGGACCCACGCGCGCTGTTGGTGTCCAGGACCGACAGCTCTGATCTTCGTCGACCCGAGCTTCTGCGCCTTGGGCCAAAGTTTCCGAAAATGCGTCGGCGATTGCGTGATCAATTTGACTGGTTGACGCAAGTACTGGTGAGACCGTGTGTTCAGTGTGGGACAGGGCGGCGCGAACAGCGGCAAAACGGTCCGGATTCGCGGTCGCGATAAGCAGGATGGGGCCGATACGTCGCCACGGGATAACGTTATGCTTTAGCCAAAACTCGACCGGTTTGATGTTACATAAAGTCCGAGTGGGTGGTGTGTCTTCCAGATCGACAACTTGCAGGTTGGTCTGCTCGGACAAGGCGTCCATGATGTTCTGACGGCTGATCCATCCCTCTCCAACAAGGATCTCGCCTAAGGGGGCCTGTTGCCTAGATTGCAGATGCAGCGCTTTTTCCAACTGCGCAGGGGTAATACACCCGCGTTCTATCAAACAGGTTCCGAGGGGCTTCCGCTCCCGAACGGAAATCGGCGCGGCGCGCGCGAAATGCTGCAGGTTTAGTTCGACCATTAAAAAACCCTGACGCGGTGATCCCGGCGTCAGGGTTGCTCATTCATGGTTAACAGCGCGTTAACACTAAACGATCAGGCAGTTAAGCCTGTGCTTTCTTACCCGCCATTGCCTCGGCAAAGCGTTCGAACAGATAAAAGCTGTCCTGAGGGCCAGGCGAGGCTTCGGGGTGGTACTGCACCGAATAGACCGGACGACCCGACATCCGAATGCCGCAGTTCGAGCCGTCAAACAGCGAGCGATGCGTTTCGACAACGCCATCCGGCAGAGTTTGCGCGTCCACCGCAAAACCGTGGTTCATCGAGGTGATCTCGACCTTGCCGGTATCCAGATCCTTGACCGGGTGGTTTGCGCCGTGGTGGCCGTGATTCATTTTCACGGTCTGACCGCCCAGAGCCAGCGCCAGCATCTGGTGCCCGAGGCAAATGCCAAAGACGGGCAGGTCGGTTGTGTCCAGAACCTCTTTAATCATCGGTACGGCGTATTCACCGGTGGCTGCGGGGTCGCCGGGGCCGTTCGACAGAAACACGCCATCAGGATTATGGGCCAACACCTCGGCGGCAGTCGCCGTCGCAGGCAGAACCGTGACATCGCAACCAGCCGAGGCGAGGCAGCGCAGGATATTGCGCTTTGCGCCAAAATCGACGGCGACAACCTTGTGCGCCGGAGCCTCCTGCGGTTTGTAGCCATCCGGCCAGGCCCACCGCATCTCGTTCCAGCGATAGCTTTGAGCGCAGGTCACATCTTTGGCCAGGTCCATGCCTTCCAGGCCGGCAAAACCGCGTGCGGCTGCAACCAGAGCCTCGATGTCGAAATTGCCATCCGGGTCATGCGCCAGCGCCACATGAGGTGCACCTTGCTGACGAATGGCGCGGGTCAGGCGGCGCGTATCCACGCCACCGATGGCAATACGTCCGCGCCGAGCCAGCCAGTCCTTCAGTTCCTCGGCTGAGCGCCAGTTAGACGGTTCGGTGGGGTCCCATTTGACGACCATTCCGGCAGCAACGGGATCGCTGGTCTCGTCATCCTCGGGGTTCACGCCAACGTTGCCGATATGTGGGAAAGTGAAGGTCACAATCTGTCCCGCATATGAAGGATCGGTCATGATTTCCTGATAACCGGTCATGGCCGTGTTAAAGCACAACTCGGCGACGGTCTGACCGGTGGCGCCGAAGCCCATACCGTAGAACAAAGTACCGTCGGCCAATGCCAGACATGCGGTGGGCTTGGACGGGGCGTTCTGGGCCATTGCGCGACTCTCCTACAAGGTAAACCGGCGCATAACTAAGGGGGTTGTACGCTCGGGTCAAGTCTGTTCAATTTTTGGGCTATTGTTTTAAATCAATGAGTTAGCTATGTTCGCCCCCTGTTGTGTCGCGCTTTTTGTTTCGATATGGTCGGGGTTCCTTTGCCATGGGGATGGACAGAACATATGGATATGCGATCAAGGGTGAACACAGCCCTTAAGCAAGCGATGAAAGACAAGGACGCCGAGCGCTTGTCGACGCTGCGCCTGATTAACGCTGCGATCAAGGACCGTGACATCGCGTCGCGTGCGTCTGACAACGAAGAAGCCAAAGGCTGCGGTGACGCAGAGGTACTTGAGATTCTTGGCAAAATGACCAAGCAACGCAAGGAAAGCGCCCGTGCCTACGAAGAAGGCGGCCGGCTGGACCTGGCCGAGCGGGAACTGCGCGAGGTCGACGTGATCGAGGAATTCCTGCCCAAGCAGTTGGACGATGACGAAGTCAGCAAAGCGATTCAAACCGCAATCACGGCCACAGGCGCCGGTTCGATCCGCGATATGGGCAAAGTGATGGGCGAGTTGAAAACCCGTTACACCGGTCAAATGGATTTCGGTAAGGTCGGCCCGATGGTCAAAGACCAGCTTTGCGCCGGTGCAAGCGGCGGCTGCTAAGTCCTTTTCTTTTGCCAAAAGCTAAGGCTGCGCGACGGGTTCGCGCAGTTTTTTTGTGAGCTCATCATAGAGCGTAATCCGTTCTTCCTCAGACAGAAACGCACCAATTTCAACCTCGCGACCATCTCCGGTCAGCGTGACATAGTTTGGGACCGGGCCGCCGCGCTCGTGCATTTCGGGGCGCGCCCAATAGCGGTTACAGGACCATTCCTGCTGCCCTCGCTGCGGGTGATGCTGCACCAGGCGCGCCTGCGTGCCGGTCAAAGTAAACACCTCGAAGATGCTGCGGGCCCGGTAATTTGAATGGATTGCCAGCCACAGGCCTAGAACCGTGAGCAACATGAACGGTAGCAAGCCCCACAACAAAACCGAGCCCAGCACTGCCATGAGAGGGATCAAACCAAACAAGAAGACTGCGAACACAACGCGCATCGCCCAGCGTGGCGGCAGAGAGTTATGCGGCCACAGGCGCAACTCTTGTTCGGAATTTGACGTTTGATTCCATCGGTAGGGCATGACGCGAAAATAGCGCAACACTTGCTTGTGTCTAACAGGAAAGATCAGATGACGTGACCGACTCTGGCCCAGGACAGCGCGTCGTCCAGCCTATCGTCGCCCCAGAAAACCTCGCCGCGCACGACCATGCTGGGAGCGCCGAAAACACCCAGCTTAGTGGCCTGCTCGGTTTCGGTCTCAAGCGCCGAGATCGTGTCCGGGCTACGGGCGCGCGCAATGGTCAGTCGCGGGTCTTGCTGGCACCGATGCAAGGCTTCTGACAGCGCTGTTTCGCTGCCTGCTTCGATTCCTTCTTCGAACCAGATGCGATACAGGTTTTGGGTGAAGGTTTTGCCCCAACCGTCTGACATGCCCAGCACTGCCACCTGGTTGGCTAGCGCGAGATCCGAGATCGGATAGGGCGCAGGAAGCGTGGCGTGTAGGTGGTACTTGGCCGCTCGCCGTTCGATATCCCGCCACATGTATGCGGATTTGATGGGTTTGCCGGAAAAAGGAATGTTCTTTTGCTCGGACATCACTGTCCGGACATTGAAAGGCCGCCAATTCACGGTGGCGTCATGCTCATCGCACCAGTCATCCAAACGCATAATCGTCAGGAAGCTGTATGTGCTTCCGATGGAATACCAAAAATCAATTTCAGGCATCTGTTCACTCCGATCTCAGAGTTTCAGGACGTATGATACCCTAATTCGGACAGATTATCGAACGCGTCCGGAAATGGCGTTGAGAACCCGCCAAAACTGGTTGCCCTATATCAGGGCTTTTTCGATAGGTTTCACAGGTTGTGGCGCAACGCCGAATTCGGTCATCTGACGTAAGTCGATCTCGATGGTCCGACACAGGGCCGAGATCGGGACGTCGGTGACATCCCCTTCAAACGGATCCTCCATCGACGCGCTGACGCGTTCGGTGACAAAGAAGATCCAGCAGACCAGTGCCCCTACGGGCGCAAATGTCAGCCAGTCAAAGATCACAAGCTGCCACACAGAGAAATCTGTTCCGGCGACAACCGATCGCTCGTCGTTGAATGCCAATGGGAGCATGAAGATGAAGATCCAACTGAAAACCCGTCCGACTTCGGCAACCTGTCTGGGAAACGGCGTGTTCTTGATGCGCTCGCACTGTCCCTGTGTAGTCGTAAACCGGGCGAGGCGGTCCATCAGGGCGACGTGCCAAAACGGATCAATGCTATGGTTGCGCGCCAACTCTGCTATCTTTTCGCCCTGAAGAAACATCAGATAGGCCGCCCGATTGCTCTTGCCCTCAAGCCTTGGCAAGTCGCATTGCAACTGGTGTTCCCGCCAGCAGTCGGGGTTTTGATGCAGTTCGGCGTAGTCGGAAATAGGTTTGTGCCCAAACATCCAGGGGCGTCGACTGCGTCCTGTCGGAGAAGGTTGGCGCAGCTGAAATGCCAGCATATTGAGCCAAGCGATGTGACGTTCGATCAGTTCGTTGCGCAGCGCGGGGTCAATTGGCGTGCCGTCGGGCAGTACCAGATTGCTGATGGTGTTGCCCCAGTCCCGGCTGGCGTTGACGATCTCGCCCCAGATGCTGCGCGCCTCGGACCATCGCCCAAAGGCCGAGGTATTCTTGAAGCCAAGAAAGAATGCCACAGCCAGTCCTAGCATGGTGACGGGCGGACTAGGGTTCGAGATCAACTCGATTGTGGTGAGTTCGTCTGCCAGTACAACCAGCAATGTCCATGTCAGCACGATGCAGATAAAGCCAAAGGAGCCTTTGACCATCTGTCGTACAGTAATTCCATCGTGAAGGATCATGACCGATCAGGTCCTACGCAATTTGTGATTGCAAGACAGTCTAACGGCTTATTCTCGGGCAAGTCTATGCTAGCGCTGTTTTAATCCGGAGGTCTGAAAAATGAAAAGCCCCGCGTTTGCGGGGCTTTCCAGATCGTGTTCTGCAGGGATTAGTGGGCGTGGCCCTTGTCCCAGTCTTCCTGCTTTGGCAGCTGCTCGAACGTGTGTTCGGGCGGCGGGGTAGGCAGGGTCCATTCCAGCGTGTCCGCGTATTCGTTCCACGGGTTCGGACGTGTTTCTTTCGCGCCGCGTAGCAGTGCGTAGATCACGATGCCGAAGAACAGCAGGAACGAAGCGAACGAGATGAACGCACCAATCGACGATACAAAGTTCCACTGAGCGAATGCCTCGGGGTAGTCGATGTAACGGCGCGGCATGCCCTGACGGCCCAGGAAGTGCTGCGGGAAGAAGGTCAGGTTGGCGCCGATGAAGAACAGCCAGAAGTGAACCTTGCCCCAGAATTCCGAGTACTGACGACCTGTCATTTTCGAGAAGTAGAAGTACACGCCCGCGAAGATCGCAAAGACCGCACCCAAGCTCATCACGTAGTGGAAGTGCGCAACCACGTAGTAGGTGTCGTGGTAAGCACGGTCCACACCAGCCTGCGACAGGACAACGCCAGTCACACCACCAACGGTGAACAGGAACAGGAAGCCAAACGCGAACAGCATCGGCGTCTTGAACTCGATTGAACCGCCCCACATTGTCGCAATCCATGAGAAGACCTTAACGCCTGTCGGAACCGCGATGACCATCGTGGCCAGCATGAAGTAGGCCTGCTGACGCAGCGACATGCCAACGGTGTACATGTGGTGCGCCCAAACGACGAAGCCCAGAACACCAATTGCGATGATCGCCCAAACCATCGGCAGGTAGCCGAAGATTGGCTTGCGTGCGAAGGTCGCAATCACGTGGCTGATGATACCGAAGCCGGGCAGGATCACGATGTACACTTCCGGGTGGCCGAAGAACCACAGGATGTGCTGATACAGGATCGGATCGCCGCCACCGGCTGGATCAAAGAAGGTGAAACCAAAGTTGCGGTCCATCAGCAACATGGTGATCGCGCCTGCCAGAACCGGCAGTGACAGCAGAATCAGCCACGAGGTGACGAAGATCGACCAGCTGAACAGCGGCACCTTGAACAGGGTCATGCCCGGGGCACGCATGTTCAGGAAGGTGGTGATCATGTTGATCGCGCCGAGGATCGAGGAGGCGCCCGATACGTGCACGGCGAAGATCGCAAGGTCCATGGACATGCCGCCTTCGGTCGTGGACAGCGGTGGGTAGAGAACCCAGCCAACGCCCGAACCAAGCTGGTCGTTACCACCGGGGCTCAGCAGCGAAGCCACGCCCAGCGATGTACCAGCGACGTACAGCCAGAAGGACAGGTTGTTCATCCGCGGGAACGCCATATCCGGCGCGCCGATCTGCAACGGCATGAAATAGTTGCCAAATCCGCCGAAAAGGGCAGGGATGACCACGAAGAACATCATCAGAACACCATGGTAGGTGATCATAACGTTCCACAGGTGTCCGTTGGGGGTACATGGGTCGGCCATAAAGCCTTCAAGGCACATGTACTGAACACCGGGGTGCATCAGCTCGAGCCGCATGTAGACGGTCATCATAACCGAGATCAGACCGGCGAGTGCCGAGACGATCAGGTAGAGAATCCCGATGTCCTTGTGGTTGGTCGACATGAACCAGCGCTGGAAAAAGCTGCGCTGGTCTTCATGGTCGTGACCATGAATGGCTGCGTCTGCCATTATAGGTGCCTCCTGTTGCAACTACACCGCGCAGTCGGACCTCTCCAACGCGCGGGATTCCTGCTGGTTTTAGATTGCGGGGGGGCGACCTTCAATGGTCGAGTTTGATCTGGATCAAGATTAATTGTCGCGGGCAGGAGGGCGACCCGAGAAATTTTCACCAAATTCCGCTCTGATCTGGGTATCTGCGCCGCAATTTCAAGGGGACGGCGGCGAATTGCGTTCCCCGCTTGACCCGGGCCCGGGCGCGCCGCAGAACTGTCGGCAATACCGCAATCGGAGAATTGAAATGACTTCCTATGATCCCGAAAACATCTTTGCCAAGATATTGCGCGGAGAAATCCCTTCGACCCGCGTCTACGAAGATGACGACACGCTGGCCTTCATGGATGTTATGCCGCGTGCGGATGGGCATCTTCTGGTGATCCCCAAAACTCCGTGCCGCAACATCCTGGATGCTTCGCCGGAACAACTGGCAGCGGTTACGGCAACGGTTCAGAAACTGGCTAAGGCGGTTGTCGCTGCGTTCGATGCGGATGGGGTCACGATTCAGCAGTTCAATGAAACCGCGGGAGGGCAGGAGGTCTTCCATCTGCATTTCCATGTCCTGCCGCGCCATGATGGCGTCGCGGTGCGCGCACCCGGCACGATGGGTGATTTCGAGCTGATTGCCCAGCATGCCGAAAAGATAAAAACTGCGCTGAACTGATCGACTGGCAATTACTTCGAGTGCGACCCCAAGCACTCGCTATGGTCGCCAAATGCATGAAGCACGGCGCAGACATGGTCGTGCTTCCCGTCGCAAGATTTGGAAATTCGGGTCAGTTCCTCCTCGAGGCTTCGCAGACGGGCAATGCGATCCCGGAGGTCGGCCAGTTGCTTTTCGGCGATTTCATGCGCTCGGTTAAGATCGCCGCCCGATGCACCCTCCAAGGACAGCAGACCCTCGACATCGGCCAGCGGCAATCCCAGATCGCGGCAATGGCGTATGAAAAGCAGCCGATGTAACGATGTGTCATCATATCGGCGTTGATTGCCTGCTGTTCGGTCCGGGCGCGGCAACAGCCCTTTTTCTTCGTAAAACCGAATTGTCGGAATCTTGACCCGAGTTCGGCGCGACAGATCTCCAATCGAGTACATATTTTTCCTCAAGGCTCTTGAACCTCTAGTTACTAGAGGAATTACATGCGGTGTGCAGTCGTAAATAGGAACACAGAAACAAGATGGCACACGATCATTCTCACAAAGGGCACAGCCACGCACACCATCACATTGACCCCAAGGCCGGGGATGTGCGTGTAATATGGGCCATTGCCGTCAACATGTTCCTGACACTGGTGCAAGTTATCGGCGGCATTTTTTCTGGATCACTAGCGCTGATTGCCGATGCCCTGCATAATTTCTCAGACGCCATCGCACTGGTCATCGCCTTTTTTGCGCGCAAAATCGCGCGCCGCCCGGCCGATCCGCGCATGAGTTTTGGCTATGGTCGGGCCGAGGTCGTCGCCGCGTTGGTCAATTACACCACTTTGATCGTTCTATCGGTGTACCTGTTCTACGAAGGTGTGATGCGGTTTTTTGAACCCGAGCCGGTAAATGGCTGGATGGTGGTCTGGATCGCTGCTCTGGCGTTGATCGTGGACCTTGTCACCGCGGCGCTTACCTACACGATGGCCAAGGACAGCATGAACATTCGGGCGGCTTTTCTGCACAACGTCGCGGATGCTCTGGGATCGGTGGCCGTTATCGTCGCCGGTACGGCCGTGATCCTGTTCAATTGGACATGGGTCGACCCCGCCGTGACGATCCTGATCTCGGTTTACATCCTGTGGCATGTCAAAAGCGAAATTGGCGAAACGATCCGCGTTCTGATGATGGCTGCACCCCCCGACCTGGACCCGGAAGAGGTTGCCGCGGCGATCGAGAACGCACCAGGAGTGTCAGGGGTACACCATATTCACCTGTGGAGCATGCAAGAACGACAACCTGCGCTGACCGCCCACCTGGTCGTGGATGCAACCGTCTGGGCCGACGCTGAAGGGGTGCGGTCCCGCGTCAAACAATCGCTCCGCGATCAGTTCGGCATCGGCCATGCCACATTAGAGATCGAGCAGGCGCACCGTGCATGTTCCGGTCCATCTCGCTTTGGGCATTTAGAAGAGAAGCTATAGATCAGAATGCGAATTGCCGCTCCGATTTGGGGTCGGAACGGCAGACTCGTTAACAAAAAATTTTCCGACTTCTCAGGATGACCCAAGATCACCGGTTAACACACCACTCACTCTAAGAACGGTAAGATCATACTACCCGCAATCACGCGTGATGTATCCATTTGAGTGAGTTTTTCGTTAATTTGCCCTATTTGAACTGTAGCCATTGGGAAATTTTGGCTCGGTACGGAAACAGAGGGGGTAAGATTTGTGGGATTGTTAACAAGGCACTAACTCTGAACGATTCGCGTATGCCGACTCAGGCTCTATCGGGGGCAAAAACCTCTGAGAAGGTTTTCCGCAAAGCCGCGTCCACGTCCACTAGTGTGACAGGCAACCCCAGATCGACAAGCGATGTGACACCATGTTCGGTGATGCCGCAGGGTACGATGCCCGAAAAATGTTCGAGGTCAGGTTCGACATTGATCGAGATGCCATGGAAGCTAACCCACTTACGCAGGCGCAATCCGATCGCTGCAACTTTGTCCTCGGCGGGTTGGCCGGATGTCGTCAGCGGTTTGTCACTGCGCCGCACCCAAACGCCAACGCGCCCGTCGCGGATCTCGCCAGTTACGTTGAACTCGGCAAGCGCTGCGATCACCCATTCTTCCAGTTGTTTGACGAACCGGCGCACATCCTTGCCACGTTTGTTCAGGTCCAACATCACATAGGCCACGCGCTGACCGGGGCCGTGATAGGTGTATTCACCACCTCGTTTGGCCTCATAGACCGGAAAGCGATCTGGATCAGTCAGATCTTCAATCCGTGCCGAGGTGCCGGCGGTGTAAAGGGGTGGATGCTCCAATAGCCAGACACACTCATCCGCTTCACCGGCCGCAATTGCGGCCACGCGCGCCTCCATGAAGGCGACGGCGTCGTTGTAATCGGTCAGCCCGTCAGTGATCTTCCATTCCATGGGGGCTCCTTACCGCCGGTGCAGGGCGAAGAAAAGAGGTCACGCAGCTTCGGTCAGGCACCGTTGCAATAGGTTCGAATAGGTTTCGACCCCCTGTGCACCGGTCACCAGATACTTGCCCGCAAACACCATCGACGGGACGCCCGAAATGCCGCGGCTGGTCCAGAACTGCTGTTTTTCGCGAACTGGCGCGACGTGATCGCCCGAATCCAGAGCCGCACGGGCGGCGTCCCGGTCCAACCCCGCTGCTTGGGCAGCATCAAGCAGAACCTCGGCCTGAGACACATCCTGCTGATTGGTAAAGTAAGCCGCGAAAAGAGCCATCTTCAACGGATGCTGGCGGCCTTGCGTTTCGGCCCAGTCCAGCAGTTGATGTGCCGCAAAAGTATTCACCATTCGACTGTTGTCATCGAAGTTGAACGTAAAGCCAAGCTCGGCGCCGGTCCGGGTCAGTCGGTTACGAGCCTGTTGGCTCTGCTCGGCCGTGGATCCGTATTTCTCCATGATATGTTCGCGCAGGTTTTGACCCTCAGAGGGCATATCAGGGTTCAACTCAAAGGGATGCCACCTGAGGTTGGCCAGCACGTTTTGTTCTTTCAAAGCTATGTCCAACTGTCGGAAGCCCACGATGCACCAAGGGCATACAACGTCTGAGACGATATCGATTTGGACAATCGGACGGGGATCTGGCGCGGTCATGGGCGGGCTCCGAGCAAAGGTACATAAAACTCTGTCTGTGATACAGATATGGGCGGCAAAGCGGAATTCAAACCGGCGCGTTTTTTGCCTCTTCACATCCTGTTCGCCACCGTCTATACGGCCCCCTACCAAGTCATTGGCAGTGCGGTCGTGGCGGAATTGGTAGACGCGCAGCGTTGAGGTCGCTGTGGGGTAACTCCCGTGGAAGTTCGAGTCTTCTCGACCGCACCATTATTCAACCAAAACTATCGATCAGTCAGCGCATTTGCCGTGTAGAGTTGCACCAGTCGGCGTTGGAATGGCCGCATCACTATTTCCTGTCTCGCACGCGCGGATCGGGATGTGTATGAGTGGGGCAAGAATATTTGGGAAGAGTAGTATGTCTCAGTCGATCACCGTATTCACGACGATGAAGAACGAAGGCCCGTATATGTTGGAATGGGTCGCGTTTCACAAATCGATTGGGATCGACCACTTTGTGATTTTCACGAACGACTGTGACGACGGAACGGACAAGATTGCTGCCAGATTGCAAGAACTTGGCCTGGCCACTCATGTCAGCAACGAAGTGAAAGAGGGGGGCAACCCACAGCACCAGATGCTGCGCCGCGCGCGCCGCCAGCCTAAGGTCAAAGAGGCCGATTGGCTGTTGTGTCTGGATGTAGATGAATTTTGGAATATCCGTTGTGGCGACAACGGATTCCATGACCTGATTTCAGAGGTTGAGCAAAGGGCAGGGCAACCGGTTGATGCGATATCCCTTGCGTGGAAACTGTTTGGAAGTTCCGGAAACATCAGTTTCGAAGACAGACCGGTGACCGAGGTGTTCTCGATGAGCGATCAGGAGTTTCCCTATCACTCAGGCCGCGCCTTTGGCCTGAAAACGTTGTTCCGTAATAATGGCAAGTTCACCCGGTTTGGTCCGCATCGCCCGAAGGGATTTGAAGAGGAACAAGCACCCAATATCGCCTGGTCAGATGCCGGTGGCAAACTGTTCCCGGCCGACAAGGTTGGTTGGCGGGCGTGGCGCGGATTCGACCACTCCTTGGGGCGCATTCATCATTATTCGGTCCGGTCCATGGATGGATTCTTGGTCAAGCGTGACCGGGGCCGCACAAACCACATCAAGGTGGATCAGGGGCAAGCTTATTGGAAGGACATGAACGTAAATAAAGAGTCTGACCAAACCATTCTGCCCGCCGCACACCGGGCCGCGCCCTTGTTGGCCGAGTTGAAAGCGGATGAAGAGCTTGAAGAATTGCACGTACAGGCCTGCGACTGGCATCGGGCCAAAGTGTCTGAAATCAAGATGCGACCGGAATGGGTGGATTTTCGCGTCTGGCTTGCCGATAACCTTATCTGATCAACATGGCTGAAGACCTTTCCAAAGAGCAGCTGAAACCGGAACACCCTGATCGCAAGACGGGGTATGAGCGTATTTTGACAGACCCCGCGCCGCCGTGGTTTGTCGAGTTGTATCCGGGTGGCGATGGCACCGGTTTCTTTCAAAAGCTGGAACGCCACTCGATCCTGTTCCATCAGCGCTATGCCACGCGGCTGGTGGTCAGCTTTGACAATATCGCCAATGCCAATGACCTTTCTTTCGCGCGCGAGCCGTGGGGCTGGAAGTTCTTTCGCGACGAGGGCTGGTCCCATATGGGCGTCTTTGCCCGCACCAAAGCGTGGTATCGCGACCCCGAGATTATTTCATATTTCGAAGGCAAGGTCGCCGAGGGTTTCTTTGATCGGTTCGATCAGGTGGTTTTTGCGGGCGCGTCGATGGGCGGCTTTGGCGCTTTGACATTTTCATCGCTTGTGCCCGGAGCCAATGTGATCGCTTTCAACCCTCAGACCACGTTGGATGAACGGCTGGTCCCCTGGGAGACCAGGTACCGCTTCGGCCGCGTTCAGGATTGGGATCTGCCGATGAGCGACGCGGCCCAGACAGTTCATGCCGCTGGCAAAGCGTATGTCTTTTATGATCCGTTCTTCGATCTGGACCGGCGGCAGGTTCAGCGTTTGCAGGGCGACAACGTGATGTTGCTCAAGACCTGGTTTTCAAACCATTTCGCGGCGCCCATGCTGCGCAAGCTGGATATCCTTAAGCCCGTGATGCTGGGGGCGATGGACGGCTCACTGGATACGGTTGGGTATTACAAGATGATGCGCGCCCGACGTCGCCTGCCTATGTATATTCGGGGGATTGAGGCCATTGGGAGCGAGCGACATCCCGACTTGGTGCGACGTGCCCGACAAAGGTTCCGCCGACTGCGCCGACAGGCAATGGCCGAGAAAGAAAGGGACGCCTCGTGAGCAGTGCCAAAGGCGTGTTTGTCGGTCAGCGTAAAGATCGTATGGGCGCGCGGTTGCTGATGATGCTGACCTGTATCCGGCTCGCCGAAGATTTTGATACGACCTACCGGGTTAACTGGTTCCCGCAAGGAGCAGACGCGCCTGAGCTTGACCAGCCGCAAGAATTGTTCGCGCAGGACTGGATGGATGACCATTTCCTTAGTCCTAAAGAGTTCGACGCTCTTTCAACGAATTCCTTGCCGATCTGGTCCTTCCAAAATGACTCATCGCCTGACCGCCTGATCGAACATCTGAATGCGGGACGATCTGTGATTGTCGAGGAAGGCTTCGAAGTTTTGGCTTTCCCTTGGGAAGATATCGAGGCCATCCGGCCCCGGTATCGCGACTTTATTCATCGGGTCGGGTTCACCGAAGAAATACGCGAAATCATGGATTGTGCGGATGCCAAGCTGTCAGGGCAGGGTGTATCGGCCTATCACATCCGCCGCGGCGATATCCTGAACGGGTTGCCGTGGAAGCACACGACATGGCCTGCAAAGATTGAACCCGAAGAATTGTACGAAGCGCATCTGGAGAAGAACGCCGACAAAACGTCCATCATGTTCTCGGACCAGCCCGAGTTGATCACACGGTTTAAGAGACGGTTCCCGAAACTGCTGCAGATGGGTGACATTGCCGATGTCTCGGGGATGACGCGTGCAAAGCGGGATTTTCTTGAACTTTATGCAATGTCGCGGGCAGAGCAGGTGGTTGCTCCCGTTATCTCTGCTTTTTCCATGGCAGCCGCGCGGATTTCAGGGCAGCAGCGTAAAGTCTTTCGGGATGTGTTGACAGATGATGAGATCTCTTACGCGAATGAAGCCTCTATAGCGCGGCTGAAAAAGGGGGGCAGTGGCTTTTTAAATGCCTCCGAAGCGGCACATATTTATTCCAAAGCGTTGTTTCATATGAACCGCCTGGATTCGGATGACAGAATAGACGAGGCATTGAACATTGCCGCCGAACTGTTGGACAACGGCGCAGACAACGCTTTTCTTCCTCTTCTTCAGGCACTTAACTTGTTTTATGCAGGTAAGTGGGATGATGCTTCGGATATGGTCGACTCGGCATTGCAAAATCCCAATATCTGGCCGGAAGACTATGCTGTTTGCAGCGCTCTGAAAGCTGCAGCTCTTGGCGAGAAACGAAAGCGCTGGCAGGCGGCGCAGGCATTCAGCCGAGCGTTCTGGGCCAAACCAATAAGACCGGATGTTTTGGTTTTTGGGTCCCGCGCCGTGTATCGGGATCAGATTGCATTGCGACTGTTTCCTCCGACTGACTGGTCATTGCAAAAAGTGATCCGCAGACCTTGGTTCAATTTCAACTCTCATGTCGCGCAGCGCAAGGTATTGGTACGGTTGCCCTGCAATTTCGATTTTCTTCTGTTGGATTGGTCGGAGCTGTCGCTTGACCAAAAAGCTCGCAGACTGTTTGACAACCAACCGCGCCTGAAGCAGCTGCATGACGGCCTTACTCGGATGACAGACATGCCGGATACCGATCCGCGCGTTAGGAGTTTCAGCGCCAAGCTGGAGGCGCATTTGGGCGAGATTTCGAACGCAGCGGCCATTGATATAACACGCAAGGTGTTGTCAGAGGTGCCCGACAACCCGCTTTACCATAAACGGTTGTCCGACTTGTACCAGGCTGAAGGTGACACGACAGCTGCTCGGATTACAATGGCCGACGCACTTGCTTGCGATCCTGGAAACGCCTTTCTGGTCTTTGCTACGGGGCAGATGCTGGAAAAGAGTGGTGCCGTTGAGCAGGGGCAAAGCCAAATCATTCAGGCGGCAGAGATTGACGACGATACTGCCGCCATTCAGGGCGAGGCAGGCCGTTTACTTTTGCAACGCGGGGAAAAGGAAGCCGCTCGTGGGTTTCTTCAAAAAGCTCATGATTTATGTCCCAAGTTCAAGCGGTTTTCAAACCAACTTAAACGGGCAGGCGGCTGAATCACGCGGATTTCCCCTTGGTAGTTCCACGAAATCAACGTAATTTGCGGGCAAACTCCCAATGATCCCGACGCGTTCCGGGCAAAAACAACGAACAGGGCAGTCAGTCATGGCCGATCAGGATCCTCGATACATCAGTATCACTCCGATGAAGAATGAAGGCCCGTTTGTGCTGGAATGGGTGGCCCATAACCGTGCGATTGGTATCGACCAGATGGTGGTGATGACCAACGACTGCAGCGACGGCACAGATGCCTTGTTGCAACGGCTGCATGACATGGGTGTCCTGATCCATGTCGACAACAACTCACGCCGTAAAACCAGCCCGCAGAAACGCGCCTACAGAACTTTTCTGAAGATGGAGGTTGCGCGCCCGCAGGATTGGGTCGTGGTGATAGACGCCGACGAACACATCAACGTCAAGACCGGTGATCATACGCTGCGGGCTTTGACCGATGCCATTCCTGACGCCAAGACGATCTCAATGACTTGGCGGTTGTTCGGCAATGCAGGCGTTGTACGGTATGAAGACCGGTTCTTGTCGGATCAGTTCCGACAGGCTGCCCGTGAAAAGACTTACCGGCCGCCGCAGGCATGGGGCTTCAAGACCATGTTTCAGCGGGAGATTTGGGATGGATTGGGCGTTCATCGTCCCAAAAAACCGACCGTCGAGACCATTGAAGAATGTCATTGGTACAACGGATCAGGCCAACTGATGCCTGAACGATACTACGAAAAAAGCTGGCGATCGGCCCGTGACTCGGTCGGGTATGAGTTCGTGCAGGTCAATCATTACGCGCTGAAGTCCTGCGAAAGCTATCTGGTCAAAAAGATGCGCGGTCGGGCTCACCATTTGGGGGAAAGCTTGGGTTTGGAATACTGGAATATGATGAACCAGAACGCCGAGACGAATACCTCGATCGACGTGGTTTTGGATCGTAAACGTGGATTTTACTATGAAATGCTCTCTGACCCCGAGGTCGCGCGCCTTCATCATGCGTCTTGCGATCTTCACCGCCAACAGATCGCGCAATTGCGTGAAGTGCCCGAGATGCAGGACCTAATGCAGCAGATGACCGCTGAATTTACGGCCAATCAGCAGGCGTAATACGAAACAGTTCGGGGACAGGAGCTGAGAAATGCTTTGGCTGCATATGGGGATGCCCAAAACGGGCACAACTGCCTTGCAGGGGTTTTTGCGCCGAAACCATGCAGTGATGGACGAAATCGGCCTGCACTATATGGAAACAGGCCGGCGCAGGCTGGAAGGTAGTAGTCGGCTCGCTATAAGTCACAACATTGTCGCCTTTCACATCAACCAAAGCGCTGATCCGATGGATCCGTTTCGGTCCGCGATGACCACCGAATATGACACCCATGCGGATAAGACCTGTGTTGTCTCGTCTGAGATGTTCTATGGCTGCAATCTGAACCGGTTGGCCGAGGTTTTCGCCGATATTCCTTCACGTGATCTGACAATCACCTACTACTGCCGCCGTTATTCGGATTTCTTCGAGGCGGATTACAAGCAGCGGGCCAAAGCGGGGCGGCTGACCCATGGTGGGTCCGAATATATCCGTCAGCAACTTGATCTTATTCGCAACCACCCAGAGCGGTTGAGTTTTTCAGCCAAGCTGGCTGAAATTCATACAGCTTTTCCCGGTGTCACTATTGCTCCACTTTTGTACGAACGCTCTGGCATGGTGCGGGGCAACGTTGTCGATGATTTCCTGTCGCGGATCGGTACGCCATTGGCCGAGGAACTTGCCGGCGGGGGCGTGTCCAACCCTTCGCATTCCCGCGCGGCCAGCGAAGCTTTTGGCATCGTATCTCGCGCTCTAGGACGCAAGAAAAGCCGCCAGTTGCGTCGAACTTTTGTCGATGATCCCGTCATGGTGCGTCGAAATGATGTGCTGGAACCCGATGAGCGCGCTTGGCTGGACGAATTCCTGGCCCAGCAGGATACAGCCTTTCAGCACGAATTTTTTCCGGAACGGCCTGAATTGTTCGCCCCGAAAAAGCTAAGCGATGAGGACAAAATGTTCCGTCGGGACACGGCTGAAGAATATGAGGCTTTGCGAAAAGCCTCTGAGATTGTGTTTCGGTTGGCTTTGGACAACTGATCGTTATTCCTGAACGGCGATTTCCTGACGCTGTTTTCCTGTCGTCTTGTCAAAAATCAGGATTCGGTTGTCATCGGTCACGACCGCGTACCAGTTGCTGCCGATCGTTACAGCCTGTGCTTTAGCCCCGTTCGGAAGTTCGATTTGATCGGGCAGGGTGGGGGTTCTGTCCGATAGCCGGATGACAATCAGTGCGAATGTCAATAGAACCCCGCCAATCATCACCGCGGTCAGCAGCATGACCATACGCCGCAGCAATCGAAGCTGCGGTGTTTCCTGCGGTTCTTGGGGTTCGGAAGGGACAGTCATGGGCACCCGCCAGATTGAATTTCAAATCGCGGCCGATCCGCCGCCCCGCCTTGATAAGGCGCTTTCGCGGGATGTACCAGCGGATGAAAACCTGTCGCGTACGCGCCTGACACGGCTGATCGAGAATGGCGAGGTGACAATCGACGATGTCGAAATTCGGGACCCCAAGGCCAAAGTGACGGAAGGGGCGTCCGTGTCCATCACCGTCGCTGAGGCTGAGGAGAGCCATATAGGCCCCGAGGACATCCCTCTGGAAGTTGTCTATGAGGATGCGGATCTGATTGTCATCAACAAACCGGCGGGTATGGTCGTGCACCCCGCGCCGGGCTCGCCCAACGGAACGCTGGTCAATGCGCTGCTGCATCACTGTGGATCGGACCTATCCGGTGTGGGAGGCGTCAAACGCCCCGGCATCGTGCACCGCATTGATAAAGAAACCAGCGGTTTGCTGGTTGTCGCCAAATCTGACGCGGCCCATCACGGCTTGGCAGCGCAGTTCGAGGCGCACAGCGTCGAACGCTATTACCGCGCGATTTGTTATGGCGTACCAGACGCGAATGATCCGCGACTGCGCGGTATCAAGGGGGTCAGCTTTGAACCAGGCAATATCATGCGCCTGACGACGCAGTTGGCGCGACACAAAACCGACCGGCAGAAACAAGCAGTTCTTTTCCACGGTGGTCGGCATGCGGTCACTCGTGCGCGGTTGGTCGAGACATTTGGCAACCCGGCAGGCATCGCGCTGATTGAATGTTGGTTGGAAACCGGCCGGACGCACCAGATCCGTGTGCATATGGCACATGCCGGGCATGGTCTGGTTGGTGATCCGGTGTATGGCGGTAAACGCAAACTTGCGGCAAAGGCTTTTAGTGCGACAACTTCCGAGGCTGTCCGCAACTTTCCACGACAGGCACTACATGCTGCAGTTCTGGGCTTTGAGCACCCCGTGACGGGTGAAAACCTTCGGTTTGAGGCTGAATTGCCAAATGATATGGAAATTCTGATTGAACAATTGCGCGCGCCGCTGACATAATACGCAAACATACGTGAGTAACGCGTTCTTAGCTTTCCTTTATCAATCGTTAATTTCAAACTGTTAACGGTACCTCTTGAATGGATCGGGACTTGCTCCCATATCCCATGTTAACGATGTAAACATTTGTCGGAGGGACATGAATCATGGCAAATTACGCAAATCTCCCCGCGCCGACGCCCGAGGGCGGCCTGAACCGCTATATGCAGGAAATTCGCAAATTCCCGCTGCTTGAGCCGGAAGAAGAGTACATGCTCGCAAAGCGTTGGGTGGAAGAGCAAGATACTGAAGCTGCACATAAAATGGTCACGTCGCACCTGCGTCTGGCGGCCAAGATTGCTATGGGATATCGCGGCTATGGCCTGCCACAGGCCGAGGTGATTTCCGAGGCTAATGTGGGCCTGATGCAAGCCGTTAAGAAGTTCGACCCTGAAAAAGGTTTCCGGCTGGCGACCTATGCGATGTGGTGGATTCGTGCCTCGATTCAGGAGTATGTCCTGAGATCGTGGTCGATGGTCAAACTAGGTACCACATCTGCGCAGAAGAAGCTGTTCTTTAACCTGCGCAAGGCCAAAGCCCGTATTGGCGCGCTTGAAGAAGGCGACCTTCGTCCTGAGAACGTCAAAAAGATCGCCGAAGATCTAGGCGTGACCGAGGATGAAGTCATCAGCATGAACCGCCGTATGTCCGGTGGTGATGCCTCGCTGAACGCGACCGTCGGTTCCGAGGGCGAGGGCACCATGCAATGGCAGGACTGGCTTGAGGACGAAGATGCCGATCAGGCCGGTGATTACGAAGCCCGCGACGAGCTTGACGCCCGGCGCGAGCTTCTGGCCGCTGCGTTGGATGTCCTGAATGATCGGGAAAAGGACATCCTCACTCAGCGCCGTCTGATGGATCAGCCGGTCACATTGGAAGAGCTCAGTACCCAATACAACGTTAGCCGCGAGCGCATTCGGCAGATCGAGGTCCGTGCCTTTGAGAAGCTGCAGAAAAAGATGCGCGAACTTGCCCGTGAAAAGGGTATGCTTGGGGCCGTCTGATCCTTTTAATCAGCCCGCCATAACGGCGGGCTGATTTTCTTTACGCGAAGATGAAACTGTCTTCGGTTAGATGGCCAGGCCAAACGCCCGTCAGGACAATACTATCGCCGCTGTCCAGCTCGATCGTGGTTCTGAACAACCCGCCCGAGATGTCGTCTTCGATGTCTTCGAAACCGGTTATCCCGTCATAGCCAGACAGGTCGATCTTGTCTTTGCCGATCTTGAAATCGACGATCCAGTCGTCGCCATCACCGTTTTCGATGACAAAAGTGTCTTTGCCACGTCCGCCGAACATGATGTCATCATCGGCGCCGCCGTCGATCACATCGGCCCCTCTGCCGCCAAAGATCGTATCTTCGCCTTCATCACCGCGCAGGGTGTCTTTGCCGCGCCCGCCAAAGATCACGTCGTGCCCGGCGCCTCCAAGCGCGACATCATTGCCTCGGCCGGTATTGATGACATCATTTCCGCCGCCACCATGCACAAAGTCCTGGCCGCGCCCGGTGAAGTAGAACTCGTCCGAGTCGTCACCAAGGATGAAATCTGTGTTCTTTTGGCCCAGAATGTCCGAAACCGACACGGGCAGCAAAACACCGTCCAGGACGTGAATGATCCCGTTGGTCGCACCAATATCCGTAGCGATGATACCGGGATCGGCGATGCCGTCGTCCGCGTCGCCCAGGCTTGGGGGGTCGCTTCGCAGGTTCAGTTCAACGGATGAACCTTGCAGCGTTTCAATCGGTGCGCCATCTCCAAGGCTGGCCACAGCGGCCAGATCGAATTCGCCGTTAACGACGTGATACTTCAGAACCTCTGTCAGCAGGGGGATAGGATCCCCACCGCCCAGAAGGGTCAGCGCTTTGACGATATGCCCTAGTGCGCCGGCTTCGTCCGATCCGGTGTAGCCAAGTGTCTGAGCAAGCCCGATGAAAGCTGCGTCGGTTGGAGCGAATACGGTAAGGCTGGCCTCGGGATCATTCAGTGCCCCGTCCAAGCCGGCGGCAACCACGGCCTCGCGTAAAATATCAAAATCTCCGTTGTTGTCATCGAACGAGCCGAGGGCTCCGCTCATCAACACGGTGCCTGTTATTGTCTCTGTCGGTGTTGGCATGTCTGGTAATCTCCCACCCAGTTGGTCACAACATCAATCCCGGGTGCAAAAGCGGACAATGCCGACATCCCGGTGACATAGTTGCTACGGCGCAGACAATGAAAAGGATCAAGAAATTCTCAGCTTTGCTTTTATTGCAACCTAACAAACACCACGAACCCCCTGACTTTAAAGCGGTTCCCTGTTAAAGACGGCACAACCCAGCAAAAGATGAGAGGGCGGTATGCAGCAACCGGTTCAATGGGGCGTACTAGGCGCCGCGAAATTCGCAAGACAGTATATGGCACCGGCAATTCACGCTGCAGAAGGCGCGCGGCTGGCTGGCCTTGCCACGTCGGATATGGCCAAGGCTGAGCCGTTTCAGCAGTTTTGCCCGGATCTGACGACCTATGGCAGCTATGACGCCCTTTTAGCGGACCCAAAGATAGATGCGGTCTACATCCCGCTGCCCAACCACATGCATGTTGAATGGAGCCTCAAGGCACTGGACGCCGGAAAACACGTTCTGTGTGAAAAGCCGATTACCATGTCCACGCCCGAGTTTGATACGCTGATCGAAAAGAGGGATCAGACTGGTTTGTTGGCGGCCGAGGCGTACATGATTGTGCACCACCCGCAGTGGCAGTTTGTGCGCAAGCTGATAGCGGATGGGGCCATTGGGAAGCTCGTGCATGTGACAGGCGCGTTCAGTTTTGACAACCGCGCAGATACCGGAAACATCCGTAACCGGGCCGAAACCGGCGGCGGCGGGCTGCGTGATATCGGCGTTTATGTGATCGGCAGTGCCCGGTTCGCCACCGGGCAGGAACCGGTTTCGGTGCAATCGGCAATCCGCTGGGAAGACGGCATTGATGCCTTCACCGAAATACGCGCGCAATTCCCCGATTTCACCTATTCCAGCTATGTCTCGATCCGAATGCACCCTCATCAAGAAATGGTGTTTCATGGCGAGGGCGGTGTGATCCGCCTGACCGCGCCGTTCAACGCGCGAGTCTTTGGAGAGGCGCGGGTGGAACTGCACCGCCCAGGATTGGAGGTTCAGGTCACGCGCTTCCCCGGCGACGATCACTACAAGCTTCAGGTCGAGGCATTTTGCCGGTCGGTTCGTGATGGGGCTGACTATCCATGCCCGCTGGAATTCTCGAAGGGTACGCAGGCAATGATTGACAGGGTGTTCGAGGGCGCAGTCGCGCTCTGACTTGCCACGCGGCGCCTCGCTCGGGTAATCTGACTGTCACCTGATCAGGAGCGAGACGATGGCAGGCGGCTGGGCGCGCGATGGTGCGGTGAGTGAACAGATTGAGGCGTCCATTACGGACGAATTGGCCCGGATGCAGGCGCAAAAGCGGCCCGTCGGTGAAAGCCTGACGCACTGCGCCGAATGTGAAGAGCCTATTCCGGAAAAGCGGCGCGCCGCTATTCCCGGGGTGAAGTTGTGTCTGGATTGCCAGCAGGAACGGGACGGGGCCTTCAAAACCCGTTCCGGCATCAATCGCCGTGGTTCAAAAGACAGTCAGTTGAAGTAAGCGGGGCATAGGGATGCCCGACGCGATAGAGAAACAGCCACTCTTGCAAAACGGGTTGGTTCTTGGATTTCTGGCGGCGTTTCTGTGGGGCACGCACAGTGTCATTGTCCGGTATCTGACCAGCGATTTAGGCGGATTGCAGATCGCGGTCTCGCGCCTCTTCATTGCTGCACTGGCCATCTATTGCATGTTGCGCGTGATGCGCGTTCCGGTCTCAATCCAACTGAGCGACTGGAACTTTCGTCTCGCCGTTCTTTCGACCGTCGTAAACTACATTTTGTTTCATATCGGGTTAGAACATACCGGCGCAGCCAACGCTATGGTGCTTGAAAACACGGCGCCGTTCTTTGTGCTGGTGTTCCTGTACTTTTTTGCGGATACAGCTGTTACTCGCACAGATTTCCTTGCCACTGGCTTGGCGATTTTGGGCGTTTTTTTAACTGTTTATCAGGATTTTCAAGGGGGCGGGGAACCTCTGTTCGGGGACCTACTTGAAATCGGTGCGGGCCTAAGCTGGGCCGCATTCCTGATCTCAAGCAGCCGTGCCATGCGGACCTCGGAATCGACCGGCGAACGTTTGAACTTCCTCTTCGGAATATTCATTTGTTCGGGCGTGCTTTTGATGCCGCTTGCCGCGTTCGCATTGCAGGTCCCAACGGTCAACGACGTGGTCTTCCTGATCCTGCTTGGGGTGCTGCCTACTGCCCTTGCTTACTATCTGTGGTATGAGGCTGCGGCGCGGGTCTCGACCCTGACAGCGACGTTGATGTTTGCCGCATCCGTGGTGTTCACATTCATCAACTCGGCCCTTTTTCTGGGGGCCGCAATCACACCGATCGCGGCCCTTGGGGCAGTGTTTATCGTGGCCGCCGTCTTCCTGACGACCAAGAGCCAAAAGTGATTAATCTTCCATAGCTTCCAGCTCGTCGATAAAGCCGGAAATCATCGACAGCCCTTTGTCCCAGAATTTCGGGTCGCTGGCGTCCAGCCCGAATGGTTCAAGTAGTTCTTTGTGGTGCTTAGACCCACCGGCACGCAGCATTTCGAAATACTTGTCCTCGAAACCCTCCGATCCACTTGCGTAAACCGAATAAAGTGCGTTCACCAAGCCGTCGCCGAATGCGTACGCATAAACGTAGAAGGGTGAGTGGACGAAATGCGGGATATAGGCCCAGAAGGTCTCGTACCCATCCATGAATTCAAATGCGGGCCCAAGGCTTTCTGCCTGAACGCTCATCCACAGGGCGTTGATGTCGTCCGGGGTCAGTTCGCCTTCGCGACGGGCGGCGTGCAGTTTGCATTCGAAGTCGTAGAAGGCGATTTGTCGGACAACTGTGTTGATCATGTCCTCGACCTTACCGGCCAGCAGCACTTTGCGCTGTTCGGGGGTTTCGGCCTTGTCCAACATCTTGCGGAAGGTCAGCATTTCGCCGAACACCGATGCCGTCTCGGCAAGCGTAAGCGGGGTCGATGACAGCATCTCGCCCTGATCGGCAGCCAGGACCTGATGCACGCCGTGGCCCAGCTCATGCGCCAGGGTCATCACATCGCGCGGTTTGCCTAGGTAGTTGAGCATCACATAGGGGTGCACCTCGGTGACGGTCGGGTGCGCAAATGCGCCGGGCGCCTTGCCGGGCTTCACGGCCGCGTCGATCCAGCCTTTGCTGAAGAATGGCGCCGCTATTTCTCCCATGCGTGGGTCGAACGCATTGTAGGCGTCCATGACCGTGTTTTCGGCCTCGTCCCAGCCAACGATGCGGGTGTCTTCCATCGGCAGAGGAGCGTTACGATCCCAGACCTGCATGACATCCAGACCCAGCCATTTGCGTTTCAGCTCGTAGTAGCGATGGCTGAGCTTGGGGTAGGCGGCCACGACCGCCTCGCGCAGGGCTTCGACAACTTCGGGTTCCACGTCATTAGACAGGTGACGACCGGTCTGAGCGGTCGGCATGTTGCGCCAGCGGTCGACGATTTCCTTTTCCTTGGCCTGCGTGTTGTGGACGCGGGCAAAGGTTTTGATGTTGTCTTGAAACACATTGGCCAACTCGCGCGAGGCGGCTTCGCGTTTGGCGCGATCCTGTTCCGTCAGCAGGTTCAGGGTGCCTTCGATATTCAGCTCTTCGCCATCTACGGTGAAAGTCAGGCCAGCAATGGTCTCGTCGAACAACCGCTCCCACGCGTCGCCCACAACGCCGAGATCGTGGAGGAATTTCTCAAGCTCGTCAGACAGTTGATAGGGTTTCATCGCGCGGATGCGGCGGAAAACCGGCTCGTAACGCGCCAGATCGGCGTTTGCCTCGAAATGAGCCTTCAACACGTCATCGTCAATGCGATTGATTTCCAGCGTGAAGAATACCAGCGGAGTAGTGAAGATGGTTATCTTTTCCTGCATATCTGACAGGAATTTGGCGCGTTCGGCATCTGTGGTCAGCTGATAGTACCGCAAACCTGCAAACGACATGATGCGCCCGGCAATTGAATTGATTTTCTCATTGCGCAGGACGCAGTTCAGCAGACCCGCAGCATCCAGTTCGGCCAACTTGCCTTCGTAATCTTCGGCAAACGAAGCGCATTCCTTTTCCAGCCATCCCAGATCGCGGGTCAATTCGGGCGCGTCTTCTGAGGCGTAAAGATCGGTCAGGTCCCATTCCGGCAGATTGCCTAGATTGTCGGCACCTCCGACTGCATTTGCGTCACGGACGGGAAAGGGAAGGTCGCGCATGGATCACCTCGATAATAGCTTTCGCCAACATCTAGGCGCGCAGGGCGGGGATCACAAGCGGTGCTTGGTTGTGTTCACGAAGACAGAGCTGGTTCCTGCACCGCATCAGGCAACGCGGCCTTGAAATGAGCGGCCAGCTGGTCAAAGACCGGCCCGCGCACGTCGGGCGCTTCCATCAGAACTTCGTGTTCACCATCTGGGATTTCGACCAGGGTGCCACTGGGCCAATTCGCCATTCGGGCGCGAATGGCCTTGCGGTCGACAATCTGTTCATGGCTGCCCAGAAAGGTCAGGCAAGGCGTTTTCGGTGCTGTCTGTTCCATCAACCAGGCGCATTCATCCAGTGCCTCGCGCAGCCAGATTGTAGAAGGCGCACCAAGCGCCAGTTCGGGCTGTGCAGCCAGTTGATCCTTCATCATCTGGAACATGTCCGGATCGCGAGTCAGTACATTCCCCTCGAACGGTTGAGAGGCCACATAGCTTTCCAAGGACGTCGTCGGTGGTGTTTTTTCCCCCAACCCGATCCGCGGTCCCCAATAGGCTGTCAGACGGCTGAGCGGTTTCATGATCGGCGTAAAGAAAATGCCCCACATCGGTCCGGTAAAGGCGCAGGCGGCAAAGCAGTTCTTTTCCAAAGCCGCGCGCATACCGATTGCCCCGCCCATGGAATGTCCGATTACGAACCACGGTTTCGGTAGGTTCAGTTCGCTCGCCAGTTCCAGTGTTACCTGAACGTCTTGCTGATAATCCGTGAACTGCTCGACATGGCCTACGCGTGGATCATCCAGCAGCCGGTCAGCCAAGCCCTGGCCGCGCCAGTCAACGGCCAGAAAGGCAAATCCGCGCTCCATAAACTCGGCCGCGCAATCGCCATATTTTTCGATGTATTCAGTGCGGCCGGGGAACATCATCACCGTACCGCATGCGTCGCCTTCGGGCAGCCAGTGGCCGACCCGAATGCGCGTATTGTCCGCTGTGTTCAGCCAATGAGTCTGACCACCGGCGGGGACGCCGGCCATGTCTGCAAAGAAGGGGGCCGGCGACAGATCCATCAGGCCAGTGCCGATGCCAGTTGCATGGCAACGCCCATGTCGCCATCCACGGTCAGCTTACCCGACATGAATGCGCCGGTAGGGTTCAACTCACCGCTGAGGATCTGTTCGAACGTGTCTGCGTCCGCGCTCATGGTGACGTCCGTTTCTTCATCACTGACGCGCGCGCCGCTTGCGTCCAGAACGATCGAGCCCAGATCGGCGATGGCAAATTTTGCCGACGCGCTAAAATCGCCACCCGACAGTTTTTCGTTCAGCGCGGCTGCGGCTTTTTCCAAGGTGTCGCTCATGATTCTCCTCACTATGTTTGTGCGCCGGGAATGGACATCCACGGGCGCTGCGCTACACTGAACGTTGTTATGAGCATTGCAAGCACCAATCTCAAAGGTATCGTCGCGGCAACAGCGCTGCTAGTCACGTTTTCCCTCCCTTCTTTCGCCCAAACAGCGGATTCAAGGGATGAGGAACAGCTATTACTGCAATTGTCGCATGCAACCCCCGAACAGGCGATTAACATTGACCGCCAGCTCAAGGCATTGTGGGCACAGTCTGGCTCAGCCTCGGCGGATCTGTTGCTGGAACGGGGACGCGAAGCGCTGGAGGACGGGGACTCGCTGGCCGCTATCCAGCATCTGACGGCCCTTACCGATCATGCGCCGCAATTTGCCGAGGCTTGGCATGTGCGGGCTTCGGCCTTTTTTGGGATCGAACGTTTCGGTATGGCTGCGGCAGACTTGGAATACGCTTTGACGTTGAACCCCAACAATTACGAGGCCATCTACGGATTGGGCCTGATTTTTGAGATTGTCGATCGACCCGACAAGGCGCTGCAAGCCTATAAGCGTGCTTTGGCTATACATCCCCACCATGAAGAAGTAACCAATGCCGTGAATCGACTGAAGCCCCGGGTCGAGGGCTCGGCCCTCTAACAAGCCGGGGCAGGGGGCAAAGGTGAGCGGGTCATCCCGAATCGTGGCCGTACTTGGCCCAACGAACACAGGTAAAACCCATTACGCGATCGAGCGGATGCTGGGGCACCGGACAGGCGTGATCGGCCTTCCGCTGCGTCTGCTGGCGCGCGAGGTCTATGACAAGATAGTTGCGATCCGGGGACCGTCTGTTGTCGCTCTGGTCACGGGCGAAGAGCGGATCGTTCCCCCGCGCGCGCAATATTGGGTCTGCACGGTCGAGGCGATGCCCGAAGGTATGGGCGCGGATTTTGTAGCGATCGACGAGGTCCAGCTTTGTGCCGACCCTGAGCGTGGTCACGTGTTTACCGACCGTCTGCTGCGGTCGCGTGGCACGAGTGAGACATTGTTTCTGGGCGCTGACACCATGCGCGGGCCTATTGCAGCGCTGGTGCCAGAAGCGCAGTTTGTGCGGCGCGATCGCATGTCGCAGCTGGTCTACTCCGGCTCCAAAAAGATCAGCCGCATGCCCGCGCGCAGCGCAATCGTCGGATTTTCGGTCGACAACGTCTATGCCATTGCCGAACTGCTGCGTCGCCAAAAAGGTGGCGCAGCGGTGGTCATGGGGGCGCTCAGCCCGCGCACCCGGAATGCTCAGGTGGAATTGTATCAAAACGGTGAGGTTGACTATCTGGTTGCCACTGATGCCATCGGGATGGGGCTGAACCTAGATGTGAACCACGTGGCGTTTTCGTCTCTGACCAAGTTTGACGGCCGGCGTATGCGGCTTCTGGCACCCAATGAACTGGCCCAGATCGCAGGCCGGGCAGGGCGCGGGATGTCTGATGGTACGTTCGGCGTGACGGGCGAGGCTCCACCGCTGGACGAAGGGGTCGCGCAGGCGATCATGGACAGCCGGTTCACGCCGATGAAAAAGCTGAATTGGCGGAATGCCGCCTTGCGGTTTGGCTCGGTTGAGGCCCTCATCGACTCGTTGGAAGTCGGTCCCGACAGCGAACATCTGATCAAGGCGCGACCCGCAGACGACCTGAACGCACTGAAATCGCTGTCTCAGGACGCCGAGGTCATCGCCCGCGCAAGCGATGGCCCGTCCGTCCGATTGTTGTGGGATGTGTGCCGAATCCCTGATTTTCGCGGTATCAGCCACGCGGAACATGCCAGCCTGCTTGAGGTGATCTATGGTCATCTGCATGAACGCGGCACGATCCCTGATGACTTCATGGCGCGGCAAATCCGCCGCATCGACAAAACAGACGGGGATATTGATGCGCTGTCCAAAAGGTTGGCATATATTCGCACCTGGACATATGTTGCGCAACGAAACGGATGGGTGCGTGACGAATCACATTGGCGCGCGGAAACGCGCACTGTAGAAGACAGCCTGTCAGACGCTCTTCACGATCGTTTGACTCAAAGATTTGTGGACCGGCGCACATCTGTGTTGCTGCGCCGGCTCAAACAGAAGGAGGCCCTTTTGGCCGAAGTAAATGACAAGGGTGAAGTGACCGTCGAAGGAGAATTCGTCGGTCGTCTGGAAGGTTTCCGGTTTACACCGGACAAAAGCGCGCAAGGAACCGAAGCGAAAGCTCTGAAATCGGCCTCTTTGCAAGCACTCGCGCCGCAATTCCATCTGCGTGCCGATCGCTTCTATAACGCGCCCGATACCGAAATTGATTTTACCGATCAGGGTGGCCTGATGTGGGGCGAATATGCTGTCGGCAAACTGGTTGCCGGCGCAGAACCCCTCAAGCCGTTGGTCGAGGTTTTTGTGGATGAGGCTGCTGGCCCGGATGTTGAGCAGAAAGTGCAGCGCCGTTTGCAGCACTTCATCGACCGCAAGGTTGCGGCTTTGTTCGAGCCGCTGCTGAACCTGTCGCGCGATGAAGAACTGTCCGGTCTGGCCAAGGGCTTTGCCTTCCGTATGGTCGAAGCGTTGGGCGTTCTGCCACGCGCGCAAGTTGCGCAAGAGGTCAAGGATCTGGATCAGGATGCCCGCGGTGCCTTGCGCAAACACGGTATTCGGTTCGGCCAGTTCACCATTTTCATGCCTCTTTTGTTGAAACCCGCGCCGACGCGTTTGCGTCTGGTTCTTTGGGCTTTGGTGCAGGGCTTGCAGGAATTCCCCGAAGCACCGCCTCCGGGTTTGGTCACGGTTCCTGTCGCCAAGGACGCGCCGCAAGGCTACGACACCATGTGCGGCTACCGCGATGCCGGTGAACGTTCGATCCGGATCGACATGCTGGAACGTCTTGCAGACATGCTGCGCGCCGAAGACAGCCGGGGTGGTTTTGAGGCCAAGCCTGACATGCTGTCGATCACCGGCATGACGCTGGAGCAGTTTGCGGATCTGATGCAGGGGCTGGGCTATAAGGCCGAGCGCGGTGAGCGCGAAAAGGTCAAACCTGCACCCACGGAAGTCAACACTCCTGCGACTGACCCTTCGGAACAGGCTACCGCGGAAGAAGCCCCGGCGCCGGAGGCCGCAACCGAAGAAGTCGTCGTGACCGCCGAGGCGTCAGCCGAGGCCACCGACAGCACCGAGGCGGCAGCCGAGGCCACGGATACGGAAACGACAACCGAACCTGTTTCAGAGGAACCCGAGGTCGAGGTGTTCTTTACATTCACCTGGGGACGTCAGCGTCAGGCCAACCGTGGCCCGCGTCGTGAACAGCGGCAAGGGCAGGGCGGCAAAGGCAAACCGCGCGGCAAACCTCAGGACGGTCGCGGTAAGCCGCAAGGCAAGAAGGGTGGCAAACCGCAGGGTGGAAAGACATTCTCGTCCCGTCCGCCCCGGAAGGAAAAGGCGATCGATCCCGATAATCCGTTTGCAGCAGCGCTTATGGGTTTGAAAGACGGCAACTGATCCGTCATGGCCGAGGCCAAGCTGCGGATCGATAAGTGGTTGTGGCAGGCGCGGTTCTTCAAGACCCGCAGCCTGGCCGCCAAGCAGGTCAGCGGCGGTCATGTACGACTGAACGGAACCCGGGTGCTGAAACCGGCACAGGCTGTCACACCCGGAGATGTCCTGACATTTGCTCAGGGCAAGACCGTTCGTGTCGTACGGGTCGAAGAATTGGGCACCAGACGCGGCCCAGCCCCCGAAGCGCAAACATTGTACTCGGATTTGACCGAAAAAAGGGACGCCCCTCCTAAGAACCCGGGTTTTGAGGGAAAGGGTCGTCCAACAAAGAAGGATCGGCGCGCGCTTGATCTTTCTCGCCCTCGGAATGGCGAGTTACCTTGAAGCCGAGCCCGGTCTGGATTAGCTAAACGCCATATCTGAATGGGATTCTGACTATGACCTATGTCGTCACGGACAACTGTATCGGCTGCAAATACACCGACTGCGTTGAGGTATGCCCGGTGGACTGTTTTTATGAGGGCGAGAATACGCTGGTCATCCATCCCGATGAATGCATTGACTGCGGTGTGTGTGAGCCGGAATGCCCGGCAGACGCTATTCGTCCGGACACCGAACCGGGTATGGATCAATGGGTGGAATTTAACCGAAAATACGCGGAAGAATGGCCTGTGATCGTGACAAAGAAAGACCCGCTCCCTGAGGCAGAGGAACGCGACGGGGAAGAGGGCAAGCTTGAGAAGTACTTCATCGCCGCACCCGGCGAGGGTGGGTAAGCGATTCGCTTGTTGAACTTAACTGTTCAGACACACGTTAGCTTTCTATGTATCTGAGAAATATTGATTTTCTCGACGCAGCTAGGGGGCGGCCTTTCGGGTGTCGCATTTTTGTGATATACTCAGAAGCTGAATGATGAATGAGATGGGGATGACTCCGTAAGTATGTACGCTTTGGAGTTCTAATTTTTTGACAAACTTGCCGCCTGACCGGGCCCGATGCTGGCGCGGTTTGTGGCGTATTTTTGTCTGTGCCTCGCTCTCGAAACCAAGGATGAACCTGTATGTCTAAGTCGAAAAAGCTTGAGTTCCGCCCGAACGATTACGTTGTCTACCCCGCCCATGGTGTGGGCCAGATCATCTCGATCGAAGAGCAGGAAGTCGCGGGATACTCGCTCGAGCTGTTCGTCATTTCTTTTGAAAAAGACAAGATGACCCTGCGGGTACCGACCAACAAGGTCACCGAATCGGGTCTGCGCTCGTTGAGTTCGCCCGACGTCATCAGTCAGGCGATGAAAACGCTCAAAGGTAAGGCCAAGGTCAAACGCGCGATGTGGTCGCGTCGGGCGCAGGAATATGAGCAAAAGATCAACTCAGGCGATCTGATCTCGATCGCCGAAGTGGTCCGTGACCTGCACCGCACCGACGATCAGCGCGAGCAAAGCTATTCCGAGCGTCAGTTGTACGAAGCAGCGCTGGAACGCCTGACCCGCGAAGTCGCCGCTGTTTCCGGTGCTGGCGAAGTCTCTGCAGCCAAGCAGGTTGATGAGGTTCTGACCTCGCGCGCAGCTGCTGCATAATCGCCAGGAATGCCGTTTTTCAGGCCGCTCCCGAAAGGGAGCGGCTTTTTCATTTTTGACGGCTTGGTCAAAACCCCGTTTGCGGCTAATTTTCCAGCAGGAAGAGGCGCGTAGATGGCGAACGTAAAGCAGGCAGTCAAATATCTGTATATCGGGCACGACCCGATTTCGGTCTGGTTTCGATACGGGTTGATCCTGTTTGACGCGATCACCATCGTTTTCTTTGTCGGTACAGCAAATGGCGAACATGGCCTCGGTTTCACCGTTGCTAGCCTGATCATCGGGTTCTTTATTGTGCTGGATTTTTCGGCGCGGATGTGGATCTCGAAAGATCGTTGGAAACTGTTACGTCAAGTCTACACGCTGGCCGACATCGTCGTCATCGTCTCGTTGTTCCTTGATCTGTTCCTGCCGTGGAACCTGGCATTCCTGCGGATTTTGCGTGCCTTACGCCTTATCCACTCCTACCACCTGCTGAGGGACCTGCGGCGGGACAGCGATTTTTTCCGCACGCATGAGGACGCCGTGATCGCGGCGATAAACTTGTTGGTTTTCGTGTTTGCCACTTCGACAGCCGTATTGGTCTTTTTCATCCCCGAAAACAGCCCGCATGCTTATGTCGATGCGCTATATTTCACTATGGCGACCCTGACCACGACCGGGTTCGGGGACATCACGCTGGCGACGCCGGCGGGCAAGCTGTTCTCGGTCTTCATTATGATCGTTGGTGTGGCCCTGTTTGTCCGCTTGGCTCAGGCAATTTTCATGCCCCAAAAAGTGCGTCACAAGTGTTCGAATTGCGGCCTGTATCGGCACGATCCGGACGCGGTGCATTGCAAGCATTGCGGCGAAACACTGCGGATCGAAACAGGCGGAACGACTTAGAGAGTTGCGGCCAGGGCCATCAGGAACGCAAGCTCTGATATTTGCTGCGATGCTCCCAGAACGTCCCCTGTCTGTCCTTTAATCTTGGCTTTGGCGATCAAAGCCAGAACTCCAACTGTCAGAGCCGAAAAAACTGTTGGTACCAGCGCACTTGGTCCAATCAGCAGCAGAGACAAGACGACCGCGAGACCACAGCCTATGGCTGCAGTCTCGGCCTTTGGGCCGCCGACCGAATGGCTCAACCCGCTGTTTCTGGCGTTCGGTAGTGTTGCCATTAGTATTGGCATGACTGCACGCGAGATGACGCAGGCCGCCAGAATACCTGTGAAGGCGTTGGCCGACAAAAGCGCGGCGATCAGCGCGACGCGCAGCAGTTGGCTGAAGATAAGGGTAAGAACGCCGTAGGCGCCGATATAGCTGTCCTTCATGATTTCAAGGCGCCGTTCCGTGGAAAACCCGCCCCAGAACCCATCGGCCGTGTCTGCAAGCCCGTCTTCGTGCATAGCCCCCGTGGTGATCACAAGCACAGTCACCAGAATAACGGCGCAGGCGTGTGCAGGCAGGCCGGTTGCGCTTGCTATCCAACCAAAGACACAGGCCAACAACCCAACTGACAGCCCCACCAGTGGAAACGCCCAGACCGCATTGGCTTGTCGCGCAAACAGGCGTTCTGGCAAACGTGGCATCGGCAGGCGCGTCAACAACACCAGCGACAGTGGAAAATCCCAAGCGGAAAAGAGTTTAGTGTCGTTTTTGTTCACTCCCGCGCCTTTCAGGGTCTTGTTGGATCGGACGCTTCGGTTAAACACACAGGACCACTCTGATGCAACGAGGCTTTCGATGCTGCCCGAACTAAAAGACCTGAATTCTCTTCGCGAGGCTCTGAGCAACGCTCCAGGGCCGGATGGAACCGCGCTGCAAGGTGCTGCCGAGCGCAATGGACAACTGACCAAACCCCCCGGTGCTTTGGGCCGACTCGAGGATTTGGCGATTTGGTATGCGGGCTGGCGCGGGGACGCCCGACCGCAGATCTCTGCTCCCCAAGTCATCGTGTTTGCGGGCAATCATGGCGTTACGGCGCAAGGCGTTTCCGCCTTTCCGCCAGAAGTAACTGTTCAAATGGTCATGAATTTTGAACATGGAGGCGCGGCGATTAATCAATTGGCCAAAGCCGCTGGTGCGACCATGAATGTGCACGCGCTGGATTTGAACCGACCCACGGCTGATTTCACCTCAGGCCCAGCTATGTCCGAGGACGAACTGCTCGCGGCGTTGCGCGTGGGTTGGACTGCCGTTGATCCAAGCGCCGACTTGCTGGTTGTCGGAGAGATGGGGATCGGCAACACCACCCCGGCGGCTGCCATCGCCTGCGCCCTGTTCGGGGGGGAGGCGACCGATTGGACCGGACGCGGCACAGGTGTTGATGACGCCGGTCTGGCCAACAAAACCCGTGTTGTAGCTGAAGGCGTCGCCTTGCATGCCGGTTCACGCGACGGGCTGGAAATCCTGCGCTGTCTGGGCGGGCGCGAAATCGCGGCTATGGCCGGAGCCATCGCAGCTGCGCGGGCGTTGCGCATTCCGGTCATTCTTGACGGCTTTATTTGTTCGGCGGCTGCAGCCTGTCTGGCAGGCGTGGCCGAAGGTGCCTTAGATCACACGGTCGCAGGCCACCAAAGCGCCGAAGGTGCCCACGCGGCCGTATTGGCCAAATTGGGTAAAGAGCCGCTGTTGAGCCTCGGATTGCGCCTGGGCGAAGCCTCTGGTGGGGCACTGGCCATCAATATCCTCAAAAGTGCCGTCGCGTGCCATTCCGGAATGGCGACATTTGCCGAAGCAGGTGTTTCGGACGGTTGATCGAACCGCCTGATCCGGCAAGACCGGGTCAGGCTGATTTCTTTGCGTGTTTCTCGGCCAGTTCCAACAGCTCGGTTTCCAGGTCTTTCTCTAACTGCCGTGCCCGCTCGATGTACTTTTTGTTGTCAGCGGTTGGCATTCCGGGAATCCACAGCTCTGCCAGATCACGCACAGAGGCGCGGTCGTGGTGATAGAATGTCTGCTCGGCCTGCGCCGCTTCGTATTCGCTCAGACCTACATTTTCTAAAACATAGCGGCCCGCTCGCAGCGATCCGTCGAACATCTCGCGGACAATGTCATCCGCCCCGGCCTGGTACAATTGGTAGACATGGGTGCGATCACGTGCGCGGGCCACGATATGCAAATCCGGTCGCTGACGCCGGGCAAAGCCAACCAACCGCGTGACCTGCTTGGGGTCATCCATCGCAGCGACCAGGACAGAAGCTTTTTCAAGCCCGGCGGCACGCAACAGTTCTGGCCGCGTGGGATCACCCAAAAACCCTTTGACGCCGAACCGCCGCATCAACTGGATTGTCTCGATATCGTGGTCCAGAACGACAGTTTTGAAGCCGCTGGCTCGAACAAGCCGATTAACGATCTGACCAAAACGACCAATCCCGGCGATTATCACAGGGCCTTTCTCGTCGATTTCATCAGGTTCGACTTCCGCGGCGCCTTCGCCCATTCGGCGCGACATCAGATCATAGATGATGAACAACAGCGGGGTGATCAGCATTGTCAGGGCGATGATCATCAGCAGTTTTTGCGACAAATCCGGTGGGATGACGTTTTGCTGCGTTGAGAAAGCCAACAGCACAAAGCCGAATTCGCCTGCCTGCGCCAGACCCAGTGTGAACAGCCAGTGATCCCGACCACGCAGCCGGAACGCGCGGCCGACCAAAAACAGGATAATGCCCTTTGCCAGTATGACCAGCAACGCAAGACCGATCAGATCAAGGGGGTCGTTGAAAAAGTAGCCGACATCAATCCCGGCGCCGACCGTGATGAAGAACAGGCCTAAGAACAGGCCTTTGAATGGCTCAAGGTCGCTTTCCATTTCGTGGCGGAATTCCGAACTGGCCAGAACAACACCCGCAAGAAACGCGCCCAAAGCAGGAGACAGCCCAACAAGGGTCATCAGGAAGGAAATTCCCACGACGATCATCAATGCCAGCGCTGTGTACATTTCGCGCAGCCGGGTTGCGTGGATGAAGCGGAACAGTGGGCGCGTCAGGTAGATACCGGCCAGAATGACAAAGGCAACAGCGCCGATGGTGACCAGCGTAACAGCCCAGCCTGGCAAACCTTCGACCAGTGACAAGCTGTGATGGCCCGCGTCATGGAGTGCGTCCGCGCCGCGATCGATTGATCCGTCGCTTTCGATATGAGGCATGGCAGGCAGCGCCAATAGCGGCAGCATCGCCAGAATAGGGATGACTGCGATGTCCTGTGTCAACAGGACCGAAAACGTCGCCCGCCCTCCATTTGTCTGCATCAACCCTTTTTCCGACAACGTCTGCAACACAATCGCTGTCGATGACAGAGATAAGGTTAACCCTACGGCCAGGGCGACCGACCATGGGTGGTTTGCATAAATGGCCACGGCGGCGATGACGGCGGTGGACAGCAACACCTGCAGACCGCCCAGCCCAAGAAGTCGGTCTCGCATGTCCCAAAGGGCGCGCGGCTCAAGCTCTAGTCCGATCAGGAACAGCATCATGACCACGCCGAATTCGGCCACGTGCTGCAGACTTTCGGTCTCGGCCCCCACAAGACCGAAGACAGGGCCGATAACGATGCCAGCGGCCAGATAACCCAGAACAGAACCTAACCCCAGACGTGCCGATAGGGGCACAGCGATCACGGCGGCAGCCAGATAGATCGAAGCCTGGTAAAGGAAATCGTCCATTTTTGTCCTCTCGGTCCGGTCAGGTGGGCAACGGCGCGTCGCGTTTAAGTTGGTCCATCACGATCTGGCTTTGAACCCGTGCCACTGCAGGATGCGGTAGTATCACCTGGTGAAGCAAGCGGTTGAGCGCGGAAAGATCGTCGCAATAGACGTGCAGCAGATAATCTGCCTCTCCGGTCATCGTCCAGGCGCTGGTGATTTCGGGGCGGGTGTTGACCATGCGGGCAAAGCTTTCGGATTGTTCCGGGCCATGAGTGCCCAAATGAACCTGTATGAAGCCTTGAACCTGCAAACCCAGCCTGAGCGGATCCAGCCGCGCGGCATAGCCGGTGATATAGCCTTCGGCCTCAAGCCGCTGACGGCGACGCCCGGCCTGGCTTGGTGACAAGTTCAGCATTTCACCCAATTGATGCGCGGTCAGATGTGCGTCCTTTTGCAAGGCAGACAGCAGACGCGTATCGGTGGAATCCAGCATATGCGGATTTTCTCCATATTCTTTAACGAATATGCGCGAATTGCGCATGTGATCATAGTTTACACGAAAACTATGCGCAGAAACAGCGCTTGGTAAGGCGTATTTTGGAATCAGCAAAGAAATTCCTGTTTTTACGGAGACGCGCCATGGGACCTTTCCCGCATAACGCCTCGAAATCTGTCATCAGCCCTGAAAACCCCGCCGGAACCGATGGGTTCGAATTTGTGGAATTCGCCCATCCTGAACCGCAGGAGTTGCGCGATCTTTTCACCAAGATGGGTTTCGAGCTGGTCGGACACCATAAGGACAATACTCTCGTTGAACTGTGGCAACAGGGCGACGTGACCTATATCCTGAATGCCGACCCCGAAAGTTTTGCTGCCAAGTTTGTGGAACAGCACGGCCCATGCGCACCTGCGATGGGCTGGCGCGTTGTGGACGCGCAGAAAGCTTATGAGCACGCTGTTTCCAAAGGTGCCGAGCCTTACGATGCGGCCGACAAAACCATGGACGTCCCGGCAATCAAAGGCATCGGCGGATCGCTGATCTATTTCATCGATCAGTATTACGAAACATCGCCTTACAATCACGAGTTCAACTGGACCACCCAGTCCAAACCGCGCGGCGACGGGTTCTACTACCTCGATCACCTGACCCACAATGTCTACAAGGGCAATATGGACAAGTGGTTCAAGTTCTACGAGGACCTGTTCAATTTCCGCGAAATCCGGTTCTTTGACATTCAGGGCAAGTTCACTGGCCTCTATAGCCGCGCACTGACGTCGCCATGCGGTCGTATCCGTATTCCGATCAACGAAGACCGGGGCGAAACCGGGCAGATCGTGTCATACCTCAAGAAATACAAAGGTGAGGGCATTCAGCACATCGCGGTGGGTAGCGAAGACATCTACGCCTCGACCGATGCGATTGCGGAAAAAGGTCTGAAGTTTATGCCGGGGCCGAACCAGGCGTACTACGACATGTCCAAGGATCGGGTTGTGGATCATGATGAACCGCTGGACCGGATGATCAAGCACGGCATCCTGATTGATGGCGAAGGCGTTCTTGACGGCGGCGAGACACGTATCTTGTTGCAGATCTTCTCAAAAACCGTGATCGGTCCGATCTTTTTCGAGTTCATTCAGCGCAAAGGTGATGATGGATTTGGCGAAGGGAACTTTCAGGCCCTGTTCGAGTCCATCGAACGTGAGCAAATCGAAAGTGGCGAAATTTCAGCTGCTTATTGAAGTAAGTTAAGCCGAAAAAGGCGGTCAGGGTTATCCCTTGGCCGCCTTTTTTCACACCTAGCTCCGCGGCATTTTCAGTGTCACGTTTCTGCCGCGCTTTTGGTACCGCAACTCGCTATCGCCAATGGCGATGACACTGCCGCCGTCCAGCCTGTCTCCGACTTTCAGCTTTTTGTATCGACCACTGGGTAACCGAACCAGGGCGCGTCGGTTGGCCGGGGTTCCGTAAACCCCGATCAGGTTCAGCTTGCGCAGATTGATCGCGTTGTCGATGGTCGCTTGCCGCGCCACCGAAGCGGTCGAGGGGATTTTTGGCGCCACAGTCTTTGGTTGGAAGGAACCAGCCTCGTCCGAGTTTTGGTTGACCGCCGCCGTTGACCCAAGATTGGCGGTGTTTGTGCTGGCAGGGCGGGTCAGTCCGGCTGGTCGTGGTTTGGGGCGTGGCACACGCACAACTGCCAAAGCAGTTGGCGTTTCGTCAATCTGGGGGCTGCTTTGCAACGAATCCGGCCGCAGTTTCGGACGCAGAACCGCCAATTCCTCGCGCGTGCGTCCGCCAAGTTGCTGGCGCTCGAAGCTTTCCCGCAAATTGGCGGGACGTGGATTTGGCCGTTTCTGCGCTAAGCGGGCTGTTGGATCTTCTTCAATCGGCTCTTGCTCGAACCGAACCGGTATTGCAGGGGGAACCTTGGCGGGCCGGCCAAGAAAAACGACCACCCCGTCCGGGTTCAGGGTTCCTTCGGCTGAGGGCGTGACCAGGCCGCGTTCGTCCAGATCAAACTGGACGCCTGCCTGTGCGGGCAGGGCGTTCTGTTCAAACGGAAGATCCGTTTCAAAGCTGCTGACGGGGGGCAGAGCCACCGCGTCCTGCGACAAATCAGTGCTGTCCAGGGACGCCAGATACAAGTCCTCAGTCGGCTGCAGGTCTGGGTCGGGTAAAGGTGCGGGCGCAACGATTTTGATGTCGGCTTGTGCGAGGTCTTCTGCTGGTTCAGGCTCCCGCTCGACCGGTTCGACGGTGGTCGGGGCCACATTCAACGCTTCAAGAACCGCGGGATCGGTTGTGATGAGATCAGGACTTGAGTCTGCATCGGCTTGATCTTGCTGTGCCTCATCGGGTGCAACGGCGGCAAGCTCCGGTTCCTGATCGGTCAGTTCGATTGATGTCGGCGCGGTATTCAAAGCCTCAAGAATTGCAGCATCCGTTGCCGACAGATCCGCATCTCGTTCTTGATCAGTTTCAGTCTGCGGAACCTTAGTAAGCTGTGGTGCGCCCTCAAGCTCTGCTGGCGAAGTGATTTGATCGTCGACGGACGAGCTTGGCAGCACCTCTTCGACTGAAGCGACCTCTGCCACTGCGGGTTCGACTTCGTCTGTTCCTGTCAGGGACCAAACTGTTACCGCGATGCCTGCAACCACGGCCGCCGCTGCCGCGGGGATAGCATAACGGCTGAATTGGGGGGCGGGATTTGTATCCGCTGCGGTGTTCGGGGTGGGCGTTGAACGAAACTCTGTAGGGGCATCGGAAGCCGCAATCGCGTGAACCGCGGGAGCCGGCTCGGCCTTTTCGGGTTCATCTACCCCAGCCGGTTCGGTCGCCTCGGTCTTGTCGGGTGCATCTACCCCAGCCGGTTCGGTCGCCTCGGTCTTGTCGGGTGCATCTACCCCAGCCGGTTCGGCCGCCTCGGTCTTGTCGGGTTCATCTACCTCAGACGGTTCGGTCGAAGCGGTCTTGCCGGGTTCATCTACCTCGGCCGGTTCGGCCGCCTCGGCCTTGTCGGGTTCATCTGCCTCAGCCGGTTTGGTCGCAGCGTTCCTGTCGGGTTCTTCCACCTCAGCCGGTTCAGCCGCAGCGGCCGTTTCGGGGGCGTTGATTTCAAATAGTGGTTCGGACGGAAATTCCTGATCTTCGATCGGGGTTGAGTACTGGACGGGAACAAATCCGTGATCGGCGGCAAATGCTTGCGCCTCCGCCAGAGTTTGTCTTGCGACGGCAGCAACATGGGTTGTGGAACCCACGGTTACGGTGTCAAAAGCGAGCTCACCCAGCGCGTAGGGGGTGGCATCGGTCAGCTCCGACTGAGCTTTCTCAGCGCTTTCTTCCGGGCTTAAACCCTCTGTCGACACAGATAAAAAACGCACCTGATCTGCCGGTATCAACAGCTTGCAGTTCAGGTCGTTTTCCAGATTAAAGCCCTGATCTCGCAATGCGATGATCTGTGCATTCAGGTCAGGCGCATCCAGAGAAACCTCGCCAATGCAGTACCAATCACCATCCGAATGGTGGTGCAAGGATATTCCGGTCGAAGAAAAAGACAGCGCAAAGGCGGGTTTCATAATCCGGAAAAACCATAGTTGTCAGCATCTGTGCAAACGATCTGTCGTCCGCAGAGTGACATTAAAGCAGGATCCCGCCGAGGGAAAGAAAAAGCCGGTCTTTCCCCTTGTTCGGCAGACCCTCGCCACCCCATGTTGGAGAAAAGAAAATTGGAGGGAAGACCTTGAATAAAATCGCTTTTCTAGCTGCAGTTTTGTCGATGTCAGTCGCAGGCCTGGCACATGCGGAAGAACGTCGCATCACCGTTGACGCAGCGGGAACCGTGCAGGCTACGCCCGATATGGCGACCATAACTCTGGGTGTAACCAACGAGGACGCGCAGGCCTCGAACGCTATGAAGGCCACTTCGGAATCGGTGACTCAAGTCCTAAGCCGGTTGCAGGAGCTGGGCATCGAAACGCGTGATGTGCAGACCCGCGACGTGTCTTTGTCGCCGGTCTGGAACAATCGTAACAGCGCAAGCGGCGACCGGCCCGAAATATCGGGATTTGTCGCCTCGAACCGAGTGGTGGTGCGTGTGCGTGACCTGACACAGCTTGGTACAATCATGGATGCAGTCATCCAGGACGGGGCCAATGACTTTGGCGGGCTAAGCTTTGGCGTACAGGATCCGAAACCGCTGCAAGCGCAGGCGCGCGCAAACGCCGTAGCCGAAGCGACCGCCAAGGCCGAACAGTTGGCACAGGCTGCAAACGTGACGCTTGGGCCGGTTCAGGAGATCAGTGAACAAGTCGGTGGTGCGCGTCCCGTTGCCATGATGCGAGAATTCAGTGCCGCGGATTCTGGGGGTGTACCTGTGGCGGGAGGTGAGGTGTCCGTTTCGGTCACAGTCACCATGGAATTTGAAATCTCTGAGTAACCTCAGACGTTTGCGCGGGCCTTCAAATGTTGTCTTTGTTGGCCCGCTTGGTCGAAGTTGTCCGGCGATAGCCACGCTTCAAAGGCGTTGCGGATGCGCGGCCACTCGCTGTCGATGATGGAATACCACGCCGTGTCTCTGTTACGGCCTTTGTAGTGGGTGGCCTGTCGGAATGTACCTTCGTAGCTGAAGCCTAACCGCTCGGCCGCGCGACAGGATGGTGCGTTTAAGGCGTCGCATTTCCATTCGTAGCGGCGATAGCCCAACTCATCGAAAACGCGGCGCATCATCAGATACATGGTTTCCGTCGATTGTGGGCTGCGTTGCAATAAGGGCGAGAAGTGGATGTGCCCGACCTCGACAACACCCGAGGCAGGGGTGATTCTCAAAAACGAAGCCATGCCCACTGGAACTTCGTTCGTATCCAGAACCGTGTGAAACATCGGGTCAGCGTCCATGCAGGTCGCCCGCGCCCAATCCTCAAACGCGCGCTCGCTTTCGAATGGCCCATAGGGCAGGTAGGTCCAGTTGTGACCATCCGTGTCGTTGGCAAACGCCCGGAACAATCCGGGCGCATGTCTGTTCACGTCCAGCGGCACGACGGAGCAATACCGGCCTTCCATCGGCGTGTAGGGCGGTGTTGGGCGAGGGAACTCACCCGAAACCGGCAATCCGATGGGTTGACCCAGATCGTTTGTGTCGTGCCCGCTCATTATTTAAGCGGACGCTTTGGACAGTGCCTGATCAAGATCGGCGATCAGGTCATCAGCGTCTTCGATGCCAATGGACACGCGCACAACACCCGGGCCAGCGCCCGCGGCTTCTTGCTGTTCCGGGGTCAGCTGACGGTGCGTGGTCGAAGCCGAGTGAATGATCAGCGAGCGTGCGTCGCCCAGGTTGGCTACGTGGCTGAAGATCTCTAGCGCGTTGACCAGCTTGATACAGGCATCATAGCCACCCTTGACCGCAAAGGTGAACAGCGCGCCAGCGCCCTTCTTATATTGTGCCTTTACCCGGTCGTGGTAGGGGGAAGAGGGCAGTCCCGCGTACGTCACGTAGTCCACCCGGTCATCTGTCTCGAGCCACGCGGCGATCTTTTGCGCGTTTTCGACGTGGCGCTCCATTCGCAGCGAAAGCGTCTCAATCCCCATCAGCGTATAGTGTGCCGCCTGCGGGTTCATGGTCATGCCCAGATCGCGCAGGCCAATGGCAATCCCGTGGAAAGTAAAGGCCAGCGGGCCGAAGGTCTCATGGAATTTAAGCCCGTGATACGCCTGCTCCGGTTCGCTGAGCGAGGGGAACTTGTCATTCGCCGACCAGTCGAAATTGCCTGAATCCACGATGCAGCCGCCAGTAACGGTGCCGTTGCCGGTCAGGTATTTGGTGGTCGAATGTACAACCAGCGTCGCACCGTGCTCGATCGGGCGGCACAGGTAGGGCGTGGCCGAGGTGTTGTCGACGATCAGCGGGATGCCTGCGGCGTCCGCAACATCCGCCAGCGCGCGGATATCTGTGACATAGCCACCGGGGTTGGCAATCGATTCACAGAACACAGCGCGGGTGTTTTCGTCGATGGCGTCTTTCACGGCGTCCAGATCGTCGGTGTCGACGAACTTGGCCGACCAGCCGAACCGCTTGATGGTCTGGCTGAACTGTGTGACCGTGCCGCCGTACAGGCGGGTAGATGCGACGACATTGCAGCCCGGACCCATCAGCGGAAACAACGCCATGATCTGCGCAGCGTGACCGGACGAGCAGCATACCGCGCCGACACCACCTTCCAGCGTGGCAACGCGTTCTTGCAGAACGGCCACGGTCGGGTTGGTCAGGCGCGAATAGATGAAGCCGACCTCTTGCAGGTTGAACAGAGCCGCCGCGTGGTCGGCATCGCGGAACACATAGGCTGTCGTCTGATAGATCGGTGTCTGACGGGCGCCAGTCGCAGGATCGGGTCGCGCGCCCGCGTGAATTTGAAGCGTGTCAAAACCGTAGGTGGGGCCGTCAGACATCTTGGAAATCTCCTGTTGGAATGCATGTTGCTGAATCTCTAGGCGATTGAGCGCGCGCAGACAACATTCCTGTCAGCGCATCCAAAGACCATTCTTGCGTATCGTGTTGCGAATAACCTGCTCGCGTTTTGGAAGGTTGTCGCGGTCGAACATGTCTCGGATTTTATGACCCTTGCGCTGCAACACCAGCTTCTTGATCGGATCATATCCCTTCAGCACCTTTTTGACCCGGTTGGGCGCAACCACGGTTTCCAGCACCTCGACAGTATGATCGCTTTCACGGGCGTAGAGCAGGGGGAACAGGCGATAGTGACAGCTGACCGACCCGTCCAGAAATCCTGCAGGCAGGGAGTTTCGGTTGCCTCCAAACGAATGGATCACCAGCGGTAAAGCTGCCTGATCCAGCCAGGGGTCAAGGTTTTGACCGGCCATTTCGGGAATCTCGCCGTCGCGGATCGTGCGGGCATAGTCCAGAAATCGTTCTCCAAACCTGCGCGGGCAGGAGTAGAAGAAGTAACCGGCATTGAAATACAAATAGCGCCGCCAGTAATCCACCGGTTGGCTGGTATCCAGTGAGCTGGCGAAATCCAATCCGAACTTGTCGTACAGCGCCTTCCAGATCCCATCCAGGCCGGGGCCGTAGAGGGTTGGCTTGGGCCACGTTCCTTCGACCCTAAGCGATGCGCTCGGTTTATCGAAATCGAAAGGCACGCTGTTCAGATCTCCAGTGATCAATGTGTCACTGTCGAAAAACACGAAAGGCTCGCCTTCGGGCATGGCCAGCAATGCTTCGATCTTGTTGCCATAGGGATAGCTGGCACCGAATACCCTGTTTTCGAAGCGCAGGATCTCGGCATCCGACTGGCGCAACGCTTTCAGCAGATCCTCGTCCTGAATACCAGGGTCCTGCGGCCAGTTCGGTCCGGGTTTGGGGACCGCAACACACAGGCGGCCGGAAAAATCAGGGCTGCAGAGCCGTAGTGATGCGGCGAACAAAAGCGCTTCGTATTGCAGCCGGTTGTTTTGCCCGATGATTAGGATGTTGAATTTCGGGGCGTTGGCCTGCATCCGTTGACTTTCAGTTATTGTGTTTGCCGTTGGCCGGCGCTGCTCGGGTTTCTTTTCGGACGTACAGTACGCAGGTGCGCCCGTCAAAACCAGATGTGATGCGCGCAATTTGAAAACTGTCGGCGCAACACCATGTAATTGACACGTCCCCGTTCAGGAGTGCCCCCATGAGGATCAACGCAGATTTCACCAAACGTGTTGCAGTTCATTTCGACCAGACTGAATGGGTCGAGTCCCCCGCTGCCGGTGTCGAACGCAAGATGCTGGATCGCATCGGCGAGGAGGTTGCCCGTGCAACGACAATTGTCCGTTTTGCACCGGGCAGCGCGTTTTCGGCCCATACTCACGACGGGGGAGAAGAATATCTGGTTTTGGATGGCGTTTTTCAGGACGAAACCGGAGATTTCCCGGTCGGCAGTTATGTGAGAAATCCTCCGACCTCGTCGCACACACCTTCGGCCAAAGAAGGCGCCACAATCTTAGTGAAGCTGCATCAATTTGACCCCGACGACCGGACCGAGGTGCGCCGTTCGATCAATGGTCAGGGGAACACTCAACTGTTCAAAGACGCGCATGAAGATGTCCGGGTGTTCAATCTTGGGGCGGGTGAGGTGTTGAATCTGGACGCGTCGCAGGGGTTAGAGCTGTTTGTGATCGAAGGTTCGGTGAAGGAATCTGAAGAAGATTTCAACGTCTGGGACTGGTTGAGGTTGGCGCCGGGCACGCGGTCGACCGCCGTAGCCGGGGCTTCCGGGGCGCGTGTTTGGACCAAATCTGGCCATTTGTCTCAGATGGTCTGATACGTCTACCGCACGAAAAATGGGCATAAACAAAGGAAAACCGGATTGAATGGTCCGGTTTTTTCATTTTTTGACCAATTGGCAAATTTTACCATTTGATAAAAAATCACTTTGTGGCAAGCTGAAGCCATAACGAACATATCTACAGGGAGTAGAGCGATGGCACAGGGCCAGATTGCCTCCGGCATTGTCTCCGGTCGGCTATCCAGCGAAGAGCTGACATCGAATTTTACGGATTTGCATCCGCCATTGGCCCCGCATGAGGCCGCCGTGGCAGCAGATCGGTGTTATTTTTGTTACGATGCGCCATGCGTCACAGCCTGTCCGACGGACATCGACATTCCGCTGTTCATGCGCCAGATTCAGGCCGGCCAGCCCGAAGCTGCCGGCGAAACCATCATGGCACAAAATATCCTCGGTGGTATGTGCGCCCGCGTCTGTCCCACGGAGACACTGTGCGAAGAGGCCTGTGTGCGCGAAACTGCCGAAGGGCAGCCGGTAGAGATCGGTCGTTTGCAACGTTACGCAACGGACAGCGTCATGGTCGCCGGACGCCATCCGTTTGAAAGGGCTGCGCCGACGGGCAAAACGGTGGCTGTGATCGGGGCAGGGCCAGCGGGTCTGGCCTGCGCGCACCGGCTGGCGATGCTGGGTAATGACGTGGTGATCCACGAAAGCCGCCCAAAGCCGGGCGGCCTGAACGAATACGGGATCGCGGCGTATAAATCGACTAATGATTTTGCTCAGGCCGAGGTGGATTGGCTGCTGGAAATTGGCGGAATCTCGATTGAGACCGGTTCAGTTCTGGGCGAGGGGATCTCGCTGAAAGGGCTGGCCGAGAACTATGATGCAGTGTTTCTGTCTATCGGTCTTGCCGGGGTGAATGCCTTGCGTGCCGACGGGGCGGAAAAAGATGGTGTTCGCTTCGCTGTGGATTTCATTTCGGACGTGCGTCAGGCCTCTGATCTGGTTGATTTGCCCGTAGGTCGCAACGTGGTCGTCATCGGCGGTGGCATGACAGCGGTGGACGCTGCGGTGAAGTCGAAACTGTTGGGTGCCGAACATGTCACCATTGCCTATCGCCGTGGACGCGACGCGATGGGGGCCAGCCGGTACGAACAGGACCTCGCAGCCTCACACGGCGTCAAGATCATGACCAATGTGCAACCTGTGGCCATCCATGGAAACGGGGCCGCGGTCGAGATTGAGTTGGAATATACCACCAGCCACGATGGGCAACTGACCGGCACCGGGGAAATGATCCGCTTGCCTGCAGATCAGGTGCTCAAGGCCATAGGCCAAAAGCTGGACGGCGCGCCGGAAGGTCTGGAACTGGACGGCAATAAGATCGCTGTAACCGGGGCTGGACGGACTTCGATGGCGGGTGTCTGGGCCGGGGGCGACTGTGCGGCGGGAGGCGAAGACCTGACCGTGACCGCAGTGGCCGAGGGCCGTGATGCCGCGATGGACATCCACGCAACTCTGGTTTCGTGATAGGGTGGGGTATTCACCCCATTCCTTTCGCTGCTGAGGTATTCCCATGTCCCAGATCGAAAAAGCCGTTGCCCAACACTATACCACCGGAGCCTTGACTGACCGCGTGCGCGCGGCGCTTGAGGCCAGTGGGATTGACCCGGACGCGGCCACTGTGGCCGATCTAAAGGCGGGGGATGAGTTCCACACAGGCGGCGTTCTGGCGACAGACAACCTGTTCGCGCAATTGTCACCGACCCATGCAACGCACGTTCTGGACGTGGGATGCGGCATAGGTGGCACGTCGCGATACATCGTGGATCGCTATGACTCGACGGTTACCGGAGTCGATCTGACACCGGAATTCGTTGAAACAGCTACCGCCCTCAGCGATCTGGTCGGGCATTCCGACAAGGCCAGTTTTCACGTCGGCAGTGCTTTGGACATGCCGGTGCCGGATGCCGGATTTGACCTTGCCGTCATGTTGCATGTGGGCATGAATATTGAAGATAAGGCCGGGCTGTTCGCAGAAGTTTCGCGCGCGCTGGCCACGGGCGGGACATTTGCCCTGTTCGATGTAATGGGCGGGGATGTGGACGAACCGCTGTCCTTTCCGCTGCCCTGGTCAACGGTGTCCGAAACCTCGTTTGTACATGCGCCGCAGGTCTACAAGGACGCTGCGGGTGCCGCCGGTCTGGAACTGGCCGCCGAGACCGACCGCACAGAGTTCGCACTGAAGTTTTTCGAGGAAGTCTTCGCGCGTATCGCTGAAAGCGGACCAGCCCCCTTGGGCATCCACCTGATGATGGGCGAGACAGCGCCTGAAAAATTCCAAAACTACGTCAAAAACCTCAAGGCCGGGCGCATTCGTCCGACCGAAATGATATTCAAGAAAACCGGCTGAGCCGGGAAGGGAGAAGCCATGGCCGATCTGAAAACAAACTTTCTGGGCATTTCCAGCCCCAATCCTTACTGGCTGGCCTCGGCACCGCCGACAGACAAGGAATACAACGTTCGCCGCGCATTCGAGGCCGGGTGGGGCGGTGTCGTCTGGAAAACTCTTGGGTCCGAAGGGCCGCCGGTTGTGAACGTAAACGGGCCGCGCTACGGAGCGATCTATGGCGCGGACCGCCGCCTACTCGGTCTCAACAACATCGAACTGATCACCGACCGCCCGCTTGAAGTGAACCTCGAGGAAATGGCGCGGGTCAAGGCCGACTACCCCGATCGCGCGCTGATCGCGTCGATCATGGTGCCCTGCGAGGAAGAGGCCTGGAAAGCCATCCTGCCGCGTGTCGAAGAAACCGGCGCGGACGGGATCGAACTGAACTTCGGCTGCCCGCACGGGATGAGCGAACGTGGAATGGGCGCCGCCGTGGGGCAAGTTCCGGAATATATCGAGATGGTCACCCGCTGGTGCAAGAAATACTATGACCGGCCTGTGATCGTGAAGCTGACACCAAACATCACCGATATCCGCAAGCCTGCCGAGGCGGCGAAAAACGGTGGCGCGGATGCGGTGTCACTGATCAATACGATCAATTCGATCACCAGCGTTGATCTGGACACGTTCAGCCCGGAACCGTCGATTGATGGCAAGGGCAGCCACGGCGGGTATTGTGGCCCGGCGGTCAAGCCAATTGCCCTTTCGATGGTGTCCGAGATCGCGCGCGCTGAAACCACTCATGGCCTACCGATTTCCGGCATTGGCGGCGTGACCACATGGCGCGATGCGGCAGAGTTCATGTCTCTGGGCTGTGGAAACGTCCAGGTGTGTACTGCAGCTATGACCTATGGCTTTAAGATCATCGACGAACTGACTGCAGGTCTGTCCAAGTGGATGGATGAAAAAGGGTACACAAACGTGTCCGAGATTATCGGTCGCGCGGTTCCAAACGTGACCGACTGGCAATACCTGAACCTGAACTACGTGGCAAAAGCTAAGATCGACCAGGACCAGTGTATCAAATGTGGTCGCTGCTATGCCGCCTGCGAAGACACCAGCCACCAGGCGATCTCGATGTCCGATGACCGGGTGTTCGAGGTCATGGATGACGAATGCGTCGCGTGTAACTTGTGCGTAGACGTGTGCCCAGTTGATGGATGTATCTCAATGGTGCCAATGGCCGCGGGCGAGGTTGATCCGCGTACAGGGCAGGAAGTTCAGCCGGAATATGCGAATTGGACGACGCATCCAAACAACCCGATGGCCAAAGCTGCCGAGTAATTTGGTTGCTAAAAACAAGAAGGGGCCCCAAAGCGTGGGCCCCTTACCAATTGTGCTTTTGACCATGTGAATGGCGGTTATTGCCCCAATCTGACAGCGTCTTCTAAGACCCGCAGCTTCATCTCGTTTTGCTAGATCAGGTAGGTCGACAAGATCGGAGCATAGCTGAGCAGAATTAAAACAGCAGCCACTGCAATCAGGAACGGCCAAAGCGATTTCAGAATTGCTCCGGGGGTCGCGCCGCTCATGGATGAGGCGATATACAGGCCAATCCCGACGGGCGGAGTCAGCAAGCCAAGAACCAGATTCAAGCACACAACCACACCGAATTGATAGGGGCTGATATCGTAGGACCCGGTTGCAATCGGCAATAGAATGGGTGTGATCAGAATTATGGCGGCGATACCATCGATCACCATCCCTACCAACAGCAGGGCGGCATTGACGATTAACAGAAACATGAAAGGGTTGGATGTGATGGACGTGATCAACCCGGCTAGCTGCTGCGGTATTTCCTCGTAAATGATGACCCAGCCAAACACGCTGGCCGCGGCGATCATGAACAGGATCATCGACGCATTTGCGGCGGTCCGCTTGAACATCTCGCCCAGATTCTGCGGTTTCAGATCTCCGTAAATCAGCCACCCAACCAGAAATGCGATCAGCGAGGCGATGGCGGCGGATTCCGTTGGTGTCGCAATACCGAACAGAATGCCGCCGATGATCGAAACCGGGATCAGCATGGCGGGCAGGGCGGCGATCAGGGCTTGTACGGCGTCTTTGCGGGACATCCAGACACCCTTGGGGAAATGCTGAGCCCAACCAATTAAAGTGATTACCAGCGCGAACGCTCCCGCCAAAAGAAGCCCCGGAATGATCCCGGCGATGAACATGTCACCGATGGGTATCTGCGCCAGAACGCCGAAGATTACAAACATCATCGACGGTGGGATGACCGGCGCCAAAAGGCCTCCGGCGGCTGTTGTGGCAGCGGCGAAGCCCTTGCTATAGCCCTCTTCCTCCATCGCGGGGACCATGGCGCGGGACATCACAGCGATCTGTGCGGTCGCCGAACCGATGATGGCGGCCATGAACATGTTCGCCAGCAGGTTGATATAGGCCAGCCCACCCCGAAACCCGCCCACGAAAACGCGCGCCAAGGCGACCAATCGACGGGTCATGCCACCTTCGTTCATCAATTCTCCGGTCAGCATGAAGAGCGGGATAGCCAGCAGGCCGTAATTTTCCAGCCCGCCAAACATCTTCTGGGCGAAACTGTCATAAAGAACCGTGTTCCCGCTTTCCCAGATGTACCAGATCGCGGTGATCGCCAGCACGATGGCGACGGGGACCGACAAAAGCAGGGTCGCCAGAAAGACAATAGGACTCATGCTTGCAACCCTCGTTCAGGGCGCGCCACAAGATGCATTGTCGAATGCAGCGTGGCCCCCAAGGCAAATAGCCACATCACGAACCAAAACAGGAATTTTGGCAGCCCGAGTGTTGAGGTCGGCTCAGCATAGATGAAGTTGAAGGTGTTGCCCTGAAAAGCCATTGCGTCGAACCCAGTGCGTGCGATGTCCAAAGGCAGAAACCAGCGCCAGCAGACCCACAGCATCGCGATTGCAAAAATGAAGACAACGATATCGACGACTTTTTGGATGATTGCCCGGACCTGAGGCGGAACCAGATCCACAAGGATAGTGATCGAGACCGAATTGCGGTGATGTAATGCGGCAGAGGCACCAAGGAATGTCATCCACACCATGGCATAGATTGCCAGTTCATCCACCCAGAACAGTGCGTTGCCAGCCGTGCGGGTCACAACGTTCAGCAAGATCAACAAAGTGACGCAAACTGCAAGCGCTGCGGCACACCACAATTCCACCCGCGCCCACGCAGCCGACAGTCGGTACAACATCGCCGATCCCCTGTACAAAAGGGCGCAGGATCGACCCGCGCCCTTTCCTTGAAACGTTCAACTTTATTTGGTTTCTGCCGCAGTCTCCCGCAGCGCGTCAAGGGACGAGGTCTTTTCAGACCAGATGCCGTTCCACTCCTCAATCGCATCGCCGAAGAATGAGGCATCAACTTTCTTATAGGCCTTGCCGGTGCCTTCGATTTGTTCCAGCCACTTCGCTTCGTTGGCAACATAGGCGTCGATGGTGCTGTCAACGTGTTTTGCCATCAATTCACCGATCATTGCGCGGTCTTCCTCGGACAATCCGGCCCAGACCTTGGCCGAGACCAGCCCGACCATCGGGAACATCATGTGATCGGACTGAACAATAGTGTCGGCGTGATCATAGTACTTCAGCACCCAGATCAGCTCGGCATCCATATCAATGGCGTCGACCTGCCCATTGGCTAGCGCGTCATAGACCGCCGGCAGCGGCATCGGCGTCGGAGCAGCTCCGACCGCGTTGTAGAAATCCAAAATTGGTGTGAACGGAGTGATCCGCAATTTCAGACCGGATAGGTCCTCGGCAGAAGATACATCACCCCGGCTGACGATCTGGCGCAGTCCGGCCATGCCGTAACCAACGCCGACAACGCCCACCTGGCCTGGCAGAGGTTCCAGCATCGATTTGGCTGTGTCCGAACGCAGGATGCGCCCCGCGTGGCCGATATCATCCGCGAGATACGGCGCATAAAACGCCCCCAGTTCGGGTGCGCGGTTTGATACTTCGGCCACGGTCATGAATGCCATGTCCAGCGCACCAGTCTGCAATTGCTGCAGCATTTCCGCCTCATTTCCCAGCTGACGAGCGGGGAAAACGGACACGGTATGCGCACCACCGCTAGCTTCGTTCAGCTCGGTCCCAAAGGACTCGGCAGCTTTGGTCCAGATATGCGGAGGTGGCGTGATCAGGCCCAGACGGAATTCATCTGCGTGTGCGGCCAGCGTTGTCACAGCAAGCGCTGTAGCCGATGCGGCGATCTTAGCAAAATGTTTCATGTTCTTCCCTGTTGTTTTGTTTTTGTCAGAGTGTGACCCAGCCCTCTGGTGGCTCTTTTCCCGGATGCACGGTCTGGCATTTCGGGCATGTTCGGTCTTCTTCCGATGAATAGAACTTTTCATAGACTGGTGGCAAATCCTTGACGATGGACTGCAATTGCATCTCAGCCCTGTGAACGCGGGTACCGCATTCGAAGCAATACCATTCGATCGCGTCCAGCTCGCCTGCCTGCCGTTTCGGTTCGATCACCAATCCGATAGAACCCTCCTGCGGTCTTTGTGGCGAATGGCGGACATGCGGCGGCAGCAGAAAGATCTCACCTTCCCGGATCGGAACGTCATAGAATTCCTCGCCGTCATACAGCTTCAGCACCATGTCGCCTTCAAGCTGGTAGAAGAACTCTTCAACCGGGTCGTCGTGATAATCGGTGCGCTTGTTCGGCCCGCCGACGACCGTGACCATAAGATCCGCATCCTCCCAGACCTGCTGATTGCCGACAGGTGGTTTCAGCAGGTGACGGTGCTCATCAATCCATTTCTGAAAGTTGAAAGCTTTTAACTTCGACATGTCCCACTCCCTGTTTGCAGAAGTTTGGCCGGTTTTTTCATAACCGCAAAGAAATTATCCGCATCTAGATATCAGATTTGCTTATATCGATGCGGTTAGGGCTTTAAGCCGCATTCCTCGAACCCTTTGCGGATGATCTTTTTTTCCGCATCCGTCAGTTCAAGCATCGGGGGCCGCACGCGCCCTCCGGTCTGCCCCAGCAGCTCTTGCCAGTACTTGCCGAAAGCTGTGGGTTTGTCCGCAGGTTTGGTTCGCTTCATCGCATCACGTACCGGGTTCAGGCTGTCAAAAACCCTGCGCGCCTCGTCTGCTTTTCCCGCAAAAGCCAGCCGCGTGTATTCATTCATGCGCTGATCGTTCTTGGACTGGATCTGATAGGGCGGGGACGAGCATAGGTACAACTTCCAATCAAGCTCCAGAATATTGTCCAACCATTCATGTTCGGCCGAGGTTGAGACATGGATTTTGTCACCAACCATATGGGTCAGTTTCACATACATCTCACGTGGCACTGAGTATTTGATCGCCACGATATTGGGCAGCTCAGCGATCCGCGCGCATTCTTCGGGCTGCATCAGGTAGCCGCTGTCAGGGTGGCTCCACATGGCGATCCCGATGTCCAGTTCATCGCAGAACCTTTTGTAGTACTGGTAAAGAACTTCACCACGATCCTGAACAAAGCTCAGGACGGGCGCGTGCAGAACTATGTAATCAGCTCCGCAATCCTGCGCATGGCGGGCCAGTTCAAGCGCCGTGTCCATGTTCTGGTCCGAGACCGAGACGATCACACCGGCCTTGCCTGCGCATTCATCGACCGCAATTTCAAAGTTGCGCTTGCGCTCATCAAGGCTCATCGAAAAAAACTCGCCCTGTTTCCCCGCAACGAACAGGCCCTGAATATCCAGATCGTCGATCCAGTGACGGATGTTTGACCTCAGGCCTGCCTCATCCAGTGACAAATCATCGTTGAACGGGTTCAGGGCCGCCGCCCAGATACCGGTCATGTGCTCGCGCGCATAGGCTTTTGCATCGTGTTTAGAGTAATTCATATCAGGCGGACCTTTTGGTTATCCTGCTAAGAAAGCCCGATCATATCGTCTGATCCAATGCGAAAGCTGGGAATTGGATATCAGAAATTAGAATATCCATAGAATATCAATTTAGGAATCTTTGGCGCTGGGTTAAGTTTGCCGCATGAAGATTGGATTGATTGGAAAAGGCGCGATCGCGCAGCATGTCTTGGATGCCATTCAGGCCCGAGGACATCAGGTTCATGCGGTTCTGGTTCGCGCAAGCAGCGTTTCGCAGGACCCGGATTTGTTTGTGAGCTCTGTAAAAGATCTCACTTCCAGGGCAGATCTGGTGATCGACTGTGCGGGCCATCAGGCGTTGGCGGAGTACGGTCCTCAGGTTTTGTCCCGTGGCATTGATATGATCACCGTGTCCGTCGGCGCATTGGCAGACCAGCAGGTCGCGGATGCACTGGAATCCTCCGCTCGCGGCTCAGGGGCCAAGCTGCACCTGGCCAGTGGCGCCATCGGTGCGCTGGATTGTCTTGGTGCGGCTGCGACCGGCAAGTTGGACAAGGTTATCTATGTTGGTCGCAAGCCACCGCAGGGCTGGAAAGGTTCAATGGCTGAGGACAAGTTAGACCTCGCAAATCTCACCAAGGCCGAAACGCATTTCAGTGGCACTGCTCGCGAGGCCGCGCTGAACTATCCCAAAAACGCAAACGTGGCGGCGGCAGTCGCTTTGGCTGGGCTAGGGTTCGATGACACGCAGGTTCAACTGATTGCGGACCCTTCAGCCAACGGCAACACTCACGAGATCGAGGCCCAAGGCGAATTCGGGCGGTTTCATTTCCAGATCAGCGGGAATTCCCTTCCGGACAATCCACGCAGTTCTGCCCTGGCAGCCATGAGCGTGGTGGCCAAGCTCGAACAGCTTCTGGACCCAATTGTGATCTGATCATGGTGGGACGTCACTCACGCATAGTCGATCGCGCCCTGACCCGGCTGAAACTGCGCCAACTGCGCCTGCTAGTTGCTGTGGGTGCACATGGAAACATCCAGAACGCAGCACGCGAGCTGGGTATTTCTCAACCCGCAGCAACTAAGATGATTCAGGATCTTGAACTGGATTTTGAGGTCAAGCTGTTCAGCCGAACCAACCGGGGCGTGATCCCGACTGTGTTTGGAGAAACCCTGATCCGTCATGGCAAGCTGATCTTTGCGCAGGTCTCGAACGCCGCGCAGGAACTGGACGACCTGAACGAAGGAAATGCAGGCCGCGTTGTGGTGGGAACTCTGCTGGCAGCCTCGACCAGCCTTCTGCCAACGGCTATTGAAATCCTGCTCGCTGACCGTCCGAATGTGGCCATCAAGATTAACGAAGGCACGAACGAAGTCCTGATGCCACGGTTGCTTTCGGGCGAGATCGATATGGTCGTCGGGCGCCTGCCATCCCATCGGCATCGCGATAAGATCAGGCAGGAAAAGCTGTTTGAAGACCGTATTCTGGCGATTGTCGGCAATCAGCATCCCTTGTCCGAACGTCAAAACATCTCGTTCGCGCAGACCAAACCTTTTGGCTGGATTGTGCCACCGCTTGAAACCACGCTGCGGCGTCAGCTTGATCATTTCTTCGTTGGTCAGCAGCAGTACGTCCCGCCTGTGATGATCGAATCCGTGTCCTACCTGACCAACCGGGCTCTGTTACAGTCGCGGGATCTGATCGGGCTAATGCCGGCCGAGGTCGTTTCGCAGGACATCGCCCACGGCTACTTATCGCCTTTGGATTGGGACGTCCCATTTGGCCAAGGGCCGATTGGCGTCTCGTTTCGGGCAGATGCCGATCTTTCGCCCGCCGGTCGGGCCTTCAAATCGGCGCTGCATGAGGCGGCGCGCCGGAAATGAGGTCAGGTATTCGCCAAATTGATATCAGTATTCCCCCAATTCACTTGAAGTAATGCCAGCCTTTGCGTGATTTGAAATGGTCAAATTCGGAGGCAACGGTTTCATGTATCCTGAGCTCAAGCTGTTCATTGCAGGCAAATGGCGCACAACCAGCCGCGACATTCCGGTTGTGAATCCGGCGACCGAGGATGAAATCGGTCGTCTTCCATGCGCCTCAAAGCAGGATCTGGATGACGCCCTAGAGGCTGCAGTCCGAGGGTTTCGCGTATGGAGTCGCACCTCACCGCGCGAACGTTCCGATACAATCCTGCGCGCTGCTGCGCTGATGCGGGAACGTCAGGAAGAGATTGCTCATGCTATCACCATGGAACACGGCAAGCCGCTGAAGCAGGCCAGGCTTGAGGTTATCCGAGGGGCAGAGTTTTTTGAATGGGACGCGGGCGAGGCGATGCGGACCTATGGGCGGGTCATCCCTGCGGCTCCGGGTCACAAGTTTTCCGTTCATCACCAGCCTATCGGTGTCGTCGCGGCCTTTTCACCCTGGAACTTCCCGATGAGCCAACCTGCACGCAAAATCGCTGGTGCGCTGGCTTCGGGCTGCTCGATCATCCTGAAGGCGGCAGAAGAAACACCCGCAGGGGCAATACATATTGCAAAAGCCTTTGAAGATGCCGGTCTTCCTTCAGGCGTCCTGAACCTGGTGTTCGGAGAGCCGGCAGAAATCTCAGGCCACCTCATCCCGCAGGATCCTGTAAGGCTTGTGGCTTTCACCGGCTCAACCGCTGTGGGGCGGCATCTGACTACCTTGGCTTCAGAACATATGACTTCGGTGCTGATGGAACTTGGTGGCCACGCGCCAGTAATTGTCTGCGAAGACACAGATGTGAAAGCGGCCGGGATCTCAAGCGCAGTTCGAAAAATGCGCAATGCCGGGCAGGTTTGCACATCGCCCACAAGGTTCTTTGCGCATGAGAGCATCTTTGAAGATTACGCCACAACTTTCGTTGAACGCGCTGCAGCAACTGTTGTCGGAAACGGCATGGACCAAAATGTGGAAATGGGGCCTTTGGCAAATGACCGGCGGGTGCCTGCACTGATCGAATTGGTGGAAGACGCCCGTGAAAAGGGCGCGACGGTTGCCACGGGTGGCGCCAAACATGGCGACAAAGGGTACTTCTTTCAGCCCACCGTCCTGCTGAACGTGCCCGACAACGCCCGGATCATGCAGGAGGAACCTTTTGGTCCGGTGGCTGTGATCAATCCGGTATCCTCACTGGATGACGCAATTGGCAAAGCAAACTCGGTGCCCTATGGGCTGGCCGGTTATGCATTTACAAATCGCGCGGACTATATTGATCGATTGATTGACGAGGTCGAGGTCGGCAACCTGTCTATCAACACGCTTGAGGCATCCATGCCTGAAACGCCCTTTGGAGGCGTGAAATCCAGCGGATATGGTCGCGAAGGCGGCACCGAGGGGCTGGACAACTACATGATCGTAAAAAACGTATGGCATTCCGCCGACATCACCTGAGCAAAGGCGCGTCAGATAAAGTCGCGCCGATTACGGCGTCAGAAGTTTCCGATAGAGCGTGTCGATAAACGGCTCGGCCCCCTCAAAGGGGTCTTCGTCGCCCAGAATTGCGCGGACCTGAACGTCGAAGTCGGCGTAGTGTTGGGTCAGCGCCCAGATTGAAAAGATCAGGTGATGGGGATGCAGGCGCGCAATTTTGCCCTGATCCATCCACTGTGTGAGTATCGCCGTTTTCTCATCCACCAGAGATTTAAGTTCGTGCGACAGAGATTCGTGGATACGCGGAGCGCCCTGAACCAGCTCGTTTGCAAATAGGCGGCTTTCGCGCGGTAGGTCCCGGCTCATTTCCAGCTTGCGGCCGATATAGGCGAGGATTTCTTCCATCGGGTCGCCATCCGCGTCCAGATCATGCAGTGGGGCAAGCCAGACCTCTAGCAGGCCTGACAGCAGGGCTGTGTGGATCGCTTCTTTCGACGGGAAATAATACAACAGGTTTGGTTTGCTCAGCCCAGCCTCGGTCGCGATTTGATCGACAGTCGCCCCACGAAAACCATGCGCCGAAAACACGTTCAGTGCGGCTTCGAGAATCGCGGCGCGGTTCTTTTTCTGAATTCGGGTCGGGGCGCGGTCTTTGGGCATGTTTCCTGACTGTCTCTTTTTCCGCCAAGCGGGCACCAAATATGCCGAATTTTCCGGCGGCGCCATGCAATTTCTTGACTGATGTCGAACCCGTGATAGCGTGAGTTTGACCAGATGGTCAAATCAAGACACCAAAAGCGAGCCAAATCGCAAGCAACAGGGAAGAACAAGATGGCAGCTCCGGCGCAAAACCTCAGGATCAATGGCGACAGACTTTGGGACAGCCTGATGGAGATGGCCAAGATCGGCCCCGGTGTTGCGGGGGGTAACAACCGCCAAACCCTGACGGATGAAGACGCAGAAGGGCGCGCTTTGTTTCAAAAGTGGTGCGAAGACGCCGGTTGCACCATGGGTTTGGATCAGATGGGCAACATGTTTGCTCATCGCGAGGGCACAGACCCCAACGCGCTGCCGGTCTATGTTGGCTCACATCTGGATACTCAACCAACCGGGGGCAAGTATGACGGCGTGTTGGGCGTATTGGGTGGGCTGGAGATTATCCGAACGCTCAATGATTTGGGCATTAAGACCAAACATCCGATCGTCGCGACCAACTGGACCAACGAAGAAGGTACGCGCTATGCGCCGGCGATGCTGTCTTCGGGCGTGTTTGCCGGGATGCACACGCAGGACTGGGCCTATGACCGCGAAGATGCCGAGGGCAAGACCTTCGGCGATGAGCTAAAGCGCATCGGCTGGCGGGGAGACGAAGAGGTCGGTGCCCGCAAAATGCATGCTTTCTTTGAGTTGCATATTGAACAGGGGCCAATCCTTGAGGCCGAAGGCAAGGACATTGGTGTTGTGACGCACGGGCAGGGACTAAGCTGGACGCAGGTCACCGTGACAGGAAAGGACGCGCATACCGGCTCGACGCCGATGCCGATGCGCAAAAACGCAGGGCTGGCGATGGCGCGTATCCTTGAGAAGGTGGATGAGATCGCCTGGTCGCATGCGCCCCATGCGGTTGGGGCGGCAGGGCATATTGACGTTTATCCGAACTCTCGCAACGTGATCCCCGGTAAAGCAGTGTTCACTGTCGATTTCCGTTCGCCCGAATTGGCGGTGATCAAGGACATGGAAAACCGTCTGCGCGTTGCCGCCGAGGATATCGTGGAAGAGATGGGCCTCCAAATCGAGTTCGAAAAAGTTGGCGGATTTGACCCGGTAAAGTTCGACGAAGGGTGTGTCGCTGCGGTTCGGGACGCGGCTGAGCGGTTGGGGTATTCGCACACCGACATCATCTCAGGTGCAGGGCATGATGCCTGCTGGATCAATCGGGTGGCACCGACCGCGATGGTCATGTGCCCTTGTGTCGATGGTCTGAGCCATAACGAGGCTGAAGAAATCAGCAAGGACTGGGCTGCGGCCGGGACGGATGTTCTGTTTCATGCGGTCGTCGAGACGGCGGAGATTGTTGAATAGGGGGACTGCCCCCGTCGCCTGATGGGCGACTCCCACGGGATATATTTGGCCAGATCAAGCAAGCGGCGCAGACCGCGTCAGGGAGACTAGAATGAGCACTGTTATCAAGAACGGAACCGTTGTGACCGCCGATTTGTCTTACAAGGCGGATGTCATGGTCGAAGATGGCGTCATCACAGAGATCGGGATGGATCTGAAGGGTGACAAGGAATTGGATGCCACGGGATGTTACGTCATGCCGGGTGGGATTGATCCGCATACCCACCTGGAGATGCCGTTTATGGGCACCTACTCCAGCGATGATTTCGAAAGCGGTACGCGGGCTGCGCTGGCGGGTGGAACCACGATGGTCGTTGATTTCGCGCTGCCGAACCCGGGTGAAAGCCTGTTGGACGCGTTGAAACGCTGGGACAACAAATCCACCCGTGCCAACTGTGACTACTCCTTCCACATGGCTGTGACATGGTGGGGCGAGCAGGTGTTTGATGACATCAAGACGGTGATCGAGACACGCGGTATCAACACGTTCAAGCATTTCATGGCCTACAAGGGCGCATTGATGGTGAATGATGATGAGTTGTTCTCTTCGTTCAAGCGCCTGGCAGAGTTGGGCGGCATCGCGATGGTTCACGCCGAAAACGGTGATGTGGTGGCGGAACTCAGTGCCAAACTACTGGCCGAGGGCAATAACGGCCCCGAGGCGCATGCTTATTCCCGTCCGCCGCAGGTTGAAGGCGAGGCGACCAATCGCGCCATCATGATTGCCGACATGGCAGGCGTGCCGCTTTATGTCGTGCATACCTCTTGTGAAGAGGCGCATGAAGCAATCCGCCGGGCCAAGATGCAGGGTAAGCGCGTTTGGGGCGAACCTTTGATCCAGCACCTGACATTGGATGAAAGCGAGTATTTTCATCACGATTGGGATCACGCGGCACGTCGGGTCATGAGCCCTCCATTCCGGAACAAGCAACATCAGGATAGTTTGTGGAATGGTCTACACTCGGGCACGCTGAGTGTTGTAGCGACAGACCATTGCGCCTTTACGACCGAGCAAAAGCGGTACGGTGTCGGCGACTTTACCAAAATCCCGAACGGCACGGGCGGCTTGGAAGACCGGATGCCTATGCTGTGGACCTATGGGGTGAATACAGGCCGTCTGACGATGAATGAATTCGTGGCGGTGACGTCAACAAACATCGCCAAGATAATGAACTGCTATCCCAAAAAGGGCGCGATCCTTGTTGGGGCAGATGCGGATATCGTTGTGTGGGACCCTGAGAAATCCAAGACGATCAGCGCGGGTACTCAGCAATCTTCGATTGATTACAACGTGTTTGAAGGGAAAGAGGTCAAAGGCCTGCCGCGCTTTACTCTGACGCGGGGCCATGTGGCTGTGCATGACGGCGAGATTCGCACGCAGGAAGGTCACGGTGATTTTGTCGCACGCGAACCTAATGGCCACGTGAACAAAGCGTTGAGCACCTGGAAAGAGCTGACCGCGCCTCGACCGATCGAGCGGTCGGGCATCCCGGTGACGGGCGTATGATGCGTATGGGCCGTCTCTGTGACGGCCCAAAATCAAATCTTTTCAAGGCTATGGAATGAATACTGAAAGCACTACCCAGCCCGTGATCGAGGCAAGGCAGCTGGATCTGACCTTCCAAACCAATGACGGACCGATTCACGCGTTGAAAGACGTCAACCTGACTGTCGGCAAGGGCGAATTCGTCAGTTTTATTGGCCCCTCGGGCTGCGGCAAAACCACCTTCCTGCGCTGTATCGCGGCATTGGAAACCCCAACGGGTGGAACCCTGACCGTCAACGGCATGACCCCGGACGAAGCGCGGCGGAACCGGGCTTATGGGTACGTGTTTCAGGCGGCAGGTCTGTATCCTTGGCGCACCATCGCTAAGAACATCAAGCTACCGCTTGAGATCATGGGGTATTCGGCCGCCGAGCAAGATGAACGTGTGAGAAACGTTCTGGAACTTGTTGATCTTGAAGGATTTGGAGGCAAGTTTCCATGGCAGTTGTCCGGAGGAATGCAGCAGCGGGCCAGTATCGCGCGCGCCTTGGCCTTTGACGCGGACATCCTGCTAATGGACGAACCCTTTGGTGCGCTGGATGAGATTGTTCGGGATCACCTGAACGAACAGCTTCTGGCGCTGTGGGCGCGGACGGAAAAGACCATTGGTTTCGTCACGCACTCGATCCCAGAGGCGGTGTATCTGAGCACCAAGATCGTGGTGATGAGCCCACGGCCGGGGCGGATTACAGACGTGATCGACAGCCCTCTGCCAAAAGAACGGCCTTTGGATATCCGTGATACGCCAGAGTTCATCGAGGTCGCCCATCGCGTGCGCGAAGGCCTGAGGGCGGGGCATGCGGACGATGAATGACGGATTCAAAGCTTTCTGGGCCGTTCTGACCGTTCTCGCGGTGATCATTGCGTTTTGGTACGCGGCTTGCGTTCCAATGAACATCAAAGGCGTATTGACCGAGCAAGAGCGCGCCGGGGCCGAAGTGCAACCGCCGTCAGCTAAAGACCGTCGGGATATGTCCGAATTCGGACTGGTGTTGAACAATAGCTTTGCCATTCCAGCCACGTGGGAGCAGGACCGCCCCCGTCTGCCGGCCCCGCATCAGGTCGCCATCGAAATGTGGGAGACCACGGCAAAGAAAAAAATCACTTCGAAACGGTCACTTATCTATCACGGCTGGGTGACGCTCAGCGCGACGATGTTGGGTTTTGCGATTGGCACAGGGCTGGGCATATTGCTGGCCGTGGGCATCGTGCACAGCCGTGTGATGGACTTGTCTGTCATGCCCTGGGCCATTGTCAGCCAGACTATCCCGATTATCGCACTCGCACCGATGATTATCGTGGTTCTCTATTCGATTGGTATTCAGGGGATCATTCCCAAGGCGATCATCTCGGCCTATCTGAGCTTTTTCCCGGTGGTTGTCGGAATGGTTAAAGGCCTGCGCAGCCCTGACGCAATGCAACTGGACCTACTGCGCACCTATAATGCCAGCCGGTCTCAGGGGTTCTGGAAGCTGCGCTTGCCCGCGTCGATGCCGTATCTGTTTACGTCGTTGAAAATTGGCATCGCGGCGTCGCTGGTTGGTGCCATTGTTGGTGAATTGCCAACAGGAGCGGTGGCCGGTCTGGGTGCACGTTTGCTGGCGGGCAGCTACTATGGACAAACCGTGCAAATATGGTCGGCCTTGTTTGCGGCGGCCATTCTGGCGGCCTGTCTGGTTGGCTTGCTGGGGCTTGTTGAACGGACAGTGCTGAAAAGAATGGGGATGGCGCAATGATACTGGTGCTGATTGCAATCGCCGTCTGGGTGCTGGGCTGGTGGCTGAACAGCCGTCTGGCTAGCGGACCTTATGCCGATACGCGTATTGTGCGTTTCTTGGCACCATTCATCTTTGGCATAACTATCATCGTAATTTGGGAGCTGCTTGTCAGAGGACTCAATGTTTCTCTGGTCATACTGCCGGCACCATCCGTAATTGCGGTGCGTTTTGTCGATAGCCTGCCGATCCTGTGGGCAGATTTTGTTCAGACCATCATCAAGGGGGCGTTCAGCGGATACGTAATCGGCTGTGGCGCAGCATTCCTGATGGCTATCGCAGTGGATCGCTGGGATTTCCTGCGCCTCGGGCTACTGCCCGTCGGAAACTTCGTCGCTGCGCTTCCAATTGTTGGAACTGCACCCATTCTGGTGATGTGGTTCGGCTTCGACTGGCACTCCAAAGCAGCGGTGGTTGTGGTGATGGTATTCTTCCCAATGTTAGTGAATACGGTTGCCGGATTGCGCGAGGCCACGGCCATGCAGCGCGATCTGATGGAGACCTATGCAGCCACCTATTGGCAAAGCTTTCTGAAGCTGCGTTTGCCAGCCGCGATGCCCTTTATCTTCAATGGCTTAAAGATTTCTACCACCCTGGCGTTAATCGGCGCTATCGTGGCAGAGTTCTTTGGCTCACCCACGCTAGGCATGGGCTTTCGGATTTCAACCAGTGTCGGGCAATTGTCCCTGGATATGGTCTGGGCCGAGATTGTGGTGGCCGCTTTGGCTGGAACGGCGTTTTACGGCCTTGTGGCCATGATCGAAAAGGCGGTGACATTCTGGCATCCGTCTCAGCGTGGATAAAAAAGAATTCAACAGACCCCAAAAGGGGCGCCAACAGCAACTAGGAGATATGAAGATGAATAAGCTACTCAGCGGGGCGATAGCCGCCTTTAGTCTGGCCGCCAGTTCGGCCTTGGCAGCGGATGAGGTGACATTGCAGCTAAAGTGGGTCACGCAAGCGCAATTCGCAGGCTATTATGTCGCCAAAGACAAGGGGTTCTACGAGGAAGAGGGGCTGGACGTTACCATTCTGCCAGGCGGACCAGACATCGCGCCGACACAGGTGATTGCTGGTGGCGGCGCCGATGTAACAGTCGAGTGGATGCCCGCAGCACTGGCCGCGCGTGAAAAGGGTCTGCCGTTGGTGAACATTGCGCAACCGTTCAAAAGCTCGGGCATGATGCTGACCTGCTGGAAAGATGCCGGGATCGCCGCGCCCGAGGACCTCAAGAACCGCACGCTGGGCGTTTGGTTCTTTGGCAACGAGTTCCCATTCATGAGCTGGATGAGCCAACTGGGGATCGACACGGGTGGCAAAAGCGAAAGCGGTGTTGAAGTTTTGAAGCAGGGATTCAACGTCGATCCACTTCTGCAACGCCAGGCTGATTGCATCAGCACGATGACTTACAACGAATACTGGCAGGTCATTGATGCGGGCGTCAGCCCGGATGAACTGGTGACTTTCAAATACGAAGATCAGGGCGTCGCGACGCTTGAAGATGGTCTTTACGTGCTCGAAGAAAACCTGAGTGATGCGGAATTCGCCGACAAGATGGAGCGCTTTGTCCGGGCCTCGATGAAAGGTTGGAAATACGCTGAAGAAAACCCGGAAGAGGCCGCCGATATCGTTCTGGAAAACGATGAGACCGGCGCCCAGACCGAAGAGCATCAGAAACGCATGATGGGTGAGATCGCGAAACTGACCTCTGGTTCGAATGGTGCGTTGGATCCGGCCGATTTTGAACGCACTGTGGCCACGTTGCTGGCTGGTGGATCAGACCCAGTCATCACCAAACAGCCGGATGGTGCTTGGACCCATCAGATCACGGATGCAGCGCTGAACTGATCAACTAGGCATTAACTGAAAAAACGCGGTCCCATACGGGGCCGCGTTTCCTTTTTCTTATGTCGGAAAAGTGTCTGTACTTGAGGCCGAAATGGCGTAGAATTCTATGAATAACAGCGCATTTCGTACGAAACAGTCGATAGTCCGGAAAAAATGCAGGGATTTGCATCAGAATTCAACACCGCTATCGCTCTGATCCTGAACGGGGATCCAGAGCTTTGGGCGATTGTGCTTTTGTCCCTGAAAGTTTCTGTATTTGCCGTCCTGATTTCTGCTCTGATTGGGATGCCTGTTGGCGCTGCGCTGGCCGTTTCGCGCTTTCCGGGGCGGCGGATCTTGATCGTTCTGATGAACGCTCTGATGGGGTTTCCTCCCGTCGTGGTTGGACTGCTGGTCTATCTGATGTTGTCTCGGTCGGGGCCGTTGGGAGTTCTTGAACTGCTATATACACCGACCGCGATGATCATCGCGCAGGTGGTTCTGGTGACACCCATTGTTGCCGCGCTGACGCGGCAAGTGGTCGAGATGTTGGCCGAGGAATACTCGGAACAGCTCCGTTCGCTTGGTGTATCGCGTCTGGCTTCCGTTCCGGTATTGCTGTGGGACGCGCGTCTCGCACTGGTCACCGCATTACTGGCCGGATTTGGCCGCGCCATTGCCGAAGTTGGGGCAGTGATTATTGTCGGGGGCAATATCAATCACGTGACCCGTGTGATGACGACCACCATCGCATTGGAAACATCCAAAGGTAATCTTGCGCTCGCTCTTGCGCTTGGCGCGATCCTGATCGGTATCGCTGTGGCGGTAAACGCCATGGTCAGCACGCTTAGCCTGCGGGCCGAGCGAGAGGGGTTGCGCCATGCGTGATCTGGTCTCGGAAATGGCGCGGCACATCACTGTGCATGGAGTACAAATTGCACGCAATGGCACTGCGTTGCTGGACGTACCGCATCTGAATTTGGCCGGGCCGGGTCCGACCCTGATCCTTGGACCGAACGGGTCTGGCAAAAGCCTGTTGCTGCGATGTTTGCACGGGCTGATCGCTCCGGATAAGGGGCATGTGGAACAGGACGGCGTTCCCTTGAATTCCAATCATAAAGCGCGACAGGCGATGGTTTTCCAGCGGCCTGTCTTACTGCGCCGGTCGGTTGCGGCCAATCTGGAGTTTGTTCTGAAACGGCAGGGCCTGTCACGCGCTGCCCGCAAGATGCGTATCGCAGAGTTGCTGATCCAAGGCGGGCTGGAGGGCAAGGCGCGGCAATCGGCCAGATCGTTGTCGGGTGGCGAGGCGCAGAGGCTGGCCATCTTACGCGCACTGGCGCTGGACCCGGACACGCTGTTTCTGGACGAACCGACCAGTGCGCTGGACCCAGGTGCAACTCAGGTAATCGAACGGATGATCCTGCGCGCGTCAGCCGAAGGGGTGCGCATTGTCATGGTGACCCATGACATTGGTCAGGCGCGTCGGCTGGCATCGGATGTCGTCATGATGCAGGGTGGCCATGTGGTTGAACATGGCGACGCGCGTCAGGTATTGGACGATCCACAGAGCGAGGCCTCACGCCGGTATCTGGCAGGCGGGCTGGTAACATAACAAAAACCTGGAGTTCACAATGATCCGGAATTTCGTTCGGGCAGCATTGGTTTCCCTTGGCCTGATTGCAGGTTCGGCCTCGGCCGAAGAGCCCTTTATCGTCGTACAATCAACAACGTCGACCCAAAATTCGGGGCTGTTCGACTACATCCTTCCTTGGTTTGAAGCGGAAACCGGGATCGACGTGCGCGTTGTGGCTGTCGGCACCGGGCAGGCGATCCGAAATGCGATCAACGGTGATGGGGATGTTCTGCTGGTCCATGCAACGGCTGATGAAGAGCAGTTTGTCAAAGACGGGTGGGGCGTTGAACGGTTCGATGTGATGTACAATGACTTTGTCCTTGTCGGGCCTAAATCAGACCCCGCCAAGGTGAAAGGCGGGTCGGACATTGTGGCCGCCTTGACCGCAGTATCCGAAGCGGCAGTTCCTTTTGCGTCTCGTGGGGATGACAGTGGTACCCATAAGGCTGAAATGCGCCACTGGGGCGACGCCGGTGTAGACCCCACAGCGGAATCGGGCACCTGGTACCGCGAGACAGGTTCGGGCATGGGCGCGACGTTGAACGTGGCCAGTGGCATGGACGCTTATGCCCTGACGGATCGGGCGACGTGGGAATCCTTTGGAAACCGGGGGAACCTTGAGGTTTTGGTCGAAGGTGATCCGCGCTTGTTTAACCAATATGGCGTCATTCTGGTGAATCCCGAAAAACATGCGGGTGTTCGCGCAGCTGCGGGGCAGCGGTTCATAGATTGGTTGATCGGTCCGGACGGGCAAACCGCAATTGAGGCCTTTAAGTTGAATGGCAATCAGTTGTTCTTTCCGAACGCAAAATAGGAAACTACCCGCTGGCGCCATTGTGGTGGATTGTTCCCAGACCGGACAGGTCGTAGCCGCCAAACTCATTGGCGCGGTTCAGGAACCGGTCGGATTGTACAAAGCTGAGCAACTTCAGCATCGGATCATCAAAGTAAGCTCTTCGCCAGATCGCGAGGTCCAGGCGTTCCGAATGTGTCGGGACAAATTCCAGATCGTAAAGTCCGGCCAATGCACCCAACCCGAACCCGACCTCGGCTTTGCTATCATGCAGGGCGATTGCCAGCTCTTCCTCGGTGCGGGCACAGGTGGGCAGGGCTTCCAGATCTTCGCGCGTCAAACCATGGGCTTCCAGTTGGGCGTCGAACAGTCTTTGGCTGGCGGCGCTGTCCTGGCGCAGGATTACACGTCGACCTTTTAGCTGTTCAAATCCCTGAATATCCGACGTGCCTGGCGCCAGCAGCAAACCACGCTGGCGATGAGCAATTTCAAACAGAACGACCGGAGCCTCACCCAAAGTGTCCTGAAGCGTCCGGGTGTTAAAACCGGCATCCTCATGAATGTGCAGCGCTGCTGCCTGTGCGTTTCGATCTTTTAGCCGGGTTAGCCCATCGAATGAGCCATCGTAATATGTCGCCAGGCCTGATCCGCTTTCGCGCAGCGCCCAGTCCAGCAGCGGATCGTGACTGCCAGCGACAATCGGGGGCAGGGGCGGTTCGGCCACTTCCGGGCCAGATCGCGAGGCGTTCAGCCATGCAATCACCTCGGCCCGCGGAAAAAGCAACTTGCCCATAGCGCGCACACACGGCACCTCACCCGATGAAGCCAGGTCATAGGCCTTTCGCTCGCCAATGCGCAGGAGATCGGCCAGTTCTTTGGTGGTCAAGTATTCGGACATTCAGTCGAGACGCACAGCCGAGCCAGCCCCTGCATCCGCAGCACTGAAACCGATCTGTTGCAGCGTATATGGCGCGGCGACAGTGATCACCGCCATAACGGCGACGGCAGCAAGAAAGGCTTTCATAGTCTCCTCCGGCTCAATTTTCTGGCATCGTGGCGCGGCGCAGAAAGGCGATCAGGTCGTCCCGATCCTGAGGCTGAGTGATCCGTTGCATCGGCATCTTCGACCCCGGAATGTAGTGGTCCGGCCCTTCGTCAAAAAGAGCGTTTATCGTTTCTTCATTCCAAATGATATCAGAGTCTTGCAGCGTATCCGAGTAAAAATATCCCCGTAGGGTACCTGCTTTGCGCCCGAACACACCGTGGAGCGTCGGACCTGCCCGGCGTTGGCCATCCGGGGTCAGGCTATGGCAGATCGAACATTTGCGGGCGAACTGACGTTCACCGTTTTCCATTTCCTCGGGATCTTTCAAAAAGCTGGGTTCAGCCGCAGCCATCTGTTCCTGATCTCCCAGCGCAGCGACTGGCCAGCTATACATGGCCTCGTCAATACCGCCCGCATGCAAGTTTTGCCCGTCAGTGGAAAAGGCCAATGCCCAGACCGGGCCACGTAAGGTCGCTCTGAAATCCTGTGCGATGCGCCATTCGACCGTGTCTATCATCATAATATAGCCTTCGCCATCTCCGACGGCCAACATGCTGCGATCCGGGCTGAGCGCCAAGGCAAGGATCGGTCGGCGTTCCAAAGTGAAATCACGTTCGTCGCCAGTTGTCAGGTCGAGGATGCGGGTGACGCCATCAACCGCGCCGTACGCAATCCAGTTGTCCTGTTCGTTCAGTGCCAGCTCATTGATGCCAAATCCGTGTTCCACGAACCGGTTCGTTTCCTGTCCGCTGGCAACGTCCCATATGCGCAGTGAACCATCGATACCTGCGGAATACAGTTCCGAACCGTCTGCAGAGAATTCGACGGCATTCACACCGCTTCCAGTCGGCCCGAGCATCGACGGCGCCGAGCCATCGACCGGCCACAGCCCGATGGTCCCATCCCAACTGGCCGTTGCCACATGGGTCTTCGACGCGGCGACGCCTACAATCTTGCCTTTGTGCTGACCAACAATCTGACCGCCAGGCCATTTGCGCAGGGTAAAATCATCCCCAGCCGAATAGATCGCGGTACCGTTGAATACGACGGAATTGACTGCGGCCTCGTGGCCTTCCAGCCATTTCGGCGATTGCCCGGTCCATATGCCAACCGAGTTGTCAAAACTTGCTGTTGCGATCCGACCGTCTGGCGCGGTGGCGATCCCCATGATGGGCCCGCCGTGGCCTTTAAGAGTGAAGAACTCGGCCATCGCGGGCAGGGGCAGCAGCGCCAGTGCCAGAACCAGCTTGCGCATTTATTCGGCGGGCGAGGCCGCTCCTTCGCTGGCCTCTTTTGCCTGCACCTCTTCCAGCCACAGCGAGTGGTGCTCGCGGGCCCATTGCTCTTCAACCTCTCCGGTTCCCATTGCGTCGAACGCACCCTCCATGCCGACCGAACCCAAGTAGATATGAGCTAGAATAATGGCGATGAAGGCGTAGGCGACCATGACGTGCCAGACCTGAGCGTATTGCATTTCCTCCTGCGGGGACATTTGCACTGGTAGGTTCAAGCCCAGCATTTGCGGAATGCCTGTCGCGTTTGCGATCGAGAAGGTTTTGGCAAACAGCGGCATTTCAAACGGGAACAGCAGCGACAGGCCCGACAGGCTGATCGAGACGCCCAGCAGTATGCACAGCCAGAAAATGATCTTTTGTCCGGCATTGAATTTCTTGGCTGGGGGATGGCTGCCTTTGGTAAACAGTCCACCACCAGCGGCGAGCCATTTAAGATCGACGCGGTTCGGAATGTTATGACTGATCCAGTTTACGGTGACGATGATCAGCCCCAGCATGAAAGCCCATGCGAGGTTGTTGTGCAACCATTTGCACCCCTGAGCGATCATTGCGAAGCCCTCTTTCCCGAAAATCGGCATCAGGAAGTCGCGGCCATATAGGGTCAAAAGACCAGTGATGCCGAGGATCAGGAATGAACCGGCAAACAGCCAATGGCCAAACCTTTCAAAGCCTCCAAAGCGGGTGACCGTGCGGCCGGTCTTTTCGCCGTCGATCCTGATCTTTCCACGGATCAGGAAGAAAAGCAGAAGGATGATAAGCATTCCGCCGATGATGTAGCTGCCATATTCGCGCAGCGGACCGGTGCGGAAGTTCAACCACCACATGCCGCCGTCCTGAATCAGCACTCCGGCAGCTGGTCCTTTGGACGACACTGTCACATCAGCCGAGCCATAGCGCAGTGCGCGGTAGACGTCGCTGTCCGAGGCGACACCCCGCGTGCCCAACTGGCCAAGCAAGCCTTCGGCGTTGCCTTGGCCGGTATTGTCCGCGCGGTAGCTGTCATCAACCTGTTCGCCGCGCTGTCGCGCCATGATATCCTCAAGCGTCGTCGCGCCCCCGGTCTGCGCCCTGTCAGCAGGGGCAGGGGCTTCGGCTTCACTTGATTGGGCGACAGCGGTTTGCGCCACAAAAAATGTCAGCAGCAATACGGAGAGTAAGCGGAACATCTGAACCTCGGTCAAAATCCCTGTTCAGACGACCCACGAACGCGGGTCGCCTGTTTGGTTCACGAAGACGGTTTTACCCGTCTTTCTGGTCGTAGGCAGTGCCCCAACCCCAAGCGCCCGAGCCAAACCCGCGCGCTACGACGCGCTCGCGGTAGATGGCCGACACCACGTCACCGTCACCGGCGAGCAGGGCCTTGGTGGAACACATCTCGGCGCAGATGGGCAGTTTGCCCTCGGCGATCCGGTTGCGACCATATTTTGCGAACTCTGCGGTCGAGTTGTTTTCTTCGGGACCACCAGCGCAGAAGGTACATTTGTCCATCTTGCCGCGCGATCCGAAGTTGCCCGCCTGTGGATATTGCGGCGCGCCGAAGGGGCACGCATAGAAGCAATAGCCACAGCCAATGCACAGGTCTTTGGAGTGCAGGACGACACCTTCTTCGTTCTGATAGAAGCAGTCGACCGGACAAACCGCCATGCAAGGCGCATCCGAACAATGCATACAGGCCACCGAAATCGAGCGTTCGCCCGGGTTGCCGTCATTGATCGTCACCACCCTGCGGCGGTTGATGCCCCACGGCACCTCGTGCTCGTTCTTACACGCGGTTACGCAGGCGTTGCACTCGATGCAGCGTTCAGCGTCGCAGAGAAACTTTGCTCTAGCCATTTTCGTCCTCCTTACGCTGCCGAGATCTTGCAGAGAGTACACTTGGTCTCCTGCATCTGGGTCACTGAATCATAGCCATAGGTCTGGGCGGTGTTGGTACTTTCACCCAGCACATAGGGGTCTGCACCGGCGGGGTATTTGTGCCGCTGGTCTTCGCCCTGGAAATGGCCGCCAAAGTGGAATGGCATGAAGGCCACGCCGGCACCGACCCTGTTGGTCAGCATCGCCATCACCTTGACCTTGCCGCCCTCAGGACCTTCGACCCAGACCTGTGATCCGTCACGAATACCAAGGTTGTTGGCATCGCGGGGATTGATCTCGACGAACATGTCTTGCTGCAGCTCAGCCAGCCACGGGTTTGACCGTGTCTCATCACCGCCGCCTTCATATTCGACCAGACGACCAGACGTCAGGATTATCGGGTAATCCTTTGAAAAGTCATTCTTTTGGATCGAGGCATAAAGGGTGGGTAGGCGATAAGCCTGACGGTCCTCGTAGGTTGGGTAATCCTCCACCAGATCGCGCCGCGGTGTATAAAGCGGCTCGCGGTGCAGTGGGATCGGATCCGGGAAGGTCCAGACGACCGCGCGTGCCTTTGCGTTCCCGAAGGGCGCACAGCCGTGCTCGATCGCGACCCGCTGGATCCCGCCGGACAGGTCGGTTTTCCAGTTGGTCTCCGGTCCTGCAACGGCGTCGATTGCTGCCCGCTCTTCAGCGGTCAGATCACCGTCCCAACCAAGATCCATCAGCATCTGCATCGTGAATTCGGGATAACCATCCTGAATTTCCGACCCAGCGCTGTAGACCCCTTCGGCCAGCAGGTTGTCGCCATCACGTTCCACGCCAAAGCGGGCACGGAAGGTCAGGCCACCTTCGGCCACCGGTTTAGACATGTCATAGAGGTTTGGTGTCCCTGTATGACCCATCTCTGCCGTGCCCCAACAGGGCCAGGGCAGACCGTAGTACTCGCCGTCGTTTGGTCCACCGATTGCCTGCAGCGTGGTTCTGTCGAACGTATGCTGGTTGGCCATGTGGCTTTTCAGACGTTCCGGTGACTGACCGGTGTAACCGATGGTCCAGAGACCCGAGTTGAATTCACGCGTGATGCTTTCAACATTCGGTGTTTCCGGGTCGTCCATTTCGATGTTACGGAAGAACCGATCCGCCCATCCGAACTTGTTGGCGAACTTGGCCATGATGACCTCGTCCGGCAGGCTTTCGAACAGCGGTTCCACCACCTTGTCGCGCCACTGCAGCGATCGGTTCGACGCCGTGACCGAGCCACGGGTTTCGAACTGCGTACAGGCGGGCAACAGGTAGACGCCATCGGTGCGGTCATGCAGAACGGCCGAGACGGTGGGATACGGGTCGATCACGACCAGCATGTCCAGCTTCTCCATCGCCGTTTTCATTTCCGTCATTCGGGTCTGAGAGTTGGGCGCGTGGCCCCACAACACCATGGCGCGGACATTGTTGTCCTGATCCATGTTTGCCGGGTCTTCTAGTACCCCGTCGATCCAGCGGGAAACAGGGATGCCGCGTTCGTTCTGAAGCGGTTTATCTTTGCCTTCCTTGTCCTTGATCGTCGCGAACTGGCCAGCGAGCCATTCGGGTTCTTCACCCCAGACACGTGCCCAGTGACCCCATGCACCTTTTGACAGGCCATAGTAGCCGGGCAGGGTGTGGGACAGAACACCAAGGTCCGTCGCACCTTGCACGTTGTCATGACCGCGGAAGATGTTGGTGCCACCACCCGATGTACCCATGTTGCCCAGAGCAAGCTGGAGCACGCAGTAGGCGCGAGTGTTGTTGTTGCCGTTGGTGTGCTGCGTACCGCCCATACACCAGATCACCGTACCGGGACGGTTGTTGGCCATGGTGCGCGCAACACGCTTTAGCTGTGAGCCTGGTGTGCCGGTGACACGCTCAACCTCTTCCGGGTTCCACTTGGCAACCTCTTCACGGATCTGGTCCATGCCCCAGACACGGGTGCGGATGAACTCTTTGTCCTCCCATCCGTTGTCGAAGATGTGCCACAGAATACCCCAGACCAAAGCAACGTCTGTACCGGGGCGGAAGCGGACATATTCATCCGCATGCGCTGCCGTGCGCGTAAAGCGCGGGTCGCAGACGATCAGCGGCGCGTTGTTCTGCTCTTTCGCGCGCAGAACGTGCAGCAGCGAGACAGGGTGTGCCTCGGCCGGGTTGCCGCCGATGATGAAGATGGCCCGAGAGTTGTGGATGTCGTTATACGAATTGGTCATGGCGCCGTAGCCCCATGTGTTCGCAACACCCGCAACCGTGGTTGAGTGGCAGATCCGGGCCTGATGGTCCACGTTATTCGTGCCCCAATAGGCGGCGAACTTGCGGAACAGGTAGGCCTGTTCGTTGTTATGCTTCGCAGAACCCAGCCAATAGACGCTGTCTGGCCCAGATTCTTCGCGGATGCTCATCATGCCGTCGCCGATCTCGTTGATCGCCTCTTCCCAACTGATGCGCTTCCATTCGCCGCCTTCCTTTTTCATCGGATACTTCAAGCGGCGTTCACCATGGGCGTGCTCGCGAACTGCGGCGCCTTTGGCACAGTGTGCACCCAGGTTGAACGGGCTATCCCAACCGGGTTCTTGCCCGATCCAGACGCCATTCTGCACTTCGGCGACGACCGTACAGCCGACCGAACAGTGGGTGCATATGGATTTTATGTTTTCGACAGCTTGATTTGCCGCTGTCTGGGCGCTGGCTGGCGTCACGGTTCCACCCGTGGCGCTGATCGCGGCAAGACCGCCGATCGTCAGGCCCGAGCCACGCAGGAATGCGCGGCGATCGACGGTTTTCTCGCCGACCTGGGACAGGATACTTGTCCGCTGGGGGCGTCTCGCAACCCCGTTGGTCTTTTTCCTAAGCATTTCGTTCCTCCCTTGCTCGCCATGTAAGCCATGGCTGGCTTGGTACTGCTGTTGCCGACGTCAGGGCCAATCGCAACCGTCAGTCGGGTGTGACCTCGTCCGGTTCAGAACCGGGCGCTGTCGAGGTAGGCGCGTGTATGCGCAGTGTCCTGAATGCGGGTTTCGTCCGTCGGAAGCTCAGCTGCCTCGGCCTTTCCGCTCAGGCTGGCGGCGGCGACTGCAGCAGGGGCTGCGGTTCCGGCCAGTTTGAGGAAGTCGCGGCGCGTTGCGCCTTCTTCCTTTTTCTTGCTCATGGGCTTCTCCTCTCCCATTTGCGATCTAGCGCCTTTGCAGGCGCTGGCGAGTGGCGGGCTTACGCCGCCGTCATTCGGAAGGCTTCGCGCTCGATCTCCATGAAAACCCGACCGGCAGTACCGACCGAGGCATAGAGAACCGAGTTTTCAGCACCCTCCAAATCCGAATAGAAATGCGTGGCCCAAGGGCCGATATGCTTGCTCCAGAATGCCTTTTGATCTTCCAACGACGCCGGTGCGCCAAAACGACCAACGATCATTCCGGCCATCATCTCCATAAGTGAAGCAATGTTATCTTCCGGCTCGAAAACGTTCCGGGCTCGGGTAATGCCACGCATCACCATGTCGTTGCGCAGCTGCGCCAAGGGTTTCTCGTTCAGGAACCCAGTGAGGTAGAAACTGGCATAGGGCAGCAGCTCACCGCGCCCCAATCCGATGAACAGCGCATTGAACTCGCGCTCGGCTGAGGCGGTCTTGGTAACCTTGGCGACGCGGGCCATGGCCTGAATGGCCTGTCCCAGATCAGTTTCGTCGCCTGTCAGGCCAGACACCTGGTCCAGCAACATCTGATCCGGCGGCGCAGACAAAAGCAGCCCCAGGAAGTTGTAGAAATCCGCGCGCATGCGATCCTCGGCTGAGACGTCCAACTGTTGCGCTTCACTTGCGGTCATCAGGTTTTCCTTCGAATTCAAATTTCATACGGCGCGGGGCAGGGACGATCTCAACCTCGTCTTGCGTGTCGACCGGAGTATCAGTCTCAGCCATCAAAACAGCTTCTGGCGCGGACTCTTCACTTTCCACCGGGCTATCCTGCAGTTCGTCCGGTTGAGGTGTCTCGTCCGTTTCACTCTCTTCGGCCTCAGTCGCCAGAGCCTCGACATGCGCGAGCATTCCCTTGCCGACCTGGTAGGCTGTCTGAATATTTTCAATCACACAGGCCGCGTCGGTATAATCCTCACCATAGTCTACAAGACCATCGACATTCGCCAAAACCGGGTTCAGCCGCCACAGTCGGCGCAAAGCACGGCGACGCAGGCGGTCGGGCACCGCCTTCGCCATAAAGCCAGTGACATCATCGCCCGCCTGCAGCTGATCTGGATCGGGTAGGTTAAGCTCAGCCAGTATTTCGGCGTCGGATTTTTCTTCCAATTCCGCGTGCTGAGCGGCAATGGTCTGTTCTTCAACTGAAATAACTTCGGCCTCGGCTTCCGCTTGCACCGCCGCTTTGCGGCGGGACCAGAAATCGCGAGCTTCGGTCATTGCACGATCCTCCGAGGCGCGCGGTAGACATCAGACTCTTGCCGGATACGTGCATCCCCCTTGCCGTCTTCGACCAGATCGATCCGCTTTTTGTCCCTGCGGCGTTTCACAAAGACCTCATCGCTGTGATGTTCCAAAGCGAAGTCGCGCACCCAGGCGATTAACCCTTCGGTCATCGGAATTTTCTCAACAATCTCCTCGCCGGTATCCGCGTAGTCCTGACCTTCAAAAGGCGACGCAGTAACCAGAACTGCATCCATTGGCCTTTCACCATCCAATGCATCACGAAGAACAAGGTAGATCGACGGTTGGCCGTCCGACAGGTTCACCATATAGGCTTCGGTCTCGTCCGCCCAAAGCGTCAGAGGCAGGGTCGCTGCGTGGTACTCGATGGCCTCGCCTTCGCGCCGCATTTCGTGCCAGTCCGCAGGCCCGGCACCGGGCAGCACGGCGATGGCGCGCCAGTTCCATTTCGCCCAGCGGGTTACACCGGGTGTTTTGCGCACAACGACGCCGATTGGCATTTCAATCTGGCTTGCGGCCTTGGCCACTGGCTCCTCCCCGGAAGGCTCTCCCATGCCTTCCCTAGGGTCCACTATGGTACACAAAGCGCTAAGGTGCCAAGCCCACGCTGTACGACCTTAGTCGTAATCGCAGGTAGCAAAACAGTGATCACGGCAAACAGAAGCCTTTGTTTGTTGTAAATTAAGGGGTTTTGGTATCCAAACGGCCCTCAGTCTCAAAGGGTTTACATTGCAGCAACGGGAATACAGCCTACGATACCAAGAGGCGGAGATGTATCCGGGGGAGGATCATGAGCACCAAACTACTGCTATGCGATTGCGCCGGGTCTCAACCTTTGGATTCCGACACCATTGGTTCGGCCTGCGAGGTGGAGTGTTCCAAGGTTCACACAGCACTTTGCACACGAGAGTTGGGGGCTGCTTCTGCAGCGATGCAACAGGGGGACATCATTATTGCCTGCGGGCAAGAGCAAGAGGTGTTTCAGGCACTGGCCGAAGAACTGGGTGTGAACGCTCCGGGATTTGTTGATCTTCGTGACAGGGCCGGGTGGTCCGATGAGGGCGCGGGTGCGGCTCCGAAAATGGCTGCGTTGGCAGCTGAGGCTCTGTTGCCGCAACCAGTGACACCCAGCGTTGATGTATATAGCGAAGGGACATGCCTGATTATCGGCCCCGGCGATATAACCTTTGCGCTTGCGGAAAAGCTGTCAGGAACTCTTGCGGTTACGGTTCTCGTCACGGATGAGGTTACGCCGATCTCGCGCGCGTTCGACGTGGTGCGTGGGCGTATCAAATCGCTAAACGGGGCGCTGGGCGGCTTCACCTTGCGGCTGGACGCGTTTCAACAGCTTGAACCCGGTGGGCGCGGAGCGTTCACATGGACTGCGGCACGGGACAAGGCGCAGTCAGCTTGCGACATCGTTCTTGATCTGACCGGAGAATCCCCCCTGGTGCAGGCCCCGACCAAACGCGAGGGCTATCTGCGCGCCGACCCCAAAGATCCACTATCCGTCGAACGGTTGGCGTTTGAGGCGGTTCAATTGGTCGGCACGTTCGAAAAGCCGCTTTATGTGCGGATGGAAGAAACGCTGTGTGCCCATTCACGGGCCGAACAGGTCGCTTGCACGAACTGTCTGGATATCTGCCCGACCGGTGCGATCAAACCCGCCGGTGAGCATGTGGAAATCGACCCGATGATCTGCGCAGGCTGTGGGGAATGCGCCGCGGTTTGCCCCTCAACAGCAATCACCTACGAGGATCCGCCGATATCTGCGTTGCTGTCGCGGATGCATATTTTAGCGCGCACCTATCGGCGAGCCGAAGGAGTTGCGCCGCGTTTATTAATCCATGATGCCTACGGGGCCGAGATGATCCGCCTGGCCGCCAGATTTGGACGTGGTTTGCCTGCGGATGTGATCCCGTTGGAACTGAGCGTTATTTCCGGGTTTGGTCATGCCGAGATGCTGGCTGCACTGGCGCATGGTTTCGCCCGCGTGGACGTCTTGCTGGCCCCAACAACCGAGCGTGATGCGTTGGACCGTGAACTGGCCTTGGCGCAGGCCATTGCAGGGCCGAATGCATTGGGCTTGGTGGACGAGGTTGATCCGGATGCCTTGTCCGATACCCTTTATGCGCAAGAAGTCCCACAGCCTTTGTCAGATCCTGTTTTGCCATTGGGCAACCGTCGTCAGATCGCGCGTTTGGCTGCGCAGGCGTTACATCCGCAAGCCGAAGCGCCGCTGCCATTGCCAGAAAACGCGCCTTATGGTGCAGTCGCGGTGAACACGGATGCATGCACCTTGTGCCTCAGCTGTGTATCGCTGTGTCCGTCAGGCGCTTTGATCGATAACCCGGACAAGCCGCAATTGAATTTTCAACAGGATGCCTGTCTGCAATGCGGGCTGTGCAAAGGCATCTGCCCAGAGAACGCGATTACGCTTGTCCCGCAGCTTGACCTGAGCGATGCGGCCCTGTCTCAGCAAGTGCTGAATGAAGAGGAACCGTTCGCCTGCGTGGAATGCGGAGCTTTGTTCGGTGTAAAATCTACTGTCGAGAGGATAATGGAAAAACTATCCGGTACGCATCCAATGTTTGCCACCTCGGACAAGGCACGGATGATACAGATGTGCGATAATTGCCGCGTGAACGCGCAGTTTCAGCAACAGGACAATCCGTTTCAATCCGCACCAAAACCCCGCGTCGTTACGACCGAGGATTACTTCTCAAAACGAAAGGATCACTGAAGCTGTAAGGGCGCACCCAAATCTGCCGCAGTAATGACCGAGACAAAAGCTAGGATGGCTTCCAGATCGTCCAGCGTCATCTCAACCGGATAGATGGGCGATGGGCGCTGAGGATCAAACGGTGGGGTCAGCCCGTCAATCTGCGTGAAAGCGGGGTGCGGGTTGAGGGCAAAGAACGCCTCAAATCTTTCCGACCAGTCCGGCATGGCGCGCAGCACCGCGAAAGAGGGCGTCGATCCCAGACCATTCATCCGGTTTTTTGGTCCGATCACATGGCACCGACCGCAATGGGTCATCGACAATTCCTCGCCGCGCAACGTATCACCGTCGATCACTGTTTCGGTCTCTGTGGCCGCGATATCGAAACTGGCTGAGAAGGGCGCACCTTGTTCGGGGGCAAAACTCTCTACCGTCCGTTTGCCAATGTCGGACAGCAGCCAGTCGCGGAACCGTTCATGTTTGGCGTCTTCACTGATCCGGAGGTGATAGATGACACCATCGCGCGCGAACACAGGACTACCGGGAGGCGTGGTTTCCAGCACCAAATCGCCCGCATTATCCGCAATAACCCGTATCCCGGTCTTGAGAGAAAAGCGAGGAAGGATATGTTGCAGCAGACCGGAGTCCGCAACCTCGTCTGGCGCGGCAAGACCAATCGCCTCTTGCGACCAAGACGGGGTGGCAGAGAGCGTCAGGCTCAGGCACAAGAGAACAAAGCGCATGCCACAGCCTAACGGCACGGCAGCAAATGCGTCAAATGAACTGAATGAGACGGAGACACGTGCAATGAGCGGCAACCACAGCTTGTCGATACGCAGAGCCCTTACCACCGGGTTCCAACAGGAGAATAACGCATGAGTGTTCGTGACGCAGTTCTTGCAAACCTGAGAAAGATCACCGATCCGGTTTCCGGACAGGACATCGTTAGCGCCGGCGTCGTTCGCGCACTGAATGTCGAAGGGGACACGGTGCGCTTTGTATTGGAGATCGACCCCAAGCAGGCCGAGCGGATGGAACCTGTCCGAGCGGCAGCAGAACAGGCCGCTCAACTGGTCGATGGCGTTTCCACTGTATCGGCCATGTTGACCGCACATTCCGAAAAGGCGCCGCCGGATTTAAAACCCAAACCTAAACCTTCCCAGACAGGCCCGCAGGCCGTACCGGGCGTGGATAGGATTATCGCTGTGGCTTCGGGTAAGGGGGGTGTCGGCAAGTCTACTGTTTCAGCCAACCTCGCCTGTGCCTTGGCCGCCGAGGGTCGGCGCGTGGGGCTGCTGGACGCAGATGTCTACGGACCGTCGCAACCGCGGATGCTGGGTGTCTCGGGACGCCCAGCAAGCCCCGATGGTAAGACGATCCTGCCTTTGCGCAATCACGGCGTCACCATGATGTCGATGGGTTTGATGACCAATGAAGGGCAGGCCGTTGTCTGGCGCGGCCCAATGTTGATGGGCGCGTTGCAACAGATGATGGGGCAGGTGCAATGGGGTGCGCTGGACGTGCTGATCGTCGACCTGCCACCGGGTACCGGTGATGTGCAACTGACTTTGAGCCAGAAGTTCAAAGTGGACGGTGCAATCGTCGTTTCGACCCCGCAAGACGTGGCGCTGATCGATGCCCGCAAGGGGATCGACATGTTCAACCAGCTCAAGACGCCCATCCTTGGGATGATCGAGAATATGTCGACGCATATCTGCTCGAACTGCGGCCATGAAGAGCACGTGTTCGGCCATGGCGGTGTTAAGTCCGAAGCCGAGGCGTTGGGCGTTCCCTTGCTGGGTGAAATCCCGCTGCATCTGGATATCCGCGTCGCCGCCGATGGCGGTGCGCCCATAGTGGTCAGCAAGCCCGATAGCCCACAGGCCGAAGCTTTCCGCAAAATCGCGCGTGACATGATTGCTAAGGGCAACGCATGAGCGAGCCGGTCTTTCCCCCGCTGCTGACGGGCCACCCGGTGCAGGGTGGGGAAGACCCGTTCGAGCGTGCGCAGGCTATGGCCGCGCTGGGCTGCGATGCGGGAACCTTGATTTACAACATTCAGGCCGACCGCCTGCGTGTCGCCATTGTTTTTGCACCGGAAGTTGCCCTGCAGGACGCAATGGCAATGCTGCCACTGTGTTCGGTCGGATTTCAGAACGCGCTGGGCGCGCTTGCCCCGCCCGAGGTCGCGGTACATCTGGGCTGGGATGGGTTGATTTGTGTGAACGGGGCCAAATGCGGAATGTTCCGCGTGGCGGCTTCGGATCAAGAACCATTGGCGGAACCGGATTGGCTGATCGTCGGATGGGACTTGGCGCTGCTGCAGACCAGCGAGGCTCCGGGCGAAAACCCGGACGTAACAGCGCTGTACGACGAAGGATGTGCTGACGTTTCGGCGACACAGCTGATTGAAAGCTGGTCGCGGCACATGCTGACATGGCTGAACCGTTGGCAGGAAGAGGGCAACGCCCCGGTGCACGGCGAATGGATGGGCCTGCTGCGCGGCGTAGGAGAGCCCTTCGGTGAAACCGGTGTGTTCTTGGGAACGGATGAACGGTTCGGTATGCTGATCCGACACGGTTCTGACACGCAGCTTCGCCCACTGACGGAATTGTTGGAGAACGGATGATGAAACTGGCCCGCGCAATCCATTTCGACGAAAGCGACATGAACGTGTTCCATTCTCCGGCTCGAACCGGCGAGTGGTGTATCTCGGGCGGTTTCGAGTTTTCCAATTGGGGCGAAGGCGACCTGGAAGGGAAGGCGCGTCAGGCCTTTGCAAATGGCTGGCTGGGAGTTGAAACCTTTGGGCGCGTGACATTCGTTGCCGTTACTCAGGTGGAACAGGCCGAATTGGACCAGATCGCGCAGAATCTGTCAGAGCATTTTGTGCAACTCTACGGGGCCCCGTCGGTCGAAGCTGCGATGGACGTCGCTCGGGCCGAGATTGCCCATATGTCTGAACTGTGTGACGGGCATAACCCGAACACGCTACTGACCGTTTCGCGTGAATTGTCAGACGCCGGGGTACGTGAAGCATTCCGCGTGATCACGCCGCAAGAGACCCAGCTGGAAGCGCTAGCGGTTCATGGATCTTTGGACGAATAACCGTCAGATCAGATCTGCAAAGCCGCCAAATTGACCGCGTTTAAAGATCAAACCTTTACCGGTCCGGTACATGACCTTTTGAACCTCACCAACGATGATCAGGTGATCTCCGGCATCGTGTTGGGCGTGCACCTGACAGTCGAACCGGGCCAGGCAATCGGATAATTGTGGCCGGCGTATCGTGTCATGGGCCCATTCGGCGTGCGAGAAGTCCTTGCCATCGCGGGCAAAGCGCAGGGCCTGTTCCTGCTGATCCTGCCCCATCACATGGATCGAATAGTGCCGGCTGGCGTTGAAATCATCGAACCGGTTGGAATCTTTGGCCAGACACCACAAGACAAGTGGCGGATCCAGCGACACCGAGGTGAATGAGTTGACTGTGATAGCCCGTGGGCCTTGATCGGTGTCCGTGGTGATCACAGTCACGCCGGTTCCGAAACACCCCAACGCCTCGCGGAAAGCGGTGCTTTGATCCGGGGTTGGGGTAAAGTGTTTTTCCGTCATTGCGCGCTCATCCCGTGGCCGCGCCTCAGGTGCCACGATGCGTCGGGTTTGTCCATGAAAAGCTGCGCCCGGATTATGGGTTTTTCAGATTAATTCAGGTCTTCCAGCAGACGACCATGTTGCCGCGTAGCTTCGATAACGTCACCAAAGGTCGTCATGCCGCGCGCTTTCAACATCGGCAGCATCCTAACAAGCGCCTCGGCGGTTGCTACGGCATCGCCAAGGGCGGTGTGGCGCAGATGTTCGGGGATTGTGATGTCCAACCGTTCACACACGGCATCCAGAGTGTGTTTGTCACTTGCCCCGAACAGAACAGCGGACAACAGAACTGTGTCCAGAATTGGGTGATCCCATTCGACCTTCATCAGGTTCGCATGTCGCCGTAAAAATGCCATGTCGAAAGGCGCGTTGTGGGCCACGATAACTGCGTCACGGGCGAATTGATGTAGCACGCGCCCGGCCTCGTAAATGTCCGGCGCACCCTGCACCATATGATCGCTAATCTTATGTACCTTGGTTGAAGCCGGCGGAATTGGAATTCCGGGATCGACCAGCATGTCCAGCTGTTCCCCGTCGACAATACGTCCGTTGACAACCCGAACAGCCCCAATCTGAACAATTTCGTCTTTATGCGGCAGCAGGCCGGTGGTTTCGGTGTCAAACACGACAAAGCACAAGTCTTTCAGTGCAAGGCTTTCAACGGTCTCGCCCGGGGTCGCGTTCAGCAAGTCGAAATCATAGACCAAAGGCCGTGCGGCTTCGGGCGCAAGGTTTGCTGTACTGTCTTCAAAGACCAGCATGTATCCGGGCGCGCCGCCAAGTGGTTTCATGCGCGCGCTGTAACTTTGCGCTCCGTCAATGCCGGTCAAAGTGCAGGTAACCTCAAGCCCGGTTTTCACCAGTTTTGCATAAGCCTCTTCCAGCAAGTCGGACTTCAGGTATTCGAAAAGCGAAGCATTTAATCTTGGATGTGCGATCTGCGCCAGAACTTCGGCGGCTTGTCCATCATACAAAACGATCTTGTGGGTTGGGCTGGCCAGAAGCATCGCAACCGGGATTTCGGTCAACAGGGCCGTCAGTCGTTCCTTTTCCTCGGCCAGATGCGCAGTTTCCTCGGCTACGGCCTGTGCGACATCCATTGTTTTGCCTGACAGTTGGTTGGCGAGCCCGGCTGCGGCTGGTGCCAGATCACCCAGATATCGCGCGGCCTGCGCGTCCAATTCGGTGCTGACCCCGGCATGCGCGCGCGCCCTGAGCTGGGCGGATATCCGTTCGATTGGTTTGGCGACATTGTCGTCAAACAACAGCCAAACAGCTGCGATCAGGGCTAAAAATCCAAAACCCATCAGAATTTCAGCAAAGATGAAGGCATCAAAAAGATCGGGATCTGCAACGCGACGGTAGCTGATCCACAATGCCAGTGAACTGACGGCCAATGCACCTACAGCCAGCAGGCAGAAGAACAGGAAAATGCGCAGACGCAGGCTTAACCGGTTCAGCATGTTACACTCCGCAGGTCGCCTCGACGATTGGGTCGTTGGCGGTGACGTCAATCCAGTCGGCGTTCAGCAACCGGCCGTCATCGGCGAATTGCGCCCCGTCTGCGAGGTTGGCGCGGCTGAACTCTTTGCAGTTGACGATTACTGGTAGCTTCGAAACAGGAGCCCAACGACCAAAGAGGTATAGCTCGACCAGTCGCTGTTCCGGTACTTGTTCGTTGGTACGCACAGAACCGGCATCGATGGCGGCAAAGCGGTCCACAAAGGGAACGGCATAGGTCCAAGGGCGATAGAAAGCGCGGCTTTCGACCTCTTGTATGACAGTCATGCCTTCGGGAAGGGTGTCGCGGGTGCGGTCATACCATGAGTACTCGCTGGCGATCGTCATTCCGATCATACCAAGACCTGCCGCGACAGGTGTCATCCAACGGGGCAGGCGGCCGCCCGTCAATTTGTTCAACACCATCACGACGCCTGCAAAAGCAATGCCTGCAAAGATGGTGCCGATCAGTTCCAGAAACATGTGACTCTCCGTGTGTCTGCCGCTTTAGCCCAGCATTCCCTTGCCGTGACCAACTGCCGATTGCATGGTTTTTACCACAACGAACGCATCGCGAAGATGACTTCGCTCAAAATCCGACAGATCCGAGGGCGGAAGGAAATTGTCAGGCTTTTGATCGCGCTTCACAAGCCTTACCTGATGCTCAAGTCGGGTTTCTGCAATCAAGTCATAGGCATCCAGTAAATCCCTCGCCCCCGATGGGCTGAGGATTCCGCCAGATGCAGCTGATTTCAGGCGCGCCCTTGTGTTGGCTTCGGTCAATCGGCCTTGCAGGCTGTATATACGCGCCAGATCAACTACCGGCACCACCCCATTGTGCTTTAGGTCCAAAGTGTTGCGATGCTCACCGGACCGGATCGTCGCAAACCCGCGCAAAAGACCCAGTGGAGGCGTGTGTTTCAGTGAGTTCGAGATCATATGTGCGACAAAGATCGAGTTTGCGTTGGCGGCTGCCAAAGTCTCGGCCTGCAGATCGTCGAACAGGTGAAAGGCTCCTCCTATCGGCCGCAGGTCGAACATGACCGAAGCCAGCATCTGTGCTTCGGGATTTGGTTTGGCGATCCAGCCGTTGAAGTACTCGCCCCAGACACGAACGGGCTGACACCAGCGCGGGTTAGTGGCCATCATGTCGCCGGGGCAATAGAAATAACCACAAACATCCAGCCCATCCGAGACGAATTTTGCCAGCTTTGCGAAGTAGCCCATATCCGCGTCCGAAACGCTGTCATCCAGCATCAGGCAATTGTCCTGATCGGATACGCCGGTCTGCTCCTGCCGCCCCTGTGATCCGCAAGCCAGCCACAGGTAGGGAACGGGTGGGGGGCCCAGTTTGTCTTCGGCCAGTTTAAGCAGGCGACGGGTCGCCGTATCTGCGATATCGGTGATCAGGCGGGTTACGATTTCATGCCTGTTTCCGGCCGCAACCAATTGCACCAGCAGTTGCGGGATTTCAGCGGTCACCGCCGCCATTTGATCTGCCGTGTCCGCTTGAGCGATCCTGCGGACCAACTCTGCCGAGTTAACCGCCTGATAGTGGGTCAGATCCGTCTGCGTCACGATACCGACTAGACGACCCCCCTCGCTGATCGGAATGTGGCCGATCCCGCGTTCCATCATCACATGCAAAACGTCCGAGCCAATATCCGAAGGTGACAGGGTGATCGGGTTTGCCGTCATGATCGCTGAGATCGGCGTGTCGGCAGACATGCCATTGGCCACGAATTTGCCTGAGATGTCGCGCAGTGTGGCGATGCCCAGAAGATCATCTGCTTCGGTTACACAAAGCGAGGAAATGTGCTTGTCGCGCATCATCCGGGCGGCTTCCTGAACCGGTGTGCCCGGCGTGCAGGTCGCAGGGTTATGGGCCATCAGAACGTCGATTGCACTTGTGGCCAAGCTCTGCGGACCAGATCGGTTTGAACGGGTCCGGTTAAAAAACTTCGAAACGACGTCGTGGCCATCTATAAGTTGGCGCACCAGGTCGGGGGGCAAAACCAGCAACACGGATGGCGTATGTGCCCGCGCTTTGGTCGCGGCCTTGCCGTCCTTTAGCAGGCCGCGCTCTCCGAACGAGTTCCGCAGGCCAAGATGGGACACGACGGCGTCGTTCTCATCGGTAATCTCAACTTGCCCCTCGTAGATCACAAAGACGCCGGGCAGGGTGTGCCCCAATTCGTATACAGGAAAGTCCTCGTCGACCTCCCATACCTCAATCTGCTTTGCGATCTGATCCAACGTTTCCGGGGGCAGGGCATCATAGGGATGTACGGACTTTAGAAACCGGGTGATCTGGTCATGGGACAGGGGCATCAATCACTCCTTGGTTTCTGGTTTAAAAATCCCGCCCGGTGGAGTGCCGGACGGGAAAAGTTGATCGAAAAACGCGGCACAGGAAAGTTAACCATATGCCGCGTCATGCTCACTTACTCTGAGCTGCGCCCGCGCCACGGGGAATGCGCACGCTTTCGACCAATTCAACGATCTCCCTCGGAGTCTCTTTTGTCATTCCGGCGACAACAAATGCGACTGCAAAGTTGATCATTGCACCGATGGCGCCGAACGAGGTCGACTTGATCGGACCCAGAAGCGGGTCAGCATCAGTGAACGAGTTTGTGCCAGGAATGAACAACCAGCCCTTGTGCAGGAAGATGTAGACCAGAGTGACGGTCAGACCAGCCAACATGCCCGCAACCGCGCCGGTGTTGTTGATGCGGGTCGAGAAGATACCCATCATCAGTGCCGGGAAGATCGAGGCAGCCGCCAGACCAAAGGCCAAGGCCACGGTTTGCGCTGCAAAGCCCGGTGGGTTCAGACCCAGGTAGGTTGCAACGACGATGGCAACAGCCATGGCGATACGAGCGGCCAGCAGCTCTCCTTTTTCAGAGATTTGCGGGTTGATCGCACCTTTGACAAGGTCGTGGGACACCGCCGACGAGATCGCCAGCAACAGACCCGCAGCGGTCGACAGAGCAGCCGCAAGACCACCGGCAGCGACCAGACCGATCACCCAACCCGGCAGGTTGGCAATTTCGGGGTTGGCCAGAACCAGGATGTCGCGGTTGAACTTGGTCAGCTCGTTACCGACCCAGCCTTTTTCTTCGGCAAGTGCCTGCATGTCGGCATTCTTGTCGTTGTAGTACTGGATTTTACCGTCGCCGTTCTTGTCTTCCCAGTCCAGAAGACCGGTTTTCTGCCATGTCTGCATCCAGTCGTAACGCGGATCATTGTCGATATCTTCGACCGAAACAGCGCCGCCCTCGATGCCACCATTGGGCCACATCATGTCGGTGATGTTCAGACGCGCCATTGCGCCAACCGCTGGGGCGGTGAGGTACAGCAGAGCGATGAAGACCAGCGTCCAGCCAGCCGACCAGCGTGCGTCAGACACTTTCGGCACGGTGAAGAAGCGCATAATCACGTGCGGCAGACCGGCAGTACCGATCATCAGTGACAGCGTGAACAGCACCATGTTCAGCGTGTTCGAATGATGCGCTGTATACTCGGCAAAGCCCAGTTCCGTCACGATCGCGTCCAGCTTGGTCAGCAGAGGCTCACCGCTTGCAGTATCGCTGAACAGACCCAGTGCCGGAACGGGCGTACCGGTCAGCTGCAGAGAGATGAAGATCGCCGGGATGGTGTAGGCGGTGATCAGCACGCAGTACTGAGCGACCTGAGTGTAGGTCACGCCCTTCATCCCACCGAATACCGCGTAGGCAAACACAACACAGGCACCGATCAGAAGACCGGAAGTGTTCGAAACCTCAAGGAAACGACCAAAGGCCACGCCCACGCCGGTCATCTGACCAATCACGTAGGTCACCGACGCAACGATCAGACAGATCACCGCAACAACGCGTGCGGTCTGGCTGTAGAAACGGTCGCCGATGAATTCCGAGACGGTGTACTTGCCGAACTTACGCAGGTAGGGCGCAAGCAGCAGAGCCAGCAGCACGTAGCCACCGGTCCAACCCATCAGGAAGGTCGAGTTGTCATAGCCAGTAAAGGCAATCAGGCCCGCCATCGAGATGAACGAGGCTGCGGACATCCAGTCCGCTGCGGTCGCCATACCGTTTGTAACCGGGTGAACGCCGCGACCGGCGGCGTAGAATTCCGATGTGGAGCCCGCGCGGGCCCAGATCGCGATGCCGATGTACAGCGCAAACGACGCACCGACAAAGAGCAGGTTGATGGTAAACTGGTCCATTCCGCTTACTCCTCATCCACGCCGTATTCGGCGTCCAGCTTGTTCATGCGCCAGGCGTAGTTGAAGATCAGCACCAAAAAGACCAGGATTGATCCCTGCTGAGCGAACCAAAAGCCCAGATCGGTGCCGCCAACGGCGATGCCAGACAGCAGCGGACGCAGCAGAATGCCGAATCCAAAAGACACCAGCGCCCAGATCACGAGGCTGATGTAGATGAGACGCAGGTTCGCCTGCCAATAGCCTTTGTCGGCCTCGGCAGTCTGCGCGGAGTTTGTTGATTGATCCGCCATTGCGGGTTCCTCCTTCGCTTCCTCCATAGGCGGCCCGTTGTCCTAAACCTCCAATGCGCGGGGCCGCTTTTCGATATGCCGAATGCCAGGGCGGCATCAGGCAAGACTTCTCCGGTCCGCCAAAGCGGGTCCTTTGAAGTTTTCCTTTAGGAATTGGGCCCTTATTCAGGGCGGGCCGTCTTCCCTTAGTTCATCGCGTCGCTGACGATCCTTTCCAGATTGCCTGCGATGTCGTCGATATTGCCCATGGCGTTCAGACCTTTCAGAACACCGTGGTCTTGGTAATAGGTAATCAGCGGCGCGGTTTGCGCATGATAGGCCGCCAGACGTGAGGCGACGGTTTCGGCATTATCATCAGCGCGGCGCTTGAACTCGGTACTGCCGCATTTGTCGCATTTGCCTTTAACGGCAGGGATCTTGAACGTGTCATGGAACCCTTCGCCACATCCGGCGCAGGTGTAGCGGCCCGAGATACGGATCACCATTTCACCGTCTTCGACTTCAAGGCTGATGGCGGCGTTGATCTTCTGACCGGTTTCCGACAGCAACCCGTCCAGCGCCTCGGCCTGAACCGTGGTGCGTGGAAAGCCGTCCAGAATGACGCCCTTGGCGCAATCCGGTTCAGCTAGGCGATCACGAAGGATGGCAATGACGATGTCGTCGCTGACCAGATCACCAGCTTCCATCACGGCCTTTGCGGCTTTGCCAGCATCGGTTTCTGCCGCAACAGCGGCGCGCAGCAGGTCGCCAGTGCTGAGTTGAACCAGCCCGAACTTATCCTCGAGCATACGGGCCTGTGTTCCCTTCCCGGCACCCGGAGGGCCGAGAAGGATCAGAACAGCGGGTGTGGTGATCGTGGCAGCGTCCATCACATCCTCACTTGTTTGCTCGGTTTTCGATCAGGTCTTCGACCACCGATGGATCGGCAAGTGTCGAAGTGTCACCCAATGCGCCAAAGTCATTCTCGGCAATTTTGCGCAGGATACGGCGCATGATCTTGCCTGAACGGGTCTTGGGCAGACCGGGTGCCCACTGGATCACGTCGGGCGACGCAATCGGGCCGATCTCGGTCCGGACCCAGGTGCGCAGCTCTTTCAGCAGCTCATCCGACGGCTCGCGGTCATTCATCAGAGTGACATAGCAATAGATACCTTGTCCTTTGATTTCATGCGGATAGCCGACCACAGCAGCTTCAGCGACCGCGGCGTGCGCGACCAGAGCGCTTTCGACCTCGGCCGTGCCCATGCGGTGGCCCGAGACGTTGATTACGTCGTCTACACGACCGGTGATCCAGTAGTCGCCATCTTCATCACGGCGGCAACCGTCACCGGTAAAGTAGTAACCTTTGTAATCCGCAAAATAGGTCTTCTCGAACCGTTCATGATCACCCCAGACGGTGCGCATCTGACCCGGCCAGCTGTCTTTGATGCACAGAACGCCTTCGACACCGTTTCCGGTGATCTCGACGCCAGATTGCGGGTCTAGCACGACCGGCTGAATGCCGAAGAATGGTTTCATCGCTGCGCCCGGCTTCATCGCGTGCGCGCCGGGCAGGGGGGTCATCAGATGACCACCGGTCTCGGTCTGCCACCATGTATCTACGATGGGGCAATTGCCTTTGCCGACTACCTCATTGTACCAGTTCCAGGCTTCGGGGTTGATCGGTTCACCAACGGTACCGAGGATTTTCAGATCGCTCAGATCGTGCTTCTCGACCCATTCATTACCTTGCCCCATCAAAGCGCGGATCGCGGTTGGTGCGGTATAGAACTGATTGACCTTGTGCTTGGCGCAAACTTCCCAGAACCGGCCCGCATCAGGAAAGGTTGGGACGCCTTCGAACATCAGTGTCGTTGCGCCATTGGCCAATGGGCCATAGACGATATAGCTGTGGCCGGTGACCCAGCCCACATCCGCCGTGCACCAGTAGACGTCGCCCTCTTGGTAATCAAAGGTGATCTCGTGCGTCATTGCAGCATAGACAAGATATCCGCCGGTGGTATGTACCACACCCTTGGGTTGCCCAGTCGAGCCGGAGGTGTAGAGGATGAACAAGGGATCCTCGGCGTTCATCTCCGTGGGCGCGCAGTAGTCATCTGCTTCAAGTGCCATTTCGTTGTAGTCATAGTCGCGACCGTCGATCCAGGTGGTCTGACCACCAGTGCGCTTGACGACCAGACATTTAACGGTGTCCTTGCAGTGCAGCAGGGCGGCGTCAGCGTTGGATTTCAGTGGGGTTTTGCGACCACCACGCGGGGCCTCATCGGCGGTGATCAGAACCTTTGCGTCGCAGCCATTTACACGAGCCGCCAGAGCGTCAGGCGAGAACCCTGCAAAAACGATAGAGTGGATCGCGCCGATGCGCGCACAGGCCAACATGGCATAGGCGGCCTCGGGGATCATCGGCATATAGATCACGACCCGGTCGCCCTTGCGCACGCCCATGGTCTCCAGAATATTGGCCATCCGGCAGGTGCGGCGGTGCAGCTCAGCATAGGTGATGTGCTGGGCTTCGTCGTTTGGATCATCCGGCTCCCAGATGATCGCGGTTTGATCGCCGCGGGTTTTCAGGTGACGGTCCAGGCAGTTGGCCGAAACGTTCAGTGTCCCGTCTGCATACCAATTGATTCCAACCGAGCCGAAATCATAGCTGACGTCCTTGACCTGGGTGTAGGGCTTGATCCAGTCGACACGCTTGCCTTGTTCGTCCCAGAAAGCGACGGGATCGTTGATCGAGGCCGCATACATTTCGTTGTATTTTTCAGCATTTACATGCGAGCGGGCTACGGTTTCGGCGGATGGCGGAAAGGTATTGGCTTCTGCCTGGGCAGCGGTTGTCATTCTGAGGCTCCTCCCTCTGGACCATATTGAATCAGATCGATTTTGCCTGCTGAACGGGCGATGTCGATCTGTTTCCTCCTTGTGCGCAATAATACGGAGAGGTGAAAACAAGGAAATAAATTACCGTTTTTTCACGATTAGTTTGTAAATTATTTTTTTTCCTCGGGATCATTTTGTAAACAAAGTAGCTTTGATCAGGAAAAACACTTATTTTACATAACTTTGAGTGTAACGAAAATTACAGCAGAAATCCGTCGCCTGTTTCCATCTAATTTGAATCTGCGACTCACCTTTTGGTTGTTAGCGCTCAACGAAGTCGCGACTTGCTGGCCGCGAATGATGGCCGGGGGTTGGCACATACCCATGTTGGCGCTAGCTTTGATCGCAAGCGCCCCGGCAAGGGGGTGCAGCAATGGGAGAAATCAATATGAAAAAGATTCTGAGCGGCTCTGCTGTGGCCGCCCTGTGTGTTGCGTTCGTGTCCGAGGCAGCCGCAACTGAATGGAATGCCTCGGTGTGGGGCAAACGTCGGGCGTTCACCGAGCATGTCGAGAAACTGGCCGAACTGGTCAGCGAAAAGACAAACGGCGATTTCACCATCAATGTCAGCTATGGTGGCCTGTCCAAACCGCGCGAAAATCTGGATGGCATCGAAATCGGCGCGTTTGAAATGGCTCAATTCTGTGCCGGTTACCATCGCGACAAAAACCGCGCGATCACCGTTCTTGAACTGCCGTTCCTGGGCGTCGGTAATCTTGACGAGGAAGTTGCCGTCAGCCACGCGGTCTACGACCATCCCGCCGTTAAGGATGAAATGGCGCAGTGGAATGCGCGTATCATCATGACCTCGCCGATGCCTCAATACAATCTCGTTGGCACCGGTGATCCGCGCGATGAACTAGCCGAGTTTGAAGGGATGCGCGTCCGCGCTACAGGCGGTCTTGGCCAGGCATTCGAAGCCGTTGGTGGTGTGCCGACCTCGGTTCCCGCAACCGAGGCGTTCAATGCTATGGAATCGGGTGTTGTGGACACCGTCGCCTTTGCCCAGCACGCGCACCTGTCCTTTGGCACGATCAACGAGGCGGACTGGTGGACAGCCAACCTGAACCCTGGAACCGTGAACTGCCCGGTTGTTGTCAACATTGACGCCTATGAGGCACTACCTGCCGAGCATCGCGAAGCGTTGGACAGCTCGATCGATGAAGCAATTGATCACTATCTGGCCAATTACGGAACGCTGCTAGACCAGTGGGACAGTGTTTTGGATGAAAAGGGCGTCCAAAAAGTACAGATCGACGACGCCGTGATCGCCGAGTTCCGCACAAAGGCCGCTGACCCGATCCGCGAACAGTGGATTGCGGATATGTCCGCTCAGGGTCTGCCTGCGCAGGACCTGTACGACCTGGTCCAGTCCACGCTGGAACAGCAACGTAGCGGCAACTAAGCACTAAATCCGGGTGCCTATCGGGGCGCCCGGACACCAATAAAATACAGGGGAACACCGCAATGGCAGGACAGGCCACGGTGCTTGAGGACAGCAGCCTCCTGAGTTCTTTGGATCGTAAGTTGCTGAGGTTGGAACGGTTTCTGGCTCTGATCAGCGGTATCGCCGTGTTCAGCCTTATGGTTCTGGCAGTGGTCTCGGTCAGCGGACGCAATGCGATCAATGCACCTTTGCCCGGGTATGTCGACTGGATCGAACAGGCGATGCCATTGATTGCGTTTTTGGGCATTTCATATGTACAGCGCGATGGTGGTCACATCCGGATGGACATTGTCATCTCGCGTCTACATGGACGGGCGCTTTGGTTGTTCGAGCTTATCTCGGTTCTTCTGATCCTGCTGCTAATGCTGGCCTTAGTGTGGGGCAGCTGGTCCCATTTTGACCGCTCGTTCGATTTTGGAGCGCCAATGTGGAGCCGGGATAGTTCAATCGACATCGGTATCCCGCTTTGGCCGGCCAAACTGCTGGCACCTGTGGCGTTCTCGGTGCTTTGCTTGCGGTTGTTACTTCAGGTTTGGGGATATGGTCGCGCGCTGATCGTAGGGGCGGAAAGCCCCGTAGCCGTTCCACTGATACAGGATGCGGCCGCTCAGGCCGCTGCCGAAGCCGAACAATTCGAAGGGCAGGACTAGCGCATGGACTCGATAGAGATTGGCCTGTGGGTCACGGGTGGCCTGCTGGTTCTGGTTGTGACCGGAATGCGCGTGGCCTTCGCGGCGGGGCTCGCGGGTCTTGTCGGGCTGGTTTGGATTTTCTGGGCCAAATTCGGCTACGACCCGGACCGCTTTGGCAAGGCAGTGACGGTTGCCGTTAAGACTGCCGGGCAGGTGCCTCATTCCAAGGTTGCCGCCCATACGCTCAGTCTGATCCCCACCTTCATTCTGATTGGCTATCTGGCCTATTACGCAGGCCTGACGCGCGCGTTGTTCGAGGCGGCAAAGCGTTGGGTGGCATGGGTACCAGGGGGGCTCGCGGTTTCGACTGTGTTCGCTACAGCCGGTTTTGCGGCCGTTTCCGGTGCTTCGGTCGCGACTTCGGCTGTGTTTGCCCGGATCGCAATCCCCGAGATGCTGAAGGTCGGTTACAACAAACAATTTGCGGCCGGAGTGGTCGCGGCAGGCGGTACCTTAGCGTCATTGATCCCGCCATCCGCAATCCTTGTGATATATGCAATCATCGTGGAACAGGATGTGGGGAAACTGCTGCTCGCCGGCTTTATCCCTGGTGCGTTCTCGGCTGTTGTTTACGGCCTGTTGATTGTCGGTATCGCGGTTGTATTTAAATCCGTTGGTCCGCCGGTCACGGGATTCACCTGGAAGCAGCGATTTGCGTCGCTGCCCGGCGCGTTCCCGATTGTCGCGGTGATTTTGATCATCATCTGTTTTGTCTATAACCCGTTCGGAGACCAAGCCTGGGGTACGCCAACGGAAGGCGGGGCAATCGGCGCGTTCATCGTCTTCTGTTTTGCTCTGTTCCACGGAATGCGGTGGCCCGAGCTGAAATCGGCCCTGCTGGAAACCGCCAAGCTGACCGCGATGATATTTACCATCATCTGGGGCGTATTGATTTACGTGCGGTTTCTTGGGTTTGCCGATCTTCCGGGTGCGTTTTCAGACTGGATCACCTCATTGGAAATGTCACCGATGCTGATCCTGATCTGTATCCTGCTGGCCTACGCCGTCTTGGGCATGTTCATGGACGCCATCGGGATGCTGTTGCTGACGCTGCCAGTAGTCTACCCAGCGGTCATGGCCCTGAACGGGGGTGAGACGGTCAGTGCAGCAGAAAGCGCCTTTGGCATGTCAGGTCCGATGTGTGCGATTTGGTTCGGTATTCTGGTGGTGAAAATGGCCGAGTTTTGCCTGATCACGCCGCCTATTGGTCTGAACTGTTTCGTGGTGGCAGGTGTGCGTCCGGATCTGAGCGTTCAGGACGTGTTCAAAGGCGTAACCCCGTTCTTCATCGCCGATGGCGTGACGATCGCGCTGCTCGTGGCGTTTCCCGGTATCGTACTCTACCTACCGTCGCTCGCCGGATAGAAAAAACCCCCGGTGGTGAACCGGGGGTTAGTTGATGCGAAGTGCGGGTTCTTCAGCTCGCCCGCATCAGCATCCCATACAGATCCCGTGGATCATCCGGATCGGCCAGCATGTCCAAAGGTTCAAAGAAATCAGTGCCTTTGATGGCGGACTGGATGTAGCACAAGGCCGAGAAATCTTCGATCGCGAAGCCGACGCTGTCGAACAAGGTGATCTGGCGATCATCGCGTCGACCTTGGGCCTGACCGGTCATAACTTGCCACATCTCGGTCACCGGGTGGTCGTCTTCCAACGCCTGAATCTCGCCCTCGATGCGCGTTTGTTCCGGGTACTCAACGAAAATCTCGGACCGCAACAGGATGTCGCGATGCAGTTCGGTCTTGCCGGGACAGTCTCCGCCAATGGCGTTGATATGTACGCCCGGTCCAACCATGTTGTCGGTCAGGATCGTTGCATATTTCTTATCCGCTGTGCAGGTGGTGATGATTTGCGCGCCTTCGATGGCGTCTTCGGGCGTTTTGCACAGCACGACCGTCAGTCCGGTGTTCTTGAGGTTCGCTGCACACTTCTCGGTCGCTGCGTGATCGGTGTCATACAGACGTACGGTGTCAATTCCACACATAGCCTTGAACGCCAAACATTGGAATTCAGACTGCGCGCCGTTGCCGATCATCGCCATAACGCGCGAGTTTTTCGGGGCCAGATAGCTGCCCACCAATGCTGAAGTCGCGGCGGTGCGTAGCGCGGTCAACATCGTCATCTCGGTCAACAGGGTCGGGTAGCCGGTGTAAACGTCAGCCAGCAGGCCGAAGGCGGTGACGGTCTGCAGGCCCTCGGACGTGTTCTTTGGGTGGCCGTTGACGTACTTGAACCCGTAGGCCTCGCCATCCGAGGTCGGCATCAGCTCAATCACGCCATGGGGTGAGTGGGCTGGGATGCGGGGGGTTTTGTCAAAGCTCTCCCAGCGTTTGAAGTCGGATTCAATCTGAGCTGCGATCTGAGTGATCATCTTTTCGAGTCCGATGTGGTGCACCAGCCGCATCATGTTGTCGACGGATACAAAGGGCACAAGCGCCTTGTCAGAAGGTTGCATCATGGTCTCCTATCGGCGGGAAAGGTGGATGCCGGCGATCATGCAGCGTACTGACCCCCCGGCTGTTTCTATGGTTGGAACTGACAATGGCAGCAGAGTGGCGCTGTCTTCGATAATTTCGGTCTGTTGGGGTGTCAGCGCATCTTTGGCGCGGCTGGAAAGAGCCAGCACGAGCCCATCACGACCACTAAGCTCGATGGTGTTTCCGGCAAAGTCTGCGATCTGGTCATGGGACAGATCAATTACGGTGCGACCGGATTCTTCCAATCGCGCCTGTACGGTCGCGCGGCGTTCGGCATCGATGATCATGTCGAGGCAGATCAGTGCATAATGTGTGCCGATCCCCATCAGGACATTGGTGTGATAAACGTCTCGGCCTGCGTCGTCCCTAGCTTCGAACGCGATGGGTTCGTAGTTGAAGTTCGTGCAGAACCGCTCCAACAAAACGGGATCAGCGCGGTTTGACTTGACCGTGTAAGCGATGCGGCCGACGTGATCGAGAACCATTGCTCCGGTACCTTCCAGTGCGAGATCGTCCTGTTCCAGCCCCGAATAATCGATCACGTCCTGAACGCGGTATTCCTGTTTCAGCAACTCGATAACATCTGTGCGGCGTTCGCGTCGACGCGACGGAACAAACATAGGATAGATCGCAACGTGCCCGCCGGGATGTGTCGAGAACCAGTTGTTGGGAAAGACACTGTCCGGCGTGTTCTGTTGACCGTGATCATCGAATACATGAACTGTGACGCCTGCATCGCGCAGTTGCTCGACTGCGCGATCATGTTCATCGCGCGCGGCTGCTGAAGTCGCTTCAGCGGATCGGTGTGCCAGTGTCTGAAACGCATTGTCATGGCGAGTCTCTGGGTTCGACACAAACTCGTGCGGTCGAACCATGACGACAGCGGAAGGAGATTGCAGAGAATTCATCAGAAACTCCGGGTCGGGCGGTCGAAGATTCGGCGCCCAAGCAGAGATGCGGCCAGATCGACCATCAGTTTTGCAGTACGTCCACGCTCATCCAGAAACGGGTTCAGTTCGACCAGATCCAGTGAACAGACCAGACCGCTTTCGTGCAGCAGTTCCATCACCAGATGGGCTTCGCGTTCGGTTGCGCCGCCGGGAACGGTGGTGCCCACGGCAGGGGCAATGGAGGGATCAAGAAAATCGACATCAAGCGACACGTGCAAAATACCATTTGCTGCGCGAACGCGGTCAAGGAAGGCGATCAAGGGCGTTTTGATGCCGTGCTCGTCAATGCTGCGCATGTCAGCCAGCATGGCTTGATCCTGTTCCAGCCTTGCGCGTTCTGCAGGGTCCACCGATCGAAGGCCAATCATGCCCACGCGATCCGTTGGAACCGGGGCAGGTAAGGGCGGGAAGGCGTCAAAGCCCTGCTGCCCGGTGAAATATGCGACCGGCGTTCCGTGAAGATTGCCGCTGCCGGTGCTGTCGGGCGTGTGAAAGTCGCTATGAGCATCGAGCCAAAGTACAAATAGCGGTCGCCCGATCCGGTCGGCGTGCGCGGCCATGCCTGCAACCGTACCCATGGACAAGGCGTGGTCGCCGCCCATGAAAATCGGCAGACCCTTTGGCGCGGTTTCCTGCGCAGCGCGGCTCAGGGCGCTGGTCCAGCCGATGCACTCGGGCAGGGCTACTAGGTGGGGGTGTTCCGGTACATCTGACGGGTCGGCGCTGATATTGCCGATATCCGTCACTTGGTGCCCAAGATCTGTCAGAGCTTGTTCCAGACCGGCCACCCGATAGGCGTCCGGTCCCATGCGGCAGCCCTGGCGACGTTTGCCCGCATCCATCGGCGCGCCGACCAGTGTTATGTTTTGAGTATCCATATGATTATCTACCCATTCGTGATGGCTTGCGAAAAGGCAGCAAAATGTTCAAAATGGCATCCTGATAAACGAATTGAGAAGTAGTTATGGACGATTTGGATAGCAGGCTGCTCAGCGCCTTACATCGGGACGCGCGCGCATCGCTGTCTGAACTGGCCGAAACGTTGGGTGTGACACGCACCACTGTCCGCAGCCGCCTGCAGCGCCTCAAACAGTCCGGCGAGATTGTTGGCTTTACCGTTCTCACCCGCCAGGACGTGGCGCAAAGCCCTGTACGCGGGTTGATGATGCTGGAAATCGAAGGCCGCGGGACTGAGCGTACAATGGCCAGAGTAGCCGCCATGCGTCAGGTGCGCGCCGTGCATTCCACCAATGGAAGTTGGGATCTGATTGCGGAAATCTGGACAGAAACCCTGGCCGAGCTGGACGAGGTTCTGTTCCAGATCCGGCGTATGGAAGGGATTACCAAGTCCGAGACTAACCTATTGCTGTCCACGCGCAAAGGTCGGGTCTGACGCCCGTAGCGCTTTGAGCTTGAACGAAATTGTGCGAAAGTCGGCCTGCGCGTTTCGATCGTGCAGAGTGTGATCGCGCCTGAGAGCAGGGACAAAGCATGGCAACTCATGAAAACGCCGAAGAACTCTGGGCTGTGCGCCTAGCCGAGCGGGTATCGGGATTTCTTGAAAAGCCCGTAGTCCGAATCGCGATACCGATTCTGGTCACCCTTATTGCCCTGACTGTCCTTCATGAACTGTCTTCGCACGTCAAATGGGCCGATGTGAAAACGGACGTCGCGAACACATCGTGGAAGCTGATGTTTTTCGCCCTGTGCTGGACGGCTGTCAGCTTTTTGTCCCTGTCACTTTACGATGTATTTGCCGTGCAAAGCGTGGCGGATGGCGAAGTCCCTTTGCCTGTTGCCGGTATGGCCGGAGCCTGCGGTTATGCCGTGTCCAATTGCCTGGGTTTCTCATACATCACCGGCACGGCAATCCGGTACCGGATCTATGCGTCTCTGGGCCTTGATCTGGGGCGTGTGGCAGGAGTGATCGCCACATCGTGGATCGCATTTTGGTCGGGTTTCATTCTGCTGCTTGGCGGGTTGCTGACCTTTCACCCAGACGGGGTGTCCAAGGTTCTGCCGATAAGTGACACCGTCGAAACCGTTATTGGGCTGTGCCTGCTTGTAGGTTTTGCAACTTTGTTCATTTGGCTGTCCAAGGGCGGACGCAGGCTGGCCACCGGTGGATTGGGGTTTAACCTGCCAGGCGGCAAATTGCCCGGATTGCTGACGCTGGCCGCGGTGGGTGACTTGTTTGGCGCATCAATGACGCTGTATGTGTTGATGCCGGATGATCTGGGGATCGGATTTCCGTTCTTCTTCACAATCTACATTGGCGCAATTGCAGTCGGAATCCTCAGCCACGCTCCGGGCGGGATTGGTGCGTTCGAGGCGACCCTGATCGCCGGGCTAGGGGCCTCGGGTCGGTCTGACGTGATCGCGGCCCTGTTGCTTTACCGGTTGATCTATACTTTCCTGCCGTTTGCGATCGCGACGTTATCCATAGCAGTGGCCTCGGCCCTTACGCACCGGCATCACATCAGCGGAGCTGCCACGTGGGTTTACCGCGTAATCCGTCCGATTGTGCCGATGGTTGCGGCCGGTGTCGCAGCTGTGGCGGGCGTCATTCTGCTGGTGTCCGGGGCGTTGCCAGCAGGCAGCGAGAATCTTAGCGCATTGCGGGACTTTCTGCCTTTGTCCTTCGTTGAAGCTTCGCATCTTGCCGGAAGCGCTGTCGGCGTTCTTCTGATCCTTGTTTCCCGCGGCCTGTTCCGCAAGCTGTACCGCGCATGGATAGTGGCGATGCTGCTGATGGTTGCCGGGTTCGTCGCGTCGCTGACCAAGGGCCTCGATACCCATGAGGCGATCAGTATGTTGGCGACGATCGGCTTGCTGGCCACGTTTCGCGGGGCGTTTTACCGGGTCAGCGGGGCGTCGATTTTCCGTCTGAACATCCCGTGGCTGGTCAGCGTAGTCGCCTTGCTGCTGGTCGTCTTCTGGATCGGGCTGTTTTCCTATTCGCATGTCGAATATCAGAACGCCTTATGGTGGGAATTCGCTTGGAACGGCGACGCCTCGCGCTTTTTGCGATCCAGCCTTGTGGTGGCGGTTATCCTTGGCGTGGTGGCAGTGAACTCGCTCTTTGGGCGCGAAGTTCCGGAACCGGTCCGGACTGAAATACCCGAAGTTGTTGAGCGCCTGGTCATGGAAAGCGAAGACACCGAGGCGCAGATTTCGCTGACTGGCGACAAACAGTTCCTGATCTCGCCAGATGATGATGCTTTTTTGGCCTATGCCGACACAGGCAATGCGCTGATCACCAAGGGTGAACCTGTTGGAGATGAAACAGCTGGAAAGCAACTGATCTGGCAACTGCGTGAAATGGCGGATCGCGAAGGCAAGTTGTGCGCGTTCTACAGCGTCTCGACCAAATACCTTCCGACGTTTCTGGATCTGGGCCTGTCCATTTTGAAAATCGGAGAGGTCGCGCGCGTGCCTTTGAAAGATTTCTCTCTGGACGGCAAATCCCGCAAACGATTTCGTCAGGCCAAGAACCGAGCCGAACGCGAAGGATATGTGTTCGAGGTCATTCCCAAGGACAAAGTGGGCCCTTTGTTACCCGAACTGCGCAAGATTTCGGACGATTGGTTGGAGCACAAGGCGGGCGAGGAAAAGGGTTTCGCGTTGGGCGGGTTTGACGATGAGTACCTGTCTTACTTCGATTTTGCGGTCCTGAAAAAAGCGGATACCGGAAAGATCGTGGCCTTTGCCAATCTCTTTCAGGGTGGGCATAAGTCCGAGCTCTCGCTGGACCTGATGCGGTATGAGCCTGACGGTTCGAACTTTATCATGGACGCTCTGTTTGCCGAGATGATGACTTGGGGCGCAGAGCAAGGGTTCCATTGGTTCTCATTGGGTGCAGCACCGTTTTCGGGGATTGAGAACCGGCAGCTGGCGTCATTCTGGAACCGTGTCGGCGGGTTCGTGTATGAACACGGCGAGCAGTTTTACCACTTCGAAGGACTGAGGTCTTTCAAGCAGAAGTTCGATCCGGAATGGAGCCCGAACTATCTGGCCAGCCCCGGCGGTCTTGCGGCGCCGCGAATCCTGTATGAGGTTAACATCCTGATTTCCGGCGGCTTGCGCGGGTTGACGAAGTAAAAGTCAGTTCAAGCTGGCGCGGGTTGGTGTTTTTTCCAGCAAATCGCCCCAATCTGTGCGGTACGCCATTTCGGCCAGAACGGTTTCGGGCAGGAATTCCTGATTCTGCCGGATCTGCCATCCGCCACCCAATCCCTTATAAACAGCGACCAGATTACTGGACACCTGCTGGCGCGCCTGGATCAGGTTCGCCTGCGACCGCAGCAGGGCCGTTTGTGTGTTCAGAATTCGGGAATAACTGGCGATGCCGTCCCGGTACTGGTCAATGGCGATTTCCGCCGCCTTGCGCGACGCGGCCACGCTGTTTTCGTAGAACCCGACCTGTTTGCGGGACTGCGCATAAGCCACCATCGCACTTTCAACTTCGGAATAGGCGGTAAGAACTGTGTTCTGGTAATTGGCGATCAGCGCCTGATAGGCCGCATCCTGCGAGCGCACATTGTTCTTGATCCGGCCATAGTTCAGTACGTTCCAGACAACGCCGGCATTTGCCAGCCCGGTTGTGCTGCCCGAGGAAAACAGATCCTGCCCGCCGGAGGCCTGCAGACCAATTGCACCGGACAGGACGAACTGAGGGTATAGGTCGGCCAAGGCGATCCCAACCTGCGCCGATTGCGTAGCTGCTGCCAACTCGGCCGCGCGTACGTCCGGACGGCGACGCAGAAGCTCCGCAGGGACACCTACGGAGACGTTCGAACGCGCAGACGGTATGCGCCCGGAATTGCCCAGCAGGCTGGTCATGCGGGATGGCGTGGTTCCCAGCAGCACAGCCAAAGCGTTCTTGGCTTGTTGAAGATCACTTTCAATCTCTGGGACCAAAGCCTTGGTGTTGTTCAACAAGGCCAGCGATTCCTGAACGTCCAGTTCGGTCGTGACGCCGTTGTTAAACCGCAATTGGGTCAGGTCCGCGGATTCCTGTTGCAGTTTGATGTTGTCGCGCGCCACGGCCAGCGACTCCTGCAAGGCACGGATGTTGACATACAGGGCGGCAACATCGCCGGTCAGGGTAACAAGCGCGTCGTCATAGTTGGCCACTTGCAAAGCCAGATTGGACCGGGCGGCCTGAACACCGCGACGTTGCTGGCCCCAGACATCCAATTCCCATTGGGCATCAAACCCGACCTGCGAGGTCGAAAACTCGGTATCCAGCGGGATGATCCGACGGATATCGGAAATCGGTCCGAGGTTATCGCTGACCTGACGGCGTTCAATAGAGGCACCAATGGCCTGCGATTGAGGATAAAGCTCGCCGAACGCGATGCCCAACTGCGCGCGCGCTTGCAAGACGCGGGCACCCGCGACCTGTAGGTCAAGGTTCTGGGCATAAGCCTCAGCGATCAGCTTGTTGAGGGTGGGGTCGTTGAAGGTCTCCCACCATTTTACCACAGGCGCGCTGCGCGAAGTCAGTCCGCTTTGCCCGGCACTTGGGCTGTTGACCTCGATCCACTGTTTTACGACCGGAGAGTTCGGGCGCACGAAATCCGGGCCAACTGGCGTGCAGCCGACCAACAGGGCGGCGCATAGGGCCGTTCCCATCAATCGGCGGTATAGTCTGGCCCGGGTCATCGCAATTGTCCTTAGATATCCAGTGGTCGAATGAAGTTGGCGAAGGAATACAGCCGGATGTTGATCCGCCTCAGGAACTCAAAACTTTTCCCCTGCCCAGTATAGATCGCCACGGCTGCGTGGCCACCGGCGGGAAAGGTATGCCCGTCCGGGATGTCGACCGAAATCTGGACCGCGATGCGTCCGGGCAGTTTGGGCAGCTCAAAACCGGGCAGGCGGCCCGATGGCAGGTACTGACCCTGTCGGGTTGCCCACCAGATAGCCTCGACCTTGCCGGTCAGGATTTCTCCAGGATACAGATCAAGGGCAACCTCAACGGGTTGGCCGACCTCGACAAATTTCAGGTTCTGCTGTCGGTACGTGGCCAAAATGTACGGATTGTCCTTGGTGACAAAACTGGCAATTGCGCCCAGACGGATATCGCCGACGACCAGACCGGGACGCGCCTGTTGAGACACGATCATCCCATCTTCGGGGGCGTAGATTGTTGTGTTGTCCAGAAAGTACTGGGCTTTGTCCAATTGCGCTTGCGCCTGAAGAATACCCGTGTTCACCCCGTCAATCTGAGAATCCAGCGCCAGTTGCGCCTTTTCCAGATTTGCCGTGGCCTCTTTGACCTGAGCCTGATCCTCGGTGACCTGTTCGTTCCAGCGATCCAGCTCGTCCTGACGGGCACCGCCAGCGGGTACAAGGTTTTCGTATCGGGCCTGTTGAGTTCGAGCATAGGCAAGCTGCGCGTTGGCGCGTTCAATCGCTTCGGCCGCAGCAATAACGTCCTGTTCGAGTATCTTGGCGTTCTGCTCTGCCGCCACAAGTTGCGCTGTGGCTTCTTCAACCTCCAGCGCAAACACGGTGTCATCAAAGCGGTACAACGGATCACCCTTCTTGACCTCGGCATTGGGTTCAACCAGCACCTCGGTTAGGATGGTTGGTTCCGTCAGACGAGGCACGATCTGGATGGTCGAACGCACAACATGGCTATCGATGGAAAACGGCTGAAAGAACCGAAGGGCAACCAGAAATATAAGCAGCAGATGCGCGCCTACCCAGAAGGATACGATGCCCCACATGATGTTGAACTTCAGCCACTGGAACTTGAAGAAGATAAGCCAGACAAAAATGATGTAGAAAAGCGTAATGCCTAGGGCGACAAACATATTCAGTAGTTTCCTTTGGCCTTAGCTCTTTTTCGTCTCTTCCGGATCAAGCGGGTCGCGGTATTCTTCCGTCAACTCACCGCCCAAGCGTTTGATTTCTTTGCGAACCGCCTCACGTTCATCATCGGGCATCCGGCGGATATCGACGACCGTGCCGTCGTGGAAAGCCCAGATAAACGCATGCACCCATGGCACTATGGCCAGAAACCCCATCCATCCCATTATTTTTATGGCTTCGGCATGCGGGTGATTGCGTTTAATCGCGATGCGGCCTGGCAGGCCCATCACGAACAGAAACAGCGCCATTATGGCGGCCAATAGCAAAATCAGCGCAACAAATGTCAGGTAGTCATAGTAGCCCAGCGGCTGCCCAAGTAGCCCCATCTTCGTGCCTCCGTTCGGGAAGGTTTCCCCATCCTCAGTTGTTGGTGCCCAGTTCGTCAATCAATTTGTAGCTGGTTGGCGGGTCGGCGCAAATGCCTGGACCACACTCAAGCAGAGTTGAGCCGGCATTTAGAACCGCCAGACCTAGCATGACGAAAAAGGCCGTTTTGGCCAGAGTGCTTCCACCAAAACGCGGCTGATCTGAGGTATCGTCAGCGTATTGGCGATCGAACAGCAGCATGACCGCAGTTCCCAATAGGATCAGGAAAAAGCAGATAGCCGCCCAGGTGTAGTAATGCAGTCCCAATACGGGTGAACCGTAATGGCCGGTGCCCGGAACGATATGCAGAAGGATCTGACGCACAGATACGCTTCCGCCGTAAAGCGCCGCGATCAACATCAAGGCATAGTGCTGCGGCCGCGCGCCGTATAGCAAATTCAATCCCAGCCCGACCCCCACGGCGACAAAACCAACGCGCTGCAGCAGGCAAAGCGGGCAGGGCAACTCGTAAAGCGAGAGTTGGTAAATATAGGCCAACAGCAGCACGAGGCTGACGGCCAGCATGCCGATGGCATTCAGGGTTCTGGACAGTTCCGGTGTCATCATCACCCCTACAGTTGGATTGTCAGTTGGGAGGTGGCGTGGAATTTCAGCCAGTACACACTCAACGCCAGCGTGATAAAAAACAGCGCATTGGCTGCAGTTTTTTGTCGAAAATAATTCAGCCCCATGACGGCTGTAAGTAACGCAAATAAAAGCGCTATCATGGCCCGGTTCTCCCATTCCATGTTACGAACGCAATACAGGGATACTGTCAGGCACAAGGAGGGCTGGCAAGAAAAGTTTCACTAAGTTCGCCTTTTGCGCGAACCACTTAGAAGGCTATTTGCAAATGCGCAGGGTGGTCTTCCACTCCTGACACCTGTTGCTCAAACGGTCCGGCAAAGGCTGGTCAGTATAGAACGTGTCGATCTCAGCCAATGAGGTGATACGGGCCGGCGCGGCACGCTGGAACTTTGAGTGGTCGGCTACAAGAAAAGTGCGCCGCGTCTGAGCCAGGATCGTTTGGCTGACATGCACCTCTTGAAAATCGAAGTCCAGCAAATCGCCGTCAGCATCCAGTGCGGAGCAGCCAACGATTGCATAATCGAATTTGAATTGCCGGATGGTCGAGACCGTCAGATTACCGATTAGCCCGCCATCCGACCGCCGCAACACACCACCGGCGACCACGATTTCGCATTCGACGTTCTCTGCCAGAATATTCGCGACGTTCATATTGTTTGTGACGACCATCAGGTCCTTATGTTTCATCAACTGGCGCGCGACAGCTTCGGTCGAGGTGCCGATGTTCATAAAAACGGATGCACCATCGGGGATGTCTTTTGCACAGGTCGAGGCAATGCGCGCCTTGGCTTCATCGTTCAGGGCGCGACGGTCCTCATAGCCAATATTCGACACACCCGAGCGTATGACGGCGCCGCCGTGAACCCGATCCAGCTTGCCCATATCGGCCAGTTCGGACAGATCGCGACGAATAGTCTGAACAGTGACCCCGAATTGTGCAGCCAGCTCTTCTACCATGACGCGGCCATCCTGTCTGGCGATGTTCAAAATGTCTGACTGACGGAAGGAAAGGGACATGGTGAGCTCCGAAGCGAAGATTGTGTTCGTTTTTGTTCTAAAATTCAGTTTTCTCCAAGAGCGTTGTTCGAAAATCCCTATAAAATAATTAGATGTGTGGCGACAAAGCGAAAAAAAACGAAAGAATACGTTGACGAAACGCGGGTTCATCGGGTTAATTAACCCGTTTTTTTCAACAAAGAGAATCATCCGGACATGGAACGGCACACGGACAAGGTCACGGACCTCTTCATCATTGGCGGCGGGATCAACGGTTGCGGTATCGCGCGCGACGCTGCCGGTCGCGGATTGTCCGTGACATTGGCAGAGATGAACGATCTTGCCTCGGCAACCTCATCGGCTTCGACCAAGCTGTTTCACGGCGGCTTGCGGTATCTGGAATACTTCGAGTTCCGCCTTGTGCGCGAGGCACTGATCGAGCGTGAAACACTGTTGCGGGCAATGCCGCATATCAGTTGGCCAATGCGTTTTGTGTTGCCCTATCACAAGGATATGAGGTTCGATTCTGAAACGCCGACTTCTCGTCTTCTCAGCACGGTGATGCCGTGGATGCGTGGACGCCGCCCGGCTTGGCTGATCCGTTTGGGCTTGTTCCTGTATGACAATCTGGGTGGGCGCAAGATCTTGCCGGGGACAACCTCTCTGAATTTGCAAAATGCACCGGAAGGTGGGCCACTGCAGGACAAGTTCCACACAGCTTACGAATACTCGGACTGTTGGATCGAGGATTCCCGGCTGGTGGTGCTAAACGCCCGCGACGCCGAAGCACGCGGAGCACGTGTCCTTGTTCAGACCGAAGTACTGTCGGCTAAGCGTGCGGACGATCTGTGGGAGATCACGATCCGCGATAAGCAGACCGGTGACACGCAGATGGTGCAGGCTAAAATGCTAATCAACGCTGGTGGGCCTTGGGTTGGGGACATCATCCAGAACAAGATCCACGTTGACTCTCGCGAAGGCGTGCGACTTGTGCGCGGCAGCCATATCGTGACGCCCAAGCTTTTTGATCACGACAAATGCTATTTTTTTCAGGGCGAAGATGGGCGGATCATTTTCGCCATTCCCTATGAACGGGACTTTACACTGATCGGCACAACAGATCAGGACCACCCGGACGCCGATGCGCCGCCGACCTGTACCGAGGCAGAGCAGGACTATCTTTGTGCATTTGCTTCGAAGTACTTCGAAAAACCGGTCACCCGCGATGACATTGTGTGGACTTACTCCGGGGTGCGCCCATTGTATGACGACGGGGCGAGCAGCGCCACGGCCGCGACGCGTGATTATACGCTGAAAGTTGACGCACAGGGTGGGGCGCCCGTGCTGAATGTATTTGGGGGCAAGATCACCACGTATCGTCGTCTGGCCGAAAGCGCGATGGATAAAGTGTCGGAACACTTTTCGGATCTTCCCGGTCCCTGGACTGCAGGTGTATCACTTCCGGGCGGAGATTTTCCCGTGGGCGATGTGCCGGATTTGGTTGAGGCACTTTTGGCCAACTACACCTTCTTGGATCGCGGTTGGGCAGAACGTCTCGTGCGTGCCTATGGCACTGAGGCCAAAGTGATTTTGGGTGATGCCAAATCGGCATCCGATCTGGGAGAGGATTTCGGTGCTACGCTGACGGCGCAGGAATTGGAGTGGCTGATGGACAAGGAATATGCGCGTTCGGCTGAGGATGTTGTTTGGCGCAGAAACAAGATGGGCCTGCGGCTTAACGCCGATCAGATCGCGCGCATTCAAAGCTGGATGGATCACCGCCAAGTCCCCGCCGCGGCGACAGCCTGACCTAAGAAAAAAGCCCCGCTAGATTGGCGGGGCTTTTTTTTTGTTTCAATCAGGCCGCTTCTTCTGAAGGGCCCGGATCGTCCTTGGTTCCTTTGATCCATTCCCGGAACCCTTGCAGCAGGGCGTAGAGAACCGGCACGAGGATCACGCCCACCAGAGTGGCCGCCAGCATCCCGCCGAACACGGCGACACCAATGGCTTTTTGGCTGGCTGCGCCCGCGCCGCTGGCCGCCAACAATGGCACAACACCCAGCAGGAAGGACAAGGCCGTCATCATCACCGCGCGGAAACGCTGGAAGGCGGCCTCGGCAGCGGCATCTTTGACCGACAACCCCTTGGCACGTTGCTCCATCGCGAATTCAACGATTAGGATGCCGTTCTTCGACGCCAACCCCACAAGCATGATCATCCCGATCTGCGTATACAGGTTGATATCACTACCCACGATGGCCACGGCCGCCACCGCCCCGAACAGGGCGACGATCACGGATAGCAGGATCGAGACGGGTAAGGTCCAGCTTTCGTATTGCCCAACAAGGAACAAGTAACCGAACAGGATCGCAAGCCCCAGGATGATGACCACCAGACCACCGGTTGCCAATTGTTGCTGCGCAGTCCCGGTCCACTCAAAGGCATAGCCCGGCGGCAGGGCGGTCGTGGATTCCTCGGTCATTACGTTGATCGCGTCACCGGTGGAAAGCCCCGGAGCCGGAACCGCCGTCACGGTTGCTGAACGGAACAGGTTGTGACGTTTCAGCAAGACCGGACCCAGTACGTTTTCAACGTCGATGAGCGTGCCGAGAGGCACCATCTCACCCTTGGTCGATCGCACATACAGGTTCGCGATATCCTCGACATTGTCACGATAAGAACCGTCGGCCTGGATCATCACGCGATAGACGCGACCAAACAGGTTGAAGTCGTTCACGTAGTATGAGCCCAATTGTGCTTGCATAGTCTGGAACACCTCGGCCACAGACACCTGTAGCGTCTTGGCCTTTTCCCGGTCCAGATCCACGAAAAGCTGCGGAACGTTGGCACGGAAGGTGGTGTAGGCTTGCCCGATTTCCGCCCGTTGATTTGCCGAATATACAAAGGAACCGACCGCAGAAGCCAAATCCTGGGGCGAGCCGCCTCCCGTCTGCTGAACCTCCATCTCAACACCGGCTGACATACCGAGACCCTGGATGGGTGGTGGGTTGAAGGCCACGATCGAGGCCGCGGATTCGCCATTTGCAATGGCCAAAACCTTGGCGAGGATGGCGTTTGCGCTCAGGTCGTCTTCCTGCCGGAGGTCCCAGTTGTCGAGGTTGACAAAGATCGCCGCGCCGTTGGTGGTTGTGCCGTTCAACAGCGAGAAGCCGTTGATCAGAACGGTACTGGATACGCCCGGGATCTGTTGGATTTGTTCGTCGACCCGGGCTGAAACGGCCTCGGTCCGTTCTAGGGTCGCGGCATCGGGCAGCTGGATGTCCACAAACAGATAGCCGTTATCCTCAAGAGGAAGAAAGCCGCTTGAGGTGTTGGACATAATTGTGCCTGTGCCTACGGCGAAGGCCGCAATCATACCCAGCCCGACAATGGGAAGTATAAGCAGCTTACGCACAATGGCGACGTAACCGCTGCGGATGGTGCCGATAAAGCTCTCGAACACGGCCAATAGTCCTTTGGGCGGGCCGGAACGGGCTTTCAGAACCAATCCGCACAACGCCGGCGACAGGGTCAACGCGTTGATCGACGAGATCACCACCGCGGTCGAGATCGTCACGGCGAACTGCGAGTACAATCGCCCTGAGATGCCGGGCATGAAGGTCACGGGTACGAACACCGCCAGCAGAACCAGAGTTGTCGCAATCACGGGACCGGTGATTTGCCCCATGGCTTTGCGCGTCGCCTCGGCAGGTGGCAACCCTTCGTCCGCGATGATCCGTTCGACGTTTTCAACCACAACGATGGCGTCATCCACCACGATCCCGATAGCCAAAACCAGGGCGAACAGCGAAATCGTGTTCAACGACATGCCGAACAGCAGCAGGAAGGCGAATGTCCCGATCAATGAGACCGGGATCGCAACCGCCGGAATGATCGTCGCACGCCAGCTTCCAAGGAAAACGAAGACGACAGAGATCACTAGAATAAAGGTCAGGATCAGGGTCGAGACCACATCATTCAGCGACTGCTCAACAAAGTCCGTTGTGTTGAAGGGAACATCATATTCCACATCTGTCGGGAAGGAACGAGACAAACGTTCCAGCTCGGCCTCCACTCGGTCCGACACGGCCAGCGCGTTCGCACCGGGTGCCTGATAGATGCCAATAACAGTTGCAGGGACGCTATCAAAGTAACCCGAGGCCGCATAGTACTCGGCACCCAGCTCGACCCGCGCAATGTCCTTGACGCGCACGATTGAACCCGCATCTCCGGTACGGATAACAATGTCGCCGAATTCGGCGGCCGAGGTCAGGCGGCCTTTGGTCTTGATCGTGTACTGAAAGGTCTGCCCCTCCGGCACCGGAGGCGCCCCGATTGAACCGGCCGAAACTTCGACGTTTTGTTCACGAATGGCGTTGATCACGTCACCCGGAGTGATGGACAAAGCGGCCATTTGGTCCGGGTCCATCCAGATCCGCATTGCGTATTCCAGATTGGTCAGAACGTCCGCTTTACCTACACCCTGAACACGTGCCAGGGCGTCTTTCAGGTTGATCGACGCATAGTTCGACAGGAAGACACTATCATACGTCTCGTTCGGTGAGGTCAGCGTTACCAGCAACAGCATGTTTGTTGAGGCTTTTTGTGTGACCACACCAGAAGATGTCACTTCGGCCGGCAGGGATGACATGGCCTGTGCCACGCGGTTCTGCACGTTGACCGACGCGATATCCGGGTCGGTCCCAACTTCGAACGTGACATTCAGTGAATAGGACCCGTTGTCGGACGAAGTTGACGTCATGTAGATCATGTCGTCCACACCGTTGACCTGCGCCTCAATCGGGGCGGCGACGGTGTTTTCCACGGTTTCGGCGTTCGCGCCGGTATAGGTTGTCGTCACACTGACGACGGGTGGAGTGATGTCAGGGAACTGGGCGACTGGCAGAACTAAATAGCCGATGCCGCCCATGATCGTAAGGACCAGCGAAATGACAAGTGCCAGCTTTGGCCGGCTGATAAACAGGGCAGAGAACATCTGTTACTCTCCCGGCTGCTCAGATGCGACAACGGCATCCACCGCAACACCGGGACGAACCCGCTGCAGACCTTCGACGATAACGCTTTCTCCTTCGCGAAGCCCATCCAGTACAATTATCGCCGTGCCGACCACGTCACCGGTTGTGATATAGCGCTGTTCGACCATCTGCTTGTCATTCACCACCAGCACAAACTCACCACGCTGGTCACGCTGCAACGCGGCCTGTGGGATGAGCACCTGAAGCGTCGGCTCCAGGGCTTCGATCTGAACACTCAGGAATTGGCCGTCAATAATATAGCGGTCCGCGTTGGGAAACTCGGCGCGAAGGGTGATCGCACCCGTCAGCGGATCAATGCGGTTGTCCACGAAAACAATCTCACCTGTTTCGTCCAGCTTGGTTCCATTGGGTAGGGTCAGGTGCACATTCGGGCTTTTGTTGCTTTCAGCCAGTGACGCTGCGCTCTCTCCAACCTGTTCGAGGACCGAGGTGAATTGTTTTTCGTTTAGCGAGAAATTCACATAAATCGGAGCTTCGCTGACCAGGTTGACAAGCGGGGGGTTTGTGGGCCCGACAACGTCACCTACGCTGGTTTCTACACGCCCAATCCGCCCGTCAAACGGAGCGTGAATCTCTGTGTAGCTTAGATCCAGGTTAGCTTGCTGAATGGCAGCATTGGCCGCCTTCACCTCGGCTTCGGCAACCAGTTCGTTGGCGCGCGCGGTGTCACGCTCAGCTTCCGGCGTCGCATCGCGCTGATAAAGCTCTTCCTTCCGGGCCAGATCAATCTTGGCCAGTTCCAGATTAGCCTCAGCACGTTCGAGATCGGCTTTGCGCGCTTCTACGTTCGCCTGGTAGAGGTCGGGCTCAATCGTAAATAACAGGTCGTCTTTCTTGACCAGTGCGCCGTCTTCTACGTCCTTAGTTTCAAGAAAGCCATTTACGCGGGCGACGATGTCGACCTTGTTAATAGCCTCGGCACGCCCGATGAAGACGGCCTGATCGGTGATTTCTTCGGTATAGGCGGCTGCGATCGAAACTTTTGGTGGTGGTGCATCGCTTTGGTCCTGCGCCAGCGCCGCATACGAGACGCCCAAACTGGTCAGTGCTGCAATGGCCAGGACCGGACCGCTGTGGCGAAAAAAGGAATTCTTGATTGCAAGGGACATGGCAGGCGCCTCGTTAAACTTATGGATATTGCGCCGGGGCAGGTCGGTTGCCGCGACGAGTCGTGCAAATTCCTAAGCAGGATGGCCGTTTTGAAACTTTATCTCAAGCTTCTTGAATGCGTCAGTCGGTTGACTTGCTCGGAAATTTTCCCGTTCGCAGGCGGACTTACGCGCAGGAACCTGAACGGATTGTGAGGCAAAGCTAGGAATTTCCCCCGTTTCAAACGAAAACGGAGGCCACAGGGCCTCCGTTGCAATGGCATATCGATCTGATGATCAATCGCGGATTCCAGCGAACCGGGATTGCCAGTCTTCGCGTTGTTCGTCTGTGATCTTGGCGAACAGGACGTCCGGTACTGTGAATTCGTGACCGGCGGGCAGGGCGTCCAGCGCGGCTGCAACATCTTCGGGCCAGCCCGTGTCCAATGTGTTCATCGCGCTTAGCATTTTGGCCGAGGCTTCAGGGATGAACGGAGCACTGAGCACGGCATAGAGACGGATCAGGTTCAGGCCCAGACGCACCTGCGCGGCAGCCTGCTCTGGGTCTTCCTTGAAAGTCGACCATGGTGCGGCGGCCTGCAGGTATTCATTTCCTGCAACCCAGATCGCACGCAATTCCTGCGCGGATTTGCGGACCTCCATCGCCTCCATATGTCCTTCATAGGCCCGAACGCGTTTGGTCAATTCATCAATCAGCGCCTTTTCGCGTTCGCCATAAGCTCCGCCCTCTGGTACAGCCTCGCCGAATTTCGAACGGCAGAACTTGGTGATGCGGCTGACAAAGTTGCCCAGAACGTCCGCCAAATCCTTGTTCACCGACTGCTGGAAGTTTTCCCACGTGAACTCACTGTCGCTACTTTCGGGCGCATGGCTCAGCAGCCACCAGCGCCAGTAGTCGGCGGGCAAGATTTCCAGCGCCTGATCCATGAATACGCCGCGGCCTTGCGAAGTCGAGAACTGACCGCCGTCATAGTTCAGATAGTTGAACGATTTCAGGTGGTCGACCATTTTCCACGGCTCACCCGAGCCAAGAATGGTCGCGGGGAAGCTCAGCGTGTGGAAGGGCACGTTGTCTTTACCCATAAACTGGACATAGCGCACATCGTCGGCGCCCTTATCAGTGCGCCACCAGCGTTCCCAGTCTGCGTCGGTCTTGCCGTTGGCATCCGCCCACTCTTTGGCGCAGGCGATGTACTCGATCGGCGCATCGAACCAGACGTAAAAGACCTTGCCCTCCATGCCGGGCCAGTCCTGATCGCCTTTCTTGACCGGAACGCCCCAATCCAAATCGCGGGTGATGCCGCGGTCTTGCAGGCCGTCACCGTCATGCAACCACTTCTTGGCAATCGAAGTGGTCAGGATCGGCCAGTCTTTCTTGCTGTCGATCCATGCGTCCAGCTGATCCTTCATCGCCGATTGACGCAGATACAGGTGCTTGGTCTCGCGCACCTCCAGATCGGTCGAACCGGAAATGGCCGAGCGCGGATTGATCAGGTCGGTCGGGTCCAACTGCTTGGTGCAGTTTTCACACTGGTCGCCCCGCGCGCGCTCATAACCACAGTTGGGGCAGGTACCTTCAATGTAACGGTCAGGGAGGAAACGACCGTCGGCGTTGGAATAAACCTGTTTTTCCGTGACCTCACGGATCAACCCGGCCTCATCCAGTTTACCTGCGAAATGCTGGGTCAGCTTTTTGTTCTGTTCGCTGGACGAGCGACCAAAGTGATCAAAGCTCATTCCAAAACGCTTTGCGATGTCGGCCTGAACTTCGTACATGTCCGCGCAGTATTCAGCCACTGGCTTACCCGCTTTCGCGGCAGCCAGTTCGGCCGGGGTGCCGTGTTCGTCCGTGGCGCACAGGAACATGACCTCGTTCCCCCGGCCACGCAGGTAGCGCGCGTACAGATCAGCCGGCAATTGCGAGCCGATCAGGTTGCCGAGGTGTTTGATCCCGTTGATGTAAGGGATCGCCGAAGTGATGAGAATTCGAGCCATGTTCCGTTTCCGCGTAACTGTCTGCGCGCCCGTCTACATTATGTTACTCGCCAGCAAAACCCCGGCTTTCGTCAGGATGTCATTTTAGGTACGGCCAGGCGGGAAAATTGACCTGAGTTGCAGCCTTGGATTGCGTGTCCTTCAATTCCTGCAATACCCCTGAGTTGTAAATTAGAATCACAACCTCTTGAATTTTCGCAATGACTCCCCATCTAGTATGTATACCAAAGTATACAATAACGAGGGCAAACAACTGATGTTCGACTTTCTGCTCGAGGGTGCGTTTGCACCCTTTACCTTGGCGCTTGCGCTTCTGTTCGGCCTGCTTGGGCTGGAACTGATTGCGCTGGTCCTGGGTGGAAGCCTGATGGCGGGCGAGGGCGAGGTTGATCTGGACGTTGTTGACGCCCCGGATCTCGACGTTGGTGATTTCGATCTGGATATCGATGCCGATGTCGACCTAGGTGACTTTGAGTTGGCCGAGGTCGAAGCGGACTCGCCTGGCGCGGCCTCTTCGGGATCCTTGGCGTGGCTTGGGATCGGCAAAGTGCCGTTCATGATCTGGCTGGTCGTTCTGCTGGCGGGTTTTGGCCTGTCTGGTATGGGCCTGCAGTTGGCGCTGCGCGATCTGCTGGGCTTCGACCTGCCTGCTTGGGTGGCCGCTATCCCTGCAGGTGCCTTCGGCCTTTGGTTTGCTCGTGGCTTTGGCGGGGTCTTTGCCCGCTTGCTGCCCAAGACCGAGACCGAGGCAACGTCGGAACGGCTGCTTGCCCGCCGTCGCGGCGTAATCACCCAGGGTACCGCATCGCGCGGACGTCCCGCCGAGGTGCGTGTCATGGATCGGTTCGGCAACACCCACTACCTGCGCGCAGAGCCGTTGCAGGACAAGGACGCGCTGAAACAAGGCACCGATGTGCTGGTGCTGCGCGACCGACGGCGCGACCGGTTCGTTCTGGTCGGTTTGTCTGAATAACCAAAATTTCTAACCCCATCATGGAGGATATTGCATGGAACTTCCATTCCTTGCCGTCACAGTTGTGACCATTTTAGCAGTAGTCTTGTTTATTGGCCTTGTGCTTGGCCGTCTCTATAAACGCGCGACCCGAGAGATCAGCCTTGTGAAAACCGGTGCGGGCGGCAAGAAAGTCATCATGGATGGCGGCGTCATCATCGTGCCGCTGCTGCATGAGGTCAGCCCGGTCAACATGAAGACTTTGCGCCTAGAGGTTCAGCGCAGCGGCGAGGCCGCGCTGATCACCAAGGACCGGATGCGTGTCGATGTGGGCGTCGAGTTCTACGTCTCGGTCATGGCGACCGAAGAGGGGATTGCGCGCGCCGCGCAAACACTGGGCGACCGGACGTTCGATGTCGAGCAACTACGTGAAATGATCGAAGGTAAGCTGATCGACGGTCTGCGCGCTGTTGCTGCTCAGATGACGATGGACGGTCTACATGAAAATCGCGCTGACTTTGTGCAAGAGGTGCAGAATGCGGTATCAGAGGACCTTCTTAAAAACGGTCTGTCACTGGAATCCGTCTCGCTGACGGCGCTCGACCAAACACCGTTTGAGGCGCTGGACGAGAACAACGCCTTTAACGCCGTCGGTATGCGCAAGCTGGCCGAGGTGATTGCGACCTCAAAGAAAGAACGCGCGCAAATTGATGCAGACGCCGAGGTTGAGGTGCGTCGTGCGTCGATGGAGGCCCAGCGTCAGAAACTGTTGATCGAAAAGGACGAAGAACAGGCGCGCATCGAACAGGCGCAACAGGTCGAAACCCTGCGCGTCGCGCAAGAGGCCGAGATCGCCGCACGGACCGAAGACTCCGTACGTGAAACAGAACGCGCTCGGATTGCACGGGAAGAAGCGATCCGTTCGGCGGACATTGAGCGTGAGCGCAAAATCCGCGAGGCTGAGATTTCGAAAGAACGTGAACTGGAAGTGGCTGAACAAGAGCGCCAGATCATCATCGCGCAGAAATCCGAAGAGGAAAGCCGCGCGCGTGCATCAGCCGATCTGGCCCGCGCCGAGGCGACCAAGGCGACCGAAGCCGTTGCAACCGCCCGTCAGGTGGCCGAAGCAGAGCGCCAGAAGCAGATTGTCCTAATTGAGGCCACACGCGAGGCTGAGCGTCAGGCAACCGCGATCCGTTTGGCTGCGCAGGCTGAGAAAGAAGCTGCCGCTGACCGTGCTGAAGCCCGCCGTGAGGAAGCGCAGGCTGAGGCTGACGCACTGAACATCCGTGCCGAGGCCAAGAAGAACGACATGTTGGCTGAAGCCGAAGGTAAGCGTGCAATCGTCGAAGCAGACAATGCGTTGTCGGTGGATCAGATTCGCATGAAGGTTGATCTGGCGCGGATTGAGACCATGCCGTCGATCATCTCGGAAATGGTCAAGCCGGCTGAGAAGATCGACTCGATCAAAATCCACCAAGTTGGTGGCATTGGCGGCGGCAACGGCGGTATTGCGTCAAGCGGCGACAAGCCGGTCGTCAATCAGGCTCTGGACTCGATCATGGGTATGGCCGTGCAGATGCCCGCGCTCAAGAAGCTGGGCGAAGAACTGGGCTTGTCGATGGAGAACGGTGTCGGGGGCGTCGTAAACGGCGCGCTGGAACCGACGGTCGAACCTGTGGAAGAGGCTGAGGTGGTCGAACAAGAACCCCGCACTGAACACTAACCAGAAGGGCCGGGTGTTTCCCGGCCCTTTTTCTATTTCCCCTCGCGGGACCGTTTGAGCAAACGGCCAATCGTGAACGATGTGCGCGGCGCGTAGACATAGTTTGTTCTTTCTTCCGGCGTCGGGCGCGACCGCATTCGGGCAAGACCAAAGATGATCAGGAAAATATGCCCCAGTGCAACGAACGCGAAGAGGGCTCCGGGCCCGAACTGTTGGATCAACGTCGATGAAATATAAGGCGAGGCAATCGCGCCCAGGGCGTACCAGAACATCAGTGCGGCTGATAATTCGACGCGCTGTTCGGTTGTTGCGAAATCATTCGCGTGCGCCGATGACACCGAAAAGATCGGGAAGGTTGTAAACCCGAACAAACCTGCGGCAAGCATAACCCCGACCGTTCCCGTCCCACTTGCGGCCATTGTTATTCCGCAACTCAGAACCGCTGCAATCGAGAGCCAGATTAAGACCCAGCGCCGGTCGTATTTGTCGGCAAGCCAGCCCATCGGATACTGAGCAAGCGCGCCACCCAGAACAAAAGAGGCCAGGAAGAAAGCAATCTGGTCCACGGCAAGGCCAACTTCTTGACCGTAAACGGGGCCAACCATCCGGAATGACGCTGAACTCAACGCGGCCACAATCACACCGGCAACTGCCAGCGGCGAACTGCGCCATGCGAGTTTTGGGCGCAGGCGTGGCGCGTCCGGTGTTTTAGGCTGGCTGGCGCGTGTTAATGTCAGCGGCAACAGCGAAGCACAGCACAGAATGGCCAATAGGTTGTACGAAACGTAGGACGCAGGCGGAAGAACTGCGATAATCAGCTGAGCCCCGAGTGATGCCCCCATATCGACAATACGATAGGTTCCCATTGCTCGGCCACGTGTTTCATTGGTGACTTTGGCATTTAGCCAAGCCTCGATAACGGTGTAACTTCCGGCCACGCATGTTCCGGATGCGATACGCAGGGCGGCCCAGATATATGGATTGTCTGTCAGAGTGTGTCCGATTAGCCCCATCGCGCCCAAAGCAGTGCAAACGGCAAAAGCACGCGAGTGTCCTACAGTTCCCATAAGACGAGGGGCCCACCAGCAGCCAACAAAGAAACCTATGAAGTGTGCCGAACCTAAGAGACCGATCTGTTCCGTCGAGAAATCAAGCGTAATGCCGGAAATGGCATCCAATGGTCCGACGCCGCCCGTCGAGAGCTGCAGAAGAATGACAGAAAGAAACAGGGCGGCAAAAGAAATGATCGTGCGCATAGTGCGCCCAGCATTACCGCATCCGCCAGCGCTGCGCGTGATAATTCGACCTCTGCGCGTCGTTTTTTGTCCTTTGGCATTCAGGTCATGCGGATCAGTTCGGCCCGGATGTTCAGCGAGACCATGTCGGCAACCAGTTCGGGATAGCCAGAGGCACCGAAGTCATTGCGGTTCAGCGCACCGGACAGCCGAATGGACAGCGCGTTCAAATCGTCTGCTTCGGATCCGGGTTCGCGGTACAGATTAGCCTGCAGAGTCACGGGGCGTGTGACACCGCGAACCGTCAGATCACCGGTAATGGTTGCGCCTTCTGAAATACGACCGGTCGGGCCAAGCTGTATCCGGGTGGATTTGAACGTGATGGTCGGAAACTCCTTCGCGTTCAGTACGCTTTCGCTAAGCATCGGGCCGCGGGCAAATGGTAGTCGGGTGCGCGCTGCGGCGACGTTCAAAACGACGGTGACACGGCTGTTTTGCAACTGATCCGTGTCGACCTGGATATCTGCCGATTGGATCGGCATCTTGCCTGACTGTGCGACCCCCGAAAGCACGAAGGAAAACCCGACGGACGTCCCGGCTCTAGACAATTCATATTGGACCAACGCAGCATGAGTTGGCCGTGCCAACGGAATGCTCGCCAGACCCGCAATCAGAAAGCGCCGCGTCAATGATCTCATGCCAAAACCTCTTGTCTTCGGGGGCGCGAGCGGCTGAGTAGAAACAGCAGAATTCCGATGTTCAGGCCGTTCCATAGAATGCCGTTCACGAAGGCCAGTTGGTAATTGCCAGTCACGTCGTAAATCCAGCCGGACATCCATCCCCCCAGCGCCATGCCCATGATCGTCATCATCATGACGAAGCCCACACGCGCGCCAGCCTCCTTAGGGGGCATGTATTCGCGCACGACAAGGGCATAGCCGGGCACGATGCCGCCTTGTGACAGGCCAAAAAGCAGGCTTATCACATAGAGTGACACCATCCCGTCATAAGGCAGGAACAATAGCAGCGCGAGGCATTGCAGGACCGAGCCGATCAGAACCGTCGGAACGCCGCCCAGTTGGTCGGAAATAAGGCCTGAGATTACGCGGCTGATTACACCTCCGAACAGCATCAGCGACAGCATTTCCGCTCCGACGGTGGGTCCATATCCCAACCCGACGCAATAGGACACGATGTGTACCTGAGGCATCGACATTGCAACGCAGCACGCAATCCCGGCCAGACCGAGGATGTATTGAAGCGAACGGGGGGAAATGCCAACACTGCGCGCCTTGATTTGTGCGGCAGTGGCGGCGGTTCTGTGTGCCTCGGCCGGAACCTGTCGGCGCAGAAGCAGGGACAGGGGGATAACGACAAGCAGCGTGATAACCGCCAGCGTAAGGTAAACCTGCTGCCAGCCTTCGCGCGCAAGTATGCCGGACAGCAATGTCGGCCAGATAGCCCCTGACAGGTAGTTTCCGCTTGCCACCAGCCCCACGGCGATCCCACGGCGTTTCATGAACCAGTGCGAGATGTCAGCGATCAGCGGTCCAAATCCTATTGATGCGCCGAGACCCAAGGAAAGATGTGCGACGGACAACGTCAAAATGCTGGGTGCCATTGTGGCCATAAGGTAGCTGATGGCGCTGAGAGTTGCCGCCCCGATCAAAGCTTTGGTGACACCCAGTCGATCCACCAATTGCCCCATCCACAGGTTGCCGAGGGCGAATCCGATCATGGCCAGCGTATAAGGCATTGCGGCCTCGGCGCGACTGGCACCGAATTGCGCCTCGACGGCAGGCATTACAACAATGACGGCCCACATTCCCACATTTGCAACGGTTGCGATGATCAAGGTGATCGCAAGCCGCAGCCAGGAGTATCGACTATCATGGATCGCGTGGCTCATCCCGGAACGCTAGGGCTCGGCCCTTGCTTTGGCCAGTCACAAACCCCGTGAGGAGGGGATGATCACACGGGTGTGTCCTCTGTGGCGATCTGCTGCAGGTTCAGACCGGCGCGCGGTTTGGTCTGCGTGGCGTGCCAGCTGACCGGGGGCAGGGCGCGGGCACGGCGGCGGGTCAGGGTCCAGCGTCGGGCCTCTGCCTGATGGTCTGCGGCCATGTGCCAGCGCGTCTCGACCCCTTGCGCGCCGCCGTCACCAGGGGTCAGCAGCACCCCAAGCGGAGCCCGCCCCATCGCACCACCTTGTTCGGCAGCCAGATGCATGCGTCGCACCGGCGTCAAGCCCGGCGCACCTGGCAGATCACCGATGACCAACGGGATGGCCCCGCTGCGCAGCGCCTCTTCTACGCACCACAACAGGTCTTCGGATCGGGTCGGGCGAACAAAGATGAACCGGGCGGGATCGGCAAAGGCCATCATACCATCGGGGTTGAGTTGGCCGGGCTCCCATGCGGGTGCGATCCACAGCACCGGACCCTGCGCCTGACCTGCCAGCCACATGGCAAAGCTGCGCCGGGCGGGGCCGCAGGCCTCGTGCACGCGGGCCAGTTGCAGTCTGATCTGCGGATGAAGATCTATTCCCGGCACTTCACGCGCGGGTTTGCGACCAAGAAGATGTGTAGACATGCTGTCAGATTAGCATGTTCCCATTTTGTTCTCAATCGGGGAGTTGCAGAAAAAGATGCCTTAACGCGACAAAAGCAGGCGACCGTTGGCGAATTGGATGTTCGAAAACCGATGCAGGTAGTCCATACCCAGCAAGGATTTGTCCAACTCTCCCTCATTGACCCAAGCCGGGACGTTACCATCGGCGATTGGTCCCAATTCCATCGTCTCCAGGCGCACGGGCGCGGTCCGAACGACCCCATTGGCCGTGTTTGCCCGGCCGAAATAGTTCAACTGATCGGGGTCGATGCCAAGACGTTCAGCGTCACCTGAGCTTAGGACAATCTGGCTTGCGCCGGTGTCGACCAGAAAAGAGATCGGTTCTCCGTTAACCTGCACCGGCAGGTAATAATGGCCGTCGGCGGCACGCGGAACTTCGACCGTTTGGCCTGTGACAGTCATCTGCGGGGCTGGGCCAACGGTGGTGCGGATGTCTTCCCACAGGCCGACAACAGCAATGACACCGATAAAGATAAAAACCCATGCCATGGCCTGTTGCATGGTTTTATTCAGAGACTGCCGGTTCTGTGCGACAAACCACGCCACAACGGCCGTACCAAGCACAGCTAGATATACCAAACGTCCAATGCTGTCGCCGTCCATAGCGCTCCTCACAATATCTACTGAAAGGTATATGGGGATTTACGACGCAAAACCAAAGGCCTTGAGGCCGTCCAGGATGAATTGAACGGACAGCGCCGCTAGCAACATGCCCAGCAACCGGGTCAAAACGTTCAGACCGGTTTTACCCAACAGGCGGGCTATCAAGCCGCCGGATAGGAATAAGGTCAAAACAACTGCCATGACCGCCAGCATGACGATGCAGGCCTCGACAATGCCAAGAATACCGGGGTGCTGTCCGGCCAGCAGGATAATGGTCGCGATTGATCCCGGACCGGCAACCAGCGGAATGGCCAGCGGAAACACAGACGGGTCGTGGTGTTCCTCTTCTTCTTCAACCCGGTCTTCGCGGCGCTTGGTGCGGCGCTCAAACAGCATGTCGAGCGCGGTCAGGAACAGCAGCGCACCTCCGGCGACCTTGAAGGCCTCCATCGAGATTCCGACAAAGCCCAGCACCGCCTCGCCAAAGGCGGCAAATGCAATCAGGATCCCAGACGCCGTAGCGCAGGTGCGCAAAGCAACCTTGCGGCGCGCGCGGGCATCCATGCCCTGCGTCAACGCGACGAAGATCGGCGTCGTGCCGAACGGGTCAATCACCACGAACAGGGTGGTGAAAGCGGTGATGAAAAAGGCGATGTCGATCATTTGCCAGCACCTTGTTGTAGGTCTAACAGAACGGACACCGCTGTTTCCGCCAAATTGCTGGGAACATAAACATGATCATGGTGAAACCCTGCGACCATATTCGCCGGAATGTTGCTTTGGGCCAGAGCAGCTGACACAGCAGCAGTAAGACCGACGCCTTCCAGCGACGAGTGAACTTGCAAGGTGATGCACTTCATGCTGACTGCATCAACTGGCGCGGCTTCGATCGGCACGATGAGGGAGAGACCTTCGGCTTCCACACAGCTTGCGCGCGTTCCTTTGGGCCACTCGCGTCCCTGCGGCCAGACGACAAAGGCGAATTCGCCGTCCTGCAGTTGCGGCCTCATGCCCTGGATCATGGCATTGGTTTCGACCACGGGTATCGTCATGTCGTTTCAGCCTCTTCCAAACGTTCGGCGGCAGTGACCCACAGGGCCTCGGCCTTTTGCATGGCTTCAACGACTTCGGTAAATTTCCGATTCCACGTCTCAAGATCGTTGATCTTGTCGTCCTCGTAAAGCGCAGGATCCGCCAGTTTGGCTGATAGTTTGTCGTGCATATCCGTCAGCTTTTCGATCCGGTCTTCGCATTTTCGAAGGTCTGCCCGCAGGGCCAGCACCGCCTCGCGCGACGGTCGCTTGGGCTTGATCTCCTGCGATTTCACTTTGACCGGCTTGTCGCGGGCCAGAAGCATGGCCCGATAGGCTTCGAGGTCGCCGTCGAAGGGCTTCACAGTGCTGTTCGAGACCAGCCACAGCCGATCCGCAACCAGCGACAAAAGGTGCATATCGTGGCTGACCAGAACCACCGCGCCGGAATAGGCGGTCAACGCCTCGACCAGGGCCTCGCGACTTTCGATGTCCAGGTGGTTGGTCGGTTCGTCCAGGATCAGCATATGCGGCGCGTCGATGGTGGCTAGCAGCAGCGACAGCCGCGCTTTCTGCCCCCCCGACAAGCGCCCAACCCGTGTCTCGGCCTGATCCGAGTTCAATCCGAACCCCGCCAGACGCGACCGCCATTTGCCCGGCGCCTCATTCGGGCGCAGGCGGCGCAAGTGGTCCAGCGGTGTTTCGTCCACATACAGCTCATCCACTTGATGCTGTGCGAAATAGCCAATCCTCAGCTTGTTGCTGCGGGACATCTTGCCAGCCATCAAAGGCAGGCGGTCGGACAGCAACTTGGACAGGGTTGATTTGCCCTGACCGTTCTTGCCCAGCAACGCGATCCGGTCGTCCTGATCGATACGTAGATTCAGACGGCGCAGTACTTCTGTTTCGCCATAGCCGGTCACGCCACCTTCGATCTGGATGATCGGGGGAGATAGCTCCTCGGGCTCAGGGAAGGAGAATGCGCGTAGCGCGGCTTCTTGCGGGGTCGAAACCAGTTGGATGCGTTCGATCATTTTCAAGCGCGACTGTGCCTGAACGGCTTTAGAGGCTTTGTACCGGAACCGGTCCACGAAGCTTTGCAAGTGGGCGATGCGAGCCTTGGCCTTGGCGTTCTCAGATTCCGCTTGTGCCAGCCGCTCGGCGCGACGTTCGGCAAATTTGTCGTAGGGCACCGCGTAATAGGTCAGCTTGCGGTCTTCCAGATGTAGGATTGAACCTACCGCACGGTTCAGCAGCCCGCGGTCGTGGCTGATGATAATCACCGTGTGGGGATATTTCGCCAGATAGCTTTCCAGCCACAGCGCGCCTTCGAGGTCAAGGTAGTTGGTCGGTTCGTCGAGCAGCAGCAGGTCGGGCTGGGAAAACAGTACCGCCGCCAAGGCCACGCGCATCCGCCAGCCGCCCGAGAAGTCTGAGCAGGGGCGCAGTTGGTCTTCGTCGTCAAACCCCAGGCCTTTGAGGATCGAAGCCGCGCGCGCCTCGGCCGACCAGGCGTCGATGTCGGCCAGTCGGGTCTGGATTTCAGCGATGCGGGAGGGGTCGGTCGCGCTGTCGGCTTCGGCCATCAACGCGCTGCGCTCGGTATCGGCGGCCAGAACCGTGTTGATCAGCGAGACATCGGACGAGGGCACCTCTTGCGCGACCCCGCCAATGCGTGCGCGTTTAGGGACCGTGATATTGCCCGATTCCAAGGCCAATTCGCCCCGGATCAGCCGGAATAGGGTGGTTTTCCCCGTACCGTTTCGCCCCACGAGGCCAACCTTGTGCCCATCAGGAATGGTGGCACTGGCCCCATCGAACAGGGGACGGCCTTCAACCGCATATGTGATGTCTTCGATCCGTAGCATGACGCGCTCTTAGCAGAGCCGAGATGCCGCCGCCAGCGGCTTGGCATGTTCAATATCCAAGCAATGTGTTAGCGCTGGCCGGGTTGGCATTTTTCGACGGTTTTTATCATGCGCGCGGCACTGACGCCCCCCTCACTGATTACATTGATCTTCGCCACGGCATTATCGGTGCTGTCGCTGAACATGTTTCTGCCCTCGCTGGCACGGATGGCTGAGGGGTTTCAGGTCGATTACGGCCTGATTAATCTGTCTGTCGCCGGGTATCTGGCAGTATCCGCCATTTTGCAGCTGATCGTAGGACCATTGTCGGACAGGTTTGGCCGCAGGCCGATCATATTGATTTGTATGGGCATTTTCGCCGTTGCCTCGGTCGGTTGCGTACTGGCCGAGTCGATCTGGATGTTCCTTGGCTTCCGTTTGCTGCAAGCCGCAGTGGTGGCCGGGCCCGTGCTGTCCAGTGCCTCGATCCGGGATCTCTATGCCCCGAACGAGGCCGCCAGCAAATTGGGATATGTCGCAATGGCAATGGCATTGGCGCCGATGCTTGGCCCGATGCTGGGCGGTGCGTTGGATATGCTGTTTGGCTGGCGGGCCGGGTTCGTCCTGTACTCGGTGCTTGGGGCGGGAATGCTGGCGCTGTTATGGGCCGATATGGGTGAAACGAGTACGAACCGGTCCGCAACCTTTTCGGCTCAGCTAAAGGAATATCCCCACCTGTTGCGCGCGCGTCGGTTCTGGGGATACGCGCTGTGCGCGGCATTTTCGATCGGCGGTTTTTTCAGCTTCATCACCGGCGCGCCTCTTGTCGCAGCAGAGTGGTTCGATCTGAGCCCCGCCATGCTGGGGCTGGGGATCGGGATTATCACCGGCGGTTTCATGGTAGGCAACTTCATCACCGGGCGCATCGCGGCGCACACACAGCTGACGACGATGATCCTGATCGGGCGGGTTGTCGCCTCAACCGGGCCACTGTGCGGATTGCTACTGTTCACAGCGGGTCTGGGCTCGGTCTGGGTATTCTTTGGGTCCGCCATTTGCGTGGGTTTCGGCAACGGTTTGACCAATGCCAACGCGTCGGCGGGAGTCATGTCCGTGCGGCCCAAACTGGCGGGTAGCGCGGCTGGATTGTCCGGTGCGATGATCGTCGCCTTGGGAGCAATTCTGACCTTAATGACCGGCGCGTTTGTCAGCCCCGAAAATGGGCCGTATCTGGTGCTGGGCATGATGTTCGTCTGTGGTTTTGTCGGTCTGCTCGCCGTGCTTTATGTTCGCCGGGTCGACGCGTTGAAGCCATTGCCGGACACAATCTGATCGCCAAATCCCAAACGGTGCAATCATTCCACTTTTCATGAGGCTGATACCATGTTAGGCGGCGCGCGATGGATTTCGGCGCGGACCCCGCGCCATATAGTAAGGAGAGGCCGACATGGCACTGGAACGCACATTTTCGATCATCAAACCCGATGCAACCCGCCGCAACCTGACTGGCAAAATCAACGCCAAGTTTGAAGAAGCCGGCCTGCGCATCGTTGCGCAAAAGCGCATCCACATGACCAAAGCTCAGGCTGGCAAGTTCTATGACGTGCACGCCGAGCGTCCGTTCTATGACGAACTGTGCGAATTCATGTCGTCGGCACCGGTTGTTGTTCAGGTTCTGGAAGGCGAAGGCGCCATTGCCAAGAACCGCGAAGTCATGGGCGCAACCAACCCTGCAGACGCAGCCGCCGGCACCATCCGCGCCGAGTTCGCTGAATCAGTTGGCGAAAACTCGGTCCACGGTTCGGACGCGCCGGAAACGGCAGCTGTTGAGATCGCATACTTCTTCTCGGGTATCGAACTGGTCGGCTAAACCGCCACTAGACGAACTTTAAGGCCGTATCCCATCGGGGTGCGGCCTTTTTCGTTTCAGACCTGTTTTAGGTCTTTTGGCGCGATCCGTACGCCTATCGCATCCAGATCAGAAATCATCTGGCTTTCCGGGGCGATGCTGACACTGGATTTGATCGCGTCAAACGTTTTGCGCAAAGCCTTTTTTTCCTCGCCCTTGCAATCGTTCCAAGGGCGCCCCTGCAATCCCATCACCAAAACGTAGTATCCGATGAAATGCGGCCGGGTACCGGCCTGCAGCAGTCGTGCATAGGCTTCATCCGCCCCCAGTGCGCGCAATTCCTGCGCAGAGTGAATGCCTGCGCGTGCGCAGGATTGTTCAAAGGCCGGGCCGAGATTGCGGATTGATGAAACGGGATCGGACATTCCCTTGTATTAGCCAAATGGCCTGGCAGAGTCATTCGGTTGTTGGTGCAAAATCTAACGTTTGCGCCATAGCGGTTGATCAGCAGAGTTAGTCGTTGATTGGATTGAAGGAATATGAATTCATTATGACATACTGGATATTCCGTGAAAGGGACGCGCTTAATGGTTCGGGTCAAAAGCTGTTTTGTCATCCGGGGCGCGTTTGATGAGGCGAGGTTTGCACAGTCTCTGAAAGGACTGGCGTTGCGGTTTGAGGCCGCTGAACCTGCCAGACGTTTTGATATTCTGGATTGCCACGATCAAACCCTTCGGGCATCTGGCAGGGCTTTGATCCAGATCGATGGGTCCTTGATCTTGTTGTGCGGCAGAAAATCCCAGATCCAAGGATGCAGAGGAGAGGGAAAGTTCGTTCAGGACCTAACGGACGGTCCCGTCAAAGTTGCACTAGCTGGATTTCCCAAGTTGCGGGCGCTGATGAATGTCGGGTCAGGCAGGGTCGAACACCGCTCATTTGTGGTTCTGGGTGACCAGCAAAAAACGCAGGTGCGCGGCACGATGATGCTCTTGTCGTCGGATCAGGGGCAGGTATCGGTTGTAACGGTTCGGCACATGCGCGGATATGACCGGGCGTTCAAGTCATTTTGTCAAAAGCTGAAGAAAATGGACGCTGCTGCAAACAGCACGGAACCAGTGTTTGACGGACTGTTTCCCAAGGCGACCATTTACAAGGCGAAGCCACAGATCAGGATCGAAACCCATGAACCTTCGATCGAAGTCGCCACGGACATCATCCGCACTTATCTGGCGGTCGCGCGCCAGAATGAAGCCGGTGTGATCAATGATATCGACACCGAGTTTCTGCATGATTATCGCGTTTCATTGCGCCGTGTGCGATCGGTGATCAGCCTGTTCAAAGACGTGTTTTCGCTCGAACAAACCGCCGAACTAAAGCGTGAGTTTTCGGGTTTAATGGAACCAACTGGCCGAGTGCGAGATTTGGATGTTTATCTGTTGGAAAAAGATAGTTACTTCAATCTGATACCGGTCAACCTTCATGACGGCGTCAGGGCCATGTTTACGCAATTCGAAAACGAACGCGCCCAAGCACTTGGCCGCCTGTCCCGTCGCTTTTTGACGCAAGGCTATGACACGCAGATGCGAAAGCTGACCGAACTTTTCGCAGATCCGGCCAATCTGCGGCCTGGTCCAAATGCGGATCGGCCGGCCTATGATTTTGCATGTTCTCTGATTTGGAAACGCTACCGTAAAACCTGCAAACTGGCGCGGCGGATCACGCCGCACACGCCTGACGAAGTTGTGCATAATCTGCGGATCGACTGTAAGAAGCTGCGTTACCTTATGGAGTTCTTTGCACCGTTGTTCGACGCCAAGGCGTTCAAAACGATCATCAAGCCGTTAAAAAAGCTGCAGGATAATCTGGGTCTGTTCAACGATTTCTCGGTACAGCAATTAGCACTCCAAAACTTCGTTAAACAACACAGCAATACCCAAGGCCGCGCTGACGCGCAGTTGGCTTTGTCGGTTGGCGGTCTGATTGCGGTTCTGGATCAACGCCAAAGGGCGGAACGTGACCGCGTCATAGCAAATTTCAAACAATTCGACAGCCCGGATATCCGGCACCTGTTCCGAAAATTGTTTCACCACAAGGAGGGCTGAGGAATGAAAATCATTGCCTGTTACAGCAACAAGGGCGGTGTGGGCAAAACCGCGACCTCGGTCAATTTAGCCCATGCCTACGCGGTGGCGGGGCACAAAGTTCTGTTGTGCGATTTGGATCCGCAGGGCGCGTCTGGGTTTTATCTGCGCGTTAAGCCATCCAAAAAGCTGACAGATGCGCGGTTTTTTGATGATGTCGCGCGCTTTACCAAGTCCATTCGCGCCAGCGATTTCGAAGGGCTGGACGTGCTCCCGGCAAACATGACCTTCCGGGATTTCGACGTCTTCCTGTCGCGGATGCGGAACAAACGATCAAGGCTGAAAAAGGCGCTGATTGCCGCGGGCAGCGATTACGACGTGATCATACTGGATTGCCCACCCAACTTTTCGACCCTGTCGGAAAACGTCTTTAAAGCCGCGGATCAGATCGTGGTTCCGGTGATCCCGACGACGCTATCGAAACGAAGTTTCGATCAGTTGGTCAGGTTTTTTGATGCCAACAAGTTGTCGAAGAAGAAGTTGAACGCATTCTTTTCCATGGTGCAGCTACGCAAGACCCTGCACCATGAGACGATGGATGAAATGCGAAAGCTTCATTGCAAGCGGTTCCTGCAAAGCGCGATCCCGTTTGCGGCGGATATTGAACGGATGGGGCAGAACCGTGCGCCGGTCAATGAATACGCCCCACGCAGCGCTGCCAGCACGGCCTATCAAAAATTGTTTGACGAGATAGAAAACAGATCGGCTTCAAAGCAATGAGCACAGAAATTGAACGCAAATTTCTGGTGACGGAACTGCCAGACCTGAGCGACGCGGATCAGGCTGTCGTCCGCCAAGGCTATTTGACGGCTCCGGACGATTCCACCGAACTGCGTCTGCGGCAAAAGAATGACCGCCATTTCCTTACTCTTAAAGGGGCGGGTTCGCTGGTGCGCGTAGAACGCGAGGCCGAGATCACCGTCGAGCAGTTCGAGACCTTCTGGCCGGAAACCGAAGGGCGCCGGGTCGAGAAGGAACGCTATACCGGGACGCTGCCGGACGGTCGGGTGTTTGAGCTGGACATATTTCTGGGGGACCTTGCACCGTTGCGGCTGGTCGAGGTTGAGTTCGACACTGAAGCCGAGGCAAGGGCATATTTGCCGCCGGCTTGGTTCGGAGCGGATGTGACGGCGGATAAACGCTATAAAAACAAGATGATGGCGATCAATGGCTTGCCCAGCTAGGGCTTGCGGGCCAGTTTGATTATGGCCTCAAGGCCCGGATCGCAATTGCGCGCTTCGAATGCGCCGTCATGCATGTGGGAAATCGCTGCGACCAAAGCCAAACCCAACCCCGAGTTTCGCTCGGTCCTCGCAGGGTCGAGCGTGACAAAGGGCACCTGAAGACGTGGTAAGTCCTCTTCTGGGACACCCGGGCCCCGGTCACGTACGCTCAGGCAGGTGAAGGGGCCGCTTTCTGAGAGGGTGATCGTGATCGCTGTGTCTGCAGGGGCGTAACGCATGGCGTTTTCCAACAAGTTCGATAGAGCTTGCGACAGAAGAGGGCGATGTCCCTGAACAGTGTGAGCGGTGCCTACAACTTCTAAAGAAATTCCCTGATCGGTCGCAACAGGATCATAAAGTTCGACAACGTCGCCAATCAGTTGCTGCAAGTCCACAGGTTCGAACTGTTCCCGCCCAACACCGGCCTCGGCGCGCGAGATTTCGGTCAGCTGCCCAAGAACACGTAGCACATGGTCGATTTCCGCCGTCGCGCGGGTCACGTCGACCTCGCGGTCCAATTCGCTTTTGGCTGGGTCAGACAGCGACTCAACCCTTTGACGCAGGCGGGATAGGGGGGATCGCAGGTCATGGGCGATTGAGTTTGAGGTCGTCCGTAGATTGCTGATCAGCTCCTCAATTCGGTCCAACATGCTGTTCAGGGTTCCGGCCACCTGATCCAGCTCATCCCCGGTTCCGCGTAAAGGCATGCGGCGGGACAGGTCGCCCGACACAATGTTTTCTGCCGTGCCCGCAAATTCAGACAGGCGAGTGAAGACCAGCCGTGTGAAAAGCCAACCGGTTAAAAGGCTCAGTGCCAACGCGATTGCAAGTGCCAAGCCAACCGCGCGCAACAGCGCTCTGTCGAATTGTTGCCGCGCAAGGGCATCGCGTCCAACCAGCAGGCGTTCGCCGCCGGGCAAGCGCACCGAAGCAGCCGAGATCGGCACCAACTGGTCGTTATCGGCGCGGCGAAGATCGAGGTCGACCCAACCGCTGCCTGCCGTGACATCCGCGGGCCAGTGCTTGAGGTTACCGGCCAGCTTCACACCGAACCGGTCGGTCAAAAGATACAGGGCATCCCGCTCGGACGCGGTTGGAATCCTGCGCTCAATGGCTTGTAACAGGCCAAACAGGCCGCGTCGTTCGTATTCATCTGCCAGGCCTGTCAGTTCGGCGGACACCACTGAGCGGGTCTCACCCTCGATACTGCGATTGGCGGTGAAGTAGACCAGCCCCAGCACGATTGCGGTCAGCAAAGTGCTGAGAACCATGCTGGCCAGAACGAGGCGGGTACGAGAATTATTGAACGAAAGTCGCAGGTTATCCATCTGATATCATGTAACCTGCGCCTCGGACTGTTTCGATCAACGGCTTTTTGCCGCCCTCATCAAGCTGACGGCGCAGTTTGGAGATATGGACGTCGACGACGTTGGTATTCGGGTCGAAATGATAATCCCAGACGCCTTCCAGCAGCATGGTGCGCGAAACCACGCGATTCTTGCGACGCAAAAAGAACTCAAGGATCTGGAACTCACGTGGGGTCAGGGAAATCTCTTGTCCATCGCGTGTGACTTTGCGTGTCAGCAGGTCCATCTCAAGATCGCGGCAGGTCAGTGTCGCGGTTTCCTCGGATTCTTGCGGGCGCCGCAACAGGGCTTCGATCCGCGCGTGAAGCTCCTGAAACGAAAACGGCTTCACCAGATAATCATCCGCACCGGAACGCAGGCCTTTAACCCTTTCGTCAACCGCGCTCATCGCAGTCAGCATTAGGGTAGGGGTCTTAACCCCGGCCGCCCGCAAGGAACGGATCAACGACAATCCATCCAGCCCCGGCAGCATCCGGTCCAAAACGATGGCGTCAAACCCACCATCGGTGGCGTGGTAAAGGCCCTCGCGGCCATCTGCGGCCTGCTCGACCACATAGCCTTCTTCGCCAAAGCCCTTGGCGATGAATTCACGGGTGTCCTCGTCATCTTCGACGATCAGCAGGCGGCGGCTCATGTTTCGGGTTCCTTTCTATCGGGATTTAAACACAAATTTCCGGAAAAGCACATAATTTGCGTAAACTACGTGCCGGGTGCGTTGCAGCGCACCCGGCAGTCCCGGCGGAATGCGGACAATTCAATCCGCCAGGGAGGCGCACGCCAGAAATCCCCATCAAATGGCGTACGCTGACTTTGCGTCAGGCGATTTCCACCGCCACGAAGATCTGGTTTCCGCCCCGGTTGATCAGCACCAGTGCAGGGTCGGTCTTTTCGCTGTCCAGCGCGGCTTTTAGCGCGTCGGGTGATGCGGTTTCCTGGCTGCCCAGTTTCACGATCACGTCGCCGCGTTGCAGTCCGGCCTTGGCGGCGGGGCTATCGGGTTTCAGGTCAGTCACAACGACACCGTCGACATTTTCGCCGACGCCCATTTGTGCGCGGTTACTTTCGGTCAACGGCGCAACGGTCACACCCAGGGCAGTGCCCGAGATGCCTTCGTCCACGGATTTGTCGACCTCGGCTGAGGCGCTCTGGTGCTGGCCGATTGTCAGCTCAATCTGCTGCTCTTTGCCATCGCGCAGAACAGTCATGACACTGTCGGTGCCGACTTTGGTTGTTCCGACGAGGATCGGCAGATCGCTGCTGGAGCCGACGGCTTCATCATTGAAGGTCAGGATAACGTCACCCTGTTCCAGTACACCTTCCGCCGGGCTGCCTTCAACGACATCCGATACCAACGCGCCGGTTGAGGCGTCGATGCCCATGGCCGCTGCGATTTCCGGGCTGACATTCTGGATCGACACACCCAGCCAGCCGCGGCTGACCTGACCATCGTCACGCAGATCGGCGGCGATATGTTCAACGATGTTCGATGTCACGGCAAAGCCCAGACCAACCGACCCGCCGGTGGGCGAGTAGATGGCCGAGTTCACGCCAATCACTTCGCCTTCCATGTTGAACAGCGGACCGCCCGAATTGCCCTTGTTGATGGCAGCGTCGGTTTGAATAAATTCTGCGTATGGCCCGGCCGAGATATTGCGGCCTTTGGCGGAAACGATACCGGTGGTCACGGTCGAATGCAGGCCGAACGGGTTGCCGATGGCGACCACATCCTCGCCCACACGGATAACTTCGCTGTCGCCCATTTCTACGGCTTGCAAGGTTTCTCCGGCGTCGATCTTTAGGACGGCGATATCGGTCAGCGGGTCGGTGCCCACGATCTCGGCCTCAAAACTGCGGTCGTCGCTCAGGCGGACGGTCACGGTTGAGGCATTGTCGACCACATGGTGGTTGGTGATGATGTATCCCGCTTCGTCGAGTACGAAACCCGATCCCAGCCCCTGGGATGGTCCGCGTTGGGGTGCCTGAAAGCCTTCCGGCGCGCCGAAGCGTTTGAAAAATTCACCGAACGGGTGGTCTTCGAAATCAAAGTTCTGTCCCTGTCCCTGTGCTTGCACGGGCACAATGTCCTGTTCGGCGATGATGGTCACCACCGAAGGGGATACGTTTTCGACAAGGTCAGCCAAGGCTTCGTCGGCCAGCGAGGGCAGCGCAGTCGTTGCCAGCAACGCGGCGCTAAGCGCGGATGTACCTGCCCAACCAGTGGCGCGTGGCAAAAGCAGAGAGGATTTACGGATGCTCATTTTGGTCTCCTGTTTATATCGCGCGATTGCAGCCGCGCGTTAACCGAGGAGATGAGGCATCAGTCTGTGCGTTTCCTGTTCCTAGGATTAAGAAATCTTAATTTCGCCACAAACAGATCGTTCTATGTCGGCGAAACGCAGAGATGCGTGGCGAATCGATTGGCGCGAATCGGTTGATTGTTGCCAATTCGAAAGTCAAACCCTGAATTGACGTGAATTGATTCAGTTTTGGTAACAAAGGGTCGCTGTAGAGCTTCGGCAAATAACCGCTCACCTTTTGGTTGTGGTGTATTTTTGCGACCTGATCATATCAAATACATATGCTCCCAATAACCTTTATATATGCTCAATAAAGAATATACATAATGGCGGTATTGGTCCAAAGCGGTAATTCATAGATCTTCTATAGGTAGATTCGGTCTCGGCGGGTTGTTGCGCAAAAACCATTCCGAAACTCAGAAAATTAACCGGTCTTTCCAATTTTACGTTGTTTGGAAGCACTGTTTGGGTGACGATGAACTTGCCCAAGCGAAGGGGGAGCCGACGGCACTAGGGGGTGCCAACGGCTTGTCACAGTCACTGGAAGCGCTGAGCGGCATGTTAACGAGGGGGTCTTGTTTAGGTTCAGCGGCGGAATAGCCAGGGTGCCATAGGCATTTTTGGCAGCGTTTTCAGGATTGGTGAAAAGTGGTAGTCCTGTTTTGGGCAAGCGGCCTGGTCGGTATCGACCGGGCCGCTTCTATTTTAATAGTCTGGTTATTTAGACTTCTTGGCGCGCCAGCGCGCCCAATCCTCAGGTGTGTCCAAGTCCAAAAGCGCGTTTTCGCCGGGTAGCTGCTGGAGATGCACCGCATCCTTGCAGGCACGCACAACAGATTGCGCACCCTCATCGCCCGTTAAGTGGCTGAGTTCTTCGAATAGCGAACGATCGAACACGACCGGATGGCCGGGTTTTCCCGTGGCGGTTGCCCCACGCCAGATCAAACATTCGGGGTGCTTTTGGACAGAAGTTGTGACTTGTAACAGGTCACTCTCCGTGATTTCGGGCAGGTCGGCCAGTAAAACCATGACAGCATCGGCATTGGGGGGGACATGCGCCAAGGCGCCGCGCAAACTGGCATTCATCCCTTCGTCTGCGTCTGGAATGCCAACAGCCAAAACGTTCAATCCTTTCACCGCTTCATGGCGTGGATGCGGTGCAGGGGGTAACGCGACAATTACCGGGCCAGCCTGCATCGCAGTTTGAGCCGTTCGCCGCAACAGGGGGGCCCCGTCGACCATTTGCATTAACTTGTCCGTTCCTGCCATGCGGCGAGATTGTCCTGCGGCCAGAAGGATGATGGGGATGTTTTTCATGCCGTCACAGTGCCGCCTGAGCGATCCCTTGTCATCCCCGCATACGGTTACCTTCCGTATCGAATAGCGGGGTGGAAATAACATGGGCTTTGCGCATCTGGCCCAGTATCTCAATTTCGACCTCTAGCCCATCCCGCGCACGATCCGTGGGTAAAAAGCCCATGGCGATGGATTTCCAGGCATAGTGCGAATATCCGCCCGAGGTGCAGAACCCGACGACGACGCCATCGAGCCAAACAGCTTCATAGGCATTCACGTCGGCGTCGTCAGCATCCACCTCGAACGAGACCAGCTTGCGCGCGGTGCCCTCGGACCGCTCCAGCTCGGCCGCAGCGCGACCGATAAAGTCCGAGTTTTTGGAAAACGCGATAAAACGATCCAATCCGGTTTCGGCGGCCGTGTAATCAGGTGAGAACTCGCGCATCCACGACCCAAAGAACTTGTCCAGGCGCAGGCTCATCATTGCGCGCATGCCGAAGGGCACCATTCCGTGAGGTTGACCAGCTTGCCAAAGTGTCCACCACAGCTGCCGTTGAGCCATCGGACTGCAATAGATCTCATACCCCAGATCCCCGGTGTAGCTGACCCTTTGAACGATGCAGTCGGTCATGCCGATGGTCATGCGCCGAACGTCCAGGAATTTCAGGTCGGTGATGTTCGCTCGGGTGCAAGCTGCCAGAACCTCAGTCGCCTTGGGACCTGCGATCTGAAACCCGTTCAAATGATCGCTGACGTTTTCAATAGTTACGCCTTCGTCCTGATGCTGCAGGAACCACCGCATATGGAAGGCCTGACTGCCGTATGACGCAGTCACTTGGAATTCAGTCTCAGCCAAACAGGATACGGTGAAATCCCCGATCAACTTGCCTTTGGGGGACAGCATTGGTGTCAGCGATAGCCGTCCCGGCTTTGGTATGCGTCCAGCCATGATGCGGTCCAGCCAGTCGCGTGCACCCGAACCGGTAATGCGGTATTTCCCGAAATTGTGGACCTCGTTGATCCCGACACCGTTTCGCACGGCGCGCACTTCGCGCCCCGTTGCCGCGAACGCATCCGAGCGCCGGAACGAAGGCGTTTCATAGCCCGGCTCGCCCTCTTGCGCGAAGTAATTCGCAACTTCCAAGCCGTATTGCTGGCCCCAGACCGCGCCCATATCGCTGAAAATGTCGTACATCGGTGTCGTTCGATTTGGGCGCGCGGCTGGCAGTTCCTCGTTGGGGTAGGCGACGCTGAACCGCTTCTGATAGTTCTCAATCACTTTTGGGCGCGTATAGCCGGGGCTGATCCAGTCGCCAAAGCGGGCGACATCCATGGCAAAAACATCGCGTTCCGGTTCACCTTCGATCATCCATTGTGCCAGCGTTAGTCCAACGCCGCCGCCCTGGCTGAACCCTGCCATCACGCCGCAGGCTGACCAATAGTTTCGCATGCCGGGCACCGGCCCAACCAGAGGGTTCCCGTCCGGCGCAAAGGTAAACGGTCCGTGGATCACCGATTTGACGCCAGCCTCGGCCAAAACGGGGAAACGTTTATATGCGAATTCGATACTGTCGGTGATCTTGTCATAATCATCGGGAAGCAGTTCGTGGCCGAACTCCCACGGTGTGCCATCGACGGCCCAAGGTTTGCAGGGCTGTTCATAGAACCCAATACACAATCCACGCCCTTCCTGTCGCAAATAGCTCTCGCCGGCCGGGTCCATCACATGCGGATGCTCGCCGCCTGCGTCGATAATCGCCTCAATTTGCGGGATCGAGTCCGTAACAAGGTACTGGTGCTCCATCGGGTGCAGCGGGAAGTAGACACCTGCCATCGCGCCGACCTCGCGCGCCCAAAGACCGCCTGCGTTGACGACGTGTTCGGCGTGAACGGTGCCTTTATCAGTTACCACATCCCAGGTGCCGTCGCTGCGCTGGATGGTTTCGCGCACCATGCAGTGGGTTTCGATTGTCGCGCCGCCCATCCGAGCCGCTTTGGCGTAAGCGTGGGTGGTGCCGGATGGATCCAGATGCCCGTCCAGCGGGTCATAGAGCGCACCGATAATTCCGTCCGTATTGGTGATCGGAGCGATCTTTTTGATTTCGTCCGGGCCGACGATTTCGGTCTCCAGTCCCATGAAACGGTGCTTGGCGCGTTCCGCCAGCAGCATATCGAACCGATCCTGATTGTCCGCCAATGTTACTCCGCCCACATGGTGTAGGCCGCATGACATACCGGTGATCTCTTCCAGTTCTTTGTACAGCCGGATCGTGTACCCCTGCAGCGCCGCCATGTTGGTGTCGCCATTCAAAGTGTGAAACCCGCCCGCCGCATGCCAAGTCGATCCGCTGGTCAGTTCAGAGCGTTCCAGCAACATCACATCCGACCAACCCAACTTGGTCAGGTGATAGAGAACGGAACATCCAACGACTCCGCCGCCGATAACTGCAACTTGGGTTGTGAGTTTCATGTACGACTCCTGATGGCTATGCCGTCAGTCTCAATAGGAAGATCACCATTGCAATAGCGGCAGCGACAGAAAGTGTCGCGGATCGCGATCCAAGAGGCGCGGCTGCCGGTGATTCAAAGCCGTAGAATTTTTGTGTTCACCCAAATGAAAACCGGCGCTTTGACCTGAACGCCGGTGATTTGTAGCAGTGTTTGGCTGGCTTCAGAGCGGGCGAACTTTCAGTTCTGTAATCCGGTTGCCCTGACGCTGTGTCACTTCAAACCGGAAGCCGTGGAAGGAAAAGACCTGACCGACAGTCGGGATCATTTGCGCCTCGTGAATGACCAGGCCAGCAACAGTGTTGGCTTCTTCGTCAGGCAGGGACCAGTCCATTGCGCGGTTGGCGTCTCGGATCGTGGTGGCCCCTTCGACCAGAAACTGCCCATCGTCGGTGCGTGTCACAGAAACGTCTTCGTCGATGTCGAACTCGTCCGCGATCTCGCCCACGATTTCTTCCAGAATATCCTCAAGCGTGATCAGGCCGCGCAGCGATCCATATTCATCCACGACCAAGGCAAAATGGCTGTGCATTCGCAGGAATTCGCGCATCTGGTCGTCCAGAGTGGTCGTCTCGGGCACGAAATAAGGGTCGTTGGCGACCTTAAGGATGTCGAACTCTTTCAGGCGGTTGTCGGCGCTCTCACTGCCGCCGGCATGGGCGTACATCGCGCGAAATAGGTCTTTGGCATGGACGACACCAACGATGTTTTCCTGTTCGTCGCGAAACACCGGCAGCCGGGTGTGGCTGCTTTTCAGACATTGCTGAAGGATAGATTCAGGTGAGGCGTCCGCGTCGATCATTTCGATATTCGAGCGGTGCAACATAATCTCTTCCACCGTGCGGTCGCCCAGGTCCAGCGCGCCAAGGATACGGTCACGGTCTTCCTTTTCCACAACGCCTTCGGAATGACCAAGCTGCAACGCACCGGCAATTTCCTCACGCACGGCGAGAATATTGCTGTCCGGGTCGATCTGGACACCAAACAGACGCAGAACACCACGCACCAGCAAACGCACGGCCGCGACAACCGGCGAAAACACCGTCACGACGACGCTGATGATCGGTGCCACGGCCGCCGCCGCCTTTTCAGAATTGGTAATCGCGTAGGTCTTTGGCAGAACCTCGGCAAAGATCAGGACCAGAAGGGTCATCACCAGCGTTGCCAGCGCAACGCCGCTTTCGCCAAAAAGCCGTGTGAAAAGGGCAGTCGCAAGCGATGCCGCAAGGATGTTGACAAGGTTGTTGCCCAACAGGACCGAACCGATCAGCCGTTCGTTGTCGTCGGTGATGTCCAGGGCCTTTTGCGCGCCGCGCGACCCTTTGTCGGCCTGTGCACGCAGTTTTCCGCGCGACGAGGCGGTCAATGCCGTTTCAGAACCCGAGAAAAAGCCCGACAGGACAAGCAAAAGTAGAATGGCGCCTGTTGTAAACCAGAATGCGCCGTCGATCAGAGAAGCAGAAGAGGGTTCCATCGGTCCTTGGTTGTTCGTGATACTGCATCCGTTATGGGGGTGCGCATGCAGCGGATCAAGGGGTTAGCCTGCATCGTCGCTGTCTTTGGCCAGCGGGTGATGCTGCAACACAAGCTCTGAAAGGCGTTCGTCCAGGACATGCGTGTAAATTTCCGTGGTTGCAACATCGGCATGGCCCAAAAGGGTCTGAATTGACCTTAGATCTGCGCCATTGGCCAGCAGATGAGTGGCAAAAGCATGACGCAGGGTGTGTGGTGTTACTTTCTCAGGGGAAACGCCGCCTTCAACCGCCAATTCCTTGACCAGCAGGAAAAACCTGTGTCGGGTCAGGTGACCGGATTTACCGCGAGAGGGAAACAGGAACTTTGAGCGCTGCGCACCGTCTGCAACCTTCTTGTCTTCGGCCTCGTCCCTGGTAACCAACCAAGCCGCCAACGCGTCGCGTGCCGGAGGCGACAGTGGCACCATTCGTTCCTTACCACCTTTGCCAAGCACCAGCAGCATTCGCGGGTCGCCGCGCGCCGACGAGACCGGCAGCGAAACCAGTTCTGTCACCCGCATGCCGGTGGCATACAACACCTCCATCAGGCAAGTGTTGCGGATGCGGTCTGAATCTTTGCGACCAATGCGGCGCGCGGCCTCGAGCAAGCGGTCGACTTCGGCCACGTCCAGCGTTTTGGGCAGACGTTTTTGGCGGCCGGGACCTTTGATCTGAATAGCGGGGTTGGTTTCGATCCATCCTTCTTCGAAAGCAAAGCGGAACAACTGCTTAATAGCTGATAAGCGACGTGCGCGCGTAGATCGGGACAACCCTTGCGCGTCGCAGTCTATCAAGTATTGCTCGATCTGTTCCCGCTGTGTGTCGGAAAAACCGTTTTTGCGACGCTCCAGCCAGGACGAAAACTCTTTCAGATCACGACCGTAGGCCAGCAGTGTGTTGGTCGCAGCCCCCAATTCTGCGGCCTGAGCTTGCAAGAATGTGGAAATCCATAACTCCTGAGTGGCGGGCGCGGTCATGATCAGCCGTCCTGAAGGATCAGCAAGTTCAGCGCCGCACGGCGGGCGGTGTCCTCAAGACCAACACGGCGCAGCGTCGCAATGGCTGCGGTCAGGTCGACAAGGTTGCCACGCGACCCATGCGCGAACCGCTCCATGGATTCCAAAATTGCCTCACCCAACTGATCGTTGTTCAGCATTGTTTCGATATTCGACGGGATCGGAGCCGCCCATGCAAATCCCTGTGCGACCGCATCTGCCAACGGCGAAGGCGAGCGTGCGCGCCCCGGATCGCCTTGTGCCAACGCAGCCAGAAAGTGATTTTCGTCGGATTGACCAGGAACAGAAAGGGCTGCCGTTTCATACAGTTCGGACAACAACAGAATGCGCCAGCGTAACTGTTCTGCAGATTGATCCGTCAGCTCGATCTGCGACAGGCGTCCTGCGAACAATTCGGCAAAGGGAACTTCTAACCCGATCAGTCGCATTTGGTTCCAAACAACCGTCAAGGCGTGGGCGATTTTGTCAGGATCACGGGAATCCAGTGCGGCCTCGAACCGTTGAACGGCTGAAACCCTGTCCCACACCGCACCGGAAGCAGCCGGAGAGCGTTCCGTATAAAGGCCCAACAACTGGTTGGGGGTTAGTGCGCCGATACGGGTTAACCGTTCTGCGGCCTCGATCTGTGCCTTCCACCCGGCCACATCTCGCAGATCGGCGTTCGCAAAGGCGCGGGGCAGAGGGGCAGACGGCAAGCGCTCTCCGATCGCTTCAAACAGGCGAAAGGTCAGCGGCGTTGGATCATCAGGTTGCGGCAGATATTCGGCATCTTCGAACAGTTCGGGGCTGAGGAAACGGTCCAGTACATCCAGCTCATCTGGTGGCAATATCTGCAATGCATGCGCCGCTTCCAGCGTAAGAGCGGCTGATGGCCAGTCTCCGCGTCGGGCCTTGCAGAAAATCTGTGCGGCGTAGTCCTGCGACAGGTGAGGCTTTGCGATCAACGAGGTGCAACTGCGATCCTCATCCCCGGTCAGCAGGGTTGCGTCAAACCAGCGCTGAAACCTTTCTCGTGTATCAGTCGGGCCAGCCAGCTGGACCAGAGATTGCGCAGGGTCGGCCGCGCCAAGCTGCATCAACCGGTCGATGCGGGCGAGCAGCAGGGTTTCTTCAGCGCCCGAACCGGCTGGTGCGCGAGCCTCGGACAGGATCAGAGTAAACAGTAATCGCTGCATCGCGGGGTTATACCGAACGGGCACATCGTCAATCAGTTCGGCCAACCGATCGGCATCGCTGTTCTGCCACAGGTGCACCGGCAGGCCCGTCACAGAAGACGAAACAAGACCCAGCGGCTGCGATAAGGCTTCAAGCGGAGTGACCTCGATATCCGGTTGAACGCCCGTTTCCGTGATCGGCGGTTCCAGCAGGACCGTTCCGGGCAGGTTTTCAGGCGGGTCCGTCAGCCAGTCGATGACTGAAAGAGGGGCCTGTTGTGCCTGCGCTGAACCAGCCAGCAACAATGCAGCCAGTGCGGCTTTATTCAACATTCAGGATAACCGGCTCTCGTATCTCGTCCTGCGGGGCCGAGAAATCCACCCCAAATATCGGACCCAGATAGGCATATCCCACCAGCCCGACAAAACACAGGCAAACAATATATATCAAGAACTTGATCAGACGGCCCATTGCTCAACGCTGCCCCAATTTTGTCTTTTGTCATAGTTATAGCTGGCATTTTTCTTAAGATCACGTCATTCACGTTGAAATGAGCGAAATTAAGCATAACACCCACTCTGAAGGAACGGATGCGGTCTTTGAACTGCGCAAAACCGTCGTTCTCGTTGGCATGATGGGGGCAGGAAAGACGGCTGTGGGCCGTGCATTGGCCGCAAGGTTGGGCGTTCCTTTCCTCGACAGCGACGCCGAGATCGAATCGGCGGCCAATATGACCATCCCCGAGATATTTGAGCGTGATGGTGAACCATTCTTTCGCGCCAAGGAAAGTCAGGTCATCGGGCGTCTGCTGGACGAGGAAAAAGGCATTCTGTCTACCGGCGGCGGCGCTTTTCTTTCCGATCAGAACCGCCAGATGATCACTGAGCGCGGGGTCTCGGTTTGGCTGCGGGCTGACTTGAAGGTGTTGTGGAACAGGGTGAAACATAAGGACACACGGCCTTTGCTGCGCACGGCTGACCCTTATGCGACCTTGCGCGACTTGTACGAAGCCCGCGTTCCGGTTTATGCGCAGGCAGGTCTGACGGTTGAGTCCGATGGCGAGATCTCGATCGAAAATATGGTGAGCCGGGTTGTGGATGCCTTGTTGACACGCCCCGATGTTTTGGAACGGAAGTAAATGCACCAAACCGTACATGTAGAGCTGGGCGAGCGGTCCTATGACGTAGAAATCGGACCCGACCTGCTGACACGGTCCGGCGAGTTGATTGCGCCTCTGCTACGCCGCCCCAAAGTCGCTGTTCTGACAGACCAGAACGTGGCCAAGTTGCACCTGAATGCTTTGCAAGATGGACTGGCCGCGGCTGGGATCGAGATGACGTCGCTGGCCTTGCCCGCAGGTGAAGCGACCAAAAGCTGGCCGCATTTCGAACGCGCGGTCGAGTGGCTTTTGGCAGAAAAAGTTGAACGCAACGACGTGGTTATCGCCTTGGGCGGCGGGGTCATTGGCGACTTGGCGGGATTTGCGGCCGCCGTTTTGCGACGCGGTGTTCGCTTTGTTCAGATACCGACTTCATTACTTGCGCAGGTCGACAGCTCCGTGGGCGGCAAAACCGGGATTAACGCGCCTCAGGGCAAGAACCTGATCGGAGCATTCCATCAGCCGTCTCTGGTACTGGCGGATACTTCGGTTCTTGGCACGATGACCCAACGGGATTTCTTGTCTGGCTATGGCGAGGTGGTGAAATACGGCCTGCTGGGCGATGCCGAGTTCTTTGAATGGCTTGAGGCTAACGGCCCCGACGTCTCGGGCGGAGAAATGGCCGCGCGGGTGCGCGCCGTGACCCGTTCCGTTCAGATGAAGGCTGATATCGTGGCCCGCGATGAGACCGAGCAAGGCGACAGGGCTTTGCTGAACCTCGGGCACACCTTCTGTCATGCGCTCGAAGCGGCTACCGGATATTCGGATCGTCTGCTGCACGGGGAAGGCGTAGCCATCGGCTGCGCGCTGGCGTTTGAGCTATCCTCACGTCTGGGGCTGTGTTCGCAAGAGGATCCAAGCCGTGTACGGGCACATTTGCGCGCGATGGGAATGAAAACCGATCTGGCCGATATTCCCGGAGATCTGCCGGGTGCTGAAGCGCTGGTTGATCTGATGGCGCAGGATAAAAAGGTCATCGACGGGCAGTTGCGGTTTATTCTTGCCCGCGGGATCGGCCAGGCTTTCGTCACTTCGGATGTCCCGCGCGACGCTGTGCTGACAGTGCTGGAAGACGCTTTGGCGACAGTCTGATCAGCGCCCGCGAATTACCATCAGCTCACCAATGTTTTCACGGGTGATATAGCCCACCATTGCTCCGGCCTCCGTGCAAACTGCGACAGCAGGGGCACCTTTGTGCAGCTTTCCCAGCACCGTTTCCAACCCGGTGGTCAATTCAACGCGCGGAATCTCGGTTTCCATGATCGAGGTCGCAAGATCGGACCGTGGGGCTTCCTGCGCAATGGCAGCAAACAAAGTGCCGCGCGCCACAAAACCCAGCAAGGCTCCATCAGGGCCCAGCACTGGAAACTCGTGCTGGGTGGTGTGAATGACGGCCTGTGCGGCGGTTGCAAGCGTGTCCGCAGGCGATAGGGCATGGAATTCGGTGATCATCGCATCCCGGGCAAGTACGCGCCGCGCGACCGAGCGCATAGCCACATCGTGACTTTCCGCATTGGCCGCAACAAAAACGAAGACAGCGATCAAAACCAGTAACGGGTTACCGGTACTCAGCCCGAGAAAGCCAAACGCCACGGCCACAATTTGACCCGCCACTGCCGCAACACGCGTCGCCGTCACTCGGTTCATCTTTAGACACAAAAGTGCTCGGAAAACCCGGCCGCCATCCATGGGGAAGGCCGGGATCATGTTAAAAACTGCCAACAGCAGATTCACATAGGCCAGCCTGTTCAACAGCCCTGCATTGGTCGATTCTATTCGGGCCAAGGATTCCAGCGACATTCCGGCCCCCATAGCCACCAGAACGATCCAGATCACAATGTTTACCGCCGGCCCGGCCAGAGCGACCCAAACCTCCTCCATGGGCTTCTCGGGCATCCGTTCAAGCCGCGCAAGCCCTCCGATAGGCAGAAGTGTGATGTCAGGGGTTTTAATGCCGTAGCGCCGCGCCATCAGCGCGTGGCCGAACTCATGCGCAACAACGCAGGCAAACAAGGCCAGAACAAAGATAAGGTTGTCTATCGCTGCGGGCAGCCCGCCTTTGGAATAGGCCGCGAAGGCCACCCAACCTAATAACAGAAAAAAGGTGACATGGACCCTCAATTCCGACCCCAATACCCGGCCGAGTGAGAAGGACCATGTCATATTCGTCTCCGTTTGCCTTAGAACGGAATCTCGTCGTCGTCGATTCCGCCGGATGCAGGGGCTGGGGCACTAGATTGTCCGCCGTATGGCTCGCCGTAGCCACCGCCTGCCTGACCGCCGCCATAGCCGCCTGACTGACCGCCACCATAACCGCCTCCGCCGCCGCCTTCGCCGCGTGCGTCAAGCATCACAAGGGTCGAGCCAAACCCCTGAAGAACAACTTCAGTCGAATAGCGATCTTGACCAGATTGGTCTTGCCATTTGCGGGTCTGCAATTGCCCTTCGAGATAGACCTTCGAGCCTTTGCGCAGATATTGCTCCGCTACGCGGACAAGCCCTTCGTTGAATATCGCGACTGAGTGCCACTCGGTGCGCTCGCGGCGTTCACCGGTGTTGCGGTCTTTCCAGGTCTCGGATGTGGCGATGCGCAGGTTGCATACTTTGCCGCCGTTCTGGAAATTCCTTACCTCCGGATCGCGGCCAAGATTTCCGATCAGAATGACCTTATTGACTGAACCTGCCATATACTTCCCCGTTCTTGTCTGTGTCGCTTACGCCCGAATCTGGCGCATTGTTTCTATGCGACCCTATACGGCCTACGTCATGGTTAAAACACAGTTGATGTGTGCAACGGTCGGCAAGAAATTCCGCGGGTTCTATTTACCAAGCTTTCATTCTTGCCTGAAATATCTATAATTGGTTGGGTTCGAGAGCGAGCGGGATTGGCATAAATGCGTTTTCTAGTTGGTTGTTTTTCTGTTCTGTGCCTTGCGCTGGTTTCGGTTCCAGCTACGGCTGACACCCTGTCCACCAAAAGCCGTAAGGACATTTTCCTTAAACAATCCAAGATTCTGGATTCGCGCGCTGCCACCCAATACCGCGGTTCTGAGCGGCTGAAGCCCAAGACTGCGCAGCCAACACAGGTCATCAAGCGGTATAACGGAAAGTATCGCGGCCAATACCTGGCTCTGGCGCGGCAAGCTGCCCGAAAACACAGTGTCCCGGAAGAACTGTTCCTGCGGTTGGTTCAGCAGGAAAGCGGCTGGAATCCCCACGCGGTATCGCACAAGGGTGCTTTGGGACTGGCGCAGCTGATGCCCGGAACTGCCCGACTACTGGGTGTGAACCCACATGATCCCAAACAGAATCTTGAAGGTGGAGCCCGGTATCTGTCGTGGCAGTACCGCAAGTTCAAGTCCTGGCGTCTGGCGTTGGCTGCCTACAACGCGGGCCCGAAAGCCGTAGAAAAGCACGGTGGCGTGCCGCCGTACAAAGAGACACAGAACTATGTGAAAGTGATCTGGGGCGGCTGATCAAAGCCAAGCCTTGTCAAAAAAGAACCGGCGCATTGGCCGGTTCTTTTCGTTTGGGCTGTTACTCCGCCGCGATTTTGATGACCGGCTCCATGCGGGCCAGTACTTCGTCGGACAGATGGCATTTGACCTGATGTCCGTCCGCTAGCGTTTTCACCGGTGGCACATCTTTTTCACACAATCCGCCCGCCACTTCGGATTTCCAGCGGCAGCGCGTCTGGAACGGGCATCCCGGAGGCGGATTCATGGCCGAAGGGATGTCGCCTTCCAAAACGATATGCTCTTTTTCAACCGATGTATCCGCAATCGGCACGGCGCTCAGCAGTGCTTCGGTATAGGGGTGATAGGGTGGTGAGAATACTTGATCGGTAGTCCCCAGCTCGACCACATGGCCCAGATACATCACCATCACCCGGTCGCTGAGATAGCGCACAATCGATAGGTCGTGACTGATGAACAGCAGGGTGGTCTTGTGCTCTCGCTGGATCTCCATAAGCAAGTCGGTCACTGCCGCCTGAACGGACACATCCAACGCTGACACAGGTTCATCCGCAACGACGATCCGCGCGTCCCCTGCAAACGCACGTGCGATACCGACGCGCTGTTTCTGGCCGCCGGACAGCTGGCGTGGCATTCGTTCGGCAAAGGCACGAGGCAGCTTCACCAGATCCAACAATTCCAGCATGCGCTGTTTACGCTCGGCCTCGGAATTTCCCACGCCAAAGATTTCCAACGCACGAATGATCTGCCGTCCAACGGTCATCGAGGGGTTCAGTGTGTCAAACGGGTTCTGGAACACCATCTGAACTTCACCCACTGTCTTTGCGTCACGCTCTTCGATGGGCACGTCTTCGATATTACGGTTGTCCAGCAGGATCTGCCCGTCTGTTGCCGTCTCAAGACCCATCAAAACCTTGGCAAAGGTGGATTTACCGCATCCGGATTCACCCACGATGGCCAGCGTTTCAGACTCATGCGCCTCGAAGCTAAGCGTTTCGTTGGCCTTCACGACTTTCTTCTCGCCGCCTCCGAACAAGGCGTTTGCGGCTACCTCATAGTATTTCTTGAGGTTGTCCATTTTCAGGACGGTGCGCCCGATTTCACCTTTTTCTTTCTGTTCGCCTACAGTGATTGGTGCGTTCCAGTCGATTTCGCTGAACTTCAGACAGCGCGTGTGGTGCCGGTCATTACCAGGCACAGGTGCCATGATAATGTTCTGGGCGTCGCAGCGGCCTTCTTCGAAATAGTCGCAGCGCGGGCCAAAGTTACATCCCGGCGGGCGTTCGTGGGGCAAGGGGAAGTTCCCCGGAATAGCCACCAGCGGGCGCGCGTTCTTGTCCGCACCCGGCAGCGGGATAGAGCGGAACAGTGCCTGCGTGTAGGGGTGTTGCATTTCGTCGAACACATCGTGGATCGAGCCGCGCTCAACCGCCTCGCCTGAATACATCACGCAAAGCCGGTCGCAGGTTTCCAGAACCAAACCAAGATTGTGGCTGATGAACAGCATTGAGGTGCCGTACTTCTTGCCCAGATCTTTGACCAGTTCTACCACCGCGGCTTCGACCGTCACATCCAGGGCGGTAGTTGGCTCATCCAGGATCAACAGTGCCGGTTTGGACATTAGCGCCATCGCGATTACGATCCGCTGTTGCTGACCACCTGACAATTGGTGCGGGAATGAATTCAGCATCCGCTCTGGATCGGGCAGGCGCACATCCGTGACCACCTCCAAGGCGCGGGCATAGGCCTCCTCTGCGCCAACACCCTCATGGATCATCGGCACTTCCATCAGCTGTTTGCCGATTTTCATCGCCGGATTCAGCGAGGCCATCGGTTCCTGATAGATCATCGCGATCTCATTGCCACGAATATCGCGCAGTTCCTCTTTCGTCATTTCCGACAGGTCGCGGCCCTTGAACTTGATCGTACCGCCAACGACACGCCCGTTCTTACCCAGATCCTGCATGACCCCAAGCGCAACAGTAGACTTGCCGCAACCGGATTCTCCGACTAACCCCACGGCCTCGCCGGGCTGCACACTTACGGAAAAGTCCATAACCGCCGGTATTTCCCGAAGGCGGGTGAAGAAAGAAATCGACAGTTTGTCGATCTCAAGGATCGGGCCGTCATATTCCGCCAATTTGTTCATCTTGTATCTCCTCGCGAGAGTCCGGGGATCCCCTTCATCTGGCTAAAAATATCCTGGGGTCCGGGGGCAAAGCCCCCGGTCACTCTCACATCAGTCCTTCAGGCTTTCTTCGCGCAGCCCATCCGCAAGCAGGTTCAGACCAAGAACCAGCGACAGCAGCGCAAAGGCAGGTGGAAGGGCAGGGTGCAGATAGATCGACAACAGCTTGCGCCCTTCGTTGATCGTTGAACCCCAGTCCGGGCTTTCCGGTGGAAGGCCCAAGCCGAAGAAACCCAAGGTTCCCAACAGGATGGTCGTATAGCCGATGCGCAGACAGAAATCGACGATCAGCGGTCCACGTGCATTGGGCAGGATTTCCCACAGCATGATGTACCACGGACCTTCGCCACGGGTCTGTGCCGCCGCCACGTAATCCCGCGTTTTGATGTCCAGCGCCAGACCACGCACGATGCGGAATACCGTGGGCGAGTTCACGAAGACCACCGAGACGAACACCACAAGAATCCCGCCTGGGATATCGAACAGGTCCAGATAGGTTGGCAGACCCCAGATGCTGTAATCATCGGTGTTGATGACATAGCCTCCGGTCGAAATCAGCGACAAATAGAGCCATAGTGCGATACCCAAAACCCCGATCAGCAGCGGTGTCCGGAAATTCGGGCGTGTGTAGTAGCGCGAGTTCAAAAGAACGCCAATGAACAGGATCGGGAATATGAACAGAACCGCGGCCATATAGTTCGGCACGCCTGTTGCCACGATTTCCGGTGTGACCAAGAGGTAGAACAACAGGATGACAGGGAAGGCGAGGATCAGGTTGGCCAGGAACGACAGGAACGTATCCAGACGTCCGCCATAGTACCCGGCTGGCAGGCCCAGGGTGATCCCGACCATGAAAGCAAACATGGTCGCAAGCGGAGCGATCTGAACCACGATCCACGCACCTTTGACCATTCGGCTAAAGACGTCGCGGGCAAGGTTGTCGCCGCCCAGAAGGTACCAGGCATACTCACCTTCTTCGGGGCTTGGCAGTGGTGTTCCCGGCACTTTGTTCTTCATGCCCGAGACCTGAACCAACGGGTCATGAGTGATGATCAGATCCAGCGCACCGAAGATCCCGGTGAAGACCCAGAACATCACAAGACCAAAGCCGATCATGCCGATGGGGCTGTCGAACAGTTTGCCGTAAAGGCCGAGGCGGCGTTTGAAGGCAATCGACATTGCAAACAGGATTATCAGCGATAACCACACAGGCAGAAACTGCTGCGAGATCGCTCCGATTATCCCGGCACTGGTTCCCATGAGGATACCAAGCACGATATAGGCCAGCGCAAGCGCGACACAGGCGGAAAAGCTGTATCTCAGGGCCTTTTGTGTTAGCCCACGTAGCCCGTTGCCGCCGCTTATGGTGCCGTCGATATTCACGCTCATCGGGGATTCGGGCAGCACAATGCTGCCGATAATCCAAACGACGATTGATACGATCAACGCGGCAAGCGCGATCATCAGGATAGGGTTCAGAATGGCGATAGAGCCGGTCCAGCTTAGAGGTTCCATGATCTATCTCCCTTACGAAATACGGATGCGCGGGTTGAGGTAGACATAGCCGATATCGGAGATCAGCTGCGTCACCAGCACCACAAAGACCGACACGACCGAAATCGCCAGCAACAGCTGAATGTCGTTGTTGCCCGCCGCCTGAACCAGTGCCCAACCGAAACCTTTGTAGTTGAACAGGGTCTCAACAATCACCACGCCATTCAGCAGCCATGGGAACTGCAGCATGATGACGGTAAAGGGCGCGATCAGTGCGTTGCGCAGCGCGTGCTTCATAACAATGTTGCCAAAGGAAACACCTTTGAGCCGCGCGGTTCGGATGTACTGCGCCGTCATGACCTCGGTCATCGATGCGCGGGTCATCCGGGCGATATAGCCCATCCCGTATAGTGAGATGGTCAGTACCGGCAGGAAGAAGTTCTCGAAGGTTGGGTTGTCCATCGCTGACGTCGCCGTGCCCTTGAACCATTTCAGGCCGACGGTCGACGAGGTGAAGATCGCGATGAAGATCACACCCGACACATATTCCGGCGTCGCCGTGGTAATGATCGAGAATGTGGACAGGGACCGGTCCAATGCTGATCCTTCACGCATCCCGGCCAACACACCCACAAGCAGCGCAGATGGCACCATCAGAACCAGAACCCAGAACATCAGATAGCCGGTATTGCCGAGACGTATGCCGACGATTTTGCCAACATCATCCTTGAAAACGGTGGAGTAACCCCAGTCGCCCTGCAATACGCCGCAATATCTGGGAGTCGTTTCCTCGGTCGATCCCGGGCGGGTACAAGTCCCTAGGAACGTGCCGTCATCAAGCGTCTTGGTGTAGCCAGGGAGAACGCCCAGCCATTGACCGTACTTGACGAGAGTGGGTTGCAGATAACCGCGATTGTCCAGCCAGGTCTCAACCTGTTCGTCGGACATCCGCTGGTTACCTTGCGTTTTGGCAAGCTTTTCCAGGTTCGGGTAGAGGTTGGTCAGAAAAAAGACCACGAAAGTCAGGCACAATGCAGTGAGTAGCATGACGCCGAACCGTCGGAGGATGAATAGTCCCATGATGGCCCCTGTTGTTCGGGTGTTCCGCAGATCATTGGACCATTGTCTGGCCTCGGACATCCGACCCCGTGTCGGCCTGTCTGCGGCTGGAAAGGGGCGCCCTGATCAGGCGCCCCCATTAACGTCTGGCAGGTTTTAGGCCGCCCAACCCCACTTATAGTGGTGGTGCTCGAAAGAGACGTGCATGTCGGTTCCGACAAGGCCGTCTTTCATGTGCCGGTACAGCGAACGCCAGTAAGGCTGAATGGTGACGCCTTCTTCCTGGATCATCGCTTCGCCCTTGGCGACTACTTCACGGCGCTTGTCCGCATCCGCGATGGCCAATGCTTCTGTCAGCAGGGCATCGAACTCGGCATTGGACCAGCCAAATTCGTTCCACGCTTCACCGGTTCGATAGGCCAGAGCCCAAATCTGAACGCCCAGCGGACGGTGGTTCCAGTTGGTCGAGCTGTAGGGATACTTCGCCCAGTCGTTCCAGAACGTGTTGCCCGGCAGAACTGTCCGTTTGACTTTGATGCCAGCGTCGCGCAGCTGCGCTGCGACCGCGTCGGTGGTGTTCCGGCGCCAGTCGTCGTCGATCGAGATCAGCTCGTGCTCAAAATCGATCATTCCGGCTTCTTCCATCAGCGCGCGTGCACCTTCCGGGTCGACCTTCTGCGGGGGTAGCTCAAAGTAATCCGGGTGGATCGGACCAACGTGGTGGTTTTCCGCAGGAGAACCGCGGCCGCCGTAGCCCAGTTCCAGACAGATCGAGTTATCAACTGCCATCTGCAAAGCCTGACGCACACGCTTGTCTTCGTAGGGCTTCTTGCCGTCGATCTCGGCCAGCTGGTTCGGACGGATGACAATGGTGTTCATGGTCACAACTTCGGATTTGATGTACCCGAGGCTGTCCATCACGTCGATGAATTCACCAACTGATTCATACAGCATGTCGACTTCGTCGGACTCCAGTGCCGCCAGCCATGCGGACGGGTCGGTGCCGTAGTCAATGTAGACGATGCTGTCCAACGCCGGGCGACCAAACACCTCTTCACCCCACCATGTGTGGTTCTCGTTGCGAACGAGGGTGGCTTTAACGCCAACCTCCAGGTCCTGGACCAGGTACGGCCCGGTCCCAACGTTGTTGAGAAGGTCCGTTTCGCTGAATGAGCTGTGAACAATCGCCGCCGGGTAGTCTGCCATGCCCGCAATCAGCGAGATGTCAGAAGCTGGCAGATTCAGTTTGACGGTGTTGGCATCGACAACTTCGATCGCGCCGTCGATCGCCTGACCGGATTCCGGATCGATCAGTGTCGCAAAGCGACCGGCCATCGAGTTGGTTTCCGAGCTCTTGTCGCACCAGCGGCCGATATTGCGGGCCACATCATCTGCGGTGAAGTCGTCGCCGTTGTTCCATTTGACGCCCGGACGGACTTTCAGAGTGTATACGGTTGCGTCGTCGTTGACTTCCCAGCCCTCCAACAACATGCCGCGGAATGTACCGTCCGAGTTGTACTCGACCAGATATTCCATCGTGCCGCGAGTGACGTTCGCGATCTGCGACCAATCGTACGTACGTGGGTCTTTCAGCGCGCGCACTTCCTGCTGAACGCGCAGGGTGCCACCTTCTTTCTTGGCGTCTTCGCCTGCCGCATGTGCAGGCGCGGTCAGGCCGATCATGCCGTAGGCTGCGGCTGCAGTGACACCAAGACCGGTAGTGCGGGTCAGAAACTCGCGCCGGTTCAGTTTGCCGTCCCGATATTCCTGTGCATGCATCTCAGCGGCCCAGTGCATCGGTGCTCCGGTCATTGTCTGATTTTTCATTAATATTACTCCCTGTGAGTCAGTATTTTTTTGGATGAAGTGTCGAACCGCTCAGGCCGGAATACTCCGGATGGCAGGTTCAAGGATTTTCTGATCTCGGATTCTGGACATCCCCATAACCGACATTCGGCACCAGAATTTGGGATAGGTCAATGTTCGAAATCGTCATTCATGGTACAAAAACGACATTGACGGACAGAGTTTATCGCTCTCAGCTTTTTCCGCCTCAAGAGAATCCTTCGGCAAGTTCAGTTTAGCGGTAGCGGATTCGCCGCGAATTTCTTGCAAGTGAGTTCGCGAATAACATGGCTTCAATCGCGGCAGGTATCACTCTGATAAATCGATCCGATTCCAACTTTTCATGCGGGCGCGAAACCAGGTGCGCTGTCGTTTGGCGAATTGGCGGGTCGAAATCGTGGCCCGATCGCGGGCTTCTTCCAATGTCATCCTACCATCGATATGGGCCATCAACTCGGGTACGCCGATGGCTTTGAATGCCGGAAGCGACGGATCATAAAGGTCGCGCATTCTTTCGACCTCGTCCAATGCACCGGATTCCAGCATCAGATCAAAGCGACGCGTGATACGGTCCAAAAGCCATTGTTTATCCACGTCAAAAACAATGGGTACTGCGTCCGTGACGTCCAGAACTGGGGGAGGTGTGTCGTCCTGCCAGTCACTAAGGCTGCGAGTGGTGGCTTTCTGCACTTCCCATGCCCGCTGAACGCGTGCTCGGTTCTGGATGTCGATCCGGGACAGTGTCCGCGCATCTACGCCAGCGATCAGCGTCGGCAGGTCCAGACTGTCGGCTTCGGACCGGATTTCAGGCGACGTTGGGGGAATATCAGCCATTCCTTCGGTCAGCGCCGAAAAATAAAGCCCGGTTCCGCCCACAATAATAGGGCGCGCATCACTCTTCAGCAGCGGCTTCACCTCGCGCAGCCAGTGGCCTGTGGAATAGTCCTGATCATAAGCGATATGGCCATACAACATATGCGGCGCGCGGGTTTCTTCCTCGACTGATGGGCGGGCTGAAATCACGCGCCAGCAATCATAAACCTGACTGGCATCAGCGTTCACGATGACACCGCCGAACCGCTCGGCTATCAACAGGGCAAGAGCTGACTTACCTGACGCCGTAGGACCTGCAATCAACACAGGTCTTCCGTCGGGAATATGGGGCAGGCGGTCCAAAATCTGTGATCTTGCGGGTTCGGTCATTTAAGACTGCCTCATTCCTTACCAACCGCATTGAACCTGCGGAGCTTTTGCTTCATTTTGCGCCGGAAAATAAACCCGTGCCAGCCCGGAGCGCAACATGAGCCTTTCCCCAACCACCGACACCGCCGAAACCCCAAAGACTAAGTACGATCGCGTAATGCTGAAAATCTCGGGCGAGGCGCTTATGGGTGATCAGGGCTTTGGCCTGCATCCGCCAACTGTTCAGCGCATCGCGCAAGAGGTCAAATCGGTGCACGATCTGGGGGTCGAGATCTGCATGGTGATCGGCGGGGGCAACATCTTTCGCGGTCTCAGCGGATCAGCGCAGGGGATGGAGCGGACAACGGCCGACTACATGGGCATGCTGGCAACGGTTATGAATGCGCTGGGGATGCAGTCCGCACTGGAAGAGGTCGGGGTATTCACCCGGGTTATCTCTGCCATTCGAATGGACGAAGTTTGTGAACCCTATATTCGTCGCCGCGCTGTGCGCCACCTTGAAAAGAAACGTGTTTGCATCTTTGCTGCCGGTACCGGCAACCCGTATTTCACCACAGATACTGCCGCGACCCTGCGCGCCAACGAAATGGCATGCCAGGCGATTTTCATGGGCAAGAACGGCGTCGACGGTGTGTATGACAAAGACCCCAAAGAACACGCGGATGCCGTACGTTACGACACCGTCAGTTACGACGATGTGCTTGCCAAGCGCCTGCGCGTCATGGACGCGTCGGCCATTGCGCTCGCACGGGACAACAATCTCCCGCTGATCGTCTTCGGGCTGGACGAACCCGGTGGGTTCCGTGGCATTTTGGCGGGTGAGGGGACCTACACCAAAGTTCAGGGCTAAACCGCTTTACAGATTGAACGAAAGCCGGGCTCGGATGCCCGGCTTTTTTGTGTGCACGCTTTGAAAAGCTGCACGCTTGACGAACCCCGGGACTCCTTGCAATTTACGCGTGTTCCTGCGCCCGATCAGCACAGGGGCTGTCTGCACCTGTCGGCGTGGACTGGGCTGGAAGACCTGCCATGATTTCTGAGGGTTCCGAAATCATGCTCGGGCACCTCTTGGATGAACGCGCATGATCAAGGAGAGACGTGCTATGAGCACTCTGGATGTCAATTTTGTCCGGTCACAGTTTCCGGCTTTTTCCGAACCCAGCCTAGAGGGACAGGCGTTCTTCGAAAACGCTGGTGGGTCATATACTTGCAGGCCGGTGCTCGATCGCCTGACGCGGTACTACAGGCAGCGCAAAGTTCAACCCTATGCGCCGTACGATGCGAGCCGTCTGGCTGGTGAGGAAATGGACGAAGCCCGCGTGCGTATGGCCGCCATTCTGGGGGTCGAGACCGATGAACTGAGCTTTGGCCCATCGACCACCCAGAACACGTACGTTCTGGCGCAGGCATTTCGTCAATGGATGAAACCGGGGGAGGCCATCGTCGTCACCAATCAGGATCACGAGGCGAACTCTGGCCCATGGCGGCGGCTAGAGGCCGAGGGAATTGAAGTCCGCGAATGGCAGATTGATCCCGAAACCGGCTCTTTGAATCCGATGAATCTGGAAAACTTACTGGACGAAAACGTGCGTCTGGTTTGCTTCCCCCACTGCTCGAACGTGATCGGAGAGATCAACCCGGTGACCGAGATCACCGCAATTGCCCACGCGGCCGGAGCGTTTGTCTGTGTAGACGGCGTTTCTTACGCCCCGCACGGGTTCCCGAATGTTGGTGATCTGGGACCGGATATCTATCTGTTTTCGGCCTATAAAACGTATGGGCCGCATCAGGGATGCATGGTCATCCGGCGAACGGTGGGGGAAATGCTGCCGAACCAGGGACACTACTTCAACGGCGGTGTTCTATACCAACGGTTTACCCCGGCAGGGCCGGACCACGCCCAGATTGCGGCCAGCGCGGGCATGGCGGATTATATTGACCTTTTGTGTGACCACCACAGCGGATCCAACGGCGACGCGGCCGAGCGTGGCGCATTCGCCCATGATCTGATGCGCTCGCATGAGATCGCATTGCTGCAGCCGGTTCTGGACGCAGTCAAAGATCGCAACGCGGTCCGCTTGATCGGGACATCCGATGCCAATCGTCGCGCACCTACCGTGGCCCTGGCTCTGAATCGCAACGCCGAAGCCGTCGCCGCTGATCTGGCCGAACTTGGCATCATGGCGGGTGGCGGCGATTTCTATGCCGTCCGTCCGTTGACGGCGATGGGGGTCGATCTGGATCAAGGCGTTCTGCGGGTCAGCTTCACGCACTATACCTCTCAACAGGAAATTGATCAGCTTTTGAATGCACTTGACGACGTTTTGTGATCCAGTTTCCCTCTGGCTTCGTAACCGAAGAAAACGCCAGGGCGGACATGGAACAAGAGCAGACACCGATCATCCTATGGTTCCGGCGAGACTTGCGCCTGTCGGACCACCCAGCGCTATGCGCGGCGGTTGAGACTGGGCGTCCCGTAATACCTCTTTTCATATTGGACCACACGGTTCAGGCTCTGGGCGCAGCGCCCAAATGGCGTCTTGGATTGGGCCTGCGGGCATTTTCGCGGTCGCTTGAGCGGGTTGGCAGCCGTCTGATCCTGCGGCAAGGGGATGCGCTGTCTGTTCTGCAAGAGCTTGTTGTTGAAACCGGAGCAACCAGTCTCTTTTGGTCTCGGGCTTATGATCCTGACGCGATTGCCCGGGACACAAAAATCAAGACAGCGCTGACCGAGCAAGATGTTTCAGCTAAGTCTTTCGCTGGTCATCTTTTGTTCGAACCTTGGACAGTGGCCACGAAAACAGGCCAGCCATTCCGCGTGTTCACTCCGATGTGGCGATCGGTGCGAAACCGGGACATACCGGCACCAAGCGCCCCGTATGCTAAACTAAGATCACCTGAAACATGGCCTGTTTCCGAGGCTCTTGAGGATTGGCGTCTGGGCTCACAAATGCGGCGCGGAGAATCCGTGGTAGCGCCCTTTGTCCGACCTGGCGAAGCCGCCGCGTTTGAGGCGTTGCACCAGTTTCTGGACCGCATTTCCGATTACTCGGATCATCGGGATCGAATGGACTTGGAGGGGACATCTAACCTGTCCGAGTATCTTTCCTTGGGTGAAATTGGTCCGCGCAGTGTCTGGCACGCAGTTCAGCGCGCCGGAATGACCGGTGAGCAAGGGGTTGAACCTTATTTGCGCCAATTGGTCTGGCGCGAATTCGCATATCACCTGATGTATCACACGCCGTCTCTGCTGTGTAGTAATTGGAAGCCTGAGTGGGACAGTTTTCCATGGAACACTGATGCCGACAGGCCTGAAGTGGTAGCCTGGAAGCAAGCAAAAACCGGTGTGCCGGGCGTCGATGCCGGGTTACGACAGATGTATGTGACCGGTCGTATGCACAATCGGGCCCGGATGATCGTCGCAAGTTACCTGACCAAGCATTTGATGACTCATTGGAAAATTGGCATGGATTGGTTCGCGGATTGCCTGATTGACTGGGATCCGGCTGCAAACGCGATGGGTTGGCAATGGGTTGCGGGTTCCGGACCAGACGCTTCTCCCTTTTTTCGTATCTTCAATCCGCAAACACAGCAGGAAAAATTCGACCCGCAATCGAACTTTGTTCGACAATGGATTGCCGAAGGACAAACCAATCCGCCGGCAACAGCATTGGCTTACTTTGATGCGGTTCCGGTTTCATGGAACCTTGGCTCGACGGATGCGTACCCTCAGCCCGTAGTCACTTTGGCAGCTGGTCGGGCGCGGGCCTTGGCGGCGTATCAGGACCGAAAAAACCAGTAACGAATTGAAAACTTGCCACAAACACAAACTCGGCCTAGCCTGTTTGCGCGGCCGCACAGAGGAGAGCGGATGACTTTAACGACCACAGACGGGCAGAAAGACCTGCCCAGATACTTTGCGCAAGTATTCAAAATGGTTAGCCGGATGCAGTCCGGCCGATTGGACATTGCACTGCCGGATGGTCGTGTCTTCCGAACCGAGGGCGCCAAACCAGGGCCGGTTGCGCGTGTGGATATCCATAATCCAGACGTTTTTGCCCGGCTGGTTCGCGAAGGCGAACTTGGTTTTTCCGATTCATATCTGGAAGGTGACTGGAGCACACCAGATCTGCGATCTTTCATGGATTTGGTGCATGTGGGTGATGAAACCGTCTATGATGATTTCACCGGTAAAGTCCTTGTGCAAATGTATGAACGACTGCGGTTTTGGCTGCATCGGAACAACCGGACTCAGGCCAAGAAGAACATCTCGTACCATTATGATTTGGGCAATGAGTTCTATGGTCTTTGGCTTGATGACACGATGACTTATTCCAGCGCTCTGTTCGAAACGGGGCAGGAAAGCCTGGAAAAAGCGCAAACTGCGAAATATGCCAGCCTGATTGATGAAATGGGCGCAAAACCCGGAGATCATATTCTTGAGATCGGCTGTGGCTGGGGTGGGTTCGCTGAATACGCTGCAAAAGAGCGTGGCCTACGGGTCACAGGTCTGACGATCAGCCAGGAGCAATTGAAGTTTGCGCGCCAAAGAATTGAAAATGCTGGTCTTTCTGATCTAGTAGAATTCAAATTGCAAGATTATCGAGATGAGCGCGGTCAGTATGACGGCATTGCCTCGATTGAGATGTTCGAGGCGGTGGGGCAAAAGTACTGGCCTGTGTACTTTGATACTGTGCGCGACCGCTTAAAGCCTGGGGCACAAGCGACGCTGCAGATCATCACTGTCGCGGACCACAGATGGGATGTGTATCGTAATGGTATTGATTTCATTCAGAAATACATTTTCCCGGGCGGAATGCTTCCCGCACCATCGGTTTTGAAAGAGCAGGTTGCTCAGTCGGGGTTAAAGGTCGTCAAATCGAAAGAATTCGGCAAAAGCTATGACCTGACCCTGCGCCGCTGGTACGACACGTTCAACGATAAGTGGGACGAAATCTCGGAAATGGGCTTTGATGAGCGTTTTCGCCGCATGTGGAATTATTATTTGACCGCCTGCGGAGCAGCCTTTGACACCGGCAATTGCGATGTGACACAGATCACTATAGCGAAACCGAGTTAAGGAACGGACTTCAGAAATGCCCACTGCCCCCAAGCTTATTGCTGGCTTTTGCCTTTTGATCGTGGCGTTCTTGGTTTCTGGCATGATCATCGCAAACGGTGAAGAGGGTAAGAACTACGGCAGCTTTACCTACGTGAACATGGGCTTGGGCGTGGTCTGCGGATGGTGGATCATGGGCAAGCGTGCTGGTCGGGGTTGGACTTCCGCAATTAACAACGGGTTGACCGGGATGGCGGCGCTGGTTTTTTGGGGCCTGTTTGTTCAGGGCGTCAACGAAATGCTTCGTCTGGCAATGCGCCATCGGTATGACGGGCCGTTCGAGGCGCTGATCTCCATCTTCAAGATCGGCGTTGAATATGGTCAGCAACTGATAGCGCCTGAAATCTTGTGGACATTGATTATTGGAGCCATTTTAACTGGGCTGGCCACCGAAGAAGCAGCCCGCCGGTGGCGTTGATCTAACAACAACAAATACGAAAGCAGCCAACAGTGTCCGATCTGTTCTTCTATGGCACGCTGCGGCATATGCCATTGCTGGAGCTTGTCCTGGGGCGTCCAGCGTCTGAACTTGAATTTGCTCAGGCGACGCTAAAAGACCACGCAGTCTATAGCGTACAGGATCAGGTGTTTCCCATGATTGTGCATGAGGATGCCAGTGTTGCCAAAGGACTATTGGTCCGAGGGTTGACCCAGGAGGATCAAAACCGGTTGACCTTCTACGAAGGTGGGTTTGACTACGATCTGAAGGCGCAGACAGTAGATCTGGACGATGGAACAAAGGCGCAGGCCCTTGTGTTCTATCCGGAACCAGGGCTCTGGACCCGCGCCCACCTTTGGTCGTTGCATGATTGGTTGGATGAGTGGGGAGCATTGACGATGCTCGCTGCGCAAGAGGTCGTGGGATATTACGGCAAGGTCGATGCAGATCAGATTTCACGCAGCTTCCCGTCGATCCGAACCCGCGCTTGGGGAAAGCTGGCGGCTCAGCAACGCGCAACAGGTGACAAGCGAGAGATCGCCAATGACGTCATCGTACACGACCGCAATCCTGCCTATGTCAACTATTTCGCGATTGAAGAAATCGCGTTGCAACATCGCCAGTACGATGGCTCGATGGGGGCTGTACTTAACCGTAGCAGCCTGATGCAGGGCAGTGCCGTGATCGTTCTGCCATATGATCCGGTGCGGGACACGGTGTTGTTGGTCGAACAATTCAGAGCGCCGGTTTTTTTGACTGAAGATCCTGAACCGTGGATGTGGGAGCCCGTTGCGGGAATGGTCGACCCGGGCGAAATGCCGGAACAGGCCGCGCTGCGCGAGGCCGAAGAAGAAGCCCAGGTTGCTTTGAGCCAACTGGAATACGCAGGTGGTGCTTACTCCTCCAGCGGGTCTTCGACCGAGTATGTGTATCTTTACGTTGGGCTGGCTGATCTTACAAAGACCATTGAAAACGGCGGGCTGGCCACTGAAGGCGAGGATATTCGAACCCGGATTTTATCCTACACGGACTTCATGGACAGGGTCGACAGCCACGGGTTCAAGGATTTGCCGCTGTTGGCGCTGGCCCATTGGCTTGCACGTCATCGCGCGCGTCTGCGCGGATGACTTTCGCCGCTTGTGGTCATCGCGCACCACAGGTAAATCTGCGTTGATCCGAAATGAAATGAGGGCGCCATGCGCATTGCACGAGACCTTGCCGACGCAGTCGGAAAAACCCCGCTAATCCGTCTGCGTCGCATCAGCGAAGAGACCGGGTGCGAGATCCTCGGCAAGGCCGAATTCATGAACCCGGGTCAGTCGGTAAAGGATCGTGCGGCTCTGTACATCATTCGCGATGCTATAGCGCGCGGCGACTTGAAACCGGGCGGCACCATTGTCGAAGGTACAGCAGGCAACACAGGCATCGGTCTGGCGCTTGTTGGCGCGTCGATGGGATTCAAGACTGTCATTGTCATCCCCGAGACGCAGTCCGAAGAGAAAAAAGATATGCTGCGGCTAGCAGGTGCGCAACTGGTGCAGGTTCCGGCCGCGCCGTATCGCAACCCTAACAACTTTGTACACTATTCGCGCCGTTTGGCCGAGGAACTGGCAAAGACCGAACCGAATGGTGCGATCTGGGCCAACCAGTTCGACAATGTCGCGAACCGCCAAGCGCATGTGGAAACAACCGGCCCTGAAATCTGGGAGCAGACGGACGGCAAGGTGGACGGTTTCGTCTGTGCTGTGGGCTCTGGTGGCACACTTGCGGGCGTAGCCGAGGCTTTGCAGCCTAAGGGCGTCAAGATCGGCCTCGTCGATCCGATGGGAGCAGGGCTGTTTTCGTATTACACCACCGGCGAAATCGCGATGGAGGGCGGCTCGATCGCGGAAGGTATCGGGCAGGTGCGCATCACCAAGAACCTTGAAGGTTTCAAACCTGACTTCGCCTATCAGATGACTGATAACGAAGCGCTGCCCTACATCTTTGATCTGCTGCGTGAAGAAGGCCTTGTCATGGGTGGATCGACGGCCATCAACATGGCGGGCGCGGTGCGCCTAGCCAAGGATCTGGGGCCTGGCCACACTATCGTGACAATACTGTGCGACTATGGCACGCGCTACCAGTCCAAGCTGTTCAACCCGGACTTCCTGCGTGAAAAGGAATTGCCGGTGCCCGATTGGATGACTGAAGCTCCGCGCAGTATCCCCGGCGTGTTTGAGGACGTGTGATGTTTCGGCAGGTTCGCCTGTTCCTGAGCCTTGTGGCGGTATATTTTGCGATGCTGTGCGGCCCCGTCGCGGCGCAGCTTACTGATCGTCAAAGCGAGTACTATCAGGGCTGGGTTAAAACCGCGGACCGGGCCGAGACAGTGATCGAGGACAATCGCGCGTCGAATGCTTCGCTCGAAAACCTGCGCGCGGAGATCAACGATTACCGCGACGATTTCAATCAGGCACGCGGCGCAAACACCGAACGTATCCAGACGCTTGAAAACCAGATCAAAGCTCTTGGTGCTGCGCCCGAAGGCGACGCGACCGAACCAGAGGACATTGCGACACTCCGAAAACACCTAAACGAGCAACTGAACAGTTTGCGCGTCCCGCAGATCATCTCGGAAGAGGCATTTAGCCGGGCCAATGGTCTGATTTCCGAGATAGATAAGTTATTGCGGGACCGTCAGACGAAAGAGCTTTTGGAGCGCGGGCCGTCGCCGCTGAACCCCACCAGCTGGCGACCGGCTTGGGTTGATGTGAATGAAGCCGCGCAAGCGTTGTTTAACGAAGCGCGGCGGAACCTGAAAACTGACGTGGTGCATGAACGATTGCGGTCACGTGGGCTGGGTATTCTGGCTTTGGTTTTCGTCGCTGGCGTTCTGTTGCTGTACGGCAAACGTTGGTCCGAAACCGCCGGTGAACGGCTGCGGGCCTTGGGTGGGCAGGGAAGTGGCGTATGGACGTTTCTGATATCGCTGCTGCGAATTATCCTGCCTTGGCTTGGTGTCTGGCTTCTGGTTGAGGCGGTTGTATTGACCGGCGTTCTGGGGCTACGCGGGACGTTGTTGATGGAAAACGTGCCGTATTGGGCTGCGATCATCCTATTTTATGACTGGATTGGCCGACAGGTTTACGTGCTGCAGGCGGCGCAAGGTTTCAAAAAGCTATCCCGCCAGAAAGTCACCGAACTGCGCGTCTACCTGGACCTTCTTGCGGGGCTCATGATCCTGCACGAACTGGTGAACCTGTTCGATCAGATTGAAAACATCTCGGATGCGACGCGCGCTGTCGTCGCGTTTCCGATTATTGTCGCTACAGCTTTGGTTCTGCTGCGCGTTCGTCGCGTCCGAAGTGTCGACGTACCTGTGGATGCAGATGAGCCATCCGCAACGGCACGTGCTGCCGGGTTCAGCCAACTGGTCGAGTTCATTCGTCGTGCCTTGTTCTTCCTCGGTATCGCCAGCCCGATACTGGCAATTCTGGGGTATACGAATGCAGCCGAGGCAATCGTTTTCCCGGCCGTTCGTTCGCTGGTTCTTATTGCGGCGCTTGTTATCGTCCAACGGTTCCTAACTTCTGTTTACGGATGGGTCAGCGGGCAGGGCGACAAGGCCAAAGACTCTTTGTTTGCGGTGCTCATCGGGTTTGCAATGGCCATTCTGGCTATGCCCGTGCTCGCGCTGTATTGGGGTGCGCGTCAAACCGACCTGCAGGAAGTCTGGTCGCGCCTGCTGCAAGGGTTTGACATTGGCGGGGTAACCATCTCGCCCAGCAACTTCTTTACGTTCCTCGTCATATTTGCCATCGGCTATGGCCTGACGCGGATGCTGCAAAGCGGGCTGCGCAATTCTTTGTTGCCAAAGACCAGCATTGATCCGGGCGGGCAAAACGCGATTGTGTCCGGCACCGGATACGTTGGTGTTTTTCTGGCCGCACTTGTCGCGATTACGATTGCCGGGTTCAACCTTTCATCTCTGGCCATTGTTGCAGGTGCTTTGTCGGTCGGCATCGGCTTTGGTCTGCAGACCATCGTGTCGAATTTTGTGTCGGGCATTATCCTGCTGGTCGAGCGTCCAATCTCGAAAGGGGATTGGATCGACGTGAATGGGATGATGGGCTACGTCCGCGATATCTCGGTTCGCTCAACGCGGATTGAAACGTTCGACCGCACGGATGTAATTGTTCCAAACTCTGATCTGATCAGCGGCGTTGTCACGAACTATACCCGCGGCAATACGATTGGGCGGGTAATTGTTCCGGTCGGGGTCGCCTACGGAACGGATACCCGTTTGGTGGAAAAAATCCTGGGTGAGATTGCGAATGCGCATCCGATGGTTCTGGCCAATCCAGCCCCCAGCGTGGTGTTCCAGGGGTTTGGTGCAGATTCTCTGGACTTTGAAATCCGCGCCATCCTGCGAGATGTGAACTGGGTGCTGTCGGTCAAATCCGACATGAACCATGAGATCAACAAACGCTTTGTCGCTGAAGGGATCGAGATCCCGTTTGCACAACGAGACGTCTGGTTGCGCAATCCCGAGACGTTGCAGGGCAGCGTAACCCAACCCGCCAAGGAAACCGACGAAACACCGGCGGTAAAGCCATCCTCAGCGCCTGTCGAGATGACTGAGACTGATTTGGCTGATGGTGACGGGGACGAGATTTAACCGCCTTTGCAGGGCTTTCGATTTCGAGTGAAATTTCACCTCAATCGGGCCTTGCAAATCCCCCGGTGATAGTCCAAATATCGCCGGCACGGAGAGGTGGCCGAGTGGTCGAAGGCGCACGCCTGGAAAGTGTGTAGGCGGGAAACCGTCTCCAGGGTTCGAATCCCTGTCTCTCCGCCACAATCCCTCTAGGCGACATTCATCCAACCCTGCTTATACGTGACACTCTCAGTCCCTTTGTTTTACCAGCGCAGATGAGGCCGTCGGCGAGCATCGCCGTGTAATGGATGCCTTACAAACCCGCGATGGGAATGCGACCGAGTTGGCGATGCGCGCTCATATTCACGCGGCCCAGCGAATGCGTATTCGCGCGTTACAGAAACGGGATCGCGCAACTGATCAGGCCTAATCCGAAGGGTTTCAGATCCTTCCGAACCAGATAGCTAACTAACAGCTTTCAGATGTTTGGCGTTTCCAACCTCGCGGCTGATCTCTTGTATCAGCGCCATCGCAGCAGGGTTGCGTCGTTTGACGTGTAAGCGTGCAACGTATGCAATGGCTGGTGGATCCGGGAAAACGCCGTTGATTACTTCCATGTCCGGAGTGACATGCATTCCGTTCAGTAAGGCAACGCCCAAACCGGACCGAACAGCAGATTGAATGCCGGCAGCACTGGGGCATTCCAAAACGTTGTCGAGATGTTGCCCTTGTGATTGCCCGTCTGCAAATCCCCACTGGCGATAAAAGCATTGGGTGTCGAAGGATATGAATGGGACGGGTGCTGCCGCATCCAGTCGGAAATCCGGCGACTTTACCCAATGCAAAGTGTCCTTGAACAGGACAAGGTCATCGGGCTGCGCATCGTGTTGGAAAACTTGCATGACGGCTACATCAAGCTCTCCTGCTTTCAGCCATTCCTGCACGTTCAGACTTTGGCTGGTCCGTGTGCGAACCTGGACCTCTGGATACAACCGCGTGAAGCGTCCCAATATGCGAGCGATGTCGCTGGTTGCCGTATCCTCGGTCATGCCCAGCCGGATCGCACCAGCCAAAGGTCTCTTGACCAGGCTAGACAGAGCTTCATCGTGCAGAGCGCATATTCTGCGGGCGTATTCGCACAGGCGCGAACCTGAATCGGTGAACATTGGCCCACCAGTCTGCCGCGCAAGAAGATCACAGCCCAGGGTTTGCTCCAACCGCCTAATCTTGTGGCTGACGGCCGATTGCGACAGCGCTAGGTGTTCAGCCGCACGGGTTACGCCGCCATGGGACGCAATCGCCAGAAGGGCGCGAAGGGCGTCAATTTCCAATCGTTCAGTCATAAAAATACCATGACAATATTAGATTGATGGATCAATATCATTCATTTGTGTCACGTACTAGCGTTGCGCTAGGGGTTGGAAAAGTCAAAACTCAGGAACGCCCTCATGACATGTCTCGTCTTGAACACCTCGCTGATCAAAAAAGCCACGGACTGCCAACGGAGCGCATGGGGAAGACGAACCAGCGATCAATGCGTTGGGTGCTGACCAAATACCCGCCCCGGATAATTGCGGGCATCCATCGATGCCAAAACCGATTAAGCGGTTTTCACTTTGTTGGACGACTTCCTGTGCGAAAGGCTTGAGGCATGACGGATCAAATCAATACACCTAACAGGCGCGGTTTGACGACTGTATTCGAAATCTCCGGATCGGTGCTGGCCATGGCCTATGCCCTGCTGATCGCTTCAAATACGGGGGCTGAGCTGTTGGGCTTTAGCCTGTTGTTGCTGTCCTCGGGCCTGTTCGCAGCCTGGGCGGTGGTTGACCGCCGCTGGACGTTCCTGTTGTTGCAGGGGTTTTATGCGGCTTCGGCGATTATAGGGTTGATCCGCTGGGCGTGAACTTCGCATGGGGCTGATGAGGATTTCCTGCTAGGAAAGCCGTATGCGCAAGAAAGATAGAATCGAAATCGGCTTTTTGCTGTTTGACGGCTTTCCAATGGCCTGCCTGACCTCGGTGATCGAACCATTGCGGGCGGCCAACGAAATTGCCGGGCAAGAGGCTTTCTGCTGGTCGTTGGTCTCAGAACATCGTCAGAAGGTGCAATCCAGCGCCGGTGTCCGGTTCGAAGCCGAGCGGTCCTTGGCTGACTGCAAGGCTATCGACATTCTGTTCCTGCTCAGCAGCCCAACCTCGGGTTTTGATAGCCCAACTGTGGCTAACGGAGCCCTGCGTAGTCTGGGGCGACATGGCACGATTCTGGGCGGGATCAGCGGCGGCGTTTTTCCCTTGGTCCGGTCTGGGGTGATGGGGGGGCAGCCTGTTTCGGTTCACTGGTGTTATGAGGCCGCATTTCTTGCTGAATTCCCAGAGATCAACTCTCGTAGCGAGGTGATTGTGAAAACAGCCACACGCTACACCGCAGCCGGCGCCGCGGCCGGGTTCGATCTGGCTTTGCATCTGATAGAGGACCGGCTGGGAGGGGACGTCGCACACGAGGTCGCTTGTTGGTTCCAACACCCGATGATGCGCGGGGCAGGGGTGCGTCAACAGGTTCCCACGGCGACCGCGCCGGTTACCGGCGACAGTCTTCCGCCTCTGGTATCTCGCTGCGTTGACCTGTTCGCGGGTCATATGAGCGAACCAATTTCCATCGCGGAGGCAGCACAACAAATCGGGGTCACGCCGCGCCAGGTGGAACGTGCTTTCAAACAGGCGACGGGCCAAAGCCCCAGCCATTACTATCGCGCAATGCGCATGAAGGCGGCACGGCAGATGGTGGTTTATACCAAAGACCCGATCGCAGATATCGCGGCTGCGATCGGGTATGGTTCAGTGGCGCCGCTGGTGACGCATTACCGTTCTGCCTTTGGGCTTAGCCCCAGCGAAGACCGACGCCGAATTAACCGTTTTCGTGTCGAAGGAAATGCGCCTTTGCCATCGGTCTGAGGACCGCCTTACAGCGCCGACCGCATGGCCGCGACGATAGCATGATGCAGAGATCCGGCGGACGAACGAGGGCCATAGATGCTGTATGCATCAGGCGACCGGCATAGAACAAAGCAACCGATGTGATGGATTGAGCATCTGCCGACGCTGCCCGTTTCGATCTTGCGTAAGTCGAGCGTGCACAACAGCTCCAGCACAGCCGGGATTTGATCGCCGCTCAGATCAAACCGCGTCCACCCGTCTGTTTGTTCCGTTACTGACGCGGCATCGCCCACAGCGGGTTTTACCTGATCAGCGAGGTCCTCGTGCGTATCGAAAGGTGCTTCGATCATCCATTGATCAGGGCCTGCCCAAAAGGCTGTAACTGGATCCCCGGCATGTTGACCGATACTGGGTGCAGGTACGCCGATCAATTTGGCCAATGCTTTAGTGGCCTTGGTTTCCTGTCCGATACGCGCGGCGACTGATGCCAGCGCGACGCCGGGAACTTCCGTACACGTAACCCCGCCTATTGTGTCAACACGCGGCTCAACCCCGCCCAATGCGGTTATTGCAACTAGATCATGCACGCAGACGATCTCCTTCGGGGTCAACGAAATGGGCCGACACAATTTCGACCTCGACGGTCAGATCGGTCAACGGGGATACAAGGCGCATTTTTTCGCCCATTCGGTTTGCGCCGTCCTTCAAAAAGCCCAGCCCGATACTGCTGCTCAATATGGGCGAATACGCAGCCGAAGTGACATAGCCCTGATCGTGGGCGGCATCCACCGGTCCGGTGCTATTCATCAGATGGCCTCCTGCGGTGATTTTCTCTTCGGATGATACTGGCTTGATCCCGACCATACGCAGGACGTCGGGTTCAACCAAAGCCTCACGCTCAGATAGGATCGAGCCGATGCTGTCTTTCTTTTTTGACACCATCTTACCCATTCCAAGGTTCAATGCCGTTGTGGTTCCGTTCAGCTCGTTACCCGCCGCGTGACCCTTTTCGATCCGCATGACGCCCAACGCCTCTGTGCCATAGGGGACAACGCCGAACTCTTCGCCTTCGGTCATCAAACGTCGCATCAGGGCATCGCCATAGCGCGACGGCACAGCGATTTCGAACGCCAGCTCGCCCGAGAACGAGATTCGGAACAGCCGAGCGCGAAGCCCGCCGCAGACTGTGATATTGCCACAGCCCATGAACGGGAATGCCTCGTTCGAGATTTCGAATTCCGGATCGACAATCTTTTGCAGCAGTTTACGCGAGTTTGGACCGGCAACCGCATACTGCGCCCAGGATTCGGTGGTTGAGATCAACTGCACGTCCATGTCGGGGAACAGGCATTGGCGCACAAATTCCATGTGGCGATAGACACTTACGGCATTCGCAGTGGTGGTTGTGACAACAAAATGATCCTCGGCCAGACGTGCGGCCGTGCCGTCATCCATAGCCATGCCGTCTTCACGCAGCATCAAACCGTAACGGGTCTTACCGACAGCCAGCTTGGCGAAACCGTTGGCGTAGACGCGGTTCAGAAATGTAGCTGCGTCCGTGCCCTGCACGTCTATCTTGCCCAGTGTCGTACAGTCGCAAACACCAACCGACGCGCGGGTTTGGCGGACTTCGCGATCCACCGATTCACGCCAATGAGTTTCGCCGGGCAGGGGGAACCACTGCGCGCGCAGCCAGTTGCCGACCTCAACAAACACAGCGCCCCGTTCCTTGGCCCAGTAGTGTGAAGGTGTCAGGCGGGTGGGGTGAAACTCTTGCCCCTTCATCCGGCCGGCGAAGGTGCTGATGGGAACCGGTGTGTAGGGTGGGCGGAAAATTGTCGTGCCCGTTTCGGGGATCGACTTTCCGGCGACTTCGGCCATGATCGCCAAGGCGTTGATATTCGAGGTCTTGCCCTGATCGGTCGCCATGCCCAGTGTGGTATAACGCTTGAGGTGCTCTACCGAGCGGAACCCCTCTTGATAGCTGAGCTTGACGTCTTTGACGGTCACGTCGTTTTGCTGATCGAGCCACGCACGTTTGCATCCTTCGACGTACCAGAAAGGTTTTTGCGAAACCGGGGCATCTTCGGCTTCGGGCAGGTCGGGCAGTTTGCCGGACAGTTCCATCGCTTCGACAGCGCCATCCATCCCTGATTGCAATGCACCTTGCGTAGACATCACCCCGTTCGCTGCACCCGCGACAGTCAATCCGACGGGCAGATTTGAACCGGGCACAAAGGCGGCCAGATCGTCGTTCCAGACCGGACGCCCGCGCTGATGGCAGGTCAGGTGCACATTCGGGTTCCATCCACCCGAAACGCCCAGCGCGCCGCATTCCAGCGTGCGGGTCGAGCCGTCGGGCAGGGCAACTTCGACAAAGGTCAGTCCAAGGCGCCCCTTGGTGTTAACAACTTGTGCGCCGCGCAAGACTTCGTAGTCATAGTTGACCGGAGCATCTTCACGCACATCGACAACGGCGCAAATGTGAACGCCCTTGGCATGCAAGTCGGCGGCGGTGCGATGACCATCGTCATTGTTGGTGAAGATCGCCACACGCTGTGAGGCCGTCACCGCAAACCGGTTGGCGTAAGTCCGCAAGGCGCTGGCCATCATTATGCCGGGGCGGTCGTTGTTTTCGAACGCAATCGGCCGCTCGGTCGCGCCAGCACACAGCAAAGCCTTCTTGGTGTAGATACGCCACAGGATCTGGCGCGGCTTACCGGCGGGCAGGGTGGCCACGTGATCCCCGGTCCGTTCAACAGCACCGTAGATGCCATGATCGAACGCGCCGATGACGGTTGTTCTGGTCATCAAGCGGACATTGGGCATACTCGACAGTTCCGCGACAGCCTGCGCGGCCCAGTCGCTGGCGCTTTGGTCGTCGACCGAGAATGTCTCGCTGTTCAGACGTCCGCCGAACCGAAAGTCTTCATCTGCCAGGATAACGTCCGCACCCGCGCGCCCCGCGGTCAGGGCCGCCATCAAGCCTGATGGGCCCGCACCAATGATCAGCAGATCGCAATGGCGGAACCCCTTGTCATATTCGTCGGGGTCGGCCTCCATTGAGAGTGATCCAAGGCCAGCGGCGCGGCGAATGATCGGCTCATAGACTTTTTCCCAAAAAGCTGCCGGCCACATGAATGTCTTGTAGTAGAACCCGGCGGACAAGAAGTTCGAAAACAGATCGTTCACGCCCAAGGCGTCGAATTTCAGGCTTGGCCAACGATTCTGCGATTGTGCCTCAAGCCCGTCAAACATCTCGATCGTGGTGGCGCGCGTATTGGGTTCCTGTCGGTTGCCTGCACGCAGTTCGACAATACCGTTTGGTTCCTCGGATCCGGCAGTCAGCAAGCCGCGCGGGCGATGGTATTTGAAAGAGCGCCCGATAAGCCGCACGTCATTGGCCAAAAGGGCCGAGGCCAGAGTATCGCCTGGATGAGCGGTATAGCTGCGGTTGTCGAACCGGAAGTTCACTGTGGTGTTGCGGTCGATCTGGCCACCGCTCAGCCTGTTGTTCTTGGTCATTTGGATCTTCCCCGCGCGCGGGCCACGTCGCGGGCCAGTTCTACCTTGGAAATCTCATGCGTGGTGGTGTCACGGGTCACGACCAGCCAGGAACGGTCGCCAACCTCGTGAAACCACAACTCCTGATGCTTGCCGGCGGGGTTGTCGCGCACATAGCCGTACTCATAGAACGCTTCGGCCGCGTTATCGGCCTGCCAATCCGGGCGGTTAATCAAAGATGCGTCACCCAGATAGGTGAACTCTGATGCGTCGCGCGGGCCCAGAAGGGGGTGATTGATAATCATTCTGCTGCTCCCCTCAGTGCAGGTTGGGCTGGTTGCCCACGCCTTTTTCGTCGATCATCCGCCCCGTGCGGAACCGGTCCAGTCGATAGGCCGTGGCCGTTGGGTGCGGTTCGTCCTTCGCCAGCAGATGCGCAAAGCAATGGCCCGATGCGGGGGTTGCCTTGAACCCGCCATAACACCAGCCGCCGTTGAAATAGAGCCCCTCAACCGGTGTGCGGTCGATGATGGGCGAACCATCCATCGACATGTCCATAACACCACCCCACATGCGCAGCAGACGGGCGCGGCCGATCATTGGCATCAACGAGACGCCGCCTTCGCAGACATCCTCGACCACAGGCAGATTTCCACGTTGGGCGTAGGTGTTATAGCCGTCGATATCACCGCCAAAGACCAACCCGCCTTTGTCGGACTGGCTGACATAGAAATGTCCGGCCCCATAGGTGATAACGCTGGGCAACACAGGCTTCAGACCCTCGGACACGAAGGCCTGCAATACATGACTTTCGATCGGCAGACGCATTCCCGCCATGCCCATCACGCGGCCCGAGTTTCCGGCAACAGCGCATCCGACTTTGTTCGCTCCGATAAAGCCTTTTGACGTTTCAATGCCCAGGCACTTACCGTTTTCGATCCGAAGGCCTGTGACCTCGCAATTCTGGATGATGTCCACGCCGTGGCTGTCGGCAGAGCGGGCAAATCCCCACGCGACCGCGTCATGGCGCGCCGTTCCCCCGCGTCGCTGCACCAATCCACCTTTGATTGGAAACCTTGCGTCGTCGAAATTCAGATAAGGGTGTTCCTTGCGCACCTGATCGGCATCCAGCAGTTCGGCGTCTGCGCCGTTCAAGATCATGGCGTTGCCGCGCCGGATATAAGCATCGCGTTGACCGTCCGTGTGGAACAGGTTGATGATGCCGCGCTGGCTCATCATCGCGTTGTAGTTCAGGTCTTGTTCAAGCCCTTCCCACAATTTCATCGAGAACTCGTAAAACGGCTCGTTCCCGTCGAGCATATAGTTCGAGCGAACGATCGTCGTGTTCCGCCCGACATTGCCGCCGCCGATCCAACCTTTCTCGACAACCGCAACGTTTCGCTGACCGTAAACCTTGGACAGATAATGCGCCGTCGCCAGCCCATGACCGCCGCCACCAATAACGATGATGTCGTAATGGTCTTTGGGTTCAGGGTCGCGCCAGACCGGTTTCCACCCTTTGTGGCCGGTAAGCGCCTCTTTGATGACTCGAAAGCCGGAATATCGCATGAATCGGACCTTTTTTTCCAGAATTCACTATTTTTCCGTACAGTGATATCCTCAGATGCGACATCGGCATGTCTGAATCAGACCCTTTCTTTCGCAGCACCAGGAACCAATTGGGAAAACCACGATACAAATGCGTCGACTTCGGGAGATGCGCGTTGAATGGCTAGGAAGTACCCTTCGGTCGCCAGAGCGGTCGCATCATAAACACGCTCAACCTGTCCGGTTCGCAGGGCATGTTCAGCAATAAGCGAATTCACCAGAGCCACGCCATTCCCAGAGGCAGCCAATTGCAAGGCCAGCCCATAGGAATCGACGTAGTATGCCGGTGTATGGATGGTGTGGCCGGTAACTTCTGCCCAGGTGGACCAATTGTCCGACGTCCCCACGGCTTCGATCAGGGGCAAGTTCTGGAACTCGCCGGCCAAGCCAGGTGCCTTTACCGCGATCAGGTCATTTGGTTTTAATGGCTTGGCATCCCGCCCGACCTGTTTTGCCGACCCGAACCGGATTTCAACATCGGCACGTAGGGCCGAGTATTCATCGGGCCAGATTGTGCTGACAAAGCGAACGGACGTATCTGGATTTTGGTCCCGGAACTGGGGCAGGGCCGGGGAAATCAACCATTCGATGATACTGATCGATGCAGCAACTGTGACGTGCCTGGCGCGTTCTTCTGCCAAGTACGGAGACGCCGCAGATTGCAACATTTGTAACGCGGCTTCTACTTGCGGCAACAGTTTTCGCCCTTCATCCGTCAGGGAAAGGCCGCGCGGATGCCGATGAAACAGCACGACACCAAGCCGCGACTCCAGCGATCTGATTTGCTGGCTCACCGCAGATTGGGTCAATCCGATTTCATCTGCCGCCGCGGTTGAACTTAGCCTTCGAGCCGCAGCCTCGAAGGACCTGAACCATGTAAGCGGTGGTAGGGTTTTAGGCATGTGTAACCGACCAAGTAGTTTTATTAATACCTAAGACCCAACTTCTTTCGTTTGTCAAAGTGCCAACCGATCAAAGATATTTTCCATACTCAAGATTGGGGGATATCGTGCAGCCGGAAATTCGAAAAATAGTGACCTTTGACGAAGAAGTGCTGGTCGAAGGGTTTCGCAAAGCCGACCGGCCGTGGCGAATGTTCGCCGTGGCGGCGGTTGTGACCAACCCTTGGGCGGGGCGCTATGTCGAGGACCTGCGGCCCGAAATTCTGGCCTATGGCCCAATCCTGGGTCAGGAACTGACCGACAGGATGATCGCACTTGCCGGAAGTGGTGAAGCGATAGAAGCCTATGGTAAGGCGGCTGTCGTAGGACTGGACGGAGAGGTCGAACATGCCTCGGGCCTGATCCACACGTTGCATTTCGGAAATACCTTCCGGCAGGCAGTCGGCGCTAAATCCTATCTGTCGTTCACAAATACCAGGGGGCCAGCGAACACACCAATCATGGTGCCGTTGATGGACAAGAACGATGCGGGCCGCAGGTCGCATTACCTGACGCTGCAATTTGCGATTCCCGACGCACCCCGCGCAGATGAGATTGTCGTGGTTTTGGGCGGCGCGACCTCGGGCCGTCCGCATCATCGCATCGGAGATCGTTATCAGGATTTGAAGGATCTGGGCCATGACGTGGACAACCCGGCCTCGGTCTGACATCGGCGGGCTTTCAGCCATTGACGCCGGAGAGGGGCCTCTCGTGGTTCTGCTCCACGGCGTTGGGCTAAGGGCGGAAGCCTGGGGCGCGCAAATTGATGCACTCTCCGCCGCTGGGTACCGGGTTCTGTGTCCGGACATGCCCGGCCACGGGGAAACCCTGTTCAACCGCCCCATTGGATTGAAAGGGTACGCCGATCCGATTGCGGCCCTGCTGACTGAACCTGCCGTGCTGGTTGGACACTCGATGGGTGCATTGATCGCTTTGGACATTGCAGCGTCACGTCATGATCAAGTGATGGGCGTGGCCGCGCTAAACGCGATCTACCGCAGATCCCCGGACGCGCGCGCGGCAGTACAGTCGCGTGCGGCTGCGTTGGATGCATGGTCCGTGAATGACCCTTCCGGGACTCTGCAACGTTGGTTTGGCGATCAGGCAACCGATGAGCGCAACGCCTGTTCGCGATGGCTGACAGAGGTCAATCCGGGTGCTTACAAGGCAGCCTATACAGTTTTTGCCGAAAGCGATGGGCTGACAGACGCGCAACTGGCGAAAATCGAATGCCCGGCGTTGTTTATGACGGGCGCAGACGAGCCGAATTCCACGCCGGACATGTCACGTGGCATGGCGCAACAGGTATCAAACGGGCGGGTCGGGATCGTTCCTGAAGCCGCTCATATGATGCCCATGACACACCCGGCTGACGTTAACTCCAAGCTGCTTGAGTTCGTGCGGAGGTGCCTGCCATGACCCAGATTGACACTCGTGCCTTGCGTGACGCGTTCGGCAATTTCATGACCGGCGTGACGGTTGTGACGACCCGCGATACCTCTGGTACTCCCGTTGGGTTCACAGCGAATTCCTTCACATCCGTGTCGCTTGATCCGCCTTTGCTGTTGGTCTGCCCCGGCAAATTTCTGTCCAGCCACGATACCTTTGCCGGATGCTCGCATTTTGCGGTGAATGTTCTGGCGGATGGTCAGCAGGATATTTCCAACACCTTCGCAAGCTTCAAGGGCGACCGATTTGGTCGGGTGATGCATCGCGACGGCCCAAACGGGTTGCCGCTGATCGACGGGGCACTGGCGCAATTCAGCTGTGAAACGCATCAGGCGCTGCCTACCGGTGACCACACGGTGCTGATTGGCCGCGTCAAAGAGTTCAACCATATCGGTGGTAACGGTCTGGGGTATGTGAACGGATCGTATTTCAGTCTTGGACTTGAGCGTGAGATGGACGCCCGGGTGCCAACGATCTGCGGAGCGATCGTTGCGGCGAATGAAAAGGTTCTTCTGGAGCGCCACGACGGCGCGTTTCGCCCGGTTCAAATCGCCGGTGCAGAACCCGGAGGGCAACGCAACAGGTTGGCACAAGGCCTTTCCGGTCGTGGTATTCAGGCGCAGATTGAACAGGTCTATTCGTCGTTTAACGATGCGGAAACGAACCTTCAATACACGTTCTTTCTGGCGTCTTGTGCTCAGAACACCCCGATAGAAAATGCCGAATGGGTAGATATCGGTGATCTAACCGATCTGACTTACGCCAGTAACAGCTTGCACCACATGATGACCCGCTACGCCCTTGAAGCCCGCGAGGGCGTTTTCGGGCTGTATCTCGGTGACGCCGAACGCGGCGAAATTCACAGTTTCGGTAAAGGAGCCATTTGATGGAGTTTTCACTGTTTGCCCACGTGGAACGTCTGACCCCGGATCAGCCTCACGATGTTCTGTATGATGAATTCGTGAGCCTGGTGAAGATGGCTGATGACGGGGGCATGCGGGCAGTTTGGACAGGTGAACATCACGGGATGGAATTCACCATTGCGCCGAACCCGTTCCTGTCTCTGGTCGATCTGGCACACCACACGCGCAATGTGCGGCTAGGGACAGGAACCGTTATTGCGCCGTTCTGGCATCCGATCAAACTGGCCGGTGAAGCCGCCGCGGCGGATCAGATGACAAAAGGACGGATCGAATTGGGGATCGCGCGCGGTGCGTATTCTTATGAATACGAACGTCTGATGCCAGGAATGGACGCTTGGGAGGCAGGGCAGCGCATGCGCGAGTCCACGCCTCTGTTGACACAGATCTGGAAAGGCGACTGTGCCCATGAAGGCGAGTTCTATGCGTTTCCGGCTGCAACTTCGGCACCGAAGCCATATCAGAAGGACGGCCCGCCAATCTGGATCGCCGCGCGGGATCCAAACAGTCATGAATTCGGCGTTCACAACGGTTTCAATATTCAGGTCACCCCGCTGTGGCAGGGGATGGAAGAGATTGAAACACTGATGGGGCGGTTCAACGATGCCTGCGATAGCTATGCGGGGCCGCGCCCCAAAATCATGCTGTTGCACCACACCTATGTCGGCAAAGATGACGACGACGTAGCACGGGGCGTGCAAGATCTGCGCCGGTACTACAATTACTTTGGTGCGTGGTTCATGAACAAACGGCCGGTTGAACAGGGCTTGATCAAGCCGATTACCGAGGCCGAGATGGACGCGAACCCGATGTATACCAAAGAAAAATTGGGCTGTGATCTGACAGTTGGGACTGCCCAACAGGTGATTGACAGGATCAAACGCTATGAGGATCTGGGATATGACGAGTTTTCGTTCTGGGTCGACAGCGGCATGACCAATGAACGCAAGCGCGCGTCTTTGGCGCGGTTCATCGACGACGTCATGCCAGCATTTCAGTGAGGATCACCATGGGAAACCTTCCGCATTTTCAGCTTTTTATTGATGGCGCTTGGACCGAAGGGGCAGCCTCACAGGTAATGACGTCTGAAAACCCGGCGACTGGTCAAGGATGGGCCACCTTCGCTTGCGCCTCGTCCGAGGATGTCGACCGCGCCATCGCTGCTGCCAAACGTGTTTTGGATGATCCTGAATGGCGGGATATGACGCAGACCCAGCGGGGCAAACTTTTGTATCGACTGGCCGAATTGGTTGCCGAGAACGCGGCCCGGCTGGGTGAGTTGGAGACGACCGACAGCGGAAAGTTGTTGGCAGAAACCTCGGCACAAACCGGGTATGTCGCGGATTACTACCGTTACTTTGCGGGCCTGGCAGACAAGGTCGAAGGCACGGTCCTGCCGATCGACAAGCCTGACATGCACGTCTTTACCACACGCGAAGCGATCGGCGTTGTTGCCGCCATTGTGCCGTGGAACGCGCAAATGTTCCTGACCGCGACCAAGCTGGGCCCGGCGTTGGCTGCAGGGTGCTCTGTGGTGCTGAAGGCGTCGGAAATAGCACCAGCGCCGATGCTGGAATTCGCAAAGCTGATCGAACAAGCGGGGTTCCCGCCCGGTGTTGTGTCGGTCATCACCGGTGACGCGGAAAACTGCGCAATTCCACTGACCCGCCATCCTGATGTCGACCGAATTGCTTTTACCGGCGGGCCTGAGACCGCCCGCCATGTGGTGCGAAACTCAGCCGAGAACTTTGCCGTCACCTCTCTGGAACTGGGTGGAAAATCTCCGATCCTCGTGTTCGAAGATGCTGATCTGGACGGTGCAGCAAATGGCCTGATTGCGGGAAATTTTGGCGCATCAGGCCAAAGTTGTGTGGCAGGTACGCGCGGTCTGGTGCATCGGTCGATCCTGGAACCTCTGGTCGAACGGATCGCCGAAAAGGCCAGCGTCATCCGGTTGGGTGATCCTTTGCAGCCCGAAACGCATGTTGGACCGCTTTGCACGGCAGCGCAGGTGCGCAAGATCGAAGAGACTTTGGACAAAGCGCGGGCGCAGGGAGCTGTAATTCATCTCGGCGGAGAAGCTGCGGATCGTCCCGGGAATTACATGAACCCCACTTTGGTTGAGTGCAAAACGCGAGAAACCGAAACACTGAAAATCGAAATGTTCGGGCCTGTGATGTCTTTGTTGCCGTTTGACTCCGAAGAAGAAGCCATCGCGCTGGCAAACAGCACGCCCTACGGGTTGGGGTCCGGTGTATTCACTCAGAACCTGGCGCGCGCGCATCGTGTATCAAAACGGATCAGGGCCGGCATCTGCTGGGTGAACACCTATCGCGCGATCTCTCCTATCGCGCCGTTTGGCGGGTTCAATCAGTCGGGATATGGTCGCGAGGCCGGCGTTGAGGCGATCCTGGATTACACCAGAACCAAGACCACCTGGATCAGCACCGCGCAAGAGCCGATGGCGAACCCCTTCATAATGCGTTAAAGAATCGGCAAAGCAGGGCATCGGGCCGGGATGGGAGGCGACTATGAAGCTAGTAAAACCAAACTTCCCGCCGCCCGTAGATGCGGCAGACCGCAAGGCGATTGCGCCAGTTATCTGCTACCCGCCGGAATCGCTTGATCCACCAGACTTAACCACCTTGTCTATTCTGCGCGAAGGCGCGGTCAAAACGGCCGAAGTCATAGCAGCGCCGCGCGATGCGGCCTGTATTGAAGTTCCCGCAGGCGCTTTTGTCAGGGTGGTATCGGTCGATGGCCCGCAGGTCGGTGACCTGAACATGTGGAACAAGCATGACCTGACCGAGCGGTTCTACTCCGGCAAAACCCGCGCGCTGCACGGCACGCACCTGTCCACCGGAGACCGGATGTGGTCGAGCTTTCCCAACATGCGACCGATGGCGACGATCATTGCCGATACTCTGGATTGGTACGGGTTCGATTCCTATGGCGGATCGGTCCATGACGTGATTGGCACACGGTGTGATCCGTATACCGGGCGTTTGCTTTCGGGGGACGACTATCACTATTGCTGCCACTCTAACCTGACCCGCGCGCTGGCCAGCCATTGCGACCTGCCGCTGCATGAGGCCGAGATGCTGGTGCATGACGTGCTGAACGTGTTCATGTGCACTGGATTTACCCGCGATACCGGCCAGTATTTTATGAAAGCCAGCCCGGTACGCCCCGGCGATTACCTTGAGTTCCACGCAGAAATCGATCTGATCGTCGGCCTGTCTGCGTGCCCCGGAGGGGATTGTTCCTCGGAACACTCCTCAGACGCGGCGGCCTGCTATCCGTTGGTGATGGAAGTCTACGACCCAGGCGAGGACGCGCGGGCTGCGCATGTGCAGCCAGATCGGTCAAAATATGACCGCACCCACGGATGCGGTTAACGGGTGAGGCGATGACCTAAGCGGGTTAGCATTCTGCAGCACATATCCAACTGTTCAATCTCGAGGAACTCGTCCGCCTTGTGGGCCTGCGCGATTGAACCTGGCCCGCAAACGATCGCGTGAACGCCAAGCTTCTGAAACAATCCGGCCTCGGTCGCAAAGGCAACAACACCTGTACCGTTGGCCCCGGTCAGTTCGGCGACCAGATCACGGGCTGCGTTTTCTTCCATGGGCTCAAGGCCTTCGACCTCGGCGATAGCCTCTTGCGTGATACTCGAGTCACTGTGGACCGCTTGCATTTCCGGCAACAGTGAATGCTGTACGTAGTCCGAAAGGGTCTTTTTGACGAGGTCAGCGTCACTTGCTTGCACAGGCCGCATCTCCCACAAAACCTCGGCCTTGCTGGCGATGACATTGTGGGCAACACCCCCGGTGATTTGCCCGATATTGACAGTGGTCCAGGGCGGCTCGAACCGGCTGTCTGCCGGTGCGCGAGACTTGAGAATGTGGCGCAACTCCAGCAGTTTGCCGATATATCGTGCAGCATACTCTGCAGCATTCACCCCGTCATCGGGAGCAGAGCTGTGCCCCTCTAGCCCGTAGAAGCGGGTGGTATATTCAAAGCAGCCCTTGTGACCCTCGATAACGCGCATCTCGGTCGGCTCGCCAATAATTGCAATGTCCGGGACAATGCCGCGATCAGACAGATCATCAACCAGCGTTTGGGCGCCAAGGCAGCCGACTTCCTCATCGTAAGTAAAGGCAAAGTGCAGCGGCTGGGTCAGCTTCCCGACATCCAGTGTTTCGCCGAAAGCCACCGCCGCAGCGATAAAGCCCTTCATGTCGCATGTGCCGCGACCGTAGAGTTTGCCGTCACTTTCCGCCAACTTAAACGGATCTGTCGTCCAGTCCTGATCGGCCACCGGCACCACATCCGTATGGCCGGACAGAAGGATACCACCGGGTTGATCGGGGCCGATCGTGGCAAACACATTGGCCTTGGTGCCAGTCTTGTCCCGCGTGACGATACATCGCGCGCCCAGTGCCTCGAGCCGTTCGGTCAGATAGCTGATCATTTCCAGATTCGAATCTGCTGACACCGTCTCAAAAGCGATCAGGTCCGCTAATAGTTCCAGGGTTCTCGGTAAGGTCATGGCTTTACAAACAGCTTTCTGGGGCGGTTGCAGAAACATTCGGCAGGTCCGGACTCAGTGATGAGGATCGACTCAGTAATCTCCAACCCCCAATCGTCCATCCAAAGGCCGGGCATGAAGTGAAAGGTCATACCGGGTTCCAGTACGGTCTCATCCTCGGGTCGCAGGGAAATCGTGCGTTCGCCCCAATCGGGTGGATAGCTGAGGCCAATCGGATAACCGCATCGCGCGCCGCGTTCGATACCGGCCCGTTCCAGCGGGGCAGCCAGTGCCAATGCGATGTCACGCGCCTGATTACCGGCACGCGCGGCTTCTAGTCCCGCCTCAAGCCCTTCTACGAGGGCGGCTTCAGCACGAAGCAAATAGTCGGGTGGGTTCCCCAAAAAGACCGAGCGACAGAATGGTGCGTGGTAACGGCGATAGCAACCAGACAGTTCGAAAAACGTGCACTCACCGGTTTTGAATGGTTCGCCATCCCATGTCAGGTGCGGGGCAGCGGCATCCGGGCCGGACGGGAGCAGGGGCACAATGGCTGCGTAGTCACCCCAATCGCTGCCAACTCCGGTGACAGCATCGTGGTAGATTTGTGCGACTAGATCATTCTTGCGCATACCCGGTTCAATGCGCTCCAATACGCCGTCGGTTACATGCTCGGATATCCGAGCCGCCTTTCGTATCAGCACGATTTCTTCGTCGGATTTAACCGCACGCTGCCAGTTGACCAAAGCGTTTGCGTCGACAAGCTGTGCTTCGGGTAGCTCTGCCAGCAATGTCAGGTGTGCCTTGGCTGAGTAGTAATAATTGTCCAGCTCAACACCAATACGCCCCTTGGCAATACCGGCATCCGTAATCAATGCGGCCAAATCCTGCATTGGATGACGCACGGTGGATTGCACGTATTCGTCCGCATAACCGCGGATTCGATCACTCGTCATCCAAACAGTTCTACGCGCGCCATTTGCGTCTTGATTGCGACCCCACCAGACCGGGTCGGCGTCGTGCAGGACCAGCACACCTTGATGCACATAGAATGACCAGCCGTCATAACCCGTCAGCCATGCCATGTTCGAAGGATCTTCGATAAACAGGGCATCCAAACCTGCTGCTGCCATGGCAGCGCGGGTCTTTGCCAATCTGCGGTCATACTCGGCATGGCTGAAGGCCGTGGCAGAATGGGGCATTTTAGGCTCCTGTCTGGGGCGAGTTTTGTTGACAGAACTTGACGAATGCGATCACGTCAATGGGCATCACAGGAAAGACACCAAATTGAGAATCTCACCGCCTTCTCATCGCGACGACCAAAAGCAGATTTTTCCCGCTCCGCACCCTTCAACCGATGTCGTGGGCGAAGGTTTCGGGCACCTTTTCCGAGGGCGCTGAATGAGGGGGTTTGACAACTCAGAGTTCGCTGCGCGCACCGATCGCGCGCAGCGCAGGATGCAAGCCTCAGGTTTATCAGCGTTGCTTCTGACGACGGAACCTGAAGTCCGGTATTTTACCGGGTATCTAACGCGGTTTTGGGAAAGCCCAACGCGTCCCTGGTTTCTGATCGTTCCCGCGAGCGGCAAGCCGATTGCCGTGATCCCTTCGATCGGGGCCGCGCTAATGGCAGAAACATGGATTGACGACATTCGAATCTGGACTGCACCAGATTTGATGGACGACGGTATCAGCCTATTGGCCGAGACCCTTCGCGAGGTGAGCCCCAACGGCGCGAGGATAGGATTGCCCGATGGGCATGAAACGCATGTCAGAATTCCGCTAGCAGATCTTCGACGTCTGCAGCAGGCGATCGGTCCGCGCGAAATTTGTGGCGATGAAGGTATCATTCGCGCGCTGCGAATGGTGAAATCATCAGCGGAAATTGCAAAGATCGAAACGGCTTGCGCTATCGCCGGGCGCGCGTTTCAAAGGGTTTCCGAAATTGCGAAAGAAGGTGTGGCGCTGGATGCGGTTTTTCGCCGGTTCCAGATGCTGTGTCTGGACGAGGGGGCCGATTGGGTTCCGTATCTTGCCGGCGGCGCGGAACAGGGTGGCTACACAGATGTAATTTCCCCCGCGACCGATACGCGGCTGCAGCAGGGCGATGTTCTGATGCTGGATACCGGTCTGGTTTGGGATGGGTATTTCTGCGACTACGACCGCAATTGGGCCATCGGCTCAGCCAATGCACAGGTGAAGTCGGCCTACGGTGCCCTGATCGAGGCTTCGGATGCGGCATTCGAGATTGCGCGTCCTGGCGCCACGGCAGCAGATTTGTTTCAGGCAATGAATTCTGTGCTGTCGCGCGGCGACGCCGATACGGGGGCAGGGCGATTGGGGCACGGTCTGGGCATGTCGCTGACAGAATGGCCGTCCCTTATTCCAACCGACCATACGGTGTTAGAGCCGGGCATGGTCCTGACGCTTGAGCCGGGCATTGCCGTTGGTGACAAGATCCTTGTTCACGAAGAGAACATCGTAATAACTGAAGGCGAGCCTCGCATTATTAGTCCCCGCGCTGATCAGGAGTTGCCCGAGATATGACGCGTTTGCCTTATGCCATTGACGCAGATGATCCCGCCACACCCCCGATGGGTTTAATTGTCCTCCAGACAGACGAAACGCTTGAGCCGGAATTCAACGCATATTTTTCTGATCGCAGTTGTCCCATCTACGTCTCCAGAATACCCAGCGGGAAAGAGGTGACCACCGATACATTGGCCGAGATGAAAACAGCCTTACCCGCTGCTGCTGATCTGTTGCCCAAGACCCGCCCATACCGTGTTGTGGGGTATGGGTGCACCTCTGCCAGCTCGGTTATCGGCTCGGAACAGGTCGAGCAAATGGTTCAAATGACCTGCGAGGCGTCGGTTGTTACCAACCCATTACGCGCGGCATCCGCATGTGCCCACGACCTTGGTGTCGCAAAGTTTGCGCTTTTGTCACCGTATATCGAAGAAGTGAACGATCCCTTACGTAACGCATTTTCGAAAAACGGGATTTCGATGGATGTTTTTGGCACATTCGGAGAAGCCGAAGAAGCCAAAGTAGCACGGATTTCGCGGAAGTCTCTGATTGAGGCTGCAGTGAAACTTGGGCAGGATGAATCAGTTGAAGCTGTTTTTCTAAGTTGCACGAATCTAAGAACTTTTGATGTTATTCCAATGGTGCAGGAACACCTGAAAAAACCGGTGCTTTCCAGCAATCAAAGCCTTGCGTGGCACATGCGAAAACTAAATTCCGCGTGAAAACCTTGCTTCAATCGACCTAATCGTTAAACAGGCGACAAATTTTGGTTGCGCGTAGCACCCTGCATGTCCTTAAATGGCTGCGACAGGTCTTTGAGATCCGGATGAACCGGGCAAGCAGGGACCGCACAGGGGAGACTAATCGGTAAATGTCTAATGACGCAGCGTTCGTCGAGTTTCAGCATGTCCAAAAATCCTATGATGGCGAGATCCTTGTTGTAAAAGACCTCAACCTTTCAATGCCGAAGGGTGAGTTTCTTACAATGCTTGGGCCCTCGGGGTCCGGCAAGACAACTTGCCTGATGATGCTGGCAGGTTTTGAAACAGCCACACATGGCGAGATTATGTTGGACGGACGGCCGATCAACAATATCCCACCGCATAAACGCGGTATCGGCATGGTATTCCAGAACTACGCTTTGTTCCCGCACATGACGGTGGCAGAAAATCTGTCCTTTCCGCTGGAAGTGCGGAATATTGGCAAGGATGCGCGAGAGGAAAAGGTCCGCCGGGCACTTGATATGGTCCAGATGGGGGCCTTTGGTAGCCGCCGACCGGCGCAATTGTCCGGGGGTCAGCAACAACGGATCGCTTTGGCACGCGCGCTGGTGTTCGAACCCGAACTGGTCTTGATGGATGAACCGTTGGGCGCGCTGGACAAACAACTGCGCGAGCATATGCAGTTTGAAATCACACGTCTGGCGCATGAACTGGGTATCACCACCGTCTATGTAACCCACGACCAGACCGAAGCGCTGACAATGTCGGATCGCGTCGCGGTGTTCGATGATGGGCGCATTCAGCAGCTTGCACCGCCGGACTTGCTGTACGAAGAGCCGGAGAATAGCTTCGTTGCTCAGTTCATTGGTGAAAACAACACTTTGGAAGGCGTTGTTAAATCTATCAACGGCGACGAATGTGTTGTGACGCTGGATGATGGATCTGAAATTGATGCAAAGCCAGTCAATGTCCACGCGGCGGGAGACCGGACCAAAGTGTCAATCCGGCCCGAGCGGGTGGAGTTCAACAAGGATCGTCTGCACGCCGACGCGCACACGCTGAAGGCAACGGTGAAAGAGTTCATTTACATGGGCGACGTCTTCCGCTTCCGTCTGTCGGTTGCCGGGAATGATGATTTTATCATCAAGACTCGCAACGCACCGGACGCTATCAGGCTGTCGCCGGGCCAGGAGGTCGAGATCGGCTGGCTTGCGCGCGACTGCCGGGCATTGGACGCCTGATCAGGAATTACCCCGCTCGTGTAACCAATATGTGCGGGGAAAGGCATGCGTGGGTTACCCCGTGGCCCAACCGCAATGACAAAGATTAACGGGAAAACAGGGAGTTAACGATGAAAGTTACCAAAACCACTCTAATGGCGAGTGCGATTGTGGCTGTTGCCGGCGCCGTGTCAGCCGAAGAGATGACGATCGTCTCTTGGGGCGGAGCCTATTCCAAATCGCAACTGAAGGCCTATCACGAGCCCTATTCAGAAAAGACCGGCGTCACCATCCTGAATGATGACAGCTCGGCCGAGGCGGTTGCCAAACTGCGGGCCATGAACGAAGCTGGCAACGTTACCTGGGATGTTGTTGACGTTGTTGCCGCGGACGCCATTCGTCTTTGCGACGAAGGTCTGGCGCTGGAAATCGACTTTGACACCCAGCTGGCTCCGGCGCCGGATGGGACGTCTGCCTCCGACGACTTCGGCGATCTACTGGTCAGCGACTGCTTTATCCCGCAGATCGTGTACTCGACCACATTCGGCTATCGCACCGATCTGGTCGGCGATAACCCTCCGACCGAAATCTGCGCAGTGTTTGACCTGGAAAACTACCCGGGCAAACGTTCGCTGGAAAAACGTCCGATCAACAACATGGAATGGGCGCTGCTATGTGACGGCGTTGCTAAAGACGACGTTTATGACGTTCTGGCGACCCCGGAAGGGCAGGATCAAGCTCTGGCCAAGTTGGACACCATCAAGGACAGCGTTGTCTGGTGGTCCGCAGGTGCAGATACGCCTCAGTTGCTGGCCGACGGCGAAGTCATCATGGGCTCAACCTATAACGGTCGCCTGTTCAGTGTGATCGAAGAGCAGAAGCAGCCCGTTGCCATGCTGTGGGACGCGCAGGTATTCGATCTGGATGGCTGGATCATTCCCGCCGGTCTGAGCGAAGAGCGCCAGCAGCGTGCCTTGGACTACATCATGTTCGCAACAGACACGCAGCGTCTGGCGGATCAGGCCAAGTACATCTCGTACGGCCCGGCACGTGCGTCTTCGGCACCACTGGTTGGTCAGCACGCCGATCTGGGTATCGACATGGCACCACACATGCCGACTGATCCGGAAAACGCTAAGAACACGTTCCTGTACAACTACGAGTTCTGGGCTGACTACCGCGACGATATCGACGCGAAATTCCAGGCATGGCTGGCAAAATAAGCCGGTTCTGAGAAACACGGCCGGGGCCGCCATTGGCCCCGGCTTACCTAAGACCAAGGGACGCAGATGACTGACGCTACTCAATCCGGTCCGATGCTTGCTGCCGATGGCACGCCGCTGAAGAAATCTCTGGCGCGGTCCTTGCGCCGCCGAAAACTTCGGGCTTTGGCTCTGATTGCGCCCTTGCTGCTGTTTGTACTGCTGTCCTTTGTGATCCCGATCGTTTCGATGCTGTTCCGCTCGGTTGAGAACGGGATAGTGTCCCAAACGCTTCCCCTTACGGTGGTCGAGTTGCAGAATTGGGATGCCGAAAGCGGAGAGCTACCGGATGAGGCGCTGTATGCGGCCTTTGCCAAAGATATGGTCGCCGCAATTGACGCAAAAGAACATACGAAACTGGGTTCACGCCTGAACTACGAACAGACAGGAATGTCCTCGATGTTCAGGCAATCGGGACGCAAGATCAAACGATTGGACCCAGAAGCTGACGCGCCGTTCAAGGAAAAGCTGATCGAGATTCACGACGGCTGGGGGGATGTGAATACCTGGCGTGTGATCAAGACGCATGCAGTGCCGATCACCAATGGGTACTTCCTGAACGCCGTTGATATGCAGCGCACGCCAGAAGGTGCGCAGGCCCAACCCGAAGATAAACGTATCCTTATCAAACTGTTCGGGCGGACCTTGTTCATGTCGCTGATTATTACTGGCTCTTGTATTCTGCTGGCCTATCCGATCTCGTACCTGCTGGCCAATCTGCCGATGCGCGTTTCGAACCTGCTGATGATTTTGGTGCTGCTTCCGTTCTGGACCTCGCTGCTGGTGCGGACGTCTGCGTGGAAAGTGATGTTGCAACAGCAAGGGGTGATCAACGAGACGCTGGTCTGGCTGGGGTTTGTTGCCGATGATGCAAGGCTGGTGATCATCAACAACCAATTCGGCACGATCATTGCGATGACGCATATCCTGCTGCCGTTCATGATCCTGCCGATGTATTCGGTCATGCAGACGATCCCGCCGACTTACACTCGCGCGGCGAAATCCATGGGCGCTACGAACTGGACGACCTTCTGGCGGATTTACTTCCCCCAATCCATTCCAGGCATCGGCGCGGGGTCGATCCTCGTGTTCATTCTGGCGATCGGCTACTACATCACGCCCGAGATCGTAGGCGGCACCAAAGGTGTCTTCATCTCGAACCGGATTGCGTATCACATTTCGTCGTCACTCAACTGGGGACTGGCTGCGGCGCTGGGGACAATACTACTGGCGGTCGTTCTTCTACTTTACTGGTGCTACGACAAGATCGTCGGCATTGATAACGTCAAGCTGGGATAAAGAATATGGCTGCACTTACACCAATATCCCGCAAACCGCTGTCGATGGTTCTGCCGACTGTCGCAATCGCCGGAGGATTTCTGGGCATGTTCGTCGGCGCCGGGCAGGACAATGTCCTGCTGGGCATTGTGATCGGCGCTGCACTGATGGCAGGTCTGGCGTGGTTGTACATCAACGTACTGGACAATGAACGCGTCGCGCGTTGGATCACGATCCTTGGACTTGCTGCCATCGGGTTTTTCTTTGCGGGCATCACGGGCTTGATCGTCGGACTTTTGGCAGGATGGTTTTTTGCCTTCTTCATCTTCTGGCTCTACGAAGGGCGCTATCGCCAAAAACTGCTGCCTTACATGACAGCAGGACAGGTGTTGTGGCACTATACTTTCCGGGTAATCTGCGGGGCGATTTTCGTGTTCCTGATCACGCCGATCCTTGTGGTTCTGCCTCTGTCGTTCAATGCGCAGGACTTCTTCACCTTTACGCCGGAAATGCTGCGTCTGGACCCTGAGGGTTATTCGCTGAAGCACTACCGTGACTTCTTCACCAACAATGAATGGCAGCGCAGCTTCAAGAACTCGCTGATCATTGCCCCGATTGCGACCATTATCTCGGTCACGTTGGGAACACTGGCGGCGATTGGCCTTAGTCAGTCGCACGTTCCCGGGCGCCGGGCGATCATGGGCATCCTGATCTCACCGATGATCGTGCCGCTGATCATTTCGGCCACCGGTATGTTCTTTTTCTACAGTGACATCGGTCGTTTTCTTGAAGGCTCGCTTGGCATGAACAAGAACTTCGTCGGATATGTCAAAGTTGTGCTAGCCCATGCTGTTCTCGGGATTCCTTTCGTGATCATCACGGTGACCGCGACGTTGGTGGGATTCGACCAGTCACTAACGAGGGCTGCTGCGAATATGGGCGCGGGTCCGGTGCGGACGTTCTTCAAAATCCAGATGCCTCTGATCCTGCCGGGTGTGATTTCGGGTGGACTGTTCGCCTTTATCACTTCGTTTGACGAAGTTGTGGTGGTTCTGTTTGTCGGCTCGGCCAGCCAGAAGACACTGCCGTGGCAGATGTTCACCGGCCTGCGCGAGCAGATCAGCCCGACCATTCTGGCCGTCGCGACCATCCTTGTGGTGATCTCAATCGCGCTGTTGACTACGGTCGAACTGCTGCGCCGCCGGTCAGAACGTCTGCGGGGCCTCAGCCCGGCTTGACGCGACTCAAAAGCTGATTTAGCGATTTCACCATGCACCTCGGTCACGATGGCGTCGTGACGAAACGCGGGGTGCATGGCTCTCGGATCCCGAGGCCGCTCGTCCTGAACGCCGGGACTTGTGGCCGGGCGATGCCAGTCCGGCGTTGAGGAGAGTCAAAGATGAAAGATCTGAACAATCGCCCCGAGTTCTTCACAAGCCATAATGGCGACAAGGCGCCTTTGCCGTTCAGCCGCACGGAATACGATCGTCGCCTTGCCAGCCTGCGTGCAACAATGACGGCGCGTGATATTCCGGCCGTTTTGCTGACGTCGATGCACAACATCGCATACTACTCAGGCTTCCTGTACTGCTCGTTTGGCCGCCCATACGGTTGTGTTGTGACGCAGGATGTTTGCACGACGGTGTCGGCGAATATCGACGCCGGGCAACCGTGGCGACGGTCGGTTGAAGAGAACGTGATCTACACCGATTGGAAGCGGAACAACTACTGGCGTGCAGTGGCCAACCTGATCGGGTCAGCGCGTCGGGTCGGCATTGAAGGTGATCATTTGACACTAGCGATGCGTGACACTGCGGTGGACATGTTGGGCGCACCTGAACTGGTCGACATTGCGCCTGACACGATGGCTGCGCGGATGGTGAAATCGGCTGAAGAGATCGAACTGATCAAGGGTGGTGCGCGGACAGCAGACGTAGGCGGCGCGGCCATTCATGCAGCGATCCGCGAAGGTGCGACCGAGATCGAGATCGCAATGGCAGGCCGCGACGCAATGGAAGCCGAGATTGCGCGTGCTTATCCTGACGCCGAATACCGCGATACCTGGGTCTGGTTTCAGTCCGGCCTGAACACCGATGGTGCGCATAACCCCGTCACCAAGCGGGCGCTGGAAAAGGGCGATATCCTGTCTCTGAACACCTTCCCGATGATCTCGGGCTACTACACGGCTTTGGAGCGGACCCTTTTCCTGGGTGAGCCGGATGCAGAAAGCCTACGTATTTGGAAGGCCAACGTTGCTGCGCATGAGCTGGGCCTGAGCTTGATCAAGCCAGGTGCGACCTGCTCTGGAATCTGTGAAGAGATTAACCGCTTCTTCGCTGACGAAGGCCTGCTGCGGTACCGTTCGTTCGGATACGGTCACTCTTTCGGGATCCTCAGCCACTATTATGGGCGCGAAGCGGGGCTGGAGCTGCGCGAGGATATCGATACGGTTCTGGAACCGGGCATGGTCGTTTCAATTGAGCCGATGCTGTGGATTCCAGAGGGTCAGAAGGGGGCCGGCGGATACCGGGAACACGATATATTGGTGGTCGAGGAAACCGGCGCTGAGAACATCACTGGCTTCCCCTACGGCCCTGAACACAACACGATCAGTGCATGATCTATTCGGCAGGAAGGGCGCTTAGCCCTTCTTGCCACGTTCGTGAAAAATGAATCCGATGAAGTTCAACAGAACCTGCGCTGCCAGAATCTGCGTGCTCTCGGTCGGGTCGTAGTTCGGAGCTACTTCGACAAGGTCAATTCCAACCACATCTCCGCGTTTCGCAAGCCCCTGAATGATCTCTAGGACATCATAGTACTGGAACCCGCCGTGGCTGGGCGTTCCGGTGCCAGAGGCGATAGAAGGGCAAAACGCGTCAATATCAATCGTCACATAGTACCGTGCGCCCTCGGGGATGCGCGCCAGAACGCCATCAGTACCAAGCTTGCGCACCTGTCGCACGGACAGAATGTCGGATCCACGGGCGCGGGCGTCCTCATACCCTTCTTTGGCTGTTGATGACACGTTCCGGATGCCCAGTTGTGTCATACCCGAAACGTAAGGCTTTTCAATTGCGCGTCGCATAGGGTTTCCATGTCCGGCGGTCACGCCGTGGCGTTCGTCTACGAAATCCAGATGTGCATCGATCTGAACAACGTGGATGGGTCCGTTTTTTTCGCAATCTTTTTCGAACGCGTTGATACACGGGATGTTTACCGAGTGGTCTCCACCGATGGTAACGGGCAGGGCGCCCGCGTTCAGCATCTTTTCCACACCGAACTGAATGTTCGCGTGGCTTTCTTCGGTTTTGGTGTGAATGATATCCGCATCGCCAATATCGACCATCCGGACCGAAGCATCAAGGTAAGTGGCATCATCCTCGTGATCATACGCGCCTGCGTGCCCAAAGCTGAACAGGGTCGATGCCTCTCGCACCGCCCTTGGGCCGAAACGGGCGCCCGAACGCCATTGCGTGCCAAAATCAAAAGGGGCTCCCATGATGGCGACGTCGGCTTCGATTTTGTCCCAGTTCATGACATACGGAGCCTTGCCAAAAGTCGAAATGCCCACAAACGGAAGGTTGAGGCGGCCGCCAGAATATCCATGAGACGTCATTACAAGAATCCTGTTTTTTGTTTTCCCAGCGCAGCTTAATCGGGGCTTCTAATTCTGAATAGGCATAACGCAATGCTTATTGCCCCAGCACGGACTTGATTGTCCGCCTCACCGGTGTGTATCTGGCGTAACCGCTTGAAAGGAAACGCCGTGGGACGTCAGGAACTGCCACCAAAAACGGGTGCCTTTTTTATTAACCTAGATCGGGTCCCGGCACGCTGTGATTTCATGGAGGCGCAGTTTGAACATAGTGGCCTAGCGGGTGCCACCCGGTTCAGCGCGACAGACGCACAGCAAAGTGGCGCGCTGGATGCCAATGGCTATGCTCCTGGTACCGGCAGCCGGTGGGGTTTGCGGCGAAGCGAAATCGCTTGTTTCGAAAGCCATCGTGCTGTTTGGCAAACGGCCGTGGATCAAAACCTGAATGCCGTGGCCGTTTTCGAAGATGACGTCGAAATGTCTGCTCAGGCAGGGTTTGTAATTTCAGCTTTGTTGGAAGACCCAGATGCCTTTGACATAGTCAAACTTGACTATTCGCCCAAGTCCCTTCGTTTTGGGCCCGAGGCCCGTATCGCGGGCGTAAACGTCCGGCCCATGCTAGAGATGGCGCCAAGTGCTGCGGCTTACGTGCTGTCGCAGCGGGCTTGCCAAAAACTGCTGGCTTGGTCCGAAAGCTATTCTGATCATCTTGACGACTTCGTTTCAATTCCGCGTCCGGATTGGCGGATGTATCAGTGTTTTCCAGCAGTTGGGGTGCAGATGATATGGTCGAAACAACAGGATCAGACGGTCGAAGAGGTAAAAGTCAGCGAGCGATCACAGGACGTAAAAACCAACTCTGAACTGGACAAGGGGCCGCTTTGGTTCCGTCTTCGGCGAGAGCTAAAGGCCACTGGACGTAAGTTGTATTGGCGTTTTGGCGGCCAAACGCGGTTGCTGGAGCAGGGGGGATACGTAGGTTTCATTCCCTGTACCGACGATCTGAGCGTTTGAATTCAAGTCACAGTAAGACCACCTGAATGGTCGCTGCACGCCGCGTTCGCGTCATAAGCGTTAACAAAACTGTCAATATGATATAACCTCGTGACGTTAGTGGTGTTTAACGTTTGGGTTTTGTGTCGTGGGGCAGACTATTTACGAAAAATACGGTGGCTTCAAAACGATCTCTCGGGTCGTTATGACGTTCTACGAAATGGCGTTGGAGTCTGATCAGATCGGCGGCCACTTCGAAGACATAGACATGCCCCGATTGATCGATCATCAAACCAAGTTCGTTTCCTCTTTGGTTGGCGGGCCCGCGTCCTTTAGCGATGACAGAATTGAGGCCGTCCATCGTCATCTGAAAATCTCTCACGCCGATTTTGACGAAATGGCTGCGCTCTTTAGTGAGGCCCTTTCGATGCATGGTATGGAAGACGCACATATAAAGATTGCGCTTAATGCCATTGAGTCCAAGCGGGCAATAATCGTGGCGCGCGACGCCGCATGAGTATCCTGGCGATAAATGAACAGTTGCTGCGTGCGATCGGTGTGGGTGTCGCAGTTGTACGGGCGTCGGATTTGGGTTTCGTGTTCCACAACGGTCCGTTTACCGAATGGTTTGGCGCGCCGACCGAAGGTCAGACCCTTTTGGACTATTTCCCTGATCTTGATCCAAAAGAGCTTGAGGACGTCAAACAATCGGGCTTGCGCTATTCGGTTGAATTGCAGGTCAAACCCAAGCGCCGAACGCTGATTTTCGCCGTCGCAGTTTCATTGGCCAGTGGCCTGTCCGAGCAGGTGCTGGTGGTGGAGTTTCAGAACATCACTCGCATTCGCGAGCTTGAGAGCATGATCGACAGCTACTCGACCATGGTCGAGCGTAACACGCGCGAACTGGAACGCGAGAAAGAGCGTGTCGAACGGTTGTTGTTGAACCTCATGCCGCGCGCTGTGTACGAGGAATTCAAAACCTTCGGTGTCGTCACCCCGCAACTGTACGATCAAGTATCGGTCGTGATGCTGGATTTTGTGGGTTTTACGGATTTTGCGGCCAAGACCGACCCGACCGTTACGCTCAGCGAGTTGAACGACATCTTCACGGCTTTCGACAGAATCGTCGAACAATACGGGTGCGAACGGATCAAGACCATCGGCGACGCTTATTTGGCTGTCTCGGGTATGCCGGATGCCACGCCGGACCATGCGACGGCGGTCGCCCACTGTGCAGTCCGGTTCCTTCGGTATCTCGAACGGCGCAACGAAAGCCATCCGCATAAATGGCAGGCCCGGATCGGTCTGGGTATGGGGCCTGCGGTCGGTTCGGTCGTGGGTATTCAGAAATACGTCTACGATGTGTTTGGCCCGGCGGTGAACATCGCCTCACGTCTGCAAGTCTTTGCGAATCCGATGAAAATCGTTGCCCCGGAAGAGATGAAATATGCCCTGATCGACGAGTTTCAGGTGTCCGATCTGGGTCCGGTTGATATCAAGGGCATGGGGTCGATGGACCTGATCAATGTCACGTCGGGTCTCAGCGCCCCTGCACCACGACCGATGTTTTAACTGCGTTCAGTCGTCCTGCGGCACCAGTCCCAAGCCCCGCAAATAAATACCGATACCGCTTTCCAGTAGATCCTCTGGCGGGAATGGTGAACTTGCACCAGTGTTGCGTGCATAAAGCTCAACAACGCCGTGGCTCATGGCCCAGATATGGGCGCTGAACATCGACGCCGGAGGTCGCTTTTCCGGTGGGATATGCTGGGAAAGATCGCCAGCCGCCTTTTCCAGCACGCTTTTGGCCCTGTTCGCAGCCAGCGCCAATTCGGGCGTTCGGTTTACGGATATCCCGCTTTCAAACATGGCGATGTAGTGGCCAGGGTGTTTGCGGGCAAAAGCCAGATAAGCCCGACCCGTTGCCTCAAAAGCTGCCAGAGCCGAAGGTTGGCCTGTGTCATAGGCGTATTGCATCAGGTCCGCGAACATTTCGAACCCCTGACGCGCCGCCTCGGCGATCAGATCCTCGCGCCCTTGAAAATGCCTATAAACCGCGGCCGGTGTTACGCCTGCAGTTTTTGCGGCCTCGGACAGAGTAAAGCCGGTCGGGCCCTTTTCTTCGACAAGCGACAGGGCGGCCTCGATCAAGGCTTGCTTGAGATTGCCGTGGTGATACCCGCGTTTCGCCATGCCTGTGTCACGAGCCTTTTTGTTTAAGCCTTGGGGAACCAAGACATAATCCACGCATACCGGTTCGTCCAACACTTGCTGGTAACAGAGCGCGAAATTGTCATCACGCGTCCCAAACCTCGGGCCCGCCACAGATCAGGGGGTCGATCTTGCCGATAGCTTTTTTGTCTTTCTCATCGTAGTCCAGCGCGTTCAGAACGGTTCGAATGGCCGCAATTCGGGCGCGTTTCTTGTCATCTGACCGAACAATGGTCCAAGGGCAATGATCTGTGTGGCTGCGGGTCAGAGTCTCTGAGATCGACTGCGTATATTCGTCCCATTTGCTGAGCCCTGCAACGTCGATTGGGCTGAGTTTCCATTGTTTTAGCGGGTCAGTCTCACGTGACAAGAACCGGTTCAACTGTTCCGCGCGTCCAACGTTTAGCCAGAACTTGAACAGTTGAATCCCGTCGTTTACCAACCCTGTTTCCAGCGGCAGAACCTGTCGGAAAAACCGCTCGCGTTCTTCGGGTTCGCAAAAGCCAAAGACATTTTCAACCACCCCGCGGTTGTACCAGCTACGGTCGAAGAACACGATTTCTCCGGCCGCAGGCAGGTGTTGTATGTAACGCTGAAAATACCACTGGCTGCGTTCGGTATCAGAGGGTTTGCTCAGCGCCACGTTGCGGGCACCGCGCGGATTGAGGTTCTCGCGAAAGCGTTTAATGGTACCGCCTTTACCCGCAGCATCGCGGCCTTCGAAAATGATCGCGATGCGTTGGTTTGTTTCCTTGACCCAGGATTGCATTTTGACCAGCTCGATCTGGAGCAATTCCATCTCTTTGTCGTAATCCTTACGCTTCATGCGTTCTTCGTAAGGATAGGTCGGGTTCAGGATGTCGTCTTTCTTAGCTTTTTCAATGGCCGACCGCACGTCTTTCGGGGCTTCCTTGCGGAAGTATTTCTCAATGGAACCTTTGTCCGAACGTGCCATACGCTACCTCGCCATAAAATCCATATCCTACTATGGATTAGCTGGCGGTTTAACGCAAACCTGCACGCTCAGCAGCGCGGTCGATTGCTGATGCAACTTCGGGTGCGGCCACGACCTGTGGCATGTGACCAATCCCTGGAAGTTCGATTAGCTCGGCATTGGGGATCTGGTCAATCAGCTGTTCGGCGTGCCATGCGAAACTGACAGTTGTATCAGCCGTTCCATGAACGACTTCTGTCGGCACAGAAATCTCGCCGTAACGGGGCTGCAGCGCGCGCACTTCGTCCAGCAGGTTTGCTCGCTGCTTGGCATTGGCGTGCATCGAAGCACGCCGCATCGTCAGGCCGGGGCCGAAGTGCTGTGAATATCCTTCCGGCGCAACCTGAGGGGCAAAGACCTTGTCTAACGCTTTTTCCACGTACCATTCGGGGACAAACGCGGTGATCAGGGGCAGGGCAAGAGTGTTGCCTGCCGGGGTTGACGCAAGCTTGTTGAAGCCATCCAGCGGCGTCTCCCACGGGATTGCAGCTGGTGCGATCAGGACAAGGGCGGATATGTTTTCGGGCCGCGTGACGGCCCAAGCCAGCGACACGGACCCGCCATAGCTTTGTCCCGCAACAATGGGTCTATCGGCCCCTAGTTGGGCTGCAGCCTTTTGCAGGATTAGCGCTTGTTCCTCAATGGTTTCGCCGTTTGGGTTGAAGCTGTCACTATAGCCCAGTCCGGGGCGGTCGAAGACGATCACACGGAAGTTTTTGGCCAGAATTGGCGCAAGGGCAAACGTCATGTCGCGGGTGTTGCCGCTGGACCCGTGGATCAGAACCACATCGGGACCTTCGCCCATGACCACCGCATGTACGGCGACCCCGTCAACCATGACCAATTCACCCTCAGGGGGGAAGTTGGCCTCGGCCGCCGCTTCGTTGTGAGCTGCGCGCCAGAAGGCCAGCAGGGTCAGGCCCGATAAGACGAGGCCAAGGAATATGAGAGCTTTAATGACCAATGTTTTCCATGTTGAACGGGGTGGACTGGTAAATCTCATTGATCCAGTTGCCATAAAGCAGATGCGCGTGGCTGCGCCACCGGTTCTGTGGCGGCTGCGACGGATCATCGTCTGGATAATAATTCATCGGCACGTTGATGGGGGTCCCGTTCGAGACATCGCGGTCATATTCCTGCTTCAACGTATCGCTGTCATATTCGAAATGGTTGAAGATATAGATCGCGCGATGCGCGCGGTCTTCGACCAAACAAGGACCAACCTCTTCGCTGCCCAGAAGCGTCGTCAGACCGGGTGCGTCGTTGATCTCAGTTTGTTTCATTTCCGTCCACCGGCTGACCGGTATGACGCAATCGTCTGAAAAGCCGCGTAAAAACGGGGATGCAGGGACCAGGTTCTGATGTCGGAAACAACCAAAGGCCTTGGCGTCCAGCATGTGCTTTCGAACGCCGTGGAAATGGTTGATCATCGCCATCCCGCCCCAACAGACACCAAAGGTGGAATGCACATTTGTCTGCGTCCACTCAAAGACTTCGGTCATTTCGTCCCAATAGGTGACGTCATCGAATTCCAAATGTTCGATCGGCGCGCCGGTGATGATCAGGCCGTCGAACTTCTGATCCTTCACCTCTTGGAAGGGTTGATAGAACTCGGCCATATGATCGGCGGCGGTGTTCTTCGTGCGATGTTCCGTCATGCGGATAAGCGACAGGTCGATCTGCAGCGGAGTCGCACCAATCAGACGCGCAAACTGGTTTTCAGTCTGAATCTTCTTGGGCATCAGATTCAACAACCCGATCCGCAAAGGACGGATGTCCTGACGCATCGCCTGATCCGCTGCCATGACCATGACGCCCTCTTTGGTGAGAACGTCGTAAGCAGGTAGGTCGGAAGGGATCTTGATCGGCATCAGGTGCAAGCCTTTGGAGTTATTGTGTAGAGGCGGTAATTAAGCCCGGTTTGCCCGGGTCTCAAGGGTGCGTTCGATCAACTCATCGAAATCACCGGCATCGCGGACCTTGTTCATGTCGTCAGCAGTGACCGCGACACCCCAATTGTCCGCCATGGCCTGATAGCGCGGCTGGCGGTGCGCCAATGCGCGGGCATAGGTCCAGCGGATAAAGGCGTCCGGGTCGACGTCTTCGGGCGCATAACCATGTTCGGCGAGGTATTCGTCCCACACCCGGGTCAGAAACTCGGGCTGATAAGACATCGGCTTTGGTGCCTTGTCGAAACGGCGGATCAGTTCGGCTGTGTGATCTTCATCGCCTTTAATCCAGATCATAAGGGTTTGCCGGGACAGCTCGGACAGGACGTGATCTGCAGGGTCCTCAGGATCGACCCACTCGCAGATAGACCCACCGGTATCGCAAATGAAGTTTGGATACTGATAAAGGCGTTTGGCGCGGTCGATGAAATACTCGGTATCCAGCAGAGCGTGGATTTCAGCCAGGCGAAACTGCTCTTGCCGCCGTCGATATTCCGTCAGTTCAAGCCCGCCCAGTTCGGGGTTGCCCGGTTTGCCCAGATAGGTGGCGACCGGCGTCAGATTTTCGAATGAGATGTTCGAGCCGATATAGATCGAATCCGACAGCAGGAGGTCGCGCAGGAAAGGCACCTTCATCGCCTCAGCCTTGGCATTGTCGATGATGTATTCACCCATGTATCGGGTGCCGATGCGGTAATCGATCGAGTAGTGAAACCAGTCTCCGGAGTCGCGCAGAACGTTTGACACATAGGTCTTGCCCAGCCCCGACATGCCGAAGAACAGCACTTTTTTCCGGGCCGCTTCGCGCCAGTCCATTGCCGAGCTGTAGATCATTGTCCGCTGTCCCTTTTTCTGACCTAGCTAAAACGGGCAGGGGGCGGCGTCAATCACGTGAGCGGGACCAGTTCAGAATCAGTAGTCCGACCGCCAGCACTGCAAATCCCAGAAAGGCCTGCGATGGTAAGGCTTCGTCGCGTATCACAGTGCCCAGTACGTTGGCCACGGGCGGAATGACAAGCGGCACCAACATCAAGTTTCCAGCACCCGCCATCGCAAGAACGCGGTAGTAAAGCAAATACGCCCCGGCGGTCGCGATCAGGGCGTATTAAGCAATCGCCACCCATGTGATCGCTGGCAGGTTCAAAGGAGGGAGCGCGCCGATTGTCAGCGAAACAGGCAAAATCAGATTGGTCGAACCAATCAGCATGCCAGCGGCCGCAACAATGGGGGACAGTCCTGACAACTGTATTCTAGCCCATGCACCCGCGAAGGCGTATGAAACAGTGGCGGTGATAACGGCCAGCTGAGCGACGCTTTGAGGGTCGAAGGTTGCGAAATTCGTAAGTCCAATTGCAATTGCAACGCCCAGAAAACCCAGACCGACACCCACACCGCGCGCGAGGGTCGGCCGTTCATCCTTGAAAAAGATGGCGGCGATCAGAACGCCAAAAATGGCGGTTGCGGCATTCAAGATCGATGTCAGACCGGTCTCGATATAGAGCTGCCCCCAAGCCATACGTGAAGTGGGATTGCATTATTTAACAATCCCACCTTCAGAAACGCGCTCCAGACGCGCGGACTGGTTGGAACGCTCAGCTTTTTGACCCAAACTACGATCCACAGCGCCAGCATCGCCCAGCAAACACGATGCAGAACCGAAGTCATGACCGGGATCGCGTCCGGGGCAACTCGGATTTTGATAAAGGATGCGCCCCAGATTTTCCCAGGGTAAAAGTTCGGTCCAAGCCATTGGTGAGAGATGTTTTTGAGGTTCCATGGCCCTTCTTGCATTCCCAAAGGCGTTGTTCGACAGGAAAATTGAGCAAAGAAAAACCCCGCCAAAAATGGCGGGGCTTTGGTTTGGATATCCCTAAGAGGATCAGTTCAGCGTATAAGTGAGCTGCAGACCGACACTCCACGCCGAGTTGCCCGAGAATTGGCCACCTGTGGTGGTGGTCGCATCTCCGATGTCGGTGTAGCGGATGCCACCCGAAATCTGCGCCTGCTCAAACGTGTATGTACCGCCTACGCCAAGGCTCCAGAACCCGTCGGTTGGGCCGAGGTTGGAGACTGCAGAACCCGAGGACGTTTCATAGCCCGCAGAAATTGCGCCAGAAAACTCTTCGGTGAACTTGTAGCCAAGACCAAGAGTGTACGTGAACGTGTCGTCCGCGTAGTCAACCAGGTTCTGTTGTGCAGCGGCGGTATAAACCGGCGGTGCCAGAACTGTCTGCGGCCAGTCAACCCAGCGGATCGATCCAAACAGCAGCGTTTTAGGCGCGACACCGGTCTGGAAGTCCAGATTCACCGATTGAGGAGTCACAACTTCTGTTTCGGTTTCCGACGTCACGAGCGGTGCAGGGACGGGCGGTGGTCTCCGGTTAATGGACTCTGTCGAGTCGAAATCATGTGTGATTTTCGAATTGTAGGTCAGTGCGACACGTGCCGCGATGTCCGGGCGTTCCCACGCGACACCGACGACGTAACCGAAATCAACCTCAGAGCCGGACTCGAATTCGTACCCGGCAACGACCGGTACAGCCACGGTTGCTTTGGCCCGCTGAGCGCGGATACCACCGATGGCGCTGAAGCCTCCATCGAATTTATAGCGTACCAGGGCGGTGATTGCGTCAACATCCGCCTTTGCGCGCAATACGTCTGTGCGACCACCAAAACCGGCCAATGGGTTCTGCGACAAAGGATAGTTCGATGGATATTCGACATCTGCGCCGTAGGGTTCGTCGTAGATGATCGCGAAATCCAGTTGGTCGGTAAACGAATGTTTGTACGCCAGATGTGGCGTCCAGAAACTATTGGCGATGTTTCCGGAATCGACGCCATTCTGCTCGCCGCTCACGTCAGGGTTTGCATACCCCAAACGGAACTGTACGACAGAGCCTTCCTCAAACAGAATGTTGACGCCCTGACCGCTACGATCAAGTCCGCCAGCGTAAGCCCCAGTCGCGCCAACGCATACCGCGCACGCCTGTAGAAGCGCTTTTTTCATTAGTTCCTCCCTCTAGGTCTCCTGAAGGTCAGTGCCTGTGAATGTGTGGTGCGGGACCGACCTGCATTGTGGTGCTCGATACTTTCTTAAGGTTTACTTTATCGTCAACTGGTGACCGTGCGTTACTTGAGTTGAGTGTCCCGTGGGAGTGTTGCCAAACTGTTACGATTCTCGGCGTGAACGTTCAAAAAGATGCCGCAAAAGATTACGCCCGCGCCCAACAAGGTCCAGTGATCCAGTGGTTCGTGATACAAAACCATGCCGACGACTGCGATTGTGGGCAGGCGGGCAAAGTCAAATGGTACCACTACCGTTGCCGGGGCAATCGCCAGCGCATTTGTAATGCAGTAATGCGCCAGAAGTCCGGCCAAACCCACCAACAGCAGAAACGGCGCCGTGCTAGCCGAGGGCAAAGTAATCTGACCGTCGATGCCGGACGCGATTAACCCTAGCGCAGCTTGCATAACCGTCAGCCAGAACATGATGCACCCTATGCTGGCAAAGCGGGTGAGGGACTTTGTCGATATCGTTGTTAAGGCAAAGAAAATAGCAGAAAGAGCGGCGGTCGCGACACCGGCATTAAGCGGTACAGCGCCCGGGCGCGCAACCAGCAGAATTCCTGCAAAACCGATTAATGCAGACATCATGCGAACAGTCGTCAGGCGCTCTTTCAATAAAAGCGGAGACAGCAGGATGACCCATATGGGCTGCGTGAATTCCAGCGCAAAAACCTGTGCCAAAGGAATGACGCCAACCGCGTAGAACCACAGGTTCTGCCCTGTAAAATGTAGCACATTCCGGATCCCATGAAGACCAATCCGTTCGGTCGACACCTGATGCCACTTTCGCGTCAGGGTCAGAATCAAAGCGACAACGCAGATTCCCACGAGGCTGCGGTAGAACATGATCTCGAAAGTATCATGCGTCACGCTTAGTTCGCGGCCTGCGATTGCCATGGACGAGAAAGAGGCAATCGCCCCGGTCATCCAGAGCGCAGCTTTGCCAATCTGTGGTTTGGCGTTGTCCATTTCGGTGCCTGCAAACCTCTCGCTGTATCAAATTGATAAATATAGAATTTTGGTACGCTTGAAACACAAAAAAAGCCGGGACAAAGCCCGGCTTTTTTTGTCATTCCCACTCGATGGTTCCGGGTGGTTTTGATGTGATGTCATAAGTACATCTGTTGATGCCTTTGACTTCGTTGATGATGCGTGTGGCCGTTTCGCCAAGAAATTCATGGCTGAACGGATAATAGTCGGCGGTCATGCCATCCACAGACGTCACGGCGCGCAGCGCGCAGGCGTAGTCATACGTGCGCCCGTCGCCCATGACGCCAACAGTGCGCACAGGCAGGATGGCAACAAAGGCTTGCCAGATGTCATCATACAGACCGTGCTTGCGAATCTGGTCAATATAGACTGCATCCGCTTCGCGCAGGATATCCAGCTTTTCACGGGTGATCTCACCGGGGCAGCGAATCGCCAGTCCGGGGCCCGGGAAGGGGTGACGGCCGATAAAGCTCTGCGGCAGGCCCAGTTCGCGACCCAGCGCGCGGACCTCGTCCTTGAATAGCTCGCGTAGGGGTTCAACCAGTTTCAGACCCATCTTTTCCGGCAGGCCGCCGACGTTGTGGTGGGACTTGATCGTGACCGAGGGGCCGCCCGAGAAGGACACCGATTCAATGACGTCCGGATACAGTGTGCCTTGGGCGAGGAATTCGGCTCCGTCGATTGTGTCAGCGTGTTTCTGGAACACGTCGATGAACAGCCTGCCGATGATCTTGCGCTTGGTCTCCGGGTCGCTTTGACCTTCCAGCTCACCCAGGAACAGATCGCTTTCATCCGCATGGATCAGTTGAATGTTGTAGTTGTCGCGGAACATGCCGACGACTTCCTCGGCCTCGTTCTTGCGCAGCAGCCCGTGGTCGACGAAGACACAGGTCAACTGATCGCCGATCGCCTCGTGAATCAGAATCGCCGCGACCGAGCTGTCGACGCCGCCCGACAGACCGCAGATCACTTTCTTATCGCCGACCTGCTCGCGGATCTTTTCAATCATCTGTTCGCGATAGGCGCCCATCGTCCAATCACCCTTGAAGCCGGCGAGTTTGACGAAGTTCTCATACAGCTTCGCGCCTTTGGGGGTGTGGTGCACCTCGGGGTGGAACTGAACCGCATAGAAATGACGCGTGCTGTCCGCCGTAATCGCGAAAGGCGCATTGGGAGAGGTGCCAAAGACGTCAAACCCGGGCGCGATTTCGCTGACGTGGTCGCCGTGGCTCATCCAGACTTGCTCGTCGCCATCCGCAAACCAACCATCCAGAATATCCAGCTTTGCCTGCGGGGTAACAAATGCACGCCCAAACTCTGCCGTGCCGTGCCCGCTTTCAACCTTGCCGCCCAGTTGCTGCATCATCACTTGCTGGCCGTAGCAGATACCCAGGATCGGCACGCCGTAGTCAAAGATCTCTTGCGGCGCCCGTGGCGACCCCTCGCGCGTCACGCTGTCCGGACCGCCCGAGAATATCACGGCTTTGGGGGCCATTTCCCGAACGAAGTCCATCGTGACGTTCTGATAGGGGTGGATTTCGCAATAGACATTCAGCTCTCGCAGGCGGCGGGCAATAAGCTGCGTAACCTGGCTGCCGAAGTCGATGATCAGAAGGCGGTCATGGGTGTCTTGGGTCATGGTTGGCTATTAGGTTGCAAGCCTTGCATGTGCAAGCGCTATGACGTCATTTGTGCAATTGTGCCTCAGGATTAAACAGAAAGGCCGCGAGATGTCCGAGATTGAGTTTCGCCGCGCCGGTGCTGCTGACACCGAAGCCGTCACTGATTGCATTGCGGCGGCCTATTCAGATGCGATGCGCGATATTCCTGATCTGCCCGACGTTACGGACGGAGTTGGTGACGATATCACAGTGCATCAGGCTTGGGTTGCAACGATGGATGAGGGCATCGCCGGGTTCATTGTTTTTGACCAAGTGGATTCTGCGATGATGATCTTCAATCTCGCCGTATCGCCAAAGGCACAAGGGGCGGGACTGGCGAGGCGGTTGATCGAAATAGCGGAACAGGAAGCCAGGGATTCGGGCGTTACAATGCTCAGGCTGCGAACGCATAAATCAATGCAGAGAACAGTATCTATGTACCTACATTTGGGCTGGGGCGAGAAAGAGATGAGCAAGAACACCATTCTGATGGAGAAAGAACTTTCCTGACCGGGGCAATTGTCTGACGGTTTTGGTTCCTTTGGATGTCGCTTTTCCCCCTATAGCGCCGTTAATTAGATGCTGTGCATCAAATGCTTCCTGTAACAAACTGACCAAACCAACCAATAGACGGGATCTTCTCATGGCAGAGGCAAACACCCGGCGTCGGGCAAGAGGTGGCGGTGGCGCCGCCCGCCGGGCCGAACGCACCGCGGTACGCATCGAAACCGCGAAGTATATCGAACGGAATATTCCGAACTTCGAGGTTCTCAACGAGGAAGCGTTGGAAATCATCGAAACCAACGCAGAAACCATTCTGGCCGAAGTTGGGGTTAACTTTGTCGATAACCCCGCAGCCCTGAAGCGTTGGAAAGATGCCGGTGCCGATGTAGATGGCGAGCGCGTCCGCATTCCGCGTGGTCTGGCCCGCCAGTTGATCAAAACTGCGCCCAGCGAGTTCACGCAGCACGCGCGCAACCCTGAGAAATCGGTGGTTATTGGTGGCCGCAATCTTGTTCTGGCCCCGGTATACGGACCTCCGTTTGTCCGGGATGCACAAGGTGGTCGTCGCTACGCGACAATGGACGATTTCAACAAGTTTGTGAAACTCGCCTATATGTCTAAGTGGCTTCACCACTCAGGCGGAACCGTGTGCGAACCCACCGACGTACCAGTGAACAAGCGTCACCTGGATATGCTGATGGCGCACATGACCCTTTCGGACAAGCCGTTCATGGGCTCGGTCACCGATCCCAGCCGCGCGCAGGACTCGGTTGAGATGTGCGAGATCCTGTTCGGCAAGGAGTTCGTTCAGGAAAACACGGTGATGACCTCGCTGACCAACATCAACTCGCCGATGACTTTCGACGATGTGATGATGGGCGCGCTGGAGGTTTATGCGAAGAACAATCAGGCCTGTATCATCTCGCCCTTTATCGTGGGCGGTGCGATGGCGCCGGTTTCGATTGCAGGCACATTGACGCAGGTTCTGGCCGAAGTTCTGGCCGGTGTCGCGTATAGTCAGATCATTCGTCCGGGTGCGCCTGCAATCTTTGGTGCTTTCGTATCGTCGATCGACATGAATTCGGGTGCTCCGACCTTTGGTACGCCCGAGGCGTCTATGGTCACTTATGGTGCGGGCCAGCTGGCGCGTCGCCTGGGCCTGCCGTTCCGCTCGGCCGGGTCGTTCTGCGGTTCGAAACTGCCGGACGCACAGGCAGCCTATGAGACCGCGAACTCTCTGAACATGGGTCTGATGGCGGGCGTGAACTTCATGCTGCACTCATGCGGTTGGCTCGAAGGCGGACTGGTTGCTGACTTCGAAAAATTCGTCATGGATGCCGACCAGTTAGGTGTTCTTCATGGCCTGGCCAAAGGCGTGGCCTATGACGAGAATGCACAGGCGATGGATGCGATCCGCGAGGTTGGTCCGGGAGGCCACTATCTGGGCTGCGCCCATACACAGGCAAATTTCAAGGACGCGTTCTGGAAATCCGAGGTTCTGGACTACAAACCCTTCGAAACCTGGGAAGACGAAGGCGGGCGCGATACGCGCCAATTGGCCACGTCGCGGGTCGAACATCTGCTGGCCAACTACCAGCAACCCCAACTCGACCCGGAACTCAATGCCGCACTGAACGAATACGTGGCGGAAAAGAAAGCATCCATGCCGGATGCCTTCACCTGATCATTGATACTGCGAGGCGCGGCTGGCTTTGAACAGTTGCGCCTCGCCCAACAACGCAATCAACAGATCCAGATGACGGACCAGCGAATAGGCGGCGTCTTCGGCCAGCCTTTGTGCGTTAACCTCTTTTTCCATTTCCAACAAACGAACCAGTGCAGACCCTGTACCGGGCAGTGAGCCGTATCCCAAAACGCGTTGTAGGTGCCGGTCCCGATCATAGTCCTGCGCCCCAAACTTTGCAGCCCGGGCCAGCAGGCGTGGGCGGCGGAGCGTTGTAATCATGGTCATCAGGTCCTGCATTTCGGTGTTCCCTTGGTTGAACTGAAGATAGTCATTTGTCACACAACCTAAGCGAGTGTTGCCTTGTGGGGGTTCCCTCCGAACTCTGACTTCATGAGTGTTTATGATTTTGAATCAAATCTGATTGTTGTCTCTCCCGGTTAACGAACGAGTAACGAAAGCGGCTCTAGTTAGGATTGGTTAACGCATTCACCGGGGGCGATTGAGAACAGATTGTTTTGTCGACGAGGGCAAGTAACTATGCAAGAAAACATGGCTTTCACCATTCCGGCGTGGGTGCCTGAAGGGGCTCAGAGGTACCTGGCGCATACCGAAACCGGTCAATCAATCCGCGATATCGCGCGGTCAGTGGGATGCCATGCGTCAACCATACTCAGACAAATCCGACGCATTGAGATGCGCCGGGACGATCCGTTGGTGGATGCCGCGTTGCAATCGTTGGCAGAAGAACATTTCTCGGATCCGCAGGAGCGTTCCGGGTTCTTGAACGAACCTTTGGGGTTGCAGGCCGAGGATACGGCAACCAAAAACGAAGACTTTAACCGCGAGGTGCTGCGCATACTACGCCGCCTTTGTGAAACCGGGGCTGTTCTGGCTGTAGCGGAAGAGATGGACAAGGCCGTAGTCGTCCGCGACACCGGAGTCAGTGGGACCACAAGAACTGCAGTTGTGGAATGCACGATTGCGCAAGCTTTGGCGCTGAATGACTGGATCTCTTGCGATAATCCAGGACGTATTTCTCGCTATCGTATTTCATCATCCGGGCGGTCGGCGCTAAGTCAACTGATAGCCGAGGCCGAGAACAAAGCACGCGCCAGAAACGAGTTCGGGATGGCCGAGGCACAATCTCCGTTTCAGCCGCAAGGCAATAACAGGCAGGACAAGTCAGCGAGACGCATTCGTTACAGCGCGGCCGAAAGCCCACTAATTGCGTTGGCACGCAGGCGAGACAAGGACGGAAAACACTTTCTGGACGAATCTCTGGTCGGTGCCGGCGAACGTCTGCGCGAAGACTTTGAGCTGTCGCAGATAGGTCCGAAGGTCGCGCAAAACTGGGATCACTTTCTGACCGCGGGTGGACGGGGAAGTTTCTCAAACGGTAGTTATGAAGGGCAGGGGTCGTCAGATGCGCGCGCTCGGGTCGAACGGGCACTGTCGGATCTGGGGCCGGGGTTGAGCGATGTTGCGTTGCGATGCTGTTGCTATCTTGAGGGGCTGGAATTGGCCGAAAAACGAATGGGCTGGTCGGCGCGTTCCGGAAAGATCGTATTGCGGATCGCCTTGCAACGCCTCAAGCGCCACTACGAAGAACAGGCAGAAAAAACTCGCCTGATCGGGTAGTAAATTATAACTTGAGGTTGAGGTTCTGGGGTGTAGTGATAGGAATGCCCTATGAATTTTACCCTCAGACAACTTCAATATTTCAACGCGGTGGCGGATCAGCGAAATTTTGGCCGTGCGGCGCAAGTCTGCCACGTCTCACAGCCCGCTCTGTCGGTTCAAATCAAAGCGTTGGAAGAAACATTGGGCGGTCCGCTGTTCGAACGTCAGGCCCGCGACATTTTGCTGACGCCGTTGGGGCGCGATGTTCTGGACTATGCGCGTCAGGTCTTAGGCGCAGCGGATCGGCTGGATCAGTTCGCAAAGGATCATTCCGTTGGGCACCGGTCTTTGGCGATTGGGATCATCCCGACCATAGCCCCATATCTATTGCCCGGAGTGCTTGCCGGGCTGCGCACAGCCGACGTGTCTCTGCGGGTGCAGATTCGTGAGGCCCGAACAGAGCGCTTGCTTTCCATGTTGCGCGCCGGAGAAATCGATGCCGGGGTGATGGCCTTACCCGCCGGTGGAAGCGAATTGTTCGAGTTGCCGTTGTTTGAGGATCGCTTTCTGCTTGCCGGAAGCGCTGGAAGACTTGGAACGGTGCGCACGGATCCTGATGCCTTGCGCCCGGTGGACTTACAAACCGCACAGCTCATGTTGTTGGATGACGGGCATTGCCTGACGGATCAAGCGCTTGAGGTTTGTGGCCAGGACAGAAGCAGCGGGCTGATCAATATGGGGGCGTCTTCGCTGGCGACGCTGTCGCGACTGGTCGCCGAAGGATTCGGCCTGACACTCATGCCCGAGTTGGCGGCGCGCTCGGAAACCGAAGCAGTGCCGGGACTCAAACTTATGCGGTTCGGGGCACCCCAGCCTGCGCGGACGGTCGGGTTGGTTCGACGCCTTTCTACAGGGCATGAAGATTGGTTCGACAGTCTGGCCGACGTTATTCGACGTGTTGGCGAAGACATCGTGACCGCGACCCGCCATTAGAAAAGGCCCGCCACTGGCGAGCCTTTGATGCATAAGCCTGAGAGTTCTTAGGCCAGCGCCGGTTCTTTGGCTTCGTCCAGATGTTTCATCAGGGTTTCAGGCGACGAAACGCCATAGGGATCTTCGGGGCAGTTATCCATCAGGCCGGGCTCTTCGAACCACGCCTCGACCACGCCGTTGTTCACAATGGCAGCGTAGCGCCACGATCGCATGCCAAAGCCCAGATTCTCCTTATCGACCAGCATACCCATTTTGCGGGTGAACTCGCCCGAGCCGTCAGGAATGACCTTCACATTCTTCAGGCCCTGATCCTGCGCCCATTTGTTCATGACAAAGCTGTCATTCACGGACATGCAGTAAATTTCATCGATACCTTTGGCGGTGAAATCAGCATAGCCGTTTTCGAAGCCAGGGAGTTGGTAGGTCGAGCATGTGGGCGTGAACGCGCCGGGCAGGGAAAACAGGATGACGCGCTTGCCCGCGAAGTAATCCGCGGTTGTTTTGTCTTCCCAACGGAACGGGTTGGATCCTTCGATTGCCTCATCGCGGACGCGGGTGTGGAAGGTAACGGAAGGCAGTTTTGCGCCGGTTTTCATCTACGGGCTCCTGTGATTCACATTTGAATTAGAAGTGGATTAAAACAGTTCTAAACTGTCTTCAACGCCTGAAATGCTGCATTTGCAATATACTTTTAAGGCTTGCTATTTAATACGTAAATCTTCCGAAACGGCATTAATTTGGTCGTGAAATACTGCGAGTGCAAACCTGCCTTGCATGACGGGTATGCCCGGGTGGCATAGTCTGCGTGAGCGTACTATGTTAGGGCAAAGCAAATTGACCCAAAGTCAGGAAAGCCAGCCGTGCGTGATCTGAAGATCCCAGAACAACGACATCCCGAAAAAGCGCATCGTCCAGACAATGCGCAGCCAAAAAAGCCCAAGTGGATACGTGTCAAAGCGCCTGGCGGTAAGGGCTATGCAGACACGCACAAGATCATGCGCGAGAATAATCTCGTCACTGTATGTGAAGAAGCTGGATGCCCGAATGTCGGCGAATGTTGGAGCCAGGGCCACGCCACCATGATGATCATGGGTGAGATTTGCACACGTGGTTGTACCTTCTGCAATATTGCAACTGGTCGTCCCGATTCTCTGGATGCGTTTGAGCCCGGGCGCGTTGCGCATGCCGTACAAAAGCTGGGTTTGAACCACGTCGTGATCACCTCTGTAGACCGCGACGATCTCAAGGATGGCGGTGCCGAACACTTTGCGCAGACAATTCGCGCAGTCCGGCATCGGTCACCAAAGACGACCATTGAAATCCTAACGCCTGATTTTCTGAAATGTGACCCATCCGTTCTTGAAACTGTGGTCGAGGCCAAGCCGGACGTGTTCAACCACAACCTTGAAACCGTGCCAGGCTTGTATCTCGAAGTGCGTCCTGGTGCGCGCTATTTCCACTCGCTGCGCTTGTTGCAGCGGGTCAAGGAACTGGACCCGTCGATCTTTACCAAATCGGGTATCATGGTTGGCTTAGGTGAGAATGAACAAGAGGTCCGGCAAGTCATGGATGACATGCGTGCCGCCGACATCGATTTCCTGACCATCGGCCAGTACCTGCAACCCACGCCCAAACACCACGGTGTGGACCGGTTTGTAACGCCGGAAGAGTTCGCCTCATATGAAAAGGCGGCCTTTGGCAAGGGGTTCCTGATGGTTTCTGCGACACCTCTGACCCGATCATCCTATCACGCGGGGGATGATTTTGCCCGATTGCGTGATGCCCGCCAGAAGAAACTGGAGCAGGGGTGACACCTGAAACGCATGCGCAGCTGACACGCCTGCGTCACGATCTTCACCAATATCCCGAACTTTCCGGGCAAGAGAGTGAGACCGCTGCCCGAATGGCGGAGTTGCTGCGTGAATACGGCGCGGATCAGGTTTTGACCGGCCTCGGCGGCCATGGAGTTGCGGCGATATTTGACGGCGGACAGCCGGGGCCGACTGTAGGTATCCGGTGCGAACTGGACGGGCTGCCGATTCAGGAACTGAATACGCAACCTTATGTGTCGAAAGTACCTGGCAAGGGGCATCTGTGCGGGCATGACGGGCACATGACGATAGTGCTTGGCGTTGCGGAAGAACTGACGCGCCAGCGGCCGACAAAGGGCCGGGTGGTTTTGATATTCCAACCGGCTGAGGAAACCGGACAGGGGGCCATCGCCTTTCGCGCAGACCTAAAATTCGACCAGATCGCGCCGGATTACGTGTTCTCGTTGCACAATCTGCCAGGGTTGAAATTGGGTGCGGTAGAGCTGTGTGAGGGACCGGCCAATTGCGCCTCACGCGGGATGAGGGTTACCTTGACTGGCAAGACGTCTCATGCGGCGGCACCTCAGGACGGAATATCTCCGGCGCGGGCGGTGTCTGAGCTGATGTTGAAGCTTGCGGATTTGGGTGCAGGTGGCGCGTTGGATACCGATTTCGCGCTGACAACAGTTACGCACGCCAGTTTGGGTGAGGCCACATTCGGTATCTCTCCGGGGCAGGCCGAGATTTGGGTAACACTGCGCACCGTATCGGACAGGCGGATGAAAAGCCTGATGGCCGAGGCGGAAGCGTTGGCGCGGAACGCTGCATCTGCTGATGGGCTGGCGGTTGCAGTCACTTATGACGATGTCTTTGAAGCCTGCACCAACCATGATGAAGCTGTGAGAACCATCGTGACAGCGTGTACCGAGCGCGGTGTTCCCTGCGAATTGACCAAGACACCGCAAAAGTTCTCAGAGGATTTTGGGCAATTTGGGAAAGGCGCGAAGGCGGCAATGTTCTGGCTGGGGTCAGGGCAGGATCACCCACAATTGCACAACCCAGACTACGATTTCCCGGACGCACTTATCCCGGTAGGAGTAGATGTTTTTGTCGCCGCAATTCGATCTCTTGTTAGCTGAAACTTCAGTTTACCAGATCGCTCACTATCCCAACGGCATCAATGACTGTCTTAGTGTCATCTGATATCGATAGGATTTCGTCGTTCACGCGGATATACCGCTGACCGACCGGCAGTGGCTTCAACTTCCAGCCGTCCAGGTCATCTAGATAGTCGAAATTCAGATCGTTCGGGAGTTTCTGACCTCGCGTATAACGTTTGATCTGTCCAGGCGGTACACCAACGCCATTATTGGTCTTTATCGACTTTTCGATTTTCGACTTGTCTGGGCCTTTGCCTTTGCCCTTGTTGTCTTTTGCGTCCGCAAAACCAACCGTAGCGGCGACTGCGCAAGTCGCTAGAAGACCAACAGACATTACTTTCATAAGCGGAAACCTCCCAAGATGGTTGGAGGGTAATCTGTTGTTTAGGGTGTTGTCCAATGATATTCCAATTGGTGAATTCAAAGGTGCCTAGCAACTTTGACTATTGGAATCCGGTTACATTATTGTCCTTCTCAGTCTTCGACAAATCTTACCTTGCCGATAAACGGCAAATTACGATTGCGCTGCGCGTAATCGATCCCATATCCAACGACAAATTCGTCGGGGATTTCAAACCCGATCCAGTCCGACCGGAAATCGACCTCGCGTCGGCTGGGCTTGTCTAGCAGGGCTATAGATTTTAGGCGGCTTGGCTTGCGGCTTTGCAGCAGCTTTGTGACGTGGTTCAGCGTATGACCCGTGTCGACGATATCTTCGACGACCAGAACGTCGCGCCCTTCGATTGCACCGCGCAAGTCCTTGAGAATGCGTACTTCGCGACTGCTTTCCATCGAATCGCCGTACGAGGATGCCTCAAGGAAATCGACTTCGATCGGCAGGTCGAGTTCGCGCACCAGGTCGGCGATGAAGACGAAACTTCCACGCAACAGGCCGACAACAACCAGCTTGTCAGTGCCGCCGAATTCCGCAGTGATTTCCCGGCATAATTCCTCGATTCGGGCCGCAATGGCCTTGGCCGAGATCATCGTATCTATCACATATGCGCGGTCGCTCATCGCTGCCCCCTTGATCTTTGGCGCGCAACATACGACATGACGCGCCATTGTCACCTGAAAAACCGGACGCCATGCCAACACATTCGGAAACTCGTCACCTTCCTTACACTGCACAGCAGATGTACGAGCTGGTCGCGGATGTGGCCAAGTATCCCGAATTTCTGCCTTGGTGCGCTGCCGCCCGTATTCGACGGACTTACGCGGCGGGTGAGGCACAGGTGATGGAGGCGGATCTGGTGATCTCGTTCAAGGTTTTCCGCGAAAGGTTTGGCAGTCGGGTGACCCTGTTTGCCGATCAAAAACGGATCGATACCGAATATCTGGACGGCCCATTCAAATACATGAAATCCGACTGGCAATTCGCGGACGCCGACGACGGCGGTTGCAACATCTCGTTCCACGTCGACTTCGAATTCAAGAATGCCATCCTACAGGGCATTATCGGTGTGGTCTTCAACGAGGCCATGCACCGGATTGTTCAGGCATTTGAGACCCGCGCCAAGGACCTTTACAGCTAAGCCTTTACCCCGGGTTGGCGGTTGTTAGACTGCGCCCATGACCGATTTTACCGCATCTTTGGCAGCCTTTGCGGCGGGGCCCATCACGACGACCTTGCAGGCGCGGGTTGTGACATCTCTTTCTGTTTTGGACTGGATTGCCGTTGGGCGCGCCGGCGTTGAGGAACCCGTGTCCCAAACCGTGCGGAACCTTGTGCTTGGCGAACTAGGCGCGGAACAGGCACACCTGTTTGGCGGAGGCGCCGCCCCCTTGCGCGGAGCCGCATTGGTGAATGGAACCGTGTCACATGCCTTGGACTACGACGATACGCATTTCGCCCATATCGGCCACCCTTCGGTCGCCGTTTTGCCAGCAGCTTTTGCTGCAAGCGAATGGGATGACCGTATTCTTGTCGATTTCCTGGAGGCCGCGCTGATCGGAATGGAGACGTCTATTCGCATCGGCCTGTGGCTTGGGCGCGATCATTATCAGGCGGGCTTTCACCAAACAGCAACCTCCGGCGCCTTTGGTGCAGCTGTTGCGGTTGGCCGAATCTTGAGGTTTGACGTCGAGCAAATGCAAAAAGTTCTGGGCCTGACCGCGACCCGGGCGGCGGGACTAAAGGCGCAATTCGGAACAATGGGCAAACCGTATAACGCCGGTTTGGCGGCCTCAGCCGGGGTTGAGGCCGCATTGCTGGTGGCATCGGGCTTCGACCCAAACTTAGACGCGATGGAAGGACCCGACGGTTTTGGCGCAACCCACAATGGTCAGTCCGACGTTGCGGCATCATTGGATGGGTTGGGTGAGGAATGGTTTTTTGAAAGCGTCAGTCACAAGTATCACGCGTGTTGCCACGGTTTGCACGCAGCACTTGAGGCGGCACGCGATCTGGATATTGCAGAGCCGGAAGTTGCCGAGATCAAGATCAAGACGCATCCAAGATGGATGAGTGTCTGTAACCAGATGTCCCCGTCAACCGGGTTGGGCGCCAAGTTCTCTTATCGAACCGTGATTGCGATGCAGGCGCTTGGGTACGATACGGCCCTGCCTGGCAGCTATTCCGACAAAATATGTACCGACCCGCGCCTTATATCCTTGCGGGATCGCGTCTCGGTCGAAGCGGATGACAGTTTGTCGGAAACACAGGCGCAACTGACCTTGTTGCGCAGGGATGGGGCACGGCGTGAGGCTACCCATGATCTGCTGGCCCCCATGACCTTGTCAGTTCGTGAAGACCGCGTGCGCGGTAAAGCCAACAAACTGATTGGGGCAGAAGACGCGGACGCGATCTGGTCGATGCTGCGCACCGGAGGTCGCGCCCGCGATCTGTGTAAGTTCCTAACGGGTTAAGCCACGCGCCAGTGCAACGGGAAGCCCGGATCAAACACTGTGACTGGGCCATCGGCGGATTCGATTTTGTCGGGATATTCAACCGGTTCGCCCTTGGACAGGGTGATGAAGTCTTCGTTGACCGGCAAACCGTAAAAAGCTGGTCCATTCAGCGAGACAAAGGCTTCCAGCTTGTCCAGCGCGTCCGCTCGGTCAAACATCTCAGCCACAAGAGACATCGTGTTGGTCGCCGTAAAACACCCGGCGCATCCACATGCCATTTCCTTGTTGGCGTCAGTATGCGGCGCGCTGTCAGTGCCCAGGAAATATCGCGCATCGCCCGAGGTCGCAGCCGCCAGCAGTGCCAACCGGTGTTCTTCGCGCTTGGCGACGGGCAGGCAGTAGTAATGCGGCTTGATCCCGCCAACCAGAATATGGTTGCGGTTGATGATCAGGTGATGCGCTGTGATCGTCGCGCCCAGATCGGTGTCATTGGCTTTGACGTAATCCACACCGTTGGCGGTCGTAATATGCTCCATGACCACGCGAAGACCGGGCGTGGCCTTGCGGATCGGATCCAGAACACGGTCGATGAACACGGCCTCACGGTCAAAGATGTCGATTTCGGCGTCGGTTACTTCCCCGTGCACGCACATTGGAAGGCCAATCTCCGCCATCTTTTCAAGAACTGGGCGGACCTTGTCGAAATCACGCACCCCAGAGGCCGAATTGGTTGTCGCGCCGGCCGGGTACAATTTGACTGCTTTGATCAGACCGCTGGCATGGGCTGCGGCCATGTCTTCGGGATCCGTATCTTCAGTCAGATACAGCGTCATCAGCGGCTCGAACGTCATGCCCTCGGGCAGTGCGGCCAAAATCCGGTCTCGGTAGGCGGCCGCCTGATCCCCGCGAACAACGGGCGGCACGAGGTTCGGCATGATGATCGCGCGGGCAAAGTGGCGCGCGGTTTCGGGCAGGACGGCCTGCAGCATGGCGCCATCGCGCAGGTGCAGATGCCAGTCGTCGGGACGGTGGATTGTAAGGGTATCGGTCATGGCTTTCCGCTAGCACAGCGGACCCGACGGTAAAAGGCCTTCAATTCGGTTGTAAGCCTTGTCAACTTGTTCGATCGTCGTAAGTCCCGGAAAGACCACGGTCTTGACGCGCGTCCCTTGCCGTGAACTGTTGTGGCGAAGGAGAGAATTGAACATGACACAACCAGATTCCATCGATGCCGTCCAATCCATGCTGGGCGCGCAAGGTTATGTCTGCGGGCGGGCGCTGGCGACAGTAGTGTTTCTGTCCTTGAAATTGGGTCGGCCACTGTTTCTGGAAGGTGAGGCCGGGGTAGGCAAAACCGAGATCGCCAAAGCTCTTGCTTCTGGACTGAATCGCCGCCTGATCCGACTGCAGTGTTACGAAGGTCTGGATGCCTCCTCCGCTGTTTACGAATGGAACTTTCCGGCGCAGATGGTGGCTATTCGCACAGCCGAAGCCTCGGGTGGGGCGGATCGGGGCGCGCTTCAGTCCGAGCTGTTCTCGGACGAGTATCTGATCGAACGCCCGCTGCTGCAGGCGATGCGTCCGGATGAAAACGGCGCACCTGTTCTTTTGATTGATGAACTTGACCGCACGGATGAACCATTTGAGGCGTTCCTGCTTGAAGCACTCAGCGATTTTCAGGTCACGATCCCCGAGCTGGGCACCGTCAATGCGCCCGAACCGCCCATTGTCATCGTCACGTCCAACCGCACACGCGAAGTCCACGATGCGCTAAAGCGGCGTTGTTTGTACCATTGGGTCGACTATCCCGATTTCGACCGCGAGATCGAAATCCTGCGCGCACGTGCACCCGAAGCGGCCGAAGCCCTCAGCCGCGAAGTCGTGGCCTTCGTTCAGCACCTGCGCACCGAGGATTTGTTCAAAAAACCGGGTGTTGCCGAGACGATTGACTGGGCCAAGTGCCTTTTGGCCCTGGATGTTATCAACCTCAGCCCCGAAGTCATCGGGGATACGCTGGGGGCGATCCTGAAATACCAGGACGACATCCAGAAATTGCAGGGGTCCGAGGCAAAACGGATTCTGGATCAAGCCAAAGCGTCTCTGGAACCGGCCTGATGGCCGAGCAATTTCCGATCGACATCCCTGAAAACCCCAAGCTGGCGCAAAACATCACCCATTTCGCCCGCGCCTTGCGTAAGGCCGGGCTACCGATTGGGACGGGTCGAGTAGTGGATGCCATCCGCGCGGTTCAGGCCGCAGGGTTCACTGAGAAACGCGATTTCTATTGGACTCTGCACGCCTGTTTCGTGAACCGACCCGAACATCGCACTGTGTTCGCGCAGGTCTTTCGCCTTTATTGGCGTGATCCGCGGTATCTGGAACACATGATGTCCATGATGTTGCCCGCTATCCGTGGCGTACAGGAAGAACGCAAAGCGGACGCGGCCGAAAAGCGAGCGGCTGAGGCGCTTTTGGACGGGGTTGAACGTGATCTGCCAGAAGTGGCGGAGCAGGGCGACGAGACCGAACTAGAAATCGACGCCTCGCAAACCGCGTCTTCCGAAGAACGTCTGCGCAGTCTGGACTTTGAACAAATGAGCACCGCTGAGATCGCGCAAGCCAAGCGGATGCTGTCTCGGCTTGCTCTGCCGGTAAAGCCGATAGAGTCCCGGCGCGGTCAGTCCAGCCATTTGGGCCATCGCATCGATCGGGCACGGACGCTGCGCGCGGCGATGCGGCAGGGGGGAGAGCTGCGCGATATTGCCAAGCTCAAGCCCAAGCCGCGATGGCCCAACCTTGTTGTGCTTTGCGACATCTCAGGGTCGATGAGCCAATACAGTCGGGTCGTCCTGCATTTCCTTCATGCCGTTTCGAATGCCAAAGGGGCAGGCTGGGCCAAGGTTCATGCGTTTACGTTCGGGACACGCCTGACCAACATAACACGCCATCTGCAGCAACGAGATGTAGATGCCGCACTGGCCTCTGCCGGGGCCGAGGCGCAGGATTGGGAAGGGGGCACGCGGATTGGCGAGTGTCTGCACGCGTTCAACCGCGATTGGTCGCGGCGGGTCATGGGGCAAGGTGCTGTGGTCCTGTTGATCTCGGACGGGCTGGATCGGGGTGACCCGGAGGCACTGAGGAAAGAGACGGAGCGATTGCACTTGTCCGCTCGACGCCTGATCTGGTTGAACCCATTGCTGCGTTGGGACGGGTTTGCACCCAAGGCACAAGGCGTCGCTGCGATGCTGCCCCATGTGGACAGCTTCCGTGCTGGTCACTCGATCGCGTCGTTGGAAGATCTGGCCAATGTCATCTCGAAACCCGATGACGTGGGTGAGAAAGCGCGGTTGTTGTCCGCGCTTTCCGACTGAGTATCAGCTCAACTGTTCTTCGTTGCACTTGCGGGCCATTTCCATGGCTTTGTAAGTACCGGTCAGATCAACGGTGAAGGCAAATTCCTTTTCCGGGAATACAACCATGACCTTTTGCTTGGCGAGGTCATCGGCGAATTGGGGATCGTCAGACAGGACGTACCCACCGGAGTAACCCTTGGTGATGTTGCCCTTCATGCCGGTTGCTTCACCGACATAGATGTTGTCGCCCAGCAGGACCGCGACAGCTTCTTTTTCACCGCGCTTGATGTCGGTCTTGGCCTTGGTGAAGACGCCGACATATCCGACGCTACGGTCTTCGGTCAGACCCATCTGAACGACATTTTCGGCGTCATCTACAGCTTCGATCAGGCAGGATTTCTTGTCCTCGTCGATAAAGACTTTCCAACCTTCAACTTCGCCATAACGCAGGAAAGTGTCCGCGGATGCAACGCTTGCGGTGAACAGGCCAAATGCCATTCCGAGTGTAATAATGCGTTTCAACTCTCTGTCTCCGTTGTGAAAAATTAATATGCGCATACTGGAATGCAGCAGCTACGCATGTAGGCTAGAATCTGGGTCAGGTGCAATCAATGATTAGTCGTTGGCGTGCTGATCTGGGCTTGTATACGCCGATTCAGGTCGTTGCGTTTGAGGGTTGGGGAAGATTCGATATTGGCCTTAAGGCTTACTTTTCATTGCGCCAAACCTGCCTATGTTGGGTCAGAACACGCCGGGAGGGTGCAATGGACAGATTCGACAACAGCCCAGAGACGGCTCTTAAATGGCATGACGAAGGCCATCCAACCGCGCTGGCCACGGTGGTTGAAACCTGGGGCAGCGCGCCGCGCCGTGTCGGGGCTCAGTTGGTGATTGCCGCAGATGGTCGCATCGAAGGCTCGGTGTCCGGTGGCTGTGTCGAAGGAGCGGTCATCGTCGAAGCGCTTGAAGCGATGGACGAGGGTGAGGCACGTCTGTTGGAATTTGGTGTCAGTGACGAGGATGCATTTGCTGTGGGTCTGGCCTGTGGCGGAACGATTCGTGTTTTAGTGGAACCTATCGGTTCGGTCCTGCCAGAATCCATGTTGCGAGATCTGGTCAAAGCCCGCGCACAGCGGGAACCGGTGGCCTATGAAGTTAATACCGAAACCGGTCATCGGGCTTTGCGGCGCAAAGCTTATTCAGACCGAATGCGCATGGACCGATCAGGTTTTGAGGAGGACGGGCAGACATTTGTTGCAGTCCACAACCCTCCACTGCGATTGATAATAGTGGGGGCAGTGCACATTGCGCAGGCGCTGGTTCCAATGGCCCGGATCGCCGGATATGATCCGGCCATAATCGACCCGCGCGACGCCTTTGCCTCTGGAGCCCGTTTTCCGGGCGAAACCATCCTGACTGATTGGCCGGACGAGGCGGTGGCCAAGCTGGGCATGGACACGCGAACCGCTGTTGTTTTGCTGACGCATGACCCCAAATTGGACGACCCGGCTTTGGAATCTGCGTTGAAGGCGGGCGTGTTCTATATCGGGGCTCTGGGGTCCACGCGTACGCATGCCAAGCGGGTTGCACGCATGAAAGAGGCGGGATTTACGGACAAACAGATTGCTCAGATCCACGGGCCTATTGGATTGGACATCGGCGCGGCGGATCCGTCCGAGATCGCGGTGGCAATCCTCGCACAGATGACGGCTGTGCTGCGGGGCAAGGCGTGAAATTCGGCCCCGTTCCTGTCGCTGAGGCCACCGGCGCGATCCTTGCACACTCCGTCCAGGTGCAGGATGCCAAGTTGCGCAAAGGACTGCTGCTGACTGCCGAACATGGCGCTCAGCTGGGTGCAGCTGGATATGATGAGGTCACGGTTGCGCAGCTTGAGCCTGGCGATTGCCATGAGGATGAGGCAGCTGAAATGTTGGCCGCTGCACTTGCGCCTGATCCAAACGCCGCCGGATTACGTGTAACGCAGCCGTTTACCGGGCGCGTGAACCTGCTGGCCGACGGGCCGGGTGTTGTCGAATTGGACGTTGCGGCCCTGCAGGAGTTCAACTGCGTCAACCCGATGATCACAGTAGCGACGGTGCCGCAATATCAACAGATGGGCCCGGGCGGGATGGTCGCCACGATCAAGGTGATTTCCTATGCCGTTCCAAAGGATGACGTCGTGCAGGCCGCTGGTCTGGCCAGGGCTTCGATTCGTTTGATCGCACCGGTCCATAAAACGGCAGGGCTGATCGTCACGGATATTCCCGGAGGTCCCCCCAACGAAAAGGGGATCGCAGCAATTCGCGGCCGGGTGGAAACCCTTGGCATGGACCTCAGCGATGTACGGATTGTTCCACACAAAGCCGAACCGCTGTCGCAGGCTATCTCAGAGGCTGCCGGTGACATTGTGATGATCCTGACCGGCTCTGCCACATCTGATGTTTTTGATGTTGCACCTCAGGCCGTGAGGGCGGCTGGCGGTCAGGTGGACAGGTTCGGCATGCCAGTCGACCCTGGTAATCTGCTGTTTCTTGGAACACTCGGCCCAAGGCCAGTAATCGGATTGCCCGGATGCGCCCGTTCGCCCGCATTGAACGGCGCGGATTGGGTCCTGTCGCGGGTTGCTTGCGGCATCGAAACAACCGGCGCGGACATTGCTGGGATGGGGGTTGGCGGGCTGTTGAAAGAAATCCCGACACGGCCGCAACCACGCGCATCGCGCAAAAGGTGATGTAGCAATTTAGCTTTTCTTCTTAGGCGGCTGAGATGGAAAAGACGACCCCTACGAACGTCGGATATTGGCGCTAAATATTTTTGTTCTCAAACAAATTTTCCCGTGTTTAACTCGGCGATAGCGATAAAAGCCAATAGGGGAGGATCTTATGACCAAGGTCTCAATGACCGTGAACGGTAAGACCGTGAGCGGTGAGGTGGAAGGTCGGACGCTGTTGTCCGGTTTTTTACGCGAGAATCTCAATCTCACTGGCACTCATGTGGGTTGCGATACAGCGCAATGCGGCGCGTGTGTTGTTCATGTGAACGGCGAGGCCGTGAAGTCCTGCAATATGCTTGCGCTTGAGGCAGATGGGGCTGATGTGGGCACGATCGAAGGCCAGGCTAACCAGGATGGCTCGCTGAACGTGATTCAGCAGGCATTTCAGGACCATCACGGCCTGCAATGCGGTTTCTGCACACCGGGAATGGTCATGAGTGCTGCGGCACTGCTGAAGGAAAACCCGCGCCCGACCGAAGCCGAGGTGCGCAAGTATCTGGAAGGCAACCTGTGCCGTTGCACCGGCTACCACAACATTGTCAAGGCGATCATGGCCGCATCTGGTCAGGACGTCAGCAGCATCGCTGCCGAATGATGCCGCTGCGGGCGTCCGATGAAGCGCCCGTGGGAAGACATAGGATGCAGAGCATCCGTTTATGGGAGGAGAACAAGCAATGCCCAAAGACAGTGGCATCGGAGCCAGTTCCAAGCGGCGCGAAGACGTACGCTTTCTGACCGGAGCGGGCAATTATACCGACGACATCAACGTACATGGCCAGGCCTATGTACATTTCCTACGGTCCGACATCGCGCATGGACGGATCAAAAACATCGACACCTCTGCAGCTGAAAGCATGCCGGGCGTGGTCAAGGTTTTCACCGGCAAGGATTTCGAAGGTGTGGGCGGGATGCCCTGCGGTTGGGAAGTGACCGACAAGCACGGCGCACCTATGCAGGAGCCGCCGCACCCCATTTTGGCACAAGGCAAGGTGCGCCATGTGGGCGACCCGATTGCGGCCGTTGTGGCCGACAGTCTCGAACAGGCCCGTGATGCGGCCGAGGCGATCGATTTGGATATCGAAGAACTGCCGGCTGTCATGAACATGAAAGCTGCTGCTCAGGATGGGTCGACGCTGGTTCATGACGATCTGAAGAACAACATCTGCTATGACTGGCAATTGGGTGAGACGGACGACGCCAAGGTCGATGAGGTCTTTGCCAACGCGGCCCACGTGACGACGCTGGATCTGGTCAACAACCGACTGGTTGCCAACCCGATGGAGCCACGTGTGGCGGTGGGGGAGTACAAGCGCGGCACCGATGAGTACACGCTTTTCACCACGTCGCAGAACCCGCATGTGATCCGGCTGCTGATGTGTGCTTTTGTTCTAGGCCTGCCCGAACATAAAGTGCGCGTGGTGGCCCCGGATGTTGGTGGTGGTTTTGGAACCAAGATCTTCCACTATGCGGAAGAGGCGTTCTGCACCTTCGCCGCCAAGGCCTGTAATCGCCCGGTCAAGTGGACCTCAAGCAGGTCCGAGGCATTTATGTCCGATGCCCATGGCCGCGACCATGTCAGCAAGATCGAACTGGCGCTGGATTCGGGCAACAACTTCATCGGCCTGCGCACCAACACCTATGCCAACTTGGGAGCTTATCTGTCGACCTTCTCCAGCTCGGTTCCGACCTGGCTGCACGGAACACTGATGGCGGGCAATTACAAAACGCCGGTCATTCAGGTGAACGTGAAGGCGATGTTCACCAACACGGTGCCGGTGGACGCCTATCGTGGCGCTGGCCGTCCCGAAGCGACTTATCAGCTGGAACGTGTTGTCGATAAAGCTGCACGAGAGTTGGGCGTCGATCCGATTGCCCTGCGCCGTCAGAACTTTGTCACCCAGTTCCCCTATGACACGCCGGTCGCGCTGACCTACGACACCGGGGACTACAACGGTACGATGGACAAGCTTGAGGCTGCTGCCGATCTGGCTGGTTTTGCGGCACGCCGCTCTGCCAGTGAGGCCAACGGCAAGCTGCGTGGCCTTGGCATCAACTGCTATATCGAAGCCTGCGGCATCGCGCCGTCGAACATCGTCGGCATGTTGGGCGCCCGAGCGGGTCTCTATGATGCGGCGACAGTGCGGGTGAACGCCACCGGTTCGATCAGTGTCATGGTCGGAGCACACAGCCACGGGCAGGGGCATGAGACCGCCTTCCCGCAAGTTGTGGCTGACATGATCGGTATCGACGAGTCGATGGTCGAGATCGTTCATGGCGATACGTCCAAGATCCCATTTGGAATGGGCACGTATGGCTCGCGTTCTCTGGCCGTCTGTGGCTCGGCTATGGTCAAGGCGACGGAAAAGGTGATCGAGAAAGCGAAGAAGATCGCGGCCCACCTTCTGGAAGCATCCGAAGCCGATATCGAGCTTAAGGACGGTCAGTTCAGCGTCGCGGGCACCGACAAATCGGTGGCTTGGGGTGATGTGACACTGACGGCTTATGTTCCGCACAACTATCCGCTGGAAGTTGAGCCAGGGTTGGAGGAGACCGCGTTTTACGACCCGGCCAACTTTACTTACCCGGCCGGCGCATATGCGTGCGAGGTCGAGGTTGACCCCGAGACCGGTCAGGTGACGATCGAGTCTTTCACCGCCGCTGACGACTTTGGCAACATCGTCAACCCTATGATCGTCGACGGTCAGGTTCATGGCGGTATCGGTCAGGGTATTGGTCAGGCGCTGCTGGAGAACTGTGCCTATGATGAAAACGGTCAGTTGCTGAGCGCATCTTTCATGGATTATGCGATGCCGCGGGCGGATGACGTGCCTTTCTATGGTGTCGATCATTCCAGTCAGACGCCCTGTACGCATAACCCGTTGGGTGTGAAGGGTTGCGGCGAAGCCGGAGCAATCGGTTCACCGCCTGCAGTAGTAAACGCAGTGCTGGACGCGCTGAACTCGGGCGGCAAGGCGGTCGATCACATCGATATGCCGATGAGCCCGTCACGTGTCTGGGCGGCGATGAACAGCTGATTGGTTCGGTAGGCTGGAGGCTCTGCCCCCAGACCCCCGGGATATTTATAGCCAGATGAAGGGCGGATCCACGCCTTTCGGAAAGGAAAAGCGAAATGTACAATTTCGAGTTTGAGAAGCCCTCGACAATTGCGGATGCCGTTTCGGCATTGGGAGGCGAGGATGCACAGGCGTTGGGGGGTGGCCAAACGTTGATCCCAACGCTGAAACAGCGATTGGCAGCGCCGTCAACACTGGTGTCGCTTGGTGGGATTCCTGACATGCAGGGCGTCTGTATCGAGGATGACGGATCGGTGGCTATTGGTGGTGCAACAACCCATGCTACTGTCGCGTCGGAGGCGGCCAGCAATTATCCGGCGCTGGGAGCGCTGGCGGGCCAGATCGGCGATCCTGCTGTGCGCAATCGCGGCACTATTGGTGGATCGCTGGCCAACAACGATCCGGCCGCCTGCTATCCTGCGGGCGCTTTGGGATCAGGTGCTACGATCATCACCAATAATCGCCAGATCACCGCGGACGACTTCTTCCAGGGCATGTTTACGACGGCTCTGGAAGAGGGTGAGATCATCACGACGGTCAATTTCCCGGTACCTCAAGCGGCCAGCTACCAGAAGTTCCTGCAACCCGCTTCGCGCTTTGCACTGGTCGGAGTGTATCTGGCGCGTTTCGCGGACGGTGTTCGCGTTGCCGTGACCGGCGCCAGCGAGGACGGTGTATTCAGGTGGTCCGAGGCCGAAGAAGCCCTGAACAAGGAGTTTCGGCAGGATGCCCTGACGGGGCTGAGCATCAATCCCGCGAACATGATTGGCGATTTGCACGGTAGCAAGGCGTATCGCGCGCATCTGGTCAGTGTCATGACCAAGCGGGCCATTGAAGCCTGTATGTGAGCTGAAAACACTCAAACAAAAGCCCCGGTCCTTGTGGCCGGGGTTTTTTCATGTGCGTCTTATTTTGGGCGGTTGGGATGGCCGCCAATAGGCACCGGTGTCCTCTCGGGACTTCTGGTAACTGTCCACACGATCGCGCGCCGCATCGCCGCCCGCTTGAAACAGGTGGCCCAGTAGACATTCCAGAACCACCATAGCCCCTGCATAGCTTGAGAAGTGATGCAGGGACCGCGTGCTGACCGGAAAGACCACGTCCGGTTCGATCCCGGGTGCGATGACTTCGCTATCGGCAATCAGGATGATCGGCATGTTCATGCGCCGCGCCAGCCGCATCGATTGGATGGTGTCGGCGGAATAGGGGTGGACAGTGATGGCGATCAGGCAGTCGTTTGGATTTGCATCAAGCAGATCGTCTGACGCGGACCCCATGTGACGGGGAACAAGCTGGAGACCGGGATGCGCCATACGCCCGGCATAAGAAAAATAGTAAGACAAGGCATAGCTTGCGCGCGTGGCAGTGACAAAGCACCTGTCTGCAGACGTCATGATTTTGACGGCCTGCCTGACGCGGTCAGGGTTCATTAACCGCAGGGATCGCATTACTACGTTCTGTGCGTTCTGTGCGAATTTCGACTGCGCAGCACTGAATGTGTCATCGTCCTGCATGTCGGCAAGCCAGCTTTGGCTGAGGTTATCCTCGCTATCCGTGACCAAAGCATCGCGAAACGGAGCACGAAGGGCGTCAAAGCCATCAAACCCCATCCGATGTGCCAGCCGCACCAGAACGTTCGAGCTGATGCCGATCTTTGCTGCAGTTTCCCGGATTGGATCCAGCCCGAAATCTGCAGGATGATCCAGAATGTACTTTGCGGCCATCTGCAATCCGGGAGGCAGCTGGTCTATCTGCCGTCGCAAGATGTCGGTGAGTTGGTTCGGGGTTATGGACATGCGAAAAGAAAAACAAATGTTATGAAAAATGTAAATTGAAAACGGGCGTGAGGTCGTTAACTGGATCAACAGTCGCAAAGGTTATTCTTATGTCCGAAACACTGTCACAAACACAAATGCCTTATGTTTTGGTAGCGCCGAACGGTGCACGCAGGGGGCACGTAGATCACGCCCAGCTTCCAGTTTCGTTGCCCGAAATCGTAGCCGCCGCGCAAAGCTGCTATCAGGCAGGAGCGGATGGAATGCACCTGCATGTGCGCGATGATCAAGGGCAGCACTCGTTGGATGCCGGGCGTTACCTTGAGACGATGTCCGAATTGCGTCGTTCGGTGCCCACGGTGGACATTCAGATTACGACCGAAGCAGCGGGTGTATTTGATGTCCCAGCCCAGTTTCAGTGTTTGCAGCAAGTGAAGCCCAATTGGGCCTCGATCTCGGTCCGCGAAATTGCGCGAGCGCCAGATTTGGCGGACAAGGTATATGGATTGTGCGCCGAGCAGGGGACGCGCGTTCAGCACATTCTCTATAACGATGAAGATGCGGCTTTGCTGGCGGATTGGCAGGCCCGTGGGATTGTGCGCGACGGACAAACTGATCGGTTGCTGGTTTTGGGGCGGTACACCTCAGGACAGGAATCCACGCCAAAAGACCTTGACCACTTTCCGCAAAACCCGTCCCGTTGGATGGTTTGTGCGTTCGGAAGGCAAGAGCATGCTTGTCTTTTGGCAGCAGCGGAGCGCGGTGGGGATGTACGGGTCGGATTTGAAAACAGCCTGACCGACCGAGACGGAAATACTTGGGCAAACAATGCGACGTCGGTTTCGGCGCTGATCGCGGCTTTGAAAGGAACTTTGCTATGAGTCACGTTTTTCCACGTCACACCAAATCAATTCTTCCAGTCGCTGTTGGTGGCGATGGCTGCTACCTGATTGACGATCAGGGGAAGCGTTATCTGGATTGTGGTGATGCTGCAGTGTCGTGCCTTGGCCATTCGAACCCGGCTGTTATTGAGGCCGTGCAGCGGCAGGTCGAACAGATCGCATTTGCGCATACTGGTTTCATGACTTCCGAACCTGCCGAGGCGCTGGCTGATCTGCTGATTGAACATGCGCCGGGTGGCCTGGATCGTGTTTATTTTGTCTCGGGCGGTTCCGAGGCGACAGAAGCGGCTATGAAGCTTGCTCGGCAATATTTTCTTGAAATTGGTCAGCCCGAGCGTCGCCGCGTGATCGCACGGCGGCAGAGCTATCACGGGAACACGCTGGGTGCGTTGTCGGCCGGGGGCAATGAATGGCGGCGGGCGCAGTTTGCCCCGATGCTGATTGAGATGACGCATGTCGCGCCATGTTTCGAATACGCAGAAAAGCGCGATGATGAGAGCAGTTTTGATTACGGTCAACGCGTCGCGAATGAGTTGGAGGCAGAGATCCTTCGCTTGGGCCCTGAAACTGTTATGGCGTTCATGGCAGAACCTGTCGTGGGGGCGACGCTGGGTGCGGTGCCTGCGGTTGAAGGGTATTTCCAGCGTATTCGCGAAATCTGTGATCAATACGGGGTTCTTTTGATCCTTGATGAAGTTATGTGCGGTATGGGTCGGACCGGCCATTTATTCGCTTGCGATCATGATGGGGTCGCACCGGACATTCTGTGCATTGCCAAAGGGTTGGGTGCCGGGTACCAGCCGATTGGTGCAATGATGTGTAGCGAAAAAATCTATGAAGCAATTCGCGACGGATCCGGGTTCTTTCAGCACGGTCACACCTATATCGGTCATCCGGTTGCAACGGCTGCGGCCTTGGCTGTTGTCACCGAACTGACCACGCGCCAACTGCCCCAACGCGCCGACGCTATGGGCGGCAAGCTGCAAGCGGCGTTGCGGGCCGAGTTCGCACAGCATCCGAATGTAGGTGACATCCGAGGCAGAGGTTTGTTCCGAGGGCTGGAGCTGGTGGCCGACCGAGAAACAAAAACGCCGTTTGATCCGTCCCACGGTGTTGCGGGCAAAATCAAGAAGGCGGCGCTGGCCGAGGGGCTGATCTGTTATCCGATGTCTGGCACCCGGGACGGACGTCTCGGTGATCATGTCCTTCTGGCACCGCCGTTCATTATCGAAGACACGCAGTTAGACGAGCTTGTCGGCAAGCTTAGCCGGGCAATCTCGGCCTCGATCCCGAGCTGAAGCGTTCCGCGCGGTATTGCCGCGCGCTGTGCCTGATACCAACAAAAAACCCTGTCAGAGCGTATCTGACAGGGTTTCGAATTCGATATGCACCGCGATTACTTCTGCGGCAGCGGGCCGATCATCATGATCATCTGACGACCTTCCATCTTCGGCATGTTTTCAACCTTGCCGATTTCTTTGGTATCGGCTGCCACACGCTCCAGAAGCTCACGTCCAAGATTCTGGTGCGCCATCTCGCGGCCACGGAAACGCAAAGTGACTTTGACCTTGTCGCCGTTCTCAAGAAACTTGAACACGTTCCGCATTTTGACATCGTAGTCATGCGTGTCGGTGTTGGGCCGGAACTTGACCTCTTTCACCTCGATGATCTTTTGCTTCTTACGAGCTTCGCTTTCGCGCTTCTGCTGCTCATATTTGAACTTGCCAAAGTCCATGATCTTGCAGACCGGCGGGTTCGCATTCGGCGAGATCTCGACCAGATCAAGTCCGGCATCTGCGGCCATCTGCATGGCTTTGGCGGGATGAACCACCCCGACGTTTTCGCCTTCGGCGCCAATCAGGCGAATTTCAGGGGCACGGATCTTGTCATTGACGCGGGGGCCGGTGTCTCTCTGCGGCGGCGCGTTGTGAGGTCTGCGAGCTATGGGTTCATTCCTTTGATAATTGCAGAATTTCGAGGTCGGAATTTAGACTGGCCTGCACGCCGTTTCAAGCGGCATAAGTACAGGCCAGTCCGAAAATTCCGGGTTTTGTCAGGGGTTTTTCGCCAGTCCGGGGTAAATTGCCCCGGACTGGCGTGTTGGATTAACCAACAAAGGCTTTTTCGATGACAAATTCCTTGGGTTCGGAATTGGCACCTTCGCGCAGGCCGAACTCTTCCAGAATCTCTTTGATGTCGAGGTTGAAGGCCAGCGAACCACAAACCATCGCCCGGTCAGTATCCGGTTTGATGCCGCCTTCGATGCCCAGATCGGCAAAGACCGTGCCATCTTTCAGCAGCTCGGTAATGCGACCCATCTTGGGGCTCTCTTCTCGTGTGGTGGTCGGATAATAGCGGATCTTGTCCGCAAATCCTTCGCCCATCAGCTCGGCCAGCATTTCATCCTGACGGATGTTTTCGATCAGCTGACGTCCATATTCCAGTTCGCCAACTTCGCGGCAGGTATGGGTTATGATGACCTCATCATAATCCTCATAAGTCTGCGGCTCGCGCAGCAGCGAGGCGAAGGGTGCGAAACCTGTTCCGGTGGCGAAGAACCAAAGGCGCTTACCGGGCAGCAGGGCGTCGTGGACCAGCGTGCCAACGGGCTTGGGCCGTAAGATGATCTGATCACCCGGCTTGATGTGCTGCAACTTTGAGGTCAGCGGGCCGTCCTGGACCTTGATCGAGTAGAACTCCAGCTCTTCGTCCCACGAAGGCGAGGCGATGGAATAAGCGCGCAGCAAAGGTTTGCCGTTGTCGCCTAGCAGGCCGATCATCACGAACTCTCCCGACCGGAACCGCAGCGAGGCGGGACGCGACACCTTGAAGGAAAACAGGCTGTCGGTCCAATGTTTGACGTCTGTTACGGTCTGTGCGTCCGGAAGGACGGGGGCCTTGACTGCGGTTACTTCGGTCACGGGTTTCATCTCTGTCATCGTTTCACTATCGGCTGGGTAAACCGACATCTCCGTTTAATCTTTGATCCAAGTCAGGAAAAGGGGCTAAATGCCCCTTTGAAGTCACAAGCTGGCGATTGGCGAACTTAGCCGCGCAGGCGGGCCTGATAGTTGTGGTCTTTCCAATCGGCGCGGGCCAGCCACTGATCTTCGGGCTGGCGGTTGGCAAGCGCGTCGTCGATTTCGACCTCATCAAACCCGCTGCGGCGCGCCATGGCATATTGGTCAGCCAGAACATGACCTCTGGCCCGCAAACGACCGGTGTAGCCTTTTAGGCGCAACACGCGGGCGATGGTAAAGCCGCGACCATCCGCCGAAGACGGGAAGTCCACACGGACCATCCGGGCGCTGCCCAGGCGGTCGACAAGCTCATCGGGGTCAGTGTCCGAGGCCACGTCCAGCGCCACGACATCATTGGCTGCGTCTTCCAGAGTAACAAAGCCATCAGTCCAGTCATCGGGGGCGAACCCCTCATCCGTTACGATTACGTTCATGTTTTCTCTCCAGCGCGCACCATTTTGCCGTCGACAAAATGAATGCCGCATTCTTCTTTGTTCTGATCGCGCCAGCGTCCGGCGCGGGGGTCTTCGCCTTCTTTGACCGGCGAGGTGCAGGGCGCACAGCCGATCGAGGGGTAACCTTTAGCCACCAACGGATGCCGGGGCAGGTTGTTTTCGTCCATATAGGCGCGCACATCCTCGGGCGCCCAATGGGCCAGCGGGTTGACCTTGATCCGGCCGGTGCCGTCTTCGACCTCAAAGAAGTCAAGTGCGGCGCGTGTGCCTGATTGGAACCGTTTGCGACCGGAAATCCAGCCACCATACCCCGCCAGTGCCTTTTGCAGCGGGAAAGTCTTGCGCAGGTTGCAGCACGCATCGGTGTCACCCAAGCGCAGCGCCCCATAGGGGTCTTCGCGTTCCACATCTTCATCCTCGGCGCGGATGATGCGGACGTTTTTCAGCCCCAGACGTTCGCTGACCTCTTGCTGATATTCCAGCGTTTCGGTGAACAGCATCTGCGTGTCTACGAATAGCACCGGCGTCATTTTGTCGATTACCGCCGCCATGTGCAGCAACACGACCGACTCGGCACCGAAACTGGACACAAGGGCCAGTTCTTCGATCTCTTCCAGCGCGCCGTGCATGACATCATGGGCGCTGTGATGGCGGAACCGGGCGTTAAGCGCGTCGACCTGTTCGGTTAGCTCTGCGCGATCTTTACCCAGTTCCGTCTGGATCAGGTCAAGCGGCATTGGCCTGCGCCTCGGGGTAAAGCGCCGCCTTAAACGGTGCCATGCCTACACGGCGATAGGTTTCCAGGAACGTTTCTTCGGCGCTGTCACGCTGTTCCAGATAAGTGTCCACGATGCGCTCAACGGCTGGCACGATCTCATCATAGGCAAAGCCTGGACCGGTGCGGTCGCCAACGGCGGCTGTTTCGGTCGCATCACCACCCAGAGTGATCTGGTAGTTCTCGACGCCAGCGCGATCCAGACCCAGGATGCCGATGTGACCGACATGGTGGTGACCACATGCGTTGATGCAGCCCGAGATTTTGATCTTCAGGTGACCGATGTCATGCTCCAACTTCAGCTCATCAAAACGGGTCGCAATCTCTTGGGCAACCGGGATCGAACGGGCTGTCGCCAGCGCGCAGTAGTCCATGCCGGGGCAGGCGATGATATCGCTGATCAGCCCGATATTAGCGGTGGCCAGTTCGTACTCTTTCAGCTTCGCATGGATCGCGGGCAGGTCTGATTTGTGGACATGCGGCAGGATTACGTTCTGCTCATGGCTGATACGCAATTCGTCATAGGCGAACTCTTCGGCCAGATCAGCCATTACACGCATCTGTTCGGCGGTTGCATCGCCCGGCGTCTGGCCGTGCTTCTTGATCGAGATCGTGACGATCGCGTGGTCCGCGTTCTTGTGCGGCGCGATATTGGTATCGACCCAAGAGCGGAAGACCGGATCGTTGGTGTAGGCACTTTCGAACGACGCAACCGAGGCTTCACGGAAGGTTGGCGGGGCAAAGTGGCCCTTGATCTCTTCCAACAGATTCATGTCTGCGCCCTTGAACTGCGGGCGAACTTTCAGGAAGCGTTCGTTAACCTTGGCGCGGATCGCGTCGATGCCATGCTCATGCACGGTGATCTTGATGCGAGCTTTGTACTTGTTGTCGCGGCGACCGATCTGGTTCCACACGGAAACAGTGGCTTCCAGATAAGCCAGCAGGTCGTCAAAGGAGACGAATTCGGACAGTTCTTTACCGATCATCGGGGTACGGCCCAGGCCACCACCCACGATAACGCGGGCCCCCAGTACGCCATCACGCTCGACCAGTTGCAGGCCGATGTCATGCGCCTTGATCACGGCACGGTCATTTTCCGAACCGGTGATGGCGATCTTGAACTTACGCGGCATGAACTGGAATTCCGGGTGGTCGGTCGACCACTGGCGGAGCAATTCCGCATAGGGGCGAGGATCGGTGATCTCATCCGCGGCGGCACCAGCGAAATGGTCCGCAGTCACGTTGCGGATAGTGTTGCCCGAGGTCTGGATGGCGTGCATGCCGACCTCGGCCAAAGCGTCCAGCATATCGGGCACGTCATTCAGCTTGGGCCAGTTATACTGGATGTTCTGGCGGGTGGTGAAATGGCCATAGCCCTTGTCCCACTTCTCGGCCAGCAAGGCCAGTTGGCGCATCTGCGCGCTGGACAGTGTGCCATAGGGGATAGCGACCCGCAGCATATATGCGTGCAACTGCAGATACAGGCCGTTCATTAGGCGCAGGGGTTTGAATTCATCCTCGGTCAGCGAGCCGTCAATGCGGCGCTCGACCTGCGCGCGGAACTGCGCGTTACGTTCTGCCAAAAATGCTGTGTCGAACTCGGAGTAGCGATACATGATTAGCTGTCCTTAGTTGCAGCCCCGAACCGTGGGGCCTTGAGAAGGGGAGAGAGAAGGGCCAGAGGTCAGGCCCGGGGCTGCGGGGAAGTTTCCTGTTTGCCGTGGGCATAGTTGGACGGACCAGTGCGGCGGAAGTCTTCCCGGAAATGGGTGGGCTCGGGGCCGTTGTCGCCGGCGACGGCATCGGCAAGATAGGCACCAACGATTTTGCTGGCCTGACGCGTGGCATCCAGCAGGCGGACCTGAGCATGCGCTTCATCGGTGATCAGCTCGGCCTCGGACAACTCCCGAGACCACCGGTCGTCTTCAGTCAGGTAAATAACGTCACCTTCCAACAAGTCGTTGGCGGTCACTACTTTGGGGGTAAAAGCGCGGGCCATCAGGCGTGCTCCTTCTTGAATTCGGTCAGGGCCACGGCCGCCTGGCGTGGGGCGAGGCCATAAAATGTCAGGGTAGGGCCGTCCATTTCGGCGGCGTTCAAATCGGTGGGCAACTGGTCCAGAGTCGTTTCCAGAATGCGCTGGTCGGGGCGCGTAGCGTTTTCAACCAACGTCACCGGCGTCTGGCGATCTGCACCGTGCATGATCAGGCGGCCCTGAATGAAACGAGCGGACTTTTTGCCCATGTAAATCGCGGCCACTGAACCGGCGCGTGCCAAGGCAGTCCAGTCGTGATCCGCAAACCCTTTCATGTCGTGGCCTGTCAGAAAACGGACCGAAGAATTGCGGCCTCGCCGTGTCAGGCTTTGACCAATCCCTGCAACCGCCGCCGACGCAGCAGTGATGCCCGGTACGATCCGCCAAGATATGCCAGCAGCCTCGACCGCCTCAATCTCTTCATCCAGGCGTCCAAACACGGTCGGGTCGCCGGATTTCAGGCGAACGACGCGCTGACCTTTCAGGGCGTAATCGACCAGCAGGGCGTCAATGTCTTCCTGTTTCCACGACGGGCCGAAACCTGCCTTGCCGACATCGACCAGTTGGGCGGTCTTGCCGGCCAGTGCCAGAACCTCAGCGCTGATCAGACGGTCATGAAGTACAACGTCCGCGCGCTCGAAGGCATTTAGCGCCTTGAGCGTCAGCAATTCCGGATCGCCGGGACCCGCGCCGACAAAGTCGACATGTCCTGTGCCATCGTATGATTGCGTAAGCTGCATTTCTTGTCCCGAGTGTGGTTTGACTTGAGTTGCAATATAGGAAATATTCCCGCCGATACGCCATATGGGCGGGTAAATAAGGACAAACGTTCCGTCTGGGCTGGCCTTGGGAACGTTCGTTTCGAAACGAAAGGAAATTTGGAATGTCGGTGCGGATTGACGATACGGATCGGAAAATTCTGGTCGAGCTGCAGCGGGACGCAAGCCAATCGCTTGACGAAATAGCCGCCCGTGTCGGTAGTTCCAAAACCCCTGTCTGGAATCGGATACGCAAGCTGAAAGGGGCCGGTGTGATCGGTCAGCAGACCGTACTATTGGACGCTGAAGCACTGGGATTTGAGGCTACGTTTTTCGTTTTGATCCGTACCTCAGAACACGAGGCTGACTGGCAGCACAAGTTCCTCAAAGCCCTGCGCGACAGGCCCGAAGTGCAAGAAGCCCACAGGTTGGCCGGGGATATCGATTATATCCTTAAGGTGCGGGTCAAGAACGCGCGTGCCTATGACGAATTCTATCAGGCGCTGATTTCAGAAGTGCGTGTGCACAATGTGACTGCTTTGCTGTCTATGGAAGAAATCAAATCGACGACCATGCTGCCCTTGAACGCATTGATCCAAAGCTAAGTCTGCACCATCAATCTGGTCAGCCCGTGGAAATGGTAGGTGTTCGAATACTCCGGATCGGCGCTCAGGCGCAGGTTCGGACAGCGTTCAAACAACGTGGACAGCGCGACTCGCATTTCCATGCGGGCCAGCGGAGCACCAACGCAAAAATGCAGACCAGCACCGAAACTGGTGTTCGTGACAATGGCCCGGCTGGGATCAAACCTGTCCGGGTCAGCCCAGACCGCAGGGTCCCGGTTTGCCGCGCCCAATAGCAGCGCAACCTCATCTCCGCGTTCAAAGCTGTGCCCGAAAACATCTATGTCTTCATAAGCATAGCGGGTGAACATATGTAGCGGCGGATCATAGCGCAAAATCTCTTCGACTGTGCAATCGATGCTGTCAGGCAAAAAGACTTGAGGGCTGACACCCAGTTGCAGAACGGTCTTCACGCCATTTCCAAGCGAGTGCACGGTCGCCTCGTGCCCGGCATTCAAAAGCAGGATGCAGGTGGCGACCAACTCTTCGAGCGATAGTTTCTCGCCATCTTCCTCGGCCACAATCAATCGTGTGATTAGGTCGTCTTGTGGATCGTTGCGGCGTTGCTCGATGTAGCCGATCAAAAAGTCGGTGAATTCCTGAGAAGAAGTAGCAGCGGCAGTTTCGGTCTCAGGGCTACGGCTGGCCTGATACATTGCTACCATATCATGGGACCAGCGCAGCAAGTTGGGTGACATTTCCTCGGGCACGCCCAGCAGTCGGCAGATTGTTATGACCGGAACTTGCGTGCAATAGGCGGAAAGAAGATCAAAGGGTTCATCGGGAAAAGCGTCAATCAAAGAATGAGTTAGGTCGCGGATCGAAGGTTCCAGCGCCGCAATTGCCCGCGACGTGAATGCCCTCATCACCAGCGCCCGCAAGCGTGTATGCCTCGGCGGTTCTGCTTCGAGCAACGAGTGTGCCTCGACCGCCAGCCACGGTGCCAGATGTGCTGGTCCAGGTGTTTGCAATTCTTCTGGCACCTCACGCCCAAAGCGGCGGTCTTTCAGAAGGGCCGATACTGCACGATGTGACACCGCTGCGACCTTCCCATAATCGTCCCAAAAGACGAGGTCACCGCTCGCGCGCGCCTGATCATAGAACGGGTAGGGTTTTTGTACGAAATCCGGATCGACCGGGGATTGAAATACCGTCTTCATGCGGCGCAGACTTGCCATGCAGCGCGCTGAATGCAAGACCCTATGTCATGCAACGCGTTTGGGTCATTCTGGGATTTTTGTTTGCTGTCGGCCTATTGGCCGTCGGCGTCTGGTCTTATGGCTACCGTCAGGCGCTGTCGCAGCTTAGCGAAAAGGCCGAGGCCGACCTTGAACTGGCTGCAGACCGTCTGAGCACTCAGATGCAGGTCTATCAGGAACTGGCGGTGTTGATGGCCACGCATCCCGTCCTGCGGTCCCTTGAAACGCCGGCGCAGCAACAGACCGCGCGCGAGATATTGCTGGACGTGGCTGACAAGACCTCGGCCGTCAACATGATGTATCTGGACCAAAACGGGCGGGTTCTGGCCTCGGCACAGCCGGTGGATCGCCAAGACATGGCCGATCATCCTGCATTCCAGCGTGCAATGCAGGGTGCGATGGGCAGCGCGCATGGTGTTGTGGAAGGCAGCGGAGATCGCACATATTCTTACGCCGCCCCTGCCTTTGGTCCTGTCGGTCAGGTCGAGGGCGTACTGATCGTTGTGGCCGATGTGCAGGATGTTGAACAGACCTGGCGTGGTAGTACCGAGGCGGTGTTTTTCATTGACGGTGACGGCGTCGTCTTTATCTCGAACCGATCAGATTTGCTGTTTTGGCACCGGGATGAGGGACAAGTGGGCCTGACACCTCCGGATGGCGGGGCGGTCGATTTCGCCTCGGTTCAGGTCGGTCCGCATGAGGTATGGCAGTTGAATTGGGGGCGATACCTGCCCAGCCGTGCGTTGCACCTGATGTTGGACCTGCCTGTTATTGATATGACAGCTGAGGTTCTGGTCGATGTGGCACCCGCGCAGCGCCTGGCGAGTTTGCAGGCAGCAACCGTTGCCGCAATCTGTTTGGCCTTCGGCGCACTATTGTATTTGGCGACCGAACGCCGTCGCACATTGGCCGAGGCCAACGCTGTATTGGAAAGCCGGGTCGCGCAACGGACTCATGCTTTGACGGCTGCGAACACCGCTCTGCGCCGCGAGGTGCGTGAACGCGAGGATGCCGAAACCGCGCTGAAGCACGCTCAGGAAGAGCTGATTCAGGCGGGCAAACTCAGCGCGTTGGGCCAGATGTCGGCGGGCATCAGTCACGAATTGAATCAGCCCCTGATGGCGATCCAGCAATTCGCCGACAATGGCGCCGCATTTCTGTCTCGCGGCCGGAATGAGAAAGCCTCAGAGAACCTGACCCGTATCTCTGCCATGGCAGCCCGGATGGCACGCATTATCAAGAACCTCCGCGCTTTTGCTCGCAACGAAAGCGAACCGATGGGTAAGGTCAATCTGGTTCAGGTGATAGATACGGCGGTGGAACTGACCGAGGCTCGGTTGCGGACCGAAGATGTCCGTATGGATTGGGCACCGCCCAACAGCCCGGTTTACGCGTGGGGCGGCGAAGTACGGTTGGTTCAGGTGTTCGTGAACTTGATCAACAATGCTGCTGACGCGATGGGCGGGCAGGTCGATCGCCTTATTCGCATCAGGATCGAACATGGCAACAAGCTGGCCGTTACCGTCCGCGATATCGGTCCTGGTATCGAAAACTCGGAAAAGCTGTTCGAGCCGTTCTACACGACCAAGGCCGTCGGATCCTCTGAGGGGATGGGGCTTGGGCTTTCGATCTCGTATGGTTTGGTGCAAAGCTTTGGGGGTAATATCCGGGGTGCAAATCTGGATACCGGGGCGCTGTTCACGGTCGAGCTTGAGCCTTTCACGGAACACGAGGTCGCATGACGCGGAAAGTTTTACTGGTTGATGATGATGCCGCCGTTCGCGAGGCCTTGGCGCAAACGCTTGAGCTGGCGGACTACGATCCCGTCACTGCGGGGTCCTTTGTTGCAGCAAAAGACCATATTCGCGCGGATTTTCCCGGCGTGATCGTCTCAGATATCCGAATGCCGGGCCGGGACGGGTTTCACCTGCTGAACTACGCGCGCGAGGTTGATCCCGACCTGCCGGTTGTTCTTTTGACCGGAGAGGGTGACATCCCGATGGCGGTACAGGCAATGGGACAGGGCGCGTTCGGCTTTCTGGAAAAGCCATGTGCGGCAGCAGACCTGCTGTCTGTTTTAGAGCGCGCACTGGACGCGCGCGCCCAGGTGATCGAACAACGTGCCCTGAAATCAGAGCTTGAGCGCGGAGACCCGGCCGCGCGGTTGTTGTTCGGTCTGTCTGCACAGGCCGAGGCGCTGCGTGAACGGGTCCGATCCGTCGCACCCACCGGGGCTGAGGTTCTTGTAACCGGGCCGCCTGGAAGCGGGATTTCGAAAGTTGCCGAGGTCGTGCATTTGATGTCGCCGGTCGGGCAGGGTCCATTCGTCAAGCGCCCGGCCTCGGGGATGACGCCCGAGGGACTGGCGCGAGTGTGTGAAGATGCGGCCGGTGGGTCTTTGTTTCTGGATGAGATTTCGGCCATGCCAAGTGCGACGCAATACGCCGCACTTGAGTTGGTAGAACAGGGTACGGGCGCACGTATTGTTGCAGGGACGACCGCCGATCTGGCCGTGCTGTCAGATCAGGGCAAATTCAATGCCGACCTGTTCTATCGTCTGGACGTCATGCGTGTGCGGATCCCGTCACTAGCGGAACGGCCCGAAGATATCCCAGTGATCTTTCGCCATTATGTCGCGCAAGCGGCAGAACAGGCGGGTATTGCCGAGCCCGAGATCACCTCAGAGCGACTGGCATCATTGATGGCCAGCGATTGGCCGGGCAATGCCAGATCGCTGATGTCGGCGGCGATGCGCTTCGTGTTGGGGATGCCTGAGGAGGTTGCACAGGCGGCTGATCTGGGACTGAGCGAGCAAATGGCGCGCGTCGAACGTTCGTTGCTGATTGCGGCACTGGGTCGGCACAATGGGAAAGCGTCAGATGCAGCAAAGGCATTGAAGCTGCCGCGTAAGACTTTTTACGACAAATTGGCGCGCTATCAGATTCGCCCCGAAGATTATCGGCGCTAACAGGGGCACCCGCCGCCTTTGGTCGCAATATCAGCTATTTGAAGGCATTGGGCCATAAGCATGCATCCAGAGGCGGCGGGTGTTCGTTCAAGAATCATCAGGTGAGTCGTTCGACCCGATTCGGGGCGCGTGCGGAAATCCGCACATCCGGGGATATGGCTGTGCGGAATTCCGCACAGAAAGATGCATCGCTGGCTGATGATAGTGAAGAAGATCCTGTTAAGTATCAGAAATAGAATAATAATAATGCTAATTCTCGAATTTCGAACAAAAAGTTGAGCGGTCGGCATTGATTCGCTTCACTGCGCGTCATGCGACGTCGATCCGGCGTCGACGGAAGGTTTCATGGAAGTCTGGGAGGAAAAGACAGATGAAATTCCTTACAACTGCTGCCACCGCACTCGCGCTTAGCGTTTCGGCCTCGGCTGCAATGGCCGCCTGTGACGACGGCGAGATCGTAGTCAAGTTTGCGCATGTCACGAACACTGACAAACACCCCAAGGGTATCGCGGCATCGCTGCTGGAACAGCGCGTGAACGACGAGATGAATGGCGTAATGTGCATGGAGGTCTATCCGAACTCCACGCTCTATAATGATGACAAGGTTCTTGAGGCGATGCTGCAAGGCGACGTCCAACTCGCTGCGCCATCGCTGTCGAAGTTCGAGAAGTTTACCAAGCAGTTCCGCCTGTTTGACCTGCCGTTCATGTTCAAGAACATCGACGCCGTGGACGCCTTCCAGGCCTCAGCGGATGGTCAGGCGATGAAAGACAGCATGCAGCGCCGCGGCCTGCAGGGCCTGGCTTTCTGGCACAATGGTATGAAGCAGATGTCGGCCAACAAGCCGCTGGAGTCCCCGTCGGATGCCGAAGGTCTGAAGTTCCGTGTTCAGTCTTCGGACGTTCTGGTTGCCCAAATGGAAGCCATCGGCGGTAGCCCGCAGAAAATGGCGTTCTCGGAAGTTTATGGCGCGCTACAGCAGGGCGTTGTTGACGGGCAGGAAAACACCTGGTCGAACATCTACGGTAAGAAGTTCTTCGAAGTGCAGGACGGCATCACCGAGACCAACCACGGTATCATTGATTACCTGGTTGTGACGTCGGTTGACTGGCTGGACAGCCTTGACCCGGAAGTTCGCGATCAGTTTCTGACCATCCTGGGTGAGGTGACCGAGACCCGGAACAAGGAAGCCTTTGCTGTGAATGAAGCGGCCAAAGCGTCGATCACCGATGCAGGCGGTATCATCCGCGATCTGAACCCTGAACAGCGTCAGGCGTGGGTCGACGCGATGAAACCCGTTTGGGACAAGTTCGCAGACGACGTAGGTCAGGACAAGATCGACGCCGCTCAGGCCATCAACGCCGGGTTCTGATCCCGGTTCAGGCCGCGTGTCCAAAGACTGGGGAGTTGCTGACGCGCAGGCCGGGCGGGCCGAGATCTGGCCCGCCACACCAAACTCTCATCACTAATAATGTGGGGACAGATAAATGTCTGGTTCGAAACCCGGCCAAGGCGGGCTGGTCGACCATATCGAAGAGACTCTGATTGCATCGCTCTTGGGCCTGATGACAGTCGTGACCTTCGCCAATGTAATCGCGCGGTTTGTATTCAATTCCAACATCCTGTGGGCACTTGAACTAACGGTTTTTGCCTTTGGGTGGCTGGTGTTGCTGGGCGCGTCATACGCGGTCAAAAAGCACGCTCACTTGGGTGTGGATGCAATCCTGAACATGCTGGCCCCGGCGCCGCGCCGCATTTTGGCACTGATCTCGGTGGCGTGTTGTCTGGCATTTTCGCTGCTGCTGTTGAAAGGGTCGTATGACTATTGGGCCGTGTTTGCCGACCTGCCGCCCACCTCGGGCCGCTGGTTCCCGACCGGTTTCAATTTCGATGCACGCAGCCAGAGCTTTTACGAAGTTGACGATATTCCCATGGTCGCACCGCTGCGCTTTCTTGAGGACCTGATCAACTATGGCGAGGGGTATGAAAAACTGCCCAAGGTGGTGCCGTATCTGGTGCTGCCGGTGTCGATGCTGCTTCTGGTGATCCGCTTTGCGCAGGTCGCAGTACAAATCTGGCGTGGTGAGACCGACCGTCTTGTCGCCAGCCACGAAGTCGAGGACGAGATCGAAGAAGTCCGCGCTCAGCAAGGAGAGCATGACTGATGGACGTCGTACTTCTTTTCTCAATGGTTATTGGCCTGCTGCTGATCGGTGTGCCGATTGCGGTGGCCTTGGGCCTCAGCTCGACCCTGTTCCTGTTGATCTACTCCGACAGCTCGCTGGCTTCTGTGGCAGGTACGCTTTTTGAAGCTTTTGAAGGGCACTTTACCCTGTTGGCCATTCCGTTCTTCATCCTCGCCTCATCCTTTATGACAACGGGCGGCGTGGCGCGACGGATTATCCGTTTCTCGATTGCCTGCGTTGGCCATTTGCCGGGTGGCCTAGCAATTGCGGGTGTCTTTGCCTGTATGTTGTTCGCTGCGCTTTCGGGCTCTTCTCCGGCCACGGTTGTCGCCATCGGTTCCATCGTGATCGCCGGTATGCGGCAGGTTGGCTATTCCAAGGAATTCGCCGCTGGTGTGATCTGTAACGCGGGTACGCTGGGCATTCTGATCCCGCCGTCCATCGTGATGGTTGTTTACGCTGCGGCCGTTGAGGTCTCGGTCGGGAGGATGTTCCTTGCGGGCGTCATCCCGGGCCTGATGGCGGGCCTGATGCTGATGGTCACGATTTACGTCATGGCCAAGGTTAAGAACCTGCCGAAGGGTGACTGGAAGGGTTGGGGAGAAATCTTTACCTCCGCACGCGAAGCCGGTTGGGGCCTATTCCTGATCGTGATTATTCTGGGCGGTATCTATGGTGGTATCTTCACGCCGACCGAGGCTGCAGCAGTGGCTGCCGTATATGCCTTCTTTATCGCCAGCTTTGTCTACAAGGACATGGGGCCGCTCAGCACCGCTGGGGATGGCCAGAGCGTTCCGCTGCTAAAAAAGCCCTATGCGCTGGTCACGGCGTTCTTTCACCCCGATACCAAGCACACGCTGTTCGAGGCAGGCAAGCTGACGGTGACATTGCTGTTCGTCATCGCCAACGCGCTGATCCTCAAGCATGTGCTGACGGATGAACAGGTGCCTCAGCACATTGCAAGCGCCATGCTGTCCGCGGGTCTTGGTCCGGTCACCTTCCTGATCGTCGTCAACGTGATCCTTTTGATCGGCGGTCAGTTCATGGAGCCCTCGGGCTTGCTGGTTATCGTGGCACCTTTGGTGTTCCCGATCGCCATCGAGCTGGGTATCGATCCAATCCATTTGGGCATCATCATGGTGGTGAACATGGAAATCGGGATGATTACGCCCCCGGTTGGTTTGAACCTGTTCGTGACCTCGGGCGTGGCCGGTATGCCAATGATGAGTGTTGTGAAGGCGGCGCTGCCGTTCCTGGCCGTACTGTTCGTCTTCCTGATCATGGTGACGTATATTCCGTGGATTTCGACCTTCTTGCCCAATACCTTTATGGGTCCGGAAATCGTGACGAACTAGCGGGCATGCCCGCGACAAAAAAGGCCGGGTCTTTGACAGACCCGGCCTTCTTGCTGCGCGTTACTTCCCAGTGTGACCCGCTTGATCCTGTCATCAGCGCGATGGCGTCACATGCCCTTGTGACAGTCGCTGTTATCAAGGGGCAAAGCACTCTTCATATACTGCAATTTTCGACTCGTACCCTTTGCGAGTTTGCGACCAGCACAACGCATCCTCTTGAATGCCAATCAAGAGACTTTATGTACGGACAAGAGGACGACCTCGCCGCATTGGTTGATCATTCGGGACGACCCGAAACGATGTGAGGTTTCTCTATGCCCTGGATATTTTTGTTGTTCGCCGGTCTGCTGGAAATTGTCTGGGCCGTTGCCATGAAGCAGTCCGCCGGTTTCACGCGCTTATGGCCCACGGCCCTGATGGGTGTGTCGATGATCGGATCGTTCGGATTGCTTGCTCTTGCGATGCGCGATTTGCCTTTGGGCACGGCCTATACGATCTGGACTGGCATCGGTGCTGTAGGGGCGTTCATGGTCGGCGCAATGTTTCTGGGTGAGGCGCTGACTGCGCCCCGCCTGATCGCGGCGGCCCTGATTGTGACGGGGCTGGTGACAATGAAACTAGCCTGACCTCAGGCCTTTTGCAGGGCGTCGATAATGCCGGAAAAGTCTTGGGCTTTCAGGCTTGCGCCGCCCACCAAGGCCCCGTCCACGTTGGAGACAGCAAAGATTTCTGCTGCATTTCCCGGTTTGACCGAACCACCATAGAGCAAACGGACCGAGCGGCCGACACCTTCGCCAAATCGACGCTCAAGCCGGGCGCGGATGAAGTCGTGCACTTCTCCGATCTCGTCCAGGGTGGGGACCTTGCCGGTGCCAATAGCCCAGATTGGCTCATAGGCGACGATCAGGTTTTCGCCGGTCGACTGGTCTGGGATCGAACCGGACAACTGTCCGCCGATTATGTCCAGCGTGTTCGCGGCCTCGCGCTGCTCCAGGCTTTCGCCAACACAAATGATGGCTTTCAGGCCCGTATCCATCGCAGCGCGGGCTTTGGCGCGAACATCGTCGTTTTGCTCACCATGATCCTCGCGCCGTTCGGAATGGCCAAGAATGACGGCGCTTGCCCCTGTATCCATTAGCATCTGGGCGCTGACATCGCCTGTATGCGCGCCGGATTCGGCCGCGTGGCAGTCCTGTCCACCGACCGAAATTCCGGTGTCTTTTACCGTTTCTGCCGCGCGGTGCAGCAAGGTTGCGGGTGGGCAAATCAGAACATCCACTGATGCGTCAGGAAACGACCCGGCTAGCGCCTGAAGCTCGGGCAAATCAGCCGCAGTTCCGTTCATTTTCCAGTTTCCAGCCGCCAACTTGCGTCGCATAACGCATACCCCCAAATAAATCGTTGTTTGGTCATCGGATAGCACCACCGGCCGAGCCTGACAATTCCGGTTGCAAAGGTCAGATCATAACGGCAGGTTCCGCTTCACATTGGAGGGCGGTATGATCGACGATCTGAATCTGAAGAAACTGGACGACCGTGAGGCTTCAGAGCTAGCAAAACTGTTGCATGCCGTGGGTGAGGTTGGCTTTTTGACGGTGTCCAACACCGGGCTTGATGCCGATCAGGTACGGAACGTAATCGAAACCTATCGTGAATTCTTCCATTTGCCTGACCATCACAAAAAGACCGTTGATATGGCAATGACGGGTTCGAACCGAGGGTGGGGCGCGCCGCGATCCGAACAGGTGGACCCAATGGCCAATCCCGATTTCAAGGAAGTGTTCGATTGCGGCTATGAGCTGCCAGCCGGAAACGCATATGCTGACAATGGGCTGAGCGTGTATGCACCGAACCTGTGGCCGGAAAAGCCCCAGGAATTTCAAGGTGTAATCCAAACATATTACAGCGACGCTTGCTCGGTTGCGATGCGCGTTCTCAGGTCAATTGCCGTCGCTTTAGGCCGGGATGAAACCAGCTTTGATCGTGCCTTCGACACACCAATGGCCCTTTTGCGCGGAAACTTCTATCCAGAACGCCCGGCATGGGCCGGTGATCGGGATTTTGGCATTGGGGCGCACACTGACTATGGCTGCCTGACATTGCTGGCGACCGACGGAGTTTCAGGACTTGAGGTCCGGATGCCGGATGGCAGTTGGCAACCAGTCTCGGCCGCACCGGGTACGTTCATCATCAACTTTGGCGAGATGCTGGAATTCTGGACCGCCGGAAAAGTAAAAGCCACCGAACACCGCGTTGTGGGCGGTACGCAGGAACGTGTTTCGGTCCCACTCTTCTTTAATCCGTCCTACGATACTAACGTCGCTCCGCCGAAATCAGGCGAGACAATCAGCGCCGGTGACCATCTCACACGGCGTTACAACGAAACCTATGTGCATTTGAAGGCGAGTTAGTTTTGTGAAGACAGCGCGTCGTCGAATTTGATGGATTCACCGCATCCACAAGCGTCCACGACATTCGGGTTGCGGAACTTGAACCCGGATTCGAGTAGCGAAACTTCATAGTCGATTTCAGTTCCGAACAGGAACATCTGCGCCATGGGCGCGATCATGATGCGGGCGTCGTCCTGCTCGACCACCTCGTCGTTGGGTTCGGCCTCATCCACGTAGTCCATGGTGTATTCCATGCCCGCGCAACCGCCCTTCTTGATGCCAATACGCAAGCCAGCATGACCGCCGGACGCCATCAGGCGTGCGATTTGCTCGGCGGCTTTGGGCGTCATTGTCACGGCCTGTTTGCCGGGAATGCCAAACATGGTGGTCTCCGTTGCGCTACATTATCCCCAATTTAGGGCCGAGACGCGTCAGGCTCAAGACATAGCAAACCTGCTGACCTAATTTTTACCGTCAAAATGCTTGTCCCACGGGTGGCCGCTCAAAGTAAACTTGCATCTTAATCAACGTTCACCTTAGCCTGACCGCAGTATCAGGCTTTATTGATAAAGGGCAAATAATCATGGCAGGTTTTAGCATTAAATTCGGAAAAACTCTTCTACTGCAGGTCGCTAGCGCCTTTTTCTTATCCGCGAATTTCGTGTCTGCCGAAACAGACGGCAAGGTGCACCCAGTGAATTGCTCCACAGCCGAGGGTGATCTTCGGGCCATCGCAGCTGAAAAGAAACATGCGGAAGATCAGCAGGTAGAAAGTGTCATTGCAATCACACCTGCGGGCGCCTTGCTGGGTCTGGCCACTGGAACTGAGCAGAAAAGACTGACGATGCTCTCCGGCGACTATGTCAAGAAACTGGATGAGCGGGCGGAAGAAATCAAAGCGACGTGCGGCGTAAAATAAGCTGCGTGGTTCTGCCAAAAATACAAATAGGGCCGCTTTGTCGAAAAAGCGGCCCTGTTGCTTGATTACATATTGTTTGCATGTCTTTAGGGTGAAAACCTGAGGCTACATGAAGCCCAGTTCAAGACGTGCTTCGTCCGACATCATTTCCATGCCCCACGGGGGCTCCCATATCAGTTCTACGTCAACTTCCTTGACGCCCGCGACCGGTTCGATCGCCTCGACAATCCACCCCGGCATCTCGCCGGCGACCGGGCATCCAGGCGCAGTCAGGGTCATGATGACCTTCACAGCGTTTTCCTTGGTGATGTCGATCGTATAGATCAGACCCAGATCGTAGATATTTACCGGAATCTCAGGGTCGAAGACGGTTCTGCAAGCCTCGACCACAGATTCGTAGAGTGGATGATCGATGGTCGAAGGCGCAATCAACGGCGTACCTTCGAACTGTTCACTTGGATGCGTCATTCATGCCTCGGGGCTGTTACCTGATAAATTATATAGGGAAAGCCTGTGGCAGCGTCCAGTGGTGCCGTGGGGCCCCGGGACGCTGCGTCGATTTGGATCACTCGTTGATATCGTGGCGGAAGGTTTTGACCTGACCGTGGGGCAGGGCAAACATGCGACGCAGGATCAGCCAGGACACCAGCGATAGTGCTGCAAAGATCAATAGTAGTACCGGTAGGCCTGGGGCAAAGCCCGGAAGCACAAGCAAAAGCCCCGTGACAGCTGCTCCAATCGCAAAGCCAAGAAAGATGAACCCCGGCAAGACGATCTCAAGTATGCCCAGAGCAAGCGCTCCGGCCAGCCAGAGCCACCATGTAAGCCAGAAGGGATCAGCCATTACTTTCCTCCTTTCAGCATTTTAAACGCATCGCCAAAGGCTTCAAGCGCGTTGGCAGGGACAACAATGGTTTGCGATCCGGTACCGTTACCCAGCGCGTTCAGGGCTTCGACCTGCTTCAACGCAACCTGATACTGAGCAGCCTCGATACCATTGTCCTGAATGGCCTTGGCGACAACGCCGGTTGCATATGCTTCAGCTTCGGCCTGAATACGGCGGGCTTTTGCGGTCTGCTCGGCCGCATAAAGTTCTGCATCGGCCTGCAATTCGACTGAGCGTTTCTGTCCTTCGGCCTCGGTCACCTGCGCACGGCGGGCACGTTCGGCATTCAACTGCTGCAACATCGCGTCGCGGGTGGCCTGATCGAGGTTCACGTCCAGAATCTCGGCCCGGGTTACTTCGATACCCCAGTCATCAACGGCGGTTTCTACGCTTTCCTGAATGCGCTCAATCAGTTGCGCGCGGTTCGACTGGACCTCATCCAGATCCATCTTACCGATTTCGGCACGGACGATACCTGCAACCGTAGTTGCGATTGCACCATCGACGTCGCGGATCCGGTAAACAGTCTTTTCAGGTTCAAGAATGCGGTAAAATACCGATGTATCGATCTGAACCAGCACGTTGTCTTTGGTGATCGCGTCTTGCGTCGCATTTGGCAACTGGCGTTCAAGAATGGATATCTTGTGACGTGCAACATCCAGAAAAGGAACGATAAAGTTAATTCCGGGGCCAAGCACCGAGTGCAGGCGGCCAAAGCGTTCAACCACATATTTTTCCGATTGCGGCACAATTTTTATGCCCTTGAGTATTACAACGACGATCAGAACTGCTGCGAGCAGGTAAATGATGTTCGATGTTAGCAGTCCGATTATCTGATCTTCGGTCATATCTGTCCTCTTTTATTGTGTACTATGGTATACACTTGGGGATTGACTCGCCCATTTTCAACTCTGGTATGGCGGGAACGGGGATGGATGCAAATCTCAGAAACCCGAGATGTGGCATGGAAAATTTTGAATGTGGCTGCTTTGCATCCGGTCGTGATTGCGCTATCGGGCGGGGATGAAACTGATAATTGATACAGATCCGGGCATCGACGATGCGATGGCCATTGCCTATGCCGCCGCTGCACCAGAAATTGACCTGGTTGGCCTGACCACCGTTTTTGGCAACACACATGTGCATCAGTCCAGCCGCAACGCGCGGTTCCTGCTGCATAAACTGGGGATCGACGCCCCGGTTGCAGAGGGCGCGCCGCACCGGCGGGGGGCAGATTCGCATACGCCGTCCGAGCATGTGCACGGCCCCGAAGGGTTTGGGGATATCACCGAAATTCCCCAGGTTGGATCAAATCACACTATGACTGCGGCTGAATTTCTTGTGGATCAGGCGCGGGAACACAAGGGTGAGCTTGTCGTTTGTGCCGTTGGCCCACTGACCAATATCGCTGATGCCATGCAGTTGGATCCTGAGTTTGCGGGCAACATTAAGCGGCTGGTGATCATGGGCGGTGCTGTGTTTTGTCCCGGAAACATCACTGATCATGCCGAGGCCAACATATATAACGATGCACTGGCCGCGGATGCGGTGTTCGCATCGCCGCCGGATACGGTTCTGGTCGGCTTGGATGTCACGCTGAAAACTCTGTACGCGAATGCAGATTTCGAGGCACTGGCTGCACGTTCGGCTGATATGGGTGGGTTCCTTCGTGACATCGCGAAATTCTACCTGAAATTCTACAAGGATATTGGTGGTTTGGAGGGGTGCGGCCTGCACGACTCCACAGCCGTGATAGCTTGTACGCACGAACCCATGTTCGAGATGGTCGAAACCGGGCTTCGGGTGGTGGTTGAAGGGACGCAAATCGGAGCAACCCGACCAGACACGGATAGACCAACAGTTCGCGTATGCCGCGATGTGGACGGGGCGGGGGTTGTAAGCCTTTTCACCGACCGCGTCGCGTCACTGCCCTGACGTCTTGCATTAGTAGCGAAGATCGGGCAATTGCTGCCCGGTTCAGCGATCCTGAGGCATTCAAATGACAGACCGTTTTTCTTTCGACCTGAAGGCCACGGATGGAAAGGCCCGCACCGGAGTTATCAATACTCCGCGTGGTGAAGTGCGTACGCCTGCATTTATGCCGGTCGGCACTGCGGCAACGGTCAAAGCAATGATGCCGGAAAGTGTACGCGCTACAGGGGCGGATATTCTGCTGGGCAACACGTATCACTTGATGCTGCGTCCGACAGCCGAGCGGATCGACCGTTTGGGTGGGTTGCACAAGTTCATGAACTGGGAACGACCGATCCTTACGGATTCCGGCGGGTTTCAGGTCATGTCGCTGGCTGGGTTACGGAAGCTGACCGACAAAGGTGTGACCTTCAAATCGCATATCGATGGCTCGCGTCACGAGTTGACGCCTGAACGGTCGATGGAGATTCAGCGCCTTTTGGGCTCTGACATTGTCATGTGCTTTGATGAATGCCCGGCATTGCCTGCGGACCGGGATCGCATTGCGGAATCGATGCGCCTGTCGATGCGGTGGGCTCAGCGGTCACGCGATGCTTTCGGAGATCGCCCAGGCCATGCGCTGTTTGGTATTCAGCAGGGTGGGCTGGAAAAGGATTTCCGCGAGGAATCAGCCGAGGCGCTGAAAGAGATCGGTTTCGAGGGTTACGCCGTCGGCGGTCTTGCCGTGGGCGAAGGGCAAGAAGCGATGTTTGACGTGCTGGACTTTGCGCCGGACATGTTGCCTGTCGACAAACCGCGCTATCTGATGGGCGTCGGTAAGCCTGATGATATCGTTGGTGCGGTCGCGCGCGGAATCGACATGATGGATTGCGTTCTGCCTTCCCGTTCGGGGCGTACCGGGCAAGTTTTTACACGTTACGGTGTTGTGAACATCAAAAACGCCCGCCACGCTGATGACCCGCGTCCGCTGGACGAAAACTGCACGTGCCCGGCATGCTCGAATTATTCGCGTGCTTACCTACATCACGTTTTTCGCTCGAACGAAATGATCTCGGGCATGTTGCTGACCTGGCACAACTTGCATTATTTCCAAGAGATTATGCAGGGCATGCGCGATGCGATTGAAGCCGGCACTTTTGAGGCCTGGCGAGCAGAGTTCCATGCGCAGCGCCAACAAGGCGATATCGAGCCCGTTTGATAGGCAATCGGCGCAATGATGATGAAAATCGCCGAATAGTCCGTTAGGTGCCTTGCAGTCCCGAACACCTCAGGTCATTCTCACTTCGAGAGATGACGGTAAGGTTGAAATAGGGCACTAACTGCCCCACCTTAATCGTCCAAGACAGGAGACGGCCAGGCGTTGCCTCGATGAGGGACCAGAGCCGTCTTGCCAATGATAAGGATAGAGCATGCAAGAGCCCCTGAACTCCTCATACCCAGTGCTGCCGTTGCGCGATATCGTGGTTTTCCCACATATGATCGTGCCGCTGTTCGTCGGTCGTGAAAAATCCGTCCGCGCGCTGGAAGAAGTGATGCAGGACGACAAGCAGATTCTGTTGTCCAGCCAGATCGACCCAAGTGACGATGACCCCACCGAGGACGGCATCTATCGGTCGGGCGTGCTGGCCAATGTATTGCAGTTGCTGAAATTACCGGACGGCACCGTGAAGGTGCTGGTCGAAGGCCAGGCTCGTGTGAAAATCACGGAATTCCTTGAAAACGAAGAGTTCTTTGAGGCCCGCGCCGAATATCTGACCGAGATTCCAGGTGATGTGACGACGACCGAAGCGCTGCAGCGCACGGTTGCAGACGAATTCGAGCGCTATGCGAAAGTGCGCAAGAACATCCCCGAAGAAGCACTCACTGCAGTGGGCGAGACTGCCGAACCCGCCAAGCTGGCCGACCTCGTGTCGGGTCACTTGGGTATTGAGGTCGAGCAGAAGCAGGAACTACTGGAAACCCTCAGCGTCAGCGAGCGTCTGGAAAAGGTCTATGGCCTGATGCAGGGCGAAATGTCTGTTTTGCAGGTCGAGAAAAAGATCAAGACCCGTGTCAAAACCCAGATGGAGAAAACGCAGCGAGAGTACTATCTGAATGAGCAAATGAAGGCCATTCAGAAGGAGCTTGGCGATGGCGAGGACGGCAGCAACGAGGTCGCCGAGCTGGAAGCCAAGATCGAAGAGACCAAGCTGTCGAAAGAGGCGCGCGAAAAGGCCGAAGGCGAGCTGAAGAAGCTGCGCAATATGAGCCCGATGTCGGCTGAAGCCACTGTCGTGCGCAACTATCTGGACTGGATTTTGGCCTTGCCGTGGGGCACCAAATCTCGCGTTAAGAAAGATCTGGCGCGCGCGCAAACCATTCTAGATGACGATCACTATGGGCTTGAGAAGGTCAAAGAGCGGATCGTTGAATATCTGGCGGTTCAGCAGCGTTCGAAGAAGCTGAAAGGCCCGATCCTGTGCCTTGTCGGCCCTCCGGGTGTGGGTAAGACCTCGCTGGGTAAGTCCGTTGCCAAAGCCACGGGGCGCGAGTTCATTCGCATCTCGCTGGGTGGTGTACGCGATGAATCCGAGATCCGCGGTCACCGTCGGACCTATATCGGCTCGATGCCAGGTAAGATCATTCAGGCGCTGAAGAAGGCGAAAACCACGAACCCGCTCATCCTGCTCGACGAAATCGACAAGATGGGGCAGGACTTCCGTGGTGATCCGGCTTCGGCAATGCTTGAGGTGTTGGATCCGGAACAGAACAGCACGTTCATGGATCACTACCTTGAGGTCGAATATGACCTGTCCAACGTGATGTTCCTGACCACGTCGAACAGCTACAACATGCCTGGGCCTTTGCTGGACCGGATGGAGATCATCCCGCTGGCCGGTTACACCGAAGAGGAAAAGAGCGAGATCGCCAAGCAACACCTGATCGACAAGCAGGTCAAAAACCACGGTCTTAAGGCCAAGGAGTTTGAACTGACCGATGAGGCGCTGCAGAAGATCATCCGCACGTATACCCGTGAAGCGGGGGTGCGAAACCTCGAACGTGAAATCGCTAAGGTTGCGCGGAAATCGCTGACCAAGATCATCAAGAAAGAGGCGGAAGAGGTCACTGTGACGCCCGACAATCTGGATGATTTCCTTGGTGTGCCGAAGTTCCGTTATGGGCTCGCTGAGCAGGACGATCAGGTCGGTGTTGTTACCGGTCTGGCGTGGACCTCCGTTGGTGGTGACCTGCTGCATATCGAGGCGCTGAAACTGCCGGGCAAGGGTCGGATGAAAACCACCGGTAAGCTGGGCGATGTGATGAAGGAATCCATCGATGCGGCGTCGTCCTATGTGCGGTCAATCTCGCCTCAGATCGGGGTGAAGCCGCCTAAGTTTGACTCGCTGGATATCCACGTCCACGTGCCGGACGGCGCGACACCGAAAGATGGGCCATCGGCCGGTCTGGCTATGGTAACGTCGATCGTGTCGGTCCTGACTGGCATTCCGGTACGCAAGGATATCGCCATGACCGGTGAGGTTTCGTTGCGTGGTAACGCGATGCCAATAGGCGGTTTGAAAGAGAAACTGCTGGCGGCGCTGCGCGGTGGCATTAAGACGGTTCTGATTCCGGAAGAGAACGAAAAGGATCTCGCCGAGATCCCGGACAACGTGAAAGAAGGCCTGAAGATCATTCCGGTCAAGCACGTGTCCGAGGTTCTTAAAGAGGCACTGGTGCGCGAACCCGAAGCCATCGAATGGGATGAGGCCGCCGAAGAGGCTGCCGCAGCCGCTGCGAAGGCTACGGAAAGCTCGAGCCCGTCGGCGACGACACACTAAGAAATAAACAAGGAAAAGGCGGGGTCTTCCCCGCCTTTTTTCTGTTCAGAATCCGATGACGGGTTTCTTCGGGTCCAGAACCTCTTCCTCTGCAATGTAGATTCGAAATTTTTTGGCCGACAGGGAGGATCGGACCGCAAGGCCGAAGATGGCGGTCGAAAACAGCACGCACAGCAGGATGTCCCAGCCAAAGGGAATTTGCTTTAGCGCACCTTCGCCGAACTGTCCCAGAAAAGAGATCAGGCCGATCCCGACGAAGTAGGGAACCAGCCACAAGGCTTCAGTTACATCCATTTCGTCCAGTCGATTGTGGAATCGTGCAAGAAGCAGAACGAACCCGATGACCAACGCGATGCCAAGCCGCCAAACGGTGTCCCATCCGCTCCAATAGACGATGAGGGTTGCGACCGCGAAGGCCGTGACAGCCACCACTTTAACAAAGGGGATGCGAATTGAACGCGGGTGGTCCGGCATCAGTCGGCGCAGGCAAACTACGGCGATTGGTCCGACGGCAAACGATACAACGATGGCGGCACCATTCAGGGCGATAACTGTGGTAAACGGAACCGTAAGAAGGAATAACACTCCGATCAGAAAGTTCAGGGCCAATGCCCACAAAGGCACCCCGAACGCGGACAACATTTGCAGACGTTTTGGCAGGAACCCGTTCTGTGACAAAGCCAGCGCGATCCGTGCGTTTGAGCCGGTAGAAACCAAACCATTACCGAAAGGTCCGATGACCGAGCCGATGTTCAAAAAGCTTAGAAACCAGACGATTCCGACTGATAGGATGACTCCGTCCAATGGCCCCTGACCGCCGAAGTTTAGGTTCGCCCAACCGTTCTTCAGCATTGCCGGATCAAGCGCGCCAATGAACGCGATCTGCAAACCGACATAGATGGCGGCACACAGAATGATGGAAAGCACCAAGGCAGCTGGGATCGCTACTTTGGGATTTCGAACCTCGCCGGCCATATCGACCACATGGCGAAAACCGATAAAGGAAAAGATAACGCCCCCGGTGGAAACAGCTGCCATGATCCCCTGTAGACCATAAGGCGCAAAACCACCCGGTTGGGTGAAGTTCCCAGTTTCAAATCGGCTTGCGATCAGCAATACCGACAGCACGATGGGGATAGCAATTTTTGCCCATGTCAGCGTTGCGTTGACCTGCGTGAAAAACTTCACCCCCAACGCGTTAATGACCACGAACAGCAGCATGAAAAACAGCGCCACGGTGATACCGGCACCGGTCAAATCGCCCGTTTCGGCAGCGTGCAGCCAGGGGGCATAGGGTGCGAGGTATTTCAGCATAGCTTCGACCTCAATCGGGGCGGTGGTGTTGTACCCAATCCAAGCCGTCCAACCCATTGCCATCGAAACGATGTTGCCGTGCGAAAACTGTGGGACACGGGCGATCCCTCCGGGAATGGGAAGCATGGCCGAGATTTCGGCGAAGGTTATGGCAAGAACAAACATGGCGACTGCACCAATGATCCAAGACAGGATCGCGGCAGGCCCTGCGTGTTGCACTGCAAGCAAGGGGCCGAACAACCAGCCCGATCCGATGATTCCGCCAACCGAAATAAAAGTCAGGCCGACAAGGCCGATATCCCGTTTCAACTTGGCCATGCGAAATCCTGTGCTGCGGCGCCGATCAACTACACGGCAGATGCAGGGACGATACGCAGCCGAAACGCAGGCTGGCAAGTTTCGTAGTTTCAATACCTTGAAGGACGTTGATTCTCAGAAAAGGGAATGGTGGGTGATAAGAGATTTGAACTCCTGACATCTTCGATGTGAACGAAGCGCTCTACCACTGAGCTAATCACCCGTAGGCGGTGCAGTTACAGGGACTCGGATCGGTTGGCAAGATGGCCGATGGTGAATTACTGCCGACCTTTGAAAGACGGGTTTTCTGGTCCTGCGAGCAGGCGCGCAAATCGGAAAAAAACAGGTTCTTCGAAAAAACTTCAAAACGCCGCTTGACGATGTCGGGGCGTAGCCATAATACACCCAAACGTTCAGCGATGAACAGACAGCGGGCGGTTGTAGCTCAGTTGGTTAGAGTACCGGCCTGTCACGCCGGGGGTCGCGGGTTCGAGCCCCGTCAACCGCGCCACTGCTGTCAGCCTGGATCCGGGTAAATGGATCACGAAAATAGATGCGCGGTTGTAGCTCAGTTGGTTAGAGTACCGGCCTGTCACGCCGGGGGTCGCGGGTTCGAGCCCCGTCAACCGCGCCATTTTCCCAAAAGTCAGCGTTGAAATCGTAACTTGTTGCACGCTTCGGCGTGTCAGTTGCGATGCTGCTTTGTCGGATAGGCGAATAGATGACAGTTCTTGCTTTGTTCTGATTTTTCTGTTGGAGTTCCAGCGTCGTTCACCTATTTCTAAGACACTTGTGTGTTGGGGGCCAAAAATGGCTGAGCTGAAGAATATCGAAGTGCGCGGCGCGCGCGAACATAACCTCAAAGGTATCGACGTGGACATCCCGCGCGATCAGCTTGTGGTGATCACCGGGCTGTCAGGATCTGGCAAGTCTTCTTTGGCTTTTGACACGATTTATGCCGAGGGCCAGCGTCGTTACGTCGAAAGCCTTTCGGCCTACGCCCGTCAGTTTCTGGACATGATGGAGAAGCCGGATGTGGATCACATCAGCGGCCTGTCGCCTGCCATTTCGATTGAACAGAAAACTACGTCCAAAAACCCGCGTTCTACGGTCGGAACGGTCACCGAGATCTATGACTATATGCGCCTGCTGTTCGCTCGCTCCGGTACGCCTTACAGCCCGGCCACTGGGCAGCCGATTGAGGCCCAACAGGTTCAGGACATGGTCGACCGCATCATGACGATGGAAGAGGGGACTCGCGGATATCTTCTCGCTCCGATCGTCCGCGATCGCAAAGGGGAATACAAAAAGGAATTCCTCGAACTGCGCAAACAGGGCTTTCAACGCGTTAAAGTTGACGGTGAGTTCTATGAGTTGGACGAACCGCCCACGCTGGACAAGAAGTTTCGCCATGACATTGATGTCGTCGTCGATCGCCTTGTCGTTCGCGAGGGAATGGAAACCCGGCTAGCTGACAGTTTGCGTACTGCGCTGGATTTGGCGGACGGTATTGCCGTTCTGGAGACTGCCCCGCGCGAAGGCGATCCGGAGCGTATTACGTTCAGCGAGAACTTTGCCTGCCCAGTCAGCGGCTTTACGATTCCTGAAATCGAACCCCGTTTGTTTTCGTTCAATGCTCCGTTTGGGGCCTGCCCGGATTGTGACGGTCTGGGCGTCGAGTTGTTCTTTGACGAGCGCCTTGTTGTGCCGGATCAAACCTTGAAACTGTACGACGGGGCGTTGGCGCCTTGGCGTAAGGGGAAGTCGCCGTATTTTCTGCAGACTATCGAAGCAATCGCCCGGCATTATGAGTTCGACAAGAACACGCCATGGAAAGATCTTCCGGCAAAGGTTCAGCAAGTTTTCCTGCGTGGCTCGGGCGATGAGGAAATCCAGTTCCGCTATGACGAAGGCGGGCGCGTTTATCAGGTGACCCGCAGCTTTGAAGGTGTGATCCCGAATATGGAGCGCCGCTATCGCGAAACTGACAGCGCCTGGATTCGGGAAGAGTTTGAGCGATACCAGAACAACCGGCCCTGCGGCGCCTGTGGAGGCTATCGCCTGCGTCCTGAGGCGTTGGCAGTCAAGATTGCAGGGATGCATGTCGGGCAGGTGGTTCAGATGTCGATCAGAGAGGCTCTGGCCTGGATCGAGGATGCGCCGAACCATCTGAGCGTTCAAAAAAACGAAATCGCCCGTGCCATTCTCAAGGAAATACGTGAACGGCTGGGATTCTTGAATAACGTTGGTTTGGAATACCTTACGTTGTCCCGCTCAAGTGGTACGTTGTCTGGCGGTGAAAGCCAGCGCATTCGCTTGGCCAGCCAAATCGGGTCGGGTCTGACGGGGGTTTTGTATGTCCTCGACGAACCGTCAATCGGACTGCATCAGAGAGATAATGACCGCCTTCTTGGTACTCTTAAGAACCTGCGTGATCAGGGAAATACTGTAATCGTGGTTGAGCATGACGAAGAGGCGATCCGCGAAGCGGACTACGTCTTTGACATCGGGCCGGGGGCCGGAGTGCACGGTGGACAAGTCGTCAGCAAAGGAACACCGGATCAGATTGCGGCGGATGTGGCTTCAATGACCGGTCAATACCTGGCAGGGACTCGTGAAATCTCGGTTCCTGTGGAAAGGCGGAAGGGCAACAAAAAGAAAGTTACTGTTGTCAAAGCAACCGGGAACAACCTGAAGAACGTGACGGCCGAGTTTCCGCTGGGCAAGTTTGTTTGCGTCACTGGTGTATCCGGAGGTGGGAAATCGACGCTTACAATTGAGACACTGTTCAAAACCGCGTCGATGCGCCTGAACGGTGCGCGGCAAACACCGGCGCCCTGCGAGACAATCAAAGGGTTGGAGCATCTGGATAAGGTCATCGATATCGACCAGCGCCCTATCGGGCGAACTCCGCGTTCGAATCCAGCGACTTACACCGGGGCCTTTACACCGATCCGCGATTGGTTTGCCGGTCTGCCCGAGGCAAAGGCGCGGGGATACAAACCCGGGCGATTCAGCTTTAACGTCAAAGGCGGTCGCTGCGAGGCGTGTCAGGGCGACGGCGTGATCAAGATCGAGATGCATTTTTTGCCAGATGTTTTCGTCACCTGCGAAACCTGCAAGGGCGCGCGGTATAACCGCGAAACACTTGAGATTAAGTTCAAGGGCAAGTCTATCGCCGATGTCCTTGATATGACCGTCGAAGACGCGCAGGAGTTCTTTAAGGCCGTGCCGTCGATCCGCGATAAAATGGACGCGCTGGCCCGTGTCGGGCTTGGCTATATCAAGGTCGGCCAACAGGCGACCACGCTTTCGGGTGGCGAGGCTCAGCGCGTGAAGCTTTCAAAGGAATTGTCCAAACGCTCGACCGGGCGGACTTTGTATATTCTGGATGAACCAACCACTGGCCTACATTTCGAAGACGTGCGCAAGTTGTTGGAAGTGCTGCATGAACTGGTCGATCAAGGTAACACAGTTGTTGTGATCGAGCACAATCTGGATGTCGTCAAAACCGCTGACCATATCATTGATATCGGTCCCGAAGGCGGCGACGGCGGGGGTGAGATCGTGGCGACAGGTACACCCGAGGATGTGGCTGAGGTCGAACGCAGCCACACCGGTAAGTACCTCAAGCCGATGTTGGATGGACAAAAAGTAGCCGCTGAATGAACTTTGCACAAAGAACAGCGTTGGCGGCAGATTCTTACTTTTGGGAATTTACCCTGTCGCTTGTTATTTAGCTTGGTGCGACAAAATATTGTTGGGCGACGCAAGGCCACCCAATGAAATTTTCGCCCCTTAGCTATTGCGATCTACGATCGTCCGCGTTTCTCGAACCGTGGCAGCATGGCGGAAAAATCCTTGCCCAAGCCGTCTTCGGATTCGACGAACTTCTCATAGAGCGCGGCCGCGACCTGTCCCATGGGAGTGTCTGCGTCCGAGCTTTCAGCAGCTTGCTGGCTGAGGCGAAGATCTTTCAGCATCAGTTCAGCCGCGAAACCGGGCTGATAGTCGTTGTCCGAAGGGCTGGCAGGGCCGACACCCGGGGCAGGGCAATAGGCGTTCATCGTCCAGCTATAGCCCGAGGACGTGCTGACCACATCGAACATCTTTTGCCGGTCCAAACCAAGTTTGTCAGCCAGGGCAAATGCCTCACAGGTTGCGATCATCGTGACGCCAAGAATCATGTTGTTGCAGATCTTGGCAGCCTGACCGGCGCCGGAGTCGCCACAATGCACGGCCTTCTGCCCCATGATGTTAAACAGCGGAGCGGCTTTTTCAAAAGCGGCGTCGCTGCCGCCTGCCATGAAAGTCAGGGTCCCCGCAGCGGCACCGCCAATCCCACCCGATACCGGCGCGTCGACTGCCAGAACATCCTCTGTGCTGGCCTGTTCGGCGACGGCGCGGGCGCTGTCGACATCGACGGTTGAGCAATCAATCCAAACCGCTCCGGACGTCATGGCAGGGATGATTTCATTCGCCACTGCGCGCAGGATTTGCCCGTTGGGCAGCATGGTTATTACGACGTCGGCACCTGCGGCTGCCTCGGCCCCTGAATTGGCCATGTTAACGCCCGGAACAGTGACGTCCGCCATATCAAAGCCGGTGACATCATGCCCTGCTTTGGCAAGGTTGGCTGCCATCGGATTACCCATATTTCCTAGGCCGATAAACCCGATTTTCATTCCTTAATCCTCCTCGAATGTCAGCGTGTCCGTGCCCAAAGGCTGCAACATCTTCGAAACGGCAACTGCCGGAACATCCTGATCTTTATGGAGCCAGTTGGGGTTGCGGTCTTTGTCGATGATTTGTGCCCGGATGCCTTCCAGAAAATCCCCATGCTCCATCGCACGATAGGTAAAGCGATACTCAAGTTCCAATGCCTTGCGCATTGTCAGGTTTGGGGTACGCAGACGATGCAGCATCTCGATCGTGCAGGCCATGGACAGAGGCGAGTTGCGTCCGATCAGCTTAAGTGCATTTACAGCGGCGTCATTATCGCCTGAGGTGCGAAGACTGTTCTGGATATCGCCCAGTGTTTCGCCACCGAAATGTGCGTTGATGTCAGCTTGTAGGTTGGCTAACGCCCCTGTCGGTGGTGTTTCGGAGTGGCGTTCCATAGTGTCGGCGTCGCCGGAGGCTTCGAGCATGTCAATCAGATCGGACCATTGATCTTGCGGGATAAAGTGATCAGCAAAGCCGGCCAGGATAGAATCGGCAGGGCCCATGCGGTGGCCGGTGATACCAAGGAACTCTCCCAACCGTCCGGGCGCGAGTGCCAGCATCAGTGTGCTGCCGACATCCGGAACCAAACCGATCGAGCATTCGGGCAGGGCGATTTGCGTCGTTTCGCCTACGATACGATGGCTAACGTGGCACCCGATGCCAACACCGCCGCCCATCGTGAAGCCTTGGAGAAAGCTGACTACAGGCTTGGGATACTCAAAAATCAGTGCGTTTAGACGGTATTCATCGCGCCAAAACTTTTGGCCATATTCAAAATCGCCCTTTGCTCCGGTCTCATAGAGCTCGGCGATATCGCCGCCTGCGCAGAAGGCCTTGTCACCCTCGGCATCCAGAATGACCAGATCAACCGCATCATCTTCGCGCCAATTACGCAAGGCGGTGTCGATGGCCAGGCACATGTCATAGCTGAGTGCGTTCAGCGCCTTTTGCCGGGTCAGTGTGATACGGCCGGCACGGCCTGCGGTCCGAATATAGATGTCCGACATAAAGTCCTCAGCGCTGAGAGAGCATCTGGCGCGCAACGATAACTCGCATGATCTCGTTCGTGCCTTCCAATATCTGATGCACGCGCAGATCGCGTACAAGCTTTTCGATGCCATAATCGGCCAGATAACCATAGCCGCCATGCAACTGGAGGCACTGATCAACCACTTTCGACCCAGTTTCAGTTACAAATTTTTTAGCCATCGCGCAGAACTTTGTGGCGTCCGGTGCGCCCTGATCCAGTTTCCATGCGGCCTGACGCAGGAATGTCCGGGCGGCCTGCAACTCAATCTCCATATCCGCCAGGCGGAACTGCAAAGCCTGAAACTGGTCAATGGACTGCCCAAACGCCTTCCGTTCGGACATGTACTGTAGCGTCATGTTCAGTCCGGATTGCGCGGCACCCAGCGAACAGGACGCAATATTCAGACGTCCGCCATCCAACCCCATCATCGCGTATTTGAAACCGTCGCCTTCGACACCAACGAGGTTGGAAGAAGGGATTTTGCAATCGTCGAACTGTACTTGCGCAGTTGGCTGGCTTTTCCAACCCATCTTTTGTTCCAGCGCACCAAAGCTGAGGCCAGCGGTGCCATCTTCGACATAGACCGTCGAAATGCCCTTAGGTCCATCCTGACCGGTGCGCACCATGCAGACATAGGCATCCGAGTATCCGCCGCCCGAGATAAATGCTTTGGTGCCGTTCAGGGTGTAGCCTTCGTTCGTGCGTTCAGCGCGGGTTTTCAACGCGGCTGCATCGGATCCCGATCCGGGCTCGGTCAGGCAATAGCTCAGCACGGTGTTTAAGCTCAACACATCAGGCATGATGCGGGACTTCAGCTCGTCACTGGCAAAGTTGTCCAGCATCTTGGCGCACATGTTGTGGATCGATAGAAATGCTGCGACCGAGGGGCAGGCCATCGACAAAGCTTCGAACACAAGCGTGGCGTCCAGACGCGTCAGGCCAGAGCCACCGCTGTCTTCGGACACATAAAGACCGCCGAAACCCAGCTCACCAATGCGCGGCCACAAGTCTTTTGGGATGGTGCCTTCAGCCTCCCACTGGCGGGCATATGGAGCGATGTTTTCCTGCCCGAAATCATGGGCCATGTCGAAGATCGCATTCTGCTCTTCGGTCGTTGCGAAATCCATGGCTTGCCTCCCACGCTGCCCGGTGAATTGAACGAGTGTTTATTTCCCAATCCTTACAGAAATTTTGCATGGCCAGCAATCACTGGCACAATCATCTGCAGGAAATGTCAGGGACATTCAGAGATCCTGATGAAACTCGTCGATCAGGTGCTGAACCACGGCTTTTCCCGGATCATCGCCTTTTGCGGCAGCTTCGGCATGTACCCGGCGCTGACGGGTGGCCGAGGTGCCGTTCTGGGCAATTTGCTGGAGCTTTGCCAGTTCGGACATGGTGCCCAAGGCTTCGGCATCTTCGGCGAGCAAGCCCATCAACTCGCCCATGAGTTCCGGCATGGGTTTGATCGAGCGGTCCCCGAAATCAATCATGCCTTCGCCGACACCATAACGCTGCGCGCGCCAGCGGTTTTCACCAATGAGGAACCGGTCATATTGCCGCCACCTGAGGTTTCGATCTTTCAGGCGGCACAGCATTCGCGTCAACGCCTGCACCATCGCGGCCAGTGAAAGCGCATGCTCCAGCCGGGGCTGCACGTCCATGATCCGGGTCTCCAGCGTTGGATATTGGTGCGACGGTCGCAAATCCCACCAGATTTTCGTGGTGTCTTCGATAACGCCCAGTTCTACCAAAATGCCCGTGGTGCGTTCGTATTCGGACCAACCGGAAAAGACCGGCGGCAGTCCGGTCCGGGGCAGATTGTCAAACACCGTCAACCTGTACGATGACAGTCCAGTGTCCTCTCCATTCCAATATGGCGATGACGTCGACAAGGCCAAGAGGTGCGGAAGAAAGTAGGAAAGTTGCGGCACAAGGTCGGCACGCAAGGCCGAATCGGCCACTCCGATATGAACGTGCATGCCACAGATCAGCATGCGTCGCGCCACACCACCCAGCGCATGTTGCAGCGCGTCATATCGGTCTTTTCGCGTGTGGGTTTGTTTTTTCCAGTCAGCAAACGGGTGGCAGGATACTGCAATCGGAGCAAGGTTGTGTTCGGCTGCGCGTTTCGACACACAGGAACGCAAGCGTTTCAGATCCTCGCGCGCTGAGCTGATGGTCACATGCGGACGCGTTCCGACCTCGATCTGGCATTGTAGGAACTCCGGGCTGACCTGACCTTCAAAATCGGCCTGACAGGCTTCCATCAGGGCGGCAGGTGCTTCGGCGAGTTCCAGGCTGTCGCGATCGACCAGCAGATACTCTTCTTCGATGCCCAGCGTAAATTCCTGCTGCATTCCGGCCCTCGCAACTGTGTTCGGACCAGTGAATACGGAAATCGCCTTTTTGCCAAGTGTTTGCCTGCTGGGTTCTTGCGAAGCCCCCGTGCGCAAAGGTAAGGATGCGTCCAGATTGTTACCAAATCCGGAGCCTCCCGTGAAACCCAGGAAATTTCCCCGGCTGAACGCCGCGCTTGACCGGTTTGGTGTCAAACTGGTCGACAAAGTAACCGAACGGGATGAGCGTGCGCGCCTTGAGGCGTTCGAACGGGCAGGGGGGCTGACCCGCCCGGCCTATGCCTTGTCACCAGGAATGGACGGGTTCGACATCACTCAATTGATGTCGGAATACCAAAAACACTCCGCTTCGCTAGAAGCTGTTAAAGACCCGGCACGCAACAAGACCGGATATCGTATCAACAACGGGTACTACGACAGCCCGGATGCGGACGCGTTGTATCTGATGATACGCAGATTCAAACCGAAGCGTGTGATCGAGGTGGGTTGCGGCAACTCAACCCGTGTGACGCGTCAGGCGATAATCGACGGCGGGTTGCAGACAGAAGTCACCGCCATCGACCCATATCCACGAGCAGACATCGCGCATGTGGTGGATCAGTTCGAACAGAAACGTCTGGAAGAGGTCGATCCGGCGCTGTTCGATCAACTAGAGGCAGGCGACGTTCTTTTCATAGATTCCAGCCATGTTGTTCGGATGAGCAATGACGTCGCGCATCTGTTCTGCCGTATCATTCCCGCGCTCAAGCCCGGTGTGGTCATCCATGTGCACGATGTTTTTCTGCCCTATGAATATCCCAAGCGGTTCTTCTATGACTGCCCGGGTTGGGGAGAGCAGTACATGCTGCACGCCTTGCTGCAATCCGGTGCATATTCAATGCTTTGGCCCGGGTACTACCTGCAACAGGATCGCCCCGACGCGGTCGAAGCTTTGCCGTTTTTGAAAGACGGCCGTGCCCAAAGCATCTGGGTGCAGGTCAAAGAAAATTGATCTGATAGTGATCCGGTGCGACAAAGCGCCCGTACCCCTTTCCATAACAAGCTGGAGAGGAGATGACAGCCATGTTTCGTCGCACGTTTATGGGCGCCGCCGCCGCACTTGCACTGACCTTGCCTGTAAAGGCGCAGGCTGCAGATATCGTGGACACCGCAGTATCAGCCGGTTCGTTCAACACCCTTGTCGCCGCCGTTCAGGCCGCCGGTCTGGTCGATACGCTGAAAAGCGACGGACCGTTCACCGTTTTCGCGCCAACGGACGAGGCTTTTGCTGCATTGCCCGAAGGCACGGTAGAAACGCTGCTGTTGCCGGAAAACAAAGATCAGTTGGTCGAAATTCTTACCTATCACGTGGTCCCGGCCAAGGTGATGTCGGGTGATATCGCTGGCAAACGTGCGAAGGTGCTTACCGTACAAGGCGACCGTCTGAGCGTGAATGCCAAGAACGGCGTAAAAGTGAATGACGCTAAAGTCGTTCAGGCCGACATCGAAACCAGCAATGGTGTGATCCACGTCGTCGATGCGGTGATCCTGCCGGAATAAGACCCCCATCTGAGAAGAAGAAAGCCCCGGTTCTGATGACCGGGGCTTTTTCGTTAGACCAGTCTGACCTGGGTTCCGACTTTTACCAGAGGATAAAGCTCCTCGACATGTTGGTTGTAGAGGCCAATGCACCCAGACGAACTTTGGCGTCCGATCTTCCGTGTGTCATGGGTTCCGTGCACAAGATAAGCCGGCCAACCTAGATACATGGCGCGTGTACCCAGCGGGTTTCCGGGCTCTCCGCCTTCCATACGAACCGGCAATAGCGGATCGCGTTCGCGCATCGAAGCGGTTGGCGTCCAACTTGGGTTTTCCGCTTTGCGCACAACTTTGGTATAGCCGCGCTTGGTCAGCTCTTCGCTCATCGGTACTGAACTCGGGTACAGCTTGTACGTGCCATCAGGTGCCCAATAGTGTACCGCGCGGCTGGTGATATCGGCCAGCAATGCGCCTACGCCCAGCGTATCAAAATGGTCCTGCCAGTTCTGCTGTGAAAAGGACGAAACATTGCGGCGCACAGGCAACTGCGTGCTGATCGCGTCTTCGCTTGTTGGGAATGCATCTGTGCTTTGGGCGCGCAGCAGCGTCGGCGTCGCAAGGACGGACGCAGCACCCAACAGAACGGTACGACGATTAAAACGGGAACTTGACACGGATGCCTCCTGAAGGGCTGCTCGAGGGTTGACGGCAATTTAGTAACTGGAGTCCCTTAGGGCCAGATGTTTAGCTTAAATTTTCCGTGAGATTTACCTATTTCACGCAAGTTTCTGCCAGCCCGGATGGGGAATTCTACGATGTCCGGACAGGTTTTTACTGTCTGCCGGACACGGCTTGGGGTATTTTTCCTAGCATGTCTGCTCCAACTCCTAGGGACAGGCCCACAGCAGTTCGGAGACCACACGATATGACCAAGAAATCCGAAACCTTGGAAATTCGCGTATCTTATGAGTTGAAAAGCAAATTGGCGGATCTTAGCGAGCAGCGCGGATCGTCGATGAGCGAACTTGTGCGTGGTGTGATCGACCGCGAACTTGCAGGGCCGTCACCTGAAAATGTCGGAGATGATGACATGCCAATTCCTACGCTCAGCCGATTTGCCCCCAAATCGCTTTATCTCTTGCCGGTCCTTTTGCTGGCCGGATTGTACTGGGGATCTGGTCAGACGCCTGCACAAGCAACCCCAACTGCACGCGTGTTTTTTGCTGAACTAGATCGTAACGGCGACGGGCATATTACCCAAACCGAATTCCACGAATTCCTGACGGAAGAAGACGCCCTGTTCGTGCCAGAAGACTGCGACGCGGCTTCGGAACCCTGTACGGCCGAAGCCATCGCAGCAGAAGAAATCAGTCGGGCTGACTCAAACGCGGATGGTCACGTTGAATATTCCGAATTCGAAATCTTCTTTCTCGCGGAGCGAGCGGTGGAGTTTCTGGAATACGATGCCGACGGAAATGGTGTCGTATCTCAGGATGAATTCGTGGCGGTCGAGGCTCGAGACCTGGTCGAGTTCCCTGACCCGGAAATGGATGAACCGTTGTCAGCGGAATGCCTGACTATGGTTGAAAGCGAAAAGATCGAAGGCATTGCCAAAGCCTGTATGCCAGCGCACGAGTTGCGGATGGTCATGGCTGAACTCGACGCAGATTTTGATGGTCGGGTTACTCTGCGTGAGTTCCTTCAATACTGATATCTCGGTGAACAAAAAAGCCGCCCGGAAGGGCGGCCTTTGGTATTCTTGAGGGCGGGACGTCAATCCATCGCTTTGAAATTGAACTCGCCGCCTTCTTTGATACCCGACGGCCAGCGAGCCGTGACGGTTTTGGTGCGGGTATAAAACTTGAAGCTGTCCGGGCCGTGCTGGTTCAGGTCGCCAAACATGGATTTCTTCCAACCGCCAAAGGTGTGGTAAGCCAGCGGAACAGGGATCGGAACGTTGATCCCGACCATGCCGATGTTAACACGGCTGGCAAAGTCGCGCGCGGTGTCACCGTCACGAGTAAAGATCGCCGTGCCATTTCCGTACTCGTGATCCATCGCCAACTTCAGCGCTTCTTCATAAGAGCCTGCGCGTACGGTCGAAAGAACCGGGCCAAAGATTTCCTGTTTGTAGATGTCCATCTCTGGCGTCACGTGGTCAAACAGGTGTGGGCCGACAAAAAAGCCGTCTTCATATCCTTGCAGGCTGAAGTCGCGATTGTCGACGACCAGTTTTGCGCCTTGCTCAACACCTGAGTTGATCAGACCGAGAATACGCTCTTTGGCGGCACCGGTCACAACGGGGCCCATATCGACATCGTCGCCAGCAGTGTAAGGGCCAACCTTCAGCTTTTCGACGCGCGGGATCAGCTTTTCGATCAGTGCGTCGGCAGTTTCTTGACCAACGGGAACAGCAACCGAGATTGCCATGCAGCGTTCGCCAGCTGCGCCGAAGCCTGCACCGACCAGCGCGTCGGCGGCCTGATCCAGATCCGCATCGGGCATAACGATCATGTGGTTCTTCGCACCACCAAAGCACTGCGCTCGCTTACCGTTCGCGGTTGCGCGCGAATAGATGTATTGCGCGATCGGAGTGGAACCCACGAAGCTGACGCCTTGGATGGTGTCGCTGTCCAGCAGGGTATCAACGGCCTCTTTATCGCCGTTGACTACCTGGAATACGCCTTTGGGCAATCCGGCCTCGACGAACAACTCGGCCAGCATTAGCGGAACCGACGGGTCACGCTCGGACGGTTTCAGAACCACGGCATTGCCGCAGGCGAGGGCAGGGCCCACGTGCCACAGCGGCATCATTGCCGGGAAGTTGAACGGCATGATCGAGGCAACAACACCCAGCGGCTGGCGCATCGAATACATGTCAATGCCGGGACCCGCGCTATCGGTGAATTCACCTTTGAGCATTTGCGGCGCGGCGATGCAGTACTCGATCACCTCAAGACCGCGCTGCAGGTCGCCCTTGGCGTCAGGGATGGTTTTACCGTGCTCACGGCTCAGCGCTTCGGCCAATTTGTCCATGTCACGGTTCATCAGGTGGACCATTGCCATCATGACGCGCGCACGTTTTTGAGGGTTTGTCGCGCCCCATGCGGGCTGCGCGGCTGCGGCGCTTTCAATCGCGGCGGTGGTTTCAGCAGCACTCGCCATCGGGCATTTGTACTGCACCTCACCGGTGGCCGGGTTAAAAACGTCTTCAAATCGTCCTGAGGTTCCGGCGACATTCTCGCCGTTAATGAAATGGGTCAGCTCGGTCATTGCAGATCTCCTCCGATGCGTTTGCGCGCACAATAGGCTTGCATAAATTACTTGAACAGAGGCAATGTCTCAAAGATGTTTTGCAAAAATGCAAAGGAGTGACGGTGACACCCAACTGGGATGATATGCGGGTCTTTTTGGCCGTCGCGCGTGAAGAAAGCCTTTCGGCTGCCGGTCGTCAGTTGAAGATCGACCCAGCCACAGTCGGGCGCCGGATTGCCCGGTTGGAAGCATCATTGGAAGCACCGCTGTTCACCAAATCGCAGCAGGGCTACCTTTTGACAACTGCGGGCGAACGCTTGATGGAGCACGGGCTAAAAGCCGAGGAGGCGATGCGTGCGGCAGCTGGGGCGATGGCGGGCACGTCAAAAACCCTCAGCGGACAAATACGGATTGGCGCACCGGATGGATCGGCCAACTATCTTTTGCCTCAGGTTTGCGCGAAAATCAGCGATGCAAACCCCGACCTGGATATTCAGATCCTTGCCCTGCCGCGCGTGATCAACCTGTCCCGGCGTGAGGCCGACATGGCGGTGACAGTCAGCGCTCCAACAGCAGGCAGCCTTCTGGTCCAGAAAATTACCGACTATAAATTGCACCTTGTTGCGACGCAGGACTATCTGGCCTCTTACCCATCAATCCGGTCAGTTCAGGATTTGAGCGGTCATCGTTTGATTGGGTATATTCCGGATATGATCTTCGATCGGGAGTTGGATTACCTTGTAGATATCGGTGTTGACCGTGTCGCGCTTGCATCGAATTCGGTGTCGGTGCAGTTGCGGCAGGTGACGCTTGGCACCGGGATTTGCGTGGCGCATGACTTTACCCTGCCATTTCATCCAAACCTGCAGAAAATCCTGACGGATCAGGTGAGTTTGACCCGAAGTTTTCATTTAGTTCGTCATCAGGGGGATCAGCGAAACGAAAGGCTGAACCGTTTTGCACAAGCCCTGTCACAAGGCATTCGGGAGGAGGTTGAGCGGCTTGAAGCCCAAGTGTCACCTTGACAGGTTTAAGCATTCCGGCAACGCTTTGGAAAACAGGACATTATTTCGGAGGTAACGCTTATGCTCGTTCAGGCCATTCTGAAATCCAAGGCCAGCGGAGGGGTGGAAACTGTTGACCCGTCTGTCACTGTGACTGAAGCCTCAAAAATCCTGGCGGGAAAACGGATCGGGACGGTTGTTGTATCCGAAGATGGCGGCGAAACGGCGACTGGTATCCTTTCCGAGCGGGACATCGTCAGAGAACTGGCCGCAAGCGGCAGTAGTTGCTTAACGCAGCCAGTCAGCGCCTATATGACCCGTAATCTTGTTACGGCCACGCAACAAGACACAGTGCAAGATATCATGACACGCATGACCGAAGGACGTTTCCGCCACATGCCCATTGTCGAAGATGGCAAGCTGGTGGGAATCGTGACGCTTGGTGACGTGGTGAAGGCGCAGTTGGCAGAACTGGCCATGGAAAAAGACGCACTGCAGGGCATGATCATGGGGCATTGATGCCCGTGATCCCCATAGCTTCCACTTGCACCTGCGGCGAAGTTATGTTTGCTAGCGCAGAAAGTTTATTGCGCAGGAGGCCACGATGAGGGTTGGATTATATCCCGGGACTTTCGATCCAATCACCCTGGGTCATATCGACATCATCCGACGCGCGGCAGCATTAGTCGACAAACTGGTCATTGGCGTCGCTATCAACCGCGACAAGGGGCCGTTGTTTTCGCTGGAAGAACGTGTGGCCATGATTGAGGCGGAATGCTCACACCTGACCGAGCAAACGGGTACTGAAATCGTTGCTCATCCCTTTGAAAATCTACTGATCGACTGCGCTCGCGATGTTGGAGCGCAAATCATCGTCCGCGGCCTGCGGGCTGTTGCGGATTTTGAGTATGAATTCCAGATGGTTGGAATGAACCGAGCGCTGGACGACTCGATCGAGACGGTCTTTCTGATGGCCGAGGCACGGCATCAGGCCATTGCGTCCAAACTGGTCAAGGAAATCGCCCGTTTGGACGGGGACGTGGCGAAATTCGTCACGCCCCGCGTCAATGCGGCGCTGCGCGACCGTTTAGGCTAGGGCGCCCATCGCTGCGGCGGTGTCCAGCATACGGTTTGAGAAACCCCATTCATTGTCATACCAAGCCAACACGCGAACCAGCGTGCCGTCGGTGACTTTGGTTTCGGGCAGCGAAACGGTCGAGCTGTGCGCATCGTGGTTGAAATCGATTGAGATTAGCGGGCGATTTTCTGCCGCCAGAACACCGGGGATTTTGGCCGCGGCTTCAATAAACAGCGCGTTCACTTCCTCTTCCGTTGTCGGACGTGAAACTTCGGCGACCAGATCTACTACGGAAACGTTTGGGGTGGGTACGCGAATGGCCTGGCCGGTCAGTTTGCCCGCCAATTGCGGTAGGACGAGGCCAACGGCCGAAGCTGCGCCCGTTGTGGTCGGTATCATAGACAGTGCAGCTGCGCGAGACAGGTAGGGGTCTTTGCCGGCAGTGTCGTGAACGGGCTGGCTGGCGGTGTAAGCGTGAACAGTTGTCATGTTGCCATGTACAATACCCAGCCCCGCATCCAGCGCCGCGGCAACCGGTGACAGGCAGTTGGTGGTGCAAGACGCGTTGGACACCACAGTGTCTTCGGCTGTCAGTTCGTGGTCGTTCACGCCGAATACGATGGTCTTCACGCCACCATCGCCGCGCGCGGGGGCAGATATCAGCACCTTTTTTGACCCATTTTCAAAATGACGGGACGCCGCCTCGCGTGTCCGGAACACACCTGTGCATTCCAGAACGACGTCCACGTCGGACCAATCCAGCTTTTCCGGCTCGCGTTCACTGCTCAGGCGGATCGGGCCATTTCCAACATCAAGGCCCGCCTCGGTCAGGGTGACGGGTTTATTGTATCGGCCATGAACGCTGTCGAATTCGAACAGATGTGCGTTCATTTCCGGTTTAGCCAGATCGTTGATTGCCACGATTTCAACATCCGTGCGCCCGGTTTCCATAATCGCCCGCAGCACTCCGCGTCCGATCCGTCCAAATCCGTTGATTGCCAGCTTGAGTGTCATGTCCTGCTCCGTCCGAAATGCGGCTAATACCAAGTTAGCGCTAACAACGCCAGATCAGAGAAAAAGTCAAGTAAAACCTCAGTCACCGCCAGAAGGCGAGCCAGTCCAAAAAGGCGTAGAGTTTCTTGCCGAGGAATACGAGATGTTCGGTGCCAAACAGCGCGTAGTCGGCGATGAACATGCCTAATATCAATAGGGCAAGCCAAATGGCGATTTGATTTGTCATGCATGCCCCAGACGAAAACGCCCGCCCAGATAACCTGAGCGGGCGAAAAGGTTCAAGATTTCAAAACAACCTTAGTTAAGGCGACCCATGGCGACCGCGACGTCTGCCATACGGACCGAGAACGCCCATTCGTTGTCATACCAAGCGAGCACCCGAACCATGCGGTCTCCGACAACACGGGTCTGGTCGGGAGCGAAGATCGAGCTTTCCTCGGTGTGGTTGAAATCGGTCGAAACCAGCGGAGCGGGCTCATAGCCCAGAACGCGCTGCATTGAACCCTGCGAGGCTTCGCGCACGACGGCGTTCACTTCTTCTACCGTAACATCGCGCGCGGCGCGGAATGTCAGGTCAACAGCGGAAACATTCGGGGTCGGTACACGGATGGCCGAGCCATCCAGACGACCCTTCAGGTTAGGCAGAACCTCACCCAGAGCTTTCGCGGCACCAGTCGAGGTCGGGATCATCGACATCGCCGCGGCACGCGCGCGGTAAAGGTCACTGTGACGGCGATCCAGGGTCGGCTGGTCACCGGTATAGGCGTGGATCGTGGTCATGATGCCGTTCTCGATGCCGATGCCCTCGTCCAGTACCTTGGCAAGCGGAGCAAGGCAGTTCGTAGTGCACGAGCCGTTCGAGACCATTTTGTCTTCGGTCACAAGGCTGTTGTGGTTCACACCGTAGACGATGGTCTTGTCGACGTTTTTGCCAGGTGCAGACAGCAGGACCTTTTGCGCACCACGATCCAGGTGCGTTTTAGCTTTCAGACCGTCATTGAATTTTCCGGTACACTCCAGAACGACGTCGCAGCCATCCCAGTCCAGTTCATTCATGTCATAGGTCGAGAACATTTCCATCGGGCCGCGGCCCAAATCCATGGTTTTGCCATCGATTGCGACATCACGGGGGAAACGACCGTGAATGCTGTCGTATTTCAGCAGATGCGCCGTGGTTTCCAGCGGGCCGGTTGCGTTGACCTTGATCACTTCGATGTCGTTGCGGGCAGATGCCGCGATATGCGACAACGTGCAGCGGCCAATGCGGCCAAAACCATTGATACCGACCTTGATGGTCATGTGCTGTCTCCAAATGCGCTTGCGTTGGACGCCATATAGCGGTCAAAGCGCTTTCTCAAAAGACCAAAAGTGACATATTTTTAACGTGTTAGCGCAAACCTGCGCCGGTTGCGCTAACGCTTGCGCTAGCCGTCGGATCGGGTAGGCTCCGGGTGCGGCAGGTGAATTGAAAGGAAACACCATGAGCGGTCTGTTGGCCCTGTTGGATGATGTAGCGGGTATTGCAAAGGTAGCGGCATCGTCTGTGGATGATGTGGTCGCGGCTGCCGGGAAGGCAGGGGCGAAGACTGCAGGCGTTATCATTGACGATGCCGCCGTGACCCCGAAATACGTTCAGGGATTCGCCCCGGCGCGGGAATTGCCGATCATCTGGCGTATCGCGCGCGGATCTATCTTTAACAAGATCATCCTGCTGCTGCCGGTTGCCTTACTGCTGGCGAACTTTGCACCGTGGTTGATTACGCCTTTGCTGATGCTCGGTGGCTCATATCTGTGCTTCGAAGGGGCCGAGAAGATATTCCATGTTCTTTTCCCTCATGGAAGTCACGTCATCGAAGAAGACATGGCCATACGCGATCCCGGTCATCTGGAAGAGCAAAAGGTAAAAGGCGCGATCAAGACCGACTTTATCCTTTCAGCTGAAATCATGACAATTGCACTGGCCGCGATTGAGGCGCCGAACCTGTGGATGCAGGCCGCGACGTTGGCAGTTGTGGGGATCGGGGTCACTGTCGCAGTTTACGGATCAGTGGCCCTGATCGTTAAGATGGATGATGTTGGGCTGTACCTCGCGCAAAACGCTCCGACGCCTATCGGGCGAGGGCTGGGACGTGGATTGGTCAAAGCCATGCCCGTGGTGATGAAGGTCTTGTCCATTGTAGGCACCGCAGCAATGCTATGGGTCGGCGGTTCCATTATCATTCACGGGATGGAGGTTTTGGGCTTTGGCTGGCTGGGGCACCACATCCACGACTGGGCTTATGCCATTGGTCATTCCGTGTCCGAGCAGTGGACTGGCGTTGTTGAATGGGTATCCAAGGCGACGATGGATGGCATTTTTGGGCTGGCTTGGGGGTTTGTACTTATCCCGTTGGCGACCAAGGTGATTGGGCCGCTAATGTCCAAAAAATCCGAGACGCACTGAAACCCAAATGAAAAGGGCGGCCAATGCCGCCCTTTGCTCTTCTATTTGTGATGGGTTTACAACTTCAGCAATTCTTTGACCTTGGCCACGGTCGCTTCGGCGGTGATACCGAAATGTTTGTAAAGCTCACCGGCGGGAGCCGAGGCGCCGAAACTGGACATGCCGATGAATCCTGCTTTGGCTTCGCGACCGCGTTCGCCCAGCAACCAACGGTCCCAGCCACCTGCGCGGACTGCAGCCTCAATCCCAACGCGGACGGGTCCGCCTGGCAGGACGCGCTTGCGATAGGCTTCATCCTGCTCGGCGAACAGTTCCATCGAGGGCATGGAGACGACGCGGGTGCCAATGCCTTCAGCCTCAAGCATCGCTTTGGCTTCCATCGCTAACGACACTTCGGACCCGGTGGCGATCAGGATAGCCTGACGTTTGCTGTCCGCATCGGCCAGAACATACGCGCCCTGAGCAGTCAGGTTCTTGGTCTTGTGGTCTTTACGAACGGTCGGCACGCCCTGGCGGGTCAGTGACAGGACCGAAGGGCTATCTTTGAAGGTCAGCGCAAGTTCCCAAGCTTCGGCAGTTTCGACCACGTCGGCGGGGCGGAACACATAGGTGTTCGGCGTCGCGCGCGAAATGGCCAGATGTTCGACCGGCTGGTGGGTCGGGCCGTCTTCGCCCAGACCGATCGAGTCATGGGTCATCACGAAGACCGAAGGCACCTTCATCAATGCGGCCAGTCGCATGGACGGGCGGGCATAGTCGGTGAACGCCATAAACGTGCCGCCATATGGGCGGATACCACCGTGCAGCGCCATACCGTTCATCGCCGCGGCCATTCCGTGCTCACGGATACCATAGTGAATGTAGCGACCTTTGCGGTTTTCCGGCAGGAATACGCCCATATCCGCAGATTTGGTGTTGTTCGATCCGGTCAGGTCGGCTGAACCGCCAACGGTTTCGGTCATGATCGGGTTCACGACGTTCAGAACTTTTTCCGAAGACGCCCGGGTGGCGAGTTTCGGCTGATCTTCCGACATCTGCTTCTTGAACGCGCGGATGGCACCGGCCAGTTTTTTGGGCGCTTCAAGAGCATAGGCGCGGTTGAATTCGGCCTGCTTGCGCTCAGAAATCTGTGCAAAACGCTCTTCCCACGCTGCGCGCTCGGCAGCGCCGCGGGCGCCGATGGCCTCCCAAGCCGATTTGACATCAGCGGGAACCACAAAGGCGTCGTGGGGCCAGCCATAGCCATCTTTAGCAGCTTTCAGCTGATCCTGATCGGTCAATGCGCCGTGACCCTTGGAAGTATCCTGAGCGGCGTGACCCAGCGCGATGTGGCTTTCGCACGCGATCATGGTCGGTTTGTTGGACGCTTTGGCTTGTACAATTGCTGCATCAATCGCGATCGGATCATGGCCGTCGATTTCAATCACATGCCAGCCCGAAGCCGCAAAACGGCGCACCTGATCAGTGCGATCGGCGATATCAACGGTGCCGTCGATAGTGATATTGTTGTTGTCCCAGAAAACGATCAGCTTGCTCAGCTCATGACGCCCCGCGAGGGTGATGGCCTCTTGGCTGACGCCTTCCATCAGACAGCCGTCGCCTGCAATCACGTAAGTATAGTGATCTACCACCTTTTTCCCGTAGTTGGCGCGCTGGATTTCCTCGGCCATGGCAAAGCCTACGGCGTTTGAGATACCTTGTCCCAGTGGGCCGGTGGTGGTTTCGATACCATTCACCAGGAAATTTTCGGGGTGCCCGGCAGTTTTCGCGCCCAGTTGACGGAAATTCTTGATCTCATCCAGCGTCACGTCAGCGTGGCCTGTGAGGTAGAGCAACGAGTAGACCAGCATTGAGCCGTGTCCCGCGGACAGAATGAACCGGTCGCGGTCGGGCCAGTTCGGGGCCGAGGCGTCAAATTTCAGGTGCTTTTCAAACAGCACGGTCGCAACGTCGGCCATGCCCATCGGCATACCGGAATGGCCGGAATTGGCGGCGGCGACGGCGTCAAGGGTCAGGGTGCGGATGGCCGCAGCCTTGTTCCAGTGTTCAGGATTGGCATTGCGCAGCGCAGTCAGGTCCACGGGCGTTGTTCCTTTGGATTACAGGCAGATGAGGCGCTCAATACCATCCACCCCTCAAAGTGCAAGCAGAACTGGGGGTTGCGTCGCGTTCGTGCTTCAAGAATGCTGTCCAAGTGGTTGAAAGCAAACAGTGGGTATTTTCCCTCCCATTCGGTTAGACTAGGCCAATACCCGGCCCGTATTGATTCGGATGGGCCGCGAAAAAGTGAACCTTGGTAAAGAGGTGGCAGGGGCATGAGCCAGATCGAAGAACTACAGCGCCGTATCGTTGCCGCGATGGAGAGGATCGGAACCGGAGTTGACTCCTTGCGTGACGCAGCACCGGCAACTGGCGGTGAGGACGCTGCTCTGCATTCGGCATTGGAAGACGAACGCGTTGCGAATGCGCAGTTGGAAGAGAGGCTGAAATCCCTCAAGGAGCGGCACGAGAAGGAAGTCGACGCCATGCGCGCCGACATGGACGCACTTAAAGCTGCGCCAGCTGAAGATCCCGAAAACGGTGCTTTACGTCAGCAGCTATCCGAGGCCAACGCCAAGTTGGCGGCGGTTGAGGCGGCCAGAGCCGAGTTGGCAGAGGCAAAAGCTGCATTAGAAAACCAAGATGAACTGATTGTTCTCAAGACGGAAAACGATGAACTTAAAGCGGTCGCAAGCAAAGCGCAGTCGCTTGAAGATGAAAACAAGAAACTCCGTTCAGAATTGGCAGATAGCGAACGCGTTGCGGAGTTGAGCGCAGAGCTGGAAATGCTGCGCGCCGAACGCGCCAGCCATGGCGCGGCGATGTCACGTTTGGACGATGATCTACAACGTATGCGCAAGGCGAATGAGCAGTTGCGAAATTCAGTAGACGAATTGAGAGCCGCCAGCCTGAACGGACTGGCCGATGCTGAACTGCTAAACCGCGCGACGGTGGCTGAGCTTGAGGCGACGAAGGCTGCGCAGGCCACCGACGCTGCCGAAGCCCAGGCCGTTTTGGCCCGGCTTGAACCGTTGCTGTCGCAGGCAAAGCTGGCTGAGGGAGAGGTAGAGTAATGCCCGAATTGACCATTCATATTGGTGGCCGCGGTTTTGATGTCTCGTGCCAGGACGGTGAAGAACCGTTTCTGCAGTCTGCCGCAAAAATGCTGGATGACGAAGCGCAGGTTTTGTCCGATCAGATTGGCCGAATGCCCGAGGCCCGAATGTTGTTAATGGCAGGGCTGATGCTGGCCGACAAAACCGCTGCGACCGATGACAAACTCAAGAAGGCAGAGGCCAAATTGGCCGAGGTTGAAGCAGAATTGCAAAGCCTGCGCAATCGACCTGAACCTGAACCCGAACGGATTGAGGTGGCCGTTGTCCCGCCTTCAGTAACCGATACACTGGCCGAGCTGGCTGCACGCGCCGAGGCTTTGGCCACAGTGGTCGAGGAGAAATCAGCGAAATGAAAGCGTTGAAAACGGCAGCATTGGCCAGTTTGTTCGGTCTTCCGGCCGGCTTGGCCTGGGCGAATATGGATATCTTACCGGTTACATTCACCTGCCAGAATGGCGTTGAGTTGCAGGTTGCGTATTTCAATGCGGCTGACGGTTCTGGTGCGGCGGCGATGATGGTGGACAACCAATTGGTTGCCTTAAAGCAAGTGCCCAGCGGATCTGGTATTCGCTATGAGTCCGATGGAGAGACCGGGTCGTATATACTGCGGTCAAAAGGGTGGGATGCGACCGTCAGCTTTCTGGCGACCGGAGGGGCCGCCAGTGAGCAGGTTGTTTTGGAGAATTGCAGCAGTCGCTGATCAGGCGTTTGCTTCGCGAATTTTGTCAGCCGCTTCTTTGTTGAATTCGACACCATTTTCGTCAAACAGCGTGTCCAATTCGCCCGACAGGGTCATCTCGGTGATGATGTCGCAACCGCCGACGAATTCACCTTTGACGTACAGCTGTGGCACGGTCGGCCAGTCAGAATAATCCTTGATGCCCTGACGAACCTCTTCGTCGGCCAGAACATTAACATCGGCATAGTCTACGCCCATGTAGTTCAGCACGCCGGCCACGCGGGACGAGAACCCACATTGGGGCATCTCTTTGGTGCCTTTCATGTAGAGCACCACATCGTTAGCTTTGACGGTTTCGTCGATCTGAGTCTTAACGTCGGTCATCTTGCTTGTCCTTTTCACCCGCGTCAGGGGCGGTCGTTTCATCCTTTGACGGGTCCGGGACCCATCCTTCTTCCTCTAGTCGCCGATGCTCGGCCTGTGCCAGGGCCAGCGGATCCAGCCCGTATCTTTCAATGCCGCCGACCTTGCTGATCTTGTCCGGGTCCGGGCGCATGTCGGCCAGCTTACGCTTTCTGTTGCGCTTCACATAGGCTTCGATAAGTGCCGCGGCAACTATCAATGCTGCAATGATGCCTATCCAGAATAGCCAGCCGTTCATTTTTTGGGAGCCATTGTCTTTGCGTATTGCTGCGGATCACGCGGAACAACTATCGCACTCACCGCGCCTCCCCTGCCTCCGTCCATCGTTGAGGCGACCACGCTGGCATTCTGACTGGGGGTCGCGCCTTTGCGTCCACGAGTGATAGGTTTTCGTGCGGAGCGGCTACGCCTAACAATGGCGACGACGTAAGTACCCACGATGCCGACAAACACGGCGCCCCAAATACAATATGCCCAAAAAGCCGTGCTCACTCAGGCACTTTCGTCGTCAGCGCCAGAGCGTGTAACTCGCCGTCCGCGCCGTCCATCTTGCCTTTCAGGGCCGCATAGACCGCGCGTTGTTGTTGCACCCGGTTCTTACCGCGAAAGCTTTCGTCCACGACCATTGCGGACATATGCACGCCATCGCTGCCGCCAACCTGAATTTCCGCATCCGGAAAGGTTTCACGCAGTAGGGCTTCGATTTCGTGGGCGCTCATCGGCATGTAGGTCTTCTCCTAAAGGTCTTTCCCAAGATGTAGAGCGCCCGGACGGGGCGTGCAAGGGTGTGTTGGCGCCCCTTAAAAGACAAAACCTGCGCCGGGCAGGGCGCAGGTTTCAGGTGTTTGAAAGTGCGTGAGCCTTAAGCGACGGCTTCGGCAAAGCTGTTGCGGAATGTAGCGGCCAGATCCTCGAGTGAGGCTTCAGAGCCGCCAACCCGAACGCTTTCGCCTGTGAACCGGCCGACTGAGACCAGCGGGACGCCCGTCTGACCGGCAGCGATCATCAACGCCTCGGCCTGATCAAAGTTGCACGCAACAAGATAGCGGGCCTGATCTTCGCCGAACAAGAACTCGGTTGATGCTTCATCCAGGTGGACGCCGACGCCTGCAGACTCGGCCAGTTCAAAAGCCGCCAGCGCCAGACCGCCGTCACCCAGATCGGTGCAAGCCTTGATCATCTCGCGATTGGCGCGGATAAAGTCGCCGTTGCGTTTTTCAGCGTCCAGATCAACATGCGGAGCGTCGCCATCTTCGCGGTTGAACACTTCAGCAAGCAAAGCGGACTGCCCAAGGTGGCCGTTGGTTTCCCCGATTACCAGTGCTACATGACCTTCGCGAACCTCGTTACCGATGATGTCGTCCGTGTGGTTCAGCAAGCCGACTGCGCCAATGGTTGGGGTCGGCAGAATCGCCTGACCATCGGTTTCATTATAAAGCGATACGTTACCCGATACGATCGGCATATCCAGTGCGGCGACCGCTTTGCCGATGCCTTGGATCGCGCCAACGAACTGGCCCATGATCTCGGGCTTCTCGGGGTTGCCGAAGTTCAGGTTGTCGGTGGTTGCCAAGGGGGTTGCCCCCACGGCGGTCAGGTTCCGATAGGCCTCGGCCACAGCTTGCTTGCCGCCCTCAACGGGGTTTGCACGAACATAACGCGGAGTTACGTCGCTGGTGAATGCAAGCGCCTTGTCGGTGCCATGAACACGGATCATGCCTGCACCCAGCCCGGGTGTTCGCGCGGTGTCGGCCATAACCATGGTGTCGTACTGCTCATACACCCACTGCTTGCCTGCATAGTTGGGTGACGCGAGCAGGGCGCGCAGGCCGTCAATCGGATCGATCTGGGGGACCTCAGCCAGTTCTTCGGCTTCTGGAGTGGCCACCCAAGGACGGTCATATTCGGGTGCGGTTGAGGATAGCTTGGACAGAACCAGATCGGCTTTGACTTCGCCGTTATGCACGATCAGGAACCGGTCTTCGGCGATGGTTTCGCCGACGATAGCGAAATCAAGGTCCCACTTCTCAAACACGGCACGGGCCTCAGCCTCAAGCTCGGGTTTGAGGACCATGAGCATCCGTTCCTGAGATTCCGACAGCATCATCTCGTAGGCTGTCATGTTTTCTTCGCGCTGGGGCACGTTCTCGAGGTCCAGACGTACACCCAGACCGCCTTTGTCGCCCATTTCAACAGCAGAACAGGTCAGACCTGCGGCACCCATATCCTGAATTGAAATCACGGCACCGGTTTGCATAAGCTCAAGCGTGGCTTCCATCAGGCGCTTTTCGGTGAACGGATCTCCAACCTGAACGGTGGGACGTTTTTCTTCGATGGTGTCGTCAAACTCGGCCGAGGCCATGGTCGCGCCACCGACACCGTCACGACCGGTCTTGGCGCCCAGATAGACGACCGGCATACCCACACCGGAGGCTGCCGAGTAGAAAATCTTGTCGCTGTCGGCCAAACCTGCGGCAAACGCGTTTACAAGGCAGTTGCCGTTATAGGCTGGGTGGAAACGGACTTCACCGCCAACGCATGGAACTCCGAAACAGTTGCCGTAGCCGCCGATGCCTTCGACCACACCGTTGACCAGCTGACGGGTTTTGTGGTGGCCGGGCTCGCCAAAGGATAGCGCGTTCATGGATGCGATAGGGCGCGCGCCCATGGTAAAGACGTCACGCAAGATGCCGCCAACGCCTGTGGCCGCGCCCTGATAGGGCTCGATGTATGAAGGGTGGTTGTGGCTTTCCATCTTGAACACCACTGCCTGCCCGTCGCCAATATCGACCACACCTGCGTTTTCGCCCGGTCCGCAGATCACCTGAGGCCCAGAGGTGGGCAAGGTGCGCAGCCATTTCTTGGACGATTTGTAGGAACAGTGTTCGTTCCACATGGCCGAAAAGATGCCGAGTTCAGTAAATGTCGGCTCGCGCCCGATGATCTCGAGGATCATATCGTATTCGTCGGGCTTTAGCCCGTGTGCGGCAATCAGATCCGGGGTGATGGCGGGCTCTTGCATCGTTTGTCCTTGTCCAGGTTGGCCGGGATTGCGGGCCTTTTAGGGCAAGGTGCAGTCTGTGGAAAGGGTCAAGTCAGCGCAGGCCAATAATGACACTAAAAAACGGAACCGGCGATTGGGCCGGTTCCGTCTGTTGTTTTGGGCATGCGGGTGTCAGTCGCTGTCTATTCAGCGGCTGAACCGATGCCGCTAGGCCGGGTTTTGCGCCTTGGACGCATCTGCAGCCGCAGCGCCAACGGCTGCCTTTTGCTCCTCGGTCAGATTTTCGGCGTCATCCAGCCCCGGAATAGCGACGCGAACTTCGCGACGGGCAAAGTCGATGCCGTTTTCCTTGAAGGCGGCTTTGACCCGGTTGAAGATCTCTTTGCGCAGTGTGAACTGCTTGCCCGGTTTTGCCATGAACTTACCGCGGATGATCATGCCGACATCGTCAAAGTCAAACACACCCTGAGATTTGAAGGGCTGCAGGAAGCCATCCTTGTGGACCTCGTCCTCCATCATCTCGGCACCGATCTTCTTGAAGATCTTCTTCACCTTGTTTGGATCGGTATCGAAGGGCACGGTGAATTTCAGCTTCATGATGACCCAGTCGCGGCTGAAGTTGGTGATCTTCTGAATCTCACCATAGGGGATGGTGTGCACCAGACCGCGGTGGTGGCGCAATTGCATCGAGCGGATCGAGATTTTTTCGACCGTACCCATGGTACCACCGATATCCACATATTCACCGACCCGGAACGCATCGTCGATCAGGAAGAAAATCCCGCCAACAATGTCAGAGACCAGTTTCTGCGCACCAAAACCGATGGCCAGACCAAGAATACCGGCACCGGCCAGCAGCGGCGTGATATCCAGACCCAACGCGCCCAGTGCAAGCAGGGCAAAGATCACCGTAATCGCGACCTGAGCAGTGACGCGCAGCAAAGGTAGAACCGTCGCCAGACGCGATCCACCGGAACCGCCGCCTTCGCCAGCCTCCTGATCGGGGCTTTCTTCGGCCGCAGTTTGTTCCTTAGCCAGTCGCCAATTGATCCAGAGCGAAACAACTTCGTTCAGGATGTAACCGACAGCGATGATGATGAAGAACTGGATAACCTTGCTACCGGATTCATCTCCGCCACCCGCGATTTCACTAAGGTCAAGATCCCAAGCCCTTGCGATCATCAGGATGACAAGAATACCAGCTAAAACCCGACCGATGCGGATGTAGCTGCGTTTGGTGGACTTGTATGCGCGTTCGGCCACGGGGCCTTCGCCCATCATAGGCGGCTGCAGGTGACGAACCAAGCCACGTATCAGCGTATCCAGAGCGGGCGCGATCAACAGCCAGAACATGGTGGTGTAGTGGGCGCCCTGAACCAGCATGTGCAAGTAGACAGGATTGCGTTGCGCGACCAGGAATTCGACAAGCAACCAGATCACCGCCGAAACGCCGATGGCGAAATAGGGGTAATAGTGTGCGACTTCTTCATCAAACTTGGTGTGATCGGGGTCCGTGCCCAGCATCATCTGCGAAAGTCCTTCGCGGGCCTTCCAGGCAACGACGCCAATATAGATGTGCGTCGCAGCGTTCAGCCAGAATCCGATACGTGTTTCGCCGCCAGTAATCCCGTTCAGTTCGTTGAAATGAAGAATGAACAGCGTGAAACCGATCAGGAACAGAACGCCGATCAGATTACGGTGAAGGTACTTTGCCCAATGATCATCAATGTTCACCAACCGATAGTGAGGCTTGTTCGGAGCCAGAATGAACCGCGACGCTGCTGCGCCTAGACGGGGAATCCAGATCAGGTAGAGAACAAAAGGTGCTGCGTAAACGATCTGTTCGTGCGTCAGAAGACCTCGTCCGAGTGCTCGGATAACGACGTAGAACACGACCAATCCTGCGATTTCGCGACAGAAGCGCCGGAACAGGTATTTAACGGCTCCCCATAAATCGTTTTCGTCGGCCATCTCGGCCCCGCTGAGCCAATTTCGGGTAAAGAAACCAAACAGCTTTTCCGCAATATACCCAACAATCAGGACGCTTAGGATCAATCCCAAAAGCGTAAGTGCGCCGGTTGATCCAAAGGTGCCGACGAAGTTGTTGATTGCTTCAACCTGAGCCGTGAAAATGTTCGGGACAGTGACCGCAACATGCGTCCAAGATGCCACCATTTCCGCCCAAATCTCATTGAGTTCCGTAATCGGATCTTCGCGATCTGCTGCCTCGGCGGCTTGTTTTTCCGCGACCGCGTCCAAGCGTTCCAGCAGGATGGCGCGGACTTGATCGTCGGACATTCGCGCGACCAAGCCATCAACTTGTTCGGGAGTCAAATCCTCGGGGATTGTAACTGTAGAAGGTTCGCTGGTGGTACTACTGACCTGAGCCAGAGCGGGACCAGACAAAAGCGCAATGGAAAACAACGCCATAAGCAGGCGAGTGAGGTGAAACATCGAATCTGTCCTCGACCGTAAGTCTTGATGATTTTTTTGTGATCATAAGATTAAGTGCCGGATATTCCCAGATGTTTCACTCATTCGGATATGAGTTTTGCGTTGTGACCAAAAAAAAGGCCGAGCACTAAGCTCGGCCGTAGTCCAACAGGGAGGTATGAAGATGATGAGCGTTTCAGCATCACCGCCTTCGAATGCTCATTTAGGGAGCGGTTTGTGTACTATCAAGGTTTTTAAGACTGATCGTTGATCATGTCCGCTATGACATTGGTGCATAGCTATAGTTTTCCCATCTGTTTCAACTGCTTGCGTTGTGCGGTGATCTCATCCTGCACAAAATCGCGGAATGCCGCGACGCGTTTTGAATGGCGCAGTTCCTCAGGGTAGGCGAGATAAACCGGAACATCCGCGGTTTCGATATCCGACAGGATCGACTGCAGATGCGGGAAATCCCGAGTCACATAGTCCGGCAGCACACCGATGCCAAGGTTGTGCAGTACCCCCTGCAAAACGCCAAAGTAGTTGTTTACCGTCAACAGCGAGGTCGGATTAAACGTCATCAAGTGCCGAACCATCATCGCGCTTGCACCAACCTGCGGGGCCGAGGGGGTCTGGCAGATCAACCTGTGTTTAGAGATGTCTTCCGGTTTTTCCGGGCTGCCGCGTTCTTCCAGGTATTCCGGCGTGGCATAAAGCTGCATTTGCACTGTCATCAGGCGCTTTCGCACCAGATCGGCCTGGCTGGGCTCTTTCATGCGGATGGCCACATCAGCCTCGCGCATCGGCAGATCCAGAACACGCTCTTCCAGCATCAAGTCGATGTTCAGATCTGGGTATTGTTCGTAAAGTTTCGGCAGGCGCGGTGCTAGCCAGAGTGTGCCAAAGCCAAACGTGGTGGTAACGCGCAAAACCCCGAACACTTCTTCTTCGCTGTCGCGAATGCGGGCTGCAGCGGCATCAAGGCGTTTCGACATAGCTGATGTTGCATCAAATAGCAGCTCACCCTGTTCGGTCAGAATCAGGCCGCGGGCGTGGCGGTGAAAAAGCGTCGAATCAAGCGACTCTTCCAGCGCACGGATCTGCCGACTGACCGCGGATTGGGACAGATTCAGCTTGTCCCCCGCATGAGTCAGGCTGCCCGCATCCGCAACCGCGTGAAATATCCTTAACTTGTCCCAATCCATCGCCGCAACTTTCGTTATCCTTCCGAAGCCCTATATGAAATAGGTAACAAGTTCTACATTCAAACTGCTGAAACGTTATAATAACAGAGTGGTAGGTCCTATACAGGTCAGCTTTTTTGACCTAAAATGCGAAAGAATGAAGCACACTGATCTGACGAGGGGAGGCGTCCGATGAGTCAGCCACAAATATCGCTAAACGACCGGTTCGATCTTAAGAAAAACCCCGTTCTTTTGAACGGCACACAGGCGCTGGTGCGTCTAATGCTGATGCAGAAGGCACGGGATACCGAGGCAGGTCTGAACACCGCTGGTTTGGTCACCGGATACCGCGGCTCGCCGCTTGGGGCGGTCGACCAGCAGATGATGCGGGCCCAGAAACAACTTGCTGAAAGCGATGTCACCTTCCAGTTCGGGCTGAACGAAGATCTGGCAGCTACAGCTCTGTGGGGCAGCCAGCAGGCCGGCCTGCGCGGGGACGGCAAGTTCGACGGCGTCTTCGGCCTTTGGTACGGCAAGGGGCCGGGTGTGGACCGTTCCGGCGACGTGATGCGTCACGCGAACATGGCCGGAACCGCCAAGCATGGCGGCGTTCTGATGGCGATGGGCGACGACCACACAGGCGAAAGCTCGACCGTATTGCATCAATCCGAGTGGTCATTGGTCGACATGTATATGCCCGTGGTCAGCCCCGCTGGTGTGCAGGAGATACTGGACTACGGCATCTACGGGTTCGCACTCAGCCGGTTTGCAGGTGTTTGGGTTGGCCTGAAGACGATGAAAGACACGATCGAGGTCACCTCGGTCGTTGATGGCAGCGCGGATCGAATGAAAGTGGTGGTTCCCGACTTTGACATGCCCGAAGGCGGTCTGAACATTCGTTTAGGCGATACGCCACACCTGCAAGAGGCGCGGGTTATCGACTATAAACGTTTCGCAGCCGAGACGTTTTCGCGCGCCAACAAGATGGACAGGCGCATCTGGGGCAAGCCTGGCGCAAAGATTGGGTTTGTGGCCGCAGGCAAAAACTGGCTGGATCTCACGCACGCCATGTCGCTTCTCAATATCGATGAGGCTGAGGCCGAGCGCCTGGGCATCACGACCTACAAAATCGGCCAAACCTTTCCGCTGGATATGGCAGGGTTTCATGACTGGGCCGAAGGGTTGGACCTGATTGTAATCGTTGAAGAGAAGCGCAAACTGATCGAGGTTCAAGTCAAAGAGGCCATCTTTGATGATCGCCGCGGTCGTCGGGTCTACGGTTGGTATAAGGGCGGTGCCGGGACCTTGCATCGTGAAGAGCTGTTCCCGACACGTGGCGCATTGGACCCGATCATGATCGCCGAAAAACTGGGCGATATTCTGATCGAGGAAGGGCGCGATACTGACGGGGTGCGCGCTGGAATGGCCAAGCTATCCGAGGCGCGCCGGGCGGATAACGCGGAAGAGATCGCAACTCGTTTGCCATATTTCTGTTCGGGCTGTCCTCATAACAGTTCGACCAAACTACCCGAGGGTAGCCGGGCCTACGCGGGAATTGGCTGTCACTACATGGTTCAGTGGATGGATCGGGAAACCACCGGCTTTACCCAAATGGGCGGAGAAGGTGCGAACTGGGTCGGTGAAGCTCCGTTCTCGACGACCGATCACGTTTTCCAGAATTTGGGCGACGGAACATATAACCATTCCGGCGTGCAAGCGATCCGTGCGGCGCTATCGGCCGGAACCAACATCACTTTTAAAATACTATTCAATGACGCTGTCGCCATGACGGGCGGGCAAGACAACGAAGGCGACCTGAGCGCGGAGCGGATCGTGGCCGAGGTCAGGGCCATGGGCGTTCAGCACGTTGCGGTGGTTTACGACGAAAAAGAAGACGTGAACTTCAAGGCGATGCCATCCGGCGTCGAGATCTTTGAACGCGCCGAACTGATGAACGTGCAGAAGAAATTCCGCAAGATCGAGGGTGTATCGGTCATCGTTTATATTCAGACTTGTGCTGCAGAAAAACGTCGCCGTCGCAAGCGGGGTACATTCCCGGATCCGGACAAACGGGTTTTCATCAATTCGGACATCTGTGAGGGTTGCGGCGATTGTGGCGTGCAGTCGAACTGTGTCTCGATCGTTCCGAAAGAGACCGAGTTGGGGCGCAAGCGCGCTATTGACCAGTCCAGCTGCAACAAGGATTTCTCTTGCCTGAAGGGGTTTTGCCCGTCTTTCGTGACGTTGGAGGGGGCCAAGATCCGCAAAGAGGCCACGACTGAGATAGATTTGCCGGACTTGCCGATGCCCGTTTTGCCGACAATCAACGGTACACATAACGTTGTCATTACTGGGATTGGCGGAACTGGCGTGGTCACGCTGGGTGCTGTAATGGCGCAGGCGGCTCAGATCGACGGCATGGGCGCCGGGATGATGGAGATGGCGGGTTTAGCCCAAAAGGGTGGCGCGGTGCACATTCATTGTCGCCTGGCCAACCGGCCGGAAGACATCAGTGCTATTCGAGTTGCCACCGGCGAGGCCCATGCGTTGATAGGCGGCGACCTTGTTGTGTCGGCTGGGGCCAAGACACTTGGGCTCACGCGTACAGGCCAAACCGGTGCCGTGGTAAACAGCCATGAAACGGTTACGGGCGACTTTACGCGCGACACCAACTTCCAAATCCCCGGGGATCGGCTTGAGCTTGCGCTGCAGGCGCGGCTGAAAGAGGGTTTGTCGCTGTTCGACGCCACCGATCTGGCGCGCGCAGTGATGGGCGACTCGATCTATTCGAACATGATGGTGTTGGGCGCGGCTTGGCAGCGTGGTCTGTTGCCGATTAGCCATGAAGCGATGATTAGTGCGATCGAGTTGAACGGGACCGCGGTCGAGCGCAACAAGCGCGCGTTTGATGTTGGCCGCTGGGCAGTTCTGCACCCGGAAGACGTTAGCGCAATTCTGAAGCCTAAAGTGGCCGAGCTGCCGAAAACGCTGGATCAGGTAACTGATTTTCGGGCTCAGCATCTGACCGACTACCAAAGCTCCCGTTTGGCAAAGCGTTATCGGAAACTTGTTGACAGCTTCGAGGACGAAACCGTCAAAGAAGCCGTCGCAAGAGGGTATCATAAGCTGTTGTCCTACAAGGACGAATACGAAGTTGCACGCCTGTTGCTGCGTAGTCGGGAACAGGCCGAGGCCGAGTTTGATGGCGACTTCAAAATGACCTTGCACCTTGCGCCACCAATTCTGGGCGGAAAAGACGCCGAGGGTAGGCCGCGCAAACGCGCTTTCGGTGAATGGATGTTGGGTCCGCTAAAGCTCTTGACCAAACTGAAAAGCCTGCGCGGAACGCCTTTGGACATCTTCGGTTACAGTGCCGAGCGTAGAATGGAGCGCGCCTTGATCCGTCAATATGAACGCGACATCAAGGAGATAACGCCCTTGGTTACACCACAAACCAAGGATGCGGTTGTTGCTTTGGCCAAGTTGCCACTAGAAATAAAGGGTTTTGGCCCGGTTCTACTTGAAAACGAGGCTAAGGCCGCAAAAAGGCGCGAAGAACTGTTGGCGACCATTCGAAATGGCGGTCCAGAAATGCAAGCGGCGGCCGAATAGTCCGTCACAAGCCTGTCACGATAGCTAGGCAAAATTGTTACTTGGCACTATCTAGCAAGTGCCAAGTATCGGAGTTCGAAATGCCTTCGCGCCGCCACGTTGCTCGTGACATCTCTTATGCCTATTCCGCCGAAACCAAAGGCGGGCGTATGCTCATTAAGTTGATGGAGAACACAACGGGTCGCATGCGCCTGATCAAGCGTGCAGACGGCTATGAAAAAGAAGTGGCCAACGGGCGTGATTTCTGGTCGGTCATGGTTGAGAGGTACGGGCTTTCGCTGGACGTGGTCGGCGGGTCTTTGTCCAACATTCCCAAAACCGGACCACTGATCCTAATTGCCAACCATCCATATGGCATTCTGGACGGGATGATGATGGGGCATATTTTGTCAGAAACGCGCGGCGATTTTCGCATTCTGGCGAACCACGTGTTTCGGAAAGCCGAAGACTTGGACAACATTATCCTGCCGATATCGTTTGATGAAACGAAAGAGGCGATGAAGCAGAATATTGAAACCCGAAAAACCGCGCTGAACTATCTTAGCGAAGGCGGCGCCATAGGTATATTTCCGGGTGGCACTGTCAGTACGGGCCTAAAGCCGTTTTCCCATCCGATGGATCCGGGGTGGCGTGGGTTTACTGCTAGGATGGTGGCCAAATCTGAGGCTACCGTAGTGCCCGTTTTCTTTGACGGTCACACCTCGCGCCTATTCCAGATCGCCAGCCATCTGCACAACACATTGCGCATGGGTTTGCTGATCAAAGAGTTCAAAAAACGCGTCGATACGCCGGTAAAAGTGGTCATCGGTGAGCCAATTTCCCGAGACGTTCTGGATCCGCTGGCAAGGGATAAACGCAAGATGATGGATTTCTTACGCAAAGCCACGTATGAGCTGTCCCCGAAGCCGCTGAAGTCTTATGACTATGGCTATGAATTTGAGGAACGGCATCGCGCCTAAAGGGGCAAATGGCAGTAGGCATCTTTGATTCCGGATTGGGCGGCCTGACCGTCTTGAACGCCGCGCAGAAACGTCTACCGGACGTGGATTTTCTGTATTTTGCGGACAGCGCACACGCGCCTTATGGCGTGCGGGACGCTGAAAACATTTACAACCTGACACGCAAGGCGGTGAACGATCTGTGGAATCGGGGCTGTGATCTGGTGATTCTGGCCTGCAATACCGCTAGCGCTGCGGCGTTGCGCCGGATGCAGGAAGAGGGGGTGCCCGAAGGCAAGCGCGTGCTTGGTGTGTTTGTTCCGCTTATTGAGGCGCTGACGGAACGGCAGTGGGGCGACAACAGCCCGCCGCGTGAGGTTGCGGTCAAGCACGTGGCCCTTTTTGCGACGCCCGCCACAGTGTCCAGTCGGGCCTTTCAGCGGGAACTGGCTTTTCGGGCCATCGGCGTAGATGTTGAGGCGCAGGCCTGTGGAGGCGTCGTAGACGCGATTGAAGACGGCGACATGATCCTGGCCGAAGCGCTGGTTCGGTCCCATGTGGACGCGCTAAGGCGTAAGATGCCAGAACCGCAAGCCGCGATTTTAGGCTGTACCCACTACCCGTTGATGGCTGAAACCTTCCAAAAGGCGCTGGGGTCAGATGTTCAAGTGTACAGTCAGGGTGATCTCGTGGCCGAAAGCCTTGCGGACTACCTGCAACGGCATCCGAAAATGCAAGGAAACGGCGAGGGTGGATTTTTGACCACCGGCAAGCCCGAGTTCGTCAGCGACAGGGCAACGCAATTCCTCCGACGACAAATCTCCTTTCAGGCCGCCTGACTTAGGTCAAGGACGCAACCTGTTTGATCCCGTAGTTCAACGACCGTCACATCGGCGGTCGCATCCTGTGACACACTGAACCAAGAGGTCTGACATGACCCATAAAATCGCAATTTTAGGCGCATCTGGTTATACCGGCTCTGAACTGGTGCGGCTGATCGCCGAGCACCCGAATATGGATATCGTTGCGCTGTCCGCCGAGCGTAAGGCAGGCCAGTCGATGGCGCAGGTCTTTCCGCATTTGAGACACATGGATCTTCCGGATCTGTGCAAGATCTCTGAGATCAATTTTTCGCAGGTCGATCTTTGTTTCTGTGCCTTGCCGCATAAAACCAGCCAGGAGGTCATTCGCGACCTGCCCAAGACCCTGAAAATCGTGGACCTGTCCGCTGATTTCCGGCTGCGTGATCCGGACGAATATGAAAAATGGTACGGGAACCCTCATACGGCCTTGGAGCAACAGGAAGAGGCCGTCTATGGCCTGACCGAGTTCTACCGGGATCAGATCCGCAACGCCCGGCTTGTGGCCGGAACGGGATGCAATGCCGCGACTGGGCAGTATGTGCTGCGCCCGTTGATTTCTGCAGGTGTCATTGATCTGGATGATATCGTTTTGGATCTGAAATGCGCGGTGTCAGGGGCAGGGCGGTCGCTCAAGGAGAACTTGCTGCATGCCGAGCTAAGCGAAGGCTACAACGCTTATGCCATCGGCGGAACGCATAGGCATCTGGGCGAGTTTGACCAGGAGTTCTCGGAGCTTGCAGGCCGTACGGTGCACGTTCAGTTCACCCCGCACCTGATCCCGGCTAACCGGGGAATTCTTGCGACAACCTACGTAAAAGGCGATCCGGCCAGCGTGTATGAGACATTGGCCAAGGCTTATGAAGATGAACCCTTTATCCAGATGTTGCCTTTTGGTGAAGCGCCCTCGACTCACCATGTGCGGGGTTCGAACTTCTGCCATATCGGAGTGGTGGCTGACCGGATCGAACGCCGGGCCATTGTGATTGGCGCGTTGGATAACCTGACAAAAGGTAGCAGCGGGCAAGCCTTGCAGAACGCTAACCTGATGTTAGGTGAGGATGAAACCCGGGGTCTGATGATGGCCCCTCTATTCCCGTGAGGACGGTATGAAAACGCTCAAGAAACGTCGTCGAATTCAGGTTATTGTGCTGGCAGCTGTCGCTTTGGCGCTGTCGACGGCGTTGATTGGGTATGCCATGCGGGATGGTATTAACTTCTTCCGTTCACCTAGTCAGGTGATTGCCGAACCACCACAACCGACCGAAGTGTTTCGGATTGGCGGACTGGTCGAAGAGGGATCCATCGTACGGGGACAGGGCGAAACGGTGCGCTTTGTCGTGACCGATGGCGGCGAAAGTGTCCCGGTCGCATTTACCGGAGTTCTGCCGGATCTGTTCTCGGAAAACCAAGGGATGATCGGCACTGGATCGTATGTGAACGGTGTCTTCGAAGCCACGGAAATACTTGCCAAACACGATGAGACCTACATGCCGAAAGAAGTGATGGATGCCCTGAAGGAGCAGGGCGTCTATAAAGGTGACGAACAGAGCTGAACCAGATCATCTGCCATGAATTGGTACAGGGCGTTGCGTGGGTTACCATGCAGCGCCCTTTTTCATTTCTTCAGGTTAACAAATTTGCCCGAGCCTTTGTGGAACCAAAGGCGGAGGGTGCGATGCAAACGGTTCGGCAAATTGCGACTGAGATCGTGGGGCGAGAGGGCGGGTTTGTAGATGATCCGGATGACCCGGGCGGCGCGACAAAGTATGGTGTGACGGTTCATACTATGCGGCGTCTTGGTCTGGATTTGTCCGGCGATGGCGCAATTGATGGCGCTGATGTGCGCAAACTCAGTAAAGTTCAGGCGATCGATATCTTTATACGGCACTATTTCGAGCTTCCGCGCCTGGGGCTCTTGCCGACGGTAGTCCAGCCGTCGGTGTTTGACATGTATGTCAATGCAGGTGTCCAAGCGGTTCGCCTTCTGCAGCAGCTACTTCGAGAAATGGGCTTTAACGTGGTGGTGGATGGGGCAGTCGGCCCTCAAACCGCTCAGGCATGTATGGACGCAGCCAAGCCCGACCCGGCCACGTTCGCGGATGCCTATGGGATTGCGCGGAGAAATTATTACTTTCGGCTCGCAGACCGAAGGCCGGCATCCCGAAAATACGCGCGTAGCAGGGCAGGAGGTAAAGGCGGCTGGATCAAGCGAGCGGAAGAGTTTGTTTCACCATCTTATCACCTGACAGAGGCAGAGTTTCAAAAGAGGATTTCAAGATGGGACTGATTTCGGGCATATTGGGATTCTTGTTCGGAAACCAACGCAATATCATACGCGAAACTGCTGAAGTATTTTGGGAAAATACCGATTCAGGTGCTGAAAGGGATATGCTGATCCGACAGCAGGCTGTCAGCCAGTTCAGCGCAGAGTTTGGGGGTGCTGGCAAAGTTTCGTTTGACCGGTTTATTGACGGCCTCAATCGGCTGCCGCGCCCAGCGATGGCGCTGGGAACGCTTTGCCTGTTTGTGGCAGCCATGGTTGACCCGATCTGGTTTTCGTCCCGCATGCAAGGGATCGCTTTGGTACCAGAGCCTTTGTGGTGGTTGCTAGGTGTTATCGTGTCCTTCTATTTCGGCGCGCGGCATCAGGCCAAAGTGCAAGAGTTGCAACGCGAAATTTCCGCGACAATGATGCGAACGCCGCAGGTTCTCGAGAACCTAGGGGCACTGGCGGCAATGCGCAGCGACAGCGTGGATGTCGCCAGTCCCGACACCGACGCGTCGTTGATAGAAGAAGTCGTGGAACACGACGAAAACCCTGCGTTAGAGACCTGGCGGAGAAAAAGCGCCGGCTGACCCGCGACACTATGCTCGCGGTATGAGGGCGAAAGTGATTGGTGCTTGCCGTGCAACAGGATTATATCCGGGGGCATGATTACAGAACTCGGCCACTTTGCCCTGATCCTCGCTTTCCTTGTCGCTATCGTGCAGTCGATCGTCCCCTTGATTGGCGCTGCCAAACGTTGGGTCGGCTGGATGAGTTTCGCGGAACCTGCCGCGATCGTTCAATTCCTGCTGGTATCATTCTCGTTCGGGGCCTTGGTCTGGGCGTTCGTTACATCGGACTTTTCGCTGCGCGTTGTCGTCGAGAACAGTCATTCGGCCAAGCCGATGCTGTATAAGATCAGCGGAACATGGGGAAACCACGAGGGCTCGATGCTTTTGTGGGTGCTTATCGTGAGTCTTTTTGGCGCGATGGCGGCCTTCTTTGGAGCGGGTCTTCCACCGACGTTGAAGGCGCGCGTTTTGGCGGTTCAGTCAATGATCGCGGTCGCTTTCTTTGCGTTCATCCTGTTCACATCGAACCCGTTTGACCGGCTGATTGTCGCCCCATTCGATGGTCGTGATCTGAACCCGCTTCTGCAGGATCCCGGTTTGGCCTTTCACCCACCATTTCTGTACCTGGGATATGTTGGTCTCAGTATGGCCTTCAGCTTTGCCGTCGCCGCCCTGATCGAGGGACGTGTCGATGCCGCATGGGGTCGATGGGTGCGTCCGTGGACACTGGCCGCGTGGATATTCCTGACGATTGGAATCGCACTTGGGTCGTGGTGGGCATATTACGAATTGGGTTGGGGCGGTTTTTGGTTCTGGGACCCGGTCGAAAACGCCTCGTTCATGCCGTGGCTTTTGGCCGCCGCGCTGTTGCATTCTGCCATCGTGGTCGAAAAACGCGAAGCTTTGAAAAGCTGGACCATCTTGTTGGCAATAATCGCATTTGGCTTTTCGCTGATCGGGACGTTCATCGTGCGGTCAGGTTTGCTGACGTCGGTTCATGCCTTTGCAAATGACCCCGAACGCGGCGTCTTTATTCTGATTATTCTGGTGCTGTTCATTGGTGGGGCGCTGACTTTGTTTGCCGCCCGCGCACAAGCGATGGAAGCGAAAGGCGTGTTCAGCATGGTCAGCCGTGAAAGCGCGCTGGTCCTGAACAATATCCTGCTGGCCGTCAGCTGTTTCGTAGTCTTTTTCGGAACGATGTGGCCAATGGTTGCCGAGATGGCGTTCGACCGTAAGCTCTCGGTCGGAGCGCCCTTCTTCAACGCGGCCTTCACGCCCTTCATGGTGGCCTTGGGTATCGCATTGCCGATCGGGTCCATGTTGCCGTGGAAACGAGGAAAACTGGGTAAGACGGCCTATTCCCTGCGCTATGTATTCATCTTGTCTGTCGCTCTGGCCCTGTTGGTATGGGTTATGCAGACCGAACGCAGTGCTCTTGGGCCAATCGGTCTGTTTTTGGGGGCGTGGGTAACCTTTGGTGCTGCCGTGGACCTGTGGAATCGCACGGGGCGCAAAGGTAGCCTCCAGCGCTTGTTCCGCTTGCCTGGCGCGGACTGGGGCAAGGCCGTGGCTCATACCGGTTTGGGTGTGACCATCTTTGCCATCGCCGGTCTAACCGCGTGGGAGGTTGAAGATATTCGCGTGGCACAGCCCGGTCAGCCGTTTGAAGTCGGCGAGTTTACTCTGACGCTCGAAAACGTTCGGGACGTTCAGGGGCCCAACTATTTCTCAACCACTGCGGATGTACAGGTCGAAAAGAACGGGCAGTCAATGGGCACGTTGCATCCTGAAAAACGCAATTACCCGGTGGCGCGGATGCCAACCACCGAAGCAGCCATCGACTATCGTTTCCTTGGTGACCTCTACGTCGTGATCGGGGACCAACAAGCTGATGGCGGCTGGGTCATGCGGACTTACATCAAACCGCTGGCCAACTGGATCTGGGGCGGCTGTATCCTTATGGCTCTGGGCGGGCTCCTCAGCCTGTCTGACCGCCGGTTCCGGGTGGCTGCAGGTGCGCGCAAAACACCCCCGGGCGGAGCACCGGCAGAATGAAGCGTTTGATCCTCATTTTCACTCTGATCGCATCGCCTTTGTTTGCAGTTCAGCCGGACGAGGTACTGGAAGACCCGGTTCTGGAACAGCGCGCACGCGACCTTAGCACCGGTCTTCGCTGCCTTGTTTGCCGCAACGAAAGTATCGACGAAAGCAATGCCGAACTTGCCCGCGACCTGCGCCTTTTGTTGCGCGAACGGCTGGTCGCAGGGGATACGGACGAAGAAGCGGTTGATTTTATCGTGGATCGTTATGGTGAATATGTCCTGTTGAAGCCAACGGTCACCGGATCAAACCTGATGCTATGGTTGGCCGGACCGATCATGCTGTTGATCGCCGCCGCAATGGGGTGGAATTTTCTACGCAATCGTTCTCAGGCTGCGGGCGTTGAGAGCAAAGAAGGCCTCAGCGACGCCGAGAAAGAACGCCTGCGCCAGATTCTTGACGACTGACCTACCGTATTTCTTTCCCTTCGCCTGTATTTGAGTCAGGGTTCACCAAGTCGTGAGCATGGGGAGAGGACTGCATGGACTATGAGGCTATACTGCTGGATATCACTGACAATCTGGCTGTGGTAACCCTGAACCGACCCGACAAGATGAACGCGTTGACCGCGCAGATGCGGGCCGAAGTCACTCATGCGATGACCCATGCGGCCCGCCGCGCGCGGGCGATCGTTCTGACGGGGGCAGGGGGTGCGTTTTGCTCGGGGCAGGATCTGGGGGATTCGTCCAGTACCGGCCGGATTGATCTGGAACGAACGCTGCGCGACGAATACGATCCGATGCTGGAATCCATCTACAACTGTCCGGTCCCGACCATCGCGGCGGTCAACGGGCCAGCGGCAGGTGCGGGGGCGAATATCGCGCTTAGCGCTGATGTGGTGATCGCCACCGAAAGCGCGTATTTCCTGCAGGCATTTTCCCGCATCGGCCTGATGCCGGATGCCGGCGGCACTTGGTTCCTGCCACGCCAGATGGGTTTCGCCAAAGCTATGGGGGCAGCCCTGTTTGCCGATAAGATCAGCGCCAAACAGGCGGATGAATGGGGCATGATCTGGGAAGCGGTGGCCGACGAAGAATTCGACGCCCATTGGCGCAAACGGGGGGCATATCTGGCCGATGGTCCAACCACCGCGTTCGGTGCGATCAAACAAGCAATCCGCGGAACTTACGACAACACTCTGCCACAGCAGTTGGCGATCGAGGCGCATCTTCAAGGTGACTGCGGCCGTTCACGCGACTTTTCCGAGGGCGTTGTTGCCTTCATGGAAAAACGCCCCCCGAAATTCGAGGGGCGCTGAACGATTTAAGCGCGACGGCGACGGCGACTGCGCCGTTCAGGAACCACCGCATCGGCTTCGGTGCCGTCTGACGCCGATGAGAAAGGGCCCAGCGCATCTGTGATCTGATCCAGCGTCGGGCGTGTGCCGCGACTGGTGGTGTCCAGCGCTTCGCGCATTTTGCGCAGGTGCTCTGGCATAGTTCCGCAGCATCCACCGATGATCGTGGCACCTGAATCCCGTGCCATTTGGGCATATTGGCCCATTAATTCAGGCGTGCCGTCATAGTGAATGTGGCCATCGACGTATTTTGGGATACCCGCATTGCCTTTGGAAATCACCGGACGTTCCGTTCCCTGAGCCGCAAATCCAAGAACCGTGCGCAGGATGTCCGACGCGCCTGTGCCGCAGTTGGCACCGAATGCAATCGGCGGATTGGGCAGGGTTTCGACCAATTGAGCCAGATCTGCAGAGGTTACGCCCATCATGGTGCGCCCGGCAGTATCAAAGCTCATGGTGCCACACCAGGGCATGTCGGCCAGAGCAAATGCTTCCGCCGCTGCTTTGAATTCTTCTGGTGCACTGATCGTTTCGACCCACAGAACGTCCGCGCCACCAGCCTTGAGTGCCTCCGCCTGCTCGTGGAACATCTCGACCGCGCCAGCATGGGATAGGCTACCAACCGGCTCCATAATCTCACCGGTAGGTCCAACCGAGCCTGCAACAACAATGGTACGACCGGCCTTGTCGGCCACTTCGCGTCCCAGCTCTGCGCCGATCCGGTTCAATTCACCGACCCGGTTTTGGGCGTCGTGCAGTTTCAGGCGGGCGGAAGTGCCGCCAAAGGTGTTGGTCAGAAACAGATCGCTGCCTGCGTCCACCGAACCCTGATACAATGCCCGAATTTTGTCTGGCGCATCGACATTCCACAGCTCGGGCGCGTCGCCCGACTGCAAACCCATGTTGAACAAGTTCGTGCCCGTGGCGCCGTCGGCCAGCAAAGCATCTTTTGTTTCCAGAAGTTTATTGAGCGCATTTGTCATGGGGGTATTCCCAAAAGGCCGTTAGGGGCCGTTAAAAATAGAGACGCCCCGTGTCTCATGACCGGGGCATCAAATCAAATTCATAAAACTCATGAAGATCATGAGCCGAGTATTTTTTACTCGGTTTCGCTCAGCACTTGCGACTTTGCTTCGGGCAGAAGTTCGGCCATTTTCGCGCGGATTTCATCATCGGACGACAGCGCGCCCAGATCAGCAGACACCTTGCGCACGACATCTTCGTGGCCGACCTCTTCCATATCCGCGATAACTACGGTTTTGGCATACGCATCGGCATCGTCGCCAGACTTGCCCAGTTTTTCTGCGGCCCAAAGGCCAAGCAGTTTGTTGCAGCGCGCCTGAGCTTTGAACTGCATTTCTTCGTCATGAGCGAATTTAGCTTCAAAAGCGTTTTCGCGTTCGTCAAAAGTGGTCATTGTTTGCGGACCTCATAGCTTACATCTTCTTAATTGATGATATGACTATAGCTGAGCGCCTGTGCAAGGGAATTGCGCTGCGTCAAAGCCTCTCGGTCCGCTGAACTTGCGGGAAAGTGGGGCTTGGACTATGAGGGCGCCAACGCGAAGGGACTCATTCCCTCGCCCCGGACTGGAAAGGTCGCTCATGGCGCGTCGCAAGAAGATCTACGAAGGCAAGGCGAAAATTCTGTATGAAGGCCCTGAGCCGGGTACGATCGTGCAGTATTTCAAGGATGATGCCACCGCGTTTAACGCGGAAAAGAAAGACGTCATCGATGGCAAAGGTGTGCTGAACAACCGTCTGAGCGAATTCTTCATGACCGGTCTCAACCAGATTGGCGTTCCGACCCACTTCATTCGCCGTCTGAATATGCGCGAGCAATTGGTGCGCAACTGCGAAATCATTCCGCTTGAAGTGATCGTTCGCAACTATGCTGCCGGTACGATCTCGAAACGTCTGGGTATCGCCGAAGGTACGCAACTGCCGCGTCCGATTGTCGAGTATTGCTATAAAGACGACGCATTAGGTGACCCGCTGGTTACCGAGGAACACATCGCCGCTTTTGGCTGGGCCAGCCAACAGGACATGGATGATATTCTGAGCCTTGCTCTGAGGGTGAATGACTTCATGAGTGGTATGATGCTGGCCGTCGGTATCCGACTGGTCGATTTCAAGATCGAGATCGGCCGAGTTTACGACGGGGATTTCCAACGCCTCATTGTGGCTGATGAAATCAGCCCCGATAGCTGCCGCCTTTGGGACATCGAAACCGGCCAAAAGCTGGACAAGGACGTATTCCGCCGGGATCTGGGCAGTCTGACGGACGCTTATTCTGAGGTCGCGCGCCGTCTGGGTGTGCTGCCCCAAAGTAACGTCGCCAAACCTACGCTGATCAACTGATCACGCGGACGAACCACAACATTTTTCAAAAGCACTGCTTAAATCAAAGCAGTGCTTTTTTCTTTGTGTCTGGTAGTTTGACAGAAATGTCGGTTGTCCGGCATTGTCGGACAAATACGAAAACGAGGGTGGCGCTTTACATGGTCGAATTGTTTGATCAGGCGGTTTTTATAAAATTCCTTGCAGCCCTTCTGGCGATTTTCAACCCGCTCTACGGTATCCCGATTTTTCTTAGCATGACCAAAGGATACTCGGCCTCCGAACGCAGGCGGGTAGCGCTTATCGTGACGGGCACGGTTATCATTATCGGCCTGATAGCGGTTGTGATCGGAGAAGAGATTCTTGCTGTTTTCGGGATCGACATACCTTCGTTCCGTATCGCTGGAGGGCTGATTATCTTTGGGATTGGTATGTCGATGCTGAACGCATCGGACAGGCCAAAAGGTGATCAACAGGCCGTGGATGAGGGGCATAAGAAAAAAGATAACATCGCCGTTGTACCGCTTGCTATTCCGTTGACTATAGGGCCTGGAACTATTGCGATAACAATCGTTTATTCTCATACCCTTAGCGATGGTGCCGAAGTGGTGACCCTTGGAACGGCAATTGTGATCGCCTGCTTGATCGTCGGCATAGGCTTGTTGTTTGCCGATCCGATTTCGCGGCTATTGGGGATGACGATGATCAATGTCATCACGCGTGTTATGGCCCTCATACTGGTGGCGGTGGCTATCGAGATGGTTTTGACCGGCACATTCAATGCAATTGACGCGCACTATCCCGAGCTGATTTCGGGCGGAGGCGGGTAGCGACGGCGACTGCGGTCATCTGCCCACTTCAAGAAGGGTTGTCCAACTTCATCAAGCACGTTATCCCCCGCGCATCGGAACGGGCTGGAAACCAAGGCCCTCAGCTGGAGTTGCAAGAATGAAAGCACGTGTGCATGTGATGCTCAAGAACGGGGTCCTCGACCCTCAGGGTGAGGCAGTGCGTCACGCATTGGGTGCCATGGGCTTTGATCAGGTCGAAGGCGTGCGGCAGGGAAAGGTGATCGATCTGGAGCTGGCCGAAGGCGCGACCGAGGCGGACATCACCGAGATGTGCGAAAAGCTGTTGGCCAACACGGTCATTGAACGCTACGAAATTGAACTGGTCTAACCATAGTCCCGGAGGACCCACCATGCGCGCAGCTGTCATCGTATTCCCAGGTTCCAACTGTGACCGGGATCTTGCCGTCGCTTTTGAACAGGCGGGTTTTCAGGTCGATATGGTCTGGCACAAGGACGCCGCGCTGCCAGAAGGCGTGGATATCGTTGGCGTGCCAGGTGGTTTCTCGTACGGGGATTACCTGCGCTGCGGCGCTATCGCCGCGCAGTCACCGATTTGTAAGGCCGTAGTAAACCATACTGAGCGCGGCGGTTACGCCGTTGGTATTTGCAACGGTTTTCAGATCCTGACCGAAACCGGCATCCTGCCTGGTGCTCTGCTGCGCAACGCCGGCCTGAAATATATCTGCCGCACTGTCGGTCTGAAGGTGGAAACAAGCGATAGCGCGTTCACCGAAGGTTACAACGCGGGTGATGTGATCGGCATTCCGATTGCCCACCATGACGGCAACTATTTTGCGGATGATGCAACGCTGGCCAAACTGCAGGATCAGGATCGGATCGCGTTCACCTATACCGAGAATCCCAACGGTTCAGTCGGGAACATTGCAGGTATCCTGTCCGAGAACCGCCGGGTGTTGGGGATGATGCCTCACCCTGAACGTGCGGCGGATGACGGCCACGGTGGAACCGACGGGACGGCATTGTTCCGCGCATTGTCTGGCGTTCTCGCTCCGGCGTGACTTGAGCTTACGTTCCAGCCCGCGTAACTTTCCGGGATGAGTTCCGAAGTTCGCTCTGGCTGGTCCTTTCTGACAAAACCATTTCGTGGCGCGCCATTAGGTTGGCGGCTGCGGTTGGCGGTCATTTTTCTTTTGATCGCCACGGTTACCACGGTTTATGTGACCAATCGGCTGCTGACGGACCGTTTTACCGAATCCACACGTAACCGGGCCGAAGTGCGACTGGCGCTGTATTCTGGCAATTTGCTGAGCGAACTGCGCCGAAATGCAATTGTTCCGCAGCTATTGGCCCGCGATCCAACGTTGATATCCGCGCTACAATCCAGTGACTTCTCGCTGTCAACCCAGCGCTTGATCTCGTTTGTTGAAGAAATCGGTGCGGCCTCATTGATGTTGTTGGATGGGGATGGTCGCACTGTTGCGGCCACCGATCGTGCGCGTCTGGGAGAGCTTCACAGAAGCTCGCCGTATTTCATTGACGCGGTACGAGGGAATTCGACGATCTTCACCGTGATTGAAAAAGAATCGGGCGGCTACAGCTTTGTCTATTCAAGAAGAATGGAGTCCAATGCCGAGATTCTGGGCGTCATCGTTGTTGAGGTCGATCTGCAGAAGTTTGAGCGCGCCTGGGCAGGTATTTCCGACGCTGTAATGGTGACGGACAGTACCGGAACAATCATCTTGTCGACCGAACCCCAATGGCGGGGACTTGAGGAAAGCGCGGCGTTGCTGCGCCAGCCTGCGCAAGGCGCAATCCAGCGGGCAATTCGTGCCACCACAGACTGGACCGCGTTGCCTCCGGACGCCTATCTGCAAGGCGAGGCGGTGATGCGGATGGAAACACGCATTCCGTTCCGGGGCTGGAAAATGACATCGTTCACCACCTACGAGTCGATTCGTGAAAAGGTGAACAGTGTAATCGCGCTCGAGATTATGGGATTTGCGATTCTTCTGTCGCTGGCCTTTTATGCGCTCAGCCGCCGGGCTACCTTCCGCATGGCACTGTTCCAGCGTGAGTCGGCAGAGCTTCGCGCATTGAACACAAGGCTAAAGCGGGAAATTGCTGAGCGCGAACGGGTTGAAAAAACGCTGGAAGTTGCCGAGCAGACGCTTGCCCAAAGCTCAAAATTAGCCGCCCTGGGCGAGATGTCGGCGGCTGTGAGTCACGAGCTCAATCAACCTCTGGCTGCAATGAAAACCTATTTGGCCGGCGCGCGCCTTTTGCTCCGTCGGAACCGCCCAGAAGAGGCCCTGGCCAGCTTTGGTCGTATCGACGGTCTGATCGAAAGAATGGGGGCGATTACCCGCCAACTGAAATCTTACGCGCGGAAAGGTGCGGATACTTTTTCCCCAGTAAACCTTAGTGAAGCACTGGCCGCGTCGCTGTCTATGATGGAGCCGCAACTGCGTCAGCGTCACGTCAAAATCACCCAGATACTTCCAGACGAACCGGTGTCGGTCATGGGCGACCGGATGCGGATCGAGCAAGTGATGGTGAACCTCTTGCGCAACGCGCTGGACGCCACCAAGTCAGTCTCAGAACCAGATGTCGAAATCATACTGGCAGCGGGTGATATGGCGGTGCTGACAGTGCGCGACAATGGCTATGGAATCGAGGACATCGAAAACCTGTTCGAACCGTTCTATACTACAAAACAACCCGGCGACGGCGTTGGTCTGGGGCTTGCCATCTCTTCCGGGATCGTGAACGACCATGGCGGACGGCTGACAGCACGCAACAGCCCGCAAGGCGGGGCCGTGTTCGAGATGCAGTTGCCGATACTGGGAAGCGACGGCCTTGAGGCCGCGGAATAACGAGGAATAACTATGGCACAGGCCATGAAGATCGCCATTGTGGATGACGAACAGGACATGCGCCAGTCGATCAGCCAATGGCTGGCACTGTCGGGATACGACACGGAAACCTTCGCCAGTGCCGAGGACGCGCTGAAGGTGTTGGGGCCCGAATATCCGGGTATCGTGATCTCGGATATCAAAATGCCTGGCATGGACGGCATTCAACTGTTGAAAAAGCTGATGGGGGCCGACAGTACGTTGCCAGTCATCATGATCACTGGTCATGGGGATGTGCCCATGGCGGTAGAAGCTATGCGCGTCGGGGCATTCGATTTTCTTGAAAAGCCCTTTAACCCCGATCGCATGTCGGAACTGGCCAAACGCGCCAGCACCGCGCGTCGACTGACCTTGGACAACCGTGCCCTGCGGCGCGAATTGTCGGGGGGAACGCAGATCATGAACAAACTGATCGGGGCCAGCCCGGTCATGGAACGTCTGCGCGAAGATATCCTGGATCTGGGCCAGGCGGACGGTCACGTACTGATCGACGGGGAAACCGGCACAGGTAAGACACTGGTGGCACATGCGTTGCATGCTGTTGGTAGCCGTGCCGGTAAGAAGTTTGTTTTGGTGAGCTGTGCGGCGCTTGAGGAAGAGGCGCTGTCGAAACGTCTGTTCGGCCCGATGATGCCGGAAGATGCGCAATTGCCCGCAATCGAAGAGGCCCGCGGCGGAACGCTGGTGCTAGAGGATGTCGAGGCGCTGAGCGATACGCTGCAGGCCCGTTTGCTGAGTGTGATGAACGATCAGGGCACGCCAGCCGAAACCCGTATCATCGCGATTTCCAACCTGCAGGAGGCGGGAAAGACTAGCGAGGATGTTCTGCGTCCGGACCTGTTCTATCGTCTGGCTGCATTGCGGATAACCATGCCACCCCTGCGCCAGCGCGGTGAAGACATCCTGACGCTGTTTACCCGGCTCAGCGAGCAGTTCTCTGAGGAGTATGGCTGCGAAGCGCCTCAGGTGAGCGCTCAAGAGGCGGCTCAGTTGTTGCAAGCACCATGGCCGGGCAATGTAAGGCAGTTGATCAACATCGCAGAACGGGCCGTCCTACAGTCACGGCGCGGTTCCGGGACGATAGCATCGCTTTTGATGTCCGATCACGAGGAAATGCAGCCCGTGATGACGACCGAGGGCAAGCCGCTCAAGGAGTATGTCGAAGCGTTCGAGCGGATGCTGATCGATAATACCATGCGTCGGCACAAGGGATCGATTGCATCCGTGATGGACGAACTTTGCCTGCCACGTCGGACACTCAACGAGAAAATGGCGAAGTACGGTCTGCAGCGTTCGGACTATCTTTAGGAAAGAGAGGGGGCAAGCCCCCTCTTGAGCCCGCGGCTCAATTTGCCCCCGGGATATTTGAGGTCAGATCAATAGATCTCGGGGCCTTCTATTGATCTTCTCGCAGTTTGCCCATTGTGTTTTCCACAGGACTGCTTTTATTGTGTCCTGACGGGCAGGGCTGTTTTGCGCCCAAAAGTCCCGAATCTTTGAGTTTCGCTGCTCTGCTACTGATGGTGATCAATCCCGCATGGCAAAGCAGACCGATTGTGCCCCCAAGGGGGCAGCTGAACGCCTGAGCCCGCTACAGCGGGCGAAAGGAATAAATGGGCAGGCAGCGGCCAGATCCGCGCCTGTCGGAGAAGAACCGCGATGACGCGCGCGCAACGATTGAGTGTACGGGCAGGGGGCCAAAGCGCCAGACCCTGCCGCGCGCCGTCCGATATCGCCCTGACAAGACACCACCCCAAAAGCGCCTGTCCTCCTGGACGGGTAAGGACAACGCGTTTGGCGCGGTGCACCAAGGAAACATGGCTAAGAAAATGCTTATCGATGCCACCCACGCGGAGGAAACCCGCGTCGTGGTGGTTGACGGAAACAAGGTCGAGGAGTTCGATTTTGAATCCGAAAACAAACGCCAGCTTGCTGGCAACATCTATCTTGCAAAAGTAACCCGGGTTGAGCCGTCTCTTCAGGCGGCCTTTGTAGATTACGGCGGGAACCGGCATGGGTTTCTGGCCTTTTCCGAGATTCACCCGGATTACTATCAGATCCCCGTGGCTGATCGCGAAGCGTTGATGGAAGAAGAGCGCGCTTATGCTGAGGCAATGAAGGCGCGCGACGAAGCGGAAGACACCAAGCCAAAAAAACGCCGTTCACGGTCGCGGTCTAAAGCTGCGGATGTGAAGTCTGACGATGCGGTGGAGTCGATCGAAGTTTCGAACGAACCTACTGGCATGGAAACCATTGATCTGGACGAAGGCGAAGAAGGAGCCGATGGCCCGGTCCTCGAAGGGACATCACCTGCGGACAGGGTTGCCGAAACGCCGGTCGAAGAGCCTATTGATGAGGCAGCGTCACCGGACCAGCCAGAAACAGCTGAGTCATCAGAAGCTGAAGGCGAATCTGCATCATCGGAAGACGATCACGAGCCTGAGCAAGAGGTTGAAGAACCTGCTGCGGAAGCTGCAGAGACCGACTCTGCAGAAGCTGAAGAGAACTCTGACGAAACGGTGAGTGAAGCGAAGGCCGAAACATCGGAAGACGCGACCGAAGAAGACGAGAGTAAGACTGAAGAAGCACGAGCTGATGCGACTGCGAAGGACGACTCTATTGAATCCGTCGCCGACGAAGATGACAGCGAGGATATCCGCCCCGTTCGTAAACCACGTCCGCGTCGCTATAAGATTCAAGAGGTTATCAAGGTTCGCCAGGTTCTGCTGGTTCAGGTCGTCAAAGAAGAACGCGGCAACAAAGGCGCAGCCCTGACCACGTATCTGTCGTTGGCAGGTCGGTACTGCGTTTTGATGCCAAACACGGCGCGTGGTGGCGGGATCAGCCGCAAGATCACCAATGCTCCGGATCGTAAGAAGCTTAAAGAAATCGCTGCGGAAATCGACGTGCCCACGGGGGCGGGTTTAATTATTCGCACAGCCGGTGCCAAGCGCACCAAATCCGAGATCAAGCGCGACTACGAATATTTGCAACGCATGTGGGAGCAGATCCGTGAGCTCACGCTGAAATCCATTGCGCCCGCGAAAATCTATGAAGAAGGCGACCTGATCAAACGGTCGATCCGCGATCTCTATAATCGCGAAATCGATGAGGTTCTGGTCGAAGGTGAAGGCGGATATCGCATCGCCAAGGACTTCATGAAGATGATCATGCCGTCCCACGCCAAGAACGTGAAACGGTATGAAGACGCGTTGCCCTTGTTCGCACGCTATCAGGTTGAAAGCTATCTGGCCGGGATGTTCAACCCGACCGTTCAGCTGAAATCTGGTGGTTATATCGTGATTGGCGTGACAGAGGCGCTGGTTGCGATCGACGTGAACTCTGGCCGGGCCACCAAAGAAGGCTCGATCGAGGAAACCGCGCTCAAGACCAACCTCGAGGCCGCAGAAGAGGTTGCGCGCCAACTGCGTCTGCGCGACCTGGCCGGTCTGATCGTCATCGACTTCATCGATATGGACGAGAGGAAGAATAACTCGGCCGTCGAAAAGCGTCTGAAAGACAAGCTGAAAACCGATAGGGCCCGCATTCAGGTTGGCCGCATCTCGGGCTTTGGACTGCTGGAGATGAGCCGCCAGCGTCTGCGTCCCGGTATGTTGGAGGCCACGACACAGCCGTGCCCGGCGTGTCACGGAACTGGTCTAATCCGGTCGGACGACAACATGGCCTTGTCGATCCTGCGTCAGATCGAGGAAGAGGGCACGCGCCGCCGCTCGCGCGAGGTGCTTGTGCGCTGCCCGGTCAGCATCGCCAACTTCCTTATGAACCAGAAGCGCGAGCATATCGCGCAGATTGAGGCGCGGTATGGCCTGTCCGTACGTGTCGAAGGTGACGTGCATTTGGTCAGCCCGGATTTCTCGATGGAGAAGTTCAAAACCGCCAGCCGGATCGTACCGGAAGCCACAGCTCCAGTCGTTTCGGTAGACGCGTCCCTGATGGATCTTGTTGACGCCAGCGAAGAAGAGCAGGTCGAAGAGGAAGCTGTTCAGGCTGAAGAGGACACCAAGCCCAAGCGTAAACGTCGTCGCCGTCGTCGGAAAAAGGGCAATGGTTCCGGCGAATCTTCCGAGGCGAACGCTGACGAAGGTGATGCGGCAACGTCCGAGGCATCGGATGAAGCTAAGACCGACGTGGCAGATGAAACAAAGCCTGAAGGTGAAGCCTCCGAACCGGTTGAGGAAGAAAAAACCGCCAAGCCCAAGCGTCGTCGTGCTCCGCGCCGCAAGAAGAAAGACGTGGAATCTTCTGAAGTAGCAGAAGAAACAACTGCTGAAGTCGCTTCTGAAGAGACTGCGGGCAAGGATGGTGAAATTGTAACTCCGGAAGCAGAGGCTCAGGAAACTGGCGTAACGGAAGCACCAGAAGAAGTAGCGGCAGAAACTGCAGAAGACGGTGAAAAAGCTGAAACGGCGGCAAAACAACCTGAGACTGAGGCGGAAACTTCCACCGAAGAACAGGCTGAACCTGTAGCGGTTGAACAACCCGAACCAGTCGTCGAGGTGACCGCCGACGACCCGCAGGAGCCTGCGGAAGCCGTGGTTGAAGAGGCACCCGAGCCGGTTTTGGAGGTTGTAGCCGAAGAGCCCGAACAGCCGGCTAAGCCAAAGCGGCGTGGCTGGTGGTCACTAGGCCAATAAAAGGAAAAGGCGGGCCAGGTGCCCGCCTTTTTTGTTTCAGCCAATCTCAGCTAGATTTCTGGATCAAATAGACCTGATGGCCGTCCGCGTCCTCCTGCGACAGCAGTTGGTGACCGCTCTCGACGCAGAAATGCGGGACATCAATTATGGCAGCAGGATCATCTGCAAGTACGCGCAGAACGGCACCGGCCGGCATGGATTTCAAACGTTTGCGTGCCTTGAGAACTGGCAGAGGGCACAGCAGACCTAACGCGTCGAGTGTTTCGGATGGATTTGACATAAGGTTCAGATATTTCCACTTTGGCAGGGTGTCCAGCGTGCAACCACGAGGATGTGACCGAATGGCCCCGTGACGTTGGCCGCCCCATACCATATGTGCTGAAACATGTTCGGAATAGATATCATCGACGCGGGCTTGCTGCCTGCCATGTTCATCGCGATGCTGGGCGGGTTGATCAGCTTTCTGTCGCCCTGCGTTTTGCCCATCGTTCCGCCGTACCTGGCTTATATGAGTGGCGTGACGATCAACGAAATGCAGGATGAGGCGCAAGCGCGGCGCAAGGCAACATTGGCGGCCTTGTTCTTTGTGTTGGGCCTGTCCACCGTGTTTTTGTTGCTGGGCTTCACAGCATCCGCGTTCGGGGCGTTTGTCCTTCAGAACCAGGTGCTGTTCGCGAAGGTGTCTGGCGCAGTAGTCATCGTCTTTGGCCTACATTTCCTGAATGTCTTCCGTATCCCGTTTCTGGACCGCGAAGCCCGGATTGAAACCGGTGATTCCGGTGGATCTGTATTTGGCGCTTATATTCTTGGTCTGGCTTTTGCCTTTGGCTGGACGCCATGTATTGGACCGCAGTTGGGGGCGATCCTGTCACTTGCGGCGTCTGAGGCATCGGTCGCGCGTGGGACCCTGTTGCTGGGCGTTTATGCGGCTGGCTTGGGCATTCCGTTCCTGCTGGCGGCGATGTTCCTGAATCGGTCGATGACGGTGATGAACCGGATCAAGCCTTACATGGGTACCATTGAAAAGGTGATGGGGGGCTTGTTGCTTTTCGTGGGCATCATGCTGATCACAGGCCTGTTCACAGAATTCAGCTGGTGGCTGCTGGAAACTTTCCCGGCGCTGGCGAATTTCGGATGATCTGTTGATCTGACTTACCTTGACGCTCAGGCTGCGTTAACCTGCGCTGCAGAAGGTAAGGCCATGAGCAGTCAGAATAATCATCCACGGGTGCGTAAACGCCAAGTATTCTATATCCCTGGCTATGATCCGATACCACCGCGGCGGTATCGTGAGCTTTATCGTACCGAAGGCATGCTTCAGTCGGAGATATCCGGTTATGAGATTTCGGTGTCCGCCAAGTCAGGCGATGGCCCGTATGGGTGGCACGTCACTTCCCGGCAGGATGGTGAAGAAGTTCAAGCCGATGTAAGTGTTTTGGTCTGGTCGGATCTGGTGCGTGACAGCATGTCAAATTCGATCCCGGCGACTTATCTGCAATTGGTGCAGACTGCATGGATCTATATGTCCTCTGGAACGCTGTGGCGCCTGATGCAGCTGCGCAAAGGACCGGTGATTGCCGCACTGTATCCAGTTGGAATGTTGGTGGCTCAACTGCTGTTGGCGATCTTGCTAGCTGGGGCCATGACATGGGTATTGATGCCGTTTATCGATTGGCTGGGCGTAGTCCTGGCTGTTGGGGTCGCTTACGCTCTGATGCGATGGTTTCGCCAGCAAGACGGTCAACTTTTTGCTTATTACCTGATGCATGACTATGCCTATTCCGCAAAGCTCAAAGGGGCGACGCCGGGTGAATTGCGACATCGCCTGCGTGCATTCGGTGCGTTGATCCAAGAGGCGCTGAATTCAGACGCAGATGAGGTGCTGGTCGTCGGCCATAGCTCAGGCGCCCATCTGGGCGTCAGCGTTCTGGCCGATGTTATCCGCGCCAATGGTCAACGTGACGACGGCCCTGTATTCTCGTTTCTAACGTTGGGACAGGTCGTGCCGATGGTGTCCTTTCTGCCCCAAGCCCATGAATTGAGGGCCGATTTGCAATTCCTATCCACGCAGGAAAATCTGACATGGGTAGATGTCTCGGCCCCCGGCGACGGCTGTTCTTTTGCCCTTTGCGATCCGGTGTCGGTCAGCGGCGTGGCCACGGCAGAAAAGAAATGGCCGCTGGTCCTATCTGCGGCTTTCACACAGACCCTATCCCCCGAACGATGGAAGTATTTGCGCTGGAAGTTCTTCCGGCTGCATTTCCAATATCTTTGCGCGTTTGATAAGCCGGATCGGTATGACTATTTTCGTATAACCGCTGGTCCACAAACCTTGGAGCAGAGGTTTGAGGGGCGGGTGCCGTCGAAATCACGCGTGGAAAAGCCAGTCTCAAAACACACCACGGTGACCGCATGACACCGCCCAAACCGGCCGCGCGTCCAGACAAAGTATCGCTTTGGCGATACTTGAAACTGTTCCGTAAAGACATTCTTTCAGCCCAGCCCCATAGGCTGTACCGCGCCTGGATGGCTGAATTTCGAACACCGTTTTTTAGGTCTTACTTGATGAACCAGCCGGAACTCGTTGATACGGTTCTGAAAAAACGCCCCAACGACTTCCCTAAGTCGAACCGAATAAGTGAGGGTCTGCGTCCTTTGCTGGGAAATTCTGTCTTCCTGACGAACGGGGATACCTGGAAACAGCAACGCAGGATCATCGACCCGGCGTTCGAAGGTGGGCGCCTGAAGGACACGTTTCCGGCGATGCTCGCGGCAGGCCAGGCCGCCGTGGATCGGTTGCGCCCGCAGGCTGGCGAGGCCATTGAGTTTGAAGAAGTCACCAGCCATATTGCTGCGGATGTCATTTTTCGCACTTTGTTTTCGGTGCCTATCGAGCATGAAATAGCCGCTCGGGTCTTTGACAAGTTTCGCAGCTTTCAGCGCGAACAACCCATTTTGAACATTGCAGCCTTTGTCCCGCTGCCAAAGTGGTCGCCGAGGTTGCATTCGCGGCGCACCAAAAGAAATGCTAAGGATATCAGGGCGCTCATCCGGCGCCTTACGGCGGATCGGGCTGCGCTGATCGCTCGGGGTGAAGCGCCGGACGATCTGGCAACCAAGATCATGACAACACGTGATCCCGAAACCGGGCGTGGTTTCGACACGCAGGAAATGGTCGATCAGGTCGCGATCTTCTTCCTTGCCGGCCACGAAACCAGCGCGTCTGCACTAGCCTGGATGCTGTATCTGTTGGCCATGTATCCCGAATGGCAGGACAAGTTGGCCGAAGAAGCAGGGGCGTTGGATACGCCGGAATTTACCGCAATATCGCGCCTCAGGCTTAGCCGGGATGTGTTCCGTGAAGCATTGCGGCTTTACCCGCCTGTGCCAATGATGGTCCGTGAAGCGACTTGCCCCGAACGTTTCCGAGACAGGGATGTGCCTGAAAGCTCGCAAGTCGTGATTAGCCCCTGGCATTTGCACCGGCACGAGAGGCTCTGGGATCGCCCGGACGAATTTGATCCAACCCGTTGGGGGACTGAGAATGGAAAGTCGTGTCAGCGCAACGCCTTCATTCCGTTCTCAACGGGGTCCCGCGTATGCCCTGGTGCTGGGTTCGCGATGATTGAGGGGCCGCTTTTGGTGTCCATGCTTCTGCGACGCTTTCGATTTGAGCTGGTCGAGGGGCAATCACCTGTACCAGTTGCGCATTTGACTGTCCGATCGAAGGAAGGAATTTGGTTGCGCTTGGTTGAGCGCTAACAAACTACCATCCTTTCACGCCTTGCTGTATGCGGTTTGAAAACGCGGAATCATATTGAACGGGAAAGTCTTATGTCATCAGCAGAACAGCGCGCACAAATGTCAAACGGTGCAGGTTTCATCGCAGCACTGGATCAAAGCGGTGGGTCGACCCCCAAAGCGCTGGCGCTTTATGGCGTAGACGCATCGGACTACAACTCGGACGAAGAGATGTTCGGCGAAATCCAGAATATGCGTGCGCGGATCATTCTGGCGAATGATTTCACGAAGGCTAAAGTGATCGGCGCGATCCTGTTCGAGCGTACGCTGGGCGAGCAAATTGATGGCCGAAAAGTTGCCGACTATCTTTGGTCGGTTAAAGGTATCGTGCCTTTCCTTAAGATTGACAAAGGGTTGGAAGACGAAGCGAATGGTGTTCAATTGATGAAACCCATTCCGGGTCTGGCCGAGACGTTGGCTAAAGCTGACGGTGTTTTCGGCACCAAAGAGCGTTCAGTCATTCACGAAGCAAATGCGGAAGGCATCGCAGCTGTTACTGCGCAACAGTTCGATGTGGCCCGCGAAGTCGTGGCCGCAGGAATGGTTCCGATTATTGAGCCCGAGGTAAATATCAACTCGGCGACAAAAGCCGAAGCAGAAGACATCCTGAAGGCTGAAATCCTGAAGAACCTGGATCAGTTGGACGAGGGGCAGGACGTCATGCTCAAGTTGACGATCCCTACTCAAGCAAACCTGTATGACGAGTTGGCCGATCATCCGCGTGTTCTGCGCGTGGTTGCGCTGTCAGGCGGTTATTCGACCGATCAGGCCTGCGATCTGCTGGGGCAGAATGGTAAGATGATCGCGTCTTTCTCGCGCGCGCTGACCGAAGGCCTGTCAAAAAAGCAATCAGATGCCGAGTTCAACGCAGCGTTGGGCGGTAACATCGACAAGATTTTCCGCGCGTCGGTCTAACACTATTGGGGTTTGGCGAATTCGCGGCGCATCTGCGCCGCTTTTTCACGCATGACGCAACCTTCAGCGTGATCGTTCACCAGCCCCATTGCCTGCATAAAGGCAAACGCGGTCGTCGGACCGACAAACTTCCAGCCTCGTTTTTTCAGGTCCTTCGACATCGCCTCGGATTCCGGCGATGTTGAGGCGGTTTGCGGGGCAGGCGGCGCGTCTGCCTCGTATCGCCAAACATATGCGGCCAAGGATCCTTCGGACGCGATAAGTTCTTGCGCGCGACGGGCGTTGTTGATCACAGCCTCGATCTTTCCACGATGCCGCACAATCCCCGCATCCTTCAATAATCTTTCCCTATCTGTATCATCAAATGCCGCTACAGCGTTGATATCAAATGCTTTGAACGCCTTGCGGAAATTTTCACGTTTGGACAGTATCGTGCGCCAGCTAAGGCCGGACTGGAAACTCTCGAGGCAGAGTTTTTCGAACAGGCGTTGATCGTCGCCAACAGGGTATCCCCATTCCTGATCGTGATAGTCAAAGAATTCGGGGGCTGCCTGACACCACGCGCAGCGCGGTTTTCCGTCAGGCCCTTCGATTGTCTGCACCATCCCCATGTACCCCTTTTGTTCCAATTCACTTTAGGCAGTTTCACAAGCTCAAAGCAAGATTGAATTATTTGGATTGATACCAGTTCAGAATGAAAACCCGAATGGCAGAGGCAAGCCCGACTTCGGGATCGCGTTCGACATCAATTGCCGCCGCCAGAGCATTGATCGGCATGTTTTTTTTCTTGGCGATTTCGCGAAATGCCTGCCAAAACTCATCCTCAAGCGATACGGATGTCCGATGGCCTTTCAGCGTCAGGGAACGTTTGACCGGGCGACCGCTCATTTGTCCAGCTTACGACCTTCATGGTCTTGGCTCAGCTTGTGTCGCTGTTTTTTCGCCAGATCCTTTTCGGCCTTGGTGCGGCCAAAAGCGACGGCATTTTGGTCAGCGCGCGCTTTGTTTTCGGCCCGTGCTTTTTCTTTTTTGTACTTGTTCAGATTTACTGGGTCTGTCACTGCGAATGCCTCACCTTTGTCAGACTATCGAACAATTTTGCGCGGCTGTCATCTGAAAGACATTCGACATTCACAGTGTCCAAAAAATCAGCTTGCAACGCAGATGAGACGGGCGGTTGACTGGACAATGTGTCAAGGATTTGCCCGCCCAGATCCAATAGAGCGGGGCGCACCTCGGTCGTCAGATCCGCATAGCTTTCAGGAACCGAGGTTTGATCCTTGGACCACCGTTCGATCCAACAGGATTGGATCTCTTTCGCGGCTTCGATCTGAACTTGGAAAAACAGCTGTGCGCTGTCCGGATCAACGCCTGCCAGCGTCGCCTGTTCCAGAGTCTTGTCAATCACGACTTTCTCACGCTCAAGATCTTCAACCGGGCGGTCATTCGCATGTTTGAACGCGGCGACGTCCTGCATCCATTCCAACCGGGCGTCAATCAGGGCGAACAGGTCTGCGTGTGCCGAGGTTGCTGTGCCTGCTATCAGCAGGCACAGACATACCGGCTTGCGCCATGCCATCATTTGGGGCCGATCATGTGCTCTGGTCGGACAACCGCATCGAATGTTTCTTCGTCGACAAAGCCCAGCGCGATTGCCTCTTCCTTGAGGGTCGTACCGTTCTTATGCGCTGTCTTGGCCACGGTGGTCGCATTGTCGTAACCAATGGTCGGAGCTAGTGCGGTGACCAGCATCAGCGATTCCTTCATCAGCTTGTCAATCCGCGGCTCATTTGCCTTGATGCCCAACAACATACGCTCGGTAAAGCTGTCGGTGGCATCGCCCAGCAACTGAATGGATTGCAGCAGGTTGTAAGACATCATCGGATTGTAGACGTTCAGCTGGAAGTGTCCCTGCGAACCCGCAAATTTCATTGCCGCGTCGTTGCCGATCACATGCGCGGCCACCTGCGTTAGCGCTTCGGCCTGCGTTGGGTTCACCTTGCCCGGCATGATCGACGAGCCAGGCTCGTTTTCAGGCAAGATCAGTTCGCCCAAACCGGACCGCGGGCCAGAGCCCAGGAACCGGATGTCGTTCGCGATTTTGTAGCAAGAGCCCGCAATGGTCGCCAGTGCGCCGGACAGGAAGACCATTGCGTCATGTGCGGCAAGGGCTTCGAACTTGTTCGGTGCCGTTACGAAGGGCAGGCCAGTGATGTCAGCCATGTTCTTGGCGACGGCTTCATCCCAGCCATCATGCGTGTTCAGGCCGGTGCCGACAGCGGTACCGCCTTGCGCCAGTTCATAGATGCCGGGCATTGCAGCCTCGACCCGAGCGATACCTTGGCGGATCTGGTGCGCATAGCCGCCAAACTCTTGTTCCAGCGTCAAAGGGGTCGCATCCTGAGTGTGTGTGCGGCCGATTTTGATGATGCCCGCGAACTCTTTTGCTTTGGCTTCCAGTGCCGACGCAAATTTCTCGAGTCCGGGCATGAGCACGTCGCGTACACTCATCGCTGTGGCTATATGCATTGCGGTCGGGAAAGTGTCGTTTGACGACTGCCCCATGTTGCAGTGATCATTGGGGTGCACCGGTTCTTTGGAACCGATCACGCCACCCATGATCTCAATCGCGCGGTTTGCGATGACCTCGTTCGCGTTCATGTTCGACTGAGTGCCAGAACCGGTTTGCCAAACGACCAGAGGGAAGTTGTCATCGAACTTGCCTTCAATCACCTCGCTGGCGGCCTGAACGACGGCATCGGCGATCTTGGCATCCAGCTTGCCGATGGCCTTATTCTCCATCGCGCAGGCCTTTTTGATAACGCCCAGCGCCCGTACGATAGCGACGGGTTGCTTTTCCCAGCCGATCGGAAAATTCATGATCGAGCGTTGTGTTTGTGCACCCCAATACTTGTCAGCGGGAACTTCCAACGGGCCAAAGCTGTCGGATTCGGTGCGGGTCTGGGACATCGGTCACTCCGTCTAGTATGCAGTCGTATGCCGTTTACCCGTGACAGCGTCCTCGCGCAATCGGCCAGTTGCGCGCACCATAAGCGCAACCCTGCCAAAGGTATAGGCGTTTGGAGGCGCCATTTTTCTTTGAGACACGCGCGTTAGAGCCATTGTGCGCGCCCGTGGCTGAGGTAGAATGGAAAGATCTAAAAGCTGGAGGGTCAGGTGCTGCTTATCAACGGGATTAATCCGCTGCGGCTTATCGCTTTTGCGATGGGTGCCGTGTTCTGGCTTGGTTTTGGAAATCTTCAAGCCCAAGCGGGTAACATCGAACCCTTTATCGGAGATTACGTTGGTTCCGCCAATGTGGTGGACGATGATGGAACCGAAACCCCCCGTGATATGAGCGTTTCAATCCATGAAACGAAAGATGGTTTCAACGTCAGCTGGAAGACTACAACCTATAAGCCGGATGGCCGGGTCAAGGATCAGTCCTTCTCGATCGACTTCAAACAATCCGACAGGTCCGACGTTTACTCAGCCGCAATGAAGCGCAATGTGTTCGGGCACGAGGTGCCCCTGGACCCGATGCAGGGAGAACCGTTCGTCTGGGGCCGGATCGAGGGCGAAACGCTAACGGTCTTCTCATTGTTTATTGATGAAAACGGCGGGTATGAACTACAGCAGTTTGACCGCACGCTTGCTGACGGGGGGCTGGACCTGTCTTTTTCGCGATTCCGTAACGGTGTGAAATCCCGTTCGGTCGATACGTTCCTACAGAAACAGTAAACCCCGCGAGAGGCGGGGTTCGTATGTTTGAGTTTACTTTCGGAAGCTGTCCAGTGAAACGACATCTGCGTCTTGCTGGACCGGAGGTTCCTCAACCTCTATCGCTTCCTCAACAATATGAGCCGCAACCTCGTCCTCGTCATCCGGGCTTTCAAAACGCAGCCCGAACTCAACCGACGGGTCCACGAAGGTTTTGATCGCATCGTATGGAATATAAAGAGGTTCGGGCGCGTCGCCGAAATTTAGCGTGATCGCAAAGCCGTCGTCGCCAACCTCAAGGTTTTCGAACCAGTGCTGCATTACGACAGTCATTTCTTCGGGATAGCGTTCGCGCAACCAGTCAGCTATTTCAACTCCGTCCTGCCGTGTATCGAACGTGATAAAGAAATGATGCGCCCCAGGCAGACCGTTTTCAGAAACGTTGGTCAGAACCTTCTGAATAAGGCCGCGCATCGCGGTGTGCATCAGGGTTCCATAGTCAATGTCCTGCGACATGTGTCATCCTCAAAAGTGGTTATCCCAAGCATAGGGGATTCGTTCGGAAACGAAAGACCGGGTGTGGGTGGATTGTTCAAAGAAATTGAAATCCAACCCCGGCCACGGCCATCACGGCCAAGGTCATTCCCATGCCGAATTTTAGTTTGAATATCAACACCCCGGCCATGATCGTTAAAAGCAGCGCTGATATGTTCAGCGTCGCAAGTTCGGGCCATGGGATGGTTAAGGGTCCCCATGCCAATTCCGGGATTGCCCCGAAAAGAACGTTAAGAGCAAACCACACGGAAAGGTTGAGAATCACGCCTACAACCGCTGCTGTTATACCGTGCAAAGCTGCGGACAGCCGTGGACGGGCGGCCAATTGATCAAGATATGGTGCGGCCAGGAAGATCCACAGAAAACACGGGACAAAGGTGGCCCAAAGCGCAACCGCGCCAGCAGCAAGAGCCAAAGAGAACCCACCCGAGATTTGCCCCGTCAGCATGGCCACGAATTGTGTCACCAGTATCAAAGGACCCGGCGTCGTCTCAGCCAGCCCCAACGCGTCAATCATTTGGTCGGTGCTGATCCATTGATATTTGTCCACGACAGTCTGAGTCATATATGCCAGAACCGCGTAGGCTCCGCCGAACGTAACAACGGCCAGGCGAGCAAAGAACCACCCGAGATCGCTCAACAATTTTTGTCCAGTCACGCTCAGAAACACCAATGGGCCAAGCCATAATGTCAGCCAGATTGCACAGGTGCGCAGCGGGCGCGTTGCACTTGGGGCAGGGGGTATTGGGGCTGTGTTGGCGTCACCCTTGAAACTCAGATACCCCCAAAGCGCCGCAGCCAGAATGATCAAGGGAAACGGCAGGTTAAAGGCGAAGATCGCAACAAAACCCAATCCTGCGATTGCCCGGTGTTCCATATCGGTAAGGGCCTTGCGCGACAGGTTTTTGAGGGCCTGAAGGACTATGATGATAACCGTTGCCTTCACCCCAAGGAAAGCGGCCTGAACCAGAGGCAAGTTACCAAAAGCTGCGTACAGTCCGACCAAAATGGCAATGATCAGTGCGCCAGGCAATACGAACAGTCCGCCGGCGATCAACCCTCCGGTCACGCCGCGCAGACGCCAACCTGCATAGGTGGCAAGTTGCATGGCTTCGGGACCGGGCAACAGCATGCAAAGAGACAGCGCCCTCAAGTACGTTTGCTCGTCCAGCCACGGTCGGTTTTCCACCAACTCCTGATGCATTAATGAAATCTGCGCCGCAGGGCCCCCAAACGACAACAATCCGATACGTCCAAAGGTACGGACCAGTTCCAAGTGCGTGGGGGTCATGATTTGCGATCCGTTGGCCAGTCGTGTTGTTCCTCAAACCCGTCGCGTGCCCAACGGTACAGCGCATCATAGAGGTGCAATCCCGCCGCGAGGTTTTCATGGTCGTCGCGGTATTGCCGGGACAACCCGACAGAGACCGCAAGCAAACCGGCAGCTTCTGGCGCAAGATCATGACGGTTGGTGTCTGCCGCCCGAACGACAGTCGAAAGTCGATCCAACGCGGGCGTGCGGAGCCCAAATTCATCCAACATGGTATCAAAGGTGCACCGATCTTGGCGGTGGCTCCAATAGGTGTTTTCTATGTCAAAAGGGGTCGCACCGAACATCTCGCCGGCTGCTTCAACCTCTGTCGGTGCAACGAACAGGAAACGGGCGTTGGGATCAACAAACCGCCGGATCAGCCAGGGGCAGGCGATGCGATCAATTTTTGGACGGTGACGCGTTACCCAAAGGGATCCTTCAGGCTGCAGCATCGACAATGCCGCCGCGGGCACGCGAGGCGCGTCCGACATGTCTCTCCATGCGAACACACCGCCTTCAAGGAATTCGGCCTGAACACCTTCGCCCCGCAACCACGAGACGACGGCCTGGCTAAGCTTCTTGCCTTTCTGGCAAATCACAACGGTTGGGCGGTCGCCGATCAAGGTGACCAACCCTTTTGGATCCGTTGCAGAATGGCGAATGGACCCAGGGATCAGATAGGGGTCTGCCTCAAAATCCGCGTCCATACAGATGTCGATCAGCACGGGCGCCTGAGGCGTGCCTATCAGTCTTAACAATTGCTTTGACGTGATTGAATTTGGCGCGGGCACAGCATGTCTCCTGGTTTTGTCGGATACATGCGAAACTTGGGCTGACGCCTCACGGGGTGTTCGCAATCTTACCCCATGGCCCTAGCTACCGCGTAAGCGCCGAGGGGGTCAAGATTGCGTCGACGATCAGGCCCAGACCAGCCTTTGTCCCGTCATACACACCGGCAAGGTATCCTGCGGGAACTGACCAAGTTGTTCGAAGAGTGAAATGAAGTCGAATTGATTATATGCCTCAACCATACGACCATTTTTGATCCGACCCATGACGCTGCCTGTCGCCTGAATCGGGGCACCGTTGTCGGCGCGTGTCGTACGCAGGTGAATAATGGCGGATACCCAATCGCCGTTTTCGATGATTTTAGGCATTTCTACTTGGATGTCGCCCAGGATATGGCGAAACGCCATGACCAGATCACGGAAATCATCCGCGCCGACCTGCATTTCCGGAATAAGCCCTTCGGCCATCGCCTCGGGGGCGAAATATTGGTCAATCGCGTCGGTATTGCCGTTTTCCCAAACCTCGGAATACCATTCTCTGAGTAGATCTGCGTGCGCCATCCCAGCACTCCTTATTCTGCTGGCGTCAGCATGAGGCCAAAACGTGAAAAAACTCTGAACATGAACATGCTCAGCAAAAACCTCAGACTTTAGTTCGGAAGTGCAGGTTTCTGTTGCCAGGTACCTGCGAACCCCGCCTTACGCGGCTAGGCGCAAGGGCTTAAGTTTCGGTCTTGTTACTGCTTACGCAGCAACTGCAACCGGAGCACGATTGTCGTTTGCAATTGTACTATTTTCGCCGGTAACGGTGGCAGACAGCCGAGACAAAGCTAACCCCTTTAGACGTTCGTCGATCCTATTTCGGCCCCATGATCTTCAAACGAAAGAATTTGGTGGAGCCGCCGGGTACCGCCCCCGGGTCCGATCCGCTTATTACGAGCGCGTTTATGTCCATAGTCCCGAAGGACACTCTCTATATAGGTGAGGGTGCAAGAGGATGCAAACCGTGATTTTGATCAGGTGTGCACTGCAATAACAGTGGCTTAGGCAGACCTGTTGATGTTCGCCAATATCAGCCAAAGCGCCAGGATCAGCTCGATTCCGCCAAATGTGACTGCTTTGACCAGTGGTGGGTTGTCCAGAAAGACCGAAACGAACCGACCCAGTGCCGCGCCTGCGTAGACAATACCCAGCATGGCATAAGCCATGGGGTTGTTGAGATATAAAACAGCCACGCCAGTGACGACGAATAGCCCGCCGACAGATGCGCGCATTTCACTCAGCCCCATATTGCTGTCAGTTGGGGTCAGATCCAATGCACCCAAGGTAAAGCTGGGCGCCAGAAACCCGAAAAGGCCAAACCCAATAGTCAGAAGCGCGGCAATCACGTTCAAACCGGTAGTCATCCCATTCTCCTTACGCAGGCTTGCTTCGCTGCTGTGCTACGTCCTGCGCCAACTGCCTTGTGTAATTCTCAAGTTCAACTAGCGTCGCGTCCACTTTGGTCGAGTCTCGGTCTTCCAGAGCGTCAGCGATCTCGTTGTGCAGAGAAATGATTGCCTCGCGGGATCGTGCCGTGAAGGTGATCATATTCATCAAAGGCTGCATGGCTTCAACCGCTCCGGCCAATTGATAGGACAGCACGGGATTGCCGGCACCATCAACAAGGGCGCGGTGAAGCGCTACGTCAGAGGCGCAGAAAGCCTCATCCGTAAGGCCCGGTTGTGACTGCCGGTGTATCTCGGCCCGCATTGTAGCCAACTGATCGGCTGTCCGTCGCTGAGCGGACAACGGGGCGCAGGCGCGCTCTAGAGCAAAGCGGGCTTCGCAGGCCGTGTCGAAGCTGACGGCATTCATCGACAAAAGCAGGGTAGAGGTCGTGATCTGCTGCGAATACGCGCCCTCAAAACTCAACCGGTTCACGAATGCACCGCCACTTGCACCGCGCTGTGTGCGAATAAGTGATTGTGCTGCCAAACGTTTCAAAGCTTCGCGTACTGTCGGGCGTGACACTTGAAACTGTTCGGACAATTCCGCTTCGGACGGCAAGCGTTCATCCACGATCAATTCGCCCGAGATGATAGCATCGCGAATGGCCTGAGCGATCTGGGCAGACAGATCAGCAGGCTTCTTGGGGTCAATTTTCATATTCTGGGGACCGTTGGTGAATTTTTATTTGTCTGACATTTAAAAGTCTGACATTTGAAAAGCAAGGACTGAGTCGGGAGGAGCGCGTGAGTCGTACAGTTCTACGCAACGCATTTTGGCTAGGGTTTTATGCCCTGATCCTGTCCGCGTGGTGGGCAATGTTCACCATGAGCCGCGACATGGATCTGGATTGGATCGGTCGCCCCGGCCCAATGGGACAGGCCATGGCCGCGATGGACCCGCGGATGGACATGTATATGCCCATGGCCGAATTTGGTCCGCTGTTTTGGATGTGGGCTATCATGATGGCAGCTATGATGCTGCCGACGCTCGTGCCGACGTTGCGCAGTTATGACGATCTGATCCGCAGTGCCAATGGCTCGCGCGCAGGCTGGTTAGGTGTACTGACAGGATATCTTGCTGTGTGGGTCGGCTTTGCTGCTTTGATCACCGGTGTTCAACTGGCACTGTTGTTCGGTGGGATCATCGACATGTTGGGCATCGGTAAATCCGGGTATTTCGCGGGTGGCCTGATGATCGCTGTCGGCGCATTTCAGTTCACCCGCGTGAAAGAGGTTTGCCACGGTGTCTGCCACGCCCCCATGACCTATTTCCTGGGGCACTGGAAAACCGGGTTCACTGGCGGTTTGCGCATGGGGTTGGGACTGGGCGCATTTTGTGTGGGCTGCTGTTGGGGCTTCATGGCGCTTGGTTTTGTTGGCGGTGTCATGAGCCTTTTGTGGATGGGTCTCGCGACCTTGTTCATGGTTTTGGAAAAACTACCCCAGATCGGCCACGCAGTGACCCGACCTATGGGATTTGCATTGATTGCGGGCGGTCTTGTTCTGCTCGTCTATCCAATAAGCTACGGAGGATAAGCCTATGGCTAAGAACAGAAAACCCGAGGCCGACAGGCTGCCGATCAGCCAGCGCATTGATAGCCGTATGCCAAATCCCAAGCGGCGCGAGATGAGTCCGACGGAATGGGCAATCAAAGGCGAATTGATCCTGAACTGCTCGTGCGATGTGTTCTGCCCCTGTGTGGTTTCATTGGGTGCGCATCCTCCGACCGAGGGGCATTGCCACGCGTGGATGGGTGTCATCATTGATGAAGGCCACTATGAAGGCGAAGATCTGTCCGGTCTGAACGTCGGGTTGCTGGTCGATATTCCGGGCCGCATGGGTGAGGGCCAGTGGAAAGTTGCCGCCTATGTTGACGAACGGGCAAGCGGCAAGGCTTACAATGGCTTGTTGCAAATCTTCAGCGGTCAGGCAGGCGGGACCACCGGCTTGTTTACCATGCTCGTCAGCGAGATCATCGGCGCCGAGCGTGCTCCGGTCCAGATTGAGCGCGACGGCAACAAACGCCGCATCGCGATTGGCCGCAAAATTCAGGGTGAGATCGAGATGCTGGGCGGCAAAGACCCGGAACATCCGGTCATGGTTTCGAACTCAAAGTATTGGATGGGGCCAGACATCATCGTTGCGCGTGGTACGAAGTCCAAAGTGCGCGACTACGGCCGTGTCTGGGACTTTGGTGGAAAATCTGCTGAAATCTGCCCAATCGACTGGCATGGGCCAAAGTGATGATCACCGCCGCCTATGCGCAAGAGATGGCCCGATATAATCACTGGCAAAACAGTCAGTTGAAAGGTTTCCTTGCAGCACTTTCGAACGAGGAGCTGACCCGCGAGCGCGGAGCGTTTTTTGGTTCGATCCTGGGTACGGCCAATCATTTGCTTTGGGGGGACTGGATATGGATGTCGCGGTTTGACAAAGAGCAAGGTCCCGGCGGCGGCATCCCGGATAGTCCGTCATTGTGCGCCGACCTGGCAGAATGGTTGCCGTTACGCGATCAGGTCGACCAGCGGATCACCCAATGGGCTGCGTCCTTGAATGACGAGGACCTGCGCGGCCCCTTCACGTGGTTCTCGGCCGCAAAAGAAGCCGATGTTACAAAACCCTACGCACAGTGCGTAATTCATTTCTTCAACCACCAAACACATCACCGGGGCCAGCTGCATCAAATGCTGACCGAAACAGGTTCTGCTGCACCGGTGAGCGATCTGGTTTTTCTGCCTAAGGAGGCTTAAGTGGCTCAGATCTCACTCTCGCGTCGCCTGCGCCGAACACCTTTTTCTGATGGTGTCGAAGCTGCCGGGGTCAAAGGATATACGGTATATAATCGTATGTTATTGCCCACTGTTTTTGAGTCCGTTGAGGCGGACTACCGGCACCTGAAGAGTCATGTGCAGGTTTGGGATGTGTCCTGCGAACGGCAGGTCGAACTGCGTGGGCCGGATGCCGCGCGGCTGATGCAGATGCTTACACCACGGGATTTGCGGGGGATGTTGCCCGGACAGTGTTTTTATGTCCCTATCGTCGATGAAACCGGTGGTATGCTGAATGATCCGGTGGCTGTGAAATTGTCAGAGGACCGATGGTGGATTTCTATTGCCGACAGTGACTTGCTGCTGTGGGTTAAGGGTATAGCCAATGGGTATCGTCTGGATGTGCTGGTTGATGAACCCGACGTCTCTCCGCTGGCAATACAGGGGCCGAAGGCAGATGATCTGTTGGCCCGAGTGTTTGGTGACCGTGTACGCGACGTTCGTTTCTTTAAGTTCGACAAGTTCGAATTCGAGGGACGTGAACTCGCAATCGCGCGTTCCGGGTACTCCAAGCAGGGCGGTTTCGAAATCTATGTCGAGGGCTCGGATATTGGAATGCCCCTGTGGAACGCACTTTTTGCGGCAGGAGAAGACCTGCACGTTCGCGCAGGCTGTCCAAATCTGATCGAGCGTATAGAAGGCGGCTTGCTGTCCTACGGCAACGACATGACAGACGACAACACCCCGCATGAATGCGGTTTGGGCAAGTTCTGCAATACTCATACGGCAATAGGTTGCATTGGCCGGGACGCTCTGTTGCGTGTGGCCAAGGAAGGACCAGTACAGCAAATCCGTCCCATCTCGATTGACGGGGATGCAGTGCCTCCATGCGACCGCCCTTGGTCGGTCGTTGCAGGGGGCAAGCGGATTGGTCAGATCACGTCGACCGCGTGGTCCCCTGATTTCAACACCAATGTGTCGATAGGAATGGTCAAGCTAAGCCATTGGGAACCCGGCACGCGGATTGAAGTTGAAACCCCGGACGGGATGCGCGGTGCGACGGTGCGGGACAAATTCTGGATTTAAACGTCATATCTCAGATCAGCATGGGCTGATGACTGATTGAAAAGAAAGGAAAGTTCAAAATGTTCAATGCGATGGTAATGGATAAGGACGAGGAAAGCGGTCTGGCAAGCGCCTCGGTCAAACAACTCTCCGAAGGAGATCTGCCGCATGGTGAAGTGACCATCGCCGTTGAGTATTCGACCGTGAACTATAAGGACGGCCTTTGCATGTCGCCAAAGGGCGGCGGGTTGGTGCGCAGCTACCCACATGTCCCTGGCGTAGACTATAGCGGTACGGTCGAGGCATCCTCGGACGACCGCTACAAGCCAGGCGACAAGGTCGTTCTGACCGGCTGGCGCGTGGGTGAGGCGCACTGGGGCGGATATTCGCAGAAGGCCAACGCACTGGCCGACTGGCTGGTTCCGTTGCCCGAGGGTCTGGATACACGGCAGGCAATGGCCGTAGGCACTGCCGGATTCACCGCGATGCTGGCCGTTATGGCACTTGAGGATCAGGGGATGCAGCCGGGACATGGGCCGGTGCTTGTCACCGGCGCCGCTGGCGGTGTCGGTTCGGTTGCGACCGCCATTCTGGCCAATCTGGGATATGAAGTGGCCGCAGTAACGGGTCGCCCTGAGGCCGGTGAATATCTGAAATCACTCGGCGCCACCACGATAGTGCCGCGCGAAGACCTCAACGAAACCGTGAAACGCCCTCTGGAAAGCGAAACCTGGGCAGGCTGCATTGATGCGGTTGGAGGCGAGATGCTGGCCCGCGTTCTGGGTCAGATGAAATACGGAGCCTCGGTCGCAGCCGTTGGTCTTGCCGGGGGGGCAGGGTTGCCCGCAAGCGTCATTCCTTTCCTGCTGCGCGGCGTCAACCTGTTGGGCATCGATAGTGTGATGCAGCCCTATGACAATCGGGTCCGCGCGTGGCAACGTGTTGCGACTGACCTGCCGATGGACAAGCTTGAGGCGATGGTTCATCCGGCAACCTTGGGTGATCTGCCACAATTGGGCGCGGATATTCTTAAAGGACAAGTCAAAGGCCGTGTTGTTGTCGACGTAAACGGCTGATTCCTATGCGTTTGGACGAACCGACTGACACCCGTGTTAGTCGGTTCATTTGCCTTTGAAAGAACCTGAAAATACCCGAAACACCTCTGGTCATTGGCGCAATTCCAGATCATCATTGCTATACATCCCAATTGCGATGGACTATGAGCCATGCAAACAGCACCTGAAGACGGGGAATGAGCAGCATGTCTGACGATTTTGAACTGGACACCGACGATCTGAAGCGCCGGATGGATGGCGCCATGGGCAACCTGAGAACTGAATTCGCCTCGTTGCGAACGGGCCGTGCGTCGGCGTCGATGCTGGAACCGGTCATGGTTGACGCCTATGGGTCGATGACCCCGATCAATCAGGTCGGAACCGTGAACGTCCCCGAACCGCGTATGGTGACGGTGAATGTCTGGGACAAGGGTTTGGTTGGTAAGGTTGAAAAGGCCATCCGCGAAAGCGGCCTGGGCATCAACCCTCAGTTGAACGGCACCATCATTATGCTGCCGATCCCGGAATTAAACGAAGAGCGCCGTCGCGAACTGGGAAAGGTTGCCGGTCAATATGCCGAGCACGCCCGAGTATCGATCCGCAACGTACGCCGCGATGGCATGGATCAGATCAAGAAAGCAAAAGCCGACGGCATGTCGGAAGACGATCAGAAGTTCTGGGAAAGCGAAGTCCAGGACCTGACCGACCAGATGATCAAGAACGTAGATGCCGCGCTTGAAACCAAGCAGGCAGAGATCATGCAGGTCTGATCCACGAAATGCCTGACACCTCGCAACCCTCACCCGCTACCGGACCACGCCACGTAGCCATCATCATGGATGGGAACGGACGCTGGGCTCAGGCGCGCAATCGGCCCAGGTTGTTTGGCCATCAGGCCGGCGCCCGGCGGGTAAGGGAGGTGGTTGAGGCCTGTCCGGGTTTGGGTATCAAGTATCTGACAGTATTTGCTTTTTCGACTGAAAACTGGAAACGGACCCAGGTCGAAGTGGCTGGACTGATGAGCTTGTTTAAGCGGTATATCATCAAAGAAGCACGCAATCTGACCAAAGCCGGAGTTCGTGTACGCTTTATCGGCGACAGGGTTCGTTTGGATTCCAAGCTGACCGACCTGATGGATACGCTCGAGGCCGCAACTCAACACAACGATTTGGTACACCTGACTATTGCGATTAACTACGGTGGGCGGGATGAGGTTGCACGGGCAACCAAGCGTCTGGCGCGCGACGTAGCCGAAGGCCGCCTGCGACCCGATGACGTGGATGAAGAAACGCTTCCCAAGTACTTGGATACGCACGTTCTTCCCGATCCGGATTTGGTGATCCGGACCAGTGGCGAGGCCCGCATTTCAAACTTTCTTCTGTGGCAATCGGCCTATTCGGAATACGAATTCATCGACACGCTCTGGCCCGACTTCACCTCGGCCGAACTGGAACGGCTGTGCCGGAACTTTGGCACCCGTGACCGGCGGTTTGGAGCGGTTCCGGCATGAGCGAAGGCCGATGGTCTGACTTAACCGCCCGCGTCACTTCTGCTGCGGTGCTTGTGTGCATCGGTTCTGTCGAAGTGTGGCTGGGCGGATTGTGGTTTGAAGCCTTTATCGCAATTGCCTGCGGTCTGATGACCTGGGAACTGGTCCGGATGATCGACCCGAACCGCAATGGCGTGGCAATCCAGTTGGGCATCCTCACCGGTGTAGCGGTTGTTCTCAGCTATCATCTTCCGCCGCTTTATACGCTGCCGTTCCTACTGGCTCCGGCTTTGGTTGGGGCAGGGCAGGTCAGCCGTTCTAAAGGGATTTACGCTCTCTTTGCCTTTTGGATTGCTGCGTCGGGTCTGGGTTTTATCTCAATCCGCGAGGGTATGGGTTTCGGTTGGATGGTTTGGCTGATCTCAGTGGTCGTGGCGACGGACGTTGCAGGCTATTTTGTGGGCAAGACCTTTGGTGGACCTAAGTTCTGGCCAAAGGTCAGTCCAAAGAAAACATGGTCGGGTACTGCGGGCGGATGGGCTGCTGCGGCCTTAGTCGGAGCAATTTTTGCCATGAACGCCGGTTTCGGTTTCATGTTCGTGGTGATCTCAGTCCTTGCGTCGATGGCCAGTCAGGCCGGAGACATTGTCGAAAGCGCGACAAAGCGTAAATTTGGGGTGAAGGACAGTTCCAACCTGATTCCCGGTCATGGCGGATTTCTGGACCGCTTTGACGGCATGATGGGCGCAGCTCTGTTCGTTTTGTTAGCCGGGCTTATCTATTCTCCCGGAGCTATGTAGTGATGCGCAAGATCTCAATCTTCGGTGCGACCGGATCAATTGGGCAAAACACAATTGATCTGATTGATCGCGAACCTGCGGCCTATGACGTCGTCGCGCTTACCGGTGGGGCGAATATCGGGAAGTTGGCCGAGGACGCCCGGCGTTTGAAGGCGAACGTTGCGGTTACAGCGTATGAGGACCGGTTGGATGATCTGCGCGCAGCGCTTGCAGGTTCAGGCGTCGAAGTGGCCGCAGGTCAAAAGGCGTTGATCGAAGCTGCGGCAAGGCCAGCCGATTGGGTTATGTCGGCCATTGTAGGCGCTGCTGGTCTGGAGCCGGGCCTTGAGGTTCTCAGGCAAGGTGGAACGCTGGCATTGGCCAACAAGGAAACGCTGGTGTGTGCGGGTGCTCTGGTTCTTGAAACCGCCAAGGTCAACAATGCGCGGCTTTTGCCGGTCGATAGCGAACACTCTGCCGTGTTCCAGGCGTTGGTCGGCGAGGACATGACCGCAGTTGAGCGTATCATCATCACCGCAAGTGGCGGTGCGTTCCGCGACTGGCCGTTGAGCAAGTTGGCGCATGCCACAGTCGAACAAGCCACGAGCCACCCGAATTGGGACATGGGTCAGCGGATTACAATCGACAGCGCGTCGATGTTCAACAAGGCGCTGGAGCTTATTGAAACCAAAGAGTTCTTTGGAGTGTCCTCAGACCAAATCGAGGTTCTGGTACATCCTGAATCCATCGTTCACGCGATGGTCGGTTTCCGAGATGGCGGTGTTATGGCTCATATGGGGTCCCCGGACATGCGTCATGCCATAGGCTATGCATTGCATTGGCCCAATCGAAAGGAATTGCCGGTCGAGCGGTTGGACCTGGCAAAACTAGGGCAGTTGAAGTTCAACACGCCCGACGAGACGCGTTACCCCGCGCTGCGTCTGGCGCGCGCCGTGATGGAACGCGGCGGCCTGTCGGGCGCGGTTTTTAACGCCGCTAAAGAGCGTGCTTTGGACCGGTTCATCGCCCGTGAAATTGGTTTCCTTCAGATGGCCGACATTGTCGAGGCCGTACTTGACAGGTTTGAGGCCGCAAGTGGCCTTATTAATGCCCCTTTAACCCTTGATAGCGTGCTGGAAACGGACCATTTGGCACGTATGTGGGTTGATGACATCGTCATCCAACGAGCAGGATAAAATTTTGGACGTACTTTCACTGATCCCTCAGTTTGGCAATTTGCTGTACACGATCATTGCCTTTGTGATCGCCCTTTCGGTGATCGTCGCTGTGCACGAATACGGCCACTATATCGTTGGACGGTGGTCCGGAATTCACGCCGAGGTGTTCTCGGTCGGGTTTGGCCCAGTTCTCTGGAGCCGCATCGACAAGCGCGGTACGCGCTGGCAGGTCGCTGCATTGCCATTTGGCGGATATGTGAAATTTATGGGTGACGCGAACGCGGCATCGGGCAAAGACGAAACCGCGATGACCGAAATCACCGAGCAAAGCCCGGAGGATCTGCGGCGCACCATGCACGGAGCACCTCTTTGGGCCCGCTCGGCTACGGTCGCCGCCGGGCCGGTGTTCAATTTCGTGATGTCGATCCTGGTGTTTGGCCTGATTTTCCTAACCCAGGGCGTGACCAAAGACCCGCTGACCGTTGGAACTCTGCATCCTTTGCCGGGAACCGTTCAGGAGTTGCAGGACGGTGATGAAATCGTTGCTATTGGTGGCATACCGGTGCCGGACTTCGATCAACAAGGGGCTTGGAGCGATTTCGTCGACGCGCTTCCGATGGAACCGATTCTGGATTACACCGTCATCCGCGACGATCAGACTTTGGATGTTTCGGCCCCGTGGCTGTTCCCGCCGCTGATTCAGCAGGTTACGCCCCGTAGTGCGGCAATGGATATCGACCTTCAGCGTGGCGATGTCATCACGTCGGTCAACGGGGATCCGATATTTGCCTTCGATCAACTTAAGGAATACGTCGAGGGGTCTGACGGGAAGGTTCTGTTGCTGAACGTCTGGCGAGACGGGGCCGATCTTGAATTTGCACTTGCCCCAAGACGCACGGACGAACCGCAACCTGAAGGCGGCTTTGTAACCCATTGGCGAATTGGAATCGTCGGCGGCATGATGCTTGAACCTGCGACAGAGTCGGCTGGTATTCTTGAATCCATTGCAGGCGGGGCACGTCAAACCCTGCGTATCGTAGAAGGGTCGCTGTCAGGTATATGGCATATGGTTACTGGTGCCATCAGCACCTGCAACATGTCCGGGCCGATTGGTATCGCAGAAACCTCGGGGGCTATGGCCAGTCAGGGTGCGCAAAGTTTCATATTCTTTATCGCGGTACTGTCTACTGCGGTTGGCCTGTTGAACCTATTTCCGATACCGGCCCTGGATGGCGGTCACCTGGTGTTCTACGCCTACGAAGCCGTAGCGGGCAAACCGCCGAGCGACGCAGTGCTTAAGGTTCTGATGGGCGTGGGAATATCCCTGATTTTGGGCTTGATGATCTTTTCGGTTTCGAACGATCTGCTTTGTTGATTGTGGCTGGGCGCGCCAAGAAAAGCCGTAATTTCGCCCCAATCAGTAGCTAGGTTTATTGCGTCTTATTTTCTGTTTCAGAGGCTCAAATGACAAAGACGCTCCGGAAATCGTATCAGAGCTTTAGTTTCTTGTTCATGCTGAACTGGGATGCCCTGTTGTTTTTCGGCGCGACTGCGCTGGCTATCAGTGGCTGGGCCTTTGTAGTCGGCATGTGATTCTTGCCAAGAATTGAATACACGTTACAGCGGCCCACTGGGCCGCTTTGTGTTTTCGTCTTTTGACAACGAAACTTAATCTCGCTACTCAACAATAAAGTCCTAAAATTCTGGGTAGAGAAAAAAATGACTGATAGGCGAGGCGCAGGCACATCCTGCGGGGGGCAGAAGCCAACAAACAAGATTTTGTGGCAGACGCTACGTATTTTTTCCTTTGTATTTATAGCTAGCTTTACCTTCCTTCCGGAGGTCGCTCGCGCGCAAAGTTACACAATCAATTCGTTCGATGTTGAGGGCAACAGACGCATCGAAAGCTCGACAATTATTGCCCGGACCGGGATCCAGCCTGGTCAGACAGTGACTGCCGGACAATTGAACGACGCGTTTCAGCGTTTGCTTGACAGTGGTGTTTTTGAGACAGTTGAACTGACGCCGCGTGGAAGCACGCTGGTGATCGAGGTCGAGGAATATCCAACGATCAACCAGATCAGCATCGAAGGCAATCGTCGCGTAAAGGACGACTTACTTCTGGATGCGATCAATTCTCAGCCCCGCCGGGTTTTCACGCCTCAGCTTGCTGAAGCCGACGCAGATCAGATCGCCGAAATCTACTCAGCGCAGGGCCGCGTTTCCGCAACCGTTATCCCGCGTATCATCCGCCGCAGCGACAACCGCGTTGACCTCGTCTTTGAAATTGCCGAGGGCACTACGATCGAGGTCGAACGCGTCAGCTTTGTTGGCAACCGGGCATATTCAGATCGCCGCTTGCGCCGGGTTCTGGAAACAAAGCAAGCCAACATTCTGCGGACTTTCCTACGCGGCGACACGTTTATCGCGGACCGTATCGAGTTTGATAAGCAGGTCATCCGCGACTTTTACCTGTCTCGCGGATATGTGGACTTCCGCGTTAACAGCGCAAATGTGGAATTCACCCGCGAACGTGACGCATTTTTCCTGGTGATGAACATCACGGAAGGTCAGAAGTTCTCGTTTGGCAAGATTTCTACGGTCAGTGAAATTCCGGGGGTCGATCCGGCCGCGTATCAGGCTGCGCTGAAAATCCGCCCGGGTGTGACTTACTCTCCGTCATTGATTGAAAGCTCGATTGCCCGTCAGGAGCGGTTGGGTCTGAAACAAGGTGTGGATTTCCTGCGGGTCGAGCCTCGGGTTACGCGAAACCCACGTGATCTGACCTTGGACGTGCAGTTTGTTCTGACCAGGGGTCCTCGGATCTTTGTTGAACGCATCGACATCGAAGGCAATACAACGACGCTGGACCGTGTGATCCGCCGGCAGTTCGACACTGTCGAAGGTGATCCGTTCAATCCGCGCGAAATCCGCCAGAGCGCTGAACGTATCCGCGCCCTTGGGTTCTTTGCAGTTGCTGACGTGGAGCCACGCGAAGGGTCTACGCCCAGCCAGGTGATTGTCGATGTGGACGTCGAAGAACAGCCCACAGGCTCGCTGAGCCTTGGGGGTAGCTACTCGATTTCCGACGGTTTCGGGATTGCAATCGGTCTGAACGAATCCAACTTCCTGGGTCGCGGTCAAAACCTAGGGGTAACGCTGTCCACAGCGCAGGACTCCGAGCAGTACATAATTAACTTCACCGAACCGTATTTGCTGGGCCGCCGGTTGCAGTTCGATCTTGGTCTTGGTTTGGCAACGACGAACTCAAGCTTTGCAAGCTACGATACCAAGCGCGTCTTCTTCGAGCCGCAGCTGAGTTATGCGATCAGTGAATTGTCATCGGTTCGTCTGCGTTATGGCTGGGACCGCAGCGAGATGACGCAGCAGGATGATGAAGTAAACGGTGCTGTCATCGCTTCGGAAATTGAGCAAGGTAAGCGGACATCCAGCACCCTGGGTGTGTCATACCTTTATGATAGCCGTCGCGGTGGTTTGAACCCGAATGCTGGCGTTCTGTTCGAGGTCGGTGTTGATGCCGCTGGTCTTGGTGGTGACAACGAGTTCTACAAGACCACAGCCCGCGGTATCGCGCAGACACGTGTCTGGAACGAAGAGGTCGTCTTGCGTGCGACGATGGAAGTTGGTGCGCTGCATTGGCAGGGTGACGACTTTAGCCGGACCATCGACCGCTTTTTGATTGGTCCGAACACGTTCCGTGGCTTTGAGCCTGCTGGTCTGGGCCCGCGCGACCTCTCCAACGGTCAGGACGATGCGATTGGCGGCAACTATTACTGGGTTGCGCGTTTTGAATCCGATTTCCCGCTTGGCCTGCCAGAGGAATTGGGTTTGCGCGGCGGTGTGTTTTACGATGTTGGTAACGTCTATAACATCAACAACGTGAACACTGCCGGTGCTGACATCGTCGGCGCGGACGGTTCTGTTCGTCACGTGATCGGGTTATCAGTTCTGTGGGATACGCCTTTTGGGCCGTTGCGTTTCAACTTCTCGAAAGCCTTGAAAAAGGAAGATTTCGACAAGGAACAGAACTTTGACCTGACTGTTCAGGCGCGGTTCTGATCGTCGTATGCTTAAGTTGATGAATGTAATTGTGCAGGGCCCGCTTCGGGCCCTGTGCGTTTTTTTGGCGCTGGCTAGTGTGTCGACTGTTCAAGCGCAGCAATTGGGTGCTCCTCAGGCAGATGTTCTGACCTTGTCTAGCGAACGGATGTTTTCCGAGTCGCTATTTGGACGACGCGTCATGCGCGAGATTGAGAGTGAAGGAGCATTACTGGCGGCCGAGAATGAACGGATCGTCGCAGAGCTGAGCAAAGAAGAAAAAGACCTGACCGAAAAGCGCGCTGAATTGCCAACGGATGAGTTTCGGCCTTTGGCCGAAGCGTTCGACATCAAGGTTCAGTCGCACCGCGAAAGTCAACGCGCGAAACTGGACGCGCTTGCGCGGCAAAGCGAAGAAGCGCGGCAGACCTTTCTGGTTCTTGTGCAACCCATCCTGATCGAGTTGTTGCGCGAGTCCGGGGCATCGGTCGTCATCGAACGGTCAAACGTCTTTCTCAGTTCGGACCGAACCGACGTAACTGAGGCGGCCATTGCACGGATTAATGAACAGATTGGCGATGGCAGCCAACTTGAAACCGAAGGCAAAGAATAGGTTTGCTTGCCCTTAGGGCGCGGTGTTGCTAACCACGCGACAAAGAGAAATCCAGAACGGGACGACTGCACTATGACCACCGAAACCAAAAGCGCAGACATTCAGCTGATTCAGCGGATATTGCCCCACCGCTATCCGTTTCTGCTGGTCGACAAGGTCGTCGATATCTCGGGCTATCAATCGGCGGTTGGCATCAAGAACGTCACCATGAACGAGCCGCATTTCCAGGGGCATTTCCCTGGGACGCCGATCATGCCGGGCGTGACCATTGTCGAAGCGATGGCACAGACTGCGGGTGTCATGCTGGGTGTGGGTATGGACGTGATCGACAGCGAACTGTTGATCTATTTTATGAACATCGACAAATGCAAATTCCGTCGCAAAGTGATCCCGGGTGACGTGCTTGAAATGCATGTCGAAACGGTCCGCGGCAAAAAAGGCGGCAAGATCTTCAAATTCTCTGGTCGTGCCACAGTCGAAGGTGAGGTCGCGGCCGAGGCCGAGTTTTCGGCCTATGTCGACTGGGATATGGAAAAAACCACATGAGCGGCATCCACCCAAGCGCAATCATTGAAGACGGCGCGCAGATTGGTGATGGCTGCGTCATTGGCCCGTTCTGTTATGTGGGGCCCCAAGTCACGTTGGCTGATCGGGTTGAACTGAAGTCGCATGTTGTCGTAACCGGCGATACTTCGATCGGCGAAGAGACCGTGATCTTCAATTTTTCGGTCATCGGAGAGATCCCGCAGGATCTTAAATTCGGCGGCGAAAACACGAGTCTTGAGATCGGTAAACGTAATCGTATCCGTGAACACGTCACCGTAAACACCGGGACCGATGGTGGCGGTGGTGTCACGCGGATCGGCGATGATTGTCTGCTGATGGCAGGCGTACACGTTGCCCACGATGTTCAAATCGGAAATCGTGTCATCATGGTCAACCACGCCGGCGCTGCAGGTCACTGCATCATTGAGGATGACGTGATTGTCGGTGGCATCTCCGGTTTGCATCAATGGGTCCGCGTTGGGCGCGGTGCGATCATTGGCGCGCTGACTATGGTTCCGAACGACGTGATCCCTTACGGCCTCGTTCAAGCGCCGCGGGGCGAACTTGATGGACTAAACCTCGTCGGACTCAAGCGGCGGGGCGTTTCACGCGACGATATCGCCGCATTGCGGGCGGCGTTCCGCGAGTTGTCGACGGGTGACGGCACGTTCATGGAACGCGCGCATCGGGTCGGCGCGGATAACGAAAGCGAATACGTGCAGCGGATTGTCGATTTCGTTACTGGACATTCGGATCGGTCATTCCTGACACCGGGGAAATAAACCATGCTGGCGTTGATTGCTGGAACAGGCGTTTTACCGGGTGAAGTGGTTGCGCAGTTGCCCGACCGCCCTGTGGTATGCGCCATGGAAGGGTTCCGACCGGATACGTTGACGCCGGATGTCGAGTTCCCATTGGAACAGGTCGGAACCTTTATCGCCGACATCAAGGCGCAAGGCGTGACACAGATCTGCATGGCGGGTGCCGTCGGGCGTCCGCCCATTGATCCTGCGCGGATCGATGCGGCTACATTGCCTTTGGTGCCAATCCTGCAACAGGCCATAATGTCAGGCGATGACGCGGCGCTTCGCGCGGTCATCGGCATTTTCGAAGATTCGGGGCTAGAGGTTAAGGCTGCCCACGAAATCGCACCGAACCTTCTTCCAAAATTGGGGTGCTTAACGCAGGCGCAACCATCTGAGGCCGATCTGGCTGATGCGGACCGTGCATCGGGTGTCGTCCGGGCGATGGGTTCTGCGGATGTTGGGCAGGCCTGTGTGGTTTCAAAACGGCAGGCGCTGGCGATAGAGGGTATCTTCGGCACGGCATGGATGTTGCAGTCTCTGACTCAGCGCCCCGATGCCGGCGGCGGCATTCTGTTCAAAGCCCCGAAACCGGATCAGGAAGTTCGTGCAGATCTGCCTGCGATCGGGCCCGATACCGTGTCTGGCGCCGTTGCGGCGGGACTGTCGGGAATTGTGATCGAAAAGGGCGGTGTCCTTGTGCTTGAGAAAGACCGCGTGATTTCGGAATGTGACCGGCTTGGCCTGTTTTTGTATGTTCGCGAGCGGACGAACTGATGCGGGTTTTCGTCGTCGCCGGTGAACCTTCGGGGGACCGGCTTGGCGGGGCTTTGATGGAAGGCCTGCGCGCACTTGTACCCGGAGTTGAATTTCAGGGCGTTGGCGGCCCGCTGATGCAGGCACAAGGGTTGGACAGCCTGTTTCCTATGTCCGAACTGTCGGTCATGGGCTTGGTTGAAGTTCTTCCCAAGTTCTTTCACCTCAAACGCCGGATTGCCGAGACTGCGCAGGCAGTATTGGACTGCAAACCGGACGTTCTGATCACCATCGACAGCCCCGATTTTTCATTGCGGGTTGCCAAACTGGTCAAAGCTCAAAGCACTATCCGCACAGTTCACTACGTTGCTCCCAGTGTTTGGGCGTGGCGTCCGGGGCGGGCGGACAAGATGGCAAAGGTCATCGACCATGTGCTGGCCCTGTTGCCTTTCGAACCTCCCTATATGCAGCGCGCGGGGATGGAATGCGATTTTGTAGGGCATCCGGTGGCCAGTGAGCCGGTTGCCGCCAATCAAGACATACAGGCTTTTCGCGAGGCGCACGGCTTAGGGCAAGCGCCAATTGTGCTGGCCTTGCCAGGTTCCCGCCGGGGCGAGGTCGATCGTTTGGCTCCGGTCTTTGGTCAGTCCCTAAGCCTGTTTCTGAAGCAGCGACCGGACACGCGCGTTGTCGTGCCAGCGGTTGCTCATATGGTGGATGCGGTCAGCGAACATGTTCAGCACTGGCCAGGGGCGCCGGTTGTGGTTGACCCGCGTGACTTACCCACCGATCAGGCGCAGGCGCAGAAGAGGGCGGCATTTGCGGCGGCTGACCTTGCACTGGCGGCGTCCGGGACGGTCTCTTTGGAACTGGCTGCACAAGCCACACCCATGGTGATTGCTTACAATCTTAACTGGCTAACCACGCTGATCGCGAAGCGCATGGTGGATCTGGAGACGGTGACGCTTGTCAATCTGGTGTCAGAAACGCGTGCGGTTCCCGAATGCCTTTTGGACGATTGTGAACCGGGCAAAATTGCCGCTGCAATGGCGGATGTAGACGCCAACCCGGAGGCTCAGCGCAGTGCTATGGATGTAACCATGGACCGTCTGGGGCGCGGTGGCGAAGCACCGGGTCTGCGCGCAGCCCGTGCAGTGTTAAACAGGTTGCCCAATCGCCATGATTGAACACATCCTGTTCGCGTTCTCTGCCGCGATCGTGACCATATCGACCAACATAGACAACCTGGTCATCCTTTTCGGCCTGATCATGGTGATGGAGACGCGCCGCGCCGTATTCGGTTTTGCCGCAGCCCAGATGATTATTCTGTCACTGTCGCTGGTCATTGCCAGTGGGCTTGATCACAGCAGGTTTTTAAATTGGGTCGGTTATCTTGGAATTATCCCTTTGTCGTTGGGCCTGTATGGCATCTGGCAACAACGAATGGGTTCGGACGGACGTCAACTGCCCGATACGGGCGCCATCACCTCGGTCGTTGCGCTGTTTTTGACCTTGTCGATTGATACGCTTGCGGCCATGACGCCCTTGTTCGCGGATTCTACCCCCGCGTTTCGATTGACGGCTTTGATCGGAGCTGGATGTGCACTTGCAACGCTGATCGCAATCGCAAGTTGGGGCGCTCCACGTGCTCAGGTGTTGGGGCCGCGTTTTGCCCGGCTCGACCGGATTGCACCTTTCATCATGGTCGCAGTCGGACTGTACATTCTGGTGAACAGCCCGACGGACGTTTTGTAATCTGATCGCCTTAGTAGCCGCGCCAGATCCAGCCGCCACCGAAAATTCGGCTGCCTTCGTTGGCGTAGAACACGCAGGCCTGACCGGGTGAGATACCTTCCTCGGGCGTCAGTAGTTCGACCTCGGCGGTCGTATCAGACGACGGCCGGACAATCGCCTCACGAGGGGCGCGGGTAGAGCGTACTTTGACAGACAGATGCCATTCATCTCGCGATGTGAAGGGTTCATCCCCCAGCCAGTTGATCTCCCGCACTGGAACAGTACGGGTTGCCAGCATCTCTTTCGGGCCGACCACAACCTGCTTTTTGTCTACGTCCAGCTTCACCACATACAAAGGCTCGCTCAACCCGCCGATACCCAGACCGCGGCGTTGACCGATGGTGTAGTGGATGACGCCGTTGTGCTGTGCCAGGACCCGACCGTCTGTATGAACGATCTCACCCGGTTCCGCCGCACCGGGGCGCAGCTTTTCGATAACGCCGGCATAGTTGCCATCTGGCACAAAGCAGATGTCCTGGCTGTCGGGCTTGTCTGCCACCGACAATCCATACTGTGCGGCCATCTCGCGCGTTGCGTCCTTGGAAGGCAAGTGGCCCAGAGGAAAGCGCAAAAAGCTCAGTTGTTCCGGAGTGGTCGAAAACAGGAAATAGGATTGGTCCCTGTTCGCGTCTTCGGCACTGTGAAGCTCAGGCCCGTTCTCACCCATCTTGCGCTGGATGTAGTGACCTGTAGCCATGCAGTCGGCCTCAAGGTCTTTGGCGGTTTCCAGCAGGTCTTTGAATTTCACGCGTTCGTTGCAACGGATACATGGTACAGGGGTTGCACCAGCCAGATAACTGTCGGCAAATTCGTCGATCACGGCGTCCTTAAAGATGTTCTCATAGTCCAGAACATAATGGGGAAAGCCGCGTTCTTCCGCCACACGGCGCGCGTCATGGATATCAATCCCCGCGCAACAGGCACCTTTTTTGGCTAGGGCCGCGCCGTGGTCGTACAGCTGTAGCGTTACGCCAACGACGTCGTAGCCCTGATCGGCCAGATAAGCAGCGACGACAGAGCTGTCCACACCACCGGACATGGCAACAACCACCCGCGTTTCCGACGGGGGTTTGGCAAAGCCAAGAGAGTTCAGCGGTGTCTCGGTATCGAGGGCCATGACGATTCCAGTACGGGTTAAGAAAGACCGGCAGAATATAGGAAAATTCTACACACTCTCAAGGGGCGGTTTCACGCGACATTAAGTAGGCTGTTGGCAGCTTTGTCGCAGCTGAAAAAGGGTCGAGAGATGTATTTGCACAAAGTCGAGGGGCCAAGGTCCGTAACCCTGCCAGATGGAACGGTTTTATCGCGTGCCGATCTGCCGCCTGCCGAAACAAGCAGGTGGGTCGCATCGCGCAAGGCCGTCGTGGTACGCGGCGTTCTTTACGGGCTGATTTCCTTGTCAGATGCCAAGAAACGGTACGGGCTTAGCGATGAGGAATTCAATTCATGGGTTTCTGCGGTTGCCGAACACGGAACAGACGCTCTGAAGGTCACGACACTAAAAAAATATCGACAACTTTAAGATGAATGTGAATAAATGATTCAACGGTAACGTCAGATTAACCATTTTTGATCAGGCTCATTTTGAAATTGGTAAATTGACTGAATTGGAGCAGTAAATGCGTATACTTCTTGTTGAGGACGATCCGACCACATCGAAAAGCATCGAACTGATGCTGACGCATGCCAATCTAAACGTTTATGCGACGGATTTGGGCGAGGAAGGTATCGATCTTGCCAAGCTTTACGATTACGATCTGATCCTTCTGGATTTGAACCTGCCAGATATGAACGGTCACGAAGTTCTGCGACAGCTACGCATTGCACGGGTTGAAACACCCATCCTGATCCTGTCTGGCGCTGACGATACCGAAAGCAAGATTAAGGGTTTCGGTTTTGGCGCTGACGACTACATGACCAAACCTTTCCACCGAGAGGAACTGGTCGCCCGCATTCACGCAATCATTCGGCGGTCCAAAGGACATTCGCAGTCTGTCATTCATACCGGCCGTGTCGCGGTGAACCTGGATGCCAAAACGGTTGAGGTCGAAGGCAAAGCCGTTCATCTGACTGGCAAGGAATACCAGATGCTGGAATTGCTGAGCCTGCGGAAAGGCACAACGCTGACAAAAGAGATGTTCCTCAACCATCTCTACGGCGGAATGGACGAACCCGAATTGAAAATTATCGACGTTTTCATCTGCAAACTTCGCAAAAAACTCAGCAATGCTACAGGCGGCCAAAACTATATCGAAACCGTTTGGGGCAGGGGCTATGTGCTGCGCGATCCCCAAAGCAACAGCTTGGATGAACGGCGGATCGCTGTTGGAGCCTGACTTTCAATGAAATCTGGTCGCCGTTGGTCTGGGGCGACCCCCTCACTCACGTAACAGCACATCTGGACCTAGCCTTGGCCTCGCCCTATCACTGGGTTCAAAGACTAAGTGACAGGGCAAGGCCATGAGCGATTCAATTGCGGTATCAGAGCTGACGGAAGATCAGGCACGTGCTGAGCTGGCGCGGTTGGCGGAGGCTATTGCGCGGGCAAACACGCTGTATCACGCGGAAGACGCCCCCGACATATCGGATGCCGACTACGACGCGCTAAAGCGACGAAACGCTGATATCGAGGCACGGTTCCCCCAGTTGAAGCGGCTCGACAGCCCTACCGATCAGGTGGGTGCGCGCCCGGCCGAGGGGTTTTCCAAGCTCGAACACGCCGTCCGAATGATGTCTTTAGGCAATGCGTTCAATGATGAGGATGTCGCAGATTTTGATCGGTCGATCCGCAAATATCTGGGGCTAAGCGACACTGCCGAGCTTTCTTTTACTGCCGAGCCAAAGATTGACGGTTTGTCGTTATCGCTAAGATATGAGCATGGAAAACTTGTCCAGGCAGCGACGCGAGGCGATGGAGAAGTAGGAGAAAACGTTACTGCGAACGCGCTCACGATCTCGGACATCCCGCACAAGGTCGAAAACGCTCCTGATATTCTGGAAGTCCGCGGCGAAGTTTACATGTCGCATGAAGATTTCGACAAGTTGAACGCGCGACAGTCAGAGTTGGGTGAAAAGGTATTCTCAAATCCGCGAAACGCCGCTGCCGGGTCGTTGAGGCAGCTTGACGCAAAAATCACGCGCTCCCGTCCGCTGCGGTTTTTTGCTTATGCCTGGGGTGAGTTGTCAGCGCCTTTGGCCGCCACACAAATGGGTGCGATCGAACGGTTGGCGAAATTAGGTTTTTCGACCAACCTGCTGACAGCATTATGTGAAACGACGGATCAGATGCTCGACCATTATCGAAGCATCGAAGCACAGCGCGCCACGCTTGGTTATGATATAGATGGCGTTGTCTACAAGGTGAACGATTTGGCGCTGCAGGCGCGATTGGGGTTCAGGTCCACCACGCCCAGATGGGCTATCGCACATAAGTTTCCAGCAGAACTGGCGTGGACAAGGCTTGAGGCCATCGACATTCAGGTGGGCCGCACTGGTGCGCTCAGCCCGGTTGCTCGGCTGCATCCAGTGACCGTTGGCGGCGTCGTAGTGTCCAATGCCACGTTGCACAACGAAGACTACATTGCTGGTCGTGACGCAAAGGGTGGTACGATCCGCGACGGCAAGGATATCAGGGTCGGTGATTGGGTGCAGGTTTACCGCGCGGGCGATGTGATCCCCAAAGTGGCGGATGTGGATGTTTCAAAACGCCCTGAGGATGCGCAGCCTTACGACTTTCCGACATCCTGCCCGGAATGCGGCAGTGAAGCGGTTCGGGAAGAAGGCGATGCTGTCAGACGCTGTATTGGTGGGATTATCTGCCCGGCGCAGGCTGTTGAAAAGCTGAAACATTTCGTGTCTCGAAAGGCGTTCGATATCGAAGGGTTGGGCGCCAAGCAGGTTGAAATGTTCTACGATGACCCGGACTTGCCGATCAAAACTCCGGTGGACATCTTCACGTTGCAGACCAGAGATGCGGCCAATCTCAACAAGCTCGCCAACCGCAAGGGTTGGGGCGCGCAAAGCGCCGGGAACCTTTGGGCTGCCATTGACGAAAAACGTCAGATTCCATTCGGACGTCTTCTCTTTGCATTGGGCATCCGACATGTCGGTGAAGCGGCGTCAAACCTGATTGCCAACCATTATGGCAACTGGGCCGATTTCGAGTGCGCCGTCACTGCTGCGGCTGAATTCGAAGGACCTGAATGGGATGAACTTCTGAGTATTGATGGCGTCGGCGACGTTATGGCCCGTGCTTTGGTGTCCGCCTTTGCGCAAGACGCAGAACGCGCCAGCATCGACGCTCTGGTCACGCAATTGGACGTACAGGACGCGAAACGGCCAGACACATCGGGCAGCCCGGTGGCTGGCAAAACCGTGGTCTTCACAGGAACGCTGGAAAAGATGACCCGCGCCGAAGCAAAGGCCCGAGCTGAGGCATTGGGGGCAAAAGTCTCTGGGTCTGTCAGTAAGAAAACCGATTTACTTGTTGCCGGACCGGGCGCGGGGTCCAAAGCCAAGAAGGCTGCGGAGCTCGGGATCGAGACGCTGGACGAAGATGAATGGCTGCACTTGATCGGCACCGCATGAGCGGCCGTCCTGAAATACTTTTTCCCTTGTTTGCGGGGCTGGAGACGCTGGAGGGTGTTGGCCCAAAGACGGCTCAAACCATGATGCAGACGGGGATCGAGGCACCGCGCGATGTGCTGTTCGGTTTGCCTTACGCTGTCGTGGACCGCAGGCGGCGCGATACAATCCAGGGGGCCGACCTGCCGACGACATTGACGGTTGAGGTCACGGTTGGCACCCACAGACCACCGCGAAACAAGGGCGGAGCGTACCGCGTTCACGTCGAAGACACGCAAACCGAGTTCCAATTGGTCTTCTTCCACGCGCGCGGCGACTATTTAAAGAAAGTACTGCCGCAAGGCAGCCGTCGCGTGATTTCCGGCAAGCTTGAACTGTTTGATGGTATGGCGCAGATGGTCCACCCAGATCATATGCTGCCTGTGGAAAGTGCGGGCGACATACCCGAGTTCGAGCCGGTTTATCATCTGACACAAGGCATTACACAGAAAACAGCATACAAGGCCGCGCGCAGTGCCTTGGCCCGTGCACCCGACCTGGCCGAATGGATTGACCCCGCACAGGTTTCGAAACAGGACTGGACGGATTGGGCAACCGCGATCTCCGCGGCGCACAACCCGCAGGGAGCGGATGATGTGGCGGCGCACGCTCCGGCCCGAGAACGGCTCGCCTATGATGAACTGTTTGCCCATCAGGTGACACTCGCGCTTGCCCGACAACGAGAGCGGAAAGCCCGCGGTATCGTGAGTGTCGGAAGTGGCGCTTTGCAGTCCAAGGTTCTTTCGAACCTTCCGTACAAACCTACCGGGGCCCAGATGCGGGCGATCACGGAGATTACCGCCGACATGGGATCGGACACGCGGATGAACCGGCTGCTGCAAGGCGATGTTGGCGCAGGAAAAACTCTGGTTGCGTTCATGGCCCTTCTGGTCGCAGTCGAGGCCGGGGGACAGGGTGTTATGATGGCGCCGACCGAGATTTTGGCCCGGCAACATCTGGAAGGCCTACGCCCCCTCGCTGAAGAGGCAGGGGTTGTTCTGGAAATCCTGACCGGGCGGGATAAAGGTGCCGAACGGCGCGCTAAACTAGCCGCGTTGAAACAGGGCGATATCCACATTCTCGTTGGCACCCATGCCGTGTTTCAGAGTGATGTGGAATTCCACGCCCTGCGACTTGCCATAGTGGATGAACAACACCGGTTCGGGGTTCGTCAGCGGATGGAGCTTTCAGAAAAAGGGCAAGGTGCTGATGTTCTGGTTATGACCGCGACGCCAATCCCGCGCAGTCTGGCCCTGGCCCAATACGGAGACATGGATGTCTCGGTTTTGGATGAAAAACCACCGGGGCGAAAGCCGATTAAAACGGCGATTATCAGCACCGAGCGTATGGATGAAGTCGTTGCGCACTTGCGTCGCGCCATTGACGAGGGGCGACAGTGTTATTGGGTCTGTCCTCTGGTTGACGAATCCGAAGTCTCGGACCTGACAGCTGCGGAAGAGCGATTCAAACGGCTGCGCACGGTTTTGGGCGACGGCGTTGTCGGCCTTGTTCATGGCCAAATGCCCGCCGCCGACAAGGACGCAGCAATGGCCGCGTTTCAGGAAGGTCACACAAAGGTACTAGTCGCAACGACTGTGATCGAAGTCGGGGTGAATGTACCCAACGCCTCGATCATGGTGATCGAGCGGGCAGAAATATTCGGTTTGGCTCAGTTACACCAACTGCGCGGCCGCGTTGGACGCGGCGAGGCGGATTCGACCTGCTTGCTGATGTATCAACCACCGTTAAGCGAGGGCGGGCGGAAGCGGTTGGAGGTTTTGCGAGAGACGGAAGACGGGTTCCGAATATCCGAGACCGATTTGCAGATGCGCGGAGCAGGGGATCTGATTGGCACGGCTCAATCCGGGTTACCAAAGTTCCGGATCGCGGATCTGGAGCGTCAGGCCGGATTGATGGCTGTTGCGCAGACGGATGCTCGCAACCTGCTGTCCAAAGACCCGAACTTGACCACTGAACGCGGCCAGGCTGTCCGTGTTCTGCTATGGCTCATGAAACAGGATCAGGCAATCCGTTTAATTTCAGTGGGTTAGGGGATAAGTCCCCAAAAGTTCACAAATGTTCTCAAAAAGTTCTTTACTGACTCGGCGAAATATGAGAACAAAAGGTCAACAAAGGATTAAAACCCAACCGGAGGTGAGACTATGCTGACCCAGATCAAAACCGCCATTAGCCGTTCGCAATCCACGCTATTGCAGGATGCGGCGGGTGCGGTTTCGTTAGTGGTGATGCTGGTGGTTGCCCTTCATCTGCCCGGAGCGTTCTGACCCTTTCTGCCTGCGATCTCGTGCCGAAAACACCGCGCTGTCGTCCCCATATCAGTCAAGGGTGACCTGCCTGTCCCATTTCCCTTGAAAGGGCCATGCCTCGGCCCTGCGCGGAAATCCGGATCCCACGCGAGACACGCATTACCTGCCGCCGCCCTTTCCGCCCGGAAGGTGCGGCGGTTTTTTTATAGCTGTCCGGTTTTGAAGATTTCCAGCATCGCAGACAGTACTGAATTCACGGCAACCGACGCCAGTATCATTCCCATGATGCGGCTGATAATGGCGGCACCTGAATGACCAATCAGTCGAATGATCGGTTCGGCCAGAAGCATCAAAACAAACGCGATGGCCACGACAGACAGCATGACCAATGCCGTGATACCCTGATCGGCAGCGCTGTAGCGGTTGTTGTCTGTCAGGATAACCACCGCCAACATCGCACCCGGAGACGCTAGTGACGGCACGGCAAGCGGAAAGATTGCTGGGTTGTGTTCGTGGAACCTATCTTCCTGATCGTCTTCCGCCTCGCGTTGTTCAACATCCTGTTTGCTTTCACCAAAGATCATGGTCAGGGCAAACAGGAACAGGATGATTCCTCCGGCCACCTGGAACGAGTTCAGGCCGATGTCCAGCGCCTCGATCACCACCTGCCCAAAAACCAGGAAGAACAGCAAAACCCCGGCACTGATGAGCGCAGCCAGGAAGGCTGTTTTGCGACGCGCCGCGGCGCCAAGTCCAGCCGTTACAGCAATAAAGACGGGTATCGTGCCGATCGGATCAATGACCACCCAGAGGGTTACGAAATGTTCCAGCAAACTGTTCAAACCAAATTCTCCCCCAAATATGCGCAGAGGTTAGATGGGTTTGAACTGAATTGCCATCATCAGGCGCAGTTGGCCTGTTCGGCCTGTTCCATCGCTTCGGCTGTGGCATCCAGTGCCAGCAGGATAGATGCATGTCGGTTCTTGTAGTCACGCGCAGGGATGAGAACCTCGAGCCCGTCAAACGGTGCATCTGGGGCAGGGCCGTCTTTTTTCAGCATCGCTGACAACTGATCTCTCGCCGTTTCGATCTGTGCGCGTGTCGCGCCAATCACCGCTGAACCGACAACCGAAGCAGAAGCTTGGCCTAAGGCGCAGGCCTTAACATCCTGACCGAATCCGGATACGCGGCCGTCCTCAACCTTGACGTCCACGGTTACGGTAGACCCGCACAAAGGCGAACGTTTCTTTACGGTTGCATCTGGGTTTTCCAACCGTTTCAGATGCGGAATATCCGCAGCCAGGGCCAGAATGCGCCCGGAATAGAGCTTTATCAGGTCGTTCTCGCCAGACATGGCTTTCCCTCGTTGCGTGTTCCCCATACATAGTGAGCATCCAACGGGATGCAAAAGGTTTTTACAATGTCTGAGACCGTCACCTTCGATCCGTCCAACCTGACGTACAATGACGCTGGTCTGATTCCAGCCATCGCACAAGATGAGGCCTCGGGCGAGGTGTTAATGATGGCGTGGATGAACGCGGAAGCGATTGAAAAAACACTGGAAACGCGCCGCGTAACGTATTGGTCGCGGTCGCGTCAATCGTTCTGGATCAAAGGCGAAACCTCAGGCCACGTGCAAGAACTGGTTGATTTTCGGGTCGATTGTGACCGAGACTGTCTGCTTGTTCTGGTGCGACAGACCGGCGCGGCCTGTCACACCAACCGACGCACCTGTTTTTACACTGCTGTTCGGGATGATGCAGAAGTCGAACTTATGGGCCCAATGGAATAGGGCGATTAAAGCCCGACCATTGCCCTTATCTGTTTCGCGGAAACGCCTTCGGCGCGGTATTTGGAAATGGCGCGGGCATCGTCACGTTTGGCCAAGCGTTTGCCTGCGTCATCGCGGATCAGCTTGTGATGATGATAGAAGGGTGTCGGCAAGCCAAGCAAAGCCTGCAGCAGGACGTGGATTCGCGTTGCTTCGAACAGATCCTGGCCACGCACGACGTGGGTTATGCCTTGCGCGGCATCATCGAGAACGACGGAAAGATGGTATGACGTTCCCATTTCACGACGGGACAGAACAACGTCTCCGATTGTGTCGGTCAGCTCTTTGGCCGTAAAGGGAATTTGTCCTGTCAGCCCGCATGGACTGGCGCCACTTTCTTCAAATAACGCTGTTTTTACTGATTGTTGGGCGGTGATCTTAAATAGATTTGACAAGGAGTTTGCGGCCTTCGAAATGTCCAGTCGCAGGGGTAAATCCACGGGCATAGGTCCAACTCGGGCCGATGCATCCCTGCACGTGCCCGGATAGATGATCCCATCTGGCCCATGCAGTGGAACGCCTTCCTGCGGTGCGCCGACTGCAGCGGCAATGTCCCGGCGATTACAACTACATGGGTACAGCAGGCCCTGCGACCACAAGGATCTCAGCGCGTCTTCATATGTCGACATACGAGACGATTGCCGCATCACGGGTTCCGGCCAGGTTATCCCAAGCCAATTCAGGTCGTCGTAAATCTGTTCTTCCCAATGGGGGCGACAGCGGGATCGATCGATATCTTCGATCCGCAACAGAAACTGCCCGCCTTCAGCGGCTGCCATATCACCGGCGAGGAGAGCAGAATACGCGTGGCCAAGATGAAGCGGCCCCGTTGGAGATGGGGCAAATCTGGTTGTGAATGTCACGTCTTCTCAACAACATATACGTCAGATTTAAGGTCCATTCCCGGAAGGTGTGGCCCGTATTCGCGAAACAACAATCGCGCAGCACCCATGTCCAGCCAATCGTTCAGGCGAGAGGTGAAGGACGGATCGTCCAGCGTGTGATCATTGAAAGAAAACGCCAATAGGCCACCTTTGGGCAGCGCCTTCATCAACAGGTCGAATGTTTCGGGTGGGGCAGCGCCGGTGCCGATTACGCCAATTGCAGTGATTGCCTTGTATGCGTCTTGCTCAAGCGGTTCCGGATCGGTGATCTCAAACGTCGTGAGGTTTCTATAGACTTCTTTGGCCTGTGCCCCCTCCAGCATCTTTGGCGTGGGGTCGATACCATCGATCACCTGAAATCCCGCATCATGCAGGGCCTTGCCGGACAAACCGGTTCCACAGCCGTAGTCCAGAACAGGCGTCTGTGGTTCGGGCATCTGGGACCAAAGCGCGTCGGCTACACGGCCGGGTGTGGCGTATCCGTGCGAGCCGACTTCGGCGTCGTATGACGATGCCCATTTCTGATAATGCGCGCGGGTGGCCTCGGGCGTATCAAGCCCGTAGGCGTCTTTGAGGTATTTATCGCTCATACCCGCATGTTAGGCCGGTTCAGTACAATGCGCCAGCCAGTCGGTCCATTCCGCTTTGGCCCGGTCGGTATAGGCCTTATATCGGTCTTTACGACCTCGGCGACCACCTTTGAGGCCGTCAACCGGGCGAAACAGGCCAAAGTTGACGTTCATGGGTTGGAATGTCTTTGCCTCGGCTCCGCCCGTTATATGGTGGATCAACGCGCCCATGGCGCTGTCCTGCGGGATATCGGGCAGGGAACGGCCCAGTATCTCGGCGGCGGCCATTCGACCGGCCAACAAGCCCATGGCGGCACTTTCCACATATCCTTCGACACCGGTAATTTGGCCGGCAAACCGAATATTTGGTTTTGATTTCAGCCGCATCTGCGAATCCAGCAATGTCGGAGAATTGATGAATGTATTCCGGTGAATTCCGCCCAAACGCGCAAAACTGGCGTTCTCAAGCCCGGGGATCATGCGAAACACTTCGGTTTGCGCGCCATATTTCATCTTGGTCTGGAAGCCGACGATGTTGAACAAAGTACCCAAGGCATTGTCGCGGCGAAGCTGAACGACCGCATGAGGTTTGACGTCAGGCTGATGCGGATTGGTCAAGCCGACCGGCTTCATCGGTCCGTGGCGCAGTGTTTCACGGCCGCGTTCCGCCATAACCTCGATGGGCAGGCAACCGTCGAAATACCCAGCGGTCTCACCTTCATGGAATTCCGTTTTATCCGCCGCCAGCAGGGCGTCGATGAACGCCTCGTACTGATCGCGGTCCATTGGGCAATTCAGGTAGGCCGTGCGCTCTTCCTCTGTCTCGCCCTTGTCATAACGGGACTGCATCCACGCCTGGCTCATGTCGATGCTATCCGCATAGACAATCGGGGCAATGGCGTCGAAAAACGCCAGAGCCTCGGCGCCAGTTTCGGAACGTATCGATTCACCCAAAGATGACGAAGTCAACGGACCGGTCGCTATGATCCAGTGGCCGTCTTCGGGCAAGGCTGTAACTTCTTCGCCTGTCACTTCAACCCGCGGATGGGCCTGCAGTTTCGCGGTCACCGCTTCGGCAAATGGGTCGCGATCCACAGCCAGAGCGCCGCCGGCCGGCAGGCGATATGTATCGGCAGTGGTCATTATGATCCCATTGGCCGCGCGCATTTCCCAATGGAGCAGTCCGACCGCATTCTGTTCGTCGTCATCCGAGCGGAATGAGTTTGAACACACCATCTCGGCCAGATTGCCGGTCTGGTGCGCAAAGGTACCAACTTTGGGCCGCATTTCGTGGATAACGACGTCCACGCCCATTTCAGCCGCTTGCCAGGCCGCCTCGGATCCTGCCATGCCACCGCCAACGATGTGCAATTTTTGTGTCATGACGTGCCACATAGGGCACTGCACCGCGCAACGCAACACACGCTTAGTTTCGCTCAAAATACCTAGTATTTTCGGGGGAGTACTTGGGGTCGCCGCGGCGGGGATGTCAGCGCCGGTGAGAGAAACCAGCTTGGAGGGACCTTCCGCCTACAGCGACCCAAAAGCGTATCTGGGCCAAAGCCTTGTCTCAGCTTTGCCACAGTGTGGCCCTTTTGGAAAGTACAAAAATGCGAACAGTGGAGAAAAATTCCCCAAATAATCCTTCTATTGATCCCAATTTGGCGATCTTTTTTCGATAAATGCAGAAATTCCTTCTTCGGTATCTCGATGCATCATATTCTGTGCCATTACCTCTCCGGTATAGGCATAGGCCTGTTCGATTGGCATATCCAATTGCTTGTAAAATGCCTGTTTGCCCACTTTGACGGCTGATCCAAGCTTGGCCGCCAACAGTTCCGCCAGCGCCATTGTCTCTTGCTCCAACACCTTTTCGGGAACCGCGCGATTGATCAGGCCCAGTTCGGCGGCACGTTCGGCGGTGATGAATTCGCCCGTGGTCAGCATTTCAAACGCCCGTTTCCGCGGGATGTTCCGGCTGAGGGCCACCATAGGTGTCGAGCAGAACAGCCCAATATTGACCCCATTAACACCAAAGCGCGTACCTTCTGCGGCAATAGCCAGATCGCAAGTTGCCACCAACTGGCAACCGGCGGCTGTGGCGATACCATGGACCTGGGCAATCACCGGTTGGGGGAGGGACTGTATCGACAGCATCATCTTGGCGCACCGCGCAAACAGGTCCTGGAAATAGGCCTTTCCGCCATCCTCGCTTTGACGCCCAGCCGTCATTTGCTTCAGATCGTGCCCCGCACAAAACGCTTTGCCTTCACCAGACAGGATCACGGCGCGAATACTTTGGTCGTTGCTTAAGGCGTCGAATTCAGTCTGAAGGGCTGCCAGCATTTCATCGCTCAGGGCGTTCAGGCGCTCGGGCGCGTTCATTTTCAACCGGGCGACACCGTTCGTGTCGTTACGTTCCAGAATTCCCATCTTGCTCTCCGATCTGATGTTGGCCAACTCTAGGGCGGCAATTCGAGGAGGGGAAGTATGTCGTTGGTTTTGAACCGCGAACAGCTATCAGACTATTTGATCCAAGTGTTTCCGCAGGTCGAGAAAGACTTTGTCATTGACAGTTTGGACGAGAACTCGATCACTATGCGCCTGAAAGTGGGGGATAGACATCTTCGCCCCGGTGGGACGGTCTCAGGTCCGTCAATGTTCGGTCTGGCCGATGTCAGCGTCTATGCCATGATTCTTGCTTTGAAAGGGCGTCAATCGCTGGCTGTAACTACAGGATGTTCTATGGACTTTATGCGAAAGCCGGATGGGTCCAATGATATGATCGCACGATGCAGCTTGTTAAAGCTGGGTAAGACGCTGGCGGTTGGGGACGTTCTGATGTTCTCCGAAGGCTCTGACAAGCCTGTCGCGCGGGCAACTATGACCTACTCATTGCCACCCGAAGGGTCTGCCGCGGCGGCATTCGGATAAAAAGGGCCGGGTATGAAACCCGGCCTAGGAAGAGGTCCCGTTAGGGACTGGGGATATAGGTTAATACTGCCAGAAATAGCGTTTGATCTCACGGTCAGCCTCTGGGCGGGTCAATCCGACATCTTTAAGCATCCGATCGTCCAGCTTTGACAGGTTAATCCTGCTGCGGCGCTGTCGTTCCCATTTCGTGACAGTCGCCGCAAACCGCACGGCCAGCGCGGCAATCATCGGCAGCCGAGGGCTATCGTTCAGCAGCATGAGGGCGGGGTTGTGCATATGGCGTGTCATCTTGGGTTTCCTTTCAAATTGTATTGACACAAAGTATAATTGTTCGGTACATGTGTGTGATACATTCATGATTGTGTCAAAATCAAAGGAAGAATTGTAATGGATACAATTTGGCCAGAGGCGCTCCCAAAATCCAAAGGTCCCAAGTATACTCTGGTCGCCGACACAATACGAAAAGCAATTGAGAACAAGGCGCTGGAGGTCGGGGTCAAACTACCTCCGGTCCGGGAACTTGCGTATCGATTACAAATTACGCCCGGCACGGTTGCCCGGGCGTATACGATTCTAACGGACGAAGGATTGCTACAAGCCGAGGTTGGGCGTGGTACATTTGTGGCTCCTCCAAAATCACCGTTGCTTGACGATGTATGGGCAAGACAACTCCACTTGCGCGACGACAAGTACAACGCTGATGTCAGCCTGTTCAGCCCAAGATTGCCGGATGTGGGGCAGGTGGCGTTGATACGAGAATGTCTGAAGAAAGTGTCGAATGCCGACCCCCAGTTGCTGATGAATTATCCGACACGTGATGCGTACCAACCCATGCGCGAAGCCGTCGTTGAATGGCTCTCAGATCTGCCACTTGGCGCGTTGACCCATGATGATGTTGTTTTGACCCACGGCGGGCAAAACGGCCTTTGCCTGGTGTTTCAGACCATCCTGCGCGGCCCTAAGCCTGTCGTCCTGGTGGAGGATCTGTCTTATGCCGGTTTCCGCAGAGCGGGTGAGTTGATGCGGGCCGAGGTCGTCGGCGTTAAGATGGATAAGTGGGGCATCGACCCTCAGGCTATGGATCACATTTTGCGTCAGACCCGGGCGCAAGCGGTTTGCGTCTCGCCCGAAGTGCAAAATCCAACCGGAACGCATACACCGCTGGAGCGTCGAAAAGAGGTTGTCGAAGTCGCCCGCCGCCATGATTTGCAGATCATCGAAGATGATTGTTATCGGATGGGCGACGCGCGCGAGCCCAGCTATCGCGCGCTTGCGCCCGAACGGGGTTGGCATGTTTCGTCGATCTCAAAAATCCTGACGCCTGCTTTGCGGGTTGGGTTTGCCATCGCCCCGCGCGAACGCAGTGTCGACCTTCGACGCTCGGCCGAATACGGCTATTTTGGGTTGGCGCAACCTCTTGCCGAGTTGACCCGACTCTTGCTGTCCGATCCGCGCACTCGAAAGATCGCAAGGGATGTCCGCGCTCGGATGGGTGACTATGTCAGAGTCACGGTCAACGCATTGGGAGGCTTTGATCTTAACTGGGCGCCGGATGTTCCGTTTGTCTGGCTGAACCTTCCATCAGGCTGGCGCGCCGCAGCGTTTAGCCGTGCGGCCGAACGGGAAGGTATTCAGCTTCGGTCCGCAGACGAGTTCGCGCTGCGGGACGGACGAGCCCCCAACGCGGTACGCATTGCAATGAATGGGCACGTATCGCTGGAACGCTTCGAAGACGCGATGCAACGCCTGCGGGCGCTTTTGGATAATCCACCTGAACAGATCAGCGTCTAGTATTCTAAGTTAATGGGGCGGGATCCCCAAAGAACCCGGCAAGATGTGAAATCTGCCCTTGTTCATCAAATTGAACGAAATCGTGGCCCGTGACCATAACGCTGCCGTCGGCATCAATCATGTGCCAAGTGAAGTGGACGACATCGTGGTGATTATTCGGTTTGCTGGTCAGATCGACCCGACCGTCAGAACTTTGCAGGACATCCCCTATATGGTTGCACAAGTTTGACCGCCCGCTGACTTTGGCAGTTGGGTCGACATATGTACCGTCTGCGGCGAAACATCGTTTGAGAAGGTCCAGACGCTTTCCTTGATCCGTTTCTTGCCATGCCGCCCCGTAATCGGCGATGGTTTGTTGCCAATCCATTCTGTATCCACTCCCTTTTTCGATAGCTGATTAGCGACAGTATATCGGGACCAAGCATTTTGCGGAAAACCGAAGGCAAATTTTTGGGGTAAAATGATACCTATTTTTTAACTCTTTGTAATCGCATGATAATTTTAGATTTCATGTTCTTGACGCGCAACAAGGGTCCCTCTAAATACCCAACATCGAATTCGGACCGCTCCGCACGGGGGCGGTCTTTCACATCAAACAGGACTATCCTGCCATGAAAACCTTTTCTGCAACACCTGCAGACATCGACAAGAAATGGATCCTGATCGACGCCGAGGGCGTTGTTCTGGGACGTCTTGCCTCGATCGTCGCCATGCGCCTGCGTGGCAAGCACAAAGCGTCGTTCACCCCGAACATGGACATGGGCGACAACGTCATCGTGATCAACGCTGACAAAATCCAGATGACCGGCAAGAAGCGCGAAGAGAACTTCTACTGGCACACTGGCCACCCGGGCGGCATCAAGTCGCGCACCAAGCAGCAGATCCTCGAGGGTGCGCACCCCGAGCGCGTCGTGACCCAAGCGGTCAAGCGCATGCTGCCGGGCAACCGTCTGGCGCGTCAGCAGATGACCAACCTGCGCGTTTATGCCGGTGCCGAGCATCCCCATGAGGCGCAAGCGCCCGAAGTTCTGGATGTTGCATCCATGAACAAGAAAAACACCCGGAGCTAATGACCATGGCTGATCAGATCAATACTCTCGAAGAGCTGAGCGCCGTTGCAGGCGTTGAGGTTGTGGCCGAAGAAGTCATCGTACGTGAACCCGTACGTGACGAGCTGGGTCGTTCTTATGCCACCGGCAAGCGTAAAGACGCTGTTGCCCGCGTTTGGATCAAGCCGGGTTCCGGCAAGGTCACCGTGAACGGCAAAGACCAGGACAAGTACTTTGCGCGTCCCGTTCTGCAACTGATCCTGCGCCAGCCGTTCCAGGTTGCTGGTGTCGAAGGTGAGTTCGACGTTGTCGCAACCGTCAAAGGTGGTGGCCTGACCGGTCAGGCCGGTGCGGTCAAGCACGGCATCTCGAAAGCGCTGCAGCTGTACGATCCGTCGCTGCGCGGCGCACTGAAAGCCGCTGGCTTCCTGACACGCGACAGCCGTGTTGTTGAACGTAAGAAATACGGTAAGCGCAAAGCGCGTCGTTCGTTCCAGTTCTCGAAGCGTTAATTCGCTGCCGAGTGCACAAATTTAAAGGGCTCGCATTCGCGAGCCCTTTTTCGTTTGAGATGTAGATTGGACGCTATTCTTCGTACACCATCTTCCAGGCACCGTTTTCGACAACATTCACATAGACTGAATCGGCTCCTTGATGGTCATCAGGTCCGAAAGTCATGTGGTTTCCGACCAGTTCATCCTGATAGTCCAGCGTTTCCATGGCCGCGATAAAGCTTTCATGCGTCAGATCGGGGCCAGCAACCTCAAGCGCTTTGACCATCGTTTCAGCAGCAGAATATCCCAGCATTGCGAACCCGACGGGATCTTCACCGGTTGCCGCTTTATATTCTTCGATAAAGGCGGCAGGGGCGGGGTCTTCCGCGCGGGACCACAGATCCTGCCAGGATGCGGCGGCATAGAAACCGTCGGTCACACCGCCCGGCACTTGCGCAACAACGGTCAGGAAGCTGGCCGAGGTGCCAAGGAACTTCATATCTGCAAGGCCCATCTTTTTGGCCGTGCCGACAACTGTAATAGCCTGTCGTACGCCCAGAGCGATCGTTACGATATCGCAGCCTTCTTCCTTTAACTTGCTGAGTGAGCCCACGAAATCCGTTTCATCCGGTTTGTGCGTGGTCTCAGCGACGAAAGCGATCCCGGCTTCTTCGGCACCGGCCTTGGTGCCTTCGACGATTTCCTCACCAAAATCGGTTGGCAGATACATCGAACACACAGACTGACCACCAAACTGCTCAGCGAGATATTTCACACCGACACGGCTTTGGTCAAAATACGTGGAAAAGGCCGTGAACTTGTTGTCCATCGGCTCCTGCAACATCTGTCGTGCAGCAGACAAAGGGGCAACATTGGGAATACCTTTTGGATCCAACAGCTTGAACCCCGCGACATTCATCGGCGTTCCCAGCGACTGCAGCATTGCGAACACCTTGTCGCGGTTCAGCAGCTTGTTATAGCCCTGCATCGCACGCGGCATCTGATACCCATTGTCCTCGACAACATAGCGGATCGTCCGCCCGTGTATGCCACCATTAGCGTTCACGCGGTCAAACACCACATTTGCGCCCTTGGTCGCCGGAACACCGACGGCTGCGAAGATACCGCTCAGGTCATTGACCGACCCGATGATGATCTCATCATCCGTGACACCTTGGGTCTGTGCATTGGCAAGGGTCGCCGAAGCCGTCAAAGCGGTGGCCGCCGCCAGCCGCATGATCACATTCTTCATCTTTCTCCTCCCTTTAGGTTATCTCGTTTATTAATTGTACATGTCTTCAATAAGATGGCCGTGTTTCTTTTCGACAAAGCTGCGTTTCAGCTTCATTGTTGCGGTCAGTTCATCGTCATCTGCGGTCAGAAGTACATCAATCAGGCGAAAGTCCTTGATCTGCTCGACCCGTGCAAAATCCTTATTAACCGCATCGATTTCCCCTTGAATCTGATCTTTGATTTCAGGGGCCGCACAGAGGGATGCAAAATTTGAAAACGGGATTTTCCGATCCTGCGCAAATTTCTCGACGTTTTCCTGATCAATCATGATCAGCGCGGTCAGGAACTTTCGCTTATCACCGATTATCACCGCGTCCGAGATGTAGTGGCTGAATTTCAACCGGCTTTCGATCTCGGCCGGGGTGATATTCTTGCCGCCAGCAGTGATGATGATGTCTTTCATTCGGCCTGAGATGGTGACGTAGCCATCCTCATCAATATGCCCGAGGTCGCCGGTTCGCAGCCATCCATCGGCAGTGAAAGTTTCGGCCGTTTTTGCGTTATTGCGCCAATAACCCTGAAAAATGTTGAGGCCCTTTAGCTGAATCTCGCCGTCGTCGGATATCCGGATGTCATTTCCGGGAACCGCGCGTCCGATGGTTCCGACCTTGTTGTTTTCGATTGTGTTAAGCGTCGCCAAGCCCGAGGTTTCGGTCATCCCGAACCCTTCGACCAACGGCACGCCAATGGCCCAGTACCATTTTAGCAGGTCCGTCGAAATCGGGGCAGCGCCCGAACCGCCACGACGCATCTTGTCCATCCCCAACATACGGCGCAAATTACGCAGAACCAACCTGTCCCACACCCAGAACTGTGCAGCAACGCCGGCAGGGACGGGTTTTCCAGCCAATATGTATTCCGCACGCTTGAACCCTGCTTTCAGCGCCATGCCAAAGGCTGCGCGGCCAGTGGGCGTTGCGTCCTGCGTCATGATCTGAACATACGAATAGATCTTTTCCCAAACCCGTGGAACGGCCGTGAAGGTCGACGGTGAGATTTCCTGCAGGTTCGCAAACACCGTCTCGGGGCTTTCGGCAAAGTTAACAACGCATTTTGCAGCCAGCGGGAAATAGATAGATACGTCCCGTTCAAGAATATGGCACAGCGGCAGAAAGCATAGCTGTTCGTCAGACTCGAGCGCGGGCAGCGCATGGGCCCCGCATTCAATCGCGGCCAATATGTTCTCGTGGCTCAGCATCGCGCCTTTCGGCATTCCTGTGGTGCCCGAGGTGTAAATCAGAAGTGCAGTGTCCTGCGGTGATGCCAGAGCTATCTCGGCCTCAAAGCGATCGGGTTCTTCAGCCTCGGCCTGCTGGCCCAAAGTATATAGCGCGTCGATCATGATGCAGCGCGCGTGGTCCAGATCGTGCAGCCCCTCATCGTCCAGAATGATGACATTCAGAAGGCCGGGAACCTCGTCTTCAACCTGCAGGAACTTGTCCAGCTGCTCTTCGTTTTCGACGATCAGAAATCGGCTGTCACTGTCATTTATGAGATATTTCAATTGGCTGGCAGAATCGGTGGTGTAGACGCCCGATGCGATGCCGCCAACGGCCTGAATGCCCATGTCGAACCAGGCCCATTCCTTTCGATCCTCGGACAGGATCGAGACAACCTCGCCCCGTTGCAGCCCCAATTTGCGCAGGGCCAGCCCAATCCACTTGGCGTGCTGCCAATAGTCCGTCCAGGAATATGACCTCCAGATGCCAAGGTCCTTTTCTCGGTGCGCCGTTCGATCACCAAGCTCAGTGCAGCGGTTCCGAAACAGTTCGCAAATCGTGGTGCTTCCGTCGACACAAACCGGGCGTTGGCCGGGGGTTGCGTTCAGGCGAACGCCGTTGACCGTGATCTGAGGGGGCAGGGTGCTGATGTTCATCTGTCTCACCTCCACGTCTTTTTTCGTTTCCAGCGGCGGTTTTCGCGTGCGCCTTCCTCCTGCACGCCCAGATAGAAGTTCTGGATGTCCTCGGATTGCATCAAAACATCCGCGGCGCCATCCATGACGATGCGCCCGACTTCCATCACATAGCCATGATGGGCCAGCTCCAAGGCGGCGTTGGCATTCTGCTCGACCAGCATCATGGTCATGTTCTGTTCATCGTTCAGACGCCCCAGGATGCCAAAGATTTCCTGTACCAACAACGGCGACAAACCCAACGACGGTTCATCCAAAAGCATGATTTTAGGGTTGGCCATCAAGCCACGGCCGATTGCCAGCATCTGTTGCTGCCCGCCAGACAATGTTCCCGCCTCTTGGTTGCGACGTTCCTTGAGGATCGGGAAGTACGAAAACACCAAATCACGGTCGTGGTCGATCTGGCCCTTGTCCTTGAGGGTATAGGCCCCAAGGCTTAAGTTTTCATTGACCGTCAGCAGCGGAAAAACCTCGCGACCTTCGGGCACATGAACGATACCTTTTTGGACAACCTTGTGCGGCTCGGACCCCTGAATTTCGTCGCCGTCGAATGTGATTTTACCCTTTTCCGGGTCCATCACGCCCGAAACGGTTTTCATCAACGTTGTCTTTCCCGCGCCATTTGCACCAAGGATCGAAACGATTTGGCCGGGGTGCACATCCAGAGAAACCCCTCGTATTGCCATGATCGGGCCATAGAAGCTCTCGACGTTGCGGATTGTCAGTATCGGAGCGTTCATGAGGCTTTCCCTAGGTAAGCCTCGACCACGGCCGGATGCGATTGAACCTCGGCAGGTGTTCCCAGCGCCAGTTTCGCGCCGTCTGCCATTGCAAGAACGCGGTCTGAGACGCCAGATACCAGCCCCATGTCATGCTCGACCATCAAAACCGTGATCCCCATCTGCCGCCGGATATCATCAATCCACCAGCGCATGTCTGTTGTTTCTTCGACCGAGAGACCCGAGGCTGGTTCATCCAGCAAAAGCAGCTTTGGATCGGTGGCCAGAGCACGTGCCACCTCGACAACCTTTCGCACGCCATAGGGCAGGCCAGAGATCATCTTGTCGCGGAATGCCTGAAGGTCGAGGAAGTCGATGATCTCTTCTACTTTTTCGCGGTTCTCCAGTTCCTGCCGCCGCGCCGAGGGCAGAAACAACACCTCGGACAACAGGTTGGTTTTTCGGTGGCGGTGCCGCCCAACAAGAAGGTTCTGCAGGACTGTGGCGTGTTCGAACAGTTCGATGTTCTGAAATGTTCGTGCCACGCCGTATGCGGCCACGCCTGACGGTTTCACCGCAAGCAAATCATGCCCGTCATAGTGTATATTACCCGCAAAGGGATCGTAGAACCGCGAGATCAGGTTGAAGACAGTGGATTTCCCCGCTCCGTTGGGCCCGACGATGGCAAAAACTTCCCCTTCCTCGACCGAAAAAGACAGATCGTTGACCGCTGTCAGTCCACCGAATTTCAGAGTGACGTTTTCGAACTCAAGCAAGCTCATCTCAGGCGCTCCGTCTTGAGATAGGACTTTTGACGTTTGAACATGTCTTTCCGGTAAAACGGAAACAGCTCGAACCACGTCCGGATTTTCAGCCAGCGCCCATACAGACCCATCGGTTCAAATAGGATGAAGGCGATCAGGATCATTCCGAAGATGCCAAATTCCAGCCCCGGAATGGCGACGGTGTTGCCACCGAAAAGGGCACCCACGTACTCCTTGGAGATAGATAAGAACTGAGGCAGGAACCCGATTACAATTGCACCAAGAAACGCGCCGTGAATGGACCCCAGGCCGCCGATCACAATCATCATCAGCAACTGGATTGAAATCAGGACGCTGAACGTCTCGTTGTTGAATGCGCCCGAGAACATGCCCATCAGCGCACCCGCCCATCCGCTGACAGCGCAGGACAACGCGAATGAGATCATCTTGGTCCTGGCAATATCCACGCCCATTGCCTGCGCCGATACCTCTGAGTCGCGCACAGCGATAAAGCTACGTCCCAAAGGTGCCCGCAACAGGTTGATGTAGCCAAGCGTCACCAGAACCGCCACGCTTAGGACCAACCAGAAAAATTGAACCGGAGTGCCCCAGCGGTCGACCAGAAACCCGAATATTTCGACACCGCCCAGATATTTTCCAGCAACGCCCCCCGTGATCGGTTCGGCCAAAACAATGACGTCATCCATCAGGATGGACAGGGCCATTGTGAAGATCGCGAGATAGATGCCGTGCAGCCGCAGGGCCGGGATTGCTACGGTCACGCCAACCAATCCGGTTAGGATGCCAGCCAAGGGAAAGGCGATCAGAAACGGTACGCCCGCTTCCAAAAGAATGACATTGGCATAGCACCCAAAGGCCAGAAATGCCGCGTGGCCAAGACTGACCTGACCGGTGTGACCCGTTAAGATCATCAGACCCAGTCCCGCTATGGCCCAGATCAGCACGTTTGTCAGCTCGCCTAGATAGAAATCATCCAGCCACCACGGCGCGGCTGCGACGGCTGCCAGTAAGATAATATACAGGCACAGCTGATAGGTGTCCTTCCAAGGTCGGATATCCTGCATATAGTTGGTTTTGAACACAATCCGCATGACTTAGACCTTCTTGACCCGAACCTGACTGAACAACCCGTTGGGGCGGAAAATCAACACCGCCAAGAGCAGCGCATAAGGCGCGATCTGACTGTATCCTGCTGCAATGTAACGGCTGGCAAAGGGTTCAATCACCCCGACGATCAGTCCACCCGCGAGGGCACCGGGCAGGCTGCCGAAACCACCGATAACGGCTGCGGCAAAGGCCTTGATGCCAAGCAATCCTGTGGTCGGGTCAACCGAGCCTTTCGCTGCGAACAAGATCCCTGCAATCCCTGCGACAACCCCGGCCAAAGCCCAGATGAAACCCTGTACGCGCTTTACCGGGATGCCCATGTAATATGCTGCCAACTGGTTTTGTGACGCGCCTTGCATCGCCAGGCCCAATTTGGTCCGGCTGAAGAAAACATACAGACCCCAGGTCAGAAGGATGGTAACGACAATAACGGCGACGTCCTCCATCCCCAGCACCAGCCCTCCAAATCGAACTTCTTTGCCTGCCAACGGGTTTTGCAGCGTCTGCGGCTCGTGCCCCCAGATCAGCCCGGCCACAAACCGGATTACGAACCCCAACGCGATGGTCAGAATGACGACGGCTGTTTGGCTTTCCCCAAACAATCGACGAATGATCAGGCGATCCACCAGGTAACCCAACGCCCCCATGATCCCCAGCGAAATCGGAAGAGCCAACCAGAAAGGCAGGCCCATATATTCGGTATTCGTAAGCCCGATTGTCACAAAGGCGCCCAGCATCATGAAATCGCCCTGCGCGAAATTAACCGCCTCAGTGGCTTTGTAAATCAGAACAAAGCCAAGAGCGATAAGGCCGTAGACACAGCCATTCGCCAGCCCGCTGATCAGCAGCTGCGCGTTATCCAAGTCTGTCCTCCCTTGCCGGTATGTCCGGCGTTATTTGCGCCCCGGACATCCTCCTTCGTCCGGGGCTTTGTTCTACTATGGCGCGATAATGACCTTTCCGTCACTCTTTTTCAGCGCATCCGCCAGATTTGTAACCACATCGCGCAGGCCAAGCCGTTCAGAAACATCCGTTTTCCAGCGACCATCGGCAAATCGGGCCTGTACTTCGGCAACTACCCGCATCTGATCCTCCGGAGGCGTCGAGGTCATCCATTTGGTCAGCCAGAACCCCTCGATCCGCTTGCTCATAAAGATCAATTGGCCCGTCTGCGTAAGCTTTGGTAGTTCGGGGCTAAGCTTGCCGTAAACGACCCACCGTGCACCGTTGGGCATCGCGCAGAAAACCTGCTCGGACATCTGATCCGACACAGCGTCCAGAAAGACACGCGGTTTCAGCTCTTTGCTGATTGCCTGGAACTTCTGCATCATGTCGGGGTCCGAGGAGACTAAAACTTCATGGGCGCCAAGTTCTTTCAGGCTATTTACGGCCTCGGCCCGGCGCACGATGGCGATTGGTTTAAGCCCAAGGTCGCGCCCTAATGAACACATAAGCTTGCCCAACTGGCTGGTGGCAGCTGAGACGACAAAAGCGTCGCCTGCACCGCGCGCGATGTCCACCATCGCCATCGCAGTCATAGGGTTGACGATCTGGGCTGAGCCGTCATCGTCCGAAATATCGGGCCGTAAAGGGATGCACATAAGCGCTTGCGTCACAACATACTCGGCCCATGCCCCGGAACCAGCCGCCACAAAGGCAACCCTTTGACCTTGTAACGCTTCGGCACCTGTGCCGGTGGCTACAACGTCGCCACAGCCTTCAAACCCGGCGGGCGAACCTTTGACTCGTGGCTGACCGTATTCTCCTTTGATAAAGTGGAGGTCGGAGGGGTTTACCGACGATGCCCGCAGCTTGATCAAAACCTGACCGGGTCCGGGTTCGGGCACGGGAAGCTCGGCCTCGGCTAGCCAGTCGGCGGCAACTTCAATAACCGGACCCGTGGCCGATCCGGAGTATCCGTCATGGGTTTGAATGACGGCGAACATGGTGCGGGGCAGGGTGGTCATTATTTCTCCTATCTCCGGTCCGGACATGGCACAGAACGGGTCTGTTGCAATCGATGTTGCTTTGGATCTAGGGGCAGCCAAGCAAACGGACGCGGAGAGGTCAATCAGAGTTGCGTCTGACGTTGCGGGAGCGTTCGCGCTGCATGGACAAAGGGCCGCTCAATTCCGAACGGCCCTAGGAAATTATTGTTGTCCGGTCAAAAGCACACGGAGTTCTTCGATCTTCTGAGCAATCAACTCGGGGGATGCTTTGATTTCATCCAGGATACCCAGAGCCTTTGTTTTGAGGTCCTGCGACAACTGGCTATCCTGAACCGAAGTTACCATCGCGTCATAATCAAAATTTTGGACAGACAGTGTACCTTCTTCGATCCAGGAATTCAGCAAGTCTTGTCCCTGATTGGCCAGAGACGCGACCTGATCACTTGCCTGGTTGGCCAGATCAGTGGCCGCCTGTCCAGCTTGCTCGGCCGCTTCGTTGGCCTGGTCTGTGATGGAAGATGCAGCTTCGCTTGCCTGCTCGGTCGCGGCTTCTACGGCATCGTTCACTGCTTCACCGGCTTCTTGCGCCGCCGATTGAAGTTGTTCGGCAGGTGTAGGTTCGGGTTGGTTGAGGTAATAGTAAGCTCCGGCGCCAAGTCCGGCGACGATGACAGCCAATACGAGTGTACGCGACATGAGGTTCTCCTTAAAATATGTGCCGCTTAGATGAGGGTAAATTATCAGTGATCAAAGGGGAATTCCCCGAAATTCATTTCAATTCGGGGGTTTGAGCCAGCCTGCGCCGATCTGATGAAACCAGATGGCAATAACACGCCGTCACGTAGATAGCTTTGCCCTAGAGCTTGCTAATTTAATTTAACCTGAAACGTAAATCAGCCGTTCGTGGGAAATTTGACAGCTTTTTCTCGGGTCACGGAAAAGAAAATGCAGATTACTCAGAAGAAAACCCCGCTGAACCGGGAGGCTCTATTGCATTTTCGACGAGTCCGAAGAACCATGTTTATCAAGCGCTTTTGCCAAAGGTTGATTGCGTATCGGCTGAGCAGCAAAGACTTTACCGCAGCATGCAACGGGCTAAAGCTAAAAGCTAAAGGAATACCGGGCGCTTTGAATGGTGATGCCCAAATACCCACACAACTAAAAATTCAGACGAAAGGTAACAAAAATGGAAAGCTTTGTTGGGCTACTATTTTTTGTCGTTTTGGCAGTTGCAGTGATCTGGTTATATGTCTTGCCCATCACAATGGCGCAAACCCGCAATCGATCCGGCTTGATCTGGTTTCTGATCGGACTGGTCGGGTCGCCAATACTGGCCATACTTCTGTTACTGGCGTTAGGTGATGCGCCAGAGCATCCGACAACTTAGCTATAACCTACCAACTCTTTTTTGGTTTCGCCTAAATTCGACGGCAGTGAAGGGGTCGTGTGGCAGGAAAGTAGATTGTCCGGTTTGTCGAGTGACCGCAGTGACGCAATAAACGGGTCATTCTGGATTTGGGTAGATCTGGAAAAACGAAAACAACATGCATCGACCAACCAGAGGCCCGGAATTGCGGTTCGCGGCTCTTGTCGTTTCTGGCCTAAGTCAATGAGAAGACTGGCGGAGAGACAGGGATTCGAACCCTGGGTGGGCTTGCACCCACAACGGTTTTCGAGACCGCCCCGTTCGACCACTCCGGCACCTCTCCGCGGGGGTCTGTGAGGGGGGGATTTAGTGATGAACGCGAAGGGGTGCAAGCAGAAAATTCCCGAAATTAACAAAGCCGGGTTTTTCCGTTGCCTGACGCCGTATTTCCCCTAGGGTCATAGGTATGACTTATATTCTGCGCCGCACAATCCTTCCACTTTTCGCCGTCGTTCTGATTGTGACCACTGGGACTCAGTCCGCGCTTGCTGCCGGACGAGACCGGATCGAAGCCTTTTTGACAACCACGGGGTTTGACGTTGCTCTAGAGAGCATCGCGCTGGCATCAGCGTCGGCCCCACAAATGTTGGGAATCGATCCAGACGGGTTCGGATCAGATTGGACGCGCCTCACGGAAGAGGTCTTTGACACCAAGGACATGCACGAGACGGCGGTTTCAATTCTGGAACAGACGCTGACCGATGAGGCGCTGTCCCATGCGGTTGAGTTCTATGCTTCTGATCTTGGGCAAAGGCTGGTTGAGGCCGAAAATGCCTCGCACATGGTTGAAGATGACAACGCCAAGCAGATGGAAGGACAGGAAATCGTCTCGGACCTGATCAAGGCAGGTTCAAAACGGGTCGAGAATCTGAAGCGCATGAACAATGCGATTGATTCCAGTGGGACGGCATTGCGCGCATTGCAGGAAATTCAGGTGCGCTTTCTTTTGGCCGCCAGCGCCTCGGGTGTGATCGACTTGCAACTGGGTGCGGATGAGCTGCGCTTGATGATGAAGCGCCAAGAAACCGGAATGCGGCAAGCGCTGCAGCTTTCTGCACTGGCCGGTGCAGCCTATACCTATCAGGATTTCTCGGACTCTGAGGTCATCGCTTATGCCGAAGCGCTGGAACAACCCCTGATGCAAGAAGTTTATGAGCTATTGAATGCAATCCAGTATGAAATCATGGCCATGAAATTTGAAGATCTGGCTGCGCGGATGGCGGAACTGCATCCGGCCCAGGATATCTGATGCGCCTTATCGCTGCCTGCTTCGTCATTGTCCTTTACTCCGCACCGCTGGCCGCGTCCGAGAGGGTGGAACGCCTAATGCAGGCTGTTCAACTGCAACAGGTTGTCGACATCCTGCGCGACGAGGGCCTAACGCAGGCAGCAAGTCTGAACGAAACGTTTCTGGGCGGGAACGGAGGGCCGCTTTTCGAAGATCAGGTGGACGCAATCTACGATACAGATTGGATGCAGGATCAGATTTCTCAGGTCTTTGAAACCAGCCTGACAGGTAGTCAACTGGATCGTGCGATCCATTTCTTCGAAAGCGATGTCGGTCAGACCATAATCACGCTGGAAAATTCGGCCAGAGAAGCTTTCGCGGATGAGACCATCAAGGACATGGCGCGCGAGAACTACCTGAATGGAGGAGGCGGCACCCAGCTTTATCGGCTTGTTGGCGAGTATATCGAAGTCAATGATCTGATCGAAAGGAATGTTCAAAGCTCGCTTAGCTCGGACTACAGTTTCTTTCGTGGACTCAGTGAGCACGCCGGAACCAGTTCAGAAGATATTCTGGCGCAACTCTTATCGGACAAGGACAGTATTACTGAGGAAAACCGTATCTGGTTGTATTCCTTCCTTCTGGTGGCCTATCAGCCGCTGGATGAGGCTCAGATGCGCGAAAACATCGCCTTTTCCCGGACCGAGACGGGGCGCGCCGTAAACGAAGCCTTTTTCGAGGGATTCGATTTGATGTATGATCAGATCTATTTCCAATTGGGACAGGCGGTTTCGCGGGCGCTAAGCGCATCGGATCTTTGACCCTGTTTTTGATGTTGACTTTCTCAGCCAATCTATGGATAAGCGCGCATCCCGGCCGGTATTCCGCGCCGGGTATCGTTATTATTTGACCCTTAGTAAACTCTAAAGGTCATTCACACAGCCCGAAAAGGGCGCGCTGTTCGAGGTGGCGAAAGCCAGCAACACCCAGTCGGGGACCACAGAACGCGATCAGACAAAGGAAAGACGCATGTTTGCGGTCCTCAAGACTGGCGGCAAGCAGTACAAGGTTCAGGCGGGCGACGTGCTCCGTGTTGAAAAGCTGGCTGCCGACGCAGGTGAAAAAGTTCAATTCAACGATGTTCTGATGCTGGGCGGTGACGCTCCGGTTGTTGGTGCACCGTTCGTCGATGGTGCAGGCGTACAAGCCGAAGTGATCGAACAGATCAAAGGTGACAAGGTCATCAAGTTCGTAAAGCGCCGTCGTAAGCACAGCTCGAAGCGTACCGTTGGCCACCGTCAGAAGCTGACTCTGGTCAAGATCACCGACATCCTGTCGTCGGGCGCTGACAAGTCGGGCATCAAAGCTGCAACCGGTTCGGCACCGGCTGGCGAAGCTGCTCCGGCGGCGAAAAAGCCTGCCAAGAAAGCTGAAGCCAAAGCAGAAGCACCCGCCGCTGCTGCTGCCGCTGACGATCTGACCAAGCTGAACGGTGTCGGCCCAGCCGCTGCCAAGAAGCTGGCAGAAGCCGGTATCGAGAGCTTTGCTGCTCTGGCCGCCTTGTCGGACGAGCAGATTGCTGCTATCGAAACGGTCAAAGTGAAACCCGAGTGGGTTGAGCAGGCCAAAGAGCTGGCCAAAGGCTAAGGAGAGAGAGAATGGCACATAAAAAAGCTGGCGGTTCCTCCCGTAACGGTCGCGACTCAGCTGGTCGCCGCCTTGGCGTGAAACTGTATGGTGGTCAGGCCGCCATTTCGGGCAACATCATCGTGCGTCAGCGCGGCACCAAGTTCTGGCCGGGCGAAGGCGTAGGCATGGGCAAAGATCACACAATCTTTGCAACTGTTGATGGCGCTGTGAAGTTCCACAAAGGCCTCAAAAACCGCACCTTTATTTCGGTCCTGCCAGTGGCGGAGGCCGCAGAGTAAGCCGAAACCCAGAAGGTTTAAGAAAATTTCATGGGGGACCGGCACAAAGTGCCGGTCCCCTTTCTCGTTTTCAGGAGCGGTCCCATGACCGAAGTGATAATTACAAGACGTCTGACATTGCGCCGTTTTCGGCGTGAGGATGCGTCGCGTCTGGTCACGCTCCTGAACGACATTGACGTGGTGCGTTGGCTTACCGTCGTTCCTCACCCCTATGAAACCGAACATTCCGCCGAATTTGTCGGCGCGATGGCCACAGAGCATGATGCCTTTGCTATCACCCGGGAGGACGCCCTCATTGGTTGCATCTCGACCGGATCTCAGCTGGGTTACTGGATTGCGAAATCGTCTTGGGGGCATGGCTATGTGACAGAAGCCGCCCGCGCGATGATCTCAAGGTTCTTTCGATCTGATCGGCAGGAACTTACCTCTGGTTATCATCTGGGCAACGAACGGTCCAAAGCGGTCTTGTCAAAACTTGGGTTCAAACCGGATGGGCAACACCGTGCGACGGTACGTTCGACCAACGAAGATGTGACTGTTCAGGACGTTTTGCTGCGTCGTGCGGACTGGGAGGCGATGGAATGACCGTTGCCACCACCAGTTTCCTGATCTTCGCAGCCTCTCAGGTCGGAACGCCGGGGCCCGCCAACATGGTCCTGTTAGGGACGGGCGCGCGTTATGGGTTTCGTGCCGCATTGCCGTTCGTGGCTGGTGTGATCATGGGTAAACAGCTGATCATCTGGCCCGTTGGCTTTGGTCTGTTGCAACTCGCGGATCAGGCCCCAATGGTCTTTACCGTGCTGAAATACGCCTCGGCGGCATATATCTGCTGGTTGGCCTGGAAAATCGCGAACCTGCGGTTGTCGCGCACCGATACCACCGGAGAGGTGCCCGGTTTTTGGGCGGGGTTGATCGTTCACCCTCTTAATCCAAAGGCTTGGGCCATGATCATTGCCGGATTTACCGGGTTTGTTGCGGCTGGCACGTCCAGCTTTAACGCAACATTCACGATCGCTCTCTGTTTGTTGCTTTGCCAGGTAATTTTACATCCGATCTGGACATTTGCCGGAGATAGAATTGCCCACGTGGTTGAAGGTCGGCCCGTGGAAAAATATCTGATGTGGACGTTAGCCAGTCTCACTGTTGCGTCCGTACTTTTTGTGTTGTTCGGAGGAGGAACGCACTCATGAAACTTGAGACAATAATAAACCAGCCGGTCATCGAAACCGAGCGGTTCGATCTGCGCCCACTGCGTCGTTCGGATATGGGTCTCATCGAGCATTATGCAGGTGATGAACGGGTGGCGCGTATGACCACGTCGATCCCACATCCGCTGCCGCCGGGTTCCGTCGAGGCGTTTATTGCGCGCTCGATGTCCGAGGAACGGACAGAGGATGTGTGGGCGCTGGATGCTACAAAAGATGACGGCCCGGAGCTGATCGGTCTGATCTCATTGGAAAAACTGGATCGTAATCAGTCCGAGGTCGGCTACTGGGTCGCTCCGGTCTATTGGAACACCGGTGTCGCATCACTGGCGGTCGAGGCATTGGTTCTGGCCAACCCGTTGGAAAACGCGACGATGTTTGCCAGCGTGTTTCAGGACAATCCGGCCTCGGCCCGTGTGCTGACCCATTGCGGTTTTCAATATCTGGGTGATGCCGAAAGTTATTCGGTGGCGCGCGATGCAAATGTGCCCACCTGGACTTACAGTAAAAAACTCTGACTTGTGGCCGATGGGGCCTTTGCATTAGGGGACAGTCATGAAATTTCTCGATCTTGCAAAGGTCTACATCCGGTCCGGGGCCGGCGGTGGCGGGTGCGTCAGCTTTCGACGCGAAAAATACATTGAATACGGCGGTCCCGATGGTGGTGACGGCGGTAAAGGCGGCTCTGTCTGGGCCGAGGTTGTGGACGGGCTGAACACCCTGATCGACTTCCGCTATCAGCAGCATTTCTTTGCCAAGAACGGTCAGCCCGGTCGTGGTCAGCAGCGTACAGGAAAAGATGGTGACGATATCATCCTACGCGTGCCGGTTGGAACCGAGATTTTGGATGAGGACGAAGAGACCGTCATCTGTGATCTGACCGAAGTTGGACAGCGGGTCTTGCTGGCCAAGGGCGGCAATGGTGGCTTTGGCAACCTGCACTTCAAATCGGCCACCAACCAGGCCCCGCGCCGCGCCAATCCGGGGCAGGCGGGGATTGATCGCACGATCTGGCTGCGGCTGAAACTTATCGCTGACGTGGGTTTGCTCGGCATGCCCAATGCGGGCAAGTCGACCTTTCTGGCAGCAACATCGAACGCCCGTCCCAAGATCGCTGACTATCCGTTTACAACACTGCACCCGAATTTGGGTGTTGTGGGTGTCGACAATGTAGAATTCGTCGTCGCGGACATTCCCGGCCTTATCGAAGGCGCGCACGAAGGCCGTGGGATCGGTGATCGGTTCCTTGGCCACGTCGAACGCTGTGCAGTTCTGTTGCATCTGGTCGATGGAACCTCGGAAACCGTGGCCGAGGATTACCGGACGATCATTCATGAGCTGGAAGCCTATGGCGGCGAGCTTGCGGAAAAGCCGCGGATTACGGTCCTGAACAAAGTCGATGCGCTGGACGAAGAGGAACTGGCGCTGAAAAGGGCTGAGCTGGAAGAGGCGGTCGGCGGTCCCGTGATGACCATGTCTGGTGTGGCACATTTGGGGGTAACTGAGATTCTGCGCGCCTTGCGTGCGCAGATCGATGAGAACCGTCTTCGCCAAAAACCCGTTGAGGAGACGAAGTCTTGGCAACCCTGACTGCAGCACGCCGACTTGTTGTCAAAATCGGGTCCGCGTTACTGGTGGACCGCGACACGGGTTTACTGCGGTCGGATTGGTTGCACTCGCTGGCGCAAGATGTTGCGTGGCTCAAAGGGCAGGGGACGGATGTTATCCTGGTGTCCTCCGGTTCAATTGCCTTGGGACGAGGTGTCTTAGGCTTGCCGATGGCGGATTTGCCCTTAGAGCAATCTCAAGCCGCAGCAGCTGTGGGCCAGATTCGACTGGCGCGGGCCTATGAAGAGGCTCTGACCCCGCACACCATCACAACCGCGCAGGTTTTGGTCACGCTGGAAGATAGCGAAGATAGGCGGCGGTATCTTAACTCGCGCGCGACGCTGGAGACTTTGCTAAGTTTGGGCGTGGTTCCGATTGTAAATGAAAACGATACGGTGGCCACAGATGAGATCCGGTATGGCGACAACGATCGCCTCGCGGCGCAGATCGCCGTGACCGTGGGGGCCGACCAATTAATCTTGTTGTCGGATGTCGACGGTTTCTACACCGGAAACCCGAATGAAGACGGCGACGCCAAGCGTTTTGATGTGATTGAGACCATTACGCAAGAGATCGAAGAGATGGCGGGTGATGCTGGTTCCGGTCTGTCCAAGGGTGGAATGAAAACCAAACTGTTGGCCGCAAAGATGGCCACCGCCGCGGGTTGCGACATGGCCATTACCGAAGGTTCGATCATAAACCCCCTAAAATCGCTTGAAGATGGCGCCAATTGCACCTGGTTCACGGCAACTCTGGATCCACATGCCGCGCGTAAGCGTTGGATTTCGGCAATGAAACCACGTGGAGAAATTGTGGTAGACGCAGGGGCGGCCAAAGCGTTGGACAACGGCAAAAGCCTGCTGCCTGCTGGCATTGTTGAGGTGACCGGCGATTTTGGGCGCGGGGATCCGGTGGCCATCATGGACCCTCAAGCCCGGCGTTTGGCCCAAGGCCTAAGCCGCTATACCGCGCAAGAGGCGGATGCGATCAAGGGACGCAAGTCCTCGGAAATCGAGGCGACACTGGGTTATCCGGGCCGGGCCGTCCTTATCCACCGTGATGATTTGGCGCTTTAATTGCGCGATGATAGAAGCAAAAGACCGACCGAAAGGCATCTGAGATGAAGGATTTCGACAACATTCCCGCCCTGATGGCCGATCTTGGAAAACGTGCCAAGGCGGCCTCGGCCGATCTGGCCTTTGCCAGTGCCGAGCGTAAACACGCAGCCCTGATTGCGGCCGCCGATGCTGTCTGGACAAGACGCAAAGATATCATCGACGCCAACAAAAAGGACCTGGAGTTTGGTCGCGAAAAGGGCTTGAGCCCAGCAATGATGGACCGCCTGATGCTGGACGAGGCGCGTGTTCACGGCATGGTCGATGGGCTGCGCACGGTCGCGGATCAGGCCGATCCGGTGGGTGAGGTTCTGACCGAATGGGATATGGCCTCGGGCTTGAACATCCAACGGGTACGTACGCCGCTGGGCGTTATCGGTGTGATTTACGAAAGCCGCCCGAACGTCACAGCTGATGCTGGCGCACTATGCCTGAAGTCGGGCAATGCGGTTATTCTGCGCGGTGGTTCTGAAAGCTTCCATTCCTCCACCGCTATTCACGCTTGTCTGGTCGAAGGGTTGAAAGCGGCTAACCTGCCCGATGACGCCATCCAGTTGGTACCCACGCGCGACCGCGCCGCCGTGCAAGAATTGCTGACCATGACAGATTGCGTGGACGTAATTGTTCCGCGCGGTGGCAAAGGTCTGGTGGGGCTAGTACAGCGAGAGGCGAGGGTGCCTGTATTTGCTCATCTGGAAGGCATCGTGCACATCTACATCGACAAAGCCGCGGATCCGCAAAAAACCCTTGATGTCGTACTGAATGCGAAAACCCGGCGTACCGGAATTTGTGGTGCGGCCGAATGTCTTCTGATCCATCAGGATGTAGCTGAAACACTTGGTCGGGATATCATTTCCGCCTTACTGGCTGCAGGTGTCGAGATCCATGCCGAAGGTGCTTTGGCCGTGGACGGCACCATCGAAGCCACTGAAAACGACTGGGGTAAGGAATTCCTCGACAGCATCATCGCGGCCAAACCGGTCGCAGACATTGACGCGGCCATCGCACACATCCGTCAGTTTGGCTCTAACCATACCGATTGCATCATGACAGAGGATGCTGACGCCGCGGCCCGGTTCTTTGAGCGCCTCGACAGTGCGATTCTGATGCACAACGCCTCGACCCAATTTGCCGATGGTGGTGAATTTGGGATGGGAGCTGAGATTGGCATCGCGACCGGCAAGATGCATGCGCGCGGCCCGGTCGGGGCCGCTCAACTGACCAGTTTCAAATATCTGGTGCGTGGTAACGGGACGGTGCGCTCTTAAAACCGGATCGCGACGCGGGTTGAGGTGGTTTCCGCCGCAACCCGCCGTCCCATGGATACTGCTGTCTGAGGCAGTAGCGCGAACTGCACATGTGCCGGTGTCACCGCGTTGGCAAACTGGCCTTTGGGCAGGTTTTTCCAAAGATCAGCGTCAATTTTCAACTTGTCCGCGACCCCCGTCACCGTCCAACCGCCGCCGTAGTTTTCCACTGAGACGTCACCACCCATCGGCATTGCGCTTTCGCAACACATTAGGGCCAGAAAGGCGAGTTTGATCTGATTGCGAGGCATGGCGTCGGTAATGTGCCAGTTGACACGCACGCGGCCAACGCTTTCGACATCTTTCAACAGCTCTGTAACCTCTGTCCGCCCCAATGGCTGATCGCTGGCCGAGCCAAAAGCCACGCGAAAGAACCGTATCCTTGCTCCGGCGCTTCCGACGCTGCCCGAGATCAGCTCCATCTCGGGTCCATGTACAGCACCAACCATTTCGAGCAATTCCAGGCCATTGGTAATTGCACCAATGGGGCTGATCAGATCGTGACAAATCCGCGACCCGATCAACTCGGCCAGATTGACGTTGGTGTCGCCCATGCGTACCTCTCCTGTTGTATCTGCCGCCGGACCGGAGCCCGATCATGACAGACCTCAATGCCATTCTTGCACCGGGCATGTATGTCCGCCACCCCGATTTCCCCGACTGGGGCGTCGGACAGGTGCAGTCCAACATCGGCGGCAAAGTCACCGTGAATTTCCGCGATCAGGGAAAAGTGGTAATAGACGGAACCCGCATTGCCCTGACGCCCGTCTTTGATCTGTGAAACTGGTTTAAGAATGGTTAACAACCGGCAATCGCAGCGCTGGTTGCCATTCGACTGATAACTGGGGTATCAGCGCGCAAACAAAAGCGGAAACCCCGATGCCGGATTCAGGCCCTTCTTTCACTGTAAAACTCGCCGACTCCGAGGCCGAGTTGCGCGCTGCTCAGCGGCTGCGTTATGACGTGTTTGTCCGTGAATTGGGCGGCGGTGGCGAGATGGTGGACCACGAGGCGGGATTGGAGCAAGATCGTTTTGATCCTTACTTTGACCACATGTTGGCCTATGACGACGCGACCGGCGAAGTTGTGGGTGTTTACAGACTGTTACCCGGTGAACGTGCAGCGGAACTTGGGCAGTTTTATTCCGAGGATGAATACGACCTGACCGTTTTGAAACAAAGCGGTCGCAAGTTGTTGGAGCTTGGACGGTCCTGCCTTCACCCCGATTACCGCGGTGGGACGGCGATGTATCATCTGTGGAACGGATTGGCCGGATATGTGAACGAACGCGAGATCGAAGTTCTGTTTGGCGTCGCCAGTTTTCACGGTATCGATGTTCAGGAACTGGCGCAGCCATTATCGATGTTGCACCACAATCATTTGGCCCCGCCGGACTTGCGGGTTCGGGCACAACCGGCTGTATTTCAAAGTATGGATCTGGTCGCTCCGGACGCGTTGGATCGCCGTGCGGCTATGGTGCAGGTGCCTGCACTGATCAAAGCCTATCTGCGGCTGGGCGGTTTTGTGGGTGAGGGGGCGTTTATCGACCATGCGTTCAACACGACCGATGTTTGCCTGATTCTGGACACGGAACGGATGAACGAACGCCAGCGGCGTATCTATGGCGGAGCCTGATCTGGTGAATGACGCTCTTTGGAATAGCGACGACGCGCCGGATCCAATTGAATTGGGTGTCCTAGGCTGGATGCTGGTGATCCTACGCGGGCTCCCAGTGGCAATTTTGGTCTTTGGCGGACTGCTTGTCTTGTTGACAGTTCGCCTGATTGAACGCCCGATGTTCGGGCTACGTCGGCCGATCACCCCGTTCATAGTACAGTTTGTCTGCCGCAACGCGCTCCGTCTTCTTGGCATCGGTTTTCGCTGTTCTGGCGAATTGATGCGCGAACGCGGCGCGGTGGTCGCAAACCATACCTCGTGGCTGGATATCTTTGCGCTGAACGCCCGAAAGCGGGTGTACTTCGTGTCCAAGGCCGAGGTGGCTAAATGGCCAGGTATTGGTTGGTTGGCCCGTGCAACGGGTACGGTGTTCATCGAACGTGACCGAAAGAAAGCCCGCGAACAGACGCAGATCTTTGAAGAGCGGCTGAAAGTCGGGCATAAGCTGTTGTTTTTTCCGGAAGGCACTTCGACCGACGGACTTCGTGTTTTGCCCTTTAAAACAACACTTTTTGCCGCGTTCTTTTCAGAAGAGTTGCGGGAGTTCATGTACGTTCAACCGGTCTCGGTGATCTTTCACGCGCCTGCCGGACAGCCGGACAGGTTTTATGGCTGGTGGGGCGACATGGATTTCGCCCCACATCTGCTTAAGACCCTGGGTGCGCGTCGACAGGGATCGGTCGAGTTGATCTACCATACACCTGCGAAGGTCAGCGACTTTGCTGACCGCAAGGCACTGGCAGCGCATTGCGAAGAGGCTGTGCGTCACGCACATGCATTGGCACGGCTTGAAAAATAAGGGCGAAATGTCCTTGCACTGCATCAAAACCTGCCGTATACGCGCGCCATTCAAACCCGCAGGCGGGGTTTGGGCTTTGTAGGGGAGACATCCCTATCTGGCCCGCCGGTTGGAGCATCCGCTTCTTTCACCCCCGCCGAGGCGTAAACCGGAAAAGGAAAATAGCATGGCTCTTCCCGAGTTCACCATGCGTCAGCTGCTGGAAGCTGGCGTTCACTTTGGTCACCAGACACAGCGTTGGAATCCCCGCATGGGCCCGTTCATCTACGGCTCGCGCAATGGTATCCACATCATGGACCTGACCCAGACTGTTCCGATGCTGGACCAGGCTCTGCAGGCCGTTCGTGACACCGTTGCAAAAGGTGGCCGCGTTCTGTTCGTTGGCACCAAGCGTCAGGCAGCTCAGCCGATCGCAGAAGCTGCTGAAAAGTCGGCTCAGTACTACATGAACCACCGCTGGCTGGGTGGCACGTTGACCAACTGGAAAACCGTTTCCCAGTCGATCAACCGTTTGAACCAGATCGACGAAGCAATGGAATCTGGCGCCGAAGGCCTGACCAAGAAAGAGCGTCTGGGCATGGAACGTGACCAGGGCAAACTGCAGGCATCGCTGGGCGGTATCCGCGAGATGGGCGGCGTTCCTGATCTGCTGTTCGTCATCGACGTTAAGAAAGAAGCACTGGCCATCGCCGAAGCCAACAAACTGGGTATCCCGGTTGTGGCTGTTGTCGACACCAACTGCTCGCCCGACGGCGTTGACTACATCATCCCCGGCAACGACGACGCAGCGCGCGCAATCGCTCTGTACTGCGATCTGGTTGCTCGTGCAGCTCTGGACGGCATGACCGCTCAGATGGGTGCCGCAGGTGTTGACCTGGGTGCATTCGAAGAAGCACCGGTTGAAGAAGTCGTTGCGGAAGAGGCACCTGTTGCTGAAGAAGCCGCGCCGGAAGCCAAAGCCGAAGCGTAAGCTGCCCGTCACGTTATTGACATATGGGGCAGGGTAGACCTGCCCCAATTCCGTTTGAATTGAGGAGAGCCAAAAGATGGCAATCACAGCAGCAATGGTTAAAGAACTGCGCGACTCGACCGGCGCAGGCATGATGGACGCAAAAAAAGCGCTGACCGAAACCGGCGGCAACATGGACGAAGCCGTTGACTGGCTGCGTACCAAAGGTCTGGCAAAGGCGGCTAAGAAATCCGGCCGTACCGCAGCTGAAGGTCTGGTTGCAGTACACGTCAACGGCGGCAACGGTGTTGCTGTTGAAGTGAACTCGGAAACTGACTTCGTCGCTAAAAACGCTGACTTCCAAGAAATGGTTGGCAAGATCGCCTACGCTGCCGAAGGCGTCGACAATGTCGAAGCATTGCTGGCAGCTGATCTGGGCGGCAAAAGCGTTGCAGACACCCTGACCGACAAGATCGCCACTATTGGCGAAAACATGTCGGTGCGTCGCATGGCCAAACTGTCGGGCGACACCGTTGTATCCTACGTCCACAACGCCGCCACCAACGGCATGGGCAAAATCGGTGTTCTGGTTGCGTTGTCCGGTGGTGACGAAGCGATTGGCAAGCAGGTTGCGATGCATATCGCAGCTGTGAACCCCGCGGCCTTGTCTGAGGCCGACATGGATCCGGCTGTTGTCGAGAAAGAAAAGCAGGTTCAGATGGACATCGCCCGCGAATCCGGCAAGCCGGAACAGGTGATCGAAAAGATGATCGAAGGCCGTATGAAGAAATTCGTGGCTGAAGCGACCCTGCTGAACCAGTCTTTCGTTGTGAATCCTGACCTGACCGTTGAAGCAGCGGCAAAGGAAGCAGGCGCAACCATCACCGGCTTCATTCGTCTTGAAGTTGGCGAAGGCATCGTGGTCGAAAAAGAAGACTTCGCAGCCGAAGTTGCCAAAGCCGCACAAGGCTAAGTCTGGCAGAGGCCCTTGGATGGGCCTCACCCTGAACAGGATAAAAACCGGCTACCATATTGGTAGTCGGTTTTTTTTGCGCCAATCAGCGCGTGAACTGAATCTCATACAAAAATAAAAGAAGGATTGAGGGGCCCCGCAGATGGGGATGGTCGAGGCCCCCCAAAATTCCGACTAAGAGACGCGTACAAATAGACGCCTTTATGTCAGAGCGACCGGAGAGCTTTGATATTGCAAAGATCCGATCAAAACGTTCCCAGGCTAAAGCCACCACTCACGGAACGATATCACTGTGCAACTAGGGCTCAGATTCGGGAAGTCATGATTTCCTTACCCTACGTAAATTGACGCAATTTAGCGTCAATTTAGACACATCATGCTTCCATGATGAACATCTGATTTTGCAGGGATGCCTTGAGTACTGCTTGTGCTGTTGTCTCAACGGACAGAGACTCACGAGCGAGCCTCAGATGCTTTTCAACTGTAGCCGACGTCAGCCCCATCAAAAGCGCAATGTCCTGTGTCGTTTTGCCGTCTCCAACCCATTCCAGCGCCTCGCGCTGACGCTTGGTTAGTGCACGATTGGGGGTGTTGTAGGGCAGGGTGAGAATCTTCAGATGCGCGACATTGTTCATCAACAGAATGTCGTCGCCATGCTCCGCCCAGATTGCGTCGACCTCATCCTGACCCACGGCCCCACCCGCCGAAAGAGAGATCGCGCCTTTGGACCGCATCGAAACCGAGGTGAAACTAACGGTGTATCCTGCTACAACGCCCTTTGACCGGTTGAACTCGTACACCTGACGCTCTTCGGCGGTCATCGTGCCATCGGAATTCATATCCTGGATCAGTTTCCAACTGGCCGCGCCTTCGTTATGCAAAGCCCATTTCAGCATGGGCGCATGAAAGTACAGCCCGTCCCGCACGAACCCATCAATGTATTCTTTGCCGTGATTTGTCAGGATGGTGAAATCCTCGGGGTCACCCAAAGACGTCTCGGTCCTGTAGCGTGTGTAGCCGTACAGAAGGCGGTCAAAACCAAACTCGGCCATCTGGCGGCAGTGAGCGTCCCAAAGCTCTTCCAGAGTTTTGACGTAGCTGAGGAAATTCAGGTATTCGCCCAGCTTCATGCAGCCCCCTCATTTTTCAAATGCGCCGACAACGCGTCCAACGCCATCACATAGCCTAGAAGGCCAAAACCGCAAATCTGACCCACTGCAACGGAGGCCACATAGGACTTGTGCCGAAATGGTTCGCGCGCGTGTATGTTCGACAGATGGACCTCGACAACCGGCAATTCGACCGAGGAAATCGCGTCCATCAAAGCGATGGATGTGTGAGTATACGCTCCGGCGTTCAGCACGATCCCGTCTTGCGTGCCTTTGGCTGCGTGGATCGCGTCAATCAGCACGCCTTCGTGGTTGGATTGCTGGTGCGATACCTCCAACTCGATTGACGCGCCGTGTTTTACACAGGTTTCTTCAACCATTTTCAGTGTTGTACGGCCATAAACCTCGGGTTGTCGTGTGCCCAACAAGTTCAGGTTCGGACCGTTCAAAATCAGAACTTTATGCATTCGTTCTCCGTCCCATTACTGGTTGATAAACTTGAATAGGTATGGATGTCCACCAACCCGCGCACTCATCAGGCGAGTAGCGTGTCTCACATACCATCACATCTTGAACTGTGCATTGGTGAGCAGTCAGGTTTCAGGCATCGTGACCACAACCTTACCAAGAACCGAACGGTCATTCAGTAAGACTAGGGCCTCGCGGGCATCCTCCAAAGAAAACCGCGCACTGATTTGCGGCTTTATCAGAGATTTTGCGTATAAGTCGAATAATTCGCTAATATTTTCGGTATGGCCTTTGGGATCACGATAGACCGAAGCCCCCCAAAACACGCCAACAACCTGGCAGCCTTTCAACAATGGTAGATTGAGTGGAATCTTGGGAATACCAGCTGGAAACCCGACAACAAGAAACCTGCCATTCCACGCCATGCTGCGCAGCGCAGGTTCGGCGTATTCCCCGCCTACGGCGTCATAGACGACATCTACGCCATTCGCGCCTGCTACGGACTTGATTTCTTTTGAAAAAGCCTTTTGAGCGTCGCGATCCATCTGACGGGGGTACACAATAGCCTCGTCCGCCCCAATTTGACGGCAAAAATCCGCTTTTTCTGATGAGGATACCGCCGCGATGACGCGGGCTCCCATTGTTTTGCCCAACTCAATAGCAGCGCTTCCGACGCCACCGGCCGCGCCCAACACCAATAGTGTTTCGCCAGGTTGCAAAGCAGCGCGATCTTTCAGAGCGTGGTAGGACGTACCGTAGGTGAATATGAAACACGCGGCGTCATCAAAGGGCATCGTGTCCGGGAATTTGACCGCTACGGCGGCTTTGACAGTCAATTGGGTGGCAAATCCGCCATATCCGGTCAATGCCAGAACCCGGTCGCCAACCTCGAACCCGGTGACACCTTCGCCAATTCCCAAAACTTCGCCCGCGATTTCCCCGCCCGGAGCGAACGGTCTGGGTGGCTTGATCTGATACAGGTCCTGGATCATCAACGTATCGGGAAAATTAACCCCGGCGGCTTTGACCCGCACAAGCAATTCACCCTTGCCGGGCACTGGGTCGGGCAGGGTGGTAAGCTCCAATGTTTCCGGTCCGCCCGGAGCGACGCTGAGTAACGCTTGCATAATAGCTGTGTTGTCCTTGTTATTCGGTTGGGAGGAACTTTGGCGCAGCGTTGGATGTTGTCAAGAATTCCGCTGGGTGCAAGTTTCGCCGGCAACCGCAACTTGTGCCAGCAATCAAAACCGAGGAGCAGACCATGACCCCTGAAACATTATTTTCTCTGCAGGGAAAATCCGCGCTGGTAACGGGCGGTGCAACCGGTATCGGCCGGATGGCAGCGGAAGCGCTGGTAAGGGCAGGGGCACGGGTGCTGATTGCATCGCGTAAGGGTGACGCCTGTGAGGCCGTCGCAGCCGAGCTGAATGCACTGGATGCGCCGGGCAGCGCGGAAGGTTTCAGTGGCGATGTCGGGACCGAGGAAGGTGTTCAGGCCATGTTGAGTGAGGTCAAAAACCGTACAGAGACCCTTGATATCCTTATGAATAATGCAGGCATCTCGTGGGGTTCACCGCTCGGGCAGTTTCCCCATCATGCGTGGGAAAAGGTTAACTCTGTCAATGTTGCAGGTCTGTTTGAACTGACACAACGCTTGTTGCCGATGCTGATAAAATCCGGAACACCTGAAGATCCGTCGCGCGTCATCAATGTTGGATCGGTTATGGGTGAAGTGCCGATGGGTGACGGCGCATACAGCTATTCCGCGTCCAAAGCTGCGGTGCTGCACCTGACGAAAATTCTGGCCAAGGAATTGTCGCCATACCACGTCACCGTCAACGCGCTTGCGCCTGGGCCGTTTGTGTCGCGTATGACAGCATTTGCTACGGCGGATGAGGGAACGCGCGAAAAAGTTGGCAAGACTGTCCCGCTGGGCCGTGTTGGTCGCGACGAGGATATCGCCGGGTGTATGCTGTTCCTGTGCGGGCGTGGCGGCAGCTACGTGACCGGTGCTGTGATCCCGGTATCCGGAGGCCTAAACGTGGTTACAGCCGGCAACCTCTTTGAAGCGGCGCTATAAAGTACAGGACATAGTTGTTTGAAATGAAATCGAAATCACAACTCGATCTGACGTCTCTAAATACGTACCTGAGCGCAAATCTAGATGGCTATCAGGGCCCGTTAGAGGCGACGAAGTTCGACATAGGGCAATCCAACCCAACGTTCGAACTGCGCACGCCGTCCAAGTCTTACGTGCTACGCCGAAAACCGCCGGGCGTGTTGCTGAAATCAGCCCACGCTGTAGAACGGGAATTTCGCGTACAGCGAGCGCTGACGGACAGCGCGGTTCCAGTCCCCCAGATGATGCTGTTGTGTGAGGATGATGCCGTCATCGGGTCAGCGTTCTATATCATGGAACGCCTACAGGGACGGGTGTTCCTTGAACCCACGATGGACGAAAGCGACAACGCCACCCGTACCGGTGTCTTCGACGAAATGAACCGCGTGTTGGCTGAGTTGCATGAGATCGACATCGACGCGGTGGGACTGTCAGACTATGGCCCTCCGGGCAATTACTTTGAGCGCCAAATTGCCCGATGGACCAAGCAATACCGAGCGTCCGAGACAACGACGGTCCCTGAGATGGATACCCTTATTTCCGCGCTCGAGTCATCTGTTCCAGACGATGATGGCCAGCGAACTCTGGTACATGGTGACTATCGCATCGACAATCTGATGTTCGAGCAAAACGGTTCGCGCTGTATCGGTGTCCTGGATTGGGAACTATCGACGATCGGACACCCATACGCAGATTTGGCCGCTGTTATCATGCAGTGGCAATTGCCGCCCGGTAAAGAGGGACGCGGACTGGCTGGCATCAACCGTCAGGCACTGGGAATTCCTTCAGATCAAGAGTTTATCGGGCAGTATTGCCAACGCCGTGGTCTCCCCAACATCGAAAACTTCGGGTTTTATCTGGCGTTCAATTTCTTCCGAATGGCTGGGATTCTACAGGGTGTTTACAAGCGCGCATTGGATGGCAACGCCTCTGACCCTAAACGCGCGCAGGTATTCGGGGCTTATGTTCCGTTATTCGCTAAGCACGGTCTTGCGGCGCTTGAATCGTAAGTCTCCTGTCAGACGGTCGACTTAGAAAGCTCCAGCTCCATATTGCCTAGGCTGTTCTTGCCAAAAAACATCTCGGGGCCCACGAACATCGTGGGCACCCCAAACGCACCGCGCTTTACGGCTGCTTTGGATTGTTCTTTCAGCTGCTGTTTCACCTCGGCACCCGTCATGGCCTCGCGGATCTTTCGTGTAGGAAGACTGTTTTCCTGCAGAATATCCATCAGCACCCCCAGTTCATCGACCTTTTGACCGTGCACCCAAATCGCATCAAAAATCGCGTTTATATATTTGGCTTCCCACGACTTTCCCGAGGCGAACACAGCACCCCGCATGGCGAATTTAGTGTTCACCGGGAAATGTGGGCTCATATGAAAGTTAATACTGCGTCTGCGGGCAAATCGATGAAGGTCATGGGTCAGATAGGCCGACTTCTGGCGATTTTCCGAGAACGCCTCGAACGGGTTTTGATTATGCGTCGCCTTGAAAATCGTGGGCAGTAGCACAGGAACATGGGTTACCTGCATACCGTGCCGTTCCGCCAAATCGGGCAAAACCTTGTGGGCCAAAAATGCGTTAGGGCTGCAGAAATCGAAAATGAAATCTATGGTCTGCGTCATTGTCTAACTCCGAAACGAGGATCTTTGAAACGAACTCTGAACCATCGGACGAATCTGTAACGTGCCCAGTGTACAGGCGTGACGACCGACGCGCACGAGCAGTTGATCGCGGTGCGAAAAATCTGGAATTCCTCTGTTAATTCAGTGTGTCACCGGTCAAGATTATCGAGACCGATCGAGGAGGTTCAAAATCCCATGTGCAGCCAGACGACTCTAGATACTGCCCGACTGAACCGCATAAGGGACTGGATGCAGCGTTATGTCGATGAACGCAAATACGCGGGCAGTTCGTTGCTATTGACCCAGCACGGATCCGAGGCGTTTTTTCACACCTGTGGCCTCAGAAGCGTCGAGAAGAATCTGCCGTTCCAGCGTGATACGCTTGTGCGCATCTATTCGATGACAAAACCTATCACCTCAGTCGCGGTGATGATGCTGGCAGAGCGCGGGCTGTTTCACCTCGACGCGCAACTCTCTGAATTCTTACCGGAATTCTCCGCAACCCAAGCTCTTGTTCCAGGTGCAGAGCGGCTGGATCAAACCGAGGCTGCACCATCCCCGACATTGCATCAGCTTCTGACTCATACAAGCGGTTTCAGTTATTCGTTTAATCCCGGTGATTTGCCGGCCGCAATGGAGGAGCGGAAGCTGATATTCGGGCCAAATCAAGGGCCGTTGAAAGCGAGGATTGAAGCGTTGGCCGAACTCCCCCTGGCGTTCCAACCCGGAACCCGTTGGGAATACTCGGTTTCCACTGATGTTTTGGGTCGCGTAGTCGAAGTCGTTTCCGGCAAAACCCTGGATCAATTTTTCGCGGAAGAAATACTTGAGCCGCTTGCAATGGCCGAGACGGGCTTTTCCGTACCCAAGGGGGCAGGGGATCGGTTTGCGTCGCTCTATACGCCATTGGCCGGTGATGCGATGGCGCTGAATTCAGCGGAAACCGGCGATAATCCTCTACGATTGACGGATGAGGCTGGCACCTCGCCATTCGAAAACGCAACGACGTTTTCGGGCGGTGGTGGTCTAGTCAGCACGATTGATGATTACGCCAAATTCGTCGAAATGATGCGGAACAGGGGGCAGGGCAACGGCAACCGCTTACTGGGACCAAAGACGGTGGACTTTATGCTGCACAACCACTTACCGAGCGATATTGCCTCAATGGGCCCGCAGAGCTTTGCCGAACAACCGATGGAAGGCATGGGATTTGGTCTGGCCGGGTCCGTCATCATCAATCCTGGCAGAACTCGGACACCAGGATCTGTGGGGGACTTCAGTTGGGGTGGTATGGCTTCGACGTTCTTCTGGTTAGATCGCTGCAACGACTTGTCAGCCGTATTCTTTACACAATTGTCCCCATCCAGTTCTTACCCATCCCGATCCGAACTGAAAGCACTGGTGATGGGTGCATTGGTTGAATGACCCGTGTGGCACTGATACGCCTTTTTCAAGCCCAAACGGAGAGTCGCCAATGACCGAAGCAGAACGTGTCCTTCTGGATCTTTTGGACCTTGAAAGGCTTGAGGTGGACTTGTTCCGGGGCACAGGGTCAGGTGGTGAAACTCCGACACGTATCTATGGCGGGCAAGTTGTATCGCAGGCGCTGGCCGCTGCATGTCGAACTGTTGATGAACGACTGTGCCATTCTCTGCACGCGTATTTTATTCGCCCCGGTGATCCGTCTATTCCCGTTATTTATCAGGTTGATAGAGCGCGAGATGGAGGTTCTTTTACAACGCGCCGCGTGGTCGCGATCCAGCATGGAAAACAGATATTGAACGTTTCGGCATCGTTCCACATTCAGGATGAAGGATGGGATCATCATCACGAGATGCCTCAGATGGAAGCGCCCGAAAGCTATCCGTCGCGCACAGAACTGCGCCAAAAGTATGTTGACCTGGTGCCCAAACACCTGCGTGGAGAGTTGACACGTGAGCGACCCATCGAGGTTCGAGAAGCCAGCCATCTGGACCCGTTTCATCCTGAAAAGACGGATGATCGCAATCAGATCTGGTTCCGCATGCCTGGTGCGGCGGGCGCCGATGCTGTCACACAGCAATTGTTGATGACCTATGCCTCGGACATGTACCTAATGGGATCAGGCATGCGACCCCACGGTCTCAGCTGGTTCACCGGCGAGGTAAATGCGGCTAGTCTGGATCACGCTATGTGGTTCCACGCGCCAATTCATTTCGAAAACTGGCACTTGTATTCCATGGATTCACCATGGAGCGGGCGAGGGCGCAACTTTAACCGAGGCTCCATTTATGCCCAAGATGGAACTTTGGTTGCGTCGGTCGCACAGGAAGGTCTGATGCGCAAAGCGCAAAAAAGACCTTAATCATCATTGATAAATTGTTGATTTAACTTGTTCATTCCGTCCAGCCAGCGATCATAGTCGCTGGTTTTGTGTCGAATGTAGTCCAGCACCTTCGGATGCGGCAGCACCAGAAATTGTTCGGCTTCAATGGCTTTGACACAGGCGTCAGCCACGTCTTCTGGCTCTAAAATACCGTCAATTGATGCCACCGAATCCTCAAAACCACGGGTCATTTCAGACCGAACTGCTTGCGGACACAAAACGGAAACGCGTAGACCTTTGTGGCCATAAGTCAGCGAAAGCCATTCTGCGAACCCCACAGCGGCGTGTTTGGAAACACCATATGGTGCAGCGCCAGGTTGGTTCAGCAAACCCGCAGCCGAGGCCGTCGTCATGATATAACCGCCGCCGCGCGCGATCATACGCGGCACCAGATGCCGCGCTGTCCAGACATGCGACATGACATTGATTTTCCAGATCCGGTCCCAATCTGCATCCGGAGTATCCAGGCCACCAAGTGTCAGGATACCGGCATTTGCACAAAACAGATCGATCGGACCGAGTTCATCTTCGACATGATCGATAAGTGCCTTAATGCTGGATTCGTCAGAAACATCGCAAGTGAACGCGTGGCCGTTGATGTCATTTGCAACGGACTTCATGGCGGCAGTGTCGATGTCAGCGCCAACGACTTGCGCGCCTTCGCTTGAAAACCGGGTCACCAAGCCTTTACCGATACCGCTGGCTGCACCGGTGACAACCACAGTCTTGCCATTCAAATTCATCTGAGACTCCAAACTGCACGTTTAGAAACACATCGTAAGGCATTGGCGATTAGAGGAAAGCCCCAATCGCGCAATGCCTTTTTTACATAATACCAATTATGCGATGTTTGGAATATCCTAGTAGAAGGCTTGTAGACCAGTCTGTGCCCGCCCCAGGATCAGCGCGTGAACGTCATGTGTGCCTTCATAGGTATTCACGGTTTCCAGATTGACCATATGGCGGATCACCTGGAATTCCAGCGAGATGCCATTGCCCCCATGCATGTCGCGGGCCATCCGTGCAATCTCCAGCGCTTTGCCGCAGTTGTTGCGCTTTACGATTGAAATCATCTCGGGCGCAGCTTCGGCTTGATCCATCAGGCGGCCAACGCGCAGACTGGCTTGCAAGCCCAGGGCAATTTCGGTTTGCATATCGGCCAGTTTACGCTGGAACAGTTGTGTCTGAGCCAGTGGCTTATTGAATTGTTTGCGGTCCAGACCGTACTGACGTGCGCCGTGCCAGCAGCCTTCAGCAGCTCCCATCACACCCCAACTGATCCCATAACGAGCACGGTTCAAGCAACCAAAGGGACCTTTCAAGCCTTGAACATGGGGCAGCAAAGCGCCCTCGTCCACTTCGACGCCATCCAGAACAATTTCACCTGTGATAGACGCCCGCAGGCTCATTTTGTTTTGAATTTTTGGCGCGCTCAGACCTTTGAGGCCCTTGTCCAAAACAAAGCCGCGGATCTTGCCATCATGTGCATCGGATTTGGCCCATACGACAAAGACGTCCGCGATTGGCGAATTCGAGATCCACATCTTGCTGCCGGTCAACCGATAGCCGCCATCGATCTTTTCAGCGCGGGTTTTCATGCCGGCTGGATCCGAACCCGCATCAGGCTCGGTCAGGCCAAAGCAACCGATCCATTCGCCGCTGGCCAGTTTCGGAAGGTACTTCCGGCGTTGTTCTTCGCTTCCATAGGCATAGATCGGGTACATCACCAAAGAGCTTTGCACCGACATCATCGAGCGGTAACCGGAATCCACACGCTCAACCTCGCGCGCGACCAGTCCGTATGACACATATCCGCCGCCAAGGCCGCCATATTCTTCGGGGATCGTCGTGCCCAAAAGGCCCATCTCACCCATTTCACGGAAGATTTCCGGGTCGGTTTCTTCGCTTTGGAAGGCTTCCAGAACCCGCGGTTGAAGCTTCTCTTGAGAATAAGCCTGTGCGCTGGCGGCGATCATACGCTCGTCTTCGGTCAATTGATCCGTCAAACGAAACGGATCATCCCACGAGAACGTCCCCATATCAGGTGCGTCTTTGGCTCGCAAAGTCGGTTTGGTGTTCGGGGCGTTCATTTTGCTTCTCCGCTTGATGAGACTTAAGGCAAAATACCCTGCGATTTATGCGAATAACAGCCACAGTTTCGCATCGTTCTATGAGTAAACCGCATAGAACAGGGCTGTCCGCCCTGCCCTTTAGTTTACCCCAGCGCGTATCCTGCACCGCGGACAGTGCGCACCGGGTCGTTGCCACCGTGCTGTGTCAACGCTTTGCGCAAGCGACCGATATGAACATCTACCGTTCTGGTGTCGACGTAAATGTCACGACCCCAGACCCGGTCCAATAACTGCTCACGGCTCCAGACACGGCCGGGCTTCTCCATGAACGTGCTCAGCAAACGAAATTCGGTCGGGCCCAGTTTCAAAGGCTTGCTGCCCCGGCTGACCTTGTGGGTTTCGGAGTCCAAAATGATATCATCGAACTCCAGCCGGATACCGACCGTTGCTGGGCGAACCCGGCGCAGTTGCGTACGTACGCGCGCCATGAGTTCGACAACTGAATACGGTTTGACCACATAGTCATCCGCACCAGTTTCCAGGCCGCGGACCTTGTCCACCTCTTCGGACCGTGCAGACAGCATGATGATCGGTATTGCACGTGTATCCGGACGTGTCTTCAGGCGGCGGCACACTTCGATGCCGCTGAGATTGGGCATCATCCAGTCCAAAACAATGATATCGGGGCTGTCTTCATCGACCAATAGCAACGCCTCGTCACCATTGGCCGCCTTGGATACGCGAAACCCTTCGGCTTCAAGATTGTAGGCCAGCACTTCACGCTGAGCCGGCTCATCCTCAACAACCAGAACCGTGGGCTGATCAGCGGACATATTCATTGTCTCCTAGACGGTTTGCGAGGTGATATCAGCTTTGGGGCGTGCTTCCGTCGGCCGCTCTCCGGTCACGAGGTAGACAACCTGTTCTGCAATGGCGGTGACGTGATCGCCCATCCGTTCTATGTTTTTGGCGATGAAATGCAGGTGCATGCAGGACGAGATGTTGCGTGGATCTTCGGCCATGAAGGTCAGGAACTCGCGGAACAGACCGTTATACATCTGGTCAACTTCCTCATCGCGTTCGATCACGTCGGTGGCGAGTTCTGCGTCGCGCTGGATATAAGCGTCCAGTGCATCGCGCAGCATTCGTTCAACTTCGCGCGCCATGCGGCGCAAGGCGGCGGCGCTGCCGTTAATCTCGCCAGCGTCGACCAGAACCGTTGTGCGTTTTGCGATATTCTTCGAATAGTCGCCAATGCGTTCCAGGTTGGCTGAAACCTTCAACACGGACAGAACCAGACGCAGGTCGCCCGCTGTTGGCGCCCGCAGCGCGATCAACCGCGCGGTTTCTTCGTTGATCACGTCCTCAAGCGCATCAATGGCCTTGTCGCCCTGACGCACCTCCTGAGCAAGTTCGACATCGCGGGTCTCAAGCGAACGCGCGGCATTCATGATCGCTGCTTCGACCAGTCCGCCCATTTTCATGATGTAGGCCTGAACCGCTTCGAGGTCGCGGTCGAATGCAGATGCAATATGTTGTTCGGTCATGTTCAAATACCTGTCCTCAGCCGATACGGCCGGTGATGTAGCTTTCCGTGCGGGGATCTTCGGGGTTGGTAAAGATTTGGCCGGTCTCTCCGAATTCCACGAGGTTGCCCAGATGGAAAAACGCTGTTTTCTGGCTGACCCGTGCGGCTTGTTGCATCGAGTGGGTCACGATCACCACTGAATAACGCGAGCGTAACTCGTCAATCAGTTCCTCGACTTGCGCAGTCGCAATCGGGTCCAGCGCCGAGCACGGCTCGTCCATCAACAACACCTCGGGTTCGGTTGCGATAGCCCGCGCGATGCACAGACGCTGCTGCTGGCCCCCCGACAACCCCGTGCCTGGGGCGTCCAGACGGTCCTTGACCTCATCCCATATGGCACCGCGACGCAGGGATTTTTCCACGATATCATCCAGTTCCGCCTTATTCTTGGCAAGACCGTGGATGCGCGGACCGTATGCCACGTTGTCATAGATCGACTTCGGAAACGGATTCGGTTTTTGGAACACCATTCCAACCTTGGCGCGTAACTGCACAGGGTCGACGCGCTTGTCATAGATGTCCTCGCCATCCAGCAGGATATCGCCCTCGACCCGGCAGATATCAATCGTGTCGTTCATCCGGTTTAGGCAGCGCAGGAAGGTCGACTTGCCACACCCCGACGGACCGATAAAGGCCGTTACGGTCTTGTCTTCGATCTGAACATCCACGTCTTTGATGGCGTGGGTGTCGCCGTAATATACCTGAACGTTGTTCGCGGCGATCTTGATGGCTTTGGAGTCCACGGTTCTCTCCACTCGTGTCATGTCATTCATAATAGCCCCCATTTACCAGCGGCGTTCAAAGCGGCGACGTAGCAGCACCGCAATCGTGTTCATTGTGACGAGGAAGATCAACAGGATGATGATGCCCCCCCATGCGCGTTCGTAAAAGGCCGGATCGGCGCGCTTGGACCATTCGTAGATCTGCGCCGGCATGGCCGAGTTCGGTGACAGGAAGCCCGCGACAATGCCATCGGGCGGGTTCGAGGCGATAAAGCCCACCATGCCGATCAGCAGCAGCGGCGCGGTTTCCCCAAGCGCCTGCGCCAGACCAATGATGGTACCGGTCAGAATACCGGGCGCAGCCAGCGGCAGGACATGGTGGAACACCGCCTGCATTTTCGAGGCCCCTACCCCAAGCGCCGCATCACGGATCGACGGCGGAACCGCCTTCAACGATGCGCGGGTCGAGATGATAATCGTCGGCAAAGTCATCAGCGTCAGAACCAGACCGCCCACCAGCGGCGCGGACGTCGGCAGGTGCATATAGTTGATAAACACGGCCAGGCCCAGAATACCGAACACGATGGATGGAACGGCGGCCAGGTTCGAGATGTTGACTTCGATGATATCGGTCAGCCTGTTTTGCGGCGCGAATTCCTCGAGATAAATCGAGGCGGCGACGCCAATGGGCAGAGCCAGCGCAAGCACCACGAACATCATGAACAGAGAGCCCAGCATGGACACCCCGATCCCCGCAGCTTCGGGTCGTTGGTCCGAGGCGTCAGCACCAAAAATGAAGTCCGGGTTAAACGCCTTGTAAAGAACACCGGCATCCAGCAGCTGGTCTACGAAATCCAGCTGCTCAACCGAGATGCTCTTGTCGTTGGCGATCGAGTCGCGGGTTACCCGACCCTTCATGTAGCCATCGACACGGCTGTTGACCAAAAAGCGGAAACTGACCGTCTTGCCGATCTCGTCGGGGTTGGCAATCACATAGTTCCGCAGCTCTGCCTGAGCCGCCTTGGACAGGATCTTGCCCATGTCCTTAGCTGACAAATCCGTCTGAATACCAAGTTCTGCAACTTCGGATTCCAGCGCAGACGCGATCAGAGGTGCATAACCGAAGGTCGAAACCTTCTTGATGTCCTCGATATTGCGGTTGCCTTTCTTGTCCAGTTTGTCGGCCTTTAGATCGACATCAAGTTCCAGAAAGCTTTGCTGAAAGGCGCCGGTTCCGGCTGTGACAATATTGGTCACCAGAACGATCAGCATCAGCAACCCGATACCGATGGCCGCGATGCCGTACATTTTGAAACGGCTCTCAGCTGCGTTGCGTCGTTTTGTGCGTGCGTCTTTTTCGAACAGCGAACCACCTTTGGGCTGTGCGGTCGGAGCAGCGTCAGGCGTGTGGGAAATATCGGTCATTCGTACTGCTCCCGGTATTTGCGTACGATGTAGAGGGCGAAGATGTTCAGCCCCAGCGTGATGATGAACAGGGTCAGACCCAGCGCAAACGCCACCAGAGTTTCGGGGCTGGCAAAGTCAGTATCGCCGGTCAGCTGGCTGACGATCCGTGTGGTGATGGTGGTCATCGCCTCGAACGGATTGCCCGAGAATTTGGCGATTGCACCCGCCGCCATCACAACGATCATCGTTTCACCGATGGCGCGGCTGGCGGCCAATAGGATCGCACCCACGATACCCGGCAGCGCAGCCGGAAGGATCACATTGCGCACAGTTTCCGAATGAGTGGCGCCAAGGCCCAGCGAGCCATCCCGCATAGATTGAGGTACTGCGTTGATGATGTCATCCGACAGAGATGAGACAAACGGGATCAGCATGATCCCCATAACCAGCCCGGCGGTCAGAACCGCGTTCGAACTCGCCATCCAGTCTACTCCCAACGCGCCACCGTTGCCAAACATCGACACAAGCGCAGGCCCCACAGTCAGCAAGGCAAACAGGCCGTAAACAATGGTCGGAATACCGGCGAGAATTTCAAGCAAAGGTTTGGCAATGGACCGTGTCGCGCCCGAGGCATACTCTGACAAGTAAATCGCGGCGAACAGGCCAATCGGCACCGCCACAAGAAGCGCGATCAGAGAGATATACAGTGTCCCCCACAGCAGCGGCAGGATCGACAGTTCACTGCCTCCGCGGAAGTTCGGAGCCCATGTGCTGCCGAAGAAGAAGTCCTTCCACGAATGCAATTGGAAGAAGTTCATCGTCTCAAACAGCATCGACAGGACAATGCCAATAGTCGTCAGGATCGCGATCGACGCAGCCAGCAACAGCAGGGCAAGAACTCCCTGCTCTACCACGTTGCGGGCGCGGAATTCCTTGTGCGTCCGCACATAGGCAAATGCTGCGCCGAGCAGAGCCAGCGCCAGAACTACGACTTGCATCGCAATCGTCCCAGTCGATGTCATGCTGCGGAATTTCTGTGCCGCGATCAGAATGGGTTGAGTGATATCCTGCGTCAGAACCTGACCGGCGTCTTTCAGCGTTTCAGTTAGCGCTTCAATATCTGCATTGCTGTCTTGCGCTTGTACTTCACTTATCGCACCGCCTGCGACGGCGCCGTCCAAACCGTAGGCGACACGTCGCACCTCGCTCATGGTCAAGCTGCGATCCGACCCTTCCGGAATTGCCTGATCGGGAATGAGGCCGGACACCGTGCTGTTCACGATCATCGGCTGAGCAAGCAGCCAGACGATTAGAACGCCAATTGCCGGAACCAAAGCCGTCAGCGCGACGTTGTAGCCATAGTAAGACGGCAGAGAATGCAAGTCGCGGGCGTCACCACCTGCACTTGCCAGTGCGCGGGACCGACCCGCGAAATGTCCGATCACTGCCAGCGCAAGCAGGATAAGCAACAGCCAGGATAACGCCATGAGAACTCCGTAGGGATGGCAGAGATGGAGTCAAAAAGAACCGGGGCGTGCAAAAAAACGCCCCGGTTCCGTTCGTAAGAGTGATTAGGAACCGCCGCCCAGAACGGTTTCGTTGGCAACAGCTTCCTGTACCTTGACCAGCTCAGGGTCGGATACCAGGCCGTATTCGGCCAGCGGGCCGTCGGGCCCAGCGATCTCGTCAGCGACAAAGAACTCAGCGTATTCTTTCAGGCCGGGGATCACGCCGATATGTGCTTTCTTCACGTAGAAGAACAGCGGGCGCGAAACCGGGTATTCGCCGGTTGCGATCGACTCGGTCGAAGGAACAACGTCAGACATGGTTGCGACTTGCAGCTTGTCGGTGTTGTTCTCGTAGAATGCCAGACCAAAGACGCCGATGCCGTCTTTGTTGCTGTCGATGCGGGCCAGAGTTTCGGTGTAGTCGCCGTCGATGTCGACAGAAACGCCGTCGGTACGGATGGCGATGCACTGCTTTTCAGCTGCTTTCTTGTCGTCGCCGGCGGCTGCCTTGAACACTTCGAAATCGCCCAAGTGCTCACAACCTGCCAGGATAACCTTGTCTTCAAAAACTTCACGTGTGCCGTGCTTGGTGCCGGGAATAAAGGTAGCGATAGGTTGTGCCGGGAATTCCGGGTTCACGTCGGCCCAGGTTTTGTTCGGGTTGTCGACAACTTCACCGTCTACAACGATTTTCGCGGCCAGCGCTTTGTACCAGTCTTCCGGCGTGAACTCGAACGAGTTGCCGTTGATGTCGGATGCGAAAACGATGCCGTCATAACCGATCTGAACTTCGATAATGTCGGTTACGCCGTTTTCAGCACAGGCTTTGATTTCTTTTTCACGGATCGCGCGCGAGGCGTTTGCAACGTCGATGGTGTTTTCGCCAACACCTTCACAAAAGCGCTTTAGACCAGCAGAAGAACCACCCGATTCAACAACCGGTGTCGGGAAGTCAAAGTTTTCACCGAAGGCTTCAGCCACGATCGAGGCATATGGCAGCACAGTCGACGAACCGGCAACCTGAACTTGATCACGAGCGGCGGCCGTGGTGGCCGATACAGCAGCGATGGTGAGAGCCGAAGCCGACAGTTTAACAAAGGACATTACAGTCTCCTTGAGAAAGGTAAATTCTGATCACCCCCATGATGATCTTGGGGCGAACCCCTAAGAGGCGTCGGTAAGCCTTTTGTGACAAGTTCGTAACGGTTTTATGACACGTAACGATTTTCTTACGTTTTCTTAACTTGACCCCACGGAACACCGTTCGCGTTCGAAATGGACCTGCGCTGGAAGCCCGAGGTCAGCGTGGCAAAATCACTGTAAATACAGAACCTTTGCCCAGGGTGCTTTCGACACGCAACCGGCCCCTGTGGCGATTGACGATGTGCTTTACAATCGCCAGGCCCAACCCTGTACCGCCCAATTCGCGGGACCTGTGACTATCGGCGCGATAGAATCGCTCGGTCAGACGCGGAAGGTGCACCGCATCAATTCCCGGTCCTTTGTCCGCAATCTGCACCCGCACCGCAGGGCCGCGCATGGCAATGTCGCTTTCTGACACCTGAATGTGGACATCTACTCTGCCGCCGCTGCCGCCATATTTGATGGCATTCTCGATCAGGTTCGTAAATACCTGCCGCAGTTGATCGCTGTCCCCAGTTATCGAGATCGGTTCCGATGATGCTACCAGTGTCATTTCGACATCTGCAGCCTCGGCAAGCGGGCGTAGCGTCGCCAGTGTCGACTGCATCAAATCTGTAAGATCAAGAAGTTCCTTGGGTCGGACCCTTTCTTGGCTCTCCACGCGGTTCAGCGATAGCAGATCTCCAACCAGCCTGTTCATCCGGTTGGCTTCGTCAGCCATTATCTGCAAAAACCGTTCTCGTGCAGTTGCATCCTCGCGCGCGGGACCGCGCAGCGTTTCTATGAACCCCATTAATGCGGTCAGCGGTGTGCGCAATTCATGACTGACATTCGCTACGAAGTCGCGCCTCATCTGCCCGGCTTGTTCCAGATGCGTGACGTCCTGAAAAATGACCATCACCGCACCGCCGTCCACAGCACCAACACCGTTCATATAACGGCACTGAACTTCGAACGTCGTATCCTGTGCGCCGTCGTTCGACAGATGCCGAGTATTGGCCGGGCCTTTGCTGCGCAAGCTTTGTTCTATCGCGTCAATGACCTGCGGCTGCCTGAGAATGGTGGCAAAGTGCCGGCTTTCGATGTTCTGCCCAAGCAAGGTTTTGGCTTCTGTATTGACTGCAATGATCCGTTCGGTCTGGTCAACCATCAAAGCCGGTATCGGAATGGCCGACACAATTTCAGCAAGCAGGTCGTTTGACATAACGGTGCCTTTCGATGCAGGTGCGATCGCTCTATTGAACGGGCTTCATCATGTCTCGAAATGCGCGCATGTTCTGTTGATAGTGTAATGCGCTGAGGGTGATCTTTTTTGCTGCAGCTTCATCGAGCTCCCGCACAACTTTGCCCGGCGACCCCATGACTAACGAATTGTCGGGAATTTCCTTGCCCTCGGTGATTAACGCCCCTGCCCCGATCAAACAGTTCTTTCCGATTTTCGCGCCGTTCAGAACAATTGCGCCCATACCGATCAACGTGTTTTCCCCAATTTCGCAGCCATGCAGCATGACCTTGTGCCCGACGGTGCAATTTTTACCGATGGTCAGCGGGTATCCGGCATCGATATGCATGACGCAGTTTTCTTGAACGTTGCTGCCCTCGCCTACGCGGATCTCTTCGTGATCAGCACGGATGGTGCACCCGAACCAGACCGAGGCCCCCTGTTCAAGCACGACTTTCCCAATCAGATTGGCATCCGGAGCAACCCAGGTGTCTTCGTGGATTTGCGGAGCGTGATTACCCAGAGCGTAAATGGTCATGCCAAACCCTCAAATTCATTTTGCAGCGTGCGGACGTGGTTCTGTAACGTGGGTTGCTGAATACGGCGCATGCGTTCGGCGCTGACAATGGTCTTAAGTTTTTCTTCAGTGGCATCCAGATCGTCATTGATCAGAACATAGTCGTAGTAACCCCAGTGGCTGATTTCATCCCAGCTTTTGAGCATGCGCTTTGCGATCACGTCCTCACTGTCCTGACCCCGCGTTTCCAGTCTGCGGCGCAGCTCGGGGATGGAGGGAGGCAGAATGAAGATCGACAGAGCGTGCTTGCCAAGGTCCGAGTTTCGAATCTGCACCTCGCCCTGCCAGTCCACGTCAAACAGCACGTCTTTGCCCCCGGTAATGGACTCGCGAACCGGACCGGCCGGTGAGCCGTAGAAATTCCCGAAGACATGCGCGTGTTCCAGCATCTGCCCCTCGGACACCTGCTGCCGGAATGCATCCTCGCTCAGGAAGTAGTATTCGCGCCCGTCTTCTTCACCCGGACGCGGTGCACGGGTGGTGGCCGAGACCGAAAACTCAAGATCTGTGTCCCATTGCATCAGTCGTTTGGCCAGTGTCGATTTGCCGGCCCCTGATGGCGAGGACAGAATGATTAAAAGGCCGCGTCGATCCGCCATTAAAAGCGCTCCTGTGTTTATTCTACGTTCTGCACTTGCTCGCGCATCTGGTCTATTACGACCTTTAACTCAAGGCCAACCGCTGTCAGTTCCGCATTCTGGGCTTTCGAGCATAATGTGTTGGCCTCCCGATTGAACTCTTGCATCAGGAAGTCAAGTTTGCGGCCGACAGGTGTATCCTGAGCCAGCAAATCCCGCGCAGCCACGACATGAGCCTTCAGTCGGTCGATTTCTTCAGTGATATCCGCCTTGACGGAAATAATTGCCAGTTCCTGCGCCACGCGGTCGGGATCGACTCCTTGCGCGTTGTCCAATACCCGCGCAAGATTTTCCCGCAACGCTTCGGACATCTTGTCTTTGCGCTGCTCAGCCAGTTCTGCCGCTTGAAAGGTCAGAGCCGCCACCTGGCCCAATTGTTCTTCTAGAACGGTTGCCAACGCCCGGCCTTCAGTCCGGCGCATTTCGATAAAGTCGCTCAACAAGCCGCCGAATTCTGTCGTCAACTGGCCAACCAATGGGCCGGGATCGTCGGCATCATTGCCAGCATCCAACATCCCCTTGAGCGAAATCAGGTCGGCGGCGGTCGAAGGGCCAAGGGTCACATCCTTTGCGATGGCCATCTCCTGCGTTCGTGCCACCGCCTCAAGTACGGCGTCCATTGCGGCTTCGTTCAGCACAAGGTCTGGCTGCGTTTCATCGCGACTGACACGTAGGGACAATGATACATTGCCCCTGCTCAATTGTTTTGAAATCGTGGCGCGCAAAGCGGCCTCAAGCCCGGTTAACCATTCCGGAACCCGCAGACGCATGTCGAGCCCCTTGCCGTTCACACTGCGCAATTCCCACGTCCAGCTATGTGGCCCGAAAGCCCCCTTGCCCGAGGCGAAACCCGTCATGGATTTTATCATGCCTGCCCTTTCCGTAGCTGCCCGTCTTCAGTTTGCTGGGGGCACCTAATGCGAACTGTACGCACAGGGCAAGAGTTTGCTGACTCTGCGTTTGTTCGCGAGTCGTTAACCATTCGTTAAAGATTTGCTCCAAAATTGAATCAACCCGCGTCAATCTAGCACTTGCGAACGCTGGTCTCGTACGGAGGTCCCCGGTCGTTAGAATTTTAGGAAAATGACGGTCGATAGACGCCAGGGTGACAATGATGAAAACCATTTTCGGGAACGGTTTCGGGGCAAGTTTTGGAAAGATCGTCGCTATGGATCGTTTTGACAGCGGGCGCAGCCTTTCGCCCATCCGCCAGGCCGAGGCGTATTGGACCGCACTTCTGACGGGTGACGGCGTTCCCATGCGGTCGCAAATCGACCCTCGCGGGCTTGAGAACATTCTGGAATACACGTTCATTCTAGAACGCATCGCCCCCGGTTTGACCCGGTTCCGTCTGGCTGGCAGCCATTTGAATTCGCTGGCCGGAATGGAAGTGCGCGGCATGCCGCTAACATCCTTTTTTGAACCGGGCACACGGGAAAAGATCAAGAATGTTTCAGAACAGGTATTTGCGCAGCCTACGATAGCCAACCTAAATTTGGAATCTTCGGGCCAGTTGGGCCGTGTTGAACTACAGGCCCGCATGGTTCTGTTACCTCTAAAAAGCGATCTGGGTGATGTCAGCCGCATTTTGGGAGTATTGGTCAGCGACGGTGCAATCGGGGCGACACCCAGGCGGTTTACGATTTCGGAAAACAATATGCGTCCGGTTGCGGATATTCAGATTCGCCAACAAAAGCCGCAGCCGCTTCAGGCTAGTTTTGCCGAAGATCAGCACAGTTTTGATCCTCCTGGCTCACATCTGCGGTTGGTTGTGTCGCGCGATGACTAACTCGAAAAGAAAAAAAAAAGGCGGGCCATTTCAGCCCGCCTTTGCGTTCTTCTGAAGCGACTCTTAGCTGGCCGCTCGCTTGCTGCCATTGCGACGCTGGTTTGTCAGCTCTTCGGCCACCAAGAAGGCCAGTTCCAGCGACTGCGATGCGTTCAAGCGCGGATCGCATGCGGTGTGGTAGCGATCAGACAAGTCTTCTTCGGTCACAGCCCGCACGCCACCCGTACATTCGGTAACGTCCAAACCAGTCATTTCGAAATGCACACCACCGGGGATAGTGCCTTCGGCTTGATGGACGCCAAAGAAGTCGCGAACTTCGCGCAGGACAGAGTCGAACGGACGGGTCTTGTACCCGGTTGCCGACTTGATAGTGTTGCCGTGCATCGGATCGCAGACCCAAGTGACTTTGGCACCCTCTTCCTTCACGGCTTTGATCAGACGCGGCAGGTGTTCGCCTGCTTTGCCGGCACCGAAACGGGCGATCAGGGTCAGACGACCCTCTTCGTTTTCCGGGTTCAACTTGGCCATCAGAACCTTGAGGTCCTCGGCGGTTGTGGTCGGGCCACATTTCAGACCAATCGGATTCAAGACACCGCTGCAGAATTCCACATGTGCACCATCTGGCTGACGTGTACGGTCGCCGATCCAGATCATGTGACCGGATCCTGCAAGCCAATTCCCGGATGTCGAATCAAGACGGGTCAGCGCCTCTTCATATTCCAGCAGCAGGCCTTCATGGCTGGTATAGAACTCGACCGACGAGAATTCATGCGTGGTATCCGCGGTGATGCCAGCGGCCCCCATGAAATCAATGGAGTCCTGAATGCGATCAGCAATTTCAGAATACTTCTGAACATCCTGCCCATCGGCGAAGCCCAAGGTCCAGGAATGCACGTGACTCATGTCCGCGAAACCGCCCGTCGAAAAGGCGCGCAGCAGGTTCAGTGTCGCTGCCGCTTGGGTATAGGCCTGCAGCATCTTGCCGGGATTCGGAATGCGAGCTTCAGGTGTGAAAGCCAGCTCGTTGATGATGTCACCGCGGTAGCTGGGTAGCTCAACACCGTCCAGAACCTCGGTCGGCGCACTGCGCGGCTTGGCAAACTGACCCGCCATGCGGCCCACTTTGACCACAGGCACCTTGGCGCCATAGGTCAGCACCATTGCCATCTGCAGCATCACCTTGAAAGTGTCGCGAATTGCATCCGCGCTGAATTGCTCAAAGCTCTCAGCACAATCCCCGCCCTGCAACAGGAAAGCCTCGCCGCGACCGGCGGCACCCAGATGTTGTTTCAGGCGCCGTGCCTCGCCAGCAAAGACCAGCGGGGGATACTGAGAAAGCTGAGCCTCGACTTTGGCCAGCGCGGCCGCGTCGGTATAGTCTGGCATCTGAACCCGGGGCTTGTTGCGCCAGTTCGTTTTTTGCCATTCGGTCATAGCTTTGATCTCCGCTGAAGTAGTCAGGTCGTCTCTATACAAAATGCATTGAAGAGTGACCATATACGATTTGCGCCTCTTGACGGGGGAAACAAGCTTTGATCATGGTGGCTGGCAACAACGACGCCGGACGCCACGTAACACGGCGCCGAATCAAGGACACCAAGCCATGCAAGAGCAACGCCAAGTTGTCACAGTGGAAGGCGCTGAGGCCAATCCTCGCCATTTTGTATTTGTCCTTTTGGACAAGTTTTCTCTGTTGTCCTTTGCCTCGGCGCTGGACAGCCTGCGGATCGCCAATCGCATGGGCGACAGGGAGCTTTATTCCTGGACACTGGCCGGTGAAGGCGGCGACACGGTCAGTTGTTCAGCTGGTACTACGTTCAAGCTGGATTCCGACCTGAACGAGTTGCAGCGAGATGATGTGGTTCTGATCTGCGGTGGCGTTGACGTTCAACTGGCGACGACCAAAAAGGTACTGAACTGGGTCCGCCGCGAGGCTCGGCGCGGCCTTCGGATCGGTGGTCTGTGCACGGCAGCCTATACGTTGGCCAAAGCCGGATTGTTGGACGGCAAGCGCGCAACGATCCACTGGGAGAATTCGGACAGTTTCATTGAAGAATTCGACGAGGTCGAGCTTACCAAATCCGTGTTTCAGATCGACGGAAACAGGATGACAACCGCGGGCGGCACGTCCTCGATCGACTTGATGCTAAAAATCATCGCAGACGACTATGGTGAAGATCTGGCGAATGCCGTGGCGGATCAGATGATCTATTCTTCGATCCGTACCGATCAGGACACCCAGCGCCTGTCGACCCCGACCCGGATCGGCGTGCGCCATCCCAAGCTGAGCCAGGTCATCCTGATGATGGAAAAGAATATAGAGGAGCCGATTTCGCCTTCGATTCTGGCTAAAGACGTAGGCATGTCCACGCGACAGCTGGAACGCCTGTTCCGGCGGTATCTCAGTCGCTCGCCCAAGCGCTACTACATGGAACTGCGCCTGCACAAAGCACGCAACTTGCTGATGCAGACGGATATGAGTGTGATCAACGTGGCTTTGGCTTGCGGGTTTGCCTCGCCCAGCCATTTCTCAAAATGCTACCGTGCGCACTACAACACCACGCCCTATCGCGAGCGTGGTGCACAAAGCGGTCGGCTTTCCGTCTGATCTGCGCCTATCCGGGGGTCATTCGATAGATGGCCCCCTGTCCCACAGAGATGAACCAGATCGACCCGTCGTCGGCTTCGACTATGTCGCGCACACGTTCGGTTTCAGGACCCTTTATCTGCTCGACCTCGCGCAGCGGTGATCCTTCAAGGCGTGAGATGTAGTCGAATTTAAGTGACCCAACGAAGATATCGCCTCGCCACTCCGGCCACAGTTTGCCGGAATAGACCAACAAGCCCGAAGGCGCGATGGACGGGTCCCAGTAGTGTTCGGGCTGTTCCATGCCGGGTTTCGATGTTCCCTCACCAATCTTCTGACCCGAATAATGGACGCCATAGGAAATCACCGGCCAGCCATAATTGCGCCCCGGACGGATCAGATTCACCTCATCCCCGCCCTGCGCGCCATGTTCCGATATCCACAGTCGCCCGCTCAGGTCCAATCCCGCGCCTTGTGGGTTCCGATGGCCAAATGACCAGATCTCAGGCCGAATTCCATCTTGCCCGACAAATGGGTTATCGGCGGGCACGGTGCCATCGCGATTGATGCGAATGACAGTCCCCATATGGTTTGACCGGTCCTGCGCCGTTGGACGGTCGCCACGATCACCTATCGTTACAAACAGCGTTCCGTCCTGCGCCTCGACCACACGGGAACCGAAATGCCGACCGGTGGAACCTCCGGGAACCGCTTCGAAGATGACCCGCACATTGTCTAACCGGTTCCCGTTTTCAGACAGGCGCGCCACAGCAACTGCAGTTCCGGCACCGCCGCTTTGGGGTTTGGAGAAGGTCAGAAACACTTCTCGGGTCTGTGCAAAATCCCGGGCCACGGTGATATCCAGCAACCCGCCCTGCCCGTTTGCAGCCACCTTGGGAACACCGGCAACACGTTTTGCCTTGCCTTCCGAGACGAACAAAAGCTCTCCGTCACGTTCCGTGACTAAAATACTTCCGCCGGGCACAAGACCGATCGCCCAAGGCGCATCCAGCCCCGTGACCACGGGCGTGACTTGTACGGTCCCGGCTGAAGTCTGCAGGGTATCGGCGCTGGCGGGTCCAGCAAAAACCGACAGGACCAGAATCGCGAATGCCCTAAACATGAGAATCTCCACCTTTCAAAAACCGAGACAAGTTCATCAAAACAAATAGGTTTATTCCTGGCAAAAACACATTTGCGTTAGGACTTTTCTTTTCCAGACAGCTTGCCTAGGGTCGTGCGCAGAACGAAAACGTTCCAATTAGGGAGTAACCATATGAAAAAGCTGCTTACAGCAACTGCAGCATCCGCCCTTCTGGCTGGCCCCGCGCTGGCCGAAGACGTCACTCTGGGCGTTCTGTTTGGGTTCACCGGCCCGATTGAATCTTTGGCACCTGCCATGGGTTCGGGTGCCGAGCTGGCGATGGCCGAAGTAACCGAATCTGGCAAACTGCTGGACGGTTCCGCCGTCACTGCATCGCGCGCGGACACCGGCTGCATCGACAACGGTCTGGCAACCTCGAACGGCGAACGCATGATCGCGGACGGCGTTGCTGGCATCATCGGCGGCGACTGCTCGGGCGTGACCGGCGCGATCCTGCAGAACGTTGCGATTCCAAACGGCATGGTCATGATCTCGCCGTCGGCGACATCGCCCGGTCTGTCGACCATGGAAGACAACGGCCTGTTCTTCCGCACCGCTCCGTCGGATGCGCGTGAAGGTGAAGTGATGGCCGACATCCTGAAGGATCGCGGCATTAACTCAATCGCCCTGACCTACACCAACAACGATTACGGCAAGGGTCTTGCAGACGCGATCCAATCCTCGTTCGAAGCAGCCGGTGGTGAAGTGACCATCGTTGCCGCGCACGAAGACGGCAAGGCAGACTACTCGGCTGAAGTTGGTGCGCTGGCATCGGCGGGTGGCGATATTCTGGTTGTCGCAGGTTACCTGGATCAGGGTGGCCTGGGCATCATCCAGTCCTCGCTGGATAGCGGCGCATTCGATACGTTCGGTCTGCCGGGCGGCATGATCGGTGACTCGCTGCCCTCGAATGTTGGCCCTGATCTGAACGGCTCGTTCGGTCAGATCGCTGGTTCGGGCGGTGAAGGTGCTGAAAAGTACTTTGCCATGGCCGAGGCTGCAGGCTTTGACGGCTCATCGCCCTACTCGCCTGAATCCTATGACGCGGCGGCTCTGTTCATGCTGGCCATGCAGGCCGCAGGTTCGACCAACCCGGCCGAGTATGGCGCCAAGATCATGGACGTCGCCAACGAACCGGGTGAGAAAATCTATCCGGGTGAACTGGCCAAAGGTCTGGAACTGCTGGCCGCAGGTCAGGACATCGATTACGTCGGCGCGTCGGGCGTTGAGCTGATCGGCCCCGGTGAAAGCGCCGGTTCGTATCGCGAGATCGAAGTCACTGACGGCGAAAACAAGACCGTCAACTTCCGTTGATCCGGCGCAAAACGGTATAAAATCAAGCAGCCCGGGCCTTGTGTCCGGGCTGTTTCAATGAAAAAAGGCCGCACCTCACCTTTTGGGGATGGGGAAGCAGAAACACCGACAAGGGTGGCTAGGGGAAAAGATGATCGTCGTCGAAGACGTGCACAAGCATTTCGGCGGGTTTCACGCGGTGGATGGGGCGTCGCTGGAAATCCAAAAAGGTTCGATCACGGGTCTGATCGGGCCAAACGGAGCGGGAAAAACCACTCTGTTCAACGTGATCGCGGGCGTCCTGCCGCCAACCAGCGGCAAAGTCTTCATGGGCGGCGAAGAGATCACCGGCCTGCCCCCGCATGACCTGTTCCACAAGGGTCTCCTGCGGACATTTCAAATCGCGCACGAATTCTCTTCGATGTCATGCCGGGAGAACCTGATGATGGTGCCCGGCGCACAGTCCGGGGAATCGCTGTGGAACACTTGGTTCGGGCGCAAACGCATCGCAGACGAAGAGCGCGCGCTGAAAGCCAAGGCTGATGAGGTGTTGGAATTCCTGACCATCGAACACCTGGCCGACCACAAGGCGGGTCAGGTTTCGGGCGGTCAGAAGAAACTGCTGGAACTTGGCCGCACCATGATGGTCGATGCCAAGATCGTGTTTCTGGATGAGGTCGGTGCAGGTGTGAACCGCACCTTGCTGATGACCATCGCCGACACGATTCTGCGCCTCAATAAAGAACGCGGTTACACTTTCGTCGTCATCGAGCACGACATGGATTTCATTGGCAAGATCTGCGACCCGGTCATCTGTATGGCCGAGGGCAAGGTTCTGGCCGAAGGTACCCTGGACGAGATCAAGGCCAACGAGCATGTGATCGAAGCCTACCTGGGCACCGGCCTGAAAAACAAAGACAAGCTGGAGGCCGGGGCGTGAGCGACAATCCCTATCAGGATGACAAGGGCAACAAGGATGCCTCAATCACCAATACCCACGGGGTTGGCACCATGACGCCTGCGCATACGAAAAGCGGCGAAACGCATAAGGTAGAGGGCGGCCCCTTTCTGATCGGCGACACCATGACCGGCGGTTACGGCAAAGGGCCGGACATCCTGCACGATTGCACCATCGCCGTCGACAAGGGTGAGATTGCAGTCATCGTTGGCCCCAATGGCGCTGGTAAATCAACAGCGATGAAAGCTGTCTTTGGTATGCTGGATGTCCGTTCCGGCGCGGTGAGGCTGGATGGAGAGGATATCACCAACCTCACTCCACAGGATCGCGTGATCCGTGGCATGGGCTTTGTGCCGCAGACTTCGAATATCTTCACGTCGATGACAGTCGAAGAAAACCTTGAGATGGGTGCCTTCATCCGCCGCGACGATATCAGCCAGACGATGGAGCAGGTCTATGACCTTTTCCCCATCCTGCGTGACAAACGCAACCAGCCGGCCGGGGAGCTGTCGGGCGGTCAGCGTCAGCAGGTCGCCGTCGGCCGCGCGCTGATGACCCAACCCAAGGTTCTGATGCTGGACGAACCAACTGCCGGTGTCTCGCCCATCGTGATGGACGAGCTATTTGACCGGATCATCGAAGTGTCTCGCACCGGCCTGCCGATCCTGATGGTCGAACAAAACGCCCGCCAAGCGCTGGAGATCGCCGACAAGGGGTATGTGCTGGTTCAGGGGCGAAATGCCTATACCGGTACGGGCAAGGAACTGTTGGCTGATCCGGAGGTTCGGAAGAGTTTCTTGGGTGGGTGAGTTTAAGGCCGTGGCAATGCGGACTGGAGTTTTAATGGAGTTCCTCAATGCCATTATGGCGCTCTCCAATGTCATCCTTGTTCCCGAAATTCTCCTACCATCCCAAGATTTCCACGCGTCGGCTGCAATCCGGTCACATTGTGCGTTTAGCGCCGGGCTTTGTGAAGGAAACGGTTTCCCGGTCAACCAAAGTTAGCTCCGTGAAATCAAGCGAACCTTCTGAATGAAAAACTCTATTCAGGACCCATAAATGAAAAAATGGATGTGTGTGGCCGTCGCCACCTTGTGCGCAACCGCCGCAACTGCGGAAGAGCGCCACTTTGTCTGCGTCTCAGACCGCGACGGCAGCGAAGTGCGCCTCAACAGGGCACCGGAAGGAGACAAGGGCAACATCGAAACTGCGAACATTTCCGGCGATGCCATGGTGCTTAAAGGCGTTGGCAACATGACGTTTGTCTATATCGAAGGCGCAGATGTCATGACCTTTGTCGTCCACTATGACGATATGTCTTATGATCTTTCAGTCAAAGGCCCGCATGCCGGTACCGATCACGGGACATGTAAAGAAGTCTAAGTGCTCTCCCAGAGAACCCCGAAACAAATCGGGGCTATCGAAGTTAATATCTCAAGAAATATCAAGAGGATGTGAGCACATACTCACTCCTCTTTTTTTTTGCATGATATTGTCTAGGTCAGATGAGGGCGACACAGATTACCGCTCGCTCGTCACTCTCAACCACCCGCATTCCAGCAGAATCCCCAATATGGAAAGCGGAGCGAACCACCAAGGGACACCATGAAAAATCTGACTGCACTGACACTCGCCATTCTCGCCCCCTCATTTGGTTTGGCTGCTGGTCCCGGACCGCTAAACGGCGCTGATTTTGTCGTGACCTGCATCTCCGACACCGATGGTGGCAGCGTTACTCTGGCCCGTTCGGGCGCCACCGACACTGGCTTCATCGTAACGGACACAATTCGGGGTGAGGCCAAGATTCTATCGGGTGTAAACTCGCTGACGTTTCTCCACATCATGGACAAAGACGTGGTCACTTTTGTCGTCGATTTCGACGACCTAAACTATGATATGACCATCAAGGGAGAGCACAGTGCAAACGACCGTGGCATTTGCGAAGACCCTGTAGGCTGACAAAGCGATAACTCTCTCACATTCCGGCCCTTTCAGACCAAAAAAGGGGGCGCAAATTGTTGTGTCTGTCATAAACGTCGTGCCATAAAGCCGCACCCGGACAGTGAGAAGAATTGATGGACTTACTAAACGCGCTTGTTGCGCTTTCGAACTTTGTGATCGTGCCTGCGGTTGCTTACGGCAGCCAGTTGGCTCTGGGGGCGCTGGGTGTAACGCTCATCTACGGAATCCTGCGGTTTTCGAATTTTGCCCATGGCGATACGATGGCCTTCGGCGCGATGATTGCCGTACTTGTAACTTGGGGCCTACAAGCCGCCGGAGTGAGCTTCGGTCCACTACCCACCGCGCTGTTGGCCCTCCCATTTGCGATCCTGGGCTGCATCGTTCTGGTTCTGATAACCGACCGGCTGGTCTATCGGTTCTACCGGGAACAAAAGGCCAAACCGGTGATCCTTGTGATCGTTTCTATGGGCGTCATGTTCATCATGAACGGGCTTGTTCGCTTTATCATCGGACCGGATGATCAAAGGTTCTCGGATGGTGCGCGCTTCATAGTCTCGGCCCGTGATTTCAAGGCAATGACCGGATTGCGCGAGGGGCTAGCGATCAAGACGTCCCAGGGCATCACCTTAGTGGTCGCTGTTGTCGCCGTGGCGCTGCTGTTCTGGTTCCTCAACAAAACCCGTACGGGCAAATCGATGCGGGCCTATTCCGACAATGAGGATCTGGCACTTCTCTCGGGTATCAACCCCGAGCGCGTTGTCATGATCACTTGGATTATCGTGGCGGCACTAGCGACCACCGCTGGAGTTCTCTACGGATTAGACAAGAGTTTTAAGCCCTTCGTCTATTTCCAACTTCTGCTGCCAATCTTCGCATCGGCTATTGTCGGCGGGTTGGGCAATCCCCTGGGGGCCATCGCGGGCGGTTTCATCATCGCGTTTTCCGAGGTCACCATCACATATGCCTGGAAAAAAGTGCTGACTTACGTCGCACCGGAAAGTCTGGCGCCATCGGGGTTGGTGCAATTCCTGTCCACCGATTACAAATTCGCGGTCAGCTTTGTCATCCTGCTGATCGTGCTTCTGTTCAAGCCCACGGGCCTGTTTAAAGGGAAAGCGGTATGACCGAATCCGTCAAAAATTCGCTGCTTTTCGTTGTCGTTGGCGGCTTGATCCTGTTAACCGGTTTCACCCAAAGCTGGAACTCTGCGATCCTGATCCTGAACATGGGGCTGATCTCGGCCATAATGGCGATTGGAGTTAACCTGCAATGGGGGTTTGCGGGCCTCTTTAACGTTGGCGTCATGGGATTTGTCGCTTTGGGTGGTCTGGCCGTTGTGCTGGTTTCGACCCCTCCGACCCCCGGCGCGTGGTCTTCGGGTGGCTATGGAATTGTTCTGGCGCTGCTACTGGGCGCCGCCACCGTTGTCGCCGCTGTACTGGTGGCGACCCGGATGCCCAAAGGTCGTGCACAGACACTGACGATTATCGCCATTCTCATCGTAGGATTCTTTGTCTACCGGGCGATTTTCGATCGAAGCGTCGCGGGTGTTGAAGCGATTGATCCGGCAATTGCCGGTAACCTTGGCGGTTTGAACCTACCGGTCCTCCTAGCCTGGCCAGCGGGTGGTTTACTGGCCGCTGGTGCGGCGTGGCTAATCGGTAAAACAGCGCTTGGATTGCGCTCGGACTATCTGGCGATTGCAACGCTGGGCATTGCCGAAATCATCATCGCAATCATGAAGAACGAAGACTGGCTGGCGCGGGGCGTCAAGAATGTCTACGGCATCCCGCGCCCCGCCCCCGTGGTCGGCTACGAGGTTGAATTGCAGAACGATCCCGGCTTTATCGCGCGCGCCGATTGGTTCGGGCTGGACCCGGTCATTGCGTCGACGCTGTCGGTCAAACTGGGCTATTCGCTGCTGTTCATGATCGTGTTGCTTGTCTTGCTTTGGATGGCTCAGATGGCATTGAAAAGCCCTTGGGGCCGGATGATGCGCGCCATTCGAGACAATGAGGTCGCCGCCGAAGCTATGGGCAAGGACGTCACCCGCCGGCACCTGCAGATTTTTGTGCTCGGCTCGGCCATCTGCGGAATTGCGGGGGCAATGATGACGACGCTGGACGGACAGTTAACCCCCGGAACGTATAACCCGCTGCGATTTACCTTCCTTGTCTGGGTGATGGTGATTGTCGGTGGATCGGGTAACAATTTCGGCGCTGTTCTGGGCGCGTTCCTGATCTGGTTCCTGTGGGTTCAGGTCGAACCAATGGGACTGTGGTTCATGAACTTGATTACCTCCAGCATGCCGGATGGCAGCGCACTTAAATCTCACTTGATCGACAGTGCCGCACATATGCGCTTGTTCACCATGGGCCTTATCCTGCTTATTGTACTCAGGTTCAGTCCAAGGGGGCTTATCCCGGAAAAATAAGATCACAATCCATCAAATCTTGAAACCACGCCAACGGATTGGTGCGGTTTCTTGATTTTGTTGGGTATACCGACTAGACGAAGCCCAGTACCGCCTTGATCCAGCCCTCATTTTGGCCAGTATTTACGCTAAATTGACACCTGCCCCGCGATCATTCGGGAAACTTACGAGTAAAGAAGAGTGCACATGAATACTTCCTTCACTAAAATCGCCCTTGTCGTTCCGCTAGTCGTTACCCTTGCGGGCTGTATCCCTTCTCCGGAAGATTTTGAAACGCCTCCCGTAAAAGTGCAGACGCCAAAGGGTGAAGTCACCTGCCAGCTATATCGCCCAGATCGTGTAATCTGGGATCGGGCGACCAACTTCCCAGCGACCAAAATGTCGGTCGCAGAAGCGGATGCCTACTGCAAACAGGAAGGCCAGCGCCGACTGAAATAACAGAGCGCGCCGGGCAGCAAAAAACACTGCCCGGCGCGAGACCTTTATCTTGCTTTGAACAAACCGCCCAATATGCCGCGCACAATGCGTCGGCCGGTTGTTCCCTTAAGTTCCTTAATCACAGCCTCGCTCATCGCAGTTGCGAACGTGTCCTTCTTGCGCATCGCGCGAGAAGATGACCGTCCAACCCTACTGCCGGAATAGCGTCTGGCTGTCGCGAATTCACGCTCGGCGGTGGTTTGACTTTCCAACTGCTCCTCGGCTGCAGCTGCGGCTTCCGCCGCCGTATCAGCGCGAGCGCGCAGAATTTCAAAAGCAGATTTCCGGTCTTTCAACGTCCCGTATTTCGCTTTCATAGCAGAGGCATCCATCAGAGCCTTCCGCTCGGCCTTTGTAATCGGCCCCAATTGCGATCCAGGTGGTCGGATCAAGGTGCGTTCCACGATCCCGGGCACGCCTTTCTTTTGCAACATCGAAGTGACGGCTTCCCCTACACCAACCTCGCGTATCGCCTCTTCGGTGTCGAAGGCTGGGTTTTCGCGATAGGTTTCAGCCGCAAGCCGCAGGTTCTTACGATCCCGCGCGGTAAATGCGCGCAAGGCATGTTGTACCCGGTTACCCAATTGACCCAGAATGTCCTCGGGAACGTCTGCCGGGTTCTGCGAGATGAAATAGACACCCACCCCTTTAGACCGAATGAGGCGCGCGACCTGTTCGACCTTGTCCACCAGCACCTTTGGGGCATCGTCGAACAGCAGATGGGCCTCATCGAAGAAGAACACCAGTTTGGGTTTGTCCGGGTCTCCAACTTCTGGCAGTTCCTCGAACAGTTCGCTCAGCAACCACAGCAAGAAAGTTGCATAAAGACGCGGAGATCCCATGAGCTTGTCAGCGGCAAGGATATTCACGACGCCCTGACCATTCTCATCAACGCGCATCAGATCGGCGAGTTCCAGTGCGGGTTCCCCAAACAATTTGGTGCCGCCCTGGTTTTCCAGCACCAAAAGGCGGCGTTGAATGGCGCCGATCGAAGAGGTTGAGACGTTACCGTATCGTAAAGACAACTGCGCCCGGTTTTCCCCGATCCAGACAAGCAGGGACTGAAGATCTTTTAGGTCCAACAGTGGCAGCCCTTCTTCGTCCGCCACCCGAAACGCGATGTTTAGAATACCCTCTTGCGCTTCGCTTAGATCCATCAGACGCGACAGCAGCAGCGGTCCCATCTCAGTCACGGTTGTACGAACTGGATGCCCTTGCTGACCGAACAAATCCCAGAATGTGACCGGGCAAGCGCTGTACGAATAGTCGGCAAAACCAATCCGCTGGGCACGATCCTGAAACGCCTGGTGAAGCTTGTGGCTTTCACTGCCCGCCTTTGCCAGACCAGACAGATCCCCTTTGACGTCGGACAGGAAGACCGGAACACCAGCCTGGGAAAACCCCTCGGCCAGAATTTGCAGCGTCACGGTTTTTCCCGTTCCGGTCGCCCCTGCGATCATGCCGTGGCGGTTGGCATATTTCAGCGTCAATGACTGCGGTTGGCCATAGTCGTTGCCGCCACCGCCCAAGAATATGTTTTCGTCCATGAATGTAAGGCCTTGTTTCAACCGATCTGCGGCCAGCATACAAAGTTAACCTTTACCTGCGAAAGTCTAATTGCTGCCTTCGTGGTTCAGGTTACGAGGCGGCATATTTCCTCCCTGTCGACTGGCCGCGCCCTCGGGCGCGGTTTTTTTCACAAATCATGGCCATTACATTAAAAATTCAGGTTAGCAGTTGACCGAAGCCCCTGCCTTTCGTAACGTCTGCGCATAACTAAGTCGGCCAGTCCGACGGGGAGAAAATTATATCGAAGGGAGCCGCTCCACCGGCTCCCTTTGTCATTCTAGCCGTCGCAGCGTATTCCCTTGATCCGGCGAAAAACCGTTCACATCTTGAATTGGCCCACGTTTGCCCCTGACAGTGTCGGGCAAGGGTGATAGACGAGTGAAAAAGTCCAACACATTACCGAGGCATTTATGATCAAGAACACCCTATCCGTCAGCCTGATGACCGCCGCCTTGTGGTGCGGGGCCGCGTACGCACAGGAAGCGACACAGGAAACCGAACAACAGCCCGCGACCTCGCAGACCGAAGCCGGCAGCGACCTGGACCTGGGTGAAACTGGCCCGCGTCTCGGCGAGCAATACGTCAAGGAAGAAAAAGGCGATTGGGCGATCCTTTGTATCAAGACTGATAACGACGAAGACCCCTGCGCGATGCGTCAAATCCTGACCGGCGAGCAGGGCCAGCCCATCGCCGAAATCACCCTTGAAAAGCTGCCAGAAGGTGCTGCCGCAGTTGCAGGCGCAACTGTGGTCGTCCCGCTGGAAACTATGCTGCAGGCGCAGCTGGCCCTTTCGATCGACGGTGCGCCGGGTAAGCGATATGACTACCACCATTGCAATCCAGTTGGCTGCCTCGCGCAGCTGGGCTTTACCCAAGGCGATGTAGACGCAATGAAAGTCGGAACCAAAGCAACGCTTTCACTTGTCTCGGTTCTAGCTCCGAACCAACTACTACAACTGGAAGTATCGCTGTCGGGCTTCACCGCCGGCTTTGAAGGCCTGAAAGTCTTACAGAACTGATTATTAAGCCAAACAAATAAAGAACGCCGCTGGTGATAACCGGCGGCGTTTTTGATTTGTGGCCAGAGTTTAAATGCGTTTCAGGGCAAGAACAGCATTTAACCCACCAAAGGCAAACGCGTTGCTCAGCGCTACGTCCACCTTTGCTTCGCGGGCTTCGTTCGGGACAACGTCCAACGCACATTCGGGGTCGGGTTCTTCATATCCGATGGTCGGAGCGATCACGCCGTCCCGCAGCGCCATTATACAGGCCAACATCTCAACAGCGCCGGTGCCGCCGATCAAGTGGCCATGCATCGACTTAGTCGACGAGATCATCAGCTCGTCTGCATGAGGGCCAAAAACATCAGCTACGGCGGCGCATTCGGTCTTGTCATTGGCCGCAGTCCCAGTGCCATGTGCGTTGATATATCCGACACTGTCCGCGTTTAGACGTGCATCCGCCAGCGCTCCCGACATGGCACGCGCCGCGCCTTGCTTGCTTGGCATGACGATATCCGAGGCATCTGAAGACATCGCAAAACCGACAACCTCACACAAGATATCGGCCCCGCGAGCATGGGCATGTTCGTATTCTTCGAACACAAAGACGCCTGCGCCTTCACCCTGCACCATGCCGTTGCGATTCGCGCTGAACGGGCGGCATGCGTCCTTGGACATAACCCGCAGCCCTTCCCAGGCTTTAACCCCCCCAAAGCACAACATCGATTCCGACCCACCGGTCAGCATCGCCGGAGCTGCGCCACTGCGCACCATTTGAAAGGCCAGCGCCATAGCGTGGTTCGATGAGGCACAGGCCGTCGAAACCGTAAAGCTGGGGCCCTTCAGGTTATGTTCCATCGAAACGTGGCTTGCTGCAGCGTTGTTCATCAATTTAGGAACAACAAACGGGTGTACCCGGTTTTTACCATCCTCATAAACGGAACGGTAATTGTCATCCCAAGTCGAAACGCCGCCGCCAGCCGTACCCAGAACAACGCCGGAACGGGCGGCAAGATCACCGTGAAACTCGATCCCGGATTGATCGATCGCCTCTTTCGCAGCCGTCAAAGTGAATTGGGTGAACCGGTCATACAAAGTCATTTGCTGGCGGTTAAAGCGACCCTCGGCTTCGAACCCGCGGACCTGACCACCTATTTGGATTGCAAGCCTTTCCACATCTCGAAATTCGAGGGCAGAAATCCCGCAGCGCCCTTCTCGCATAGCCTCTAACGTGTCGGGCACCGAATGGCCCAACGAATTGATTGTACCGGCCCCGGTGATAACGACTCGTTTCATAGGATTACGTCAGACCTTTTCCGACACCAGCTTTTCGATACCGGTGATGATGGCCGCAACATTTGAGATATCAAAGTCGCTGGCTGTCGGCTCATTGGCATTGAACGGAATCGAGATGTCGAACTCTTCCTCAATGGCGAAAATACTTTCGACCAGACCAAGGCTATCGATGCCAAGATCTTCGAGCGTGCTTTCGGGTGTCACATCCGACGGCTCCAGCACGGCCTGCTCTGCAATGATTGCGATGACGCGGTCGCTGATGCTCATGTCGATCCTCTGATTATTATCTTGAGGTTGATTTAATCACTTGGAGGCTGTTTGGAAACAGCCTTTTTCAACGCCTCAACGTCACGTGCCAATCGAGGCAGACGGCGTTGTGCTTTGTAAATCTCTGTATGCGTTTCCATTTTTATCCCCGGATAACCCATAATCACACGTCCTTTGGGCACGTTGGACAGAATTTTTGTGCCTCCGCCGGCAATCACTCCATCTCCGATAAAGATGTTGTCTACTACTCCGGTCTGACCACCCAGCACAACGTTATTGCCGATCTCAACCGATCCGGACACTCCGGTTTGTCCGCACAGCAGGCAATCCCGCCCGACGCGTGTGTTGTGTCCAACGTGAACCAAGTTATCTAGCTTTGAGCCGTCGCCGATGCGTGTATTCCTGATGGTCCCATTGTCGACGGTGCAATTTGCACCAACTTCGACATCGTCACCAATCTCAACGGCACCCAGAGAATGAATACGCATCCAGCTTTGGGCGCGAAGTTCGCCCTGATCACCCATAGTCTTGCGCGCGTTTTCAGCACCAGACACTTCGGGTGTCACAAAGCTGAACCCATCACCGCCGATACGTGCACCGGGTTGCGCGATGAAACGGTTACCGATTTTTGCGCGGGCGCCGATACTGACCATTTCGCGCAGCACTGCATCGTCACCCAGAACGGCATCCATCCCGATCACGCAATGGGGCCCTATGACCACGCCTCTACCGATGCGCACACGTGCGCCAATGACTGCGAGAGGACCGATCGAGGCATTTTCACCAATTTCGGCCGTCGGATCGATGACAGCCGAGGGGTGAATGCCATGTTCCACCCCCTGCCCGCGATCCAGCATCGCCGTGATCCCAGCCATCGCCATGCGTGGGCGCGGCACGAAAATAGCGGCTTTAAGCCCTAAGGCTTGCCAATCCGCACCCTCCCACAGAACAGCAGCACGTGCTGCTCCCGTGCTGAGCGCCTCTGCGTATTTCGGCGACATTGCCATTGCCAAATCAGACGGTCCGGCATCAGCCGGCTCTGCAGCACGCTCAATGGCGACGCTAAGATCGCCCTGACTTTCCGCGCCCAAGGCTTCGGCGATTTGCTGAATTGTGTACTGCATGACGGGCTTCCCGGATTAAGGACCTGCCCCCGGTGATTACCCTTGAACGTCCGGCAGGGCCACCCCTGCTTTCTGCAAGGCCTCCCAGATTTTCCGATCCCGGTCATAGACATCGCGGCGATACTGGACTTCACCTTTCGGGCCAATATAGGCCGTACGATATATCAGGTGCACCGGAACATGCTGTTCAAGCTGGACAGTTGTTTCTTTTCCTGTCGCCAGTATCCGCTGGAAGAACGCCTTTGGGTTTTCTTCCTGCTTGGCCAAAAGCGCATAGGCGAACTCAAAAGGTTGCGCCAAGCGAATGCATCCATGCGAGAAAGCCCGCGACTCACGCGCAAACAGAGATTTCTGAGGCGTATCATGCAGATAGATGTTGTGCTTGTTGGGGAACATGAACTTCACTAACCCCAGCGCGTTGCTTTTGCTGGGGGGTTGGCGCATTGCAAACGGGAAGTTCTTTGTATTGAATTGGGTGAAGTCAACGGCACCCCGGTTCACAAGACGACCACTGCGATCGGTGATCTGAATATGGCCGACCGCATTCGGGTTTGACTGAAGTTTTGGCAGATATTCCTTGGTAATGATCGAGCGCGGCACATACCAACTTGGGTTAATGACCATATGCTCCATCTCGTCCGAGAATTCGGGGCTTCGGCGGTCATGCACGTTTTTGCCAATAACGGCGCGGGTTTCAAAGGTAACGCGTCCATCGTCTACGATCTTCGCTGAAAAGTCCGCCTGGTTTACCAGAATATGACGCTCGCCCCGTTCGCGCGGCAGCCAGCGCTCGCGTTCGAGCGCAACATATACAGCCTTTAAACGCTCGGACGCAGTGCGATTAAGCTCGGCGATGGTGCCCTGACCAGCGACACCGTCGGGGGCAAGGCCATGCGAATGTTGAAAATCCTTGACGGCAGCAAGCATCGCATCATCGAATTCAGGGCTGGCCGTTGGTTTTAGATACCCCATTGCAATCAGACGGTTACGCAGCTTGATTACATTGGCTCCGGTATCTCCGTATTCCAACTTATCCGCTGGTACGCCAGCGCCCCAACCACCTTGGTTGACCAAAGCTTCCAACGCGATTTTCTGCTTCATCAATGCACGGTATTGAGTGGACTGCGGTGCTAGCTGATCGAAATATGCGTCACCTTCTGAGGCAAGCAGCCCCTCCAAATGATCGTTGGCAGACTTGCGCGAGACTTTACGGACCAGCCCATCGTCAATCTGCGCCGGGCGCAAAGCACCCGAGTATAGATCATTTGCGTAGCTGACAAATGCCTTGCTGAGAGCGATTTCAACGGCACCCAAATCCCGCAGCGATGTGGCGTCCTGCATTTGTGAAAGGATAGACTGAACGTCATAGGCCCCTTCGGGCAGGCCATGCAAGTTTGTGGAAGACAGTGCTTTGATCAACCTTGTCCGGCGCGCTTCATGTTCGGGCGTGTCGCCGACCCATATCGGGGCAAACGCGTTGGTCCGGTAAAATTCGGCAAGACCCGACCCAACGGGCGCAAACTCGGCAACAGCCATTTGAAATGCTGTTCCGGGCGCCGACTGAGCGCCTGCCAAAGAGGCTGACGCCGAGATGCAAGCGGCGAAGAAAAGACTTTTAGGCAACCGATAAAGTGCTCGCATGGGATGACCTTAGTTATTCAATACGTTGCGCGTTCTGAGGCGCGTTCCGGACGAATATGGTTTTCGGCTGGACGTTTTGTCCATTCACAAATACATCAATTCGACGCATCCATTCGTGCCTGATGCGCGTTTGCATCGGCTGCGTTGCGCCAATGCCTAATTGCCTCAATATTATACCAAATTGCATCACCTGCGCAAAAAACTGCCGAAAATTCCCCCTTGAAAAGATGAATGTGAAAGATTTCTTGGCTGGCCTTTCTGACTGTGTCATAAATCCCGCATCTGGGATGGGAAAAAATTAATACCGCGCGCGTAACATCGTGTGCAGGCAGGAACAGTACGGGACGAAACCAAATGACCACGAGCAGTACATCGGGCTTGACCCGGCGTGCCCTATTGGGCGCATTTGCGGCAACCGCAGTCGTAGCAGCACCGACCTATTCCAACGCAGCAGGATTTTTACGCGGCAGCGGTGATATCCGTCGCATTCGTATGTATTCAGGCCGCACAGGCGAACGGCTTGATATGATATATTGGGTCGATGGAAAGTACATCAAGGACGCTGTCAAAGAAGTGAACCACTTCATGCGCGACTGGCGCACTGACCAGTCAAAGTCCATGGACCTGCGAACCATCGACATCATGGCAGCCTCTCACAACCTGCTGGACGTGAACGAACCCTACACGCTTTTGTCCGGCTACCGTTCTCCCCAAACCAATGCAATGTTGCGGTCGCGCTCGCGCCGTGTGGCTAAGAATTCGCTGCATATGAAAGGCCAGGCTGCTGACTTGCGCCTGTCCTCGCGTTCCGTTTCTCAGATGGCCAAAGCGGCCATTTCCTGCCGTGCTGGTGGTGTCGGTAAGTACCACCGTTCGAACTTCGTCCACATGGATTGCGGAGAAGTTCGCAGCTGGGGCGGCTAAAGCACACCCAACTGTTTTTCAACGACGAGCGCCCTTGGGCGCTCTTTGTTTTTGGACGTCAGCGGTAAGCGCTTTTCTCGAAAATGGGATCACGAAACGCCGTGCCGTTAAGTCCGGCCATTGCTCCAAGAAGTGGCTTCCTGCGGGTCCAAAACTCCATCTTCGGTGAACTGGTGCCCTACTCTCATCCATTTATTTTAAAATGATAAAAATCTCCGCGATTTATGAAGAGCTTTTTTACATGAAAGGAGTCATATTGCGGCAATAGGGAAAAGTGTAATGATCTCAATTGTCGCTAACATAATAGCTTTGTTCCTGCTGGTTGCCGCGCTTTATCTGGCTTACTACGCAGGTTCGTTTCAGCACGAACTCAAGGATACCGATAGGTTGCCGCCCGTGGTTTTGTTTTCCATAGTGGTGGCATTTGCAGCTTATCTGTTGTTGGTGCTTGTATAAGTACTTTCGTCAGCGACCTGTGGTCTGTTCAGGTTTCTACATCGTCGCAAAAACAGCCGTCGGAAAAAGGTATAATCCCTGAAGAGGGCCCGAACCAAAACTGTTTAGAAGTGGCGCACCTGAGAGGATTCGAACCTCTGGCCTCTGCCTTCGGAGGGCAGCGCTCTATCCAGCTGAGCTACAGGTGCCTGAGCTGTTAGCTAACCTTGTTCCGATCCGGGCGCAACTGCAAATCCACCCGGAACGGACAGGTTTCATGCAAACAAATCGTGTGCCAATTCCAAAGCGTCGATGAGAATGTCCACCTCATCCGTGGTGTTGTACAAACCAAAGCTTGCACGACAAGTCGCGGTAACACCGTAGAAATCCATCAACGGGCCGGCGCAGTGATGACCGGCTCGGACGGCCACGCCTTTCTTGTCCAAAATGGTCGAGACATCATGCGCGTGCCCTGCCCCTTCCATCGTGAAGCTGAAAATTGCCGCCTTGTCAGGACGGGTGCCCTGAACCTGCAGCCAGTTCAGACCCGTCAGTTTCTGCATCGCATAGTCGCGCAGCCCGGCTTCATGGGCGGCGATGTTTTTCATCCCCAGATCCATCATGTAATCCAGTGCAACACCCAAACCGATTGTCTGGACAATTCCGGGTGTTCCGGCCTCGAACTTCATTGGCGGATCGTTGTAGATCACCTGATCTTTGCTGACCTCTTTGATCATGTCGCCGCCACCGATAAAGGGGCGCATCTCGGCCATGCGTTCTGATTTGATGTAAATCGCACCAGACCCGGACGGGCCATACAACTTGTGGCCAGTAATGGCATAGAAGTCGCAACCGATATCCTGAACGTTCACCGGCATATGTACGGCCCCCTGGCTGCCATCGACCAGAACCGGAACGCCTTTTTCATGAGCGCCTTGCGTGATTGCTTTGACATCGACCACGGTGCCCAGAACATTCGAGCATTGGGTTACGGCAACCAGTTTGGTTTTGGGACCAATCGCGTCGATCACGGCTTGCGGATCCAGCCCGCCGTCGGCGTCCACATCGACCCATTTCAGGACAACGCCCTGACGTTCGCGCAGGAAATGCCAAGGCACGATGTTGGCGTGGTGTTCCATCACACTCAGCACGATTTCATCCCCGGCCTGCAGGCGCGGCATGGCCCAACCGTAAGCGACCAGATTAATCCCCTCGGTCGTGCCAGAGTTTAGGACGATCTCATTCTCATCCGCCGCACCCAGAAAGCGGGCGATTGTTCCGCGTACGGATTCGTACTTCTCAGTCGCCAGATTGGACAGATAATGCAGGCCACGGTGAACGTTCGCGTATTCTTCGGAATAAGCCCGTGTAACGGCGTCAATAACGACTTTCGGTTTTTGCGCCGATGCGCCGTTGTCCAGATAAGTCAGCGGCTTGCCGTTCACATCCCGCGACAGGATCGGAAAGTCCGAGCGTATTTTCTGCACGTCATACATGGTCTTATTGTTTCCTATACGGGGCCACCGGGCGTTAGTGCGAGGACAAATGGAACTGCGATCAAAATGGACAGCACAATAACCCCGAAGGATTTTGCAAGCGAACCGAACTGATGCGCTTCATTCAGGAAATGTAGCGTTACGTAAAGGCTAATCACTGCCGTAGCCAAAATAAACATGAGCAGTAAAAACGGCAGAAAGATAGTGATGACCAGAGTGACCACCATCGCTGCAATCTGCAGGTATTGCAGCCAGATCGTCAGCGTCAGGATGTCATCGAATGATGCGCGACCGCCCAGAAACCGCCCCACGAACAGAAAAGCCCCAACACTGAGCAGCATAGTGCCGGCTGTTTGAAGCAGCCCCAGTAGCGCAGGCGTAGGTGGCGGTGCCGATTCACCAGCGGGGATCGGAACAAAATGAACAATACCCAGTTGCACAAGGCCTTGCAGCACTACTGCAAGAGAGAAAGCCAGCCACAAAACCTCGCGCCCCGGGCGCATGTCCAAAAGGCGTCTAGCTGCCTGCGCAGGGTTTGTCAGGGTCAACATCGCAAGATCGACAAAGCCAACGGGGTTCATTCTTGCCGCCTTTGTGCTTGACTGAGACCCGCCAGCCAGAACCAGAGAAACACTCCGAACCAGACAATTCCAACGACTGTCAGCGCCGGACCGGATCCGATTAAACCAGCGACCAATCCATTCAACAAAACCAGAGGGGTTGACGCCACAAGCGCCCAAAACAGCGCCAGTCTTGCGCCATAAGACGTCCCATGACCGCCGACCAGTCGGGCAGCGCCATATGAAACAAACGCAAGAAGGTAGAAAACCAGCGGCAAAATTATAACGGTTCCCATCAAGGCACCGCCCATCAGCATATCCAGCTCCAGCCCTTCGAGATGCGCGCGCCGCGCAAGGCCGGGCAACTGGGCGATGAAAGCCACAACGCAGAACGCCATGACAAACATCAGTGCCCTGTCCTCGCGCGGGCCAAGATCAAGAAGCCGCCGCACGACCCGTCCCGGCCCCCGATAGGTGGCCACGATATCCGAAGTCAAAGGCATCAGATATGCCGCGACAACCAGCCTTCTAGGCGGTTCACGATGGCCTCGGCCAATGACTCATCCTCGATCTCATCAACGGCTTCGGCCAGGAATGCCAGTGTCAGCATGTTGGTGGCGTCTTTAACGGATACTCCGCGGGAGCGAAGGTAAAACAGCGCGGTCTCGTCAATTGCGCCCGAGGTCGAGCCGTGCGAACACGCAACATCGTCCGCGTAGATCTCGAGCTCGGGTTTGGCGAGGAACTGACTGTCATCATCCAGCAGCAAGGATTGGCTGATCTGATAACCGTCTGTCTTCTGTGCGCCTTCTTTGACCAGGATCTTACCCTGAAAAACGCCGGTCGCACCGTTGCGCAAGACTTTCTTAAAGACTTGGCGGCTTTCACAGTTTACAGCGTCATGCGTGACAAAAACCGTGTCATCATGGTGGAAATCACCATCGCCAACACACGCACCTGCCACATGAGCAATTGCATCGTCGCCAGTCAGCTCGACCACCTGTTCGTTGCGCGTCAGAATGCCATTCACGGTCAAGGTAAAGGACTTATAGACAGATTCCTGCCCCAGACGCGTGAACATGTGTGTCGCGGCACGGCGTTCGTGGTCCCTGCCCTGCGCGCGAACGTGATGCAGCGAACCGCCATCGGCGATGTCGATTTCCATGCACTTATTAAAGCGCGACGCCGCCGGACCGTTTTCAAGGATCGTCACCTCGGCCCCGCTTTCGACTCGGATGATGTGGTGCAGCATCGCGTCAGAGGTTTCGGACGCATGGCGATAAATCAGGCTGATCGGCTTCGACGGCTTACCGGTCACATGGATTGCGACGCCGTCCGCAGCAAAAGCTGTATTCAAAGCCGCCAAAGGCCGCTGTACCGGGGATTGCCCGCGCGCCTCAAGAACGCCGTACAATTCCTTGGCCCAATGGATATCTTTGCAGCAGATATCCTCAATCCGATCGATACTGACACCTTCAAGCTCCAGATCATCTGAATCTTCAGCGCTGAACACGCCATCGATAAAAACGATTTTCAACCGATCCAGATTGCCAAACAGCAATGGTTCATCTGATTTGAACAGCGCGGCACGAGGTGCCTCAGGCGAAATCAGGGTGTCAGGACGCGTGTATTTCCAATACTCGTCACGCCGTCCGGGCAGACCCATTTCCAATACGCGAGCCAATGCGTCCTCGCGCGCGGCACGGGTGCATCCGGCATCGGGCATGGTCAACGTGGCCAGCCGCGCCTCGGTCGCGGTTTGTTTTACTTCGGGCAAAGCCATCAGTTCACCTCGGCCAGAATGTCGGCATAACCATTGTTTTCGACTTCCAGCGCCAATTCGGGTCCGCCGGTTTTGACGATACGACCGTCTGCCATGATGTGCACGACGTCCGGTTTGATGTGGTCCAGCAGACGCTGATAGTGGGTGATAACCAGGAAACCACGCCCTTCGTCGCGCAGCGCGTTGACGCCTTCGGCCACCAGTTTCATCGCGTCGACGTCCAGACCCGAATCCGTTTCGTCAAGGATGCACATCTTGGGTTCCAGCATCGCCATTTGAAGGATTTCGTTCCGCTTCTTCTCACCACCCGAGAAACCAACGTTTACCGGACGTTTGAGCATATCCGCGTCGATCTTCAGCGACTTTGCCTTGGCGCGCACTTCTTTCAGGAAGTCGGCAGCAGACAATTCGTCTTCGCCGCGCGCCTTGCGCTGAGCGTTCACGGCCGTGCGCAGGAAGGTCATGTTGCCAACACCCGGAATCTCAACCGGGTACTGGAATGCCAGAAAGACGCCCGCAGCAGCGCGTTCTTCCGGCTCCATTTCCAGCAGGTCCTCGCCGTCTAGTGTGGCGGATCCTTCGGTTACCTCGTACCCATCGCGGCCCGACAACACGTAGCTGAGTGTCGATTTGCCAGACCCGTTCGGACCCATGATTGCGTGCACTTTTCCGGCCTCAACCGTCAGATCGACACCTTTGAGGATTTGCTTTTCTTCTTCCTCAAGCTTCACGTGCAGGTTTTTGATTTCCAGCATTTTTTCTCTTTCTGCGTCCGTGAAAGGACGCCCGCCATTTTAAGTTGTTTTATGCAAACGGTCCACATAACCATTTGCTGCTTCCATTGATATCTCGCCACGGTTTTCAAGAACCGAGAGGGCAAGAGTCGTGATGTCAAAACTTTCGAAAACAGAATCCGCCAGAATGGCAAGTTGCTTTACTTTTTCGCTGCCCAATTCTTTCATTTTCATCAAATTCCGAATGAAAACGGCATCGCCATCGGTCAACTGGTTTGCGTGAAACCGCGGGCGTAGTCGCAGTGAAAGTTCACATCCGCGCAGCGGCCTTGGAATAAACGTCAGAAACTTGTGCAGCGAATATCCGTAACCACCCAGCACATCCATTTGGGCATTCAACAGCGGCTGATCTTCGTAGATCGGGACCGCCGCAACCTCAGTGATGATCGCACAGGCCTCACTCAGATGTTTGCCGCCACCCTCGAAGATCTGGGTTTCTGCCCCTTGGACGTCGATTTTAAGCAGATCGAATTCAGGCAGGTCATCAATGTCGTCAAGCCGATGGCTAACCAACTCTAATTGCTGACGCAGCCGAAGCTTTCTGTTCCAGTTTCCGATCGTTGCCAACCAATCCGGGTTGGGGCTGTAGAATGAGGTAAAACCGCCGCTGCGATAAACATTTAGCGTTTGTTCCCCACCCTGCCCAACGGCATAAGGCAGATAGTGTTCTCGTGGACCTGCCGCTTCAACCAGCTTCGCATATGCGTCGGGCTGAGGCTCAAAGCCCCAGACCTCGCACAAGCCAGCATCCCTAAGTCTGTAATAGGGGGATTCATCAAGCGGATTTGCACCTATATCGACAACTCGGGTCAATCGACCCGGGCAGATCATGTCAATCAGGTACTTCGTCCTGTCGATATCAAAGTACTTTGGCACTTCGACGCATCCTTAGCGACTACACATCAAACGAGATTTACCCGACCGAGCCTTCCAACGAGATCGCCACCAACTGTTGCGCCTCCATAGCGAATTCCATCGGCAGCGCCTGCAGGACGTCCTTACAGAATCCGTTGACAACCAACGCGACGGCTTCTTCCTCGTCCATGCCGCGCTGGCGGCAGTAGAACAGCTGATCGTCATCCACCTTGGATGTCGTCGCCTCGTGTTCAACGCGTGAAGAATTGTTGCGGACCTCGATATACGGCACCGTGTGTGCGCCGCATTTGTCGCCGATCAGCAAGCTGTCGCATTGGGTATAATTGCGGCTGTCCTTGGCCTTAGGATGCATCGATACAAGACCGCGATAAGTGTTTTGGGCCTTGCCAGCGCTGATCCCCTTGGACACGATGCGCGATTTGGTGTTTTTGCCCAAGTGTACCATCTTGGTGCCGGTGTCGGCCTGTTGATAGTTGTTGGCAATCGCGATCGAATAGAACTCGCCCTGGCTTTCGTCACCGCGCAGGATGCAGGACGGATACTTCCAGGTCACGGCCGAACCGGTTTCCACCTGTGTCCACATCACTTTGGAACGGTCGCCCCGGCAATCCGCGCGCTTGGTCACGAAGTTGTAGATGCCGCCTTTGCCGTTTTCATCCCCGGGGAACCAGTTCTGAACGGTCGAGTATTTCACCTCGGCATCTTCCTCGATGATGATCTCGACGACCGCTGCGTGCAATTGGGCTGTGTCTCGCTGTGGTGCAGTACAGCCCTCCAAGTAGCTGACGTAGCTACCTTTATCGGCAATGATCAGTGTGCGTTCGAACTGACCCGTGTTTTCTGCGTTGATGCGGAAATAGGTGCTCAACTCCATCGGGCAGCGAACACCCGGCGGGATGTAAACAAACGAACCGTCCGAGAATACGGCCGAGTTCAACGTGGCGTAGAAGTTGTCGGACACAGGAACGACGGTGCCGAGGTACTTTTTGACCAGTTCGGGATGTTCACGGATCGCCTCGGAGATCGAACAGAAGATCACACCGTGTTTCGCCAACTCGTCCTGGAATGTCGTACCAACAGAAACCGAGTCAAACACCGCGTCCACGGCGACCTTGCGACCCTCGGCCGGCATATCTTCGGCTCCTTCAACGCCAGCCAGAATCATCTGTTCTTTCAGCGGGATACCCAGCTTTTCGTACGTGGCCAACAGCTTGGGGTCTACCTCGTCCAACGACTTGGGCTTTTCCTCCATCGACTTGGGACGGGCATAGTAATACTGATCCTGAAAGTCGATCTTAGGATAGGAAACCATGGCCCAGTTCGGTTCGTCCATCTTGGTCCAGCGTTCGAACGCGGCCAGACGCCATTCGGTCATCCACTCGGGCTCTTCATTCTTTTCCGAGATTAGCCGGACGATATCCGGGTTCACGCCCTTGGGCGCGTATTCCATCTCGATATCGGTATCCCAACCGTATTTGTAAGTTCCGACCTCACGTACCGCGTCCACGGTTTCCTGATCGACACCTTCTTTTACCTGGGTCTGGTCCAAAGCGGCCATTTGACACCCTCCGTCAGATCACGCGGCGCGCGCGCGATGCTTCTTTTCTTTTTCAAGCCACGTCTCGGCGAAACGCAGCACGTTCTCTTCAGTAGTCAAAGGTCCCAGAGATACGCGGATCGCGCTGGCTGCTGTAACCTCTTCAAAACCCATTGCGGTCAACACCGCGCTGGCCCGGACCTTGCCGCTGGAACAGGCAGAGCCTGCGCTGACCGCAAAACCCGCCAAATCCATCTGCATGACCTGTGTTTCACCCCTCCAACCGGGTGTCGCGAAACACGAGGTATTTGGCAGACGATCCTGACCTTTCCCGACAAAAATAGTAGATTTAGAACCAGCCTCAAGGGCATTTTCTAGAATATTTCTAAATTCACGGATCTGTTCCCAGACGCCGTTGGACAGATCCCGCGAAGCAGCTTCAGCTGCCGCCCCGAACCCTGCGATTCCAACCACATTTTCAGTGCCTGAGCGTCGGCCCATCTCTTGCCCACCACCTTTGATCATGGAAGGCAATTCTGTGCCGCGTTTCATTACAACAGCACCAATCCCTTTGGGACCACCCAGTTTATGGGCTGAAATCAATGCCATCCGGGCGCCGAGCCAGTTAAAAGCAACCGGCAATTTTCCAAACGCCTGGGTCGCGTCAGTCACGGCCAACCCGTTGGGTAGCGACTGGACAATCCCCGTCTCGGAATTCGCAAGCTGCAGGGTCGACTTCTCGGGGTTTAACACATCCACCTGACCGGATTGCGACGCGGGTAAGTCTTCGGTGATCCACGACCTGATCGCATCATGCTCAATCGCCGATCCATGCAATTCACGATTGGCAAGCGTCAGCGCGGCCCCTTCGGTCGAGCCAGATGTGAATACAACGTCCGCGCCATCAGCCCCAAATGCGGTTGCAACCTGCGCCCTGGCGCGTTCGATCAGAGCTTTTGCCGCGCGGCCTTCGGCGTGAACGGAGGACGGGTTCCCGCACAGATCCATCGCCGCCAACATGGCGTCGCGCGCCTCGGGGCGCAGCGGTGTTGTTGCATTATGATCCAGATAAACACGATTCATGGATACATCTTTTCTATGATGCGAAACGGGCAAACGATCCCAAATGCAAACGGCATCGGGTCACTCATCAACAACAGAAAACAGGCTGGGAACTGCTGGGCACGGGGCCAAATCGTTTTTGATAACATCAGACAAACGCGTCTGGTGCAAAAACACGTAGACATGCGCGCTAAGCCCTTCCCACAGGCGGTTGGTCAAAGACTGCGCCCGGCTCCCCGACGATGCCCCAGACGCCCCTGCACCTTTCTGCAGCGCATCAACGGTTTCATCTACCGCCGCCAGAATTTCGACCACCCGAATCTCGGAAGCAGGCCGCGCCAGACGATACCCGCCCCCTGGTCCACGCACGGACGCAACCAATTCGGCACGACGTAGCTTGACGAAAAGCTGTTCAAGATAAGGAAGTGAAATATCCTGACGTTCGGAAATTTCACCTAGCGTTACCAGTCGATCTGAGGGCTGTAGAGCAATATCAGCCAGTGCGACCATCGCGTAACGACCCTTTGTCGAAAGCTTCATTGTCTTTCCCTCATGGCAGGTTATACGCGAAAACATTGACGCCGCCGCCGCCAGTGCGTATCTCCGACAAGCAGCGCCTTGCGCATAGCATCACAATTAGAACCGTTCTAAAGTGCCTTACGAATACCGTCAAGTATATCATGGCATCAGGAAGAAAAAGACAGGACCAAAGCACACATGCCCGAGGTGATTTTTCCCGGACCCGAAGGCCGCCTGGAAGGCCGCTACCACCCGCAAAAGGAAAAAGACGCACCGATCGCCATCGTGCTGCACCCGCATCCTCAGTTTGGCGGGACCATGAACAACAAGGTGGTCTATAACCTGCACTACGCGTTTTACAACATGGGCTTCACTGTGTTGCGCTTTAATTTCCGCGGCGTTGGCCGCAGCCAGGGCGAATACGATCAAGGCGTAGGTGAGCTGAGCGATGCCGCGTCGGCGCTAGACTACCTGCAGTCGATGAACAACAACTCCAAGCACTGCTGGGTTGCCGGCTTTTCCTTTGGTGCATGGATCGGAATGCAGCTTTTGATGCGACGCCCGGAAATCACGGGCTTTATTAGCGTGTCACCCCCCGCCAATATGTACGATTTCTCGTTCCTGGCACCCTGCCCTTCATCCGGTCTGATCATCAATGGCTCGGCCGACCGTGTTGCGCCGCCGGCTGACACCACGTCGCTGGTCAACAAACTGCACGAACAGAAGGGTATCACCATCACTCATAATGAGGTTGATGGCGCCGATCACTTCTTTCAGGACCGTCACATGGATACGTTGATCACTGATGTCAGCGACTATGTGAAGCGCCGCCTGACTGAGAACACGCGCTAATGTCCGACACCATCAGTAACCTCGCGGCTAAGTTGGCCGAGGACACGATGAAAGTGATGGACGAAACCGGCAACGATCGCTTCTTTGTCGAAGTGGGTGAGCTTTTAGGCGCGTCCTCACAGACTCTGGAAGAAGCGTTCCTGACTGAGATTCGCGTGCGAATGGCAGAGCGCAAGGCCCGCAAGTTTGTCATCGACAGGCTGACCAAACACCGATCCCAAGTAAAAGCGATTGAAAAGAAATGACTGAAAGACTGTCCGCGCAACTTGAATTCCTGAAATGCGCGGACAGGCTGAAATCAGTCGATCGTGCCAATGCGCTATTGGATCAGTCGCGTCCCGAAAACGCGGCCGAACACAGTTGGCACCTAGCACTATGGGCGCTGACGATGGCGCCGCTGGCGGGCGACGATGTGGACATCAACCGTGTCATACGCATGCTGCTGTTGCACGATCTGGTTGAAATCATCGTGGGCGATCACCCCATTCATTTGGACACCGATTGGAGCGCAGTTGAGCAGGCCGAGCGCGCCGCTGCGGATAAATTGTTCGGGCTTTTGCCAGACGACCAGACAATCGTTTTTCGTGGCCTCTGGGAAGAATTCGAGGCCGACACGACACCAGACGCCAAATTCGCCAAATACCTCGACCGGTGCCAACCGCTGTTTCAAGTTATGTGCGCACCAACTCCCAACCCTGACCATGCCGAGGTTGTCCGAGAGAACCTCAGCACTGGTCGCGCTGCATATCTGGCGCAGGAATTCCCCGAAGCGCACAGCTTAGCCAGCGCACTGCTGAACAAGGAACCAGCGTCCGAATCTGCGTTTTCCGAGCGGCTGGCTTTTTTAGCTGAAGCAGACCGCCTTAAATCCGTGTACCGCGCGTCACGCCTGTTGTCCGGAGAGCGGTTTGAAAACTCGGCCGAGCATTCCTGGCACATCATGCTGTTTGCCTGGGTATTGGCAGAATACGCGCAGCCCGGCGTGTCTCTGGAACGTGTCCTGAAGATGTTGCTGCTGCACGACATTGTTGAGATCGATGCCGGAGATCACCCCATCCACGGTCAGGTGGACCACGCCGCGCAAGAGGCTGAAGAACAGGCCGCTGCTGACAGGCTTTTTGGTCTGCTGCCCACCGCACCCCAGCAAGCCTTTCGGGCACTATGGGAAGAGTTCGAGGCCGCCGAGTCTACAGATGCACGATTTGCCAAAGCAATCGATCGGTTTCAGACCCCGATTGGAAACCTTGAAACCGGCGGAGGATCCTGGGTGGATTACAACGTAACTCTTGCCCAGATCGAACAGCGCGTGGGAACGTTGGTCAATCGCGGCGCACCAGAATTGTGGTCGTGGTTGCAGCCCCAACTCAGCTCATATTTTTCAGAAAATTCTGCCAGTTAAGCCAATAGAAAAAGGGGCGCAAAGCCCCCTTTTCCAATCGTTCCGGCAGGCACTTAAACCTGATTACTGTCAAACCGTTCAACACCACTGGCTGCGTTTATGTCGACGGACCCCCCGCCCGCTAGCCACCCAAGCGCCACTATAAATGCCGAAGCAACGATCACGGATATCGCAAATTTCGTCATTCAAAACTCATAAAAGAAAACTAAAAACACCAAATTCTTATCAAAATTTTTCTCTTTGAAATAGTATGGTTATCCTGACCCGTCAGACACGCATCCCCGATAACCAAACACCTGACTTTTCCAGATGCGCGCCCAAGATTTCTCTTGCCGGGAAACGGGAATTTATGCTCAACCACCCACATTGCAACTGTATCGAGACCACCTGTGCCCAAAGCTTATTTTATTCTTTTGTTGGCAGTTCTCGCTGAAACTATTGGCACCTCTGCGCTTCAGGCCAGCCAGCAGTTCAGCCGGTTTTGGCCTTCTGTTCTGGTAGTTGTGGGATATGGAGTGGCATTCTATCTTCTGGGCCTCACCCTGAAATACATGCCTGTCGGCATAGTTTACGCCATTTGGTCCGGGCTTGGGATCGTTCTGATCGCCATCATCGGGTACATCGTATTCGGGCAGCGTCTGGATTGGCCCGCAGTGATCGGTCTGGCTATGATTTTGACCGGAATTCTTGTCATTCACCTGTTTTCCAGCACAGCAGGCCACTGACGACCGGTTAGGGCTGGCCTATTCAGTCAAACCGCGTTATTCGCGCGGCAACTTCCCGTTCAAAGGCTGACCTCTCATGGACCTGCGCAACATCGCAATCATCGCTCACGTGGACCACGGCAAAACGACCCTGGTGGATGAGCTGCTCAAACAATCCGGTGCATTCCGGGAAAATCAGGCCGTGGCGGAACGCGCCATGGACAGCAACGATCTGGAGCGTGAGCGCGGCATCACCATTCTTGCCAAGGCGACGTCGGTCGAGTGGAAAGGCACGCGGATCAATATCGTCGACACCCCCGGTCACGCCGATTTCGGCGGCGAGGTTGAGCGTATCCTGAGCATGGTTGACGGGGTTGTCCTGCTAGTCGATGCCGCTGAAGGTCCGATGCCGCAGACCAAATTTGTGACGTCCAAAGCTTTGGCTCTGGGCCTGCGTCCAATCGTGGTCCTGAACAAGGTCGACAAACCCGATGCTGAGCCTGATCGCGCGCTGGATGAATGTTTCGACCTGTTCGCCAACCTGGGCGCCGACGACGATCAGTTGGATTTCCCAGCAATGTACGCTTCGGGCCGGTCCGGTTGGGCCGATATGGAGTTGGACGGGCCGCGCAAAGATCTGACCGCCCTCTTCGACCTCGTTGTCGATCACGTCCCTGCCCCAAAGCAGGCCGACAAGAAGGACGAACCTTTCCGCATGCTGGCCACTACGCTGGGCAGCGATCCGTTCATCGGTCGTATCCTGACCGGTCGCGTGGAAAGCGGAACACTGAAGGCAGGCGACAGCCTGAAAGCGCTGAGTCGTGACGGGTCACTGATTGAAAACTTCCGCGCCTCGAAAATCCTGGCGTTCCGCGGATTGGCCCAACAGCCAATCGATGTCGCCGAAGCCGGTGACATTGTCACCATCGCCGGCATGAGCAAGGCGACTGTGGCCGACTCGTTGGTCTCGCCGCAGGTTGACGAGGCCCTGCCCGCTCAGCCTATCGACCCGCCGACTATCACCGTGACCTTCGGCATCAACGACTCGCCGCTGGCCGGCCGGGACGGCAAAAAGGTTCAGTCGCGGGTCATCCGCGACCGCCTGATGAAAGAGGCCGAATCGAACGTCGCCATCCGCATCACCGACACACCCGGTGGCGAGGCTTTTGAGGTCGCTGGCCGTGGCGAATTGCAGATGGGCGTTCTGATCGAGAACATGCGTCGCGAAGGGTTCGAGCTCAGCATCTCGCGTCCCCAGGTTCTGTTCCGCGAAGAAGATGGTCAGCGCATGGAGCCCATCGAAGAGGTCACCATTGACGTTGACGATGAATACTCGGGTTCTGTTATTGAAAAAATCACCGGCGCGCGCAAAGGCGAACTGGCCGAAATGCGACCGGCGGGTGCCGGAAAAACCCGCATTATCGCCCACGTGCCCTCGCGTGGCCTGATTGGATACCACGGCGAATTCCTGACCGACACACGCGGAACTGGTGTTCTGAACCGCGTGTTCCATGGCTGGGCCGCACACAAAGGCCCGATCCCGGGTCGTCGTGCGGGGGTTTTGATCTCGATGGAAAACGGTCAAGCCGTGGCCTATGCGCTGTGGAACCTGGAAGAACGCGGACGGATGTTCGTCGCCCCGCAGACTGACGTGTATCAGGGCATGGTTATCGGCGAACACTCACGCGACAACGACCTTGAGGTTAATCCGCTTAAAGGCAAAAAGCTGACAAACGTACGCGCCAGCGGATCCGACGATGCCGTACGATTGACGCCCCATATCCAGTTCTCTCTGGAAGAAGCGATTGCCTATATCGATGACGACGAATTGGTTGAGGTCACTCCGAACGCCATTCGTCTTCGCAAACGTTTCCTTGATCCGCATGAACGGAAACGGATGGCAAAATCGGCCTGATCCGACCCGGGGAACTGTTTCTTATCGCGCTACAATACCATAAATGTGACATTTTTGCTTCCCAAAGGGAAAAATTCAACAAAACAAAGCCCGTCCTCGCGACGGGCTTTTTTGTTGTTTTTCATATAGTTTCACCAATAGGTTGCATGTTTCTCGGCAATTTTTGCTGACAACCCAATGAAAAATGAGGCAAGATTCGACTGTATTTTTGTCAAATTTGTGGCACAATTACTTAATTCAAAGGTGTTGGTAATGAGTTTAAAGGAGTAGCGCTATGCGCGTAAGGTCCCGTTTATATTCGTTTGTATTTTTATCCGCGGCATTCCCATTGATGGCAGTAAGCACAGCTCATGCGGCTGAGGTTTGCAATGTCAAAACAGCCCGGCAATCTGTATCCACCGAAACGCTTTGTAGTTGCAAGGTCGTCGACAAGCGGATGCTGCGTTACATTCAGCGCCGTGCCGACTTTGAGGATATCCTGGCCCGCACGTCTCAGACGTGCCCCCTGTTCGCGGCCATTTTGACCGACATCCCAACTGCCACGGTTCGAACCGATCGCAACAGCCGCGATGACGATGACAACAACTCGGTTAGCCGTAGCGGCGCATCTGCAGGTAGCACCGGTGGAAGTGGCGGCTCGGGCGGTTCAGGTTCGTCGACAAATGGTGGCGAAGGCGACAATGGCGGCGACGGCCGCAGTGGCGGCGGCGGTAATGACGGTGGCGGCGGCGGTGGTTCCGACGATGGCGGCGGCGGCAACAACGGCGGTGGCAGCAACGGCGGCGGCAGCAATGGCAGCGGCGGCAGCAATGGCGGCGCGGACTCCGGTAGCGGTAGCGGCGGCGGTGGCAGCAACGGTGGCGGTAATTCCGGCAGCGGTGACGGCAACGGCGGCAGCAACGATGGCGGCAATTCCGGCAGCGGTGACGGCAACGGCGGCAGCAACGGCGGCGGAAACTCCAGCAGTGGTGACGGAAACGGCGGCAGCAATGGCGGCGGAAACTCCGACAGCGGTGACGGAAACGGCGGCAGCAATGGCGGCGGAAACTCCAACGATGGCGACGGCAACGGCGGCAGCAATGGCGACGGCAATGATGGCGGCGGCAGCGACGGAAGTGGCGGTGGTGACGGCGGCGGCGGTGCCGATGGCAGCGGCGGCGGAGACGGCGGCGGTGGCAGCGATGGCAGCGGCGGAGGTGCCGGCGGCGGCGGTGCCGATGGCAGCGGCGGAACCCTCTGACGCAAAAATCGTACAGTACAGCAGCCTGACGTTGCAGGCTTTGAGATCAATCACGTCGAAAACGTCTCGACGTCGATCAAAAACAAAGGGGCGACAAAAGTGTCGCCCCTTTCGCTATGCGTGAACTGATAGATCAGTTCGAAATTCTAGCTTCTTCCGTATACACCAACCCAATTGCTGGGCTTCGCCGGATCTTGCATCCGAAGAAACAAATACCGCGTGGCCGACCATGGCTTGATCCGATTAGTCAGATTGTCCAGCACCAGATCCCCTTTGGCCGAGCGGTAGACAAGAACTGCATGTGCGTTCCGGCGCGTATCCAACACCGTCGCGATCAGCAATTTGTTTGGATCAACACCCGCCCGGATCAGATCCCTTTTCTTCAAAAGGGCAAAATCCTCGCAATCTCCGCCTCGCGTTGTCGGCAAAGCCCATCGTTCGGTAGTGCGGTACTGCACCTGATCCGTAACCGCCCGCGTCGTCGCGTTGACCTGACGATTGATCCGCTCAATGATCTGCATTTCCTGCTGCGAGGACATGCGTACTGATGCCTTGCTGGCGCACGCCCAAGAATACTGACGGCACAATTGTTGAGCCCCACTTGGCGGGGGGGACGCCGCGAGGGTTCGGATGAAGCTGCCTTCGCTTGCGTCCACTTGCGACCCGGCGACCGTGACTCCGCAAACCAATGCGGCAATCCCCACTGCCCGACCTGAATGTGTTTTTAACCGCCCGAGAGCGGCTTTGAGTCCGATATCTACCGATTTCATGCCTGTACCTCGATCCCTGTTCTCAAGACGATTGCCTACAAGCGGGACCGTATGCGATTAGAACCAACTAACGGTAAACGGTAGCGCTTGTACAATCTGGGGCGAACGTGAACGGGAAAAAAGGCGGAAATTCGTCACTCAATATGACCATTTCGCGCTGGAAATGAGAGTAAAGCGCCACAATCTAGGCGGGAATAAATCAAACAACTCGCGTCGGATCATATTAAGGCGCTGGAATCACGAAGATTCCACAGGCGTCCAAAATTGCCACAATACAGTTCACTTCACTTGTGAACTGTTCGGCTGATTTCCGCCCATGGGCCATTTCTAACGACAGGAAATCTGCCGATCAGAGACGCGTTATTTTTAGTCTGTGATTTCCACAACCACCAATTCACGCTCACTCGCACCGCGCGCGTGATCAAGGGCCTGCTGGTATTCGGGCGAATTATAGCACTCGACCGCGGCCTCGACGGATGGGAATTTCGCGACCACGTTGCGCGGACGCTCTTTCCCTTCCAATTGAACATAGCGGGCGGCTCTGGCGATAAATGCACCGCCATGCTTGGCAATCGCGGGACCTGCGAGTTCCGCGTATTTCGCATACGCATCTGCGTCCGTCACGGTGACGTGTGCAATCCAAAGTGCAGCCATCTTATCCTCCCAAAACCTGTTCTGCGGCCTTGATCGCCGCATCTGCATTCGAGGCGTCCTTGCCGCCGCCTTGCGCCATGTCAGGACGACCACCGCCGCCCTTGCCGCCTAGCTCGGCAACAGCAGCACGGACAAGATCAACGGCCGAGACCTTATCGGTCAGATCAGAGGTCACACCGGCGGCCACGGCTGCCTTACCACCGGCATCCGCGATCAGCAGAACGGCTCCGGACCCCAACCGATTTTTGTGCTCATCAATCAGTGCTGGCAAATCCTTGCCGGACACACCGTTCAACGCCTGTGCAAGAAAGGACACGCCATTCACGTTGCGCGCTTCGCCGCCGCCGCCCTGCCCAGCCCCGCCAGACATCGCCAGATCACGTCGCAGTTGCGCAACTTCGTTCTGTAGCGACTTGCGTTCGTCGAGCAGCGCTTTGACGCGACCGACAACGTCATCTGGCTGAGCCTTAAGCTCCGAGGCAATCTGACCCAGACGCTGATCCTGTTGTGACAGATGCCGCAGCGCTTCATCACCAGTCAGCGCTTCAATCCGGCGCACGCCCGCACTGCTTGCACTGTCGCCAAGTACCACAAAGGTCCCGATATCACCGGTCTGGCGCACATGCGTGCCGCCACACAACTCAATCGACCAGGTCTCTCCGTCCTGGCCCTTACCGGTTGCAGCCTTGCCCATAGAAACAACGCGTACTTCGTCGCCGTATTTCTCACCAAACAACGCCTGGGCGCCCAGTTTCCGCGCATCGTCCGGTGTCATGATACGCGTTTCGACAGTCGAGTTCTGACGGATGAACTCATTCACATCACGCTCAACCTTCCGAATCTCGTCACCGCTCAGTGCCTTGGAATGGCTGAAGTCAAACCGCAAACGATCTGAAGCGTTCAGAGAGCCTCGCTGTGCCACGTGATCACCCAGCGTCTCGCGCAGCGCTTCATGCAATAGGTGCGTGGCCGAGTGGTTGGCGCGAATGGCCGTGCGGCGCGCGTGGTCGACCTCAAGCTCGACGGCATCACCTTTGGACAGAGCGCCCTGTTCGACGGACACCTTATGAGCATAAACTTTGCCATCAGCGAATTTTCGGGTGTCCTCGACCCTTGCCAAGTCACCGCTGTGTTCCAAGCGCCGGATTTCACCGGTATCACCAACCTGACCACCAGCCTCGCCGTAGAACGGCGTCTGGTTCACTATCACCCAGCCCGAACCGCCCTCTTCAATTATGTCGACCAATGCGCCATCGACCACCAAAGCGGCAATCTGGCCCTCGGCCTTTTCCGTGTCATAGCCAAGGAAATCAGTAGCCCCGGCAATATCAAGCACGTCGAACCACACCGCCTGATCCGCAGCCTCGCCCGAACCGGCCCAAGCAGCCCGCGCCTTTGCTTTTTGCTCGGCCATGGCCGCGTCGAAACCGTCCGTATCCACGGTCCGGCCCTTTTCGCGAAGGGCATCCTGCGTAAGATCCAGAGGGAAACCATAGGTGTCATATAGTTTGAAAGCTGCTTCACCCGGCAAAGCTGCACCTTCGGACAAGCCCGAAACTTCGTCGTCCAGCAGTTTCAGACCACGGTCGAGGGTTTGCTTGAAGCGTGTTTCTTCCAGCAGCAGGGTTTCTTCGATCAACGGCTGCGCCTGTCCCAATTCGGTATATTGCGCGCCCATCAGTTGCACCAAGCTGGGCACCAGTTGGTACATGATCGGGTCTTTCGCACCCAGCAGATGCGCATGACGCATGGCCCGACGCATGATCCGGCGCAACACGTAGCCGCGGCCATCATTTGACGGCATAACCCCGTCGGCAATCAGGAATGAGGTTGAACGCAGGTGGTCCGCGATCACCCGATGATGCACGTTCTGATCACCATAAGGATCGACGCCGGTCGCTTCTGCCGAAGCCTCGATCAGAGTTTTGAACAGATCGGTGTCATAGTTGTCGTGGCTGCCCTGCAGCAATGCGCCGATCCGTTCCAGCCCCATGCCGGTGTCGATCGACTGCATATCGAGTTCGACCATCGAGCCATCTTCGAACTGCTCGTTCTGCATGAAAACGATGTTCCAGATTTCGATGAACCGATCGCCGTCTTCCTCCGGTGATCCCGGAGGACCACCCCAGATGTGATCGCCATGGTCATAGAAAATCTCGGTACACGGACCGCAGGGACCGGTTGGGCCCATCTGCCAGAAATTGTCGCTGGTCGCGATACGGATGATCCGGTCTTCGGGCACGCCGACCTTTTTCCAGATCTCAAATGCCTCGTCATCCGTGTGATATACGGTAGTCAGCAGACGGTTCTTGTCGATCCCGAATTCTTTGGTGATCAGTTCCCACGCAAAAGGGATTGCTTCGTGTTTAAAGTAATTGCCGAACGAAAAGTTACCCAGCATCTCGAAGAATGTGTGGTGACGCGCGGTATAGCCAACGTTGTCGAGATCATTGTGCTTGCCGCCTGCCCGCACGCATTTTTGTGCAGTCGTGGCGCGCTGGTAATCACGGGTCTCAACGCCGGTAAACAGGTTCTTGAATTGCACCATGCCTGAGTTCACGAACATCAATGTCGGGTCATTGCGTGGCACCAGGGGGCTGGATGCGACAACTTCATGCCCTTGTTTGGCAAAATAATTTAGGAAGGTTGAGCGGATATCGTTCAGCGTGGGCATAAGGCTCTCTCGGCGCGCAATCTCAGTGTTCTGAAATGGTTTATCCCCGTCCCCAAGGATAGTCCACAAGGATAAGTCAGCCATGTTTTTCGAAGTACAGGAAAGTCCTTTAACAAGAGCGACGTTTTCAGAATGACATAAGGCGGCCACGAAGGCCGCCTTATCTTCAGTATCTCAATCCTTGCCTTGCCGGGGGGATGCAGCCCCGACCGCATCCGTCATGCTTCGAGGATATCGTCTTCCTCGGCAGAGCCGGGTGGCATGTCGAACTCAAGCCCATGCGCGGCCCGAATTTTGTCTTCGATATCCAGCGCAATACGGCTGTTGTCACGCAGGTATTGCTTGGCGTTCTCACGCCCCTGCCCGATCCGTTCGTCTCCATAGCTGAACCACGAACCTGATTTCTCAACCACGCCAGCCTTGACGCCTAGATCCAGCAACTCACCCATCTTGCTGATGCCTTCGCCATACATGATGTCGAATTCAACCTGCTTGAACGGCGGTGCTACCTTGTTCTTAACAACTTTCACACGCGTCTGGTTGCCGACGACTTCATCGCGATCTTTGATCGCGCCGATCCGCCGGATATCCAGACGAACCGAGCTGTAGAATTTCAACGCGTTACCACCGGTCGTTGTTTCGGGGCTGCCAAACATCACGCCGATCTTCATCCGGATTTGGTTGATAAAGATCACCATGCAGTTTGAGCGGTTAATGGAACCGGTCAGCTTTCGCATTGCCTGGCTCATCAATCGGGCCTGAACGCCGACGCTGCTGTCACCCATATCGCCTTCCAACTCGGACTTGGGCGTCAATGCCGCAACCGAATCGACCACAACCATGTTGACCGCGCCCGAACGAACAAGCGTGTCGGTGATCTCAAGCGCCTGTTCACCTGTGTCAGGCTGCGAGATCAGAAGCTCATCCAGATCAACACCCAGTTTGCGGGCATATTGAGGGTCCAGCGCGTGTTCTGCATCCACGAATGCACACACCCCGCCGCGTTTTTGCTGTTCAGCTATGCAATGCAGTGTCAGCGTGGTTTTGCCCGAACTTTCGGGACCGTAAATCTCGACGATCCGGCCCATTGGCAGACCACCGATTCCCAGCGCGATATCCAAACCCAGTGATCCGGTCGAGCTTGCGTCGATGTCTTGCTTGGAATCCTCACCAAGCTTCATGATCGAGCCCTTGCCGAACTGCCGTTCGATTTGCGCCAGCGCGCTATCAAGCGCCTTTTGCTTGTCTGCGTTTTTCTTGTCGCTCATTGTCAGAAGATCCGCCATTGTCCTGTCGCCTTCTCTTTTGTCACACCCATGATCGGGCGGCAATCACTGCTTTGTTCGCCTCTTGTTCCTTATGGGACCAAAAAGAGAACATTTCAACTAAAACTTACAATACTTACTGTTCGGCAATTGTATTAAAGAGTCGTTTACGACAATCTGCGTCTGTCAAATAACTCGGCGAAGGGCGAATAAATGCTTGTTTTCTATAAAGAACGCCTTGCGTTTTTGGCTGTTCCAAAAACAGGCAGCACAGCCTATCACACCGCCCTGAGCGCGCGGGCCGACCTTGTCGTCACCGGCCCACCCGAGCTAAAACACGCACCTGTTCGCCGCTTTGACAGGTTTTTTCAGAACATTTTTCGAAAAATGTATGACGCTGAGATGGAGATCATGGCCGTCGTGCGCGAACCGATCGACTGGCTGGGCAGTTGGTACAAGTATCGCGGCCGCGACGACCGCATCGGACATCCGCATTCAACGCAAAACCTGAGCTTTGATGACTTCGTACAAGCATACATGCAGAATCCTCGTCCGGATTTTGCGGATGTCGGCAGTCAAAGCCAGTTTTTTCGAACACGTAACAACGGGTTTGGTGCAACGCATGTCTTCAAGTACGAAAACCAGGACAAAATCCTGAGTTTTCTACAAGACCGGCTGTGCATGGATATCGCCCTGCAGCGCGAAAACGTCTCACCTGTACGGGACCTGTTGCTGTCGTCGGATACAGAAAAGAAGTTCCGCAAACACCATGCTGCCGAATTCGCCTGCCACGACGCGGCACTGTAATCAGTTGAGCAGATGAAAAACCGTCTCGGTCAATTGCGTGAGAGAAAACGGTTTGGGCAAAAATGTGGAATTCGCAATCTCGGGACCTGAATCTCCGAATGCGCCTTCGGTATAGCCTGACATAAATACTACCCTCACATCAGGGCGGGTCTCCATCGCCTTGCGCACCCAAGATGGCCCGTCCAAACCCGGCATAACCACGTCTGTCACGAAGGCATCCACATGCACCGATCCGTCCTCAAGAAGGTGAAGCGCTTCTTCAGCCGATCCGGCTTCGAGTACGGTGTAGCCCTTCAATCGCAGTGCACGTGTGGCGAACGCTCTGACCGGAGCCTCATCTTCGACCAGCAGAACCACGCCTTCCCCTTGCCGGGACGTGGGAAGCTCCGGCAGGCTTGCGTTGTCCCGGTCATTCTTTTGCTGAGCTTTTGAGACCGGCAAAAGCACGGTAAATTCGGTTCCTTTGCTTGGAATGCTGTCAACAAAGATGAACCCGCCTGTCTGCTTGACGATTCCGTAGACCGTCGACAACCCAAGGCCGGTCCCCTCACCGGTGCGCTTGGTGGTATAGAACGGCTCAAAAACTTTTTGCAGCTTGTCGGCAGGAATGCCTGTGCCACTGTCGATCACTTTCACGGTGACGTATTCGCCGGGTTGAACTGTTGCACGATCCCGCCTGAACGGTTCGGTCAGGGACACAACCTCAGTCTCGATGCGCACCTCGCCGCCTTCGGGCATTGCGTCCCGTGCATTCACGACAAGATTCATAAACACCTGTTCAAGCTGCCTTTTGTCGGCTCTCACGGGTTTGAGCACTGGATCGTGGCTCAGCGTCAGCCGCACTTTCTCTCCCACCAGACGGTTCAAAAGATGGATCAGGTCGGAAATCGTGTCCCGCAGATCCAGAACCTCTGGCTGCAGCGTCTGTTTGCGCGAAAAGGCGAGAAGTTGACTGACCAACGCAGCGGCCCGGTTGGCGTTCTGGTTGATCTGAACGAGGTCACCGTAATTTGGATCATTCTGATCGTGCCGCAGCAACAACAGATCACAATGCCCCGATATCGCGGTCAGAAGATTGTTGAAATCATGCGCCACGCCACCGGCCAATTGCCCAACAGCCTGCATCTTCTGACCCTGCACAAACTGAGCTTCCATCGTCTTAAGCTCAGTCGCATCATTCAGGACGGCAATCAGACAAATCCCACCATCGCATGTCACCCGGTTTAGCGTGACCTGGACGAAGACTTCTTTGTCCTGACGAGTCAGGCGTAGGAATTCCGACCGGGGAACGGCATCTTCATCCGCCACAGTGCGCGTCAACCAATTACGGATAGGGTAACCAAGCCCGTGCATAATTTCGGCTACATTTGACTTGCCCGGCTCGATCTCTCCGATCAGCTTAATCGCCATCCGGTTCGCATCCAAAATTTGGCCTTCGGCTGACAGACACATCACAGGAACCGGCAATTCGGCGAAAGGCGCATCAGGACCGGTTTGACCCGCGGCATTCATTGGCAACAGAAGCAGATCTCGCACCGTGCCCGAGCGGAACAACTCGGCCACCGTAACTGGTATCTGCCCGTCCGAAGTTTGGATCATCGAGATTTCACCCAGTTTCGGAACGTCATTGGGAAAGATCTTTCCCATTACTTCTGGCTTTTGGCCTAGCATGGCCTCCGCCACTCCATTCACACGCAATACAGACCCGTTGCGCCCTTCTGTCAGCACTGGAACCGGGGCGTCATCCCATTGCCCCCGTTCATCCAGATGGAATCGCCAGCAGAACATCTCTTGACTTACGCTAAACACCGCGATTGGGATTGTAGAACCAACGGTCACGATATCTTCCCGCGCGCTTTCATGAATTTCCGCGATGGATTGCAAACGCAACAGGATCGCTGCGGGATTCGCGAACCTGGATTTCAGGCAATGGTGTAAGCGTGTGCCAGGAACTGCATGTATTTGGGTCTTTGCCCGCGTGTTTGCGCTCAGAACGTCACCATTTGCGTTGGCGATCACAGTGGGACACAGATCCTGTTCGGTGAAGACTGCCATCATCTCGGCCAGATTGCGCGTCGATCGGTCAGCGATGAATCCGCGCAAAACTACCAGGAGACCGGCAGACAATAGCGAGACACCTGCAACAACAAGCCCTGTGTTCCATGCCGCGGGCAAAACGTCCGTCAGAGGCGTTATACTCAACAATGCACCCAGAACAACAAGCGGTACAAGACGCGTGAAGGCTGGCGTTTTTTTTTGCGAGGCGGGTTCCGAAAAAATCTCTGCGGTATCAGACATTAACAACTCAGGCTAGAAGGCTTTGTCATACTCAGCCCGAAGATGGTTAACGCCCCCTTAAAGGAAGCGGTTATTTCTACCTGAAGTTGTTATTCAATGACGCGCTATCGCGTCAAGTGCGCGGAAAAGAACCCGTCCGCACCGTGTGTCACAAGCCAAGATTTTCGAAAACTCTCAATCCAGTCAGAGTTCGCTTTCAAATACGCATCGACGACATTGCCGTTTTCATCATCCAACATGGAACAGGTGGCATAGGCCAGAGTTCCTTTCGGTCCGACCAGTGGTGCGGCGGATTTTAGAATGTCGAATTGAAGAACATTCAATGCACGCAACCCCTCTTCTGACAGAGCCCATTTCCCGGCCGGAGCACGCCGCCAAGAGCCACTGCCAGAGCACGGCGCATCCGTCAAAACAATATCAAAGGGAGCCTGTTGGCCCACCTCTTCCGGTTGCAAGCAAGTGACCTGCACACCTGCCCGTTTTGCCCGCGCAGGAAGATCACGCATACGACCGGAATTCACATCATGCGCAAAGACCTCAACACCCGAATGGGCCGCTAATGCCAGAGCTTTGCCTCCACCGCCTGCGCAAAAGTCCAGAACGCGCAATCCCGGCTTCAGTTCCAACGCTGCAACGACCGCTTGACTGGCTGCATCCTGAAGCTCAACCAAGCCATCCGCATAAGCGCGGCTTTGGGCGATTTTTCTTGCACCTTCAGTGACCTCCAGTGCGGTTTCGCATGCCGGATGAACTTCGGCGCTGATCCCTTGAGCGTGCAAGGCGGCAATCGCACCTGTGCGATCAGTCTTGGCAAGGTTCGCGCGCAAATGAACAGGTGCACGGCTTTGCAATACCTGTGCTGCCGCCACCGCCTGATCGCCAAGCGAGTTTTGGAAACGTGGCCAGATCCATTCAGGGATGTCATACTTCTCTGCGTCAGATTTAAACGCGCGCAGCGCATCAGCCGAAGCTATCGGCTCTGGCGCGAAACGTTCGCCGGTGAATAAAGCCTCAGGCTCGCCACCGGTTGCCCGGATCGAACCGATCATCAAACCGCGTCCAGTAGAAGACCCGCCCAAAGCCGAGAAAGACCGTTTGCAACGCAGCGCTTCGAACACGTGATCCCGCACGGCGGCGCGATCTTTCGAACCTGCAAACCGGCTGCGCCGCGCCCACCCTGTCAAAGCCTTTTCGACCGGTGCGCCAGCAAGGATGTCATCAAGGATTTCAATCGAAGCCTGAACACGCGCTGCTGGGATCATGGGGATTTCCGATTTCGTTTCTACGCTCAAAAAAGCAAAACGGCGCCCGTGTCAGGGCGCCGTGCTGCAAACTCAGTTGCTTCACATCACCCGGTAGTTCGGGCTTTCGCGGGTGATCTGCACATCATGCACGTGGCTTTCTTTCAGGCCGGCGCCGGTGATTTTGACGAAGTTGCAGTTCTTGCGCATCTCTTCCACGGTCGCGCAGCCGGTATAGCCCATCGCCGCGCGCAGTCCGCCAACCAATTGGTGCACCACAGCGCTGGCCGAGCCTTTGTAGGGCACCTGACCTTCGATACCTTCCGGCACAAGTTTGTCGTTCGCCGCGTCCTTCTGGAAATAGCGGTCGGCCGAGCCGCGCGCCATCGCGCCCAGGCTGCCCATACCGCGATAGGATTTGAACGAGCGGCCCTGATACAGGATTACCTCGCCGGGGCTTTCATCGGTGCCCGCGATCATCGAACCGACCATCGCGCAGGATGCGCCTGCCGCAATGGCTTTGGCAAAATCGCCCGAGAACTTGATACCGCCATCTGCGATCACCGGTACTTCGCCGGCGGCAGAGGCGCAGTCCATGATCGCCGTCAGCTGAGGCACGCCCACACCTGCAACCATCCGCGTGGTACAGATCGAACCCGGACCGATGCCCACTTTGATCGCATCTGCACCCGCGTCGATAAGCGCTTTGGTAGCGTCACCGGTTGCCACATTTCCCGCAATGATCTGGACTTCATTCGACAGGGATTTCACCCGCTTCACCGCATCCAGAACCCCTTGCGAATGCCCATGGGCTGTATCCACAACAATGATGTCCACACCCGAATCCACCAGTTGCTCGGACCGTTCGAATCCTGCGTCACCAACCGATGTCGCCGCAGCAACGCGCAAACGGCCCAGCCGGTCTTTACAAGCGGTTGGGTTTAGAACGGCTTGTTCAGTGTCCTTCAGGGTCAGCAGGCCTGTCAGCTTGTTCGCGCCATCGACAACCAGCAGCTTTTCGATCCGACGCGCCTTCATAAGGCTTTTGGCCTCTTCCAGATCCGCTGGCTCTTGCAGCATCGCCAGATTGTCCGAGGTCATCATCACGTGAACCGGTGTATCTTCCGAGGTCGCAAAACGCATATCCCGGTTTGTCAGAATGCCGACCACGCGGCCTTCCTCATCTACAACCGGAAAACCTGTAAAATTATAGCGCTGCACCAACGCCTTGGCGTCCGCCAGTGTTTGATCAACCCGCAAAGTCACAGGGTTGTATACGATACCCGACTCAAAGCGTTTTACGCGCCGTATCTCTCGCGCTTGTTCTTCAACAGTCAGGTTCTTGTGAACAACGCCGATACCACCAGCTTGCGCCATTGCGATGGCCATGCGCGCCTCGGTCACCGTGTCCATCGCCGAGCTGAGCAGCGGGATGTTCATCGAGATTTCGCGCGTCACGCGCGTGGTTGTATCCGCCGTCGCCGGCAGCACCGACGAGGACGCCGGAACCAAAAGAACATCGTCAAAGGTAAGTGCCTCACGAATCTGCATCTGTTAACCCCATGCAAAAGCCCGTTTGGCGGTGACCCTATTACATGGATTTAACCTAAGGAAAAGCCCCTGACCTAAACTAGTTTGTCGTTGCGGGCAGATGCCGCAGCAAAAAACGACGCTAGACGTACAAAACGTGCCGCTGATTGGCCTTTCCCTTTGCGCACAAACCCATATCTTGCGCGACATACGCGCGAATACAAAAGGCAGGCCAAACATGACCACCGACCCCCTTGTCGTCTTTACCCCGTCGGGCAAACGCGGGCATTTCCCCGTGGGTACTCCGGTTCTGACCGCTGCACGGCAGTTGGGTGTTGATCTGGATTCGGTCTGTGGCGGTCGCGGGATTTGCTCGAAGTGTCAGATCACGCCCAGCTATGGCGAATTTCCCAAGCACGGCGTGTCCGTCTCCGAGGACGCATTGAGTGGATGGAACGCGGTTGAGCAGCGCTATGACGACAAGCGCGGGCTGAAGCCGGGTCGTCGCCTGGGATGTCAGGCGACAGTCCAGGGCGATGTTGTGATCGACGTTCCCCCTGAAAGCCAGGTCCACCGTCAGGTTGTGCGCAAAGCCGCCGCAGCACGAGCAATCACAATGGATCCGGCGACAAGGCTGTATTTCGTTGTGGTTGAAGAACCCGACATGCATTCGCCCACTGGGGATCTGGAACGGCTTGAACGCGCCCTGCGCGAGCAGTGGAACATTGACTCGGTCACCGCTGACCTGTCGCTAATGTCCAAACTGCAACCCGTTCTGCGCAAAGGCAAATGGGAAGTCACGGTCGCCGTTCACAAAGGCCACAAGGACGAGGTCGCCCGCGTGGTCGAAATCTGGCCCGGTCTGCACGAACATGGGCTTTACGGTCTGGCCATCGACCTCGGCTCGACCACAATCGCGGCCCACCTGACCGATCTGGAAACAGGCGAGGTCAAGGCGTCTTCCGGCCTGATGAACCCGCAGATTCGCTTTGGCGAAGACCTCATGAGTCGCGTGTCCTACTCGATGATGAACCCCGGCGGCGATCAGGAGATGACCAAGGCCGTGCGTGAGGCGATCAACGACCTGACAACGTCAATTGCCGAAGAAGCAGGGATCGACGCTGAACTGATCGTGGAAACCGTTTTCGTCTGTAACCCGGTGATGCACCACTTGCTGCTGGGTCTGGATCCCGTCGAGTTGGGACAGGCACCTTTTGCCCTGGCGACATCAGAAAGCATGTCCCTGCCCGCACGCGAGATGGATTTGACCAAGATGAACCCCCGCGCACAGATCTACATCTTGCCGTGCATTGCGGGCCACGTCGGCGCCGACTGCGCCGCGGTCGCCTTGTCCGAGGAACCGGGCAAATCCGAAGACCTCGTGCTGATCGTCGACGTGGGCACAAACGCAGAAATCCTGCTGGGTAACACCAGTCGCGTTCTGGCCTGTTCTTCGCCCACAGGTCCGGCGTTCGAAGGCGCCCAGATCAGCTCCGGCCAACGCGCAGCACCCGGCGCCATTGAACGTATCGAAATTGACCCGGTCACCAAAGAACCCCGTTTCCGCGTGATCGGGTCGGAGAAATGGTCCGATGAGGACGGCTTCGATCAAGAGATCGCCACAAGCGGCATCACAGGCATCTGTGGCTCGGGCATCATCGAAGCGGTCGCAGAAATGCGTATCGCGGGACTATTGGACGAAAGCGGGTTGATTGGGTCTGCGGAACAGACCGGCACCACCCGTTGCGTTCCTGAAGGCCGCACCCACGCCTATCTGGTCCATGACGCCAGCGCCGAGGGCGGTCCGCGTATCACTGTCACTCAGGGCGATATCCGCGCTATCCAGCTGGCAAAATCGGCACTTTATGCGGGTGCACGCCTGTTGATGGATGAAATGAAAGTCGACACGGTGGATCGCGTTGTGTTGGCCGGGGCGTTTGGCGCGCATATCTCGACCAAGCACGCGATGGTTCTGGGCATGATCCCGGACGCGCCTTTGGACAAGGTTTCAAGCGCTGGCAACGCCGCCGGCACGGGCGCCCGAATTGCCTTGTGCAATATCGGTTCGCGGTCCGAGATCGAACGTGTCGTACGCGAAATCACCAAAGTTGAAACGGCCATCGAGCCCAAGTTTCAGGAGCATTTCGTCGCCGCAAACGCCATTCCGCATAAGACCGACCCGTTCCCGGAACTGGCACAGGTGGTCACACTGCCCTCGCCATCCTTCAATGCCGGTGGTGGAGAAGAAAGCTCTGGCCGCAGGCGGCGCAGGCGGTCATAGTCACGCCAACAAAAGGGGACGGCATGCAGATCGCAAACGAGGAACAGGCTGAATACTGGGGAAAATCTCCGTCCGGGGCCAAATGGTTGACCTACGAGGATCAACTGGATCAGTTAATGGCGCCGGTCCTTGATCTGGTGTTGGAACGTGCTGAATTAAAGCACGGAATGCGGGTGCTGGACATCGGCTGCGGCACAGGCGCAAGCGCGATCGCAGCGGCGAAATCTGTTGGGTCAATTGGCCACGTGCTGGCAGCTGACGTTTCGCAGCCGTTTTTGGACCGCGCTTCGGCGCGGGCATCGGATGCCGGGACGCATAACATCACCTTTCAATTCGGCGATGCCCAGACCCACGGCTTTGACCAGGCGGACCGGGACGCGATGATCTCGCGGTTCGGGGTCATGTTTTTTGAAGACACGGTTGCGGCCTTTGCCAACATGGCCCGCGCACTTAAACCGGGCGGCACCATGACTTTTGCCGCATGGGGTCCGTTGCCCGCAAATCCATGGTTCAAAATACCGCATATCGCAGCTACAGATCGGCTGGGCACGCCACCTAAGGTCGACCGAAATGCTCCGGGCCCGATGGCGTTTCATGATCGTGAACGGGTCACCGGCTTGCTCGAGCGGGCCGGTCTGAGTGATGTTCGCGTCGAAGCTGTTGACCTGATGCTGCATTTTGAGGGCTCTTTGCTGGATTGCGCTGCTCTATGCACCCGCGTTGGCCCCGCCGCCCGCGTTATCACGTATTTCGATGGCAAACCCGAGGACGTGGCTGCGATTCAACACGCGGTCGCAGACGCGTTTCTCCCCTTTGCTACCGAAGGTTCCGTACACATCCCGGCGGAAATCAATCTGTTTCAGGCACGCCGCCCGGATTGAGCCAACTTGAACGACGCACACTATCGCGCTGGTTTGCAGTCATTTTTTGGGAAGAATTTGATTTTGGAGCGGGTAGCGGGAATCGAACCCGCGCGTTCAGCTTGGGAAGCTGACAGGCTACCATTACATCATACCCGCCGCGCCAGTCACCGATATCACCCGATACTTACCGCTTTCAAGCGCCCATCATCGGAAAAAGCCACTTCCTTATTCCGTCCTGGCGCGCAGACTGTCGATCAAATCCTGATCGACCTCCAGCACCCGCTGCGCGGCCTCAAGGGTTCGTTGGTCGAGGTGCTGAGGGTTCAGGTCAATATCCATCGAAAATGCTTCAACAATGATCCGCATCGCATTGATGCGCGCATATTTCTTGTTGTTCGAAGGAATAACATGCCAGGGCGCTACCTCGGTCGAGGTGCGGGCCAGCATTTCATCCACGGCCACCTCGGCCTCGTCCCATTTTTCGCGGTTTCGAAAATCTTCGTAAGTCAGCTTCCATCGTTTCAGTGGATTATTCAGGCGTTCGGTGAAACGTGCCATCTGCTCGTCCGGTGAAATGTGAAAGAAAAGCTTCACGAGCCGGGTTCCGTCATCCACCAACATCCGCTCAAAATCGTTGATTTCCTGGTAAGCTGCGCGCCAGCGCTTTTCTGGTGTCAGGTTTTCCAGGCGTTCAACCAGAACTCGCCCATACCAACTGCGGTCAAAGGCCGAGATCGCACCCGCGGGGGGCAAGCGTTCCCAAAACCGCAGCAGGTAATGGCGGTTCAGGTAATAGTTGCGCGGAGCACCAATCGGCCAAACTTTGAAACTGCGCGGGTCCAGTGCCTGGCTGATCCTGCGGATCGTCCCGCCTTTCCCGGCCGCATCCCAGCCTTCGAAAACGATAACGCCCTTGGTTCCGTGAAACAGGAAGGCTTGCTGTATCAGTGACAACTGGGCCTGTAACTCAATCAGTTCTTTGAAGTATTCCTTTTTGCCCAGACGCTTGGAAAGATCTGCATCTGCGAGTTTGGACGGATAGTGTCTGACCATTTTTGCACCTGAGCATTGTTGCGACATCGCTATCACTATCATGCCCCGGTTAGATCTCGGCATTGATCGGCATCAAGAAAAAAGGCCGGGCGATTTGCCCGGCCTTTGCATTTTAATCCAGATCAGAGATCAGGCCCGGCGGCGACGGCCACCACCGCGACGGCCACCTGCAGCACCGGCCGCTCCGGCTTCTTCCGGGGCTTTGTTGAATTTGATCCACTCACCACCGTGCGGGTCGTTATTGGTCAGCAAGTTAGCGGCGCGAATGGCCTCCATTTCTTTACCTGCGCGCGGCTTGGTCGAACCGAGACCGAACAGTTGGCAGAAGGTCTCATCATCCATGTCTGCTGGGAGGATGATGCCTTTCGCCTCGATCTCTGCTTTTTTCTCGGCAAGTTTCTTCGGACCCACCGGCAAGGCGACTGGGTTCATAATAGCCGATGTCATGCCCGCACCCATCGCCATCGGAAGGAACGCGTTGTTGATGCCATGGCGGTTCGGCAGGCCAAACGAAACATTCGAAGCGCCGCAAGTGGTGTTCACGCCCAGTTCTTCACGCAGACGACGGACCAGAGCGAACACTTGCTGCCCAGCTGTGGCCATCGCACCGATGGGCATAACCAGCGGGTCAACAACGATGTCATGCGCCGGGATGCCGAAATCAGCTGCGCGCTCAACGATCTTTTTGGCCACTTCGAACCGCACATCGGGGTCTTCCGAGATACCGGTGTCGTCGTTCGAGATCGCAACCACAGGAACGTTGTATTTCTTGACCAGCGGCAGAACCAGCTCCAGGCGATCTTCCTCACCGGTGACCGAGTTCAGCAGCGGACGGCCTTCAGCAGCCTCAAGACCCGCTTCCAGTGCACCGGGAACGGACGAGTCGATGCACAGCGGCACGTCAACCAGCCCTTGCACCAGCTCAACGATCTTGCGCATCAGCGGCGGCTCGGTCTCGTTCGGGTTGGGGTTCGAGTTGTAAACAACGCCCGCGTTGATATCCAGGACGGTTGCCCCTGCCAGAACCTGTGCCAGCGCGTCTTTCTCGACGGTCGAGAAATCGCCTGCTTCCAGCTCGGCCGCCAGTTTCTTGCGGCCAGTCGGGTTGATCCGCTCACCGATCACGCAAAACGGTTCGTCAAAGCCCAGGACGGCGGTTTTTGATTTTGATTCTACGACTGTACGGGTCATGTCCGTTCCTTAGGAGTTTACAGGCTTTGCCGAAGCGCCGCCGTTATTGATTGCCCAGTTGGCGTTGGTCTTGATGCCGCCAAGCGGGAAGAAGTGTACGTTGGTGATGTTGAAGTCCGGGTTGGCCGCTTTGTGGTTGGCCAGTTCGGTGATCACATCGGTTGGCTCATAAGGCAGCAGCAGCTTGGAGACGTCCATCGCGCGTTTTTGCAGAACCTTCAGCGACGGTCCGACGCCACAGGCGATGGCGAATTTGATCAGGGTCTGAAGTTTGGCTGGGCCTGCGATACCGATGTGAACCGGGATGTCGATACCAGCTTCTTTCAGGCTGTCGGCCCATGCGATGATCGGCTTGGCATCGAAGGCGAACTGAGTGGCCAATGCCATTTCGGCGTCAGTGGTTTCTGAAAACTTCTGTTTCCAGCGCAGCGCGTCATCAACATTCTTCGTCGAACCGTCAGGATCGATGTCCTTATTGCCTTCGGGGTGGCCCGCTACGTGCAGACGCTTGAAACCTGCCTTGTCGAACAGGCCGGATTCCAGCAACTGCATTGAGCTGTCGAAGTCGCCATGCGGCTTGGCAACGCCACCAGCCAGCAGCAGGGCCTGATCTACACCCGCTTCGCCTTGGTACATGGAAATCCAGTTTTCCAGCGTCGCCGCATCCTTGATGATCCGTGCCGGGAAGTGCGGCATAACCGGGTAACCTTCGTCCGCGATCCGCTTGGCGGTCTTGACCATATCCTCGATGGGCGTGCCTTCGATATGGGCAATGTACACGCGTGTGCCTTCGGGCAGCAGCGCGCGGAAATCTTCGACCTTCTCGGCGGTGCGTGGCATAACCTCGATCGAATAACCTTGCAAAAAGGCTTCGACGGTCGGGTTTACAGGGCCGTTTTCGACCGCATCACGTTTCTTGAAGTTCAGCAAAGCCATTGCGGCCTCCCATATAGATCTGGGGCTCATGCCCAACCGTCATTGGCGATCAGGGCTTTGATGCGGTCCTGATCGTATTCCGTTTCCAAACGCGTGGCCTCGGTCTCGGCAATTTCAGACGGGTCGCCATCCACTGCAAAGGGTTCGGCCTTGCGCCATTCAGCCAGGTAGGCATCGCTGTCCTTGGCGTTCACCTTCATAGCCGCGCGGTCGATGGCTTGTTCGAACCGTTCCTCCAATTGCCGCTTTGCGCCTCGGCGGCCTTTGCCGACGATGACTTGGGCGGGAATATCGCGCCAGTAAACAATGGTGACGTCAGGCATTGCGTTTGATTCCTCCTAACCAGATGGACCGGTTCTAAACGTCTATGTGGGGGCAAGTCGGTCGATTTTCGACACAAGGCGCATTTCCAGCGACGTTTTTGCCCACGATGGGATACCGGGGTTGTAACGAAGTCTGAAGCAAACACGCATATCAAAATTCTCATCACTTTAATGAGCGTCTTGCACGACGCACACGCCCGACCTATGGTCGGGGTAACTCGAAAATCGGAGGGCGTTTAATATGGCGCCCAAGCGTCCCAAAGGTGCGGGCGCGTTCCCGAAGGCGGTCGAAAGCCCCGCGCCGGCAAGACCCGATCCAGATGCGTTGTATGCGGCGCTGGATTTGGGGACAAATAGCTGCCGCATGTTGATAGCCCAGCCCAAGGGCAGTGGGTTTCATGTGGTAGACAGTTTTTCCAAATCCGTGCAGTTGGGCGCGGGTTTGGAACGGACCGGACGTTTGTCTCGGTCTTCGATGGCGCGCACCATTCAAGCACTGCGCATCTGTCAGCAAAAGCTGAAACGCAACAAGGTCAGGCGCATGCGTCTGGTCGCGACTGAGGCATGCAGGCGTGCCAAAAACTCACGCGAATTTATCCGGCAGGTAAAACGCGAAACCGGACTGACGCTCGAGATCATCCAGCCCGAGGAAGAGGCACGCCTGGCTGTGATCTCTTGTGCTCCGCTGGTGTCCACCAAGACCGAGCAATTGCTGGTCGTGGATATCGGCGGTGGGTCAACCGAACTGGTGTGGATCGACATCTCATCTATACCGCGCCGGGATCGTCCCGCCGCAATCATGCGGCTGCACCACGGTTTTCACACGACTGACAGCCCCTTCCCTGCGGCAAAAGTCGTCGACTGGATCAGCGTACCCCTAGGTGTTGCAACACTGCGCGATCAGTTCAACGACGTCGAAGATGACTCCGCCCGCTTTGCCCTTATGAGCTGGTTTTTCGAAGAAAACCTCGCCGATTTCGCACCTTACAAGGACGAACAGGCCCGCTTGGGCTTCCAGATCGTTGGCACCAGCGGCACGGTAACAACCGTTGCGGCCTCACACCTTGGGCTCAAGCGCTATGACCGGACCAAGGTAGACGGTTTGCGCATGACTAGTGATCAGATTGACAAAGTCATACGAGGGTATCTAGAACTCGGCCCTCAGGGTCGGCGCCGGGATCCGCGTATCGGCGATGACCGGCAGGCCCTGATCATGTCCGGCTCGGCCATTTTGCAGGCGCTGTTAAGATGCTGGCCCACCGACCGCCTTTCCGTTGCGGACCGGGGGCTGCGCGAAGGCTTGCTTTATGCGCAAATGAGTGCGGACGGTGTATTGGAAGACGGACCGTTCTGATGGCGAAGACACCAAGTGGCAAAAACAACTCGGGTCGCGGACAGCGTGACCTGAAGGTCAAGGTTAAGACTGCACGTGGGCGCAAGCTCAGCTCGACCCGTTGGCTCGAGCGGCAGCTTAACGACCCTTATGTGAAGCGCGCGCAGGTCGAAGGGTATCGCGGACGGGCTGCGTTCAAAATCCTCGAGTTGGACGATAAATTCCGCTTTCTCGTCCCAGGAGCACGTGTCGTCGATCTGGGCTGCGCGCCCGGTGGCTGGCTGCAAGTGGCCGTCAAACGCGTGAACGCGCTGGGCGAGAAGTCGGGAAAACGGATCGGAACGGTTCTGGGGGTCGACCTGCAAGAGGTTGAGCCCGTGGCCGGCGCCGAGGCACATGTGCTGGACTTCATGGAAGACGACGCCGATGTGAAGGTCAAGGAATGGCTGGGCGGAAAAGCCGACGTGGTGATGTCAGACATGGCCGCGTCGTCATCGGGGCATAAGCAAACCGACCACCTGCGCATCATGGCGTTGTGTGAAACGGCCGCCTATTTTGCCTTTGATGTGCTTGATGAAGGCGGAACATTCGTCGCCAAGGTTTTGGCTGGCGGCGCGGAAGGCGATCTGCAGAAGCTGTTGAAACAGAAGTTCGACAAGGTTGCGAATGTGAAACCACCCGCGTCGCGCTCGGACAGTTCTGAGAAGTTCGTGGTCGCAACGGGTTTTCGCGGTTAGATCAGTCGTCCAACGAAATCCGGTCTTCGGTAAGAACTTGTTCGCGCAGTGACGCTGCCGCGATGCCTTGCAGCAACAGCGCCTGACCGTGATTGATGTATTCAGGTGGTCTTGCACGCAAGTCTTCGATCCGCTGTGGCAAGGCCTGTGGCTTTTTCAGCCTCGATGTGCGGACCGGTCTCAGAAACATGCGTCACCTTTAAACTGGGCATTTTTTGCCTCGGCTTTACCGATACATGCGAAATTTGCCGGGAAAATGACGGAAACCGGGCCAAGCGATGCCGTTTCAGCGGCCCAGCTGTTCCTTCAACTGCAAAAGGTTTGGGTCCTCGGGGATGATCTTTAGCCCCCGCTCCAGAACATCGCGCGCGGCCTGTGGACCGCGATTGATCTGCGCCAGTTGCACCAACATTGGCCAGGCTTCGGCGCGTTGCGGGTCCAGTGCGACGACCTCTTGAAACGCCTGCTCTGCAGCAGCCGCGTTGCGGAACGTCAGGGCCATGCCGCCAAGCACAAGATGCGTTTCGGGAAAATCAAGACGGTTGGAAATCGCCGCCTGCCACTCAGACATGCCCTGCCCCGACAATTGCCGCTGGTCTGTAGTCAGAGCTTGTGGCGGAATGTTCAGGAACTCTTTTGCTGCGGAGATGCGGACATTTCTCAGTGGGTCGGACAACAACGGTTCAAGCCGTTGGATCTGATCGGGCAAGCTGGCCTGACGCTGCAAAGGCGCTGCGTTTGCGCGAACCAGAGCGTCCTCGTCCTCCAATAGCCCAGCCGTTCTGGCAGCTACATCAACGGACCCAAAAGGTTGAAGCAGATAAGCGGCTGTGGCGCGCACGATACCGTGTTGATCACGGTCGGTCGCAATGTCCAGAAGCTCCTCCGGCCCATCCGCGCGACCCAACGTTGCCGCCTGAAAGGCCGTCCCGAAATGCGGCTTTCGATGCGCGCTGTTCGGGAACCAGCCTTCGATTTGTTGGGCCGCCCATGCCTGATCCTGATCCGAATGGCAATCGGTGCAGGCGTCCTGCCCCAGCCCCAAATCGGGACGAGGTATACGGAAGCTGTGATCGCGCCTGCCGTCGACACCCATGTAAACGCGCTCAATCATATGGCATGACTTGCACTGCGCACCCTCGCTGCCTTCAGTGTGATTGTGATGTTCCGGCGTGTCGTACTCACTTGCCGTCAGAGTGGGAAACCGGGGGTTTGCGGCAGGGGAATGACACTGTTTACACACCCCGTTTCCATCCGCCTTAAGCGTCGCGCTATGAGGCTCGTGGCAATCCATGCATCCGACGCCACGATCATACATCTTGGATTGCAGGAACGATCCGTAAACGTAGACCTCATCCAAAATCTGACCGTCCGGGAGGTACAGCCCCGGTCGAAGCACCGCCAGATTATAGGCGTCATGATAAGGAGTTCCGGGCAACGGATTGCCGTCCCCATGCGCCTCGCGGCGGGAATGACAGCCCGCACATTGTTGGATATCGGATTCGGTCTGCCCCCGCCCCCAGTCCATCGTGAACCCGGTATCGCCAAAACCTTGGGGTAGGCTTTGCCCGCCGACCAAATCGATATGCGCCGAGCCCGGGCCGTGGCAGGCTTCGCACCCTACCCCGATCTCGGCCTGAACCGAGTCGTATGTCCGGGTTTCAGCGTTGTACTGTTTCTCAAAACCGGTCGCGTGGCATTCTGCACATCGTGCATTCCAATTCTTGTAAGGTCCGGTCCAGTGCAGCCCATCATCGGGCGGCAAATCCTGATCGGGATAAAGGTGAAACCACTGTTTCTCCTCGGTATCCCAGACAACATCGAAACTCTGCAAACGGCCGGATTCTGTTTCGAACAGATATTGCTGCAACGGCTCAATGCCAACAACAGAATGCACGCCGTATTCGGTGGTCATCCCGTCCTTTTCCGTGACCTTTGCATTCAATCCATCTTGGTTGTCGGTAAACTCCACTGACATCCCGTCATGGTCGAACCGGGTTCCGTCAAAATCGGCTACGACGGTCCCGTCGTCGACCTCGGTCCAAGCCAACGCGTGGTGAGATTTGGACCACGCCGCAGCCTCGTCTTTGTGACATTCAACGCATTGCGCCGACCCCACATAAACAGGAGACTGGCCAAAAGCGACCACGGGCATCAGCAGCCCAACACTCAAAATCAGAAATTTCACAGAGAGCCCCGATCCTGATTGCTTTCCAAGTCCATCAAAGCGCCGTTGTATTCGGCCCCAAGGATCAGAATTGCCGCGCACAGGTACAAAAAGATCAATGCCGCCATGACCCCGGCCAATCCCGCATACGTCGCACTATAGGTGGCGAATTGCGCGATGTAGATCGAGAATCCCCAACCGCCAGCAGCCCACAAGGCCAACGTCAGCAAGACACCCGGCAAGATTTGCATCAGCTTATGCCGCCGCGTCGGCAGGATCAGATGCGCCAGCAGAACCGTGCCAGCGGGAACCGCCACCGTAAATGTCCAGCGCAGCCGGTCCACCGACAACCAGTCCGAGACGTTCACATCCGTCTTCTCGCTCACCAACTGGGTATAGGCAGGCAATACAACTTCGACCGCAGCAATGCCCAGAATGGCGACGCCCCCTACGATTACGAGCCCCAGGCACAGCAGCCGGGTTTTCCAAAACGGCCAGACGTCGCTGTCGTGATAGGCTTGGTTCATGGCCGCACGCACCGCCATGACACCGTTCGAGGCGAAGAAGATCGCCAATAAACCACCCAGCGTAATCACACCTGAGCCGGATTCCTGAAGGACAGCCCGCAGCTCGGCCACGATTGGCCCCGCAACGTCCTTAGGCCACGCCCCAAAAACAAGCTCGATCAGTTCATCAGTGACATAGCCCTGCGATAGCGACCCTGCCAAAGCCACTGTGAACAGCACAAAAGGAAACAGCGCCAACATCAAAGACATCGCGACGTGGCTGCTCATCACGAACCCGTTTTTGTTGCTGAACCGAACAACAGCCAGCCATAGCGCCTGAACCGGGCGGCCGAATGAGGGAATCACACTTGCATTCATGGGCTGAGCCTAACCCGCCTCGCCTTTCCACTGAAACGGCAAATCCATTCGCGGTGTAAATTAACGCGCCCAAATATCTGGCTACATTGCAAAATCCTGCCCAGCTGTGCAGGATCGCCTTACAGACTGACCACCATTCGGTTTAATGCGCCATTCGGCATCACAGGCGGGCTTTACGATGACTTTGGAACCTGATCAGAACACGGGCGGCCCGCGACTGAAACTGTCTGTGGTTCGGGACGCAACGATTGTGGCGACTCTTATTGTGTTGGGCCTGTACGCAGGTTCGGCATTTTTGATCCCGTTGACGATGGCTCTGCTGATCAATGTTTTGATCATTGCACTGAGCGACCGGGTCATCGCGTTGGCGCCCGTACCGGTCTGGCTGGCCAATATCGCCGCCGTCACCGTTGTTTTGGCCGGTTTGTTTGTGATCATGTACATCCTTGGCAGCCAGGCGACGCAGTTCGCCCGGACTATCAGCACTTATGAAAACCAGTTCGATGGCACGGTGAACCGGATCACTGGATTGGTCGGCAATGACGTCACCACGTTCATCCGGGACAACCTGGTCAGTATCGACATGTCATACGTCGCGCGCGTTTTGCTTAGCAGTGCAACATCGCTGCTAAACCAGTTCTTCCTGATCAGTCTTTATGTCGCTTTCTTGATGGCCGAACGTCTGGCCTTTCGCAAAAAGATCCAACTAGCTGCGGGCAATCCCGAAACCGGGGCCGAGTTCACGACCATTCTGGATTCAATCACATTCAGCCTTCAGCGCTATGTCGGGGTAAAAACCTTCATCAGCCTTGTCACGGCGGGCATCAGCTATTCAGTCTTCAAGGTACTTGGGCTGGAGTACGCCGAGACATGGGCGGTGCTGACCTTCGCGTTGAACTTCATCCCATCCATCGGCTCTATCATCGCCGTGATCTTTCCGGCCATGATTGCGCTGGTTCAATATGAAACGATCGGACCCTTCCTTGTCATCGTATTCGGCTGCGGAACCATCCAGTTTCTGATCGGCAATTTTGTCGACCCCGCTTTGCTGGGCCGGTCGCTGAATATGTCTACGTTTCTGGTAATCCTTGCGCTGACGTTCTGGACAACTGTCTGGGGTCTGATTGGTGCGTTCCTAAGTGTACCTTTAACCGTCTGCATCCTGATTATTTTCAGCCACATACCCGCCCTTAGGCCCGTAGCCATTCTGATGTCGCTTGATGGTCGCCTGGGTGATGACAATGTTCCGGCGCGGACTCAATAACCCGTGCAAAGCCCGATTTTCATAGGGTCCGAGATCTATCGCCATTCGACCTACGGTTCAAAACACCCCCTGGCCATCCCGCGCGTCTCAACCGTTATGGATCTTTGCCGCGCGCTGGGCTGGCTACATTCGGGAAACTACAGGGTCAGCCCCTGTGCAAAGCCCGGCGCGCTGCACCACTTTCACACGCCAGACTACATTGACGCGTTACAAGCTGCAGAAAAAGCACAGAGCGTTTCTGATAACGTCCGCCGGACCTATGCGCTGGGTACGATATCCAACCCAGTTTTCCCCGAGATGTACCGTCGCCCGGCCACCGCCGCCGGGGGTTCAATGCTGGGCGCGGAACTGATCCGTGATGGCGGCATCGTCTACAATCCAGCGGGCGGAACACATCATGGCCTGCCTGACCGCGCTAATGGGTTTTGCTATCTGAACGATCCTGTTTTGGCGATATTAACCCTTTTGCGAATGGGGCTTGATCGGATTGTCTACATCGATATCGACGCGCACCACTGCGACGGGGTCGAGGCCGCTTTTCACGGCTCAGAAAAGGTCCGGATGATTTCTGTGCACGAGACAAGGCGTTGGCCATTTACCGGCAGGCTAGAAGATGACGCAGGCGGTGCAGCTTTTAATCTGCCGGTTTCCCGAAACCTCAACGATGATGAATTTGACGCCATTCTCGACCAGTTGATCCTCCCCGCGACCGAGGCTTTCAAGCCGCAGGTCCTTGTCTTGCAATGCGGTGCCGATGCGGTTGCCGAAGACCCGCTATCGCGCCTTACACTGTCAAACAATTCACACTGGAAAGCCGTTGCTTCGTTGAAAGATCTCGCGCCCCGCGTTCTGGTTCTGGGCGGTGGCGGGTACAACCCTTGGTCGGTTGGCCGATTGTGGAGCGGCGTCTGGGCCACTTTAAACGGCTTTGATGTCCCAGACGTCTTGGAGGCGGAAGCGCAAGCGATACTTACCGGGCTGTACTGGAACCGGGCGGCCGGTCGAAACCCTCCGCCGCATTGGGTGAAAACCCTGCGCGATGATCCAAATCACGGTCCTATCCGACCAGAATTGAAGGAAGATTTGCGGTGGCTGACCGCGCGGAATTCCCGGTAGATCAGTAAATTAAAGATTGCTAACATACCGCCGTTACGAGACATTTTCTAATCACCGCACAAAACCACTAAGTCAGTTCCGAAAATTGACACCGATTGGATCCGCCACATGAATGCACTTAATCAGATAGATGATCTTAAAGCCCGCATGGGGCAATCCATTATTGGTCAGACTGACGTGATCGAAAGGTTGCTTATCGGAATGCTGGCTAACGGAAACTTGCTGATCGAAGGTCTTCCCGGCCTGGCCAAAACCCGCGCGGTCAAGGCAATGGCCCGTAATCTGGACGCACGTTTTAGCCGCATTCAGTTCACCCCGGACCTGCTTCCATCCGACGTAACCGGCACCGAGGTGTTTCAGCAAACCGACGACGGCGGCACGTTCCGCTTCGAACCGGGCCCCATCTTTGCCAATATTGTTCTGGCAGATGAGATCAACCGTGCCCCTGCCAAGGTTCAAGCCGCGTTACTGGAGGCGATGGAGGAACGGCAGGTAACCGTCTCAGGAACAACACATAAAATGGAACCGCTGTTCATCGTGATGGCAACGCAGAACCCGATTGAACAAGAAGGTACCTATCCCTTGCCCGAAGCGCAGATGGACCGTTTCCTAATGCACGTGCAAATCACGTACCCGCCGGTCGAGGACGAGGTTGAGGTCATCCGCCTGGTCCGTGGCGAAGAAAACGCGGCACGCGAAGGCGGCGCCAAAGATGCGCCGCCGACAATACCTCAGGACGCAGTATTTGCTGCTCGGGCCGAAATCGGACAAATTCATGTCTCAGACGCGATGGATCGCTACATGGCCGATCTGGTGCAAGCAACGCGGACGCCCGGCGCGCTGAGTGAAGAACTGGCCAGTTGGATCGACATTGGAGCCAGCCCGCGCGCCTCGCTCGCTTTGGACAAATGCGGTCGTGCGCATGCTTGGATGAACCAGCGTGACTATGTCGACCCGGCAGACATACGCGCCATCGCCCATGATGTTTTCCGCCACCGCATTACACTTAGCTTTGAAGCACAAGGAAGCGCCAAATCGGCGGATGATGTGATTTCGGAAATCCTGCAGCTTGTCGCGCTGCCCTGAAACCAAAGGAACGCCGCGTGTCCCAGACCGCCGCACATCCCGACGACCCTCGCATCCACGTAGATGCGAACCACTTGCTCAGGCTGGGCTCGAAGTCACGCGCGATTAGTCTGCTGCCCAGGCAACCGGCCCGTTCGATCCTTAACGGTCGTCATGCCTCGCGCCTGCGGGGGCGCGGCCTGAACTTTGAAGAGCTTCGCAACTACCTTCCCGGGGACGACATCCGCACGATCGACTGGAAAGTGACCGCCCGCACCGGAGAGCCCCATGTTAGGGTCTATACTGAAGAACGCGACCGCCCCGCTCTCTTGTTGGTGGATCAGCGCGTTTCGATGTTCTTTGGCACTCAAATCTACATGAAATCGGTCATCGCGGCCGAGGCTGCGGCAATTTCGGCGCACCGGGTTTTGGGGCAAGGTGATCGCGTCGGTGGGATTGTCTTTGGCGACACTGATCTGGCCGAACACCGTCCTCAACGGCGACCTGCCGCCCTGACACGGTTCCTGTCTTCGGTGGGCGCGCTGAACTCCAACTTGAGCGCAGCGTCGCGCGATGAACCGACAGTGACATTGAATGACGTGCTTAAACAGGCCGCGCGGATCGCGCATACCAATTCCCTGGTGTGTATCTTCTCAGACTTCGACGGATTGACCGAGGCGTCTGAGAAACTGCTGCGCAAACTTTCGACTTCGAATGATCTGATATTGTTCAATATTTCAGATCCCAGTTCGCGCGAGCTTGCCCCGAACCTTCGACTTACCGTGTCCGATGGTGACCGTCAGATACAACTCGACAGCGCGGACCCAGATTTGTCACACCGCATACGTTCTGCGCTAGAAGATCGGCTTGCACAGTTGCAGACTTGGTCCCGACGTTATGGGTTTCCCGTCGTGCCGCTGACCACGGCAGAACCAACACTCGACCAACTTCTAAAATTATTAGGCCATCCCGGAGGTCAGAGATGAGCGTCGATGTCGAAGGCAAATCGCTAGTCGACTTGCTGGATATGCTGGAACCTGCCCCTGTGCCCGAGCCGATATCCATGATGCCGCAAACATGGGGATGGGGTATTCTGGCCGTCATACTTGTCGGGTTCATAGCCCTTGTAATTTATGCTCTTGCCCGTCACCGACAGTTAAACGCCTACAGGCGTGAGGCATTGGCCGAATTGGCCGCGTCCGATAACGATCCAGCAAAAGTCGCAGAGATAGTCCGCCGCACGGCGTTGGCTGCATATCCCCGACGACAAGTCGCAGCTCTGCACGGGGATGACTGGGTAAACTTCCTGAAACAAAAGGCTGAAGATATAAACTTTTCTGAGAATGGTCGTCGCCATTTTTTAGAGGCACCATACAAAGAAACCAAACCCGACCCAGAACTGACGAAGCTGGCGCATGACTGGATCAAATCCCACAAACGGGAAAGGGCAGCATGATGCTTTCCTTTGCCGCGCCATGGGTTTTTCTACTGCTTCCATTGCCATTGTTAGTGTATTGGCTTGCGCCGCCACATCGCGAGAAAAGCAGCTCAATCCGCATTCCTTTCTTTCGCCATGTCGCGCAGGCCGCAGGGGTCGAACCCAGATCAGGATCCGTAATCCCCCGCCGCGCGCGTCTTCAGACTGCCTCGATCGTATTGATCTGGCTCTTTCTGGTGACAGCGATGGCTCGCCCGGAAAAATTGGGCGAACCCTTAGTTATCGAAAAGTCGGCCCGCGACGTGGTACTTGCCTTGGACATATCCGGGTCAATGGACCAGCGGGACTTCACAGCGACGGATGGCACCCCGAAACAACGACTGGCTGCAGTTAAGGATGTATTGCGTCAGTTCATCGCCGAACGGCAAGGCGACCGAATGGCATTGATAATTTTCGGCACACGGGCATTTGTCCAAGCACCATTCACCGAAGACCTGAACAGTTTGAATGGGTTCCTGGATCAAACTAAAGTTGGCATGGCTGGACCCAATACGGCCCTTGGGGATGCTATTGGTCTGGGCATTCGAACCTTCGACTCCAGCGAAGTCGACCAGCGCCTTATGATTGTTCTGAGTGACGGAGCCGACACATCCAGTCGCATGACACCTGTAAACGCCGCCGCCATCGCCGCGGAGAAAGGTGTAGCCATCTATACAATCGGCGTCGGGGACCCTGACGCCTCAGGCGAGGACCGCGTCGATCTTAACGCTTTAAAGGAGATCGCAGATCGAACAGGCGGCGAATACTTCTTTGCCGATGACGAAGATGCTCTGGCCGACACATATGCACGCATTGACGAACTCAATCCCCGGGTTGTGGAAACGCAAAGCTACAGACCGCGTGAAAGCCTTGCGCATTATCCACTCGCTCTGGCTTTGGTGACAATGCTAATCAGCATGACTGGCGGGCACATCAGCCCACGACGCAGAGGTGCGACATGATCGATGCGTTGGCCAATTTTCATTTTATCCGAGTGTATTGGCTGGTGTTCCTCATTCCGGTCACTGCCCTTTGGTGGCTAATGCGCCCCAGGCCAAAATCGCAATCTCTATCCATATCCGGCATCGCGCCTCACCTTGCAGCTGCTTTAACCTTGGGGGCCGAAGACGAGAGGCGTGTTTATCCGTTAGACGTTGCAATGATCGCGGCAATCCTCGTGACGTTAGCCGCGGCTGGACCAACATGGTCGCGGGCCCCAAATCCATTGATCGCGGACACTGCACCTTTGGTTATTGCGCTGAAAGTCACTGACAGCATGGAGGAACCTGACCTGCCCCCGTCCCGACTGGACCGGGCCAAGTTTAAGGTAACCGATCTGATCAATTCGCGTGTCGGCGCGCGAACCGCTTTGATCGCTTATGCCGGAACCCCGCACCGCGTCGCGCCCTTAACCGAAGACGCCAACATCCTGCGCCCGCTTTTGGAAGGTCTCGCGCCAGCAGTCATGCCAAAACAAGGGGATGCAGCCGCGGATGCCCTAACCCTTGCGGAAGCGATCCTTAACGACAGCGAAACGCCCGGAGCAGTCTTGTTCGTTCTGGACGATCTCGATCCATCACAATTGGCGGCTTTTGAGAACACGACCATTCCCGTGTTCTTTCTGACCATGCTGCCGAATAGTCAAAGTATCGCTCAGTTAAATGATCTGAGAAACGCGACGGTTGTGCCATTTTCCAACGATGAACGCGATATCAAGCGGTTAGAGCGCCAAATTCAATCAGCCTATACGGCGGCGCTAGATGATGACGACCGATTGGACTGGCAGGACAAAGGGTGGCTGTTGGCATGGCCTGCCGCGCTATTATCTCTGCTCTGGTTCCGGCGCGGTTGGGTTATCCGTTTACTGGTTTTTGCCGTGATTTTTGCGTCGCCATCTGGACCTGCGATGGCCGATGGCTGGAGGGATTGGTTCCTGACACCGGACCAGCAGGGGCAAATTGCGATGAACAGGAAAGACTATGCCCAAGCAGCAGAACTGTTTGAAGACCCGTATCACAGGGGTTATGCGCATCTAAAGGCCGGTCAGTACCCCGAAGCATCCGCTATCTTTGCAGAACTGGACACGCCCGAAGCCGCCTTTTCCGAGGGAATGGCGCGCATTCGGAACCGTGAGTACCGACCGGCCATTTCGGCATTTGAAACAGCATTGGAGCGTCGGCCAGACTGGCCTGAAGCTCAGCACAACCTTGAGGTTTCGAAAGCGATCCTCGAGTTTGTTGAAACGACTCGCGAGCAGTCGGACACCGGAGAAGAAGCCGGGATCGGTGCAGATGACACAGTCTTTGACAATGAAGCAGGGCGTGGTGAAAACACGACCATACAAGCCCCGACCGAAGGTACGCAGGCCATGTCTGCCGATCAATGGATCAGCACAATCGACACTGACATGCAGGACTTTCTTCGCAACCGCTTCTTGTTGGAAAATCAGGAGCAAACGCAATGAGATACTTGGGATTCCTCATGCTTTTCCTCCCGATGCAATTATTGGCACAAACAAGCATACAGCCAAAGGTCACAGCCGAGGTGCCCACTGATCCTGTCACTGTTGGCCAACCGGCGATCGTACGGATAAAGGTGCTTGTCCCCACATTCATGCCGTCCCCGCCGGTGTTTCCATCGCTGGAGCAAGAGAACCTGCTTGTGCGCCTGCCCGAACGCGCCTCTGGCCCGATCAGCGAAACCGTGGATGGCGAAACGTGGTCTGGTGTTCAACGCAGCTATCGTCTGTATCCGCTAAAGGCTGGTCCAGTTGCATTTGGCAAGCAGGAGGTAATCGTTACTTTTGCCGATCCCGAAACGAATGCGCCAACGCAGGTCAACGTCCCCCTGCCCGAAATGGCCCTTGATGCCATCGTACCTGAGGGCGCACGCGATCTGGACCCGCTGATCCTGGCAACGGGCTTCACTGTCGACCAGCAGATCGACGGATCAACCGATATGGAAAATGGCGCTGCCATCACGCGCCGCCTAACGGCAAAGATAGCAGGTACCACCCCGTTTTTGGTTCCTGAATTGATCCCTGAAATGCAGGACCCCTTGCTAAGCGCATATCCCAAAGAGCCGCGTTTCACCGAGAGTGAAGACCGGGGTGTGCTTTCCGGCCAGCGGGTCGACGAGGTCGTTTATCTTGCACAGCAAGGTGGGCAGACCCAACTGCCACCTATCACGATCCAGTGGTTTAATCTGGGCACCAACCAGGTTGAAACCATTGATATCGGCGCGGTTGATTTGACGCTTGCCGCACCGAAATGGCAGCCGCCGGATATTGGCACAATTCTGAACTTGTTTGCCTGGGCGACCGGGTTGGTGCTGATTCTTTGGGCTGCAGCACGGTTCCTTGGCCCACGTGTCAAAAGTTGGCAACAGACACGGCACGAGAAGTACCAAGCTTCGCCAGACTACGCGTTGAATTCGCTAAAGAAAGCCCTGCAAGAACATGATATCTCGTTGGCATATTCAGCTTTAGAGACGTGGAAACTGCGCAGCGAAAACCCGGAACAATCCATCGGTCTTGAAAACCAACTGGCGATTATCGGGGCCGCAAGGTATTCATCGCGCTCCGACCCAACACCAGGGGCTTGGGCTGCGGCGCTGTCAGAGCTTAATGTCATGAAAGAGGCCGCTCACAGCACTCGGAACCCGCTGCCTCCGCTTAATCCCTGAGATCAGCACTGGCAGGCAGCGATCAGCTTTCGCCTGTCTTTGAGGCGCACTCGACCGTAACCGAGCTCGATCAGCCCCTGATCCGCAAGGTGATGCAATTTTCGGTGCAACGTTGGAACCGACACGGCCACCATCTCGGCCAATTCATCCTGTGACACGATAATCCAACCATCGGATTTCGAGGCGCCCTCATCTAAATGCAGAAGGCGAAGAACCAGTCGTTTTTCGGTTCCCGTCACTGCCAGATTAGCCATTATGCGCAGGGCGGTTTGCATGTTTTCGTGCGACAAAGCATAGAAATCGCGAACATATTCTGGATTGTCGCGCACCAGCCGGTCCAGCCGTAAGGACGGGAAAAACAATGTTCTGGTGTGCTGCGTCGCAATAACGCTAACCAATCTGCTGGACTCGGCGAACAAGGCAAGGTCACCAATCCAGAAGCCGCCACCCTGTCTGTGTACCACGAATTCCTGCCCGTCATCGGCCGGAGCGGTGATTTGAACGGCGCCGTCCAGAACTCCATAGACACCGTTGGCTAAATCTCCGTGATGATAAAGGGCCTCGCCCTCCTCGAATGGCTTGCCGATCCCGCACGCCAGCAAGTCAGCTTGAAAACCCGCGCCACGCGCCGCGAGCCATCCCGAGTCCAGCAACCGTTGTCGATCATGCTGATTATCAAACATTAGTATTCTTCAATCTCATCATATGATAGGTTTCCAGACATTGTCATAGCCTAAACTACGGCTATTCGATTCTCGACGTAATGTGGAATTTTCCGACCGAGAATCAACATCTTGTTGGCGGATAAAAACAACCGTCAGCATCAAATACTTTTTATTCAACGGGTCACAAAGATCCGGTCAATTCAGGAGTACACCATGTCACCACCCCGTATGATTGCAGATAATTGGCGCGGCACTTTGCGCAAATTCGCTGTGGCATCTGTCGCTGTAGCGTTGGCCCTGCCCGCCTGGGCCCAGGATCAAAAGCCAAATATTCTTGTGATCTGGGGCGACGATGTCGGGCAATCCAATATCTCGGCTTACACGATGGGTCTGATGGGATACCAAACGCCAAACATCGATCGCGTGGCAAACGAAGGCATGATCTTCACCGACTATTATGGTGAACAATCCTGTACCGCAGGCCGTTCATCTTACATCATGGGCCAGTCGGTTTACCGGACGGGCCTGTCCAAGGTCGGTCTGCCGGGTGCTGATCTGGGCATGCAAGTCGAAGATCCCACCATTGCCGGATTGCTGAAGGACCATGGTTATGTCACCGGCCAATTTGGCAAAAACCACCTTGGCGACAAAGATGAGCATTTGCCGACAAACCATGGTTTTGATGAGTTTTTCGGAAATCTCTATCACCTGAATGCCGAAGAAGAGCCGGAGAACGAAGACTATCCGGGCGATATGGTTTTGGCCGATGGCCGCACCTTCCGTGAGGCTTATGGCCCACGCGGTGTGATCAAGTCCAAGGCAGACGGAACCATCGAAGACACCGGCCCGCTAAGCAAAAAGCGCATGGAAACCGTTGATGACGAAACCGTCGCCGCGGCAATTGACTTCATTAAGCGAGCCAATGAACAAGGCCAGCCCTTCTATGTCTGGTGGAACGGCACGCGCATGCACTTCCGGACCCACGTCAAAGATGAAATGCGCCAAAAGGCCAACGAAATCTACGGCGGTGCTACCGACGAGTATACCGCTGGCATGATCGAACATGACATGCATGTCGGGCAACTGCTGGACTTGTTGGACGAACTGGGCATCGCGGACAACACCATTGTGCATTACTCAACCGACAATGGCCCGCACATGAACACATGGCCGGATGCCGCGGCGACACCGTTCTGGGGTGAAAAGAACACAAACTGGGAAGGCGGCTGGCGTGTTCCGTCAATGGTTCGCTGGCCCGGTCAGATCGAAGCCGGATCTGTCACCAATGAGATCGTTCACCACATGGACTGGCTGCCGACATACCTGGCAGTTGCCGGCGACCCTGACATCAAGGAAAAACTGAAAGCAGGCTATAGCTCGTCCGGCATGGGTCGTGACTACAAGGTGCATCTGGATGGATATAACATCCTTCCCATGCTGACCGGCGAAACGACCGAAAGCCCACGTTCTGAGATTTTCTACTTCTCGGATGACGGCGATCTGACCGCTTTGCGCTATGACGACTGGAAGCTGATCTTCCTTGAGCAGAAAGCATGGGCAACGCTGCGGGCCTGGATTGAGCCATGGACCGAACTGCGTATTCCGTTGATCGTGAACCTGCGTCGTGACCCGTATGAGCGCGCCTATCGTACGTCCAACACTTACTATGACTGGTTGTTGGATCGAGCGTATTTCCTGGTTCCGGCACAGCAATATGTTGGAAACTTCCTGGCGACATTCCAGGAATTCCCACCGCGCCAGAAAGCGGCAAGCTTCAACCTGGATCAGGTCATGGATAAGCTGACGACACCGACAAACAATTAAGTCGCGTGTGAAAACAAATCGGGCCGCCACATAAATGGCGGCCCCTTTCATCTTGAAATTAAATGAGAAGTTTATGCGACATATAATTCTAAGCGCGCTTCTGTCCTGTGCCCCGCTGTCTGTGTTTGCGGACCCGTTACCCAGCTGGACCGAGTCTGACAGCAAAGGCAGGATCATTGAATTTGTCGCCGCCGTAACCGACCCGCAGCGTCCTGAATACGTGACACCGGCCGAAAGGATTGCCGTTTTCGACAATGACGGTACGCTTTGGGCCGAACAACCTGTTTATTTTCAGCTGATTTTTGCGATGGATCGCTTGGCGCAGTTGTCCAGGGACGACCCCTCGATCCTGACTACACCAGTACTCCAGGCCGCTGCACAAGGTGATCTGAAGACAATCGCAGAAGGTGGCCATGACGCCTTGATTGAGGTTTTGAATGCCTCACACTCAGGCGTTTCGGTTGACGAATTCCAAAGTGCCGTCGCCGACTGGCTGGCGACCGCCCGGCACCCGGATACCGACCTGCCTTTTGATAAGATGACTTATCAGCCGATGGCTGAATTGCTGCGATACCTGCGTGATGAAGGCTTCAAAACCTACATCGTCTCGGGTGGTGGCGTGCACTTTATGCGCGTCTTCGCCGAGGAGGCTTATGGCATTCCACCCGAACAGATCTTGGGCACATATATGGACACCACTTATGACAGCGCGGACGGCAAGCCAGTCATCACCAAAGCAGATGGCATCGCTTTCATAGATGACAAAGAAGGCAAACCGATCAATATCGAACGGACTATTGGCAGACGCCCAATTCTGGCCGGCGGAAATTCGGATGGCGATTTTGCCATGTTAGAATGGACCACAGCAGGCGATGGACCCCGGTTAGGTGTTCTGATTCACCATACAGATGCGGAACGTGAATGGGCCTATGACCGGGAAAGCCCGATCGGAAAACTGGTCGATGGATTGGACAAAGGCCCAGAGATGGGTTGGGTAATCGTAGATATGGCGCAAGACTGGTCACGCATCTACACTGGGGCGAACTGAACCACCCCGGAGACCGATAACCCTATGTGGACGCTGCTTGTTTCCGTCTTTGTCTTTGCGCTTTACACAACAGCAGTTGTTTTTGCCGTGCGCGCGGCACAAACCGCGCGGACACCCCAAGGCGCAGTTGGCTGGGTGGTCTTTCTGATCTCAGCTCCGATGTTTGGCGTGCCGCTGTACCTGTTTCTGGGGCACCACAGGTTTCGGGGCTACCGTATCGCGCGCAAGGAAAGTCAGCGCGTGGTCGAAGGGATCAAGACCTTCGCCGACTACTCGAAACCCGATGCCAACAAAATGCATATCAACCCCCGGCCGTTTGAGGCGCTGGCGCATATGCCCGTGTCGCGCGGCAACGGAGCCGAGCTGTTGGTGGACGGTCAGGCCACATTTGACGCGATTTTTGAGGCCATCGACGAGGCCAAAACTTACGTTCTGATCCAGTTCTACATCGTTCGCGCTGACGCCCTTGGTCAGAAACTGAAGGACAAGCTGATTGAAGCCGCCAAACGTGGTGTCAGCGTACGCTTCATGATGGACGCGGTCGGAAGCTACGGCTTGCCTAAAGATTACATCGAAGAAATGCGCGCGGCTGGTATCACCGTATCGGACCCACATGAACAGCGCGGACCAAAGTTCCGTTTTCAATTGAACTATCGCAATCACCGCAAAACCGTGGTTATCGACGGCGAAACAGGATTTATCGGGGGCCACAACGTCGGGGTCGAATATCTGGGTCAGGACCCGCATTTTGGACACTGGCGCGACACCCATGTCAGGATGACCGGCCACATCGTCCGGCAATTGCAATTGATCTTTATCGAAGACTGGCATTGGGCTCATGAAGAAGACCTGATCGACCAACTGGATTGGGCCGGGTCCGAGGCGGATCAAGACATGAACGCCCTACTTGTGGCGACGGGTCCAGGCGATGAAACCGAAACCGGATCGATGATGTTCTTCGCTGCCATAACCGAGGCACGGGAACGGATTTGGATCGCATCGCCGTATTTCGTGCCTGATATTGATATCATGACCGCTCTGAAACATGCGGCATTGCGGGGCGTCGATGTGCGCATTCTTGTGCCTGACGTCATCGACCATCGTTTGCCCTGGCTGGCCGCTTTTGCTTATTTCGATGAGGTCCGCGCGTGCGGTGCGCAAATCCTGCGCTACACCGACGGCTTCATGCATCAAAAAGTTTTCGTAGTTGATAACTCGCTGGCCGCGGTCGGAACCACCAATCTCGACAATCGGTCATTTCGGTTGAACTTTGAGGCAATGGCGTTGTTTTTTGATCCACAGGCCGCCGCCGCTGTCGGCGCGATGCTGCAAGAAGATTTCTCCAAAAGCTATGAGTTGTCGCGATATCTGGAACAGCAACCCATCCATATACGCTTGGGTGCTCCATTGGCGCGATTGTTCTCACCGATCCTTTAAGCGATGAACCTTTCCTGGAACACACGGGTCATAAGGGCGACCATGTACGCAGTGGACAGCCCAAAGGCCAACAGGCCTGTGACCGCAGCGAAGGTACCAAAAATTCGCAGGTCCTCTCCCAAAACGATGTCGCCATAGCCAAGCGTTGTGAAGGAAACCAGCGAGAAATACAGCGCTGTGTTCCAGTCGGGCAAAACATCGCCAAACACCCAGACGATTGCCCAAATCCAGACCTGAATAGTGTGAGTCGCCACAATAAAGGCCAGCGCGGTCGCAATTGGACCGGCCGTTGCCAGCATTGCGCCTTTGCTTTCCCAACGCTCGATCAGCCGATTGATGGCCAGCGTGCAAACCGTCAAAAGGAAAATTTCGACCAGGAAGCAAAGTCCAAGAAACGTGCTGCCCCAAAGGATTTGCTGTGACAAGGTCATGTTTTTGCATCCTGAATTGTAACGACGATGGATCGCTTCACAATGACCTGCACAGCCGGTTGAGACAACCCGCTCACCCATCCCCGCAGTGCGGCGAAAGGAACCTATGGTGCGTCTACGCTGGACAGTTGGCGGAACTGTTGCAAATCCTTGTGAAAATGAGGGCAAACATGCTTGTAATATTTGACAAGGTTCAGAAATCCTATCCCGGCGGCCGACCGGTTCTGCGCGATGTGTCATTGTCGCTTGACCGCGGGCAGACGCTGGCACTGACCGGCGAAAGCGGCAGCGGAAAAAGCACCTTGCTGAACCTTGCAGCAGCATTAGACACTGTAGACAGCGGGGAAATCACGCTGGACGGCACAGCTCTGTCGAAGTTGGATGATCCCGGCCGGGCTGCCCTGCGCCGCAAGTCTTTGTCGCTGGTGTTTCAGCAATTCAACCTCATCCCGTCCTTGACCGTCGATCAGAACCTTTCGTTTCATGCCCGATTGGCCGGATGCCATGACCCCGATTGGTGCGCGCATCTGGCAGATAGGATGGGTCTTTCCGATCTACTTGCTCGATACCCAGAGAACCTATCAGGCGGGCAGCAGCAGCGTGTTGCCATCGGTCGCGCAATGGCCGCACGGCCGAAATTGTTGTTGGCGGATGAGCCAACGGGAAATCTGGACGAAACCGCCAGTGCAACCGTTCTTGATCTGATGTTGTCGCTTGTCGCGGATACCGGGGCCGCGTTGCTTTTGGTCACTCACTCCCACGAGATCGCCTCACGACTGGATCGGCGAGTTCATCTGGCTGGCGGGCAACTCGCATGACAATGGCAGTCATCCAGGCGCTGGCCTCTCATTGGCGGGCGCACCGGCTGCAACTGATGACCCTGCTTGTGGGCTTGGCTCTGGCGACTGGCCTCTGGTCGGCAGTGCAGGCCATAAACGCCGAGGCACGTGCTAGTTATGGTCGCGCAGCCGATCAGTTGGCACTGGGTCAATTCGACGAATTACATCATCCAAACGGTCCGATCCCCCTGTCTCGTTATGTCGAGTTGCGGCGCGCAGGTTGGCAGGTTGCCGCGGTTCTGGAAGGACCAATACGGATCCAGGGTCAAACCGTTCGCGTCCTTGGTGTGGACATGGTGGCCTACCCCGCCCTGCCCGCCATCACCCAGATGGAACAAAGCGGCACGCCCCCAGATCCAGCTGATATGTTGACTGCGCCGGGGCTATTGCTGACGACACCAGCTTTGGGGCCACTTTTGAACGGCCAAACCGGGCTGCCTCCGGTCGTGTTCAGCGACGCCTTGCCCCCCGATTTGATCCTGACCGATATCGGCGTGGCCGAAGTATTGCTGAACCGGTCAGGCGAAATTTCCCACATGATCATTTTGCCGGATCAACCCGGCGCAGTCCCACCGCTGACAGACATCGCCCCCGAATTGGATCGAATCCCAGCCCGGGAACAGTTGGACACAGCGCAACTCACCCACAGCTTTCATCTGAATCTATCTGCCTTCGGCCTGCTGTCCTTTGCGGTTGGCCTGTTCATCGTGCACGGAACCGTGGGGCTGGCCTTTGCCCAACGGCGCGGCATGATCCGGACCCTTCGGGCCTTGGGCGTTTCGATGCGCCGCCTTGTCTGGGTGATCATGGTCGAACTGTCTGTGCTCGCGGTTATAGGCGGGACACTTGGTCTGGTGCTGGGTTTTTTCCTCGCAGGCGCCCTGCTCCCCGATGTCGCTGCAACCTTACGCGGGCTATACGGCGCACCGGTCAGCGGCCAAATTTCGCTGCAACCGCAATGGGCGCTGTCTGGTTTAGCAATGGCGTTGGGCGGTACATTTCTGGCCAGTGGGCACGCTTTGTACCGCCTGTCGCGGATGCCGGTGCTGAGCGGCGCCGGATTACAGGCTTGGCGCAGCGCGGCCTCAGGCAGTTGGATCGTCGCTGTTGCTGGCGTTGCGGCAATTTCCGGGGGCATTCTGGCCTTGCTACTGTTCGGAGGGTTGGTCGCAGGCTTCGTCATGGTCGCCGGGATGCTTGTCGGGTCGGCGTTGGTACTGCCCTATGCTCTATCGCTTGTCCTGATCCTGTTTCAGCGTTCGGCCAAGGGACCAATTGCTCAGTGGGTTTGGTCGGACATGCGTGCGCAACTTCCGGGTTTGTCGCTGGCGCTAATGGCGCTCTTGCTGGCACTTGCCGCGAACATCGGTGTCGGCACGATGGTTTCCAGTTTTCGACTGACCTTTACCGGCTGGTTGGATCAGCGCCTGACATCCGAGCTTTACGTGACCACCGCCACTGATCAGCAAGGTCGGGACGTAGCCGAATGGCTGAGCTCGCAGGTGGACGCTGTTTTGCCAATCCGCAGTGTTGAATTGGCGCACTCATCGGGGCCTCTGTTTCTTTATGGCATCATCGACGATCAGACTTATCGAGAAAAATGGCCACTGATCAGCGCCTCCGACGGGGTGTGGGATCGAGTCATCGATGGCACAGCCGTGTTGGTCAACGAGCAGCTTGCGCGCCGGGAAAACCTGTGGCCGGGGCAATCACTGGTGATCACACCCACCCTGACTTTGACCATTGCAGGGGTTTATTCCGATTATGGCAACCCAACCGGCCAAGCCATCGTTTCGATGCCCCGACTGGATGAGGTTGCACCCAACGCTGAGGCGCGACGCTTCGGCATTCGGGTCGCGCCCGACCGGGCGACGGAACTGGCTCAAGCCTTGCGTGAAGAGTTCGATCTCCCGCCCCGCGCAGTTGTGCAGCAAGCTGTAATGAAGGCGCAATCCATGGCGGTGTTCGAAAAGACATTCGTGGTAACCTCAGCCCTGAACATCCTGACGTTGGGCGTCGCAGGGTTTGCCATACTAACCAGCCTGCTGACGCTGTGGACACAGCGGCTGCCCCAGATTGCACCTGTCTGGGCTCTTGGGTTGGCGCGCACGGAACTGGCGCGGCTCGAGCTGCTTCGCAGCGTATTGCTTGCCGCCTTGACTGCTGTTCTGGCCTTGCCGCTGGGATTAGCTTTAGCCTGGGCCTTGCTGAGCGTCATCAACGTCGAAGCGTTTGGCTGGAAGCTGCCAATGTACCTGTTCCCGTTAGACTGGGCCTATCTGCTGGGTCTGACCCTGCTTGCAGCGGCAATCGCAGCCGCTCTGCCCGCCGCGCGGCTGTCGCGTCTGCCTCCCGCAGACCTACTGAAGGTATTTGCAAATGAGCGTTAGAACTTGGCTGATCGTTTTGTTGCTGGTCTTACCGGGCCTAACCCGTGCTCAAGGGTACGCAGGCTTGGGCGGTTCTGCCGAAGGGTTCACTGTGCCGCAACCGGATTATACGTTTCAGTTCCCGCAGGATCATGGCCCTCACCCGGAATACCGGATCGAATGGTGGTATCTGACGGCAAACCTCAAAGGTGAGGACGGGCGCGACTACGGCATCCAGTGGACACTGTTCCGGTCAGCCCTGAAACCACATGAGGCCGAGGGATGGCAAAGCCCACAGATCTGGATGGGCCACGCGGCGGTAACAACGCCCGACAAGCACTACTTCGCGGAACGCCTGTCACGCGGCGGCATCGGTCAAGCCGGGGTTACGGCTGAACCATTTGAGGCCTGGATTGACGAATGGCATATGCGAGGCGACGATCCAAGCGCTGTAAGTTTGTCGGCATATGGCGCAGATTTCGGTTATGACCTACAGCTCACGGCTAAGGGACCGCTCGTTTTTCATGGCCAGAACGGGTATTCCATCAAATCCGCAGATGGACAGGCCAGCTACTACTATTCCCAGCCGTTTTACGAGGTTGAAGGCGTTTTGCGCCTACCAGATGGTGACGTTCCGGTAATCGGGCAAGGATGGCTGGATCGTGAATGGTCGTCGCAACCTTTGGCGGCGGATCAAAGCGGCTGGGACTGGTTCTCTCTCAGCTTCGATGATGGTGACAAGATGATGGCCTTTCGACTGCGTGGCGAACGTAGTGACTTTACGGCGGCCACCTGGATCACCGCCGACGGAACGACAACTGCAATTCCCGATGGCGAGGTGGCGTTCGAACCGTTGACCACATCGCTCGTCGCCGGCCGCGATATCCCTGTCCGATGGCGTGTCACCTTGCCCACCCGCGATCTCGACGTCGAGGTATCAGCGCTGACACCCGATGCGTGGATGGCCACCCGGTTCGAATACTGGGAAGGTCCCGTCCAGATCAGCGGCAGCCATTCCGGACGGGGATATCTTGAGATGACCGGCTACTGATAGGCTCAGCGCCCTAGCGGACCACGTAAACAGAGACGTCCGAATGTCGCACGACCCGTGCAGCATTCGGGCCCAGCAGATAGTCCTTCAAGTCGGGTTTATGCGCACCTATCACGATCAGATCGCTGCCAGCACTGTCCGCAGTTTTCAGGATTTCCTGATAGGCAGTGCCAGTCGCAACCACGTGGCGAATCTTTTCATTCCGATCCGCCCCCAGGGCCGAAATACACATCTCGGCCAGTTTGGTATGCGCTTCTTCCAACGCCTTATCGTGGAAATCGCTTTCGAAAAAGCCGGACACCCAGCTTTCCCCAAAATCCGGCAGAACGGTCACGACATCCAGTTGCGCGTTTTCCTGATCAGCCAAGGCGGCGGCTTTCTTCAGGACATGCGTATCAAGGTCGCCGTTACTGATATCGACGGCGCAGAGAACAGCGTTTGTCATGCGGTCACCTCTTGTCTTGCGGCACGGCCGCGCTGAAGGAAAGCGATCAGGCCCAGCAAGAGCATTGCCGGAATATAGATCAGCTGTTTCGGCGGCTGGCTGGATGGCAAGCTTACCGAAGTCAGGCGCACAGCCTCATCTCCGTAGTAGTCGAAGATATCCAGGTCATCCGCGACCGGTGTCCCAAACAATGGCTCTTCCAGTTTTACAAGACCGTCTTCTTCAATCAGCAGAAGGCCCATCGCGTCTACACGTGCCTCGCCACCCTCTTCGCTGCCGACAGGTACGACCACGGTCGTGTCCGTCATTTCAAGCGTGTCAAAGTCCGGCCCACTGATCACCATCCGCACCTCGGTTCCCGGTGGGGTTTCTCCGATGGTTTCCACGAAGGCCGACGGCTCAACTGAAATAAACGGCGGTGAGATGCGGTTCATGAAGAAGTCCGGCCTGAACAGCGCAAAGGCCACCAGGATCAGGGCGACGCTTTCATATATGCGGCTGCGGGTCAGGAAGTAGCCCATAGTTCCGGCTGTAAAGACAAGGATGGCGATTGTCGCAAAAATCGCCACCGTTATCCCTTCGACCCATGTCACATCGATCAACAGCAGGTCGGTGTTGAAGATGAACACGAAAGGCAGCGCTACGGTGCGCAGCGAGTAGAAGAAGGCTGTGAACCCTGTCTTGATCGCGTCGCCACCCGACACAGCGGCCGCAGCAAAGCTGGCCAGACCAACGGGCGGTGTTACATCGGCCATGATGCCGAAGTAGAACACAAACAGGTGCACCGCGATCAGTGGAACGATCAGTCCACTTTGTGCGCCAAGTTCCACAACCACGCCCGCCATCAGCGAGCTGACAACGATATAGTTCGCTGTCGTCGGCAGGCCCATACCAAGTATCAGGCTTAGAAGGCCAACCATCACCAGCATCAGGATCAAATTGCCGCCCGACAGGAACTCGACCAGATCGGCCATCACCTGACCAACACCCGTCAGGGTTACAGTGCCAACGATCACGCCTGCAGTTGCCGTAGCAAGTGCAATACCGATCATGTTCCGTGCGCCATCGATCATGCCCTGCCAAAGGTCGGCAACACCATCAATGAATGTGTTGTACACATTGCTCTGCCCACGGAAGATCGCCTTAAGCGGCTTCTGCGTCAGCAGGATCACGAACAGCAGCGCCGTGGCCCAGAAGGCCGACAGACCGGGCGACTTCTGTTCGATCATCAGGAAGTAGACCAGAACGATGATCGGCAACAGATAGTGCAGGCCTGCTTTGTAGATGTCAGCGATCACCGGCAGGGTCACTTCTTTAGCGTTCGGATCGTCCGGCTCGAGGTCCGGCACGGTCGCCGCCAGTTTCAGCAGCACCACATAGACCGCGCATACAATCAGGCTGAGAATAAGCCCCGCCATCGACGGCACCCAATTGGTTACCGCTTCGACCGGGAATTGCGAGCCATAGCACAGGGCAGCAAACATAACGAAGAAGGACAACATACCGATGACGGTGCGTGCCAGATGCACGTCGCGATCACCCAGCGTGGGCATGTTCCGCTTCACGGCTTCAAGGTGCACGATATAGACCAGCGCGATGTAAGAAATCGCAGCAGGCAGGAAGGCGTGGGTGATCACTTCGACGTAAGAAATGCCCACATATTCAACCATCAGGAAGGCCGCAGCACCCATCACTGGCGGCATGATCTGGCCGTTCACCGATGAGGCAACCTCGACCGAACCCGCCTGTTCACTGCTGAAGCCAACACGCTTCATCAGTGGGATGGTGAATGTGCCGGTGGTGACCACGTTCGCGATGGACGAGCCCGAGATCAGACCGGTGGCAGCCGAACCAACAACGGCGGCTTTGGCTGGTCCACCACGCAGATGACCGAGGGCGCCAAAGGCCATCTTAATGAAGTAATTCCCTGCCCCGGCTTTATCGAGCAACGCGCCGAACAGGACGAACAGGAACACGAACTTGGTGGAGACGCCCAAGGCAATGCCGAACACACCTTCGGATGTGATCCACATATGGCTCATCGCCTTTTTCAGACTTGCGCCTTTCCAGCGGATAACTTCAGGCACCCATTCGGAAGAACCGAAAAAGACGTAAAACAGAAAGATCGTGGCAATGATCGCCATCGCGGGGCCAAGCGCGCGACGCGCTGCCTCGAACAACAACAGCAAACCAACCAGAGCGACCCACTTATCTGTATCATCCGCAAGACCACCTGCATCGACGATCTTGTTGTAAAAGAAATAGCCGTAAAGCGCGACGAAAGCGCCAAGCAGACCCATGATCCAGTCCTGAACCGGAATATAGTCACGCGGGCTTGATTTGAGTGCCGGATAGGCCGCAAAGGCCAGGAACATGGCAAAGGCCAGATGGAACTGCCGTGCATTATTCACAACGCTTCCCGGCAAAACATAATTCGCCAAGGGTGAGGCCAGAACGACCTGAAAAATCGACCAGATCGCGGCTACAATGGCCAGGAAAACCCCGACATTGCCGACTGGATTACGTCCACCCGCATCGGATGAGGCTACAAGATCCTGTAGCTCTTCTTCTGATAGCGGACGATTGGATTGTGTGTCGGAACTCATGCAAATGTCTCCCCGTCGCGGCCATTTTGGCCTTCTGAACCACCCGATTTGTTCGGGTTTGGGTTGCAGGGCGCCCAAAGGCACCCTGCATCAGGTCTGGTTTACTGAATCCAGCCTTTTTCTTTGTAGTACTTCTCGGCACCCGGATGCAGCGGAGCCGACAGGCCGTCTGCGATCATCTCTTCGGGCTTGAGGTTGGCAAATGCCGGGTGCAGCTTTTTGAAGTCGTCGAAGTTTTCGAAGACCGAGCTTACAACCGCATAAACCGCGTCCTCCGACACGTCAGCCGAAGTCACGAACGTCGCGCCAACACCAAAGGTCGAGGTGTCGCCGTCCGAACCACGGTACATGCCACCGGGGATGGTTGCGGTACGGTAGAACGAGTTGTCGCCAACCAGCTTGTCAACCGCGTCGCCGCTGACGTTTACGAGAACCGAGTCACATGCAGTGGTCGCTTCCTGAATCGAACCCGACGGGTGACCAACGGTGTAAACCATCGCGTCAATCTGGTTGTCGCACAGAGCTGCGGACTGTTCAGCCGCTTTCAACTCGGTTGCCAGTTCGAAATCGCCAGTGGTCCAGCCCATTTCGCCCAGCAGGACTTCCATAGTGCCGCGCTGACCGGAACCGGGGTTACCGATGTTAACGCGCTTACCTTTCAGGTCTTCGAAGTTTGTGATGCCGGAATCGGCACGGGCCACAACGGTGAACGGCTCAGGGTGTACTGAGAACACGGCGCGCAGGTTTTCGAAGGGGCCAGCCTCTTCGAATTTCGAGCTGCCGTTATAGGCGTGGTACTGCCAGTCTGACTGGGCAACACCAAACTCCAGCTCGCCTTCGCGAATGGTGTTGATGTTGTAAACCGAACCACCGGTCGACTCGACCGAGCAACGAACGCCGTGCTCTTTGCGGCCCTTGTTCACCAGACGGCAGATCGCACCGCCGGTCGGATAGTAAACGCCGGTCACGCCGCCGGTTCCGATGGTGATAAACTCTTCTGCATAAGCGGCTGGAGCCATAAGAGCAGCGGTTACGACCGCACCCAGGCTAAGCTTGCTGCTATTTTTCATTTTTGAGAACTCCCAACTCTTATTGTGGATGAGAGACAGATCAGCGGTCCCCATCCAGGGACCTTGCCGGTACGGCAAGCGAACCCATCTTGCAACGGGTCAAGCATCTGAAATTTAAAAGTCTCCCAACATCATTGACGTTTCATTCAGACACTCCTGTTGTCAACCCCTGCTCAGGGTATGTTGGCCTCGATCCGCAGATGTGAGGAGATTTCCGAAAGTTTCCCCCTTTAAAGGGGCGGATTTGCACAGATCCGCTTCGCGTAACCGGGTGTTGCAATGCCGGGCCAGCTAAATACAAACAAACGCTTTGAAATTTTGAAACTCGCGATTTAGATTCAATCAGATGACCCCAAGTTCCTTGCAATAGCAAAGATAAGGTTCTGGACAGTGGACGGTAAATCAATCAGCCCGATGCTCGTGATCGCCCTTGCCCTCAGTGCGGCCATCGCGGTTTGGGGCATTGCTGACCCGCAAGGACTGGGTCGCATTGCAGCGTCGGCAGTGGCGACGCAATTCAACAGCCGCGGCTGGTTCATTATGCTAGAGGTCAGCGGGCTGTTGTTCGTTGTCCTATATCTGGCCCTGTCGCGGTTCGGAGATATCCGCCTTGGCCCCGACACAGCGGAACCAGAGTTTTCAACGTCCGCATGGATCGCGATGTTATTCGCCGCCGGTATGGGTGTTGGTTTACTGTTCTATGGCGCTGCCGAGCCGCTGACCCACTACGAAGTTCTGCGTCAGTATAATAGCGACGCAGAAGCGGCCAGCTATGCAATGTTCGTAACCTATCTGAACTGGGGATTTCACGCCTGGGCGATTTACGGGATCGTAGGATTGGTAATCGCATATTTCGCCTATCGTCGAAATCGCACCCTGTTGCTTAGTGCACCAATCACCGACACGCTTGGCGAAGCTGGATGGACAAAAGCACTGGGATGGGTCTTCGATTTGCTCTCAATCGTTGCGATTGCTGTCGGTTTGGCGGGCTCTATGGCGATGGGCGTATTTCAAATTCAGACGGGGTTGGCGGGTTTGCTGGGAATACAGTCACCCAGTGTCCTGACCCTGCCCGTTTTTGCCGCGCTTTGTATTGCGTTCATCATTCCTCTGCGACGCGATCTGGGCGACGGCATGGCCCGCCTATCGAACGCAGCGATGCTGATTGCAGTCGGGATGATGGTCTATCTGCTGGTGCTTGGCCCAACATCTTATCTGATGGACGGCATCGTATCCGGCTTTGGGCGTTACCTGTTTGGCGTCTTGCCCGCAGGATTTTCCACGGCTGAGTTCTTCGATGACCTTCTAATCGACTGGTTCCATGGGTGGACGCTGAACTACATGATCTGGTGGCTGGCATGGTCACCCTTTGTCGGTATCTTCATTGCCCGAATTTCCCGCGGTCGAACAATCCGCGAATTTCTGATCGGCGTTGTCGTCACCCCCACCCTTTTTTCTGTCCTTTGGTTCGGTGTCTTTGGAGGTCTGGGATTTTTCGACGCGTTACGTCAGGACGGTGCCTTATCTGCCGTCAACGCAGAAAACCTGGATGCGACCACGTTCGCATTGCTGGAACGGTTCCCATTGGATGGCATCACAAGAACGGCGACCATACTGGCCGCATTCCTTTTCGTGGTCACAAGTGTCGTTAGCGCCGGCTTTACCCTTGCGATGATCGGGTCCGGTGGGGATGACAACCCCTCTCCCCGAATTCGCACGGTTTGGGGTATCATTCTGGGGGCTTTGGGACTGGCGATGATTCTGGTAGGCGACATCGCACTGGTTCGATCCATCATCGCTCTGTCGGCCATCACCTTCGTATTTATTGTCCCGATTCTCGTCGTGTGTTTGTTGAAAAGCCTGAACCGCGAGGACCAATCATGAGCGGTCAACTGATCGACACCGCCCTGAACCTCAGCGTTTTTGCCTATATCGGATTTCTGGTTTGGCTGACTTTTAGAAGTAGTAAGTAAACGAAAAAGCTGGTCGGAAATTCACTTCGAAAACCCACTTTTTCTACGTTTTCTAAAGTTTCCGTTGCCAGATCAAAAAAATGACGCCGCGAGAACGTAAAACTCCCAAAAAGAAAAAACAGAGAGCAGGTTTCCCTAACCCTCTGTTTTTACTTTGGTACCCAAGGCCGGACTCGAACCGGCACGGTATCACTACCGGGGGATTTTGAATCCCCTGCGTCTACCATTCCGCCACTTGGGCCACGAACACTGGATTAGCCTTCATATTCGGGAAGGTCCAGAGGCAAAAAACAACCGATATTCAGTTTGTTTTCTCCGGGCACGGTTGACGGCTCATCAGGCGCGTGGTTTGGCTTGGCCAACAAGAAAACGGGATATTAGCGTCTTATGTTGCGATCGCTTTATGACTGGACCATTCGTCTGGCGGAACATCCGCACGCCCTGTGGGCGTTGGCTGTCGTGGCGTTTGTCGAAAGCTCCTTCTTTCCGATTCCCCCCGACGTTCTGATGATTCCCATGATCCTGGCCCGCCCGTCGCGTGCATGGTTGATTGCAACGGTCGCTCTGGTGGCGTCGGTGCTGGGCGGAATGTTGGGATATGCAATCGGTGCGTTCTTCTATGAGAGTGTTGGCCAGCCCATTCTGGAATCGATGGGCAAGGCGCACGCCATGGAAGAGTTCAACACCCGGTTCAATGACTTCGGGTTCTGGGCCGTGTTGGGCGCAGGTATTACGCCGTTCCCGTACAAGGTCATCACAATCATGTCCGGTTGGACGGGTATGCCACTTGGGACCTTTGTTGCCACGTCTATTCTGGCACGTGCCCTCAGGTTCTTTATTGTTGCCGGATTGCTTTGGGGGTTCGGCGAACCCATTCGAAACTTCATCGAAAAACGCTTGGGCCTTATGTTTACCTTGTTTGTCATCCTGCTGTTCGGCGGGTTTTTGGCGGTGAGATACCTATGACGCGCAAAAAACTGTTGATCCTTATTGCTGCTGGCGGATCCACCGCTCTTTTGTTGGGTGCATGGGCGTTTCAATATCTGGGCGGCATGGCCCCATGCAAGATGTGCATCTGGCAGCGCTATCCCCATGGTGCAGCCATTTTGATCGGCGTTCTTGCCTTTGCCTTTCCTGGCATTCGCCCACTACCCCTATTGGGCGCTGTTGCCGCGATGGTGACAGCGGGAATTGGCATATACCACGCAGGCGTCGAGCAGAAATGGTGGGAAGGTCCAACCAGTTGCACGTCGGGCGATATTGGCGGTTTGTCGGCTGAGGAACTGATGGATCAAATCATGTCCGCGCCACTTGTGCGCTGTGATGATATCCCATGGGAAATGTTCGGATTGTCGATGGCGGGGTGGAACGCCCTGCTCTCAGCTGGGCTGGTTCTGATCTGGCTGGCCGCCTTCCGGGCGAAGTAAGCGTTACATCTCGTCCAGTTCGGCGTCCCAATACAGAAAGTCGATCCAACTGTCATGCAGGTGGTTTGGTGGGAACTTCCGTCCGATATTCCGCAACGCCTCAGCATCGGGCTGGCGTGGCGGCTTGCGCAGCGACATGCCAGCCTGCCGTAGCGATTTCGACCCCTTACGAAGGTTACATGGGCTGCACGCTGCAACAACGTTCTGCCAACTGGTCACGCCACCGGCAGCTCGCGGAACAACATGGTCAAAAGTCAGGTTGTCACGACATCCGCAATACTGGCAGCGGAATTCATCCCTCAGAAATAAATTAAAGCGCGTGAAGGCCACGCGCTTTCTGGGTTTTACATAGTCTTTGAGGACAACGACCGACGGTATTCGGATCTCGGTACTCGGGCTTCGGACGACCTCGTCATACTCGGCCACGATATCCACCCTGTCCAGCCAGGCCGCCTTGATCGCTTCTTGCCAGGGCCACAGGGACAGTGGGTAATAGGATAATGGGCGATAATCGGCGTTCAAAACCAATGCCGGATGGTGCTTTAGGGCACCCGGTTCCCTGACAAATTCGGTCCTGAATTCTCCGTCCATATCGGAATCGCTCCTCGCTCTGCTCTGCCCTTTTTTGACATCAGAGCGGGGAACACCCGCCCCGGCCTTAACTTAACTATATATCGTGTTAAAACTCTGACAAGCCCTGAGTTTCCACAATATCTCGGGTATTGGTTAAGCCTGCTCCGTAACAAAGACGTGACAGTTATCCACAGGTTGCGTTCGCCGTGTCGGGCACGCTATGGCAAGATCATGAGCTGGTTCATACGATTCAATAAACCCTTTGACGTGCTGCCGCAGTTTACCGATCGTGCAAATGCGGATTCGCCGCGCAGCACGTTATCGGACTACATCGACCTGCCTGGCGTATATCCGGCGGGCCGGTTGGATCGCGACAGCGAGGGCCTGATGCTGTTGACAGACATTGGCAAGTTGCAGGCGCAAATATCCGATCCCAAACACAAGATGCCCAAAACCTATTGGGTTCAGGTCGAAGGTCTGCCCGATGCTGCTGCGTTGAAGGCCCTGCGCGACGGGGTTGACCTGAAGGACGGGGTGACGCGGCCGGCAAAGGCCCGATTGATGGACGAACCCGAAGCCCTGTGGCCTCGAAACCCGCCGATCCGGGTCCGCCAATCCGTCCCAGATTGCTGGATCGAACTGACTTTGCGCGAAGGCCGTAACCGGCAGGTACGACGCATGACTGCAGCTGTGGGCCACCCGACCTTGCGTCTTATCCGCTCCCGGATTGGCGACTGGACTTTGGCCGGGTTAAACCTTGGCCAATGGGACAGCCTGCCAACCCCCGCCTTGAATTCAGCACCACAACGTAAAAGGGACCGCCGCCCACGCAGGTGACAAAAACGCTCCTTTTGTGATAGGCTTAAGGCATGAAAGTCACCCGAAGCACACCCTCCCCTGAAGGGATTCTTGAGGCCGCCCTTTATGTTGGTGATCTGGATGCCGCAGAACGGTTCTACGGTGATATTTTGGCGTTGGAGCCCATACAACGCGTCGCAAACCGGCATGTGTTTTTCCGCGTGGGCGGATCGGTGTTGTTGCTATTCAACGCAGATGAGACGGCAAAACCTCCGGGGAATCCAAACCTGCCCGTCCCGCCACACGGCGCGCGTGGACCCGGTCACGTCTGCATGACTTTGTCACGACGGCAGATCGAAGAAATGCGCAAGCATCTGCTGGAGTGGAATATCCCCATTGATGCTGAATTCGATTGGCCGAACGGGGCACGGTCGCTCTATATTCGGGACCCCGCCGGAAACTCGGTGGAATTCGCCGAAGGCCATCTATGGACCTGATACCTTAGCGCAGAGGTTGCTTTACACCCCCGGCAACGCGGTAGATATCGCTGGAAACCACGCCTACTTCTCCCAATACGGCCTGAAACTCTGCCATATGAGGGGCGGAAAAATGCGCTTCGAGCGCGGCCTGATCCTGCCACTCTTCATAGACGCGGAACCGGTTCGCTTGCCCCAGTATCTGGCTGAATTCGTAGATCAGGCAACCGGGCTCTTTCACGGTCTCAGCAACCATTCTCTGTGCTGCTGCTATGGCTTTATCGACTCCATCCGTCGACACTTCAACCGTTCCGGTAACAATCAGCATGCCGTGTCCTTTTTCAACTCAAACCGCTTGGAAATCCGGTCGACGGGCGTTCCATCGTTCAATGCGACAGCGTATGCGACCGAGTAGTCGCGGAAACCCATCTTGTCGTAATAGCTCCGCCCCAGCCGGTTGTCCGCCCGAATGGTGGCGTTAAGCGTGTTGAACCCGAGGGCTGCGGCCTGGGTTGTAGTTTCCGAAAACAAGGCCCGCCCGGCCCCTTTCAACACCGGTTCGCGCCGGGTGAAGGTGGCAATATCCGCGCAGTCATCCGGCAGATCGTCATTGGTGCCAAGCCACTGAAATCCGGCCACCTCGCCTTGTTCATCCAAGGCAACGTGGCAACAGATCTTTTCCGCACCATTCAGATAAACCTGGGCAAAAAGCGCCTCAGAGAACGGGGTTTCAAAAGCGGTCGTTCCACCGATTTCTATGATTTCATTGAGGATTCTGCAGGCGTCTGCCACATCCTCTTGCATCATGGGGCGGACCGCTATCATCGCTAGAGGCTCAGTTTGTCGCGCATGAAGGCCAGCGCGACGCTAAGCCCGTCCGGGGCAATCCCGTGGCCGGTGCCTTTCATGACATGCGCGTAGACTTCTTTGAAACCTGCAGCCTGCAGTGCCTCGGCGGCTTCGGGCAACGATTGTGGAGGCACCACGTCGTCGGCATCACCATGCACCAAAAGAATGGGCATTCGGCTGACTGTTTCGTCGGGCAGCAGATCGGGCTCTAACAACCGGCCCGAGAACGCAACTATTCCTGCCACCGGATCTTCGCGACGCGGCGCTACATGCAGGCTCATCATCGTGCCTTGGCTAAAGCCGAACAGAACGACCTGCTCTGGCAGCACATCCTCATCCACCATAAGCGCATCGAGGAAAGCGTTGAAGTCGTCGGCGGCCATTTCCATACCCCGGCGCGCTTCTTCCTCGGACGATCCGTCAATCCAGGGGATCGGGAACCACTGGAACCCGTTGGGCATTCCCGGGATCTGTTCCGGTGCATCAGGTGACACGAACAACGTATCGGGCAAATGTTCACCCAGCGGATCGGCCAGACCCAGCAAATCGGCCCCATTCGCGCCATAGCCGTGCACGAACACCACGACCGAGCGTGTGTCTCCTGAAACCGGCTCTTTCCTGAGCGCATTCAAAACTCGTGTCATCTGATCCCTTCTCGTTCTTTGGCCACCCGGTAATAGGCCCACAAAACCCGCGCCGCAACCGAACGCCAGGGTGACCAGGCCTCAGCCATCTGGCGCAATTGTTTGTCGGTCGGCCGACCAGGCAAATCATATAGGATACGCGCAGCCTCCTGCAGTGCCAGATCGCCCGGCGCAATCACGTCGGCCCGCCCCAAAGAAAACATGGCGTAAATCTCGGCCGTCCAGACGCCGATACCCGATACCTCGGTCAGGATAGCCACCACTTCGTCGTCAGATGCGTCCCGTAGAGCCAAGTAATCAATGCGCGCGTCAGCCAGGGCACGGGCGTAGCGGATTTTTTGCCGGCTCAGCCCAACAGCGCGAAGATCGTCGTCGGTGGCCCACATGATCTTGCGCGGGCCGGTCAACTTGGCGTCTTTCAATCGTTTCCAGATCGCATTGGCCGAGGCCACACTGACCTGCTGACTGACAATCGCGCTAAGCAGTTGCGCAAATCCGTCTGGACGGCGACGCAGGGGCAAGGGACCGGTTTGCTCGATCGCATAGGCCATGCGAGGGCAGCTTTTTGCCAGCCAGGTGGCGCCCTCGGCTACGCAATCGGGTGTTTCTATGATCAGTCCAACGGACATGTGCCCTCCGGCCTCAATATTCGCCTGCACGTTAGGCCGCTTTGCCGCAGATGCAACCCGCTTGTGCACAATCGTTTTCGCCGATACGCATGTGCTCATGACAATGACCGCCACCACCCCCGACAACAGTCAGGCCAAACGCAATGTCGCCGTTTTGGTGGCCGCGCAGGCCCTGCTTGGCGCCCAAATGCCGATGATTTTCATCGTTGGGGGGCTGGCGGGACAATCACTGGCGACGAATGCCTGCTTGGCGACTTTGCCCATTTCCTTGATCGTGCTTGGGTCCATGCTCGCTGCCACTCCGATCTCGGCCATTATGCAGCGTTGGGGGCGGCGTGCCGGATTTCTGGTGGGCGCAACGGCTGGGGCCTGCGGCGGTTTGGTAGGCGCTTATGGCTTGTTCCTGGGCTCGTTTCCGGTGTTTCTGCTAGGCAGTCTTCTAACCGGCATCTACATGAGCGCGCACGGCTTCTACCGCTTTGCCGCCGCTGACACCGCGTCAGACGCGTTCCGTCCGAAAGCGATTTCCTACGTCATGGCGGGCGGCTTGGCTGCGGCCATCATCGGACCTCAGATCGTCAAGCTAACCTCAACTGCTTACGTCATCCCTTTCCTTGGCACATACATCGCTGTCATTGCCCTGAACGTCATCGGCTCGGCATTGTTTTTTTTCCTCGACATACCGACGCCACCAAAACCGTCCGAGGATGCACCCAAAGGCCGGTCCCGGATTGAACTTCTCAAGACACCACGCATCGCGGTGGCGATCATTTGCGCTATGGTTTCCTATGCGTTGATGAACCTCGTTATGACCTCGACGCCACTGGCTGTCGTAGGCTGCGGGTTCAGCGCCAATGACGCAGCGGATGTTGTCACCACGCACGTATTGGCGATGTACATCCCCAGCTTTTTCACCGGACAGCTGATCGCGCGTTTCGGCGTCGAAAAAATCGTGGCCCTAGGTCTGGCCATACTGGCCGCTGCCGGGGTCGTAGCCCTGCAGGGCGTCGAGTTGGGCAATTTCTTTATCTCACTGATGTTGCTGGGCATTGGCTGGAATTTCGGCTTTATCGGTGCGACCACGATGTTAGCCGAGTCCCATGAAGTCAGTGAACGCGGGCGCATGCAGGGGCTGAACGACCTGTTGGTGTTTGGTGGCGTTACGTTTGCGTCGCTTGCTTCAGGCGGGTTGATGAACTGTTCCGGCGGTTCGCCGATCGAAGGCTGGACCGCAGTGAACGTGGCGATGGTTCCCCTTCTGACACTGGCGGGTGGTGCGCTGTTGTGGCTGACGATGCGCCCCAGAACGGCCTAAACGTCTAGGCGCAGGATCGGGGTAAAAGTGCCAGAGTTGTGCGCTTCGGAAATACCCTAGTCAATTTAGCTGGAGCCCGTTCAACAACCACCTCGAAAACTGCGATTCCTTTGACATCGAAGCCTCTCCAGAAATCCGCTTCGTTTCCACTTCGGCCATGCAAACCGGTGCAAGCTCCCTGCGCATGATAGGAGTTCCGACCATCAAAGATCACACCAAGACTGCCGCCCTTGAAATCGATCTGACCTGCATTACTGCACGCCCACTAGCCGGTTTCATTGACTACAAAATGGCGACTGGGTGGCCGTTGAAGCCTCGGGCCAGCTTTTGCGTAGCAACTATGGCGTCGGAGCGTTTGCCCCAGGTACGTCGGACATGGAGAATCTGAAAATTTCGGCTGGGGATAGCTACCAGCGTCCCGTTGCCGCCTGTACCATCAAGGAAAGGCGGCGGCGGATTTCGCCTGAGTCAAGCGTGCCAGCTGCGACCCTTTCCGGACGCGCAATGGCCTGCTTTAGAATTAACTCGGTTTGCCAACCAGAATAGAGCGCGGCGGCTGCGTTCTTTGCCACTAAATGGCGCTGAGACCGCGCCTGTTTCAGCCGTCCATACGCTTTTTCGGCAAGACCCTGTACACCCGCTGGCGTTCCATCCAGCAACGGTATGCGCCCGCGCGCTTCCAGGTCCGGGATGGCGCGCAACCAGTTGGCGACCCCAACGGCATAACCGAAATCCCGCACGACTTCTTCATCCGCAGATCCCAGCGCCTGTGCCGCAACCACCGCAAGCGTTCCTGCGCTGTGGTTGATATATGCGTCGAAGTGATCCTCATCTTCGAACGGATCTCGGTATATATCCCAACGCCTTACCGCCACATACTCATCCATCATCGATGCAAGATGCGGGGATAGAACACGCGACAGTGGCGTGACAACTTCGTGTCGACGAACGGTCGGGCCTTCGGCTATTTCCTGCAGCGCATCACGCCACCATTGCAAGCGCATCTCGGCAATCATCGGCTCTTGCGTGACCCAAGGGGCCCGCGCTACCTCGATGTTTAACGCATAGATCGGAAACAACACTGCCCTCGCGGACACAGGTGCCGCCATGGCCGCCATAAACCGGTCCGGATCGGCCCGATGCAAGAGCGCAGCGCAGGCCTTGACGTCGTCGTCAAAAGGCGCACTCACTCGGCAACTGCCGACTGGGGGCCGCAATCGCGCACCAGTTTCCATTGGATCGCGTCCAGCAACGCTTCGAACGAGGCATCGACTATGTTTGCACTGACGCCGACGGTGGACCACCGCCGCCCCTGCCCGTCTTCACTGTCGATAATAACTCGGGTCACAGCCTCGGTACCGCCCTGTGTGATCCGCACCTTGAAGTCGACAAGGTGCATGTCATCCAGAATCCGCGAATACTGCCCGAGATCTTTGGCCAGCGCTTTGGCCAGCGCGTTCACCGGGCCCCGGTCCCCGCCAGCGCCATCCAGCGACTCGCTGACCGACAGTTTCTTTTCGCCATCGACCTTAACCACAACCACGGCTTCGGACAGGCTAACCATCTTGTTGTACTTGTTCTTGCGTCGCTCGACCGTGACTTTGTATCGTTTGACCTCAAAGAATTGCGGCAATTGCCCCAATTCATCCCGCGCCAACAGCTCAAAGCTGGCCTGCGCGGTATCGTAGGAATATCCATCCGCCTCGCGCAGCTTGATCCGCTCCAGAATGCGACCCAATGCCGGATCGCCGGCCTCGACTGACAGACCCGCCTCGGCCAGACGCTTGCGCAGATTCGATTGCCCCGCCTGGTTCGACATCGGAATGATCCGCGTGTTTCCAACCGATTCTGGCTCAACATGTTCATATGTCGTCGGGTCCTTGAGGATCGCGCTGGCATGCAGGCCCGCTTTATGCGCAAAAGCCGATGCACCGACATAGGCCGATTGCTTGCTGGGTACCCGGTTCAGAATGTCGTCCAGCATCCGGCTGACGCGGGTCAAACCAGCCAGCGCCTCAAGACTGACGCCGATATCGTAGGTCGACGCATAGGGTTCTTTCAGCAGCAGTGTCGGAATCAACGAGGTCAGGTTTGCATTACCGCACCGCTCACCCAACCCGTTCAACGTTCCCTGGACCTGACGCGCGCCGGCATCGACGGCGGCCAGGGAACACGCCACTGCATTTTCCGTATCGTTATGCGTATGGATACCCAATCGATCCCCCGGCATACCGCCCGCGATTAGTTCAGATACGATCCGAGACACTTCCGCAGGCAAGGCCCCGCCATTGGTGTCACACAAGACAACCCAGCGTGCACCGGCCTCAAGCGCGGCGCGACAAACCTCAAGCGCGTAGGCGGGGTTGTCCTTGTAACCGTCAAAGAAATGTTCGGCGTCAAACAGCGCCTCGCGCCCCTGCGCCACGACATGCGCGACCGAGGCGCGCACGTTCTCGACGTTTTCCTCCAACGGAATACCAAGCGCATGGGTGACGTGATAATCATGGGACTTGCCCACCAGACACACCGCCTGCGTGCCCGCGTTCATCACGGCGGCCAGAACATCATCATTCTCGGCCGAACGACCGGACCGTTTGGTCATGCCAAAGGCAGTCAGGCGCGCATTGGTTTTTGGTGCAGCATCAAAATACGCACTGTCCGTAGGATTTGCGCCGGGCCAGCCGCCTTCGATGTAATCGACACCCAACTCATCCAGCGCCTGCGTAATTTGTACTTTCTCGGCGGTCGAAAACTGCACGCCCTGCGTTTGCTGCCCGTCGCGCAGGGTAGTGTCGTAGAGGTAGAGGCGTTCTTTGGTCATAGCTTGCTCCCGCTGGCGCTCAGTCATCGATTACGCCTGTTTTGCGCAACAGGTGTTACTTTGATCAGCCATTTAAACGTTCTCCAGCTTTGCCGCATCGAAGCCTGCACCGGGCACCAATTCCACGCCCTCTTTGCTCATACGAACCTCAAGACCGGCAGCCAGATACGCAGCTTTCAATCGATCAACTTCCGAGAAGTCTTTGTTTTGCATCGCACTTGCGCGAGCATCGGCCAGCCGATCTGCATGAGATGTCAGGTCCACCGATGCAGTATCCGCCCACGCACCCATGTCCCCGGTCAGCAGACCCAGAACTTGTGCGCTGGCCAACAATTCAGCCGCATCGCCATTTGCTGCCAAACGGTGCAGCTCGGACAGGGCACCCGCCGTGTTCAGGTCGTCACTCAGCGCAGCGACAACCGCGGGGGCCGCGCTGGCTGCGGGCTCGATGCCCGCTGTCAGCGCCCGCCACTTGCGCAACGTCGTCTCGGCCTCGCGGGCCTTCTTCTCGGTCCAGTCCATCGGCTTACGATAGTGGGTCTGCAAAAAAACAAAGCGTATGACCTCACCCGGAACGCCCTGTTCCAGGAGGTCATGCACGGTAAAGAAGTTGCCCAGCGATTTGGACATCTTCTTACCTTCGACCTGCAGCATCTCATTGTGCAGCCAGTAGCGCGCGAACTCGCCATGTGGATGGGCGCACTTGCTCTGCGCGATCTCGTTCTCATGGTGCGGGAACATCAGGTCGTTGCCGCCGCCGTGGATATCAAAGCTTTCACCCAACAGCTCATAGCTCATGGCCGAGCATTCGATGTGCCAGCCTGGACGGCCACGGCCCCAAGGCGAGTCCCACCCCGGCAACTCATCGGTCGAGGGCTTCCATAGCACGAAATCCATCGGGTTTTTCTTATACGGCGCAACCTCGACTCGCGCGCCTGCGATCATGTCATCGACGGATCGGCCCGACAGCGAACCGTACTGCTTTTTCCAACTATCCACCGCGAACAGAACATGCCCCTCGGCCTCATAGGCATGACCCTTAGCGATCAAATCCTCAATCATCGCAATCATTTGCGCGATGTACTGAGTCGCACGTGGCATCTCATTGGGCTCCAGTGCGCCCAACGCGCCCATGTCGTGCAGATACCAGCCGATGGTTTCGTCCGACCGCTCCTGCACCAATTGCTCCAGCGTGCCCTCAGCGCCCGCCTTCTGGCGCGCCAGCGCGGTCGCGTTGATCTTGTCGTCCACGTCGGTGAAATTGCGCACATAGGTTACGTGATCCAAGCCGTAGACATGGCGCAGCAACCGATAGAGCACGTCGAAAACTACAACGGGCCGCGCATTGCCCAGATGGGCGCGATCATAAACCGTTGGGCCACAGACATACATCCGCACGTTTTCGGCATCGATCGGAACGAAATCTTCTTTCGTCCGCGTCCGGGTGTTGTGCAGTTTGATCGTCGTCATCGGTCGGCTCCTAAGAACAACAAAGCGTGTCGCGTTGGCGCGGGCTTAGCAACTTGTCTCAGGGATGAAAACGAAAGAAACCGGCCCGCTTGATAAATCAGCAGGTAATGCAGCAGATAATGATGCAGGTCATACGGTTCATATCTTCCCCCTAACACGGACATGACGTTGAGCCAAGGCTTGAGTTTCAGCGCATGCCAGCGCACCCTTTCAAATCATGAGCCGAGAATCCGTCAATTCGATCTGCCGCGCTTTTCCAGGAGCTGACCTTTCCGACCCTTGGGGCGGAGGCCATGACGCATGGAAGGTCGGTGGCAAGATGTTTGCCTGTATCGGCACTGCCAATGACGGCGTGTCGGTAAAAACGCCGGATATCGAAACAGCCCAGATGCTGATCGACGCAGGTGTCGGCACCAAAGCCCCCTATTTCCATCGCAGTTGGATCCGGCTGCCGTTTGACTGTGACGAGGATGAACTGCGTCATCGACTGGCCACATCCTACGATCTGGTACGGGCATCCCTAACGAAAAAAGTGCAGTCCACTTTGCCCCAACGAAGCTGATTGACATTTTTCAACACCTCTGGCCCTGTCAGCAAAAAGACAGGACCGGAGCGTGCCATGAAATTGTCGCAGCGTATCACTCATCTGACCGGAGGCGGCAGTGATGGGTGGGATGTATTTTATCGTGCACGCCGGATGATCAGCGAGGGGCACGTCATTACTGAACTCACCATTGGTGAGCATGACATTCGCACGCATCCGACGATTCTGGATGCCATGGATCTATCAGCGCGTCGGGGAAACACCGGCTACGCTGTGGTGCCCGGTTCAGATTTGCTGCGCGATACCGTTGCCGCGCGCATTCAGGCCCGCACCGGCCAGAAGACAAGCCGAAACAACGTGTTAATCACACCGGGCGGCCAATCTGCACTATTCGCAGCCCACGTAGCCGTGTGCGACCCTGGCGATGTCGGTCTGTATCTCGATCCTTATTACGCGACCTACCCAGGCACGATTCGTGGTGCCGGTGCGAAAGCCCGCGCAATCCAGACTACCGCCGAGGACGCGTTCCAACCGCGCGCGCAGCAAATTGATGCAGCCTCCGATGGCGCCGTTTCGCTGTTGATCAACAGCCCGAACAATCCCACTGGCGTCGTTTATTCGCGCGAGACATTGAACGGTATCGCAGGTGTCTGCCGAGATCGCGACCTGTGGCTGATCTCGGATGAAGTTTACGACACACAGATCTGGGAAGGTGAGCATATCTCACCCCGAACCCTGCCCGGAATGGCCGAGCGTACCTTGGTCGTTGGTTCGATGTCCAAGTCGCACGCGATGACCGGGTCCCGGTGCGGTTGGGTGGTCGGTCCTGAGGAGGTGATCACCCATCTCATCAATCTGGCAACGCATACAACATATGGCGTTCCCGGTTTCATTCAGGACGCAGCCAGTTTTGCATTGAATGCAGGTCATGATCTTGAAGAGGAGATCGCCGCTCCATTTCGCCGCCGTCGTGCGCAGGCGATCGCGATTCTTGCCACGCAGAACACCATTAGTCTGGTGCCGGCTCAAGGTGCGATGTACCTGATGTTGGATATCCGCGCCGCGGGACTAAGCGGTGAGGAATTCGCCAACGCGCTGCTGGACACTCACGCAATTGCTGTCATGCCGGGTGAAAGTTTTGGCAAAGCGGCGGCAGGTCACGTGCGCGTTGCAATGACAATTGATGACGACCGGTTTGCTGCGGCACTCAGAACGATCTGCGAATTCGCAACCGGCTTGGCGGAAAGCCACGCGGCGGAATAGGCGTTCTCAGAACCGGAAAGTTGTACGCAGGTTGAAGACGTTGGTGTCAATGCCGCCCTGACTTTGGGTGGCGTCGTTAAAGTCCTGGCGCAGGGCCTCGCCGCTGATGACGAAACTGTCGCCGATCGGATAGGCAATTCCGATTCCATAGACCGCAGCGGTGTCATTGTCGGGCGATGCATCTAATCGCGCCGCGCCCACGACGACATAGCCCAGGGCAGAACCAAAATCATAACCGCCGCGCAATTTGAGACGAGCGACACTGTCCAAGCTTCCTTCGCCCTGCCCCAAATCCAGCGAAAGCCGGTTATACTCCAACTCTCCCCCAAGAACGAAGTTTCCGAAATCGTGGTCATAGCCAACGAGCGGACCAAAGGTTGTATCATGTCCGCCAGACCCGTTTGGCCCGTCTACATCTGCATAGCCAAAACTGAAGCCTGCATACGCCCCTGTCCAATCCTCTGCAAATACCGGTGCGCTACCGATTGTCAGGCAGGTGGTAATGAGGGCCGTCAGGGCTTTCATCAACCTCTCCAAAATTCCTTGCAGCTGGCCCAACAGACAACGGGCCTCGTCACACAATAATTGGTTTGCAATCGTTAAAAATCCATTGAGATCACGAACCACTCTTAAATAAGTGATAGAAGCATAACAGATTTTCCCGAATTCGGGAAAAAACTTTACCCGACGGCAAGAACTGATGCGAACAAGGCACAGCGCTTCGTTTTTGACCTCTCAGGTCGCAAACAGGACAGATTGTACGCCCTCATATTGGGAGAGTTCGCGTCACTATTCGAGGAACCGCATGCAAAGTTATGTTTGGAAAATCCGCTTGATCAGCCGTACCATTGGTGCGGATCGCGGGCGTGCCGCACGGGGGCGGCCAGTCGAGGTCTGAGTACACTCAACCCTGAACGTACTTTCACGACCGGACTCTAAAATATGAACGAACAAACCCGAAATACATCGCGCAGCGGCGGCCGTGCCGCGCGTCGTGCGGCCCGTGCAACCGCCCTGCCCGACCATCTGCGCCCAATCCGCGCCGGAATGGAGGGCGGAACGCTGAAGGTTCTGACCCAGGCGCAAATCGAGCGCATACACGAGGCCGCTCTGACCGCATTGGAAACGATTGGTCTGGCAGACGCCCCTCAAAGTGGGATCGACTATCTTGTGGGCGCAGGCTGCACCTTGGGTGACGATGGCAGAATTCGGTTTCCCCGCGCACTGGTCGAGGACACGATTGCCAAGGCCAACCGCTCGATCACTTTGCATTCGCGTGACGGTAAATCCGATCTGGAACTGTCGGGAAACCGTGTCCACTATGGCACCGCCGGAGCAGCTGTCAGCATGGTCGACGTGCATGGACAGGAGTACCGGGATTCGACCCTTCAGGACCTCCACGATGCGTCCAGGATCTGCGAACAGCTTGAAAATATTCATTTTGTCCAGCGCCCGATGGTGTGCCGCGATATTCCGGACAACCTCGAAATGGACCTGAATACGGTCTATGCCACCACCTGTGGCACGCACAAACATATCGGTACATCCTTCACCGAACCAAGCCACGTAGGCCCCGCAATCGAGATGCTGCACATGATTGCTGGCGGCGAGGACAAGTGGCGCGAACGGCCCTTTATGTCGAATTCGAACTGCTTTGTGGTGCCGCCGATGAAATTCGCAACTGAAAGCTGCGAAGTGATGGAGGAATGCATCAAGGCAGGAATGCCCGTTCTACTGTTGTCAGCCGGAATGGCCGGGGCCACCGCGCCTTCAACCGTCGCTGGTGCAATCACGCAAGCCACCGCCGAATGTCTGGCTGGATTGGTTTATGTAAACGCTGTAAGCCCCGGTGCGCCCGCTATTTTTGGCACTTGGCCGTTTGGCCTGGACCTGCGCACAGGCGCGATGTCCATCGGTTCCGGTGAGCAGGCGCTTCTGACCGCGGGCTGCGCCCAGATGCACCACTTCTACGACCTGCCGGGCGGCGCAGCCGCAGGCGCGTCAGACGCAAAACTACCCGACATGCAGGCTGGTTGGGAGCAAATGTGCTCGAACGTCATGGCCGGACTTTCGGGTCTGAACATGGTGTATGAAGCTGCGGGCATGCATGCATCGCTGCTGGGGTTCTGCCACGAAAGCCTGATCCTTAGCGATGACCTGATCGGACAGGCGCAACGCTGTGTGCGCGGCATTGAGGTGACGGATGAAACGTTGGCACTGGATCAGATGGCCGAGGTTTGCATGGGCGGGCCGGGTCATTATCTGGGGACCGACGCGACGCTCAGCCGAATGCAGGCGGATTATGTCTATCCCACTTTTGGCGACCGGTCGTCTCCGAAAGAATGGGTGGAAATTGGCAAGCCGGATCTGATCGAAAAGGCAGTGAAACGGAAGGAAGAGATTCTTGCGACCCCGTCTCCGGCCAGATTTGATCCACTGCTGGACGCTGAGTTGCGCAGCAAGTTTAACATCTACTTGCCCGCCTAACTCATTGAAATAAGGCGGCCCGTGGGGGTACGGGCCGCCGATGCCTTCGCGGGATTAGCCGTTGCTGGGCGGTAGCAACCCTGCTTCCTGCGCGACGGCAATTTCATCTGCGTCCAGCGAACCGTCGCCGTTGGCGTCCATAGCCGAGAAACCATCGGCGTCGACCTCAGGCAGAACGGCTTGAACCTCTTCGATGGTCAAAACTCCGTCGCCGTTGGTGTCTGCTGTTGACTGCGCTACGGCCATTGCCGGCAGGCCAAATGCAAATGCGGAAATGATTGCGAGGTTTTGCGGTTTCATTGTGATGCCTCCTAAGTGGTATTTGTGTGTGTTTACGTCCGGACAGGCACCAGAGACACCCAACCGGAAAACATCACCAGCCCCACCTGACAACATGACCGGTTTCGCGCCATTCTCCGCGTGTTTGTCCGAGTCGCGTCCGCAATCAACCGCTGGGCGAAACGTCCAATCCGAGTTTCGGCGGTTCTTGCCCGATGCGTTTGCGCCGTTCCGGCAAGGCCCTGCCTAAATCAACGACTCGAGGCGCAAAAAAGAAAGGGGGCCGAAGCCCCCTGTCAGTTTCGCCTTCCAGGCTCATTTCGTTGACCGCCCGGTGTTTTTTTGCCTGCGGCCTGGACTGCGCATGGGACGAGCGCACCCGTCCCGTGAAAGAGTGGGAAAGAGCAAATATTCCGCCCCACCCTGTTCCCGGCCAACACGGGCATGTCGGCCGAGTGGACCAAGGCATCGAAGGTAAGTCTCAGCGCCTTGATCCGTATTCGTCGGGGTCGGTACCTGTGGCAGCTACCCGACCCCTGCACCCCGGGTTGCCGGGGCGTTTGCCTTAGCTACACCCGCTGGTCGCGCCGCAGGTGTTGCATTTCATGCAGGTGCCGTTGCGCACCAGCGTGTAGTTTCCGCATTCGCCGCAAGGATCACCCTCGTACCCCTGCATCTTGGCTTTGGTCCGCGCGTCCATACCCGTGGCGACGGCAGTTTCCGCGACCGGGGCTTCGAACTGCGCGGCGGGTTCAGCCATTCCGTTCACTTCGGGTTGGCCGCCGTTGAAAACCACCAGGTCCTGCGGCAGACGCTTGCGAAGATATCCGGTCGAGCTGATTTGCTTCAGTACTTCCAAGGACTTGGAGGCCGCACTTTCGCTGATTTCCGAGACATTCGACAGACCATCTTCTTCGCCGCGGCCCAAATCATCGAAGGTTGCGCCTTCGGGTTTCACGTGCGCCAGATCGGTCCGGTCCAGATAGGACACGGCCAGTTCGCGGAAGATGTAGTCCAGGATCGACGTCGCGTTCTTGATCGAGTCGTTGCCCTGCACCATCCCTGCTGGTTCGAATTTGGTGAAGGTGAAGGCATCCACGAACTCTTCCAGCGGTACGCCGTATTGCAGGCCAACCGACACGGCGATGGCAAAGTTGTTCATCATCGCCCGGAAGCCAGCGCCTTCCTTGTGCATATCGATGAAAATCTCGCCGAGTTTACCGTCTTCGAACTCACCCGTTCGCAGATAAACCTTGTGCCCGCCCACGATCGCCTTCTGGGTATAACCCTTGCGGCGATGCGGCAGTTTCTCGCGATGGCTGCGGATCATCTCTTTGACCACAACCTTCTCGATTACCTTTTCGGCCAGAACGACAGCTTTCTCCTGTGCCGATCCGCTTTCCAGCACTTCAGCGGCTTCATCGTCATCCTCGACGAGCGCCGCCGCCAGAGGCTGCGACAGTTTCGAGCCATCACGATACAGCGCGTTCGCCTTCACACCCAGAGACCAGCTGAGTTCGTATGCCTTCTGGCAGTCCTCGATGGTCGCGTCATTTGGCATGTTGATCGTCTTCGAGATCGCGCCCGAGATGAAGCTTTGCGCCGCGGCCATCATAGTGATATGGCTATCAACCCCAAGGAAACGCTTGCCTTTTTTGCCGCACGGGTTGGCACAATCGAAGATCGAATAGTGCTCTTCCTTCAGGTGCGGCGCGCCTTCCAGCGTCATGGTTCCGCAAACGTGGTCGTTCGCCGCGTCGATATCTGCCTTGGTAAAGCCCAGATGGCGCAGCAGGTCGAAGGTCGGGTCATTCAGCTTGGTCGCTGGGATGCCCAACACGCCAGTGCAGAAATCCTCGCCCAGTGTCCACTGGTTGAAGACGAACCGGATATCAAAAGCGCTTTCCAGCGCAGCATCCACCTTGGCCAGTTCATTGGGGCCAAAGCCGTGACCGGTCAGCGACGTGTGGTTGATCCCCGGCGCATTGCCGATGGTGCCATGACCGACCGCGTAACCTACGATCTCTTCGATCTGAGACGAGGAATAGCCCAGCTTCTCCAGCGCAGAAGGCACCGAGCGGTTGATGATCTTGAAGTAACCGCCACCGGCTAGTTTCTTGAACTTGACCAGAGCAAAGTCTGGCTCGATCCCGGTGGTGTCACAATCCATCACCAGACCGATGGTGCCGGTGGGCGCGATCACGGTCGCCTGCGCATTGCGGTAGCCGTTTTTCTCGCCGAGGCTCAGCGCCTCATCCCAAGCTGACATGGCCAGATCGATCAGACGCTTGTCCGGGCAGTTGCCATGGTCCAAAGGCACCGGCTTCACCGCCAGTTTTTCATAACCCTCGGTCACTCCTTGCGATGCGCGGCGGTGGTTACGGATGACGCGCAGCATGTGGTCTGCGTTACGCTCATACCCTTTGAACGGCCCAAGCTCGCCGGCAATCTCCGCCGAGGTGGCATAGGCCACACCGGTCATTATCGCGGTCAGCGCGCCACAGATCGAACGCCCCTCATCCGAGTCATAGCTGTAGCCCATGTTCATCAGCAGGCCGCCGATGTTGGCGTATCCAAGACCCAAGGTACGGAAATCATAAGACAGTTGCGCGATTTCCTTGGATGGGAACTGTGCCATTGTCACCGAGATTTCCAGCGTCAGTGTCCACAGACGCGAAGCGTGCATGTAATCCGCCGCCTGGAATTCACCATCCTTGAGGAAGGTCAGCAGGTTCATCGACGCCAAGTTACAAGCCGTGTCATCGAGGAACATGTATTCCGAGCAAGGGTTCGAGCCGCGGATGGCTCCGTCTTCGGGGCATGTGTGCCATTCGTTGACGGTGTCATGAAACTGGATACCCGGATCAGCACAGGCCCATGCCGCATGGCCGACTTTTTCCCACAGATCGCGCGCCTTGACGGTCTTGGAAACCTTGCCATCGGTGCGATTGATCAGTTCCCAATCCGCGTCTTTCTCAACTGCGGTCAGGAAAGCGTTGGTCACGCGGATTGAGTTGTTCGAGTTCTGGCCCGAGACCGAGCTGTAGGCTTCCGAATCCCAGTCCGTATCATAGGTCGGGAACTCGATGCTGTCGTGACCCTGCTTGGCGTAATCCAGCACGCGCTTGATATAAGTCTCAGGGATCGCGACCTTTTTGGCTTCGCGAACCGCTTTCTTCAGGCTGTCATTCTTGTTGGGATCATACGCATCGTCTTGCGCGCCGTCCCATGAGCGGATGGCCTCGAAAATGCCGTTCAGCATCTTCTCGTGCATCTTCGATCCGGCAACGATCGAGGCCACCTTCTGCTCTTCGATCACCTTCCATTCGATGAATTTCTCGATGTCCGGGTGATCTGCATCGACGATTACCATCTTTGCTGCTCGACGGGTTGTTCCGCCTGATTTGATCGCGCCAGCGGCGCGGTCGCCGATCTTGAGAAAGCCCATGAGGCCCGAGGACTTGCCGCCACCCGACAGCGCTTCGCCTTCTGCGCGCAAATGGCTGAAGTTGGTCCCGGTGCCCGAGCCGTATTTGAACAGGCGCGCCTCGCGCACCCAAAGATCCATGATGCCGCCTTCGTTCACCAGATCATCATCAACGGACTGAATGAAGCATGCGTGAGGCTGCGGATGTTCGTAAGCGGATTTCGATTTCGTCAGCTTGCCGGTTTTGTAGTCGACATAGTGGTGACCCTGCGCTGGACCATCGATTCCATAAGCCCAGTGCAGACCGGTGTTGAACCACTGCGGGCTATTTGGCGCTGCACGTTGGGTCGCCAACATATAGCGCATTTCGTCAAAGTATGCGCGCGCGTCTTCCTCGGTCGAGAAATAGCCACCTTTCCAACCCCAATAAGCCCAGGCACCTGCAAGGCGGTCAAAAACCTGCTTCGAAGACGTCTCGCCATCAAATTCTGCGCCATCGGCGGGGACCGAGCGCCACAGGAATTCGGGGACGTCTTTTTCTTTAACTTTCTTCAGCTTGGACGGGACGCCCGCTTTGCGGAAATACTTCTGCGCAATGACGTCGCTTGCAACCTGGCTCCAACGCGCCGGCACTTCGATATTGTCCAGGCGGAAAACGATGGTGCCATCCGGGTTTCTGATCTCAGACGTAGCTGAGACAAAGTCCAGTTCCGCGTAAGCGTCCTGTCCCGGTTTCGTAAATTTCCTGTCAATCTTCATGTCCGCCGCCCTAGATTCAATCAACTTGTCCTTCAGCGTCAGGTCCTCAGACGTGGACCGATCGCCATGCCGTATAATTTCGGGCGCAATAGGCCGGCCGCTGCATTCACCAGCGCAAAACCGATCAAACGGTTGCACGTTACTATGATGTGCTTTCCGACCCTCGCCCTGTGCCCTATGCTGGTTTTGCTACCAGATTTAGTGGCATCCCTTCCGGCCCATACAACTTGGCGTATCAGACCATAGATCGTCAACGCCATTTTTAAGTCATTTTTGATATCTTTAGTGTTGACCCGATTCTGAGAACTTGTCGCAGAATTCCCTGCCGTGATTCCTCCACAGGTTCATCCACCAAACTTCTACACTGAATCTAAAAACACACAGAGTAATTAACCCTGTTCTCCGGCATAGTTATCGGAATTTGATAATCTAACGTTAAGGTGGATAGGGTGGAAAAGAATCACGATGCGATCATTTTGACGGACGGCTTCGCGCTAGACGGCTAACACGGTCGATAAAGAGGAACAGGGCAGATGTCGTTGTTACGTTTAATTCCGGTTCTGGCCCTGATAGTGGCCTGCACACCACAAGATGTGCCCCCTCCGGCCCGCAGCGCACAATTCGACAATTTTCCAAAAAGACTGTTCGATACGTTTGAGATCAGCTGCGATGGTCCGGGTGAACACTTTAAAAACACCGGAAATCGCGTTTTCGAATGCACCGAGTTTCTCCCCCCGGACACAACCGCGTTTCTGATTCTCAACTATGACGGTTACCCTCAGGACCTGCCCAAAAGCGTGATGCGGCTGACAACGACCAAGAACAACTCAGGTTACCGAGTCGATGCCGAGCTGTATTTCAACGTGCCACGCAGAAGCGGCCCGTCGGTCAAAGTTCCAGTGGAAAGCGAAACGCTGGATAAGGCGCTTGGCGCGCTTTACCAAGCGTTGGGTGGTTCACCAGCATAAGTGAAAGAAGTGGTCGGGGCGGCAGGATTCGAACCTACGACCCCCTGTACCCAAAACAGGTGCGCTACCAGACTGCGCCACGCCCCGGACCGTGCGCCTTCCTAACGATGCCAATCCGATTTGAAAAGCCCTAACAGGACCAAATTGCAGGACCTTGGGAAAAAATTTCATGCCGCACGACAGTTCCGGGTTTTATCGAGTAGCGCGCCGCCAGTCCCGCATTGATTTCGAGCACCGCAAAGACGGAATCGCCGCCTTCTATCGGTGTCAGATCACCGGGAATCGCGCCTTGGTGGACATGCGTCACTGTACCCGCCCGATCGAGGAAAATGATATCTAACGGAATCAGCGTGTTCTTCATCCAGAACACGACAGGCTGCGGCGGATCAAAAACGAACAGCATCCCCGAACGGTTTGGCAGCGACTCGCGGAACATCAATCCACGCGACCGCTCCTGCGGGGAAATTGCTAGTTCTATATTGAACCGAATCTGCGCCGAGTCGTTTTTTATATCGATCTGATCAGGCTTGCACGCCGCCCAGGTCATTCCGGACCAAAGCAACAAAACCGCTAAGAGACCCGGAAAAAACTTTGGCATGAATCACTCAATCATCCAGAGCAGCTTCCCAGGCCAGGACCTGAGCCGCCATACGTCCACGCTTGCCACTGATAACGCGCATCGCAAGCGCCTCGCCGGGCTGCAGATCCGACAGGCCAGAGCGTCGCAGAACTTCGATGTGCAGGAACACGTCTTCGCCACGACCAAAGACATTCGCGAAGCCAAAGCCCTTGCCTTTGTCGAACCATTTAACCCGTGCAGCCTCAAGCGGAGCAGCGGCGATTTCAACGGGATCAAGCTCGGCAAAATCGGCCAGCATCATGGTGTCCGCCCGTGCGGGCGGATCAACACTGATGACCTCAACCGCCTGAACGCCACGGTCCGTGCGGTGGGTCATGATTTCTATGCCTGCGCCATCCGCGACCGAGCTTTGGCCGAAGTTCCGCAATACATTGACGTGCAACAAGATATCCGGACCGCCCTCATCAGACACAACGAATCCGTAGCCCTTGGCAGGGTCGAACCATTTCACGTGTCCACGGACGCGGTACATGTTGTTCAGATCTTCTGGCACGGCGTTCCCATCGCGAAAAATTTCATTTCGTTAAGGGTCCGATGTGTATGGGAATGGTCCGCAAATTCAAGCTGAAAAATTACTTTGCTTTCAGCAACTTGCATTTCACGATACGCGAACGTCATGGATTCAACCTCTGTATCAGCCAGTCGGAATCAACTTGATCCCGCTGCCACCGGAACCTGTCATGCAACCGAAAGGCACCATCAGCCCAAAATTCGATTTCGGTTGGCACCAGCCGATAGCCACCCCAGAACGGCGGACGTGGCGGATTCGGACCAAATTTGGCCGTCACCTTCGCCACTTCGGCCATCAGAGCCGAACGGCTGCTGAGAGGCTGAGACTGCTTGGACGCCCAGGCCCCCAATCGGCTTTTCAGCGAGCGGGACGCATAATATTCATCTGCTTGCGGCCCACTTTCTTTGGTGATTGTACCACGAACTCGGATTTGACGCCGCAGAGATTTCCAATGCATTACAAATGCAGCTTTCCCGGCGCTGTCCAACTCGGCTGCCTTGGCACTTTCGTAATTGGTGTAGAAAACGAAAGCTGCCGGTTCGATCTCTTTTAGCAGAACCATGCGCACATTCGGCATGCCGTCCGAATCGACGGTTGCCAATGCAATCGCGTTCGGATCGTTCGGTTCACTCTCTCTGGCGTCAGCCAGCCACCGTTCCGCTATTTCAAACGGATCGGTGCCGGCAAATATGCCGTCACGTTCGCTCATTCCCATCCCCTGGAAACTATTAAAGCCCACCCTAGGGCGAGAACCCGCCACGGGCAAGAGCGCGCGGCCTTGATGCAGCGCACCCAATGGCATAAACCATCCCAACATGATGCGAAGGACAGGCGGAGAACCTAACATGTCAAATCAGTTGATGGCCGGCAAACGCGGCCTCATCATGGGACTGGCCAATGATAAATCAATCGCATGGGGAATAGCCCGCGCTTTGTCCGATTCCGGAGCGGAGCTCGCTTTTTCCTACCAGGGCGACGCACTTAAGAAGCGCGTCGATCCGCTGGCGGCGCAACTTGGCAGCGAGATTGTCCTGCCCTGCGACGTCAGCGATGAGGAATCAATCGACTCGCTTTTCACCGCGTTGGAGGAGAAATGGGGCAAGCTGGACTTCGTTGTTCACGCCATCGGTTTCTCGGACAAGAACGAACTGCGGGGCCGTTACGTCGACACCTCTCGCGCGAACTTCAAACTGACTATGGATGTGTCGGTCTACTCCTTCACAGCCGTGATGCAGCGTGCGGAAAAAATGATGGGAGAAGGCGGCAGCGCAATCACCCTTACCTATTATGGCGCGGAACAGGTGATGCCCCATTATAACGTGATGGGTGTTGCCAAAGCCGCGCTGGAAGCATCGGTCAAGTATTTGGCCGAGGATCTGGGCAAGGACGGTATCCGCGTCAATTCGATCTCGGCCGGTCCGATCAAGACGCTGGCTGCTAGCGGCATCGGTGACTTCCGCTATATCATGAAATGGAACGAGTATAACTCGCCCCTGCGGCGCAACGTGACCATCGACGATGTCGGTAAATCGGCACTGTATTTGCTGTCTGACCTCAGCAGCGGCGTGACAGGTGAAAACCTGCACGTGGACTCGGGTTATCATATCGTCGGCATGAAAGCCGTCGACGCACCAGACGTCGAAAAGGGGTAAGGATCATGAGCGCCAAGGATCGTCTGCCCCACGAAAAAGGGTTTCACATCAGCTGGGATCAGATTCATCGTGATTCCCGCGCTCTGGCTTGGCGGTTGGACGGGCAAGGCCCCGATGGTGGCGCATGGCGCGCAGTTGTGGCCATCACCCGCGGCGGCATGGCTCCTGCGATGATCGTCAGCCGCGAACTGGATATTCGCACGGTCGATACGATCAGCGTCCGCTCTTACCATCATCAGGATCAGGGAGAGGCCGAAGTTCTCAAGGCCCCCGACGCGGAGCTGATGGGCGACGGCACAGGCGTTCTGATCATCGATGACCTTGTCGACAGCGGCAAAACACTGGAGCTGGTGCGCGCAATGTACCCCAACGCACACTTCGCCACGGTTTACGCCAAGCCCAAGGGTCGTCCCATGGTGGACACGTTCATAACTGAGGTCAGCCAGGACACCTGGATTTTCTTCCCGTGGGATATGGCCCTGCAGTATGTCGAGCCCTATCGCGGCACCGACTAAAGCCTCCCTCCCAAAGAGCGCGAGGCTAAGCCTCACAAAAAGGACAGGACCGTAATGACCCAGTCCCGCACCACCGCGACATTTGCACCTCCTGTTATGGAGGCGCGGCGATGGTTGGAAGGGGCGGAGTTCCCCGATGACCGCCCCCTGATCAATGTCAGTCAGGCGGCCCCTGTCGATCCGCCGCCGATGGCGCTGCGCGAGGCGATAGCCGATTTTGCCATGACCCAAGACAGTGCCCATCTTTATGGGCCTGTTCTGGGCAACCCCGCCCTCCGATCACAGCTCGCGGATCAGATCGGGACGCACTATGACGCGCAAGTGTCCAGCGCGCAGGTGGCAATCACCTCAGGCTGCAATCAGGCCTTCGCCGCTGCAATCACAGCGATCACCGATCAGGATGACGAAGTGATTGTTCCGACGCCCTGGTATTTTAATCACAAGATGTGGCTGGACATGGCCGGGGTTCGGACGGTGGATTTGCCGACCGATGACACTCTGCTACCCGATCCGAACACGGCCCGTGCTCTGATCACCGACAAAACCCGCGCCATTGTTCTTGTGACACCGAACAATCCCGGAGGTGTAGAATACCCTGCCCCTCTGGTTCGGGGTTTCTATGATCTTGCGCAGGAAGCAGGCATCCGATTGATCGTTGACGAAACCTATAGGGATTTCGACAGCCGCAGCGGCCCGCCGCATGATCTGTTTACGCAGCCCGATTGGGACGCAACCCTGATCCACCTCTATTCCTTTTCCAAAGCGTATCGGCTGACCGGCCACCGTGTCGGCGCGATTGCAACCGAAGCTAAGCTTCTGTCGGAAATTGAAAAATTTCTGGACACGGTTGCAATTTGCCCTGGCCAGATAGGCCAACATGCTGCCCTTTGGGGAATGCAAAACCTGTCTCAGTGGCTTGCGTGCGAACGGGATGAGGTCCTCGACCGCCGCGCCGCGATAACCGAGCTTTTGCCACGCCTGACCGAAAAGGGCTGGCGTCTGTTGGGTCTGGGCGCCTATTTCGCCTATTTCGAACATCCGTTCGATATCCCATCGGACGAACTGGCACGACGGCTGGTCCCCGAAGCAGGCATTCTGCTGTTGCCCGGTACCATGTTTATGCCTGAAAATGATCCGGCCGGAAAACGTCAGGTTCGCATCGCTTTTGCCAATCTTGACCGCGCCGGTTTGGGGCAATTGTTCGAACGTCTGCAGGCTCTGTCCTTCTGAGCTTGCCCCCCGACGGTGCGCGTCGTATTCAGGGCCGCAACCGACAGGGCAGTAACCTGCCGACAAACGCACAAAGAGGGCACTATGGCCGCAGGCATGAAAAACCTATCAAAGACCTTTGTCTGGATTCTCATGGGCCTTTTGATGCTCGGCCTTGCCGGGTTTGGCGCAACCAGTTTGACCGGAACAGTGCGCTCAGTCGCACAGGTCGGAAACGAGGATATCTCGGTCGATGACTATGTCCGTGAACTGCAGCGCGAAATTCGCGCAGTGGAACAGCAGACTGGTCAACCTTTGCAGATGTCGCAAGCGATGGAATTCGGTCTGGACCGTCTGGCATTGTCGCGCCTGACGGCTTTGGCGGCACTGGATAACGAAGTCGGCTTGCTGGGCATCTCAATCGGTGATGAAAACCTGCAGGAAGAAATCGTTGCGATCCCGGCCTTTCAGGGCGTCAATGGCACATTTGACCGTGACGCGTATCAATTCCAGCTGGAACAGGTCGGCATGTCGGATACCGAGTTCGAATCGGATCTGCGCAAGGAAACATCCCGTACCATCGTGCAGAACGCCGTGGTCAGCGGTGTGAAGATGCCTGAGACCCTGACGCAGGTATTGACCGATTACGTTGGCGCTCGCCGCAGCTTTACTGTTGCAACCCTGGCACCGGATGCCCTGTCCGCGCCTATCCCCGCTCCGACCGATGAGCAGGTGCAAACGTTTTACGATGAGAATACCGAGCTGTTCACATTGCCGCGAACCAAAAAGCTGACTTATGCGATCCTGTCGCCTGAAATGCTTCTGGACGACGTAGAAGTCGACGAGGACGCAGTGCAACGCCTATATGAACAGCGCGCTGCGGAATTCCAACAGCCCGAGCGTCGCTTGGTCGAGCGTCTGACTTTCCCGAATGAAGAAGAGGCCCAAAACGCGATGGCCCAGCTTGAGGTCGGCGGTAAGACCTTCGAGCAACTGGTTCGGGATCGCCAGCTGGAGCTTAGCGATATCGACCTTGGCGACGTAACCCGTGAAGATCTGGGCGAGGCAGCCGAGGATGTATTTGCGGCCGATTTGGATGCCGTTGTCGGCCCATTGCCTTCCACCTTCGGACCGGCACTGTTCCGCATCAATGGCTCGCTTGCCGAAAACAGTACGTCGTTTGAAGATGCCGCCCCTGCCCTGCGCGAGGAATTGGCAGCCGATCGCGCCCGCCGCCAGATCGAGGCGCAGGCCGAAGATATCAACGACCTGCTGGCCGGCGGTGCAACATTGGAAGAACTGGTATCCGAAACCGAGATGGAACTGGGCCAGATCGACTGGACTGCGCAAACCGGAGAAGGCGTGGCGGCCTATGACGGGTTCCGCAGCGCGGCCGAAGCCGTACAGGACGGAGACTTCCCCGAGGTCGCGTTCCTTGAGGACGGCTCGATCTTTGCTCTGCGTCTGAACGAGGTTCTCGAACCCCGGCCCGAACCGCTAGAGACCGCACGCGATCGGGTCGTTGCCGCCTGGACACAAGCCGAAACCAACACGGCATTGGAAGAACAGGCAAATGCGGTTCTGGAACAGGTGCAGGCCGATGGTGACTTTACGGCCACCGGATTGCCGTTCCGCGTCGAAAACGCCCTGACCCGCACGGCCTTTTTGGAAGATGTACCTGCAGACTTCATGACTCAGGTCTTTGAAATGGAACAAGGCGACCTGCGCGTTATTCCCGGTGCTGGCACCGCATTTATTGTGCGTCTGGACGAGTTGTTGCCGCCTGACGAAACAGATGAACTGCGTCAGGTACAACAAGCGCTTGCCGCCCAGATGGATCAGGCTTTGGCCCAGAACATCTTTGATGCATTTGTTCGGGATGCGCAGGTCCGTGCCCGCCCCGTCGTTGATCAGCAGGCCCTGAACGCGGTTCAGGCGAGCTATTAAAAGAGACTGAATATGGCGCTGACCCCCGACTTCGACAGCTTCGCCCGCGCCTATGAGGCAGGCGAAAATCAAGTTGTCTATACCCGTTTGGCCGCCGATCTGGACACTCCGGTATCCTTGATGCTCAAGCTAACGGGCGCGCAGAAAGACGCGTTCATGCTGGAATCGGTCACCGGTGGCGAGGTTCGTGGCCGGTATTCGATAATCGGGATGAAGCCAGACCTGATCTGGCGCTGCCATGGCGAGGCGTCCGAGCTGAACCGTTCGGCCCGGTTCGACCCCGAGGCGTTCTCGTCTCAGCCTGGCAACCCGATGGATAACCTGCGGGCCCTGCTGGCGGAAAGCAAAATAGACCTGCCGGACGACTTGCCCCAAGCGGCGGCTGGGCTGTTCGGGTATCTTGGATATGACATGGTGCGGCTGGTGGAATACCTGCCTGACGTGAACCCTGATCCGCTTGGCTTGCCCGATGCCATCATGCTTCGTCCTTCCGTCATCGCGGTGTTGGACGGCGTCAAGGGCGAGGTGACTGTCGTATCGCCTGCGTGGGTCAGCGAAGGACAATCGGCCAAAGCTGCGTACGCGCAGGCCGCAGAACGTGTCATGGACGCAGTGCGCGATCTGGACCGAGCCATGCCCGCCGAAACACGCGATCTTGGCGATGCGTCCGAAGTGGCGCCGCCCATGTCGAACTTCACCAAATCCGGCTATATGGAAGCGGTCGAAAAGGCCAAGGAATACATCCGCGCGGGCGACATATTTCAGGTCGTCCCAGCGCAGCGCTGGACGCAGGATTTTCCGCAGCCACCTTTCGCGCTTTATCGTTCGCTGCGACGTACCAACCCATCGCCCTTCATGTTCTATTTCAACTTCGGCGGCTTTCAGGTCGTGGGCGCAAGCCCAGAGATTCTGGTGCGTGTCTTTGGCGATGAAGTAACCATTCGCCCCATCGCTGGTACCCGACCGCGCGGCGCCACACCCGAAGAGGACAAGGCCAACGAAGTCGATCTGCTGGCCGACAAGAAAGAACTGGCAGAGCATCTGATGTTGCTGGACCTGGGTCGAAACGACACCGGGCGCGTGGCAAAGATCGGCACTGTACGACCGACCGAAGAGTTCATAATCGAACGCTATAGCCACGTGATGCACATTGTATCCAACGTAGTTGGCGAACTGGCCGAGGACAAAGACGCACTGGATGCCTTCTTTGCCGGGATGCCTGCAGGCACCGTGTCGGGCGCGCCAAAGGTTCGCGCGATGGAGATCATCGACGAGCTGGAGCCTGAAAAGCGCGGTGTTTACGGCGGCGGCGTGGGTTACTTCAGTGCTGGCGGCGACATGGATATGTGTATCGCCTTGCGCACGGCCATCGTCAAAGACCAAAAGCTTTATATTCAGGCCGGTGGTGGCGTTGTGTATGACAGCGACCCTGAGGCCGAGTTCATGGAAACCGTCCACAAATCGAATGCCATCCGGCGTGCGGCTGCAGACGCGGCTCGGTTTACCGGCTCCGGCAACTCCTGATGTATTTGGGCTGACCTACCCGGTCAGCCGCTTTTCGTTACGGATTTATTGAGCTTCTTGCGTCATGACTGCTGAAATCGGGGCCATGGCGACACGACCGCCGCGATCTTCCAGTCCCCAAAGCAACAGCGCCGAGATCGTGTCGGGGCGCAGACGTCCCAACATGACGACGGTTCCCTGCTGGCCAGCCCGAAACGCAGCCTGATCCAAAAACCGTCGCATGATCGCGGGATCTTGGCGTGCACCGTCGATGTCCCGAAATATAACACCCGACGGGATACCGTTGCGGGCAGCCAGCTTTTGCACCGTATTCAGTCCATTATCCTGAGTGATAAGACCGCGCCCGGAATCACCGGCAATGGCGGCCACTTGATCGGCCAGTTTGCGGTTTCCCTGAATGCCGGTTCCCACGCCTTCCAGAATACCGACTGTCTCTGGCAAGGTATCCAGCCACACGGCCATCGAAACCTCGGCATCCTGCGCGCTGGCTGCCTCGGGCAGATCGGCGAGTGCCAGAACCTCGAAACCAGCATCACGGTGGCGGGCCATTTTTTCAGCCGCTTCGGGGTCCGACGGGCTGACGGCAAAACTCAGTGGGTATGGGAAATCCTTCAACGCCTCGGCCCCAAAAGCGCCTTCATCATCGATCAGAATTATCGACATTAGCGGTTTGGATTCGGGGTTTTCAAACTTGGCGGCGTAGGCGTCAATTGGTTTACCGGGCAGAAGTGCCGCCACTTGGTCGCCCTCGTCGACCGGCGCATCATCTCGTTCGGTCAGGGGTACAACTCGCTTACCAACGGTCAGACCCGCGGGTTCCGTTTCTTCGCCGCCGATCTGCGGGACTGCTGCAATCCGGGGCAGCTTACGAAGTTGCGGATCTTCCTCGCCTTCTACAGCGATCGGGTTGTTTTCAAGCGGATCGACCTCGGGCTCCTGCGTTTCGATCGCAACGGGTTCAGGATTCGGCTCGGGTTCCGGCTCCACGGCTGCAATTTCGGGCAAAGGTTCAGGTGCGGGTTCAGGTTCAACTTCCGTTTCGGTGACCTCTGGCAGCGGTTCAGCGACTTCAGGCTCAACCTCGGCAACCTCGGGTTGGGCTTGTTCGACTTCCGGTTCGGGCAGCACCTCCAGAATTTCAGGTGCGGGCTGCGGCTCAGCTTCTGCCACGGTATCTTCTTCAATAACCGCCGGTGGCTCGGGAGCGGTTTCTGAAAGGATCGGCTCGCCTTCGGTGCTGGGCAGCGGCTGCAATTGCGAGGGTGCCTGCGGCACAACCGGGGCCTCGTTCGAAATGGCTATCTCAGTCGTATCAGGTATTTCGACACCCTCGACCTGCGTGACGTCCTCACTGATCGTCGGTTCGGTGTCCGGCACAGTTTCCACTTCTTCCAACCCGGCAAGGTTGTCGGTTTGGTCCCCGGATATGTCGGACGCAATCGGCGAGGCCGTCACAAGATCGGCATCTGCGACTGTTTCGGTCTCGTCTCCGCTAACTTCAGGGACCACAGCCGGAGCGGGCTCGGGCGCCTCCGCGTTTACAACCGGTTTCCGGGTCAAAGGGGTGTTCAGGGATAGTACCACACCAAGCAGACCAACAACGACCGCCCCTGCGATCATTCCGCCTAAAAATCCGCCCATCTTAACTGCCTCTCGCCTTCATCCTGCTTCGATAGCCTTAACGCCGTTTACCGCGCCTTTGGCCTGCGATTGCGCCATGAACAGGATGTCCTCTTGACGCTGCCCCGCAAGCCTGAGCATGTATGTCCCGACATTATACCGTGGCCAGGGGCTGTATCGCCAGTCCGAAATGCCCAAGCCGAGACAAGTGCCCAAATGCTGCTGCTGATCGACAACTACGACTCGTTTACTTACAACCTGGTACATTATTTAGGCGAACTTGGCGCCGAAATGGTCATTCGGCGGAATGACGCCTTGGATGTGCAAGAAGCCATGGCGATGAACCCGGCGGGAATACTTCTCAGCCCCGGTCCATGTGACCCGGATCAGGCAGGGATTTGCCTGGCGTTGACTGAAGCGGCAGCTGAAACGAAGACGCCGCTGTTGGGCGTCTGTCTTGGCCATCAGACGATTGGACAGGTGTTTGGAGGCAACGTTGTCCGCTGCCACGAAATCGTTCATGGCAAGATGGGAATGATGCATCACACTGGGAAAGGTGTTTTCGCGGGCCTGCCCACCCCGTTTGAGGCAACCCGTTATCACTCGCTGATTGTGGATCGTGACACCCTGCCCGACACGCTTGAGATCACGGCAGAGCTGGAAGACGGCACAATCATGGGGCTGCAGCACAAGGAACTGCCAATCCACGGCGTCCAGTTCCACCCTGAATCTATCGCTTCCGAGCATGGCCATGCCCTGCTCAAGAATTTCCTGTCCGAGATGAAAGTTCCTGCATGAGCGACGCTCTGAAACCACTGATCGGAGCCGCAGCCGATCGGCCCCTGACGCGTGCCGAGGCTGAACAGGCCTTTGGTATTCTGTTTGACGGCGAAGCCACACCCAGCCAAATCGGCGGGTTGCTGATGGCAATGCGTACACGCGGCGAAACAGTAGACGAATATGCGGCCGCGGCCGCCGTGATGCGCGCGAAATGCAATGCTGTCAAAGCTCCGGGAGGCGCGATGGATATTGTCGGCACCGGTGGCGACGGCAAAGGTACGCTGAACATTTCGACCGCTACGGCGTTTGTGGTTGCTGGTGCGGGCGTTACTGTAGCTAAGCACGGCAATCGAAACCTGAGCTCCAAATCAGGCGCTGCAGATGCGCTGGGGCAATTGGGAATCAACGTTATGGTTGGCCCACAAACCGTTGAAAAAGCACTGCAAGAGGTCGGCATTGGCTTTATGATGGCCCCCATGCATCATCCGGCAATTGCCCATGTCATGCCCAGCCGGCAAGAGCTGGGGACGCGTACGATATTCAATATCCTGGGCCCATTGACCAATCCCGCTGGTGTTCGACGTCAGCTGACCGGCGCGTTCAGTCGTGATTTGATCCGCCCGATGGCGGAAACCCTGGGTCTTTTGGGGGCCGAACACGCCTGGCTTGTGCACGGATCAGATGGAACTGACGAACTAACAATCACCGGTGTAAGTTGGGTCGCCGCGCTGGAAGATGGCATCGTGAAAGAGGTTGAACTGCACCCCGAGGACGCAGGTCTGCCAGTTCATCCCTTTGAAGACATCATTGGCGGAACGCCCGAGGAAAACGCCGTGGCGTTCCGCGCCTTGCTGGACGGTGCGCCCTCGGCCTACCGCGACGCGGTGCTGTTAAACTCTGCCGCAGCCCTTGTGGTTGCGGGCGCGGCCGATGACCTGAAAGACGGAGCCGCCAAGGCGCGGGAAAGCATCGACAGCGGACAAGCCAAAGACAAAATCGCGGCCCTGGCCCGAATTACGCAGGAGGCCGCATGACCGAGACGGTTCTAGATAAGATCAAAGCCTACAAACTTGAGGAAGTTGCGGCAGACAAGACTCAGAAGTCGCTGGAAACGCTGGAAAATGAGGCGCGCAGTGCGCCCGAGGTCCGCGGCTTTGCAGACGCGCTTCGCGCGGCGGCGCGTCGGGGGTACGGCCTGATAGCCGAGGTCAAGAAAGCCAGCCCATCCAAAGGTTTGATCCGCCCGGATTTCGACCCGCCCGCGCTGGCTAAAGCCTACGAAGAAGGTGGAGCCGCATGTCTCTCGGTGCTGACAGACACGCCCAGTTTTCAGGGTGCAAAGGAATATTTGACGGAAGCACGGGCTGCTACCTCCCTTCCAGCATTGCGCAAGGATTTCATGTACGACCCCTATCAGGTGGTCGAGGCGCGTGCTTTGGGTGCGGACTGCATTCTAATCATCATGGCATCCGTGGATGACACACAAGCAGCCGAGCTTGAACAGACGGCATTCGATTGGGGCATGGATGTTCTGATCGAAGTTCACGATCAGGAAGAACTTGAACGTGCCGCCCTTTTGACAAGCTCGTTGATTGGAATAAACAACCGCAATCTCAAGACTTTCGAGACATCTCTTGATACCACCCGGCACCTGTCCAAGCTGGTGCCTGCGGGTCGCACGATCATCTGCGAAAGCGGGCTGAGCACGCCTGAAGATCTAGCCGACATCGCAAGATACGGTGCCCGCAGTTTCCTGATCGGTGAAAGCCTGATGCGCCAGGACGACGTGGCAGCAGCCACCCGGCACCTTCTGGCAAGCCCCTTGATCCCCGGAGTCATGTGATGCCGCTGACCCATTTTGATGCGCAGGGACAAGCCCATATGGTCGATGTCTCGGAAAAAGAGGTCACTGACCGGGTCGCCGTGGCGGCTGGACACATCAAAATGGCGCAGGACACTTTTGACCTGATTTCCGAAGGCCGCGCCAAAAAAGGGGATGTTCTGGGCGTGGCGCGTCTTGCAGGTATCATGGGCGCCAAGAAAACACCGGACTTGATCCCCTTATGTCATCCGCTTCCGGTCACAAAGGTTGCGGTGGAACTGACGCTGGATCCGGACTTGCCTGGAGTGTTGGTGGAAGCCACAGTCAAAACCTCTGGCCAGACTGGGGTCGAGATGGAAGCGCTGACAGCCGTATCTACCGCCGCGTTGACGGTTTATGACATGACGAAAGCCGTTGATAAGGCCATGGAAATCGGCGGCATCCGCGTGTTGCTGAAAGATGGTGGTAAGTCAGGGCGTTACGAGGCGAAATGATCACTGTCGAAGAAGCTCGCGCGCTGCTGTTTGATCTGGTTTCGCCCTTGCCAGTCGAGACAGCCATTTTGTCCAACGCCGCAGGTCGCGTTCTTGCACAAGATGTCGAGGCGACCCGCGACCAGCCGCCTTTTGAGGCATCCTCGATGGACGGGTACGCGTTGAAATCGACAGAAGTCGAGTTGCACGCCATGTTCAAAGTCGTCGGCGAGTCGGCCGCTGGCAATCGTTACGCCGGTCACGTCGGCGCTGGACAGGCGGTGCGCATCTTCACCGGCGCCCCGGTTCCGGAAGGCGCGGATTTCGTTGTTATTCAAGAAGATACAGAGCGTCGCGGCGACCTGATTACAATTACGGACCTGCCCGGTCCAAAAACGAACATCCGACCTGCAGGCGTCGATTTCCGTGCTGGAACAAAGATATCGGCGCCGCGCCAGTTGCGAGCAGAGGATGTCGCATTGCTGGCGGCAATGAACTTAGCGACAGTGCCTGTGACGCGAAAACCTGTCGTGGCTCTGATCTCAACCGGCGATGAGCTTGTCATGCCGGGCGAAACGCCTGGCCCAGATCAAATCATCGCATCCAATACGTTTGGCTTGAAAGCACTGCTGGAGGACGCTGGCGCACACGTTCGGATCCTTCCTATCGCACGCGATACGGTCTCATCGCTTGAAACCGCTTTTGGCCTGGCGAAAGGCGCTGATCTTGTTGTCACAATCGGGGGGGCTTCGGTCGGGGATTACGATCTTGTCTCGGATGTCTCCGCAGGGCTTGGGATGGAGCGGTCCTTCTACAAGATTCGAATGCGCCCTGGCAAACCTCTGATGGCGGGTCGTCTGGGCCAAACAGCGATGGTCGGATTGCCTGGAAATCCCGTCAGTGCAATGGTTTGCGGGTATCTCTTCCTGTTGCCGATGGTGCGTCGGATGTTGGGAGCGGAACAAGTTCTGCCACCATTACGAACCGCACGTCTTGCTGAGCCAATAAAAGAAAACGGCCCGCGTGAGCACTACATGCGGGCAATACTGGACGAGACCGGCATCCGGGCCTGTGCAGATCAGGACAGTTCACTGCTCAGCGTTCTGGCACAGGCGAATGCCCTGTTGGTGCGCGCACCGCACGACCCTGCCCGGCCTGCAGGAGATGAGGTTCGCTACCTCCCGATCTAGGTGCTACTCAAATCCGTTGACACAAAACGTGAACATGCGTAGAACAAAAGAAAACGCATGAGCGACGAGGTGTGAGCAATGCTGACCAAGAAGCAGTTGGATTTGTTGGAATTCATCCACAAACGCGTTCAGGCGGACGGTGTTCCGCCCAGTTTCGATGAGATGAAGGCCGCACTGGACCTGAGGTCCAAATCTGGCATCCACAGATTGATCACGGCATTAGAAGAACGCGGTTTCATCCGGCGTCTGGCGCACCGTGCCCGGGCCATCGAGATCGTCAAACTGCCGGAAAGCCTGGGTGGCGAGCCCACAGCTGCCTTCAAACCGCGTGTGATCGAGGGTGACAAACCCTCTGGCCCCCGGCCTGCAAACTTTGAGCCTGTGACCGTGGATGCGATGGAGCTGCCGGTAATGGGCCGCATCGCTGCTGGCGTCCCGATTGAGGCGATCAGCCATGTCTCGCATCGCGTCGCGGTGCCCGGTTCGATGGTATCCGGCAAGGGTGAACATTACGCACTGGAAGTGCGCGGCGACTCGATGATTGATGCGGGGATCAACGATGGTGACGTTGTAGTGATCCGGGAAACCTCGGTAGCTGACAACGGCGATATTGTAGTTGCACTGGTTGAAGATCAGGAAGCCACGCTGAAGCGGTTCTTCCGTCGCGGTCAGGCCATCGCACTTGAAGCTGCAAACCCAGCCTATGAAACCCGCGTTCTGCCGGAAGACAAGGTCAAGGTACAGGGTCGACTGGTTGGACTGATCCGCAGTTACTGAGCCTTCTCAAATTTCCGGTCCCCGGAAGTGTTCGGGGACCAAAGCCTATCGCCCATCGCCTCTTTGGTGGTTGTGATCTTGCCATCCGACAGGGATAGGCTGCCGGTAGACAGCAATCGTTTCGGATCAAAAACTTCACAGCCACCGGGCAGTTGCAGCGCCACGGCACTAACTACGATCTGATTAGCATTGCAGTCACTAATCCCTCGCGCCGCACGTTTGCCAGTGATGTGCAACACCTCTTTTCCTAGCCAGTCATACCGCAGTATCCCGTTGGTGTTATTCGGCCATCGACTGGCCGCCTTCAGCTGATCCGCCCCGTCGCCGTCGTTTTCTAGCCATACGGTCGCGACAAAGCCGCTGCCCTTCTTCTTGCTTAACGCCCGCCCCTGGTCGGTCATCACGCCGACAAGTCCGCCACTATCTGCAACCAGAATATCGGGGCGGTCTCCCTGCCCCCACAACATCAGCGCCGCGGCTATTGGTGCCATGCAAACCCATTTTGCCCGCCCTTGCCACAGCGCAAGCCACAAGCCGCCAAGCGCAATCAGCGGCAGGACATAGAACGGCGGGCTGACGACATAACCTAGCGCGCCGTCCAGCCCGGACACTTTTTGAGAAACCATCAGTATCCACTCCAACCCCAGCCCCATCGCTGCCAGCGGCACCGCCTCAAGCCCGATTGGCGACAACAGAGCTGCAACCACGGCCGAAGGGACGACAATCGTGCCCATGACCGGAACCGAAAGCATATTGGCCAGCAAGCCATAGTGCGACATTGTGTTGAAATGCGCTGCACCGATTGGAGCGGTTGCAAACCCAGCAATGGCTGAGGACATCAACAAGCCCGCAACAGGCTTAAGCCACTTTGGCCCCGGCATAGGCCCAAAGTCACGCAACGCTCCGAATACTGCCACAAGGGCTGTTGTTGCAGCAAAAGACATTTGGAATCCTGGACTTAACAGAGATTCAGGACGCAAGGTAAGGACGATAAGCGCAGCGACCGCGACTGCCCTCAGGGAAATCGCGCGCCTGTCGATCAATATGGCCAACAGCATAACGCTGGCCATAACGAAAGCCCTTTCAGTGGCGACATTCCCGCCGGACAGCAACAGGTAGATCGTGGCCGAGACCATGGCGCAGACAGCCGCCAGTTTGCGCACAGGGATCCTGAGGGCCAGTGCAGGAATGGTCGAGAACACCAGCCTGCACACCAGATAGACAAACCCGGTCAGCAAACCCATATGCAGACCCGAAATCGCCAACAGGTGTGCCAGGTTGGATGCGCGCAGTGCGTTCAGGGTCTCTTGTCCCATGCCGCTGCGGTCACCGGTTGTGACCGCGGCGGCGAACCCGCCGATTTCACCCGGCAAGATCGCCCGAACATGTTGGGAAATCGCCATCCGCCACGCCGTGATGCGGACACCATCAACCTGTGGGGGCGCGGCGATAAGAACCGGGACCCGAGTGTACCCCACGGCACCCAACCGTTGAAACCACGCGTGACGTCGGAAATCGAACCCACCCGGTTCGACCGGGCCTTGCGGGGGGGACAGATGGGCGGTGGTCATTATCCTTTGGCCGGGCGACAGTGACCGTACGCCGCCATGCAAGGAAAGCCGGACGCGCTGCGGCCGCTGGTCGCCCGGCACGTCCCCTATACGCACCTGATCCAGCGTCACCCGCAACGCGTCCGCCGCAGAGCGATCCATGGCTACGACCCGCCCCTCGACCGGGCCATAGTAACGCCATGACAGGACCGGCTCTGCCACCGTATGGGCGCGCACGCCCGCCAGGATGAACCCGGCAGCGATCAGCGCCCCCCCTGTCGTCAACGCGACCCATCCGGACGGAAGCCAACGCGCCATTCCCAGGCAAATGGCGATCACGACCACGAGGCCTGCATAGATCATCCAACCCGGTTCAAACCGAAGACTGAAATACAGACCTATTCCGACAGCAAGACAGACCGGAGACCACTGAAACAAATACCCTGTCTGGTTCAGTAATGCGGTCTCGACCCGTGCCAGAACACGCATGGTTGCCCCCGTCCTTCCGGCTCGTTAGACAGGCGCCAATCTATGCCCGACACGGTTACCAAAAGGTTAATCCACAAAATGTCCGATCAGGTCGTCACTCGTTTCGCTCCGTCCCCAACCGGCTTTCTGCATATCGGCGGGGCACGCACCGCACTGTTCAACTGGCTTTATGCACGTGGACGTGGTGGCAAGTTCCTGTTGCGGATCGAAGACACCGACCGCGAGCGTTCTACCCCAGAAGCAACGGCTGCGATCCTGCAAGGCATGGAGTGGCTGGGGCTGGATCACGACGGCGATGTGATCAGCCAGTTCGACGGTGCCGCACGTCACGCCGAGGTAGCACATCAGTTGCTGGCTGAGGGCAAGGCGTACAAGTGCTTTTCAACTCAGGACGAGATTACGGCCTTCCGCGAACAGGCCCGGGCCGAAGGGAAGTCGACCCTGTTCCGAAGCCCTTGGCGGGATGCTGACGAGTCCTCTCATCCAGACGCCCCATTCGCGATCCGCATCAAAGCGCCTCAGGATGGTACAACCGTGATCCGCGATCAGGTTCAGGGCGACGTCACCATTCGCAATGATCAACTGGATGACATGATCCTGCTTCGTTCCGACGGAACTCCGGTCTACATGCTCGCGGTTGTAGTTGACGACCACGACATGGGTGTAACCCATGTGATCCGAGGCGACGACCACCTAAACAATGCTGCGCGACAGATGATGATCTATGAGGCGATGGGGTGGGACATCCCTGTCTGGGCGCATATTCCGTTGATCCACGGGCCGGATGGAAAAAAGCTGTCCAAACGCCACGGCGCTTTGGGCGCTCAGGAATATCAGGCGATGGGCTATCCCGCCGCAGGTATGCGCAACTATCTGGCGCGTTTGGGCTGGAGCCACGGCGATGATGAATTCTTTACTGACGCGCAGGCCAAAGAGTGGTTCGACCTTGATGGAATCGGCAAAAGCCCTGCCCGTTTCGACCTGAAAAAGCTGGAAAATCTGTGCGGGCAGCATATCGCAATCGCGGATGATGCTGCATTGCGGCAAGAGATTGAAGCCTATCTGGCTGCGGCCAAATTGCCAGACCTGACGGAAACACAATCAGGTGATCTGGAACGTGCGATGTATTGCCTCAAGGATCGCGCGCGGATGTTCCCGGAACTTCTTGAAAAGGCTCATTTTGTGCTTACGTCGCGCCCAATTGAGCCGGATGAAAAGGCTGCAAAAGCACTGGCCTCAGTATCCGATGGTATACTGAATGAATTGACGCCGCACGTGCAAAATGCTAGCTGGACGCGAGACGAACTGGAGCAAACCTTAAATTCGTTTGCAGAAGCGAAAGAGGTTAAGTTCGGCAAACTGGCGGGTCCGTTGCGGGCCGTGTTGGCAGGTCGGGCAGTGACGCCTTCAGTTTTTGACATGATGCTTGTGCTGGGGAAGGAAGAAACCCTGGCCAGGCTTTCTGACGCAGCGACGTAAACCCAAGCTTCATTCTTGGGTAACGCTGCTCCGCTAACACCCGGACTGCGCGCCTGCGCGCAGCCGTTGCCCGCAAGGTCGGACAGCGATTCGACATGCGTAAGAATGAGGAAGGGACACTATGACCGACAGCAATAAATCAGCCACTCTGACAGTCCATGGTGAAACGTACGAGTTGCCAGTTTATTCTCCGACCGCAGGACCTGACGTCATCGATATCCGAAAGCTGTACAGCGATGCCGGCGTGTTCACCTACGATCCCGGTTTTACATCGACTGCAAGCTGTGACAGCACCATCACCTATATTGACGGTGAAAAAGGCGAACTGTTGCACCGCGGTTATCCGATCGACCAACTGGCGGGAAAATCGCACTTCCTCGAAGTGTGCTATCTGCTTTTGTACGGAGAGCTGCCGGTCGCCAAAGACCTTGAGCAGTTCGAAACCACTATCACCCGCCACACCATGCTGCACGAGCAGATGCAGTATTTCTATCGCGGTTTCCGTCGGGATGCGCACCCGATGGCAATCATGGTGGGCGTGGTTGGCGCAATGTCGGCCTTCTATCATGACTCCACCGATGTTTCGGACCCGCATCAGCGCGAGGTCGCATCGCACCGTCTGATCGCCAAGATGCCAACCATCGCAGCCTGGGCATACAAGTACCACATCGGCCAGCCTTTCGTTTACCCGCGCAACGATCTGGACTACGCGTCGAACTTCCTGCGTATGTGCTTTGCAGTGCCGGCCGAAGAATATGAGGTCAATCCGATCCTCAGCCGCGCGATGGACCGGATTCTGACATTGCACGCGGACCACGAACAGAATGCTTCGACCTCAACTGTGCGTCTGGCGTCATCCTCGGGCGCAAACCCGTTCGCGTGTATCGCGGCTGGTGTTGCTTGCCTTTGGGGCCCTGCTCATGGCGGTGCGAACCAAGCATGTTTGGAAATGCTGGAAGAGATCGGTTCCGTCGATCGCATTCCGGAGTACATCGACCGCGCCAAGGACAAGAACGATCCGTTCCGCCTGATGGGCTTTGGCCACCGTGTCTACAAGAACTTCGACCCGCGCGCGACAGTTATGAAGCAATCGGCCGACGAAGTTCTGGACCTGCTTGGCGTTGAGAATAATCCCAAGCTGCAGGTTGCCAAGGCGCTGGAGAAGCAGGCGCTGGAAGATCCGTACTTTGCCGAGAAGAAACTGTTCCCGAACGTGGACTTCTACTCGGGCATCATCCTCGAAGCGATGGGCTTCCCAACCTCAATGTTCACACCGATCTTTGCGCTGTCGCGCACCGTTGGCTGGGTCAGCCAGTGGAAAGAGATGATCGCAGATCCTCAGAACAAAATCGGTCGCCCGCGCCAACTGTATCTGGGCGAAACGAACCGCGATTACGTGGACATCGAAAACCGCTGATTACCGGTCATAAATTCGAAACGCCTCGGACCTCTGTCCGGGGCATTTTTCGTTTCAGAAAAGGGTCAATTGGTCTCCTGCCTGCGCTGGCCTGGAAAACAGGTCACACCGTAACGGTGCTGTTTTTGTGGCTAGCCCCAACCGTTTGACTGCCAATGCAAACCGCTTGGCAACTATCCCTGCATACTCGCCCTCACCCCGCATGCGGTGCCCCCAGCGCGGGTCGTAGTCACGACCGCCATGCATCTCGCGGAGCTTGGACATGACTTTTTCGGCCCGCGCCGGTTCATGCTGCTGCAACCAGGATTGCCACAGTTCAGAAACCTCACGTGGAAGGCGCAACATGATCCAGCTTGCGGAATCAGCGCCCGCGTCATGCCCGGCTTCCAGAAGGGATTCCAATTCATGATCCGTCAGGCCCGGTATCAGCGGAGATGTCATGACGCGTACCGGTACTCCCGCATCGGTCAACCGCCGAATCGTCGCCAGCCGTCTCAACGGCGATGGCGCGCGCGGTTCCATCCGCCGGGACAGGCCCGGGTCCAAAGTGGTCAACGAAAGACCGACCCGAACAAGCCCAAGCTGCGCCATTTGGGCAAGGATATCCAAGTCCCGCTCAATCATCGTGCCTTTGGTCACTATTGCGACCGGGTGCTGAAACTGCTGCAGGACCTGTAAGCATTCCCTTGTGATGCGATGTCCTTTTTCGATCGGCTGATAGGGGTCGGTGTTTGTCCCCATCGCAACGGTCGCAACTTTGTACCGCGCCGAGGACAATTCTTTCCTTAGAACCTCTGCCGCATTAGGACGAGCGATCAATCGCGTTTCAAAATCCAACCCCGGCGATAGCCCCAGATAGGCATGTGTTGGACGGGCAAAGCAATAAACACAACCGTGTTCGCATCCTCGATAGGGGTTAATCGAGCGGTCGAACGGCAGATCGGGCGATCGGTTATAGGTGATAATACTGCGCGCGGTTTCTTCCCTCACCTCGGTTCTAAGTGTGGGAAACTCCTCATCCATCTCCCAGCCATCGTCGCAGGGTTCGGTCGCAAAACGTTCGAACCTGCCTGCTTCATTGCTGGCTACGCCGCGGGCTTTTATGTTGGCTGCAGACATTTTTGTTCCCGTTACGTTCTTATTCAGAAGTCAATAAACCCTGAATGTCCTTGCGACAAGGAAAACCAATCATACCGCTCCATCGGCACGCGAATGCGGCCACCGTTTTTTCCCCGATTGTGAACAAACTGCAGGATGTTGTTGCAGAAAATTCCATCGTGATGGCAAACAATTTGACGTATAGGTCGGTCCCGGAACCGACGAGGTCGCAATCGTCACAGTCTAACTGCGACGAAATGGCCAAAACGGAAAAAATGCCACCACGGGCCGATGGCCCGCCCAGCACAGGGAAATGCCCCATGTCCGATGAAGAAGACATCGTCCTGTCCGAACTCAACGACGACGAACTTGTTGAACAGATGTTCGACGATCTTTATGACGGCCTGAAAGAAGAGATCGAGGAAGGTGTGAACATCCTGCTAGAGCGAGGATGGACACCGTATGACATTCTGACCAAAGCTCTGGTCGGTGGCATGACCATCGTTGGCCACGACTTCCGCGACGGTATCCTGTTCGTGCCCGAGGTTCTGTTGGCTGCTAACGCCATGAAGGGCGGCATGACGATCCTTAAACCACTGCTGGCCGAGACGGGCGCGCCGCGCGTTGGCAAGATGGTTATTGGCACTGTGAAGGGCGACATCCACGACATCGGTAAGAACCTGGTGTCGATGATGATGGAAGGCGCCGGCTTTGAGGTCGTGGATATCGGTATCAACAACCCGGTCGAAAACTACCTGGAAGCACTAGAAACCGAACAGCCTGACATTTTGGGCATGTCGGCCCTGCTGACCACAACGATGCCCTACATGAAAGTCGTCATCGACACATTGGTCGAACAGGGGCTGCGGGAAGAATACATCGTACTGGTCGGCGGCGCCCCTCTGAACGAGGAATTCGGCAAAGCCATCGGCGCAGACGCCTATTGTCGTGACGCCGCGGTGGCCGTGGAAACAGCCAAAGACTTTGTTTCGCGCAAGCACAATCAACTAGCTGGCTGAATAAGCCGCATTACTGTCCAAGAAAGGCCGTCCCCCGGGGACGGCCTTTTTCTTGCAGCAAAAACGCCAATGTTCAAAAAACAGTCTTTACAACTTCTCAAGAGTTTACTTAGTAAAAAGTGTTAATTTAGTTCCGAGGTTCCAGTGCCCACCACATTTACTGCCATTTCGCTTGGCGTACTTGCCGACATTGACACTATAGAAGGCAACAACACAGCCGAGAACGCTTCTGCTTTAGTCGGATTAACATTCGGTGGACCAGGCGATGCGCTTCTAGCTGATGCTGTCACATGGAGTCCGGTAACCTTGTTCGGCGGTGTCTATGACATGGACAACTCGCCGACAGAGCAGTTTTCGATTGATGGCGGCCCTGCTCAGACCTTTGATGGCACCTCGATCTACAACGCGACGATTACCTTTATCGATGGGACGACCGCCGACATAACAGCGGTCGTAGCTCAGGACATCAACGGTAATACGTACTTAATGCCTGAATTCTCGGATAACACCGACCAGGCAACACTCGAATCCGGCCCGATCCAATCAATCACTTTCAACAGTTTGAGTGGGAATACCTTTACCGGCCTTACCGGTGACCGGGAAACATGGGATCTTGTCCCCTGCTTTACGACGGGGACAATGATTGAAACAGCGAAGGGTCGTATCGCCGTCGAAGACCTGCGCGCCGGCGACAAAGTTCGAACACTGGATCACGGGCTGCAAACGCTGCGATGGGTCGGCAATCGAACGGTTCGCGCGTCCGGTGCTTTTGCTCCGGTTTTGATCAAATCCGGGGCGCTTAGTAACGAGCGTGATCTGCTTGTCTCGCAACAACACAGGATGCTGATCAGCGACTGGCGTGTTGAACTGCATACGGGCCACGCCGAGGCGCTGGCCCCTGCTAAGCACCTGGTCAACGGCCGCGATATCGTGATGCGACCCGGCGGGCTTGTGACTTATTACCACCTGATGTTCGATCAGCACGAATTGATCTGGGGCGAAGGCTGCCTGAGTGAAAGCTTTCACCCCGGAATCCAAGCGTGGAACAGTTTTGAGGACGTCACCAGACAAGAAATCCTGTCGCTGTTCCCCGAATTGGCAAGCTACGGTATCGCCGCGTATGGACCCCCTGCTCGTCCGTCGCTTCAATCCTTTGAAACGCGTGCGTCGGTGGCCTGACACGGGATGTCGGAACCGGGCTTGCCTTGATCCGGTATTCATTCTTTGATGCTGCAATCCTTCAGGGACGCAACTATGCAGCAGAACAACATACCGGATGATGCAAGCCTAACATCACAAGGCTATACCGAAGACTCTCGACAGGGCGGCATTCTGCTATTGGCCTGTGGCGCGCTGGCGCGTGAAATATTGCATCTCAAAAAACGCAATGGCTGGGATCATATGACCCTGACTTGCCTGCCTGCAATACTGCACGTTCACCCTGAACGGATCACACAGGCCGTCGAAGAAGCCGTTGCCAAACACCGCAGCGATTTTGACCAGATCTTTGTCGTCTATGCCGATTGTGGCACCGGCGGGCTATTGCAGAAAGCCTGCCATGATATGGGCATCGAGATGATCAAGGGCCCGCACTGTTACTCTTTCTTTGAAGGGAATCAGGCCTTTGAGGATCACGGGGACGATGAAACAACTGCCTTCTACCTGACCGATTTTCTGGCCCGTCAGTTCGACGCCTTTGTATGGAAACCACTGGGTCTGGACCGTCACCCCCAGCTGCGGGACATGTATTTCGGGAACTACACCAAGCTTGTGTATCAAGCCCAGACGGACGACCCGGATTTAACGGCACGCGCACAAGAATGCGCCGACCGGATGGGGTTGGCGTTTGAGCGGCGTTTTACCGGCTATGGTGATCTTGAATCGACTCTGACTGAATGGGCCACCCGCAAACCGACAACCTGATCGTCAGGCGTTTTCCTGCGCGACCTCACGGATACGTTCGATCATCGACCGCAGGCCATTGGACCGTTGTGCCGACAGGTGATCGTTCAACCCAAGGCGCGCCAACTCGCCCCCGGCATCGACCTTAGGAACCTCGGCGACGGGCAATCCGTTGTACAAAGACCGCAGCACCGCAATCAGCCCGCGCACGATCAACGCGTCGCTATCGCCGTCGAAACGGAAAACGTCGCCCTCGATCGTGGGCTGCAGCCACACCTGACTGGCACACCCATGCACCTTTGTGGCGGGCACTTTGAACGCATCGTCCAGCGGCTCCATCGCTTTGCCCTGATCTATGACATGGCGATACCGGTCTTCCCAGTCATCCAGAAACTCGAAATCCTCGACGATTTCCTCAAAGGCGGGCGTTGCCATTTCGGTGTGGTCCTTTTTGTTGCGATCACAATTGTGACCTATGCCTCCGTTGGGCACCTGTCCAGCCCCGGTGTGGGTTTTCAAAGTTCGGATTTTGCGATAACCCATTGCTCAAATTACTTCTCTGGGCTTTGGGACCATGAAAAAATCAACACCTCTTCTATTGGTTAGCACTCTGGCACTGGCCGCCTGCAGCGGCTGGAGCGAGTCGCGGGTGAATCCGACCAATTGGTTCGGGTCCAGTACACCCGCCCCTGTCGAGGTGTCCGCAAACGATGCCGATGCTCTGGTGCCAGAGGGCCGCGACGGTCCCGGACTGTTTTCACGGCCCGAGAAAGAAGTGATCGGTTTTGCCATAACCAAGGTTGACGAGCTGCGCATCGATCCGACAGCTACCGGGGCAATCGTCTATGCCAAAGGTACGGCCGCCAGACAGGGGGCTTATAACGCGCGTCTTGTCCGCGTGGAAAGCGCCGAGAACGAACAGAACGGCATTCTGGAATACACGTTCGAAGTCAGCTACCCGAGTTACGCCACAAACCTGGGCACCGAAAGATCCCGCGAAGTGAATGACGCCACAACAGTTGGCCGGGACGAGCTGCGAAACATTCGCCTGGTTCGCGTTCGTGGTGAACAGAATGCGCTGGAATCCCGGCGGCGTTAATCGCCGCTAGAGCGACACAACCTTTACGGATTGCCCCTTGGCGGCCAGAGCGATCTTGCCGTCACACAGTTTCAGGGCATCCTCGCCAAATACCTCAAAACGCCATCCTGACATCGAAGGCAGTTCACGCTCGCCTGCGGCCAACTGGTCCAGTTCGGAACTGGTTGCGATCAGTTTTGCCGCTACGCCCGAACTTTCGGTTTTTGACTTGAGCAGTACACGCAGCAGATCGGCCAGCGCCGGATTGACTTTCAGCTTGTCACGGCTGTTGTCGACCTGCGGCAATTGATCAGCCGGGCAACTTACACCCCGCTTCACGGCCGTCAGAATACCATCCGCGATCGCGCCTTTACGCGCCTCGCGCAACAGCAGGCGCGATCCGCCAAGATCCGAAGGCGTTTTGGGCTTGGTCGAGGCAAGCTCGATCAGGGCGTCATCTTTGAATACCCGGCTGCGCGGAACATTGTTTTCCTGCGCGTAAGCTTCGCGAAATTGTGCCAGCTCGCGTACCACAGCCAAAAACTTGGCTGAATTTGTCCGCGTCTTAACTCGTTTCCACGCATCTTCGGGACGGATATTGTAGGTTCCGGGTTGCGTCAGGGTGCGTAACTCTTCGGACACCCAATGGCTGCGCTGCGACTTGTTCAACTCGGCTGCCAGATATTCATAGATTTGCCGCAAATGTGTAACATCGGCCAACGCATATGTCTTTTGCGCATCCGTCAGCGGCCGCCGTGACCAGTCGGTAAACCGCGAGGTCTTGTCGACACCCTGTTTGCAGATCTTGCGTACCAGCGTCTCGTAACCGACCTGCTCACCAAAACCACACACCATTGCGGCGACTTGAGTGTCGAACAAAGGCTGCGGGAAAACGGATGCCTCAACCCAAAAAATCTCAAGATCCTGACGCGCGGCGTGGAACACTTTGACCACGCTTTCATCGCGGAACAGGTCATAAAGCGGGTCCAGCGACAAGCCATCGGCTAACGGGTCGACCAGAACGGCGCTGTCCTCATTGGCGGATGGAACTGCAAGCTGCACCAAACAGAGTTTCGAATAGTAAGTCCGTTCGCGCAGAAACTCGGTGTCTACGGTGACATAGTCGTATTCCGCCGCGGCCTTGCAGAAATCGGCCAGCTCTTGCGTCGTTGTCAGGGTTTTCATGCGCGGTGCTGTTCTTGCTCTTGTTCTGTGTGGCTGATTATCTGTTTCGGTCCGTACCCAGCCGTATTGCGGACCATAGGCTGAATTTGACGCGCGTGTAAATCATCCTGAGACGTTCAGGGCAGCAACACCGGAGTCCGGTCCCCACTGGCGTAACGGCGCAACACTGCAGGGTAGAGTTTGTGTTCCCACACCAACACCCGGGCTGCCAAATCTTCGGGCGTATCGCCTGCTTCAATGCTTACCCGCGCCTGCCCAAGGATCGGACCGTCGTCCAAAGCCGCAGTGACCTCATGAACTGAACATCCATGTGCGGCGTCCCCGGCTTCGATGGCACGTGAATGGGTATTGAGACCTTTGTATTTCGGCAGCAGTGAGGGATGAATATTCAACATCCGTCCCTGGAAACGGGACACGAAATCGCCTGTCAGAACACGCATGAAGCCAGCCAAACAAACGATATCAGGTTGCGCCGCTAGAAGCGGCTTCAGTAGCTCGGCCTCGAACGCTTCGCGGTCGCCCTTGAACGGGCGATGATCCACCGACGCAGTCGGGATTCCGCGTTCTGCCGCCTTTGTCAGGCCACCGGCATTTGCGTCGTTGGACAAAACCAGACAGGGTCGCGCCGGATGATCGCCGGTCATGCTGTCGACCAACGAAACCATGTTCGATCCACCGCCCGAGATCAGAATTGCGACGCGCTTGCTGCTCACAACAAGGTGCCCGAATAGGCCATTCCTGCGGTCCCGGTTACGGTCCCGAGGCGTGCAACCGTCTCGCCCGCATCCGCTAGCAACGCTGCCAGATCATCCGCGCGATCCGCATCGCACACAACGATCATGCCAATGCCGCAGTTGAACGTCTTCAGCATCTCTGCCTCAACGATTCCACCGGTTTCGGCCATCCAACGGAAGACGGGCGGCAGGTTCCAGGCGTTCAGGTCAATCTCGGCGCCCTGCCCCTCGGGAAGCACACGCGGCAGATTTTCCGTCAGACCACCACCGGTGATATGGGCCAGCGCATGAACACCTCCTGCCCGGATCGCCTGCAACGCCGGCTTAACGTACAAACGCGTAGGTGTCAGCAGCGCTTCACCCAGCGACCCTTCGCTGAACGGAGAGGCCGCATCCCAGCCCAGCCCCGAAATCTCGACCAGTTTGCGGACCAGCGAATAGCCGTTGGAATGCACGCCGTTCGACGCCAGCCCCAAAAGCACGTCGCCTTCCTGAACACCAGTCGGCAGATGCGTACCACGCTCCATCGCGCCGACCGAGAACCCGGCCAGATCGAAATCGCCATCCGGGTACATGCCAGGCATTTCCGCGGTTTCACCACCGATCAGAGCGCATCCGGATTGAACACAGCCTTCGGCAATGCCTTCGATAATCCGCGCGGCCGTTTCGGTATCCAGCTTGCCGGTTGCAAAATAATCCAGGAAAAACAGAGGCTCAGCACCCTGACAGATAAGATCGTTGACGCACATGGCGACTAGGTCGATGCCCACACCGTCGACAACACCGGTATCAATGGCAATGCGCAGCTTGGTACCCACCCCATCGGTGGCCCCAACCAGAATCGGGTCCTGATATCCGGCATCCTTTAGATCGAACAAAGCGCCAAAGCCGCCCAGCCCGCTCATTACTCCCGACCGGTTGGTGCGTTTTGCGGCCGGCTTGATCCGGTCGACAAGAGCATTCCCCGCATCAATATCAACGCCTGCATCGGCATAGGTGATTCCGTTCTTGCCCGTCGTCATGGCCAGTCCCTTATGTATGGTTCCCGCGCGAGTTATTCGATTGTGCGACTTGTTGCAACGGTCAGGCTTGACGCGGCTGTTCACCGTGGTACTCAAAGCGCTCAGGCGGGCCTGTAGCTCAATTGGTTAGAGCAGAGCGCTCATAACGCTTTGGTTGCGGGTTCAAGTCCTGCCGGGCCTACCACCGTCTACTTATTCATTGCTATCAGTTCCAGATGCTTGCCAGACCGGCGAAGCATGATGTTTTTACAGTCCTGCCCAAACATAGGATGGATTCTTCTCGATCTGCAGGATCAGCCCATAGCTCTAAGCCTTGTGCAAGCTCCTAGAGGGCGTAGTCTCCGCTCAAGCGGAAGTGCCGTTTAGTGTATTCAGGAGTAGATGGCACACACGGATACTATACTTTTGGATACATCACCTACTCGAATGAGTTTTTTGCTATCCCATTGCTATGTAGCGATGCTTGCACCTTCATGTTTCGATGATCTTGCACGTCCCATACATGTGCATCCCAGCCTCCGACCAGCACCCAGCCGGAGGAAATTAACCGGCTTCGCGACCCTTCCGCTCACTCGGACCGCGAAGCTGGTTTTTTTTGTGCAGTTTTCGGTACCGAAAAAACGCTTTCAAAGCCAAAGCGCACCGGCAGAACCTCCATATGAAGTTTACCTTGGAGATTCTCCGAAATATCCACCAAAATATCCAACCATTGCACCCAAAACGCCAACTACGATGACAATCGAGATCAATGCACCACTGCTTTTTGAGTAATATCCAAGCGTCAGGAGCCCCACGACAAATATACCAACCAAGAAATACAATACAGTGTTGTCCATACCTAACCCTTTGCCGCAAAAGACGTTCTGTAACGTTACGATAGAAACGCGCCTCAAGTCTAATGGGCGAGTTACACAGCATTCGACGCTGGGGTAAGCACTCGTCCCCGCTCGAAAAAACCCGCGTTGTTCGGAGGGAAACCGTTACAAACAACGCGGGAGGCAATTGGGGAAGTGAAGGCGATACGGAGCGGGTCAAGAAATGGACCAAAAAAACCCCGGGTAAAGCCGTTCGATTTAATATGAGGCGGTATCTTTACGCTTCAGGATCTGTCGCTTCAGCCTTTTGGAACACTGCCAAGGTGACAAACAACCCGCCGATCAGCAGCAAATGGCCCAACGCGGTTACACCGAAAACAAAATAGCTGCCAACCATCAGCGAGAAAATTGCGCTCCACATCCACGCTAACATCTGCATCAGCATATGTGCTGTGGATAGTGAGTATTTCTTTAGTGGGTTTTTCGTTTCATCCATTACCGATACCCACGATGATTTCACGTCGAAACTATTGGTCATGACTTCCTCCCATTCTAACAAGTTGTACGGGGTGATCGGTGCTTTGGACCAAAAAATGCACGCGCGCCATTGTGGCTGAGACACAAAACGTGAGTTCAGAGGCCGCCGACTTTACCGTCCGATGATGATATCCGCACAAAGCCCGCCAAGCCGGTCGCTTTTGCCAAGCCGCAGTACGCCGCCATGTGCGCGAGCGATATCCGATACGATCGCTAAGCCAAGGCCAACGCCACTGCCCTGATTCTGGTTGCGAGCGGGATCAAGACGCGAGAACGGTTTGACGGCGTCGGTTCGTTGTTCCACCGGAATTCCCGGCCCATCATCTTCGACCCGGATGCGCATAGTTTTTGGCGTCAGGGACAGGCTGACTTCGGCACGGTTGCCATAGCGCACCGCATTGCCAATCAGGTTTTCGACTGCGCGGCGAATGGCCGTGGGGCGCAGCATTGCGGTTCCTTCACCCTCGACCGAGACCAATTCGGCCTTATGACCCGCCCTACGCGCATCGTCGACGATCTGACGCAGCAACGCCGCAGGCTCGACCGCTTCGGCGGGACCTTCAGCGGCACCGCGGGAGAAATCAAGGAACGCATCCAGCAGCAATTGCATTTCATCCACATCCTGCTGCATCGGTGCCGCTTCATCCTCGGGCAACATGGACAGACCCAGCTTAAGACGGGTCAGCGGCGTTCTAAGATCGTGACTTACACCCGACAGCATCATCGTGCGCTGTTCCATCTGACGCTCGATTCTTGCCCGCATTTCCAAAAACGCACTGCCAGCTGCGCGCACTTCTATCGCCCCTCCCGGCGAATATGGCACCACTCTGCCCCGGCCAAATGCCTGCGCGGCATCCGCAAGCCGGGTAATGGGCCGGAGCTGGTTACGCATATAAAGGAATGAGATCGACGTCATAACGACCGCAAAGAACACCATAGTTACAATCAGCTGATGCGGTGCTGCGGGCGAAAGGCGACGACGGTCCAGAGTCAGCTGTAATGTCCCCAGATCGGTTTCCAGATACAGCCGTGCTTCATCACCCGAAGGCAACGCCACAGCCACCAGATCTGGCAGCCCCGCGCGTAGATTGGATTCGACCTGTGGCGCTATGAAATCGTACCACCGACGTTTGTCGATCATGGCGTCTTGGTCGCCGTTGACAAAGCGGGCTTTCATGTCCAGTGCTGACATATCCGGGCGTATCGCAGCCAGCGCCTGCTGCTGAGTCTCGGCAGTTTCCATCGTTTCAAGAACCAACGTCACTTCGCGCGTCGCCGTTTCGGTCATCTGCGCAGTCACGTCCTCAAGATGCTTTTGCAAAAAGGCGATCCCGACCACCAAAAGCAGCACGATAACCGGAAGAACCAGAATCAGTGCTGCTCGGGCATAAAGGCTGCGCGGCATATAGTGTTTGAGCCATCGACTGGACATGCGCTAAACCTAACGGGCTGATCCGCCAAGAGAAAGAGCTCAGAATGCAGGTGCCCGACGATTTCAACCCGCCACCAGGTCAGGTAACCGAATTACAAACTGGCCTTCGGCGGATTCTGGCACCAAACCCGTCTCCGATGACTTATCGCGGTACGAATACGTATCTATTGGGAGAGCGCGATCTGGCGGTCATCGACCCCGGCCCCCTGAACGACGCGCATCTTGAGGCGATTCTGAACGCCATGCAGCCGGGTCAACGGATAAGCCACATCATCGTCACCCACAGCCATCTCGACCACTCGCCGCTTGCGGCACCTTTGGCAGAACGGACCGGTGCGCCGATTTTGGCCTTTGGCGGGCCACAAGCCGGACGCAGTGCAGTTATGACCGAACTGGCGCAACAAGGCCTGGTCGGCGGCGGTGAAGGGATAGACACCGCGTTTCATCCGGATATCGAACTGGCGGATGGCGAGATGATCGAGGGTGAAGACTGGCAGCTTGAGACCATCCATACACCCGGTCATCTGGGAAACCATATCGCCCTTGGCTGGGGCAATGTCTGCTTTACAGCCGATCACGTCATGGGGTGGGCCAGTTCGCTGGTCTCCCCTCCGGACGGGGATCTGACGGATTTCATGCAAGCCTGCCACAGGTTGCGCACGCGGGACTGGTCCGTGTTTCACGCCGGCCACGGTGCACCGATAACCGATCCTGGCGAACGTTTGGACTGGCTGATAAATCACCGCCTCACGCGCGAAGCTCAGATACTGGCGGCGCTTGCGGATCAGCCCGGAACCGCCCGCCAACTTGCCGAGCGTATTTACACCGATACGCCTATCGCGCTGCTGCCAGCTGCTGAGCGTAACGTGTTTGCGCATCTAATTGATCTATATGGTAAATCAAAAGTCTCCACACCTGATGCGCTATCGGGAAATGCCAATTTTTTCAGAACTGCGTGACTTGTCCAAATTTTTTTCTGTTTGATGCAGTTCCCCTCTGGACGGGCAAAAAACGGATTGTTATACGCCCCTCAGTTCCGGCGTAGCTCAGCGGTAGAGCAGTTGACTGTTAATCAATTGGTCGTAGGTTCGATCCCTACCGCCGGAGCCAAAATTTACCAATATAAAACAATGACTTACGATGAAATAATCACATAGTGATTATTGCATGTATAGTCTCGTTGCCACGAAATTGCCAGGAATCGGCTGGCAATGAAATGGCAACGAAGTGGCAACGACTCCTTCTGCGCGACAGAGTGAATCTCGTAACTCGTTGATATTATTTTGTTTTTCAGCAACTCAACTCTAAGACCAATTGATTCTTTGTGAATTAGCCATAGAAAGCGTAGTTGCTGAAGCTCCGGGCTACTTCGCCGTTAGTCTTGAATGGCAGAGACTTTTCGAAGCAGGCCGGGATGTTAGCGCTTTGCAGACTTGAGCTTTTACAAGTCATCAGATCATATGCGGCTCACCGATATTACCGGTTTGCTCGTTTTGAGTTTGAACTCCCGGAACAGACAGTAGGATCAGATGGAAGAACTTTTCCGCACACTTCGCCATCGAATGAATTGGACGAACGCAAAGAAAATTTTAAAGGCCAACGGCATCGCCACAAGTCACGGTTGGGATAGCACTCTTAAGAAAATCAGTGCCTCAGGTCAGCAGGTCGACCACGGCAGGCTGGAAGACGCATTGGTTGAACACCTGCTGTGCGGAGAGAAGTTCACGAAACTTTATGCGGTCGATCCCGCGCTGCGCACAGCCATTCAGAACAAGTTAGTAAGCGCTGAAATCTCTGATGCGCCGGCTACCAGAAGCTACCCTTACCTGATGCCCGATGAAGAGCTGGCGGAAGGCACCGGGGACATGGCCGTTGTCCGGGTCGAGAACAATGAAGATGGTGTTGGGCTCATGCTATCCTCTGTATTCTGGGTGAAAACGCGCGAAGAAATCGCCTTTCAAGAATTTGATGACCCCTCCGGCATGAAGGCTCGATACGAAGAGGTTGTTGGGTTGAAGCGACAGCCTGTTCAGATGTTCCATGTGATCTGGATGCCCCATGACCGCGACTTCTTAGAGGTTCGTGTGGATTATCCTCGCGGAACTCCCGAAGCCGACGTGCATGGGTTGCACTCGGTCCTCAAGACAATGGTCAACAATTGGGGAGTGGTGAATCTCGACAAAGCTGCGAACCTCTTCCCGGCGGTGCGTCCCTTCTACGAAGACGCGACAGAAGGCACCGTTACCCAAATGACGTTCCAAACCACAACTGGTGGCATCAAAGACGAGAAGATGCCGCGCCGACGAGCCGACTCTGATCAGCGAACGGAAGCCTACCACGTAGCGGGCAAAGGTGCGGTAAAAGCCATCGCGATCTACCGCATTACCGTAGAGTGGGGTTTCCACGAAGACGGGGTGACCTACAACCCTTCATTAATTTTGTCCGCATCTGGGCCTGCGGGTAACGGTACGGGTGGAAGCCCAATCATATCAGGTGCACAGATCAACAACTGCGTGCGAGCAACTGACTACGAGTTTGTAATCGACCGCCTTGGAAAAAAGGCTAAACTGGAAACCGATAGCGTGTAATAGTGGCGACATGAGTATAGGGGAATTCAGAGACCGCTTAGCCGCCTCAAGGCTTTCGGCAGACATGCGGTCAGCGTGTCTGGCGGTCACGGATATCCTTTCAGAGCTTAGAGCAGGCGATGGCGCACACTTAGGCCTACCCTTCTTCTATGAGCGCCTCGACAGCGAATTGCATCGACAACTGTTGTTGCCGGCATTGAGCATCTTGGCTTCACGTGAGAGTGCAATACTTGAAATTCATGGGTACCTCGATGACGCCGAAGATGGACAGCTCCATCTATCTACAGAGGAATTTCGGGATATGATGGAGAGCGGTGTTCTTGCTCATCCAATATCTGGCGAACTTGTGGATGAGCCCCTGAGTCATGTGCGCATGTTCTACTCACTAAAGGCTGGTTAGTAGATGCCTGCAGCAGACATGCGCGTGTCAGACTATCTGGGGTTTTTTGGCGGAAGCGCAGGTGGGCGCGCCGTACGATGGCAGCTCGCTGAAACGCATGAAGAACGCCTCAAGATTCTGGAAGAAGCTTTGGCGTTTTGTTTCACACGATTGGTCGATACGCGCGGCATGGAAGAGAACCGAAGCGAAGATGAGTTGACGATGCGCATCGCCGATATGCTTGAGTCCGGCGGCATTTCCGCGACTCATGACCGGCATGTGAATGGCCACTGCGATCTCATCGTCGAGCACAACAGCTTCATGTGGTTGGGCGAGGCAAAGGTTCACAAAGACTACGGTTGGCTTGAGGATGGCTACCACCAGCTATCTCGTCGATACGGAACCGCAATGCTTGGACGAGATCACGGTGAACTGATAATCTATCATCGGAGGGGAGATTCAAAAGCTGTTCTGACCGAATGGAAAGAGCGTCTAACGACTGCTCATTCTGATGTGAAAGTCACTGAAGATATCAAGGACTCCAACTTGAGTTTCCGAACGAGCCATACGTGTCCCAATTCAGGATGTGATTTTTTCGTCCGTCACAGCATCGTCCCCTTGATGCACGCGCCGATTAAGTAGCACTACCGTTATGAATCACTGCGTGGAGTGCTCCGTTCAAGCGGTCTTCTCCCCATAAAACCATCGACCTTCCAATCGGAAACGTCGTTGCGGGGGTTGTCGTCGCTGCAACGAAAGTTTCGGACAGCAACTGATGATTTCGGGCCTTCGCATGTACGGCTTTAACAGTCTTTTTAGGTACTTACCGGAAAAGTTTTAAGAGCCTAAACTTTCCCTCTTAAAATTGTTTTTTGTGTCTGGACCTCCAGTTCATGTGTTGATAGATCGCCCTCAGTTCCGGCGTAGCTCAGAGGTAGAGCAAGCGACTGTTAATCGCTGGGTCGTAGGTTCGATCCCTACCGCCGGAGCCAAAATCAACTCAGTTCTGCGTGAGAATTTTGGACATGCCGAAAGAGCATCTACTTGTCCTGTCGTCGCTCCTTCTGTCAATGAAGTGGCAACGGCCTCGTTGCCACTTTGTTGCCAGTACGGGCAGCAATTGAGGGCAACGGTGTGCAACGTGGTGCAACTGTGGGTGTTTCGCCAGACACCCGACGCCTAGCGAAACCCCTTATTTTCATAGACTTAGGGGTGTCTCTCCGATCTGAGCCAACGATCTGTTAATCAATTGGTCGTAGGTTCGATCCCTACCGCCGGAGCCATTTCCAAAAATATCAGGCGCTTAGCCCGTTAAGGCATCCTCAAAGTCCGCACGTAGATTGCGCTTTAGGACCTTGCCGGTCGCGTTCAATGGAAGCGCGTCCACAAAGACAACCTTGTCGGGCACCTGCCATTTGGCGATCTTGCCGTCAAAGAAGGCCAACAACTCTTCTTCGGTGGGGTCGGAACCTTCGGCTTTAACGGCCACCAACAAGGGGCGTTCGTCCCATTTGGGATGAGGCACACCAACAACGGCTGCCGTGGCAAGCTGCGGGTGGGCGACGGCAATGTTTTCAAGCTCGACGGAGCTGATCCATTCCCCCCCGGACTTGATGATGTCCTTGGACCGGTCGCGGATTGTCATGTATCCGTCCGGGTCCAAAGTTGCGACATCTCCGGTCGCGAACCAGCCGTCCTGCAGCAGGTCTTCATCTTGCATCTGAAAATAGCTGTCCAACACCCAATGCCCACGCACAAGCAGATCGCCTTGCGTGACGCCGTCATGAGGCAGATCCTTTCCGTCATCATCAACGATCTTCAACTCGACGCCATAAGGCGGTCTGCCCTGGCTTTCGCGCAGCTTGTGTTGTTCTTCAAGCGGCAGGTCAAAATGCTTGGCCAACGGGTTATTCGTCGTACCCAACGGGCTCATCTCGCTCATACCCCACGCGTGAACCGTATCAACGCCATAAGTTTCGCGGAAGGTCTCAATCATCGAGGGCGGACACGCAGCACCACCAATCACGGTGCGGTTCAAGCTGGCCAGTTTGCTACCTGATTTTTCGGCATGCGCCAGCAAGCCCTGCCAGATTGTCGGGACGCCCATTGCAAGCGTCACGCCGTAAGCGTCAACCAATTTCACCAGTGCTTCGCCATGCAAACCGGGCCCCGGCAGCACCATGCGTGAACCAGACATTGCACAGGCATAGGGCGACCCCCAGGCGTTAACGTGGAACATCGGTACCACTGGCATTACGACATCCATGGCCGAAAAGCCGATGACATCACGCGTATTCGATCCAAAACTGTGCAGAACAGTCGAGCGGTGTGAGTAAAGCACACCCTTAGGATTGCCCGTCGTTCCGGAAGTATAGCAGAGGCTGGATGCCGTGTTTTCATCGAAGCTGGGCCAACGAAAATCGTCGTCGCCTGTTTCGATTAGTTCATCATAGAATTCCACTCCGGGGATTTGAGCAATGGCATCCTCATTTCGTGGCCCCATCAAAACGAAATGGCTGACCTCGGACAGGTGTTCGTGCAGCGCGGCGACCAAAGGAATGAAGGTCGCGTCAAAGAACAGAACCCGGTCTTTTGCGTGGTTGATGATGTAAGTCAGTTGCTCAGGAAATAGCCGGGGGTTCACCGTGTGGCACACATACCCCGCGCCGGAAGTCGCATAGTAAATCTCCAGATGTCGTCGGTTATTCCAGGCCAACGTGCCGATGCGGTCCTGGGGTTCCAGTCCCAGCTTGGACAGCGCCGAAGCCAGCTTACGCGCATTTTGTGCCACTTGCGACCAATTGGTTTCTGTGACCGACCCATCGGTTTCGACCGAGTAGATCTCGGTCTGTCCGTGATAGCGTTCGGCGTGATCAATCAGCGACGAAATCAGCAAAGGCTGCGTCATCATCTGTCCCAGCATGGACATCCTCCCATTGTCAGCACCACGCAGTTGGGCAGCGCTGTCTGCTTGCCCGAAGCCTCTTATCCGCGTGCGCAAAGCAGAGAGTTCAGGGCGTTCCCTGATAACTGACCCTGCCAATCATTTAATTGTCTGACAATAAAAGAATGCAGCCTGCCTCTACGGCAGGCTGCCAAAACCACGTTATTAGTCGCGGTGGCGCATTGTATAGGCAACCAGAGCAGCAGTTGAGCCGTCCTTGGCGGATGCGCCTTCTTCACCATCAACGATCGGGCCGAGAGATGTCGCAAGTTCCTTGCCCAACTCAACGCCCCACTGGTCGAACGAGTTGATGCCCAATAGCACGCCCTCGACAAACACACGATGTTCGTACAGCGCGATGATCTGGCCCAGAACAAACGGAGTGAGCTTTGGGTACATCAATGTTGTCGAAGGACGGTTGCCTTGAAAAACGCGGTGACGGGCTTGCCGTTCCAGCTCCGTCCCTTCCAGCCCCTTCTCCGCCATTCGTTGCCGTGCTTCACCAAGCGACCGTCCGCGCATCAGCGCCTCGGACTGTGCAAGGCAATTGGCCAGCAACAGGCGGTGATGGTGGGTTAGTTCAGGTTCGTGCCCTTGGGCCGCGACCATGAATTCACACGGGATCACGTCGGTGCCCTGATGGATCAACTGATAGAACGCATGTTGCCCGTTGGTGCCCGGCTCTCCCCAAACCACGGGACCCGAAGGCACGGTCAGAGTACTGCCGTCCATGGCAACAGACTTGCCGTTCGATTCCATCTCAAGCTGTTGAAAATAGGCGGGAAGACGCAGCAGTCTTTGATCGTATGGCAGCACGGCCCGGCTGGCATGACCCAGTACCTGACGATGCCAAATGCCGACCAAAGCCAGCATGACCGGCATGTTTTCGATCCAGTCTGCGGCGCGGAAGTGGACGTCCATCGCCTCTCCACCACGCAGGAACGCGTCAAAGGCGTTCGACCCTACGGCGATCATTACCGGCAGGCCCACCGGGCCCCAGACCGAATAGCGTCCGCCGACCCAATCGGCAAAACCGAACACGCGCTCTTTGGGAATGCCAAAGGCTTGGGTCTTGTCCAGCGCACTGGACACAGCCGCAAACTGTCTGGCCGGGTCGCCGCCGCCATCTTCCATCCACGCCCGTGCCGTTCGGGCGTTGGTCATCGTTTCGATTGTCGTGAAGGTCTTGGAGGCGACGACTACCAAAGTCCGCGTTGGATCAAGCTGGCGCAGCGTATCGGCGATATGTGCGCCGTCCACATTCGAGACATAGTGAAGTCTTGGTCCATCATGATACGGGGACAGCGCATGCGTCGCCATCACCGGACCCAAATCCGAACCACCAATGCCGATGTTGACCACATCGGTAAAGCCGCCCCCTGCCCCAGTGACCGCCCCGCCGCGCACCTCTTCCGCGAAGACACGCATCCGTTGCAGTGTGTCCAGAACATCGGGCATGACGTCCAGACCATCGACCTCAACCGGGCCACCATCCAGATTACGCAGCGCTGTGTGCAGAACGGCACGGCCTTCGGTTTCGTTGATCTTTTCACCATCGAACATCGCCGCGCGGCGCGAAGCCAGGCCAGCCTCATCACACAACGCGATCAAGGCCTTTCGGACGTCCTCTGTGATCTGGGTTTTGGAATAATCAAACAGCAGATCTCCAGTCGACGCGGAAAATCTCTGAGCCCGGTTCGGATCGCTTTCAAACAGCCCGAGGATGGCCTCGTCCTGCACTTCGGATGCTAGATTCTTGAGCGGGTCCAAATGCATCTGCGTCACTCCGCCCAATGAACCGTCATGCCGGTCAGCGCGGCAGCGATCGGGGCCTCTTCCGGAGGCAGAGACATGGCCTTGTCCAACGCATCGCGCTTGGTGGTGCCAAAGATAATCAGGTGTTTGGATAGCGCTCCATCCAACACGGGGCCAGTCAGCGTGATCCGCGCCTCGGGTTGAGTTTCGGGACGGGCGACTGCAAGCGGTGGCGCGTGACTATCCAGCGCTTCTTCAAGCCCCTCCATCCCCGGAAACAGAGAAGCTGTGTGCATATCCTCGCCCATTCCAAGAACCAGAACCGAAAGCGGCAAGACTGGTGTAATCAAGGATTCGATTTCCGGCAGGACATCGTCCGGTTCTTTACCTTCAACATACAGCGGCACATATTGCGCAGCCGAAGCACGGTTTGTCAGCAAGCGCTGCCGGATCAGCCGTTCGTTCGAACGATCGCTATCACCCGGAACACAGCGTTCGTCCGTGGGCATAACCCGCACACGGCCCCATTCTAGATCAGCCGCGCACAGGCCATCGAATACCGCCCCGGGGGTCGTGCCGCCCGGCACGGCCAACGAAACCATGTCGTGGTGCAGCAAGGCAGCCTCCAACTCTCCGGCCAAGGCGTTTGCCACGTCAATCGCCAGCATGTCGCGATCGGCATATTCCTGAATCTTCATGGGTTTATTCCTTGCCAACGGCGACCATCTCGTTTCATCAACAGCTCGGCGTCGCCCGGACCTGTGCTGCCGCTTTCGTATGGTTTTGGTACGTCACCGCGCGCGTGCCAGCCGGCAATGATCGGGTCGGTCCAGGCCCATGCGGCCTCGACCTCATCCCCACGCATGAACAGGGTCTGGTTGCCACGGATCACATCCATCACCAGCCGTTCATATGCATCCGGCGGGTCCTGGTTTTCAGGCCCCAGCGCCTCGGCAAAACTCATGTCCAAGGGTACATCGACCAGGCGCATGCCACCCGGACCTGGCTCCTTGATCGTCACTTTCAGCGTTATGCCTTCGTTCGGCTGCAGCCGGATCGAAAGGACATTCGCGTGGCGTCCTGCCTCTTCGCCGAAAATTGAATGCGGCGCGTCTTTGAACATCACATTGATCACCGAAGACCGCGCAACCAGACGTTTACCCGTGCGCAGATAGAACGGGGTGCCCGCCCAACGCCAATTGCTGATATGCGCCCTCAGCGCCACATAGCTTTCGGTGGTCGAACGTGGGTTGCCCACAATTTCGCGGTATCCTTTCCTGCCGCCGCGGCCATCGAACTGTCCACGCACGATGTGGTGCGGTTCAACTTGATCAAGGGCACGAATAACCTTGAGCTTTTCGTCCCTCACGGCATCCGGATCAAACTTTGCAGGAGGCTCCATCGCGATCAGGCACAGCAACTGCATCAGGTGATTCTGCATCATGTCGCGCATGGCACCTGCGCGCTCATAATACTCCTCCCGCCCGGCGATACCCACGGATTCGGCCACTGTGATCTGAATGTGATCAACATACTGGCTGTTCCACAGAGGTTCGAACAGCATATTACCGAACCGAACCGCCATCAGGTTCTGGACGGTTTCCTTACCCAGATAGTGGTCAATCCGGTATATCTGGCTTTCTCTGAAATGCGCAGCCAGGGTCGCGTTCAATGCCTTTGCGCTTTCCAGATCGTGACCAAAGGGCTTTTCAACAACAATCCGCGTATTTTGCGTCGCCAGATCATGTGCCTTGATCCGCTCGGCTAATGGTCCGAACAGGCGTGGGCCGACAGAAAAATAAAAGGCTCGCACCCGGTCATGGTTCAGTTTGTCGGCAAGCTGTTCCCAGCCCTCATTGGAATATCCGTCGAGGGTCACATAGTCGACGCGTTCCAGAAACGCGCGCAAAGCAGCTTCGTCATGGCATTGTGCAGCGGCATGGGCACGCAGCGATTCGGCGACCAGTGCCTGAAACCCGACACGGTCGTGGACCGTGCGCGCCGCGCCTATTATTTGCACACCTTCAGCCCATTGCCCCGAACAAAAGCGCCGGAACAGAGCGGGTAGAATCTTACGTTGCGCCAAGTCGCCGGTCCCGCCAAAAATGACGAGATCGAACGGATCAACAGGTATGACGCGAGAAACCATGGTTTTTCCTTATCTTGCCCCGCCGGGCATGTCCAATGTTAGCGCAATCGGTCAGCGTAAATCCCCCATCATCAAAACTCTGTCAGGTGGCATTTGCCTGACTTAACTAATCCGAGTCGACCGGCTACATCATTAGTAGCTTCAAAGAACCGGATACCGGAATGAAAGACAACGCGCCTCAGACCGCCAATATCGGCAAGTTTCAGAACAAATTGGTGACAGCAGATGGGCAAACCCGCGCGTCAGTAGCGCTGAAAAACCCCGAGACGTTGTGGTTCAATACCGGCACCCTTTGCAACATCGAATGCGTCAATTGCTATATTGCGAGCAGTCCATCTAATGACGCGCTGGTCTATATCACCACCGAAGAGGTGCGCGATTATTTGGACCAGATCGAAGACCGCGGCTGGCCGGTGCGCGAGATTGGGTTCACAGGCGGCGAGCCCTTTATGAACCCCGAAATGATCGACATGACTCGCGTTGCGTTGGAACGCGGGTATGAGGTTTTGATCCTGACGAATGCAATGCTGCCGATGATGCGCCGCAAGATGCGTGATGGGCTGCTGGATCTGAATCGCGACTATGGGGCCAAGCTGACCCTGCGGATTTCTGTCGACCACTTTCGCCCCGAACTGCATGACGAAGAGCGTGGCAAAGGCAGCTTTGACAAGACCCTTACGGGGATGGAGTGGCTTCGCGACAATGGATTCAATATCGCTATCGCGGGCCGCACTGTCTGGGGCGACAGCGACGCCGACAGCCGTGCCGGTTACGAAACGTTCTTCAAACAGCACAACTTCGACATCAATGCGCATAATCCGGGTCAGACCGTTCTGTTCCCCGAGATGGACGAAACCGTCGAAGTCCCTGAAATCACGACAGCTTGCTGGGGCATTCTCAATAAAACGCCTGAGGCAGTGATGTGCTCGAATGCGCGCATGGTAGTTAAACGCAAGGGCGCGGATCGCCCTGCTGTTCTGGCCTGTACACTGTTGCCCTATGAACCGGAATTTGAAATGGGCACGACACTGGCCGAAGCCGAGGCTGACGTTCACCTCAACCACCCGCATTGCGCAAAGTTCTGTGTTTTGGGCGGCGCCAGCTGCTCGGGCTGATCAGTTCAGTTCGGGTGACTTCCAGTACTTCGTGCCTGATGCCCCAGCCGAGACGCGCCAACCCTTTTTGCTAAGCACGAAAAACGACCGCCCATCTGTGAACCTGAGCGTTTCATCCGTGCGCTCTTCACCATACATGGCACCGGATTCCGCTGTGGCGTCGTATCCGTTGGCAATGAAACTTTCCAAATCTGACTGCGTTTCAAACAGGATCACAAATTTGGTCTCGAACCCGCCGATACCGATGGCAGCGCCCACGCCGCCGGTTCCCATGTTCATGTAGACGTGCTGACCGGTTTCCTTGTCCACGGCAACACCGCGACCGTATCCGGCGGAAACAGGGAAAACTGACACTTTGCGGGAATCGAAAACTGCGTAGCCCGCACTGACATCATAAAGCGCCTGAGCTTCGGGATTTTCCGCAAGCAACTGCGCCAATACGTCCGAGGCCATGATATCCAGCTTGGCACGGGTCTCTTCCGGCGTCGCCTCGTTGGATAACAGATCAGAGGTGGACGTGATGGTTTCATCAACCGCGTTCGCCCCTTTTTGGATTGTCTGCCCAACTGTTTCCGCCCCGCGCCCGACGGCATCCGCCGTGTTTTCAGCACCTTTCTTGATTTTATCAAGAACACCCTCGGCCGAAACGGGCCCGCCAAGGCAAATAGCTGCTACAAACAATAAAACTCTGGGCATTCTGTGTTCCCGCTTGTGACCAATCTTGGTCGCAACGATACCGAATGCGTCGGAAATGTATATGGGTTTGGGTCCGATGCCCCAGGGCGTCAATTCACCCGAAATTCGCCCACTACGTTGCGCCATTCCCCAGGCGCGACCATCTTGCGATGCGTGAACCGCACCGAATGCAGCGGTCCTTCGATCTCGCGCTGCCAGAATTCAATAAAATCGAATAGCTTGGGATGATCTGGCGCAAGATCGTAATCCTGCCAGATGAATGTATTGAGCACGTGAATATAATCGGGCATGCGGTAAAAAAATTCGGCCGTCGTCAGCCCATACCCCTTGAGCATCAGTTCTGTTTCGCTTTGCTTCATGCGGACCTCCAAAATTGTTACAAGGTCTCTTCAGCATAACACGAAAACCACCTAACCCTTGGTTAACAATATGTTACCCCGATGTTACGCGTGTTTTTTGCACAGATTGCGCTGCTTGCTTGCACCTTATGTGCCGGGTCTGATAAGGTACATCCACAAGATATAGACCCAGCACAATAAACGGGCAGTTTACGTGAGCGATACGCCAGAAATTCCTGAAAACATGGATGAAACCCCGCCCGAGCGCCCTGTTTATGACGGCCCGACGGTGTCAATCGAATCCGAGATGCGCACGTCCTATCTGGACTATGCCATGTCGGTCATCGTGTCCCGTGCGATCCCTGATCTGCGCGACGGCTTGAAACCGGTTCACCGGCGCATCCTTTATGCGATGCACGAGACGGGAAATACCCACGACAAGGCGTACCGCAAGTCGGCCCGCCCGGTCGGCGATGTGATGGGTAAATACCACCCGCATGGTGACAGCGCGATCTATGATGCGCTGGTGCGGATGGCACAGGATTTCTCGATGTCGCTGCCTTTGTTGGATGGTCAGGGCAACTTTGGTTCGATGGACGGGGATAACCCGGCGGCCATGCGATATACCGAAGTACGTATGGACAAACCCGCCGCGTCCCTGCTGGCCGACATCGAAAAAGAAACTGTCGATTTTCAGGACAACTACGACGGCAAAGACCGCGAACCAACGGTTCTACCCGCCCGTTTCCCGAACATGCTGGTCAATGGTGCTGGTGGTATCGCCGTCGGTATGGCAACGAACATCCCCCCGCACAACCTTGGCGAAGTTGTTGATGCGACGCTTGCACTCATCGACGATCCGGATCTGACGTCAGAGCAGCTAATCGAATACGTCCCCGGCCCTGACTTTCCGACAGGAGGCGTGATGCTGGGCCGGTCTGGCGCGCGCAAGGCGTATCTGGAAGGCCGTGGCAGCGTCATCATCCGCGCCAAAACCCGGGTCGAAGAGATCCGCAGGGACCGTTACGCCATTGTTGTGGACGAAATTCCCTATCAGGTGAACAAGGCCTCGATGATTGAAAAGATCGCTGAAGCCGTGCGCGAGAAGCGCATCGAAGGCGTTGCCCACGTTCAGGACGAATCCGACCGTAACGGTGTACGCGTCGTAGTCGAACTGAAGCGCGATGCGACCCCCGAGGTGGTGCTGAACCAGCTCTATCGTTTCTCGCCAATGCAGACCTCCTTTGGCTGCAACATGCTGGCCCTGAACGGTGGCCGCCCCGAACAGTTGACTCTGCGCCGGTTCCTGACCTCTTTCATCGACTTCCGCGAAGACGTCGTTGCCCGCCGCACTGCTTATGATTTGCGCAAAGCCCGCGAACGCAGCCACATTCTGTGTGGTCTGGCCGTGGCTGTATCGAATGTGGACGAAGTGGTCGCTACGATCCGTTCATCGGCAGACGCCGCACAAGCGCGTGAAAAACTGATGACGCGTCGTTGGCCCGCAGCAGAGATTGAAGGTTATCTGCGCCTGATCGACGACCCTCTGTCCAAGATGAACGACGACGGCACGTATAACCTGACCGAAATTCAAGCCCGCGCCATCCTCGACCTGCGCCTGCAGAGGCTAACCCAGATCGGTGTCAAAGAGGTCACGGACGAGCTGGAAGAATTGGCAGGTAAGATCAAGGAATACCTGGATATTCTGTCCTCACGTGAGCGCATCATGTCGATCATCGGCGATGAGTTGCGCGATGTGCGCGAGCAGTTCGCAGTGCCCCGCCGCACCGAAATCGTCGACTGGTCTGGCGACATGGAAGACGAGGACCTGATCGAACGTGAAGACATGGTCGTGACCGTGACTTCAGGCGGTTACATCAAGCGTACTCCGCTGGCTGATTTCCGCGCTCAGAAACGCGGCGGCAAGGGCCTGTCAGGGATGCAAACCAAAGAAGAGGATGTTGTTACCAACCTCTTCGTGGCCAATACCCATACGCAGCTGCTGTTCTTCACCACCGAAGGCATGGTCTACAAGCTCAAGACCTGGCGTCTGCCGCAGTCCAGCCGGACTGGCAAAGGCAAAGCGATCGTCAACATCCTGCCGATCCCAACCGGAGTATCGATCGCGGCGATCATGCCCGTGGACGTACCCGATGAAGAGTGGGAAAACCTGCAGATCGTCTTTGCCACCAGTGCCGGGGATGTGCGGCGTAACCGCTTGTCGGACTTCACCAATGTCCGCCGCAACGGCAAAATCGCGATGAAGCTGCCTGAGGATGTTGAGCTGGTGAATGCCCGCATTTGCTCGGAAGACGAGGATGTGATGCTGGTCACGAATTCGGGCCGCGCAATCCGGTTCCGCACCACTGATGTCCGCGTCTTTAACTCACGCGAATCCACCGGTGTGCGCGGTATAAGGTTGTCTAACGGCGACCGTGTTGTGTCGATGTCGGTGATCCGTCATTTCGAGGCCACCTCGGACGAGCGCGCCGCCTATCTGAAAATGCGCCGTCTGATGGCCGGCGTCACGGATGATACCGGCAGCGACGAAGACGAAGGCAATGCTGATAGCGTGCTTCCACAAGAGCGTTATGCCGAGATGTCGGCGGCCGAGAACTTGATCCTGACGATCACAGCTGGCGGCGCGGGTAAGTTGAGTTCCAGCCATGACTACCCTGTGCGCGGACGCGGCGGTATGGGCGTGGCCGCGATGGACAAGGCAATGCGAGGCGGTGAACTTGTGGCGTCCTTCCCAGTCGATATCGAAGATCAGATCATGCTGGCGACGTCCAAGGGCCAGTCGATCCGTGTCCCGGTCGAAGGGATCTCCTTCCGATCGCGATCGGCAGGCGGTGTGAAGGTCTTCAACACCGGCAAAGGTGAAGTGGTCGTAAGTGTTGCCTGGATCGCTGATCAAGCTGACGACGAAGAAGAAGAAGCGTAAATCGCTGATATATAAACTCTTTGAACGCCACACCATTTTGGTGTGGCGTTTTCTTTTAGATCAACAAATCTTCAACGGCCCAAAGACGATCCTGTCCCCAGACACTTTGCCCAGCGACACAGAAGCTTGGAACACCCCACAACCCGATCTCTTGCAGACGGTGCTGATTGATCTTTACCCGATCTCGCCAACGATCAGAACGCAGGTGCTGCTTCGCACTCTGCCAATCCAAACCGGTGTTTTCGACAATTGTCTGTAGCCCCCTGTCAGTTGCAGCATTCACCCCCTCAGACCAAACAGCGCGTAAAAAGCCTGAACAGAACTCAGGTAACCTGTTTTGTGCCTCGGCATGCTCCAATAAGGCATAGCCACGTTCGACCCCTTTTCCCAATGGATCGCAGATACGTCCAAATGGGATTCCCAATCGCCGCGCCTCGCGCGCGCAATCATGCAGAATGTAGGAAGACTTGGACCGAGGAACAGGCAAGCCGCGCATCAACATCGGGAGTACCGGGCGCAAAACCAGCCGCGCATCATAGTGGCGTGCCAATTCAACAGATCGGTCAAACGCCAGATATGAATAGGGGCTGCGAAATGAAAAGAAGAATTCGATCTTCTGATCTGGAGATTTCTCTTGCTCTATCTGAACCGAAGGCATTGAAACCAACGGTGGCGAACTGGCACCCAATCCCGCAAGCTGCAGCCGGTTTTCAAGATAGTGAAGACGATCAATCCCCCAATACCATTCACCTTCGTAATAAAAAGTTCCGCCCATATAATGACCAAGCCCTGAGAGCTTTTGATCGCCATCCTTCATCAGCGCAGCGGGATTGCGATGATCCGAAGATGGCAAGCCCCCGTTGGACCACAGCCTCGTGCTGATACCTTGGACATTCTCAACAAAATCCCCAATCCTCAGATCGGCTGCCATTAAATTCTCTGAGGCAGCAATCGCACCCTTGGTCAGAACAGTACACTCCGGCGCGTTGAGGCCAAGCTTTCGAGCCAGCCGTGCCGCATCTTTGATTGAGTTTTGCTGATGTGCTGTTGGATCTGGCACAGCTTCTGCCGGAGGACCTGAAATAAGATGCGGGCAAAGCTCGACATCATACTTGTCTCGAAACCGACGCAAGACCTGTGCGGTGAGGTGACAATAAGGGTCAGAAGCATCATGAAAATAATGGACAACACGCGGGCGGTTCAGGGCTTGGTGTTTTAAGTCCCGCGCGCGCCTGCGCGCCGTCAACAGCGTGTTGCTAGTTAGAATGAAAGCCAAATGTGGTTTGACATGCGTTGCAAAGAACAAGGTGGTTCCTTTGGTAAAACCGTTCGAACCACCCTACCTGCATTCAGGTCAAAACCAATGTGCAACACGTTAACTTGACGAAACGTTTCCTGACCTCAGAGGTCGAATAGCGCGCCAAACTTTTGTTCCAAGTAGCCAAGTAACGGATCTGGCCCTGGCTCGATCCCACTTGCGCGCTGGATTGTCTCGCGCGGCGTATAGAGCCCACCATGTTGCTGCACGTTTTCGCGCAACCACGTGGTCGCGCCAGAGGTGTCCCCGTTGGCCAACTGTGTATCCAGATCTGGCACCGCCGTCCGCAGTGCCTGATATAGGCATCCGGCATAGACATTACCCAGCGAATAGGTCGGGAAATAGCCGAACAAACCCACCGACCAGTGCACATCCTGGAGACACCCGTTTGACGGTTTGTCGACGGCATAACCGAAATCTGCCTTGAAACGGTCATTCCAGGCAGTTTCAAGATCGCCGACCTGCAGGTCCCCGGCCATCAGGGCACGTTCAAGATCAAAACGCAGCATGATGTGAAGGTTGTATTGAACCTCATCCGCCTCGGTGCGGATATAGCCGTTGTGGACACCGTTGACCGTCGCATAGAACGCGTCTTCATCCGCGATTCCGAAATCGCCGAACGCGTCTTTCATCTGACCAAACAACCAACCGGTGAAGGATCGTGAGCGGCCCAATTGGTTTTCGTAAATGCGGCTTTGGCTTTCATGCACACCCATCGACACGCCGCGCCCGAGAGGCGACAATGCATAGGCCGGATCGATCCCTTGTTCGTAGGCGGCATGGCCGACTTCGTGAATCGTAGAATAGAAACAGTTGAAAGGATCGGTTTCAGTGGTCCGGGTGGTGATCCTGACATCCTGCCCACTGCCCGAACTGAACGGGTGAACGGCCTTGTCGATGCGACCTGTGTTCAGATCATAGCCAAAGGTAACTGCCAGCTTTTGTGAAAGTCCCATCTGGACCAGTTCGTCGAAACGTCCGGTCAATTCAGCTGATGCTGGTTTGTCCAGAACAGCGGCACGCAATGACACCAAACGCGGGCGCATATGGTCAAAGATCTCGGCGATCTGCGATCCGGTCGTGTAAGGCTCATAGTCCTCGACCATCGCGTCATAAATATCGCCACCCTGCGCCAGCGCGGCACCCTCTTCGCGTTTCAGTGCGACAACCTCACTGAGTGCTGGCAGGAAAGCAGCGACATCTTCGTCTGCGCGAGCTTGAGCCCAGGTTCCCTGCGCTGCAGAGGTCACGCGCGCGATGGCCGTTGCCAGATCGGCGGGCACCTTGACCGTCCGCTCATATGACCGACGAATTTCGCGAAGCTGGGCCTGTCCGACCTCGTCCTGCGGGTCAGCGGCGTCCAACCATTCAGCAACACGCGGGTCGGATCGACGCGCGTGCAAGACAGCCTCAATCGCGGCCATCTCCTCGGCCCGTTGCGGCGCGGCTCCGCGAGGCATCACTGTTTCCTGATCCCAGCCCAAGCGTCCGGCAATTTCGCCCAAAGCCGAAGTTTCGCGCTGGAAGGCCATCAAATCGTCATAAGCACTCATTTAAATCAGGCTCCGCGCAGAGAGGTTGCTATTGGGTAAGCGGTCAGGAACCGCGCCCGTAGGATCAGGGTCCATACGACGACGGCCATGAACTGGTGGAAGATGGCGATCTGCCATGGGGCCGCGTAGACCACCGTAGCGATACCAATCACAACCTGCAGCGAAAGTGCTGCGAAGGCTGCATTGAAGGCAAAGCGAGTTTGCGGATGAGCGCTGGTGCTGCCACGCCGCCAGACGACGATGCCGAAGATGAACAGCAGATAGCCAGCGCAACGGTGGATGAATTGAACCAGGCCAGGGCTTTCGAAAAAGTTACGCCACATCGGTTCGAGCATCGTCATATCAGGCGGCAGCACCTGCCCGCCGATCAGCGGCCAGTCGGTGTAAGACCGTCCGGCGTCGATCCCGGCGACAAGCGCGCCAATGAGTATTTGCAAAAAGGCGAAATGCATCAGACCAGTGGACAACGAGAACAGACGCGCCTCTTTCGCGCGACGGGCCTGCATCAGGTCACGCTCCTCGCGGCCCAGTTCAAAGATGTACCAGGCAAGGAAGCCGAGAATTACAAAAGCCAACCCCAGGTGGATGGCAAGGCGATAGCTGGCGACAGCGATCATCCCTTCGCCCTGCGTTACGCCTGAGGCGACCATCCACCAGCCAACAGCACCTTGAACACCGCCCAAAAAGCCCGGAATCAGCAGTTTGCCTGTCCACCCGGTCGGAATTTTCCGCGCGATAAGAAAGCCAAAGAAGCCAAGCGCCCAGACCAGTCCAATCACGCGGCCCAACTGACGGTGGCCCCATTCCCACCAGTAGATGAATTTGAAGTCATTCAGCTCCATCCATTGGTTCTGGATGCGCCATTGATCAATCTGCTTGTATTTGTCGAACTCGGCCTGCCAGTCCGCTTCGCTCATGGGCGGTATGGCCCCGGTGATCGGGCGCCATTCGGTGATCGACAACCCGCTATCGGTCAGGCGCGTCAGCCCACCCACCGCGATCATGACCACCACCAGCGCAAACAGGATCATCAGCCAGATGCGAATGGCCTTGCGCGCACCGCCGCGGCCACGATCCAGCATACCCGGTTGAACGGCTTGTTGTTTTTTAGTGTCTGAGACGTCTTCGAAGATGCTGCGCTTACCGCTCATGCTGTCCTCTTGTGCCTTGGATTTCGTCGCAAGCTAGGGTGAAGCGGAACATAGGTCCAGCCTCAGCCTTTGCCTTTCCAGCGGACCATCTGCCGCATGACCCCGTGCAACATTTGCACGTCGGCCCGTGTCATGCGCATCCGTGACCAAAGGTTCCGCAGATTTACCTTCATGCCTTCCGCTTTTTCCGGGGGGTAAAAGAACCCGGCCTCTTCCAGCCGGTCTTCATAGTGTTCGACCAGTTTCTCGACCTCAATCCCGGTGGCCCAGTCGCCCTTGCCCAGATCTGTAGCCTCATGCACCACATCCCCAGTTTGACGCATCCACTCGTAAGCGGTCAGCAGCACACATTGTCCAAGGTTCAGCGAGGCGTATTCCGGGTTCACCGGAACCGAGATGATGGCATTGGCCTTGGCGATATCCTCATTCTCAAGACCGGCGCGTTCGGGGCCGAACAGGACTGCTACTTTTTCACCCGCCGCGACTTTTTCCGCCGCGATCTGCATTGCACGTTCAGGGCTGTAGACCGGCTTGGTCAGCCCACGTTGCCGCGCTGTTGTGGCAAAGACATAAGTGCTGTCGGCCAGCGATCCGGCCAGATCGTCGAATAGTTGCGCCTCATCCAGCAGACGCCCTGCCCCGCTGGACATCGCGACCGCCTTGGGGTTCGGCCATCCGTCCCGCGGCGCAACGATCCGCATCCGGTCCAGCCCGAAATTCCACATCGCCCGCGCGGCGGCACCGATGTTTTCACCCATCTGCGGGCGTACAAGCACGAATGAGGGTTGGGATTTATCGCTGGGCATGGCTGTCTCCGAAAGTTCCGCATGCTCTAATCCGCGCGCAAAGGCAGGGCAAGCCGTCCGCGCCGTCATTTGGGTCTGAAATCGGCATAAAAGTTTGCTTCCCCGCCGCAATCCGCTAAACCGCGCAAAAGACTGAAAGCGAAGGACGCGCCAATGGACACCCCCGAGCAGCCACAGATTTACCTGATCACACCTCCGACCATCGAACTAAGCACCTTCACCAACCGTTTGGCCAGCGTGCTGGACGGGGCCGAGATCGCCTGTATCAGACTGGCGCTGGCTGGTGGCGATGAGGACACGATCGCTCGCGCTGCTGATGCATGCCGCGAGGTTGCCCATGCCCGCGACGTGGCGCTGGTAATTTCGAACCACGTCCTGCTGGCACAGCGGTTGGGGCTGGACGGAGTGCATCTGGACGACGCGGCCCGGTCTGTCCGGGCGGCACGTAAGGAATTAGGGGCCGACGCCATTGTTGGCAGTTTTTGCGGGGCGTCCAGCCATGATGGGATGACCGCGGGTGAGGCTGGTGCGGACTACGTGGCATTCGGCCCGGTCGGCACGTCAACACTGGGTGACGGCACCACTGCCGAGAAAGACCTGTTTCAGTGGTGGTCACAGATGATCGAAGTGCCCGTCGTGGCTGAAGGTGGATTGACGCCAGAGCTGATCGGCGATCTGGCGCCACACACCGATTTCTTTGGTATCGGCGAAGAAATCTGGTCGCAGGATGATCCACTGGCGGCGCTGAAGGGTTTGACCGACGCGATGCGCTGAAACCTGTGAGCGTTAACCCTTGCGCCTGCGCCGGGGCTGCGGCATGACGTCGACATGACTCAGAACAGCGACATTCTCTGCATCGGCTCGGTCCTTTGGGACGTGATTGGCCGGTCCGCAAGCGCCATGCGGCAGGGCTCGGACGTGCCGGGGCGGATCACCCGCCTGCCCGGCGGCGTGGCCATGAACATCGCCATGACCCTTGTGCGTTTTGGCATGACCCCCACTCTGCTGACTGCCATCGGGCGCGATCCTGAGGGTGATGAATTGGCAAACGCCTGTGCGCGGTTGGGAATGGTTACGGATCACATCTACCGCTCGCAGGATTTGCCGACTGACCGCTATATGGCCGTCGAAGGGGCTAACGGTCTGATCGCCGCCATCGCCGACGCGCATTCGCTTGAGGCCGCGGGCGCCAAGATATTGCGTCCGCTGATGCACGGTCCGCTGGGGTATGAGAACGACCCGTTCGAAGGCCCCATTGCTTTGGATGGCAACCTGACACTGAACTTGCTTGAGGAAATCGCACAAAGCCCTGCTTTTGCGCGTGCAGATTTGCGGGTGGCTCCAGCCTCACCCGGCAAGGCCGAACGCTTGCTGCCATTCTTGAAGCACGCCCGCGCCACGCTGTATGTGAACCTGGAAGAGGCCGGCATCCTGTGTCAGCGCGAGTTCACGGATTCCGAGAGCGCAGCCAAGGGCCTGCTGGATCGCGGCGCGCTGCGGGTGCTTGTCACGGACGGTGGAAGCTCGGCCACCGTAGGTAGTGCGGATGAAATCCTCACCCAAACACCACCATCCGTTCTGGTCACGCGCGTGACCGGCGCGGGCGACACATTCATGGCGGCCCATATCGCCTCAGAATCCGGCGGAGCATCCAGTGCCGAGGCCTTAACTCGCGCCCTGAACGCCGCCGCAACATACGTATCCGGAGAGACCCCACTGTGATCGACATTCAATATTCCGCCGAGGTCCGCGCCGCCAAGGACGCAGGCCAACCCATCGTCGCGCTGGAAAGCACAATCATCACCCACGGGATGCCCTACCCTCAGAACATCGAGGTTGCCGCACAGGTCGAACAGGACATCCGCGACGCCGGCGCGGTTCCGGCCACAATGGCGGTGATCAAAGGCAAATTGCACGTTGGCCTTGAGGCTGATGAACTGAAGTCACTGGGTCAGGCGCAGGGCGTCGCCAAACTGTCCCGCGCAGATATGGCGGCCTGCATGGCAACTGGCGGCACCGGAGCGACCACGGTAGCGGCAACTATGATCGCCGCGCACTATGCGGGCATCGATGTATTTGCAACCGGTGGCATCGGCGGTGTCCATCAGGGGGCCGAAACGACCTTTGACATCTCTGCCGATCTCCACGAACTGGCCCAATCCCCGGTGACTGTTGTAGCCGCAGGCGCAAAAGCCATTCTTGATCTGGCAAAAACGCTTGAGGTCCTTGAAACACTAGGCGTACCAGTCATCGCCTATGGGCAGGATGAATTCCCGGCCTTTTGGTCCGCCAAATCCCCGTATGCCGCGCCTCTACGCATGGACAGCGCCGAGGATATCGCCACGGCCCACGCCACGCGCCGCGCGCTTGGCCTGCCCGGCGGCCAATTGGTTGCCAATCCGATCCCGGCCGCAGATCAGATACCGGCCGAAGAACTGGCGCCCATTATTGCGTCAGCTCAGGCCGACGCCGACGCGCACCGGATAAGCGGCAAGGGCGTCACGCCGTACCTGCTACAGCGGATTTACGAGCAAACCGAAGGACGTTCGCTAACAGCCAATATTGCCCTGGTTCGCAACAACGCGCGCCTGGCGGCTGGTATCGCACGAGCCCTTTCCGCCTGGACCGATTGACGTAAGCCTATTGTACCACCGCACCCGACTGCTTAACTAACTCGGCAGAAAACCGCTCAGGACCGCAATGAAAACGCCATTTGACGAAGAACCACATCGCCGCCCGGGTTTGTTTTCGCGACTTCGCGCGTCCTTCCTGACGGGTATTGTCGTGATTGCGCCGGTGTGGCTGACCATCTGGCTGATCTGGTCCGTGGTCGGATGGATCGACAGTGCGGTGCTGCCCATTATTCCTCAGCGGTTCCAACCGCAGGAATATGTGGGCATCAACCTGCGCGGTGTCGGCGTTGTCATATTCCTGATCTTCACCGTCATCGTCGGCTGGATAGCCAAAGGCATTCTGGGCCGATCTCTGATCCATTTCGCCGAAAGCCTTGTCAGCCGGATGCCTGTCGTCCGCTCGGTCTATTCAGGGATCAAGCAGATCTCGGAGACTGTGTTCGCTCAAACCGAACGGTCGTTCGAAAAAGCCTGCCTGATCCAATACCCACGCCGAGGCATCTGGGCGATTGGTTTTGTTTCCACCGCAGCAAAAGGCGAAGTCAGTCAACGGGCGGAAACGGGGGGTGAATTGCTGGGCGTTTTCGTCCCGACCACGCCAAACCCAACCTCGGGTTTCCTGTTGTTCTTCCCTGCCGAAGACGTGATCCTGTTGGATATGACCATCGAAGACGCAGCAAAGTTGGTGATTTCTGCGGGCCTTGTATATCCCAACGGCAAAGACCCGACGCAACCGCCCGAGTGATCAGCCAAACATCTCTGGCAGGTTGACCGTGCTGCGTGCGCCGAGGTCATCCTTGTTTTCCGACAAGAACTTATCCGCGGCGGCGCGCCCGGCAGCTTTCAGCTTGTGCAAGATAACAGGGTTTGGAACCGTCTTTGTCGCCACAGATAGTTCATTCATCAACTCATCATCCGCGATCATATGCACGAGAACCCGGTTCATCTCCCCTGCCTTCAGCTTACCTTCGGTCAACAGGCGCTGAACAAAGCTGATCGCCCGCAGCTCGCGAAACAGGGATGAGTTGAAGCTGATTTCGTTGATGCGGTTCTGGATCTGCTGTGGTGTCTTCGGTATCTCTTCCCGCTCTAGCGGATTGATGTTCACGATCACCACGTCGTCGGGAAGGTCGTTGTTGAACAAGGGATACAGCGCAGGATTGCCGGTATAGCCCCCGTCCCAGTAAGCTTCGGTCCGACCAGATTTAGGGTCGAAAATCTCGACCGCCTGAAACAGGTTCGGCAAACAGGCCGACGCAAGGATGGCATCCGTCGAAATCTCATCCCCGGTAAACACCCGGATCTTGCCGCTTCGCACACAGGTCGCGCAGACAAACAACTGAGGGCCCTGATCTGTGCAGATCTCGTCAAAGTTGAAACGATCCACGACCGGTTCCAGAGGATTGCGATAAAACGGACCGTAGGCATAAGGTGATACCAACCGAGACCACGCATCGCCCACCGAAAAAGGCAGTGAATACTCCATCGTCTGGGCAATCTGCGCGGGCTCCAGCGCCTGCATCCAGTTGGCAAGGCGCATATCACCTACCGCACCCATCCGCGCCCACAACCCGTCCAGACAGGCGCGCGCGCCATCGCGCCCGTTGTGGACCATTCCTGACTTGAAGGCAGCGCCGTTCAGCGCACCGGCCGAGGTCCCGGTGATAGCGGCAACCTCGATGTCCTCTTCGTCTAGAAGCCTGTCGAGAACACCCCAAGTAAAGGCACCATGCGCGCCGCCACCCTGCAAAGCCAGATTGATCCGTTTCAACTTGCTACCCCTTCACCTTTTCCCCAATGCCAAGGGGTACGAGGACACTGCCCCTGTGAAACCTCACAACGCCGTCCAGCCACCATCGACCGAGATCGTCGTGCCCGTGATCTGCGCAGCTGCATCTGAGCAGAGGAAAATCGCGGTACCGCCCAGTTGTTCAACCGTAGCGAATTCCTTCGAAGGTTGCCGCTCAAGCATGACATTCTTGATCACGTCTTCACGGCTCATGTCGTATTCTTTCATTGTGTCCGGGATTTGGGCCTCGACCAATGGCGTCAGAACGTAACCCGGGCAGATCGCATTGCAGGTGATCGGTTCCTGCGCCGTTTCCAGCGCCACGGTCTTAGTCATGCCAACCACCCCATGCTTGGCCGCGACATAAGCCGCCTTGAACGGAGACGCCGTCAGACCATGGGCCGACGCGATATTCACAATACGCCCCCACCCAGCATTGCGCATCATTGGCAACGCAGCGGCCATCGTGTGAAAGGTCGAGTTCATGTTGATCGCAATGATCGCGTCCCATTTTTCAACCGGAAACTGATCAACAGGCGCGACGTGCTGAATACCCGCGTTGTTCACCAGAATGTCGCATGCCCCCGCTTGCTCGACCAGCGCGCGGCATTCCTCACCTTTGGACATGTCCGCCTTGATGTAGCGTGCACTGGTACCGGTCTGCTGCGAGATCTCGGCAGCCAGGGCGTGATCTTCGTCGCGGTCTGTAAAGGAATTCAGCACTACGTTGGCCCCGGCCTTCGCCAACTCGCGCGCGACGCCCAACCCGATCCCCGAATTCGATCCCGTAATGATGGCTGTTTTTCCCGAAAGGCTCATGGCCGAACTCCCACAAAATCCACTTTGGCGACACACTGCCATGCTGCACGTGCAAAGAAAACGGGGAAACATCCGGGCTGCGCATCCAAGGTGTAATGCGCACAAAAAAACGCCCGCACGAAGCGGGCGTTAAGTTATTGAGGCAGGTTTCATACAGGCAAGAAACCTATCGAGCAGTGCATCCTTTATAAGCAATTCCGCGCCTTCGTCCAAGCTAAAAGTTTGAAAATAAGAAAAATCATCGCTACGGTGAATCCCAACAAAATAAGGCCAGAGCAGGATTGTTTCCAAAATGAGCCCCGATTTTCTCCGCCCCGTTCGTCCATTGATTGCGGGAATCACCGTGCTTTTGAGCACTTCAATTGCTCATGCAGAATCGGCCCATGGCATAGCTATGTATGGTGACCCGGCCCTACCACCGGATTTTGTGTCCCTGCCCTATGCAAATCCTGACGCACCCAAAGGTGGCAAAGTCGTTTTCGGAAATACGGGCGGCTATAACAGTTTGAACCCGTTCGTGCAAAAAGGCAGCTCGCCCTGGCAGTTACGATTTTGGACCCATGAGAGCTTGATGGGCCGTTCCTGGGACGAACCTTTCACTCTTTACGGGCTATTAGCCGAATCGGTTGAGACCGCACCGGACCGGTCTTGGGTCGAATTCACCCTGCGCGAGAATGCCGAATTCTCGGATGGTACGCCGGTGACTGTCGATGATGTCATCTGGTCGTATGAGACTTTGGGCACCGAAGGTCACCTGCGTTATCGCGGACTATGGGGCAAGATCGACAGCATTGAACAGATTGGCCCCCGCTCGGTGCGTATCACCTTTAACGAAGCTGACCGCGAGCTTGCCCTGATCGCCGGCCTGCGCCCGATCCTGCAGAAGGCTCAGTGGGAGGGCAAAGATTTCGCCAATGCCGGGCTGCATGACATTCCGGTCGGCACAGGCCCCTATGTTGTCGACGGCTATGAGGCCGGACGATACGTGACCCTGAAACGGAACCCGGACTATTGGGGCGCCGATATCCCCTTTCGACGTGGCACGATGAACCTGGCTGAAATGCGGATCGAGTTTTACGGCGACGGCACTGTTCTGTTTGAGGCGTTTAAAGCCGGAGAACTGACCGCGGTGCGTGAATTCAATGCCGACAAATGGGCAAACCAGTACAATTTCCCGGCCGTCCAGCGTGGGGATGTCGTCAAGACCGAGATCCCCCACGGCAAGCCTTCGGGCATGACCGGATTTGTAATGAACACACGCAAGGCGCCATTTGACGACTGGCGTGTTCGCGAAGCGCTGACACTGGCGTTCAATTTCGAATTCATCAACGACACGATTACCGGCAATGCACAGCCGCGTATCACGTCCTACTTCTCGGGCTCGGATCTAGCAATGCAGCCCGGACCAGCAGAAGGTCGCGTGGAAGAACTTCTATTGGCGTTCAAAGACGACCTGCCCCCCGGAACGCTTGAGGGCTATACCCTGCCGGAAAGCGATGGATCGGCTCGCAACCGATCCAACATCCGCGCGGCCACCAAGCTGCTGGCCGAAGCAGGCTGGACCATTCAAGACGGTGAGCTGCGCAACGCGAACGGCGATGCTTTTACCCTGACTGTACTCCTGCAACAGGGCGACACCGAAAGCGAAACGGCAATAGAGATCTATTCTCGCGCGCTGGAACGCCTTGGCATTAAGGTGAATACCGAACAGGTCGACAGTGCCCAGTTCACAAGCCGTACTTCCGAGCTGGATTTCGATATGACCTATTTCCGTCGTGCGTTATCCCTGTCGCCCGGCAACGAACAGCGCCTGTACTGGGGCAGCGAAAATGCTGACACTCCAGGGACACGGAACCTTATGGGTGTGTCCTCGCCCGCCGTGGACGGTATGATTGACGCCATGCTGGCCTCGGAAAGTCATGAGGATTTCGTCGCTGCAACGCGCGCGCTTGATCGTGTTCTGACCGCTGGGCGTTACGTCATTCCGATATGGAATTTCGATGTAGGCCGGATCGCACACGCCAAGGAACTCAAGCAGCCGGAAAGCTTGCCGATCTATGGCGACGGACCAGAGTACATGCCGCAGGTTTGGTGGTACGAAGAGTAGCTGGCCGTGCGATTTGCCCACAAAGCGTCGGCGGAAATCGGCACACTGCCAACAATCACCTCATATTGCGTGTCGAATTTTCATGTTGGCAACATGTTGTAGCCGACCCTACGTCAAGTGTTCACATAAAAAACTCACACAAAAAGCTTTACTGAACGGGCTTTAGCGATATAGCTTGTACATATATTGCAGTATACTGCGCGAACTGATTATTGCTTTGAATTTCAAAACGTAACTCTTCGTCAGGTACGCTGCACAACAAATCTACGGACCGGCCTCCACTCACTCAAAAATCAGGTCCGTCTGCCCGTTGCGGAATGGCTGCAACGGGCACTTTCATCCCCCTCAAAAAAGTAACCATCACCCGATCTCAGGTGCGACATTTTGTCATGCCCGAACGCACCAACTGCGTTCGTAGGCTGAGTTGCAGGGCGAGCGGTTTTGAAACCATTAAAACGGAAAGCTGTCTAATGTTGAAATGGACCGATCTGACGCAAGACCTGGACGCTATGTATACGCGCGCCAAACGGAGATTTCCGAACCTGCGGGATCAGGACATGGTGCGGTTAAGCCAAGACCGCAAACGTTTCGAGGCGTACCTGGCCGAACGCCATCAACTGACTATGAACGAAGCCCACGAAGAGCTTGAGGATTTTTTGTTCACAGAAGGGTTGAATCGCGAATTCAGCCGGTCGTTAAGTAAGTGATGTCACCCACAGGATCATTGCATCTTCGTCGCTGACCGAGATTACATTGTGACCCATACTCCCGTCGTAGTAGGCGCTGTCGCCGCGGCGCATTTCGACTGGTTCATAAAACTCGGTGTAAAGGCGCACCACCCCCGTCAGCACATACAAAAACTCTTCGCCATCGTGACGAACCCAGCCGTCGAACTCATCCATTGACCGCGCGCGTACGCGGGCCCGATAAGGCAGCATTTGCTTTTTTGTCAGGGTTTCGGCCAGAAGTTCATGCTCGTAAGTGGTTGTGGGATGCGCAGACCCTTCGCCCATGCGCGTCACGGCCATCCGGCCAATCACCTGATCCCGCTGCGGCGGCGTAAACAGCTGCGGCACCGAGATCTCCAGACCAGTCGCCAGCTTTTTCAGCGCGTCATAGGTGGGCGACATCTGACCGTTCTCAATTTTACTGAGCGTTGACCGCGCCAGACCAGCCTGGGTTGCCGCTTGTTCCAACGTCCACTTTCGTGCTTTGCGCAATTCGCGCACGCGCGCGCCGAGGTCCAGTGGTTCAACTTCCGTATGTTCGCCCGAGTCCCGGGCAATGCGGATCAGAGATGTCTGGTCTTGGGTGCTCATGCGTCATTCTATAGGCCCAGCCCGTCGCGCTTGCAACGCACCAGTGGTCGCGCTAGCCAGTTGCCATGCTTTCAATATTCGATCAGGGGCCGCCCCCGGCCTGCCCGTCCCCGTTCAATCTGGCTGCGCATGTGTTGCGCTATGCGGATACGCTGTCGGACAAAACCGCGCTGTCTGTGGTCGGTGCCGCAGACGCCAGGAATTGGACGTATGGGGCGTTGCAGCAGGCTATTCTGGGCACGGGCACAGGGTTGCTGAATGCCGGTCTGAAGCCCGGTGATATCGCATTGATGCGTCTTGGGAACACGGTCGACTTCCCGATTGCCTATCTGGGGGCAATTGCCGTTGGGATTGTCCCGGTCCCAACATCATCGCAACTGACTGAACCAGAAACAGCACGCATGATCGAAGATCTTAACCCCGCTGCAATCCTGCGCGACCCGCTAGTTGCGTGCGCCGCCCACACGGTTCAGATCAACCTATCCGACTTGACCAAAATGCGCGACCTGCCTGCGGCCGAGTATCAAATGGGTGACCCGGAGCGGATGGCCTACGTTGTCTATACATCTGGCACGTCGGGAAAACCGAGGGCCGTAGCCCACGCCCACCGCGCCATCTGGGCACGTCAGATGATGGTAGATGGCTGGTACGGTCTGCGTAAGAGTGATCGTTTGTGCCACGCGGGGGCCTTCAACTGGACATATACTCTGGGTACGGGGCTGATGGACCCGTGGACAATCGGCGCGACCGCCTTGATCCCCGAACCGGGCACCGAACTGGCCGACTTGCCCGGGCTGCTGCGTCACCATCAGGCGACAATTTTTGCTGCCGCTCCCGGCGTGTTCAGAAAGATACTGGGCATGCAGAATAACCTGCACCTGCCGGACCTGCGACATGGGTTGTGCGCCGGCGAAAAGTTGTCGCGTCATCTGCACGAACAATGGACACAGGAAACTGGCACCGAGCTGTATGAGGCGTATGGGATGTCCGAGTGTTCGACCTTCATTTCCTCCAGCCCGACCCATCCGGCGCGCGGCGATGCGTTGGGGCAACCTCAGCCCGGACGCCGCGTCGCGATCCTGGGGACTGATGGGCCGGTAATGCAGGGACAAGAGGGTACGATTGCCGTGCACAAATCCGACCCCGGCCTGATGCTCACCTACCTAAACGCCCCGGACGAGGCCGAAGCCAGAATGCAGGGCGACTGGTTCCTGACCGGCGATCAGGGGGCCATGGCCGTGGACGGACAAATCACTTACCTAGGCCGGGATGACGACATGATGAACGCGGGCGGCTATAGAGTGTCGCCGGTTGAAGTTGAGGCCGCTGTGTCCAGATACCCCGGCATTGCACAGGTTGGGGCCGCTGCCATCGAAGTCAAACAGGACACATTTGTGATAGCGGCCTTTTATACAGGGCCAGAAGAACTGGACGAAAACGCCCTGCGCACCTATGTCGAGGCAAACCTGGCGCGTTACAAGCAACCGCGCGCTTTCATCCATCTGGCCGAACTGCCAACTGGCGGAAACGGCAAACTTCTGCGCCGGGCGCTGCCGGCCTACTTCAAGGCGACCAACGAATGACCCAGACCGTCAAGCTTGATATCATGTCCGATCCGATCTGCCCATGGTGCTATATCGGCAAGACCCATCTGGACAAGGCGCTGACCGCAATCCCCGACCACCCTTTCGTTATCGAATGGCATCCCTTTCAGCTGAACCCTGACATGCCGGACGCGGGCATGGACCGCCGCGAGTACCTTGAACGCAAGTTTGGCGGCAAGGAAGGTGCCGTGCGCGCCTATGCTCCGGTCGTCGAACATGCCGAGAATGCAGGCCTGAAGATCGATTTTGAAGGCATGGAACGCACGCCCAACACTCTGGACGCCCATCGCCTGATCCACTGGGCCGGAATCGAGGGTAAGCAGAATGCAGTGGTCGATGCACTGTTTGATGCCTATTTCGTGCAGGCCCGCGATATCGGCGATCACGAGGTTCTGGCGGATATTGCCGACAATGCCGGAATGGACGCAGCGGTCGTTCTGAAACTGCTGAAATCCGACGCCGACCGCGAGGATATCAGCAACCGCGACAGCCATTCACGGCAGATGGGTGTGAGCTCGGTTCCGACCTTCATTGTCGCCAATCAGCATGCCGTCCCCGGGGCGCAACCCCCTGAAATGTGGGAAAAAGTAATTGCTGAAATCATGTCTCAACTTGAGGCTTCCCCTGCAAATTAGCACAGACCCCTGTGCAAATTGACACCTAGCGTCAACTGATTTGCCGTGATAGCGCGAACAAGTCAGGAGGGCGCTATGGCCAATCGCATGTCACGGGGTGAGTTCGTAGCACTTGTCGCAATGATGTTTGCGACGATCGCGTTTTCGATTGATTCCATGCTGCCTGCGCTGCCAAAGATCGGTGAGCAGCTTAGCCCCAACGACATTAACAAAGCCCAGTTGATCCTGACCTCGTTTGTGTTGGGTATGGGGATAGGCACGTTTTTCACCGGTCCGCTGTCCGACGCCTTTGGCCGTAAGCCCGTGATCTACGTCGGATCGGCGTTGTACATCATCGCAGCAGCGGCTGCTTGGGCCAGTTCCTCGCTCGAGGTGTTGCTGGTCGCCCGTATCTTCCAGGGGATCGGATGTGCTGCCCCGCGAGTGGTGGCCATGGCGATTATCCGTGACCTGTATTCAGGTCGTGAGATGGCACGGATCGTGTCGATTGCCATGATGATCTTCACCCTAGTTCCGGCAATTGCGCCGATGCTGGGCGCCGGAGTGATCGCTTTGACTGGATGGCGGGGCATCTTTGCCTCATTCATCCTGTTTTCACTCATTACCATCGTCTGGATGGGTCTGCGCCTTCCGGAACCTCTGTCGATCGAGAACCGTCGCCCGCTGCGCCTGCCCCTGATGCTGGACGCCGCCCGTCAGATGCTCACGCACCCAACCGTTCGATTGTCGATCATGGTACAAACGCTGTGCCTTGGGATGCTGTTCACCATGTTAACGATGGTTCAGCCGGTCTATGACATCGTTCACGACAGCGCTGACAGCTTTCCGTTCTGGTTCGGCGTTGTGGCATTGATGGCCGGGTCAGCCAGCCTGTTGAACGCAGCGCTTGTTATAAAATTGGGCATGCGACGGATCGTAACGTGGTCGTTGGGTGCTCAGGTCATCTTTACCACCGCCGTTATTGTTCTAAACGCAACACACCTTTCCCCGACGATGTCCTTTGCGGTTTTTGTCAGCTGGCAAACCGCCGTCTTCTTCATGGCGGGCATGACCATGGGCAATCTGAACGCCATCGCGATGGAGCCGATGGGCCATATCGCGGGCATGGCAGCCTCGGTGATTGGGGCGATCTCGACCGTATTTGCAGCCGCCATTGCAGCCCCTATCGGGCAACTGTTCGACGGTTCCATCATTCCTTTGGCCGTAGGTATCCTGACCATGAGCATCCTGGGCTTCGGCCTGATGCTGCACATGGGGCGGATCGAAAACAGGCTGCCCGCCTGATCTGTGCAGGGACTGAAATTCAGGTTAACCTCTGCTCAATGTGAGTGGAGATTTTCTGTGAGCGAATATTACAATCTTGGCGCATATTCCTGCCCGATAACAACCGCCTCACCGGACGCGCAGCTTTGGTTCGACCGGGGATTGAACTGGACCTACGGCTATAATCACGACGAAGCGGTCGTGTGCTTTCAGCGCGCGCTTGAATACGACCCCGACTGTGCGATGGCCTACTGGGGCGTGGCCTACGCGGCGGGGCCAAACTACAACCTGCCGTGGAACCTCTTGGATGACCGTGGGCAGCGAAAGGCGCTGGCGCTGGCCTTTGATGCCACGCAGAAAGCCGTGGCTCTGATCGATAACTGCACATCGGTTGAACAGGCCCTGATCCGCGCCCTGCCCGCGCGGTATCCTCAACGCGATCCCGTCGACGACATGCACACCTGGGACCACGACTTTGCCGATGCGATGCGGGCGGCGTTTGGCGAGCAGTCGGACCACCTTGATCTGCGCACTATATATGTCGAGGCGTTGCTCAACCTGACTCCCTGGCAGATGTGGAACTTGAGAACCGGTGAGCCCGCTGAAGGCGCAGCCACGTTGGAGGCGCAAAAAGCCCTGGAAGACGCAATGGCCGACGATCCGGCAGCCATGTCGCACCCGGGCTTGCTGCACCTCTATGTTCATCTGATGGAGATGTCGCCGACACCAGAAAAGGCGCTGAAGGCTGGGGATGTCCTGCGCACACTGGTTCCAGATGCAGGGCACCTGGTGCACATGCCCACCCATATCGATGTCCTGTGCGGGCATTATCAGAACGTCGTCCATTGGAACGAAAAGGCGACCGAGGCCGATCTGAAGTATTATGAGCGCGAAGGCGCGTTCAATATCTACACAGGCTATCGCCAGCACGACTATCACTTTGCTATCTATGGCGCGCTGTTTCTTGGCCAGATGGAACCTGCCCTGCGCGCCAATCAGGGCATATGGGACACCACGCCGGAAGAGATGTTGCGCACCGAAAGCCCGCCCATGGCGGATTTCTTCGAAAGCTACATGTCGATGGGGCCGCATATCCTGATCCGATTTGGTCGGTGGGAAGAGGCAAAAGCCCTTTCCCTTCCTGAGGACCAGGACCTCTACCGCACCGTCACCGCGACCACCCATTACGCCCGTGCAATCGCCTTTGCCGCGACAGATCAGGTCGCCGAGGCCGAAGCCGAAGAGAAGCTATTCCTCGCCGCCAAAGATCGGGTGCCAGAAACTCGCCTGCTGCACAACAACCGCGTGATCGACCTGTTGGACATTGCCCGCGAAATGCTGCGCGGAGAGATTGAGTATCGCAAAGGTAATTATGACGCAGCCTACGGCCATCTGCGCCGCTCGGTCGAACTGGACGACACACTGCCCTACGACGAACCCTGGGGCTGGATGCAACCCACCCGTCACGCGCTGGGGGCGCTGTTGTTTGAACAAGGTCACGTGGCTGAGGCCGAAGTGGTTTACCGCGAAGATCTGGGGCTTGGTGGCACCCTCAGCCGTGCTTCAATCCACCCTGATAACGTCTGGAGCCTGAAAGGCCTGCATGATTGTCTGAAGGCCCGCGGCGAGACCGTCGAAATCAAACTGATCAAACAGCGATTGGATATTGCACTGGCGCGCGCTGATCGGGCTGTCGGAGCCTCGTGTTTCTGCGCTCAGGCCGCGATGGAGGCAGCCGAATGACCCGCGCATTGCTGCTATTGCTTCTGGCCGGCAGCCCGGCCCTTGCCGACCGCCAGTCCTTTCCGCCAGTCGACGAGGCAGAACGCGATCCCACTTTAGTGGCTTTTCGAGACAGCCTGTCGGCAAGCGTGGCGGCACGGGACACCAAAGCAGTGATCGCGGCCGTTTGCCCGGATATCTATCTCAGCCATGGCGGGTCTGGTGGGCCCGAAGAGTTTCTAGAATACCTCGACCCGGCAACCGGTGACGCTCAAGAAGACCAGAACCGCGAGACTTATTGGAACGACCTGGAAACCACCCTGTCCCAGCCGGGCTATTTTGACGACGAGGGCGAATTCTGGATGCCACATCAATGGCAGATCACCCTCCCCGCGTCTCTGGATCCATTTGTGACCTACTTCGTCACGGGTCAGAATGTGACCCTTCGGCAAGCCGCCGAGCCGGGCGCACCTGTACTGAACCAAATCAGCCATGAGGTCGTCATCATCACAGACTATCGCGACGACACCGACTATCAGCCTGTCATGCTGACCGACGGTACACGCGGGTTCATGCACCGTGATTTTCTGTGGCCCATGACCGGCCACCGCGCCGCGTTCGTGAAATCGGACGCAGGCGACTGGCAGTTATGTACTTTTGTCAGCGGAGATTAGGCTTTCGCCTTTTTCTTCTTTTCAGCCATAACCTTTTCGGCGAGATCGCGGGCGATTGCGAATGCGCCTTTTATCTTGTCGCTGTCCTTCTTCCAGTCGCGCCTTACAACAATCTTGTTGTCCTTGACCTTGGCCAGTCCGCGCTGGTTCTGAATGAATTCAACCAGCCCCTGAGGCGAAGCAAACTTATCGTTGTGGAATTGTATCGTCGCCCCTTTGGGTCCGCCATCCAACTTGGCAATTCCTGCTCGTTTGCACATCGCCTTGATACGCACGACCAGCATCAGCGTGTTAACCTCTTTCGGTAGCGTCCCGAAACGGTCAATCAATTCAGCGGCAAAGCCTTCCAATTCGACCTTGGTCGAAAGCGACGACAAGCGACGATAGAGACCCAATCGCACATCCAGATCGGGCACGTAGTCTTCGGGGATCAGGACCGGTACGCCCAGATTGATCTGCGGCGCCCATTGGTCGTCGGCATCGGACAGCCCCTCCATCTCGCCTGCTTTGATCTTGGCGATCGCCTCTTCCAGCATGGATTGATAAAGCTCATAGCCGACGTCGCGCATCTGGCCGGACTGTTCTTCACCCAGCAGGTTTCCCGCACCCCGAATATCGAGATCCTGCGAAGCCAGTGTGAAGCCTGCTCCGAGTGTATCGAGTGACCCCAAAACACGCAGACGCTTTTCGGCAGTGGCGGTTAGCTTCTGGCGCGGCTTGGTAGTCAAATACGCATAAGCGCGGGTTTTAGAGCGTCCCACCCGACCCCGGATCTGATAAAGCTGAGCCAGGCCGAACATATCTGCCCGGTGCACGACCATCGTGTTGGCGGTTGGAATATCCAGCCCGCTTTCCACAATCGTGGTCGCCAGAAGCACGTCGTACTTGCCGTCATAAAAGGCGTTCATTCGGTCGTCGAGTTCACCCGCCGCCATTTGCCCATGCGCCACCATATAGGTCAGCTCGGGCAGTTGTTCTTTCAGGAATTCCTCAATCTCTGGAAGGTCCGAGATGCGCGGGACAACATAGAAACTCTGTCCGCCTCGATAATGTTCACGCAGCAGCGCCTCGCGAATGGTAACCGCGTCGAATTCGCTGACATACGTGCGAATGGCAAGACGATCGATGGGCGGCGTGCCGATAATCGACAGATCGCGCACGCCGGTCAGCGACAGCTGCAGCGTCCGTGGGATCGGCGTGGCGGTCAGGGTCAGAACATGAATGTCGCTGCGCAGCTGTTTCAGGCGCTCCTTGTGACCTACGCCAAAATGCTGTTCTTCGTCGATGATCAACAGGCCCAGATTGTTGAACCGGATACCTTTGGCCAGCAAGGCATGTGTGCCGATGACAATATCCACGGTCCCGCGCGCCAGACCATCGCGGGTCTGCTGCGCTTCTTTCGCGGACACAAACCGTGACAGCTGCCGAACCTCAAGCGGGAAGCCACGGAACCGTTCCTTGAAGCTGGCTGCATGCTGACGGGCCAGCAAGGTTGTCGGTGCGATCACGGCCACCTGAACGCCGGACATCGCAGCGACAAAGGCCGCGCGCATGGCAACCTCGGTTTTTCCAAAGCCCACGTCACCACAGATCAACCGATCCATAGGCGCACCGGAATGCATATCTTCCATCACTTCGGAAATCGCGCGCAGCTGGTCGTCGGTTTCCTGATATGGAAAGCGGGCGCTGAACTCCTCCCACGCGTGTGGGGGCGGATCCATGACCGGAGCTTTGCGCAAGGCTCGCTCAGCGGCGATGCGGATCAGCTTGTCCGCCATCTCGCGGATTCGCTCTTTCAGCTTGGCTTTCTTTGCCTGCCATGCGCCGCCGCCCAAACGATCCAGCAAACCTTCATCATGGCCATATTTCGAAAGCAGCTCGATGTTTTCGACCGGCAGGTATAGCTTGGATTGCTCGGCGTATTCCAACAGCAGGCATTCGTGCGCGGCACCGGCGGCCGTGACCACCTCCATCCCCATGTAACGCCCGATCCCGTGGTCGACGTGAACCACCAGATCGCCGGGGCTGAGCGACTGGGTTTCGGTCAGGAAATTCTCGGCCTTGCGGCGCTTCTTGGGCTGGCGGATGAGGCGGTCACCCAGCACGTCCTGCTCGGCGATCACGGTCAGATCGGGCGTTTCAAAACCGTGCTCAAGCGCCCAGACCGCCAAATGCAGCCCGCGTTTGCCAATCCGGGTTCCATCGGTGACGGGGATGGCTTCGGCCAGGCCTTCATCCTCGATCAAGCCGGTCAGGCGTTCTCGGGCTCCTTCAGAGTAAGACGCAATCAGAACCGGACCCTTGGACATCTTGTCGGTGATATGACTTGCCAACGCCCCAAACAAGCTGACGCTTTCCTGCTGTCTTTCGGGCGCGAAATTTCGGCCGATCCGCCCGCCTGCGTCAATCACACCGGGACCGCTGGCCTGGGGCAGCGGGCTGAACTGCATTACCCGCCGGTCCCCGACGGCTTGCTCCCATGCGTCATCGTTCAGATACAGCAAACCGGGAGGGGTCGGCTTATACACAGTGTCCATGCGCGAGCGATTTTCCAACGCCAGACGCCGCGTTTCATATTGATCGGCAATCGTGTCCCAACGGGCCAGCCGTGCCGGCGTCACCTGATCATCCACGGTGATCGTTGCATCCGGCAGATAATCGAACAGGTTTTCCAGCTTTTCGTGGAAAAAGGGCAGCCAGTGTTCGATGCCCTGGTGCTTGCGGCCAGCGCTAATCGCCTCGTACAGCGGATCGTCGGTGCCTGCCGCGCCAAACTCGATACGATAATTCTGGCGGAACCGTGTAATGGCGGCCTCATCCAGAATAACCTCGGACACCGGGGCTAATTCGACCACGTCCAGCTTCTCGGTTGTGCGCTGCGAGACCGGATCAAATCGGCGCGCGCCATCCAGCACGTCACCGAACAGATCCAGACGCACGGGGCCGGATTCACCCGGTGGATAGATGTCGATAATGCCGCCTCGGATGGCATAGTCGCCGGGTTCCATCACCGTGGGGCTTTGGGTAAATCCCATTCGAACGAGGAATTTCCGCAATGCCGTTTCATCAACGCGATGGTTCACGCGGGCGGTAAATGCCGCCTCGCGCAACACATCTCGCGCGGGCACCCGCTGGGTTGCTGCATTCAACGTGGTCAGCAGGACAAACCGGTCCGGCATCTGATGCACCAGTGCTGCCAAAGTCGCCACGCGTGCGGCCGCAATATCAGCATTGGGTGATACCCGATCATAGGGCAAGCAGTCCCACCCGGGAAACACGAAGACCGGCATGTCCGGCGCAAAGAAGGCCAATGCGGCGCGCATCGCCTCCATCCGTTTGTCATCACGCGCGACATGACAGACCGGCCCGCCAACGCGCGCGATTTCATTCAGAACAAGCTGCGCGTCAAACCCTTCAGGAGCGCCGCCAACCGTCACATGGTTCGGAGCCGTCATCGCCTTGCCTTTCTGATTTTCATCCCCCGAGAACACCGATCGAGACGTTCTGGTACATACCCCAAAGTGAAGTAATGACAATTGAGATCATGCCAATGATCTGGGTGTAAATCCGGCAGCGTACAAGGATCTTGGATATGCTCTCAAGCACCGGTTCGGTGACCTGCAGTTTTCGCGCGGCGCGTATATTGATCAGCGTCACCAAACACAAAGGAAACAGCAACAGAAACACGGCCTGGGCGAATTCTACCCCATAATAGAAACCAAGCATCGCGAGCCCGGTAAACAAAAAGCAGCTCAAAGCAAGAATAATCAGCCCTGACATGTCAACGATGTACAGCAACCTGTTCCCGTTGATCCTAACGATATCCAGCAGGTCTTGCTCGGATTGCCCTCCAACACGGCGCGCACGCACTAGCAGATCGAAGGGAACCCCCATCGCCCAGTGGCTGGCCGAGGACCAAAGCACCGCCAGGGCGATCCAATACCACAGATTCGAAAAGCTGCGCATGTCGATGAGTTCGAAAATCGAAGAGTGCAAATCCACGCATCAGCCCTTTGTTCATTGTCTCTGGGGCGTTCTTGGCGCAGCGCGTCCAATGTTACCCTTGAGACCACCGGGAATTCATGCCACCCAATGCACGATTATTCAAGGAGAGCGCGACATGAAACCGACTATCGCCCCCTACCCCCAGACACGATTTCGCAGAGCGCGCCAATCCGACGCCATTCGCGGGCTGGTGCGGGAAAACGCGCTGACCACCGACGATCTGATCTGGCCAGTTTTTGTGCGCGATGGTGAAGGTATCGAAGAACCCGTACCTTCGATGCCCGGCGTTGTCCGTCGTTCGGTTGACCTTATCGCCAAGGCCGCAGTCGAGGCCCAGGCGTTGGGCATCCCGGCGATCTGCATCTTTCCCTACACCGATACCAGCCTGAAAACCGAAGACTGTGCCGAGGCGTGGAACGCAGACAACCTGTCGAACCGGGCGATCCGGGCGATCAAGACAGCGGCTCCGGATATTGCTGTGATGACCGACGTTGCGCTGGACCCATATAACATCAACGGCCATGACGGTTATGTCGTCGACGGCGAGATCGTAAATGATCAGACCGTTGAAGCGCTGGTCAAGATGACGCTGGCGCAGGCTGAGGCCGGGGCCGACATCATTGGCCCTTCGGACATGATGGATGGTCGTATTGGTGCGATGCGTCGCGCGCTTGAGGGTGCCGGGCACCACAATGTGATGATCCTCAGCTATGCAGCCAAATATGCCAGCGCATTCTATGGCCCCTTCCGCGATGCAGTAGGCGCGTCGGGTGCGCTGACCGGAGATAAGAAGACCTACCAGATGGACCCGGCCAATTCGAACGAGGCACTGCGCCTGATCGAACGAGATCTGACCGAAGGTGCCGACATGGTAATGATCAAGCCCGGGATGCCATATCTGGATATCTGTCGCCGCGTGAAAGACACGTTTGGCGCGCCCACATACGCCTATCAGGTGTCCGGTGAATACGCGATGGTACAGGCTGCGGCGCAGAACGGCTGGATTGATGGCGAAAAAGTCATGCTGGAAAGCTTACTAGCCTTCAAGCGCGCGGGTTGCGACGGAATCCTGACATACTTTGCACCACAGGTCGCGCGCGTTCTACAGGGCTAAATCCCCGGGCGCTCGCGACTTTTCGCCTATTGTGAAGGCTGTTGGATCAGCTTTCCCGTGACACACGGACCCAATCGGCGTATTCTTGCACACAAGATCGGGAACACCCGACACTTCAGGCAGTTAACACAGAGAAAAAACATGAGCAGTTCCAACTCTCCCCGACTAAACCGTCGTGGCTTTGCGCTTGGCATGGCCGGTCTTACGCTGACCGCAGCATGCGGAAACGGTGTAGGCAATTCAAACGCAGCCCAGATCGACGCCCGTGTGAACGTGACGCTGAACGAAATGTTCAACAAGTACCCCAACACAGTCGAGATCGCCAACAAAGCCGACGGCATGCTGGTGATGCCACTGATCACAGAGGCCGGGTTCATCTTTGGCGGCGCATATGGCCAGGGCGCGCTGCGCATTAACGGTGCTACGGTCGACTATTACTCGGCCGTATCTGGCAGCGCCGGCCTGCAGATCGGCGCGCAGCAATATGCGCATGTGCTGTTTTTCATGACGCAGGACGCGTTGGACGACTTCCGCCGTTCCAGCGGTTGGACCGCGGGGGCGGATATCGGCTACGTCGTCGACGCCACCGGTGACTCGCTTTCAACCGACACGAACCAATTGCGTAAACCGGTACTTGCCGCTGTTTTCGGGCAGGCTGGTCTGAAATTCGGCGCTACCGTCGAAGGCACCAAATACACGCGCATCATCCCCTGAATCCGAATACCACGACCCCTTTGCAGCAAACCCCGGCACATGTTCAAACCAAGTGCCGGGGTTTTTCGTTTCAACATCTTAACCCGACGTTCGCGCGCCGTTCCTCTTTCGGTTGCCCCGGCCTTCCAGTAGTGTTCAGCCAATAATTTCTTACGGGGATGTGGGGCGTTCATGGGTCTTGTCTTTCGCTGGCTGGTTCGGATTGCTACGGGTCTGGTCCTGCTGGCCGTCGCGGCTGTAGGTCTTGTCTACTTTCTCGCCAGCCAGTCACTGCCGGACTATGACCAGACCGTCGACGTTACCGGGTTGCGTGGGCCTGTCGAGATCGTGCGCGACACTGCCAACGTTCCGCATATTCTGGCCGAAAACGACCCTGACGTATTCTTTGGCCTTGGCTACGCCCATGCACAGGATCGCCTGTGGCAAATGACCGTGATGCGCCGCACAGCGCAGGGGCGCCTCTCTGAAGTTTTCGGCAGGCGCACCGTAAGCATAGACAAACTCTTGCGCCGTTTTGACCTCTACAGCCTGGCCCACCGCTCGGTCGAAGTGCAGGACGACTACACCAAAGCCGCGCTGCGCGCCTATTCCGCCGGCGTCAACGCCCGTCTGGAAGAGATCAACGAAAACGCATTGGGACGCGGTGCACCGGAAATGTTCCTATTCAACGCGCCCGTTTCGCCGTGGCAACCCGGTGACAGTATTGCCATCATCAAACTGATGAGCCTGCAACTGTCCGGCCATTTGAAAGACGAGGTTCTGCGCGCCCGCACATCCCTTATGCTGAACGATCCCAATCGCCTGTCGGACATCTTGCCGGATGTGCCGGGTCCGGGGATCGCTGCGCTGCCGGAATACGCGGCTCTCTTCCCGGGATTGCCGCGCTATGCAGAAGGCACGCCAATGCCCGACACGCCTCTGTCGCCATTCCCCAAACGCGGTTTGGCCGGCGCGTCGAACGCGTGGTCCGCCGCACCTTCGCGTTCCGCGATCGGAGGTACCTTGCTTGCCAATGACCCGCATCTGGGCCTGACCGCACCTGGTATTTGGTATCTGGCACGGCTCGAGCTTGCCAAGGGCGGTGTCATCGGCGCGACCATTCCGGGCGTTCCCGCGATCATGACAGGCCGCAGCGACCGGTTGGGCTGGGGACTGACCTCGTCCTACCTGGACGATCAGGATGTTCATATCGAGCAGTTGAACCCGGAAAACCCAGAAGAATACCTGTCGCCCGACGGTTATAAGCAATTCCGGTCCCGCCCCTCGATCATCGAGATCAAGGATGAACCCCCTGTCACCCTGACCCTGCGCTGGACTGAAAACGGGCCCGTTCTACCCGGCAGTCATTATGATCTGGAAACGATCACTCCACCTGGTCATGTTGCGTCATTGTCTTGGACGGCGCTTAGCCCGCGCGACACGTCGATGACAGCGTCGATGGCGTTGATGAATTCGGACACCGTTCGCGATGCCATCGAAGTGGCCGAGCTGTTCATAGCACCCTCGCAAAACCTGTCGCTTGTCGACAAGGATACGATCGGCATGAAGCTGATCGGCGCGATGCCCAAGCGCGACCTGCGAAACCAAAGCCGTGGCCGTATCCCGACGCCCGGCTGGCTGGCGGAAAACCTCTGGCAGGGACGTTTGCCCTATGCGAACAACCCCGAATTCGTGGCACCCGCCGGGGGAATACTGGGCAACACGAACAACAAAATCATCGACCGCCCCTTTCCCAACCACGTTTCATACGAATGGGGTGACACCCAAAGGGTGCACCGTTGGGAGCGCCTGATGCAATCGCGCGAAGTTCACACTCGCGACAGCTTTATTGAGGCACAACTTGACACGGTCAGCTTTACAGCCCGATCCCTTCTGCCACTGATTGGCGCAGACCTTTGGTTTACCGGTGCATCCGCCCCCGAAGGCACACCTGAACGCCAGCGTCAGGTCGCGCTGGCCCTGCTGGCTGAATGGAACGGTGAGATGAATGAACACCTGCCCGAGCCGCTTATCTATGCCGCATGGTTGCGCGCATTGCAGATCCGCTTGATCTCGGACGAGTTGGGGCCGCTGGCTGCTGAATACAAACATGTTGAGCCGTTATTTATCGAACGGGTCTACCGCGATATTGACGGTGCCTCGGTCTGGTGCGACGTGCGCCAGAGCGCGCCTGTGGAAACATGTACCGACATGGCCCGGCTGGCGCTGGACGACGCGCTGATCTGGATCAGCGAAAAATATGGTGGCTCGTTGGAGTCGCTGCGCTGGGGCGATGCCCATCAGGCCACGCATGATCACCCGGTTCTGGGCACGGTTCCGGTTCTGCGGTTCTTCGTCAATATTCGCCAATCCACCAGCGGCGGCGACAATACCCTGCTGCGGGGTCGGACATCGGGCGAAGGCCCCGACCCTTTCCAGAATGTGCACGGTGCGGGCTATCGCGGTGTCTATGATTTCGCCGATCCCAACAGCTCAGTCTTTATCACGGCCACGGGTCAGTCGGGACATTTCCTGTCGCGGTACTACGACGATCAGGCCCAGCTTTGGCGGCGAGGCGAATATATCCCGATGTCGCTTGATATGGATCTTGCCCGTGCCGCAGCGGTCGGTGTGACCAACCTGATACCGCGCTGATTTCCACCGCCTCGGCAGGACCTTGCCCCTTTTTCAACCCGCCGTGGACGCGCACCGGTGTTTTCGCCTACGATCTGTTGGCCGACTATTTGGAACTGGGGGTACGGATGGCCAGTATTCGGGATACACTGAACAATCTCGCACGCGACTACGCAATCGCTTGGAGTTCGGGTGACCCAGAGGCGGTCGCCAGCTTTTACGCACCCGACGGGCAGATCACGATCAACCGGGGTGAACCAACCGTCGGCCGGGCCGCTGTGGCCGAGATGGCGCGCGGGTTCTATGCCGACTTCCCGGACCTGGAGGTTCGCTGCGACATGCTTCGCTGGGCCGGAACGCACGCCATTTTCGTCTGGACGCTAGAAGGTCATCATTCTGAAACCGGCAACCACGTCGTCACACGTGGCTGGGAAGAATGGGAACTGACCGCCGACAACAAGGTGCAATCGTCGCTGGGCTGGTTCGATGCCGAAGACTATCAGCGCCAAATAGACGGTCGCTAGCCGACAATTCCCCTATCCAAGCGTAATTTGATAATCACGAGGGATACCTTCGGTCACTTTGAACCAGGTCGAGGTCTTGGTGCGTGCCTGATGCGCGTCAAATGCAGCCTGACTTTCAAAAACTTCGTTCACGTTGAACCGGCCCGGAATATCGGCGTCTTCTGTCACGTCGAACGAAATACACCCTGACTCAGCCCGCGTCAGGGCAATGTGGTCCGGTAGTGCGTCCCGCACCTGTGCGATCCGGTCGGCGGGCACCAAAATATGACCGGTCAGCATAACCTTAGATTCCGTCATGATAACCTCGCTGATTGATCAAAGCGCGGCGTACTGCGCCGCCTGTTTGTCAGTCCACAAGACGGTGATCTGAAACCCATCATCGGTCTGCTCTTCGGATCGAATGACATCCTGACGGAACAACCACGCGCGCTTGTCGCCCTCGGCAAAGCCCAGCGACAGGACTGTCTGGTGACGTACACCCTGCAATTTGACGGCAATCTCGGCCAGAAGCGGTTCGAGGCCTTCACCGGTCACAGCAGAAATGGCGAAGATCGACGGATCGCGGTCGGCGCGAGCAAAAGTGGCCTCGCGTTCATCATCGTTCAGCAGATCGATCTTGTTCCAGACCTCAAGCCGGGGCCGTTCGTCATCAACGCCCAACGAGGTCAGAATGGTTTCGACATCCTGCGCCTGTGCCTCGGTTTCCTCGTGGCTGATATCGCGCACATGCACGACGATATCTGCGCCCAGCACCTCTTCGAGCGTGGCGCGAAAGGCGGCCACAAGTTCGGTCGGCAGGTTCGAGATGAAGCCCACCGTGTCTGACAAGATCACCTCGGGGCCATCAGGCAATTCGACCCGCCGCATGGTCGGGTCCAACGTGGCAAACAGCATGTCCTTGGCCATCACCTCGGCCCCGGTCAGACGGTTGAACAGTGTCGATTTACCGGCGTTCGTATATCCCACGAGGGCGACAATCGGATACGGTACCTTGGCGCGCGCCGCACGATGCAGGGTTCGTGTCTTGATCACCTTCTGCAATTGACGTCGCAGACGCACAAGCTGATCGTCAATAGCCCGGCGGTCAGCCTCAATCTGCGTTTCACCCGGGCCGCCGACAAAGCCCAATCCGCCCCGCTGCCGTTCAAGGTGCGTCCAGGCGCGGACCAAACGCGTCCGTTGATAGCTGAGCGCAGCCATTTCGACCTGCAAGACACCTTCACGGGTGCGCGCACGATCGCTAAAAATCTCAAGAATCAAGCCGGTGCGGTCGAGGATCTTGACCTTCCAAGCCTTTTCCAGATTGCGCTGTTGGACTGGCGTCACGGGGCCATCAATCAGCACCAGTTCGACTTCAGCGTCATGAAACTGCTCGCCCAGTTCTTCGATCTTGCCGCTGCCGAATAACAGCCCTGGTTGAGCGCGCTGAAGGCGCACGATATCTGACCCGATCACATCAAGATCGGGCAAAGCGGCAGCCAGCGCCACCGCTTCTTCCAGCGCCGGTTCAGGGACACGGCGCTGTTCATCTGATTTGATTTCCGGATGCAGCACCCAAGCCCGGGTGCGCGTCCTGTCATGTTCCATCAAGAGGCGTCTTCGCCCTCATACAGGCTGATCGGCTGCGACGGCATGATCGTCGAAATCGCGTGTTTGTAGACCAGCTGCGACTGTCCGTCGCGGCGCAACAATACGCAGAAATTGTCGAACCAGGTGATGACACCCTGCAATTTCACACCGTTGATCAGGAAAATTGTGACCGGGACCTTTGCTTTCCGTACATTGTTCAGGAACGCGTCCTGCAGATTCTGTCTGTCCGAAGCCATATTTTTATAATCTCGCCATTGTTCTTGCTACGCGCTGCGGACCAACGCGCTCCCTCTGGCAGAGTATGGAGTGGAGTTAACCGATATTCCAGATGAAAAATAAGGAGTCAGCAAAGGTGAGGATTCTTAGTCTCGCCAGAGGGTTGGCGTAATCAGCGCAATGATCGCCAATGTTTCCAGTCGTCCGATCACCATTGCCGCGCACATAGTCAGCTTTGCGCCCCACGGCAAATCGACCAGACGGATGGGGACATCGGTGGCCAGTTCGATCAATGGCCCGGTCGTGCTGAGCGCAGCAACACTAAGGACCATGGCCTGTTCAAACCCCGATCCCATCGCAGCCAGCAACAAATTGAACAGCGCAGCGGTCAGGGCGAACATCATCAGGAAGATCCAGGCAATAAAGGCCCCGTCACTTTGAATGCGCCGGTTACCGCCTCCAAGACCGCTGACAGATGAGGGGTAGATCAACCGATCAATCTCGCGCGCGCCGTTTAGATACAAGGCAAAGACCCGCAACAGTTTTACCCCGCCCGCGGTCGTTGCCACCCCCCCACCGATCAGTGCGAGGCCCATCAGGATCAGCCCAGGGGTGCCCAGACCAGACAATTGCTGCGCATCGTTCCAGTTAGCGCTTTCAAACCCGGCGGTAGTCAGGAATGCGAGCGCCGTAAAAATCATGCCCCAGATCACGCCAAGCGCCTGAAGCGGTTCCAACTGATTGCCGATCTCAAGCACCCCGGCCCAGACGCGCGCAAACAACAACACCGCGACAAAACACACGATCATTAGTCCAATGCGGAATTCTGGGTCTTTGTCCAACCGGGAATAGCCTGTGGTCGCCGTGTCGGTGGAAAAGGTCAACCGCGATAAGGCGAAGAACAGGAAGAGAAACATGATCGCCTCGCCCGTTATTCCAGCTTGCGCGCCCTCCAGCCCGCCGACCGGAGAAATCCCAGACGTGGCCATTGTCGACATCGCGTGACACACAGCTGTCAGACCGTTTTCGCCCGCGATCATCAGAAGGATACATATGACTGCGGTCAGACCGGCATAAACTGGTGTCAACGTTCGCGTTACGCGGATCAGACGACCACGCGGATCAACCTCTTCGCTTTGCGCCACGCCCGAAACGGGTCGACCGGGCTGACCGCGCGCCGTAATCTCGAACCCGCCCAGTGACAGAGGGGCCAGGATAGCAGCCGCTGCAATCCACATCAGCAAACCACCCATCCACCCGACCAAAGCGCGCCACAGGTGCAGCGGTGCAGTCAGGCGATCGGGGTCCGGAAACAGATCCGCTCCGGTCGTGGTTACGGCGCTGACCATATCGAAATACGCGTTCAAAAAAGTGGTCGTACCCAAGGCATCATGCAGCGGAATTGCCAGAAACAGCGGCAAAACCGTAAAACAGCCCAGCAAAACGGCCAGTTGCCCCAGCGTCCCACGTCGCGGCACGCGGTTTGATGCAGCCACAGCGATTGTGGACACCACGAACAGCCCCAACAAACCGGAATAGAAAAATGAACGGGAGGTATCATGATCGTCCAGCGCCAGCGCATATACCGCCGGAACCCACATCGACAGTGCTGCGATTCCCCAGATCAAAAGAAACAGCGGCAACCGCTGTATCAATGTGATCTGTTGTCTCCGAGCGCGCGCCATCAGAAGAAATCGATTGAAACCTGCATCAGGCGTTCGACCTCGGGCACGTCTTTGGCCATGGCAAAGATCGCCACCACATCCTTTTCATCAATCCGCAAGCTGCCGGTCGGACGTAAAAGCTCATCACCCTTTCGGACAGCGCCGACCAAAACACCTTCGGGAAAATCAATGTCTCGCAGCTTTTGCCCCGCCATTGGCGAGGTCGACAGCACCTCGGCCTCGATCACTTCGGCCTCGGCATCACCGATGGAATAAACCTGCCGCACCCGCCCGTGACGAATATGGCGCAGGATCGAGCTGACTGTGGTCGCACGCGGGTTGATATAAGCGTCGATCCCCAGCGGTCCCATCAGGGCTACCATGCTGGGATCGTTGATCAGCGCAATCGCCAAAGCGCATCCTTCAGCCTTGGCTCGGACAGCCGCCAGCATGTTGGCACGGTCGTCATCCGTCACCGCCAACATCGCGTCCGCGCGTTCGATCCCGGCCTCGCGCAGCAATGCGGCATCAAGCCCGTCGCCATTCAGGACAATCGTCCGTTCCAGCGTTTCGGCTGCTATTTCAGCGCTTTGGCGATCACGCTCGATCACCTTGGCACGCACACGGCTTTCACGTTCTTCCAGCGTTCGGGCAACTTCCAGACCGACATTTCCGCCGCCCACAATTACCACGCGGTCCTGCTTTTTGTGGGTCTTGCCGAAAACCTCCATCGTGCGGTCCACGTCTTTGACATTGGTAAAGACATAGCATTCGTCGCCGACAAACAGCTGATCTTCGGATTCGGGCGCAAACAGCGTTCCATCCCGCCGAACACCGACGACGATTGAACTGAGCGTGGAAAACAGGTCCGTGAGTTGGCGCAACGGGGTGTTTACGATGGGACAGTCTTCGTCGATGCGAATACCCAACAACTGCGCCTGCCCGTCCATGAACATTTCGGTATCAAAAGCCGACGGTGCCGACAGGCGGCGCATGGCGGCGGCTGCGACTTCACGCTCGGGGCTGATCACCACGTCAATTGGCAGGTGGTCGCGGCGAAACAGGTCCGAGTGGATCGCCTGCAGATAGGATTTCGCACGCAAACGCGCGATCTTGCGTTGGATGGAAAAGATCGAGTGTGCCATCTGACAGGTGACCATGTTCACCTCGTCCGAATGGGTTGCTGCGATGATCATATCTGCGTCACGCGCGCCTGCACGCTCAAGCACGTCAGGATAGCTTGCGAACCCAGCAATCCCCTGAACATCCAACGTTTCGGTTGCCCGGCGCACCAGATCGGGATTGTTGTCCACCACCGTTACGTCATTCAGTTCGCCCGACAAGTGCCGTGCGATCTGCCAGCCGACCTGACCGGCACCGCATATGATGACCTTCATGTTTCTGGCCCTTCTGCCTGAAATCCTTGAATGACAGATGCCCCCATAGCGGTCAATTGAATTGTCATTTAGACAAAGCTGGGGCAAGATAACCCTATGAAATCAGTGCTTCACCTGCTTCTTCCACTGACTGTCCTGTCCGCATGCAGCGGGCCGTTGTCGTTATACTATCGCGAGGGGGAAAGCGTATCGCGCGCGCAGTCCGAGACCACGCAATGTCAGGTTCAGGCCGTAAATCAGGTTCCCGTCGCCAATCAAGTGCGCCAAAGCCCGCCCACATATTGGCCGGGGCGCACCTATTGCGATGGCCGGGGACATTGCTATCGCTCGCCCGGTTGGTGGCAACCCGGGCAGGTTTACACAGTCGACGTCAACGAGGGTCTGCGCAATCAGGTCGAGGCACAGTGCATGGCGAAAAAGGGCTATCGCCCGGTCAGCCTGCCGCCCTGCAAGCAGAGCGTAAAGTCACAGGTCCCCCAAGCCCGCACTACGAAACTGCCGCCGCTGGGAACCCAATCCTGCTATGTGAAATTCGACGACGGCTCGTTTCAGATCATCAACCCGGGTCAGGCAGGGTAAAGCCCCGGCGGATCACTCCGCCGGTTCTGGTTCGTCGATTTGTGCCACCCGCGCCCCGGACTTGTTCGAGGTCACAACACCAAGCGATTTCAGCTTGCGATGCAGCGCACTGCGTTCCATGCCCACAAAGCTGGCGGTCCGGCTGATATTGCCGCCAAAGCGGTTGATCTGGGTCAGCAGGTACTCACGCTCGAATGCCTCACGCGCTTCGCGCAGCGGCAGCGTTGCAAGTGCACCTGACAAAACCACGCGGCCCGAGTCGTCGGTTTTTTCTTCTTCGGTCGGCAATTCACGCGCTTCGATCGGACCTGTTCCGTCCCCCAGGATCAAGACGCGCTCGATCAGGTTCTTCAACTGACGCACATTGCCGGGCCACGTCATAGTCTGCAACAACGCCACAGCCTCTTCCGAAATCTCCCGAATTGGCAAGCCTTGGGATTCGTTGCACATTTCGATAAAATGCTGTGCCAGAACCGGAATATCCTCGCGCCGATCCTCCATCGAAGGCACCGCGATCGGAACAACGTTCAGTCGGTGATACAGCTCTTCGCGGAACCGGTCGGCTTCGATCTCGGCCTCCAGATCGCGGTTTGTCGACGAGATGACCCTCAGATCCACACGGACCTTGTCAGACCCACCTACCCTTTGAAATTGCTGGTCGACCAGAACCCGCAGGATCTTGGACTGCGTCCCCAAAGGCATGTCTGCCACTTCGTCAAAATAGATCACGCCGCCATGGGCTTCTTCCAGCAAACCGGATTCGATTCCGCGTTCGGATGACTCGCGTCCAAACAACACCTCCTCGACGCGCTCGGGTTCGATCCCGGCGCAGTTGACAGTGACGAATGGCGCATTGGCGCGATTTGAATGGGCGTGAATATACCGCGCGGCAATTTCTTTACCCGATCCGGCCGGGCCGCTCAGCATCACGCGGCCATTTGACTTGGTGACCTTGTCCAGCTGGCTTTGCATTGCCCGAAACGATGCGGATTTGCCGATCATATCCGAGTTGGTGACCTCGCGACGCTTGAGCGAGGCGTTCTCGCGACGCAAACGCGAGGTTTCCATGGCGCGGCGTATCACCACCATCAACTGGTCTATGTTAAACGGCTTTTCAATAAAGTCATAAGCGCCCTGCTTAATAGCCGCCACGGCAATCTCAATGTTGCCGTGGCCAGAAATAATCACCACCGGCACATCGGGATTGTCCCGTTTGACCGCTTTCAGGATATCAATCCCGTCCATCCGGCTATCCTTCAGCCAGATATCAAGGATCAAAAGACCCGGCGGTTCGGAATTGATCGACGACATACACTCGTCAGAGTTTGCCGCCAGTCGGGTTGAATAGCCTTCGTCCTCCAGAATGTCGGACACCAGCTCGCGAATATCGCGTTCGTCATCTACGATCAGAATGTCGCTCATCTTTGGCCTGCTTTCAGTTTGTTAGTATGAATTGCCTGCTTTTGTGGCGCTGCAGTTTGGGAAAATTTGCCCCCCGGCAAACGGATCATGGCCATCGCACCGAAATGGTCCTGTCCGTCAAATACGGGCGCATCCTCAAGAGTCAGCGCTCCGCCGTGTTCTTCTATTATTTTCTTGACGATAGGCAGGCCCAAACCCGTACCCTCGTCGCGCGTAGTGACATAAGGTTCAAACAACCGTGCCCGATCTTCGGGCAGCCCTATGCCATTGTCCGCAATTGTAATGACCGTACCCGCGTCATCGTTGGAAATGCCCACCTTAATCTGGGGTTTCAGGTTTTCCGGCGGGCCTTTTTTCTTCAACGTTTCAATTGCTTCTCCCGCGTTCTTTATCAAGTTCGTCAACGCTTGATTCAACATAGTCGCGTCCACATCGGCCAGGATAGGCTGCTCTGGCAGGGTCGCGTCAATCTGCACATCTGGCTGTCCGGCCCGCTGCAATAAAACGGCTTCTCGGACCAAGCCAACGATATCTTCCTCACGCCGATCCGGCTCTGGCATCCGCGCGAACTTCGAGAATTCGTCCACGATGCGCCGCAAATCGTTGGTTTGCCGCACAATCACATCGGTCATTGAAACTAGGCTGTCGCAATCTTCTTCGTCCAGTTTACGCGAGAATTTGCGCTTTATCCGCTCTGCGCTGAGCTGGATGGGCGTCAGAGGATTCTTTATCTCGTGCGCAATTCGGCGGGCCACATCACCCCAAGCCGCCATACGCTGCGCGCTGACCAGATCTGTCACATCATCGAAGGCCACCACGTACCCTTCCAGACCGCCATCTTCGCCGCGCCGGATCGCCATCCGAACCAGCAGGTTTTCCAGTCGACCCTTTCGTGTAACCTTAATCTCGCCCTGCACAGCTTCTTGACCACTGTCTTTCAGACTTTCGAACAGGGGAAGAAATTCGGGAACTGCGATGCCGATGGCCAAGTGTTCCTCGCCGCGAGACCAATCCAAAAGACGTTCTGCCGAGCGGTTCACAAAGGTGACACATCCATCCGAGTCAACGCCAACCACACCTGAAGTCACCGAACTGAGCACGGAGTCGAACAGCCGGCGACGGCGCTCGATCTGTCGTGTGTTTTCCAGCAACGTGTCACGCTGCCCTTTAAGTTGTCGCGTCATCTGATTGAAATAACGGCCTAACATTGCGATCTCGTCATCGCTGGCTTCTTCGATGACCTGAACGCTGAGGTCCCCGGCTCCGACTCTTTGCGCAGCGGTGGTTAAACGGCCAACCGGGCGCGACAGCCGTTCGGCGAACCACATGCCCAACGACATTGCGGCAAGGATCAGGATGACCGCAAAGCCCAGGTACAAAAGCCCGAATTCGAAAAGAACCCGTCCCCTTTCGCTTTCAAGCTGTTGGTAGAATTGAACCGTTTCCTTGGTGTCATCCAGCAGTTTCAACAGTTCGCCATCTACTTCGCGGCTAACATACAGGTAACGGTCCAGATAAGCCTGCAACGGCACTAGCGCGCGGAACTCATTGTTTTGCCAATCGGCGATGATCATCAGGCCATTGTCGGTGGCCTCGACTATCTGCTCAGGCGTCGGCGGCTCATAGTTGAACAGATAGGACCGGTCGCCGCGGGATTTGATTTCGCCACTGCCATCAATGACATAGGCCTCGCGCAGGCCTCTCTGAATCTGCGATTGACCCTGAGCCAAAACCTCGCGCAATTCGGCGTCCGAGATGTAGAAGTCCACCGTGCGCGCATTGTCGAGGAAGCGGGAAAGAACGACTGCGTCCTGCGTCAGACCGCTGCGATGCTCAAGCTCATAGGCTTCTGCGGCCGACAGGGATGATCCGACAACTTGACGGACCCGGTCCGAGAACCAGCCCTCAAGCCCGATATTCACCGTCAGGCCGGCAAAGATCGCGACGGTCACCGTCGGCACAAGGGCCAGCAAGGTGAACGCACCAATCAGCCGCAAGTGCAGGCGAGAACCAGCAGATTTTGCCCGGCGCGCAGCGATCAGACTGAATACCTGCCCCAACACCAGCGCTGCGACGACCAGCACATAAACCAGATCGGCCAGCAGAATCAGCCGTAGTGTCGGCGCCGCGGACCCCAAATCGAACGGGCCGATGACCAGATAGGTAGCCAACGCCAAAAGCGGCCCCAAAAGGACTAGCCCCAAGGTGCTAAAATTGCGCAGTTTTCGGGATTTCCGCCACCGATCAATCGATAGGATCAGCCCGCTCTGTGCTCGGGTTGCCACCGTCTGCCCTCATCCTGATGTGCCGCTTTCGCGGCTTACCGCCATATCTCGTGGTCCTTGCCGGGCCTGTACCCGGATGCCACGCTTTGTGTGGCGATATTACATCAGTTTGCGTCTGCGTGTCACCTGAATATCGAGATCGGTGATTTTTTTGCGCAGCGTATTCCTGTTGATCCCCAACAAATCCGCACATTTCGCCTGATTTCCGCCAGTTGCGTCCAACGCCTGCTCGATCAAGGGGGCCTCAACTTCGCGCAAGATACGTTGATATAGGCCGGGAGGCGGCAATAAATTGCCGTGCAGATCGAAGTAGCGGCGCAAATGACGAGCCACAGAGGCCGATAATTTTTCCCTTTCTCCGTCGCCCAGAATCGGTTCCGCTTCGGGTTGGCTGCCAAGAACCATCTCAACCTCGGATTTCGAGATTTCTTCGGCTCTGCTGGTCAGGCTCAGACGCCGGATCGCGTTTTCCAACTGTCGAACGTTGCCGGGCCAGGAATACCGCCGCACCATTTCCACTGCTTCTGCGCTGAGCCAGCGCTTTGTGCCATGTTCCCGCTCTTCGCGCGCAAGAAAGTGATCGGCCAATAGTGTTATATCGTCGACGCGCTCGCGCAGCGCTGGCACATGAATTGTCGCCCCGCACAGCCGATAGTAAAGATCCTGACGCACGCGCCCACTTTCCATTGCTTCGGTCAGGTTCGACTGGCTGGTCGCCATGAACCGCGGAAGATGGTCACCGGGTGTGTCCATCATTCGGACAATGCGCGCCTGAACCTCATCCTCGATATCGGCAATCTCATCAATCAGCAGAGTGCCACCGCGCACCCGGGCCATTATGCGCGCAGGTCCTTCAAGATCACGCAAGTTACCGGCGGTTGCAGTGACAAAGGGCAACGTACGACGATCCGAAAAATCGTGAATAGCCCGTGCAATTAATGACTTACCGGTCCCACTTTCACCAGAAATCATCACCGACAGATCGGTGTTCATCACCCGCGCCACAAGGCGATACAGTGCCTGCATGCCCGGAGTGCGCCCGACTAGCGGCAATTCCTCAGGGCGTTCATCAACAGGTACGATCGCATCCGCCTGAATGCGCTGCTTTTGCTCCAGCGCACGTGCAGTCCGCTTCATCAAATCAGGCAAATCAAAGGGCTTCGGCAGATAGTCATACGCATCTGCCTCGGCCGCCTGAATCGCCGTCATAATCGTGTTCTGCGCCGAGATCACAATGACCGGAAGCCCCGGACGGTCCTGCGCGATCTTGGGCAGCATCTCGAGCCCGTTACCATCCGGCATGACTACGTCCGAAATAACGACATCCCCTTTGCCCTCGCCGACCCAGCGCATCAGAGTTGTCAGCGAGGATGTCGCATGCACCTTGCACCCGGCCCGTGTCAGCGCCTGAGTCAGTACGGTTCGGATTGTGCGATCGTCGTCTGCGACCAGTACTGTGCCATCCATCGGGTGCTCTCCTTACTTATTCTGCGCAGCTGTGCGTCTCAGGTTTCGTCGCGCGGTGCGCGCCTGAGCGACAGTCGAAATACGGTGTGTCCGGGAACCGACTCGGCCAATATCCAGCCGTCGTGGTCCGAGATGATTTTGCTGACCAGCGCCAGTCCAAGGCCGGTGCCGTTTTCCTTGCCCGACACGAACGGATCGAAAATGTCGCTGCGGATCTTGTCCGGTAGTCCTGGGCCGTCATCGATGATTTCGATCTGCAGCGGCAAGGAATGCCCCGACCCGTCGCTGCGACGCAGGCGGAACGAGTGTTCGAAGTATGTCCGCAGACGAATGGTGCCACCTTTGGGAGACGCCTCGGATGCATTCTTGAGCAGGTTCAGCACCACCTGCAAAAGTTGATCCGGGTCACCATAGGCCAGCGGCAACGAAGGGTCGTAATCCTCGATAATCGTCATATGCGCGCCAAAACCCAACAGTGCTGACCGCCGCGCGCGGTCCAGAACGTCATGAATATTGACCGGCTTAAAGTCCGGCTGGGTCAGGTTGCCAAACTGTTCGACCTGCTCTAACAACTTCACGATACGGCGACTTTCGGCAACAATAAGGTCTGTAAGTTCAATATCTTCCTGATTGATATTCATGCTAAGCAGCTGCGCGGCCCCGGTAATTCCCGCCAGCGGGTTCTTGATTTCATGCGCAAGCATCTCTGCCATTCCAATTGCGGATTGGGCAGCCGACTTTACTGTGTTGCCCCGTGTCATCCGCCCAGCCAGTTCACGCGGGGACATGGTCATGATCATTGAACCAGGATGCCCAAGCAGCGGTGCAATTTGCAAAGCGCACTGCAACGGAGCCCGATTGCCCGATCCCACATCCACGTCATTTACGAACAGCGGAGTGCCCTGTTGGCGCGCGCGCAAAAACGCCTCTTCCAGTGGGGCATCCACAGCAATCTGATCCCAAACCGGGTGACCTATGACAGCATTGCGGGATGCGTTCAGAAACCCTTCTCCGGCGGAATTCACATCCGCAATCCGGTCATCTGCATCAATAATGAAGGCCGGAACTGGAAGCGAGGTCCAGATGCTCTGATCCGAGGTCATGCTGCCGCCTCCGCGCCGCTGGTCAGGGCATCCCCCAAAAGGTGCAGCACCTCTGCTGTATCCCGCGAGGTTAGCACCACCCGGCGCAATGTGGCCGGAGTGCCGGCCTCATCCATGTACCAGCCCAGATGTTTGCGCGCGACGCGCAGACCCAGATCAGTGCCGTAAAAGGCCAGCATCGCCTCATAGTGGCCGCGCACCATGCCAATCAGGTCTGCATTGGCAGGAACGACCGGCGCTGGCGCGCCATACAAATCGTGGCAGATCTGGGCCAGCAACCACGGCTTGCCCTGCGCTCCGCGCCCGACCATGACACCATCGGCACCTGAGTGATCTAAAGCCGTGCGCGCTGCGTTCGAATTCACGATATCCCCGTTGGCAATGACGGGAATCGACACCGCCTCTTTCACCGCCCGGATTGCTTGCCAGTTTGCATGGCCCTTGTAGAACTGGCACCGTGTTCGTCCATGGATCGTCACCATTCGGATACCCGCATCCTGCGCCCGGCGCGCCACGTCCGGCGCATTCAGCAGGTTGTCATCCCAGCCCAGACGGGTTTTCAAAGTGACCGGGATATCAACTGCCGCGACCACCGCTTCGATCAGCGTCAGTGCGTGATCCGGCGTTTTAAGCAGCGCTGAACCGGAATAGCCATTGGTCACCTTCTTCGCCGGGCAACCCATGTTGATGTCGATCACACGCGCCCCGCGATCGGCCACCTGGCGCGCGGCTTCGGCCATCCAATGCGCTTCGCGTCCGGCCAGTTGAACGGCGGTGTTTTCCACGTCAGCAGACAGCTCGGCCCGTTCACGCACGCCCGGTTTGGCTTGCACCATTTCCTGGCTGGCAACCATCTCGCTTACGACCATACCCGCGCCGAAGCGCATCACCAGATCACGGAACGGTCGATCAGTAATCCCGGCCATCGGGGCCAGCATCACTGGCGGGTTCAGGGTTTTGTCAGCGAGTTGGAGGGTCAACGTGCTTAATCCTTGGGCAGTTGCGGCTTTGATATCGAATTCCGCGCATATGAACAACAAAACGGCCGAAAACAAGCTTGCAAAATCATCATCTGCTTAATTTTTAAGCACCTTGACGCGGGTGATTGCCTCTACATTCACCGCAGCTTAAACAACGCTGCAAAATCACCGGAGAATTCACCCCTATGACCACCGCCGCCATCATCGTCGCCGCAGGACGCGGGTTGCGCGCCGGAGGCGGCATTCCCAAGCAATGGCGACCATTGGCCGGACGCAGAGTTGCGGATTGGACCATCGACCGGTTTCGCCATCAGGTCGACCATATTGTTCTGGTGCTGTCCGTGGATGATCAGACCGCTTGGGACGAGTTTTTAGGCTCTGATCTGCTGCTGGCAAAAGGTGGCAGCGATCGCGCCGGGTCGGTACGGAACGGGCTGGATGCATTAGATGGGCTGGGGATCGAACATGTCCTGATTCACGATGTCGCCCGCCCCTGCGTGAGCAGCCAGACCATTACAGGTGTCCTGACCGCCCTGACCAAGCATGAGGCTGCAGCACCCGGTCTGGCCGTTACAGATGCGCTTTGGACCGGTGACGAAGCCGTTGTGACTGGAACGCAGGACCGGACGGGTCTTTTCGCAGCCCAGACCCCACAGGGTTTTCGCTATGACGCGATTGTCGCGGCGCACGCGGCCCATTCTGGCGGCGCGGCGGACGACGTCGAGGTCGCCCGTGCCGCAGGTATGAACGTGGTGATCGTGCCAGGCGATGCCGATAACATCAAAATCACAAGACCCGAGGATTTTGCCCGGGCGGAACGCGTAATGGGGACGGACATGGATGTGAGACTGGGCAACGGATACGACGTGCATCGGTTCGGTGACGGAGATCACGTGATCCTGTGCGGGGTGAGGATTCCGCATGACCGAGGGCTGCAGGGCCATTCGGATGCGGATGTCGGCATGCATGCGGTTACTGACGCAATCTATGGCGCGCTGGCGCAGGGCGATATTGGTCAGCACTTTCCACCCTCAGACCCCCAATGGAAGGGCGCGGCGAGCGAGATATTCCTCCGCCACGCGGTCGAGCTGGCAGAGCAGATGGGTTACAGCATCTCAAATGTCGATTGCACGCTGGTCTGTGAATACCCCAAGATCGGTCCGCACGCACCCGCGATGCGTGAAGAAATGGCGCGCATCATGGGGTTGCGCGGTGATCAGATCTCGGTCAAGGCGACCACATCCGAACGCCTTGGCTTTACCGGGCGAAGCGAAGGCATCGCCTCGCTGGCCACAGCTTGTCTGGTGAAGTCATGAACGCCGCGCGATTGATCGGGACTGTTTGCGGCGTTGGATATATGCGCCCTGCACCCGGAACATGGGGATCTCTGGCCGCCCTGCCCCTGGCTTGGGTCCTTCATACGCTTGGCGGCTTTCCATTGCTGGTCCTCGCCACTGTCGCTGTTTTCGTCGGCGGCCTGTGGGCCACGCAGGTGATGACTGCGGGACAGGACGATCACGACCCGTCCGAAATCGTCATTGACGAGGTTGCAGGGCAATTCATTGCGCTTTGGGCTATTTCCTACCCATCTTGGGCACATGGAATTGATATCACCGCCCTTTGGCCCGGCTGGATCGCGGGTTTCCTTCTGTTTCGCTTGTTCGATATCACCAAACCCGGCCCTGTCGGTTGGGCGGACCGCAAGGGTGATGCGATGGGGGTGATGCTAGACGACGTCATCGCCGGCGCCTTTGCCGGGATCGGCGTGTTGATCCTAGCCGGCATCTCGCACGGAGTTCTGGGTCTATGACGGTCGCCGATCTGCTAGATCGCGCCAAGACGCAAGGCGTGATGATCGCCACAGCCGAAAGCTGCACTGGCGGTATGGTCGCCGCTGCACTGACAGATGTTCCAGGCAGCTCGGCCGTAGTGGATCGCGGTTTTGTCACTTACACCAATGACGCTAAGCAACAGATGCTGGGCGTAAAAGCCGAGACTCTGGAAACCCATGGCGCTGTGTCCGAAGAAGTCGCGCTGGAGATGGCAGAGGGTGCATTGAAGAACTCGCAGGCCCAACTGACCGTTTCGATCACCGGCATCGCAGGCCCCGGCGGATCTGAATTCAAGCCGGAAGGCCGTGTTTGCTTTGGGCTCGCGGCCGACGCGCAGAAGACAAAGACCGAAACGGTCGAATTCGGGGCGTTGGGACGTGATAAGGTCCGCATTGCGGCGCGCGATCATGCCCTGAACTTGCTGTCGCACGGCGTTTCACTGTTCGCTCAAAAATAAAGCACTCCTGACCTTTTGATGCCCATTTAATCATCGGTTGATAAAAAGCCCTTAAAACAGGCACCCAAAACCACCTCTGCCTCTTTTTTCCCCGCCTTCTCTCCGTTTCAACGCCAGCCACGCAAGCTGAAGACGCCACAGAGGAGACCGGCTGATGAATGGAGCCGATACCGCCTGGATCATAGTTGCAACTGCACTGGTCCTGTTCATGACATTGCCGGGCCTCGCCCTGTTCTATGGCGGCCTCGTGCGCGCCCGAAACGTGCTGAGCGTTTTTATGCACTGTTTCTCAATCGCCTGTTTGATGAGCATACTTTGGCTGGTCGCAGGATACTCGATCGCATTTGGCGACGGTGGTTCGGGCCTTTGGGGCGGTCTTGGCAAAACTTTCCTGAACGGGGTCGATGCCGACAGCCTGTCAGGCAACCTACCCGAGGTCCTGTTCTTTGCTTTCCAAATGACCTTTGCGATCATCACCCCGGCTCTGATTATCGGCGCATATGCCGAGCGTGTGGGCTATGGCTTTGTGATGATCTTCTCGGGCCTGTGGATGCTGCTGTGTTACGCACCGGTTGTTCACTGGATCTGGGGCGGCGGCATTCTGACCGATGGCGGAATTTTGGGTGAGATCGGCGTCCGTGACTTTGCCGGTGGTATCGTAGTGCATGAAACCGCAGGTCTGGCCGCACTGATTATCGCCGTGGTGCTTGGCCCTCGCCGCAACCGCACGACGCCGCCGCATAACCCCGGCTATGTCATGATCGGCGCGGCGATGCTGTGGGTCGGTTGGTTTGGCTTCAACGGCGGCTCGCAATTGGCGGCAGACGGAGGGGCAGCGATGGCAATGACCGTCACGCATATTTCGGCCGCAACCGCATCGCTGACTTGGGCGCTGTACGAACGTATTAAATACGGCAAAGCCTCGATGGTGGGCTTGGTCACCGGCACGATTGCCGGTCTGGCCTCGATCACCCCTGCCTCGGGCTATGTCGATCCGGTTCAGGCACTGATCATCGGTGCCGTGGCAGGCGTGCTGTGCCAAGAGGCCGTCAACGTTGTTCGCAACATGCTGAACATCGACGACACGCTGGACGTTTTCGCGGTGCATGGTGTCGGTGGCATCTTTGGCACCATCATGATCGCCGTGTTCGGCCTTGGTGCCTGGACCGCGCAGCTGGGCGGGCTAGTGATCGTGGGTGCCTTTACGGCAGTTGTCACATTTGTGTTGATCAAGGTGGTTGCGCTGATCACCCCGCTTCGCGTAGATGCAGAAACCGAGACAAACGGGCTCGATCTGTCGGTACACGGCGAACGTGCCTATGACATGAGCAGCTAAGCCCACCTTGGCTGCCACTTGCCCGCAAGGGCAAAAGCGGACCTCTGCGTGAGGTCCGCTTTTCTTTTGCGCGCAACCCTCTCGACTCTGGGTCTGAGGACAGGCTATCAGCCCGCAATGCCATTCAGCCCAGAGGTACCGTTATGATCCCCAGCTCATTTCCCGACAGCACCGAAATTGCCCGCCTGACCGCGCGGATGTTGCTGGAGATCAAAGCCGTGCATTTCAATTCACGTGAGCCATTCACTCTGGCCAGCGGTCTGCCCAGCCCGACCTATATCGACTGCCGCAAGCTGATCTCGTATCCGCGCATCCGGTCCACGCTGATGGATTTCCTGACGGTCACCGTGATGCGGGACGCAGGCTTTGAGGCATTCGACAACGTCGCCGGTGGTGAGACCGCTGGCATCCCATTCGCCGCAATGGTGGCCGAACGCATGGCGCTGCCGATGACCTATGTGCGCAAAAAACCCAAGGGCTATGGCCGCAACGCGCGTATCGAAGGCGCGATGAGCGAGGGTGAGCGCGTGCTGCTGGTCGAGGATCTGACCACCGATGGCGGATCGAAACTGTCCTTCGTAGATGCGATCCGCGAAACGGGGGCCACTTGCGGGCATACAGCAGTGATCTTCTACTATGGTATCTTCCCAGAGACCGAAAAGACGCTGGGCGATCACGGCGTCCAATTGCATCACCTGTGCACCTGGTGGGATGTTCTGGCCGAAGCCAAGGCGCAAAAGGCCTTTGATGATGAAACCCTTAGCGCAGTCGAAGCCTTCCTGAACGACCCGCGCGGATGGCAGGAAGCAAATAAATCCACGTAAACCTCTTGTGGACAGATTGGGGAAAACTCCGGAAGAATCGATTTTCCAGCCACGATATCTGGTGACTTTTCCCTCAATTCCTACATAATAAGCTAAGTATACGCAGGCATCCAAACTGTAAGGAAAGTTATCCCAAGGCTTTATCCATAGTTAGCCACAGGGATTTCCAGATAGCCGACGCGCCAATTTAGCGTGTAGAAAGCACCGTGGGCAGCGGGGACAGTATGAACGAGATAAGCAGCATCGAGCAGGCAGCGGCGCAGATTCAGAACGCCGAAACCATGCCGCATTCCATTGAGGCCGAACAGCAGCTTCTGGGTGCGATTCTGACCAACAACGACCTGTATGACCGGGTTGCCTCGATCATCGGGGCCGAGCATTTCTATGACCCGGTCCATGCTCGCATCTACGAGGTTGCGGCCACACGCATCGCCAAGAATGCGCTGGCCTCACCTGTAACGCTGAAATCCTTCATGGCCGAGGATGAAGGCCTGAAGGAACTGGGCGGCCCCGCCTATCTGGTCAAGCTGGCCGGTGCCTCGATCAGTGCCTTTGCGGTGCATGATTACGCCCAGATGATCTATGATCTCGCCATCCGGCGCGAGTTGATCCGCTTGGGCCGGGACATTTCGGACAAGGCGGCACGGGTCGACGTAAGCAGCGAGCCAAAAGAACAGATCGTCGAAGCTGAACAACAGCTTTATCAGTTATCCGAGCAGGGCCAGACCGAACAGGGATTTCAATCCTTCCTCAAGGCGGTCACAGAAGCCGTCAACGTCACCAACGAAGCGTACCAGCGCGGTGGTGGCATGGCGGGGATTTCCACCGGTCTGGCCGACTTGGACAAACAGCTCGGCGGATTGCACCCGTCTGACCTGATCATTCTGGCAGGTCGTCCGTCGATGGGGAAAACGTCGCTGGCGACCAACGTGGCTTTCAACGTCGCCAAGGCCTACAAGCGCGGGCTCAAACCGGATGGCACCGAGGGCGCGATTGACGGCGGCGTGGTTGGCTTTTTCTCGCTCGAGATGAGCGCGGAACAGCTTGCAGGCAGGGTTCTGGCCGAGGCGTCCGAGATTTCGTCTCACAAAATACGTCAGGGTGACATGACCGAGGCCGAGTTCCGCCGTTTTGTGGACGCGGCCAAAGAACTGGAAGCCTGCCCCCTGTTTATTGACGACACGCCTGCCCTGCCGATCTCGCAGTTGGCGGCGCGCGCACGGCGGTTGAAGCGGACACATGGTCTTGATTTGTTGGTTATCGACTATCTGCAGCTATGCCGCGGCATGGCAGAAAACCGCGTAAACGAGATCGCTGAGATTTCGATGGGCATGAAAGCGATTGCCAAAGAATTGAATATCCCGGTCATTGCGCTGTCCCAGTTGTCTCGTCAGGTCGAAAACCGTGACGACAAACGCCCGCAACTGTCCGACCTGCGGGAATCGGGCTCGATCGAGCAGGACGCCGACGTGGTGATGTTCGTGTTCCGCGAGGAATACTACAAAGAGCGTGAAAAACCCGGCGATCACGAGTTGGAAAAGATGGAAGAATGGAAGCAAGCGATGGAACGCTTGCACGCCAAGGCCGAGGTCATCGTCGGCAAACAACGTCACGGCCCCATTGGCACGGTCGAGCTTTCGTTTGAGGCGCAATTCACTCGTTTTGGCAATCTGGTCAAACCCTGGCAACAGGGCGGAGAGATCGAAGGCTACTAGCCTCTACCATAGCTCAGGCTTGTTGAAAGCACTCACGCAGTGGGATGGCCCGTTGAACGGCGCCATCTCTGCCGCCGTCAAAGCTTTCCCTAACCAACCATGCGGATGGCTTAACGGCAAAGGCGCTTTTAGGAATTCCTCTGAAATCGGCCTAAACCCGGCTTTGCCATAGTAGTTCGGATCGCCGTATGTCACCACAAAATCGACTTTGTCGCGGCGCAATCCGTCCAAGCCATATGCGATCAACCGTTGTCCGATCCCCGTTTTCTGGCGATCCGTGCGCACGGCAACCGGGGACATCAGAAACACCTGTCGCGGATCCCGGTCAAATCGCAGTCGCGAAAACAGAATGCAGCCCAGCACTTGGGGACCATCATGTGCGATGGCGGCATGCAGGTCATCGTCAGGTGTTTGTGTCAGCAGATCAGACACCAAGGCACCGATCACGTCGCCTTCCGCAGCACCCTCTGAATCCGAAAACACCTGCCGGAAAACCTCTGGCAGCGCGTTAGACCATTCCTGTTTCTCTGCCGAAAGCTTCATCCTGACCTCTTTCCGCAGCCCGCCAACACGGCCGCTTTCGCCCAAGTTCGATATTCGGGCGGGTGGACACAACCTCTTTTTCGCCAATGCCTTGTACGACAGGCCGGAAGTTGCCCAAGTTCCTGCCCAAGATTGCAATAATCGCCGCCTACCCCCTTGACCTGCCGTGATCCAATGTCATGAACAGTGCCATGAGTACCGCACGTTTGACGATCAATCTTCAGGCGCTTGCCAGCAACTGGCGCGCGCTCGACGCAAAAACGGATGTCGAGACCGGCGCCGTGGTCAAAGCCGACGCTTACGGCCTTGGGGCCGAGCCAGTTTCAGCGACCTTGGCCGAAGAAGGCGTTCGCAAGTTCTTTGTGGCAGTAGCCGAAGAAGGAGTGGCCGTACGCAAGGCAATCGGTCCCGGCCCGCTGATCGCTGTTTTCTCGGGTCATATGGAAGGTGACACAGATCTGTTGCGCGATCACGACCTGACGCCGCTGATCAACGCGCCCGAGCAATTCCAACGCCACCAACAGGCCCTTCCAGATCATCCCTTTGGCATTCAGCTGGACAGCGGCATGAACCGGCTGGGTCTCGAACCTGCGGACTGGGCCGAATTGCGCCCAAAGGCCGAGGCGTTGAACCCGGTCGTTATGATGTCGCACCTGGCCTGTTCGGATGAACCCGAACACCCAATGAACCGTCAGCAGTTGAAGACCTTCCGCGAGATGACCGATGGTACCGCAGCCCCCCGGTCGTTGGCGGCCACCGGCGGTACGTTGCTTGGGCCTGATTTCCACTTTGACTTCTGCCGCCCGGGTGTGGGTCTTTACGGCGGCATGCCCTTTGCCGAGGCAAAGCCAGTGGTGACGGTCGACCTGCCTGTTGTCCAGGTCCGCCCAGTCGAGGTCGGTGAATCGGTCGGCTATGGCAACAGCTGGGTCGCGCGCCGCCCATCGCGCATCGCCACCGTTGCGGCAGGTTACGCAGACGGTCTGCACCGCGCTATTGGCGGCGGGATCGATGCGTTTTCCGGCAGTCAACCCTGCCCTGTGGTCGGGCGAATCTCGATGGATCTGATCACGGTCGACGTTACCGACCTACCCGAAGATCCCGAACGTCTACGTATTCTGAACGGCCACCAAACTGTTGATGATCTGGCCGAGGCCGCAGGCACCATCGGCTATGAAATCCTTACGTCGCTGGGCGCGCGCTATTCCCGGGGATACGTCGAATGAACCCTGTGGTCGCGCTGGGTGGGCTGGGCCGTGCTGTCCTGACGCTTTTTGCCAACTTCGGCAAGGTGGCGATCTTCGCGCTGGATGCAATCTCACACATTTTTCGGCCACCTTATTACCCGCGCGAGTTTGCTGTTGCGCTGATGAATATCGGCTGGCTGTCGCTGCCGGTCGTTGGCTTGACCGCTATCTTCACCGGTGGCGCGCTGGCGTTGCAGATCTATGCGGGCGGCGCGCGCTTTAACGCTGAAGCCGTGGTGCCACAGATCGTCGCGATCGGCATGGTACGCGAGCTTGGGCCAGTTCTGGTCGGCCTGATGATCGCCGCGCGTGTGACCTCATCCATCGCGGCCGAAATCGCCACAATGAAAGTGACAGAGCAAATCGACGCGCTGGTCACACTGTCGACCCACCCAATGAAATACCTGACCGCACCGCGCGTTCTGGCCGCTCTGATCACTGTGCCGTTGCTGGTCGGGATCGGAGATATCATCGGCATAGCAGGCGGTTATGTCGTTGCGACCCAAAATCTGGGTTTCAACGCAGCGACTTATCTGCAAAACACCGTCAATTTTCTCGAGACCAAGGACATCGTGTCATCTTTGGTAAAAGGCGCGGCCTTCGGCCTGATTGCGGCCATCATGGGCTGTTACTACGGAATGAATTCCGGCCGCGGCGCACAGGGTGTGGGCCGGGCCACCAAATCCTCGGTCGAATCCGCCGCGATCATGATCCTGGCCGCCAACTTCATTCTTACAGGGGTGTTCTTCTCGGTATGATCAGGATGGAGAACGTAACGAAAGCCTTTGGTGACAATCAGGTTCTGCAGGGCATGAGCCTTGAGATCCCCAAAGGCACCTCGATGGTCATCATCGGCGGTTCGGGCACGGGGAAATCCGTGGCCTTGAAATGCATTCTGGGCCTGATCAAGCCCGATAGCGGGATGATCTATGTCGATGGTAAAGACGCCGCCAAAGGCGACCGCGACAAGTTTCTGGCCCGTTTCGGGATGCTGTTTCAGGGTGCGGCCCTGTTCGATTCCCTACCCGTTTGGCAGAACGTCTCATTCCGTTTGCTACGCGGCCCGTTGAAGCGCCCCGCCGAATACGCGCGTGAGATCGCCATCGAGAAGCTACGCCGCGTGGGTCTGAAATCCGACGTGGCCGACCGGTTCCCTTCCGAGCTGTCAGGCGGGATGCAAAAACGCGTGGGCCTCGCCCGCGCCATCGCCGCCGAACCCGAGATTATTTTCTTCGACGAGCCCACCACCGGCCTTGATCCGATCATGTCCGGCGTCATCAACGACCTGATCCGCGAGATCGTGACCGAGATGGGCGCCACCGCGATGACCATCACCCACGACATGAGTTCCGTCCGCGCGATTGCCGACAACGTGGCGATGCTGCACGGAGGCGTCATCCAGTGGACCGGCCCGGTCAGCCAGATGGACGCGTCGGGTGATCCCTATGTGGAGCAGTTCATCAGCGGGAGCGCGGAAGGGCCGATTGAGGCGGTGCGATAGTGAGTTCAGTCTGGGGCTTCGTACTTGGAATTGGGCTAGTATACTGCTGGGCTTACGCAGCTTATTTCGCTGTTGTTGGATTTTCGCAGCTTCGCTTTTTGTCGGCGTTTATCGCTATTACCTTCGCCTATGGAATTCTATTCCTAATTCAACCAAGCTCTACCTTGTCGCAAACACCATTCCTGATAGGGAACGGCCTGTGTTATGTTGCAGTTTCTTGCGTTGTCCTGCTGCCGAGTCGAGTATTCCAACTAAAGCCCATAACAAGGATTGCGGGATTGATATTCATTGTCGCCGGCCCTCTTACGATATGGGCGCTTATCGAGGGTCTCAAAACAGCGGTCCCGCCGGTTAGTTAAGTTTATGGCGAAATCTCATGACATTGACTACATGCAAGTGATGCCAATGACCCTCCGCCTCGCCACCCTCTCGCTCCTGATCCTCTACCCCATCGCGTGGTTCGCCCCCCTGATGCGCGCTGGCCTGCTGCCGATCTTTGGCCTTAGCGAAATCAGCGTCATCACCGGTCTGCAGTCGCTGTGGAAATCGGACGTCTTTTTGGCCCTGATCGTCACCATATTCGCCCTATTCGCGCCCTACATCAAAACCATCGGCACAGCGCTTATCCAATGGGACCTGTTGGACCCACGTGTTCAACCCGCGCTGAACATCCTCGGCAAACTGGCCATGGCCGACATTTTCCTGATCGCGCTCTACATCACACTGGCCAAGGGGATCTCCTATGCGACCATAGAAACCGCATGGGGGCTTTACCTGTTTACAGCCTGCATTCTGGCCTCGCTCGCATTGGGTCACATTACCGAAATGACACGCAGATCACGAAATCCTCAGACGTAATTGATTGAAAACGCTTATCTGAGTATCATCTTTATATTTCGAGCAGAAAATTTTTGTAGTTTCGGTCCTGAGCGGATCATTCTGTGTGTGTTAGATGTTCCCCGCTTTGGGCTGGTGTGTTCCGGTTTCAAAAGGAGTTCGTCTAAGATGACCGCCCTCCACAACATCACATTGCAATTTCAGAATGCCTTTTTAAGACTGACTTTTTTCCTCATTTGCATAGCGGCCCTTTTCTCGGTCGGCGCGTGTCTTTTGTCCGCTTTGGGGGTTTTGCCCTGGCTATCCATGCAGGCCGGTTTTGGCACTGCTCCGGCTGTAGACGCAGGTATGTATGTCCAGATTGGTCTGACGGTGCTGATTCTCATGCTGGCCTTTTATCTGCCAGCAAATGCCCGGATGATGGCCCTTGAGAGATCTCATCGTAAGTTCTCGCTAAACATGCACGACGTGGCTCAGGCCTACCATCTGGCCCATACCGCAGATCGCGGCGAAACGTTCCTGCTGTCGTCTGAGTTTGACGCGGTCAAGGAAAGAATGGCCTTCCTGCGCCACCACCCAGACCTGCAATCGCTGGAACCCGAGATCCTCGAGTTGGCAGCGCAGATGAGCCATTTAAGTCACGAACTGGCTGAAACTTACGGCGATGCCCGCGTGTCCCGTGCTCGCACCTTCCTGCAACAGCGCCAGGAAGAGATCGAGTTGTTTCAGCAACGCATCGAGGAAGCGCAGGTCATTCAGCATGAATTGCGTCAATGGACCCATGATATCGAGATGGAGGAATCCATCGCAAAGTCGCAATTGGCGCGATTGCGGGACGAACTGTTCGAGCTGCTACCAGAGTTGTCTGCACAGCTGCAATCACCCGCCGACGACCGCGAACCCAATAAATCGAGCGTCATAGCAATGTCGCCGCCGCGCGCCGCGGAATAGGCGCGACAGCGCCAGCCGGGGACGATGGCCCGTTGGGCCTGAGGACGCGGCGCGCAACCGGCGAAGATGAAAGCCCTGCAAGGGCTTGAAGAACCGCCCGTCCTCGGGCACGAATTGCGCCATGGCAAAAACGACTTTCTCCTGCTCGGCCTGTGGCGCAACGCATTCCCGGTGGTCCGGGCGATGTGACGGCTGCGGTGAATGGAACACAATCACGCAAGACGTGCCTCTTTCGGCTGGCCCTGCAAAAAAATCCCTCGGCGGCAAACGTGGCCAGTCCATAGCACTCACGGACCTGTCGACCGAGGAAACACCCCCACCGCGTACCTTGTGCGGCGTAGAAGAGCTGGACCGTGTTTTGGGTGGCGGTCTGGTCCCGGCATCGGCCCTGTTGGTCGGAGGGGATCCGGGAATCGGAAAATCGACGCTGCTGTTGCAGGCCGCAGCGCGGTTCGCACGTGCTGGCGTCAAGACGGTCTATGTGTCCGGCGAAGAAGCCAGCGCACAGGTACGAATGCGCGCGCGCCGGCTGGGGTTGGAAGACGCGCCGGTTCAGCTTGCTGCCGAAACCAACCTGCGGGACATCCTTACGACGCTCGAGGCCGAGAAACCCGGGCTGGCTATTATCGACTCGATTCAGACCATGTGGGCAGACAATGTGGACAGCGCACCGGGCTCGGTGTCACAAGTCCGGGCCGCTGCGCATGAATTGACCACGTTTGCGAAACGACACGGCGTTTCGGTCATCATGGTCGGCCACGTCACCAAGGAAGGTCAGATCGCGGGACCTCGTGTAGTCGAACATATGGTGGACACGGTCCTATATTTCGAAGGCGAACGCGGCCATCAGTTCCGGATCCTACGGGCGGTCAAGAACCGTTTTGGGCCTGCAGACGAGATTGGTGTCTTCGAGATGACGGGCAAAGGGCTTGCACAGGTCACCAATCCATCGGCCCTGTTCCTGTCCGAACGTGGTACGCCCAGCCCCGGATCGGCAGTCTTTGCCGGGATCGAAGGCACACGCCCTGTTTTGGTTGAATTACAGGCACTTGTGGCCCCTTCTCCACATTCGCAACCGCGCCGTACGGTTGTTGGATGGGACAGTGGGCGTCTGGCAATGATCCTTGCCGTGCTCGAAGCCCGTTGCGGCATCCCTTTTGCGGGTCTCGATGTGTACCTTAACGTCGCTGGTGGCTTGAAAATCGGTGAGCCCGCCGCAGATCTGGCGGTCGCTGCAGCTCTGCTGAGTGCCCGAGAAGACACAGCCCTGCCCGCAGATACCGTTGTTTTCGGAGAAATCTCGTTATCTGGGGCACTTAGACCGGCCCCTCAGACAGAAAACAGGTTGAAAGAAGCCCAAAAACTTGGTTTCACATCGGCAATCGCTCCGGCGGGCGGCAAAACCGGTACTGTGGCAGGTCTGACACTCACCCGACCCTCTGATTTAGTTGGGTTTGTTGGCGAAACCTTCGGAGCAGGTTAAGGTCGCCCCCTGAGGGGCAGAAAAAGAACAGGCGAGGGCCATGGAAGGTTTTACAATAATTGACGGGGTCGTTGCCCTGATCATCGTCGTTTCAGGCATTCTTGCCTATTCGCGCGGCTTCTTACGTGAGGTTCTGGCCATCGCAGGCTGGGTCGCAGCTGCAGTGCTGGCCTTTATCTTTGCACCGCAAGCAGTACCGCTAGTCAAAGAAATCCCGGTCGTTGGGGATTTCCTGCGCGACAGCTGCGAATTGTCAGTCATCACGGGCTTTGCTGCGGTATTTGCAGTCGCCCTTATCATTGTCAGCATTTTTACGCCCTTGTTTTCGTCAATTGTCCAGCGATCTGCACTGGGCGGTTTGGATCAGGCGCTTGGTTTCTTCTTCGGCATCGCCCGAGGCATCCTGCTGGTTGCCATCGCGTTCTTCGTCTACGACACGGTCATGACGGGGCAGTCCTACACAATCGTCGACGAAAGCCGTTCGGCCAAGGTGTTCGAACAGTTCAGCGACAAGATCGAAGAACAGAACCCAGAAGCAGCCCTTGGTTGGGTGACACGCCAATACGAAGAACTGGTCGCCAGCTGCGCCGAAGGTTCCGCACCTACCGAAGAGCTGACAGCCCCTTCGACAACGGAATAAACAGACTTCAGAAAAAAGCAAAAGCCCGGCATCTGCCGGGCTTTTTTTTGGTAAAGCGAGACGAAGACGCACTACGAAGAAATTTTCGCATTGTGCCCCAAACTTACGTCCAGTTGATATGCAATTCAGGCACTCAGAAGGGCTTGACGAGTCTTCTGGAGCCACTTGGAGATTTCGATGCCCAGGCGAGCTTCCAACGAAATCTGCAAGTCTGCATTACGAGTGAACTCGGCGTTTAGCTCCGAGAACTTCCATGTCATGAGCTTTGTAGCTTCCAATGCACGAACCGTGACCGGCGTGTTGAATTCGCCGTCTTGGTTCAGAAACGCTATGGCACCGAGAAAACCACCTTCGCCAAGGGTATCAACACGTGTTCCGTTCTCTTCAACAGCAACCTTGCCTTCGACAATCAACGACAACTCTGCGACCAAACGGCCTTGCGTTATGAGGTCGGTTCCCGCATCGACCGATCGACGCTCAGCCATTCGAAACAGCTTAAACGCATCTTTTTCTGAGAGATTTTGGAGTGCAAGCGCGTAGAGGCGCCCCTCCTCTTCGGTAAATTGGACAGGTCTTCGTTCAGCTAAGAGCCGCGCAATCCAGTATAGATTGATAAAGATAAAGAACACATTCCAGCCAATTGGCACCCACAGTGTCGAAGTCTGAAGGTAGAAATAGGGCAGCAAAAGTCCGCCTCCTATGACGGAGAGGATTCTTAACTTAAGAATGTCCCTTACTGAGTAGGAAAACAGATAAACGACGTTCGCCGAGTTTACCAAAATATCTGGGCCGATCATAAGCTTGTCCTTACGTTTGCGAACCAAAGGAAACGAGTAAAGTCGAGAATATGGCTCATCAATTGTCAGTTGGGCAATCGATGGAGAATCCAAACTAGATTTAAAGTGATGTTAGAAAGCGTGAGAATCTGCGTACCGCCAACGCGGGTTTTCGTTTTTGAGCCGCAGAGGAATCAGTCAAAGCGATGAATGGCGGCCAAGTCCCGCACAACGATCCTTGGATTAGGAAAGTGCGTCGTTCCACCTATAGTCACAAGAACCCCTCACCTCCGCACATAGTGCACCGGATTGTTTTCAAACCGAAACAGCCATCACATCGGCCCATTATTGGCTTCCCGTGTAGGTCGCGGCTTTTGGTGACTTCGCCCGCTCCATTGCAGATCGGACACGGAGCGCGCCCTGCTCCTCTGCACCGATGGCACCGACGTTTGACGGGTTCTTCTTTCTTTTTTCCTTGCTTGTGCTGCCACATGGCGGTTATCCGATCGAACTTTGTCATTGCCGAAAACTCGTTATGTTTACTATGACACCACATGCCTGCCCCCCCTTTCCACCTTTTCATGCTGATTTTGGCAAAATCCACATGCGTCAAATCGCGAATGTGATCCTTTGATGACACAGGCGCGCTGAGGCATTATGTGAGTGGCGAACTGACATGGAATCGGAGCTGCCGATCTTGCTGTATCTGTTTTCTTATGCGCTCGTCCTTGCGACGCTGGCGTGTTTGCGCCCCGATCCGGTCGGGCGGCAATGCATAAAGATACAAGCATTCAGGCCTTCTGACCCGCAAACCTAATCAACATAAACACGTCATGGAAATTGGAGCCCGTATATGTGTGGCATTTTAGGGATCGCAAGCAGGACGCATGATGTCTTTGCGGAAATCTATGACGGGCTGCTGATGTTGCAGCACCGGGGCCAGGACGCCTCGGGGATCGTGACCTATACCGGCGAATTCTTTCGCGAGAAAAAGGCCAATGGGTTGGTTAAGGACGTGTTCAATTCCAGTGACGCCGAGACCCTACTGGGACAGGTCGGCATGGGGCATGTGCGATACCCCACCGCCGGATCGCTCAGCGCTGCCGAGGCGCAGCCATTTTTCGTCAACGCGCCCTATGGCATCTATCTGGTCCACAACGGCAACATCACCAACACGGCCGAGCAACGCGAGAAAGTCACCGCCAAGTACAGCCGCCATTTGCGCACCACCTCTGATTCAGAAATTCTTCTGAACGTGCTGGCAGACAAAGTGGCTGACGCGATCAAGGTCAACGGCAATGCCGAACCCATTCGCAACATCTTTGCCGGCGTGAAGATGACAATGGAACGCGTTCAGGGTGCCTATTCAGTAATATGTCTGGTTGCCGGTGTTGGCATGCTGGCATTCCGCGATCCTTTCGGCATTCGCCCCCTGTCAGTCGCCAAGCGCGACGTGGATGGCGACGGCGATGACTATGCCTTTGCTTCCGAGGATGTCGCATTCGGCATCAATGGCTTTGAAAAGCTGCGCGATGTGAAACCGGGTGAAGCAATTCTGATTGACCTGGACGGCAACATGCACACATTCCAGGCCGTCGATGGGCAACTGACGCCCTGTATCTTCGAGTATGTCTACCTGGCCCGTCCGGATTCGTTGCTGGACGGCGTCTCGGTTTATAAGACCCAGATGCGCATGGGACAGACGCTGGCGCGTCAGATCGAGGCTGCAGGTCTTGAGATCGACCGCATCATCCCTGTGCCTGACAGCGCTCGCCCTGTGGCACTAGAAGTCGCGAAGGCTACCGGAATCCCCTACCGCGAAGGTTTGGTCAAGAACCGCTACGTGGGTCGCACCTTCATCATGCCCGGCCAGGAAGAGCGGCAGAAATCTGTACGCCGAAAGCTGAACGCTGTTCCATTGGAGTTCAAAGGTCACAACGTATTGCTGATCGACGATTCCATCGTCCGCGGAAATACGATCAAAAAGATCGTCCAGATGTGCCGCGAAGCCGGCGCCAAGAAGGTTTTCATCGCCAGCGCTTCGCCGCCAGTGAAATTTCCCAACGTTTACGGCATCGATATGCCCACCAAGCATGAGTTGATCGCCAACGGCAAAGAGATTGAAGAGATCCGGCAGGAGCTCGGCGCAGACGCCCTGTTCTATCAAGACCTCGATGACCTGATTTGGTCTGCCAAGGAAGGCAACCCGGAAATTGAGGCTTTCGACTGCTCGTGTTTTGACGGCAATTATATAACCGGAAGCGTCAGCGGCGACTATCTGGACAGCCTCGAGAACAGCAGCCGGGTCAGCAAGAAAAGACAGGACATGCAGGTGCCCGGCGGGTCCTGGAATGCGGCCAAACTGGCGTCCGGCTAAGCCCCTGTCAGAGCGTTCAACAGCGAATCAGATTTCAGTTTTGGCCCGTATCGCAAAGGCGATGCGGGCCTTTTTTCAGTCAATAATGCTATTGATCGGTCAGTTTCCGCGCACAACTTTTCGGTGAAGAAACCGCAATCGCAAGGGCTTCGGTGACGTCGAATTTTGTTGAGCCAAAGCACGTTCCCAGCCTCTTTTGTTCCGGTACTTCGTTTGATAGCCCCTCAGCCCAACCACTCATAAAACAAGGGGTCGGGCCGACATGGCCGGGCCGGGATTCATGTCAAACGCCAACGTAAAAAGCGCTGCCACGCAGAAGGGTGCGTTGAAGAAGAACTCTGTCTCTGTTCTGGGTGTCTTCGGTCCAAAAGCTGACATGCGTGCGTTGATGCGCCTGTCATCAGGCCGGGTGAAAGAGGTCAAGCCCGGCAGTCGGGTCTCTTCGGGCACGGTGATTGCCATTGATGACGAAGGTGTCATGCTGCGACAAAGCGGCCAGACGCGGCGGATCGTTATTCCGGGAAGCTAATCTGCCTTGACGCCCTGCGCGCATGGGTTCAAACCGCCTCTATGACCGATCAGACCAAAATTGCCCTCATCACAGGGGCCTCGCGCGGTTTGGGTGCTGCCCTGGCCGAAGCATTGGCACCCGAGTATCACATCGTCGCAGTCGCCCGCACCACTGGTGGGCTGGAGGAGCTGGACGACCGTATCAAGGCCAAGGGTGGTGCAGCCACGCTTGCACCTATGGACATCGCGGATCCGAACGCCATGGCGACGCTGTGCCGAGGCATTCATGACCGGTGGGGCAAAGTTGATCTGTGGATGCATACTGCCGTTCACACCTCTGCCCTGACACCTGCGCATTTCGTGGATCCAAAGGAATGGACAAAGGCGGTCAACATCAACGCGACAGCCACGTCGGTTCTGATCCCATATATTGCGCCGCTGCTGGGCGACAGCGGGCATGCCGTGTTTTTTGACGACCCCAAGGCGGGCGAAAAGTTCTATGGCATCTACGGCGCAACCAAGGCCGCGCAATTGGCGCTTGCGCGCAGCTGGGCCGTGGAAACAGAGCGAACGGGTCCGCGCGTTTCTATCGTGGAACCTGCACCAATGCCTACAGCTGTGCGCGCACGATTCCATCCCGGCGAGAACCGCGAAGTGCTGAGCAGCCCTGCGGATGAGGCAGCACGTATTCTGACACTGTTATAGGAATGGCCCTTTGGGCCATGCCACCGGCGGGGATATTTTTGACCAGATAAAGCCGGCGCGTTACGCGATATGCACGCCATTGCGCCCGGCTAGATCGACAAAGAATTGCCACGCCACACGACCCGAGCGTCCGCCACGAGTGGCCTGCCATTCGATGGCCTCGGCTCGCAGGACATCAGCGTCGACAGAAACGCCATAGGCCGCGCAATAGCGGTCGATCATGGCTAGGTATTCGTCCTGATCGCACGGATGGAACCCCAGCCACAGGCCGAACCGGTCCGATAGCGAGACTTTCTCTTCAACCGCTTCAGACGGGTTGATGGCACTCGAGCGCTCGTTCTCGATCATGTCCCGAGGCATCAGGTGGCGCCGGTTCGAGGTAGCGTAGAAGACAACGTTTTCGGGGCGACCCTCGATGCCTCCATCCAGCACTGCCTTGAGCGATTTGTAGTGCTGGTCATCGTGGCTGAACGACAGGTCATCGCAGAACAGGATAAACCGGTGCGGAGCAGCGCGTAAGTGGTTGAGCAGACGTGCGACCGAGCCCATGTCTTCGCGCTGAAGCTCGACCAGTTTGAGCTGCGGAAAATCCGTTTGCAACGTGCCGTGAACGGCTTTGACAAGGCTGGATTTCCCCATGCCCCGAGCGCCCCACAGCAGCGCGTTATTGGCCTTGTACCCCGACGCAAACCGCCGTGTGTTGTCCAATAGCGTATCGCGCGATCGATTGATACCAACCAGCAGCTCCAGGTCGACGCGGTTGACCTGTGTGACCGGTTCCAGCCGATCCGGCTCAACATGCCAGACAAATGCCGGGGCTGCGGAGAAGTCAGGAGCAGCCAGAGGGGCTGGCGCCATACGTTCGAGCGCGTCAGCGATGCGTTTCAGGGCTTGGTCGTCCATAGGCTCCTCCGGTCGGTCTTGCGGGGTTCAAATCACGTTCCGACTGGCGCAACAAGGGCCACGCATCAAAAAAGGCGCGCCCGTTAGGACGCGCCCGATCGTTTTTTATTTGAAGGGATTACTTGCTTTCTTCTTCGCGAATGATCTCTTCGTCGGCTTCTTCTTCATCGTCATAGTAGCCGTCGGCGCGCAGTTGCTCTTCGCGCTTTTTCTCAACGCGTGCGACCAGGAAGATCGACACTTCGTAAAGGCCATAAACCACTACGAACAGGATGACTTGTGTGATCACGTCCGGCGGGGTCACCAGCGCGGCCAAAACCAGAATTGCCACCACCGCGTATTTCCGCACGGCACCAAGGCCTTCGGCAGTGACCAGACCCGCCTTGCCCATCAGGGTCAGTAGAACCGGCAATTGGAAGCATAGGCCAAAGGCCACAATGAACTTGATCGTCAGGTTCAGGTATTCCTGGGCTGAGCCCTGGAACACAACGCTCAACGGCGCGGTTGCTGTCCCGTCTACCACAGCTTCGCCTTCGGCACCGAATTGCTGGAAGCCTAGGAAGAAGTCGTAAGCCAATGGCGTGACGACATAGAAGGCAAAGCTAGCCCCCAACAGGAACATAAAAGGGGATGCCAGCATGAACGGAAGGAACGCGTTCTTTTCCGATCGGTACAAACCCGGTGCAACGAAACGCCACATCTGCATTCCGATATAGGGGAACGCCAGAATGAACCCGCCCAGAAGCGAGACCTTAATGGCGACAAAGAACCCTTCCTGTGGAGAGATGAAAATCAGTCCACAATCCTGTCCGCGTTCTGCCAGCACCTCGCACAATGGGTTTGTGAGGAAGTTGAACAGCGGCGTGGCAACGGTGAAGCAAATTATCATCCCGATCAGGAACGCCACGACGCAGTGGATCAGACGCGTGCGCAGTTCCGCCAGATGCTCGATCAACGGGGCCGAGCTGTCTTCGATCTCGTCGGTGTTTGTCATGTCTTGCTTTCAGTGTTCAGCGCGGCCTCGGCCTCTTCTGCCTTCGCCAGCGCGTCCGCAGCTTCCTTGGCCTTGCGCTCAGCAGCAGCACGTGCGGTCGAGGCTTGGATCTTCTTGGCCTGCTCTGCACGTTCCGCGGCCAGTTTGCCGGTTTCGCTGTCGGGGTCGAACTTGGTCGGATCCATGCTCTTGGCCATGTCCTGCGCAGCTTCTTTCACACCGTCCATGGCGGTGTTTACAGGATTGGTGGCCGCATTCAGACCCTTCTTGATCTCGTTCACGCCCGCCTGATCCGCTGCCTCGTTCATGGCGCTGCTGAATTCGCGTGCCATGCCACGGGCCTTGCCGACCCAGCGGCCGACGTTACGGAACAGCACCGGCAGGTCCTTTGGCCCCACAACGATCAGGGCAACAACGCCGATGACCAGAAGCTCGGTCCAGCCCAGATCAAACATCTGCGCTTAGGCCTTGTCTTTGTCTGTCTCGGGGGTGACGTCTTTCGCCATCTCGGACGCATCCTGTTCCAGCTCGTCCGCGCCTTCTTTGACACCCTTTTTGAACGATGTGATGCCTTTGCCCACTTCGCCCATCAATGAGCTGATTTTGCCGCGGCCAAACAGCACCAGAACCACAACGGCGATCAGTAGAAGACCGGGAAGACCGATATTGTTGAGCATGTCTCTTCTCCTTTTAAGTCGGCGCACGTGCGCCGGGAATATGATCTGCGTCCGTGTTTACGCGCGGACAGACCATCGCAAAAGCGTGTCGCCACTGTTCTGCGCCCAAATTTGAACGGATCACGCAATTTTTGAGGACTCGCATTCTTCAACTGACAGGTTTATGTCAGTTGGATGCACATATTACGACCCTGTCCCATCAATACAGGAGCATGACGTGACACAAATTGCAGAAACCGTAACGTTCAAACTGGCGGCCGATGTAACAGAAGAGGATTTCGTGAACATCATGAAAGGCACAGAATCCTTTGTTCGGAACGCAGATGGCTTTGTCTTCCGCCGCCTAAGTTCAGGTGGCGACGGGCTTTGGACCGATACAGTCATCTGGGCCGACATGGATTGTGCCCAGGCCGCCGCCGATGCCTTCCCAAAACAGGATTTCGCTCCCGCGGTCATGGCTGCAATCGCGCCGGACACCGTAACAATGCGGCATGATGCGATCCATTGGACCATCGGAGCGTCATGACACACAGGACATCCCATGCGCCGCAGTGACCGGCTATTCGATATCATCCAGATCCTGCGCGACGGTAAACTGCATCGCGCGCAGGACATTGCGGACCGGCTTGAGGTGTCGGTCCGTACGATCTATCGCGACATGGATACGCTGGTTGCCTCGGGCGTCCCGGTCGAAGGCGAACGCGGCGTGGGATACATGGTACGCGAGCAGATCACCCTGCCCCCGCTGAACCTGACCCCGGCCGAGCTTGAGGCCCTGAACCTTGGTATGGCCATCGTGGCCGAAGCCGCCGACCCAGACCTTAAATCCGCGGCCGAATCTCTTGCCGACAAGATCGATGCCGTGCTGCCAACGCAGGTTGTGGCTGAAGCTGACAGTTGGAAGTTCGCGGTATACCCTTTTGCCGATGCAGCGCGTGGCCTGGCACATATGGCGCCGATCCGAGCTGCCATCAAATCGCGGCAAAAGCTGCGACTGTCTTATCGCCGGATCGACGGTGTTCTGACCGAACGGGTCGTACGCCCCCTGCATATGGAATACTGGGGGCGCGTCTGGACGCTGACATCATGGTGCGAACTGCGTCAGGGATTCCGCGTTTTTCGCATTGACCTAATCGAGGCGATATCACCCCTGCCCGAGGTTTTTGCTGACGAACCCGGCAAACGCCTGAGCGATTACGACCCTCACGCCTGACACCGGTCTGATGCAGTTCACCGCAGATAGGGTTCCGGATCGACAGATTCGAACCCTTTACGAACCTCGAAATGGACGTAGGCATTGTCGCCGCCGCGCAAGGAAGCGATCTTTTGGCCGCGCTTGACGCGAGCACCCTTTTTCACAGTGATGTTTTCGACATTCGCGTAAACCGTCAACAGGTCGCTGTTGTGCTTTACCACTATGATCGGAACCTGATCAGCGTCTGCCGTGATTGCGGCAACGGTTCCCGCGGCAGCGGCGTTAACCGGGCTGCCAGGCGCGGCAGCAATGTCGATACCTTCGTTCGAGCCTTTTTTATAGGTGCGAATGATCGTTCCGGTAACAGGCATGCCAAGTGCGGAATTGCTTTGCGTAGTCGGCGCTTCGGCGGTCACGTCCGGTGCGGGCTCAGCGGGCTTGATGACTTCATCCGGCAGAGGTTGTGTTGCGCTGGGTGGCGTCGGCGTCGGCGATCCCTGCCCAGGTTGGGTGATCGTAGTCGCAGGGACTGTTGTCACGGCGGCCGCCTCTTGACGGGGCGCAGGCTGGTTCTTGATTGGAATCAGCAGAAACTGTCCTTCGCGCACGGTAAAGTCCGACCCCAGCCCGTTCCACTCGGCCAATGCATCAACTGGTACGTTGTATAGGCGCGCGATTGTATATGCGGTTTCACCACGCTTGACTTTGTGGCGAATGGGCTCAGGTCCTGCTGGCGCAGGAGCCGGTGCCGGCGCGGCGGCTGGTTGTGCAGGTGCCAGTGTTGCCGTGCGCACCGATCCATCCGCCGGAGCCTCGTCAATCGCGGTTCCGGCAATTGTCGCGATATCAACTGAGCTGGCTGCGCTGACGGTACGCGGCAAGGCAATCACTTCGCCATCTCGCAATTGGTCTGCCGCCTGTAGTCCGTTGAACCGCGCGACTTCCTCGGCCGGTAAGCCGATCCGGGCGGCGACATCGCCAACCGTGTCGCCACGGCGCGCTACGGCCACCTGATAATTGGGGTAAGTAATCACGCCACGCGCATCCGGCGCGGGTCGGTTGGCGGTAGCCGCCTGCGCCGCGTCGGCCGTGGAAAACCCGCCGACATTGCCGCGCAGGTCATAATCTATAGGGCCGTCGCATCCCGCAAGGAACACCAAAGACGCAACACCTGCTGCGAATGCTGATTTGGAAACTGCTCTCATTTTACTGTCCTCACCGCCTGCCCCTGTTGTCCGGGGTTCCAGCGCTTATCGCAAATATTCTTTCACGCCCCGTCTTTGCCAAGCCCTTCTAGCAGGGGCACGAACCGAACGGGCAACAATTCATCATAGTCCAGACCGGTCTCGGTGCGTCTGACCCGGATCAGGGTCTGAACCGCATCTGACTGTCCCACCGGCAATACCATGATACCGCCGATTTTGAGCTGCGCCAAGAGCGGCCCGGGCGGGTCCTCGGCGGCGGCGGTCACGATGATACGATCAAACGGGGCTTGCTCCAACAAACCGAACGACCCGTCGGACAGCATCGCTGTCACATTGGTCAGCCCTAGGTCGCGGAACAACTGGCCAGTTTCGCGCACCAGACGCTTATGACGTTCGACCGTATAGACCCGCCGCGCCAGCTTGGACAAAACTGCCGCCTGGTAGCCCGAGCCTGTACCGACCTCCAGTACCGTATCACGCGGGCGCACATCCAAGGCCTGCGTCATCAGCCCCACGACCGAGGGTTGGCTGATCGTCTGCCCGCATGCAATCGGCAGCGGCGTATCTTCGTAAGCACGCTCGGCAAACAGACCCGTGACGAAGCGTCCCCGGTCGACCTGCTCCATCGCGGCCAGTACGCGCGCATCCGTTACCCCGCGCGACCGCAGGGCAAACAGGAACTGCATAATGGTTTCAGGATCAGGTCCGCTCATTCGATTGACTTCAGTTGTTCCAGAACGTCATGTGCTGTCAAATCGGCCCGCATTGGTGTGACCGAGATGTAGCCTCCCAAATTGACCGCTGCATCGGTACCGGGTGCTGTTGGATTGTGTTGATAGCCACCCTTGATCCACAGAAACCTCCGACCCGAGGGCGAGCTGTGAGGTTCAACCGAGAAATGGGTGTCCCGGCGATATCCTTGTGGTGCAACGCGTGTTCCCAGAACCTCGTCCGCGGGAACAGGTGGGAAATTAACGTTGTAAAACAGGCGGTAATCAGCCTGTTCTTCAGGTGTCGCCTTCAGAATACGCCGCACTAGGTCCGCCCCGAAACGCGTTGCAGCCTCAAAGGGATCGTCCAGACCTAGGTTGCGCGGCCCAAAATACTGCGACAAGGCAATGGCGGGGACACCTTGCAGGGCGGCTTCCATCGCGCCGCCCACGGTGCCGGAATACAGCGTGTTTTCAGCAGAATTGTTGCCCCGGTTCACCCCCGACAACACCAGATCAGGCGGCGTGTCCTTCATGACGTCGTGCAACCCGGCCAGAACGCAGTCGGCGGGCGAACCCTCGGCTGCATAGCGGCGTTCGCCCAACTTGGCGACCATCATCGGATGGGTGTAACTGATACAGTGACCAACACCTGACTGCTCGAAGGCAGGCGCCACGACCCAAACTTCACCCTCTGGGCCTGCGAGATCGGCGGCTATCGCCTCAAGTGCGATAAGCCCCGGTGCATTGATACCGTCATCATTGGTCAGAAGAATACGCATTTGCCCCATCCACCCGGCGTTTTGCCCTTGATAGACCCGCCCCTGCGTCGCGGCAAGCAAAGCGGGCACCCAATCTGAGGCTTTCGGGCACCACTTGGCGCTAAACTGTGTCTAATGGGCCTAAACAGGGAAAACGAAACACTTGTCGCGACGGATAGTCAGCCACATGACCCGCCCCGGGTTGGGAACGAAGACGTTGGGCACTGTCGCCCTCAGGATCGAGCCGTCATGGTCCATCCGAAATTCAACGAGGCTTTCGTTGCCCAAAAACCGCGCCCGTTCGACCACGCCGCGCGCGGCAACGCCATCTGTGGGCGTAGGCAGCGGCCCCTTGCCGTTCCGATCAAAGTCCAGCCGCACGTGCTGGGGTCGGAAAACGATTTCAACATCCGTATTGTCCGGCACTCCAGGGGCCAGAAACTGCCCAAACGGCGTTTCCGCCAAGGCACCATTCACTTTGGCAGGCAGTACGTTGATATCACTAAAAAATGCAACCGCCGCCTTATCCGCTGGCCGCGTGAAAACGTTGTACGGCGCGCCCTGCTGCACGATTTTGCCACGCCGCATCAGGGCGATCTCATCCGCCATGCGCATCGCCTCTTCAGGTTCATGCGTGACCAGAACAACGGCTGCGTCCTCTTCCTTGAGGATCGCGAGCGTTTCGTCCCGAATGCCGTCCCGTAAGCGGTTGTCCAAGCCCGAGAAAGGCTCATCCATCAGCATGATCCGCGGACGTGGTGCCAAGGCCCGAGCCAGCGCCACACGTTGCTGCTCGCCCCCCGACAGATGATGCGGATAGCTGTCGACAAAGCGCATCAGGTCGACTTTGCGCAGCAACTCTTCGACGCGTGCGCGTTTTTCGTCCTTATGCCCTCTCAGGCCAAACGCCACGTTGTCAGACACGCTCAGATGCGGAAACAGGGCAAAATCCTGAAACATCAGCCCGATCTCGCGTCGTTCAGGCGGCACACGAAACACCGTGTCACAGATCAGCTTGCCATCGACATAGATTTCACCGGATTCCTGCATCTCGACGCCAGCAATCATGCGCAGCGTCGTGGACTTGCCGCATCCCGATGGCCCCAGCAGACACGTCACCTGCCCGGCCTGAACGGTCAGCGAGACGTTATCTACAACAACTCGCCCCTCATATCGGGCGATCAGATTTCGGATTTCCAACCGAGGAGGAGTAGCGTTTTCTGTCACCGATGGGCCCCGTTGCCTTTCCCGATCAATTCCATCGGGCTTAGGCGGGGATAACAACCCCGACCTTCAGGTGCAAGAGATCAGCAACAGCCGCCGGATGGGGCCTCGTCAGACGCTTCAAACGGGCTTTCGCCGCCGCAACCTTCGAAAATCCCGTAATGGGTCGAGAAATCGCCGATGAATTCGAAATGCCGGGCAAAACGCGTGTCTTTCAACATCATCCATGTGTTGCCGCAGACGGGAAAGACCTTGCCCGCCTCAATCGCGTGGTGATCATCCAGTTCAAACAGATGTGGGGCGTTGGGGACAGTACCTTTGTAAATCACCGCCTGACCGTAGTCTTCGCAGGCAGGCTCCAACTCGGGCAGCTTGAACAGGCGGTAGGTCGCGGACAGGAAGTTCAGGGGTGCGACTCGCTCCTCCAGAACCGCGTTCTCGATGGTCAACGGGCGGTGGGTCACACGACGCGGGTCGCCAAAGCCAGCATTGCGCGACATCGACAGAAAATCGTTCCAGTACAACGCGCCTGACAAGCACTCGCCGTACAGAACCTCATCCTCGGCCATCTCTTTGGGCACACGGCGGTCAGAATAGACGTCCGAGAAATACATCTCGCCCCCGTCTTTCAACAACCGGTGCGCGCCACGCAGGACGGCATCCTTGTCGGTGGCCAGGTTGATCACGCAGTTCGACACGATGATGTCGAAAGAACCAGGTTCCAGATCCAGCTCATCCAACTTTTCGATATAGCCGTGGTGGAATTCTACGTTTGACGCGCCATGCCCGAAGGCCTGCGCGTGATAGTCTTGATGCGCGCGCGCGACATCCAGTTGCTCGGGCGTCATGTCCACGCCGACAACGCGTCCTTTTTCGCCAACCATCGCAGACAGGGCATAGACGTCCCGTCCGGCACCGCAACCAAGATCCAGAATGCTCATGCCCTCTAGATCCAGCGGCGCGATCAGGCCGCAACCATAGTAACGGGTCAGTACTTCGTCATGGATTTTCGACAGAATCTTTTTGACATGATCCGGCATGTCATCAGGGGTGCAACACGCGTTTGTCTGCAAGTCCGAGCTACCCTGCAGGACTTCGCCATAGTAATTCTGCACTGCCTCATGCTTCATCGCGGCTATCCTTCTGTCTGATGGCTGCATAGCAGCTAATGCAGTGCGGAGATTGGCGCAATCCGTGCACTTACGATCTGACGAAAGCGTGAGGATTCATTGGCCTCACGCCAGCAGTTCAAAATCTACACCCCCGCGTAATTTGCCGTTCACCTGAACCTCAAGCCGATGTGCTCCGGGAACCAGTTTGAACGTGGTCGCGTCGCCCTTGAGCTTGTGCGTTTTGCTCAACGTCAGGACGCCGTCTTTCAACGAAGCTTGTTTCAGCTTGTGCACTTTGGCTGAGGTTTTTCCGCCAGGTCGTTGAAAATGAACGATGTAATCCACAAGAACCGGTTGCTGATCCTTACCATTCAACACAACATCAAACTCCAGCGCGCCACCGATCCGTGCCTCGCCTTTGATCGTGACATCGGCCGAGACCTTGGCGTCCGGGTCAAAACCCAGCGTCTTCATGGCGCGCGGATGTCCAGCTTTCACAAGACCACGCAAGGTGTGCGAGGTCATCCAGTCCAACTCATCCTGATCCTGTTGCCCTCTCGTGCCCCATTCCTGCAACCGATCCAAAACCAGATCGGGATCTTTCTTGGAGATGTCGTTCAGGTGATTGGCCACCGAGCGGGTAACATAGCGCGTCCTATCGGCATGCAGGCGGTCCAACAACGGCAGCGGATCGGTCAGTTCCAGCGCAACGCCCTGCCCCCAAGGCAAGCGCGGCCGTGTGCCTTCGCTAACCAATCGTCGCACGTGATAGCTGTCATGCGCGCACCATTCATTCATCCTCGACAGCACCAAATCCTGATGTGCGTTGAGGAACGGGCGAATGGCCCATTCCATCGAAAACCTCTGGGTTAGTTCCTCAAGCACATCCAATGCCTGCGCCGGATGGTCTATTCCTACGGCAACAACCCACTCACCTAATGGCGCAAAGATGAAATCCCCAAAATCGTCATCCGTTTTGCTGGGATCCAAAGGCGACGGCAAAGCGCGCAACAGTGTTGGTGCGATCTGAGTCACATCACCCGGAACGGCCTGTTGCAAGCACTCGGCAATCCAGGCCATCCGCTCTTTCAATTCCAGATCCAGAAGGCGCGACATGACCTGCGCGTGAAATGAATTGGCATCAAAAGACGGGTCTGCGCCCGCGAAAAGCCCTGCCAAATAGCTGGTCTTTTCCGCGTTAAACAATTGATCCTTAAGTGAGAAGTTCTGTGCCATGGTCACATCGTCATGTTGGTCGCGCCGCCGTCCAGCAGGATGTTTTGCCCGACGATGAACCCGGCATGCTGCGAACAAAGGAAAGCGCACGCCGCGCCAAATTCGCCGCGTGTTCCATACCGACGCGCCGGGATTGTTGCCGCGCGTTCGGCACGCGCCTCGTCCAACGAAATACCCTTTTGCACCGCCACGCCGCCATCCAACGAATCCGCACGGTCGGTGGCGTGAATGCCCGGCAGCAAGTTGTTGATCGTCACGCCTTTTGGCGCGACCTGACGTGCAGTTCCGGCGACATAACCAGTCAAACCGGTGCGGGCAGCATTCGACAGACCCAGCGCCGGGATCGGCGCCCGTACCGATTGCGAGGTGATGTTGACCACCCGGCCCCAACCTTGCTCCATCATACCCGGCAAAAACGCCTTCATGAACACAATCGGCGTCAGCATGTTGGAATCCAGCGCTTTGATGAAATCGTCACGATCCCAGTCGGACCACAAACCGGGCGGCGGACCACCGGCATTTGTCACAAGAATATCAACGCCCTGCGCGGCTTCTATCACCTGCGCCTGCCCGTCTGCCGACGTCACATCGCAAGCAACGGTTTGCACGTCCACCCCATGGTCAGTTCGCAGACGCGCGGCCTCGGATTCCAAAGCCTCAGACCCGCGCGCGTTCATCACCAGATTAACACCAGCAGCGGCCAAAGCCGCGGCGCAACCCAAACCCAAGCCTTTGCTGCTGGCACAAACCAGCGCGCGTTTTCCGTTAATTCCCAGATCCATCGGGACCCTCCTTAGTTTTGCGGGGTTTTGTCTGATGCCATCAAATCAAAACGACCCTATGGCTGCGTAGCTAAAATTCTTGGTCGACTGTCGCCTGCAGAGATTGCAGCGTCTCAAGCAATTCAAGCAGGCCCGAACGATCACTGCTTTGCCCCATCCAACCCAGCTGCTGAACGAGAATTGAAGAAACTTCGGCGCATTGCCCGCTTTTGCAGCGCCGCGTGCCTTTCAGACGCGTCTCTTGTGCAGACAGATCCGCAATGGAAGAAGCCAAAATTGCCATATCCGATTTCAGCTGCGTCCGCACATCATCCGACAAGTCTTCGGCGTGGTTGGTTAAGAAACGCCCGAGGTCTTTTTCAAGCTGCTGAGTTGACCGCCGCGCAGCGCGCATCGAACGCAGAGCCTGCCGGCGAGAAGACGAAGTATACGCGTTAGAGCTTTTGAAAGACGCGTAAGTACGGGAAACCTGTGCACCCGCATTTTTAATTCTGATCTGAGTTTGCAACGAACGCTCTGACAGCGCTTTGGCGTCTTGGGTCAGACTTATTGCACTCGATTGGCCTTCCTCACCGCTGTTGCCTTCTTGATCGCGGCTCTCGTCGGGCTCGCCTCCGCACCGTGCGCAGCCGCTGTCTTCTGTTGTTGGCGCAGGGCGACCACCGTGACCAGGATGCGCGTTGGCAATTTGTGGCAGTTCCAAGGAAAACAAAGCAGCGACCAAAAAAATTGCCGCCGTCCTTGCCATTCGTATCCTCATTTCGCGCCCTTACAATGTTGCGTCTCTGCTCGATGTGGTGTCGCCGGACCTGCCGACGGCACCACGGCCACAAAAATCAGATTTACAGCTTGGCGTCAGTAAAAAAACTCTTCGCGCACGATCTTGCCGTCTGCGACATGGTAGATAGCTACTTCGCGCATATCAAAACTGTCGCCACTTTCCTTCACTGTGCCCTGCACTTCGAAGATCACGGCAAAGCGGTCGTCGCCATGCATAAACGGTTCGCTGACCGAAGCGCCGCTTACATCATGCGCGCCTTCCCACCATTCATGTTTGCCACGTATGCCATCACGCCCTGCGGTTTCACGACCCATGCTCATGGCATCTGTCGCTTCGACCGAAATGGCATCGTCTGCATAGAGTTTGTCCAAATTCGCTTTGGCCCGGCCTTCCCGGCATCCGGCGACCAGTTCGTCTGCAATTTCTTTTAAATTCATCACACCTCTCCATCATTTGTTCACTATATGTTCTCTTTGCCATAGTCAGCCGATTCTGAACAGCCCCTTTGTCTTGCCTCGGCTGGATTCCCCGCATATACGCGCGTTCATGCTTGATACCGCCACCAACCAACCCGTTTTGCCCCCCGAGATCGCTCGGCGCCGGACATTCGCAATCATCTCACACCCGGATGCGGGCAAGACGACGCTGACTGAAAAGTTCCTGTTGTACGGGGGCGCCATTCAAATGGCAGGTCAGGTGCGCGCCAAGGGTGAGGCAAGACGAACACGCTCAGACTTCATGCAAATGGAGAAGGACCGCGGTATCTCGGTTTCCGCCTCGGCAATGTCGTTTGACTACGACAACTTCCGGTTCAATCTGGTGGATACGCCCGGCCACAGCGATTTCTCGGAAGATACCTATCGCACGCTAACCGCCGTAGATGCTGCCGTAATGGTCATCGACGGCGCAAAAGGTGTGGAAAGCCAGACGCAGAAGCTGTTCGAAGTCTGCCGCCTGCGTGACCTTCCGATCCTGACCTTCTGTAACAAGATGGACCGCGAAAGCCGCGATACGTTCGAGATCATCGACGAAATTCAGGAAATGCTGGCGATCGACGTTACCCCTGCTGCATGGCCAATCGGCGTAGGTCGCGATTTCATCGGCTGCTACGACATGCTGCGCGACCGGCTGGAACTGATGGACCGCGCCGACCGTAACAAAGTGGCTGAAAGCATCGAGATCAACGGGTTGGATGACCCGAAACTGGCGGAACACGTACCCGAGCACCTGCTGGACAAGCTGCTGGAAGAGGTCGAGATGGCACGCGAGCTGTTGCCCAAGCTTGATCCGCAAGCGGTACTTGAAGGGCATATGACTCCGATTTGGTTCGGCTCGGCCATTAACTCGTTTGGCGTGAAAGAACTGATGGAGGGCATCGGTGCCTATGGCCCGCAGCCGCAAATCCAGTCTGCCGAACCGCGTCAGATCGCACCTGACGAAAAGAAAGTCGCCGGATTTGTCTTTAAGGTTCAGGCCAATATGGACCCCAAACACCGCGACCGTGTGGCCTTTGTCCGCATGGCAAGCGGACACTTCAAACGCGGGATGAAGCTGACCCATGTGCGCTCAAAAAAGCCAATGGCGATTTCGAACCCGGTTCTTTTCCTGGCCTCTGACCGGGAACTGGCCGAAGAGGCCTGGGCCGGTGATATCATCGGCATCCCGAACCACGGCCAACTGCGCATCGGTGATACACTGACCGAAGGTGAGGCGATCCGCGTGACCGGCATCCCTTCATTCGCGCCAGAGCTGCTGCAAACCGTGCGGCCGGGCGACCCGATGAAGGCCAAGCATCTGGAAAAGGCCCTGATGCAATTCGCCGAAGAAGGTGCGGCCAAGGTGTTCAAGCCTTCGATTGGCTCCGGCTTTATTGTCGGTGTCGTTGGTGCGCTGCAGTTCGAAGTGCTGGCCAGCCGGATTGAGATGGAATACGGCCTGCCCGTGCGCTTTGAGGCATCGCAGTTCACATCCGCCCGCTGGGTCAGCGGCGATAAGGTCGCGGTCGACAAATTCGTCAACGCCAACAAGCAGCACATCGCCCACGATCACGACGGCGATATCGTTTACCTTACGCGCCTTCAGTGGGACATCGACCGGGTCGTCCGCGACTACCCTGAGCTGAACCTGACGGCCACGAAAGAAATGATGGTGTGATGGCACGGGCAGAAAGTCCGAATGGATGATGATCTGACGTATTCGGGTGGCCTGCCCGCCCTACAAAAAAGGTTCGAAAGGCGACGCGCGCCTTTCGAGTTTTCGGACGAGGTAATCCCGGCGGAAGACGCCGATCTGGCCCCGTTGACGCGCCAGATTGTCCCCGAAAGCGCTACGCGCTCGCAGCCCGGCGAAGCGGATACACCCTGGGCGCGCAAACGCCGACAGATCGCGCAGGAATTCGTCGGGAAATCTGAGTTGGCCTTTCTGAATGCGCAGCTGATTTCGAACCTTCGCAAACGATCCTGGCCCAGTCACGCCCCTGCCCTTTTTTGTCGACTTTGGGCCGAGCAATCGGATCATCTGCTGCACCATCTTGATCTGCGTTGGCAGGTGTCTTCCATTCAAACATTTGCCGATCATGGTACCACGCGAACTCAACGTGAAGTTGGGCACGCGATCCGCATGCTGTTCGGCCTAATGAAGCTGTACGAATTCGAACGTCTTTTCTCTGGTCGCGCGCCGGATCTGCCATACCCGCTAAGGCGCAAGGCAGATGCTGAACTACCGATGGAAATGGATGGTTTCTCGTTCGAGACAGGAGGGCTGGATATCAACATTCTGACACCGGTCTGGACACAGGCACTGACCGACGAGACGATCGCCCCGCTCGCCAACCATCTTTTCAGCGCTTTGAACCGCGATCCCGGCACAGTGTTCCGCCGATTGGCCAAGATGCGTGAGGCGCGCGAAGCGCGTCGGGAAACGCGAAAATGACGACCTGGGGTATCGTCTCAATGGTTCGCGGATCGACCCGCGACATACTCAGGTTCGCGGCCCATCACCTCGATCTGGGTGCGGATTATCTGTACATCTACCTGGACGAACCCAATCGTGAGGCGCACCTGGCCCTCAGGAAACACCCAAAAATCAGAGCGCGGATCTGCGATGATGCCTTTTGGGAGAAACGCAAACGCGACCGCCCGGAACGTCACCAGGTCCGCCAGACGCTACATGCAACATTTGCGTACCGCAACACCGATCTGGACTGGTTGGCCCATATCGACGTGGATGAATTCCTGTGGTCCTCAAATCCGATCCGAGAACAGTTGCAATCCGTTCCTTCGGACACTCCTGCCGTCCGCGTTCGACCGATGGAGGAAATGGCGGGCGGAGAAGATCTGTACAAAGCATACATCCCCAGCGGCCCGGATCGTTCAGCCACGGTACAATCGATCTACCCCAATTACGGCGGCTTTGTTCTTGGCGGGTTCCTTAGCCATGTTCAGGGTAAACTCTTTGCCCGTACGGGCATGGAAAAACTGAACTTTCGAATCCACAACCTGTTTCAGAACAAAGAGCCTTTGCCTTGCAAGTTCGAGCTACCTGCGTTGGAGCTGTGCCATCGCCACGCACCGGATTGGGAGCACTGGCTGGCTCACTATCAATTCCGGATGGAGCGAGGATCTTACCAACCCGGCATGTCCCCCAATGTTGCCCGCGAACTGGGTGGATTGAACAAGAACGAGCTATTCAACTGGATTGAGGCGGAACAAGGTATGGAAGGCCTGCGCGCCTTCTACGATGAAATCAGCGGCGCTGATCCTGATGTGCGGGCGCGGCTGGAAGAGCACGGGCTGATACGGCACAGACCGCTGGATCTGGACGCGAAAATTGCGAAACACTTTCCCGGAAGCTGCTGAATTGTTGCGAAAAACCTGCAACAGGTACTGGCGACGTCAGGTTAAAACCTCTTCATTTGACCCTGCCTCATGATTTTGTTATGTCCGCGCAAAGCCGAAATGTGCCTGACAGCGCATGGCCATCCGGGCCCGGCATTCCATTGACGCGCGGGCCAGGTCTAGTGTCCGCATGAACCGGACATACATGACAAAATTTAACGAACTGAACCTGAACCCAAAGGTCCTCAAAGCCATTGAGGAAGCCGGATACGAATCCCCTACCCCAATCCAGGAAGGCGCGATACCTGCGGCCTTGGAAGGACGCGATGTACTGGGCATTGCTCAGACAGGGACCGGCAAGACTGCAAGTTTCACGCTGCCGATGATCACCTTGCTGGCCCGTGGGCGCGCTCGTGCGCGCATGCCGCGTTCGCTGGTGCTGTGCCCGACGCGGGAGCTGGCCGCGCAGGTGGCTGAGAATTTTGACACGTACGCAAAACACTTGAAACTGACCAAAGCGCTGTTGATTGGCGGCGTCAGCTTCAAAGAGCAGGACGCGTTGATTGACCGGGGCGTTGACGTTCTGATCGCCACACCGGGTCGTCTGCTGGACCATTTCGAGCGCGGCAAGCTGCTGTTGACCGGCGTTCAGATCATGGTTGTAGATGAAGCGGACAGGATGCTCGACATGGGGTTCATCCCCGATATCGAACGCATCTTCTCGCTGACACCGTTCACACGCCAAACCCTGTTCTTCTCGGCCACTATGGCACCAGAGATTGAGCGGATCACAGACACGTTCCTGTCTGCTCCCACGCGGGTCGAGGTTGCGCGCCAAGCTACAGCGTCTGAGACTATCGAACAGGGTGTCGTGTTGTTCAAAGGCGGTCGCCGCGATCGCGAGGCCAGCGCCAAGCGAAAGGTTCTGCGTGCGCTGATCGATGCCGAAGGTGAAAAATGCACCAACGCAATCATCTTCTGCAATCGCAAAACCGATGTAGATATCTGCGCGAAGTCGTTGAAAAAATACGGATATGACGCTGCAGCGATCCACGGTGATCTGGACCAATCACAGCGGATGAAAACTCTTGATGGTTTCCGCGACGGTTCCTTGCGCCTGCTGGTCGCCTCAGATGTGGCCGCGCGCGGCCTTGATGTGCCATCGGTAAGTCATGTGTTCAATTTCGACGTTCCCGGGCACCCTGAAGATTACGTGCACCGCATTGGCCGTACAGGTCGCGCCGGACGCGATGGCAAAGCAATTACAATCTGTTCAGGACGAGATGAAAAAGCCCTGGCCGCAATTGAAAAGCTGATCCAAAAAGAAATTCCCAGGCTCGACAACCCGGTTCAGTCCGAAGAACCCAAAGCCAAAGAAGACGCGCCAAAGCCCGAGCGGAAAGCCAAACCGACTGACGCTAAGAAAAGCGAAACCAGGAAGAGCGACCGCAAGAAGGACAAGGAACCCAAGGGCCGTGGCCGCAGAGACGACAAAGGCCCTGCTGTTGTCGGCATGGGCGATCACATGCCCAGCTTCATCGCCCTCAGCTTTGACGAGCGCCGCGCAGGCTAAATCGTAAGCACCAACGCCAGTATCGAGGCACCAAGCAACGTCATCCCGGCGACTTCCCGCCGGGTGATTTTTTCGCGGAAAAACAAGATCGAGGCGAACAGGCTGAAGATCAGTTCGACCTGGCCCAGTGCTTTGACATAGGCCGCGTTTTGCAGTGTGAAGGCAAAAAACCAGCAGAACGAACCGCTCAGGCTGGTGAGGCCGACAAAGACGCCGGTTCGACGAGTGTCCCAAACCGCGCGCAACTCAGCCCGGTCGCGCCACAACAACCACAATCCCATGCTCAGGAATTGGTACGATACGACCACAGCCAGTGTGATCAGCGCCCGATACCACGCATCAATGTCTCCCAACTCCAAAGACGCACCGCGATAACTGACGGATGAGAAGGCGAACAGAACACCAGAACCCAACCCAAGGCGCGATGCCCGGTTGGTGAGATGTGCCCACCAAACCCCTTCCCCGCCAGGATTTTTTGACAGTAGCAGGACAGCCACCAGTCCCAGAATTATCGCAAACAATGCGCCCGATGACACCTGATCACCCAAGACAAGAAATCCGACGATGGCGGTCTGGATAACCTCGGTCTTCTTGAATGTAATGCCGACGGCGAAATTACGCTGTTTGAACAAGGCCACGACACAAATTGTCGCCAAAATCTGCGTCGTCCCGCCGATCACTGCAAACAGCCAGAATCTTCCGGTCAGGACTGGCAGGCTGTAACCGGTTACTTTCATTGCCACGATCAACGCGAGAACGGCCAAAGGCATGGAATAGGCAAATCGGGCAAAAGTCGCACCGGCAGCCGTAAGTTTCACGGTGCTCAGCGATTTTTGCAGCATGAACCGCACGGTCTGAAATGCCGCGGCGGCGATGGTGACGGGAATCCACAAACTCATGAATTCCCTTGTGTCGGCAAATCAGCCCTTTGGCCAGAGCGGATGCGCCACTGGGTCCTTCGCGCGCCAAAAGTACGAGCGGAAAATCTGGCCATAGGACCGATAGACATAGGCCTCGTTCGTTGACTGATACCGATCTCTTCCATCCCGATAAAGAGCGGGCAATCGGTACCAGGGCGCACCGGGATTCATGTGATGAACGACGTGCAGATTGTTGTTTAAAAACAAGAAAGATAGCAATCCGCGATCTTCGACTATGACGGTGCGCGCACCCGAGTCTTCATGCGCCCTGTGTTCGAGAAACGTCCGGATCTTGACCAAACCCAACCCAATGTAAGCTGACAGAACAAAGGCCCACAGCGGCATTGGCGATTGCGCGACTATCCACAAAACCACTGCGGCTCCGATCAGGTGCAGCCCCCAGGCCAGTAATATGTCTTTGTCTCCGCGTTTAGCGCCGCGCAGCTCATCCCGAAGGAAGGTGTATTGACCAATCGCCGGGCCCAACACAATACGACCAAGCAACGTATTGTTCGCCATCAGTAACCGCTTCTGCCAGCCTTTGAGCGTATTCCAAACCTTGGGGTCCAGATAGTTCGACTCGGGGTCGTCATACGGATCAGTCAGGGTCGAATCCCTGTGATGCGCCAGATGCAGGTCGCGGAACCGGTTATATGGGATGAACAAAGTCAACGGCAGCGCCAGCAATGCCTCGTTCAGCCAACGGGTACGAAAAGGATGTCCATGCAGCGCCTCATGGGTCAGCGATGAGTGCAGCGCCGCGACCAATCCCATTGCGGGAATGGCCAACCAAACCGGGAACATGAAGATCACAGCAAGCCAAGCTGCATAGCACGCAACTATAAGGGCAAAGGTGCCCCACTCGAGACCTGGCCGCTCAGACATTTCGGCCCCATGTGATACCAGCCCAGACACGTTCGTAAATCACGTACATCGTCAGGCCGATGCCCGTGTTCACAATTGCCAGAGTCCCACCAACTGCGGCAGAGCCTGTCGCGATCAAACCAACCAAGGTCATCATGACCAGGCCCATCGCATTCCACACCACAGCTTTCACGACCGATCTTCGTCGTGTTTCCATTCCGTCACCCATATTATTGTTATGCTTTAAGAATTACGGATCACAGGCAGGATTGAAAATTCTGAATATGATTAACAAAACTCATCATACGTGATATTTATCATCACATGCAGGATAAGATCGACAAAAGAGACCGAGCTGCGCAGTTTCGACTACGCCTTGCGCGCGCCATGGAAGAGCAGCACGTCACGCAAAGTGCGCTGGCCCGAAGCATAGGTGTGGATCGGTCAACCGTTTCGCAGCTTTTGACCGGCGAAGGCGCCCGCCTGCCGAACGCGCATGTCGTTGGCAGTTGCGCATCGGCGCTTGGCGTTTCGGCGGATTGGTTGCTGAGCCTGTCGGACCGGCCCGAAAGCGCGGCCGAGCTTTTGGCAAGCTCTCTAAGTATGACAAAAGCGCCGCGCGCGTTGGTCGACGAACGGATTTTCGAATGGCACAAAGAGGCTGCAGGCTACAAGGTTCGCTATGTACCGGCCACTCTGCCTGACATGTTGAAGACCCGAGCTGTGCTGGAATGGGAATACGCCCCGCATCTGGGACGCACAGCAGATCAGGCCATCGGCGCGTCGGCAGACAGGCTGACTTGGATGCGTAGCGCGCAATCGGACTATGAAATCGCCATGCCACTGTATGAGATCGACAGTTTTGCCCGCGCGACGGGCTACTACGAAGGCTTGTGCCCAAAAATCCGGATAGACCAGATCGACCACCTGTTAGACCTGAGTGATCAACTCTATCCCCGTATGCGCATCTATCTTTTCGACGCCAAGCGACTTTATTCTGCACCAGTCACGATTTTCGGCCCGTTGCTGTGCGTATTTTACGCAGGCAGCCACTATATGGCCTTTCGGGACCGCGACAGAATTGAAACTTTTACCCGTCATTTCGATACCTTGGTGCGCGAAGCGGATGTAACGGCACGAGATTTTCCCGAACATCTCAGGCAGCTGCGGTCAACGATTTCCGCCTGATAACGGTCCCATGGATGCGCAAGCCGCCAACCTGTGATATCGTCACTTGGCGCGAACCTTCGAGCGATCCGATCACAGACGGAGGACCATAGGAATGGACGCACTAAAAACCGCTCAATATGCACGGGCGCTTTATACGGCGCATGGAGATCAGGCAGAGGCCGAAGCAGCGCAGAAAATGCGCGAATGCAAGGCAGCCGGGAATATGCAGCAAGCACGTGACTGGCAGGCAGTCCGGCAGAGCATCCGCCAGATTCGCGGCCCCAATCAGGGTTAAACCTTTGGGTCGGGGTTGACCGTATGCCCGTCGACGGCAATCACCTGCCCCGACACCAATCGGGCTGAATCCGATGCGAGGAATACAGCCATATTGGCAATGTCGTGCCCTTCGACAAAGCGGCCCATTGAGGTGCCCGAGGCGTATCCCTCATAGACCTGATCCCGTGTCATGCCTTTGGCATCGGCCTCGCGCTGCAGGACGCCTTCCATCCGCGGGCCTTCAACCGCGCCTGGGCAAATGACATTGCATCGCACCCCGTGTGTGCCTAGCTCCATCGCCAGCGTTTTAGCCAGCCCGATCATCCCCCATTTCGCCGCCGCATAGGGCGCGCGATTGGGATAACCGTATTGTCCCGCAGTCGAAGACGTAATGACCACCGCGCCGCTGCCTTGTCGTTTCAGAATTGGAGACGCGTATTTGGCGCACAAAAAGGCCCCTTCCAGGTTCACCGAAAGACACATGCGCCAATCGCCCAGCTCAACATCTTCGACCGAGGCCGTCGGCCCCGCTATCCCGGCATTTGCGCACAGGGTATCCAACCCGCCCCATTGTGCCTCGATGTCATTGAACAAGGCAGTCACGGCATCCTCATCCGCGACATTCACCTCAGAGCGCTGCCAATGGGCCGGGCACTCTGCAAGGGCTAACGGGTCGACATCGGCCACCCAGACATTTGCACCGGCATTGTCGAAGGCTTCGGCCATGGCGCGACCAACGCCTGACGCGCCGGCCGTGATTAGAACGCGCCCACTCATGCCGGTTTCCGGATCGCTGCACCCGCACCTTCCGGATAGGGCAATCCAGCCTGCGCCTCAGTGATCCGAGCCATGGCGGCTTCGATCTCGGCTGAAGGTACGCTTGGGCGGCGGGTTTCCAGGCTGACATGCAGCAAAAAGCTTTCACCCGTGGCCAACAACTTTTCGCCTTCATACATAGAGTGGAACACGTGCAGTTTCTTGCCCTGCCCCAACAGCATCTGCGTGCGCACTTCGATCTTCGCGCCAGCCTTTACTTCATCGACGTAACGGATGTGGTTTTCAGCGGTAAAATAGCTGCCTCCAGAGGCGATGTAATCCGCATCGCAACCCATGATTTCCATGAAGCGGTCGGTCGCGGCGGCGAAGGCTTCAAGGTACCGGGCCTCGTTCATGTGGCCATTATAATCCGTCCAATCCAACGGCACTGCACGCGCCAGTGTCAGGATCGGCTGGCTCAGATCGGCCTGCTCCATCGTTGGCAAAGCACCCGGTTTCAACGCGGCGTCATGTTGGTTCAGAACAGCACCGGCCCCATAGTTCTGCGCCTTGAGCGCCCGCATCATGCCAACAAGGTTATTGTCGCGGATACGCTCCAGTTCGCGGATCGAGTGCATTCCGGATTGTGCGTCCGACTGATCCGCAATCATGTCGACCAATTCGTCGGTAAACTCGGGCACGTCCATCAACTTGGTCCACGGCCATTTTAGTGCCGGACCAAACTGCGCCATGAAATGCCGCATCCCGGCCTCACCGCCGGCGACGCGATAGGTCTCGAACAGACCCATCTGCGCCCAGCGGATACCAAAGCCCATGCGGATCGCTTCGTCGATTTCTTCGGTGGTTGCGATACCGTCTTTGACCAGCCACAGCGCCTCACGCCAAACAGCTTCGAGGAACCGGTCAGCAATATGCGCATCGATTTCTTTTTTGACGTGCAGCGGGAAGAACCCGACCGATTTCAATAACTCTTGCGCATGCACCACCATTTCAGGCGGGTTCTTCTCGGTGGGCACAAGCTCGATCAAAGGCAGCAGGTAGACCGGATTGAACGGGTGCGTCACAAGGATCTGTTCGGGACGCAGCGCCGCTTCCTGCAATTCGGATGGCTTAAACCCGCTGGTCGAAGAGCCGATGATCGCTTCCGCATCACATGCCTCTTGCAAGCCTTTATAGACCTTCAGCTTCAGGTCCAGCCGCTCAGGTACGCTTTCCTGAATCCATGTGGCCCCCTGTACAGCGTCTGCCATCTCATCATGGAAGGTCAGCGTGCCTTCAGCCGGCAATGGCACGTCACTCAGCCCCGGCAGAGACCGCCGTGCATTGTCCAGAACCTCGCCGATCTTACGCTCGGCCTCTGGGTCCGGATCGAACACCCGGACATCCCAGCCGTTAAGCAGAAACCGGGCGGCCCATCCGCCGCCGATCACACCACCACCGATGATAGCTGCTGTTTTTGTCATATCTTTTCCTAGTCGATACAAATCACCAGCTCGCGCCCCGTCTCATCCAGATGCGGAATGCACCCGAACTGCGGCGTGACCGCGCTGCATTGTTTGGTCTCGGACAGGCAAAAGCCGTCACAGTCCGAACCGGTTTCACAGGTCTTGCCCGCATCTGCCAACGGCAGGATGCACACATACTGCTGGGCTTTGCCCGCAACCTCGTAAGTTCCGCCTTTGTCCTCGCAAGCCTGCCGTTGATTCTGGGCTGGATCAGCCTCCGCCTTGTCATCCGTTGGAAGACAAGCCGCTAGAAATCCTGCTCCGACAAGCACCAAACACCGCGACATCACTTTCACAAGTCATTCCTTCAGTTGATGCCCCGGTGTCTTGGCTTTGCGAAACTATACAAGGGAAAGCTTCAACCCTTCGGCGCCCGCTTCACCAGCCCCAGCTTCTCACGCACTTCCTGCGCACCGATCACCCGCGCACCCATGTTGGAAACGATGGTGTTCGCGCGCTCGACCAGTTGCCAGTTTTCCGCCAGAACGCCTTTGTCGAGCCACAGGTTGTCTTCCAACCCGACGCGCACGTTCCCGCCAGCCAGCACCGAAGCCGACGCATAGGCCATCTGGTTTCGTCCCAGCGCGAACGCGCTAAACGTCCAGTCATCCGGGACATTGTTGACCATGGCCATGAAGGTGTTGAGATCATCCGGTGCGCCCCACGGCACGCCCATGCACAACTGAACCAGAGCCGGGCTATCCAGAATGCCGTCCTTCACCAATTGCTTGGCATACCAAAGATGGCCGGTGTCAAAGGCTTCGATCTCGGGCTTCACGCCCAAATGTGTCATCATCCGCCCCATCGCCTGCAACATTCCCGGCGTGTTGGTCATGACATAGTCTGCCTCGGCAAAGTTCATAGTACCGCAGTCCAAGGTACAGATCTCGGGCAGACACTCGGCCACATGCTCGACCCGCGCGGCTGCGCCGATCATGTCGGTACCTTCCTCGTTCAACGGCAAAGGAGATTCTGTCGGGCCAAAGATCATGTCACCGCCCATACCTGCTGTCAGGTTCAGCACCACGTCTACTTCGGCCTCGCGAATGCGGTCGGTTACCTCGCGGTACAGGTCCAACCGGCGGCTGGGCGCGCCGGTTTCGGGGTCGCGTACGTGACAATGCACGATAGCCGCGCCGGCTTTGGCCGCCGCGATCGCACTTTCTGCAATCTGCTTCGGTGAACGTGGTACATGCGGGCTGCGATCCTGCGTTCCGCCCGAGCCGGTGACGGCACAGGTGATGAAGACTTCGCGGTTCATTTCCAGTGGCATGGTGTTTTCCCCAACTTATACCCGGTTTTGACCCAAGTTATCCTCAGGCTTCTCCCCGGATTCCGATTTGCGTTACCCGCAACTCTGACGCAGCCTTGTGGAAACAACTTGCCAGAATGCGAATCGAACTTGATGAAATCCGCAAAAAACATATTGCAGCCCGAACATCGCGCCCTGAAAACGGCCGTACTGGTTCTGGATGAATGCAACACGCTCAGCTTTGCCTCGGCCGTTGATCCGATGCGCGCCGCCAACCGTCTGGCAGACCGCCCGGCCTTTGACTGGGATTATGTGACGGCCACTTCCGAACCAGCGATGCTGACCAGCGCCTTGAATGTTCCGGGTATTCCACTGGCACGACTACAGAGCTGCGACCTGATGATCGTCGTTGCCGGGTTCCAGCTTGCCCGCCACGCCACACCCAGCCTGCTGGCAGGTCTACGCCGGATTGCAGCCACCGGAGCCACTATGGCCGGCATCGACGGTGGCCCGTGGCTGCTGGCAGAAGCCGGCCTTCTTAACGGTCACTCGGCTACGACACACTGGGAAGATCTGGAAAATTTCGCGAACCGCTTCCCCGAAGTTGATGTTCGCCCTGACCGGTTCACCGTGTCAGACAACCGCCTCACATCTGGCGGCGCGATCCCGGCAGTCGAGATGATGCTGCACATCATCGCCGCGCGCCACGGCGCAGGTTTTGCCGCTCGTGTGTCCGGCCTGTTCCTTTACGAAGGTGCGCCCGAACCCTCGAAACCGCAAAGCCGTACAGGCGCGCCGCACCGCCACACGGCGCTGACAGCAAAGGCAAACTCGCTAATGGAAAGGTCACTGGAGGACCCTCTGCCCTTGGCCGACATTGCCGATACCTTGGGCACAAGCCCCCGTACCCTGCAGCAACAGTTCCGCCTGCGCCTGAATACGACGCCACAGGACCACTATCTGCAACTGCGCCTGGCCGAAGCCCGCCGTCTGGTCACCGACACTGACATGCCCCTGATGGACGTAGCACTCGCTACGGGATTTGCCTCACAATCCAGCTTTGCCCGTGCCTTCCGCACCGCCCATGGTCAGTCGGCGAGAGACCTACGTCAGGACAGAATCCAGCCCACACATCACTGACCGCCCCCATTCATCTGGCTACCCCCCAGGGGGCACGCAAAGCGGGTCGGGCGCAGAACCCCTAGAAGGGCATCGGATGCGCGCGATGCGCCGTGCTGATGTCCTTAAGGACGTCATCCCCCAATTGCAGGTCCTTGCCGTCCAGAATATGCGCCAGCTGCGAAACTGTGGTCGCGCCAAAAATGGCGGACATCATGAACGGCCGCGTCCGACACCACGCCAGCGCCATATGCACCGGGTCCAGTCCGTGCCGCTGCGCGATTTCCAGGTAGGCATCCACGGCCCCAAACACACGTTCGTATTTGCGCCCGCCCATGGTCGGAACCAGATCCATGCGCGAACCCTTGGGAACCGCTCCGTCCTGATACTTGCCGGTCAGAAACCCCGCCCCCAGCGGAGAAAATGCCATCAAGCCGACGTCTTCGTGCACGCTTAACTCGGCCATGTCGGTGTCGAAATGGCGGCAAAGCAGCGAATACTCATTTTGAACCGAAACGACCCGCGGCGCGCCAGTCTCCTCGGCCAATCGAAGCCATTGCGCGGTGCCCCATGCGCTTTCATTCGACAGGCCGAATGCCCGGATATTGCCCTTGTCGACCTGCTTTTGCAGGGCTTCAAGGCATTCCTGCATATTTCTCAACACTTCGTCGGTGTTGTGACCGGTAGGCGCATATTCCCAGTTCTGCCGAAACATGTAGCTGCCGCGATTGGGCCAGTGAAATTGATACAGATCTATGCAATCCGTTTGCAACCGACGCAGAGATCCCTCGATCGCCTCGGGGATCGTTCGTGCGGAGATCGGTGCCCCGTCACGGGCATGGGTAAAGCCAGCACCCGAATGCTTGGTCGCCAGAACGTACTCCCCTCGCCGAGCAGGGTTTGCCGCGATCCAATTGCCCAGAATTTCCTCAGTCCGACCCACGGTTTCTTTAGAGATCGGGTTCACCGGGTACATCTCAGCCGCGTCAATAAAATTGAGCCCGGCTTCCAGTGCCATGTCGATCTGCGTATGCGCATCCGCCTCAGAGGTCTGCGTGCCGAATGTCATGGTGCCAAGGCACAAATCCGTCACTTCAATACCAGTGCGCCCCAATGGGTTCTTTTTCATCTCAAATTCCTTCCGCTCGCAACGCTGCGCACCCTAAAGCAGGGAATTGCCAGAGCAAGGGCGAACGCGTTCAATTCAAGTGCAACAGGTATACAGTTTTGCGCCGGTCCAATCCCAAGAGTGGAGAAATGTCAGCAGTATCCCACGGCACTGTATGCCACCATAAAACGGGTATTCTAGCAGTTGTTTTCGAAGGGAAAGACATTTCCAATGGCCGGTTTGCGGAAGAAGCCGTTGGATTGGATCGCCTGCTTGATTTTGCTTTCTCAGATTGGAAGGCCAGCTTTTAGCCATCCATCCCGCCATTGCTCCGAGCATTCGGGAACGCTGAATATGGGGAGTTTCGTTTGTTCTTTAATGTCGAGATCTGGACGAAGTTCCTTCAGTTCAGATACCGCAGCCGTTGCTGACTCAAGGTCTCCGTTTTGAGCCAAGGATGCGATGAGCATGAGATGCGTAATCACGAATTTCGCCCTAATGGCCAAGGCGTTTCGATTGGCCTCTACAGCTTCGGCGTAACGCCCAAGTTGGAAAAATGCGGAGGCTTGCCCGACATAGGCTGCGTGCCGCATCGGATCTTTTGGGCTTAAATTGATCGAGTGTGTCGCGTGTTCCAGGGCTTCTTCGGGTCTGTCGAGAAAATTCAGGTTTATGCCAGCGAGCATGTGAACAGTCGCAGCATTTGGATTTTCGGCTAGTGCTTGTTTAAAAACTGCGCGAGCTCGCGGCAAGTCTTGTGCAAGCATAGAGATCGAGTGTGCGGCGTAAGCCAACGCAATTCCATCCGCTCGATCACTTAACAATACACGTTCTGCTGCGGCTACGGCGGCCTTCGGCCCTTCGTCAATCGGTTTCAGCCCCTGCACCATCCTTTGGATATGCAGCCACGCAAGCAATCCAGCTGCCGACGAATAATCAGGATCGCGCTCCAACGCCAGACGTGTAAGGCGAATGGCCTCACGGTTGTCTTGGTCGGTCAGCAGGTGAAAATGTGACTGAGCCTGGAGGTAAAGTTCATACGCGTCGAGGTTTTCTGTCGGTTTAGCCCGAGCGCGAACCGTCTCGGCATGGCGAACGGACGGTTCGATTGCCGTGACAACGTCCTGTGTGACCTGATCTTGAAGGTCAAAAACATCGTCCAGCATCCCATCGAAACGATCGGCCCAAATATGGCTGCCATTCTCTGCATCAATTAACTGTCCTGTTATCCGCAGACGCTGGCCTGCGCGCCTCACAGACCCTTCAAGCACATATCGCACGCCGAGCGCCTGCCCAACTTCGCGAATGTCAGTGCTCTTTCCTTTGAATGTAAAAGACGAGTTTCGCGCCACGACCATCAACCAACGAAACCGAGACAACTCTGTTATGATGTCCTCGGTAATTCCATCGGCGAAAAACTCTTGTTCAGTGTCGCCCGACATATTGTCAAACGGCAGCACAGCAATACCGGGTTTCTCCGATTTGACAGTTGGACTTGTAGCCGCCGAACCGACAGGCCACTGCCACACGCCAACGGGGCGGGCAATGTTCTTCAGTTCGGCGTGCTGGCCGCCAGAGAACGAGGCGGCAGCATTCCTGTCTAGGCTGTTATGTGCGGTGTCTGAAATCAATATTTGCCCGGGTTCCGCTAATGCCTCGAGACGGGCAGCTATGTTGATACCGTCACCGAATATGTCATCGCCTTCCGAAACGACTTCCCCGGTATGTATGCCGATGCGGATTTGGATTTCCTGCGGTCGCTCAGCAACCTGAACAGCAATCGCGCATTCTGTCGCGGCTGATGCGGAGCGAAACTCAACAATCCATCCGTCGCCCATGCTTTTGATCAGTCGTCCATCATGGGCTGCCAAAGCGGGTATTAGATGATCCTCACGGAAAGCCTTGAGCGCTTTGAGTGTGCCGTCCCTATCCTGATCCATCAACGCCGAGTATCCGGCGACATCAGCCGCCAGCACCGCAGCAAGCCTCTTTTCCATGTTTCTCTCCCCGCTTGTTGGAAACTAGCTTGTAGAGAGAGCAATGTCAGCCCGGTAGTCAGAGCAAAGAGGTCCCATCCAGAAAGCGCGACCGTTTTGGGCTCAAAACGGTCATTGAGCCCTTCCCAGTCATACACTCGTGCGCAATTGATCAGTGTGACGTCGGTCGGCGAATTGTGCCTCAGGCCTCGGCCTTTTTTTCCCAGCGTCCGGATTCCTCCGACCAGTATTGGGCGGAACATCCCGCGCCCGTCAGAGCTTTCCACTGTCCCCGTGCCTGCTGAACGGCGTGGCTATCATTACCGTCAAACAAGATGCAGACACGGTCCAGCTTCTTGATCTCATCAGGGTCGACCGGCGCGCCGTCCACCGCCATGACACAGGACGGGTCATTGGCGGCCTGCGCCTCGGTCGTCAGCAGGATCGGCTGCGCAGCATCGTGCGGGCCGCCTGCCCGACCATGTGGCAGGAATCCTTCTTCGGGTCCCAACCACAATTTTTCGTCAAGCCAGTCCAACCGTGCGGGATCAGTGCCCCGCACGGCGATCTTCCACCCGGCCTGCCGCGCCTTGTCCAGCAGCACCGGCAAGGTGTGCTCAAGCGGCTGGCGGGTCAGGTGATAGAAATAGACGGCACCCATCAGCTTACTCGAAATTGTCCTGCACAAAACGGCTGAGCGCGCGAACGCCCCAGCCAGTCGCGCCTTTGGGGGCGTAGGACGTCTCGGATGAGACCGAAGCCACACCGGCGATATCCAGGTGAATCCACGGCGTGTCTTCTTTGACAAAACGTTGCAGGAACTGGGCAGCAGTGATCGAGCCAGCCGGGCGTCCACCGACGTTCTTCATGTCAGCAATCCGCGACTTGAGTTGTTTGTCGTAAGCCTCGCCCAAAGGCATCCGCCACGCACCTTCATCCTCGGCGCCTGCCGCTTTCAGGAATGCATTGCAGAATGTGTCATTGTTCGAGAAGACACCGGCATTCTCATGACCCAGCCCGATTATGATCGCACCTGTCAGGGTGGCCAGATCGACCATTCCCACCGGCTGAAAACGCTCCTGCGCGTACCACATCACGTCGCACAGAACCAAGCGACCCTCGGCATCGGTGTTGATGATCTCGACCGTGTCGCCCTTCATGGACTTAACAACGTCGCCTGGCCGGGTTGCATTGCCCGAAGGCATGTTTTCAACCAGACCGACCAGACCGACAACGTTGGCCTTGGCCTTACGTTTGGCCAATGCGCGCATGGTGCCGGCAACGACGCCCGCTCCGCCCATGTCCATGGTCATGTCTTCCATACCGCCCGCCGGTTTCAGCGAGATGCCACCGGTGTCGAACACGACACCTTTGCCGACCAGAGCCAGCGGCGCGTCATCCTTGTCGCCGCCGTTCCACTGCATCACCACAACCTTTGACGGGCTGACAGACCCCTGCCCGACACTCAGCAAAGTGCGCATGCCCAACTCGGCCAGCTTGTCCTCTTCCAGCACTTCGACCTCAAGGCCCAGTGCTTTCATCTCGTCCAGACGATCAGCGAATTCGGTGGTGGTCAGGACGTTAGCAGGTTCGTTGGTCAGATCGCGGGTCATCCGCACGCCGTCAGCTACGGCGTAGAGCGGCTCAAACGCGGCCCCGACCTCATCGGCCTTCTGGTGGCTTATGGTAACCGAACCGGCCTTGTCAGATTCCTTGGTTTTGTGCGCGTCAAAGTCATAGCTACGCAGCGCGATGCCCATAGCCAAATCCTCGGCCTTGACCTGATTGCCGGCCATCACCAGCAGATCCTTGCTGCCCGCAAGTTTTGCCAGCGCGGCACCGGCCTTTCGCGCTTCGGCTGGTTCCGGACGGCGTGGCAGAACCAGAACGTCCAGCGCCTCGGCCGTCATGCCGCCGGGCCATGCCATCGAGATCACGTCACCGGATTTTACCTTTTCGAAACGCTCGCTTTCGACAAGCCGCGCAACGGCGCCGCGGGTCAGACGGTTTGCACGCCGCGCAGCAGGATTCATCTTGCCGTCGGACGGTATGATAATGGCCACACGCCCTTCGGCTTGCGCCATCGCATCCATATCGGGGGCCTGGAAAAGGATCGGTACAAGACTGCTCATTGCAAACTCCTCAAAATCAGTTCACCAAGACCTAGCCCGCGCCGCGCGGCTTGACCAGATAGCAGTTTTCCCCGGCTCGCAATTGCATTACAGTCCCGGAAAAAATCCGACAGGCTCGGGGGAGAAGGTTTTGGCAAGACAGAGCGGGCATAGGCCGTCGCGCACTAATGCGTGCAGCGGTGATTCTGGTCTGCACCTGGCCACGGGCTGCCAGAGCGCATTTTCGGCAGGAGGTCCTACGTGATCCTTGACCGCTACTTCGCCCGCCGATTTATTCAAAGCTTTCTGGTCATCGGCAGCATATTTCTGGCGCTGATGATTCTGATCGACCTGATCGAACAGGTGCGCCGATTTGACGAAGCCAATCTGTCCTTTGGTCAGCTTCTACAATTAACCCTTTTGAACACACCTGCCGCGATCAGCGAAATGCTGCCGTTGCTCGTTATCCTATCCACGATCGCGTTATTTATCGGGCTGGCCCGTAGCTCGGAACTGGTCGTCACCCGCGCCACTGGCCGATCTGGCATCCGCGCGCTGTTAGCTCCTGTGGTGATCGCAGTGATCATTGGCGCTATGGCCGTTGGAATGCTGAATCCCATCGCGGCTGCAACATCGGAAGAATATAAACGGCTTGCTGAGTCCTACAAAAACAATGGCGGTTCAACACTGTCGATCAGCGCCGAGGGTTTGTGGCTGCGGCAGGGTTCAGCCAACGGTCAATCGGTGATTCACGCCAAGGACACATCGAACGGGGACACGTTTACCCTTAATCAGGTGACGATCATTACCTTCGCTCCAGATGGCACTCCGACCCAGCAGATCGTGGCAGATCGGGCTGACCTGGAAAACGGAACATGGATCCTGACCAATGCAAAGATCTGGTCGCTGGAAGGTGGCGTGAATCCTGAAACCCACGCCACCGAACATGAGCGGCTTGAGGTTCCGACCTCGCTCACCCGCCAACGGATCTTAGACACACTTGGCGAACAGGACTCCGTTTCGGTGTACGATTTGCCGGAACTAATCCGCGACCTGCGTGAGGCCGGATTTTCCACCAAGCAATACGAGGTCTGGCTACAGGTACAGCTCGCCCGGCCCCTGTTCTTGATGTCGATGGTTCTGATAGGCGCGGCATTCACCATGCGCCACGTCCGATTTGGCGGCACCGGGATCGCGGTTCTGACCGCCGTTCTGCTGGGCTTCGGTATCTACTTCATTCGCAACTTTGCCCAAATTCTAGGGGAAAACGGTCAATTGCCTATCTTAGTCGCGGCCTGGGCTCCGCCCTTTGCAGCCATTCTACTGTCCCTCGGCCTTTTACTCCATGCGGAGGACGGCTGATGCGGCTTATTACCAGTTTGCTGCTGTCCGGTGCCGTCGCGCTGGTGATGCCCGCAGGCGCAATCGCGCAATCCCAGACCAACGCGGATGCGGCGCAGGGTACCGCGCAAGAAGATGAGCCCGCCCTGCTGGTAGCCGACCGAATTTTTATCACGCCCGAGCGTAACTTGGTAGCTGAAGGCAATGTCGAAGCCTTCCAGGGCGACATCAAGGTAACGGCTACGCGCATCACATATGATCGCGAAACAGGCAATCTGTCGCTGGAAGGCCCAGTGCGCATTGATCAGGGCGGCGCGACCACGATGCTGGCCGATTCTGCCGAGCTGGATGACGGGATCATGAACGGTCTTCTGATCGGAGCCCGCATGGTGTTCGATCAGCAGGTTCAGATCGCCTCGGTCCAAGCCGCACGCGCCGGGGGGCGTTACACACAGTTCAGCAAGGTCTCGGCCACGTCCTGCCACGTCTGCGCCAATGGGAAACCGCCGCTGTGGCAAATCCGCGCCCGCAAAGTGACACATGACCAATTGGAGCGTCAGCTGTATTTCGAAGGGGCACAGTTCCGAATACTGGATTTTCCAGTCTTCTACTTCCCCTATCTGCGCCTACCCGACCCGACTCTGGATCGCGCGACTGGTTTCCTTGTGCCATCTATTCGCACCACGTCGCAGTTGGGAACTGGCGTGCAGGTGCCGTATTTCTTTAAGCTTGGCGACCACAGGGACCTGACGCTTACCCCTTATATTTCCGGGAAAACAAGAACACTTGGTTATCGCTATCGCCAGGCGTTCAAGCGTGGACGGATCGAGTTGAACGGCGCTTTCACTCGCGACGACCTGCAAGAGAATGAGGATCGGGGATACCTTTTTGCTAACGGTTTCTTCAACCTGAACAACGACTTCCGCCTTCTGTTTGATCTGAAGACGACGTCAGACAACGCCTATCTCGCCGACTATGGCCTGCCCGACTTTGACCGGCTGCGCAGCGAAATCGCACTTGAGCGGATCAAACGCGATACCGCCTTCCGCACCAGTTTCATCCATTACAAATCCCTGCGTGACAGCGAAAATGAGGAAGTGATCCCATCGCGGATTTTCGACCTGTATTTCCAGAAACGCTATTTTCCCTCTTCTATCGGCGGTGAAGTGCGGCTGGGCTTTGTGGCCCACAATCACACCCGCACCAGTGATCAGGATGTCGTTGGCCGCGACGTCGCGCGCGCAACATTCGATGCGGACTGGATGCGCAGCTGGATTTTCGCGTCCGGTCTAAGGGCCGATGCCCGGTTCGGGACATCGGTCGATATCTTCGACATCCGGGATGACAGCCAGTACCCCGACCGGGTGACACGCGCAGCCCCGCGCGCCGCGCTCACGCTGCGATATCCGATGACTCGCCGGGAGAAATCCGGCGCCACGCAAGTGCTAGAGCCCATTGCGCAAATCGGTTGGACGAATGTGACCGACCAGGACGTACCCAATGACGAAAGCACCTTTCAGGAATTCGATCAGGGCAACCTGTTGGCCTTGTCCCGTTTCCCGGCCCCGGATCGCCGCGAAGACGGCGCGACTGCGGTATTCGGGGTCAATTGGGCGCGCTATGGCGCAAATGGCTGGCGTGCGCTTGCTACCGTCGGTCAGGTCTTCCGCTCGACCGCTGACCCCAACTTCAACCTGACGTCAGGCCTTCAGGGCACCGCGTCTGATGTCTTGCTGGCCGGTCAATTGCAAACCGCAAATGGCTGGTCCCTGGCAGGGCGTGGCCTTCTGAATGGGGATTTCAGCTTTGCCAAAGCCGAAGTTCGCGCGGGCTGGAACAAGCCGATTGTCGGCATTAACGGCAGCTATGTCTGGCAAGAGCCGGATCCGGCGGAGAACGTGGATGATGAGATCTCCGAAATCCGGATGGATGGACGCTACCTTGTTGACCAGAATTGGCTGACGCAGGCTTATGCGCGCTATGACCTCAGCGAATCCGAACCAATCCGTTATGGGCTGGGCGTCACGTACCAGAATGAGTGTGTAAAGGTTAACATGACCGTCAGCAGGCGATTTACCTCATCATCAAGTATTGAGCCTTCGACAGAATTCGGGTTTACCGTAGCCCTGACAGGTTACTCCGTCGAGGGTGGCGGCCAACAGTACAAGAGAAGATGCAGTTGATTTCAGGTTTCTCGCGATTCATTCGTTCCGGTTGGCTAAAACCGGTTGCACCGGCACTGGCTGCTGCCTTGCTGTCGCTGTCCACTGGTCAAAGCCAGGCCCAGAGCCTGTTTTCCCCTGCTATCAAGGTTAACCAGGACATCGTCACCTGGTACGAACTTGACCAACGCCAACAATTCCTGACCGTTCTAGGTGCCCCCGGCGCGTCCGAGGACGAAGTTCGCGAAGCGCTGATCGAGGAAAGGCTGCGCAAACAGGCCATGCGCGACGCGGGAATCGAAGTCGCGCCCGAAGACATTCAGGTAGGCATTGATGAATTCGCCGCCCGTGGCCGTCTTTCGACGGAAGAGTTCCTGCAATTGCTGGGCGACTCGGGTGTATCCCCCGAAACGGTCCGGGATTTCGTCGCGGATCAGTTGTCGTGGCGGGATTTCGTCAGTGCGCGCTTTCTATCACAAGCCAGACCCAGCGAAGACGAGATCAACCGGGCCATGGGGCAAGCCGGAAGCGGTGGCCTCCAGGTTCTGATGTCAGAGATCATTATTCCAGTCACACCTCAGACTTTGGCCCAAGCCGAATTGCTGGCTGAAGAGATTGCGCAGCTTGAAGGTTTCGATGCGTTTTCTTCGGCCGCAACGCAATATTCGGCAGCGGGTACGCGTAATGATGGCGGAAGACTGGAATGGCTGAACCTGACCGACCTGCCCCCTGCCCTGCAGCCCGTGATTCTCGGTCTCAAAACCGGAGACATCACGCAACCCTTGTCGCTGCCCAATGCCATCGCTCTGTTCCAAATGCGTGGGTTACGTGAAGTAAGCAGCAGTGCACCGCGTTATTCCAAGATCGACTATGCAGTCTACAACATGGCTGGCGGGCGCAGTGCCGAAACCCTTGCCCGCGCCGCCCAACTGCGCGAACAGATTGATAACTGCGACGACCTCTACGGCATCGCCAAGGGCCAACCCGCAGGCGTTTTGCAGCGTATCGACGCCAGCCCGTCCGAGATCCCGCGTGACGTGGCACTTGAACTGTCCAAGCTGGACCTGAACGAAGTTTCGACGACCCTGACGGGGAACAACGGCCAGACACTCAAGTTCCTGATGCTGTGCACACGAACTCTGGACCGCGGCGAGGACACCACACGCGTGGATGTGGCCAACGCCCTTACTCAACAACGTCTGCAGGCATTTGCCGACAGCCTGATCGAACAGCTTCGCGCCGACGCAACGATCGTCGAGCAATGACCGCGCCCATCGCGCTCAGCTGTGGTGATCCTGCTGGGGTAGGCCCAGAAATCGCCGCCAAAGCCTGGTCGGAACTGCGCACGAGCTGTCCGTTTTTTTATATCGGGGATTCGGCGCATCTGCCCGCAGACATCCCCACGCAACGGATCAATAATCCGATACAGGCCAACGACATCTGCGCTGACGCCCTGCCCGTTCTGCAACTGGACTTTCCCGCGACAAATGCACCGGGCCAACCTGATCCCGCCAATGCGCCAAGCGTTATCGACGCCATCGAAACCGGTGTATCACTGGTGCAATCCGGCGCAGCATCTGCACTGTGCACCGCACCGATCCACAAAAAGGCGCTGATCGACGGGGCTGGTTTCGCCTATCCCGGCCATACCGAATTTCTTGCCGCCCTCGCGGGGCGCAAGCGCGTTGTCATGATGCTTGCCAGCGACCAACTGCGCGTAGTCCCTGCAACAATCCACATCCCGCTGTCACGCGTTCCATCAGAGCTCACGCCGGATCTCCTGCGCGATACCATCGCCATTACCGCCGAAGGCCTGCGCCGTCAGTTTGGTATCACCCATCCCCGCATCGCCATTGCCGGCCTGAACCCACATGCGGGCGAAGGTGGCAAGATGGGGCATGAGGAACTGGACTGGATCGCCCCTTTGGTTTCCGAATTGCCAAACGATACCTACACCGCAACTGGCCCACATCCGGCGGACACGATGTTCCACGCCGCCGCCCGGGAAAAGTACGACGCTGCAATAGCCATGTATCACGATCAGGCGCTGATCCCGATCAAGACGCTCGATTTCGACCGCGGCGTCAATGTGACCCTGGGTCTGCCCTTCATTCGCACCTCGCCCGATCATGGCACGGCTTTGGATATCGCCGGACAAGGCATAGCAAACCCCACCAGCCTGATCGAAGCGCTGAAACTGGCCCAACGGATGGCACAAAGCGCTTGATCCTTCGTCTGGCTGAAAATATCCCCGCCAGAGGCAAAAAAGCACTGGCGTTTCCCACCGGACACGCGCCACGGTAATCAGATCATGAGCGCAATAGACACCCTTCCCCCTCTGCGCGAGGTTATCGCGACACATCAGCTCTCGGCGCGCAAATCGCTGGGGCAAAATTTCCTGCTGGACCTGAACCTGACCGCCAAGATCGCGCGTCAGGCAGGCGACCTGACGGAATGCGACGTGTTGGAAATTGGCCCCGGCCCCGGGGGTCTGACTCGCGGCCTGCTGTCCGAAGGCGCGCGCAAGGTGGTCGCAGTCGAAAAAGACACGCGCTGCATCGCCGCTCTGCACGACATCGCCGCCGCCTATCCCGGTCGGCTGGAAGTCATCAACGGTGACGCGCTGGAAATCGACCCTTTGGCGCATCTAACGCCACCGATCCGCATCGCTGCCAACCTGCCTTATAATGTGGGCACCGAGCTGCTGGTGCGCTGGCTGACCCCGCCCGAATGGCCACCGTTCTGGCAAAGCCTAACTCTGATGTTTCAGCGCGAAGTCGCAGAACGCATTGTTGCTCAACCTGGCAGCAAAGCCTATGGCCGCCTTGCGATCCTTGCGCAATGGCGCGCTGAAGCGCGCATCGCCATGTCCCTTCCACCGGGAGCATTCACGCCACCACCAAAGGTGTCTAGCGCTGTAGTGCATCTGACCGCCCTGTCCGAGCCGCGCTATCCGGCGGATGCCCGGATCCTATCGCGTGTCGTTGCAGCGGCCTTCAACCAGCGCCGCAAAATGCTGCGCGCATCGCTCAAGGGCGTAGCCCCGGATATCGAAGACCGTTTGCTCGCTGCGGGAATTCAACCGACAGAGCGGGCTGAACAAGTCCCGCTTGAAGCATTCTGTGCTTTGGCCCGAGAAGTTCAAAATAGCTAACCAGCCAAAAGAAAAAGCCCCGGAACGTACTCCGGGGCTTTATTAATTCTGTGGCGAAAATTACTCAGCCGCTTCCGGTGCATCACCGTTGCCTGCTGGCGTTTCCTCTGCCGCCTCTGGCGCAGCCTTTGGCTTGCGCGTACGCGGGCGGCGTGGAGCTTTTTCTTTTTTCGCTGGTGCCTCAGCGGCCGCAGCAGCGGCATCCTTGCTCTCTGGCGTTTCAACCAGACCGGATTCCGGAGCGGCTGGCTCGGGCGCAAAATCCATCACGTCCGGCTGCGGCGCTTCGGCCGGGTCTGCCTGACGGGCGGCGGCTTCGCGTTCCTGCCGCTCGGCACGTTCGCGGTCACGCTCGGCCTGACGCTCGCGGTTCTGGCGGTCTTGCTCTTCGCGGCGCGCTTCCATTTCGCGCTGTGCCTCGCTCAACAGGCGCAGATAGTGTTCTGCGTGCTGCTGAAAGTTCTCGGCGGCCACACGGTCATTGGACAGCTGGGCGTCGCGCGCCAACTGGTTGTATTTGTCGATAATCTGCTGGGGCGTACCGCGCACCTTGCCTTCAGGTCCCGAGCTGTCAAAAACCCGGTTTACGACGTTGCCCCCAGAGGGACGATTGCGGTTGTTCTTTGCCCGAGAGCGGGATTTGGAAGATCTCATCTACTTTACGTCAGCCTTGTCATTCACTGTCGATCAACTCGCATCCTGCACTGCTCAAACGCTTAGCTGTGACGCGATGTCGACTATTTTGGGCTTGGCGTCCGGGGCCCGCTGAAACAGCGTCAGCCCTCCGACTGATCCTGAGTAAACACGTCCTGTGCGTGCAGACAAGGGGGTTGTCCAAAATTTCGCAGCTTTTTTACATCAATCGGCGTATTTCGGCCTCATGTTGACGCGTTATCGCGGCATTCTGGCAAAAACGACGCGATCACGTCCATCCAGATCGGGGGCGATCCCTGTGGCCGTCAGGCCTGCCGACTCGAATAATGCTGCAACGCTGCGCCCCTGTGTCGGCCCGATTTCTACAAGCAGACGACCGCCCGGTAGCAGGAAATCCGGTGCGCCCGCCGCGATGCGACGGTAAGCGCCCAGCCCGTCCCCCTCGTCCGTCAACGCCAGTCGCGGCTCGTGCTCGCGCACTTCTGGTGAAAGGTCGTCCATTTCCGACAAAGAAATATAGGGGGGATTCGAAACGATCAGGTCAAACTGACCGTCTATATTCTGAAACCAGTCGGATTGCAGGATTTCCACCCGGCTCTGGACCTGATGCTGCACAGCATTTGCGCTGGCTTGCAGGCAGGCGGCCTCGCTCAGATCCGCGCCCACGCCCGAAGCGCTGGTCCGTTCGGCCAACAACGTGATCAGGATACAACCTGATCCGACCCCCAGATCCAGAACATGATCGAACGGTTCGCTGAGCGCGGCTTCGATCAGAGCTTCGGTTTCCGGACGTGGGTCCAACACATCGCGGCTGACGCGGAAGCGTCGGCCGTAAAACTCGCGCTCACCCAACAGATGAGATACCGGCACACGCACCGCACGCAAAGAGATCAGCTGATCATAACGCTCAGCAATCTCTGGTGACAGCTCTTCGGGCGCGATCAGAGTGACCCGGCTGGCTTCGATCCGTGCCGCGTGGGCCAACAAAACCCGGGCGTCTCGCGCCGGGTCGGCCACACCCGCCGCCCGCAGTCGCGCCGTGGCCGAGACCATCGCCTGTGCCGCTGTCAGCGCCGCAATCATTGCGCCATATCCGCCAACAGTCGCGCCTGATCATCAGCGGTCAGTGCATCTATCACCTCGTCCAGATCGCCCTGCATCACCTGATCCAGCTTATAAAGCGTCAGGTTGATGCGGTGGTCTGTCATGCGGCCTTGCGGGAAATTGTAGGTTCTGATCCGCTCGGACCGATCCCCCGACCCCACCTGGCTCGCCCGGTCCGCCGAACGTTCACTGTCGATCCGCTGGCGTTCCTGATCATACAGCCGGGTTTTGAGTACCTGCATCGCAATCTCGCGGTTGCGGTGCTGAGATTTCTCCGAGCTTGTTACCACGATCCCGGTTGGCAGGTGGGTGATCCGCACCGCCGAGTCTGTGGTGTTCACGTGCTGCCCCCCCGCGCCTGAACTGCGCATGGTGTCGATGCGAATATCATTGGCGTCGATCTGGATATCCACATCCTCGGCCTCGGGCAAAACCGCGACCGTCGCGGCCGAGGTGTGAATGCGTCCGCCGCTTTCGGTTTCTGGTACACGCTGCACCCGATGCACACCGGATTCGTATTTCATCCGCGCAAAGACATTCTCGCCCTTGATATGGGCCACGACCTCTTTGATCCCGCCTAAATCCGAGGCCTGTTCTTCGATGATCTCAAATTTCCATCCCCGCGCTTCGGCATAGCGCTGGTACATGCGCAAAAGGTCCCCGGCGAACAGCGCGGCCTCATCCCCGCCGGTGCCCGGTCTGATCTCCAGCATCGCCGGACGTGCATCAGCCGCGTCACGCGGCAACAGTGCCAGTTGCAAGGCGTGTTCGGCTTCGGGAATACGGGTCTGCAACGCCGGTATTTCTTCTTCCGCCAGTTCCTTCATGTCGGGGTCGGCCAACATCACCTCGGCCTCGGCCAGATCGGCCACCAACTGACGCCATGCCATGATCTGATCCACAACCGGTTTGAGGTCGGAATACTCTTTGGCCAAGGCCGCAATATCGCCACCCGACGCGCCATCTGCCATAGCCGCTTCGAGGTACTGGAATCGCTGGGTTATCTGTTCAAGTCGTTCTTCGGGGATCATCCGGGCGGTGTCTATCAATCCGGCCCTTTGGTCAAGGCCCGTCCGTGTGCTAGGCTAATCCACATGAAACGGTTGATACTTGTTTTTACGCTGCTCGTAACGCCTGCCCTGGCCGACGTCGTCGGCCCCGGCGGTAAGGTTCAGGACTGCTATTGCACCGACAAATCGGGAACCCGCGTCGAACTGGGCGAGATGATCTGCCTGCAAGTCGATGGCCGCATGTTCATGGCCCAATGCCAGATGTCCCTGAACGTACCGATGTGGCGCGAGGTGCAGGAGGGTTGCTTGTCCTCAGGGCTGCAACAGAGCAAGCCACTCATCAACACGAGCGCGGTTTACCCCAAAATCTGACCGGCCAAACCTGAGACGAGCATAGATGCGAAGCGTGTCTCCGTCCTGTTGCACTGTCGTGTAGTCCGGAAAGCCGATCACTTTCGTACGTGTGATGTAGGTGATCATCCCTTCATCAACAGACCCGGCCAGAACTGATGTTCGGTCTGAAACGCGTGCGAACGCATCCAGCCGCAGTAGACCATCCGGCCCCGTTTCAACCACGCGGACAACACCTCCATCAAGATCACGGTCCTGATCACCAATCGGTGCCACATGCCATTTTGCCGGGTCTGATGGTGCAAAACGGATGTATGCTCCAAGCAAAATCACCAGAACAACAATCAGCCAAAGCACCATTTTTTTCATCCCCGGACCAGCCCTTCCGCTGACCTTATTCGGATCGCTTTGGCAGACAAGGTGCGAACTCTTTTACCGTGACGTCACGCCCGGCAATATGCACAGCAGCTCAAACAACAGGTTTGCTGCGGTCAGCGCCGTGTTGCCTGACGGATCGTATGGCGGCGACACCTCAACCAGATCGCATCCGACTACTTTCACACCGGACAACGCATGAATCAGCTGCAGCGCTTGCGGCGTGGTCAGCCCTCCGATTTCCGGCGTGCCGGTGCCGGGGGCGTATGCAGGGTCCAGACTGTCAATGTCATAGGTGATGTAGACCGGATGATCTCCAATCGTTTTACGGATTTGCGAGCCTATCTCCGTAAGGTTCTGTTGCCACAGCTCCCACGCTGGGAACTGACGAAAGCCCCAGTCCCTGGCTTCGGTGAAATCGCTGGCGGCGTAACCCGAACCGCGAATGCCAATCTGGAATGTCTTGTCCGGGACAATGAGCCCTTCCTCATAAGCCCGCCGGAAGACGGTGCCGTGGGTTTCACGCTCACCAAACATCTCATCATTTACATCGGCATGGGCATCCACGTGGACCAGCGCCACCGGTCCGTGCTTGGCGGCAATGGCGCGCAGGATCGGCAACGTGATCGAATGATCACCTCCCATCGCAACCGGGATAACCGCTTGATCGAGAATGGAATCATAGCTTTCCTTGATGATCTTCAGGCTTTCGGCCAGCGAAAAGGTATTGATCGCCAGATCGCCGATATCCGCAATCTGTAGGCTATCGAACGGAGCTGCGGAATTGGCCATGTTATAGGGCCGGATCATCGCACTTTCGCTGCGGATCTGTTTCGGCCCGAACCGTGTACCTGACCTCCAAGAGGTGCCGATATCCATCGGGATGCCCAGCACGGCCACATCCAAACCGGCAAGCGAGTCAGCCTGCGGCAACCGCATGAACGTGTTCGGCCCGGAAAACCGCGCCAGATCATTGCCGCTGATCGGTTGGTTAAAGTCTGTCATGCCCGTGTTTCTCCCGTCCGGCTTTTGGTTAATCAGATACCGGAAAGATGGCTAACCAAAAGTTAATCCTTCAACAGCTTGTTCCACCCCAGCAGGCAAATGATCTGCGTCGCCACATGAGCGCCAGCGATGGCCGTCGCTCCGGAAGTGTCATAGGGCGGAGACACTTCGACAACGTCTCCGCCTTTGATGTTAATCCCGGCAATATCGCGCAGAATGATCTGGGTCTGAATCGAGGTCAGACCACCCCAAACCGGAGTGCCAGTGCCGGGGGCAAAAGCCGGGTCCAGCCCGTCGATGTCAAAACTCAGGTAAACCGGGCTGTCGCCGAGGATGCCTTTGATCTTTTGCGCAACAGCGGCGGGGCCGGATTCGTAGACTTCGCGCGCGTCGATGATGTTGACGCCCAGAGTATCCTCGTTGGTCGTGCGGATACCGACCTGAACCGAGCGTTTCGGGTCTACTATCCCTGATTTCACCGCCTTGTAAAACATCGTCCCGTGATCCACGCGGGACATATCATCATCGGCCCACGTATCGGTATGCGCATCGAATTGCAGCAGTGACATCGGCCCGTATTTCTCGGCATAAGCCTTGAGGATTGGGAAGCTGATATAGTGGTCCCCGCCCAGCGTAACCGAGGATACATCAGCGGCCAGAATAGTGCGGATGTGATCGGTCAACGTATCGGGAAAGGCAGGGATATTGGCATAGTCATAAGCCATGTCTCCATAATCCACGATTGCCAGTTCGCTAAGCGCATCGAAGGGCCAGCCGTAGGGCGCATCGGGCGATTGCAAAGCGCTGGCTTCACGAATCGCGCGGGGGCCAAGTCGGGTGCCGGGTCGGTTCGTCACGGCCTGATCAAAGGGCACCCCGGTTACGGCAATATCCACGCCTTTGAGATCCTTGGTGTAGAGACGGCGCAGGAACGATGTCGCGCCGCCAAAGGTGTTTTCGTAGGACAGCCCCTTAAGATCAGGGTTAGTGAAGGCCTCGTCTACCTGATTTTTTGCGTCTTCCAGTGCCATATCTTCCCCCCGATCAGCCCAGCGGCTGCGCCTTTTCGACGATCCGCGCAAAGAACGATGCGCCAACCGGCGCGATCTCGTCGTTGAAGTTGTACTTTGGATGGTGCAGCCCAGCCCCCTCGCCCTGCCCCAGGAACAGATAGGCACCGGGGCGGGATTGCAGCATGTATGAGAAATCCTCGGCCCCCATTTCGCGCCCCATGTTGCCGACCACACGCTCGGACCCAGACACATCACGCGCGACCTCGGCAGCGAAACCGGCCTTTTCACCGTCGTTGATTGTGGCTGGGTAGTTCTTCTCGTAATCCAGCCGCGCTTCGACACCGTAGGAGGTCGCCTGACCATTCACGATCTGTTCCATCCGCTCGATCACCATCTGCTGAACGGTAGGATCGAAGGTCCGCACAGTGCCGTTTATGAAAGCTGTATCCGGGATCACGTTATTCACTGTCCCGGTGTGGATTTGCGTCACCGAGACGACCAGATCGTCCAGCGCATAGTTGTTGCGGCTGACAATGGTCTGGATCGCCTGCGCGATCCCACAGGCCGCCATCACCGGATCGCGGGTTTCGTGTGGCATGGCGCCGTGACCGCCAACGCCCTGAATATGAATTTCAAACGTATCCACCGCAGCCATGATCGGGCCCGGGGTCGTGTGAAACGCGCCCACGGGTAAGTTTGGCGCATTGTGCAGCGCATAAACCTGAGTGATGTCGAACCGGTCCATGATCCCCTCTTCGACCATGACACCGGCACCACCGCCCTCTTCCTCGGCGGGTTGGAAGATCAGGGCCACACGGCCGCGAAAATTCCGCGTCTCGGCCAGATAGCGCGCCGCGCCCAACAGCATCGTGGTGTGCCCGTCATGGCCGCAAGCGTGCATTTTGCCAGGTTTGGCCGAGGCGTACTCGACCCCCGTCTCTTCCGGGATCGGCAGCGCGTCCATGTCGGCGCGTAGACCTATCGTGGGGCCATCACCCTGCCCGTTGATGATCGCCACGATGCCGGTTTGGGCAATCCCTTCGTGCAGTTCATCCACTCCGAACTCGCGCAAACGGTCCGCAACAAACGCCGCCGTTTCATGGCATTCGAACTCCAGTTCGGGGATTGTGTGCAAATGCTGCCGCCATGCGGTCATATCGGCTGAGTAATCGGCAATTCGGTTGACGACGGGCATCTGGGCTGGACTCCTGATCGGGACTGCGGAATGGATGCATCTGACACCGGAACGAAAGGGTTCGCAATGGCTGAAAATCCTCTGATCCATGACAGCGACGCGGGTATTGAGCGCCTGCTGGAAATCATGCGCCGATTGCGCGACCCGGAAACGGGCTGTCCTTGGGATATCGAACAGGATTTCGCCACCATCGCCCCCTACACGATCGAGGAAGCTTATGAGGTCGCCGACGCCATCGAACGCGAGGCCTATGATGAGCTGAAAGGAGAGTTAGGCGACTTGCTGTTTCAGTCTGTCTTCCATGCCCAAATGGCCGATGAAGCCGGGCATTTCACTTTTCAGGACGTGGTTCGGACCATGTCCGACAAAATGGTCGCACGCCATCCGCATGTGTTCGGCGACGAATCCCGTGACAAGTCAGCGGATCAGCAGACGGTGGATTGGGAAACCATCAAGGCGGCAGAACGCGCGGGCAAGGAACAGAAGGGCGCGCTGGACGGAGTCGCAGCCAACTTGCCTGCCCTCTTACGCGCGCACAAACTGCAGAAACGCGCAGCCCGAGTGGGGTTTGACTGGCCGGATGCCAGCCATGTGCTTGCGAAAATCACCGAAGAGGCCGCCGAGCTGGAAGAAGCCCGCGATGCAATGGACGCAGACGCGTTGGAAGATGAATTCGGTGACCTGCTGTTCGTGATGGTTAATCTGGGCCGACATCTGGGCATCGAGCCTGAGGCCGCCCTGCGCCGCACGAACGCCAAGTTTACAAGGCGTTTCGAACAGGTCGAGGCCCGCCTGGCCGATCGTGGAAAATCACCAGCGCAAAGTGATCTGGCTGAGATGGATGCCCTGTGGGACGAGGTCAAAATCGAAGAGCATCGTTCCAATGGCAAACTCCCGCCGGTGGATGCGACGACCGAGGCCTGAAACCGCTGGACAAGTGTGGTGACACTTGCGAGTGTCCGCGCTTCAAGATCCCGGAGGCAAAGCATGGCACCGCGTAAAATCATCATCGATACCGATCCCGGGCAAGACGACGCAGTCGCCATCTTGCTGGCACTGGCCAGCCCCGAAGAGATCGACGTGCTGGGCATCACTGCAGTCGCCGGAAACGTGCCGGTGGAACTGACCGCCAAGAACGCGCGCATCGTTTGTGAACTGGCCGGTCACACGCATATCCCTGTTTATGCCGGGTGCGATCGTCCGTTGAACCGGCCGCTGGTTACTGCCGAGCATGTTCATGGCAAGACCGGCCTTGATGGTCCCGTCCTGCCCGATCCCACGATGCAACTGGCCGACGGCCATGCCGTCGACTTCATCATCGATACCCTGCGCGCGCATGAACCGGGAACCGTGACGCTCTGCCCGCTGGGGCCGTTGACCAACATTGCTACCGCCTTTCAAAAAGCCCCTGACATTGTCGATCGGGTGCAGGAAATCGTTCTGATGGGTGGGGCCTATTTCGAAGTCGGAAACATAACTCCGGCGGCAGAATTCAACATCTACGTCGACCCAGAAGCTGCTGATATCGTGTTTAAATCTGGCGTCCACGTCGTCGTTATGCCGCTGGACGTCACCCACGACGCGCTGGTCACGAAACACCGCAACGACGCCTTCCGCGCGCTTAACAGTAAGGTCGGCCATGCCGTGGCCGAGATGACGGATTTCTTCGAACGGTTCGACATTGAAAAATACGGCTCGGAAGGTGCGCCGCTGCACGACCCGTGCGTGACCGCCTATCTGATCCGTCCAGACCTGTTCTCGGGTCGACACATCAACGTTCAGATTGAAACACAGTCCGAACTGACGATGGGTATGACCGTCGCTGATTGGTGGCGCGTGACAGACCATGCGCCTAACGCGATGTTTATGGGAGAGGTCGACGCTGACGGCTTTTTCGCCCTACTGACCGAACGGTTGGCCCGGCTATGAGCTTGCTGGAACCGGCCGACCCAACTTGGCCAGAACAGGCAAGGATGGAAATACGGCGCTGGCGCGATGCCGAGTTGGCGGGGCTTTTGGAAATTCACCATATTGGATCGACCTCGGTACCGGATTTACTGGCAAAACCAGTGATCGACCTGCTTCCGGTATTTTCCGATTTTGCCAGCCTTGACGCTGCCCAAAGTGCACTAGAAGCGTTGGGTTACGAATGGCTTGGAGAATTCGGACTGCCGGGACGGCGATACGTCAGAATGGACGATCCGACGACGGGGAAACGCATCACACAGGCTCATTGCTACGTGGTCGGCTCTGCCGAGATTACGCGGCACCTTGCTTTTCGAGATGCTCTGCAAGCGGACCCCAACCTTCGCGACGCCTACGCTGCAGAAAAGTATCGATGCGCGATGGCGCACCCACACGACTATCACGCTCATGGCGACTGCAAATCCGGTTGGATCCAGCGCGTCGAAGCCCAAGCATTGGAAGATTACTGATGAGCGCCGCACTGCGCCTTGCCCGCCCCGAAGATCTGGATCGCCTGATGGGGCTAGTCACCGCCTTTCATACCGAGGCTGCTATCCCCCAGGATATGGACCAAACCCGCAATGCGTTGGCCCCATTGCTAGAGGGCATTCCCCATGGCTGCATCTACCTAATCGGCCCGGGGCGTGCGCCGTTGGGCTATGTCATCCTGACCTTCGGCTGGTCGGTCGAATTTGGCGGCATGGACGGCTTTGTAGACGAAATTTACATCCGGCCGGCGGTTCGTGGCCGCGGCATCGCCACCGAAGTGCTGCTTGACCTGCCCAAAGCCCTGGCCGAGGCCGGTTTGACCGCGCTTCACCTTGAAGTCGATCGCACGAATGAAACCGCGCAGAAACTCTATCTACGCACCGGTTTCAAACCGCGCGATCGCTATGTGCTGATGAGCCGAAAGCTCTAGGATGGATAATTACTTATAGGCGTCGCCGCCCGTTCCCCCGTGAAGACCCTAGCGGGCTTCACCGTGATAGATGTATGTTGGCGACTCCATACCCAATACTGGGTCACTTGCAGACACCGGATCCCCGGTGATCGGATAAGTACCCGGCCCTGCGCAGGCCGCCAAAAAAACAGTGCTGATCACCGAAGCTACGAGAAGGAATTTCGAACCAGTCATTTCGTTCTCCTTTCTGTAATGCAGGCACATTACGAAAGACAGGGACCGAACAAATAGGTAAAAGTTCACACAAAATTGAATTTATGCAGACATTTTTCTGACAAGTTAGATTTTTCCCTGCAATAACAACGCAAAGGACTTGGAAAAAACTTAGCTATTTTTCGATATTTCTGCCTGCTGACCGGATAATGACATCTCAAAAAACAGCAAAGTGCCTTTCGCGACCTCCGGAATCTCGGAATATGCGCCGCGTAGCTGGAAGCCCATCGACAGATACAAACGCGTCGCTGCCTTCAGTGGTTTGCCCGTGTCCATGCGAATGCAGTCAAACCCTTGTTTACGGCATTGTTCAATCAGAGAAAGCATGACGGCGTGTCCCGCACCCGTCCCGCGTGCGGCTTCGTTAACAAATACCCGTTTGATTTCGGCGATACCCGGCTCGATTGTTCGAAACATTCCGCAGCCGACAGCTTGCCCATCCTTCAACACCAGTCGCACACCACCGTCGGGACAGGCATGTTCGACTTCGATATTTTCCATCAGTTGGGCATACACATCGCGCGGATAATAGGTTTTTACAACGCGCACGGACTTGGCATCCAACGTCAGCAGGAAATCGCGATATTCCCAACACAAACGCCGAACCTCATCAAAGTGGTCCGGCGTTTCAGCTTCGATAACTTCAAGCAAAACACGATCCTCAATCAAAACCTGAGGATCACTTTAGCATTGTTGGCGTCACTTGCGAAGAATGGACGCGCCCGCGTATTCCGCAACCTCACCCAGCGATTCCTCGATACGGATCAGTTGGTTGTATTTGGCCAACCGGTCCGACCGCGCCAGCGAGCCGGTTTTGATCTGACCGCAGTTGGTTGCAACCGCCAGATCAGCGATGGTTGCGTCCTCGGTCTCGCCCGAGCGGTGCGACATGACGTTGGTGTAACGTGCACGGTGGGCCATATCGACGGCGCGCAGCGTTTCAGTCAGCGATCCGATCTGGTTTACCTTGACCAGCATCGAGTTGGCACAACCGCGCTCGATCCCTTCGGCCAGACGCGCCGGGTTGGTTACGAACAGATCATCACCCACCAACTGCACCTTGTCGCCGATCATGTCGGTCAGGGCTTTCCAGCCGTCCCAGTCATCTTCGGACATGCCGTCTTCGATCGAGATGATCGGATAGTCTTTGACCAGAGCCGCCAGATACTCAGCGTTTTCCTCTGACGTCAGCGAGATGTTCTCGCCCGACAAGACGTATTTGCCGTCCTTGTAGTACTCGGTCGCTGCGCAATCCAACGCCAGATGGATTTCCTCGCCTGGCTTATAGCCTGCCTTTTCAATGGACTGCAGGATGAAATCCAGCGCTTCGCGGGTGGATGCGATATTGGGGGCAAAGCCGCCCTCGTCGCCAACACCGGTGGCAAGACCAGCCGCCGACAGCTCACGTTTCAGGGTGTGGAACACCTCAGAACCCATGCGCACGGCTTCGCGGATATTCGCGGCCGACGTCGGCATGATCATGAATTCCTGAATATCGATCGGGTTGTCCGCGTGCTCACCGCCATTGATGATATTCATCATCGGCACAGGCAGAACACGAGCCGAAGTGCCACCGACATAACGATAGAGCGGTTGCGTAGTGAAATCTGCAGCAGCCTTAGCTGTCGCCAGCGAGACACCCAGAATGGCGTTGGCGCCCAGACGACCTTTGTTCTCGGTCCCGTCCAGCTCGATCATCGCACCATCGATGGCCACCTGCTCGGTCGCGTCATAGCCAACCAGTTCTTCGGCAATTTCACCGTTTACAGCAGCGACAGCCTCAAGGACGCCCTTGCCCATGTAGCGGGACTTGTCACCGTCGCGCTTTTCCACCGCCTCGTACGCGCCGGTCGATGCGCCCGAAGGTACTGCGGCGCGGCCCATGGTCCCATCTTCCAGGATCACGTCCACTTCGACCGTAGGGTTGCCCCGGCTGTCCAGGATTTCGCGTGCGTGGATGTCGATGATGGTGCTCATGAGGCCCGTCCCTGTGGCTGCATTTGGTTGCATGCCTCATAGCATCACCGGCCCAAAAGTAAACCAGTCACGTTATCGCTAACATATATATTCACGGAGGTTTAGGGCTAACAGCCCCGTGTTTGCGCCAACGTGCGACGATCCGTCAGGCCGCAACCGCCACTTCGCGTGCCAACCTGCGTTCGCGCAGAAAGGTATACATGCCTGATCCGATAATCAGTGACGCGCCTGTAATGGTCATCAGATCAGGGCGTTCCCCAAACATCAGCATCCCTGCAGCGATTGAGAAGACAAGTCGGCTGTACCGGAATGGCGTCAAGGCCGAGGCCTCTCCGATCCGCATTGCGGTAACGATGCCGTAGTAGCCCAAGACACCAAAGCCCATCGCCCCAATGTATGATCCGAATTGCGAGGATTGTAGCGGAACAATTGGCTGGGCCGTGAACACCATCAAAACCACCCCAGCAAGCGCCACGGCGATGTAGGCTTGCATGGCAACAACGGATGAGGCCACACGAACGTCCAGTTTGCGCGTAATCAGATCACGTGCCGCGATAGCAATAACAGTCGCTACCACGAACAGCGACTCGGGCTGAAATCCTTCCAGACCCGGACGAATAATCATCAGGACACCGATAAAGCCGATCCCGATGGCGCTCCACCGTCGCCAACCGACATGTTCGCCCAGAAATAATGCGGCCCCCATAGTCACGGCCAGCGGCATCGCTTGGAAAACGGCTGCTACAGTGGACAGTTCGACCAGAGACAGCGCAGTTACAAAGGTTAATGCACCTACCGCTTCTGTCCCTGCTCGCGCCAGCGGCAGGCCTTGCCACGCCACTGGATCCAGGATGCGTTTGCGCGTGGCCAACGACAACGCCACGAAGACCAGTCCACATACCAACCCCAGTGCGATCATGATCTGACCCGTAGGGACAGTGATCGACAAATGCTTGATGAACATATCCTCAAGCGCGAAGGCCGCCATCGACCCGATGATCAGCAAAATGCCGTGTACGTTGTTCATGCGCGTGTCCGTTGGGATGGGCTGATAAAATCTGCGCCCTTGAGTCACCAAAACCGGAACATCCGCGACGTCGCAAGCCATATTGCGACATGTTTGATGAATTGCCGTGCGGCAACCAATCGCGTTTCGTGATGTATCAGTCCTGCTCCAGCGGCACGCCGTACAGTTCCAGACGATGCCCTTTCAGCTTATATCCCAGCTTGGCGGCGATTTTTTCTTGCAGGGCTTCGATCTCAGGGTCGACGAATTCGATCACTTCCCCCGACTGCATATCGATCAGATGGTCATGATGATCGCGTTCGGCATCTTCATAGCGCGCGCGCCCGTCACCGAATTCCAATCGTTCCAGAATCCCCGCCTCTTCGAACAGTTTCACGGTGCGATAGACGGTGGCAATGGAGATACCCGAATCCACCTTTGAGGCACGGGCATACAGCTCTTCTACATCCGGATGATCTTCGCTTTGCTGCAACACCTGCGCAATTGTGCGGCGCTGACCCGTCATGCGCAGACCTTTGGCTTCGCAACGGGCAATGATCGTGTCGGACATAGTGACCCTCAGAGTAGTTCGGATTTCTGTCTTAGTACGTCTGCGCCGCTGGCGCTACAGGGGAATTGCACCTAAGCAACACGGCGAAGATCAGCCCAAATCGGCAAGTGATCCGATGCAATATGCGCAGGTCGCGCACTGTGGACACCATGCACTACCGCCTCAAGCCCCGCGCCCAGCGCGATCCGGTCCAGCGCACCCAGCGGCTGCGCAGCCGGGAAACTGGGAACCGGGGGCAAAAAACGCATGTCAGGCGCAAGGTGGTCGAGCACAGGTTGGCGAGACCATTCGTTGAAATCACCGGCCCAGACGGTGGGCATGTTGTCCAGATCCTCATCGCAGCGCCGGATGTGGTGAATCTGTTGCCGCCGGGATGCAGGCAGAAGACCCAGATGCATGCCCATGACACGAAGTGGACCGATCTGGGTATCAAACTCAACCCGAACAGCACCGCGAGGCTCCAGCCCCGGCAGGTCATGGTGACCTGTTTTGCGCACGTCGATTTTGTCTCCGCGCCAGATGACGGCATTGCCGTGCCATCCAAGGCTGCCTGCGCCGCCAAGATCAACAATCTGCCAGCCCGCCTCGTCCAGCATGAAATGGGGCAGAGCTGCGGGCCTCGGCGGCAACCTCTTGTCGGCTTCCTGCAGCACAACGATATCCGCTTGCATGCTGTCGATCACCTGCATGATGCGCTGAGGCTGGCGGCGAAAATCCAACCCAACGCATTTCTGGATGTTATAGCTTGCAATCCGAAGGGTAGATTGAGGCGACATACGGTTCCGATCAAATGGTCGACCCCCAAAGTGCCATGCTGGTTGCGGGGTGCAACCCCAGTCTTTCTTAGGTCGATAAATTAACGCTGATTATCCTGGCCATTTGCCCGAAAATTCGGCAGACCGCGCCATCAGGAATGCCGCGCTTGATCCGCAAGGTGCTGATGTTCTATCCCATTGAAACCTGTCCAATTGAGGCCTGAAGTGGTTTCCAGCAATACATTCTCGAGCAACCGCACCTGGCCAAGCATCGTACTGGTGATTGGTGGCATGATGTGGGGCCTTTACTGGATCCCCGTGCGTTTCTTCTTTGATCTGGGCCTGACCGGACCATGGCCGGGAATCGCGATGTACAGCATGGCGCTGCTGGTTCTGATTCCTTTCATTTGGAAAGAGCGGGTAACACTGGCTCTGCAATGGCGCGATCTTGTGCTCAGCGGGATGTTCACCGGAGCGGCTTTCAGCCTTTATTCCATCAGCCTTGTTTATACGGATGTTGTGCGGTCGATCCTGCTGTTCTACCTCACTCCGATCTGGAGCACGATCTTGGGCCGGGTTTTTCTGGGCGAACGCCTTAGCTTGGGGCGGCTTGCAGGCCTTGCTTGCGGTGTGGGCGGCCTCTTCGTTGTGCTGGGGGACTCGGGCGGTGTGCCGCTGCCGCGGAACCCCGGTGACTGGATGGCGCTGGCCTCCGGCATGTGCTGGGCACTGGGTACCTTGGGGCTGTATAGAACCAGCACGATCTCAGCTTTGGGTCAGGTCTTTGCCTTTGTCGCGGGCGCGCTGATCCTTTCGATGGTCAGCCTGACAGTCCTGCCTGCACCAGTATTGCCGACAATCGCGCAGGCCGATGTACTTTGGACCCTACAGTTGGTCCTGCTATCGGCCTTTTACACCTTACCCATGGTATTCATGACGATCTGGCCTGCGACCAAGCTGTCCCCTGCCCGCGTAGGCATTTTGTTGATGAGCGAGGTTGTGGTCGGTCTGGCCTCGGCCGCTGCTTTCTCAGGCGAGCCGTTCGGTTTGCGCGAACTGTTGGGCGCAATCCTGATCGTCAGCGCCGCCGTTTTGGAAATCGTACGGAACTAGGCAAAACCCGCTTTCGCAAGTGTTGGCCTATCCTGCTCAAACAGGTATCTGTTTGGGAGTTTGATGCCCTATCAGGACGTTACCAGATGTCGACACCAAATGCAGAACGCAGAAAACAGCTTGAGGGTCGCTCGCTCATTATCGCTATGGCTGGCAACCTGTTCATGGGCGCGGCGGGAATTCTGGCCGGGGTCTTGTCCAACTCTAACGCAATCATGATGGATGGCCTGTATTCTCTGGTTGGCTTTGGATCGGCTTTCCTGGGTCGCCGCATCAGCCTTCGGATCGATGCGGGCCCCGACAAGCGGCGCCCATTTGGTTATGCGTCAGATGAGGCGATTTTTTCCACCTTCCGCTCTCTCTCGCTGTTGGGGCTGGTGCTGTTCGCCATCACGAATGCAGTCAAGAACATCTACAGCTATTACAATGGAATGATGCCCGAGCCGCTGATCTTCGGCCCGATGTTTATCTATTTCGCCGCCATCGGTCTGACCTGCGTGCTGTTGTGGGCGTTTCACTATTTCACCTGGCGACAAACCGGCAAGACCAGCGCAATCCTGCGGTTGGAATCCAAGGCTGCGCTGTTCGATGGCCTGTTCACTGCCGCAGCCGGAATTGGCCTTGGCGCGATCTATCTGTTCCGGGACGGGGCCCTGTCGTCAGTCGCACCCGTTGGGGATTCAATCATCGTTTTGTTCCTGTGTATTCTGGCAATCAGTTCCTATGTGCGCGACTTTCGCGGCGGGCTGGGTGAGCTTGCAAACGCCACCGCCAGCCCGGACCTTATCGCAGCCGCAAGGCGCGCCCTGCGTCCCGCAATCACTGAAGACGGTGGCGCATTGCGGGACATGTCCGTGATCAAGCAGGGTCGAACAATTCTGATCACCGTCTACTACGATCCTCAGCGTGCCATCACCGCCGATGAGGTCGACACCCTGAACCTGCGCATGGTGCGCGATGCACGCAGGGCAATCGACGGGGCGGACGTCTACCTAATGATTTCGCAATACGCGCGGCGCTGGCCAGACGAGATTAACCCCTATCGCGACGAGGTCTGAGTGTCAGCGCATCAGGTGCCGCAGAACGTGGCATGCACCACTTCGCTCTCAGATGGGGGACGTTTCAGATCATCCGCGTCGGGCTGGTTCTCATACGGTTGCGACAGCACGTTGTTCAGTCTGTGAAAAGGCTGATAGTCGCCCTGAACGGCGGACTGGATCATTTGCTCAACCCGGTGATTGCGCGGAATGAAGACCGGGTTTGCGGCGGCCATTGTGATGGTTACGTCTTGCTCATGTTTCAGACGGGCATTCCAGCCTTCGGACCAGGCATCATACGCCGTAGGATCGGTGAACTGATCGCGTGCGGCCTCACTGCCCAGCGCACGGAACGTGTTGGTGAAATCTGCCTGGTTTTGCGCCATGCGTGTTAGCAAGTCCGAGATCAGCTCCAGATCGCCCTCTTGCCCGGCCGCCAATCCGATCTTTGCGCAGAAGCGCTTCAACCAATTCTCTTGCAGCAGCGCAGGCATGGCATGCACGATCTCGGTCGCTTCTTCAACGGCGGCCTCCTTGTCATCCATTTGCTGAATCAGTGCTGTCGCCAGTTGCGCCACGTTCCAAACGGCAATGTCGGGCTGGTTGGAATAGGCATAGCGCCCCATTCGGTCAATCGAGCTGTAGACCGTGTTCGGATGATAGCTGTCCATAAAGGCGCAAGGTCCATAGTCAATGGTCTCGCCCGCGATTGAGCAATTGTCGGTGTTCATCACCCCATGGATAAAGCCTACGCTCATCCATGCCGCGATCAGCCGCGATTGTGCTTCGACGACCGCACGCAACAGGCCCATCGGACCGTCCGCATCCGGGTAGTGACGATCAATGGCGTATTCCGTCAGGCGGCGCAGGCTGTCCAGTTGGCCGCGCGCGGCGAAAACCTGGAATGTCCCGACCCGTAGATGGCTTTGCGCCACACGGGTCAGAACCGCACCGGGCATCGGTCCCTCGCGCAGTACAATCTCTCCGGTCTCAACAGCGGCCAGCGCGCGGGTTGTCGGGATGCCCAGCGCATGCATTGCCTCGGACACCACGTATTCACGCAGCACGGGTCCCAGCCAAGCGCGACCATCCCCCTGACGACTGAATGGGGTTGGGCCGGAACCTTTGAGTTGGATATCCCGGCGAAGACCATCTGTACCGATGGTTTCGCCCAGCAAAACAGCTCTGCCGTCCCCAAGCTGCGGGTTATAGTTTCCGAACTGATGCCCGGAATAGAGCTGCGCAATTGGCTCTGCACCGTCAGGCAGCGTATTGCCGGCGAAGGCTTCGGCCATCTCTTGCACATCGCCAGGTGTGACATTCAGGATCTGCGCCAAATCGGTGTTGAACGCGATCAGATGCGGCGCACGCACAGGGATAGGCGCTTGCCGCGCATAAAAGCTGTTGGGAAGGCGGGCGTAGCTGTTGTCAAACGGGATCGTCAGGGTCATGCAGCAAACATATTCCTTGCGCACACGAATACCATAGCGGATCGCACGATCACGTGCATAATCGGCCCCAATGACGAGAGGCCCAATGACCGCACAGCAGATCATCGACCACCTGAAACTGGAACGACACCCCGAAGGCGGCTGGTTCCGCGAAACCTGGCGCGCGGACAACGAGGGCCGCGCCACCGGGACCTGCATCTATTTCCTGCTGGCCGCAGGGGAAAGCAGTCACTGGCACCGCGTGGACGCGACCGAAATCTGGCTCTACCACTCCGGCGCCCCGTTGATCCTGTCTCTGAGTGCAACGAACGACGGCCCAGCCACCGACCACGTACTAAGCCCGGATCTGTCGCAAGGCGCACCGCAACTGATCGTGCCCAAGAACCACTGGCAAGCGGCGCGCACCACAGGAGACTATACGCTGCTCAGCTGTACCGTTTCCCCAGGGTTCGAGTTCGGCGGGTTCGAATTAGCCGAACCGGGGTTTGACATCGCTCGTGGCGAATGAATGGACCACCGCGCCCTCATAGCGTCGCTGCCACCTGAGGCCAAAGGTCAGCTACAACAGCGCTCGGACGCAGCAGGTCTGCGGCACCTTCTGGGTTACCTGGCGCTGCTGTCCCTTACCGGTGCCAGTATTGCGTGGCGGGTTCCTCTTTGGCCACTTCTGATCGTGCCACAGGGTGTCCTACTGGTGTTTTTGTTTACGCTCAGCCACGAGTGCACCCACAAGACCCCGTTCAAGACTGGCTGGTTGAACGACGTTGTCGGGCACCTGGTGTCAATCCCAATCGCCCTACCCTTTACATGGTTTCGGTATTTTCACCTCGCACACCACAAATGGACAAACCACCCGGAAAAAGACCCTGAGCTTGGCGGTAAGCCACGACCGCAAGACCGGCTGAGCCTGCTGCTCTATCTGTCGGGCTGGCCTTACTGGAAAGGCATGGCACTTGTCCTGTTACAAAACGCCCTTGGTCGCATCGACGCCCCGTACCTACCTGTGCGCCAACACACCGCCATGCGGGCTGAGGCACGTCTGCTGTTGATACTCTACGTGGTCGCAGCTCTAAGCCTGCTCCTGTCCCCGCTACTCTTCTGGCTTTGGATTTTACCCGTTCTGGTGGGGCAACCATTCTTGCGCCTCTATCTACTGGCGGAACACGGCCTGTGTCCGCCAGTCGCCAACATGCTCGAGAACTCGCGCACCACGTTCACCAACCGGATCGTGCGTTTTTTGGCCTGGAACATGCCCTACCACGCAGAGCATCACGCCTTTCCGAATGTCCCGTTCCACCAGCTTCCGGCCCTGCATCACTGGACGCGGGCGCATCTGAAATCGACTTCGGACGGATACACTGAGTTTACAAGTGACTATGTGCGCAGCGTGAAGCGCAGACCAATCAGCTAAGTATTCGTAGATCGGCTGCTTTGAGGACACTTTGACCGATTCTGCTGCGCGCATCAAAGTTTCAGGGTTCTCACTGTAACGTTCCAAGAACAGTCTTTACAATGTGGGCCCATTGTCCGGACCTTTGGGACCACTGTTCAGTCTTTCTTGCGGATTTTGATCAACCAAAAGGCATAACCAGCCAAAAACTTGACAGGAATGACACAGCTTACCCACTATCAATAAGGAGCCTAGGCAAAGGCAAAGTGCTAGTGGTTTTGGGGGATAGAACGAATTGTTTTAGCGATTACAGCGGCTTGTGAACGCTGATCGAAATTTGAGGACCAACATGATTTTATCCAAAGTGCGTGCCGGGTGGCTACGCTTTCAACAAATGTATCGGTTTTCTGATCGGTTCGAACGTTTCGAACTCATCGTAAACACGGCGCATATGTCTCCGATAGAGCGTCATGTGACAATGCACATGGCGACAAACCGCCATGCGGTGTACGCCATCAGCTATGCGCACTGGCGGGTCAAAAGGATTAACAAGATTCTAGAATTGTATGGCCAAGACTGGTTTGATGGAAAACGCGTATTGGAACTTGGCAGCGGACTGAGCGACATTGGCGCGTTCTTCGCAGACCTTGGAGCCGATGTACTGTGTCTTGAAGGCCGGAATGAAACGGCACAGATGGCCAGGCTCAAGCACCGAAGAGTTCCGAATTTAAAGGTCGAAGTATTTGATTTAGAGCAAGATTTCACCAAATTCGGCAAGTTTGACATGATCATTCATTTTGGCCTGTTGTACCACATCCCACAGGTCGAGGAGCATCTGGCACAGTGTTTTTCAATGACGCGCGAAGTCGTACTAGAAACCGTGGTTTGCGACAGTGATGACCCTATGCGAATTGAGCTGGTACCGGAGGAAAAGGACGTCATCGAAGAGGCCATGCATGGAATGGGTAGCCGTCCGTCGGCTGCTTTCGTCGAACGTATTGCCCGGGAAAACAAGTTCGAACCAACAATGATCGCGACACAGGACCTGAATGTGGGCGATCAGTTCGTGTACGACTGGAAATCGAAAAACGATGGCGACCTCGGCGGTTGGAGGAACAGAAGGTTCTGGCGAATGTCATCGGAGGCTGAAGGGTGAATTTGGACATCGTCAGGGAGTTTCGGTCGAATTGTCCGAGGTATTCTGAATATCTACAAATCTTCTTCGCGATACTGGGTTTCAAGAAGAGTGCAAATTGACGCCCTTGGAACGGTTAGACCTTTTTTGGCACCGGCAGCTTCCTCCGCAAAGCAGCCTTTAGGCGAAACACTGTTTAGCCCTCAGCCCCATTCGCAACCGAACTCACAACCCCACCACCAACCAGCGCCTTCACACCCGTTGTTCCCGGACACGAGGTCGGCAGCCTGCGAGCGACGCGTGCCGCCAGATAGGCGAAGGCCTGCGCCTCAAGCATATCTCCGTCCAGACCCACGGCCTCGACCGGTTCGACCGCGCAGTCCAATGCAACGCGCAGCATCTCCATCAATACCGGGTTGTGTCTACCGCCGCCGGTGACCAACAGACGCGAGGGTGGCTTGGGGCAGTGTTCCATCCCCTGCACCACGCCTGCTGCACACATGCCGGTAAGCGTGGCAACCGCGTCCGCATCGCTAAGCTCCTGCACCAGTTTGATCATCTCGGAAAAATCGTTCCGATCCAGTGATTTCGGCGGCATACGTGTGAAATAAGGCTCGGACAGAAACAGCTCGAGCGCGCCTGTCTCGACAGTGCCTCCGCGCGCAACAGCCCCGTCGCGGTCCATCGGCAGGCCCAGACGCGCCTGCATCAAATCATCAACCGGTGCATTCGCGGGACCGGTATCGAAAGCCAGCAACGCACCGGGGGCTTCGGGACCATCGAAACTTGGATCCACATAAGTCAGGTTCCCGACACCGCCGAGGTTCAGAAAGCACAGCGGCTGGGTTGCCTCGATCCACTTGGCGCAAGCGAAGTGAAAGAACGGCGCTAGCGGAGCCCCCTCGCCGCCCATCGCCACATCATCGCTGCGGAAATCCCAGACAACCGGAACACCCAATGCCTGAGCCAGCCCTTTGCCGTCGCCAACCTGCAATGTCCCACGTCCGCGCGGTTCATGCGCAAGGGTTTGGCCATGCACGCCGATCAGGTCCACCTCATCGAATTCAGACAGTGCCTCGGCATGCGCCAATGTAACGAGTTCTGCCGCGGCATCCACGTCAGGCCCGTGCCATTGCCCCAGTGCGGCGCGCAGAACTGCGCGTTCTTCATCGGTGTAAGCGCGATACCCAATTGGACCAAAGTCGATAATCCGGTGTCCGTCCGTTTCGACGACCGCGGCATCCACCCCATCCATCGAAGTGCCGGACATCGCACCCAAAACCCTGATCGCACCTGTTCGTTTGATGGCCCGCCCCACGGTGATCTCTCCTGCCGAATTAGGTGTGTACCGTCATGGTTGATCGGCACAGCCCGTTTAACCTGCCCCTTCCGCCGAAGCTAAGGCAAGACGGTTCCCGCGAGGGTCGCGCTTTTTCCCGACAATTTGGTATAAGGAACACAAATTGGACTTAGTGGCATATGGCAGACACGTATTCGCAGAAACAACCCTCTGAAGGCCGGAACTATTTCCTGATCTTCTGGTCCGGTGCTCTGGCAACTATTGGGGGACAGCTGATCAACCCAAATCTGGTGCTTCCGTTCCTGTATCTGGCTTTGGGCGCGCCGACGTTCTTCGCGGGGATGCTTCTTCCCTTTGTCACCGGATCGCGCCTGATTGCCGAGATCTTTGTCTCACCCTTCATCAACCGGGCGACCCGCGCCAAGCTGGCCGTGTATATACCGAATCTTTTGACCGCAGCGGTGCTGGCGGCGGTAGCGTTGTTCTCGACAAAGCTGCCCAGCGTGATGATTGTATTGCTGTTTCTGACCACAGCGACGGTTCTGGGTTTGTGCCAGGGTATTGCCAGTCTTGGTACCAGCCAGATCTACGGCATCTCTGTCCCCGAAGCGAAACGAAATCGGATGGTGTTTGCGCAGGCCACCATCTCGGGCATTTTGGCCATCATCGTCGTTCTGGTCACGCGCGACCTGCTGTCCGGGGATCAACCGATGCAGCGCCATATCGTCGTCCTGTGGTGCGGTGTGATCGCCATGTTCGCCGCGGGCGTTGCATTTGCGGGGGTACGGCTGCTTGAGGAAGAACAGCACACCGAATTGCCAGAGCCAAAGACAAAACCCAAACCCCTTGCCGAATTGGCAACCGGATTCAAGACCGGCATGGCCTACTCGTGGTATCGCAAGTTTTTGTCGGCCCGGCTGATCTTTGTTTCTGTCGAGTTGGCGATGCCGTTTTATACGATCCATGCCGCGACGCTGCATATGGGGACCAAACATTCGCTCAGCTATTTTGTGATGGGGGCCAGCCTTGGACTGGTGATTGGCTCGCTTTTGTGGGGATGGCTCAGCAATCGTATTTCGGTCAAACCCGTTATGTGGCTGGGGTGCCTGATCGCTGCTATCTCGGCCCTGATGGCATTGGGTTTCACGTTCCTCGGTTACGCTCAGAATGTCTGGATCTATACGCTGGTGATCCTGCTTTTGTCGCTCGGCGGAAACGGAGTGATCTATGGGCGCTATCTGTACCTTATTCAGATGAGCGTCGAAAAAGAGCGCCCATATCTGGTCGCGCTGGGGGATGTCAGCGCGGGGCTTGTCGGAATTGTCTTTGCCGCAATCCTCGGTGCTGTCGCACATATGCACGATCCGATCACCCCGATCTTTGCACTGTTGGTGCTGAACCTGATCGCGATGATCTACGCCTTCCGCCTGCCGCCAGTCAAAAGCTGAAACACTCGCCGTTTTTCTTCGAAAAGGTGCCTTTTCCTTACTGAATGCGCCGCCTATACAGTGCCCCGCAACATCAACCCAAAGGGCACGATATGACCTACCACCCCAAATCGGATTTCATCGCCACGATGATCGAGCGCGGCTTTCTCGCCGACTGCACCGATTATCAGGGCCTTGACGAAGCGCTGATCAGTGGGTGCAAACCGGCCTATATCGGCTTTGATGCGACGGCCAAGTCGTTGCATGTGGGCAGCCTGATCCAGATCATGATGCTGCGGTGGTTCCAGAAAACCGGTCACCAGCCAATTACCCTGATGGGCGGCGGCACCACCAAGGTGGGCGACCCTTCGTTTCGCGCGGATGAACGCCCCTTGCTGGGCCCCGAACAGATCGACGAAAACATCGCCGGCATCAAAAAGGTGTTCTCGGCCTATATTGACTATGACAGCGACGCCGAAAACAAGGCGCTGATGCTGAACAATGCCGAATGGCTTGATGGCCTGAACTACCTCGATTTCCTACGCGATATCGGGCGCCATTTCTCGGTCAATCGGATGCTGGCGTTTGAATCGGTGAAATCGCGGTTGGATCGCGAGCAATCGTTGAGCTTCCTTGAATTCAACTACATGATCCTGCAGGCCTATGACTTCCTTGAGCTGAACCGCCGCTACGGCTGCGTGCTGCAAATGGGTGGTTCGGATCAGTGGGGCAACATCGTTAACGGTATCGACCTGACGCGTCGGGTGCTGGATCATGAAATCTACGGCCTGACGTCGCCCCTGCTGACCACCAGCGACGGCAAGAAGATGGGCAAGTCGCAGGACGGTGCGGTCTGGCTGAACGCAGAAATGCGCTCGCCTTACGAATTCTGGCAGTTCTGGCGCAATACGACCGACGCGGATGTTGGCCGTTTCCTGAAGCTTTACACCGAATTGCCCGTAGATGAGTGTGAGCGTCTTGGCGCGCTGCAGGGGTCCGAAATCAACGAAGCCAAAATCCGCCTTGCCAACGAGGTCACCGCCCTACTGCACGGAACTGAGGCTGCGGCCAATGCCGAAGCCACGGCGCGGGAAGTGTTCGAAAAGGGCGGCGTTGGGGATGATCTCCCGACCCTTACCCTCAGCGCGGATGAACTGGGTGACGGGATGTCCATCGTGCAGGTCATCGTGAAATCGGGTCTGGCAAAATCAGGCAAAGAGGCCAAACGCCTGATCGCAGAAAACGGTGCGAAACTGGATGACGCACCGCTAACTGATGCCGGGCTGATGATCGACGCGGGCGCACTTTCGTCGCCGATCAAGTTGAGCGCTGGTAAAAAGCGCCACGCACTGGTTCAGCTGGGCTAGGCCACTCAATAGTTCAGAAAAAACAAAGGCCACCCGGTTGGGTGGCCTTTTTCCTTTGGCTGGCGTCAAAACGCCTGTTGTTAGCGCTCTTCCTTACTGCCGCCGTTGCCAGAACCACCGCCTCCGTGACCTTGGCCGTTATTGCTGCCGCCATTGCCGGTTCCGGGCCCAGAACCGCCGTTGTTTCCGCCGCCGTTACCAGAGTTACCAGCGTTGCCGTTCCCGTTTCCGGGCCCACCGTTGCTGCCGCCATTTCCGTGGCCACCGCCATGGCCGCCGCCATTATTGCCGCCGTTGCCAGAGCCGCCGCCGCCGTTACCAGAGCCGCCACCCTGACCATTATTGCCACCACCGTTTCCAGTTCCGGGTCCAGATCCGCCGTTGTTACCACCGCCGTTACCCGGGTTGCCGGCATTGCCGTTTCCATTGCCGGGGCCATTTCCGCCGCCGTTGCCGCCGCCATTTCCGCCGCCGTTACCGCCGCCGTTGCCGCCGCCGTTGCCGCCGCCATTTCCGCCGCCGTTACCGCCGCCATTTCCGCCGCCGTTGCCGCCGCCATTTCCGCCGCCGTTGCCGCCGCCGTTACCGCCGCCATTTCCGCCGCCGTTGCCGCCGCCATTTCCGCCGCCGTTGCCGCCGCCATTTCCACCGCCGTTGCCGCCGCCGTCTCCACCGCCGCTGCCGCCGCCGTCTCCACCGCCGCTGCCGCCGCCGTTGCCGCCGCCATTTCCACCGCCGTCGCCGCCGCCGTCTCCACCGCCGCTGCCGCCGCCGTCTCCACCGCCGCTGCCGCCGCCGTCTCCACCGCCACTGCCGCCGCCGTCTCCACCGCCGCTGCCGCCGCCGTCTCCACCGCCGCTGCCGCCGCCGTCTCCACCGCCGCTGCCGCCGCCATTTCCACCGCCGTTGCCGCCGCCGTCTCCACCGCCGCTGCCGCCACCGTCTCCGCCACCTGGGCCACCTGGTGCTCCGCCGGGACCGCCTGGTGCACCGCCACCAGACCCGCCGCCAGAGGAGCTACCTCCTCCAGAAGACTCGCCGCCCGAGCCATTCTCACCGCTGGAATTGGAACCGCTCCCAGATGATTGGCTGGAATCACGATCTTCGCCATTCGAGGTCACCGCCGCGATCGTCCCAGTTGAAAAATCCGTCAACAATGCGGCCAAACCGGGGCACTGTTGACCAGTTGCAGCCAGTATCGAATCGAAATCGGAATGCTTCTGCAGCCGGTTCAGGAAACTCGGGGTCACTTGAGTGCAATCACACAGTGTTTGGTAGTCTCCTGCATTTGCTGCGATCCGTGCTGTGCGTGCGTCGCAAACCCCAGATGCAGCTTGCGCTGTGGTCACCAAAAGCGCCCCAACAAACGGAGAGGCCACCAAAGCCGAAACGCTAGATTTCAGTTTAATTCGCATCATTTAGCTCCTTGCGCCTTAACACCCAAGTGCGTCAGGGTCTTCCGTTACCAAGTGGGAGCCGCAAATGAAGTAAGGATAAATATCCGCTGAAGATGCGTTAACTTTGGCTCACCACCACTCATTAAACTCGGGCACAACACCAGTTGTGACGGTCCGATAGGCCAAATATACAACATCTATTAAGACCGCCACATCAAAAGTGGCAGAAAAGTGTCAAAATTTTGGAGAGGTATCCGTGATGCAACTATCGACATCCGCGGCAATCATAACTGGCGGCGCGTCAGGTCTGGGTGAGGCAACCGCCCGCTATTTCGCAGAACAGGGCGCGCAGGTGACGATCCTGGATCGCGACGCTGAGCGCGGCCCCAAAGTGGCCGCAGAGATCGGCGGGCATTTTGCGGAAACGGATGTGACAGACGAAGCCTCGGTCGCGTCGGCAATCGAGCATGCGATGAACAAAATGGGCCGTATCACGGCCACGGTGAACTGCGCCGGGATCGCCTATGGGATCAAGACAGTCGGCAAGGATGGCCCCCACCCTTTGGACGCGTTTCAGCGCACAATCGACATCAATCTGGTGGGCACGTTCAACGTTTCACGCCTTGCGGCAGCCGAGATGGCAAAGAATGATCCCGAACCGGACGGCGCGCGCGGAGTAATCATCAACACGGCCTCAATCGCAGCATTCGATGGGCAAAAGGGACAAGCGGCCTATGCGGCGTCGAAGGGTGGCGTGGTCGGAATGACACTGCCGATGGCACGCGATCTGGCGTCAACCGGGGTTCGGGTGATGACCATCGCACCGGGGATTTTCATGACCCCGATGCTGGCGGGCCTGCCTGAAGAAGTACAACAACAACTGGCAGCAGATGTCCCCAACCCTGCCCGTCTGGGCGATCCGCGCGAATACGGGCGGCTGGCCGGCTTCATCGTCGAGATGGGCTATCTGAACGGAGAGGTCATTCGCATCGACGGAGCCCTTCGCATGCGCTAAGCCTGTCCCATGACAGAGCAGGAAAAGATGCAGTCCGGGCAGTGGTATTGTTGCCTGGACCCGGAGCTTGAGGAGCTGCGCACGCGCGCCCGGCTTGCAGTCCACACGCATAACACCTGCCCTCCTGATGCCCGTGGTGCCATGGCACCCGAGCTGCGAGCGTTGTTCGCAAGCGTCGGGCCAGACTGCTTACTCGAGGCTCCGTTTCATTGCGCTTACGGACTAAATATCCGCCTCGGCGCGCGGGTTTATTTCAACGCGGGCTGCGTGATTTTGGACACCGCTCAGGTTCAGATCGGTGATGACACAATGTTTGGCCCACACGCGCAGATCTATTGCGCGCAGCACGCCAAAGACCCCGTTGAGCGTGCAAAAGGTTTGGAAATTGGAATACCCGTTACCATTGGCCGAAACGTCTGGGTTGGCGGAGGTGCTATCGTTATGCCCGGCGTCACAGTCGGCGACAACGCCATCATTGGCGCTGGCAGCGTTGTAACCAAAGACGTCGCGGCCGGGGAAACCGTTGTCGGCAATCCTGCACGACCGTTGACGCGCCCCTAAGCGCCCTCGGCCTTTTCCTCAAGCTCCAGCCACTCTTCTTCTGCGGCTGACAGCTTCTCTTGCCGTTCGACCAGCGCATCGGTTGCTTTTTGGAACTTGATCGGTTCACGGGTAAAAAGCTCAGGGTCTGACATAAGCTCTTCCAGCTTGCCTATTTCAGCTTCCAGGCGGGCAATTTCGGCGGGAAGTTTCTCTAGCCGGTGTTTTTCCGAGAAGGAAAGCCCGGATTTCGGCTGCGCATCTTGCTTTTGCTTCGACTTCGAAGCCCTTGCTTTTTCAGTCTTCTTTTCGATGACATCGCCTCTTTGCGCGATGTAATCCGACCAACCGCCCGCATAGACGGTCGCGCGGCCATTGCCCTCCATCGCAATCGTCGTGGTGGCAACCCTGTCCAAAAAATCCCGATCGTGGCTAACCAGCAGGACAGTGCCGTCATAGTCGTCCAGCAACTCCTGCAAAAGATCCAGAGTTTCGACATCGAGATCGTTGGTCGGTTCGTCCAGTACCAACAGATTTGACGATTTGGCCATCAGTTTAGCTAGCAGAAGACGCGCTTTTTCGCCTCCAGACAATGACTTAACGGCCGCTCTTGCCTGCGCATCATCAAACAGGAATTCCTTGAGGTAGCCGACCACGTGTTTGGGTTGACCCCTAACCATCACTTGATCCGCCTTGCCTGACACCCGCATTTCGGGATCCCCGGTCAGGCTGTCCCACAGTGTCATTTCGGGATCCAGCTGCGCGCGGGCCTGATCGAACACCGCAATCTCAAGGTTGGTGCCCAGCGTTACCGTCCCCTCATCGGGCTGTTCCTGTCCGAGCAACATCTTAAGCAACGTCGTCTTGCCCACACCGTTGGGCCCGACAAAAGCCACGCGATCCCCACGTTGCGCCAACAGATCAAAATTCCTAACGATCTGGTGCGTGCCAAAAGTCTTGGACAAACCTTTGGCTTCAATCACTTTTCGTCCGGATTTTGGCCCTGCCTCCAATGACATTGCCGCCGATCCCTGACGTTTGATCTGCGCGGCCTTCTCAGCGCGCAAAGCCTGCAAAGCCCGAACCCGACCCTGATTCCGCTTGCGTCGTGCACTGATGCCTTCGACGGCCCATTTGGCTTCGGACTTGATCAATCGGTTCAGCTTGTGTCGCTGCTGATCTTCTTCTTCCCAAATCTTGTCGCGCCAGGTCTCAAAAGCCTCGAACCCTTGTTCTTGCCGCCGCACCATGCCGCGGTCGATCCATAGCGTCGCGCGGGTCAGAGCGCGCAAAAACGCACGGTCGTGTGAAATCAAAACAAAGGCTGCTCGGGTCGACCCCAATTCGCGTTCCAGCCAGGCAATCGCTTCGATATCGAGATGGTTCGTCGGCTCGTCCAGCAGCATCAGATCGGGCGCTTCGGCCATCAGTTTCGCCAATGCTGCCCTGCGACGTTCGCCACCCGAAGCGGTTTCAACCGGGCGGGATGGATCGAATTTCAGCCCCTCGCCGGCGCGTTCGACTTTATAAAGCTCGCCCGGTTCCAATCCGCTGGACGCATAATCGCCCAAGGTGGCGAACCCTTCCATGCCGGGGTCCTGCTCCATGTAGCCAACGGATTTCCCCGGCGGCACCACGATGTCCCCTTGATCAGGCTCAACCAAACCCGCCATGACTTTCATCAGGGTCGACTTTCCCGACCCGTTCCGCCCGACCAAAGCCACACGGTCGCCCGGCTGGACCACCAGATCCAACCCCGAAAACACCGGATCACCCCCGAAAGTCAGGGAAATGCCGGACATCTGCAACAAAGGAATTCTCGCCATGCCGCCAGCTAAACCGGTCAGCACAAGGCGTCAACGCCCCCCTTCACCTTTTCGAAAATACTCAAACTACCGGATCACCGCCCGGAGCAGCCGTTTACGTGCTGGAGGAATCGCGCCAATCTCTAGCCCTGTGAACACGTGTAGCGTGTTCATATTGCGATCCACCACCGCGTGATCGCTGACCCAGCCCCCCATCATCAGATAGGTGCGCAACAAAGGCGGCATGCGCAGCATTGCCTTTTTCGCATCGGGTCTACGCCGCAGGCGCGTGGCAAACTTGAACACATCGGGGGCTTTGGCCCTTGGCAACCAGCGTTTTGGCGCCAGATGCCGATGTTTCAGCATAGCAAATGCATCCAGGTATTCGACGGTCTCGGTCCCGGCAAAGGACGAGCAGCCGAACAACATCTTTACGTTATTCTGGTCCACATATTTGGTCATCGCGCCCCAGGCGACACGTAGAATATCCGGGTCGATCCAGTCCGGGTGGATACAGAATCTGCCCATCTCGACCATGCGGCCGTCAAATTCCCGCAGCGCGGACAGATCATAGAACCGGGCCGAATAACTGCGGTCAATCTCGGCCCCGTGTTCCATTGTCAGCATTCTGAAGCAACACACCAGCGCTCCATCGCTGCGCGAATCTTCGACGAGAATATGCGCACAGATCGGATCAAACTCATCCCGGTCAATCTGATCAGTACCAAAAGCAAGGGTTCGCAACCTCTGAGCGGACACAACGTCCTGCTCGGACTGCGCCAAACGTGCCCGGTACCTGCCCTTTCCCAACATTAATGCCATGGTCGCATCCTCCGCGGTTGCTGACCTGCTTCTTGTTGCAGCGGTTCTACCACAGAACATGTGACCGTCCTGTGACTGTAGCAAGTGGCGACAGAGACTTAATTCGCGCCCGGAATGTTCGCCGGGTTAAAGTTGCCGATGTTACCCAACAGCTGACGCAGGAAACTGCGGTTCTGAACGCTGGATTCGGTCACGCGGCGGTCAAGAACCACCACATACCCGTCTTCAAGTCCAAACCGTTCGATATTCCGCACAACGCCACGCTGGTCAAAGCTGATCGCAACCAGTTCGCGCGATACGACTTCGGGCCGCTTTGGGCCGTAGTGGCGCACGCGCGAGCGTACATAGTAGAAACCCGAATCCTTCACCAATCCGGCAGAGGAAGGGGCACCGATGGTTTCAACCACGCTGTCACGGGTGTCCACGCCCACTTTGATCTCGGCCAGCTGGTCGGCTGGCGGGACGTATCCGTGATTCTTGAAGATGGGCGTGCATGCGCCAGCCACAACAAGACAGGCCGCAAAGACAAGCGTTTTGGACGCTGGTTTCAACCTGTTCACAACCTTCAACATTTACATCCTCTTGCCTTGGGACCTTGCGGACCCTATCCGATTACATAAACCGCAGCCCCGGTTCAACACACGAAAGGGTCACGAATGAATAGCAATACATCTCTGCGGGTGGCCGACCTGCCCCAAAACGCGCCGACTCCATTTGATCTGCGCCCCGATAGCAAGGGGTTGGACGCGATCAAAACAGATCTGGGTCTGTTGGGTTTGCGCAAGCTCAGCTTTGTGGGTGACGTAAGGGCACAAGGCAAACGCGACTGGATTCTTTCCGGAAAACTGGGGGCAACGGTGACTCAGCCCTGCGTCGTGACGCTTGAACCCGTGACCACGCGGATCGATGCGCCGGTATCGCGGGTCTATATGGCCGACTGGCAAGACCCTGACGAGCCCGAGTTTGAAATTCCCGAAGGCGATGAGACCGAACCGTTGGGCCCGGAGATCGACCCTGCATTGGTGATGGTCGAGGCGCTGTCGCTGGCCCTGCCCCAATATCCGCGCAAGGACGGCGCAGAGTTGGAACAGGCGGACTATACCGAGCCGGGCAAACAGGCGATGACGGACGAGGACGCAAAGCCGTTTGCCGGACTGGCGAATTTGCGCGATGCTTTGAAAAAAGACGAGTGACATAGGTCTGATTTCCTGTCATAGCAGGCCTCCAGAAAAATCGCTTGAACATGTCGAGAATCGCAGTATTTTCGCGCGCTCATCGGAATTTGGGTTGGACATTGCGGGGCCCGTCCCCTAAACGCGCGTCAAACCACGAGAAAAACGAAGAATGAAACCCGGCCAGCAGCGAATCTGCTGACCCTTAATAGACAAAGGTTGAGACCATGGCTGTCCAACAGAACAAAGTTTCCAAGTCGCGCCGCAATAACCGCCGCGCACATGACGCTCTGGTTGCTGCAAACCCGAACGAATGCCCCAACTGTGGCGAGCTGAAGCGCCCGCACCACGTCTGCGCGTCCTGCGGCCACTATGATGACCGTGAAGTCGTCGCTCAGGCCGACGAAATCGACCTGGACGAAGACGCGGCCTAAGCCTCATAACTCGTAGGCCAAGGCATGACGGAACAGCCCACGCAAACCGGACGGATTACCATCTCGGTTGACGCTATGGGTGGAGATTCGGGGCCCGCGACTGTCGTTGCGGGCATTGCCAAATCGGCAAACAAGAATCCCGACCTCGCCTTCGTTCTGCACGGGCCCGAGCAAAAGCTGCGCAAACTTGTCGCCAAACGGCGTGTCCTGCAGGGACGCGTCGTTTTTCGTGATTGCCCTGACGTGGTCACGATGGAGGACAAGCCCAGCCAGGTTGTTCGAAGCGGCAAGCAAACGTCGATGTGGTCGACGCTGGAATCGGTGCGCAAAGGCGAAGCGCATGGAGCAGTGTCCTGCGGCAATACCGGCGCGCTGATGGCGCTGTCGATGATGCGGTTGCGTAAATTGCCGGGCGTTAACCGTCCGGCTATCGCGATTCTGTGGCCGTCGCGCAACCCGCAAGGGTTCAACGTGATGCTGGATGTCGGCGCCGATGTGCGGGCCGACGCCAAGGATCTTCTGCAATATGCGCTGATGGGGGCCTCGTATGCCCGCAACGGCATGGCGCTGGATCGGCCTCGGATCGGTTTGCTTAATGTCGGCACCGAAGAACACAAAGGTCGGGCCGAGCTGAAAGAAGCCCACACGATGATCACGGACTTCGCGGAGCAGGCGAATTTCGACTTCGTTGGATTCGTGGAAGGCAGCGACATTCCTGGTGACAAGGCCGATGTCATTGTTACCGATGGCTTTACCGGAAATGTCGCGATCAAAACCGGCGAAGGCACCGCAAGCCTGATCGGTGATCTTCTGCGCGAAGCCTTCAAGTATTCCCCCCTGTCACGGCTTGCGTCGATTCTGGCCATCACCTCTCTGCAACGGCTGAAAAAACGCATCGACCCGCGCCGCGTGAATGGCGGTGTGTTCCTTGGCCTTAACGGAACCGTGGTCAAATCACATGGTGGCGCCGATGCCACCGGAGTTTCGGCAGCGATCAAACTGGCCTTCACCCTGGCGCAGTCGGGTTTTGCCGAAAAATTAGCGGCACGGGTTGCATCGACAGCCCAGCTTGCACAAGATGCCGCACACGTACCGCCAAAGGCGGGCGAATAACAATAAAGGCAGTAACCCCAAATGGCAGGCCGTTCAGTTGTTGTAGGTGTCGGACACTATTTGCCAGAGCGCATCGTTCCGAATTCCGAATTTGAAAAGACACTCGATACCTCGGATGAGTGGATAAGGTCGCGATCAGGAATCGAGCGCCGCCACTTCGCTGCCGATGGCGAAACCACGTCTGATCTTGCAACCAACGCTGCCGAGGCCGCCCTGGCCGATGCCGGCCTAACAGCCGAGGATATCGACGCAATCGTTCTGGCGACATCGACCGCCGACCTGACCTTCCCTTCTGCCGCGACCATGGTTCAGGCGCGCCTTGGCATGACGCACGGGTTTGCGTTTGATGTTCAGGCCGTCTGCGCAGGTTTTGTCTTTGCCCTCAGCAACGCCAATGCGTTGATCGTGTCCGGTCAGGCCAAACGCGTGCTGGTCATCGGTGCCGAGACGTTTTCGCGCATCATGGATTGGACTGATCGATCCACCTGTGTGCTGTTTGGCGACGGTGCAGGTGCGCTGGTCCTGGAATTGCAAGAGGGTGAAGGCACCGCACAGGATCGCGGCATTCTTTCGACTGATCTGAATTCCGACGGGCGTTACAAGGACTTGCTTTATGTAGACGGTGGCGTGTCGACCCAGTCGACCGGGCATCTGCGCATGCAGGGAAACCAGGTATTCCGCCACGCGGTCGAAAAGCTGGCAAAAACTGCAGAAACCGCACTTGGGCGTGCCGGCCTCGGCGCCTCGGATGTCGATTGGATCGTGCCGCATCAGGCCAATATCCGCATCATTCAGGGTACCGCCAAGAAAATGGGTCTGCCGATGGATAACGTCGTGGTGACAGTTCAGGATCACGGCAACACCTCTGCCGCATCGATTCCCCTTGCCCTTTCGGTGGGCAAACAGCGGGGCCAGATCAAGCCCGGCGACCTGATCGTGACCGAAGCCATCGGAGGCGGTCTGGCTTGGGGCGCTGTGGTTCTACGCTGGTAACCGGCGCAAAACGGCTTACACAGCCTCGTGCAATTCATTGATATTGACAGCGAATTTCCCCTCGCCATATTCTGCGGTATCAACAGGGGAAATGGTATGGGCGAAAAAACACTGACGCGAATGGATCTGAGCGAGGCTGTTTTCCGCGAGGTGGGCCTTTCACGCAATGAAAGCGCACAGCTTGTCGAAAGCGTTCTGAACCACATGTCGGACGCCCTTGTCCGCGGTGAGCAGGTCAAGATTTCGTCTTTTGGCACGTTCAGTGTTCGAGACAAAACCGCCCGCATCGGTCGTAACCCCAAAACCGGCGAAGAGGTGCCAATTCAACCTCGACGTGTTCTGACGTTCCGCCCGTCGCACCTGATGAAGGATCGCGTCGCCGCAGGGAACCGCAAGTAAATTCGGGACGAAACAGTCATGAGCAAGTCCCCCGACGCCTTTCGCACAATAAGTGAAGTTGCGGACTGGTTGGGCGTTCAGGCTCATGTCCTGCGCTTCTGGGAAAGCCGATTCAGTCAGGTCAAACCCGTCAAACGTGCTGGTGGCCGCCGATATTACCGGCCCAATGATATGCGCCTGTTGGGCGGCATCAAGAAACTGCTGCATGAGGACGGCATCACCATCAAAGGTGTCCAGCGCATCCTGCGCGAACAAGGGGTGGCCTATGTCTCCTCGCTGTCGCCCAGCCTGGATGAGCCAGCCGCGCCCGAGAGCGCCCCGGCAGACGAAAACGTTGTCGTGCCCTTTGCCGCCAAACCCACTGCGCCCAGCGACCAGATCGATATGGATCTGGGCGATCCGGCACCGAATGCCGAAGCGGCCAAGCCTGCAGAACATGCCCCTCAGGCCGAGACGCCCCCTCCTGCCCCAAAACAACCGCAAGCAGAGTCCCCTCAGCCCGCGCCCGAATATCTGGATGAGGCCCCGCTGATGGGCGGCATAGCCACACAAGCGTGGGAACGGACCGAGTTCGACGACGATCTTCTGCGTCGGATCGCGCCCATCGCCAAGGACTTGCGCGCTGTATTCAACCGAATTGAGAACCGGTCGGCAGGATAAGAAAAAAGGCGATGATTTCCTCTTGCCCCCGCCGGGAAAGTCTTTATGAACACCTCAACGTCGGGCTATGGCGCAGCCTGGTAGCGCGTCCGTCTGGGGGACGGAAGGTCGCAGGTTCGAGTCCTGCTAGCCCGACCAAATCACACCGACGTTTATGGCAGACAGGCCAGATCCCGCTCTGGCATCAGGGGGGATCGAAATGACAGGTGTATGCCCAAACCAACAGATCGAAGCGATGATCGCGCGCGGTGAAATCACCGCCAAGCCCGATGTAATCGCGGCGCAAGTCCAACCCGCCAGCCTAGATTTACGTTTAGGTACAGTTGCTTACCGGGTTCGCGCATCGTTCTTGGCGGGCGAAGGACGCTCGGTCGCGGATCGTCTGGCCGAGTTCGAGATGCACCGCATCGATATTAGCGACGGTGCTGTTCTTGAAAAAGGCTGCGTCTATCTGGTGCCGCTAATGGAATCGCTGGCCCTGCCCGCCGATATCAGCGCGGTTGCAAATGCCAAAAGCTCGACCGGGCGGCTGGATCTGTTGACCCGCACGATCACAGATGGTGGCACAGAATTTGATCGCGTGCCCGCCGGTTACACGGGGCCGCTTTTTGCCGAGATCTGCCCACGCTCATTTTCGGTACTGGTGCGTCCGGGCATGCGGCTGAACCAGATTCGCTTTCGCCAAGGTCAAGCGGTACTCAGCGACGCGGAGCTGACCGCGCTGCACAATGAATCCCCATTGGTCGATGGACCCGCGGTCATTCAGGACGGGCTGGGGTTCTCAGTCGATCTGCAATTGACCGATACCGATCTGGTTGGCTATCGCGCCAAGCCGCATACAGGTGTGATCGATCTGGACCGTATCGGCGAATACGACCCACAGGAATACTGGGAAGAGGTGCGAACTACTGACGGCCGCATCATCCTGGATCCTGGCGCATTCTATATTCTTGTCAGCCGCGAGGCGGTCCATATCCCGCCAATGTATGCGGCCGAAATGGCCCCCTATCTTGCGATGGTAGGCGAGTTCCGAGTTCACTATGCCGGCTTCTTCGACCCAGGGTTCGGTCATGCTGCAGCGGGCGGAGCGGGATCACGCGGTGTGCTGGAAGTACGCTGCCACGAAGCCCCCTTTGTTCTGGAACACGGGCAAGTTGTTGGACGACTTGTCTATGAGAAAATGGCTGAAATGCCCACCCAGCTTTATGGCGCCGGTATTGCGTCAAACTATCAGGGACAGGGGCTGAAGCTGTCCAAACACTTCAAGGCTGTTTGATACCTCTTGAACCGGCGCACATGCGAAACGCGCTCTGCCTGCTAGGCTTGGCGGTTGCCGTCGTCCTTTGCGCTCGAGTCATGAGGCACAGCTGATCTTTGCTTGGGCTTGCCCATCCGACCAGCCACATCAAAACCCTTGTCGATGCCTTTGTTGACGACCCGCCGCATGATCTGCCGAATGATCATGTCGATGATGCGATTCATATTCATTGCTCAACTCCTCAGATTGGCCACAACATAGGTGATTCCAACGGCAACAAAAGGGCCAAGTTATCACTCTTCCTCGAACAGTTCGGTCTGATCATCTTCTTCGGCGTCCTCGGACCCCTCTCCCAATGGGATCGTGCCAGGCGGCGGCCGGTTCTCCAACAAACCAGCAGCCCGAAGTTCCTTGAGGCCAGGCAGATCACGGGCGTTTTCCAATCCGAAGTGGTCCAGAAACTGCGGCGTAACCACAAATGTTACCGGGCGGCCCGGTGTCATCCGACGGCGGCCCAGACGGATCCACTCCATTTCCAGCAATTGGTCGATTGTACCGCGCGAGACCGAGACACCTCGGATCTCTTCGATCTCGGCCCGCGTGCAAGGCTGATGATAGGCGACAATGGCCAGCGTTTCGATGGCCGCACGGCTCAGCTTGCGGGTTTCGACCGTTTCCTTTTGCATCAGAAAGCCCAGGTCGGGCGCGGTGCGAATGGCCCAGGCTTCGCCGACACGGACGACACGAACGCCACGGCCCTCATAACGTTTCTGAAGAATTTCAACTGCTTGCGCGGCATCACTGCCGTGGGGCATCCGCGCCTCAAGATCGGCGATCGTTACCGGTTCGGAACTGGCGAACAGCACGGCCTCGACCATGCGCTCCTGCTCCGCCAGGGGGGGCGCTTCGAACAGGGTGCCGGTGCCTTCGTCTTGCGGTTCATCAATCACGTGTGTCAGTCCTTTTGCGCAAATGGATCGGAGCAAACGTCTCGGTTTGCTTCATCTCCATATGTCCTTCTTTCACTAGTTCCAGCGAGGCCGCAAAGGTCGCTGCCGTGGCCGAGCGGCGGCGCACCGGGTCAGCATCCCAACCTTCTGGCAGATAGGTTTCCATATCCGTCCAAGCGCCCGCAAACCCGATCAACGGGCGCATCCGCTCCAGCGCTTGTTCCATTGTGAACACGGCGTCGCGGTCCATGACAAAGGGGCGAAACTCGTCGCGCGTGCGGATGCGGGCATATCCCTGCATCAGATCCAGCAGCGTGGCAGAGTACGTTACGGTACGGATACGGGTGATATCCTCACCCTGCCCGCGTTTGAAGAAATCGCGCCCCAACTGGTCACGCGCCATCAGACGTGCGGCTGAGTCGCGCATGGCCTGCAAGCGTTCCAACTGGAACGCCAGGTGTGCCGCCAGTTCCTCACCAGAAGGTCCTTCATCATCCGGGTCCGGCGGCAGCAACAGACGGGACTTCAGGAAGGCCAGCCAGGCGGCCATCACCAGATAGTCAGCGGCCAGTTCAATCCGCAGCGCGCGCGCCTTTTCCACGAAGGCCAGATACTGCTGCGCCAAAGCCAGAACCGAAATTTTCCGCAGGTCGACCTTTTGGGTACGTGACAGGGTCAAAAGCACGTCCAACGGGCCTTCGAACCCGTCGACATCAACAATCAGAGCCTCAGCCGCAAGACGATCCGCGACCGAGACCGGATCTTCACTGAAGAGATTATCGTTCATATACCTGCCCGCCCATTAGGGCAGATAGTTCAGCCTCAGTCGCGGGGATGTCAAGTTCCGCAGGCTTTTGCCGCATCGACAGTGCCTTTTCCGCGCGCTTTTGTGCCTGCTCAGTCATTTCGCCGGCGGCTTCCAGCACCTTGGCGCGGGCCTCGAACGTTCCGTTACAATGCAAAACCACATCGCAGCCTGCGGCCAGCGCCTGACGCGCAACATCCTCGGGAGCGCCACTCAGCGCTTTCATTGAGATATCGTCGGTCATGATTAGACCATCAAAACCGATTTTGTCGCGGATAAGACCGATCATCGCGGGGGATATCGTAGCCGGTTGCGGATCAATCCGGTCATAGACCAGATGCGCTGTCATCCCCATTGGCAGGTCATTCAAAGACCGAAACGGTTCGAAATCCGCCTGCTCAAGCTGTTCCTGTGTCAGGTCTACGTGCGGTAGATCGTGGTGGCTGTCCAGAGTGGCCAATCCATGACCCGGCATATGCTTGAGCACAGGCAGAACACCGCCATCCAAGTGGCCCTTGGCAACCGCCCGCCCTAGCACTGATACCCGTTTAGGTTCAGAGCCATAACAGCGGTTCTTCAAAAACGCATGGGTATCGTACCGCGCCAGATCGACCATTGGGGCGCAGTTGCTGTCAATGCCAAGCTCGAACAGTTCCTTTGCGATCAGCCGGTACCGCAGATACATGGCGCGTTCCGCCTGATCCCCAGCACGCCCGGCGTGATCCAAGGGTGGCATCCATTCGCGCGCCAACGGAGCACGCAGACGCTGCACGCGGCCCCCTTCCTGATCAATGGTGATAGGGCAATTGCGTCCAACAGCTTCGCGGAAATCGTCGCACAGGGCGCGCACCTGGTCGGCAGTATCAACATTTCGCGCGAACAGAATGAACCCAAATGGGTTCATTCGACGGAACAGGTTCTTTTCTTCAGATGTCAGGCGCAGGCCTTCAGCATCAGAGATCGCAGCGCCAAATGTCACCGAACGGCAACCGGGATACAGTCAGCTCCTTGCGCGACCAGAGCAGCACAGAACTGACGCGAGTCGCTCAGGTCCTCAAACCCAAGAACACGCAAGCGATAGAACGTCCGGCCACCACTTGATGTTTTCTGTATAACGCGTTGTTTTCCATCCATATACTCTCTAAATCGACCGTTCAGACGATCCCACTCCGCGTGGGCCACATCCGAGCTTTCATATGCGCCCAACTGGGCCATACGTGTCCCCTTGGACAGTGTATTTGGATCTACATCCACCCCGACCGCGGCTTTGACAGCGGCGTTGATGGCGGCCTCGGTGTTGCTATTTGCTGAAATCCCGCTGGCTGTCCTGCGCGCAGGCCGCGTGGTCGGACGCAGCGAACGACGAACACCCGGCAATGCCGCCAGTTCCGGGTCTGGCAATTGCGCGGCCAGATCGGCGGGGTCAATGGCGGGCTCTTCCTCGGGTAGTGCCAAAGACGCGAGCTGAACGCCCTGCTCGGCAGGTTCATCTGCCTTCGCTGCTCCTCCAGCCAGCTCGGCGACCAGGGCATCAACCGTATTCTGGCGCAGTTTCGCGGCCTCTTGATCTGAGATCTCTTCTTCGACGACATGCACGGCCTGGGTCGGCTTCAACGGTTCAACCGGCGTGTCTTCATCTGTCAGGGAAACCGGACGCGGTGCAAGGATCAGGCGATCGGCCGGAGGTGCTGCTGTTCCGACAGCGGCTACAGCGTTGACGGCCAGACCCTGGTGATCGGCTGGGGTGCCGCCGGGGTTTTCCGGCTGAATTCGCATCGGTCCTTCGATGGCACGAACAACGGGCACACCGCTGACATCACGCATCACCAGTTTAAAACCCCAGACGCCGATCCCGGCGACCAGTGCCAGTGACGCTACAGCGCCCATGACGTTGACGATGCGACCTAATCCAGCCCCTCGCGGTGCCTGTTCATAGCCATAAGAGTCGTCGGAATACTCATACCCACCCTCAGGATGTGGCTGATTCGTGTAATGCATCTCCTCAGGGCGCATTTGCCCTGAGTAATCGTAACTTGCCATGTCCGCCTCACCGCCCGATTGCGCCTTAAAAAGTGGCGCGCGGGTCATTTCTTGTCTGCCTCAGACCGGCGGTTCGGGCGGTGTTAGTTACCGCATCTCCTGCGCCGGAGTAACGCCAAGAATACCCAAGCCCGCTGAAATCACAACAGAAACGGCCCGGGCCAATGCGATTTTTGATTGGCTTGTGGCAACATCGCCATCCTGAATGAAACGCAGTTGGGTTTCATCGTTGCCCTTGTTCCAGAGCGCGTGAAAATCGCCGGCCAGTTCATACAGGTAAAAGGCAACCCGATGCGGTTCGTTGGTGCGTGCGGCAATTTCGATCAAACGCGGCCATTCTGCCAGCTTTTTAGCGACCGTCAGTTCCGAGGCATGGTCGATCTTGCCCAGGTCAGCACCCTTGAGGATCGCATCATCCGTGGCGATATCCGCCTCGGCGGCCCGGCGCAGCACACTCATGACACGGGCATGGGCGTATTGCACGTAGAACACAGGATTCTCGCGGCTTTGTTCCAACACCTTGTCGAAATCAAAGTCTAACGGCGCGTCGTTCTTGCGCGTCAGCATGACGAAGCGGGTCACATCCGGCCCCACCTGATCAACCACATCGCGCAGGGTGACAAAGTTCCCTGCCCGCTTGGACATCTTGAACGGCTCGCCATTCTTCCACAGTTTCACCAATTGGGTCAGCTTGATATCCAACGGCACTTTGCCATCGGACAGCGCTGAAACAGCCGCCTTCATCCGCTTGACATAACCACCGTGATCCGCGCCGAACACGTCGATCAACGCGTCAAAGCCACGGGTCACCTTGTCATAGTGATAGGCGATATCCGGGGCGAAATAGGTCCAGCTGCCGTCCGATTTCTTGACCGGCCGGTCGACGTCATCACCATGCTCGGTCGATTTGAAAAGGGTTTGCTCGCGCGGTTCCCAATCCTCGGGCTTTTTGCCTTTCGGCGGCTCCAGCACGCCTTCGTAGATGAGGCCCTTATCGGTCAGGGATTGAAGCGCTGCCTCAATCCGGCCTGTGCCATAGAGGGATTTCTCCGAGAAGAACACATCCATCTCGACACCCAGCGCCTTCAGGTCGGCCCGGATCAGATCCATCATCGCGTCGGTCGAGAACTCGCGCAGTTCTTCCAGCCACTCAGCCTCGGGCTTGTCGATCAGGCTGTCGCCGTATTTCTCTTTCAGCGCCTCACCGATCGGGATCAGGTAGTCGCCCGGATACAGCCCTTCGGCAATCTCAGGGCTCAGGCCATTGGCCTCGCGATACCGTTCGTACGCGGACCGCGCCAGCACATCGACCTGCGCGCCGCCATCGTTGATATAGTATTCGCGTGTCACATCGTGGCCGGAATAGGCCAGAAGGCTCGCCAGAGCGTCCCCGAACACCGCGCCCCGCGTATGACCCACATGCAAAGGACCGGTGGGGTTTGCCGAGACATACTCCACATTCACTTTCTGGCCGTGACCCATGGTCGAGCGGCCATAATCGGTGCCCTTATCAAGCACAGCTGACAGAATACCCTGCCACACCGACGGCGCCAGCCGCAGGTTCAGAAACCCCGGTCCGGCCACTTCGGCACTGGTGATCCGGTCGTCCGCTGCCAGTTTACCGGCCAGAACATCGGCAATATCACGCGGCTTCATCTTGGCCGGTTTTGCCAGCACCATCGCCGCGTTGGTCGCCATGTCGCCATGAGCGGCATCGCGCGGCGGTTCTACTGCCACGTTGTCAAAGCTCAACCCCTCGGGCAGAGCGCCTTCGGACTGCATCTGTGCCAGCGCGTCCAGTACCAGGCCGCGGATCTCGGAAAACAGGTTCATTTCGGATGTCCTTTTGCTTGCTCGGCGGTTTACCACGCAAACCGGCAAGGTCAATGGAAGCGAGCAGTTTCCGCTTGGATTAGCGGTAGACATAACTAGTCTCTGTGAAAATTCCAGCCGGAGAAATACCCATGCGCCTTGCCCTGCCCCTCGCCTTTGTTCTGACATCTGCCGTGCCGGTTTGGGCCGACATGCCCCCGGCCCAAGGCCATGTGCTTCTGACCCTTGGCGGAGCTGTCTCGGAAACCAACCTTCCCGCCCGCGGTGAGAACGACGGAGGACTACTGGGATTCCTTGAGGTTCAGCACGACGGCGCGGCCGGATTTGACGCATCCATGCTGGACGGCCTGAAACAGGTTGAGATCACAATCCCATACGGCCCAGAGGGCAATCAACGCGACATCACCTTTTCCGGCCCCCGCCTGTCAGATGTAATGATCATGGCCGGTGCCGAAGGGAAAACCGCCAAGCCAATGGCTATGGATGGCTATCAGTCTGAGATTCTATGGGACAGCATCGCAACCCACCAACCCATTGTGGCAACCCATGCCGACGGGACCCCGATGGGAATTGGCGGCTATGGCCCAACCATGATCGTCTTCCCCCCAACAGGCGACGCCGATTTGGCCTCCGACCAGTCGGGTCAGCAGGTCTGGGCGCTCGCTTATATCGGGATCGAGTGATCAGGCACCAGCCAGCCTGGCATGATCCTGCAAGGCAAACCGGTCGGTCATTCCTGCAATATAGTCCGAGACAATTCGCGCCAGCGCCGTTTCATCGCTGGCGGCCTCGATTTCTTCATGCCACCGCGCAGGCATCTGTTTCGGATCATTCAGATAAATTGGGAACAGATCTTCGACAACCTTGCTGACCTCTGCACGCACGTCCATAACGCTGGGTGCGCGGTACATCTGCTTGAACAGAAAGGCGCGGATCTGCTTGAGTTGCGCCCATAGGCCGCCCGAGAACCGGATCACAGGGTATCCAATATTGCGGATTTCCTCGACGGTCCGCGCCCCTGAGCTTGCAATCAACCCGCGCGATGTGACGATAACGTCAGAAACCATAACGCCGAATACGCGCCGGAGCGCCTCGTGCCTTCGGCGGTAAGCGTCCAGACCGGGATACTTCCGGTCCACCGCGGCATAACAATCGCCGACGATGGGCAATTGTTGGATTTCATCATCGGAAAACAGACCCGCACGCAAGCCATCCAGCAAATCATGATTGTTGTAGGCGATATCGTCGGAAAGCGCCGCAACCTGTGCCTCAGCACTGGCATGGGTATGCAGTTCCAGATCAAACGCTTCGTTGCATTCGGCCAGTGCCCATGGCAATTCACCTGTGACCGGCCCGTTGTGCTTGGCAATCCCCTCAAGACATTCCCACGTCAGGTTGCATCCGTCGAATTCGGCATAGTGGCGTTCCAACTTGGTCACGATGCGAATGGCCTGAGCGTTGTGGTCAAATCCGCCATAAGGCCTCATAAGCGTATGCAGAGCGTCCTCGCCGGTATGTCCGAACGGCGTATGCCCAAGATCATGCGCCAAAGCCACGGCCTCGGTCAGTTCACCGTTCAGGCCCAAAGCCCCTGCAATCGTCCGCGCAACTTGGGCCACTTCGATGGAATGTGTCAGACGGGTGCGATAGCTATCACCTTCATGTTCAACAAACACTTGGGTCTTGTGCTTGAGCCGCCGAAAAGCGCTGGCGTGTATGATCCTGTCCCGATCTCGCTGAAAGCATGACCTGAAACTGCTCTCTTCCTCTGACACCAACCGCCCTCTTGCGCGATTGGGGTCCGAGGCAAAACCCGCTCTGTCCAAAGGTCTTGTCCTTGTCGCCTGTCCTTGCACTTTCTATATTGTAAGGCGTAAAGGAAATAAACCTTTGGAGCCCGGCATGAATCTGCCCCCTACAGTTACAGAACGCGCCTTTGAACGTCTCGCCGAAATTGGCGCGGCGGATCAGGGTCAGGCCCTGCGCGTTGCAGTGGAAGGCGGCGGATGTTCCGGTTTTCAATACGAAATTGCGCTGGATGAACCCAAAGAGGACGACCTTGTGCTGGAAGGCAAAGGTCAAAAAGTGATCGTCGACTCGATCTCGCTGCCGTTTTTGGAAAACGCGGTGATCGATTTCACCCAGGAACTGATCGGTGCGCGTTTTGTGATTGAAAACCCGAACGCAACCTCATCCTGCGGCTGCGGCACTTCATTTTCAATGTGACCTTGCCCTGCCCGCGCGGTTGAGGGATAGATCAACCGGCAGCCAGCCGGAGGATCGCGCATGAAAATCGCCACGTTCAACATCAACGGCATCAAAGCGCGGGCCGAGGCCCTGCCGCGTTGGCTGGATGACGCACAGCCGGACGTCGTTTTGCTGCAAGAGATCAAGTCGATCGACGAGAATTTTCCCCGCGAGCTGTTTGAGGAACGCGGCTACAATGTCGAGACGCACGGACAAAAAAGTTTTAACGGCGTAGCAATATTGTCCAAGCTGCCGCTTGAAGATGTGTCCCGCGGCCTGCCTGGCGATGAGGAAGATGAACAGGCGCGCTGGATCGAAGCCACGGTCGTGGGCAAAAAGGCGCTGCGCATCTGCGGATTGTACTTGCCGAATGGCAATCCGGTGCCGGGCCCAAAATACGAATACAAGCTGTCCTGGATGGAGCGGCTGTATGATCGAGCGCAAGAATTATTGGCGAGCGAAGAACCCGCGCTGATGGCCGGGGACTATAACATCATCCCACAGGCCGAAGACGCCAAACGTCCGGATGCGTGGCGCGAAGACGCTCTGTTTCGACCAGAAAGCCGTGCGGCGTTTCGCAAGATCCTGAACCTTGGTTTTACCGAAGCGTTCCGCGCCGTGACCCAAGGTCCGGACCATTATTCGTTCTGGGATTACCAAGCCGGCGCATGGAACCGCAATGACGGGATTCGTATCGACCATTTCCTGCTTACGCCCCAGGCCGCCGATCTGTTGCGCGATTGCCGGATTGATGCCGAGATTCGCGGCCATGAAAAGCCCTCGGACCATGTTCCGGTCTGGGTCGACTTGGACCTGTGAAACCTCAGGCCGTCGCGTCGTAGCTGTAAATCCAGTCGTATTTCCGGGACAAGCGTGGCCCGACCGCCATCAAAGCGGCCTGTGCGGCCAAGCGCATCGGGCCGCGCAGGTGAAAATTCCTGGCGTTGGACCCAGCCGCGGCAACAACGCGTTGCGCCCTTCTAAGTCTGCTGGTTTCGTAAGAGGCCAACGCCTGCTCGATCCCGGACTGGTCATCAAAAGATCGCGCCAACACCAAGGCATCCTCAAGCGCAAGACAGGCGCCTTGTGCCATAAACGGAAGTGTCGGATGTGCCGCATCCCCTAACAGCGCGATGCGCCCATTCTGCCATTGCCCTGCCACCGGTCGCAGGAACAACGCCCAAATATGGGGTTCCCGAACCTGTTCGAGGATGTCTCCCACAACTCCGCCAAAATCGGCAAATCGCGTCCGTAAATCTTCAGAGTCTCCACACCGACGCCAGCCTTCTTCTTGCCAGTCTGACCGTTCTTCAATCGCTACGATATTCATCATTGTATGATCGCGAAGCGGGTAAGTTACCACATGCCGCCCCGGCCCCATGGTCAGAACCGCGCTTGGTTTTTGATCACGACGCTGCCAAGGGATCGTAGCCCGCCAGGCCACTTGATGCGTGAACTTCGCCGTTTCAGGGCCATTCAGACCGGCACGAATTTCGCTTCGTCCGCCATCTGCAGCAATCGCACAATCCACGCGTAGATTTGTACCGTTTTCCAGGACAACTTCGGCTTCGGACGGATGCTTTCGCACCTGCGCGACACGTGCGCCTAGTCGAAACTCGACACCTTCACGATGCGCCGCTTTGTGCAACAACCCCAACAGGTCGGCACGATGGTAGTAGTATGTGGGTCCAGCGGCCGGGGCCGGTATCTCGCTGACAGATCGCCCGCTGCGGTAATCCCGCAGCACCGTTCCGTAAGACCGCAAACCCGCCTCTGGCGTTTCGCTCACAACATTCAGCGCACGCAACACGACCATTCCGTTTTCGCTGATCTGCAAGCCGGCGCCAACTTCGGTCAGTTCGGCTGCCTGCTCAAAAACCACAACCTGAGCCCCGCGCAACCGTAACGCTAAAGCCGCCGCGATCCCGCCAATACCACCACCGACGATGCCAATATTCAGACCGTTGATTTTCATGACACCGGCTTAACGCAAAAACGCCGAAGCGAAAGACCCCGGCGTTTAAGAATTCTGGATTTTTCAGCGATCAATCGTCGCGGTGAACTTTCTCACGACGTTCGTGGCGCTCTTGCGCTTCCAGCGTCATGGTCGCGATCGGGCGCGCATCCAGACGTTTCAGCGAAATCGGGTCGCCCGTCATCTCGCAATACCCGTACTCGCCCTCGTCAATCCGACGCAGGGCCGAGTCGATCTTGGCGACCAGCTTGCGCTGGCGATCACGAGTCCGCAGTTCCAACGCGCGATCAGTTTCTTCGCTTGCGCGGTCTGCTACGTCCGGAATGTTGCGGGTGTTATCCTGCAGCCCTTCGATCGTGTCGCGGCTGCCTGCCAAAAGTTCGGTCTTCCAATCCAGCAGCTTACGACGAAAATACTCTAACTGCTTGTCGTTCATAAATGGCTCGTCTTCGGCTGGACGATAATCCTCCGGCAGAAATACTTCCTGCTTCATTTTTGCTCCCTCGGTGTGGCCTGCAACGCCGGTCACCTTTGCTTCACCTGACATGCGGCAATCCCCTTCTGCGGAGCGTTTATCCGACGGCGGGAAGAATGTCACTATGGAAACGTAGTCCCGGTTGCGTACTGCTTCAGCTCATCTAAATATGAGACTTACAACAACAAATACTTGTTTTTCTGTGAAAATTGGCAGGCTTTTTTGAGGCACCCCCCAAATTGCCCCGTCCTGTGTTAGCGGCCGAATCAACTAAAGGCATTGGAGTCGCACATCAAATTCGCGCTGCACGACGCTGCGACCTGTCTTGTCAAATTTTTCGCCCCGCTATAACCCCAAGGACACATGCCGCGCGATTTAGATGAGGGGCCCATGACCGCACGTTTCCAAGGCACAGCCGAGTATGTTGCCACCGATGACCTGACCATTGCGGTGAACGCCGCTGTTACGCTGGAACGCCCCCTGCTGGTCAAGGGTGAGCCCGGAACCGGCAAGACCGAGTTGGCCAAACAGGTAGCCGGCGCGTTGGGGTTGAAAATGATCGAGTGGAACGTGAAATCCACGACTCGCGCGCAGCAGGGCTTGTATGAGTATGACGCGGTCAGCCGCCTGCGCGACAGCCAATTGGGCGACGAACGGGTCCATGACGTGTCGAATTATATCCGCAAGGGCAAACTGTGGCAGGCTTTTGAGGCTGATGAGAAGGTCGTGCTGCTGATCGACGAGATCGATAAGGCAGATATCGAGTTTCCCAACGATCTGCTGCAGGAACTCGATAAGATGGAATTCCACGTCTACGAGACCGGGGATACCATCAAAGCCAAGAACCGCCCCATCGTGATCATCACCTCGAATAACGAAAAGGAACTGCCCGACGCGTTCCTGAGGCGCTGTTTCTTCCACTATATCCGCTTCCCGGATGACGCCACCATGCGCCGTATCGTCGAGGTGCACCACCCCGGTATCAAGGATGCGCTGCTGACCACGGCCCTGACCCAGTTCTACGAAATCCGCGACACGCAGGGGCTGAAAAAGAAACCATCGACCTCGGAAGTGCTGGACTGGCTTAAGCTGTTGCTGGCCGAAGACCTGACCGCCGAAGACCTCAAACGCGACGGGGCCAATGCGTTGCCCAAGTTGCACGGCGCTCTGCTAAAAAACGAACAGGACGTTCACTTGTTTGAACGTCTCGCCTTCATGGCACGCAGCAAACGCTGAGAAATTTGAACACTTGGTGATCCCCGCTTGCCTTGCGGGGGGGCCGGTGTCAGCATTGGCCAAAAGGCCGTCCGGCGTCGTCGGGCAGTTCGGCCTGACGACATAGGAGCCATTGCTTGTCTGACACCCTCAATATCCGGGCGCTGCTGCCCGAAGATCGCGCCGAATGGGCCGAGATGTGGCGCGACTATCTGGCGTTTTATGAAACGACCGTGCCGGATCAAACATATGACAGCACCTTCGCACGGTTGCTTGGGGATGATCCCAATGATTTTTCCTGTTTCGTGGCCGAAGCGGATGGGCATCTTGTCGGCCTGACCCATTACCTATTTCACCGCCATGCGTGGAAAGAAGAAAGCGTTTGCTACCTGCAAGACCTGTTCGCCCGACCTGAGGCGCGCGGAACCGGTGTTGGCCGCGCGTTGATACAAGCAGTGTATGATGAGGCCGACCGGCGAGGTGCGCCTTCTGTCTATTGGCTGACGCAAGAGTTCAATCACACGGCGCGCAAGCTCTATGATCGGATCGGCAAGCAAACGCCCTTTATCCGGTATCAACGCCCATGATCAGGGTCGCTGCGGTCCTGTTTGGCTTTGCCGTCGCCGGATGCACCGCGGTTACCCCCCCTGAACCGCCAACACGCGTTAAGGCGATCGAGGCAAACCTGCCGCCCACTAAAGCATTCACTTCAACGCGACCACAGCCTCCTGCTCGATCGAACGCTAATATTGCGGATGATTTCCTTTCTTTGCACTTCGCGCTCGAAGGCGGCGCCACATTACCCGTCTTCACTCGGTTCGAGGTCCCCGTCACCGTTCGACTTACGGGATCTCCCACACCGTCAATGCAGCGTGATCTGACCCGGTTGTTGACGCGTCTACAACGCGAGGCCGGGATCGACATTCGCCAGATAACGGAGGGCCAGGCCAATATCACCATTGAGGCCGTCAGCCAGGAGCAGATCCAACGCATCCTGCCCCAAGCCGCCTGTTTCGTGGTTCCCAACGCCTCAAGCTTTGAGGAATACCGACAGGACCGGCGCAAACGCAAAAGCAGTTGGACCGCGCTGCGCAGCCGTGAACGGCTGGGCATTTTCATTCCCTATGACGTCAGCCCGCAGGAAAAACGCGACTGCCTGCACGAGGAACTGGCGCAGGCTCTGGGGCCGCTGAATGATCTGTACCATCTGCCGGATTCTGTGTTCAACGACGACAATATCCACACCATTCTGACCGGCTTTGACATGCTGATCCTACGCACGGCTTACTCGCCCCAACTGCGCAGCGGCATGACTCGCGAACAAGTCCAGGCCGTCCTGCCCGGCATCCTACGCCGACTGAACCCGCGCGGCGACACTTTACCCGCGCAACCCGTTTCGGACACCCCGCGCGAGTGGATCAACGCCGTCCAAAAATCGCTTGGATCAAGGCCAAGCACCCGTAACCGAGTGAAAGCTGCGGAAAGAGCGGTCCAGATCGGACGTGAACAGGGCTGGACCGACCACCGGCGGGCATATCCGCACTATATCCTCGGCCGCATGGCACAATTCGACGATGCCCGCGAAGCGATCAAGCAATACGACATTGCCATGCAGTATCTGCGTGCGACGCCGGGAACCGAAATCCATCAGGCCTATGTGACTACGCAAACTGCTGCATTCGCACTTGCGCAGGGCAGAGGACCGGAAATCCTGCCTGAGCTAGACAAGGCAATAGCTGTTATGTCGCGGGCTGAAAACGCCGCTCAATTGGCCACTCTGCTTTTGTTGAAATCAGAAGCGCTCAATCAGGCCGGGCGACCAAATCAGGCACGTACCGTCAGACTGGACAGTCTTGCATGGGCGCGATACGGCTTTGGCTCAGATGTCGTGGTCCGGTCGCTGATGCAGGAAGTTGCGGAAGGCCCGCCCACCAACAACAGAGGCGGATAACGCATGGTCGTAGTTTTGGGAATGGCGCTACTGGGGGCGATCCTTGGCGCGCTGACCGCACGCAAACGCAATGGCAGCGGTGCGGATATGGCCCAATATGCCGCTGGCTATGGCATCGCTTTTGCCATTGTTGGGCTGGTGCTATCTCTGATTTTGATCCGTTTGGTGGGATAAAGTATGTTTCTCCCCTTTTTCGAAAACCTCCGGAAAGCAGGCATTCCCGTATCACTGCGCGAATACCTGACCTTTCTGGAAGGTATGAAAAAGGGGTTGGCGACCTATGATGTCGAAGCGTTCTATTACCTCGCCCGCGTGTCGATGGTGAAGGACGAACGCAACATCGACAAGTTCGATCAGGCCTTCGCCGCCAGTTTCCAGGGTCTTGAAGAGATCAGCTTTGAGCAGGTGCTTGAAGCCGTGGATATCCCCGCCGAATGGCTGGCCAAGATGGCCGAGAAACACCTGTCAGACGAAGAAAAGGCCGAGATCGAGGCACTGGGCGGCTTTGACAAGCTGATGGAGACGCTGCGCGAACGTCTCAAGGATCAGGAGGGCCGCCATCAGGGCGGTAACAAATGGATCGGCACCGCCGGAACCTCGCCATTCGGGGCCTATGGATTTAACCCCGAGGGCGTGCGCATCGGCCAGAAAGAAAGCCGCCATCAGCGCGCCGTCAAGGTGTGGGACAAGCGCGAATTCAAGAACCTGGACGATACTGTTGAACTCGGCACCCGTAACATCAAAGTCGCGCTAAAGCGCCTGCGCCGCTGGGCCCGCGAAGGTGCGGCCGAGGAACTGGATCTGGACGGCACCATCCGCGCCACGGCTGAACATGGCTATCTTGACGTCAAGACTCGACCCGAACGCCACAACGCGGTCAAGGTGCTGTTGTTTCTGGATGTCGGCGGCTCGATGGACCCGCATATCAAGGTCGTAGAAGAGTTGTTTTCCGCTGCAAGAACCGAGTTCAAGCATTTGGAATATTACTACTTTCACAACTGCCTCTATGAGGGTGTTTGGCGCGACAATCACCGCCGCTGGGATCAGCAGACCCCGACACACGAGGTGCTGCGGACCTATGGTCCTGACTACAAGTGTATCTTCGTCGGCGACGCCTCGATGAGCCCATATGAAATCGCCTATCCCGGCGGTGCGAACGAGCACTGGAACAAGGAAGCCGGTCAGGTCTGGCTGCAGCGTGCTCGGGATCAGTGGGCATCAAACCTGTGGATCAACCCTGTGCCTGAAAAATACTGGGAATACACACATTCCATCGGCATGATCCGCGAGGTTTTCGAGGACCGCATGGTGCCGATGACTCTGGCCGGGTTGGAACAGGGGATGCGCGAGTTGACTCGCTGAATGTCAGATCTGCAGAACCGGTGCCCAAGCAATGCGGAGTGAAACCGCAAGGAAAAACAGCACGCTACCGGTCAGGACGAAAGCATGCCAGATCGTGTTATGGAACGGCAGCCAGTCTGACAGATAGAAGGCAATTCCTGCCGTATAGACAAGTCCGCCCGTGATCATCAGAACCACGACGGGCTGTGACAGATCTCTCAGTAACGATTGCCCCGCCCAAACTGCGGCCCATCCCATTCCCACGTATAACGCAAGCCCAAACCAGCGGAACCGATGCGGGTCGATCATCTTGAGGATCGAACCCAAAGTCGCGGATGACCAAAGCCCGATCAAAAGGCCGGGCATCTGGACCCCGGACAACATGATGAATGGCGTGTAAGTACCTGCGATTTTAACGTAAATTCCAGAATGATCGAGCCGTTGCAACAGGTCGCCCCACCTGTCGGACTCTACCATGTTGTACAGTGCTGAGAACGATAGCATCAAAAGCAGTGTGAACCCGTAAATCGAGGCTCCCAGAACCGCGGCGGGCTCAGTCCGGTATTGGGCTGTCAGCGCAATGAGGAAGGGAACTGCAACGATAGCTGCCGCAATTCCGATGATATGCACCACGCCATCACTATAACGCTCTGCTTGGCTATAGGCCGGGCGGATATCGGCAAAAGACCTCATATTGCAAAGCTATTGCGCAGCCCCGGGCCCGGCAAGGCCGCGGGCTCGAGTGTTTCATACTGTGACGACATATTGATCGCTTCGGCTCTCAGTCAAACGACGGTCCGTCAGCCACAAATGCGTGTCGTTGCTTTCGATTTAGACCTTTCTTTTTCGCGGGACAATTGCGCGTGAAGCGGTTGCCTATCCCCCTGCCCGGAACCATATTTGAACCATGCTTCGCCTAACCCCAATCCTGCTGGCCATAGCCTATGCGCTCGTGATGTACCGGATATCTGTCTGGCGCACCCATCGGGACCTGGATGCGAGATCGACAGAACTGGCCGATCCTGCACTGAAACGGATGACCGACCAACTGGCCGCAGCGCTAGAGATCGACCGGGTGCCCGTTTACATTTATGAGGTAGACCCGGTGAACGGGTTGGCGGCACCTGACGGTCGTATCTTCATAACTCGTGGGTTCTATCGCAAGTTTCGCAGTGGCGAGGTTTCGGCCGAAGAAATGGCAAGCGTCATCGCGCATGAGCTGGGCCATGTGGCGCTGGGTCATGCGCGCCGCCGGATGATCGATTTTTCTGGTCAAAACGCGTTGCGGGCCGCACTGATGATGCTTCTAAATCGCTTTATCCCGTTCATTGGCGCATGGATTGCTAATATGCTGACACACCTGCTGGCGTCGCGTCTGTCGCGTAGCGATGAATATGAGGCTGATGAATATGCTGCCGCATTACTGACCAAGGCCGGGATTGGGATCGGGCCGCAGAAATCCCTGTTTCACAAGTTGGAAGACCTGACGCAGCAGCGTGCAGGTGTTGTGCCCGCCTGGCTGATGAGCCATCCTAAGACAGATGAGCGGATTGCGGCCCTAGAAGCGCTTGAGCAGCGCTGGGGCGCTGGAGGATAGGGTTGCACAGCGAAGGGCCAGCCCCATGCTCTCCCCGTGTCTAATTGGTCAAATGAAGGCGGACCCTTACTGCGTTGACAGAGCTTTGCCCAAACGCGGAAGACGGGCTTTTTTCATCAGCGCGCGCAGGTTCCATTGATCACCCGACAGGCGATTGGCTTCGGCAAGGACGCGGTTGGCTGTGTCGCCCATACCGTCGGGGTCGGATTGCCAAAAGCCTTGCAACAGACTGTCCGGATCGCGGCGGTCCAGCCCTTCTTCCGCCAAGATGTTTCGGGGGAAATCCTTGGCATTGACTGTAACGATCACGTCTGCCGAAGATGCCACGGCGGTTGCCAGAACATGGATATCTGCAGTGTCCGGCAGCCAGAGGCGTTGTTCGACATTTGTTACTGCAGGAAATTCTGCTTTAGGCCATTTGGCTTGCACCAGTGCAATTTCGGCACGGGCCTGCGCCTCGCCCACAGGGCCCAGCTTTCGGGCCGCGCGCGCCCATTCTTCGAGGATACGCGCCGACCAGACAGGCGTGAAATGGCCCAGTTTGGCCGCGCCTAACAGCATCTCTCGCATCACCGTAGGATAGATGACGCAGGTATCCAGAACTGCCTTCACAACCGGTAGAACACGGCTTTGAGGTAACCGCTTTCCGCCAATTGCGGCAGTTGCGGATGGTCGGGACCGGCAAACCCTGTATGGATCAGTTGCGCCTGTCTTCCTGCACGGCCAATCCCGCGAGACGAGGCGTCGCGGAACCGGCCCAGATCGGCCGCGTGTGAACACGAGCACAGACCCAGATAGCCGCCGGGTTTGACCAGAGCCGCCGCCAGACGGGCCACTCGTTCATATGCACGCAGGCCCGCGTCCAGGGCTTGTTTCGAAGGCGCGAAAGCTGGCGGGTCGCAGATGACGACATCGAACTGCGTGCCTTCTTCGCCCAATTGGGTCAGGACTTCGAAGGCATCTCCCTGGCGGGTCCGGAACTTGTCTGCAAAACCAGAGGCCTCAGCCCCTTGGGCCGCAAGGTCCAGCGCAGCTGCAGACCCATCCACTGACAGCGCCTGCCCTGCACCACCGGCCAGCATGGCCAGTCCGAAACCACCCACGTGACTGAACACGTCCAGCACCTGCGCGCCCGGTTGCACCAATCGCGCGGCGAAAGCATGGTTGGGCCGTTGGTCGTAGAACAGTCCGGTTTTCTGGCCGCCAGTCAGATCGGCCATATAGGTCGCGCCATTCATCGGCACTGATAGCGGCGCATCTGGCGCGGTGCCGCGCAACGTAACGTTCACGTCGTCCAAGCCTTCCAGCCCTCGGGTTCTGCCTGAGGCGTTTTTGAGCACGGTTGTCACGCCTGTCACAGTGACGAGTGCTTCGGTCAGAGTTTCCAGATGCACCTCGGCCCAGGCTGCATTGGGTTGGATCACACATGCATCTCCGAACCGGTCGATGATGACACCTGGAAAGCCGTCCGCTTCGGCATGGATCAGACGGTAATACGGGGCCTCGAAAAGACGTTCGCGCATCTCGAGCGCGCGGCGCAGACGGGTTTCGAACCACGCGGCATCCAGTTGCCCGTCCAGATCGCGGTCCAGAACGCGGCACATAATTTTGGAGTCCGGGTTCACGGCAACCAGCGCGATGGGCGCCCGTTTGTCATCCTCAAGCACCGCCAATGCGCCTGCCGGGATCTTGCGCGTCCGTCGGTCGGTCACGATGTCATTGGCATACACCCAGGGAAAACCGTGGCGCAGGCCACGTGCGTTGGCTTTGGGTTTCAGGCGGATACGGGGGCGGTCGGCAGTTTGGGTCATGACGCCCTCATAGTCGCGAACGCACCAAGGGAAAAGCCCTAGCGGTCGCGCGATCGCCAACCGCCCCGTCGCTTGGGGGTTTTGGCGGATTGCAACCCCTCGGCCAAAACCTGCGTCATCGGGTGATTGGCGTCCTGCTGGGAATAGGCGGCGTGCAGATCAATCAACGCCTGCGACTGATCCCGTTCCGGAGGCAAGCTCAGCGCCCAGTCCAGAAAAATGCTGCGGCACTCTGGCAAAGTGATACCTTCAATCCGATAAGCTTCGCGGATCAACCCTTTGTGGTCATTTGGGTCCTTACTCTGCGCCATCTTCCTCACCCCTGATCACGCCACCAATAATCCCAGCAGCCGTGCTGTAGTTGTCTTGCAATGCGCCGTGCAGCTGTTCAACCTGCTCAAACCCGGTCGCCCGGCAAAGAAAGGCAGAGCCGCCTTCGCCGACCTTGTCGGCCTCAATGAGCTTGCCGGACAACAGACGCGCCGCGCATTGCACGGACCAGCATAGGTCGTAGCAGTCCTTCAGCGTTTGCGCCTGAGCGACGTCCAACAAACCAGCAGCGACGGCTCCATCCAATCCGGAATGCACATCACGCTGCGCCACACCCGACAACAATGCCCCGGTTTCGGCCATCAGCTCGATATCCATCATTCGGCCCGGGCCGTTTTTGGCATCCCAGATCCCGGCTGGCGATTTGGCTGCAGCCAAGCGGGCACGCATGTCGGCCACTTCGTGCAGGACCTTCTGCCGGTCGCGCGGTTGCGACAGCAAGTTTGTGCGGAACGCCTCGATATCTTGGGCCAGACCGCCATCTCCGGCGATCACGTGAGCCCGTGTCAGGGCGAGATGTTCCCAAACCCAGGCCTCGTTTTGCTGATAGTTGGTAAAGCTGGCCCAGCTTGTCGCCACCGGACCCTGATTTCCAGACGGGCGCAGGCGCATATCGACCTCATACAAACGCCCCTGCGACATCGGCGCGGACAGCGCCGTGATCAGCGCCTGCGTGAAACGCGCGTAGTAGGTGCGAGTGGCCAAAGGACGGGGCCCCTCGGACGTATCCTGATCCAGAGGATCATAGATCACGATCATATCGAGGTCGGATTGCGAGTTGATCTGCCCTGCCCCAAGCGAGCCCATGCCCAGCACGGTTGCACCACGTCCCGGAGCAGGTCCATGTTTGCTGGCGAACTGCGCGGACACGCGCGGCAGGATTGCGGCGATCACAGCACTGGCAAGCTCAGCATATTGTCGCCCGGCTTCTTTGCCGTCGATCAGCCCACGCAAATGATGAACACCGACGCGGAAATGCCATTCCTTGCACCAGCGGCGCGCCAGATCCAGCTGGCTTTCGTAATCCGTTTCTTGCGAAAGTGCCTGATCCAGATCAGCCTGCAACGTGGCCTGCCCGGGCCAGTCGCTAAAGAAGCTGCCCCCAATAACCGCATCAAAAACAGACGCATTGCGCGACAGATGGGCCGCAAGCGCGTGAGATGTGCCGACGATATCGATCAGAAGATCAATCAAATGAGGGTTGGCTTCGAACAGGGAAAACAACTGAACGCCAGCGGGTAAGCCGGACAGAAAACCGTCCAGCGCCCGCAGAGCTTCGTCCGGTTGCGCCGTTTTTGCCAGTCGCGATAGCAGCTCGGGCTTCAGTCGTTCGAATATGCGCGCGCCACGTTGTGATCGCAGAGCGGGGTATGTCGTCCAGCGGGCCAGAACGTTCTGGTCAAAATCCGCCTCACCGACCGGAGCGCGCGTTGATGAACCGGGGGCGAAAAAACCCTCGGTAAGCTCGTGCACTTCCGTCAGGCGTTTGGTCAGATCATTTGTCAAATCCGCAGTGTCGATCCCCATCAGGCAGGCAACGCGTTCAATCCCATCACGCGATTGCGGCACCTTGTGGGTCTGGGCGTCATGGACCATTTGTATGCGATGCTCGACCTCGCGATGGGCGCGGTAATGATCAGTCAGCTTGTCTGCCACGTCCCGCGGGACCCAGCCTTTTTCAGCCAGCGCCGCCAAGCCGGGTACGGTTCCACGAACGCGCAGGTCCGGGTCGCGGCCACCGGCAATCAATTGGCGTGTCTGGGTAAAGAACTCAATCTCGCGAATGCCGCCCTGCCCCAGTTTCATATCATGGCCCGGAATACTCAGTGCACCACCTGTTCCCTTGTTCTCGCGTATACGCAAACGCATGTCGTGAGCGTCCTGAATGGCGGCGAAATCCAGATGTCGCCGCCATACAAACGGCCGCAGCGTGTCCAGAAACCGTTGTCCGGCCGCAATATCGCCGGCGCAAGGGCGCGCCTTGATATAAGCCGCGCGCTCCCATGTGCGGCCCAGGCTTTCATAGTACCGCTCGGCTGCCTCAGCCGCCATGCAGACTGGCGTGACCGCCGGGTCCGGGCGCAAACGTAGATCGGTGCGGAATACATACCCGTCCGCAGTCTTGTCGCTGAGAGTGGCACAGAAATTGCGTGTCGCCCGCACCATGCCCTGCCGCGCTTCGTAGAAGTCATCGGGGTCAAACCGCGTCTCATCAAACAGGACGATCAGGTCGATATCCGAGCTGTAGTTCAACTCGTGCGCGCCCATCTTGCCCATCGCCAGGATAATCAATCCGGCTGCAGTCTCGACATCGTCCGGCTGCATCCCCGGTAGCTTACCACGCCGGATCAGGTTGGCGATCTCGGTCTTGGCCGCCACATCCGCCGCCAACGCGCCAAAATCGGTTAGCGCTGCGGTCACTTTCTCTAGCGGCCAAGCGCCTGCCAGATCTGCCAGAGCAGTCAGCAACGCCATCCGGCGTTTGGCCAGCCGTAGTCCCGGCTTCAATTGATCTGGCGGCAGTTCTCGTGCAACCCGCAGCACGTCGGCCAGCGCGTTATCAGGCTGATGCAGCGCCGCGGCCAGCCAATCCTTTTCGTGGTCAATCAAGCTTTTTAGATAGGGGCTGGAACCGGCCGTCCCCGCAATCAACTCACCCTGTTCGGGTGTAATGCCACCGACCGACGCGCGTGCTTCGTCGCCCAGTGATGGATCGAACGCACGCGGCAGCCGCTGAATGGAAAGCGGCCCGCTCATTTAGCCTCCAACGGCGTATCCTGGCTGAAACTGTTGACCCAAACGTCATGCCGCCGTTCCCAAAGGGAAGAGATCAGCATCGCCTCCCAGTTTTCATCGCCGGGTCGTTGATAGTTCGCCCGATACGATAGCAAAACAACATCCGAGGTCAGAACCCGCAACCGCGTATCGCTCAATTCATAGCGCGCCATCGTTGGCGCGTCGGCAAACTGTCCGACATGATCGTCCCGATTTGCAAATCCGGTCGGATAAACCCCAAGGAAATCTGCACTCAGCAAAGCCCGGTCCGCGGCTGCATTGCCTTCCATAAGGGCAGTCCAAACCTGCTTTTCCAGGTTTAGAATTTCATCCAGTGTCGGGGGTGTCGTGTTTTCAACATGTTGCATAGGCGGAAAGTGCGCCCGTTACGCAGCAAGGTCAACCGCAGCAAATTACAAAATGTAAATCATTTTCACATTACCCCCTTGCAACCCCCGTTTAAGTCCCCATCTAGTCAATGTGAACGCAATTTACATCAAACCCGGAGAACCCAAATGACCGCATTGTCCGACCACGCCGTCCCACAAAATCCGGGGTGGCTCTCTCGTGCCGAAGCCTGGATGGATGACAAGGGCAAAGGGGCCTGGATCGCCGCCATGGTCCTTGGTTTCATCTTTTTCTGGCCCGTCGGCCTGGCTCTTCTGGCCTATATGATCTGGAGCAAACGCATGTTCAGCAAATCCTGCAGCCGTCGAAAATCCTGGCACAGCCACATGAGCGCGATGAAGCCATCGGGCAACAGCGCATTTGATGCCTACAAGTCCGACACCTTGGCGCGGCTGGAACGCGAACAACAGGACTTTGAGGCCTTCTTGCGCCGCTTGCGTGACGCAAAGGACAAAGCCGAATTCGACCAGTTCATGGACGAACGCGCCCGCGAAAACAGCGATGACGCTGAAAACGGCGAACGCGCCTAAGCAGACCTTGCCCTGTCCCGAATTTCGGGACAGGGTGTCCAAAATCTCACCCGGAAATCAAAATATGACGCACTTGCCTGACCCAGACCGACAGCCTGAATTCTATCAGTCTGTCGCAACCAAGCGTTTTTTCGCCTGGCTGTTCGACATCGCCTTTATCTCTCTGCTGTGTACCGTAGCCATCCTGCTGACCTTTGGTCTGGGCTTTTTCATACTGGCCCTCATCTATGCCGTCGTCAGTTTCGCCTATCGCGTCATCACCATCGCAAACGGCTCGGCCACACTAGGCATGCGCTTTATGGGGATCGAGCTGCGCGATTCATTCGGATCCCGGATGGATTTCGGTAAGGCAGTAGCCCACACAGCCGGTTACTTCGTCAGCATGGCATTTCCCGCCATTCAGATCATCTCGGTCATCATGATGCTGACCAGCGCGCGCGGTCAGGGCCTTACCGATGCGTTCCTTGGAACGGTCATGATCAACCAGCGCGCGTAAAAAATTCAACAGCGTGAATCACTTGGCGGTTTTGGGATCGGTTGTTATCATCTGATCCCAGGAGACACAGATCGTTTATGCGACACACGCTGCCAATCGCGCCACAATTCTATGTGACGGCCCCACAGCCTTGCCCTTACCTTGAGGGCCGGATGGAGCGTAAGTTATTCACGGCACTTCAAGGGGAAGGTGCAGATCAGCTGAATAACGCATTGTCCCAACAAGGATTTCGCCGGTCGCAAAATGTGCTTTACCGACCGTCCTGTTCCGACTGCGCGGCTTGCCTGTCCGCGCGGATCGACGTTTCTGCCTTCCGCCCAAGCAAAAGTCAGAAACGTGCGGCTAAACGCAATGCCTACCTGCAACGCAGGGCAAACTCACCCTGGGCAACGGATGAGCAATACGAGCTCTTCCGACGCTATCTGGACACCCGCCATGCGGATGGTGGAATGGCCGATATGGACGTTTTCGAGTTCGCTGCAATGATCGAAGAGACCCCGATCCGCAGCCGGGTCGTGGAATATGCCGATTCCGAAACCGGAGATCTGATCGGCGTCAGCCTGACCGATGTTCTGGATGACGGCCTCAGCATGGTCTACTCGTTCTACGACCCTCAGCAACCGCAGAGCTCGCTGGGCACCTACATGATTCTCGATCACATCGACATCGCGCGCGAGGCCGGGTTGCCCTATGTTTACCTTGGATACTGGGTGCCGGGCAGCCCCAAGATGGGCTACAAAGCCCGTTTCTCCGGGCTCGAAGCCTATTACCGGGGCGAGTGGATCAGTGTGAACAATCCGTCCGAGCTGACAGAGTCCAGCCATCACCCCTTGTCCACCGCACCCATCGCGGAACAGGTGGCCAGCATCCAATTGCCCGACCGCCACCCCACCAAAGGCTGATAGCCCCATGAACCAGACCCTTTTTGCGGTCACCCTTGTGGTGCCCGACTACGACGAAGCGATCGCGTTCTATACACGAACACTCAATTTCACGCTGCTTCAGGACATCGATCTTGGTGATGGAAAACGCTGGGTCCGTGTCGCGCCACCGGGAACGGGCGACGGATCAATACTTTTGGCCCAAGCAGTTGGACCAAGCCAGATTGGTGCCGTGGGCAATCAAACCGGCGGGCGCGTCAGCTTTTTCCTGCAAACGGATGATTTCCGGCGTGACCACGCTGCAATGACTGCCGCGGGGGTCCAATTTGAAGAGGATCCGCGCAATGAGCCCTATGGCACCGTCGCTGTCTGGCGGGACCCGTTTGGAAATCGCTGGGATCTGATCCAGTTCACCTGATCGGAGCTTCATCTGGTCCAAAAGTATCCCGGGGATGAATTGGCCGCCGGCCAAGAAGGGGCAGCACCCCTTCCCCGAATACCAAAGCAAAGGGGGCCAAAAAGGCCCCCTTTTTCTATTGGATCATCTTCTCCGGATCAGTTCGGGATTAGGTCCGGTACAATGGTCACGATCGATGGGAAGAACCACAGGATCGCAATCCCGACCACTTGAATGATCACGAACGGGATAATGCCGCGATAGATGTGGCCTGTTGTAACTTCTTTGGGTGCAACGCCCCTAAGGTAGAACAGCGCAAACCCGAAGGGCGGTGTCAAGAACGATGTCTGCAGGTTCACCGCCACCATAATTGTCACCCATTTCGGATCGAACGAGCCTCCGTAGATAACAGGACCAACAATGGGGATCACGATGTAGATGATCTCGAGGAAATCCAGCACGAAGCCCAGAATGAACAGAACCAGCATCACGATCAGGAAGACCGTGAACTCGTTGTCAAAACTGCGCAGGAACTGCTGAATATAGTGCTCACCCCCGAACGAGATCACCACTAGGTTCAGCAGTTGCGATCCGATCAGGATGGTAAACACCATCGAGGTCACCTTGGCCGTCTCTCGCACAACAGGCGTCAGAACACCGCTGGTGAACAGAACCCAGCACCCAAACAGCAGGCCGAACAGAGCGTAAATATAAGCACCGTAAGCAATTATAAAGGCGACCCAGGTCTCAAAGTTCACATTGCTCTGATTGATGCGCAGATCAAAGTTCACGCCCATCAGCAACGCGATTATCACGGCAAACGTGGCCCAGATGATCACCTTACCGGAACGCTCCTGATCCTGCAGCTTGCGATAGGCTGCCAGCATGATCGCTCCGCCCGCCCCTAGCGCTGCCGCTGGAGTTGGGTTGGTCACACCGCCCAGGATTGAACCAAGCACCGCGATGATCAGAACCAATGGTGGGAAGACCACCCGGATCAGATCGTTCGTGGCACATCGAGCCGCCGCCTCTTTGCACCCATATATTGCCAAGGCAAAGGGCAAAGCCAGAAGGACGAAAGTCAATCCCGAAGACGTTGTCGGTGCAATCAACAGAATATCAACCAGCAACATCAGAAGCAGACCAATCGCCCCTAAGATCAACGGCTGCGTCGGTTTGGACGGCGCAATGCCGCGACCCATGACCAGCGTGAGCCCCAACAGAACAACCATCACTGCAACGCCGGTGCCAATGGGCGCAGCTGCGGCGATCTTGGCTTCGCGCGCCGCGGCCAGTTCCTCTTCGCTCAGGCGTTCGGCATTGGCAACTCCGCCTGCGGCGTCAATCGCCTCCTGCTCGGACACGGCCTGATCCCAGGCGGATTGTCCATGCAGCTCGATCATCGAAACCTTGCACTCCTCGGAAACATTTGTGCGCAGCGACGCACCCGTACCGATGTCAGAGAACGCGGAGACGTTGATGTTCTGGCTGCCAATGACCCCCGAGCTTCCCAGCAGGACCGCGCCAACGATCAGAGCCACAGGTGCGCCAAGCAACCAGGTCAGACCTTCACTGCGCGTTATCGGTTCACCGCTGCCGCCAGATATTTCGACCGCAGGTGCCTTTTCCGGGTTCAGCAAGGCATAGCAAAATGCGTAAATCGCATAGAGTAACGCCAACATGATCCCGGGCAACAAAGCCGCCTGGAACAACGTACCAACAGAAACCACTGCAGGTTCACCCAGATAAGTCAGCGCGTCGGTACAGCCTGCGTCCTGGGCTCGGGTTTCCTGTGCGGTCGAATAAAGGTCGCCCGCCAACGTGCCCAAAAGAACAATCACAATGGAGGGCGGGATGATCTGCCCCAAAGTACCCGACGCCGCGATCACACCCGTCGCCAGTTCCGGCGAATAGTTGTTTCGCAACATGGTCGGCAAAGCCAGCAGGCCCATTGTGACCACCGTGGCGCCAACGATCCCGGTCGAGGCCGCAAGAAATGCGCCTACGACCACAATCGATACGGCCAGACCACCCGGCAGCGGCCCAAATACGCGCGCCATGGTTGTCAGCAAGTCGTTTGCGATTTTCGAGCGTTCCAGCGTGATGCCCATCAAGACGAACATCAGCACAGCCAGCAAGGTTTCGATGGATTGCCCCGCCAGAACCCGCTCGTTCATGCGGTTCACGATGAACGATACGTTGCGGTCCAAAGCGGTTTCCCACCCCTGCACAAAGACCGGCTCAGCGATCCTTGGTAAGTCGGGGTATCGGAACACAGATATTACATCGGGTTTGACGCCCGAGTTCACAACATCCCGATAGGCTTGCGAGCCTGTGTCGATCGCCTGGTGGATCAGCAGCCCGGCACTGTCCAGCGCCGCGATGATCCCAAATGAGATAATTCCTGCGCCACCGATGGCGAACGCCACCGGAAAGCCGGAAAGAATACCCCCGAAGAGGCAGAAGAATACGATAATGAGGCCTATCTCGACGCCATCAAGTCCGAATAACATAGTCTGGGTCTCCGTCCCTAATGTGCGCCTTCGTAGGCTTCTTCGCCCTCACCAAGGCTGTCCTTGTCGAGGTATTTTCCAACGCTGTCCGGTCCTTCCACAAACTCCAGATACGAGCGGTACAGGAATGCGATTGCGTGCAGGAACACCATGGCCGCAAAGGCCACCAACAGAATCTTAAACAGGAAGTATCCGTTGAACCCGTTTGGGCTGAATCCGATGGTTTCGACGTTCCAGCGCAGCGCGCGGGATTTCATCACCAGACGGTCCAGCGTGTCGCTGGCCGAAGGTTTCGGCACGATCAGGTGCCGCCACATGAAGTACCAGCCATACATCCATGTAAGCACTGCCATTGGCATCATGAAGAAAACAGCACCCAGCATGTCGACCACGCGCTTGGCGCGGTGGCTGATGCCGGCATAGATAAGGTCAACGCGTACATGACCGCCTTGCACGAATGTGTAAGTGCAGCAAAGGCAGACAACCATCGCGTTATACAGTTTCAGTTCTTCGGCAAACCAACTGATATCCATCTGAAACGGGATACCCAGGCCAAAGGACATATCCGGGCGGGTAAACACGCGCTGCATGAACACGATAACGATCTGCTGAATGACCATCAGCAAACCGGCCCACGCAAAGAACCGCCCGGTAGTATTGGCGAACCCTTCAAGGACCCGCACCATCCCCCACATGAAATTCCGGTAATACAGACCGATGGCTGTCAGAACCAGAAAGAGGGTGAAAACCACAAAGAAGAACTCGACCGATCCACCGTAATAGACAAAGCGCATGATCGCTTCTTTGTCCGACCAGTTCAGCCAGAGTTGCGGATGCGTGATGGCGTATCCGAAATTAAGGAAGGCTTCGGCAATGTTTTGAACGAACCACAAAAGTCCGTTCCACAGGGCGCCGAAGAACGAGATACCGTTTTCGTCCTGCATGTTGTCCCCAGGTCGTATCAGTTGCACTGCTGATTATAGCGGTTTGATGGGTCCGCGCATACGCAACAGAGAGAGGTTTCCCCGCGTAGGCGGAGAAACCATTTGATCGTTTGGAAAACGTTTAGCCGCGGACGCGGTCGCGCTGTGCGGTGTAAACACCCGACGACAGGTTGTTCCACGCGGACGACGCTGCCATCGACTCCATCGCGCTGTCGTGGATCTTCTTGAACAGCTCGTCGCCCATGTTTTCGTCCAGAACTTCCTGGCTGGCCTGACCAAAGGCATCCCAAACCGCGTCCGGGAATTCCATAACCTTGACGCCACCCGACTGTAGACGCTGCAGGGCTGCACCGTTGTTGGCCAGGAATTGCGCCAGGTTCCACTGGTGCGCTTCAGCTGCCGCGATTTCGATGATCTTCTGCTGCGCAGGTGTCAGGCTGTCGAACACTTCGCGGTTGGTTGCCAGAGACAGACCAGCGCCCGGCTCGTGGAAGCCCGCGGTGTAGTAGGTCTTGGTGATCTCCTGGAAACCGGCCTTTTCGTCCGCCCAGGGGCCGATCCACTCGGTGCCGTCGATCGCACCCGAGGACAACGCCTGATACACTTCCGAACCCGGGATGTTCTGAACGGATGCGCCCAGTTTACCCAGTGCCTGACCGCCAAGGCCCGGCATACGGAACTTCAGACCCTGGAAGTCTTCGGGGCCGTTGATCTCTTTCGAATACCAGCCACCGGCTTGCGCACCAGTGTTACCGGCCAGGAACGACTTCAGGCCAAAGATCTGACCCAGTTCGTCATGCAGCTCCATGCCGCCGTCGTGGTAGTACCAGTTTACCAGTTCCTGCGCAGTCATGCCGAACGGAACAGCGGTGAAGAAGGCATAGCCCGGGTGCTGACCCACAAAGTAATAGTCCGCCGCGTGGTACATGTCGGCCTGACCCGACGAAACCGCGTCAAAGACCTCAAACGCACCAACCAGTTCGCCGGCGGCTTTGATGTCAACGGTCAGGTTGCCGTCCGACATTGTGGTGATGCTGTCGGCGCAACGCTGAGCGCTGTCGAAAACACCAGCCAGGCCGCGACCCCACGAAGTGACCATGGTCAGCGTGCGCTTGCCCTGCGCATAAGCCGGCGCCGCCAGTGTGGTGGCTGCAGCTGCCGAGCCGCCCAGAGCAGATGTTTTCAGAAATGAACGACGATCCATATGAGTGTTCCTCCCCTACATATTCAAAACCCGGGCGAATGCCGGGCGCAGTCGTTTTAAGTGCGCGTCAGCCTAATGACCAAGATGTGAATGTGAATACCTAGTACTACGTAGGGGATAGCGTTTTTGGTGTTTTCCCGGGCGCAAACTGTGACAAATACAAAATATTACTGCGCTCTAACCCTCTCATATGCGCCAATTCACCAAAAATTTTGCAATTTCCCGCCTGCTTGCGTATCGATTCGCCTATGAGGGGATTCCGTAATCTGATCTCGCTGACCTATGGCCAGAAATTGTCGCTTGTGGCGGCGATCCCTCTGGTCGTCGCAGTCGCCGCGATTGCGTTCTTCGTGGTTCAGGAATCCCGGGCAACCGCCGAACGCGAAATTGAAGCGCTTGAGCGGCGACTGATTGAAGCCAAGAAAGAAGAGCTTAAGAACTATGTCACGCAGGCTCGAAATGGGTTTGCCTATATCTACGGACGGGCATCCACAGAGGATAAGGTCGCGCAGAACCTTGTGACGCAAATCCTGTCAGCGATGATCTACGGTAAGGACGGGTTCTTTTTTGTCTATGACTATGACGGCAACAATCTCGTCAGCCCGCGCCAGACCGAATTCATCAACCGGAACTGGGAAGGGCTGACCGATAGCGACGGCATCCCTGTTGTGGACGAATTCATCAGCCTGGCCCGTCAAGGTGCGGGCTGGCACAGTTTCATGTGGCAAAAACCTTCGACAGGCGAAGAGGCACAAATGATCGCCTATGTGGTCGGCCTGCAAGATTGGCGGTGGGCTGTCGGCACAGGAGTTTTCATCGACGACATCGTCGCGACAGTCGCCAACGCGCGGGCCGAGGTCGAGGCCCGCGTGCAACGGACGTTCTCGTATATCGGCGCTATTGTTCTTGCTGCGGTGTTGGTCGTCTTCGCCTCGGGCATGTTGCTGAACGTCCGCGAACGCCGTCTGGCAGATGCCAAACTCAAGGAACTGACACAGCGGGTTTTCGACGCGCAAGAAGAAGAGCGTGGCCGCGTGGCGCGCGAACTTCATGACGGCATCAGCCAGATCCTCGTAGGCGTGCGCTATACTCTGGACAATGCGCGCCGCCGTTTGTCGCGCGGTGATGACGACGGTGCGCGCGAGCCGCTGGACAAGGGGATCGATACGCTTGGGTCCGCCATTACCGAAGTCCGCCGCATCAGCCGAGATCTACGGCCCGGCGTTCTGGACGATCTGGGCCTTGGCCCTGCCCTCAAGGCTCTGACCGACGATTTCTGTGAACGCACCGGGATCGAGACCGAATTCTCAACCGTGGTGTTCCGCAATCGGCTGGATCAGGATAGCAAAATCGCCCTCTACCGTATTGCTCAAGAGGCATTGACCAATATTGAACGCCACTCCGGCGCGACCCGTGTTACAATCGACCTGCGCGGCCACAAGAAAGGCGCGACAATGCGGATAACCGACAATGGCCGTGGGTTACGCACCACTCCTGATCCGGCTAACCCCGGTATCGGCCTGCGCAATATGCAGGAACGGATCGAACAGCTTGACGGATCGTTGCGCATTCTGTCATCACGCGCCCCACGCAGCGGCACGGTGATTGAGGTCAGCCTGCCCCTCAGCCACATGCTGCCGCCGCAAGAAGACGCAACGCCTAACCGAAAGGCCGGTACATGAGCGATCAGACAATCCGGGTTCTTATCGTCGACGACCACCCGATGGTCGCCGAGGGGATTCAGTCAATCCTTGAAAGCTATGATGAGATCGAGGTGGTCGGAACGCTGAGCAGCGGACAAGAGGCCGTTGATCAGGCCACCGATCTGGCACCGGACGTGATCCTGATGGACCTCAACATGCCCGGCCTTGGGGGACTAAGCGCGACCGAGATCATCCTCGAACGGCTACCTCAAACACGCATTCTGATCCTGTCCATGCATGACAGCCGCGAATACATCTCGACCGCGCTCAGCCACGGTGCCAGCGGGTACGTTCTCAAGGACGTTCCCACAGACGAGATCAAACAGGCAATCGACGTGGTGATGCGTGGTGAGCAGTATCTTTGCACCGGGGCCAGCGGATCGCTGCAGCCCAAAGGCGACAGCGCTCGTGAAGCACTAACCGGACGTGAACAGACAATCCTGCTGGAACTGGCACAGGGCAAATCCAACAAAGAAGTCGCCGCAGCGCTGGATATCTCTGTTAGAACCGTTGAAACGCACCGCAAGAACATCAAGCGCAAATTGGGGATTTCATCCACCGCCGGCCTGACCCGCTACGCGCTTGAACATGGCGTTTTGCAGGGCACAAGCCCCGGCTTTTGACCCCGCAGCGCGGCCCGCGCTGCCCGGCCCAACCGAAGGAGGTGCGCCAATGGCGCATCGACGGCGGGCGGGAGCCTTTGGCCTTATGACCTTGGTCGAATGTCCTCACCGAAAAATACCAACGTTCCATCCTCGTCGAGGACGTGAAACTCGCGTTGCAGATACGGTTGATCAAACGGCGCTCGCACGCGCCCTTCGGGTAGATCGGTAAGCCCTTCCTTCAGACTTTCATAAAGATCGTCAATTCCGTCTACGTCGATGTAAAAAGACTGATCGTCCCCTAATGCACGACCATCTTCACGGGGTGGGCATTCCAACAGCCGGATGGCGACTTTGCCGCGCGACAGAAACGCATAATTGTCTTGCCTGAAACCGCAGGTGAACCCCAGCCGGTCGCAATAGAAATCAATCTGATTTTGAAGGGAAGAACACAAAACGAATGGTGTAAGTTGTAAAATTTCAGGCACGTTAGCCTCCGGTTTCCAACGTTCCGACATCCCGCAACATAACACAGGTCAATCCAACAGACGATCCTGTCGCAACCCCTCACGCTTGTGATGGTGTGGCAGAACGCGCCCATATAATTGGCGTGTTCGTTCAACCCCGCCACACATGCCTTCGGCTTCGACAAAGGAAAAGATGCCGACATAACGGCTGCGTGCGCCTTTGACCGGCGCGACCCGGTGCAGCGCGTACCTGCCCTTGAAAACCTGCAGATCCCCGGGTTGCAACTCCAACGTCCTGACCAGCGCCCGGTTTCCGTCCAGCACAGAGGCCACGGACGAAAAATTTTCATCCTTAGAACTGCGCAGGTTCGGCACGTATTCAAAAGCCCCACCCGCTTCGCCATTCTGAATGGCCAACGTCACCGTGTAGTTGTTGGTATCGAAATGCCAGGGAAAGCCCTGCCCTTCCTCGACCACGTTCACGATCACGTCCGCCAGCGGATCGTCATAGCGAAAGAACCGATCTACCGGCTCATTCAGCCCATCGCGTATGAAGGGCAAAAATCCCTCGAATTCATAGATACGGCGCAACGGGCCTGATTTGGTAAAATTGTCTGCTGGAACGAAGGCATTTGACCGGTCATAGAACCGACGTATCGGGTGATTACTATCCAACCGAGGGTCGTCCCGTGTGAAATAGGCGTTGGTGCGGTTGAACGAACGATGCGCCCGATTGGCCACTGAGTCCGCCTCTTTCAATAGCAGCGCCAGCCCCTCGGGATGAATAAAACCGGGCAGAACGGCGCAGCCGTCCTGGTCCAACTCTCGGCGCAGATCATCAATCAACCGATCATATGCGCGCGAGCCCGGGCAATCGATCGGATATCGCCCCAGATCTATCAGATCGTGGATCATCCTCCGCCTCCCTTTTTTGTTCGGTCAATCTCAGCGTGCAGCAGTCAAAACCGCCCATCATGCTTGTTTCGGACATTGCGATGCCGCTTTTTGACCGCCCTCGAGGCAGCGGTTTGGGCGCAAAAGAGGGGGTTTTTCCTGAATATTCCCCGCATGCGTCAATCCGCGCAATAAAATGTCGCAAAATTCACCCTGCGGGTTAGAAAATTGGTGCAATTGCCTGTTGACGCCCCTTTCCTCGGCTCATAATGTCCCTGCACGCAAAGAAGGAGCCTCTGGCGATGAGAACGCTAGTCGTAATCGTAGGAAACACGCGCATGGGCCGGTAACGGTAAACCATAATCTAACCCATGCGCCTCCGAAAATCTCGGGGGCTTTTTTTTGTCAAACGCAAGACACATGTCGCGAACGGAGCAAAGCAGATGACACGTGAGATGACCGGCGCAAAGATGGTAGTTCAGGCCCTCAAGGATCAGGGCGTGGACACGGTATTCGGATACCCCGGCGGCGCCGTGCTACCGATCTATGACGAAATCTTTCTGCAAAACGATATCCGTCACATTCTGGTGCGGCATGAACAGGGCGCGGTTCACGCAGCCGAAGGCTATGCGCGGTCAACCGGCAAACCCGGTGTTGCCCTTGTGACCTCTGGCCCCGGCGCAACAAACGCTGTGACCGGCCTGACGGATGCGCTGCTGGATTCGATCCCGATTGTGGTTCTGACCGGACAGGTTCCAACGTTCATGATCGGCTCGGACGCGTTCCAGGAAGCCGATACCGTCGGCATCACCCGCCCCTGCACCAAGCACAACTGGTTGGTCAAGGACACGAACTCGCTGGCTGAAACGATGCACGAGGCGTTCCACGTTGCCACCTCGGGTCGACCCGGCCCGGTGCTTGTCGACATTCCCAAGGACGTCCAGTTCGCCTCGGGCGAGTACAGCACTCCGAACCCCTCTACCTCGCATTACCAGCCGGTTTTGAAAGGCGATCTTGAAGAAATCACCGAACTGGTTGCCGCAATGGAAACCGCGAAGAAACCCGTCTTCTATACCGGCGGCGGCGTCATCAATTCCGGAGCGGCCGCCAGCCAGTTGCTGCGGGAACTGGTCGATGCAACCGGCTTTCCGATCACTTCGACGCTGATGGGTCTGGGCGCCTACCCGGCGTCGGGCAAAAACTGGCTTGGCATGCTGGGTATGCATGGCCTTTACGAGGCCAACCTGGCGATGCACGACTGCGACCTGATGATCAACATCGGCGCACGTTTCGATGACCGCATCACCGGGCGGATCGACGCGTTCTCGCCGAATTCGAAGAAGGCACATATCGACATCGACCCATCCTCGATCAACAAGGTGATCCGCGTGGACATTCCGATTGTCGGGGACGTGGCCCACGTGCTTGAGGATATCCTCAAGGTCTGGAAGGCACGCGGTCGCAAGACCGATGCCGCCAGCGTTCAGCAGTGGCAGAACCAGATCGGCGACTGGCGCAAGGTCAATTGTCTGGCCTACACCAACAGCGAAAAGACAATCAAACCGCAATACGCGCTGCAACGTCTTGAGGAACTGACCAAAAACCACGACCGTTACGTGACAACCGAGGTCGGTCAGCACCAGATGTGGGCCGCGCAGTATCTGGGTTTCGAAGATCCAAACCGCTGGATGACCTCGGGCGGTCTGGGCACAATGGGCTATGGCTTCCCAGCCTCTATCGGGGTGCAAATGGCGCATCCTGACGCATTGGTCATCAATGTTGCGGGAGAGGCATCGTGGCTGATGAACATGCAGGAAATGGGCACTGCGGCACAGTACCGCCTGCCGGTGAAACAGTTCATTCTGAACAATGAACGCCTGGGCATGGTGCGCCAGTGGCAGGAACTGCTTCATGGCGAGCGCTATTCGCATTCCTGGTCCGAGGCCCTGCCCGATTTCGTCAAACTCGCTGAGGCATTTGGTGCCAAGGGCATCCTGTGCTCCGACCCGGCAGATCTGGATGACGCGATCATGGAGATGATCAATTATGACGGCCCGGTGATCTTTGATTGTCTGGTTGAAAAACACGAGAACTGCTTCCCCATGATCCCGTCGGGCAAAGCGCATAACGAGATGTTGCTGGGCGAAGCCGAGACGCAGGGCGTGATCGACTCCAAAGGCTCGGTTCTGGTCTGACAAGTTTCGACGGATTTTGTCGGGCGCCCCGGCGCCCGGCCATCACTGGATTATGAAAGGGACATAAATGTCTGCCCTACATATCAAAAAAGGCGCAACACGCCATTCCGCCTATAACCTACGCCCCACCTTCTCGGACGTGCAGGAACGCCATACCATCGCGGTTCTGGTCGAGAACGAACCCGGTGTTCTGGCCCGCGTTATCGGGTTGTTCTCGGGCCGTGGCTACAACATCGAAAGCCTGACCGTCGCCGAAGTTGATCATACCGGCCACCTGAGCCGCATCACCATTGTAACCACGGGCACCCCTCAGGTGATCGAGCAGATCAAGGCTCAACTGGGTCGGATCGTCTCGGTGCGGGACGTGCATGACCTGACCGTCGAAGGCTCATCGGTCGAGCGCGAACTGGCCATCATCAAGGTTGTCGGCGCAGGTGACAAGCGGGTCGAGGCACTGCGTCTGGCCGATATCTTCCGCGCCAGCGTCGTCGATAGCACGTTGAATTCGTTCATCTTCGAGATCACCGGTGCCCCGGACAAGATCGATGCTTTCGCCGACCTGTTGCGCCCGCTGGGTCTGGTTGAGATCGCGCGCACCGGCGTGGCCGCCCTTCTGCGCGGCGATTGACTTTTGTCCCTCGCCCCGAAGTGGTGGGGCGAGGGAAACTCCCACAACGTGCTCAATACACAACGGCATGTTGCTTATGCGCATGAATGCGCCGAAAAGATCATACAAAATGACATAAAGTCTATTGCGTTTACCTGCCCCAACGTTAACGTCGGGGTGTAGCGTGGTGTTGGGATGCGCCAGCTAGGGTCCTCAGTACGATTGAGAATGCATGAACGGCCATTAGGTCGGGTGCGTCGCGCTTTTGGAATTACACTCTGGAACCTGGGACAGAAATGACCATGAGTATCCGCAGTCCTGATGAATTGCGCCGGATGTTCGGCGCCAATCTGCGACAATTGTCGCGGCAATATTCGTCCGTCTCCGAGCTATGCCGACAGCTTGGCATCAACAGAACCCAATTCAACAGATATCTGGCGGGCGAGAGCTTTCCCCGCCCCGATGTTCTGGATCGCATGTGCCGGTTCTTCGAAGTCGATGCTCGTATCCTATTGTTACCGTTGGATGAAATTGAAACGCCTCCGGAACATCCCGCAGCCTCGGCCCTGACCGAGTTTTTGGGATCCGGCCCCTCGACACTGACCGAAAACCTGTTGCCGGCGGGCTTTTATTACGCAACCGAAACAGGGCTGGACGGAAGTCCCATGCCACGGCACCGTCTGATCCACACGCGCCGCTTGCCGCAATGCACGTTGGTGCGCAGCTATGAGCCGGAAAATGAAGGGATACCGACGGACACAACCAGACGTGAGGTACAGGGCATTGCTGCCTGTGCCGGGCGCCAGATCTTTATCCTAATGTCCAGCCGCGCAGCCCAAAACAGCCGTATCTACCTTGTGACGCGCGGCGCTGAGGAAAACTCCGAGCGGTGGCGTGGAATTGCAATCTGCCTGTCCAAAACAAACGCCCAAGCGACCACAATGCGCCGGATTTCGCTAGATTATCTGGGTACTCAAGCCAAGGCCGCGCTGCCAGCGGCGCGCGCAGCCAAGCGGTTCAAGCAAAGCGCCGCTTAGGTCTTTTAGGCGTCTTTCCCGCCTCCTGCCAGAGTGATCAGGCGATACAAATGCCAGCTGGCATGCCCCAGTAACGGCAGCACTATAAGCAGTCCCAAAAACCACGGGATCATTGCCAGAAATGTCACAACAGCCACGAACACCCCCCACCCCAACATGACCGTCGGGTTCGCACGGACATAGGCAAAACTTGCGATCATCGCGGTCACGAAGTCCAGTTCCCGGTCAAGCAACATCGGAATTGATAGGACTGTGATCATATAAAGAATGATCGCAAAAATGGCCCCCACGACGCTTCCGACAGCCAGCATTGTCAGGCCATTGGGCGTCAAAAAGACTTCAAGCGAACTGGAAACGTTGGTCATGGTCGACAGCCCCATGAACAGCGCAAAGATCATATGGCCCAGAAAGAACCAAAACAGAAAAATCACTACGATGATCGCGCAGATGGACGGCAATTGACGGCGGCTCTGTTGCACGACCACGCCGAAAACCTCTTTGAAATTCAATGGTTCACCCTGTTCCAGCCGGTGTGACACCTCATAAAGTCCCACTGCTGCGAATGGGCCAAGCAAAGGGAAACCGATCGCGGCCAGTACCAGCCAATAAGACGTCTGAGTCTGCACCGTGATCCACGCCATAGCCCACCCCGCCAGCACATAGAACGCACCGAACAATAACCCCAAAAAAGGCGCGCGACGGAAATCCGCCCAGGCCCGGCGCAACGCCTCGCGCAGCATTTCGGCATTCACCGGTCCCATATCCGGGACCCCAAAGGGTTTTTCCATGCTCTGTTTCTCCTCCCTTTTTCCGGCGTTCTCCTCAAGCCGGTTGTTTTTGAGGCCACCTTGTTGCGGCGTGATATGTGGCTCCGATCGCAAGTATACGCGCATCCGCCCCACGCGGGCCAAAGACCTGCATACCCATAGGTAACCCGCCTTCCCCAAAACCCACCGGAACCGACAGACATGGCAATCCAATCAGACTGACCGGAACCATGACCTGCATCCAGCGGTGATAGGTATCCATGCTTTTGCCCGCGATCTCAGGGGGAAACGGAACCGAAAGCTCAAATGGCCAGACCTGCGCGGATGGCAGGATCAGCCCATCATACGCGTCAAACAACTCCGCCGCTCGTCGGAACCAATCCGATCGTACAACACTCGCCTGATGCACTTGCATCGCTGTCAAGGCTTGTCCGCGGTCCAGCTCCCATTGCGCCGTGTCTTTCAACTGTGCCCGCTGTTCTGACTGCGCATCCAGGCCAGCCGCCACGCTCCAGGATCGCAACGTCGACCAGCTTTCAAACATATGTTCCGCATCAAACGGCGGGGCGACGGGTTCAACCTGCGCCCCCAACTGCACGAAAACGGACAGGGCGTCCCGGCACAGGTCCAAAATACCGTCTTCAAACGGGAACGCTCCACCCCAGTCGCCCAACCAGCCAATTCGCATGCCGGATAGATCCGCCGCTTGTACCGGGGACACTGCCGGGTTGTGCGGGGTTGCAGGATGACGCGGGTCCGGTCCTGATATCACGTCCAACAGGACACCCAGATCTTCAGGTGTTCGGGCCATTGGACCAAGCGTGGACAACTGGTGAAAGAACACGTCCCCCGCCGGTTCAGGTGGTACGCGCCCCCAGCTGGGACGAAACCCATAGACATTGTTCCAGGCTGCTGGATTTCGAAGACTGCCCATCATGTCCGAGCCATCCGCCAGAACTACCATCCCGGTCGCCAGTGCAACGGCCGCCCCGCCCGAGGATCCACCGCACGTCTTAGAGTGGTCATATGGGTTACACGTTGCACCATAGACAGGATTGAATGTGTGCGAGCCCAAACCGAATTCTGGCGTATTCGTTTTGCCGATCAGGATTGCGCCCGCAGCGCGCATCCGCGCCGCTATCAGATCGTCCTGGTCCGGGACATGATCGCGAAACAGCGGGGATCCTTGCGACGACACTACTCCGGCGACATTCACCAGGTCCTTGACCGCAATCGGCAACCCATGCAGTGGCCCCATCACCGGCCCCTCATCCAGCGCGCGCGCTTCGGCCATCAAAGCCTCCTCGTCACGCAGGGCAACAATCGCATTCAGGGGCCCGTTGACTGATCTGATACGATCCAAGGTTGCAAGCATCAAATCAGAGGCAGAAAGGCGTCGAGCCGAAAGCTCAGCCAGCAAAGCAGTCGCGGTTGTCTGGCTTAAATCCATTCGGCACCCATCGCATTCTGTGTTCCTAAGTCGCGATCAGCCTAGCGGGGCCACAACACCAATTAAACCCGTGTTTTACATATACCTTTTACCACGCGCACATCGGCGCGCGGGTCCCTTTCTGTCTGAATGTATCCCAGGGGAAACTACGCTTGCGAAGAAAGGGCAGCGCACCTTACGCTAATCAGCTGTCGCCTTGAGCCTCGGACCGGCTTTTTCCCGCAACATCCATTGCAAGCGTCGCGGCCATGAACCCATCGAGATCGCCGTCCAGAACACCCTTGGTATCCGAGGTCTCATGGTTGGTACGCAGGTCCTTCACCATCTGGTAAGGCTGCAAAACATAGGACCGGATCTGGTTGCCCCACCCCGCGTCGCCCTTGGCCTCATGCGCGGCGTTGATATCGGCATTGCGGCGGTCCAGCTCCTGCTGGTACAGGCGCGATTTTAGGGCTTTCATAGCAATATCACGGTTCTGGTGCTGTGACTTCTCAGAACTCGTCACAACGATTCCGGTCGGAATGTGCGTGATCCGCACCGCCGAGTCCGTAGTGTTCACGTGCTGACCACCTGCACCCGAAGACCGGTAGGTGTCGATGCGGATATCCGAGGGGTTCACCTCGATCTCGATATTGTCGTCAACCACCGGATAGACCCAGACCGAGCTGAACGACGTATGCCGCTTGGCTGCCGAGTCGAATGGAGAAATGCGCACCAGACGATGCACGCCGCTTTCGGATTTCAGCCAGCCATAGGCGTTGTGACCCGAAATCTTGTAGGCGGCGGATTTGATGCCCGCCTCTTCTCCGGCCGTCTCGGACTGCAGCTCGACGGTATAGCCCTTCTTCTCCGCCCAACGCACATACATGCGCGCCAGCATCGATGCCCAGTCACAGCTTTCAGTGCCACCGGCGCCCGAGTTGATTTCGAGGAACGTGTCATTACCATCGGCCTCGCCGTCCAGCAACGCTTCTAGCTCTTTCTTGGCGGCCTTCGCCCCCAATTTCTGAATGGCATCTTCGGCGTCAGTGACGACCTCTTCGTCCTCTTCCATCTCACCAAGTTCGATCAGCTCGATATTGTCGCTCAGATCGGTCTTGATCGACTCATAGGTTTCAATGGCGTCCACCAACATCTGACGTTCGCGCATCAGTTTTTGCGCGTTCTCGGGGTTGTCCCACAGGTTGGGATCTTCGACCCGCGCGTTGAATTCCTCAAGACGATGAGGGGCGGTCTCATAGTCCATGCGCTGCGCCAGCAGCTCCAGCGACTTTTCGATTTCCGCCACGGTGTTCTGGGTTTCGGCGCGCATGGTCTTGTCCCAACTTGCTCAATCAGGCCTGCGTGATAGCAAGAGGCGCGGGCCACCACAAGACAGGCGAGACGGAATGCAAAACGCGCTGAACGAGTTTCTGACAAGATGGGATTTGCAAGACCCTCAGCTCGTTGCGGATACCGGCCATGCTTGCGTGTGGAAGGTCCGGACTTTGGACAATACGTCTGCGGCCCTCAAGATCTATCGTCGCCCAAACCGCGGGAATGAAACAGCCGGCCCACATCTGATGCGCCTTTGGCGCGAACGGGGCGCTGTGAACGTGCTGGCCGAAGCTCGCAATGCCGTTCTGACCGAGTGGCTTGAAGGACCATCGTTGGCAGACATCGCCCGGTCAGGCCGCCCGGATGAAGCTGTACTTGGTCTGGCGACAGCTGCGGGTCGATTGCACGAAAATCCAACGGTCAATGGAACCGGGCTGAAAACGTTGCATGAGGTTTTCGCGCCGATTTTCGACTGCCAGTTCTCAGACGACTGCCCAACCCGGCTGAGGGATGACATGGTTCACGCGATCAGCATCGGCCGCCACCTGCTGGACACGCAAGAGACCATTGTTCCGCTGCATGGGGATCTGCATCATGACAATGTGATTGCAACGCCCGCTGGGCATCGGGTCTTTGATGCCAAGGGGTATATTGGCGACCCAGCCTTTGAACTGGCCAATGCCCTGCGCCACCCCAATGGCATGCCTGAACGGGTCCGCCGACCTCAACAGATTGCGTTCGGCCTAAAGCTTTACGCGAACGCCATGCACGTCGCCGAGCCTCGACTTGCCAAATGGGCGGCTGCGAAATGTGCCTTGTCGATTTTCTGGCGCGCGGACGGAACCGTCACATACGATGCAGAAGCAGATTTGTTGCATCTGCTTCTGCTGGCAAATGATCAGTAAAGACCACCCGTTGAAAGGTCACCCTGGCTGGCATTCGGACCAACCGTCACTGTGTTGCCCGTCGACGTGGTCACCTGACGGCCCGAGCTGGCTTCTTCGAACAGTGGCAGGTCGGAACCCATTGCAAATCCACCGTCGTAGACGCGGTCAATGAAGCCGTCGACGCCATCGCGGAAATACTCGGCCACAACATAGTCGCCCGATGCATCAGCCGGCAGCCGCGCGCCGCTAAAGCGGTCGATCTTGATGAAATGGCCACCTTCTGGCACCTCAAACGGACCACCACCGTATTTCTCGACGGCTTTCTCCATAAAGCTCTGGAAAACGGGACCGCACATCGTGCCACCATATGCCCCCCGCCCCATCGGGCGCGGGCGGTCGTAGCCAATATAGCAACCGGCAACGATGTTAGAAGTAAAGCCGATGAACCACGCATCCTTGGACTCGTTCGTTGTACCCGTCTTGCCCGCAGTCGGCACCGGCAGGTTGACATGGGCCGACGCGGTACCGCGATCCACGACGCCTTTCATCATCGACGTCAGCTGATACGCGGTAATCGCATCCATGACCTGGCTGCGGTTGGTCTCGATGGTGGGCGACTCATCCGGTTCAATCCATGCCGAGTTACAATCCAGACATTGCCGGTCGTCATGGCGATAAATCGTCTTGCCGAACCGGTCCTGAATACGGTCGACCAGCGTGGGCTCTACGCGCTCGCCGCCATTGGCGAACATCGCGTAGGCTGCCACCATTTTATACAGAGTTGTCTCTTCGGACCCCAGCGAGTTCGCCAGAAACGCACCCATACGGTCATAGACGCCAAAGCGTTCCGCGTAACCGGCCACGACCGGCATGGTTACCTCTTGCGCCAGACGAATGGTCATCAGGTTCCGCGATTGTTCAATCCCGGTGCGCAGCGGCGTCGGACCATAGAACTTGTTCGAAGAATTCTTGGGTCGCCACAGCCCCTGCGGCGTGTTCACTTCGATCGGGGCGTCCACGACGATGGTCGCTGGGCTGTAACCACTGTCCAGCGCAGCGGCATAGACGAAGGGTTTAAAGCTGGAGCCGGGCTGGCGCTGCGCCTGCGTGGCGCGGTTGAACACCGAATCCTGATACGAGAACCCGCCCTGCATCGCCAAAACACGGCCCGAGTTCACGTCCATCGCAACAAAGCCGCCCTGCACTTCGGGCACCTGCCGGGCGGACCACTGGCCTTCCTCTCCGGCCATGACCAAAATGACGTCACCGCGCTTGAAGTTCGCCGCAAAATCACCTTGCATCCATTTGATGTCAGCACGCGGGACGATGCCGTCTGCCGGACCGTCCTCGATCCCTACGGTCAATTGCTGGTCACCCACATTCAGAACAACGGCCGGATACCACTGAGTCGGCAGCACCACGTCGCGGGGAATTTCCATGATGGCCAAAGCTTCGCGCCATTGCGCCTCATCCGCCAGTTTTTCTTCTGGGATCACCTCGCCCGTACCACGCCACTTCCCACGTGAACGGTCGTACTTCTGCAACGCGGTGCGCAAGGCCTTGGCTGCCTCAAGCTGCATTGCCTCGTCAACAGAAGCCCGAACCGCGAAACCGCCGGTAAAGAATTCACCCTCGCCGAAATCCTCGCTCAGTTGGCGGCGGATCTCGTCCGTGAAATAGTCACGCGGCGGCAACGCCGTACGGAAACTTTCGAAATCTCCGTTCTGGACCGAGCGGAGGGGCATTTCGACTTCGACCTCATAGGTCGCTTGATCGATATACCCGTTCTGGTTCATCTCGCGCAGGACATAGTTCCGGCGCGCCAGCAGGCGGTCCTTTTGCCGAACCGGGTGATAATCCGAAGGCGCCTTGGGCATCGCGGCCAAGGTTGCGGCCTCGTGCGGTTCCAGTTCCTGCAAAGTCTTGTTGAAATAGGTCTGCGCAGCAGCGGTCACGCCATAGGAGTTCTGACCCAGAAAGATCTCGTTCATGTAAAGTTCGAGGATCTGTTCCTTGTCCAGCGTATCCTCAAGCCGGGTGGCGAGGATGATTTCCTTAATCTTTCGTTCGGCGCGGCGGTCACCGGATAGCAGGAAGTTCTTCATCACCTGCTGAGTAATGGTCGAGGCACCACGTACATTCTCACCCTTGGACTTCACCGCCTCAACACCGGCGGCAATGATACCGCGGGGGTCATAGCCCTGATGGGTGTAGAAATTCTTGTCTTCCGCTGAGATAAACGCCTGCTTCACCAGATCGGGGATTTCCTCGGACGGTGTGAACAGACGGCGTTCCTGCGCGAACTCGTCGATCAGCTGGCCTTCGCCCGAATAAATTCGGCTGATCGTCGGTGGCTTGTATTGTGCCAGCGACTCGTGGCTGGGCAGATCGCGCCCATACATCCAAAAGATCGCGCCGACGACCAGCGCGGCCATAAAGATACCCAAGGTCACGAGGCTGAAGATCGCCCCGAAAATCGAAAGAATGAAACGGATCACGTTACTGCCTTTTACTCGCGGTGACGTCTATATAGTGATGGCCCGGCGCAGGGTCAAAACACGATGGCCAATAATAGCCGGTTTATGTCGCAGGGTCACTGACCAATCAGGGATCGTTTTATCAGGTCTTCTTGCCGCCATTTCTTCAACCCATCCACTATGCCTTGCGCCATACCTACGCGCCATTCCGGGTTTCGGATGTTCTTCAAATCGCGCGGACTGGACAAAAACCCAAGCTCGACCAGCACCGAAGGGATGTCCGCCGCCTTAAGAACAGAGAATGAGGCCGTGCGGATCGGCCTGCTGTTCATCGGGCCGCCCTGCTGGGTCATGCCATCAGCCAGCGCCCGAGCAAGCGCGTCGGTTCGGGGTTTCGTTTCCTGACGGGCGATATCCAGCAATACGTCGGCCACTTGATCATCTGCGCCGCTCAGATCAATGCCCGAGATCAGATCACCCCGGTCATGCCTTTCGGCAAGTTTGTCACTGGCCACATCCGAAGCTTCGTCGGAGAGCGTATAAACCGCGGCACCATGCGCTCGCCCTTCGGAGAGAATATCCGCGTGTAGTGAGATAAACACGTCTGCTCCCGCTCGATGCGCCAGCGCAATGCGCCGCTCTAGCGAGACGAATTGGTCATCAACACGCGTCATGACGACCTCGAACCCTCCGGTCCGCAACAGATGTTCGCGAAGCTCGCGCGCGAAGGTCAACATCAAGGTCTTTTCGTCTGAACCGTCGACCTCGGCCCCTGGATCAATGCCGCCATGACCCGGGTCGAGCATGACCCGCAACGCACCTGATCCGCCACGGCGCGGTTGGGCCGGGGTCACCGCAGGCTCTGGCAAATCCCAGCCTTGTTGACGGGGTGCGCCTGCGCCAGCCGCGAATGTATCGAAATCAGTTCCTTGCAGGAGCAGTGATAGCTGCGCCCCTCCGGTCGATTGATCAATTTTCATCTCGGCGCGTTCGACCCCCAAAGGTGCGCCCAAATCCAGAACCATCCGTGACCAGCCGGGAACATATGCTCCGAATTGAACCCCGCTGATACGATCAGTCTTCAGAAAGGCCTCCCGGTCAAGTCCTGTCCAGTCAACCTCTTGAAAATCCAGTACCATTCGGTAGGGATCTTGCAACGTGAAGACGCGGTAAGGGACACCCTGGGTTAGGCCAAGATCGACCCGCACCCCGGCGCGACCTTCGTCCACAATTCCGCTGTCATCCGGCAATACGCGTGCAAGCGCGCTGAAGTCATGCGCGACGGCAGCCGTCGAAAGCGCCCAGAAAAGCGCAATGGCGTAGATGATCCTGCTCATGGCCTCAAGTTTTCCCGAGATCGTTTGTCTGGCACCCTATCGCATCCGGGGCCAATTGTGAACGGCTCAAGCCTGTTCCTTGATTGCGCCGCGTTCCATCATAAACCCGTGCAGACGTTGCAGCCCCTCTTCGATGTCTGCCGTTGATCGGGCGTATGAAAACCGCAGCGTCGTATGGCCGCGCAGCGGGTCGAAATCCAGACCGGGCGTGACGGCCACACCAGCCTTTTCCAGAATCTCGGCTGCAAAGGCGCGGCTGTCATCGGTCAGGTCCGAGACGTCAGCGTAGACGTAGAATGCCCCATCGGGCGGCGCGATATTGGTGAAACCGGCATTGGGAAGCCCTTCCAGCATCAATGTGCGGTTGCGGCGATAGACGTCCAGGTTGGTTTGCAATTCATCGTCACAATCCATCGCGGCAAGTGCTGCCATCTGACTGGCGTGAGGCGCGCAGATGAACATGTTCTGGGCGATCCGTTCGACCACACGCACCTGATCCTCGGGGACCACCATCCAGCCGACGCGCCAGCCTGTCATCGAGAAATACTTGGAAAACGAGTTGATCACGTAGCACTCGTCCGTCAGTTCCAGCGCGGTAACAGCTTTGGCCTCATATTCCAGTCCGTGATAAATCTCGTCACTGATGAACGAAGCGCCCTGCCCCTGCGCGGCCTCGATCAGCGCGCCCATGGCTTTGTGATCCAACATCGTTCCGGTGGGATTGGCCGGAGATGCCACCATCAAGCCCTTCAGGTCGAGCCCCGCAAAATCGGACGGGACAGGTTGCAAGCGGTTCTCAGGCGCGGTCGGAAGGTCGATCGGCACCAATCCAAGAGCCTTTAGAATCTGCCGGTAGGACGGATAGCCCGGCGCGCCAATGCCCACGCGATCGCCGCTGTCAAACAAGGCAGTAAAAGTCAGCAGAAACCCACCGGATGATCCCGGCGTGACCACAACGCGTTCGGGGTTCAAGTCGACATTGTACCATTCGCCATAAAGCCGTGCGATCCGTTGGCGCAGTGCCGGCAGCCCCAAAGCAACCGTATAACCCAGCGGACCTTGATCCATCTCTTTGGCCAGGGCATGAATGGCCCCCTTTGGCGCACCGGTTCCCGGTTGTCCAACCTCCATGTGGATGATGTGGCGTCCAGCCTCTTCGGCGCGGCGCGCGGCCTCCATCACGTCCATCACGATGAAGGGATCGACCCCGGATCGGGTTGAGTTTCTCATGCCCATCTCCCATGTTGCAGCCATGGCTTTTGAACGCTTATCCAGGCTGGCGTCAATCCCGGCCCTGTTACTGTTTGCAGTGACATGGATGGTCAGTGCGTTTCAGTCCAACGCTCAAAGCCTGATCCGGGACCCCGACATTGAACATGGACTGCGTGAACTGGCCTTCCCAATTCTGCGAGCCGCCGGATTAAACACCAACCGAGTGAAAATTCTGGTCGTCAACGACAGTACGTTCAACGCGTTTGTCATTGATTACAACGCGATATACGTGAATTACGGGCTGATCCTGACCGTCGAAAGCCCGGAAATGCTGCAGGCCGTGATTGCGCATGAGGCGGCCCATATCGCCAATGGCCATCTGGCCAGGCGGGTCGAAAACATGCGCGCCGCACAACGCAATGCGCAGCTGGGCACGGCGCTGGCCTTGATTGCCGCAGCTGCGGGTGGTGGTGAGGCCGCCGCGGGAATCGCCGCCGGCACAAGCGCCGCTGCCCTGCGCGGTTTCCTGGGGCACACACGGGCCGAAGAGGCGTCGGCGGATCGTAGTTCGGCCAGCTACCTGCGTGCGGCAGGGATTTCGCCCAGCGGGATGGTCGCCTTGCATCAAAAATTCGCAGGTCAGGAGTTGTTGAACACCACCAATCAAGACCCCTATATGCGATCCCATCCTACCAGCCGCGAACGCCTGCGCGCGGCTGAGGCCTTTATGGGCGAATTCAGCGATCATGCCCAACCAAACCCAAACGCCGACTACTGGTTCGCGCGGGTCAAGGGCAAGCTGTCCGCCTTTCTCCGCTCGCCAGGCTGGACCCTGCGCCGGTCCAGGGAAGAAGACGCGCTAGACATACGTTTGATGCGCGAAGCCGCCGCCCATCACCAGAACCGCGATCTGGCCCGAGCACGGGCGGCAATCGACGGCGCTTTGGAAGTCCGACCCGATGATCCGTTCTTTTATGAGCTAAAGGGGCAAATATTACTGGAAAACAGAAAGTTGGATGACGCTATTAAAGCGTACGGGCAGGCAGTTGAGATGGCCCCGAATGATCCACTTCTCCTGGCGGGTTACGGGCGCGCGTTGCTGGCAGATGGGCAAACGACCGACGCCCTCAAGGTGCTTGAAAAGGCGCGCGCACGGGACTATCGCAATGCACGACTGATGCAGGATCTTGGCGTGGCTTACGCCGAGGTCGGAAATAATGGCATGGCTTCGGCTGTGACCGCAGAACGTTATGCCCTGCAAGGCCGGTTGGCCGATGCAGGCATCCACGCAAGACGCGCCGTCGGGCAATTGCCCGAAGGTTCACCAGGTTGGCAACGGGCACAGGATGTGCTGATTGCCTCAGAACGAGCGAAGAAAAAGAAAAGGAACCGGAAATGATCCTCAGACATGCTGCACCCGCCCTTCTGGGGCTTTCCCTGATTACCGGCCCCGCGCAGGCCCTGGACCTGAGCACCATGAGCGATGCCGAACGCGAGCAGTTCGGCGCGCAAGTGCGCGAGTACCTTCTGGAAAACCCCGAAGTGATCATCGAAGCAATCAACATCCTTGAACAGCGCAACGCCGCTGCCGAAGCCGCCGCAGACAAGGATCTCGTTGCGGCCAACGCAGACGAGTTGTTCAACGATGGCTATAGCTGGGTTGGCGGCAACCCCGAAGGCGACATCACCCTGGTCGAGTTCATGGATTATCGCTGCGGCTATTGCCGCCGCGCCGTGCCCGAGGTCGCAAGCCTGTTGGCCGCGGACGGCAATATCCGCCTTGTAATCAAGGAATTCCCGATCCTGGGCGATGCTTCGGTTCTGTCATCGCGGTTTGCCGTCGCAACCAAACATGTTGCCGGGGATGACGCGTACAAACAGGTGCATGATGCGTTGCTGGAATTCGGTGGCGAGCCGTCTGAAGTTTCGCTGCGCCGCATCTCGGACGGCCTTGGTCTGGACAGCGATGCGATAATTGCAGCAATGGACAGCAAGCAAGTTTCTGAAGAAATCACACGGACCCACGCCCTGGCGCAACGTATGAACATCTCTGGGACGCCTTCATTTGTTTTGGGCACCGAAATGCTGCGTGGCTTCCTGCCAGCCGATCAGATGATACAAATTGCGAACGGTGTTCGGGCGGACCAGGGTTAACAAACTACGGGGCATCTCAGGTTGAGGTGTCCCAATATCGCCAATAAGTTAGGTTTCCCGCGATGAACCGACGGAATCTTCTAGTTGCCGGTGGGGCATTCGGTGTCATGAGTCTTTCAGGTCAGTCCTATGCCCAATCAGCTTCAGGCTTTTTTGTGCCTGCCGAAGAGAAGCCGCATCAACGAACATTCATGCAGTGGCCGGTTAGCCGCAAGGTCTACCGAGATTCCCATCATCTCGGCGTGGTGCAACAGGTGATTGCCGATGTTGCCAATGTGATATCCGAATTTGAACCTGTGACGATGCTGGCTGCGGCCGAACATCACGCGGGCGCGCGCCAAAAGCTGTCTGCTTCCGTCGATCTGTGGGATGTGCCAACCGAAGATCTCTGGTGCCGCGATTCTGGCCCGGTCTTTGTGATCAACGAAGACGGCGGCATCGCTATCCGCCAAATTCAATTCAACGGGTGGGGAAAAAAGCAAGTTCATAAACACGACGCGCGCATCGCCGCCCTGGTGGCTGAACAACTTGGCCTGCCTCTCCTGCCCTCTGGCCTGAACGGCGAGGCAGGCGGTGTAGAACAGGATGGTCACGGGCTGCTGATGGCGCATGAAAGCTCGTGGGTGAACGACAATCGCAATCCTGGTCAATCCCGCGCAGTTATTGAGGCCAAGCTGCTGGACGCCTATGGGGCGGACCGCATGATCTGGTCAGAGGGCGTTTGGGGCGAGGACATCACTGATTACCACATCGACAGCCTCGCACGTTTTACCGGACCCGGTCGCGTCCTGCTCAACCTGCCAGATGAACCGGACATGGAAGACCCCTTCCATCTTGCAGGGTTGGACACGCATGACCAGCTAGTGGCGGAAGGTTTGCAAGTAGATGTCATTCCAGAACCGGTCAGACGACGGGTCAATGACTCAGAGTTCGTAGCATCTTATGCAAATTATTATGTGTGCAATGGGGCCGTCATCATGGCTCAGTTCGGCGACGATGAAACCGACACTATCGCGCGCGACGCCCTGACGAGCCATTATCCAGGGCGCGAAGTCGTGACATTGAACGTCGATATATTAGGCGAACTTGGTGGCGGTATTCACTGCGCAACACAACAAATGCCCGCCGTCTAAGTTGGCCCGAGGGTCAATGGTGTCAACTATTCCGCCGCCTCAGCCGCAGCATCCAGTTCAGCAGCCTTTTTCTCGACCTCTTCGACGATGTGGTCGATCATCTGATCGTTGGACATCTTGTGGCTGGCCTTGCCGGCCAGATAGACCATGCCGGACCCTGCCCCACCGCCGGTGAAACCGACATCTGTCATAAGCGCCTCACCCGGGCCGTTCACCACGCACCCGATAATCGACAGGCTCATCGGGGTCTTTATATGTTCCAAACGCTGCTCCAGCGCTTCGACTGTTTTGATAACGTTGAAGCCTTGCCGCGCGCAGGAGGGGCACGAGATTATGTTCACGCCGCGATGGCGCAGGCCCAGAGATTTCAAGATCTCATAGCCCACCTTGATCTCTTCGACTGGGTCGGCGGACAGGCTGACGCGGATCGTGTCACCAATCCCCATCCACAACAGATTGCCTAGCCCGATGGCGGATTTGATGGTGCCTGACACCAGTCCGCCCGCCTCGGTGATGCCAAGATGGATCGGCGCATCCGTGGCCTCGGCAATGCCCTGATAGGCTGCGGCCGACAGGAAAACGTCGCTGGCCTTCACGCTGATCTTGAATTCGTGAAAGTCGTTATCCTGCAGAATGCGGATGTGTTCCAGCCCGCTTTCGACCATCGCCTCGGGGCAAGGCTCGCCATATTTCTCAAGAAGATGCTTTTCCAGGCTGCCCGCGTTCACTCCGATGCGGATTGAGCAATTGTGGTCCTGCGCGGCTTTGATGACCTCTTTCACGCGCTTTTCGTCACCGATATTTCCCGGGTTGATCCGCAGGCACGCAGCGCCCGCTTCGGCGGCTTCGATACCGCGGCGGTAGTGAAAGTGAATGTCGGCCACGATAGGAACCGGGCTTTCGCGCACAATCTCTTTCAAGGCTTTGGACGACGCCTCGTCTGGGACGGACACGCGCACGATATCTGCGCCCGCTTCGGCCGCTGCCTGAACCTGAGCTACTGTCCCGGCAACATCCGTTGTCAGCGTGTTCGTCATCGTCTGAACAGCGATGGGCGCGTCGCCCCCGACCGGAACGTTCCCAACCATGATCTGACGGGATTTGCGGCGGTAGATATTGCGCCACGGACGGACGTGATTGAGGGACATGAGGACGGGTCCAAAACAGCTTGAGTTGCGTCTTTAAATAGTCCGCCTACCGGGCCACCGCAATGGTCAGATCATTCTGCCGGGGCTTCCGGTACTTCCGCCTGCAATTCGGCCACCAATTGTTTGAGGGCGCTGTTCTGTTCGGCCTCCAAATCGGCAACCTCATAGCGTTCCGCAACTGCATCCTTGGACAGCAGAACCCCTTTGGTCACAGTGCCAGGCGCACCAACCGGTCCGAAGTGTTCGCCGTTCATCGAGAAATAAACGGAACCTGAAGCCCCTGCGCGCAGTTGCGGTGGTTCTTCAGTCAGGGGAATTTCAAAGGTATTACCCTGCTCGACCGTGCCCAACGTGCCTTCAAAGAGAACACTTCCATCTGCCGCACGAATGCGCATCCAAGACGGCGCAACGGCCACAATCTTCAGCGCGGTATCAACCTGTTCGACGACTTGCGGCAATGCGGGGCGCTCAACAGTGTGCACCTCGGCCACTTCGATTTTGGGCGCTTCCGGCGGGCGGAACGTGCCGACAGTACGTGGGTCCAGCGTTGCAATGGGTGCATCGCGTGCCACAAGAACCGGAACATCCAGCGCTTGTGGGCGATAGAGACGATCCAGCGCTTCGGGGGTCGGCGCTGTGGAATCTGCTGCTTCGGCAATTTCTATCGGTGCACGGGCTGCATCCAACGGGTCGAGATCGGACAGAACCACCGGGGCCTGTTCAACCGGGCTCACCTGAACCTGTTGGATTTTGTTCAATACGGCCCAACCGCCATAGCCAATACCACCAATCACGGCCAGCAGGACCAGAGACGACCCAATGGCGCGCGGCTCAATCTGGCTGACCAGAGATTCCCTACCCGGGATGTAAGGTGTATTCGGCGAGATGAACGGATCGCGACCCATCGGTCCACGCGCAGGCAACCCGCCCGACGGTTTGCGTACGACCGAAGCTTCGGCCGACATACCATGGGCTACTTCAAATCCGCTTTCGGCACAGAAGGTAGCAAAGGTTTCATCCGGGTTCATGCCCAGATAACGCGCATATGAACGCACATACCCGGCGATGAAGCCGGGTGTATCAAACGCATCGGGATCCGCGTCTTCGATTGCTGCTATGTAGTTGGCTTTGATCCGCAGTTCGCGCTGAACATCCAGAAGAGACTTGCCCATGGTCGCGCGTTCTCCGCGCATCCTGTCGCCAAGTCGCACCTCATAGTCGTCAAAGCCCTTTGGCCTGACGTCCGTGTTTTCTTCGGAATCGCGCTGTGATCTGCGCCCAATCATCCCTGCTGCCCCATTCTGCCTTGCGCGTGTTACACGCCAACGGCGAATCGCCCACTTAACGATTCGTGCGTCTCTTTTGTTAGCGTAAGCTTAACACGCGACAAACGCATTGCACACTTTGGCGTGAGGTTAACCTGCAAGTTCGGCGCGATTTAGCGCACAATGTGACCAAAGTTCGTCCATCGCCTGGATCAATCGGTTCATTTCACCCGGTCCATGTATCGGTGACGGGGTAAAACGCAGGCGTTCGGTACCACGCGGCACAGTCGGGAAATTGATCGGCTGAACGTAGATACCGTGATCATCCAGCAGTTTATCGCTGAGGATTTTGGTGTGCACAGGGTTGCCAACAATCACCGGAACGATGTGGCTGCCATGATCGATAAGCGGCAGGCCCATCCCCTTCAGACGCAATTTGAGAATCTTGGCTTGGGTCTGGTGCTGCTCGCGCAGTTCAGATGCGCCTTTGAGGTATGCAACCGATGCTGCCGCGCCCGCTGCTACAGCCGGCGGCAAGGACGTTGTGAAGATGAAACCCGGCGCATAAGAACGCACCGCATCACACATTTTCTCGCTGGCGGCGATATAGCCACCCATCACGCCATAGGCTTTGGCCAAAGTGCCGTTGATGATGTCGATACGATGCGCAAGGCGATCACGTTCGGTCACACCACCACCACGCGGGCCATACATACCGACAGCGTGCACCTCATCAATATAGGTCAGGGCACCAAACTCGTCGGCCAGATCGCAGATCTCCTCGATCGGACCGAAATCGCCATCCATCGAATAGACGGACTCGAACGCGATCAGTTTGGGGGCTGCGGGATCGTCGGCCTCAAGCAATTCGCGCAGATGCGCAACATCGTTGTGGCGGAAGATGCGCTTGGCACCGCCGTTGCGGCGTACACCTTCGATCATCGAGGCGTGGTTCAACGCATCCGAATAAATAATCAGGCCGGGAAAAAGCTTTGGCAACGTGCTAAGCGTCGCGTCATTGGCAATATACGCACTGGTGAACAGCAGCGCGGCCTCTTTGCCGTGCAGATCAGCCAGTTCAGCCTCAAGCTGCTTGTGATAGACAGTGGTGCCCGAGATGTTGCGCGTTCCGCCCGACCCCGCACCGGCTGCGTCAACGGCATCATGCATTGCATTCAAAACAACCGGGTTCTGGCCCATACCTAGGTAGTCGTTGCCACACCACACCGTGATGTTCTGTTGCGAGCCGTCTGGGCGCGTGCGTACAGCATGCGGGAAATGACCGTTCTGGCGTTCGATATCGATGAAGGTACGATAACGACCTTCATCATGCAGCCTGGCAATCGCAGAATCGAGCTGAGCAGTATAGTCCACCAGTTTCTCCTTATGCGCCCGACAAAAACTTGCTGTTTGCCGAACCCTTTATTTCCCCAGATGACGGGTCTAGCCGTCCCCGCGGTTTTGCTTCCCCTTAAGTACCTTGCCTAGAGGCATTGCCGGAGTCGCAGCATTGATCTGTATCAATTATCTCTCTTCAAGCCCCCCGACAAGTAAAGTTACGGCCATCAGACGCGAGGAAACGACGCAGGCGATCCCCCTGCCACACTTCCTGTTTCCAATAGTATACTCCAAATCCTGCCGATACGCACTGGACGGCGCCGCCCGTGCTGATAGGTTCCGCAGCAGTTCACGCCATTCAGGAGAAGCTCATGTCGCTAGACGCTGTTCTGAGCAGGATCGACACCGATCTGACCACATCCATCGACCGGTTGATGGAATTTCTGCGCATCCCATCAATCTCGACCGACCCGGCATACAAAGAGCAGGTCAATCAGGCGGCCGACTGGCTTGTTGCAGATCTGCAAAGCATCGGCATAGCCGCCGAAAAACGCGAGACCCCGGGTCACCCGATGGTCGTTGGCCATGCGGGCGAAGACGGCGACGGCCCCCATGTTCTGTTTTACGGTCACTACGACGTCCAACCCGTTGACCCGCTGGAACTTTGGAACCGAGACCCCTTTGATCCCGCCCTAGAAGACACCGAAAACGGTCAGGTCATCCGTGGCCGAGGTTCTTCAGATGATAAGGGTCAGTTGATGACCTTTGTCGAGGCTTGCCGCGCGTGGAAAGCCATCCACGGCACTCTGCCCTGCCGCATCACGTTTTTCTTCGAAGGCGAAGAGGAATCCGGCTCGCCCTCGCTGGTTCCGTTCCTGGAAGCCAACAAGGAAGAGTTGAAGGCCGATCTGGCACTGGTCTGCGACACCTCGATGGTCTCGCGTGGCGTGCCCTCCATCGCCTCGCAATTGCGCGGCATGCTCAAGGATGAATTCACCATCATCGGTCCCCGCATCGATCTGCATTCCGGTCACTACGGCGGCCCGGGCCTCAACCCGCTGCGTGAGTTGTCAAAGATCGTCGCCTCTTTCTATGACGACGAAACAGGGCGTGTGGCCGTAGAAGGGTTCTACGAAGGTGTGCACGAAGTACCCGCCGAGCAACTTCGCCAGTGGGAAAACTGCGGGTTTGATGAGGCGGAATACCTGAATTCGGTTGGCTATTCGCAGCCGCATGGTGAAAAAGGATATTCCACACTGGAGCAGCAATGGGCGCGTCCGACACTGGAAGTGAACGGTTTGTGGGGCGGCTACAACGGCGCAGGTTCGAAAACCGTGATCCCGTCCGAAGCGCACTGCAAGATCACTTGCCGTCTTGTCGGTGACATGGACCCCGACGCCCTGCGCGACAAGATCCGCAAACACGTTGATGATCGCCTGTCGCCGGACGCGAAAGTCGTCTGGGACAATGACCTGGAGGGCTCTCCTGCGTCCGTCATGAACCTCGACCGCCCAGAATTCGAAGCGGCGCGCGGCGCATTGTCCGATGAATGGAACCGCGAGGCTGTCTTTACCGGCATGGGCGGCTCGATTCCGGTCGTCGGCTATTTCGACACGGTTCTCGGGCTGGATTCGATGCTGGTCGGCTATGCCAATGATGACGACGCCATCCACTCACCTAATGAGAAGTATGACGTGAAGAGCTTCCACAAGGGCATCCGCTCGTGGGCGCGCATTCTGGATGCTTTGAACAAGTAAACAAAAAAGGCACCGCCCAATTTGCGGTGCCTTTTTTCTGGGGTTAGGCCCCTATCACATGTGAATTACGCGTCCGTAAGCGTCCAACACACTTTCATGCATCATTTCAGACAGGGTTGGATGCGGGAAGACGGTGTTCATCAGGTCCTCTTCCGTGGTTTCCAGCTGGCGTCCCACGACGTAACCCTGAATCAACTCGGTAACTTCTGCGCCGATCATGTGCGCGCCCAGCAACTCACCGGTTTTTGCGTCAAAGACTGTCTTGATCAGGCCCTCGGGCTCGCCCAGTGCAATGGCCTTGCCGTTGCCGATGAACGGGAACCGACCGACCTTGATATCATAGCCCAGTTCTTTGGCCTTGGCCTCGGAGTACCCAACCGACGCCACCTGCGGCTGACAGTAGGTGCACCCGGCAATGCTCTCGGGTTTCACCGGATGTGCGTGCTTGCCGGCGATCAGCTCAGCAACCATGACACCTTCGTGGCTGGCCTTGTGCGCCAGCCAAGGCGCGCCTGCGATGTCACCAATTGCGTAAAGGCCGTCGACTCCTGTACGGCAGAACTCATCTGTTACGACGTGGGTGCGGTCGATCCTGACGCCCAGTGCCTCAAGCCCAAGACCTTCAACATTCCCTACAATCCCCACGGCCGAAATCACGGTGTCAAAGTCGTGCTTTTCGACCTTGCCCTTAACTTCGATATGCGCGGTGACCTTGCCCTTACCACGATCCAGTTGCTTGACCATCGCTTTTTCCATGATGGTCATGCCTTGTTTGGTAAAGGCCTTCTTGGCGAGCGCACTGATTTCAGCGTCTTCAACCGGCAAGACACGATCCATCACCTCGACCACAGTCGTGTCGGCACCCAATGTATTGTAGAAGCTGGCGAATTCGATCCCGATCGCACCTGATCCGATGACCAGCAGTTTCTTCGGCATCCGCGGCGGCTGCAGAGCGTGTTTGTAAGTCCAGACCAGATCGCCGTCTGCTTCCAGACCCGGCAATTCCCGCGCTCGCGCACCGGTGGCCAGAACAATGTTCTTGGCCGCCAGTTCCTCGGTGCCCTTGTCGGTTTTGACGGTAACCTTGCCCTTCGCAGGGATCGTGGCCTCGCCCATGACCACAGTCACTTTGTTCTTTTTCAACAGGTGGCCGATGCCGCCCGACAGTTGCGCCGCAACCCCGCGCGAGCGCTTTACGACCGCGTCCAGATCATACCCAACCTTGTCCGCGCTCAGCCCAAAATCCTTCGCACGCTCCATCAGGTGGAACACTTCGGAGGAACGCAGCAGTGCCTTGGTCGGAATACAACCCCAGTTCAGACAGATACCGCCCAGATGCTCACGCTCGACCACCGCTGTTTTCAGGCCCAGCTGGGCGGCGCGAATAGCAGCCACATACCCGCCAGGGCCGGCGCCAATTACGATCAGATCAAAAGATTGTGCTGCCATGTTTCCCTCTCGGCGCAGGTCGATTCAGAAATTAGTTTACCATTAAACTAATTTTCAGAACGCATCAACATATTGCTCCCGCGACAAAACGGACGCAGGGTAAACCGGCGCGGAATGCGCAATTTTCAGCCTATACCGCACGCGAAGCTATGGCTAGAAGATACACACCGGACCTTCCCGGGCTTTGTGAAACCCAAGTCATTCGAAAGGCTTACCATGGCCAAAACGCTAAAAGATTTGTTGCTTGCCGTGCTGAATGCCACGCTTATCCTGATCGCACTTTGTCTGTTTCTGGGGTGGAAGCTGGCCTCGACGGTCGACGGAATTACAGGCAAATTTGCCGAAAAAGTTCAGATTGTAGCTCCCTTGAAGGAAGAGGTTCAGGGGATACGCGGCGAATTGACGGCATTGCGCAGCGACTTGTCATCCCTTCAGCTTAGTGGAACAGCGGCTGACAGCGCGACCGCCCGGAAACTGTCTGACGCTTTGGGAAAGCTGGATGGTCTGGAAAGCAACCTGCAAGCTGCTCAGTCCAGAATAGCTGAATTGACCGAGGCCCCGGACCAGTTAATCAACACAGCAATTGAAAACTCGGCCGACATCGTTGCCGACCGGATCATCGCAATCCGAGGCTGCGAACCCGCGTCCTAGCCGGCGGCCTGGAGCTCGCGCACTGTGGCGCCGTACCCGCCCATATCGACATAGGCGGCCTCGTGCTCGGTCATCGGGCGCGAGAGGGCGTCGTTGCGATACGGGAAACGGCCGAACTTGCGGATCACTTCGCGATGCGCCCGTGCGTGCAACAGGTTGCCGTCGGCGCCGTCGGTCATGTTTTGACACATCAAGCGCACGCAGCGTTCCTGATCACACAGGTTTTCCGAATGCATCAATGGAAGATAGAAGAACTGGCGGGCCGGTTCGTCGATCTTCAGATCCCACCCTTTGTCCACCGCACATTTCGCCGCCGACAAAGCCGCGCGGTCTGACGCGAACGCCTTGGCCCGCCCCCGGAACATGTTGCGTGGAAACTGATCCATCAGGATGATGTATGCCAAAGCACCGCTGGGATAGGTCAACCAGAGGGAAAACTTGCCTTCATTCGCAGCCTCCCACGTAGTCAGGAACCTTTCGCGAATTTCAGCATCCAATGCGTCGTCCTGCAGATACCACCCTTTGGGACCAACTTCATCTAACCAAAAACTCAATACTTCTTCAGGACTTGCCATGCCCTTAACTCCGTCGTGTTGCCCCCCCAGGGACGTAACGTCATTAAAGTGCGTTTTACAGGTTTGTAACAGTAAAATATTGCAACACTTGCGACATATTTTCGTGTCCTAGGCAACATCTTGCGTTTCTTGCTCGGCTTCAGCGGCCTCAATGGCCACTTCCTGTGCAACCTCAAACGCAACTGGGGACGCCGTTGGATAGACGGGGGACATCGTGCCGGTTTCGTCAATTGGGATCGCCGCACGTTGTGTCATGCGATACATCGCGTAAGCAGCCATCGTGACCAGCAAAGCGGCAATGAACAGGAAAAAGCCCGGAGGACCAAAGACTCCATCGCCCATAAGCCAACCGGTGATCAACGGACCAGCGATGGCTCCGAGGCCGTTGATGAACAACAGACCGCCAGATGCTGCGGCCATGTCCTCGTGATCCAGAAAGTCATTCGCATGGGCAATCAGCAATGAATACAGGGGGTTCGACATACCGCCGATCACAAATGCTACGCCCAGCAGGATTGGAAACGTGACCCCGAACACCATGCCGACAAAAGCCGCGCAACCACCAACCCCTGCAACAAGCATAATTAGGAAGCGGCGATCCATGCGGTCAGACATCCACCCCAATGGATATTGCAAGACCAAAGCACCGATATAGAAAGCGGCAATGAAAGTCGAAATCTCGACCAGTGTCAGGCCGGCGCGGGCACCGTATACCGACGCCATCCCGAACTGCGCAGAGAACACGCCACCCAAAAGAAACATGCCGACACAGCCCAATGGCGAATAACCGAACAATTCGCGCAGCGTCATTGGCTTGGTTGTGTCAAAAGCTGGTGTCGGCGAAATCGATAGCAGAATTGGCGCAAAAGAGACCGAAACCAGAATGGACGCGATCACAAAGGTGTCGAACCCGGCCGGATCGCCCAACAAAACCAAGCCTTGTGCGCTGATGATGCCAGTCATCTGGAAGATCATATAAAGGGACAACGCCTGGCCACGGTTCTCGTTGCTCGCTGCATTGTTGAGCCAGCTTTCTGCTGTGACGTAAACTCCGGAAAAACAGAAACCGATCACGACACGGCCAAGAATCCAGATAACCGGGTCAGTCATCAACGGGTACATGATCATCACGGCCGAGATGAACGACGCCAGTGCCGCAAAGACCCGCACATGCCCGACGCGGCGGATCATTTCCGGCGCGAGACGCGACCCGCCTAGGAAGCCGACAAAGTAGGCCGACATCACGAACGACATTTGCAGGGTCGAGAAACCCTCAATCTCGCCGCGAACACCCAGAATTGTCCCCTGAAGGCCGTTTCCGACCATCAACAAACCCATACCGAGCAATAGCGCCCATGCGCTGGAAAGGACCTGAAGCATTAGGGTCTCCGAATATTTCCGACCAAGATTATGGCACCGTTTTGCAATCAAAAACGGCTTTGGTCATGCTTGTCTACGACATTGGAAAGATTCGATCCCGACAACGCGTCCCTTACGGGATCAAAAGCGACGCATCCCCGTACGAGAAGAACCGGTAATTCTGTTCAATTGCATGCGCATACACATTCCTCATACGCTCTTGCCCCATCAAGGCCGAAACCAGCATCAACAGGGTAGACTTCGGAAGGTGAAAATTGGTCATCAATGCGTTGGTCACGTGAAATTTGAAGCCAGGGTAAATGAAGATATCAGTCTCACCTTCCCACGGCTCGATCTGCCCCGAGCGCGCCGCGCTTTCGATCAGACGCAGTGCGGTGGTGCCAACCGGGATGACGCGCCCGCCGGCCGCCTTGGTTTCCCGTATCTCTTGCGCGGCGGCGGCGCTGACACTCCCCCACTCTGCGTGCATCTTGTGCGTCGTCACGTCCTCGACCTTGACCGGCAGAAACGTCCCCGCGCCCACATGCAGTGTAACATGGGTGAATTCGATGCCGCGCTCGCCCAGCGCCTGTATCAATGCCTCGTCAAAATGCAGCGAGGCCGTGGGGGCAGCTACCGCTCCGGAATTGCGGGCCCAGATTGTCTGGTAGTCGGTCTTGTCCTGCTCATCCGCTGGTCGCTTAGCGGCGATGTATGGCGGTAGCGGCATTGCACCGGCGTGCTCCAGCGCCGCATCGAAATCGTCGCCAGACAGGTTGAATCGCAGATACGCCTGCCCGTCTTCGACCCGTTCGAGACTGGCGCTAAGCTGATCCGAGAACTGAATATCCTCGCCCAACTTTACCTTTTTCAGCGGCTTGATCAGGGAAGCCCAAGTGCCGTCAGCCTGCGGATCCAGAAGCGTCGCCTCAATCGCGGCTGAAACAGGGCCCTGTGCGCTGTCGCGATGGCGCCGCCCGTTCAGGCGCGCAGGGATTACGCGCGTGTCGTTCAGCACCAAACGGTCGCCGGGTTGCAGCCAGTCGGGCAGATCAAAGACGTGTGCATCCGAAATCGCATCACCATCGGCCACCAGCAGGCGCGCGCTTGAGCGTGGGCTGGCGGGACGTGTGGCAATCCGGTCTTCTGGCAGATGGAAATCAAAATCGCTGAGTTTCATAGCCGCGCCATACAATTCCGGATCAGATTCAGCAACAGCCCATTCTGATGCCTGGGGTCACATTCAGAAGCCTGGGGTCAGTTGTCACGTGGCGGAGACCCAAACGTCTTTTTGGGCTCATCCGGCTTTTGTCGTTGTGCGTTGGGACCATCTGACACAGTCGGCGCCGGGGCGCGCAGCAAGTTGCGTAAGAACAGGGGGGCAAGGCCCGACAGTGGGTTTACCGAAACCTTTGGTTTGGTCAGTGGCCCTGTCAGACTGTAATTGAACCCAATTACGCCCTCGCCTTTTTTCGTAAACACACTTCCAATCGCGTTCACCAGGTAGATTGGCGAGATCGCACCACGCAGATTCAGCACACCCGCAACCGTGTCGACCGTTCCGTCAAAGGACAAGCCGATCGACGGGCCGACGGCACTACCGCTCAGGACCTTGATCTCGGTCGGGGTTATCCGCATGCGGCTGTCGATGGTTGAGAAAAAGATCCCCTGCCCCGTCATCTCGTCCAGCAGCCCTACGAGACTGATTGCGTCAAGCAGCGCGGCCATTGCAGGTGCGTCGGTAATGCGTGTGTTCACGATTTTTAGGATGACATCATAGTTTCCCGGTGCGCTGACCGGTTCCAACTGCAAATCCAAACCGCCGCCACGAGCCTGCGTGATTACACCAGCTGACCTTAACACGGCCCCGGCATCGCCAGATTTGATGTTTACAGCGCTACCGCTGTCTCGTGGGCTCACCTGCCCACTGACCGCAGCACCGCCATTCACATTTGCGGTAAATGTGCCGTTCACGCCCCCTGTGGTTTGGAACGCGCCCCGGAACCCTGTTAGCGCAATGTCTTCAGTCACCTGAAGGCGGTCCAACAGGACGTCGACCCTTGGTCCGGGGCCGGACCCACCGCCGCCACCGCCCTCACCAAAGGTTGCGAGGCCCAAATTCAAGACACCCCCCTGAACGACGATATTGGGAACAGACCCGCCGGTGTTGATCAATTCCGCCGGAACTGCCAGCCAATTGCCCAAATCAAACGAACTGAACCGAATCCGGTCAAAGGCACCCCCGTCCCGGAAAAAGATCGACGCTGAAGTGCGCAGCCCCGCCACATCAAGTGTCAACTCATCCACACTGGTCTTTTCACCCAACGTGGCGTCCAGCGTCATCTTTCCGGTCGCCCCCGTACCCTTGCGCCAACCAAGTTCCGGAATAGCCAGACCGACCCCCGCAAGGTCCGAGGTCGCCGAAAGCTTGATCGGTTCATCCGCACCGATGCCTACGGTAATGTTCGCCGTACCTTTCCCGGTAAGCATGCCCGATGGCAGCGGCACGTTCAGCTCGCTCAGCAGCAAGGGCGACAGCTCGATCTGTCCAGTTAACTCACTGCGTTGTGGTCCCGCTCCGCCGATGGGCTGATGCCACGCGACCTGCATAGGCACTTGACCAAACAATCCATAGCCGTCGATTTCAACCTCGGTCTGGTTTCCGGACAAGTTCAATTGGTCTGCGCTGACCGAATAGCCGGGGACAAGCTGGTCACTTTGGACATTGTCGATTTCGCCAGTGTAGTGGAACTCGGTATCTTGAAACTTCAGCCCTTTTTTCAAGGGCAACGACAAGGTGCCAGTCAAGCTGACGTCACCCGCGGCCAGATCAACCGGCAGGTTGGCTTTGCTCATCAAGCTCAATGGTGGACGGTCCAGTAGCGACAAAGCTGCCTCGACACTACCGCGCGCCTGAATCCGTGCAATCGCGGGCGTTCCGCCTTTGGCTGTTGTATCCGGTATAATGAACGACGTCCCCGAGGCATCCACCGCCCCTCCCTGATCGGCGATGACAACGCCCTTTTCGGCGGTGACAGTGAAACGGTCCTTCAACAGGCTGAGTCGACCTTGCCCGTCCTCGATCAGCGGTAAGGTCTTGGCAAACCTGATCTTGGCCTTTTCGAACCCGAGGCCAAGATAGAGATCCGGCTTACTGCCTGGATGCAGGCGAAGAGAAAACTCCACATCCGAAAACTGACCTTCGTACAGGTTTTCCGACACCCATTTTCGCGGGTTCGGCGCCAGCTTCTCGGGCCAGTACCGCAATAGGTTCTCGGATCCCATTCTGTCCAGTTGTGCATCCAGTTCGGCATCCCAGCCGTCGGGCTGGCCGATCAGCTTACCCGTCGCGTGCAGCTCGTGCAGGGCATCCGTGACGGTCAACTGCCCAAGCTGAAGCTCGAACGGAGCAAGCTTCAGCTGAAAATCCAGATCTGCCCGCGCCGTTTCCAACGATTCCGGGAACAGCCCACCGGGATAGATGTCGATACTGTTCAGGGTCAGCTGGGACGTCAGGCTTTCAAGCACCCCATTTTCGACGCCGTTCAGGTAAGCTTTGCCTTCGGCCTGCACGGCACCCAGATCGGATACAACCGAGGCCTCGTTGAATTCCAGAATCTGCCGTGCCGGGTCATAGGTGAAATAGGCCCGCGCAGATTCGAACCCGATAGGACGCGTCTCAGGTCTTGGCTGCAGGACGCCCTCGCCCAGATTCAACGTTGCAAACAGCGGACCCAGCGCGGCTTGTCCGTCAACACTGCCCCGCAACGCGCCGGAAATCGGTGCTTTGAGCACTTGCAACCAGGCCAGCGCAACGCTTTGGGTGGCAATGTCTTCCGAAGGAAGATCAGTGATCGAAACGCCAAAACTGGCCTGCGGGGTCCCAAGCACGCTGGTATAATTTGCTTCGATCGTGCTGGCGTAATCGCGGCCGGTCAGAACCGAAAAGCCGGTCGCCAGCCGCATTTCATCCCCATCCCGGATGATTGAGATATGTCCGCCGTCAATAACCCATGCGCGCCCCAGCCGCAGATCCTGGTAGTCCAGCGTCAGCGATTCCAGATCGATCGTCCGCAAACCCGACAGGATCGGGGACAGAAACACATCATCTGATTCCGCGATGAGTTGTGCCAGCGTTGGGGCCTTCTGAACCGGTGTACTTCCCGACCCAACGGTGAGCGACAAGGCGCCATCCTCACCGCGGGTCAAAGCGATCTGCGCGCCACGCAACACAATCCGTCGGGGCCTGATTTGGCCACGCAGCAATGCGCGCATCGACAACCGGGTCCGCAAGTCCGACACTTGGGCGATCTGCTGCCCTGCCGCGTCACTGATGGTTACATCTGTAAACCGAATACGCGGACGCCAGTTTTCGTTTACGATGAAGCTGGCGTCACCAAAGGTGAATTTCAAACCGCCAAGGCTGCGCTCAAGACGTTCTTCTACCCTCTGCTTGACCCAATCCGGCGCGTGCAGCTGTTTCCCGATCAGAAAGAACCACCCTGCGCCAGCCAGCAGGCACAGCAATAACAAGGATCCAATGCTCCAGCGCGCGGCAATATGACGGCGTGACCGGCGACGCACAGGCATCTCGGTCAGGTCACCACTTGCGTCTTCGTGCTGAGCCAATTTTTTATCCAAGTCTTTCAACCCGCTCGCGTCGCCCTATTATGCCGGGCAGCACTTAAAATCCTTTAGCGGAGTTTCCAATGCCCGACGTAACAGACATCGCCCCTGATTTCACATTACCCCGTGACGGCGGCGGCAAGGTGACCCTTTCGGATCTGCGCGGCGGCACCGTCGTGCTGTTTTTCTATCCCCGCGATGATACGCCGGGCTGCACCAAGGAATCCATCGGTTTCTCAGAACAACTTCAGGAGTTTGCCGATGCAGGCGCTCAAGTTTTCGGCATCTCGCGGGACAGCGTCGCCAAGCACGACAAATTTGTAGCCAAGCACAGCCTGACGACCCCGCTGTTGTCGGACGAAGGGTCTTCGGTCTGCGAGGACTATGGCGTCTGGGTTGAAAAGAACATGTACGGCAAGAAATCCATGGGGATTCAGCGCTCGACCTTCCTGATCGATGCCGAGGGCAAGATCGCCAAGGTCTGGCGCAAAGTCAAAGTCCCCGGCCATGTGGAAGAAGTGCTTGCGGCGGTGCGCAGCCTGTAATCCTCTCGACCACGGTCGTCATCCGGTTTAAGAGCCGTCCATCTCAATCTACGGAGACAAAGCGGTGTCCAAAACACTGACCCAGATGGCGACCGAAGTCCTGACAACAGCAGATGGCCGGGAAAAAACTGCCCTGTCCAAACGCCATGCCGCCGCCTGGTTCGCATCACGCAAGGGCGACACGCCTGAAATCGAGGTCGGTACCGCAATTCCTCCGCTGAACCCCGCTCGCCCGGACAAGCCCGAGTTACTGTCACCCCGTGAAGTTCCAAAGCGCAAACCCGGAACCGAGGCCGGGCGTATCGCTCTGTTGCACGCGGTTGCGCATATCGAGCTGAACGCCGTGGACCTGCACTGGGACATCATCGCGCGGTTCGGCCACGTGCCGATGCCAGTCGGGTTTTACGATGACTGGGTCAAATGCGCCGAAGAAGAATCGCGGCATTTTGAGATGGTCTGTGATTGTCTGGAAAATATGGGCAGCCACTATGGCGCCCTGCCCGCACATGCTGGGATGTGGCGCGCCGCCGAGGATACGACTGAAGACCTGATGGGACGGCTGGCAGTTGTACCCATGGTCCTGGAGGCCCGCGGACTGGACGTGACACCCGGCATGATCGACATATTCCGCAAAGCTCAAGCCGAAGAGGCAATCGCCGCGCTGGAAGTCATCTATGCCGAAGAAGTGGGCCACGTCGCCTATGGTTCAAAGTGGTTTCACTTCCTGTGCGGGCGTGAAAATGCCGATCCCAAGGATGTGTTTCACGAGTTGGTGCGCCAGTACTTCCATGGCGTTCTGAAACCTCCGTTTAACGAAGAAAAACGGGCCGAGGCCGGACTGCCGCCGGATTTCTACTGGCCACTGACGGAAGATCTGCCGCTTCCGGGACAGACGTAATAACCCTGCTCAAGTTGACGTTATCGGCAATTTCCCGCCTAGAATCGGCGGCAAAAACCTGTAACGCAAGGTCGATTTGTTAACAAACTTGCCCAAAGCCCCCTCTCCCTCTATGCACTTCGCCCAAGGGACGGCTATCACTCACGACCGATCCCGATCTTTGGGGATGGAGAGGTAGGACGCGTGAGAACACGTCTGGCAATTAAGTTACATTCACTGTTCGAGCGGCACTTTCCCGAGCGCCGTGTCTTTCTGAAATCAGATAGCGATACGCGATTTATCCGGCTCAGCTCGGAAACGCAGGTTTTTGCCGTTGCCGGGGTCGCGTTATTCGTAGGATGGACGGCGGTTGCGACCGCGATCCTTTTGATGGACAGCATCGGATCGGGGAACTTCCGAGAGCAGGCGAAACGCGATCAGGCGACCTATCAGGAACGCCTGAATATCATGTCTGCAGAACGGGACGTGCGCGCGCAAGAAGCTCTGGCAGCTCAGGACCGGTTCAATGCAGCGCTTGAGCAGATTTCGGCCATGCAGTCAGAATTGCTGGCATCGGAAAACCGCCGCCGCGAGCTTGAAACCGGGATCGAAGTCATCCAGACCACACTGCGCGCCACCATGAAACAGCGCGAAGAAGCCCGGACAGAATTGGTCACGCTGCAGCAGGAAGCTGGCGAAGGTGATATGTACCTGGCCGCCGTTTCCAACCCTGAGCAGATGAACTTCATGACCGAGGCGCTGTCCCGCACCGCCGAAGAACGAGACCAGATTGCGGCGGACGCCAAGGACGCACTGGAACAGCGTGACGATCTTGAGCTGGAAATCCGGCTGATGCAGGAACGCAGCGACGAGATATTCCGCCAACTGGAAGAGGCGATGGTGATCTCGGTTGAACCACTGGACAAGATGTTCCGCCAGGCCGGCATGCCCACCGACCGCATCATCGAAGAAGTCCGCCGCGGATACAGCGGCATGGGCGGCCCCCTAACCCCTATTTCTTTTAGCACGCGCGGTGAGGAACTGACCCCCGACGAGATCCGCGCAAATACTCTGCTGCAACAGATGGATCAGTTGAACCTGTATCGAATTGCAGCAGAGAAAGCGCCGTTTGCAAGTCCCGTCAATTCCGTCGTGCGATTCACGAGCGGTTTCGGGACGCGCCGCGACCCCAAGACAGGTGGTCGCCGCATGCATAACGGCGCTGATTTCGCAGGTGCCCATGGCACCGGCATTTTTGCCACCGCCGACGGTGTGGTCACCCACGCCGGCTGGCAGTCCGGGTTCGGACGGTTGGTAAAAATCAAGCACGCGTTCGGAATTGAGACACTTTATGCCCATAACACGAAGATACGTGTGAAGGTTGGTCAAAGGGTCTCGCGCGGGGATCATATTGCTGATATGGGTAGCACCGGACGGTCGACCGGCACGCATTTGCACTATGAAGTTCGCGTGAACGGAAAACCTGTTAACCCAATGACTTACATCAAGGCTGCGAGAAATGTTTTCTAAGAGCAAAATCAACGAGCCCGCATCCAATGCACCCGAGGCGGCGAAACCTGCCGCTCCGGCGACTCCGGCTGCCCCTGCACCGGCAGAAACCAAAGCCAGCACTGCGCCCAAGCCCAAGCCGCCGGCGTCGGTTCTGTCCTCGGACCTGCACATCACGGGTAACCTAAAGACTTCGGGCGACATCCAGGTCGAAGGCACTGTCGAAGGCGACATCCGCGCGCATCTGCTGACAATCGGCGAGACCGCGACTATCAAGGGCGAAGTCACCGCCGACGACGTCGTGATCAACGGCCGTATCGTTGGCCGCGTCCGTGGTCTGAAGGTGCGCCTGACGTCGACAGCACGTGTTGAAGGCGACATCATCCACAAGACCATCGCAATCGAAAGCGGCGCGCATTTCGAAGGATCGGTTCAGCGTCAGGACGACCCCCTGAACCCAGGCCGTAGCGGCAAGTCGGGCGCGAACCCGGCGGCCGAGGTCAAGCAGTAACACGTACTGCCTTCCAATGTTTCGAACGCCGCGGGGAAACCTGCGGCGTTTTTCATTTGACGGGGACTAAGGTTTTCCGGTTTCAACTGCCCGACGGGTCCTTATATTGGCCCCTATGTTGTTCTTTTTCGTTGCAATCGCGCTGATCGCTGGTTTCTTTCTGTATCGCCACTGGTCCAAGTCTCAGGCGCGCCAAAAACTGTTGTCCACACCGCTGACGGACCATAAGCGCCTCCTCATTGAACAGCAGGTACCACTGATCCGCCGCCTGCCCCTGGACCTGCGTGTCAAGCTGGATGGCAAGGTGAACTTGTTTCTGGATCAGGTTCGTTTCTTTGGCTGCGACGGGCTTGAGGTGACAGAAGAGATGGAACTGGCCATCGCCGCGCAAGCCTGCTTGCTGATTGTAAACAGCGATCTTTGGTACGATCACCTGACCACGATCCTCATCTATCCCAACGCCTTCAAGTCCCGGCAACGCAGGCAGGAGGGTTATGTGGTCAGCGAGAAAGAGATCGTGCGCACCGGTGAAAGCTGGGACCGCGGGCCCGTTATCCTGTCCTGGACCCACAGCAAACTCGGCGCGCTGAATGATCATGACGGGCAGAATGTCGTGTTGCATGAATTTGCGCACCAGATCGACGACCTTTCCGGTGGCACAAATGGTGTCCCGATCCTGAGCGACGGGCAGAGCTTTGCTGAGTGGGAGCGCGTCTTTCTGTCGGCCTACGACACCCTTGTCCGTGCCGTCGAAAGCGGGCGACGCACCGTAATCGACGCCTACGGCGCAACTGGGCATGAAGAGTTCTTTGCCGTTTCAGTCGAAGTGTTCTTTGAAAAGCCCCGCGACCTGAAATCCGAAGCGCCCGAGGTCTATGACCAACTTGCCAAACTGTTTCGTCTGGACCCGGTTGCATGGGCCTGATCGCCGCTTGCCCAGCATGCGGCAACCGACGACTTTTGTCTGACCAAACGATAGTTTAACAAATTTCAATTTTTGATTTACACTGAAAGCCATTGTTTTCTGGAGGACTTTTCATGTCATCAAAACTAATGGCCGAATTCTTTGGCACCTTTTGGCTGGTTCTGGGAGGTTGCGGCAGTGCTGTTCTAGCCGCCGGAGTGGCAGATGTGGGAATTGGCTGGCTGGGCGTTTCTTTCGCCTTCGGTCTAACCGTTCTGACGATGGCCTATGCCGTCGGGCATATCTCGGGCGGTCATTTCAACCCTGCTGTCAGCCTTGGACTGATGATCGGCGGCCGGTTTCCGGCCAAGGATCTAATCCCCTATTGGGTCGCTCAGGTCATTGGCGCAATAGCCGCCGCCGCGGTCCTTTACCTGATCGTCAGCGGCGCGCCCGGCTTTGAAGGCGTGGGTGGGTTTGCCTCGAATGGATACGGTGAAGCGTCACCAGAAGGCTACTCTCTGACCTCTGCCCTTGTGATCGAGATCGTCATGACCGCGTTCTTCATCATCATCATCCTTGGGGCCACATCCAGCGGCGCTCCAGCCGGGTTCGGCCCCATCGCAATCGGACTTGGTTTGACCTTGATCCATCTGATCTCGATCCCGGTGACCAACACTTCCGTCAACCCGGCCCGATCCACCGGAGTTGCCCTGTTCGCGGACGCGCCGGCCCTTGGACAATTGTGGCTCTTCTGGGTCGCTCCATTGATCGGTGGCGCGATCGGCGCACTGATCTGGAAGGCGATGACAACGGACGACTAAAGGCTAAGCGGGGGAAAATTTCCCCCGCTTTCAAATTCCTAAGTTATCATCCCTGACGACACCACGCGCGAACAGGGAGGTACACATGCTTCGAACACTGATGGTCACAGCGGTGACGTTGAACGCGACAGCGGTACGGCCAACATCAATGGCATCGACATGTACCACGCAACCTATGGCACTGCCGAAGGCACGCCCGTTTTGCTGATCCACGGCGGTCTTGCGCATGGCGATATCTGGGCAGCGCAAGTTGCTGATTTGGCCAGCGACCACAGTGTGATCGTGGCGGATACGCGGGGGCACGGCCGTTCAGCCAATGACGGCAGCACCTACAGCTACGAACTTTTGGCTCAGGATTACCTGGCATTGCTGGATCACCTCAATGTTGAGCAAGTACATCTGGTCGGATGGTCGGACGGTGCCAACATTGGCTACACAATCTCGACCACGGCGCCGGATCGTCTTGCCAGCCATTTCGCCCATGCGGGCAACGTTACTTTGGATGGGATTGACCCCTCAGTCGAAACCAACGAAGTCTTTGGGGCTTACGTAGGGATGATGGCTGAGGACTATGCCGCCATGTCCCCCACTCCGGACGGGTTCGAAGCGTTTCTGGGCGGTGTCGCGCAGCCATGTGGGCGACGGAAAAGCCCGGAGGGCTTGAGGAGCTGAAATCCGTAAACGTGCCCACTCTGGTCGTGCAGAGCGAACATGACGAAGCAATTCTGACCGAACACTCACAGGCGATTGCCGAGGCGATTCCGGACGCTGAACTATTGATTTTGAAAGACGTCAGTCACTTTGCGTCATTTCAAGATCCGGACACATACACGCAAGCGATCCGAAACTTCATCGACCAATGACGAGAAACCCGGCGCTGGGGTAAGCGCCGAGTTCAAAGATCACTCGGTAACGGTGACTTTTTTCATCACGTCCGGCTGGCCGATCACCGCGCCATTCTGACCCTCACCGCGTTTGATCGCGTCTACCACGTCCATGCCGCCGGTCACCTGACCAACAACCGTGTACTGGCCGTTCAGGAACGGGCCCGGTTCGAACATGATGAAAAACTGCGAGTTGGCGCTGTTGGGGTTTTGCGCCCGCGCCATTCCAACCACGCCCCGGTCAAATTCGAAATCCGAAAATTCGGCCGGAAGGTCCGCACGGTCAGAACCGCCGGTGCCAGCGCGACGCAAATCTCCGCCCAGACGGCCATGCTCAACATCGCCAGTCTGTGCCATGAAGCCGTCGATCACGCGGTGAAACACCACGCCATCGTATTTCCCTTCGTTGGCCAGGGCAGCGATTTGCTCGACATGTTTCGGGGCCAGATCATCGAACAGGTCGATAGTGACAGTGCCATTGGCCCCCTCACCTTCGATCTCGACCTCGAGGCCCGTGGCCAGCGCCGGGCTGGCCAACAAGGCAAAAGCAGCAGCCAGCTTATACATCGGCTGCCACCTTGACGCTGATCATGCGGTCAGGGCTCATCGGCGGCTCGCCACGAACGATGGCGTCCACATGCTCCATCCCGTCGATGACGCGACCGTAAACGGTATACTGACCGTTCAGGAAGTGGTTGTCCTTGAAGTTGATGAAGAACTGCGAGTTGGCCGAATCCGGGCTCTGCGAACGGGCTGCACCCAGCGTGCCGCGGTCATGCGGCAGTTTCGAAAATTCAGCAGGAACGTTCGGCAGAGAAGACCCGCCGGTACCCGCCATACGCAGGTTGAACCCGTCTTCCATGTCGCCGTGCTGAACATCGCCGGTCTGCGCCATGAAACCATCGATTACACGGTGAAAGGCCACGTTGTCATACTCACCGCTGCGCGCCAGTTCCTTCATGCGAGCGCTGTGCTGGGGCGCTACATCCGGCAACAGCTCGATGACGACATTGCCGTCTTTGAGTTCGACGATGATTGTGTTTTCGGGATCCTTGATCTCGGCCATGAGGCCCTCCTGTCGTTTTATCTTGCGCAAATACCTATGCGCAGGGCGCGGGAATGCCAAGTGACGCATTGACCTGACGGCAAAATGCAGGAAAAGAACCGCCTAAGTCACTTTCATATTTGTCGAGGATTGCGCGATGGGCTGGAAAACACTGGACGACATGGACCTGAACGGCAAGCGCGTGCTGGTGCGCGTGGATATCAACGTGCCGGTAGTCGACGGCGTGGTGACCGACGCCACCCGTATCGAGCGCATCGTGCCGACCGTGAAGGACATTTTGGCAGCTGGCGGCAAACCCATCCTGCTGGCGCATTTCGGACGCCCGGGCGGCGAACGTCGCCAAAACCTGTCCCTGAAGCAGCTTGTTCCGACATTGGAGACGGCCTTTGGCACCAAGGTTCGGTTCGGCGATGACTGCGTGGGGATCGAGGCGGAAACAGCGGCAGCCAACCTCAGCGCTGGCGAAGTGCTATTGCTGGAAAACACGCGCTTTCACGCGGCAGAAACCAAAAACAGCCCGGAACTGGCTGCCGGCATGGCAAAGATGGGTGACGTCTATTGTAACGATGCCTTCTCGGCCGCGCACCGTGCGCACAGCTCGACTGAAGCACTGGCCCGGTTGCTGCCCGCCTGCGCGGGCCGCCTGATGCAGCAAGAGCTGAGTGCGTTGGAAGCCGCGTTAGGCGCGCCTAAACGCCCGGTTACTGCGGTTGTCGGCGGCGCCAAGGTTTCGACCAAGCTGGACCTGCTGGGCAACCTGATCGAAAAGGTGGATTACCTGGTCATCGGCGGGGGCATGGCGAACACCTTCCTCGTCGCGCAAGGCGTGAATGTCGGCAAATCGCTTGCGGAAACCGCGATGAAAGACACCGCCGCCGAGATCCTGGCCAAGGCCGAAACGACCGGCTGCCAGATCGTCCTGCCTCGCGATGTCGTTGTCTCTGAAAAGTTCGAGGTTCACGCCCCCAATCAGGTCCTTCCAGCCGATCAATGCCCTGCAGACGGCATGATCCTTGACGCTGGCCCCGAGACCGTAGCTGAAATCACCGCGATTTTTGAGAAGAGCCAAACACTCATCTGGAACGGTCCGCTGGGCGCGTTCGAGATTGAACCTTTTGATGCCGCGACCAACGCAGCGGCCTTGAAAGCGGCCGAGTTGACAAGGTCGGGCCAGCTTGTGTCGGTTGCGGGCGGCGGCGACACAGTTGCTGCGCTGAATGCGTCCGGTGCTGCGAGGGACTTTTCCTACATTTCGACCGCCGGGGGTGCCTTCCTGGAATGGATGGAAGGCAAAACGCTGCCCGGCGTTGCTGCGCTGGAACAGTAACGCCCCTTTTGTCTGGTAATCGGCGTTCATGGTACAATATCCCTTAAACCGGGAGATGATCTGCCATGAAAGCCGTTGCCGCCCTTACCGTCATGCTTCTGCCTTCTGCCGCATTCGCTCAATCCCACTGCGACGGGCACACACAGCTCGATCTCAATTTTTGCGCCAAAGAGAAATGGGAAGCGGCAGATCAGGAGCTGAACCGCCTGTGGTCAGAGATCAAGCCAATCGCTGACGCGCGTGGTGACGGGCAGCCCCTTCTGACCGAACAACGCGCCTGGTTGAAACGCCGTGACGCAACCTGCGACCCAGAACTTAACAGCGACGGCAGTGCGGCACCGATGTTCTTCTGGGCCTGCATGGAAGAACAGACCTTAACGCGTAATCAAGCGCTTGAATCCCGGCGCTGAGGGTCCCGCCAAATAGTGCGGCATCACCGGACTATCATATTTATTCGTCGATCTTCAAAAAGTGCGAATCAAGGGATTCACAAGCCGAATCACCTGTGACATAGTGTTGGCAGATGTCCGAAAAGGGCACGTTTAGAGGCAGACTTCATACGGCGGTAAACAGAGTGTCCCGTTCCCATCGGCCCGGTTTGGGCGCAGTTGCATTTTTCATGGTGGCTTTCATGCTGGGTGTTTATTTCACCTTCGCCGCCGTGCAGGGTGATTATGGCCTGTTCCGGCGGGTCGAGATTGCAGCGGAACGGGACGCCCTGTCGCGCGACTTGGCTAAACTGGATGCCGAGATCGCCGAGATGGAAAACCTGACGCGTCGCCTTTCGGACAACTATCTGGATCTGGACCTTTTGGATCAGCAGGCACGGTCCGTGCTGGGCATGATCCGCTCGGATGAAATCGTCATTCGCTGATCCTGGCGTCGATGCGGATCCAATTTAACCTTATGATCACGCGCTGAATTCTGCCCGGCCGGACGCTGCGTCACATTTCCCCTCGCCAGAAAGCAGGAAATGCTTTAAGAGATAGTTTAACGCTAAACTATCTTGCCGAGAGGGGGAGATCGCCACTATGGCTGCGCGAAAAACCACAAAGAAACCAAATGTTTCTGCGGAAGAACTTACCGAATACTACCGTGAGATGCTGCTGATCCGGCGATTCGAGGAAAAGGCCGGTCAGCTCTACGGCATGGGTCTTATTGGCGGTTTCTGCCACCTCTACATCGGCCAAGAGGCCGTTGTTGTCGGCCTCGAAGCGGCCGCTGAAGAAGGTGACAAGCGCATCACATCGTACCGCGACCACGGTCACATGCTGGCCTGCGGCATGGATCCGGGCGGTGTGATGGCCGAGCTGACCGGGCGCGTTGGCGGACTGTCCAAGGGCAAAGGTGGCTCGATGCACATGTTCTCGAAAGAGAAGCATTTCTATGGTGGCCACGGCATCGTTGGTGCACAGGTACCGCTCGGTGCCGGTCTGGCATTTGCCGACAAGTACAAAGGCAACGGACGCGTGACATTCACCTATTTCGGTGACGGCGCCGCGAACCAGGGCCAGGTCTATGAAACCTTCAACATGGCCGCCCTGTGGGATCTGCCGGTGGTGTTCGTGATCGAGAACAACCAATACGCCATGGGAACCGCGCAGGCGCGCTCGACTTCGACCAAGGATATCTACCACCGCGGCGAAGCGTTCGGCATCCCTGGTGAGATCGTCAACGGTATGGATGTACTGGCAGTCAAAGCAGCTGGCGAAAAGGCTGTTGCACACTGTCGTGCGGGCAAAGGCCCCTACATCCTCGAGATCAAGACCTACCGCTATCGCGGCCACTCGATGTCCGACCCGGCCAAGTACCGCACCCGAGAAGAGGTTCAGAAGGTCCGCGAACAAAGCGATCCTATCGAACACGTGCGCGAGCTGCTGCTGACCGGCAAACACGCGACCGAGGATGATCTGAAGGCGATCGACAAAGAGATCAAAGAGATCGTCAACCAGGCCGCCGAATTCTCAAAAGAAAGCCCCGAGCCTTCCGTCGAAGAGCTCTGGACCGACATTTACGCCTGAGAGGACGATTAAGACATGGCAACCGAAATTCTCATGCCCGCCCTTTCGCCCACAATGGAAGAGGGCACGCTGGCCAAGTGGCTGGTCAAGGAAGGCGACACCGTATCCAGCGGCGACATTATGGCCGAGATCGAAACCGACAAGGCGACGATGGAGTTCGAAGCCGTCGATGAAGGCATAGTCGGCAAGATCCTGATCGCTGAAGGCACCGAAGGGGTCAAGGTCAACACCCCAATCGCAGTGCTGGTTGAAGAAGGCGAAGACGCCTCTGCCATTTCGGCGGCTGCGCCCGCTGCCGCGGTGGTGGCCGAGGCCGCCCCAGCGGCGGCAGAGGCCCCCGCCCCAGTCGCAGCTGCTCCTGCCGCTCCGAAGGTGGACTTGTCTCCGGACTGGCCGGCAGATGCGCCGATGGAACAGCAGACCGTGCGTGAAGCCTTGCGCGATGCGATGGCCGAAGAAATGCGCAGCGACGAAGATGTTTACCTGATGGGCGAAGAAGTCGCTGAGTATCAGGGCGCCTACAAGATCAGCCAAGGTATGCTGGACGAGTTCGGCAGCAAGCGGGTCATCGACACCCCGATCACCGAACACGGCTTTGCCGGCATCGCCGTCGGATCCGCCATGGCCGGACTGAAACCGATTGTCGAGTTTATGACCTTCAACTTCGCCATGCAGGCGATTGACCAGATCATCAACTCGGCGGCCAAGACGCTCTATATGTCCGGTGGCCAGATGGGTTGCCCCATCGTGTTCCGTGGTCCAAACGGCGCGGCCGCGCGCGTGGCCGCTCAGCACAGCCAGGATTACGCGGCGTGGTATATGCAGATCCCCGGTCTCAAGGTGGTGATGCCCTATTCCGCCGCTGACGCCAAAGGTCTGCTGAAATCGGCAATTCGCGATCCCAACCCGGTTGTATTTCTGGAAAATGAAATCCTCTACGGTCGCTCTTTCGACATGCCGCAGGTGGATGACCTTACGATTCCGCTGGGCAAAGCACGCATCTGGCGCGAAGGCTCGGACGTGACAATCGTCAGCTTTGGTATCGGCATGCAATACGCGCTTGAAGCAGCTGACAAACTGGCTGAGGAAGGCATCAGCGCCGAGGTTATCGACCTGCGCACGATCCGTCCGATGGACACCGGCGCGATCATTAACTCGGTGATGAAGACCAACCGTTTGGTGACAGTCGAAGAAGGCTGGCCGCAAGGCTCTGTCGGCGGATACATCTCGTCCGTGGTGATGCAAGAGGCCTTCGACTATCTGGATGCACCGGTCATTAACTGTACCGGCAAGGATGTCCCGATGCCTTACGCCGCGAACCTGGAAAAACTGGCCCTGATCACAACCGAAGAAGTGATCGCCGCCGTCAAACAAGTGACCTACCGGTAAGGAGCGACAGACAGATGCCTACAGAAATTCTGATGCCCGCCCTGTCACCGACCATGGAGGAAGGCACGCTGGCCAAATGGCTGGTCAAGGAAGGCGATACCGTCACGTCCGGCGACCTGCTGGCCGAGATTGAAACCGACAAGGCCACGATGGAATTCGAGGCCGTTGACGAAGGCGTGGTAGGAAAGATCCTGATCCCTGAGGGCACCGAAGGGGTCAAAGTCAACACAGCCATTGCGGTGTTGCTGGAAGACGGCGAAAGCGCCGATGACATTTCCGCAGCCCCTGCCGCTGCGCCGGCGGCTGCTCCTGCTGCCGCAGCGGGCAACGAGGCTGCCGCGCCAGTGGCACCTGAGGCGCCCGCCCCTGCTCCGGCTGCTCCGGCCAAGGCGGATGGCGGTCGGATCTTCGCATCTCCGCTGGCCCGCCGTATCGCGGCCCAGAAAGGTCTGGATCTGGCGCAGATCGCTGGTTCTGGCCCACATGGGCGGATCGTGAAAGCAGATGTCGAAGGCGCAACTGCAACTGCCCCGGCTCCGGCTACCGCATCCGCACCCGCCGCTGCTGCACCGGCAGCCGCCGCAGCTCCGGCCGGTCCGTCCGCGGATGCTGTTGCCCGGATGTACGAAGGTCGCGACTACGAAGAGATCAAGCTTGACGGGATGCGCAAGACCATCGCTGCCCGCCTTTCCGAGGCCAAGCAGACGATCCCGCATTTCTACCTGCGCCGCGATATCAAGCTGGACGCGCTGCTCAAGTTCCGCAGCCAGCTGAACAAGCAGTTGGAAGGTCGCGGCGTAAAGTTGAGCGTCAATGACTTCATCATCAAGGCTGTCGCCAACGCACTGCAACAGGTTCCCGAATGTAACGCCGTCTGGGCCGGTGACCGGGTTTTGCAACTTAAACCCTCGGACGTGGCTGTCGCAGTCGCCATCGAAGGCGGATTGTTTACTCCGGTTCTGCAGGACGCCGACACTAAATCGCTGTCCGCATTGTCGACCGAGATGAAGGATCTTGCCGGGCGTGCCCGCGAGCGTAAGTTGGCCCCGCATGAATATCAGGGCGGCACATTCGCGGTCTCGAACCTTGGTATGTTCGGCATCGACAATTTCGACGCCATCGTGAACCCGCCGCACGCGGGCATCTTGGCAGTGGGAACCGGGTTGAAAAAACCGGTTGTCGGCAATGACGGTGAGCTGACAGTAGCTACGGTTATGTCGGTCACAATGTCTGTCGATCACCGGGTCATTGACGGTGCGCTTGGCGCCCAGTTGCTGCAAGCCATTGTGGACAACCTGGAAAACCCGATGGTCATGCTGGCCTAAGAAAAAAATAGGGCCGCGCCGATACCAGACCGGCGCGGCCCAACCAGATCACAACCGTCATGTGAGCGCTTGTGATCACCACGCGCGTTGCGCGGACGCCTACCGTCAACCACCTTGTCTGAATGAAAATCACGGACACAGGTGCCCTATGACTTCTACCTATTCGGTAAACTTCTTGCTGGTTGCAGCCCTTGTGTTTGGTATGCCGGCGGTTGCGGCGGCGAAGCCCAATACCTATCCGGGTGAACATTCCGCCTTCGTTTCTGATCCAGCCGAAACGGCTAAACGAGAAGCTGAACGCGCGAAAAGGAAAGAAGAACGAAAAAAGCGGCGTGAAGAACAGCGGCGCAAGCGGTCGATCAAAAAGAACGACCGCTTGAACTGACTTGAGTTACTGGTCTTTGCCCAGCATGTGATCCATCGAGATCGAGGGTTGATCGCACCCAGCCTCTCCGACGATCTTGGCCGGTATTCCGGCCACGGTTTTGCATGCCGGCACTTCCTGCAGCACGACCGAGCCTGCAGCGATACGACTGCAATGGCCAACTACGATATTGCCCAGAACCTTGGCACCCGCCCCGATCAGCACGCCATCGCCAATCGTGGGGTGGCGCTGTTCTTCTTCCTTGCCGGTCCCGCCAAGGGTCACCGAATGCAACATCGAGACGTTGTCGCCAACGATCGCCGTTTCGCCAATCACGATCGAATGCGCGTGGTCGATCATGATACCTTTCCCGATCTTTGCCGCGGGGTGGATATCAATCCCGAAAATCTCGGACGAGCGCATCTGAAAGAAGTACGCCAAATCATAACGCCCCTTGCGCCACAACCAGTGCCCCACGCGATAGGCTTGCATCGCCTGATACCCTTTGAAGTAAAGGATTGGCTGCAACAGGCGGTGGCAGGCCGGGTCGCGTTCGTAGACGGCCATCAAATCCGCGCGCGCAGCTTCGAGCAGTGCGGGGTCGTCGGCATAGGCTTCGTCCACGATCTCGCGCAGCACCATCATCGACATTTCGTTCGAGCACAGTTTGGCCGCAATCCGGTAGGACAGCGCCCGTTCCAGGCTGCGGTGGTGCAAGATACAGGCGTGAACCAGCCCACCCATCAAAGGCTCGATCTCAACTGCAGACTGAGCTTCGGCGGTGATGCGATCCCAAACAGGGTCGACGGGGGTCACGTGGCTGCGCGTTTCGAACATGGCTTTTCATCCTTTGCTGCGCCTAGAATGCCATTTAGTGGCAAAAACGCCAAACGCAAACCCGTGATCGACAGGGCAACGAAAATGAATGAGACGCAGGTGGAGGATTTCAAAGACCGTATCCGTGCACGATTGGACGAGTTGGCGCAGCATTCCGTCCTTGGAACCGAGGCGCAGGCGGTGGTTGAACTGGACCAGCAAGCTGTCGGGCGGCTAAGCCGGATGGACGCCCTGCAAAATCAGGCAATGGCTAAGGCTCAGCAAGCAAATCGGGATATCGAAACACGCCGATTGACGGCAGCCCTGACCCGGATTGACGACGGTGAATTCGGTTATTGCGAAGATTGCGGCGAAGGGATTCCGGTGGCTCGCCTGAACCTTGACCCGGCTGCCAGCAAGTGCGTCAGCTGTGCTTCCGGGTAACGTGAAAATGAACCAGACACCGCAAAACCATCTCAAAACACTGACAGTATTGCATGTCGTCAAAACTGGGCTCATCGGCCAAGGGCCGGGTTCGAGCCGCCGTCATCAAAGACCCATTGCCGAAAAGCGGGTGCAATTGCCCAAACTGGCCGACAAAAGTGTCGGCCAGTTCAGCTTCGTTGATCATTCTGGCGCACAGGTGTTCCCGTTCGGCCGACGGCACGTTCAGCAACGCGCGCGCCGCAGCACTTACATCGCCATGTAGAACAGGACGCATGTGTGCCTCACGCAACCTGAAGACGTGCGGCGGGACCTGGCCCGTAGCTGGCAGAGATTTGTGCAACATAAACTTCGTAAGCCGCAGTCACGCCGTCGGCAGCTTTCATCGCCGATGCGTATGTCCAGCGCGGCTCTGACGTCATCTGTTCGCGTATTATCGACCCGTTGATCCTGATTTTCACCAGATAGGATTCGGTTTCTTCCCCCAACGGCACGTCGAAACCATCCCAAGCATCGCCGTCCAACCGGGTTCGACGTATCCAAGTTATTTCGTCACCATCGCCGGTTGATGTAAGTCTGACATGCACCGGAGCATAAGGTCGCAACCCGTTACCCTCAAAAGCTTGAACCTGATGGAGGAACGACGGGTCGTCATAGCTCCGCGTTCCCGGCCCGATACGGTAGTGTTTCGCCACACGCCGTTCAGACCTCAACAACCCAGTTTGAAATACCCGTTCATCCAGCAGGACAAATGTCGAACCATCGGGCCAGATGTCAGGCATTGTAACGTCTGTACCCAGTTGGCCGCGCAGGCGACCTGAAAGGGCAAAGATACCCGGTCCCTCCAGCTCGGCATTGGCAAACTGGAACAGCTCCCAGTTGCCAGGCGTTCCGTCCCCGATTGCGGCCAGATTGGCCCCATTCAGCAAAGCATCGCGGGGGCGCGATTCCAGCAAGCCATCGACCAGCCCGACGCGTAGTGGTGCACCATCGTCCCAAACCCCGATGCTGGCCCGTGGCAGAGGTGTTTGGGTAAATCCGATTACAGCCTGCGCCGAGATGACCTCCTGCAGGGCATAATCCTCGTCATTCACGGCCGAATACACCGCGGCGCTGCCGGGCCAGGGGTCGGCGGACACGGCAAGGTAGGGCGCGTGTGGAACTTCTGATCCGGTGATTAGCGGCAAATCCATGAACACCGGCAAGACCGGAACCGGGGCGACAAATGGCCTGATCGAGACTTTGTCATCGGGAAGGTCTGACGGCGCGTATATCCCCGGCTCAATCCGAACCGCATCCGCCAGTTGCATCTCGCCCTGTTCCAGTCGGTCGATGCGAAAACGAGCGCCCTCGCCGCTTTGATCAAGACTGATGACATCACCTGCGCCGATGTGCCCCAATGAAGGTGGTAGCGCAAAGCGCACTGTTTCGCGCGACACACGCGCCTCGCTCAACCAACGTTCTGCCGTCTGACGACCTTCTGCACGGGTCATGGACAGGGGCATCTCGTTGACAGCCACTGAATGAGTGCGCGTGTCGGGTAATATGGCTTCTTCCGCGACAATGTCGTGGTCCCCATCCGATTGCACAAAGCGCAGGCGAACCCGACCTGTCATCTCAGCCTCGGCCTCACGACGATGCTCGATACCTGTCTCAATATCAGAGCTAAGCGCCAGATGCTGCTGATCCAATGCGATGACGCGCTGACCATTGCGCATCTGAAACCGCAACACCCCGTCCCGTTCGACCGCATCGAAACCATAGCGCAGCATCAGCGGCTGCAGGGCCGACCGTGCATCCGAAACCTGCTCGATAGCGTAGCCGCGCACCACACCGTAAAGGCGCGATGTGTCGATGTCGGTCACCCCTGCCCCATAACAGATTTCGGTCACCACCGATGCCAGCGTGCGCGACCCGGACCGCCCGTTTAGCCAATGTCCGCGGGCGTAATTCTCACTATCGCTCCATTGGCTCTGCAGGTTCGGAAAGGTCGGATATGGCCGCGCATCCCAGGCCCAGACATAGGCGTTGGACAAATCAATCATGCGTCCGCCGTAAATATCCGAAACCGGGTTGTTTTCCGCCTCGGACCAATAACCCAGAACCGCCTTCAGGTACTGCACCTGAATGAAGTCGTCACGCAGGCCGTTGGAGTATCGCGGCAGTTTGGATTCCGATGATTTCGGATCCAGAAACTTGTTCGGCTGATTGGTGCCCTTATCGATGGCAGCGCAACCCAGTTCTGTGAACCAGATCGGCTTGGACATGGGTTCCCATGCCGTCCGATTGGCTTGCCGTACCCCTCCGATCCTATCGTGATGTGGTTGCGACCACCAATTGCGTATGTCCTTGTATCGCCAGATCCAAGCCTCGTCATGCGCTTGATCTTCGATTGCGGACCGGATCTGGGCCTTGGATTCTTCGGTCGAGGCGTAATACCAGTCGTACCCTTCCCCACCTTCGACGTTTCCGCGCAGGTATTCCAGATCATAGATCGCATCTGCGCCAGCGTTGGCGTCGACGTGATCCTCGCCGTCACGCCAGTCAGACAGTGGCATGTAATTGTCGATCCCGACAAAGTCGATATTATCATCTGCCCAAAGCGGATCGAGATGGAAATAGCGGTCGCTTCCAGCATCGGCGGGTTTGTAACCGAAATATTCGCTCCAGTCGGCGGCGTAGCCGATTTTGGTGCCTGACCCGAGGATTTTGCGAACCTCAGACGCAAGAGTTCTCATCTGGTTCACGGCTGGAAACCCAGTCGCCCCTCTGATTTGGGTCAGAGCGCGCATCTCGGATGCAATACAGAAAGACGCCACACCACCGGCCGCCTTGCAGAGCGCCGCATAGTGCAGAATGAACCGGAACAGCCCCCATTCCTGCGGCCCCGCATAAGTGACGGTGCCATCGCCCACCGTAAAATCGCTTGCCCGAGCCTGACCAAAGAACTGCGCGACCTGAGCGTCGGCCTCTTCCGTCTTGTCCGGCGACCCACTGCGCCCCGGTGCCTCGCTCAGCGTGATCCGACCTCGCCAAGGCAGATGCGGTTGATCCGAGGCATCCGACCACGGATCCGGCAGCCCATTACCTCGCAGTTGGTCCATGAGGATAAACGGATAAAACATCACCCGCTTGCCTGATGAGTTCAAATGCCTGATCGCCTCAATTACGGACGCATCCGCCGGTGTTGCGCCATAGACAGGCCTATCGTTTTCGATCTGAACAACCTGTGCGGCGGCCCGGGATATGCCCGAAACGCTCCAGGGCATGTTTTCGCCGTCAAACTCCTTGTGCAGGACCTTCGGCTGCACCTTGCACTGGCCGCATCGCAGATCATCACCAAACCACGACACAACAAGCGATACTGCATCGCAGGCGGGCAGTTCAGCACTCAGCGCTTTTGTCGAAGTAACCAGATCGGAAACTCCCGAAGCCGAATGCACGTTTGCAGCCCAGCTTTTGCCCTGACCCTTGGAATAGTTCACCTGAGAGCTTGCCAGTGAATATTCACCTGTTCCGGGGATCATCGCCGCCCCGCGCACGATCCGGGATACAGCATCAGGCGTATCTGGCAGACCCGGCTGTTCCTGTCGGACAACCTCAAAGGAAAACTGCGGGACGCGGTTGCCGAATGCGGCAAGCTGAAGGTCCTCAATCACAACATAAGCCGTGCCCCGGTAGGCCGGAACCTGCCCGGTGCCCTCAACCGCCTCGATCAATGGGTCTGGCAATTGGTCATCGGTGCCTTTGTACACGCGCATGTTCAACCCGGCGCGTTCCAATTCTTCGCCATCTGCCCAGATACGCGAGATGTCAGAAATCTGCCCGGCCCCGACCGCGATCGCCAGCGAGATCGAATAGCTGTAGGTATGCGTGGTCGTTGTTGTCGTCGCCGAGCTTGGCTTGCGCGACCCTTTCCCACCCCGCGTTGATTGCGTTGTCGTGCTAGTGCTGCGGGTTTCCAGAAAGTCCGACGCCCAAATGACCTGCCCCCCGACGCGCATACGGCCAAATATTGTGGTGACCGGAGAACCCTCTCCGGTATCGGTCAGACGGAAACGATCCAGCCGCCCGGTTTCAACAACCTCGCTGCCGCCGCCCATCACCGATTGGCTCATCAATCGCTGGTCAATGACCCGCCCCAATGTGGCACCAACGGCCCGGCCTATGATTGCTGTGGAAAGACCTGCGACAGTGCCGCCGATCGACCCGCCAATTGCGGCCCCTGCTGCAGAAAGTACAATCGTTGCCATTTACCTGACCTCCAGCGGAAATGCGAAACAGGCGACAACCCGGCGACGCCAAGGGTCGCTCAGGGCGTTTTCTACAACTCCGTGCCCGGAATATGCGTGAATGAACCGAGGGACCGCGTCGGTTTCGCTGACAACACCCACATGTTTGGCGACGCCGCCATCGCGCATGCGGAACAGCAATACGTCGCCTACTGCCAGTTCCGAGGGCCGCTTTGATGTCAAATTTCGGCGGGCCGCATCCCACATCCGTTCATCCCCCTGTGGCTCTGACCAGTCCATGCTGTAGCTCGGCACGGACTCCGGCTCAGCTCCGTACAACGCGCGCCAGATGCCGCGTAGCAATCCCAAACAATCCGCCCCCGCGCCCCTGACGGACGCCTGATGCACAAACGGCGTGCCTAGCCATCGGCGCGCTTCTGCAACTATGTCCTGCCGGTCTGCTGTCATCGTCTGCTGCCCCCTTTATTCGGTTTGTATTTCTTAGGAACAGCCATCACCCAATCCTCGCCCGGCAAGTCCGGAAAACCTTGAAAATTGATGAGGTTGTTGAATTTTCTTCGACAGGTTTCCATGCGTTTGTCGCACCCGGCGGTTAGCCGGACTCGATCACCGACTGTCAGTCCGCCACTGATCCCCGTCCATAAGGTGACATTGCGCCCGCCCGTGATACGCTCATCCTGTTTCACCGACGCCCAAAGACCCGAGGCCGTGCCGGAAATCACATCCAGACGGCCACGTTCGAACCATCCCATATCCGGCGCGTCCGCACCTTTCAGTTGAAGCACACTGCCCGACGAAAGGTTGACGATCCCAGCCTCTGCCTGAAAACCGGGCGCTGCCACGTTGAATCGGCAAGCATCGTCGCCCAGCACGGCGGTGCATGGCTTTTGGTAAATCCGCCCCAAGGGCCGGTTCAGCAGATCCGTCAGCCCTCGCAGCTCAGCATGAAACGCCCCGCCACCACGACGCATTTCCCCAATCGAACCACGAAACTGTAGAGTTCTTTGTTCAGGGTCTGCCCAGTTCACGAGCCAAGCCTGAACCTGAGCACCGTCAAACCGCCCGGCCTCAATGTCCTCTTCCCTAATCGCGGCATCAGACAGCGCGCCCATCGCCTCAGAGTTATCGATGGAAAGCCCGGTTGCCTGTTCGATCGCCGCAGCGGTCAACCCCGAGCTTGCCTTGAATGTCAGCCCGTCAAAGCGCAGCTCCAAATCGTGATCGGTAAACCCATAGACCTGCCCATCCGTGCGCGTGATGGCCCAGCATCGACAGGTGGTGGTCATCCCGCTTTGCAGATGCTCCTGCAATCCCTGTGCATTACCGCCCATCAGACCCGCACCTCAACAACCGGAACGTTCGGCACGTCGCCCGCTTGAAAGCTGGTCACGCTGGTCTGAATCTTGTCCGTGTCGAACCGAACGGGCACGTCAAACTCGAACCCCGCCGTTATTTCGACATCCTGCGGCGGCGCATTGGTGAACGAGATCCGGCCGCGTGCCAAATCCACCTCAAAATCCACACCCTCGCGCATTTCATCCTGCTCAAGGCCCAGCTTCACTGTCCCAAGAACCGGTTTCAGAATCGGGCGCACATATTTGAATCCACCGGAATTATAGATTTTAACCAGTTGAAATTCAGTCGTATTACCGTCGCCCCGCGCGATGATCTGATCGGCATTATCCACCTCAGCCGTTGCTGCGCCCGATTTGAAGTCAGACCAATCCTTCCACCGAAATCCGAACATCTGCCCTTGCCGCGCCTCGAAGAACGCAATCAGCGTTTCGATATCGTCCAGGGACCGCATTCCCAACCCGGCATCGTAACGCCGCCGCGAATGGGCCCAGGGCGTGTTGCGTTCTTCAAACCCGTTGGCCAGCGTCACGATATCCGTGCGCCGCTCGGGCCCGCCAACCGAACCAAAGCTCAGACTGGCGGGAAATCTCACTTCGTGGAAATTCATAGCCTGCTCCCTCGTGTTATCTGTTGCGATTGCCGCGGCCCAAGGCTCGGCTCATCTGCGCCGCAATCTGGCTTTGACTGCGCCGGAACCCCTGCACATCCGGGGTGGTGATGTTCATCACGACGTTGACGGCACGACCTCCGCCCGAATTGCGCACCCCAAGCTTGCCATCCGGACCGCGTGCCAGCGGCATGATTGCCTCAGGGCCCGTCTCACCCATCAATCCTGTGCCGCCGCGCATCGGAAACGTGGTCGGGCCGCTGACGACACCGCCATTGGCGAATGGCATGACGCTCCCCTGCGAAAAGCTGCCGCCATCAGCAAAGGGCAGTAGCCCCTGCACCAGACCACCAACGGTGTTCGCCAGCATCCCCCCGAAATGGTCGGTCACCGGCTTGATCGCCGCCGAATACGCTGTACGGATCATTGAATTCTTCAGCACGTCCAACGCATCCGACAGGTTCATCCCGTCCAACACCACGCCATCGAAGGCCTTGCGCAACCCGCCGGACATACCACGTTCAAGCGTGGCGACATCCTTGCCAGTTTCCTCAAACGCCGCGCTGATCCGTTTCATCTGGCTGTCAAAAGCAGCCGCCATCGACGCCGCGTCGCCCAGCGAGTCGCCCAGCGCCTCGCCGCGTTCCTGCAAGTCATCGAAACCGTCACGATCCGTCATCACGCTCTCCTTGTGTTTTGTCGGGATAGGCCTCTAGTAACGCGTCCAGGCCAGCCCGGTTCATCGCGGGCATCCCAGCGCCCTGCCCCAGCATCAGTTGCAGCTCGGCCGGGGTCAGCCGCCAGAACTGATCTGGCCTCAGACGCAGACCGACAAGCGCGGCCCGCATCAGGACAGGCCAGTTGAACTCATTCATGCCTGTTCCGGCACCATGAAGGCCCGCGCCAGCAACTCGGCCGCCACTCGAGCGCCCGCCATCGGGCCACCCGCAATCTCGGCGCTTAGCAGGTCGGCACGGGTGACATCACCGCCCCCGCCCCGCAACCCGGCCACGATCAGCGCCAGCACGTCACCGCTGGAATAGGCTCCGCCTTCGAACCGTTGCACCAACTCAACCAATGAACCCGCGCCCAGCTCTTGCTCCAATTCCGCCAAAGCGCCCAAGGTCAGTTTGAGCACTCGCCTCTCTCCATCGATGGTCAAAGCCACCTCGCCCGTCCACGGATTGGCCATCGGATTACAGTGCCGTAAAGCTCAGCGCGCCGGCGCTGGCCATGCTCATCTCATATGTCGCCTCACCGTTATACGAGCCCGCATATTCGATACCGGTCACCTGAAACGCGCCCTCAACAATACCGAAATCGGGAATAATCACCTGAAAATCGGGCGTCTCACCATCAAAGAACAATTGCCGCGCGCGCTCATCCGTGCCTGCATCCTTGAACACGCCCGAGCCTGAGATTGACGCCGATTTGACCCCAGCCCCTGAAAGAAGTTCCCGCCAGCCACCCTGACTTTCCAGACTTGTGACATCCACGCTTTCCGCGTTGAAGCTGACCCGCGTGGCGCGCAGCCCCGCGATCGTTTCGAACAGACCGCTGCCGTTCATATCCACTTTGACCAAAAGGTCCTTGCCGTTCTGGGCACCCATTTGCTCTCTCCGTTGATTGCTTATTCGTCTTCCACGCGCGCGCGGAATCTCAGGTCGATCTGGCGGATCGCGCCTCCTGTCCCGGTGCGTCTGGCAGAGGCGCGCTCGAACCACAGGCCCACGATGCGTCCGCGGTCGAGGGTGGGTGTGGCGCAATCCAGCGCGTCACACACCGCACCGGCCAGGGTTTTGGCAGCCCCAAAACCTGCAGCCTCTGAGACAACCGAAACCGAAAACCGGTGCACCGCGCCTCCGCTCGATTGATCAGAAGCGTCACGAACTTCTTCCGGTCCCAAGGTCACATAAGTCTGTGGGACAGCGCCGGCTGGAACCGCGTCATAGATTGCGCCCGCCGACAAACTGCTGACTTGCACATCTTCTGAAATCTGTTTGAACACCGCCGCCTGCAGGGCGGCCGAAACGCCATAGCTCATGCTGCGACCTCCTCATCCGCGAAGCAGGTCAGGAACTGGCCACGCGGGTCGCGCTCGGCGACAGCGCGGATTACAAAGCGGCGCGTGCCATCTGCAAAGCGCTGATCTGGCGATGGCCGCATGGTTGACCCCAGGGGCGCGCCTCGGACGACGATGCGATATCCAACCCGTGATACGGGGACGCCTGCGACCTTCCGCTCAGACCCGCTGCGCGCGGTCACCTCGGCCCACACTGCGCCGAGAATTGCCCAAGTCTCGTTGTATCCGCCAGAGCCATCTGCCACGCGCACCGGCGCTTCCAGCACGAGCTTTCGGTTCAATCGCGGCGACTTCATTGCATCACCCCAGCGCCAAACCGAACCGTACGATAGCGTTGGATCAGGCTGGTAACACCGAATGGCATGCACCCCGCACCCAGCGCCGTTTCATCACGGTACTCATAGTAGTGCGCAGCCAACAGCAGCACCGCCTGCCCCAGATCGGCAGGCAACTTGCCCCAATCACCCGCCATCCCAGCGGTGAAGTCGACCCTGACAGCCCCCCCACTGGGCATCTTTGGCATCAATGACCCCATAGGGCGCAACCGCGGGCGCTGAACGTCTTTTTCCAACCGGTACATATCCGAAGAAACGATGGACTCCCCACCTTCTGCGTCCACCAACGTCACAGTTCTAACCTCGGTGACCGGAGCCACCGGAAGCACCTCACCGAACTGGTCCCGCCAAATGTTCAGACTCCATGAGAAATCCCGCTCGATCAGCACCTTGCCGGTGCGCGCTTCGATCGCCGCGATCGCCGCGCGCAGAAATCCCTTAAGAACATCGTCTTGCACATCATCTTCGGCAAAACCTGTGCCCAGCCTTAGATGGGCCTTGAACTGATCCACCGGCAGCGCCGCATCCGCGATGGCGGTTTCTTCGATCAACATCATCCATTCACTCCGCAATCTCGGACCCCTCCGGGGCCGACTTCAGGAAAATGACGGGCACGCGCCACCCCACGTTGCTCGGACGGAGGGGAGCAGCTAGACAACGCAGGGGATCTCACCCCGGCCCGCGCCCGCGCCCGAGGGGCCAATGACCCCCCGGATCCGCCACCGCTTAGGCAGTGCCGAATTTCACCAGTTTGATCGCGGCAAAGTCGCTCACGTCGCCGCCGACGCGCTTGGTCGCATAGAACAGAACGTGTGGTTTGGCGCTGAACGGATCGCGCAAGACGCGCAGATCAGGGCGCTCCGCAATAGTGTACCCGGCTTGGAAATCACCAAAGGCAATCGAGAAACTGTCAGTGCCCGCATCCGGCATGTCCTCGGCAATCAGCACCGGGTAACCCATGAGACGCGCGGGCTCACCCGCAGCCAGACCGTCCGACCACAAGAAGCGACCATCACTGTCTTTCAGCTTGCGGATGACACCGGCAGTTTTCGAGTTCATCACGAAGGTGCCATTTACGCGATATTGCGCGCCCAACGCATAGACCACATCGACAATCGCATCCGCATCGACACCGCCATCAATGCCGGTCGGGACATAGCCCAGATTGCCCCAGGTCCAGACATCATTGTCGACCTTGGCATGGTCCAGAATACCTTTTGGTTTGTCGGCCCCATCGCCAGAGATGAATGCCGCCGCCTCGGCACGGGCAAACTTGTCGGCGATACGACCGGCCAGCCAACCCTCTACATCGAAGGCGCTGTCATCGAGCAGGCGCTGCGACGCCTTGGGCAACGCGCTCAACTCGTGGAGCGCAATGGAGATACGATCAATCGACGGTGTCGCCGTCTCGCTCGCGGCGGCGTTTTCGTCGGCCCAGCCTGCACCCATGTCTGTGTGGTCGATCAGCACGTCGAACGAATTTGCCTCGACATTCACCACAGACGCAATCGAGCGGATCGACGCGGTCGATTTCAAAACCGACTTGATGATATCGGCAGTCTGTGGGTCGACCAGATAGCCGCCATCGCTGTTGACCGCGCTGGACAGCGATTTGGCTTCCATCTCCAGACCGCGCAAGCCGTCATCGTCGCCACACCGCACATAGGCGTCAAATGCCTTCTGATGCGGGGCTCCGTCCAGGGTCGAGGCCGCAAGACGCGGGCGCGCCGCAATGGTTGATTTACGATCCAGCATAGTCAGTCGCTCTTCTGTCTGTTGCAATTTGGTTTTAACTTCAGCCTTCAGGCCCTTGAATTCGTTCACGAAGCCAGTCATCGCCTGCTTCACCTCCTGAACCAGGGGCACACCCTCTCCGGTCAAGGCCGGGGTCTCGGTCTTGCTCATCAGAACTTCCTTGTTTGGGTGGGTTTGAGGCGCGCTAGGTTCGCGCCAGCTCCAGCCGAGCGTGATCAAACGCCTCGGCAATACTGCGCAGGGTGTCTTCGGCGTCCGGGGTCGTCCCTTTTGCCGCTACCCGCGCACTGGGCAGCATCGGAAAAGTCACAAGTGAGACTTCCCACAGCTCCAGTTCAGTCAGGACCCTTTGGCCCTTTTCATTTTTCACGGCCCTCTTGGTGCGATAGCCAATTGACAAGCCGTCAATTGCTCCCGCCCGGATAAGTTCCGCGGCCTCACGGCCTTTTTGCGTACTTTCCAACATACGTCCCTTAACCCACAGCCCACGCTCGTCTTCGCGCACGTCATCCCATACACCGATGGGCTGCGCCGGGTCGTGCTGCCACAGCATCTTGACCCTTTGACCTGCCGCCTTCAGCTCCGCCAACGAAGTGCGGTACGCACCACGCTGCACCATGTCGCTACCTTGATCGACTTGCCCGAACAGGCTGGCATAACCTTCAATCACCGCATCATCGGTCACCGACAACCCATCGCTGAACCGCGCAAACTTGTGCTCCAATTCCATGAACATACCCTCGTAAACATGTGAATTTATGGCGTTGCCACCAGAATGGATTGAAATGCCTGCGCCAGGATCACGGCCACCACGCCATAGACCGTCAACCACAACCGTTTCTCCAACCGCTCCATCATCTCTTCAATCTGATCCAATCGCCGACACAAATGCGCATGCTGGATTTCGGCCACCCGTTCGTGCGCGGCCAGACGCAGGCCAGGCGCGCATTCAAACGGAGGATACCCGTCACCCATCGGCGCGCTCCGGCAGCCCCAGTAAAGCACGCTTCTCGGCATCCGTTAGGAATTCTGCCCCGTTGACCCGCGCCCATTGCGCATCCCGTTCCGCCGAAAGCGCGGGCACCTGATCCAGATCGGGCTTCAGCATCAGATCCTCACCGGTAAAGCCCACCAGCCACTCCGACACCGCCGCCGCCACCCGCGTCACCAGGGGCAGCACGGTCAGGCGATAAAACGCCCGGTTGGCCTCCTGATAGTTCGAATAGGTCGCGTCGCCCTGGATCCCCAGCAGCATCGGCGGGACCCCAAAGGCCAGCGCGATCTCGCGGGCGGCGGCTTCCTTGGTCTTTTGAAACTCCATATCGGACGGAGAGAACCCCATCGGCTTCCAATCCAGTCCCCCTTCCAGAACCATTGGACGACCAGCATTGCGCGCGCCACGATAGTTCTGTTCGATCTCATCCGACAGACGCCGGAACTGGTCTTCGGCCATCACCCCATGGCCGTCACCCTTCCACACCAGCGCACCCGAAGGCCGCGCCGCATTATCGAGCAGCGATTTCGACCACCGCGACGCGCTGTTATGCACATCGATCGCCGTCGCCGCCGCCTGCATTGGCGAGAACCCGTAATGATCATCTTGCGGGTGGAACGATTTGATATGGCAGATGTTTTCCGCCGCAAACCGGTGCTTCTTGCCGCCCACAGCATAATCATAAGCCTTGGGCCACCCATCCGTCCCGGGCACCACGCTCATCCGGTCCGAGCGCAAGACGTGCAGCTCAACCGGCAGCCCTTCTTCGGCCTGAACCGCCTCAACATAAGCATTGCCCGACAACAGCAACTGTCCGAACAGAGCCTCCATCAACTCCGCCCGCCCCTGCGCCGCATTCGGACGGCGCATCAGCGAAAGGATCGGATGCGCATCATAACGCTGCACCTGATCCTGCAACACCAAGGGCAACGCCGCCGCCGCCTCGGCAATCAGCTTGACCGAGCGAAAGCCCACCGGGTTACCCGAAAACCCCGTCCGCGTCAGCGACACCGCATCCCTGGGGCTCCACGCCACGCGCCCACCCGTCTGCCACGCCACCACAGGCCCCGCCGCGCTCGCCTTTGCCTCGGGCGCTGCTTCAGCCGATCCACGACGCAAGAAATCGAATACCATCTGTGCTCCTTTCTGCCGCCGCTCTGCCCGGCTTGTTGAAAGGAGTTATGACGGAAAGAAGTTTAAGCCTCGGGAACGAAGCGGACGCGGGTTTGGCAACGCCCACTTCACTCTAGCTTTGCATTGAGTTCAAATTGCCTTTTTTGCGGACGAAGCTGCCGAAATGTCCGTTGGAACGAATGTCTGCTATCAAGTTAGGTAACAAACAGCATCCTTTGAGTTGTTTAAAAAACCAAGGAGGTCATCATGAAGTGCAGCGCATATATCGCAACAAGCGCAGACGGGTTTATTGCCCGTGCTGATGGCAGTGTTGACTGGCTTGAATCCGCGGGCAACCCGGAGGCTGGCATGGCCGAGAGCTACATCGACTTTGCGACCTACTTTGCGACCATCGATTGCATGATCATGGGTCGCAAATGCATGGAAATGATCAGCAGCTTTGATCTGCCACCCGATCAGTGGCCCTACGGAACAACAAAGATTGTTGTGCTAAGCAAAACGCTTCAAACGCCCCCAGCCAATCTGAAAAACAGAATCGAACTGTATTCAGGCGACCTGACAGCACTCTTGGATAGGCTTGAGGCTGAAGGCTATCAGAGTGCGTATGTCGACGGCGGCAAGACTATTCAGAATTTTATCAACCTCGGTCGACTTGACGAGATCACCATAACCCAAATGCCGATCCTGATCGGCGATGGAACACCATTGTTCGGAAGAACTCTCCGAGATGTCACTCTAACTGACGCGCAGGCAGTCGCCTGCCCGAGCGGTTATATCCAGTTTCGCTATAGTATTGAAAAGGCGTTTCCAAAAGCTGACTTTTGCGTCTAGCGCAGCAACAATAGAACAGGATGCTTTCAGTCGTTCGGCATCTAGGTTTGAAGCCAAAAACATCTCACAACGCCCTTACCCTAGGCCGCCGATACGCCCCCGCAGGCCCCACAACCAACTCATGCAGCGCCCAGACCAGAGCGTCGACGCGGTCGGGCGAGCCCTGACCGTCGAACCCGCGCGCGGTCATCTGGCACATCTGCTCTTCTAACGCGTCCAACCCGGCCACATGGGCTACTCGCCCCTGCTCGTACAATGCCGCAACTGGTTCGGCCCGCGCGACCTTGCCGCGTGAGGCCCGCACCGCGCGATATGGCACCAGAGGGTCCACCTGCCGCACGACCTGTTCCACCAGTTGCCCGCCCTGATTGACCTCGGCCACCAGCCGTTCGGCCCCGAACGCATCCATCGCATCAATCGCTGCCTGCGCCCAGCCCGCCGGGCCAACGCCCTGCACCGTCCGGTCAGCCAGCACGAACGCCCGCCATTTCTCGGGCGGCCCCTGCACCCGAGCGCCCACGACCACGATCCCGCAGGCATCCGCATCCGATCCCGCCGTCACCGCCGGGTCCAACGCGACCACGATCCGATCCAACTCCGGCACCTGCGCGCACCGCACCGCCTCCAGCATCGATCCCGTCCACAGCGCGCCCTCGGCATCCGACAGCAGCACCCCGTCCAGTTCCTGCCGTCCCAGTCGCGTACCCGCATAGCGCGCATGTACCTCCTCCAGAAAGGAGTCCGCCAGATTGGCCCGGTTCGCCTCCGTCGGCGCATGGGTCTGCACGGTAGAGGGCGACGCCAGCAACTCCTTCAAAACATTCACATTCCGCGGAGTGGTCGTCACGCAGACCCGAGGCTGCTCCCCCAACCGCAACGCAAATTGCAGCATATCCCAGGTCTCGCCAGCCTTCTTCCACTTGGCCAGTTCATCCACCCAGGCCGCGTCAAACTGCGGCCCGCGCAGCCCCTCTGGGTCATGCGCCGAAAACGCCTGCGCCTCGGCCCCGTTGGGCCAGACCAGCTTGCGTTCCGACGCCTTCCACACAGGCCGACGATCCGGCGGTGAGCACTGCAATATCCCGCTATCGCCAAAGATCATCACATCGCGCACTTGATCAAATGTCTCACCGACCAATGCCACACGGCTGGCCTCACCCCGATCCAGCGGCTTCGCCCCCTCAACCATGGACCGCACCCATTCAGACCCGGCCCGCGTCTTACCTGCACCGCGCCCGCCCATGATGACCCAAGACCGCCAGTCGCCCTCGGGCGGCAACTGATGTGGCAGCGCCCAGAACTCGAACAGGAAAGGGAGGGCACACAGCCCCCCCTCCCCGATCTCACTCAGAAATCTGTCTTGCACCGCAGCAGGCGCGGAGGCGAGCCAGCCTGCACCCGATCTCAGATCGTGCCCGATCAAGGTCGAGCGCATAGCCCCCTTGGGCAATTCCGGCTTGTCTGTGATGTTGTTCGACAAAGCTTGTCTCCACTTTCTGACAACTTCGGATCAGCCCCTCTATCTGCCCGAGTTGCTTGCCTGTACCAGCAAGATCTGCATCCTCCCCGGCGCCGATCTGCCTCCGCAGTTCTTCCGCTGCTTTGCGCAGACCGCGAATGGACGTCTCAAGCGACTGCAATAGTTCTGCCGTCTGGGACATCCGCTCTTCCGGGGTAATCAAAGTCATGTTTGCCTGTGACCTCATGCGTGAGTTTTTCCGCACGAGAGAAACGAAAAACGGCCGCCGGGTTTCCCCGGGGCCGTTGCCCACTTCTTCTAGCATGGCACAATAAGTACGATATTAATCACGTAAAGTCAATGATTTACGCAACACGCCCGCAACACGAAAGGCGCGATCGGGTAACCCAATCTTAAGACCTACCCATTGCAAGCGCCATTTGCCTTCAATCCTCGACAACACACAAGAGCCCCCAATCGGCGACATCAAAAACTCTCTTTGCCCGGTATTGACTGTATTTTTGCGAACAAGCGCGAAGCTGGGCAGGGTCAAATCGAAGTGATCCAGATTTTGCCACTGAAAGGTGTTGCGCGCGATTGTTTTCCTTCATTTTCTGGGCGCCTGAAACGCTTCGCTTTTCAAAAACCTGACACTCCATAAAGACTTCGACTGCATTGGCGAGCTCCACAACAGAATTCGGCTTTTTCATGATCGAACTTGACTTTTTCCCGGATACCCGTCATCTGCCCACCAAATTCAAGCGCTGACGCGTGAGCATCGACGGGCACATCTGCCCCACAGCGCCCATAACATCCAGTTCCCCTTCACGCAGGGTTCTTGACGCGACGACCGGATGGCGCAGGGTTCGCCTGCACGTCCCGAGGTCACGCGGAACCCTTGCCGGTCACGTACTGCGTGGCCAGTCACTTCTCGTTCGCGCGGCCACCGGCTTGCGGACTATAAAGGATAGTTACTTGTTCGACTTTGACATGCTGGGGCTTGCACCAGCCCTGAATGACGCGCTGAAACGCGCTAACTTTTCGCAACCGACCCCAATTCAAAACCAGGCCATTCCGCTGGCGCTGAATGGTCACGATATCCTCGGTCTGGCACAGACTGGCACCGGCAAAACTCTGGCCTTCGGCCTGCCCCTGATCGACCACCTGCTGGCACAGCCCGGTAAACCCGCGCCCAAAACCGCCAAGGCGCTGATCCTTGCCCCCACCCGCGAACTGGTCAATCAGATTGCAGACAGCCTGCGCAACCTGACCGGCAACACCAAGCTACGCGTAGCTACTGTGGTCGGAGGTCAGTCGATCGGAAAACAAATTTCATTCCTGTCGCGCGGCACCGATATTCTGGTCGCCACGCCCGGACGTTTGATTGACCTGATGGAACGCCAGGCGGTCGACCTTGGTCAGGTACGCCACTTGGTTCTGGACGAGGCTGATCAGATGCTGGACATGGGTTTCATCCATGCCTTGCGCAAAATCGCGCCCAAGCTGGGTACCCCACGTCAAACCATGTTGTTTTCGGCAACTATGCCCAAGCAGATGGAAGAACTGAGCCAAGCCTACCTGACCAACCCACACCGTGTACAGGTATCACCTCCGGGCAAGGCGGCCGATAAGATCGCGCAGTCCGTGCACTTCTTAAGCCGGGCCGAGAAACCTGCTAAACTGCGCGAAATCCTGTCGGCAGATATGGGCGCGCTGACTTTGGTCTTTTCACGGACCAAGCACGGTGCAGAGCGGTTGATGAAGGACCTTGTAAAAGACGGGTTTAACGCTGCTTCAATTCACGGCAACAAAAGCCAAGGACAGCGCGACCGGGCAATCAAGGCGTTTCGCGCAGGCGAAATCAATGTGCTTGTCGCCACAGACGTAGCCGCACGAGGTATCGATATTCCAGGCGTGGCCTATGTAATCAACTATGACCTGCCCGAGGTGCCGGACAACTATGTTCATCGCATCGGCCGGACCGCACGGGCCGGGCGCGAAGGTGAAGGCATTGCATTCTGCGCCCCAGATGAGCTGGATCAGTTCCGCCAGATTCAGAAACTCATGAAAATTGAAATCCCGGTGGCAAGCGGCACCATGCCAGAACATGCAGAGCCTAAAAAGCCGCGCAACCGCGGTGGCTTCCGCGGACGCGGGGTCAAGCCAAAGGCAGCGAACGCCGGACAAAAACCTGCACCATCCAAGCGTCGCCGTCCACGTAGGCGCCCTGCTGCATAAACGTTCAAACAATAAGGGCCGCATTTTAGACCCGGCCCTTATTTCTTAATTGCTTGAACTGTTTCGCTCCGCCTCGATTTCGCGCCACTTGGCGACGTTTCGATTGTGTTCCTGAAGCGTTTCCGCGAACGCGTGCCCTCCGGTTCCATCTGCAACAAAGAAGACAAAATTGGTCTCTTCCGGTGCAACCGCGGCTTCAAGACTAGCCAGACCTGGGTTGGCAATTGGCGTCGGCGGCAAACCGTCAATCACATAAGTATTCCAAGGTGTTGCACGACGCAGCTCACTACGACGCAGGCCGCGACCCAGCGTACCCTGCCCCTTGGTGACGCCATAGATGACGGTCGGGTCCGTCTGCAGCTTCATACCCTGCTCAAGCCGGTTCACAAAGACGCTTGCAACCTGCCCACGTTCATTGGGAACACCGGTTTCCTTTTCGATAATCGATGCAAGGATCAGCATTTCTTCCGGGCTGCTGATGGGCAGGTCGCTTTGGCGGTTTTCCCACACTGCATTGATGCGCAACTGTTGTTTGTCTTGCATCGCCTGCAGAACAGCGGTCCGGTCGTCGCCCGGTGCCAACTCATAGCTGTCAGGTGCCAGCATCCCCTCTGCAGGGATTTCGGCAATCTCGCCTGTCAGAGATTCAATGGACTGCAGTCCTTGAGCCACTTGCCAAGACGTAACACCTTCGGCAACAGACACACGATACCGAGTGTCGGCCTCTTCACGCTTTTGGGTGTATTCAGCAGGGATTTCCTCGTCGGTCACATCAAACGAAGCGATTTCGACAAATTCCAGTGTCGCCGGGTCCAGTTCACGCACTCGCGTCTGGATGCGCGTGACACCAATACGGTACTCAATCTCGGACCCGCAGGTGCTGGCACCGCTGCTCGTGATTTCGTCGATGATCTGCTCCATCGACGCACCTTCACGAACCAAAAAGCTGCCGGCCTTAAGCTGCTGCGATTTATCTGAATAATCCGCTGCCATGCGGAAGATCATGGCGCTGCTGATGGCTCCGTCATCCTCAAGCTGCTGACTGACGCGGGTCATGTTCGACCCGCTCCTGACCTGCAGGCAGATGGCGGTTTCCAGTGGACCCTCGGCCTTGTATTGCGACTGCCCCCACACAACCAGCCCGCCCATCAGGAACAAGCCAACAATCAGCAGGGTCAGCGCATTCGAAGCAAGAGCCCGCAACATTTAGCTGACCTTTCCGAAAATCACGCTGGCATTGGTGCCGCCAAATCCGAATGAATTCGACAACGCCACGTTGATTTCACGCTCACGTTTGGCGTTGGGTGCCAGATCAATCGGAGTTTCAACGGCAGGATTGTCCAGGTTGATCGTTGGCGGGGCCACCTGATCCCGGATCGCAAGAATCGAGAAAATTGCCTCAATCGCGCCCGCCGCACCCAAAAGGTGACCGGTGGCCGATTTGGTTGAGGTCATGGTGGCCTTGCCGGCGTGATCGCCCAACAGGCGCTCTACCGCGCCCAGTTCGATCGTATCAGCCATGGTCGATGTGCCATGCGCATTGATATAATCCAGATCCGAAGGCTCAAGGCCCGCGCTACGCAAAGCGGCTTTCATTGACCGCTCGGCACCATCGCCATCCTCGGACGGCGCGGTGATGTGATAAGCGTCGCCAGACATGCCATAGCCCAAGACTTCGGCGTAAATCTTCGCACCACGGGCCTTGGCGTGCTCGTATTCTTCCAGAACCACGATGCCTGCCCCCTCACCCATGACAAAGCCATCACGGTCCACGTCATACGGGCGGCTGGCTTTCTTCGGGTCGTCTGCATACTTTGTCGACAGCGCTTTGCACGCATTGAAACCAGCGATACCGATCTCGCAGATGCAGCCTTCACCGCCACCGGCAACCATGACGTCCGCGTCACCTGCACGAATGATGCGGCTGGCATCACCAATCGCGTGCGCACCGGTCGAACAAGCTGTCACGACCGAATGGTTGGGCCCCTTGAACCCGTGGCGGATAGACACCTGACCGGATGCCAGGTTGATCAGCGCTCCGGGAATAAAGAATGGCGACACACGGCGCGGACCTTTATCGCGGATCAGGTTCGCTGTTTCAGCGATCGAGCCCAATCCACCGATACCCGAACCGATCAACACACCCGTACGCAGGCGGTCTTCTTCATCCTCAGGCAGCCAGTTGGCATCTTGGCACGCCATATCGGCTGCCGCGATCGAATACAGAATGAAGTCTTCGATCTTCCGCTGCTCTTTAGGTGGCAACCAATCGTCTGGGTTAAACGTCCCGTCGGTTCCATCGCCGCGCGGTACTTCGCAGGCATAGGTCGTGGTGACACCGCTTGCTTCGGCATCAAACTGCGTGATCGGGCCCGCGCCGGATTCCCCATCCAACAGCCGTGACCAAGATTCCTCGACCCCGCTGGCCAAAGGAGTGACCAATCCCAGACCGGTTACAACGACTCTGCGCATGAAATGCCTCTTGCCTGCTTCCTATTTGAGAACCGCTCATACCCCGGCCCGGGGTCCGGGGGCAAGAGCAACGGCACATTCCATCCCGGCACCATTTCGCCGGGCCGTCCGCCGGTGCGGGTTGTGCCGAAACAAATTGCCCCGACCCTTTCGCAGATTTGAAAGAGCCGGGGCAATATCTTGTGGCATAGATTTACTGGAACTCAGCGACCGGCTCGTGGGCATGCGCGGCGACGTTAATAGCATCCGCCAAGTCAATCGTTTTGCGGAACAAAGCCCGCCCGACCAAAGCACCCGAGATGTTGTGCACATAGGCCAGACGCGAGATGTCGTCCGAGGTTCGAACGACACCGCTGGCGATAACCGGCGTCCGTGACGCTTCGGCGAGACCGGAGATCAGACCCAGCTGCGCGTCAACATCTTCGATATCGCTGTCGATATCGGTTACCAGAATCGCTGCAAAGGGCGTTCCTTTGAAGGCTTCGATGAAGGCTTCGGGGGTAAACGCGCTTTGGCTGCGCCAACCTTCGGTCATGACCTGACCTTGCCAGACATCCACGGCCAGAACGATCTGATCCGGGTAAAGCTTGGCCAGTTCCTTAACCAGATTCGGATCCCAGGCCGCCAGCGTGCCAATCACGATCCGCCCTGCGCCCTTGTCGATCCAGTACTCGACCTGTTCTCGCGTCCGCATACCGCCGGCCAGTTGCACCGACATCTCAGACGTGCGGATGATTTCCTCAACCAACTCGGCGTTGGTATCGCGGCCTTCGATTGCGTCGAAATCCGTTAGGTGCATCCACGTGGCACCAGCCGCAGACCAACTGCGTGCCGTGTCCGTCGGATTCACATGCCAGATCATCGCGTCGTCCAGACGGCCCTTGTCCAGTGTGACACACCGGCCGTTCTGCAATTCCATCGTGGGGTAAATCCTCATGAGCATTCTCCTCCGCTCAATCGCTCTGCAAATCCAGAGTACCATACACGCGGATAATCAGCCCGATTTTACCAGGATCGGCAAACTACGGCCGGTTTGCGGCATTCAGGAAGTCTCAAATTGTCAGTGGCGCGGTGGAGGTCCGTTGCGGCGCAGCAGCGTAACGTCGCTGCCGTTGAACGCGCATTCACGCATTGGAATGTAACCCAACTTGTCCGCAAGCTTTTGCGAAGCCAGGTTTTCCGAATTCACCATAGCGACTAATGGCCCGGGCATGATCCGATCAAACCAGTCATGGGCAGCCTGTGCTGCTTCCAGCCCCAATCCCTGCCCTTGCGCCTCAGGGACCAGAATCCATCCTGCCTCGGGGAAATTGTCGAAATCTTCGCCAACAGATCGGTTGCCGTAAAAGAATCCCGCCTGACCGATCATCTGCCGATTCGACTGCTGAACCACGGCCCATTGGCCAAACCCGGCCATTTGCCAGTGGCCCGCATTGCGAAGGAAGGAATCCCACGCCTCACCGCGCGACCGCGGCTTGCCGCCGATATGTCGCACAATGCATGGGTTACGCCAAATCTCGGCGAACCGGTTGAAATCCTCTGGCCGCATGCCGCTCAGCGTCAAACGGGCCGTATTGATCATCGGGGTGGATCTTATCATGCCCTTCCCGCTCTGAATTATGTGCCTCGGGTAAAAGGTTGCGAACGAATACGGCACCTTGCAAGCCAGAATTGGGAAAGGCACAAAAAAACGGCGCCTCCGTTGCCCGGAAGCGCCGCTTTTCAACTATTTCGAAGCTATTAGGAAGCTTCCGAGATGAATTTGACGGCGTCGCCAAATGTCTGGATGGTCTCGGCTGCGTCATCAGGGATTTCGATGCCGAACTCTTCTTCGAAGGCCATAACCAGCTCAACAGTGTCCAGGCTGTCTGCGCCCAGATCGTCGATGAAGGACGCGTTTTCTGTCACTTTGTCTTCTTCAACACCCAGGTGCTCAACAACGATCTTTTTAACGCGATCTGCGACGTCGCTCATGTCTATTCCTCATTCCGTTTTCAGGGCCTAGTGCCCGGTTCTGCCCTTGCCCGCTCAGGCTGGCTTTGATTTGCCCGGTGCGGGCGGTTGGGTCCCGGATGACCGGGAAAGTAGAAGGCCGACCATTTGGTCGACCCCAGCATTTATGCGCCGCCTATAGCATAGACAACGCGCGAGGCAAACGCTTTCGCACCTGCCCCTGTCCGCGCTCACAACATGGCCATACCGCCGTTAACATGCAAGGTGGTTCCGGTAACATATCCGGCTTCGGGGCTGGCAAGATACAGAACTGCCGCAGCAATTTCCGACGCATCGCCCATACGACCGGCGGGAACTTGTCCCAAAATGCCCGATTTCTGATCGTCGGTCAGCTTGTCAGTCATGGCTGTGGTGATGAAGCCAGGTGCAACCGCGTTAGCAGTGATCCCACGACTTGCAACTTCATAGGCCAACGACTTCGTCATACCGACCATACCCGCCTTGGACGCGGCATAGTTCGCTTGACCGGGGTTGCCGGTGGCGCCAACCACGGACGAGATGTTGATGATCCGACCCCAACGGGCTTTCATCATGCCCCGCAGAACGCCTTTGCACAGCTTGGCAGTCGAGGTCATGTTCACGTCGATCACGCTTTGCCATTCATCATCCGACATGCGCATGAACAGGTTATCACGTGTGATCCCGGCGTTGTTGACCAGAATATCAACTGAGCCCATCGCCTCGGCCGCCTGCTTGGGCAGCGCCGCAACGGCCTCACCGTCGCTCAGGTTGCACGGCAGGACATGCGCCCGCTCACCCAGCTCGGCGGCCAGTGCCTCGAGCGGTTCGACACGTGTGCCTGACAACGCAACCGTGGCCCCCGCACCGTACAACACGCGCGCAATCTCACCACCAATCCCGCCGGATGCACCGGTGATCAACGCATTCTTACCTGTCAAATCAAACATTCGATCTTCCTTTTGCAGCGCAACTTGCGTTGCACATTGCTCTTATGATTCGCTCTTAACCACATTCTGCACGTCATCCGGCGTGCCGACAGCCTTGCCAGCAATCGCGCGGTCGATCTTGCGGATCATCCCCGAAAGCGCCTTGCCTGCACCGATCTCCCAAGTCTCGGTGGCGCCCTGCGTCGCCATGTACTGCACGCTCTCGCGCCAGCGCACTGAACCGGTGACCTGCTCGACCAGCAACTGACGGATCAGGTCCGGGTCGCTGACAGCCTCAGCCCGCACATTGGCGATCAGCGGAACCGCCGGAGCCTTGATTTCCACCGCGGCCAGTGCCTCTGCCATCACATCGGCAGCAGGCTGCATCAGCGCACAATGGAACGGAGCACTAACAGGGAGCATTACAGCGCGCTTTGCGCCTTTTTCCTTGGCAATCTCGGCGGCGCGTTCCACGGCTGCTTTTGCGCCAGAAACAACGACCTGAGTAGGATCGTTGTCGTTCGCGGCCTGACAGACCTCACCTTGCGCGGCCTCTTCTGCGACTGCGCGCACGGCCTCAAGGTCCAGCCCCAGAATGGCGGCCATCGCGCCTTCGCCAACTGGCACAGCGCTTTGCATCGCTTGACCACGGGTGCGCAGCAGACGCGCCGTATCAGCAACCGATAGCGCGCCAGCAGCGGCCAACGCCGAGTATTCCCCCAACGAGTGCCCCGCTACGAACGCAGCATCCGTGACGGCTACACCTTCGGCTTCCAATGCACGCATCGCGGCCATCGAGGTTGCCATCAATGCGGGCTGTGCGTTCTGCGTAAGGGTCAGGTCTGCAATGTCACCATTCCAGATCAGGTCACTCAGCTTTTCACCCAGCGCTTCATCGACCTCGTCGAAAACAGCCTGTGCAGCCGGGTAGGCCTCGGCCAGTGCCTTGCCCATACCGATGGTCTGGGCGCCCTGCCCCGGAAAAACGAACGCGCGTGTCATTGCAACCTCTTGGATGACGTTAGGTTGCGATGGGGTGTAAACCGAGTGAACGAGCGGCACAAGCTCTGCATCCTGACACGCATTCTGTGCGTCAGAGGCTATTGTGTCGGCCTCCGCTGCATTTAGGGTGGTCACAGCAAACAGATCGGAGTCCTAAACCAATGTCCCTTGCCAACACCGCCCAAAGCTATGGAGGCGTTTCAAAAACGTTCCACTGGTTGACGGCTTTGCTTATTCTGACGGCCCTTCCGATTGGATGGTTTGCAAACCAGCTGGCACACGCGATCGAGGATCCGGCAATTCCAACGACACCGGAAGACTTGCAACAAGCTGCGCAGCTTTTCTCGTTGCACAAGACAATCGGTGTCACAGTCTTCTTCGTGGCACTTGCCCGTATCCTGTGGGCGATCAGCCAGCCAAAGCCCGGACTACTGAATGCGGAAAACAAACCCGAGGTATTTGCCGCCGAAACCGTGCATTGGCTGCTCTACGGGTCGCTCGTTCTGGTTCCTCTGACTGGCTGGATTCACCACGCCGCCACCGAGGGGTTTGCGCCGATCCTCTGGCCATTTGGTCAGAATCTACCCTTTGTTCCCAAATCCCCCGCGCTGGCCGAAGCGACCGGAGGCTTGCACATGGTTCTGATGCTGGTGCTGGTGGGCGCGTTAGTATTGCACATTGCCGGAGCCCTTAAGCACCACGTGATCGACAAGGACAGCACCCTGCGCCGTATGCTGCCTGGACGGGTCGATCTGCCGGAACCGCCACAGCAATGGCATTCGCCTGCGCCGGTCGTGGCTGCAATTGCTATCTGGGCAGTGGCTCTGGGCATTGGGTGGCTCGACGGCGCATATTCGGCTCATTCGTCCGGCGATCATGCATCTGCCGAACTGGAAGCCGTCCAATCCGACTGGCAGGTCCAGGACGGTAATCTGACCATAACAATCACCCAGTTGGGTAGCCCTGTGAGTGGAGCGTTTTCCGATTGGACTGCAGCAATCACGTTTGACGAGCCGGCGGATCCCGGACCAGCGGGATCCGTCGATGTGACCATCGCGATCGGCTCATTGACCCTTGGCACGGTGACACAGCAAGCACTGGGTACAGGTTTCTTTGACAGCGCTCAGTTTCCAACCGCGAACTTCACAGCGGATCTGTTCAAAACAGATTTGGCTTATGAGGCGCGCGGCACATTGACCATCCGGGACAAAACCATGGACGTTGTCCTACCGTTCGAACTGGACCTGCAAGATGGGACGGCGAAGATGCAGGGAGAGTTGGAGTTGAACAGACTGGACTATGATGTCGGGACGTCACAACCGACCGAAGACTCGCTGGCTTTTGCAGTCAAAGTCGCCGTCGAACTGACAGCCACTCAGGCTGAGTAAAGACAGTCGAACAGAAAAAACCGCCGGGGCCTGACGGTCCCGGCGGTTTCTATTTTGCATATCAGGCAAGCTTATTCGGCTTTTTGTGCTTCGACCGAAATACGAACCTCGACCTCGTCGCTCACAAACGGCGCAAACTGGCCCAAATCGAACTCGCTGCGAACTAGCGTCGTGGTTGCATCAAAACCAGCCCAGGGCTTGCCAGCCATCGGATGCTCGCCAACTTGATTCAGCTTGGCATCCAAAACAACCGACTTGGTGACACCATTCATGGTCAGATCGCCCGTGATGTTTGCGGTGTTGTCACCGGTTACTTCGATACCAGTCGATGTGAACGTGATCAGATCCCCTTCGGCGACGCCAAAGAAATCTTCGGTCATGAAGTGATCTTCGCGCGGCTTCCAGCCTGTGATCATTTCGACGACCGGCATCGACACGCTCACGCTGGAATCGGCCGGGTTTTCCTGATCGAACATGATCTCGCCTTCAAAGCCCGAGAACATGCCATAGGTGGTCGAGAAACCAAGGTGGTTATAGTTGAAGACAACCTGGCTGTGGCTGGGGTCCAGAACGTATTTCTCGGCGCTTGCAAATGCCGAGGTCGCCGATACGGCCAGTGCAGCAGCAAGAAGGGTGGATTTCATGACAATCTCCAAAAATGTTGTGAATGCAAACCAGTTGGAATGCTCAACAACAAAAATGTGCCGCCCAAGGGCGGCACACAAGACTTATTCTCTAACAATTTCTGTTCCTAAATGAACAGAAGTGAAAATCAGGCAAAGATCGTTACACTTCCGCTCAATTGGCCCTTCAGCGCTCGGCCAACATCCGCCGATTGCAGCGGCAGCTTCATCAGCAGGCTGCCATCCATGTCATAGAGTTCGACCTGATCATCCTCAAACCGCGCACCACCCAACGTGTCATAGCTTCTGCGCAGAACCGTCTGAGGGCGCCCGTTTTCATTCTTTTGCAGCACACGTACCTCGCGACGGATCGGGTCGAAGTAAGCATCGGGGCGCGCATCAAGCACCTGAATGGTCAGCAAGCTAACGCCGATCAGAAGAAACGTCAGCGACGCGGCCAGCTTGATCGGCCAAACCTCGGTCGCCATTACTGCGCCTGACATCAGCCACATGGAAAACGCCACAACAATCAGAAACGCACCCGCGACGCGTGCCAGAATGGTTCTGGCCCTCCAGTTCGGCGCAAATGCGATTAGAACTGGAACCGATTGATCATAAGTCGTGCTGGTCGCAGACTTCTCGAAGGTATTCGTGTTCATCGCGGTCATGTTTCTGTACCCTAGTTCAGGTTGCCGTCTTAGGTTCGGTCTGTCCGGTTAGTTCCCGGTATGCAAAACAACTTTGAGCCGAAAAGCGTCAGGAATTGGGCGCCGCAAAGGAAATAGCGCGACTTCACCAAGGCATGTGTGTCGGCCCTTGCCCCCTGCGCGCAATCGTGTATATGGGGCCATCCTTCGCAAATCATGTGAATCGCGCAGCCTCTCGTGGCAGGGTCGCGAAGGACAAAATGGTCCCGCCTATGAAATGCGCCTTGATATAAACAGGAGTGCACATGCCACTGTATGAGCATGTAATGATCGCGCGTCAGGACCTGTCCAACGCGCAGGCAGAAAGCCTCGTCGAACATTTCGGCACCGTTCTGGCGGACAATGGCGGCAACGTCGTTGAAAGCGAGTACTGGGGCGTCAAGACGATGGCCTACAAGATCAACAAGAACCGCAAAGGCCACTATGCCTTCCTGAAGACCGACGCCCCCGCTGGCGCCGTTCAGGAAATGGAACGCCTGATGCGCCTGCATGACGATGTTATGCGCGTTCTGACCATCAAGGTCGACGAGCACAACGAGGGCCCTTCGGTCCAGATGCAGAAGCGCGATGAGCGCGAAGGCCGCCGCGAGCGCCGCTGATCAACGCCTGACGAAAGGACAAATACCATGGCCGCAAAACCATTTTTCCGCCGCCGCAAGGTCTGCCCGTTCTCGGGCGACAACGCGCCGAAGATCGACTACAAGGACACCCGTCTGCTGCAGCGCTACATCTCTGAGCGCGGCAAGATCGTTCCTTCGCGCATCACCGCCGTTTCGGCGAAAAAGCAGCGTGAACTGGCCCGTGCTATCAAGCGCGCCCGCTTCCTCGCCCTGCTGCCCTACGCTGTGAAGTAAGGAGAGACTGATATGCAAGTTATCCTTCTGGAACGCGTTGCGAAACTGGGTCAGATGGGCGACGTCGTTGACGTCAAGCCTGGCTACGCCCGCAACTTCCTGCTGCCTCAGGGCAAAGCGCTGAGTGCATCGAACGCGAACATCGCGTCGTTCGAAGCCCAGAAAGCGCAGCTGGAAGCGCGCAACCTGGAAACCAAAAAAGAAGCTGAAGCTCTGGCTGAAAAGCTGGACGGTCAGCAGTTCATTGTGATCCGCTCGGCATCGGATGCCGGCGCTCTGTACGGTTCGGTCACCCCGCGTGACGCCGCAGACGCCGCAACCGAAGCTGGCTTCACCGTCGACAAGAAACAGATTGCTCTGATCGCTCCGATCAAAGAACTGGGCCTGCACTCGCTGGCAGTCAAACTGCACCCCGAGGTCGAGGTTGAAATCCAGATGAACGTTGCCCGCTCGGAAGAAGAAGCCGAACTGCAGGCATCGGGCAAGTCGATCCAGGAACTGGCCGCTGAAGAAGAGGCCGCCGCAGAATTCGAAATCGCCGAACTGTTCGACGATATCGGTTCCGCAGCTTCCGAAGACGACGATCTGGTCGCCGAAGAAGCCCCGGCTGAGGAAGACGAAGCCAAAGCCTGATCTGGCCGCCTTAGAAAAATCGATTGGCCGCGCCGAACGGCGCGGCTTTTTTTGTTCGGGTCTTTCGCCATGAATAAATAATGGCGGCAGGCTCAACCAAGAATTTGGTTGGGATTTGTGCTATCCTAGGGTCACGCGGCCCCTGCCGCCTCTGCCGCATTTTTTTGAAGTTCATTTTTTTTGGCATTTTGCGCGATCGCGCGTATGGGCGGACCGCGATCCGACAGGAGAAATCACTATGGCATCTTTGTGCGACTACATCGTCGTGAATGACGGCTCATTTTCATTAAACCCCGGCGAAAGCCAGACATTCAGCGACCCAATCCCATCCAACCTTGTAATTGGAACCAACCGCGCCAAACCGATCCTCGCCTTCAAAGCCTGGGCAACACCATCCGGCGGCGCGTTCCAGATCGAGATCAATGATACCTTTATCTACGGCCCGTCTATGTCAGGCGGCGACATTCGTGGATTGTGGGAAGCGTTTCCCGGAACTGTCCTCAACCCCGGGATCAACAACACCGTTCAGTTTCGCGCGACAGAGAACAAGATCTGGTTTGCCGATATCATTCTGTGGTTCCAAGTCGAAATGTGACAGGGCGCGTTTTTCTGACCCAGCTCATACGGAGGAATCCGGTGTGGGATCATGACGCAACGGGACCCGGCACAATTCAGCGCGCGGACTGGCTGTTTGCTTGCGGTTGCGTCCCGCGGGACTATCATGCGCCCACCCCCATCCGGAGACCACACATGCCCCAATACACGCGCCGCGTTCTACTTGTTGCTCTACTTGGCGCACCTGCCCTGGCTGCTTGCGGCGGCCTTGATGGCAAGCAAAGTTCACGCAACGCCACATTTGATCCGCCGCTATACCCTAACGAGACGCCCGAACTGCGCGCGTCTATCAACAAATGGGCTGATCATTACGAATTGCCACGCGAGTTGGTACACAAACTGGCAATACGGGAAAGCACCCACCGGCCATGGGCCGTTAACCGCCCCTACTACGGCTTGCTGCAAATCTTGCCCGCGACGGCACGATCAATGGGATACAAAGGCAACGCACAGGGATTGTTGGACGCGGACACGAATCTGGAATTCGCTGGAAAGTACCTTCGTGGGGCGTGGCTCTTGTCGGACGGCAACCAGAAGCGGGCCATCTTTCTTTATGCCAAAGGTTACTATCCAGAGGCGAAGGCCGCCGGAATGCTGGTAGAAACTGGTCTACGTCCGAAGTGACGCTAGGTAAGTATATAGCTTGTTATTAGCGCAAAGGTTGCAATAATGACTTATATAATCGCTAAGGTATCCTGTTGCTATAACCACGCATTATGCCTAAGCGTTATGCACAATTAGCTTGCGTCAGGCACCAGAGTTGACGCAACGTACTCGGTGAAATGGACAGATATGGCACTTCTTTGGGGAAAGAATTGCCGCCGCAAGGGTTGGACAGGTGAAACTTATAGACTTGGCCGCGATCGACCACGAGGAAAAGTCGGCAGCCGACATCATTAACGCTGTCTGCGACGAGCTTGGCTTCGATTACGCGTCTTACGCCACCTTTAACCCTGTGAAGGGTGACGTTCAGGGGTATGCCAACTACCCGGACGAATGGAAGATTCACTATGGAAGCCAAGGCTTTCATCATTTCGATCCGACCTTGTATCAATCTGCGCTCAGCATCGCTCCAGTGGACTGGGGCAGGTTTAATCACGACGAAAAGTTTCATTCAGTTTTCCGAGATGCGCATGATTTTGGCATTACATCCCGTGGGCTAACTGTTCCAGTACGTGGCCCCTACGGGGAATGTGGTCTGCTGAATGTGACCAGAAACTGCACGGACTCCGAGTGGGAGAAGCTGAAGAAACATGTTATGGGCGACTTGCAAATGGCTGCGGTTACAGCACATGACACTGTAATGCAGTCCGGCTTGCTGGCCAAAGCACTGTATCTACCGACGCTCTCGACGCGCGAGAAAGAGATTCTGCAATGGGTTGCTGACGGCAAATCTCAGCAGGATATCGGCGACATTTTGTCTATTTCGCACCGAACCGTTGAAGTCCACATGCGGTCTGGGCGCGAAAAACTGGGCGCATTGACAACCCCGCAAGCCATTGGAAGGGCTATCGGACTGGGTATTATTGCCCCAGGATAATCAAAAAAGATAAAAAATACGGGAATCCCCCAATAGTCTCAGCCAAAAAGTCAGTTAACGTCTTTCTTACGGTAACCAGACTGTAGGGGGATGGAAATGATCATCGTAATTGATGGTATCAACCAGAATAAGTTTACGCATGTCTTGGACGAGATGTACAAATTGCGCGCGCGCGTTTTCGGCGATCGCCTTGGCTGGGATGTGAATATAGTTGATGGGCGCGAACGCGACCATTTTGACGACCTTCATCCAGCACACGTAGTCAGCATCAACGACGAGGGGGACGTTGTTGGATGCATGAGGCTATTGCAAACGACCGGACCACACATGCTGTCCGACGTTTTTCATTCAATCCTGGACGGTGAACCGCCGATCCGGAGCGCTCAGGTCTGGGAAGCAACACGGTTTTGCGTCGACACCAAAAAGCTTGGGCGAGGACGCGGGGAAAACTCCGTTTCCTATGTTACCAGCGAGGTCATGATCGGCTCGTTCGAATATGCCAAGATGGCCGGTGTTTTGGACTCTATCGCCGTGATCGATCCGGTGATGAACCGCGTTCTGCAACGGTCCGGCAATGCGCCTTACGACTATCTAGGAACCGCCAAGCCGATGGGTAAGGTTGTCGCCATGGCCGCGTTGATGGATTGCTCGGACGAGCGGATCGCTGGAATTCGGGAATACGCCGACATTGAACACGATGTCTTCCTGACCGACGAACAGGCCCTGGAATTGGTCGAAAGTGCAAAGACCAAACCAAGTGCGGCGAATTACGACCACCAGCCGCTGACCCAATTGGAAAAATACTTTGTCGAACAGATGAGTTCGGCAACATCGAAAGCCGAAGTTGAATCAGTACTGAAACTGATCGAAGCGCTTTCAGACCGCTTTACCCCAGAGCAAAAGACCGCTCTGCTGAGAACCCCCCGTGCTTTTGCTCATGAGGCCTGACCCCCTCACCTCATAGGTTAAAGCCACCCAAGCGGAGCCGTCTTTTTCCAGACGGCTCCGTATTTTTTTGCCCATGGGGATGGGCGAAAGAGGATTACTCCTCTTCCAGTGCCTCAACGGCTTTCTGCAGATCGTCTTTGCTGACTTCTTTGTCCGCGACCTGAGCCAGTTCGAACACGTAGTCGACGACCTTGTCTTCGAAGATCGGCGCGCGCAGTTGCTGCTGCATCTGTGCGTTCTGCTGTACAAACTCAAAGAACTGACGTTCCTGACCCGGATACTGACGGGCCTGGTTCATGATCGCCTGAGTCATTTCGGAGTCGGTCACTTCGACCTCGGCCTTCTGACCCAGTTCAGCCAACAACAGGCCCAGACGCACACGGCGCTCGGCCAGCTTGTTATGCTCGTCAGTGGGTTCGATCTCGGCGTGGTCGTGGCCTTCCACTTCCGGGTTCTCCTCGTGCCAAAGCTGATGCGCGATCTGCTTGGCTTCGGCTTCAACCAGCGACGGCGGCAGGTCGAACTTTACTTTCTCGTCCAGCGCGTCCAGCAGGCCACGCTTCATGACCGCGCGCGACGCACCGGCGTATTCCGCTTCCAGACGCTCGGCGATTTGACCTTTCAGCGCGGCCAGATCTTCTGCGCCGAACTTGGTGGCCAGTTCGTCGTTTACTTCTGCCGCGACAGGTTCTTTCACCTCTTTGATGGTGCAAGTGAACACAGCGTCTTTACCGGCCAGGTGCTCGGCGCCATATTCCTCAGGGAACTTGACGTTTACGTCTTTTGTTTCTTCGGCCTTCACACCAACCAGCTGCTCTTCGAAGCCAGGGATGAAGCTGTTGGAACCCAGAACCAGCGGATAATCTTCGGCAGAACCGCCTTCGAACTCTTCGCCGTCAACCTTGCCAACAAAGTCGATCACAACCTGATCGCCGTCCTTGGCCTTCGAACCCTTGCGGCGCGCTTTAAAGTCCTGAGCGGTTTCGGCCAGGCTGTTCAGCGCTTCCTCGACAGCCGCGTCGTCCGCTTTGACAACCAGCTTTTCCAGTTCAACCGATTTCAGATCAACTTCGGGGATCGCAGGCAGTGCCTCATAGGACATTGCGACCTCGACGTCATCGCCTTCTTTCCAGTCTTCGTTCGTCATTTTGACTTCAGGCTGCAGCGCGGGGCGCTCGCCGCTGTCTTCAAAGTGCTTGTTCATCGCGCCGTCGATGCTTTCCTGCATCGCTTCGCCCAAAAGGCGCTGGCCAAACTGCTTTTTCAGCAGCGCCATCGGCACTTTGCCTTTGCGGAAACCCTTCATTTCGATTTCCGGCTGCGCTTCGACCAGTTTCTCGTTAACTTTGTCGTCCAGCTCGGCTGCGGATACGACGATATTGTAGCCGCGTTTCAGACCTTCGTTCAGCGTCTCGGTAACCTGCATTATGGTAGTCCCCATAGGATTCGGGGCGCGCAAAACGGCGCGCCGGGCAAATTTGACGCCTTCTATTTGCCCAGCAGCCCACGTGCAAGGGGCAATGGCCCGATCAGCCTTGTTTTGCCGCCGATTTGAACAAAAAAACGCCCCGACCAAGGCCGGGGCGTTCTGTCTAACGGGAAATGTTGTCAGAACTTCCAGAGCGCGCCCAGCACCCAGGCTTCGTTCTTGTCAAAATCGACCGTGTCGTCGAAATCATGGTTGCGGTATTTCAGGTATGCATCCGTGTTGATCGCATCGATGCGCTGAACAACGGCAATGCCCCAGGACTTGGTGCTGGAGCCCTGATTTTCGAAATCCGAACCGTCAAAATAGTCGATACCTACGCCGGTTTTGCCCCAGGACACCCAATCGCCTTCATAGGCCAGCTTGGTGTACCAATAGTCCGGATCACTGGCACCGGCCGAGGTATCGTCGCGCGTACCAAGAGCCGCGGTAAAGCTAAATCCGCTCGGAAGCAGAACCGAGGCTGACCCGATGGTGTCCTTCCGTTCGCCAGGTTGCCCGTCGAAGTCGCGTACCGCATAAGCGATGCTAGCGGCAAACTCGACGCCGTTCGTAAAGGTGTTCCGGTAGTTTACCGCGATGTCGTAATAATCGTCGTCGTCGCTGCTGGACAGGATGTTCTGACCATATGCTATCGCCGCCGAAAAACCGTTGAAATCAGGTGTATCGTACCGGATCCTGCCCCGGCGCCCGCCATCAAAGTTCCCGGCCGAGTCACCAACGGTGATATCGCTTAGTACTCCATCAGAACCACGGTAGAAGAACGCGCCGTTTTCATCGTTCGTGAACGAATACAGTGCCGTTCCAACGTAGGACAAATCAGTTTCAGCGGCCCCATCCGAGGCCATGCTGCCCTGTCCGGCAGAGAACTTGCCGTAGCCACCCTTGAGCGAGAAATCGACGTGGCGGATGTCTTCTCGGGTCCAACCGTTGGTATTGGTGCCATCTTGGTTGGCTGGGCCCGTGCTGGGCAGACCGAGACCCGTTTCAAACCGGAACATGAACTCATTGCTGCCATAGGGTTGCATAACGCGCAAACCAACGCGGCTGTTGGATAGGTCATTGTCCAGCAACCGGGTCTCGGTTTCCTGACCGTCATCGACCGATACGATCACCGGGTCGAGCTGACCATAAAGCACAACAGAGCCACCGCTGTTGTTTTCGTACTTTAGTTCAGCAAAGGCAGGGATCGCCGTGGTCATCGCAAGCACGGCGGCAACCGAGGGGAGTTTCAATTTCACTGTCATTTCATTCACCATAAACGTTTTGTTTGTGGGCACCGTCAAAAAGCAAAACCGATGTGACAGCCCACACCGCAAAGAACCGAGTTTTTCGCGTTTTGGATTTCTGCCTCACGGCTCAAATCGGCAGAAAGTAAATTATAATCATTTCAAAGATTTGGCCACCAAGACGTCGTAGGCAGGAAAATCTAGGTACAAGTCTGCCACTCTGTCCGAAGTCTTTCAAAAGGAATGATATGCACTGATGCGTATACGTGCGGCCATTTCTTGCCGAGCGCTGAAAAAAGCGGCTAATTTCCGCCCATGCGTCATTTAGCCAAACTCTGAAAAACCGCAGGTAATTGCTCGGGTAAGTCCTCGGCTATCAGCCCGGGGCCAAATTGGCGCGCGCATTCAACATGCAGCCAGGCTGCCGTTTCCGCTGCCTGCATTGGGGCGAGCCCTCTTGCCAGCAACCCGGTGATAAACCCGGCGAGCACATCACCAGAACCAGCCGTCGCCAACCACGGCGCCGAACGCTCATAATCGGCCGAATTTATTGCGCATCGTCCGTCCGGTGCAGCAATCACCGTATCTGCCCCTTTGAACAGAACCACGCACCCTGCCCGTTTGGCCGCCTCACGTGTCGCGTCGACCTTGGAATAGGCCGGGCCTTTGGTCGGAATTGCTTTCAGTTTTTCAGCAATATCGGGGAACAACCGGACGAACTCTCCCCCGTGCGGGGTCAAGACGCAATTCTCATGCAGTTGCTCGAACAGGGTCGCGGGATCATCGGCAAAAGCCGTCAACGCATCCGCATCCAGCACGGTTGATCGACCCGTTGCCAAAGCGACAGGCACCAGATCGCGGGCACGCTTCAGCCCCAATCCCGGACCAAGGCACAAGGCATTCAGCCGCTTATCTTCTAGGGTTTCCGCCAGCGTGTCAGCATTGGCAACCCGCTGCAACATGATCGCAGTTACCTGCGCCGCAACTTCCATCTGTGCCGCCGGAGGAACACCCAGTGTCACCAAACCGGCGCCAATCCGCAAAGCCCCCCGCGCCGCCAACCTCGCGGCGCCGGTTTTGCCGGAGCTGCCTGAGAAGATCAGCGCGTGCCCGTTTGCATATTTGTGCTCATCTTCAAGCTTCGATAGGAAGCCAGAAAACTCACTTTCAATCGAAACCAACTCGACGGTGTCCCGCCCAACTTCTGCTGTCAGCCCAATATCAACATGAACCGTTTTTCCGCATGAAGCGGGTCCTTGAGCAAGAAAGTGCCCGACTTTCTTGCTGTGAAAACTAACCGTCAGATCGTATGGATCATCGTAACACGGGCGAAAATACCTGCCACTATCAGTACAAATCGAAGAAGGTTGATCGACAGCCACAAGTCGGCTGCCCTTCAATTGGGATTGGTGGGCAACACTCAATGCCCAATACATTGCCTCGGGCATTGGACGTGTTGCTCCGGTACCAAAACCTGCATCAACATATAGATCCACATTCCAAGGCTGTTCATCCTCCATCGGCGAAACAGTCCCCAACTTACACCACTGCTCATAGTTCGTTCGCGCATCTGTTGGCAGCTTGTCGGCGTCGCCATACAGAAAAACCTCAACCTCCCAGCCCCACTCTTTCAGCAGGCGCGCGACGACAAACCCGTCACCGCCATTGTTGCCGGGGCCACACAGAACCACAGCCGTACCGGAGGTTTTCGACAGTTCAGGCCACTCCTCGAAAATCGCCTCGACAACGCCGCGACCGGCACGCTCCATCAGTTCCAGACCGGTCACCTGACCGGACTCAATCGCCGCTGTTTCAATTGCTCGCATCTGCGCCGCTGTCAGCAATTCCGTCATCTCAATTCCCTTGGCGATTCATTTTCGCTTACTTTTTGTGCAAGTCGATCAAAATTTGACCCACCGCCTAATTTCTCAACACCTTGTGCGGGTCGATATCGTAATCACATTGCCGCCCGAATTTAGACGTGGTCAGTGCCTGACTGACAAGAGTTAATAGGAGCCCGGGATGAAGAAGATCGAAGCGATCATCAAGCCGTTCAAACTCGATGAGGTGAAAGAGGCGCTGCAGGACGTCGGCGTCCAGGGCCTCAGCGTGATCGAGGTCAAGGGCTTTGGCCGTCAAAAGGGCCACACCGAATTGTATCGCGGCGCGGAATACGTCGTCGATTTCCTGCCCAAGGTGAAGGTCGAGGTTGTGCTGGACGACGATCAGGTTGATGCGGCCATCGACGCCATCGTCGCGGCCGCAAAGACCGACAAGATCGGCGACGGCAAGATCTTTGTCTCGCCTGTTGAACAAGCCATTCGCATTCGGACCGGTGAGACCGGCCCGGAAGCACTGTAACAAACTCAAAGCAGAGGAATACAAAGTTATGAGCAAGGACGCAGTTCTTCAGCTGATCAAAGACGAGGACGCCGAGTACGTCGACGTTCGCTTCACTGATCCCCGCGGTAAGCTTCAGCACGTCACGCTGATGGCCGATCAGGTTGACGAGGACTTCCTGGAAGAAGGCTTCATGTTCGACGGTTCGTCCATCGCGGGCTGGAAGTCGATCGAAGCATCGGACATGAAACTGATGGTCGATACCGACAGCGCCTATGTTGATCCGTTCTACGCGGAAAAAACCATCTGTGTGCATTGCTCGGTTGTCGAGCCCGACACCGGCGAAGCCTATGAGCGCGACCCGCGCGGCACCGCCCAAAAAGCCGAAGCCTACCTGAAAGCATCGGGCATTGGCGATGTTGCCTACATGGGCCCCGAAGCTGAATTCTTCCTGTTTGACGATGTCCGTTTCTCGAACAGCATCAACAAGGTATCCTACGAAGTTGATGCAACTGACGCGTCGTGGAACACCGACACCGAGTACGAGATGGGCAACATGGGCCACCGTCCGGGCGTCAAGGGCGGCTACTTCCCGGTCAACCCGATCGACGAAGCGCAGGACCTGCGTTCCGAAATGCTGTCGACCATGAAGCGTCTGGGCATGAAGGTCGACAAGCACCACCACGAGGTTGCTTCGTGCCAGCACGAGCTGGGCTTGATCTTTGACAGCCTGACCAAGCAAGCCGACGAACTGCAGAAGTACAAGTACGTCATCCACAACGTTGCCCACGCCTACGGCAAATCGGCCACCTTCATGCCGAAGCCGATCGCAGGTGACAACGGCACCGGTATGCACGTGAACATGTCGATCTGGAAAGACGGCAAACCTCTGTTCGCTGGCGACAAATACGCAGATCTGTCTGACGAAGCTCTGTACTTCATCGGCGGCATCCTGAAGCACGCCAAAACGCTGAACGCTTTCACCAACCCGGCGACCAACAGCTACAAGCGTCTGATCCCAGGTTTTGAGGCCCCCGTTCTGCGCGCCTACTCGGCTCGTAACCGTTCGGGTTGCGTTCGTATTCCGTGGACTGAAAGCCCGAAAGCCAAGCGCGTTGAAGCTCGTTTCCCCGATCCGGCTGCGAACCCCTACCTGGCGTTTGCCGCTCTGCTGATGGCTGGTCTGGACGGCATCAAGAACAAGATCGATCCGGGCGAAGCCATGGATAAGAACCTGTACGATCTGCCTGCCGAAGAACTGGCCGACATCCCGACCGTTTGCGGATCGCTGCGTGAGGCTCTGGAAGCTCTGGCATCGGATCACGACTTCCTGCTGCAGGGCGACGTGTTCACCAAGGACCAGATCGACGGCTACATCGCACTGAAGATGGAAGAGGTTGAAACCTACGAGCACACCCCACACCCGGTCGAATACGGCATGTACTACAGCTGCTGATCCGGATTTGGGTTTACATCTGCAAGGGCGTCCATTCGGGCGCCCTTGTTTCGTTTGGTATGTTCTTTCACACTCGGGCCAACCGGTTAGGAGAGATCGTATGCTATCAGACGCCCCCTTCTCACAATTCACGGACTTCGTGACCTCGGCAGACGAACTTGAGCGCATAACTGGCGCACCCCTGCCGCAGATCATGGCCAAAGAGTTATCCGGGCTGGATCAGATGTGTCGCGACTTCATTGCCAAATCCACATTCTGCCTGATTGCATCGGCCAACCCCGAAGGCCATCTGGACATTTCGCCTCGCGGCGATCCTGAAGGGTTCACCAAAGTGCTGTCAGACACTTTGATCGCGTTACCGGATCGACCGGGCAACAAACGCGTGGATACGTTCCACAATGTCCTGTTGGACCCGCGCGTCAGCCTTATTTTCTTTGTGCCCGGCAAAATGGAAACTCTGCGTCTCCGCGGTTCAGCCCGGATATGTAAAGACCGTGACTTGCTGGACAGCATGGCAATCAACAACCGTCCGCCCAAACTGGCCCTGGTCATTCATGTCGAAACGATCTTCGCACATTGCCCCAAATGCGTGATCCGCGCGAACCTTTGGCAGCCAGAGGAATGGCCGGATTCCTCGGACCTTCCCAATATGAACGCCATGATGGTCAAACACGCCAAAATCAACAAAACACCCGATGAGTGGTTTGAGAGCTTGAAAGGTACCGGAGAACTGGACCTGTACTAACGTCTTTTCGTATCCGGAAATGCAGCGTACCTTCGCCTTACATATCAAATTGCCCGGGATTTCCTGATGCTTCGCTTTGCCATTTTGTTTGCCTTGCTCCTCCCAGCGGCTGCGTCCGCAGCGCCTTGCGGCGATACCAGTAGCGGCTTTGAGGCATGGAAAAAGGACTTTGCCAGACAAGCCAAACGCTCCGGCGTCAAAAAGAAGGGTCTGCAGGCGCTGGCACAAACGCAGTACGCAACACGCACGATCGCGGCGGACCGCAATCAGAAAAGCTTTAAATACTCCCTAGACAAATTCATGCGCGTACGCGGGGCGGACACCATCGTGGCGCAGGGGCGCAAACGCAAAGCACGCAACCCGCAGTTCTATGCGGCACTGGAACGTCAATACGGTGTGCCGGCGGGAGTGCTGATCGCCATTCATGGCATGGAAACCGGTTTTGGTAACTTCATGGGCGACAGTCAGGTTGTTTCCGCAATCACAACACTGGCCTATGACTGTCGGAGGTCCGAGTTTTTCATTCCCCATGCGATCGGGGCGCTGAAACTGGTCGATCAAGGCAGCATTACGACCGCGACAAAAGGGGCAAAACATGGCGAACTTGGACACACCCAGTTCCTGCCAGGCAATGCCCTGCAATACGGGGTCGATGCGACCGGGGACGGCCGCGTCGACTTTTACAACATGACCGATGCGCTGGCCTCGACCGCCAATTTTCTGCGTAAGAAAGGCTGGAAACCGGGTCGCGGCTATCAACAGGGTCAGCCGAACTTTGCGGTCATTCAACAGTGGAATGCCGCCTCGGTTTACCAACAATCCATCGCAATTATGGCTGCCCGAATCGACGGCTGAGGCTGGCGATGAATTCGGGCTTTTACACCCGATTTCGGCCACATTGTCGCCACAGACATTTAAAAGCCCCTAAAATGCCTTGGTTTCCATAGCGTAATCAATCCGCACGATTTCTCATTTTTTTCCATTTTTGCCCAAATCTGCCCCAGATCGCTTGTTAGATTGTTTCCAAAGACAGGATGCGACAAAGGACAGCGCAGTGACTCCGAAGCACAGCTATCACGGTGGTCTGCAATTCAACGGTAAGACCGAAGACGCGATCGAGCGGTTCAGCGATATCGTTGACAAGACCCTTGCGGACTATGGCCACCTGGTCGAGCGTAAGTCCCTGTTGAACAGCACCGAAGCCAGTATTGTTTCCAGTCAGTATCTGGTGCGGTTGACCTTGGATACCAAAATGGCCGAGACCGAGGACCGGTTCGAACGCCTCAACCGTGCCGCTGGTTTAAAAACGATCCAGAAACCGGTGGTCACGATGCCGAAAAACCGGCTGACGATCACTGTGACCCCAGTTTCCCCCCTGCTGGATGACAGCGAAGTCTCAGAGCTTATGCTGGTCGTGATCCTTTACAGAATGGTCGACGTCTGCGCGACACAGCGGGTGGAATGGTTGTCGCCAAATACCGTTTTGACCATTGAACAATTCATGAGCGCATTTGACACGCTGGCCCCAAGCAAGCCGCGTGACAGAAAGCAGATTTTCGAGGCAGTGACAGGCCCGTTTGCCGGACTGAATGTCACTGACGCAGAAGACCTGGATGAGCCAGAAAAAAAGGCACTGCCCCCAGTAGCCCGGCCGATCCAGCTGTCGGATGAGCAGTTGCTCAGCATCGCTTTTCGGACAGAACCTATCGAGCAGCCTACCGATCGGGACGACACGCCCCCCCTCGTCCACGAACGACCCAGTGATATCCTCCGGCTTAGCAGTTGGGGATTAACGGGTGCCGTGGCAAGCGTGTCGGTCCCGATTGCGGCCTCCTTGGCCGCTGTTAACCTGATCAGGGGTGAAGACTTCCGCCTGAATACTCAGGTGCTGGCGTATACGGTCGCAATCTCCGCTCTCAGCACAAGCGGAGCACTTGCGGACGTCGCCAGCGCACTGGGCATGTAGCCCGGTTTGAAATGACCCTCCTTGGAGGCCCCGCCATCAGGCGGGGTTTTCCATTTTACGTAACTGGTCTTCTGCCAACACATATGTGTGGATCGAGAATACCACGGCCTCCGTTTTAGGCAGGCGCAACAACGTCTGTCGCTCGCTACGCAGGAACCGCGCTGTCCCCCGATCCTGAGGATCCCGTCGGTCGTTGGCACTGCGTGGTTGATGAAGCTCGGCGTCCTGATACCACAGTGCGTTGAACCGCCACAGTGGGCGCCCCGGCTGTATTCCGTCAAATAACCGCTGGACCCTTCGGGCGATATTGGCGTCATAGCTGTCGACGGGCACATGAATGTCGATCAGAGGCCGCTTAAACTTCTCGGACAAGCGCCAACTGGCCGGAAAACAAAGGATGGCCGCGGTCAGAACGTGTTCATCCGCATGTTTTTGCAGGATGCAAAAATCTTCCTGTACCAACCGGCACAACGTGTCCAATGGCTGTGAGTGATCGACCGGAACTTCCCGTCCGTCCGGGCGTAAGACGTGATCTGTACACTCTGGATAAACACGGCTCAGCACCAGCTCCAACAACTCCTGTGCGGCCGGTTTGGCGCCAGGATCCATCGACAGAACATCCGAACGGCAGCCAGCCAAAAGCTCTTCACGCCTTTGCATTTGGGCAGCAAAGGCATCGTCGCAGTGCAACCAGCTATCCATGCTGGCCGGCTGAACGCCGGGTAACGGGCGTCTTGCCAGCGGGTCATAAGGGATTGAAGTCTGCAGAATAGTGGTCATGACCTTGACGTATCACCACAAATTTCGCTTGTCGGTCAAAAAGCGACGAACGCGCCGTCGCAAACTTTCAAGACGGATGTCTATTGATTCTCCACGCTCAAAAAATAGGCAGGGAGACCCACCATGAACCGGCACTACCGCGACACCCGCAAGATCGACCCGACCAAAGGTGCGACCCTTGGGGATGGCACCCCGAACGCCAATGATCGGATCGAGATCGGCCCGACGCAGCTTGCGTTCTCAGAATGGGAAGCGGCTGGCCTATCTCTGCCTGATCTGGCGGGGATGCGCGAACACCGGTGGAAACGACTGACACAAGCCGTTGTCGACCGCGGTTATGGCGGGCTGTTGATGTTCGACCCGTTGAATATCCGTTATGCCACTGACAGCACTAATATGCAGCTCTGGAACACGCACAACCCATTCCGCGCGGTCTTGTTGTGCGCAGACGGGTATATGGTGATTTGGGACTACAAGAATTCTCCGTTCCTTTCCACGTTCAACCCGCTGGTGCGGGAACAGCGGTCCGGCGCTGACCTGTTCTATTTCGACCGGGGCGATAAGGTGGATGTAGCCGCAGATGTGTTTTCAAACGAGGTGCGCGTTCTAATTGACGAACACAGCGGCGGCAACAAGCGCCTTGCCGTAGACAAGATCATGCTGCACGGACTGCGCGCGCTAGAAGCGCAGGGGTTCGAGATCATGGAGGGTGAGGAGGTCACCGAAAAGACCCGAGCCATCAAAGGTCCTGACGAAATTCTGGCCATGCGCTGCGCCAACCATGCCTGCGAAACCGCCGTAGCGGAAATGGAGAAGTTCGCGCGCGCCAATGTAGGCGATGGCAAAACCTCGGAAGACGATATCTGGGCGGTCCTGCATGCCGAAAACATCCGTCGCGGTGGTGAATGGATCGAAACCCGCCTGCTGGCCTCGGGCCAGCGAACAAACCCGTGGTTTCAGGAATGCGGCCCCCGGATCACGCAACAGAACGAGATCATCGCTTTTGACACCGACCTGATCGGTTCATACGGCATCTGCATTGACATATCTCGCACATGGTGGATCGGCGACGAAAAGCCCCGGTCTGACATGGTCTACGCTATGCAGCACGCGCATGAGCACATTATGACCAACATGGAGATGCTGAAACCCGGCGTGATGATCCCCGAACTGACGGCCAACGCACACAAGCTCGACGAAAAATTCCAGGCTCAGAAATATGGATGCCTGATGCATGGTGTCGGCTTGTGCGATGAATGGCCTCTGGTCGCCTATCCGGACAAGGCGGTGGCCGGCTCATACGACTATCCGTTAGAGCCCGGCATGGTCCTGTGTGTCGAGGCGGCTGTTGGTGAGGTTGGCGGCGATTTCTCAATCAAGCTGGAAGACCAGGTTCTGATCACCGAAGACGGGTATGAGAACCTGACCACCTATCCCTTTGATCCGCAACTCATGGGACTGAGCTGACGTTTCAGTTCGACCAATGCGACCGCCTGACATTTCCGTGCCAGTCTTCGGACATGGTTTCAGTGACTTGTGCCTCGGTATAGGTCACAGACGGTATGGATTGACCAATTGCAAACCCGATCACCCCGGTCAGAGCAATCACGGCCAATATGTCCGGGCGTAGAACCACGCCCCTTGGATCGGATGCGGTATGTGCCATTTGAACCTCCTGGGTTGAACGTTTCTGATGGCTGTAAGATGGGGCAGCGCATTAAATTAGTAAAACGAATATTTATTAATCTATGCATCACATAAACTGATTTATTCATCTCACATCGCAAACAAAGATTTGCGCGAAATCTATCCACACTACTCACCTTCCCGTGACGCTTCTTACAATGGGGTTGAGCAGCCAGTCAGTTGCACACACTATTAGTCATCCCGACGAACAAGGAACTGCCATGCCCACCGAACGCATTACTTTTGCCGGTCACGACGGCAACCAATTGGCCGCGCGCCTGGATTTGCCGGACGGGCCGGTCCTGGCAACGGCGCTATTTGCGCATTGTTTTACCTGTTCCAAAGACATCCCAGCCGCGCGCCGGATCGCGGCGCGACTTGCGGCGATGGGCATCGCCGTTCTGCGATTTGACTTTACCGGGCTGGGTCATTCTGGCGGGGAGTTTGCCAACACAACCTTTACCTCCAATGTCGAAGACCTGATCGCAGCGTCGCACTACCTGGCGGGTCGCAACATGGCACCGGCACTGCTCATCGGCCATTCGCTGGGTGGTGCGGCTGTGTTGCGCGCCCGGGCTGGCATTCCCAGCGTCAAGGCCGTGGTCACTTTGGGGGCACCCGCAGATCCGGGCCATGTAGCGCATCACTTCGAAGATGCGCTGCCTGAGATCACGCAGGCTGGATCGGCGGACGTGATGTTGGGCGGGCGTCCCTTCCGCATTGGCAAGGCGTTTGTGGATGATATTTCCGAAGCAGCCCTGATGCCTGCTATCGCAGACCTGAAGGCTGCTTTGCTAATTTTGCATGCGCCTCGGGATGAGACCGTAAGCATTGACAATGCCAGCACAATCTTTCTGGCCGCCAAACATCCCAAGAGCTTTGTTACCCTTGACGATGCCGACCACTTGATTACCCGCGCATCCGACGCGGAATACGCGGCTGACGTAATTTCAGCATGGGTTACGCGTTACGTCAGGCTCTGCCCACCTGCTCCACCACCGGGTGCGCCCGAAGGTGTTGTTCGCGTGACTGAGGCTGATCCGGAAGGGTTCCTGCAGGATATCCAGTCAGGTCCCCGGCACCACGCAGTTGCGGACGAGCCCGCCTCGTATGGCGGCACCGACCGTGGCATGTCGCCCTACGGATTTGTGTCCTCGGGTCTGGGGGCCTGCACGTCGATGACTATTCGCATGTATGCACGGCGCAAGCGCTGGCCCCTCAAAAACATCACGGTCGATGTGTGCCACAACAAGGTGCACGCTCAGGACGCAGGGCTGGCCAGCGAAGGCAAGGTAGATGAGTTTCGTCGCAAGATCCGCCTTGAAGGCCCTTTGACCGCCGAGCAGCGCACAAGACTGCTCGAAATCGCAGACAAATGCCCGGTGCACAGAACCCTGGAAGGGTCAGCCCAGATCACAACCGTGCTGCTGGACTGACGTTCGGGCTCAGCGCCGCCCTGCGGGGCGGTGAATGGGTGGCCGGGCCGCCGGAGGCCGTGCGACCGGTGGTCGTGGCCGGTTCGGCGGTCGGGACACTGGCGGTCTGTTCGGTGGCTTGGCGATTGGCGGAACAGGACGCGCAGGTGGGCGTCCATCCGGCGGTCTGGGTCGATCCGGGCGGTCGATATCTATATCAACATCCACGTCGTGATAGTAGTCGTTCCACAACATTGAGTCGTAGAAGGGGTCATACCCGTATCCAACTCCGACGGTGACGCCGTCACAGGCCGAAAGCGTCAGTGTGGCAGCACCCAATCCAAGGGCAAGGGCTGCGCGTTTGATCAATTTGCGTGTCATGTGCGCTTCCTCACTGCAGAGACCGGAACGACGCGAATACGGCGTTCAGGTCGTCCACATAAGCTGGATCAGCGCCGTCGCGCAGGATCGCCACGGCAATGGCTACACGCCCCTTCGGCAAGTCGATCACTGAAACCGTAAAGTTAACACCACGTCCTTCGCGATTGCCGGTCCCGCGAATAACCCGTGCGGGCAATCCGCCGATACGCGTCGTCGTGGTTTCGGACACAGTCGGGTCCTTGACCAGAAACCTGTCTATGTCTTCAAGATACCGCAGACCGCCTTCGATCGAGGCCACGCCCGCTGGCGATACAAAGCCCATCCAGACATTATCGTCGGTGACAGGCCGCATCCCCATGACCCGGGCAACGGCGCGCGCGTCGCCAAGTTCGGTATCCTCAATTTCGCGCGGGCCGCCAGTGCGCAACGCCCAAAAGTCAGGCACGGAAAAGCCAAACAGCGCGCGTCCATTGTCCGTGTAGGTAACCGGAGTGTCGGCTGACGCAGGCGCACCGCACAACCATAACGAGGCGCAAACGGCGAGCGCCGAAGAAAATTGAATACGCATATCTCAATAACCTGATGATTTCATTGAATGCAGATTGACCTGCTGTGACCCCTTTTGTCCAGCATTCCAATGTGCGGGCACAAAAAAACCGCGCCAGGAAACCTCCGGGCGCGGTTATGTCCGATTTGACTTGGCTGGAGGTTACGAGCGCGCGTCACCCACCAGTTTCCACAGGCCTGGGATCAGCAGTGCAGCCAGCACCAGCTTGATCGCGTCGCCCACCAAGAAGGGTGTCAGACCCCACTGCAGGATCGGTTGGTCCCATCCGTACAACTGACCCAGCCACAGCAGACCAGGCACGTAGATCACGACATTTGCCAGAACCAGAGCCAACGCCATCTTGCCGAACGAACGGTCCCAGCCGCGCGCGGCCAGTGCGCCCAGCAGAACGGTTGCCAGCAGGTAACCGACCAGATAGCCGCCGGTTCCGCCCATCATGTAGGTCAGACCAAACTTCTCGGCCGAGGAACCTGCGAACACATCAAAGCCCAGCGCACCGATCAACAGGTAGCCCAGCATGGTGGCCAGACCCAGACGCGTGCCATAGGCGGTGCCAATGGTCAGCACGGCAAAGGTGCCCATCGTGATCGGAACTGGCCACATCGGGACCTTGATCTTTGCGGCAATTGCCAAAGCCAGAATACCCAGTGCCACCAGCACAACTTGTTTGACGCGCAGCGCGGTACCTTCGCGCGGGCCAATCGCATTGGCCAGTACATTCGCATTCATTTTTGCATCTCCACCTTTTTGCACACGCAGAAATGCCCGCTTAGAGGACAGACTGCAACATGATTACGCTATCTTAAACGATATTCAGTGCTCATTTCATATGATTTTCTGGGGCCCGAGACGATCCAGCGCACTGACCAGACCGGCCACGCCGAAAAATCGTAGACGGCATCATAGCTATCAGGCGGGCAATCATGATGGTCTGACGCATGTGCCTGCCCCAGTTCCAGCTGATGAAAATAGCGGCCGTCGTCAAAGTGAATGGCAATCGCCCTGCCCGCTTTGTGCCACAAGTATTTACGCGTGCCTTTCATCTCGGCCTGTCCCGGCACACGCAGCGCGACCTCTTCATCATAGATCAAACCATCTTCAGTCGGACGCAAGACCGCTTGACCATCGGCCTGCACCACCTGCCCGGCCCGTGCATCCCGAATGGTCCGGTTCAGGCTCCAATTTCCTTCGAAATCGGACAGGTTTTTCGGCAAGTTCATTCGACGATTGTCCCGTCGGTTGTGCCCCCATTATCATCTATGAAACGGATCACATCATCCCTTTGCTGCACATCATAGCAGGCCCACAGGTCGGAAGGTGGCCAGAGCGAGCAATAGCGATCCCCCTGCACCGCCCAACGACCCGCGCTCGGACCGCCTGAAAAGTACTGCGTCAGCATCGTATCGTCGAAAGTCTGCGAGATACCTTCCCCGTAATCGAGTTTCTGCCCGGTCAATACCGACAGAATCTCGTCGCCCGTCAGCGTTCTGAACTCTTCCGCCGCCAGAAAACCCGGCCAAAGGGCTAAAATCAGGGCAAACCGTCTCATCTTTGCACTCGCGCCTTGTTCCTTTGCTTGCGCGGGTTTAAACCCCGCCGCAACGCCTCCTGCCAAATCACAATAAGGTGCCGCTGCCAATGATTCCACGCTATTCCCGCCCCGATATGGTCGCCATCTGGTCGCCCGAGTCCAAGTTTCGCATCTGGTTCGAGATTGAGGCCCATGCCTGCGACGCGATGGCCAATCTGGGCGTGATCCCGCGTGAAAACGCCGAGGCCGTCTGGAAGGCTAAGGATGTGGAATTCGACGTTGCTCGCATTGATGAAATCGAAGCGGTCACCAAGCATGACGTCATCGCGTTCTTGACCCATCTGGCCGAACATGTTGGCAGCGAAGAAGCCCGTTTTGTGCATCAGGGCATGACCAGTTCGGATGTTCTCGACACTTGCTTCAACGTTCAACTGACCCGCGCCGCCGATCTGCTGATCGCAGACCTCGAAGGTCTGTTGGCTGCTCTGAAGCGCCGCGCATTCGAACACAAGGACACAGTCCGCATCGGCCGCAGCCACGGCATCCACGCCGAACCCACCACCATGGGTCTGACCTTTGCCCGCTTCTACGCCGAGATGGACCGCAACCTGTCCCGGATGCGCGATGCGCGCGCGGAAGTTGCAACCGGTGCCATTAGCGGCGCGGTTGGCACTTTCGCGAACATTGACCCCCGTGTGGAAGAGCATGTCTGCGACCAGTTGGGTTTGGTTCCTGAACCGATCAGCACGCAAGTCATTCCGCGCGACCGTCACGCGGCTTTCTTTGCCACGCTTGGCGTCATCGCCAGCAGCATCGAAAACATCGCCATTGAAATCCGCCACATGCAGCGGACTGAGGTGTTGGAGGGGGCTGAGTTCTTCTCGATGGGTCAAAAGGGCTCGTCTGCCATGCCCCACAAGAAAAACCCGGTCCTGACCGAGAACCTGACCGGGTTGGCCCGCATGGTACGCGCAGCAGCGATCCCGGCGATGGAAAACGTGGCGCTCTGGCATGAACGCGATATCTCGCATTCTTCGGTTGAACGCATGATTGGACCGGATGCCACTATCACGCTGGACTTTGCTCTGGCCCGACTGACTGGCGTCATAGACAAAATGCTGATCTTTCCCGAGAACATGATCGAGAATATGAACAAGTTTCCCGGCTTGGTAATGAGCCAGCGGGTTCTGCTGGCACTGACACAGGCAGGTGTCAGCCGTGAAGACGCCTATTCCATGGTACAGCGCAACGCACTGAAAGTCTGGGAACACCGCACCGATTTCAAAGAGGAATTGCTGGCAGATCCCGACGTCACCGCCGCGCTGAGCCCGGAAGAAATCGAAGAGAAATTTGATCTGGGCTATCACACCAAACACGTCGACACGATCTTCGCCCGTGTATTTGGCGAATAACCCAATCTGATCAGTTGGTTCGCAGGGCCCGGATCGCAGGACGCGTTCCGGGCCTTGGTGTTTTGCCAGACGGGTCAAAACAAGCTATGATGTGGGTGTAAATCCGGACAGGAGAAACACGATGATCCGTACTCTGATTTGTGCTTTGGCCCTTAGTTGCTCAGCCTCCGTTGCATTGGCCTGTAGTGGTCATTCCAAGCAAACTCAGTCCTGCGCACCAGGTTCGGTATGGGATGCTGAAACTCAAACCTGCGCCAAAATTACGAACAGCTGAGAAAATTTTTTCCCATTTGTGAATAAACGCGAGCCTTCGGTTGTTAGCTTTTGAGAAGAACGCACTATGCTTTCTGTAAGCAGCCCTGACAACGGAGTAGGAAAATGCGCCTAGTACTCGCTTCAACGATCGCCCTTCAGGCCTTTGCATTCGCGCCGGTCGCGATCGCCGCTGGTGGTGACAGCAACCCGCCAAAGCCAACCAACACGACAAAGAAGTGTCTATTCGGTCGAGTTTATGACAAAGACGCCGGACGGTGCGTGAAGCCGAACCAGAGCAACTTTACGCAGGACGAACTGTATGACGCCGTGCGTGAACTGGCCTATGACGGGCAGTTAGAGAACGCACAGGACATCCTGCGCATTATGGATCAGGATGATGATCGCGTGTTGACCTATTGGGGCTTCACATACCGCAAAATGGGTGAGCTTGACCTGGCAAATGCCTTTTATTCGAACGCTATTAAGGCAAATCCCGACAACATTCTGGCGCGCAGCTATATGGGCCAGGGCTTTGTCACCGAAGGCAAAACCGATCTTGCCATCGCCCAGTGGCGCGAGATCAAGGCGCGCGGCGGAGAAGGCACCTGGGCCGAAGCGTCTCTGCGCGAGGCGATCCGCACCGGGCTGACTTACAGCTACTAAGCTTCAGTCTTTCTTTACCCGACTCTCCGTAATCTGCCTGTGGAACAGAATCTTGGCACCACAGGCAGATGCAGGACACAAACACTTTGGTTCAACTGGCACCGGGGACCTCGACACCCGCCGCCGACGATAAGAACGACGCGCCTCGCGTCGTCCCCAAGGCGCTGAGCAGTCGACAAAAAGCCGCTGTGGTTGTGCGCCTTTTGTTGAATGAAGGCGCAGATATCCCGCTGGAAGAACTGCCCGATGACTTGCAGGAAAAGCTAACTCATCAACTGGGTCAAATGGGTCTTGTAGATCGCGTCACACTGGCCTCCGTTGCACATGAATTTGCGGAAGCGCTGGACAGTCTCGGCCTGTCATTTCCACACGGGTTGGCCGGTGCGCTTGACGCAGTCAGCGATAGGATCACACCGGCAACAGCGGCCCGGTTACGGAAAGAAGCCGGGGTACGTCAGATCGGAGATCCGTGGCAACGACTGCGGGAAATCCCGACCGAAGATCTAGCCACCATTGCTCTGGCCGAAAGCACTGAAATTGCGGCGGTGATGTTGTCCAAGCTAGAAACCGCGAATGCCGCGCAACTTCTGGGTCACCTGCCCGGCCCGGTCGCACGCCGCATCACCTATGCAGTTTCGAAAACCGCTAACATCACGCCGGAAGCTGTCGAGCGAATTGGCTGGTCGCTGGCCGCTCAGCTTGATCGGCGCCCGACCACCGCCTTTTCCGATGGCCCCGGTGTCCGGGTCGGCGCGATCTTAAACCAGTCCGCTGCGGCAACGCGAGAAGGCTTATTGAAGGCTCTGGACGAGGAAGACACCGATTTCGCTGCCCTCGTACGCCGATCGATCTTTACCTTCGCCCATATCCCGGCCCGCATTTTGCCTCGCGACGTGCCAGCGGTTCTGCGGGGGGTGGATCAGGCTGACCTCGTCACCGCTTTGGCCGGTGCCACAGCCGAGGATGACAAGGCTGCGGTCGATTTTCTGCTGTCCAACATGTCGACGCGCATGGCGGATAACCTGCGTGAAGAAATCACCGAGCGCGACAAGGTGAAACTGTCTGAGGCCGAGGAAGCGATGACGCTTGTAGTTGGCGCAATTCGTGCGCTGGTCGACGAGGGCGCAATACCGCTGATTGAAGAGGATAGCGAAGAGTGACTGGCAAGCGTGATCAGGCGTGCCCGGGCCCGGCCTAGTTTTGCAACGCTTGTGGTTGCGGATTGTGCCTTGTATGTCTTGCCCGGCAAATCGCAACAGCCGGTGAGACCTATTCATGCCCGTCGAAAAGTCGGAACTAAGCCGCGCAGCGCTTAGAAAATACTACATCACTGGATTGTTCATGAAGGGCGTTATCGGGGCCATGCGTTTGCTGCCCTATGAAACACGACTAAAAACCATGGGTGCAATCGCGCGTGGGCTTTCACCGATGATCGGCTTCACCACACGCGTGCGCAACAATCTGAAACTAACCTGCCCGGACCTGTCAGAGGCGGAAGTCAAAAGAATCTGCAGCGCCGTTCCCGACAATGCTGGCCGCGCGATCATGGAGCATTTTTCGCCCGAAGGTTTCACCCAGCGTCAGAGCACGGCAAAAGTAAGTGGTTCGGGTGTTGCGGCATTTGACGCCGCTGTGGCAGACGGGCGCCCCATCATGATGATCACCGCCCATTTTGGACACTATCTGGCCGCACGTATTGCCTTGCAGGAACGCAGTGGTCGCCCGATTGGGTGCCTTTATCGCCGTATGGCGAACCCTTACTTCAACGACATGTATGTTGAAGCGTTCCACAAAACCGGCTCGCCGATGTTCGAACAAGGACGTCGTGGGATGGTTGAAATGGTCCGCTCACTCAAGAAAAACGGGATCATCGCGATCGTGTCTGATCTGCATGCCCATGGCGGGGAAGAGTTGACATTCTTCGGCAAGCCCGCCGTGACCTCGGTTCTGAACGCAGAACTGGCTATGAAGTACAATGCCGTCCTGATCCCGTGCTACGCGGTGCGCCAACCCAATGGTGTGGATTTTGAAATCGTGCTGCACGATCCGGTGCCGCATACAGACCCCAAAACCATGACCCAGTTCACCAATGATGATCTTGAGGCCATGGTTAGACAACATATGGGCCAGTGGTTCTGGATTCACCGACGCTGGAAAGCCTGGAATGGTCTGGGAGTTCAGCCCGAGGATATGCCCTAATTACCTGACCTTAGTGGCGGCCACTATGGGGCCGTGCCCTTCCCTTTGCACCAGGACGACGGCCGGCAAATCCGCATCTACGGCCACTGAAAACGCCTGAGGCGCAACGCCATCCCATTGACCTGCCGTATACCAGGCCTCGACAACATTCGCATAATCCAGTTCATGTCCGGCCAACTCTCCGCGTCGGATTGAGGCGTGGCGCATAGGCGAGTACTGAACGACGCGGATGTCGTAGGTTTCTCCGGCCGGCAACTCGACCGGCATCACATCGACCGACACATCATTGCCTGAGCGAACGGCCGTCACGGACGCCTGAGGGGCTGCCTTGATATGCGCGTTGATCAGGCGATCCAATTCCCGCGCTTGCGCGCCGACCACATCCTGCTGCCCGTTTACCACCATCTGCGGAGTATAGATCATCGACCGACCACCTTCCCGCGCATAGGTGCGCTGACGCAAGGTGTGATCCGGTTTTGCATATTCGTCCTTCCACCCGATGTAATCCCAGTAATCCACGTGCAGTGCCAGACCGATCACATCATCGCGTTTGGCCAAATCGTGCATGAGTTGATCTGCGGGCGGACAGGATGAACAGCCCTGAGACGTAAAAAGCTCAACGACAACCGGGTCCCCTTCTGCAATGGCCGCGGTGGTCAAAAAAAAGGAAATAAGCGCTGTTGCACGAATGGATTTCAACATTACAGGTCTCGGGCCTTTGACTGGGTGTACTGTCCGGTCTAAACGCAAGCCCGTTCAACCTCCAATCAACGTTTCTTGAGACATGCGACCATCGCGCCTCTTAAAATTTGTGTGCAATGGTATACATCACTCAGCAAGCTCACTGCCTTGGTCCTTGAATCAAAGGCTTTGGTGATGCAGATAACTATTAGCGAATCCCGGGACCTAAGTCATTTCAGAGGGAGGCCACAGATGCCCATCAAAGTCGGACAAGACACCGCCAAAACACGCCGCAGCCTAAGCGTGAACGGCAAGTCCATTTCATATTATTCCATCCCCGCCGCGCAAGAGGCCGGACTGGGCGATTTTTCAAGGCTTCCCGCCGCGCTCAAAGTGGTTCTGGAAAACATGCTGCGTTTCGAGGATGACGGTTTTTCCGTCTCGGTCGAAGATATCAAAGCCTTTGGCCAATGGGCGACAAATGGCGGCAAGAACCCGCGCGAGATCGCGTATCGTCCTGCGCGCGTGTTGATGCAGGACTTTACCGGTGTTCCGGCTGTTGTCGATCTGGCAGCGATGCGCGATGGCATCAAAGGGCTGGGCGGTGATGCGCAAAAGATCAACCCTCTGAACCCTGTTGATCTGGTCATCGACCACTCGGTCATGATTGACGAATTCGGCAACCCGCGTGCGTTCCAGATGAATGTGGACCGTGAATATGAGCGCAATATGGAGCGCTATCAGTTCCTGAAATGGGGTCAGTCGGCATTCAACAACTTCCGCGTTGTTCCCCCCGGAACCGGCATCTGCCATCAGGTGAACCTGGAATATCTGGCACAAACTGTCTGGACCGACACCGATCAGAACGGCGACGATGTCGCCTACCCCGACACACTGGTTGGTACCGACAGCCACACGACGATGGTCAACGGTATGGCCGTTTTGGGCTGGGGTGTCGGTGGGATCGAGGCCGAAGCCGCGATGCTGGGCCAGCCGATCTCGATGCTCATCCCTGAGGTAGTAGGCTTTGAGCTGACCGGCGCTTTGGTCGAAGGCACAACCGGCACTGACCTTGTCCTGAAAGTCGTGGAAATGCTGCGCGAAAAGGGCGTCGTGGGCAAATTCGTCGAATTCTATGGCGAAGGTCTGGACCGCTTGCCGCTGGCCGACCGCGCGACCATTGCAAACATGGCGCCCGAATATGGCGCGACCTGTGGCTTCTTCCCAATCGACGGCGAAACACTGCGCTACATGCGAAACACCGGCCGTGATGAGGATCGTCTGGCGTTGGTCGAAGCCTATGCCAAGGAAAACGGCCTGTGGCGCGATGAAAACTATGCGCCCATTTACACCGACACTCTGACGCTGGACATGGGCACAATTGTTCCCGCAATCTCGGGGCCAAAGCGTCCGCAGGACTATGTTGCGCTGACCGACGCCAAAGCAGCCTTCACCAAGGAAATGGCCGAAACCTTCAAACGCCCGATGGGCAAGCAGGTCGTGGTCAAGGGCGAAAATTACGGCATGGAATCGGGCAAGGTTGTGATCGCCTCGATCACCTCCTGTACCAACACTTCAAACCCTTATGTGATGATTGGTGCCGGTCTGGTCGCAAAAAAGGCGCATGAGCTAGGCTTGAACCGTCAGCCGTGGGTCAAAACATCGCTGGCCCCCGGTTCACAGGTTGTGTCTGAATACCTTGAGGCAGCGGGCCTGCAGCAGCATCTGGATGCCATCGGATTCAACCTTGTCGGCTATGGCTGCACCACCTGCATCGGCAACTCTGGCCCGATCCAGAGGGAAATCAGCGAAGCGATTGCCGAAGGAGATCTGGTCGCCACATCCGTTCTGTCTGGCAACCGCAACTTCGAAGGCCGGATTTCGCCGGACGTGCGGGCCAACTATCTGGCCTCGCCGCCACTGGTCGTGGTCTACGCACTGGCTGGCACCATGGATATCGATCTGACGTCCGAGCCGATCGGTCAGGACAAGGACGGCAATGACGTCTTCATGAAAGACATCTGGCCAACCCAAAGCGAAATTGCCGAATTGGTTCAGGAAACGGTCACCCGCGAAGCGTTCCAGTCCAAATACGCTGACGTTTTCAAAGGTGACGAAAAGTGGCAGAGCGTCGAGGTTCCGCAACAGGAAACCTATAACTGGCCGCCGACTTCGACGTATATCCAGAACCCCCCATATTTTCAGGGGATGGGGTCCGAGCCAGGCACGATCTCGAACATCGACGGGGCCAAGGTTCTTGCGGTTCTTGGGGACATGGTCACGACCGACCACATCTCACCGGCCGGATCGTTTGCAAGTACGTCGCCTGCTGGTAAGTACCTGATCGAACGTCAGGTGCAGCCGCGCGAGTTCAACTCTTACGGCTCCCGCCGCGGCAATCACGAAGTCATGATGCGCGGCACTTTCGCCAATATCCGCATCAAGAACGAGATGCTCGATGGGGTCGAAGGTGGCTACACAAAAGGGCCTGATGGCGAACAGACGTCGATCTATGACGCCTCGATGGCCTATCAGGAACAGGGCGTCCCGCTGGTTGTTTTTGGCGGTGAGCAATACGGTGCGGGCTCCTCGCGCGACTGGGCGGCTAAGGGCACGGCCCTACTGGGCGTCAAAGCTGTGATTGCGGAAAGCTTTGAGCGAATCCACCGGTCCAACCTGGTTGGCATGGGCGTGATCCCGTTCGAATTCACCGGCGGCGACACCCGCAAGACGCTGGGACTGACAGGTGACGAAACCGTTTCGATCCATGGCTTGGACTCGGTTGAGCCGCTGCAGGAGGTGCCCTGCACCATCATTTTCAGCGATGGAACCGAAAAGACGATCACGCTGAAATGCCGGATCGATACCGCGCCTGAGATCGAATACATCGAAAACGGCGGCGTACTGCAATACGTGCTGCGGAACCTCGCCAAGGCAGATTAAAACAACAAAGCCCCGACCAACAACGCCGGGGCTTTTTCTTGGGCCAGTGCCACAGGCTCCAGACTAAAGCGCGTGCCGCAGGCACGCTCCGCTTGGCAATGGTTCAGATCACCGGCCGGCTTTCTCCAGTGCTGGCCGCAGCGTGCTTTCGATCACGCGCTGTGTAATCGGACCGGCAAAGCGCAAAATGATCGTGCCCTCTCCGTCGATCACATAGGTTTCAGGTACCCCATACAAACCCCAGTCCAGCGCCATTCGGCCTTGTTCGTCCCGTCCGATGGCCTCGTAAGGGTCGCCCAGTTCATTCAGAAACGCTTCGGCGTTGTTCAGCTGATCCTTGTAATTGATGCCATAGACCGGGATACCCTCTTCGGATAGCGCCTCAAGGTTGGGGTGCTCGGCCCTGCACGGGGCGCACCAGCTGGCCCAATAGTTGACCAGCTTGACCTCACCATCGCGCAGGGTCGCATCGTCAAACAACGTCTTGCCCGGAAACTCGGTCAGAACAACGGGCGGCGCAGGTTGTCCTTCGCGCGCCGATGGCAAGGCGTTTGGGTCTTCCCGGAACATGCCAATGCCCGCCAAAACGGCAAATGCGCCAAAAATTAATGGCGGCGCAATCATCAGGGGCGAGATTTTAGCCATTGCGCATCATCCTGTTTTCGACCTTTTTCATTTCCGCCCGCACCTTGCGGCCACGCATCACACTGAGAACAATCAACGCAATCAGCAGCCCGAGCGAGACCGCATAGGACCATAAAACCGCATCAGCGTATTTTCCAAGATCAGGGATCATCCGTTTAGCCTTTCTCTCGAAAGCAGCGCCTTGATCCGACGCGCCCTAATTTCTGTACCTGTGCGATACAGAACCAACGCAATGAACAGCAGAACAAATCCGATAATGCACAGCAGCAGCGGATAGAAATAGATATTGCTGACCTTTTCCTCGGTATCCGCACCGGTTACGGCCGCCGCGCGCATCACGGACGCCCCTTGATGCAGGCCCTGATTCCAGAAGTTCACAGCATAGCGGCTAAGCAAGGCAAAAACCGACCCCACCAGACAAAGGACCGAGGTAAGATCGGCTGCGGTGTCGGAATCTTCAATCGCTTCCCACAGGGCCACATAACCCAAATAGAAAAGGAACAAGATCAGGAACGCGGTCAGGCGCGGATCCCAGGCCCACCAGGTGCCCCACATCGGTTGCCCCCAGATCGCGCCGGTTGCCAAGGCGATCAGGGTCATCACGATCCCAACCGGCGCCGCAGCCCGCGCGGCCAGCGCGCTGACATGGTGACGTCGCACCAGCCAGACCAGCGAGGTTGCAAGCATCATCAGCCAGCAATTAATCGCCATCAGTGACGCAGGTACATGCAGGTAGATGATCTTGACGGTCGAGCCCTGCTTGTAGTCATCCGGTGTGAAGAAAAAGCCCCAGGTCAGTCCGACGACCAGACACACCAAGGAGGAAATCCAGAAGAGCGGCAACACCCGCTCGCTGGTGGCGAGGAATTTGCGCGGGTTGGCGTATTCCCAGAGGGTATTGGCTTTGGCTGCGATAGACATGGGCTCTATTTAGTCCGACTCGTGTTCGTTCTCAATTGACATCAGTCAAAGTGTGACTGCGTTACCGAAGGTTGATCCGCAGCACAGCTGCGCTGGCAAAGGGCAGCAGCGCAATCGTGGCAGCGGTGATCCCCGCCAGCATCAACAGCGGGGTTTGCGTTTCCATCCCTGTGGCACCACGGCGGGCGACCTCGGCTCCGAAAATCAGCGTTGGGACATAAAGCGGCAGAACCAGAAGTGACAAAAGCAGTCCGCCGCGCTTCAATCCCACAGTCAGCGCCGCACCAAAAGTACCGATCACGCTCATGGCCGGGGTGCCGATTAGCAACGATATCACCAGCCAGAAAAACCCGGGCACCGGCAGGTTCAGCAACACGCCCAGAAAGGGTGCGGCCAAAACCAAAGGCAATCCCGTGGTAAGCCAGTGGGCCAGAGCCTTAATCGATACGACGGCCTCAAGCGGCAAGGGCGCCGTGGCCAACAGGTCAAGCGATCCGTCTTCCCAATCCAGCGCCAGCAGCCGGTCAAGCGACAACAGGCAGGCCAGAAGAGCGCCCAGCCAAAGCACACCCGGTGCAATGGTCGACAGCAATGACGATTGCGGGCCTACTGAAAATGGCACCAGGACGGTCACGATCAGAAAGAACGCAAGGCCCAAGCCAAAACCGCCGCCAGCACGGAAGGCGAGTTTCAGGTCGCGCAGCAGCAAGGCGATCACAGGAAGCCTCCGTCAAAGTCGTCGATGGGTTTCGGTTTGGCCTTGTTTGGGCCCACATCCAAAACCGCGCCGTCCAAACCCAGGTCGATGTGAGTGGCGATCAGGGCCGATCCGCCCTGCCCCAGATGCGCACGAACGGCGTCGGCGAACATCTGAACAGCATCCTTGTCCAGTGACACAGTCGGTTCGTCCAGCATCCAGATCGGCCTTCCGGTGACCAGCATTCGGGCCAGTCCAAGCCGGCGTTTCTGCCCGGCGGACAGGTTGCCGGCGTGACGATCCGACAGTTCGTTCAGCTCATAGGCATCCAATGCGGACTGAATGTCATCAGTACCAAAAACCGAGGCCCAGAAGGTCAGGTTTTCGACAACCGTCAGAGTTGGTTTCAATCCATCGGAATGTGAGGCATAGGCGATACGATCCTCGGCCCCGTCAATTGTTCCGCTCAGCGGTGGTTGCAGCCCTGCCAGCGTGCGCAACAAGGTAGTTTTGCCAATCCCGTTTGGTCCGCGCAGGATCAATGCCTGTCCGGGTTTTAGCGAAAAACTCAGCCCTTCGAGCACTGGGATGCCCCCACGGGTGATGGCAAGATCGGTTACGGTCAGTGTCATACGGCCCCGCTTATCTTATTGCGCATAGGGGCAAAAGGCGGGATTTGACGCAGGGCGACACCCATTCTGCGATTGGATAACCTTAAATGCGAACGGCCAAGCCCTCGCGCTCCCCGGGATACTTTCACCCAGATGAAGAGGAACCCGTCAGGTGGCAAGCATAGCCAGCGCTATGCGACGCCCTTCAGAGAGCAGAACATTGTAAGTGCGACAGGCTGCCGGCGAGTTCATGATCTCAACCCCCATGCCCGCTTGCTCAAGCGCTGATCGAAGCGCTGTGGGGATATGGGCCAACTCAGTGCCCGTTCCGATCAAGATGACATCCACCTGCGCGGCCAGTCCAAGTAAGGGCGTCGGGTCGTCGTATCCACCCCAGCTGGCGGTACCCGAAGGTCCAGTCAGAACCGAGCCTTCATAAACCCGGCCACTGATACGGAAAAAACCTGGTCCGTACCCGTCGACGGGTGATGCGCCGTTATATGTGATCTCATTCAACCGCATGGATGTCTTCTATGCCCCAAAGCGGCAAGCCGGACAAGGCGGCAAGCGCGATCATCACATAGGCTGCGGTGCGATAAACCTTTTCTTTTTCCGGATTGAACAACCAGCCGCCCAGCCAATTGCCCAAAAGGTTCGGGACAGACAGAGCCAACCCCAGCACAACACTATCAAGGGTCACCCGCCCCATGCTGGTCAGGAAACCGAAAATCAGAAAGTCGAAACCAAATAGGAATAGCAGGATGGTGGCCCGAATGACCTCAACCGGCAGTGGACGGGACATGTAGAACAGGATCACCGCCGGCCCAGGCAGCCCAGCAACCCCGCCGAGAAACCCTGCAGCTCCACCGATCGCCGTCACCATCGTACGTCGCACGCGCCCTTGATAGCGCAGTCCTAGAATCAGAATCGCAAGCATAAACAGGGCGAGGATACTGACGGCGTATCTAAAAACCTCTGGCTCGACCTGCGTAAGTATCCACAAGCCAATTGGCAGGACCAAAGCGCAACCCAACAACAGTCGCATCAGATCGCCACGGTCAACGGCACGCCACGCCCGACGGAGGTTAGGGAGAGGCCCGAAGATGTCCATGACCGTCAATCCGATCAACGCTCCGAACGGACCAAGGAATGGGGTGGCCAAAGGTAGAAAAACCAACGCGGTCCCAAAGCCGGAGAACCCGCGTACGATCCCGCCCAGAGTCGCTGCCAAAACGATAACGGCCAGCCCCGTGGGGGACTGGCCGAGCAGATCAGGCGTCCACATTTGCGAACTGGTTGCCCGCGTTGTTTGACGGCTTCGACCAGTCGCGTTTGACGCCCAACCACAGCAGGATGGTCGAGGCCACAAAGACCGAAGAGTATGTCCCCACGATCACGCCCCAGATCATCGCGAAGACAAAGCCGCGGATCACGTCCCCGCCCAGCACATAGAGCGAGATCAGAGCCAACAGGGTGGTAACCGAGGTCATTACTGTTCGACTGAGTGTTTCGTTGATCGAGATATTCAGAACCTCTTTGAGGTCCTTCTTCTTGTACTTCCGCAGGTTCTCGCGGACGCGGTCGAACACGACCACAGTGTCGTTCAGCGAATAGCCAACGATGGTCAACAGCGCGGCGATGATAGCCAGGTCGAACCGGATTTGCAGTTCCGAGAAAATCCCAATTGTCAGGATCACGTCATGTACCAGCGCGGCCACAGCGCCCAAAGCGAACTGCCATTCGAAGCGCAGCCAGATGTAAACAAGCACCGCGCCAATAGCGAGCACCACTGCGATCACCGCCGTTTGGATCAATTCGCCCGAGACCTTGGGGCCGACAGATTCGACGGACACAAACTGAATATCTGGCGCAGCGATTTTGAGCGCCTCTTCCACGGCAGTCACCGTTGCGGCCGACACAGCCTCGGCATCGGCTTGCGCCTGAATGCGGATCATCGCGACGTTTTCGTCCTCACCAAAAGTGGGATCGAAAATCTCAGTAATGGTCACGTCGCCCAATTCCAGCGGCGCAATGGCTTCGCGATAAGCACCAACATCCACGACTTCTGCACTTTGAGTTCTGATCGTGGTACCGCCCCGGAAGTCGATACCGAAGTTCAGGCCCTGAAGCATGAAGGACGTGAAGGCCACGATCATCATAAGGGCTGAGATTCCCAGCCAGATCTTCCAGCGGCTGAAGAAATCGAACGAGGTGTTCTGGGGTACGAGTTTCAGTCTCATGATCAAACCTCGATCGTTTTCGGGCGGCGGCGTTCGAACCAGATGACGATCATCAAACGCGTCACGAAGATCGCGGTGAAGACCGAGGTCAGAATACCAAGACCCAACGTAATTGCGAAACCGCGTACCGGGCCGCTGCCCATTGCAAACAAGATCACGGCGGTGATGAACGTTGTGACGTTCGCATCCAGGATAGCCGAGAGTGCTTTTTCATAACCCAACTCGATGGCGCGTGCAGGGCCCTTTGCGGATTTCAATTCTTCTCGGATCCGCTCAAAGATCAGCACGTTGGCATCCACCGCCATACCAACCGTCAGTACGATACCAGCGATACCAGGCAGTGTCAGGGTCGCTCCGATCAGGGACAGCAGGCCAAACAGCAGGCCCACGTTGATGATCAGAGCGATGTTGGCAAAGATACCAAACAGGCCGTAGCTGAGCGCCATGAAAACCAGCACTGCGGCAAAGGCTACGATCGTCGCGACCTTGCCGGCATCAATGCTGTCCTGACCCAATTCCGGACCAATGGTCCGTTCCTCGAGGAACTCCAGCCCCGCTGGTAAAGCACCTGCGCGCAACAGAACTGCCAGATTGGTACTTTCTTCAACGGTGAAGTTGCCGGTGATTATGCCCGAGCCGCCTGGAATGTGGCTTTGAATGACAGGGGCCGAGATGACCTCATCATCAAGAATGATTGCGAAAGGCTGGCCGATGTTTTCCAGCGTATAGTCGCCGAACTTGCGCGCTCCCGATGTATTGAACCTGAAGCTGACCGCCGGGCGACCGTTCTGATCGAAGGCCGGCTGCGCGTCCACCAGCTCTTCACCGGTGACGACCGAAGCCGACTCGACCGTATAGAACAAGCCGGTTTCGTCGATAGAGGGGAGGACCTTTTCGCCAATCCCCGGCACTGCGTCCGGGTTGGTACCCCGCCCCACAACCGGGTTGAACGTCAGCTGAGCAGTGGTGCCGATGATCTCCTTCAGTTCACCAGCGCTGCCGATACCTGGCACCTGAATCAGGATACGATCCGCACCCTGGCGTTGGATTGTGGGTTCACGTGTACCGACTTCGTCAATACGGCGGCGCACAATTTCAAGCGACTGGCGCACGGTTCGGTCGTCTGAGGCCAGCTTTTCCGCCTCGGACAATTGAACGACGATTGTGTCACCTTCAGCCCGCGCCTCGATATCGGTCGCACCTACCCCTGTCAGGGTCTGCACCTGACGGGCCAGACCGCGCACAACTTCCAACGCACGCGACATGCCCTCGGGCTGACTGATGCGCACCCGAATCTCGTCCGGAGCGGAATCTTGTTTCCGAATGGTGCCAACCGTGGCGCGTTCATCTCGCAGCGCATCGCGGATTTCGGGCCACATTGCCTCCATCCGGGATTCGTACACATCACCGACCTGAACTTCAGCCAGCAAATGCGCGCCACCGCGCAGATCAAGGCCAAGATTGACCAAGGACGACGGCAGCCAGTTCGGCCATTGCGCCGCCTCGGCCTGCATTTCAGGAGTGTCGATGCCAAGCTCGATTGCGGCCTTGGCATCGTTGGATTGCTCGACGCGCGTATAAAACGCATTCGGCAGGGCCATCAGCAGGCCGATCACGCAGACCGACCAGATCAGAACCCGCTTCCAGGTATCAATTTGCAGCATTACCCTGCCTTTTCAAGGAATTATCGCGCGAAGTTACTTCGCAGGTTCGGTTTTGTTCAGAACCTGCGCAATGGTCGATTTGACCACACGAACCTTCACACCCTCGGCGATTTCAACTTCGATCTCGTTGTCGCCTTCCTTGACCTTGGACACCTTGCCGATCAATCCACCCTGGGTGACGACCTGATCGCCGCGGCGCACTGCCTCGACCATGGCCTGATGCTGCTTCATCTTTTTCTGCTGAGGGCGGATGAGCAGAAAATACATGATCGCAAAGATCAGGATCAGCGGGAGAAACTGGGCGATTGCGCCACCTTCCATGGGATATTCCTTTGTTTTGGTGCTGCGGAGAAGCTCCGCAAATTTGGCGAGAACCTATGCTCTGAGTTGCGCCTTTGCAAGCGAAGGCCGCGCCGAACTCCACCGGGATCTGACCACAGTGTGCAAAGAACAAGCCAGGCGTTGCAGATATGTCCTAGGCAGGTCACCGAAACTGGGTATAGTTTGGGCTAAGGGGGACATATGACACGACAATTCAAGCCCTTCCTTTTGTTGGCTTATTTTGTGACAGCGCTGGCTGCCAGTCTTTGGCTCTCAGACGCTGTGTCGGCACAGGAAACACCGGCCGAGCCGGCGGCTTCTGAGGGTACGGAATCGGATGCCTTCGTCGCCCCGGTTATAGTGGACGGAGACGTGTTGTTCCGGGTCCGTGGGTCTAGTGCCCTGCCCGCCCCCGAACGAGCGGAGATTGTTCAGAACAAGATTGTCGAAGTCGCCGAAGCCTCGGACACGCCCAAGGTCGAGATCACATACGAAGAAACCGAGTTTGGTATCTGGACACTGGCTGATGGTGAGAGAATCTCGATCGTTACCGAAGCTGACGCCGAATTGGAACAAATGGAACTGAGTGTTCTGAGTGTTTTACACGGGGACGCGATCAAACAATCCATTGAATCCTATCGCTCCAACCGCACCGAACAGGCGCGCGTTTCCGGTGCGATCGAGGCCGCCGCATGGACCTTGGGGTTTGTTGCGTTTGTCGTTGCGATCCTCTGGTTGCACCGTCGGATACGAAGGAAGACACTGAAGTTTGTCTCGCGTCATCTTAAAGACGTGGAAACCGCGACGGCCAAAAGCGTTCAGGCTGAGGCGATTGCAGCGCTCGTCCGGTACGGGCTGAGTTTTGTTCTGCTCATCATCTTCTTCCTGGGTTTCTACTACTACCTTTCGTTTGTTCTGCTGGCCTTCGCCGAAACCCGCTATTTCGCCCAGCTTCTGCTGACCTACCTGACAGAGCCTGTCCTGCTGATCTTCAAAGGCGTTATCAGCTACATCCCCAACATGATCATGCTGGGTTTGATCGCCTGGGTAACGATGTACATCATCAAGGGGATGCGGGTGTTTTTTGACGCTGTCGAAGCGGGTTCATTCGATATGGGCGATTTCGAAAAACACTGGGTCAGCCCAACCTTCAACATAGCCCGTGTTGTGGTGATCCTAATCGCCTTGGTCTTCGCGGTCCCCTACATCCCTGGATCGGACTCGGCTGCATTCCAAGGATTGACCATTCTCGTGGGCGCGATGCTGTCGCTTGGCGCCAATTCAGTGGTGTCAAACATGTTGGCCGGCCTGTTCGTGATCTACCGCCGTTCGACTTCAATTGGGGATCGCATTCAAATCGGCGATCACATAGGTGACGTGGTTCAGATCAAGCTGATGGAGACGCATCTGAAATCCATCAAGAACGAGCTGATCTCGATCCCAAATGCGCAACTTATGAACTCGGACGTGGTCAACTTCTCGAAGAAGACCGATGGAAGCGGACTGCTGCTGCACACTACGGTCGGCATTGGTTACGAAGAGCCACCGGAAAAGGTCGAGGCGATGTTGATCGAGGCCGCCAACCGGACCAAGGGTATCAAGGCCAAACCGGAACCTTTTGTTTTGTGGACGGCATTGGCGGACTACGCGATCAATTACCAGATCAACGGCTACACGACCCGAGGCAGTATAATTCCGAAAATCCGGTCGGACCTGCATCGCAATATCGTGGCCGTGTTCAATGAAAACGGTGTGCAAATCATGACGCCTTCTTACATGGCTGATCCGCCTGATCCCAAGATCCCGACCGAGCATTGGGATGGCCATCTGGCGCATGAAACACACGCGGACGCCGATAAGTCGTAACCGGCGCTACACCCTGCCTTTCAGATGGTGCATAAGCGGTTTCAGTGATTCACGCATTTAAGGATCTGAACCATGCACGACATCCGCGCCATTCGCGAAAACCCAGCCGCCTTCGACGCCGCACTTGCGCGCCGTGGGGACGCGCCGGTGTCGTCAGATTTGTTAAGGCTGGACGAAAGCCGCCGGGCCAAGATTTTGGCCGCGGAAACGGCGCAAGCCGAACAGAACAAGGCCAGCAAGGAAGTTGGCGCTGCCAAGGCACGCGGTGACGAAGCTGAATTTCAGCGTCTGCGCGCGCTGGTCGCTGAAAAAAAGGCCGAAATCTCTCGGATGCAAACCGAGGCCAAGGACCTGGACGCGTTGCTGACTGATCAGTTGATCCGCATCGCGAACCTGCCCGCTGAGGACGTGCCTGAAGGTGCGGATGAGAACGACAATGTCGAGGTCAACCGATGGGGCACTCCGCGAGAGTTGGATTTTGCACCTAAAGAGCATTTCGAAATCGAGGCTGTTCAAAACGGCATGGATTTCGAAACAGCGGCAAAACTGTCTGGCTCGCGCTTTGTGCTGCTGTCCGGCGGCGTCGCCCGCGTTCACCGCGCCTTGGCGCAGTTCATGCTGGACACGCACATTAACGAAAACGAGCTGACCGAGGTAAACGGCCCGGTTCTGGTTCTGTCCGAAATGATGCAAGGCACCGGCCAGTTGCCGAAGTTCGGCGAGGATAGCTATCAGACCCGCGAGGGCTGGTGGCTGATCCCAACCTCTGAGGTTTCGCTGACCAACATCGTCAACGACACGATGATCGAGGAAAATTACCTGCCCCGCCGCTATACGGCACATTCCCTGTGCTTCCGGTCCGAGGCTGGATCGGCAGGCAAAGACACGCGTGGAATGCTGCGTCAGCACCAGTTTGAAAAGGTCGAGATGGTCTCAGTCACACATCCCGACAAGTCCGACGACGAACAGAAACGTATGCTGCGCTGTGCCGAGGGCATTCTGGAAAAACTGGGCATCCCGTATCGTACGGTGATTCTGTGCACTGGGGACATGGGCTTTGGCGCGCGCCGGACCTTTGATATCGAGGCCTGGCTGCCGGGTCAGGATACGTACCGCGAGATCAGCTCGGTCTCGACCTGCGGTGAATTCCAGGCGCGCCGGATGAACGCGCGCTTCCGTCCCGAAGGTGGCGGCAAACCGGAATACGTCCACACGCTGAACGGATCAGGTCTGGCCGTTGGGCGCTGTTTGATCGCTGTGCTGGAAAACGGCCAGAATGCAGACGGCACCGTTACCTTGCCCGAGGTTCTGTCCCATTACCTGGGCGGCAAGTTGACGCTGCAGTTGGACGGAACGCTGGCATAAAGAAAACCGGAGCCCAATAGGGCACCGGTTCAAGAAACTACCAGGCGGAGAAGCCTTACTTCTTCGCCTTTTTCTTACCCTTCTTCTTGTCTTTCTTTTTGTCCGATTTGTCGGCCTTTTTCTTGCCGTCCTTTTTGTCTTTCTTCTTATCTTTCTTCGCCTTGGCCTTCACTTTGTCCTTGGCTTTCGAGAAGACTGCTTCCATCTCCTGCAGCTTTTTTGCGGCCTTTTCAGCCTTGGCTTTTGCCTTTGCCTTCTTCTTAGCCTTGGCTGCTGCCAATGCGGCTGCGGCTTTCTCCTCCGCCGCTTTGCGTGCAGCCTCCTCCGCCCGTTTCTCGGCTGCAGCGGCGGCAATGGTCTTGCGCGCCGCGGGTCGGCGCGGCGCAGTTTTTCTGGCAGGCGCGCGGCGCGTTGCTGTTGTCGCAGCAGTCCGCTTGGCCGCAGGCTTAGCGGCAGGCTTGGCCGCCGCGGGTTTTGCCGCCGTCGGTTTAGCCGCTGTCGCCACTTTCGCAGCTGCGATCAAACTGGCCGCGCGGGCTGTGCCGATACGGGGGACTTTGACCAGTGCAGCGGGGGTTGCTTTGGCTACGGCTTCGGCGGTTTTGAAACCATTGGCAGACAACGACTTTGCAAGCCCTTCTCCGACGCCTTTTATTGCGGTCACTGCGGTCATTCTTTGTCCTTTCTGATTTTCCCTGCGTTGTCCTATGTATACTGGATACACTCTCTCACAAGCCTGCGCCCAGAGATGCGGGCCATTTGGTCAATTACTGTGTGCAAGATTACCGGATTGATCCTTTCTGGGAAACGGCACAAGCCGCTTGGCGTCCTCGTCCCACAGTTTCAGGTTCAATGCCGCGACGGCCTCGGGGAATTTAATCCGACGCGGCGTAAATTCTGGCGGAAGGTTATAGTGGCACGCACGCAGCCGGTACGACGGAATGCGGGCATTGAAATGGTGGATGTCATGCAGCGTGATGCAAGCGACCGCATTGTCGAACCACCACCCAAAATCCAACGCGGATGATCCCTGCAGCGCTGCCAGTTTTGGGTCCAGATCCGGGCGACGATCCCAATAAGTGTCCTCGAAATTATGCTGCAGGTAGACCAGAAACACCCCCAGCATCCCGCCCAGCAGCGAAAACACTAACCAAACCAAAATACCTGTTGTGCCTGCGATCAAATACAGAAGGCCAAGAAAAACGATGATCGACAGATTGTGCAGCAAAACGCCTTTGACGCCAAACCGCACCGTATTCTTGGGCCAGCGGTAGCGAATGAAATAGGTGAACAGTGCCCCTGCTGGAACCAGGATGAACGGGTTGCGGTAAAGCCTGTAAAACAAGCGCGTTTTCCAATCAGCCGCGTTCCATTCTCGCAGAGTCATGGTGTGGATTTCGCCGGTTTCGCGATGCTCCAGATTGCCAATACCTGCGTGATGCAGATTATGGTTCTGCTTCATCACTTCGAACGGAGCAAAGGTGAACGGCGACAGCCCGTGCCCGGCCCATTCGTTCTGGGCACGCGTTTCGAACAAAGAGTGATGTCCGCAGTCGTGCTGTAGCACGTAGAGGCGCACCGCAGAAAAGGCAAAGACGATCCCGGCCGGGATCATGACGTACCAGCGATCCACATAGGCAATCGCCAGCGCAAGTGATGTGAAATACACCGCGAAGGTTCCAAAATAGCTAAGCGCGGCCAATCTGTTGTCCTGAACCGCGTAGTGCCTTGTGTATTCCCTCAGATCCATCCAGCCGCTCCCCACGTTGGTTAGGTCCAATGGTTGTCAAAAACGGGTGCGGAAGTTCCGCATGAAATAATATGCGCGCGAAACAGATGCACGCCAGTGAATGCTAGCGCGGGGAAATGGGGCTGTCACGCCCCTCAGACAAAAATGCTGAAAATTGGCGCAGTTACGCGCGGCCTTTGAGATGTTTGGCCAATGCACCCGCGTTTTTCTTGCGGCGTCCCTTGTAGGGGTTCTTGTCCCCCTGGCCGCGCAAAGTTAGACGGATCGGAGTGCCGGGCATATCGAAATCTTCGCGCAGGCCATTGACCAGATACCTCGTATAGCTGGCCGGCATCTTGTCAGGGTGCGAACACATGACCACAAACCCAGGTGGGCGGGTCTTGGCTTGAGTCATATAGCGCAGTTTGATCCGGCGGCCCTGTGGCGCTGGCGGCGGGTGCTGTTCCAGCATTGCCGTCAGCCAACGATTCAACGCAGCTGTCGGAACGCGGCGGTTCCAGACGTCATGCGCACGCAGGATGGCGGCACGCAGACGTTCCAGCCCCCGACCCGTCTTTGCCGAAACCGTCACCAAAGGCGCGCCTCGCAACTGCGGCAGCAAACGCTCGAACGACTCTTTTAGATCCCGCAGCTTTTCTTGCTTGTCTTCTTCAATGTCCCATTTGTTGATGGCGACAACGACAGCGCGGCCTTCACGCTCAGCCAGGTCGGCAATGCGCAGGTCCTGCTGTTCGAACGGAATCGCGGCGTCCAGCAGAACCACCACAACCTCGGCGAACTTCACCGCGCGCAAACCATCCGAAACCGAGAGCTTTTCCAGCTTTTCCTGCACCTTGGCCTTTTTGCGCATCCCGGCGGTATCGAAGATACGCATGGGCGTGCTTTCCCCGTCCGGGTCCGCCCAGTCTAGGCGCAGGCTGATCGCGTCGCGTGTAATCCCGGCTTCGGGGCCGGTCAGCAGACGGTCTTCGCCAACGATCTTGTTGATCAACGTGGATTTACCGGCGTTCGGGCGCCCGACGACAGCCACCTGTAGCGGTTTGGCGGCGGTGATCAGTGGCGTTTCGCCCTCTCCATCCTCGTCCAATTCAATATCAGTCTCCGGGGCATCGTCGACGGCCTTTTCCTCGGCCGCGTCGGCTAACGGCATAAGCTGAGAATAAAGATCCGTCATCCCCTCGCCATGCTCGCCCGACAGGCGAACCGGTTCACCCAGACCCAGATTATAGGCTTCCAGCACGCCGGCGTCCGCCGCGTTTCCTTCGGCCTTGTTGGCAGCAAGGATCACGTGTTTGGAGCGTTTGCGCAGAATCTCGGCAAACATCTCATCGGTTGGTGTGATCCCGACGCGCGCGTCAATCATGAACAGGCAAACATCGGCCATATCCACTGCCCGCTCGGTCAGGCGGCGCATGCGGCCCTGAAGGCTGTCATCGGTTGCGTCCTCGAGGCCTGCAGTGTCAATCACCGTAAAGCGCAGATCACCCAAGCGCCCTTCGCCTTCGCGCAGGTCACGTGTCACGCCGGGTTGGTCGTCGACCAAGGCCAGACGTTTGCCCACAAGGCGATTGAACAGGGTGGATTTGCCCACATTCGGGCGCCCCACGATGGCGAGGGTCAGCGACATGATACTCAACTTTCAAGACTCAGACGCGCCCTTTAGCGCATCTTGTGGTCAACGGAAAGCGTGCAAATCACCTTTGGTCGACACAACGTACAGCGTCTGTCCGGCCACAACCGGCGCCGTCGTCGCGCCACCTGGCACTTCGACGCGGTGAACCAGCGTGCCGTCAACCGGGCTGAAGAACCGAATATAGCCGTCGTTCGAGGCAATAACGATGCGCCCGCCCGCCATGATCGGCCCGTAATGCGCATAGATCGGCCCACGGCGCCCCGGCTTGTCTTTGACAAAGCCCGGCAGGTCCTGCGCCCAGACAATCGCTCCGGTTGCCGCGTCCAGCCGCACCAGTTGGCTGCGGTCGCTAATCAGGAAAATGCTGTTTCCTGCGGCCCAGACCGTATCGACGGCCCCTTCGTCTGCGGTCCAAATCCGTTCGCCGGAATTTGCGTCAAACGCGACCGTGCGCCCGGAATGGTTGCCGATATAAATCTTGTCGCCCACCACCATCGGTCCGCCGGTCACATCGACGATTTGCGCCGCTGCTCGTCCACGACGTCCGCCGGCGACAGAAGCGTTCCAGCGGCGAATACCTCCTCGACGGAACGTCGCTGAGATATCCCCCGAGCCAAAGGCGAATACGGAAAAATCTGATGCGATAACTGGCGCGGGCGCGCCCAAAACGTTGCCGACACTTGGGATGCCCTGAATTTGCCAGGCTATGCGGCCGTCCTTAGTGTTGACTGCCCACCCGGTTTCATCACCGGCGACCAGATACAGCAGCCCGTTGCTGACCAACGGCGCGCCGCTGCCGGTTGCGTTCAACCTCTTTTGCCAGCGAACTGTACCGGTTTTGGCATCCAGCGCTGTCAGTCGGCCATAACCCGAAGAGACATAAAGCACACCATTGTCGTACGCCAAGCCGCCACCGGTGGCGTCCGAGTCGCCATCACTTGGTGGAATCAGATCGGTGTCCCAAACGAGCTGCCCTTGCGGCGACACAGCGGACACCGTTGCCCCTGCATCCAGCGTATAGATCAACCCACCAGCCACAACGGGGTCGGCTGTGATCCGCTGCTTGCGCGAGTCGCCCTTACCGATGGATGCGGACCAGACACGCTGCGGCGTGGTGCGCAACTGTGCGTTGGTCGTACGGAACGCAGCCGTACCCGGGCTTTGCGGCCAACTTGCATTGGCTTTTTGGGCAGGCAAACTGATCGGTTTCGAACCGCGGATTTCCACTGTTTCGGAATCGATAGCGGGACGAATATCTTCACGCGGCCCCGGCAAAATGACTTCGGGCTCGCGACAGGCAGCGACCATGGTCAGGGAAAGGGCTGCCAGCGGCAATCCAATACGGGAGAATAGACTTGCTACCATGATATTCCGAACTCGCCTGTGATTTTTCTTGCCGTCACCAGATCAGCCCTGCTGGGCTACCAGTGGCTCTGGTTCGCCACCAAGTGCCACAATCAACTGAGCTGCACGCTGCTGCAAATCCACGCCAACCTCTGCGTCCTGCCGCAAAGTCTGCAACCGCGTGATGGCCGCTTCAACATTGCCTTCGGACACATCAATCAGGGCCAGTTGTTCCTCGGCCAGCAACCGCAGCGGCGCACCCGGTGCGGCCAGCGCTTCAAATTGAACGCGACGATCGGCTGCCGGCATAGTGTCACTTTGCAAAAGCAGCGCCTTGAACGCTGCGATCGCACGATAAATTTCCGGTAGATCCCCTTGCGATGCAACGGCGTTCAGACTGGCGACCGCATCCGGCTCTGATCCGGCCTCAAGCTGAGAGGCCGACAACAACATGTTGCGAACCGCATCCCCACCCGGCGATTGCGTTTCGACGGCGGCAAGGCTGGCGGCCCGGTCATCCGACTGATTCTGTGCCAGCGCCGCCAGGATTGAATCACCCAAATTCTGCGCCTGACTGGTTGCGCGCGACTTGCGTACTTCGTTGAACGCAGCACCGCCCACGATCAGGACAACCGCAAGCACACCGACCCAACCCCATCTGCGCAACAGCAGAAACAGTCGGTCGCGGCGCACCTCTTCGGTCACCTCATCAATAAAACTGTCGACGTCGCTCATCCCTGCCCTCCGGGGCTGCATCCTTGGTGTATGGCGCCATGTCATACCCCGGCGCAATCGCCAAGCCAAGAGCCCGATTTTCCACAATCCAGCCGGGGGCCTCCGCTCTTGTAGAAAAAATTAAACCGAACTATTCAGTTTAGTGTGGAAACGGTACATAATCGTCCCCACTTTCTAGCATGACCGCCAAATATGACGTGGCAAAGAATTCTGGGAGTTGTCCTGCATGCGCTTGATTTCATTGGCAAACGCCGCTTTGGTGATTGTTATTTTGTTTTTGTTGGTTTTTGAACGAGACACCCTGTTCGCCTTTGCCGGACGCGCTGAAGCCGAGGCCAGCCCCGAAGCTGCCGGCGAATCCGGCGACATAGCGAACGTGAATCAGTCGTTGATTGGCGTAGTTGCCCTTAGGTCAACCGCACGCGAAATTGACAGCGCCGTACTGTTGCGAGGCCAGACCAAGGCCAACCGCCAGGTCGAAGTTCTGGCCGAAACCACTTCGACTGTCATCTCTGAACCCAAACGCAAAGGTACGTTCGTCGAAGCTGGCGATCTCCTGTGCGAGCTGGACCCGGGCACCCGCCCCGCCAGTTTGGCCGAAGCCAAGGCTGCTAAGCTGGAGGCCGAAAGCCGCATTCCAGAAGCCGAAGCCCGTCTGGAAGAAGCACATGCGCGCGTTGCCGAGGCCGAGATCAACCTGACAGCCGCAAACAAGCTGTCCGATTCCGGGTTTGGATCGGAAACACGCAGAATCTCAAGCGAGGCCTCCATGAGGACCGCTGAGGCTGGCATCAAAACTGCTGAAGCCGGCCTTGAGGCCACCCGCGCCGGGATCGAAGCCGCAACGGCCGAAGTCAAAGCAGCGGAACGCGAAATTGACCGCCAGACAATCGAAGCCCCATTCAAAGGCCTTCTGGAAAGCGACACCGCCGAATTGGGCAGCCTGATGCAGCCCGGCTCGCTATGCGCGACCGTTATCCAACTGGACCCGATCAAGCTGGTTGGGTTTGTTCCTGAAACCGAAGTTAACCGAGTGATTGTTGGCTCCGAGGCCAAAGCGCAATTGGTAACCGGTCTGCAAGTCGCCGGTCGCGTGACATTCCTGAGCCGTTCCGCCGATGAAACTACCCGTACCTTCGAGGTCGAGATCACCGTTCCCAACCCGGAACTGGCCATTCGGGACGGTCAGACCGCCGACATCAGCATTTCGGCCGCCGGAGCCAAGGCGCATTTCCTACCGCAATCAGCGCTGACTTTGAACAATAGCGGTCAACTCGGTGTTCGCGTCGTTGGCCAAGGCAACGTGGTCGATTTCCAACCCATTGTTCTTCTGCGTGACACCGCGGAAGGCGTTTGGGTCGGTGGGCTGCTGGAAACTGTGGACATCATCGTTGTCGGGCAGGAATTCGTGACCCGTGGCGTCATCGTCGAGCCTACATATCAGGAAGCCGCGAAATGACCGGAATCGTCAGTTGGGCCGCCGGCCGGGCCAGAATGGTTCTGGCCTTTATCGCTATATCGATTGTGATTGGTGGGTTTGCCTATGTGAACCTGCCGAAAGAAGGCGAACCGGACATCGATATCCCGATGCTGTTCGTATCGGTCCAGTTCCCGGGCATTTCAGCTGAGGACAGCGAAAATCTTCTTGTCAAGCCTATGGAAACCGAGATGGCCGATCTCGACGGGCTGGATAAGATGACAGCAACCGCCGCCGAGGGCTACGCCGGCATCCTGATGGAGTTCGAGTTCGGGTGGGATAAGTCCGCCACCATCGCCGATGTGCGTGACGCGATGAACACTGCCCAGGGCGAGTTCCCCGACGGAGCCGAGCAATACACGATCACCGAGGTCAATTTTTCGGAATTCCCCATTGTAATCGTCAACCTGACAGGGGCGGTCCCGGAACGCACAATGGCGCGCGTCGCCAAGGACTTGCAGGATGACCTCGAGGCCATGGACTCCGTTCTGGAAGCCGGCATCGCGGGCAATCGGGACGAGTTGCTAGAGGTGATCATCGACCCTCTGCGACTTGAGGCGTACAATGTTACCGCAGCTGAACTTATCGACGTAGTTCGCAATAACAACCAATTGATTGCAGCCGGTGAAGTCGAAACGGAACAGGGCGCATTCTCGGTAAAGATCCCATCATCCTTCAAAACTGCGCAGGATGTTTATGATTTGCCAGTCAAGGTTAATGGCGACCGGGTCGTCACAATGGGTGAACTGGCGCAGGTCAACTATACCTTCGAAGACCGCGAAGGGACTGCCCGTTTCAACGGAGAGCAGACCGTCGCGCTGCAGGTGGTAAAGCGCAAGGGTTTTAACCTGATCGACACGGTTGATGGCGTGAAACAGACCATTGCCACCGCACAAGCCAAGTGGCCCGCCGATATGCAGGCGGCCATCCAACTTGGCACCTCAAATGACCAGAGCCGCATTGTCGATTCGATGGTTCGCCAGCTCGAAGGCTCGGTTCTGACCGCTATCGCTCTGGTAATGATCGTTGTTCTGGCTTCGCTTGGGACCCGCGCGGCTCTGCTGGTGGGCTTTGCAATTCCAACCTCATTCCTGCTGTGTTTCGCCTTTCTGGCAATGATCGGGGTCACAATCTCGAACATGGTGATGTTCGGGTTGATCCTGGCCGTGGGGATGCTGGTCGATGGGGCCATCGTTGTCGTGGAGTATGCTGACAAACGCATCAAGGAAGGCGTCGGCCCGATGCATGCGTATGTTGAGGCAGCACAACGGATGTTCTGGCCCATTGTGTCGTCGACCGCGACAACACTCTGTGCCTTCCTACCCATGCTGTTCTGGCCCGGCGTTCCGGGCGAGTTCATGAAGATGCTGCCGATCACGCTGATCTTTGTTTTGTCGGCATCGTTGGTCGTGGCTCTGGTCTATCTGCCGGTTGTGGGTGGCGTCTCGGGGCGGGTGAGCCGCGTGTTTGACCGCACTTCTGACTGGTTGCGCGCCAGAACGGCGTGGTGGGTGCGCGTCATCATGATCCCACCGGTTCTGTATATGATGTTCCTGGGCGCGATGCAGATGGTGAACCCCGATTACCTGATGCCCGGATCGTCCGCTGGCGGTGTGGTATTTGGTGCCCTTTTGCTGATGTTCGGAGCCTTTGGCGGGTCGATCACGCTGAGCGCGGCCAAAATCCAGCGCGCGCCGGACAACCATGTCCACACTGCCCGAGAACATACCAACTTTGGCTACGTGATGAAATTCTTGGTCGGCAATCCGATCATGCCAATTGTTTCCATCTTAGCGATCGGTTTCGCCGTCGTCGCAGTGATGACCGCCTTTGGCAACAACAATCGCGGTGTCGAGTTTTTTGTGGAAACCGAGCCGGAACAGGCCACGGCCTATGTCCGCGCGCGGGGCAACCTCTCGCTGACGGAAAAGGACGCGATGGTTTTGGCCGCCGAAGAGATCATCAGCGCGCATCCTGCGGTCGTAAACGTCTTTGCTTTTGCGGGTGAAGGCGGGTTGAATCAGAACAACGGCGGTGCAGAGGCACCGGCTGATACTGTAGGCCGTGTCCAGTTCGAGATCATCCCGTGGGAGGACCGGCCCAATCTGTCCGAACCGATTTTGGGCGGGTTGCTGGATCGCGAAACCATTGCACCGGAATATGATGGAAACGTGGTTCTGGACGATCTGACCGCTGATCTTGCCAACCTGCCGGGCTTCATCGTTGATATCCAACCACTGGAACAAGGTCCGGCCTCGGCCAAACCGGTTCACCTTCGTATAAAGGCGGACGGCTGGGACGACCTAACCGCGGCCACCGTAGCCGCGAGAGAGGTTTTCGATGAGACCCCGGGTCTGATCAAGATCGAAGACACGCTTCCCCTGCCCGGTATCGACTGGCAGATTGATGTGGATGTCGCAAAAGCGGGACGTTTCGGCGCCGATGTGGCGACCGTTGGCGCGATGGTACAGTTGGTCACGCGCGGGCTGCTGCTGGGAGAAATGCGCCCGGACACCGTGGACGAAGAGATCGAAATCCGCGTCCGCTTGCCCGATGCCGACCGCGTTCTGTCCACGCTGGACACGCTCAAAGTTCGCACGCCAGATGGCCTTGTGCCCCTGTCCAATTTTGTCACGCGCAAACCAGTGGCCAAGCTGGCCGAGATCAACCGGGTCAACCAGCAGCGCTATTACGATGTGAAGGCGGATGTTGAACCGGGTCTAAGCAAGGTTGTCTTGGATAACCCCGATGGCACCGAACAGCGTCTGGCGATCGTGCGGGAGGTGGTAGAAGGAGCTGAACCAACCGGCGCAACGCTCACCGGCCCGAAGGGCAACCTCTATGAACTGGTGACGCTGACAGGTGCAGAAAACATCGACACTGTGCGTGCCGACATTGACTCCGGCGACGCCCGGCTCAGCCTGATCAATCCCAACGAACGCATTGCAGTTCTGACCGAATGGCTGGAAACCGATCCCTTCGCAAACACAGTCAGCTGGGAATGGACCGGAGATCAGGAAGATCAGGCAGAATCAGGGGCGTTTCTTATGAACGCCTTTGCCGGTGCGCTGGGGCTGATGTTCGTGATCCTGCTGGCGCAGTTCAACTCGTTCTACAACTCGGTTCTGGTTCTGCTGGCGGTTGTCCTTTCGACCACCGGTGTTCTGATCGGGATGATGGTCATGCAGCAACCGTTTTCGATCATCATGACCGGGACAGGGATTGTGGCGTTGGCAGGGATTGTGGTGAACAACAACATTGTTCTGATCGATACCTATCAGGAATATAGCCGATATATGCCCCGGATCGAGGCGATCATCCGTACGGCTGAGGCGCGTATTCGTCCGGTTCTTCTGACCACCCTGACCACGATGGCCGGCCTGACACCGATGATGTTCGGATTGTCGCTGGACTTCATCAACGGCGGTTACTCTATCGACAGCCCGACGGCGCTTTGGTGGAAACAACTGGCGACCGCGGTTGTGTTTGGGCTGGGTATCGCAACGGTCCTGACTCTAATCGTAACGCCATCGTTCCTGGCGCTGCGGGTATGGGTTACCACCTATGCTGTTTGGGCGGCCAAAACACTGGCAAGAGCAACCGCGGGTCGTACGAGCCAAATCGCTCAGGATATGGCCGTGGGTCGCGCTGCACGTCAGGTACAGGCCACGGAAGTTGTTTGGGGGGATGAGACACCCACCGCACCTTCACCAGAGGCCGACAAGGACGAGCGTCCTGATCACCCGCCGACATCCCCCCTCAAGGCGGCGGAGTAATGCAAATGGCGAACCACAGGGTTCGCCATTTTCTTTTTAAGACTTAGTCGGTGAATACATACTCACCCAGATCACACAGGTTCAGACCGAAGTCTTCAACCGACGAGCCATCGTCAAACCCGCCCCGAATATCATAAACACAAGTTGTCAGACCATCCGCGATCACAACGTCGATTTCGTAATCGGGTGCCACATAGCCGCCGCTCAGCAAGTTTCCTTCCCAACTATCGGAGGACGCGGGTGAGATATTGAATTCGACCAGATCCGCGCTGGATTCGTTCACCACCAGAAACTCAAGATCCTCGGCAAAGGCCGAAGTCGCCATAAGAACAGCTGCGGTAAACGCTGCTGCTGCACGCTTTTTCATTCGATATTCCTTTGTTTAAAGTCCGGTCCAAATGCCTGGCACCGTGACTTTATTTGAATTGTCACCAACAAAAATGAGCGTCAAATTAAACTTGGGCGAACAACCGCATTTTTTGAGCGCTGTTCTGTTTACGCCTACCTATAGTCCTGCGACTGGGTCAGGCGGCGTCCGCTTGCTGGCGACTCCAAAGCTGTGCATAGCGGCCTTCGCGCTGCAACAGCTCGTCATGAGTGCCTTGCTCCAGGATTTCGCCACGTTCCAGCACGACAATACGGTCCGCTTCAGCAATGGTGCTCAGGCGATGTGCAATCGTCATCACGGTTCGCCCCTCGCCTGCTCGCGCCAAAGCGTCCTTGATGTCCTTTTCGGTATCCGTATCCAGCGCCGAGGTCGCCTCGTCCAACAGCAGGATCGGCGGGTTTTTCAGCAGTGTCCGCGCAATGCCCACCCGTTGCTTTTCGCCGCCCGACAGCTTCAGACCCCGTTCGCCAACCTTGGTGTCGTAGCCTTCGGGCAAGGTCACAATAAAATCGTGGATCTGAGCTGCCTTGGCTGCAGCTTCGACATCGGCCTGAGTAGCTCCATCCCGGCCATAGGCAATGTTGTAGCGGATAGTATCGTTGAACAGCACCGTGTCCTGCGGCACAACGCCGATGGCCGCGTGCAGGCTTTCCAAGGTCACATCGCGCACGTCCTGTCCGTCGATCTTCAACGCGCCACCAGTGACATCGTAAAACCTGAACAGCAAGCGGCCAATTGTAGACTTGCCCGAGCCAGTGGCGCCCACGATTGCGACAGTCTGCCCGGCGGGAACCGTCAGTGACACGCCTTTGAGGATTTCGCGATCCGCATCATAGCCAAAGTGGACATTGTCCAAAGTTACCTCGCCACCATCGATCACAAGATCGGGCGCGTCGGGCTTGTCCTGCACCTCGGTCGGTTGCTCCAGCAGGTCGAACATTTGCCCCATATCGACAAGAGATTGGCGGATTTCCCGATAGACCGTGCCCAAGAAGTTCAGAGGCACAGTGATCTGAATCATATATGCATTGACCATGACGAAGTCCCCAACGGTCAGCGTTCCTTGCTGGACCCCAAGGGCTGCCAGAACCATCACGCCGATCAGCCCGCATGTGATCAGAAAGGACTGGCCGAAATTCAGGAAGGCCAGCGAATAGGCCGTTTTAAGCGCCGCTCCGGCATAGGCCTTCATCGACACATCGTACCGTTCAGCTTCGCGCTGTTCCGCGTTGAAATACTTGACGGTTTCGAAGTTCAGTAGGCTGTCGATTGCACGTTGGTTGGCCTCGGTATCCTGATCGTTCATTTCGCGGCGCAGCTTCACGCGCCATTCGGTCACCGCAAAGGTAAACCAGATGTAAAGCGCGATCGTGACAGCAACGACAACCAGGTACCAGACGTCGAACAACCACATCAGGATGATCGCGACCAGCACCAGTTCCAGGATTAGCGGGCCGATGGAAAACAGCAAAAAGCGCAGTAGGAATTCCACGCCTTTCACGCCGCGCTCAATGATCCGGCTCAGCCCTCCGGTGCGACGCGTCACGTGGTAACGCATGGACAGTTGGTGGATATGCTGGAACGTCTCCAACGCCAGCGCACGCAAGGCTCGCTGCCCAACCGGAGCAAAGGCCGCATCACGAAGCTGTTGGAAGCCGACGGTCATCATCCGCGCGACGCCATACGCCACCGTCAGACCAACAGCACCCAACGCTAGCGGCGGAACACCTTCGCCCGCCAGCCCATCGACCGCGCCTTTGTATAGGATCGGGGTATAGACTGCGATCAGCTTGGCCAGAACCAACATGCCCATCGCCAAGACGACGCGACGTTTTACCCAAGGCTCGTCGTCAGGCCACAGATACGGCGCAACCTTGCGGATCGTGCGCCAGCCAGAGCGGCGTTCCTCGGACGTAGGTAAATCGGCTGAGGTCATTGGGGCTGCTCGTCTCATCACGTACCTGATCTGCGGTCAGAGATAGACCCCGGGCCCGGCAAGGGCCAGAGGGAAAAGTTTATTCCGGGATGGTAAAGATCTGCCCCGGGTAAATCAGGTCCGGATCGCGGATCGCGTTGCGATTGGCCTCGAACAGTTTCACGTACAAGATACCGTCGCCGAACCGGTCACGCGAAATGGCCCAAAGCGTGTCGCCTTCCTGCACGGTGACCGCGCGGATCGGGGGCGTATCCGGTTCGCTTTCGGGCTGGTCACCACCTTCTGCGGCACGCAGAACTTCCAGTGGTTCACGCTTGAACGGCGTTTCAAGGCGGCTGACCACTGTGCCATCCGTTGCGATTTCATCCACGCGCAGGGTGTAGATGCCAGGGTCAATCCCTTCCAACTCGCTGCGCCATTTACCATCATCAACCAGCGGCAGATCGGCGACGAGCTGGTTGTCGAGGTACAGCCGCACCGCAGACCCGTCCGGCACCCGACCTGTCAGTTCAACGTCGCCAGCGTCAGAATACCCGATCGTGTCCAACGCCACCTCAGCCGAGGTATCGGGTGCAGCTGTTGGAGATTGAACCAGTTCAACCCCGTCTTCACCTGAACGCAAAATAGCAACCTGTTGACTTTCATTGCTTTCTTCAGCGACTTGTTGTGCATTTTCCTGGGGCTGATCCTCTGGTTGATCTGCGGGTTCATCCGCCGTTTCGGCGTCACCGGTTGTCGCTGTTTCATCTGTCGATGCGGGCGTCGACGTGTCTTGCGCCTCTGCAGTTTCATCACTGGCGGCGTCACCTGTTTCCAAGGCCGCTATCTGCTCAATCGCCGGTTCCGGTTCAGGCAAGGCTGCAATCAAATAATCGTCCGAACGGACAGTTTGATCCTCACCCGCAGTTTCCAGTGTTAACCCGCGTGCATCATCTGAGAATGGGATCAACAGAAACTCGGCAAACTGACCGGAGTCGTCGACGGTAAAGCTGTGTACCTGCTCACCATCCAGCAAAACGCGGATGTCCGCACCCGGTTCTGCGTTGCCCGAAAGAACGGTATTTCCGTCGGGTTCAACAAAAATCTGGTCCAGAGTCGGTGGTGCGGCAACCGGCTCGGCTTCGGCCGTGTCCTTCGCTGGTACAGAAGTGCCATCAGGCTGATCAATGGTTTCCTGTTCCTGAGCTACCGCGCTCTGATCCTCAGAGGGGGTAGAATTCGCACTGGCTGCTTCCGTGGTCTGGACGGCGGTGTCTTGTTGCGGCACAGCGTCCTGAGGACCAGCACCGAAGATACCGGACAGGTACAACCCACCGGCTCCGACCAGTGCGACGACGCCGGCAATCACCCCCCAGGTGAAAGTTCCGGAACTTTCGCTTCCCGAATTGGAATTCATTCTTTTCCCTTCACTCCGCAGCGCAAGTGCCTTGAGTATAACACATTCTGCCTGACGGTTGAGCCAATCTATCAATCCCGCTATCACGGGTCAAAAGCCCAGATACAAGCCCGGAGAAGCCAACCCATGTCTCAGAAATCTGTCTGTGTGTATTGCGGGTCACGAAATGGCGCGAATCCGGCCTATTCCGAAGCGGCGCAGCACTTCGGAACCCTTTTGGCCGAAGAAGGCTGGCGACTGGTCTACGGTGCCGGAGATGTCGGGCTGATGGGCGAGGTTGCACGTGCCGCGCAATCCGCTGGCGGCGACACGTTCGGCGTCATCCCCGTACATCTTCTGCAACGTGAAGTAGGTAAAACGGATTTGACCCGTTTCGTGGTCACCGAGACGATGCACGAACGTAAGAAGGTCATGATCATGAACGCCGATGCTGTCATCGTCCTGCCCGGCGGTCCGGGGTCGCTGGACGAGTTGTTCGAGGCGCTTACCTGGCGACAGTTGGGCCTGCACGACAAGCCCATTCTAGTCATGAATGTGGATGGGTATTGGGATACGCTGCACGAGTTGTTGCAACAGGTCATCGGCCAAGGCTTTGCCGACGCGTCTCTGTCAGACTTCATCACATGGGTCGACGACCCCAACGCGGCACTGACAGTGCTCAGGAAAGTTCTGAGCTAACGCGGTTGGTAAACGGGCGGTCAAAACCGCCCGTATGGTTACACCGAATTCAAGTCGCAGGGGCAAGGCGCTGACGCAACACTTGTTCAACTTTGTGCAGCGGGTGATTGGTCAGGGTCTTATCGACCTCGGCCACCACTTTGCCCAATACTTCGCTGTGCAACCGCCGACGCAGTAGTCCCAGAACATGCGGGCTGGCCACCAATACCAGACGTTTATAGGCCCCTTTTAGTCCCTTACGGTTCAACAGGTTGGCAACATCCTGCACGAACAAGGTTTTCGCATGGGATTTCCATTTACTCTCTTCCACGGCCGATTTCTGGTTCGGGCCAGTGTCGAAACGACGACCGGCCCGGTCTGTAGGTTTGGCGACTGACCCGTCGCTTTCCTCGACCGATACGACAACCAAATTGGGATCCTCGGCATCTGTGACGTTCTCCATGAACAGCGCCTTTTCCCCATCGGCAATGACGACCCATGTTCCCTGTGCAAGTTCGACCATTGTGTTCTCCTGTTATGGCGGTGAGGCCATTCCTCATGCGTCAGGCACAGCTCACCCGTGACGCGCCAAAGTCATTCAGCGCGTTACCTGACGGTTTTCTTAGTGGTTTGCGGCTCTCTCCCTCCGCATACTTTAGCTAGGTACTGCGGGGCGGCGTACAATAGGTCTCAATTCGAAAGTTGACGTACCGGCAGGTTTTCTCTTATGGCGCCGCATTAGGGTAGCACCGATACTGTTGAATGGCTTTTTTCAACTAAACTCAGCTATACGGTGGATGCCGGCATTCGGCTTTCGCGCCGCCGGGTATTATTCGCGCTTCACGGCCGAAACGGGAAACACTTGCCGAGCATTTCGACACCTCGCAGAAGACGCGAAGAGAATTTGAGCTACCCGCCATCTTTCGGATAAATAAACCCATTCACCGGGTAAGAACTGCCATACTGGCCCGGCCGGGTTTCAACGCGGACCAAGGTCCAATCATTGTGTTTGGATACGTCCGTGACGCCCATTTTCAATGATACCTTGTTTCGATGCCAGTTGGCGTGATTCACGACAATTGTCCGATCCGTGACAATTTTGGACACGACCGCCACATGGCCCAAAGGCATTCCCCGGGTTGCACGAAACGACATAACCGCACCGACAGCTGGTTCATTGCCCCGTTCAAAAGTACTGCGCGCTTTGCCCCACCAATCCTTGGCATTACCGCGAATTTGGATGCCGCTGAGGTTCCTTGCGTAGGGCACACACCACACCCTTTGCCCACGGGCTTGCTTTTGCGCGACCTCGCGTAAAGCCATCGACTGACGTTCCGGATTAAGGTCTGCATCAGTTGACCTCTCGGCGCAAGCAGACAAAAGACTGAACACCCCAATCGCAATCGCGGTTCGGGCTGTACCGGACAGGCGCGGCCAAATCGTATTTGTTTTGCGGGCGCTGTTTTCCAAGAGGCTTCAGTGTTGTTTCGAAAACTGACGAGGTTCTACGATGATTTGATCTTTAATGAAAAGAGGCCCACCAATTTCGCAGCAATTTATTGCCAGTCCCCTGTGCCATATTTGGCTCAGTGGCTGAGGTGGACGCCGTCCTTTCACAATTGCTGATAAACGCCGCGCCCGAATAAGAATGCGTCGCTGAATGTACAGTAGTCAGTCACTGCAATTTGCAAAACGCAGCATCGACACCAAAAACAAGCATCAAAATACAAAAAAGGCCTGCCAGCGTTGACGCCAGCAGGCCCTTTAAAAACCCAAATCGGGATTACGATTACATCCGCGATGCAACGTTTTCCCAGTTTACCAGATTGTCGAGGAAGTTCGACAGGTAAGCTGGACGCTTGTTGCGGAAATCGATGTAGTAGCTGTGCTCCCACACGTCGCAACCCAGCAGCGCGGTCTGACCGAAGCACAGCGGGTTCACGCCGTTCTCGGTTTTGGTCACGGCCAGCGAGCCGTCCGCGTTCTTGACCAGCCACGCCCAGCCCGAGCCGAACTGACCGGCACCAGCAGCGCTGAACTGCGACTTGAATTCGTCAACCGAGCCGAAGCTTTCGGTCAGGGCCTTTTCCAGCTCACCGGGCATGGCGTTGCCACCGGGGCCCATCATTTCCCAGAACTGGTTGTGGTTCCACAGCTGGCTGATGTTGTTGAAGATGCCATTCTGGGCGACAGCGTTTGCGTCATAGGTGCCAACGATGATCTCTTCCAGCGACTTGCCGTCCCACTCGGTGCCGGCGATCAGCTTGTTGCCGTTGTCGACATAGGCCTTGTGGTGCAGGTCGTGGTGATATTCCAGTGTTTCCGCGGACATACCCTTGGCTGCCAGCGCGTCATGTGCATAAGGAAGATCAGGAAGTTCAAAAGCCATATCGGCCCCCTGTTTAAAATGTAAGTTGCGGTTCCCAAGGTTAAATGCTTTGGCAGCCGCCGCAGGTCAAGAGCCGAGACAAGAAAACCCGGAGGCAGGCGATGCTTACACAGGCGCGCAAGATGTTTTACCGCGCCCGCGGATACTATGCGGGCCAGTTGAATGGCGAGCCGTTTCGACTGGACCCTTATCATTCGAAATTCTGGCGCAAGGCATCGGAAGGTCGATGGGAACCTGAAACCTTCGGAGTGCTTGACCAGTATCTGTCACCGGACAGCGACTATCTGGACATCGGCGCCTGGATTGGACCAACGGTGCTGTACGGAGCCCGCAAGGCACGGCATGTCTGGTGTTTCGAACCGGACCCCACAGCGTATCGGCATCTTGCGTGGAATCTGGATCTCAACGGCATTGACAACGTTTCGGCCTTTGGCGTGGCGCTATCAGATCGGTTCGGAGTAGCCCGCATGGCGTCAGTGAGGGGAGAACCGGGGGATTCCACCAGTTCGCTCTTGCATGACGGCGCGCATGGTAGCGACGCTTTGACCATTGCTTGGAGCCAGTTCGAGGCGGCGAGTGATCTCACCAACGTCTCACTGGTCAAAGTGGACATCGAGGGGGCCGAGTTCATGGTTCTGCCAAGTTTGCTGCCATGGTTACAAAAACAACGTCCAGCATTGTATCTGTCGCTGCATTCGCCGCTCCTCGGCGAAGACAAAGCTTTCCGTTACACTGAATCCCTTTTGGACAGCCTCTCATTTTATACAAATGCCATGGATGAAAAGGGGCGGCCTCTCGACCTGCAGACGTTGCTGCAACCCGACGCCTTAAAGCGCTACCATACAGTTTTGTTATCGCGCTAAATTATTCTTACGCATTCCTGGATCTAGCGCGAAATTCTACTTGTGTTTTCCACCTGAGATTGCTGAAAACAGGTGGCTGGATTTACTGGATTGAGAATAAATGAAACTACGTTTCTTAATGTTTGCCGCTGCTTCAGTTTTTGCTCAGGCGGCTTTGGCTGACGGCACCACCTATCATTGCAAAGTGAAAGGAAGGGATGGTTGGATCGCTCCTGAATACCAATTCCGCATAGATCCTTCCGCGCAAACCGCTCAGGTTGTCAGCGGGTATCACGACTGGATGGATGCCAGCCTGAGCGTCCGTGGCAATGACACCTATCGCGTCATATGGAATGTCACCCTCCAAAGCTCGGAAGGTCAAGATTTTCGGATGCGCTACCAAGCCAATCTGGATCCCGCAAAGAACAAAATCAAAGTTCGCGGCAGCTTCGTCAATGTCAGCGCTGCAAACAAACCTTACGGCACAGGCAACTGCGCTATTGTAAAATAAAAAAAGCCCCGGTCTTCCCGGGGCTTTTTTGTTCGGAGGTTAGTAGACCCCAACCTCACTGCCCGGCTGCGCAGCAACCTTAAGCAGTTTGAATACATAGTCCGCAGCAGATCGGAAACAGACCACACGGAAAGTCTGATCATCGTCCATCCAGAACGCCCCGGCCACCTGCGCCAGCCGTGAACGGCGGATTTGTCCGGGCTGGAACGCCTCAGCCGATAACTCGACCGGGGCGAGTTTGCCCAGCACCTCACGGGCTTTCACGCCAGAGATTTGGAAAACCGCCCGGGCGTCCGAAACGTTGACGGCCAACGCGTGTGTCCCGCTGAGCGCTTTGGTCATTGCGGCCAGTTTGGCCTCGACATCGGCGTAGGGAACAAGCACCAACAATTCATCGGTGGACATCCAGCAAACGCCGGTCTGACCATCGACCAGGGCCTCACGCTGGCCGGGCATTTTCTGCCCGGTGGCGTCTTTTACCGCTTTGGCTAACACCTTATCGGACAGGTCGCCGCGCAAAGTGATCATGCCCTGCAGGCCGGTTTCTTCGACTGTGGCGATGCCGTCATAGCTGGCGTGATTCAGTGCGCTGATCGGTTCAGACATTCTGCTTCTCCCCGTCCTTGTCGTAGAAGATCGGGTCCACGATCTTAGCTTTGTAGGTTTTGCCATCGGTGCCCGGGAACTCGACAATCTCGCCCATCCGGTCCGGACCATGTTTGATCAGCCCCATGGCGATGCCTTTTCCGAGGTTGGCCGAGTAATATGTCGAGGTCACACGCCCGATCATGTTGCGCTGACCGTTGGCGTTGACGCCCTCGCCGACTGCGTAAGCACCGTCGGGTATGACAGAACCATCCACAGTCTCGAGACCGACCAGTTTCCAGCGGTCCGGATCGGCCATATGGCTGCGTGAATGGGCGCGTTTACCGAGGTAGTCCTCTTTCTTCTTCGAGAGCGCCCAGTGCAGCCCCAGATCCTGCGGGATCACGGTGCCGTCAGTCTCGTCCCCGATCATGATAAAGCCCTTCTCGGCCCGCAGGATGTGCAGACATTCGGTGCCGTATGGCATGACACCGAATTCCTTACCTGCATCCATCAATGCATCCCAGAATGCCTGACCCTGGCTGGCGGGAACCGCAATTTCATACGACAGCTCACCCGAGAACGAGATGCGGTAGGCCCGGCAATCGAAATCACCGATCTTACCGTCGCGCCATTCCATAAATGGCAGCGCCTCTTTGCTGACATCCATGCCGCCCAACTTTTCCAGCACCTTGCGGGCGTTGGGGCCGACCACGGCGACCTGAGCGTATTGCTCGGTCACGTTGGCAACGTAGACTTTCCAGTCCCACCATTCGGTTTGCAGCCATTCTTCCATATGACCGTGGATGCGTTCCGCTCCGCCGGTGGTTGTGTGACACAGCCAGGTGTCCTCGTCGATGCGAGCAACAACACCGTCGTCGATCAGGAAACCGTTTTCCGAGCACATCAGGCCATAGCGGCATTTGCCGACCTTCAGCGTGGACATCATGTTGGTGTACATCATGTCCAGAAACTTGCCGGCATCCGGGCCTTTGACGATCAGTTTGCCCAGCGTCGACGCGTCCAGCAGACCAAGGTTTTCGCGGGTATTCTTGACCTCGCGGTTTACTGCGTCATGCACGGATTCACCGGGGCGCACATAGGCGTAGGTCCGGCGCCAGTGGCCGACCGGTTCCCAATCCGCGCCGTTCTTATCGTGCCAGTCATGCATCGGCGTTTGACGGATCGGTTGGAACACGTCGCCACGCGCTTCGCCGCCAATCGCACCCATCGAAATGGGCGTGTATGGCGGACGGAACGTCGTGGTGCCCACCTTCGGAATTTCCGATTCCAGGGCATCAGCAAGAATCGCCAGCCCGTTGATATTGCTCAACTTACCCTGGTCTGTCGCCATACCCAGTGTAGTGTATCGCTTAGTATGCTCGACGCTTTCATAGCCTTCGCGCGCGGCCAGTTGCACGTCAGAGACTTTTACGTCGTTCTGGAAGTCCAGCCAGGATTTCATGCGTAACTGCACTTCGGCATTGGCGGGCATCAGCCAGACCGCTTGCATAGCTGCCTCTTGCGTGGCCTCACCAGCCGGAGCCTTGGTGTTCTTTGGCTTGAAGCCAGCTGCTTTGGCGGCCGCTTTGCCCGCAGCGTGCGCGTCCGTCAGAACATCGCCCAATGCCAGAGGGCCATTAGACGCTCCGGCAGCCACAACAAATCCTTCACCGTTCGCCCCCAGTGGTGGCCGCGCCGGATCAGGGCGGAAATGCGCGTGCGCCTCGTCCCAAATCAGCTTGCCTCCGCAATGCGACCACATGTGAACAACCGGGGACCAACCGCCAGACATGGCAACCGCATCGCACTCAACTTCTTCGCGAGCGCCACCGATGCCTTCCTGATTGCAGATCGCAACCTTCTTGACGCGCTTACCGCCTTTGACTTTGGCAATAGCCTTTCCGGGATCAACCCGAATGCCTAGCTGTCGCGCCTCTTCCGCCAAAGGCCCGGCAGCCGCGCGCGCATCGACCACACGCAGTACATCAACGCCTGCCTGTTTTAGGATAATTGCGGTGCGGTATGCGTCGTCATTGTTGGTCGCAACGATCACTCGCTCGCCCGGGGTTACGCCCCAGTTCACCACATAGTCCCGCATAGCCGCAGCCAGCATGACGCCCGGCACATCATTGCCCGCAAATGACAGCGGGCGTTCGATTGCACCCGTCGCGGTGACAACCTGCTTGGCCCGAATACGCCACAAGCGATGGCGCGGACCTTGTGAGCCCGGCTTGTGGTCATTCAGACGCTCGTAACCCAGAACGTATCCGTGGTCGTAGACACCCGCGCCCATGCAGCGGTTACGCATGGTTACGTTGCTCATTGTTTCCAATTTGGAAACCATTTGTTCCACGAACTTATCCACAGGCTCATCGTTGATGGTCCCACCATCCACCGGAGCGCGCCCACCCCAATGTGCGGTCTGCTCGATCAGCAGAACCTTGGCACCGGACTCAGCTGCCGTCATGGCCGCTTGCAATCCGGCGACCCCGCCGCCGATCACCAAAACATCGGTGAAGGCGTAGAAGTGTTCGTAAGTGTCTGCGTCGCGGTTGTCCTTGTCGGGCGCTTTACCCAGACCAGCCGATTGACGAATGATCGGTTCGTAGACGTGTTTCCAGAATGGCTTGGGATGGATGAACGTCTTGTAGTAGAAACCGGCAGGCAGGAACCGCGCCAACGCGGTGTTCACCGCGCCAATGTCGAATTCAAGGTTCGGCCAGTGGTTCTGCGACACCGAAGTCAGACCATTGAACAGTTCGGTCGTGGTGGCGCGCTGGTTCGGCTCGAACCGGTTGCCCTGCCCCAGACCGACCAATGCGTTCGGCTCTTCCGCGCCGCTGGCGACGACGCCGCGCGGACGGTGATACTTGAACGACCGGCCCATCATCATCTGATCGTTGGCCAGCAGGGCTGAGGCAAGCGTGTCCCCCTCGTACCCCTGCATCGAGGTGCCGTTGAAGGTGAAGGTGACCTGTTTCGACCGGTCAATCAGCCGGCCTTGTTTTGCGAGACGGGTGCTCATGTTGCGGACCTTTCGCAGGCGGAATTATGGATGGCGGCGCGGATCATTCGTAGTCTCTCCACTTCCAGCCAGGGCGCTTTGCAGTGATCGCGTCCTTGATTTCTTGCGGTAGCTCAGTGGTCTGGGCGGAATACGTCCCGAACACCTCAAGCGTTTGCGTGCAGCGTGCGGCGTGGAACCACTTGCCGCAGCCGTTGCTGTGGCGCCAGCGTTCGAAATGAACGCCTCTGGGGTTTTCCCGCATGAACAGGTAGTCGTGAAATTCGTTATCCGACGAACCGGGACCAAAGCGCTTCAGATGCGCCTCGCCACCTGCGGCCAGTTCGGTTTCTTCGGCGTCCACGCCGCAGTAAGGGCAATTCAGGATCAACATGTGATCATCCTTTTGGCGGTCGGTCGGCAGTTTGGCCAACCAGAATTCGAAACAATGGCACTCATGGGTCCGACCCTCAGTGCGCCACGCCTGCGGCGACGCTTTCGTCGATGAAGCGGCCCTCTTTGAAACGGTCCAGTGTGAAGGCTTCGGTCAACGGTGAATGACCAGTTGCCATCAGCTGTGCCATGCCCCAGCCCGAGCCCGGAATAGCCTTGAAACCACCGGTGCCCCAACCGCAGTTGATAAAGCAGCCGCCCAACGGCGTTTTTGACAGGATCGGAGACCGGTCGCCGGTCATATCCACAATACCGCCCCACTGACGCAGCATCTTCAGACGCGAGATCATCGGGAAGGTCTCGACCAGCGCGCGGACAGTTTCTTCGATATGGTGGAACGAACCGCGCTGGGTGTAGTTGTTGAACCCGTCAGTACCGCCGCCGATCACCATCTCGCCCTTGTCGGATTGCGACATGTAGCCGTGCACGGTGTTGGCCATCACGACCACATCCATGCAGGGTTTGATCGGCTCGGAGACCAGCGCCTGCAGCGCAATCGCCTCAAGCGGCAGGCGGAAGCCCGCCATCTCGGCCAACTGACCAGAGTGACCAGCCACGACGATGCCCAGCTTGTCACAGTCGATTGAGCCCTTGGTGGTGTCGACACCGACGACGCGGCCATTGTCAGAGCGGACACCGGTGACTTCGCACTGCTGGATGATGTCCATGCCCATCGCGGAACAGGCTCGGGCATAGCCCCACGCCACGGCGTCGTGACGCGCGGTACCACCGCGTTCCTGCCACAATGCGCCCAAAACCGGATAGCGCGGGCCGTCGATGTTGATGATCGGCACCAGTTCCTTGACGCGTTCGGGTGTGATCCACTCGGTCTGAACCCCTTGCAACGCATTCGCGTGCGCCGTGCGCTGATAGCCGCGAATTTCATGCTGGGTCTGGGCCAGCATCATAACGCCACGAGGGCTGAACATGATGTTATAGTTCAGGTCCTGGCTCAGGTCTTCGTAGAGGCCTCGCGCTTTTTCATAGATAGCTGCCGAAGGATCCTGCAAATAATTCGAGCGGATGATGGTTGTGTTCCGGCCGGTGTTGCCGCCGCCCAGCCAGCCTTTTTCGATCACGGCGACATTCTGGATGCCGTAGTTCTTGCCAAGATAGTACGCTGTGGCCAGACCATGACCGCCAGCACCGACGATGATCACGTCATATTTCTTCTTGGGTTCGGGCGAACGCCAGGCGCGTTCCCATCCGGTGTGATAGCGCAGCGCTTCGCGCGCCACAGCAAAGGCTGAATAGTGTTTCATAGGCGAATCCATCCGGTTCGGTGATTGGGCGAAGATATGCCGCGTAACGGCAACTTGCCCCTGCCGTTCAACGCCGTAATATCGCACTATTGCGACATAGGCCCCATTATTGCGACATGAAGGCGACCAGCGGCCATTTGTCCCTTTTGTCGGCCCGCCGAGAGGTCTAAGTCAGGGCAGCCAAATCGGAGAAGCCATGTCGTTCTGGGTCCTGATCATCCTAACCGCTGCCGTAACTGCAGTGGTCTTGGGCTATTCCATCCTGCGAACGCGCGACACACGCGAACCCGCAGCGGCTTATGACCTGCGTGTGTATCGCGAGCAACTGGCGGGCGTAGACAAGGATCTGGCCCGAGGTGTCATTGGCGAAGCCGATGCGGAACGAGTGCGTACAGAAATCTCGCGTCGAATTCTTGCGGCAGACGCCCAGATGCAGGCACAGGCCAGCCGACCGGGACCACCACGATGGGCCTCTGCCACGGCAATCGCTGCCGTGGGGCTTGTTCTTGTTGGCGGCGCCGCCTGGATGTACGACCGGATGGGTGCGGCTGGACTGCCGGATCAACCTCTGTCGCTGCGCATAGAGCGGGCAGAAACCTTGCGCGCCGAACGCCCCAGCCAGGCCGAATTCGAAGCCACCACCGCGCCAGCTCCCCTGCCTCAGCTGGAAGAGAGCTACGCGGCACTTTTGGAACAACTGCGTGAAACCGTCGAGGCGCGTCCCGACGACCTGCAAGGCCATATTCTGCTGGCGCAGCACGAGGCGAACGCAGGCAATTTTCCTGCCGCATACAAGGCGCAGCAGCGGGTGATCGAACTGTCCGGCGACGAAGTCCCTGCAGACGCTTATTCGCATCTTGCCGAAATGATGATCCTGTCGGCGGGTGGATATGTGTCACCCGAAGCCGAAACCGCATTGCGCGAAGCATTAAAACGCGATCCACGCCATGGCCCGGCACTGTACTACCTGGGCCAGATGATGGTGCAAGTCGGGCGTCCCGACATCGGTTATCGCATCTGGACAGACGCGTTGCGTAATGCGCCAGCCGGAGCTCCGTGGGTCGACGCAATTCTCACGCAACTGGATGAACTGGCGTTTCGCGCTGGCGTGTTCAACGCGCCCGAGATGTCAGCTCCTGCTGGGCCTGGCCCAAGTCAGGACGACATCGAGGCTGCCGAGGCGCTTACCCCGGAAGAAAGGCAAGAGATGATCCGCGGCATGGTCAACCAGCTTTCGGACCGGCTGGCCACCGAAGGGGGCGCGCCCGAGGATTGGGCCCGTCTGATCGCCGCTTTGGGCGTTCTGGGCGAAGGACAGCGCGCCATCGACATCAGAAACGAAGCCATGGCAGTCTTTGCCGACAATGCCGATGCCCTTGCAATCATCGACGCCGCCGCGCTTCAGGCAGGTATCGCACAATGATCCATGACGAATTCGAAGACTTCGCCGCCGCATTGCCGCCCATGACGGCGCTTATCGGATTAGATTTGGGTGAAAAAACAATCGGTGTCGCCGTGTCCGACCGGATGCGCGGTGTGGCAACTCCCCTCGAGACGGTACGGCGCAAGAAATTCACACTGGATTCTGCCCGACTTCTGGAAATCATCGCGGACCGCGAGATCAGCGGCGTCGTACTCGGCCTGCCCAGAAACATGGACGGAACCGAAGGTCCCCGCTGTCAATCGACCCGTGCATTTGCCCGAAACCTGTCGCGCCTGACCGAGGTTTCCATAGGCTTTTGGGACGAACGGCTTAGCACTGTTGCGGCGGAAAAGGCACTGCTTGAGGCGGATACGACACGAAAACGTCGCGGACAGGTTATCGATCACGTCGCAGCCGGCTATATTCTGCAAGGAGCGCTGGATAGGCTGCGCTTTCTGTGAGGGAAACGGGGTACACCGATGACAAACATGGTCTGGAAAAGGAACGAGGTCGAAAGCCCTTGCATCCAGATATGCGTCGTGCACCCGACCGAACGCATCTGTACCGGCTGTTATCGCACCATTGATGAGATCACGCGCTGGTCGAAAATGGACAGCGACGAGCGGGCTGAAATCATGGAAGACTTGCCCACACGCAAGCCACGCCTTGCCAAACGGCGCGGCGGACGTGCAGCGCGCATGAATAAATCCTGATGTTCATTTGTGATTTTTAAGCTGAATTCGCGCCGCTGCGGGTTGGTCTGAACTCCGAGGGGGGATCAAGTTCGAAGACAAGCGTAAGTGAGTGGCAACCCACAGCGGCGCTCTTCAGCATAAATGATCTCCCGATGTGGTCAGGCGGAAGAACAACACATGTGTAAGCTTTTTTTGACCGGCCGATCAAGAAAAAATAAACAGCCGGCAAATTTACCTGACGTAATGGTAAAGCCAGATGAAATCTGCCGCCTTGATCATGGTCGCGCTATCCGGCTGCAAGCCAGGATTTTGCGTTCTCAAATTCCTCTGAAGGAAAGAACTGTGTGCGGGCACCCAGAACGTGACTGGCGACACGCTGCGCCATGTGCTGCCAGGATTTGTCTCCGACGATGGCCGCGCGATCCAGCAGTCCCACATGTCCTCGGGCCAGACGGAAATGTGCGGCCAATGCCGTCAGTCCCTGCCAACCGTCGAACTCGCGTAGGTCGATCAAAAGGCGGAATCCGTTTTTTGAACTCAATAAGGAATCCAGATCCCGTTCTGCCTGCTGGTATTCTTCGGGGTCCAGCTTGCCCATCAGGCTGATCTGCACACAGGGTCCGCCCAAATCGGTGACGTGGATGGCTCCCAAGGATTCGCGCATCCAACGGCGCGCGACTTCAAGCTCTGCCAATTCGAACACGTGAACAGGACAAGGCAGGATAGGCGCCGCCAAACGAATGCTCGTCTGCACCCAGCCCTGATCGGCTGCAACAGCGATACGGTCAAAACCGCGCCAGTGGCTGAGCCCCAGCTTGGTATCGGACCAAGCGGCCCCAAGATCATAGCCTTTGAACTCTGGCTGCACGATCGCCAACAGGCGCACCGCATCATGAGCCTCAAGCGCCGCTTCTATCGCGGGGACCAATGTCTCGCTGTAGTCCTTGCTCGTCACTTCGCCGGACAGCTCGACCTCGATCTGGGCCCCATCAGAATCCGTGTGAACCGTAATCATCGAAAATCTCCAAACCTGAATAATGGCAACAGGTTAGGGGGATTCGATCCACTCGGCTACTCCCCCGGCGAATTCGGGGCGAAAATAGGCGATCATCCGTCCATCCGGGCCAGCGGTCGCACCCTCGGCCCAAGGCGCGACGCCGTGCAGGCAGTGGCGATGCAGCAGATAGGATTCGCCCGGTTTTGCTGGCAGCTCGATGCGATGGCAGGTCTCAAACACCTCGCGACGGGCCGCCTGATATATGTCGGTTACGTCGATCTGGTGAAGGCTGTCCTTGGGTAGGCCTTTCATCGCTTGTGCGAATGCAGCGCCCAGTATCTGGTGGCTGCCCTCCCACAGAACCATCGGCGCGGCATCCGCGCTGGCCTCGGTCAGAGGGATGCCAAGAATCCACGCGTGCGGTTCATCCACCCGGCGTCGACGATCCGGCCCCATGGGGCGCAATCCGTCGACATGCGCCGCATCACGGCTTCGCCGGTATCTGGTGGCCGCTTCACCCTCGCCGCGACGTGGGCGGGGGTAACCGGGGTAAACGACCGAGACCTGCCCTTTGTGCAGAGGCAACCGCCCGTAGTGTTCAGAGATAAAGTCCATAGCCTGACCCGACAAAACATCCGATCGCGCCACCCTGCCCTCTGGATCATTGTCCAGTGCGTCCACGCCGATGAACCACGTGCCTTCGCAATCCAACCATTCCGCAAAGGTCGGATCTGTGACCGAGGCACTGGCTTGCGGCAAAGCATGTTCCACCCATTGGGCCAGCGTCGGGTCGTACGGAAACCTGATCCAACCTTTGTCCCAAAAAACGCTCACAGCCCCAGCGCCTTACGCAGCATATTCAAGGCAACCAGCGTTAGGAAAACCGCGAACACACGCTTCAACGGCTTGGGATCCATCGCATGCGCCAGCTTTACGCCCCAGGGCGCAGTGATCATTGTCATGGCTACAACAATTGCAAAAGCGATCAGATTGACCGCGCCGATTGTGTACGGAGGGCGGTGTTCAGGCGCGATATCCAGGAACAGAAAACCCAAAACCGAAGGCACCGCGATGATCACACCAAAACCTGCGGCCGTTGCAACCGCCCTGTGAATAGGCGTGTTGAACAGGCTCATCAGCGGCACGCCAAAGCTGCCGCCACCAATGCCCATTAGTACTGACAGAAATCCGACCGAGGGCGACAAAAGCACCCGCTTCACGCCTTTTGGCATCGCGTCGCCAAGCCGCCATTCTGATTTGCCCAAACCCAGATATGCGCCAATGACCATACCCAACACGCCGAACAACGCTTGCAACGCTTCGGTTCGCAGTGCCGAAGCGACCAGCACGCCGACAATGGCCCCCACTGCAATTCCCGGCCCCCAGCTGCGCAGGATATCCCAGTCCACCGCGCCTTTCTTGTTATGCGCCAGGACGGATCGTAGTGATGTGACGATGATGGTAGCCAAAGACGTCGCCAGACACAGCTGCATCAACTGAGGGCCGCCATATCCAAGTGTTTGGAACGCATAGAAAAACGCGGGCACCAAAACGATACCGCCGCCAACACCCAGCAAGCCAGCCAAGACACCGGCCAGCGCCCCGATTACAAGCAAAAGGCCCAGCATCTGGGCCAGCAACATCGTCTCGGGCATCATCCCCCCAAACCGGCCATTTGGCCGTATTCCGTTCTCTTCAAACCTCTGCCAAAGGCGCGATACTGTCCAGAGCTCGCAGCATCACTTCGGAGCCGGCCCCCTCGTGAACCGCCCCCTCGGACAGAGCCCGCCGCCAGGCGCGCGCACCGGGGCGACCGGCGAAAAGACCCAGCATATGACGCGTGATCTGGTGCAGACGCCCACCACCGGCAAGGTGATTTTCGACATAGGGCACCATTTTGTGAACGACATCAACCGGATCAGCCATCCGTCCACCACCGAAAATCAGGGCATCGGCCTCGGCCAGAATATCGGTGGGCTGATGATAAGCGGCGCGGCCAATCATGACCCCGTCCAGCCCGGCATCCAATTGCGCCTTCGCCTGTTTCAGAGACGTAATCCCACCGTTGATCGAAATATGCAGATCCGGGAACGCCCCCTTAATCCGATGCACAAGATCATAGTCCAAGGGCGGGATATCCCTGTTTTCCTTGGGGCTTAGCCCCCGCAGCCAAGCCTTGCGCGCGTGGATTGTTACTCGTCGGCATCCGGCAGCATGAATGGCCTGCAGAAACTCGGGTAGGACCTGTTCGGGATCCTGATCGTCGACACCAATACGGCATTTGACCGTAACCTCGACATCAACGACATCGCGCATCGCGGCAACGCAATCCGCAACGCGGGCGGGGTCATTCATCAACACGGCCCCGAAAGTGCCCGATTGGACCCGATCCGAGGGGCAACCACAATTCAGATTGATCTCATCATAGCCAACTTGTGCACCCAGCCGGGCTGCTTGCGACAATTCCTCTGGGTCTGAACCGCCCAATTGAAGGGCGACGGGGTGTTCTTGCGGACTGTAATCCAACAGATGCAACGCGCCACCGCGCACCAACGCCGGGGCAGTTACCATTTCGGTGTACAGAAGCGCGTTCTGGCTCAACAGCCTGTGCAGAAACCGACAATGCCGGTCTGTCCAGTCCATCATGGGTGCCACGCTGAGACGCGCTGCTCTTTGTACGGTACTTTTCAATTCGTAACCTCAACGCCCCCCAAAAACATGCAGCACGATGTTCCGGATTTTCCGGTTATATCGCCGCGGTTTTGGCGGTTTTTGGATTCAGAGTTGCTTTCGTGTAGCACAACTGAAACCGCAGAACACTGCCCCTTGCAAAGGCTCAAGCCGCGACAGCCGCCACCCTCTCTGAATGGCTGAATTTAAAAGAGAAAACGGTGATAAACCCCCACAAACATTTTGTCGGGGCGATCAGGTTTCCTCGTCGCCGCAACAAATTGGGAACATCTGTGAAAGCGAATCCTTTAGGCAGAACGCGCGCGAATAGTTCGGGTCATGTTCTGGCCAACACGTCCTTGCGGTTCTGCGCCCCGCGCATGACCGCCATAGTTGCCTCGACCCCGGCCAAGGCAGCCACAAGGATCAGCAGCGCAAAACCACCCAATTCCACGATCATCCAACCGGCAATGAGCGGGAAGCCGAAGATACCGATGAAGTACGAAAGTGCGAAGAACTGAAGAGTCTGGGGTAGAAGCTCCTGATCGGCATCATTGGCTGTCATTGCTGCCAGGATCGGATAACTCACTCCGTAACCAATACCGAACAAGAATGCGACGACCAAGTACATCGGAGCATTGCCGCCAATCCCCATGAACAGCACCACGGATCCGAACATCACATATTGCAGGACCGCAATTGTCATATATGGATTGCCGCCGCCTTTGAACTGCGCCAGCACAACCCGAAACAAGACTACTGTAATTGTGTAGACCAGAAAGTAGTCGGCGTAATCCAATCCTCGCTCATCCGCGAAAACAGTCTGAAAGTTGTTCATTCCGGCAAAGACAGACGCACCGAGGCAGACCATGATCACAGGCAACCGCGCGCGCGAACGCATGATTGCGGCGACACTGGCCCGCGACAGGGATGAACGCACTTCAGGGCCGTTGGGTTCGGACAGCATGCGAATGGGCTTGATAAGGGCAAAAAAGACAACCCCAGCCAAAGCGCACAGCGCAGCGGTAACGAAGAATGCAAAATTCACCGACAAGCCGGAATTTTCCATCATAGACGCCATCACCGGTGACAGACCGAACCCCGCCATCAAAGCCACCGACAGAATAGCGAAATAGCGCACCCGTTCGGCGGTCGTTACGAGGCCCGTCAGAACGATAGGGGACAGCGCGTACGTCAGCCCCCAACCAAACCCGATCGCGACGCTGGCGAAAATCAGAAGCACCCCGACGCCATCAGCGAGGCCATAGGCGGTCAGCGCGGCTGCAATAGACAGACAAGCTGTACCCAGCGTGCGTACGCGCCCGAACCTGTCCGACAAATGCCCGGCAAAGTATACAGTGACCAGCGTCGCGATGGTGGTGACGAATAGCATTACGCCAACCATTTTCTCGTTGGCGCCAAAGGTCTCGAACAGGCGCGGCAACATGAAAGTAAGCCCATATGCGCCCGCTTGCAGAAAGCTGGCGGCATAGAACAGGGTGAACATGGTCAGACGATTCATCCAACGCCCTCCTGTTCAACGAGATTGGCACGCTCATGCGCAATCAGGTCCGAGAGTTTGTTGCGTTGTTGACCACTTTCATCGAAGTTTTCTGACGCCAACCACGCTTGGAAACCGCGCTCGACTGGTGGCCATTCACGATCCAAAAGTGCGTACCAAGCGGTGTTCCTGTTGCGTCCTTTGTATGTGATCGCCTGTTGGAACGCGCCTTCAAAACTAAAACCGAAACGCTCTGCCGCTGCACGCGAAGGCGCGTTTAGTGCGTCGCATTTCCATTCCAGTCGGCGATAGCCCAGTTCGGTCATGGCGCGCCGCATCATCAGATAGATCGCCTCGGTCGCAACCCTTGTGCGCTGCAAACTGGGTGCGAAAGTGATGCCGCCGATCTCCATCACGCCATGTTCGGGCTGGATGCGCATAAAGCTTGCAATTCCTGACGCCGTACCGGTTTCCTGATTGACCACGGCGAAATAGGGTTGCGCGTGAACACCGCTTGCACCGTCGGTCCAGGCCCTCAGACTCGAGATCGTGTTGAACGGTCCAATGAAGTTGTAGGTCCAGATTTTGCCCAGGCGATCCTTGCCGAACGCCTCGAAAAGGTCATTCGTATGTGTCAACGGATCCAGCGAGCTCAGACGCGCGTAACGACCGGCCATTTCATTGTGCCCAGGGTGCTGGGCTCCTGACCAATTCGGTAAAGCCATCCCAATCAATTGGCCGTGTTCGTTTTTGCGCACTGACATGGCAGCGTCCTTTCCGGTATTTTCAGTGACCGGATTGTCATGGTTTTGGATGCTTATTAATGTCCAAAAATGAAAAAAATTAGCATACCAATATGAAGCACACACCTTGGCTTGCCTTTTCCATCGACCGATCCGCGAAGACGCCTGTTTTTGAGCAGATCTGCGCGGCCATCCGAGCGCGTACCATTTCCGGAGATTTGGCCGAGGGAACAAAGCTGCCGCCAACACGCGTGTTTGCCACTGAACTTGGCGTTTCACGCTCGACCGTCGTGACCGCCTATGAACAGCTTGTGGCAGAAGGATATCTGAATAGTTTGCAAGGGTCTGGCTACACAGTCTGCGCCTTGGGCGAAGTTGAGTTGACGAAGCATGTTGCTCGAAAACAGCCCAAATCCGTCGAAGAACAGCTAAAAACTCCAATGCCTTTCGAAGCCAGTCACCCGGACATGCGGTTGTTCCCGCACCGGCAGTGGGCCAAGACGGTCGCCCGCGTGTGCCGAACAAACCCCGAGACCATGTTGTCTGGAAGCTCAGTCTTCGGAAACGGTGACCTGCGCGAAGCTATCGCGGAACATGTTTCTGAATGGCGTGGGATTGATGCCGCGGCGCACCACATCATAGTGACCGCAGGCTCAATTGATGCAATCGAGATCTGTTTGCGCAGTTTGGTCGGCAAAGGCGAGGCTGTCGGCCTAGAAAATCCCGGCTATTTGCCGGTGCGCCGTCTTGCCAACGCCCAAGGCCTTGGGACGACCTTCTTGGACGTGGACGAAAACGGTACCCGGTTACCTGACCGACACGCGACGCCAAAACTTGCTGTACTGACACCTTCGCATCAATACCCGCTTGGCGGCGCTATGTCGCCAAGTCGCCGGTTGGATTTCCTGGCATGGGCTGAAAGGAACGACGCTTGGATTATCGAAGACGACTACGACAGTGAATTCCGGTATGCTGGGCGGCCGATCCCTGCAATGGCCGGTTTTGACCAGCTGAACAGGGCAATTTATATCGGTAGCTTTTCGAAGATATTCTCTAATTCCCTGCGGTTAGGATATATCGTGGCCCCGGTTGCCCTGCTTGATCGATTCCGGACAACGTTGAACCGTTTCGGGTCAAAAGCGAGCTATATGCCGCAACAGGCACTGGCTGAGTTCATGAAGTCCGGAGAGTTTTACCGACACTTGCGCCGCATGCGCCGGATTTACGATGAACGACGGAAATTTCTTCTGGAGAAACTCAAACGAGACTTCATGGAATTTGGGCATTTCATTAACCACCATGCGGGTATGCAGATTGTGTTTCACCTAAACAGTGATTTCGAAGATACAAAGATCGCCGTGGCTGCATCGGAGATGGGCATTGCAGTACGGCCGCTTTCGCGGTTCTCAGTCGGGAATTCAGGTCGCAATGGCTTAATTTTGGGCTTTTGCGGGTGTTCCGAAGAAGAAATGGAGCCGGCTCTGATGAAGTTGAGAACCTGCTTCGTGAGGTGACTGGCGTATCCGCGACCGGGCATCGCTTTGGTTTTCAAGTCAATGGCTTCGACAAAGCCATCGTTTGTGCAATTCCATTCAGAAGCTTGTGCCTGCTCCGTTGGATTTCTCGCCGTATATGCAAGGGAACCCAGGCAATCCCAGGCATCACCACGAAACGCGGGCAGCGTATCTTCATTTCTAAAAGAGACTAGCTCATCGGCGACAGGCTCCACCGATGAGCAGCACAAAAAGAAAGGGCAGGTCTTTCGACCTGCCCAGCGCGATAGCACCGATTGGGAGGAGTGGGTGCGCCTCGCGGCGTTTGCTTACTTGGCAGCAGCAGCTTTCTTGGCAGCTGCAGTCACGTCGTTGGTGGCTTTTTTGACAGCCGCGGTTGCGTCTTCGGCTGCGTCTTTGCCAGCCGCCATCAGCAGCTCAACGGTTTCGGACTGAACTTTTTTCGCGATCTCAGCGAAGGCCGCCATGTTTTCAGCTGCAACTTCAGCCGATGCGCTGGCGAAGTCGGTTGCTGCCTTGGCGTAGTCAGCAGGCTCTGCCTTGGCTTTCGACATCTCGGTCAGCTTGGCCAGGGTGTCCTTGGTCCATTTGTTCGAGATCTCAGCCGACTTTTCAGCCGCTTCCAGTGCAACACCCGACAGCTTTTCGTTCAGCGTCGCGGTCGACTTGAAAGCACCTTCCAGAGCGGCGGTGTCAACAGGGAACGCGCCCATAACGTCTTTCAGGGTCGCGGTGAAATCTTGCGTCTTTGCCATTGTCTTAAATCCTTTTGCCGAACCGGGCCCACCCCGGCTTTCATCAGCTTGAGGACAATATGGTTGCCGCAGCGCAGCATTGCAAGAATTTTATTGCTGCACTGCAGAATAATTCTACGGGATGCATTGAAATCAAATACTTGCCTTGACCCGCACATAGGTCCCTGGCGCCGGGGCCAGGGCAGGATGGGCCGAATCGCCGGTCGCACGCGCGGGAATCTGTTTACCCGACCGCTTCTTCAACCAGGACGAGATGAGACTGACTGCGTGGATACCAACCTGTATACCCAGAAAGTTGTTTCTTACCCTGTGGAACGTCATTTGATCTGCATCTTCAGGGGTGTTGTTCTGCTCCCGGGTGCAGATCCCAACCGAGCGCAGCAGTTACTCCGTCCTGAAGGTCAGACTGTCGCCCGAAACAATCACCACCGCATTCTTGCCGATACCCTCGGCACGCAGCAGCGTGGTCAGGATGCGAACATCGCACAAGAGTATGCGCTTTGATTACCCGGGGATGTCAGCAGCGTAATTTCGGGTCTTCGACATTTTACCGATACCCGGATTAAAGGAATTGGTCGGATCGCAGCGCCTGTAATGTTCAGCCAGATCCGGCTTGGCCTTGTACAAATGTCCAACGTTATGCTCGGCTGGGTATTCTGCCCCGCGCTCATCCAGGATCTTGAGCATTGCAGCCTTGATCGCCTTAGGATCGCACCCCTTTTTGACAATGTAATCCTGATGCATCACGTGACACATCAAGTGGCCATAATAGACTTTGCCCACCAATTGATCGGCAATTTCAGGTGGCAGAGTTTCAAACCAATCTCGATCGTCGCGACGAAGCGCGATATCCAGCGCAAGTATTTCTTCGACTTCATCTGAATGGACGTGGCCGTATCGCACGGCAGCACCTGCAGCTGCAAAACGATGCAGCCCGGCGATCTTGGCGTCACGCGGTGTGCAGCTGGCGAATTCAGCACTGCGAGAGCCGAAGAATCCCGGAAGAAATGCAGCCGCCTCTTCGATACCACCGTCATGCATTTTCAGGATGAGATGGTGTTCGTACTTATCTCGATACTCATACAAAAACTTCGGCAGATGCTCAGGCCAGAGTTTTGAGGCAATCTGCATGAGCTTGTCGGTGAAACCGCGCGTCAGCGAAAACTTGTTCAGGCGCGAATCCACTGCGCCCTTCAAAGCAAAAAACATCGGCAGCCGGTCGGTCCCCAACTTGTCGATCATTACCAAGGTATCCTTGCCGTATTTCGCGGCGATGTCGAAGCATTCGCGATGCACATATTCAGCGGAAACAGGCAGGGTCTCAAAGCGCGTCAAGATATGGCGCCGCAAGTCGGTCAGGTCAGCAGGGTCGTTTGTACCGATGTAAAAGACCTGCTCACGTTCATAGATCGGGAATGTATCAAGCCGGACCGCAAAGACCGCTAGTTTACCCGCGCAACCTGACACTTCGTACAGTAGTCGGTCGTCGTTGTTGTACCGCGACGGCGTGTCCGCGTCGACATCCCGCAGGATCGTGGTGTAGTCCGGGTCAGAGGCATGACGGCCTTGCGGCGTCGGGGCATTCATCTCGAAATCGCCGGCTTCAACCCGGGTCAGAATTTCTTCGGGTGTGTCGCCCAGATCCAGACCCAAGTGATTGACCAGCTTCAACTCCCCGTCTGCTGTGATCTGAGCGAACAAGGCGAGCTCGGTATAACTGGGGCCACGCTCGCACAGCGAGCCGCCAGAGTTGTTGCAAACCCCACCCAGGATTGAGGCACCGATACTGGATGAGCCAATCACCGAATGAGGTATTCGCCCAAGCGGTCGCAGCCTCTTTTCCAGCTCAAACAGCGACGCGCCGGGCAGGCTGAGAACCTGCTGCCCGTCCTGCAACAGATGCAGACCTTTCATCCGACCAACGTTGATCAGAACTACATCGCGGTCGTACCCACCTTTTGGCGTGGATCCCTCGGTCAGGCCAGTATTTGATGCCTGCATGATGACGATCTTGTCCGCAGCGACGCAGGCCTGCAGGACTTTCCACTGCTCGAGCAGAGTGCCGGGCTGCACGACGCACAATGCCACGCCCTGCCCCGATCTGAACCCACGGCGGAACCGCTCGGTTGCGCGGTCGCTTGTCAACACGTGGCGCGAGCCGACGATGGCACGAAACTCGGAGACTAGGGCTTCGTTGTTCATGCTGCGCTCCGATGCGGGTCGCCCAGTCCTGTCGCTGTATCGCGAAAGCGCAGGTTGCTGCGCGACAGCTGATCAATTCGCGTAACGCCCATCAGCTTCATGTCGCGCTCGATCTCGGCGCGCATCAGCCCAAGCGCTCGTTCGACACCCGGCTGGCCGGCAGCCGCCAACGGGTACAGATAATGTCGCCCTACCCCAACTGCCTTGGCCCCCAACGACAGCGCTTTGAGCACGTGGGTCCCGCGCTGAATGCCGCTGTCCATCATCACATCCACGCGGTCGCCGACCGCGTCCACGATCTCGGCCAGTTGGTCGAACGGCGTGCGCGAGCCGTCCAACTGTCGACCGCCGTGGTTTGAAAGGATGATTCCAGTACACCCGATTTCAGCCGCGCGGCGGGCATCCTCGACCGTCATGATCCCCTTAAGGCAGAATTGGCCGTCCCATTCGCGTACCATGGCGGCCACATCCTCCCAATCCATGGAAGGGTCCAGCATGTCGGTGAAATAGCCGCCGATCGAGCTGGCACCGTCACCCATATCCACATGCTCATCCAGTTGCGGCAGGCGGAACTTTTCATGCGTGACATAATTGATGCCCCACATCGGTTTGATCGCGAATTGGATCATCCCACCCAGAGTCAGGCGGAACGGGATTGAGAAACCCGTTCGCAAGTCACGTTCACGATTGCCGCCGGTGATGCTGTCGACGGTCAGCATCATCACCTCGACGCCAGTCTCTTTGGCGCGTTGCATCATGGCAGAGTTCAGCCCGCGGTCCTTGTGAAAATAGAACTGATAGACTTGCGGGTTCTTGTGCTTTTGCCGCAGTTCTTCCATCGACACCGTGCCCAGAGACGACACACCGAACATGGTCCCGTATTTCTCGGCCGCAGCGGCCACGGCACGCTCCCCTTGATGGTGGAACAACCGTTGCAGTGCAGTGGGCGAGCAATAGATCGGCATGTCCAACTTTTGCCCCATGACGGTGACGGACATGTCCACGTCTTTCACCCCGCGCAGAACGGAGGGCAACAGATCACACCGCTCAAACGTCCGAGTGTTTTCGCGATACGTCACTTCGTCGTCCGCGCCGCCGTCGATGTAGTTAAAGATCGGCCCCGGCAGGCGGCGCTTGGCCAGCCTACGGAAGTCCCGGAAGTTATGGCAATCTTTCAGACGCATGTCTCTTCCTCCTTAATAGGCGACGGATGGCAGCCAGGTGGCAAGCGTGGGCCACAGGAAAACAAGCGCCAGCCCGGTCAATTGCAGTAAGACAAACGGAATAATGCCCTTGTAGATATGGGTCAGTTTTATCTCGGGCGGGCAGACGCCCTTGAGATAGAACAACGCGAAACCCACAGGCGGCGTCAGGAAGCTGGTCTGCAGCGTCACCGCCACCAGAATGACGAACCACACCAAGGCCGGTTCATCCAGAACACCGAAACCTGGGATGTCGATGCCCAGCCCATTTACGATGGGGCGCATCAGGGGCAGCACGATCAGCGTGATCTCGATCCAGTCCAGCACAAAGCCCAGCAGGAAGACAATGAACAGGATGAACAGGATCGTGCCATTGGCCCCAAACCCGGTGGACTGCACGACATGTTCAATCAACTCATCCCCACCGAGTTCCCGCAGGACATAAGAGAATACCGTCGCTCCCAGGAAGATCGCAAAGATGTAGGCGGTGGTGTTGAAAGTCGATACCAATACGTTCCAAAGCTTGGCGAACGTCAATTTGCGATACCCCAGCGCCAACAGCGTCGCGCCCAGCGCACCGATCCCCGAGGCTTCGGTTGGTGTGGTCAGGCCGGCAAAGATTGAACCCAGAACCGCAAGGATCAGCAATAGCGTCGGTATGACTGCGATCAGAACGTCCTTCACGGCGGCCCAGTCTGGGGCCCTTGCGCCCTCGGGCACAGGAGCCGCATCGCGTTGAACCAATGCCAGAATGAAGATGTAAGTCAGGTAAAGGCCACCGATGATGACCCCCGGGAAGACCGCGGCCATGAACAGATCGCCCACAGACAAAGCCATCTGGTCTGCCATGATCACCAGCATGATTGACGGCGGGATCAGGATGCCCAGCGTGCCAGAGGCTGAAACCACCCCGGCGGCCAAGGTGGGCTGATACTTCTGCTGCATCATTGACGGGAGCGACAGGACGCCCAGCAGCACAACGGATGCACCGATGATGCCCGTAGAGGCTGCCAGAATGATCCCGATCAGCGTGACCGTGATCGCCAGACCGCCACGCACGGTGCCAAACAGGCGCTGCATCGAAGACATCAGACGTTCGGCGACCCCGCTTTCGTCCAGCATCAGCCCCATAAAGATGAACATCGGCAACGCCACCAGAACCGCGTTGGACATGGTCGCATAGACCCGGTTCACCACTGCGCCCAACGTCAGATAGTCGAGCCCGGTAAGGGTGCTCTCAAGCCCTGTCCACAGCATCAGGTCGTTGTCAAAAAGATAGGCCAGCCCGCAATAGGCGACGCCGACCCCGGCCAACACCCATGCCACAGGATATCCTGTAAAAAGCAGCGCAATGAATGTCAGGAACATTGCGATGACCAGCTTTTCCTCGGTCGTTTCGACCAAAAATGTCAGGCCAACGCAGACAGCTGCGAATACAGCAAGGACCAACAGAATGCGACGCAGCGATGCGCCTTCGCGCTCCGATGCCGGTCCGTACATCAACGCGTGCCCATCATGGATCAGCCGCGCCAATGCGGCCAAGCCCAGCAGAACGAAACTGATCGGAATGACCGCCTTGAAAGCCCAGCGCGCAGGCAGACCAGTGGGGCTGTCCGAGCGTTCGCTTACGCGGAAGCTTTCGTAGAAGTAATCATACCCTTGGTCGACCATCAGATAGATGAACGGTGTCAGCAGAGTCAGGATGCCGATCACTTCGATCACACGCTGCGCCCGGCGAGAAAGCTGCATGTGCAGGACATCGACGCGAACATGGCTGTCCGTGATCAAGGCATAGGAAATGCCGATCATCGTGACGATGCCGTAAAAGTGCCACTGGATCTCGTCCAGTTTGGGATAGTTTTGGCTGAACAAATAGCGCAGCGAGACCTGACTGAAGATCGCGGCCATCAAAAGGACATTGGCCCACATCACCACGTGCCCGACGGTTTTTACACCAGTATCAATAGCAACGGCGATTTTTTGGCGGTCAGTTTCGGGGTGCTCTAGGATGCCTTCATAGGCTTCGACCGGATCATTGAGGTTCTTTTGCGTGGCCATGGGTAATCCTCGCTCAGTTGACCGGCGCGGGCGCGGTCAAGGGAATGCAGGTTCAAAATCCTGATAATGTCCGAGGCAGAGTTGCCCCTGCCCCGGACGCGTCAGCAAATCAGGTCACTGACGGGGGAGGAACGCGTTGGTTTTCCACAGGGCGTAGCCGTCGCGGAACTCATTCATGTCGGACAGAACCTTAGCAAAGAAAGCATCGTTGGCGGCCTCTTCGGCGGCAACCTCATCCCAGGTGGCGCGGAAGGTATCCAGCATCTCGGGCGACCATTGTTTGATAATGACACCGTTGTTTTCGACGTTGTCGATCAGGGCTGCGTGCTGAATGGCCTCACCTTCGGCAAAGCTGTCAGCCATCGATGCCTTACAGGCGTTTTCGATGATCGCCTTGTGCTGCTCGCTGGTTTCGTTCCAGACATCCTTGTTGATCATCAACTCGAACACGGTCGCCTGCTGGTGCCAGCCGGGGAAATAGTTGAACTTGACCAGTTTGTGGAAACCCAGACGCGCGTCAATGGCAGGCATCGAGAACTCGGTCGCGTCGATAGCACCCTTTTCCAGCGCAGGGAAAATCTCACCACCGGGCAGCAGCGAGGTTGCGACGCCCAGTTTCTGCATAACCTTACCGCCCAAACCAAAGAAGCGCATTTTCAGGCCGTTCAGATCGTCGGGAGAATTGATCTCGGTCGCGAACCAGCCGGACGTCTCCGGGGCGATGACAGCGCAGGGGATGACGTGGACGTTATAGCCCGCCTGATCGTACATCTCCTGATACAGCGACATGCCGTTGCCGTAATAAAGCCACGCCATGTATTCGCCCGCCTCGGGTCCGAATGGAACGGCCGAGAACAGAGGTGCCGCGGGGATCTTGCCCGCCCAGTAACCTGCGGTGGTATAGCCTGAATTGATTTTTCCGGTAGACACTGCATCGAGAATTTCAAAAGGCGGGACCAGCTTACCCGGCTCATACACCTTCATCTTCAGCGTTCCGCCGGACATCAGGTCAAGCTGTTCGGCAACACGTGGGATTGGTGAGCCAAGGCCCGGCAGTTCAGTCGAGAACGCGATCGGGGTTTTTAGCAGCAGCTTATCGGCGGCAACTGCAGGCGCTGCCATCAGGCTGGCCGCCACAGCAAGGCTCGTCAGGGTCTTTTTCATGAAATCTCCTCCAGGGTCGGTCGGACGTGCTGTCCGATAAATGTGTGGCGCCAGACGTTCAGCGCCCACATTGGTAAATAAAGTTTACCAGATGTATCAGTCAACAACTTTGTTTACCAATGGATCGCACAATTTAAGCCTTGAATGGGAAAGTGACGTGTTTGCTTGAGAACAACGCAGCGAAGCGTTCTGGGTGAAGGAACACTTCTTTATTGTTTGTTGGTAGCCAGTTGCGCTTATAAAACTCGTGGATCTGGTCTAGAAAGTCAGCTGTTGAAAAATATACAGTCAAAGGTTACTTTTATTTACCAAATAGGTTCTGAAATCTTCTTCAGAGAGGCAAAACCACGATGAACACGACTGCGATTTTTGAACCAATCGGACACGAATCACTCTCGGATGCGGTGGTGGCTCAGATTGAAGATCTGATTGCCTCAGGGATCCTCAAACAGGGCCGAAAGCTGCCATCGGAACGCGATCTAGCGGAAACCCTGCGCGTCTCCCGCCCCAAACTACGTGAGGCGCTAGCGGTTCTCGAAGAGCGCGGTCTGGTGACAACACAGCATGGTGAAGGCACCTTTGTTGCAGCATTGACTGGCAGTGCCATGCTCCCTGCCCTTTTGGCGCTGTACGAACGACATGAGCCTGCGTTTTTCGACTATCTCGAATATCGACGCGAGCAAGAGGGGTTTGCCGCCAAACTTGCCGCGCGGCGGGCGACCAAAGCGGATATAGAACGGATTACCGAAATCCTGGCCGAGGATGAGCGTGCCTGGAGCGAAAAGGACGCATTGGCCTCACGAGAGGCTGACTTTGCCCTGCACGCCGCAATTGTAGACGCCAGTCAGAACGCGACCCTTATTCACATGATGGCTTCGATCTACGAACTCACACGCCAAGGCGTGTTCTACAACCGTGATTTCCTGAAAACCATCGACGGCACAGGCAAGCTTTTGATGGAGCAACATCGCGATCTTGGTATGGCGGTCATAGAAGGTGACGAAACCCGCGCGGTAAAGGCCGCCCATGACCACATCGACTTTGTTGAGGAGTCATTCAAGCTGGGTATGGAAAGACGCCGTCGCGAAGCGATGGCTGAAAAGCGTCGCATTCTATCTGATCCAAAAGCCTGATCCCGAAGAGGCACAGTCGCTCAAGCCGTGCCTATTTTCCGACGATCTCAATCATGTAGTCGCGACGGGCTGCGGCCGGAGGCGGCTGAAAAGGCGCTGCCGCGCGCACCTGAGCAAGCGCCACCTGATCCAGACGTTTCGATCCCGAACTGCGTTTGACTGTGACACTGGCCAGCGCACCATTGTCGCCGATCCGAAAGCTCACCAGCACCGCGCCGCGAATATTGACATTCTTGCGCCGGGCGCGAGTGATCTTGCGCATCACGTGCCCTCTGTAATTGCTGACTTCGGCATTACCCTGCCCGGCCGCCGTGGACGTTGGATTTTTGACCGTCGCAGCGCCTTCGCTGTTTTTTCCCGACGCATTACCTTTCTTCGCGCTTTTTTCAGAGTTCCCCGCCTGCGAAGCGACCTGATCGACCTTTTGTTTCGTCGGCTCTGCCGGTTTTTGGTCTGGGGTCTGTGCGACCGCCTCAGGCTTTGGCGGAACCTTCGCGGGTTCTGCTTTTTGCGCGTAGACAGGTTTTTGCACACGGGTCACCGGAACGGCCGCCGTTCTGTTTGTGACGGTATGGTCGATTTCTGTAGAAATTGTCGCCTGGGCCCGAGATGTCGGACTAACTGCGGCGTGTTGCTGTGTCGGTGTCACTGCTGGTTGATGCGCAGTTGCGGGTGCCGAAGCGGTCGCCCCGGTCACATAGTCCTTGAAGGCATCCCCCAACGCAGCAACCTCGCCCGAACCGCCGCCTTCGACAAGCACCGTTTCACGAGCAGAAAAGTCGTTCAGGGCAAGAACATGGGTTGCTGCAGCCAATGCCAGGGCGGCAACTGCAACGGCACGGGATCTGGGTATCATTGCAAGCCTCTTTCGGTGACCACATAGACCCGTTTGGCGCCCAGAGCTCGCAAGGCATCACTGACCTCTTTCAGCCGAACAGCAGGCAAAGCCCGATCCGGCACAACGCGAACGTCATCCAGCGGCAGATTGATCGATGCGCGTTCAACATACGCCTCAACACCGGTCAACTCGGCACCCCGGTATTCCAACGTACCGTCGCTCCGGATGACCAAAGCGTCGGGTGGTTCACGACCTTCCAGGTCACTGGTTTGCACCAGCTTCACCGATTGGCTCAGCGGCGGCGCAAGGGTGCCGGCAATCATGAAGAAAATAAGCATCAAAAAGACGACATTGATCAGTGCGATTGTCGGCTCTCGGCCCTGTTTTTCCTTGGGCTTCAGCTGATTCATCCGATCACCTGTGCGCGCAACTGCTTTACACCGCTCAGAACTGAAAGCAGGTCGATCAATTGTTGCGAAGTTGCGTTCTGCCCAAGACTGATCAGCGCGATCTGAGGCTTTCCAGCCGCCATGACCGCGGCCACATCTTCGAACGCGGCAGAAGAGCCATCAACCAGAATGCGGTTGGCTTCGAGTTTGACAAAACGGATTGCCCGATCTGTTTCTGTGCCTCCGGCGGCAGCGGTGGCGAATTCGATTTCGCCATACTTTGAAAACGTTGACGTAAGCATGAAGAACAACAGCAGCAGGAAAATGACGTCGATCAGGGACGTCATCGACAGGCGTCTGCGCCGTTTTCTGCGAACGTTAAGTGCCATGAACGAACGTCGGCTGTGGCGATTTCTCGTTTTCGGGCCCATCCTCGGCATACCCCGGTGCAAACACCGTTCTCAATGCACGGTTGGCAAAACTACGCTCTCGGTTCATGCGCGCCTCGAACCACGTCAGAACCATCGAAGTCGGCATCGCAACTGCAAGGCCGGCAGCGGTTGTCAACAAGGCTACCCAAATGCCACCGGCAAGCAGCGATGGATCAACGGAATTGCCCGCACTCTGCAGGGTTTGGAACGCTTCGATCATACCCAGAACGGTCCCGAACAAGCCAAGAAGCGGCGCAAGTTGGGCCACCATATCCAATACGTTGAACCCTTGCTCAAGTTGAGCGAACCGCGCTTCGGCTTCAGCGTCGGTACGCTCGGACAGGGTGCGATCCTCACCTGATAAGGCCATGGCAATCACCGGAGCCAGGTAGCTGCGGCTTTTACCCAGATGCGCTCTGGTTTCAGCAAGGTCTAGACGATCCCAGGCCTGAATGGCGCGCGAAAGCTCAATATGACGACCGACCCCTGCGGCGCGGAACTGCCACAGTTTGTACAAAACCAATGAGAGCGTTGCGATTGAAGCCACGATCAGCATGGCGACAACCGGCCCCCCTAAATCAAAAATTTCCGATATTTTTCTTATAACTGCGTCCATAAATTCACCCAATCACTTCGGTTTCAAGACGGCTTTTGAGCGTCAACCCGGACATGCAGGCATCTGCCAGATCGGATTGGGTCTCGCATTCCTGCACACCATTGATCAGAATTCGGCTGATCTGATCACACGCCATGTCGTTGAACTGAAACTGCCTTACGCGAGGTTTGCCCGAAGGTAGTTCCGCAAAGTCCAGCAATGTCAGAAGGGTCACCTGACCTTCAGCGCCAAAAATAACGGTCTCATAGACAGCGCCGTCGATATCGATTTCATAAGCGTTTTCAGCAACAAAGCTCAGCAGGCAACTTTCGCCCTTTGCCTCAGCGTTGCTGAGCTCGATCGTCACGCCGCCGGGCTTTTGCGTTTCGTCTGCGCTGACATACCCTGCCCCCAAAAATGGGAGCAGGGTCAGCAGGACCACCCGAGCATTTCTTTTTATGGATGTTTGCATGACTGGTCCTTTCGCCTGGATCAGAAGGTTTTAGCCAGAGTCAGCTTGAAGTTCCGGCCTGGTGAGTTGCGGGTCGAAAGGTTCGGCAGATAGTTCTTGTCGAAGATGTTTTCGATACCTGCGCGGACCTCGAAGCCCTGGAATGCACCCTCTTGCGGCAGATAGGTCGCCCGCAGGGTATTCACGCCGTAGCCAGCAACAGGATCGCCGCTGGAATCGGTGCCGGATTTGGCTCCGAAAAGCTCCCAGCTAACGTCCAGTGTTTCACCAAAGCGTTTGCCAACGGTCACGCGAGCAGAGTCTGTCGGCTCATTCCGCCAAGGCGAATCCACGCCAAGCGAGCTGGTCTCGGTTCCTTTGACGATGTTTGCATTGAAGTCGACATAGTAACCAGCCGCACTGGCATAGGACGCTTCGATTTCCACGCCTTTGGTTTCAACTTCCTGCAAGGGCCGCGAAGGGCTACCAGACACGTAAGACGTGATGTCCCACAGGTCGGTTTTGTAAAAGTTGACCTTGGCCCGGACCACGTCGCCTGCGGCAAAAACATCGCCTCGGTTATACGAGAACCCTGCTTCCCATGTGCGCGATTTTTCGGGCTGGGTCATGTACGCGGGTGTGCCCAGATCGTCGATAATCGGCAGGCTTTCCGTGTATGCACCGCCGCCGAACACAGCGAAACCACTGGCAAATTCGTATCGCGCAGACAAACCGCCCATCAGGGCGTCGTTGTCATAGCTTTCGTTGCGCGGCGCAGGCGCATCGCCGTCGCCTTTGATATCCTGCGTCTCGTACCGAATGGCCGGTGTAATGGTCAGCTGGTCGCCAATCTGGATGTCGTCAACAGCAAACAAGGCGACCCTGCGGTCGGTGCCACCGGGGGCCGACGGCGCGTCCAGACGCTCACGATTGATGAACTCGATCCCGGCGCGCAGATCGTGCGAGGCGACTCCGGTCTGGAAGTAGGACGTATTTTTGATCGTCAGCTTCGTTGTTTCATAATTGTGGGTTGCATCGGCCAGCCCGCGAATGCTTGGGAAGAATGGCGTTCCTTCGAGGCTGGAAGACCCGGGAACATAAGAACTGTCGATCTTCTGTTCCGAGTAGCTGAAGTTCACATCCAGATCGATCAGGTCGTTGCCAGCCGGGCGGTACTGATATCGCAGAATGCCGATTTTCGTCTCGATATCGCGGTCTACGTTACCAAATGAATCCGATGTAGTGCCGAACGAGTCATACGGCACATCCCGCTCTTCCGAGGTCGACTGGTTATATGACGCGGTGATCGAGTGTTCCAGGTCATCACCAAAGCTGTATTTACCCTTTGCCAGAAGCGACGGCAGCGTGAAGGCACTGTTGCCGATCGTGTCGCCATTGCCGTCCTTCTGATCGTCCTGGTCACGATAGGTGTAGTTGAACAGGAATTCGGTCTGACGGTTGGGTTGCCAGGCCAGGATCGACGAGGAAGCAAAGCCGTTACCATTGGAATAGCCCTCCAGCGTTTGGCGGAACCGGAAGCCCGGTTCACCACCGGTAAAATCTGACGCGTCTTTGGTTTCCAACTGAACCACGCCGCCAACGACACCCGAACCGTATTCAAACGATCCCACGGTGCCGCGGATTACTGAAACGCTCTTGTATAGCTGCGGGTCGGTGAACAACTGGTTGCCGATCCGATACAGCTCTTCTGCTCCGGTTGTCGCCCCATCGACAAGGATCAGCACTTTTTGGTCTGTCCCGAAGGTGCTGTTTGCACCAAAGCCCCGAATGTTGATCCCCGAACCCTGCGGTGTTGAACCGTTGACCAGCGTCACACCGGGCACCGTGTCGATCAGTTCTGCTACGGTGTTGGCCTGACGATCATTGATCTCTTCCTGATCAATATTGGTAATCGGCACTGCTGTATCCGTCTGGATTTCCCGCTTACTTTCACCCAGCTCAAGCGTACCAAGGAAGCCGTCATCCTGCTCCTGCGCCGAAGCGCTTGCTGCGATCATGCTGAGGCACGACACCGTACCCAGCAACCCCATCTTTTGAATCCGCGAACGCATTTCTGTCCCTTCGAAACTTTTAAGAGGACCGGAAATGCTTGCTCCGTGCTGGCTTGGTCAGTCTTTTTGATTTTTGGAATCGCCATTGATTGGCGACTTGTGCTCGTTAATAAAGCTGACTAAAACAGTCAACATAAATTCTCGACCGTTTAAACGGCATCCGCCAGCGGGCCTCTGACTGAGTCAAAGGCAAAGCCAGCTTCCCAATCATGACACTCGAAGATGGAAAAAACCATGACGGAACAGGTGGTTCTGCCCCCCGAGCAAATACGTGCAGCTTATGCTGATAATACTGGAAAACGTGACCGCGACCTTGCGGAATCGCTGGGGATTACCGAAGCGGTCCTGGTCGCTGCTTTTACCGGCATAGATGTGACGCGGTTAACGTCAAACCTAGATGACATCTTCCCAAAGCTTCACGGGCTGGGTGAAGTCATGGCGCTGACGCGCAACCCTTCTTGCGTCATTGAGAAGGTCGGGCAGTACGACAACTACCATTCCGGTGCACATGCTTCGATGGTGTTGACCGAAGATATCGACTTGCGCATGTTCCCCAGCCATTGGGTCCATGCCTTCGCGGTTGAGCGTGCAACAGCAAGTGGGACTAAGCGGTCCATTCAGGTTTTCGATGCGGCCGGGGATGCGGTACACAAAATCTTTCTGCGCCAGGGTTCTGACTTGAACCACTGGAAAGACCTTGTCGGCGAGTTGAAAGCAGATGACCAATCGCAATCGCTAGAGGTTGAGGCGCGCAAGGCGACCGAGGTCGCCAAAGAAAACCTGGACAAAGTCGAACTATTGCGAAGCGAATGGGCCAAGATGACCGACACCCATCAGTTCATGCGGCTGACCTCAAAGCTTAAAATGAACCGCTTGGGAGCTTACCGCATCGCTGGCGAACCACTTGTTCGGGAACTGCGAACGGAAACCGTTTCCCAGTTGTTCGAACAGGTCCGGGACCAAGGTCTTGAAGTTATGGTGTTCGTCGGCAATCGCGGATGTATTGAAATTCACGGCGGACCGGTTGAGACGCTCAAGCAGATGGGACCGTGGTTCAACGTGCTTGATCCGCGTTTCAACCTTCACCTGCGTTCCGACCATATTGCCGAGGTATGGGCGGTCTCCAAGCCCACCCAACGAGGCCCCGCTGTTTCGGTTGAGGCATTCGATGCCGAGGGTGGCCTTATTCTGCAAGTCTTTGGCCGCCGTTCAGGCGAAAAGGATCATCGCCCGGCCTGGGATCAGCTTGTGGCAGGCCTTCAATCCAAAATTGAAGCCGAGGTAGCGTGATGAATTCCTTTCACAAGTTCTCATCTGTCATCGCGCTGGTCGGTGTGACGTTCGGAACCTCAGCCATCGCAGCAGATGACGCCGAACCAAACCGCATCATCGCCATTGGCAGTTCCGTGACCGAGATCGTGTATGCCTTGGGTCAGCAGGATCGTCTTGTTGGTCGGGACCGGACATCGACCTATCCGACTGATGTGCTTGATCTGCCAGATGTCGGCTACATACGCGCGCTGTCTCCCGAAGGGGTCTTGTCGGTGAAACCCGATCTGATCGTGGCGCTGGAAGGATCCGGTCCGCCCGAAGCGGTAGAGGTTCTGAAAGAGGCTGGCGTGCCGTTCGTTTCGATCAGCGAAGATTATTCTCGCGACGGGGTCGTTGAGAAAATCCGGGCTGTCGGGGCCGCACTGGGTGTCGAAGAGGCCGCTGAAGAGCTTGCCGTTCAAACCGGCGCCAAGATTGACGGGGCCCATTCAAGCGCAATCGACGCTTCTGTCGATGGCTCGTCCCGGGTCCTGTTTGTGCTATCGGCACAGGATAATCGCATCATGGTTGGCGGCGCAGATACACAGGCAGACAGTATCATCCGCTTGGCTGGCGGCGTGAACGCAGCTGGCAACGTATCGGGTTTCAAACCCATGACACCCGAGGCGATTGCCACAACCGCGCCAGACGTGATCCTGATGATGGATCGGCAAGGCAACCACATCACCGCCAATGAAGAACTGTTCGCCATGCCCGCCGTCAAACTGACGCCCGCAGGTCAAAACAAGCGGCTGATCCGCATGCCGGGGGCGTATTTGTTGGGCTTTGGTCCTCGTACTGCTGATGCGATTGCCGATCTGTCGGCAGAGTTGCAGAAAATGAGTGATTCATGACACTTGCAATGGACCACGAAGGGCTGAACGTGGCGGCGCACGACCGACGGATAGTGGCGCGCCGGGTCACCTTGGCCCTCATGGGGCTGTTGGTCATCACCAGTTTTTTTAGCATCTCGGTTGGCGCGTCAGACGCTTCAGTCCGCGCCGCATTTTCCGATCTGATCGCCGGGCGCGAAATGTCGGACCTTGACCGGATCGTCTTGTGGGACATCCGACTGCCCCGGTTGGCGTTGGGGATTATGGTTGGGGCCGCGCTGGCGGTTTCCGGCGTGGTGATGCAGGGTTTGTTCCGCAACCCCCTGGCCGACCCGGGAATTGTGGGCGTCAGTGCAGGTGCTGGTCTGGGAGCAATTTCCGCAATCATTCTGGGTGGCTACCTGCCCGTCTCTATTCTGGCTTGGGTCGGCAACAGCCTGGTCGCTGTTGCGGCATTTCTGGGCGGGTGGACATCCGTCTTGCTGCTCTATCGCGTTTCAACGCGCGGCGGGCAGACGTCAGTTGCAACCATGCTGTTGGCCGGCATCGCGTTGGGAGCATTGTCAGGCGCTGTGTCCGGGGTTCTGGTCTATATGGCCGATGATCAACAGCTGCGCGATCTGACGTTCTGGGGCATGGGCTCGCTGGCTGGCGCGACGTGGACCAAGGCGGCAACGGCTGCTCCGATCATCTTGATTTCGGTATTTGTGGCGCAGTTCCTTGCTCGTGCGCTAAACGGCATGGCGATGGGCGAAGCCGTTGCGCACCACATGGGAATCCCGGTTCAGCGCAGCAAGAACATCGCCATTCTGGCGGTGGCAGGCGCAACCGGCGCTGCAGTCGCGGTGTCCGGAGGCATTGGTTTCATCGGCATCGTCGTTCCGCATCTGCTGCGATTGGCGACCGGACCAGACCATCATCGCCTGCTGATTAACTCGGCCCTGTTGGGGGCCAGTCTGTTGCTGTGTGCCGATATGATCAGCCGCCTGATCGTTGCGCCGGCTGAGCTGCCGATTGGTATCGTAACCGCAATCTTAGGCGCTCCGGTATTCCTGTGGATCCTGCTGCGGCGCCACGGAACTATGGGAATGTAAGTGATGAAGGGCGAAAACATACACGTCAAACTTGGCCGGAAAGAGATTCTGCACGGTGTGGACTTTGACGCGGAACCCGGAAAGGTCACGGCGATCATTGGCCCGAACGGTTCGGGAAAATCAACTTTGCTCAAAGCCTTATCCGGCGAAATTCAATCTTCAGGCAAGGTTTCTCTGAACGGGCGCGACATTTCTGAACTTAAGCCTTGGCAACTGGCCGCAATGCGCGGTGTGCTGCCGCAATCGTCAACCGTTGCCTTCCCTTTCACTGTGCTCGAGATTGTCCGACTGGGCCTTGCGAACGGAATGGCCGCTGGAGATGATAGCCTGCCATCCCGTGCGCTGGCTCATGTCGACCTCAAGGGATTCGAACACCGTTCGTATCAGAACCTGTCGGGTGGCGAACAGCAACGCGTTCAACTTGCCCGCGTTCTGACACAGGTCTGGGACGCAACCTATCACGATCAATCCAGATGGCTGTTGTTGGACGAACCTGTTGCCAGCCTCGACATTGCGCATCAATTCACCGTGCTGGGCGTTGCCAGAGACTTTGCCACACAAGGCGGCGGCGTCGTTGTGGTAATGCACGATCTGAACCTGACAGCGCTGTTTGCAGATTATGTGTATGTAATGTCGGAAGGATCTGTTTGGGGATCGGGCACGCCAACTGCCATTCTAAATGACCAAACGATGCGGCAAGTCTATGGCATCGACCTGCCGATTAGCACCCTGCCAAAAGGTCAGGTTCCGTTCATCCTGCCGCAAGCCATGCGGCAGACCCTGACGGCATAAGAATCTTGTTTAGGCGGGCGGTATATTCGCAAACTGAAATGCCGCCTTCCTCTTGTGCTGAAACTAGACGCCGTACCGGCTCAGTATCATGTCAACGCTGCTTTCTATGGTCGCGGTCATCTCGGCTTCGTTCAAAACGTTGCCTGTGAAAACCATCGGCCAGAACGCTCTGGACTTGATCAGCCCGATGAATTCCTGCCCTGCCTGTTCGGGGTTTTCGATCCGCAACTGCCCGTCTTCGGCGGCATCCTTCAGCATTTCGATAAAGATCGCCGTTTTATCGAGCTTACCCTGAGCAGCAGCAGCCAGATCGGGGTTACGCAAAGTTTCGCTGATCACCATCCGCGCCATCGCCATCACTTCGGGAAGCATCAGAACGCGTCCCTCCGCCCAAGCCAGATCGGTCAACTGTTCCCGGATATCACGCCCTTTTTCATAGCGGACGTCCCGCACGGCTGCGAACCGGTTTGACAGCTCCAAAACGATGGATCGAAACAGATTTTCTTTGCTTTCAAAGTACTTGTATAGAGTGCGCTTTGACACCTCAGCCTGTGCCGAGATGCGGTCCATGCTGGCAGCGGCGAACCCCTTTTCCTGGAATTCAACTACGGCTGCCTCAATGATCTGAGCATGTTTGGACGCATTCGGCGTTGTGCATTCGTTCATATCCAAAGCTATAGACGTATTGACAGATAAAGGTCAAACACTACGTAAACTCTCCAGTTTACACGCATGGATTTCTCACTTAGTGTAAACCCGCCAGTTTACCGACTCAGGTAACCAGCCCAACACGGAGAGCCCCCTCATGGCACTGACATTAAAACTGAACGGCGAAACCCACACGGTCGACGCCGAACCCGGCACGCCCCTGCTATGGGTGATACGGGACGAACTTAAGCTGACCGGAACCAAATTCGGCTGCGGCGTCGCATCCTGCGGCGCGTGCACCGTGCACCTGAATGGCGAACCTGTTCGCTCATGCCAGACCTATATCGAAGACGTCGAAGATGCTGAGATCACCACAATCGAGGCTGTCGGAGACGACAAAATCGGCGCAGCCATACAGCAGGCCTGGGTGGAGTTAGATGTGGTCCAGTGCGGCTATTGCCAGTCTGGCCAGGTGATGTCGGCGGTTGGACTATTGTCCGAAAACCCCAAGCCCAGCGTCGAAGAGATTGATGACTACATGGCCGGCAACGCCTGCCGCTGCGCCACTTACCAACGTATTCGCGCCGGTATTCAGCGCGCATCTGAAATTTTGGAGGCCTGATCCATGACCATCAACACCTCCCGCCGTGGATTTCTGAAAGGTGCCGCCGCTGCCGGTGCCGTCCTGCTGGTTGGCGCACGCCCTGATGGGGCGCTGGCGACTGCTTCGTCAGAGACAGCTCAATTCAACCCGTTCGTAAAGATCGATGCCGACGGCACTGTAACAGCCATCGTAAAACACTTTGAAAAGGGCCAAGGTCCGGCAACCGGCCTGCCGACGCTGATCGCGGAGGAAATCGGCCTGACCATGGACCAGATCGAATACGAATTCGCCCCGTCCAACCCGCAGGTCTACAACAACTTGTTGTTCGGCCCCTTCCAAGGCACCGGCGGCTCGACTGCAATGGCGAACTCGTGGATGCAATACCGTCAGGCGGGCGCGGCAGCGCGCGAAATGCTGATCAATGCCGCGGCGCAAAGTTGGGACGTCGATGCATCGGGCATCACGATAGAGGAAGGCATCGTCAAAGCGGGTGATAAGTCGGCGCCAATCGCTGAGTTTGTTGCCGCTGCCGCTCAACTCGAAGCACCGGCCGAGCCGCGCCTTAAAGACCCGTCAGAATTCCGTCTGATTGGCAATGAAACGGTGCGCCGTAAGGACTCGGCAATCAAAGGCAACGGTCAGGCGATGTACGCGATGGACGTCCACCTGCCGAACCAGATGGTCGCCATGATCAAGCGACCTGAAGCGAAAGGCGGTATCGCCAACGGCTTTGACGACAGCGCGTCGAAAGAGGTCAAAGGATACATCAGTGCTGCAGTTCTTCCCAATCAGGCAGGGGTCGCGGTTTATGCCGAAAACACTTGGGCCGCCATTCAGGCACGCGACGCGCTTGAAGTCGACTGGGACATGTCAGCGGCTGAAACCCGCAACTCGGACCAGATCAAGGCCGAGATCATGGCCGCTCTGGATGCTGAGCCAACCTATAACGTGAATAAGGCAGACGCGGCAGCGGTGTCTTCGGCCATTGAAGGGGCGGACACGGTTATTGAGAAGACCTTCTACTTCCCTCTGCTGGCACATGCCCCGATGGAACCACTGAACTGCACCATAGAACAGACTGCAGACGGCACCATTGTCCTGCATGACGGTGCGCAAATGCCGACTGGCCCGCACATGGCCTATCAGCAGATCTTCCAGCTGCCGCCCGAGAAAATCCAGATCAAAACGATGCTGGCGGGCGGTTCGTTCGGACGCCGCGCAACACCAGATGCGGACTATCAGGTCGAGGCAGCGTTGGCTTTTGTCGTCACCGACCGCTCGCGCCCGGTCAAGCTGGTCTGGACGCGTGAGGATGACATCCGCAGCGGCTATTATCGCCCGGCCTTTGGTCACAAAGCGCGTGTTGGCCTCGATGCCGATGGAAACATCGTGGGATGGCAGCATCAGGTTGCGGGTCAGTCGATCATGAAAGGGACACCGTTCGAATCCTTCTCAGTCCAAGACGGAGTCGACCACAGCTCGGTTGAGGGGATCGGTGACAGCCCCTACGCTATCCCCGGTATGGCTGTCGGCCTGACTGATACCCCCAAGGCAACCTCGGTTCTTTGGTGGCGTTCCGTGGGGCACACTCACACGGCCTATGCGATGGAAGTGATGATGGATCTTGCGGCAAAGGCCGCTGGGCGTGATCCGGTGGAATTCCGGCTGGCCTATCTGACCGATACCAGCGATCCGGATCAGGTCCGCAAGGCGGGTGTCCTGAAACTGGCCGCCGAAAAGGCAGGCTGGGGCAAAGCTCCGGCAGGTCGGGCACAGGGTATCGCGGTGCATAAGTCTTTTGGGTCTTATGCGGCTGAAGTCGTCGAAATCTCGGGCGATCCGGAGAACGGGATCAAGATCGAAAAGGTCACCTGTGCGGTAGATTGCGGGATTGCCGTGAACCCTGACGTGGTACGCGCCCAGATGGAAGGCGGTATCGGTTATGGCATCGGTCACGTCATGCGAGACCAGATCACGCTGACCGATGGGGCCGTGGATCAGTTCAACTTCCCGGACTACGAGCCGCTACGGATCGGTGATATCGCCGCAATCGACGTACACATCGTGCCGTCCGCCGAAGCGCCAACCGGTGTGGGTGAGCCCGGGACTCCTCCGTCTGCTCCGGCGCTGGCCAATGCGATAAACACGATGTCTGGCATTCATGTGGCCGCACATCCGATGGCCGAGAACGGCGTCAGCTTCGTTTAAACGCATCACCCCGCGCCATTTCCACCGAATTGGCGCGGGGTTTTTCTTTGCGACTAAAAATTTGATCAAATTTCGTGACAACAGGCCGTGCCTCTATTAAACCTCGGGTAGCCAGAGTAATGGAGTCTCCGATGGATCTGAGCGCCCTGCACAATTTTCGCGTTGCTGCATGTGACCTGAATGGTCAGATGCGGGGCAAGCGAGTGCCGCCCTCTTATGCTGACAAGCTGGACAAAGGCACGCTGCGCATGCCGTTTTCGGCGCTGAATGTTGATCTTTGGGGCGCGGATATTGACGGCAGCCCGCTGGTCTTCGAATCCGGCGACGCAGACGGCGTCTTGCTTCCGACAGATCGCGGTCCGGTGCCTGTGCCTTGGCTGGCAACAGAAACCGCCCTTGTCCCCATGTGCCTGCATGACGACGAAGGCACCCCGTTTGCTGGCGACCCGAGGCATGCGCTTGCGTCTGTCCTGGGTCGCTATGCCCAGCGCGGATGGTCGGTCGTAGCGGCGACTGAACTGGAATTCACCTTGTTGGACACCTCGGGCGCACATCCGCAACCACCGATAAACCCTGTGACCCAGCGGCGGTTGCAGGATGAAGCAGTTTTGTCGATGGCCGAAATGGATGCCTTCGATGCGTTCTTTACCGATCTCTATGATGGGTGCGCCGCGATGGGAATTCCCGCACAAACCGCTATCTCAGAAAGCGGAGTCGGGCAGTTCGAAATCAACCTGAACCACCAAGACGCTATGCGCTGCGCCGATGATACATGGCTTTTCAAGACCTTGGCGCGTGGTCTTGCCCGCAAACACGGGTTCACCGCCACCTTCATGGCGAAACCCTATGCCGATGACGCTGGCAACGGGATGCATGTGCATTTCTCGGTCGTGGATCAACAGGGACGCAACGTCTTCGACAATGGCGGCCCCGAAGGCACCGATTTGCTGCGCTGGGCCGTTGCCGGATGCCTGACTGCGATGCCCGGTTGCACGCTTGTCTTTGCACCGCATGGAAACTCTTACACACGCCTAGTTCCGGGCGCGCACGCCCCAACCGGTGCAAGTTGGGCGTATGAAAACCGCACTGCTGCTGTGCGCATTCCCGGTGGCGCTCCGGCTGCGCGACGGATCGAGCATCGCGTCGCCGGTGGGGACATTAACCCTTATCTGATGCTGGCCGCTGTATTGGGGGCCGCCATGAACGGTATTCAGGATCAGACGGAACCGCCCGCCCCGATTTCAGGAAATGCCTACGAGATCGGCGGGCTGCCACACTTGGCTGCCGACTGGGCACAGGCAATCGCGGCCTTCGAAACAGACGCAAGCGTCGCGCGTATCTTTCCAGCTGACCTGATCCGCTATTTTGCCATGACCAAGCGTCAGGAAATCAAACGGTTCTCCGAGCGTCCATCCGAAACCCATTGGCTGAGTTACATCGAAGCCGTATGAGCCCCCTTGCCCGCCCGCATTCGCTGGGCTAGAATAAATTTGATCAAATTTGGTGACCCATGAAAATCGGCATCCTCCTGACCGGCCATCCTCCTGACGAACTTCAGGACCAGTTTAGCGAATACGACGCGATGTTTGCCGCGCTGCTGGACGGCAACGGATTTACTTACGAAACCTTCGCCGTTGTTGACGGTTGCTTCCCCAAAGATGCTTTTCAAGCCGATGGCTGGATCATCACGGGCTCGCGCCATGGCGCGTATGAGGATCATGCTTGGATCCCACCGCTTGAGGAGTTGATCCGCGCCATTCAACAAACCGGTCGCCCCCTGATAGGCGTTTGCTTTGGCCACCAGATCATCGCACAGGCGCTAGGGGGCAAGGTTGAAAAATTCAACGGCGGTTGGTCCGTCGGGCGCACTGATTACGATTTCGAAGGCGAAACCGTCACCTTAAATGCCTGGCATCAGGATCAGGTGGTTGAACTGCCCGAAGGGGCACGTGTGACCGGAACCAACGACTTTTGCCGCAATGCGATGGTCAGCTACGGAGACAACATCTGGACCGTTCAGGCCCACCCAGAATACGGCGATGCCTTTATTCAGGGCTTAATGGAAACGCGCGGTAAGGGTGTTGTTCCAGACACGCTGATGGAAGCCGCCGCCAACCGCATGCCCGGCCCAGATGACAACGGAACAATCGGGCGTCAAATGGCTGAATTTCTGAAGAAAGAGAGGGCCTGATGGCCGACTGGAAAGACCAGCTGCCAGAAGCAGCAAGAACTTATATCACCGGTCAAAGGCTGGATGAAGTCGAATGCATCATCTCGGACTTGCCGGGCATTGCGCGGGGCAAAGCTGTGCCAGCCAGCAAGTTCGCGCGACAAACGTATTTTCACCTGCCCGACAGTATCTTTTATCAGACCATCACCGGCGACTGGGGCGAAGCGGCAGGCGATGACGGCTTTATCGAACGGGACATGATCCTGAAGCCTGACTTCTCGACGGCCTCGGCTGCGCCCTGGACCGGCGACTGGACGCTACAGGTGATCCACGACGCTTATGACCGCGACGGTGAGCCGATCCCCTTCAGCCCGCGCAACGTGCTGAAACGCGTGGTGCAGCTGTACCACGACAAAGGTTGGGACCCGATCGTCGCGCCTGAGATGGAGTTCTTTCTGGTCGCGCCAAACGTCGACCCGGCGCATGGGATCAAACCCATGATGGGCCGTTCGGGCCGTCCAGCGGCCGCGCGGCAGGCCTATTCGATGACCGCGGTAGATGAATTCGGGCCGGTGATTGACGACATTTATGATTTCGCCGAACATCAGGGGTTCGAAATCGACGGCATCACACAAGAAGGCGGTGCAGGTCAGTTAGAGATCAATCTGCGCCACGGCGACCCCGTCAAGCTGGCTGACGAAGTATTCTACTTCAAACGCCTGATCCGCGAGGCCGCGCTGCGCCACGACTGCTTTGCTACCTTCATGGCAAAACCGATCGAGGATGAGCCTGGCTCGGCCATGCATATCCACCACTCGATCATCGATATAGAGACAGGGCAGAACATCTTCTCGGGCCCTCAAGGTGGTGAAACGGACGCGTTCTACAACTTCATTGCCGGGTTGCAGAACCACCTGCCAGCAGGTCTGGCTGTGATGGCGCCTTACGTGAATTCTTACCGTCGTTACGTGAAAGATCACGCCGCTCCGATCAATCTGGAATGGGCGCGCGACAACCGCACAACCGGTATTCGCGTTCCGCTGTCCGGCCCCGAGGCGCGCCGCGTGGAAAACCGGATTGCCGGGATGGATTGCAACCCGTATCTGGGCATCGCGCTTTCCCTAGCTTGTGGCTATTTGGGCCTGACCCGGCAAGAACGCCCTCGTCGCCAGTTCTACGGCGATGCCTATGAAGGCGAAGGTGACATCCCACAGGTTATGGGCAACGCGCTGGACCTTTTTGATGAGGCCACCGCCCTGCACGAGGTTCTGGGTCCCGAATTCGCCCGCGTTTATGGCATCGTAAAACGCGCCGAGTACGAGGAATTCCTGCAGGTCATCTCTCCGTGGGAGCGCGAGCATCTGCTGATGAACGTCTGAGGCGTGCGATGAATCTGCTTTATTCCAACGACCGCAAGGCCGAGTACCCGGCCAGCTGGTACGCTGCGACAGCTAATCCGATCGACCGGTTCCCGGCGCTGACTAGCGATGGGAAAGCCGATGTTTGCATCGTGGGCGGCGGCTATACCGGCTTGTCCGCTGCATTGCATCTGGCCGAGGCCGGGTTCGACGTTGTCCTGCTTGAAGCACATCGCGTGGGGTTTGGGGCCTCTGGCCGCAACGGCGGTCAGTTGGGCAGCGCGCAGCGGATGGATCAGGAAGACCTTGAGCGTCTGGTCGGTAACGACGATGCCGCCAAACTGTGGGATCTGGCCGAGGACGCCAAGGATCTGGTCAAATCCCTGATCGCGAAACATCAGATCGACTGTGACCTGAAACCAGGCGTGGCTGTTCTGGGGCTCAGCAGCGGTGAGCAGCAAGAGCTTCATGACCACGCTGAGCACCTGTCGGATCGCTACAGCTATGATCAGTTAGAGGTTCTGAACGAAGACGCAGGCCATGCGCTGTGCCCCTCGCCCACATATCGTGGGGGATATCTGGATATGGGTGCCGCGCATCTGCACCCTTTGAATTTTGCGCTGGGTCTGGCTCAAGCTGCGGCAAACGCAGGCGTGCGGATCTTTGAAGGCACCGAGGTTTTGGGCGTCGAAGAAACCGCCCCGGCAGTGGTGCGAACCTCACAGGGCTCGGTAACGGCTGACCACGTTATTCTGGCCTGCAACGGATACCTCGGTGATCTGAACCGCAAAGTGGCCGCAAAGGTCATGCCTATCAACAATTTCATCGCTGCGACCGAACCATTGGGCGCGGATGCCGCGCGTGTTCTGACCCGCGACGTCGCCGTAGCCGATACCAAGTTCGTCGTGAACTATTTCCGCCTCAGCGCCGATGGGCGGTTGCTGTTTGGTGGTGGCGAAAGTTATGGCTACCGTTTCCCCAGCGACATTGCCGCGACGGTGCGAAAGCCAATGACCGAAATTTTCCCGCATTTGCAAGACGTTAAAGTCGACTATGCATGGGGCGGAACATTGGCAATCACCATGCGCCGGATGCCGTATCTGGCGCGAACAGCGCCGAATGTCCTGTCCGCCTCTGGCTATTCGGGGCACGGCGTCGGCACGGCCACGCATGCCGGACAATTGATGGCGCTGGCCATTCAGGGGCAAGCCGAAGGCTTTGACACTATGGCTCGCGTCCCAGCCCTGCCTTTCCCCGGTGGCCCCGCCCTGCGCAGCCCCCTGCTGGCGCTGGCAATGACGTGGTACGCGCTGCGAGATCGTCTTGGTTTCTGACCACTAGGGTTTTCAAAGGATCGGTGAAATTTCGCCTTTTGGGCGAATGAGGGCTTGGCTTGCATTTCGTTTAGCTTTAACTTTCCCAAAGATAGAATTTGGGAAAATCAAATATGACGCTTCCTCCTAACGTTCATGACGCCGAACCCATCCCCCTAGCAGCCAAGGAAGCCATCGACGCTTTGATGCAGTCTGGCGACCTGTTTCGCTATACTGCACCGCAGGACGCGCCGGTTGCGTTGCTTGAGGCCGAATTCGCCGAACTGCTGGGCAGCAAATACGCGCTGGCGGTATCCTCTTGCTCGGCGGCTCTGTTCCTGTCGCTCAAGGCCCTCGGTCTACCGCGGGACGCGCGAGTGTTGATCCCAGGCTTTACTTTCGCCGCCGTTCCATCCTCGGTCGTGCATGCGGACTGCATTCCGGTGCTGTGCGAAGTGGGTGAAAACTATCGCATCGACATGGCGGATTTCGGGGCCAAGCTGGACGGTGTTCAGGCCGTGATCATCAGCCACATGCGCGGCCACACCTCAGACATGGACGCCATCATGGCGTTGTGCGACGCGCGCGATATTCCGGTGATCGAAGACGCGGCTCATTCGCTGGGCACAACCTGGCACGGCCGCAATATCGGAACGATCGGCAAGATCGGCTGCTTCTCGTTTCAGTCCTACAAGATGATCAACGCGGGTGAAGGCGGCATTCTGATCACCGACGATGCCGATTTGGTGGCGCAAGCCGTGATCATGTCGGGCGCATACGAACATAACTGGAAGAAGCACAAAGGACCGCAAGGCGACAACTCACCCGAGTTGGAGCATGCGTTTGCCCGCTGGCAGAACCAATTGCCGCTGTATAACTTGCGGATGAGCAACCTCAGCGCTGCCGTGATCCGACCACAAATTCCGGAGCTTGCGCGTCGCGTGCGTGATGGCCTGTACAACCACGACTATGTTGCAGACCGGCTGAATACATCACCCCATATCAACGTCCCTGCCCCACTGGCACCAGAACGCCGGGCACCGGATTCCATTCAGTTCAACCTTGTAGGCATGGACGACAACGAAATTCGCGCCTTCGCTTCTGCGGCCGAGGCCCGAGGCGTCAAGGTTCAGGTCTTTGGCCTGAGTCAGGACAATGCGCGCGCGTTCTGGAACTGGCAATTCCTGCCGGAAAAATTCGAGCTGCCGAAAACCCGCGCAATGCTCATGAAAGCCTGCGACGTCCGGCTGCCGGTCCGGCTAACACAAGACGAGCTGGACGTGATCGCGGATATCTTACTGGCGTCTGTGGGCGAGGTAACAGGCCCCGTTCCGATCTACGGAACCTGAACGACTAAGGCCCAAGCCCGAACAGATCGACCGGCAGAAACAGCGCTGTGACCCCATTAGGGGTCGCAGCCACGCGGGACAAGGTTCCCACAACTTGCAAACCGGTTTCCGTCTCGGCCAACAGAGGCGCGCCGGAATCACCCATCATGACAGGACAAGCCGCCAATAGAACACCGCTTGAATGGCGGCGCGGCTGACAGGTCTTTGTTCTGCTCAGCACATGGGGGCGGATACCGGGATAGCCCGCAACAAATGCACCAGCTGCGCCATCATCCGCCAGGGGTAAAAAGCCAGCCTGTCGCCCTATTGGCTCGCTGAGTTCCAGAATGGCCCAATCCAATCCAGCGCTGTCAACAAACCGGCCCTCAACGCCCTGTTCGGGATGGACCTGATATCCTTTTACGTCTGAAACTGCAGCGGCTTCTCCGCGCTGATAGCCAGCGGCAAAGCGGATGCTTGCGGGCGGAATCCATCGCTGACGCGGCGTATTGAAAAGACAATGCGCGGCGGTCAGGACAAGGCTGTCTGAAACAAGAACGCCGGTGCAATGAGACTTTTGACTCCGACTGGCGAAATTGACACGCCCAATTGCGCGCCAAGGGGGCTGATCGGCAGCAAGTATCTCGCGTGCACGGATAGTTTCACAGCCGACATCCGACTGTGTCCCCAGCGTACATATCTGAGACCACTTGTCTGAGAAAACGCCCTGCGACAGCGCGGGATGCATCCAAAGTAGCGTGATACTCAGGATCAACCAGCGCATCATCTATCGCGTCAGTTCAGCTTGGAAAGCTTTTGCTGTAAATCGGCCAACTGCTTTTTTATGTCGTCCAGATCTTCATTGGACTCGGACTTGGCATCGTCGTCTTTGTCAGGACCGGACCAGCCGCTGGAAAGACCACCTGTCATAGCTTTAAGGAACGCCTGCTGCTGCGCTTGCAACGCATCGAATCCCGGCATCTGAGACATCGGGTTCATCGCGTTCATGTTTTCCATCATCTTGTTCTGATTTTCGCGCAACATTTCGAACGAACTCTGCAGGAATTGCGGCATCACACCGCCACCCGGCAACATGTAGCTGCGCACCAGATCGTTCAGCACATTGACCGGCAGCACGTTTTCGCCGCGGCTTTCGTGTTCGGCAATAATTTGCAGCAGATATTGCCGCGTCAGATCATCACCTGACTTTAGGTCAATGATCTGCACTTCGCGCCCGTCCCGAATAAATGACGCGATATCTTCAAGCGTGACGTAGTCGCTGGTCTCGGTGTTATACAGCCGGCGGCTGGCATAACGTTTGATCAACAGTGGTTTTTCTTGTTCCGACACCGTTTACCCTCCCCAAGGATGATGCATTGCAGCAGAGATTATGCGAGCGCAGCACAAAAAGAAAGGGCAGGTCTTTCGACCTGCCCAGCGCGATAGCACCGATTGGGAGGAGTGGGTGCGCCTCGCGGCGTTTGCTTACTTGGCAGCAGCAGCTTTCTTGGCAGCTGCAGTCACGTCGTTGGTGGCTTTTTTGACAGCCGCGGTTGCGTCTTCGGCTGCGTCTTTGCCAGCCGCCATCAGCAGCTCAACGGTTTCGGACTGAACTTTTTTCGCGATCTCAGCGAAGGCCGCCATGTTTTCAGCTGCAACTTCAGCCGATGCGCTGGCGAAGTCGGTTGCCGCCTTGGCGTAGTCAGCAGGCTCTGCCTTGGCTTTCGACATCTCGGTCAGCTTGGCCAGGGTGTCCTTGGTCCATTTGTTCGAGATCTCAGCCGACTTTTCAGCCGCTTCCAGTGCAACACCCGACAGCTTTTCGTTCAGCGTCGCGGTCGACTTGAAAGCACCTTCCAGAGCGGCGGTGTCAACAGGGAACGCGCCCATAACGTCTTTCAGGGTCGCGGTGAAATCTTGCGTCTTTGCCATTGTCTTAAATCCTTTTGCCGAACCGGGCCCACCCCGGCTTTCATCAGCTTGAGGACAATATGGTTGCCGCAACGCAGCATTGCAAGATTTTTCTTGCTGCACTGCAGAATAATTCTGCGGGATGCATTGAAATCATATACTTGCCTTGACCCGCACATAGGTCCCCGGTGCAGGGGCCAGGGCAGGATGCGCCGAATCGCCGGTCGCTCGCGCGGGCACCTGTTTACCCGACCGCTTCTTCAGCCAGGCTTCCCACCGGGGCCACCAGGACCCTTCGTGATACGTGGCCTCTTTCAACCAGGTTTCGGGATCCGCCTTCAGATCGGTGTTGGTGTAGTGGCCGTATTTCTTCTTGCTGGGCGGGTTCACGATGCCCGCAATATGCCCCGATTCCGAGACGATAAACGTCTTCGATCGCGACCCCATCTGTTGCACCCCGCGATAGCACGCCTTCCACGCCGCGATGTGATCCGTCTCGCAGGTGATCGCCATTAGGGGAACGTCTACGTCGTGCACATGCAGCTTATGCCCCAGCAGCTCGAACCCGTCGGTGACGAAGTCATTACGCTGGCACAGGCCGCGCAGATACTGCACCGCCATGCGGCCCGGCAGATTGGCCCCGTCCCCATTCCAGAACAGCAGATCAAACGCGGGCGGCGTTTCGCCCATCATGTAACTGCGGATCGCAGGCCCATAGATCAGATCCTTGGAGCGCAGAAATGACATCGTGCGCCCGATGATCCACGCTTTTAGAACGCCGTCCTCCGAAATCTGATCCTCGATCCCATCCACAAAGTCGTTCTGCAGGAAGGGCGTGAACTCTCCCTGGTCGCCAAAGTCGGTCAGGGCAGTGAAGAACGTGGCCGATTTAATCGACTTGTCGCCGCGCTGCTTGAGCAGCGACAGCGTCAAGCTGAGCGTGGTGCCCGCGATGCAATAGCCGACCGCGTTGACCTGCTTGACCTTGCAGATCGCCTTAACCTCTTCGATCGCGGTCAGGAATCCCTCCTGGATATAATCCTCCATGCCAATATCGGCGTGGGATTCATTGGCGTTCACCCAGCTGACCACAAACAGGGTATAGCCCTGCTCGGTCACCCATTTGATCAGGCTGTTCTGCGCCTTGAGGTCCAGAATGTAGAACTTGTTGATCCAGGGCGGGAACAGCACCAGAGGTGTTTCGTGCACCGTCTCGGTCGCCGGTTTGTACTGGATCAGCTCCATCAGCCGGTTGCGATAGATCACATCGCCGGGCGTTGTCGCGATATTGCCGCCAACCTCAAAGGCGCTGTCATCGGCCAGCTTCACCACCATCTCACCGTCATTAGCCTCAAGATCGGCCACGAGGTTTTCCAGCCCCTGGATCAGTGATTGGCCTTCCGTCTCGACCGCCTTTTCCAGCGCATCGGGATTGGTCGCCAGAAAGTTCGTCGGCGACATCATGTCGATGATCTGTTGCGAGAAGAATGCCAGCCGCTGCTTGTCCTTCACATTCAGGTCGTCAACCGAAGCCACGGCTTGCGAGATCGCCTGCGCGTTGGTCTCGTATTGCTGGCGAATAAATTTGAAATACGGATTGGTGTCCCACAGAGGGTTGGAAAACCGCTTGTCCCGGGGCGCGGAAGCCGCGTCGTCCGCCTCACCACCTACCAACGCCTGCTGCGCCTCGGCGAAGTTCAGAACAGACTGACCCCAGAACTCAATCTGCTGCTCCAACAGCTTGGCGGGGTTCTGCATAGCCTCAGCCCAATAAGCCGATGCTGCCTTTGCATAAAGCTCTTGATTCGGACCGTCCAAAGCCGGGTTATGACCCTTCTTTCCTGACATCGCCTCAATAAGGCGTTTGGAAAGCTCCTCGACCCGATCCATATTTTCCTTAAGTCTCTCAAGGCGTTCCGGGGTGAGTTCCGGTGTCTGGTGTTCAGTTGTTGTCATTTTAACAATTCCCCCCTAACCTCGCTGCTATGCAGAATAATCGTCGTGGGCTTGGGGAGCAAAGCGACGAATGGTCCGACACTCACACCGGCAGCCAGGAGGCCCCCTAAATGCGCTACATGATGACCTACGATCTGATGGAAACCATGCGCAATACGAACCAATGGATGGGGGCAACAGCCAGCGCGATGGCGTCTTACCCGCTGTTTTCCATGATCCCCAACCCGGCGTTCAGCATGATGGCTGCATGGGGCGAAGTGACCGAGCGCACTTTTCAGCGCATGATCGCAAAGCCGGACTGGGGCATTCGAACGTTTACGTGTGAGGATGGCAAAGACCACCTTGTTGATATTGTTCCCGTAATGGAGCGCCCATTTGGCGACCTGATCCATATTCGCGTCAATGGACGCGAAGAACAACCCCGTAAGGTGCTGCTGGTGGCACCAATGTCCGGGCACTACGCGACTTTGTTGCGTTCGACCGTAAAAAGCCTGCTGGTCAATTGTGAGGTTTACGTATCCGACTGGCATAATGCGCGTGATATCCCCGTTTCCGAAGGCAAGTTCGATGTCGAGGATTACACGCTGTACCTTGTCGATTTTATGAAGGAGCTGGGCCCGGATACGCATGTCGTCGCCGTATGCCAGCCTGCCCCGTTAACCCTTGCCGCAACGGCCTATCTGGCCGAGGTTGAACCTAAGGCCCAGCCAAGCACGCTGACCCTGATTGGTGGGCCGGTTGATCCTGATGCCACCCCGACCGATGTGACCGATTTCGGCCGCCGCGTGACCATGGGCCAACTGGAAGAAACCATGATCCAGCGCGTTGGCTTCAAATATAAGGGCGTCGGCCGCATGGTTTACCCCGGCCTGCTGCAGCTGGCGTCGTTCATGTCGATGAATGGTGACCGCCACTCCAAAGCGTTCTCGGATCAGATCCAGCGCGTGATGCGCGGCGAGGCGTCCGATCACGATGCGCACAACCGGTTCTACGATGAATATCTGGCCGTCATGGATATGACCGCCGAGTTTTATCTTTCCACGGTCGAGCGCGTGTTCAAAAACCGCGAGATTGCCCGCAATGAGTTCGTTGTTGCAGGTCACAAGGTCGATATAGGCAAAATCACGGATGTTGCGGTCAAATCGGTCGAAGGTGCAAACGACGATATCTCCGCACCCGGCCAATGCATTGCCGCGCTGGACCTGTGCACCGGTCTGCCGGATGCGAAAAAGGCAAGCCATGTTGAACCCGGCGCGGGTCACTACGGTATTTTCGCGGGTCGCAGCTGGAGGGACAACATCCGGCCGCTTGTGATTGATTTCATGAATGCAAATGCGCGCAAACCACAGCGCCGCGCCGCAAACAAAAACAAAGTGGCGTAAGATTGATGGGTAGGAAAGTGGCGAAAGATACCCCATTTTCCTGCTCTTGCGGTTCCCTGCACGGGCGGATCACCGCCGCAGGCGTGAGACATGGCACGCATGTCGTCTGCTACTGTCATGATTGCCGCGCAGCCCAATTGTATTTCGGGCAGCCAGACCCCGCCCCCGGCCCCGTTGAGATTCTGCAGATGCTACCGGAAGAGATCGTTTTTGACGGTGGCTTAGAGCATCTTGCCCTGATGCAGCTAAGCCCAAAGGGGATGTTGCGGTGGTATGCCAGTTGCTGCAACGCCCCGCTGGCGACCACACCGCAGACACCCAAATTCCCGTTTGCAGGCTTTATCGTCAAACGCATCCCCGACCCAAGCGGTCTGGGCCCGATCACGACGCGCGGTTTCATACCCAAAGGTAACGGCAAACAGACCCATCAGAAAATCGGGGCCGCTGTTTACGGGCTGCTGACACGTGTTGCGAAATCACGTATGTCGGGCAGTTGGAAAAACACACCGTTCTTCGACCGTGCCACATCTTCGCCTGTTGCCGAGCCCGTGATCCTCAGCAAGTCCGAGCGCGCAGCGCTTTACCCGTAAGTGGCCTTTACCGGCGTGCTTAGCCAGTTTTCAATTGCCTCATTGACGACCTGAGGGGTTTCCAGCGTCGGCAGATGCCCCGCGTCCTCAACCACTTTGAGTTCGGCGTCCGGGATCAGATCTGCCATGAAAGCGTGTTTTCGCGTCGGCGTCAAAAGGTCGTGCGCCCCACACAACACCAATGTGGGAACCTTGATCATCCTCAGCGCACCTTGCTGATCCGGACGCCGCTGCAAAGCACGCATTTGACGTTCAAAAACACCTGCCCCCTGATCCAATGCCATCGCTGTCACGTCATTCAGAATGGGAACGCGCTTTGGCCCCGGGGCCAGCGTGTCTGACCCAAGAATTTTACGCATAACCTCCTCTAGCCGTCCGGCCTTGGCACCGACCATGTGCTCTTCTCTTGCCGCCGCGATCTGAGGTGTGTCGGCCTGCGCATCTGTGGATATCAGGCACAAGCGCGATACCCGATCGGGCGCTCGGCGAATGAGCTCCAGCGCCACCACGCCACCCATACTAAATCCCGCAAGCGCGAAACGATGTGGCAACTGATCCAAAAGGCCTGATGCGATCTCTTCTATCCGCTCGCCCAACGTGACCGGTGCAACCGTGACCGCGCGTTGACGGGAAAAGTAGGCGATCTGTGAGGCAAACACCCTGGAATCGCACATCAATCCAGGCAATAGAACCAGCGGCTCGATCAATCGCGGCCTCCTTCATCTCAGCTTCTTCGGCGGCTTCGTTTTATAGCAGGATGAGAGGTTTTATCAGCGTCGGCAAGTTAAACTTCACGGATAGGCAATCCCGCGAAACTTGGGAAAGTCCGCATAGCGCCTCTGGCGGGTTTTCGGGTCTTCGTCCGGGTTTTCGCCCGCACGCAACAGGCACCCGCGCGGGCCGATGTAGCTGTCGATACGCTGAAGGGGAATTGGTCGCCACACCAGATTGAAGGCGCAGAGCTTTGGAAAGAACCAAATCTCCGAATACTCCAGATGGTCGTGCATCCACCACGCAAGATCGCGCCAATCCCGGCCTTCCGCATAACGATCCGCGAACCAAGGAATGACAATCGACGCCCCAGCAACCCGATAATCGCCGGTACCCCAATCCCATATGTGGCACTCCAGCGGATTATCATTTCGAGCACAGTTCAGCCGGTTTTCATTGCCAAATTGGTTTAGAGACGGCGACCGGTAGCCCGAGCGCACGGCAACACGTCCGAACGTTTCCTCTAACGGGTCCAGCAACGTCTGGCAAAAGGCCCGACCAGTCTCTATGGCAAGATCGGGATTGTCGGGAAGATTTTGTTTTTCATGGAAATTTCCGATCTCGGAATAAAGAAAATCCCGCATAAAAAAGTGCTTGGACAGGCGCACGCGGCCAAGGGTTTCAAGGCTCCACATGCTGCCCGGCTTGCGCATCACCGGTATCCGTTCCAACGAAACGCACCATCCGAGGCCAGTGGCGAGAATGGGTTAAAAGCCACCTCCCAGATCGTGCCCTCGGGCGCGCGGAAATAACCGTGATGCCCACCCCAGAACACGTCAGACGCAGATTTCAAAACCTCGGCGCCGGCGTCTTCGACCTTGCTCAGGACCTGCGCGACCTCTTCTTTCGACCGGCAATTATAGCTGAGCGTAAGTGCTCCGCTACCCAAGGTGCCGACATCGACACCAATCTCATCGGCCAGCGCAGGCAATGGGTAAAGCCCCAAGGTCTGCCCGATCAAGTCAAAGGCAATCACACCATCCGGGCTCTCGACACGTTGCCAGCCGATCTTTTCATAAAACACGGCTGCGGCTTCTGGGTCTTCCACTCCGACCGTTATTAAGCTGACGCGCTGTTCCATCATTAGATCCCCTGCTCCTTCAGCCATGTCAGAATTCCAGCCACCGCGGCATCGGTCTGTCCCGGAGACATCAAGCGCCCCGCAATGACATGGGATGATGGGTCATCCCCCGGCCCCATCGTAACCGTCTGAACACTTGCAGGCCCGCCCCAAGCTTCGGCCACCTTGTGGGTCAGGTCCGGGCGCACAACCTGATCATCGTCAGAGAACCAGAACAGCGCCGGGACACGCGCCTGCGAAAAGTCCAGGGCATAAACGGTCTCGACCAAAGCGGTCATAGGCACAACTGCTTCCCACGGATAGACCGACGACCAGTACTTGTTCTTTTCCGGATCCGGGCCAGAGACGTCCCGTTCTTCCCCCATGATCAATGGCAGCCAGCTGCGCGCCCATGGAAGGCCGGGTATCCAGGCACCAGGCGTGTTCACACCGAAATTCGGAGAGACAAAGACCAGCCCCGCAACGTTTTCCATCAGCGCGTCGTCCAGAGCCGCTGCTGCAGCCAATGTTCCTCCGGTCGAGGTTGAAATCACGACAACCTGATCGCCCACCGCCCGAGCGGCGGCCAGCCCTTCGGCCATATCCTGCATCCAGCCCGAGGCGGTGCCGTCGGCCATTGCATCCCCACCGCGCCCGTGGCCCTGCAAGCGGGTATAGACCAGATTGGCCCCCAAAGCCTCTGCGACCATATCGGGGACCGGGCGAATTTCTTCGGACGAGGCGGAAAACCCGTGCACATACAGGATGGAAACCGGCGTGCGCTGTTCTTTGAACCCGTCTCGCCAGATAACCCGTTTCTCAACACCCGGAGTAATGTCATCGAAAGTGGACTCGACGCTTTCGAAATAGACCTGCACCCCTTCGCCAAACTTGCGGGGTTCAAATGTCGGATTCAGGTTCACCTCTTCGCGGGGGCCGAACCAATAGATCAAAGCGCCAGCCGCAACCAGCACTAGAAGAAAACGACCTAAAATTTTGCCGAATGCCCGGATCATTGCACGCCCATCACTTCAAGCACGGCGTTTTCGATGATCTCAAGGCATGGCCCGTCCGAGAACCTGTGGTCAGCGTCCTTGACCAAAAGCAGGCGCATGTCAGGTCCCGTGGCGTGGTCCAATAGACGCATTGCGGTCGCACTGGAAACCGCCGTATCTGCAGTCCCCTGCAGAAAACGAACCGGAAAAGGAAGGTTCATTCCATCCCGCAAAACCAGCTGTTGTCTTCCATCCTCGATCATACGCTTTGTGATGATGTAGGGCTCCATATAGTCCGAGGGTAACTCGACATAGCCTTCAGTCTCCAACACCTGTTTTTGCGTGTCAGTGAATGATGCCCAATACCCATCCTCGGTAAAATCCGGGGCCGCGGCGATTGTAACCATGCCCGCAATCCGATCCGGTATCGCTTTTGCCAGCAAAAGCGCCTGCCAGCCGCCCATCGACGATCCGACAACAAGCAGCGGCCCCAAAGTCAGTTCCTCCACGGCCGCCAAGGTATCCTCATGCCAGTCACCGATGCAGCCGCCTTCGAACTTGCCAGAACTTTCGCCGTGGCCGGAATAGTCGAACCGCAGGAACGCCAGCCCCCGCGCCTTGGCCCAGGCCTCAAGATGGACGGCCTTGGTACCCTCCATGTCGGACTTGAGCCCGCCGAGAAACACAATGGTCGGCCCAGTGCCCTCACTCTTGTGATACGCCAACCGCCGCCCCTGCGCGGTGCTCAGAAAATCCGTAGCTGCCATGTCGCCCTCTTTCTCTTTGCCGATCATCATGCACGGCTGTCTCCGGGCCGCAATTGCCGAATTTCGACCTCTCGCTGCGTCAGGTCGGGTACAGTTCCGCGCTTGACAGGTCATGCTGCACCTGCCAAATGGATCGAACAAACATAACCCGCAACCGGGCGTTCAGTGGGCGCCAAACCGACGAGGAGAGCCGATATGGCCCTGGACTCACAGTCAGTCTCCCTTACTTTTCCCGATGGCAATTCCCGATCCTTTGACGCAGGCGTGACCCCCGCGCAGGTCGCTGCCGATATTTCGACTTCACTGGCCAAAAAGGCGATTTCAGCCACGGTGAACGGCCAGCACTGGGACCTGCAGTGGCCCATTGATACTGACGCGCAGATCGCCATCCACACCATGAAGGATGAGGAACAAGCTAACGAGCTGATCCGTCACGATCTGGCCCATGTGATGGCGCGCGCGGTGCAGGAAATCTGGCCAGCAACCAAGGTCACCATCGGCCCCGTTATCGACAACGGCTGGTATTATGATTTCGACCGAGAGGAACCGTTTACGCCCGAAGATCTCGGCCTCATCGAAAAAAAGATGAAAGAGATCATCAACAAGCGTGATCCTGTCACCACTGAGATCTGGGATCGTCAGCGGGCGATCGAGTTCTACAAGGCCAATAACGAGCCCTACAAGGTCGAGCTGATCGAGTCCATTCCAGGTGATGAACCGCTGCGGATGTACTGGCACGGTCACTGGCAGGATCTGTGCCGCGGTCCGCACCTGCAACACACCGGCCAACTGCCGGGCGACGCCTTCAAGCTGATGAGCATTGCTGGCGCCTATTGGCGTGGCGACAGTTCGCGTGCGATGCTGCAGCGCATTTATGGCGTGGCTTTCACCGGCAAAGAAAAGCTGAAAGCGCACCTGCATATGCTGGAAGAGGCCGCCAAGCGCGACCACCGAAAGCTGGGCAAGGAAATGGACCTGTTCCACATGCAGGAAGAGGCCCCTGGCCAGATCTTCTGGCATCCGAACGGCTGGAAAATCTACACCACGCTGCAGGACTATATGCGTCGCATGCAGGAGCGGGACGGCTATGTCGAGGTGAACACCCCTCAGGTTGTCGACCGCAAATTGTGGGAAGCCTCAGGCCACTGGGACAAGTACCAGGAAAACATGTTCATCGTCGAAGTAGACGAGGAGCATGCTCGCGAAAAGGCGATCAACGCGCTGAAGCCGATGAACTGCCCCTGCCACGTGCAAGTGTTCAATCAAGGCCTGAAGTCCTATCGCGATCTGCCCCTGCGCATGGCCGAGTTCGGGTCATGTGCCCGTTACGAACCGTCGGGCGCGCTACACGGGATCATGCGGGTACGCGGCTTCACGCAGGATGATGGCCACATATTCTGTGCGGAGGATCAGATCGAATCCGAGACCGCCAAGTTCATCGCCTTCCTGTCCAAGGTCTATGCTGACCTCGGCTTCCACGATTGGACGATCAAACTGTCCACCCGCCCGGAAAAACGGATTGGGTCGGATGAAAGCTGGGATCTGGTCGAGAAAGCCCTTGGCGATGCCTGTAAGGCGGCCGGCTACGAGTACGAGATCCTCGAAGGTGAAGGTGCGTTCTACGGTCCCAAACTGGAATTCACTCTGACTGACGCGATCGGTCGGACGTGGCAGTGCGGCACCTTGCAGGTTGACCCCAACCTGCCCGAGCGTCTGGACGCCAGCTTTATCGGTGCCGATGGTGCGAAGCACCGTCCGTTTATGCTGCACCGGGCGACCCTGGGCTCGTTCGAACGCTTCATCGGTATCCTGATCGAAGAGCACGCTGGCAAGCTGCCGTTCTGGCTGGCACCGCGTCAGGTCGTGGTTGCCTCAATTACGTCTGAGGCGGATGATTATGTGCTGGAAGTGGTTGAGACACTCAAAGCTGCAGGCGTGCGCGCTGAGGCGGATATCCGTAACGAGAAGATCAACTACAAAGTCCGCGAACATTCGGTCGGCAAGGTTCCGGTCATTTTGGCCGTGGGTCATCGCGAAGTTGACGAACGTACCGTAAGTGTGCGCCGGCTCGGTGAAAAACAGACGCAGGTTCAATCGCTTGAGGCTGTAACAAAAGAGCTGTCTTTGGCCGCGACCCCACCCGACCTTCTGTAACATTCGGCGACAAATCGCCCGAAGTCCGGCCCCATTTTCGGGGCCGGATTGAAACATTTTCCATTTTTCATTTCAAAAACAGTTTGTTAACCTTCAAGGGGGCATTACGCTCTTTGACGGGGTTGTGAGACACGGGCTCGTGAATTCACCTGCCCCGATTAAGCTACTACTTTGTCATTGTCACAAGAAGACATACGCAGTCATCAAAAGGGATTACCGAGATGTCGAACACAGCAAAAACCCTGGTTATCGCAACCGCAGTTGCCGCAGCCGTTTCTGGTGCAGCGACAACCGCTACCGCACAAGCCAAAGAGAAATGCTATGGCGTGTCTAAGGCCGGTCAGAACGACTGTGCCGCAGGCCCCGGCACAACCTGCGCCGGCACCTCAACCGTTGACTACCAGGGCAACGCCTGGACCTTGGTCGACGCGGGCACCTGCGCCGATATCGAACTGCCGGATAACCGTAAAGGTTCGCTGGAGCCGCTGGAGCGCGACCTGCCGGCATAAGCCCAAGCATCTGAGACTCGGAGGGGCGGGCCCTATCGCCCGCCTCTTTTCGTGACCGGAGGATTTGTACATGCTGGATAGTTCACTTCGATCAAACAGGCTGCCCGCCGTGCCCGGTGTCGGGTACAAACCCCAGCATTATGACCAGATTCTGGACCATGCCCATCCTGTCGGCTGGCTTGAGATTCACGCAGAAAACTACATGGGCGATGGCGGCAGGCCGCTTGCGCAATTGCGCCACCTCTCTGAAAAATTTCCTATTTCGGTCCACGGCGTCGGCCTTTCTATCGGTGGCGAAGGCCCCCTGGATGCTGATCATCTGGCGCGGCTGAAACACCTTGTTGGTTGGTTGAACCCCGCCAGCTTTTCCGAACACTTGGCATGGTCGACCCACGACAGTCACTTCCTGAACGACCTTCTGCCCCTGCCCTATACAGACGAAACACTGGCCCGCGTCTGTGCGCATATCGACAAGATTCAGGATACTGTCGGGCGGCAAATGCTGCTGGAAAACCCTTCCAGCTATTTGGCATTTGAGGAAAGCACTTGGTCCGAGCCTGAATTCCTGCGGGAAATCGCTCGTCGAACAGGATGTGGGCTTTTGCTGGACGTGAACAACGTCTTTGTATCAGCTACAAATCTGAATTTTTCCCCGCAGAGCTATATCGATGCCTACCCGCTGGACAACGTCCATGAGATCCACCTTGGCGGCCATGACGAAGACGAAGACGACCACGGCCGTCCGTTGCTGATCGACAGCCACGGTCGAGAGGTCGTCGATCCGGTTTGGGCGTTGCTGGACTACGTGTTAGAGCGTTCCGGCCCAAAACCCGTTCTGATCGAATGGGATACGGATGTACCCGAATGGCACGTTCTTCGGGCCGAAGCTGACCGGGCGCAAGCGGCACTGGACCGCATTCCCGCATGAGCGTTTCGCAAACAACATTCCGCGCAGCCCTGCTAGACCCGTCGGCGGTTGTTCCGGAAGGACTGTGGGATGCCGAGGAACGCCCCGCCGGGCGGCGGTTCAGCGTCTATCGCAACAACGTGGCGGTTTCATTGACCGAAGCGATGCATCAGGCCTTCCCTGTGATCGCAAAGCTCTTGGGACCGCAAAACATGGACGGGCTTGCCGGGCTTTTCCTGCGCAAACACCCCCCTTCTTCACCATTGATGATGTTCTATGGTGAGGAATTTCCCGAGTTTCTTGCAGGGATGGAGCAGCTGTCTCATCTCGGCTACCTCGCTGACGTTGCACATCTGGAACTGGCTTTGCGCCGATCTTATCACGCGGCGGACAGTCAGGCTGCACCGCCGGATGCGCTGGCCGTCCCACCAGAAGAAATCGTTTTGGCCAAACTGGAGTTTGCGCCCTCCATGACGGTTCTTCGTTCGGAATGGCCGCTGTATTCGATCTGGCGATTCAATACCGAAGATGGTGCGCCTAAACCCGCGCCCGGGGCCGAAGACGTCCTGATCACCCGGCCCGAATTCGATCCTGCCCCGCATTTGCTGCCAAAAGGCGGAGCGGACTGGATCGCTCGAGTTCAAGCCGGGCTTACCATTGGCGAGGCGTTCGAAAAAACCTCTGCCGACTTCCCCGAATTTGACCTTGGGGCCACTCTGGCGCTGCTTTTGCAGGGCGGCGCAATAACTTCTGTGACTATCGAAAGGCTGGCAACATGACTGCCCTGATCTCATTGCACAACAATACGCTGGGAAGGTTGGAAATGACCTCTGGCTGGTTGACGCCGACCCTGGCGCGACTGGTATTTGCGGCAACCCTGTTGGTTTACTACTGGAATTCGGCCACGACCAAACTTGGAAGCGGCTTTTTCGGTTTTCTTTTCCCGTCGGACGGGGCTTATGTGCAGATCTTTCCTAAAGCAATGGAAGCGGTCAGCTATGACAGTTCGCAACTGGGCATCTTCCATTGGGCTATTGCCGTCGCAGGAACATGGGCAGAATTTCTGCTTCCTGCGTTGATCCTGATCGGGCTTCTGTCGCGGTTTGCCGCATTGGGCATGATCGGTTTCGTCTGGGTCCAGACGATCGTCGACGTCACTGGCCACGGGGCGGCGCTGGGCAGCTTCTTCACGGCTGCACCCAACGTGCTGGACCAGCGTACGCTTTGGACATTCGTCTTGCTTGTGATCGTCATCAATGGCGCAGGTCCGCTCTCACTCGACCGAATCCTGCGTATCAAGTGACCTAGAAATGTGCCTTGGGCTCGTCCGGTTTTCCCGCGGCCAGCCCAAGGATGCCAGCCACAGCTGCAAAGGCCACCGGGAACATCGTAAAGACATTGAAACCAAACGCGAAATACATCCCGACCGCTGAAATCAGCAGCAATATCCCACCGATCAGAGCACGCGAATGCGCCATTGCGCCGCCTGCGATAGCAAGCAGAGGCGCGATAATGGAAGCGGCCTGAATGAACTGAGCATTGTCCACCTGTTCAGCTAGCCCTTCAATCTCACCGTAGTGGTCTATGAATGCGACATAGCCATAGCCAAAAAAACCGACAATCATCCCGATCAGTCCGGCAATGACGCCCAAAATCATTGATGCGTTGCGCATTTATACCCTCATCTTTACGTCAGACACATAAGTGCCCGATCACGCAACACCAAGGCTTTCCTTTGTGTCCGCGGTCCACCCCAACAACAACGTGCCGTCATTTTCGATCAAGGGGCGCTTCATCAAAGTCGGGTGTTCCTTCAACAACTCCAAAGGTGGCCGCGCGCGTTCATCCGCGTCCAATCCACGCCAAGTTGTGGAGCGGGTATTGAGCAAAGCTTCGCCGAACACATCAAACGCCTTCGCCAGCACAAAATCGGGAACTCCTTGCACCCGAACGTCCACGAACTCGATATCGTCAATTGATTTCAATGCCTTACGGCACGTATCGCAGTTTTTCAGACCATAAAGACGCATTTTGGGGCTGCTCCTGTACTTGTATGAATTCTTAGCATTTTTGCCTGTTTCATTCGGTAATTCTTGATTTTTTACTTCACCGTGCAATGTTGAAAAAGACGAAACACACAATTCGGGCCGCGTCGTGTGGGCGAAGCGGTGATGCGTTGTGGTTACGTCAACCACTGCCCCCACCAATTTTGTGGGACAACGTGTAAGTAGAAGGAGACACGGGAAATGCCAACTGGCACCGTGAAATGGTTTAATACCACGAAAGGCTATGGGTTTATTGCCCCTGACGAAGGTGGCAAGGACGTTTTTGTTCATATCTCGGCCGTAGAACGGTCCGGTCTGACCGGACTCGCTGACAATCAGAAAGTCTCGTACGAGCTGCAAGACGGACGTGACGGCCGCCAAATGGCCTCTGATTTGAAGCCGTTATAAAACACCCCGTCATCTGCGGGTACTAAAAGCAGGCCAACGGCCAATTTCCGGCCGTTGTCCATTCTGGAAGGTTGGAAACCTTATCCTCGTGCCGGTTTGGTATCGGCATGAATTGTTGTGTTTTCGCCGAACTCTACAACTTTGGAACGCTCCCAAATCATGCAGAAGATCGATGCCATGCGACCTTTGAAAGTCGTCATGGCATCAGAGGTTAGGGCTATGTCGGCGTTAACCCTCGCGGATCACCGCCTCGAACTCGCGCCACTCGCGCGCAGTCATGCCCGAGTTTTCCTGTGTCACAGTTTCGCCCGCCAGCATCCGTCGTAGGCTATCGACCATCTGTGCCGACAGATTGACAGCACCCAAACGATAGTCTTCGAACGCCTTGTATGCGAATGGCACCCAATCCGCGACGATCTTGCACATCATGTCGGCATAAACCCGGATTTCGTACTGAGCGTGCGGGTCCGCCCTCAGACGCAGGAAGTGGAACAGGTTGTGCAGGTCGACCTTCCAGTACCACTGCGTGTAGATATTCGCAGGCAGGTTCATCCGCGCCAGTTCACGTGCCAGCCCCTGTTGACCATCCTGGTTGATCATCGCTTCGTAATTGTCGTAGCACCGCGCGCTATCGGCCTTGAGCATCTCAAGAACGCGGGCCGCCTCTTCCCCTTGCAAGGCGTCGCCCCGGCCTTGATTGTTCACTTCGGATTGTGCGGCCACATGGTCCGGCGCGGGGATATAGAACTCTCGGTCCAGAATCGAATAGCGCGCGGAATACTCGTTCACGTTCGCGGTCCGGTGACGAATCCACTGTCGGGCGACAAAGACCGGCAGTTTGACATGCAACTTGATCTCGCACATCTCGAACGGGGTCGAATGCCAGTGCCGCATGAGATAGCGGATCAGACCCTCATCGTTCTGCACCGATTTGGTGCCCTTGCCGTAAGATACACGTGCCGCCTGACAAATCGCTGCGTCATCCCCCATGTAATCAATCACGCGTACAAAGCCGTGGTCTAGCACCTGGTGCGCGGTATAGAGGTGGTCTTCCATCCCCTCGGCCACAACGCGGCGTGTTGGATGCGATTGCGCCCGTTGCGCTTCGATCTCGGCCAGTTGGTCAGAGGACAGCGGCATGAAATTTCCTTTCCAGCAATGAGTCGCCCACCACTATATCTCGACAATTCCCTGACCGGAACCGCGACATGTGCACCCAGCGTCGCAATTTCCAAATTGTGTCCGCCCTGCCCCTCGACACGCTTGGTCCGCGCGCTAAGCTGCAGCGCATCACCTGAATAGAAAGGAAGCCACAATGGGGCTGACATATCTTCACACCATGGTCCGCGTGAAGGATCTGGAGAAGTCGATGGCGTTCTATGAACTGCTGGGCCTGAAGGAAACCCGCCGGTATGACAGCGAACAGGGCCGGTTTTCGCTGATCTTCATGGCGCCCCCGGGGCAAGAGGATCGGCCTATCGAACTGACGCACAACTGGGACGGCGACGATAGTCTGCCCAGCGACAGCCGCCATTTCGGGCACTTAGCCTACGGCGTCGATAACATCTACGAAGTTTGCCAGCACCTGCAGGACAACGGCGTCGTAATTAATCGCCCGCCGCGCGATGGTCGTATGGCGTTTGTACGGTCTCCGGACAATATCTCAGTCGAACTGCTGCAAAACGGCGAAGCGCTGGCACCAGCTGAACCCTGGGTCAGCATGGAAAGCACCGGCACCTGGTGATCCGCTGGCTGATAGCACTGGGTCTGGCCGTTCTGGCCAGCCCCCTACGGGCCGAGACCTGCCGGCTTGCACTGGCGCTCGCCATGGATATCTCGACCTCCGTGGACGAGAACGAAGACGTTTTGCAGCGGCAGGGTCTGGCGGCTGCATTGATCGCGCCGGAAGTGGTCGAGGCGTTTTTTTCCTCGCCCGCACCGGTTGCGCTGGCCGTGTATGAGTGGAGCGGTCGCACCACCCAACGCGTTATTCTGAACTGGACTATGATCAACACGGAGACCGATCTGTTGGTCGCAGCCTCAACAGTGCAACAATCTGTTCGTTCGGATAGCGGCTCGGCCACGGCAATGGGCTATGCCTTGGCATTTGGCGCGACCTTGATGCAGCAAGCGCCGCCCTGCCTGTTTAACACCATTGATCTGTCAGGGGATGGCTCAAACAATGACGGCTACGGGCCGGACTCGGCGTACCGGCACTTTCCCTTTCAAAACGTCGTGGTCAACGGGTTGGTGATCAATGCTGCTGATTTTGAAGGCGAACTGTTCCTTATCCCGTTTTTCGAAAACAACGTTCTACACGGCCCAGGCGCGTTTCTCGAGATTGCGCAAGGGTTCGATGATTTTGAACGCGCGATGCGTCGCAAGCTGGAACGGGAATTGAAAGGTCTGCAGATCGGCGTTTTGCAGGATGATGCGCACCGATGATCCGTCTCCTGTCTACCGTTTTTACCCTACTGGCCTGCCCTGTCGCATCGGAATGCAGGCAAGCGCTAGCTTTGGGCCTGGATGTGTCCGGTTCCGTCGACAGCCGCGAGTATAGGCTGCAAACCGGCGGTCTGGCTGCCGCACTACAACGCCCCGAGGTTGTTCAATTGATCCTGTCAGACGTTGGCGCGCCCATACGGCTGGCGATCTTCGAATGGAGCGAAACCCGCCATCAGCGAATGTTGGTTAACTGGACCGAGATCCGCAGGAACCAAGACCTCGAACAGATCAGCGACCTTTTGAAAAATGCCGAGCGCAGTAACGCACCACAAGGCACGGCTGTCGGTTCGGCAATGCAGTTCGGAGCTGATCTCCTGTCGCAGCAACCGAATTGCTGGAAACGCACACTGGATCTGTCCGGGGACGGGAAGCACAATCTTGGGCCGCACCCGCGCCGCGTGAACGCGGAGCTACTGGGTACCGGCATCACGATCAACGGGCTGGTGATCGGGGCCGACGATCCCAGCCATGGCGACAAACGGTATGTCCAGGTTGGTGAGCTTTCCGCCTACTACAACACTTGGGTGATCCTGGGGCCCGGTGCATTCGTCGAAGTGGCTTTGGGCTTTGAAGCCTATGAAGACGCGATGACCCGAAAATTGGTACGCGAGCTGGAGGGCCTAACCCTGTCCGACGCCACAGATATCCTGCCCCCATGATCAATAAATGTAGCGGATCTGGTCCGTCCAATACCGCTCGACCCGTCGCAGGGATGTGGTGATGTCGTCGATGCCTTCCAGACCCAACACGCCGCGATTTTGCAGCCCCTCAGCGTGACGCAAAAACAGCTCGGATACCACATCGCGTATTTCACGACCGCGCGGGGTCAATCGAACCCTTACGGATCGGCGGTCGATCTCGCATCTTTGGTGGTGCATATACCCCATTTCGACCAGCTTTTTCAGGTTATAGCTGACATTGCTGCCCTGATAATACCCGCGGCTTTTCAATTCGCCCGCGGTAACCTCGTGGTCACCGATATTGAACAAAAGCAGGGCCTGCACGGCGTTGATTTCCAATACGCCAACACGCTCAAACTCATCCTTAATGACGTCCAAAAGCAGCCGGTGCAGCCGTTCCACCAAGGCAAGTGCCTCAAGATAGCTGGTCATGAACCCTTTGGTTCCCAGTGCGGAGACCTGCATTTCCATACTCATCCGACCCTCCGATTCAGTCGCGCTGTTTCAGGCAGGATGAATGCAAATCCCGAAAAATCGGTTAAGCTGGATTTTCTTTTATTTTTGAAAGGTCTGCGCGATGTCCGATATCAATTCGGAATAAGTTTCGGGCGGTTGCACCTGCCCTGTGACCCACTGATAAAGGTCCTGATCATTTTCGTGCAGCAACGCGTCATAATTATCCAGACCCGACGAATCCATATCCATAAGGTTTCGGTCAGCATAGGCTGACAGGATCAGGTCCATTTCTTTGATCCCACGCCGCATAGATCGCATCTTCAGGCGCTTAATTCTAACGTCCCGAGGTTCGTTCACCGGCTTTGCTCCAGCATCAGGCGCAGCCGTTTTTCCAGCTTCGCTGCCCGTTCTGCACTGGCGCGCATCTCACCCCGGATCGAACGCAGCTCGGCCACGACATCTGCCAATTCGGGTGCGCCCTCTTCCGCTTCCATCGGGGCATCCATCCCCTCGCCTTCACCGGTCAGCAGCCACATGATCGACACGTTGACCATGCCCGCCATCATCGACAGGCGGTTTGCGCGCGGCTCGGACAGATCGTTTTCCCAAGCTGCAATTGTCGCCTTTTTGACCCCAAGCCTCCGGGCCATCTGGGCTTGCGTCATACCGGCCGCTTCGCGTGCCCCGGCCAGCCTGTCCCCGAATGTCGCTGAGTCCGGTCCATACCAGTCGTTCTCGTCGTTCATCGGGGTCTCCAATTCCTTAATTCATATCGCTTGATCGTCATTCCGGCGCACCCTATGACAGTCAGGCTGAACATACAAACCGAGGCCGACCATGAGTTTCCTTTCTGCGACACTGTCACGCGTAAAGCCTTCGCCTACGATTGCGATCACGGCAAAGGCGGCCGAGCTGAAAGCTGCCGGGCGCGATGTCATCGGCCTAAGCGCGGGTGAGCCCGACTTCGACACGCCGCAAAACATCAAGGACGCGGCCGTTGCGGCCATCGCGGCTGGCAAAACAAAATATACCGCGCCCGACGGCATCCCTGAGTTGAAGCAAGCGGCCTGCGCCAAGATGAAGCGTGACCATGGGCTGGACTATACGCCTGCACAAATTTCGGTCGGCACCGGCGGCAAGCAAACCTTGTACAATGCGCTGATGGCCACAATGAACGAGGGCGATGAGGTTGTGATCCCGGCGCCGTATTGGGTTTCCTATCCCGACATGGTGCTGTTGGCCGGGGGCACTCCGGTCATTGCGGAAACGTCGATCCAGACCAATTTCAAACTGACTGCAGATCAGCTTGAGGCTGCGATCACACCAAAAACCAAATGGCTTATCTTCAACTCACCGTCGAACCCCACTGGTGCAGGCTACAGCCGTGAAGAGCTTAAAGAACTGACCGATGTTCTTATGCGCCATCCGCATGTCTGGGTCATGTCCGACGACATGTATGAACACCTGGCCTATGACGGTTTCGAATTCTGCACCCCGGCGGAAGTTGAACCTCGCTTGTATGACCGGACGCTGACCTGCAATGGTGTTTCAAAAGCCTACGCCATGACCGGCTGGCGCATCGGCTATGCGGCGGGGCCGGTCGAAATCATCGCCGCGATGCGCAAGATTCAGTCACAGTCGACTTCGAACCCCTGCTCGGTCAGCCAGTGGGCGGCAGTTGAGGCGCTGAACGGGACGCAATCCTTTCTGGCTCCCAACAACGAAACCTTCAAACGCCGCCGTGATCTGGTTGTTCGCATGTTGAACGAAATCGACGGCATCAGCTGCCCGACGCCCGAGGGGGCGTTCTACGTCTATCCCTCAATTGCTGGGCTGATCGGCAAGACAACGCCTGCAGGCACCGTGATCGACTCGGATGAGGCCTTTGCGACCGCATTGCTGGAAGAGGTGGACGTGGCCGTTGTCTTCGGCGCGGCCTTTGGTTTGTCGCCGAATTTTCGCGTCAGCTATGCCACCTCGGACGAGGCATTGACCGAAGCCTGCAACCGCATTCAGCGCTTTTGCGCATCATTGACCTGAGTATTCGGTCATGACGTCAGAATTGCCCGAATACTATTTCCGCGTTCGCGAAAACGGGGCCGCGGTTTTCAGGATCGACACTGAAAACCGCCAGCGCCGGATCGAGATGGATCAGATTGCAGTCATCAACATCCGAAACGGCGAAGTGAAACCGCAGGGCCAGCGCACCCTGACCGATGCGGATAAGGCCGAGATTGCCCGTTGGATGGAAGCGCGCAAAGCGTTGCTTGCCCAGCGCGATATCGACGATATTCATCGCGCGGTCGACTATCTGAACTTGACCACGCAATGGGCACAATCCAAGGCTACACCCGAGCAGTTGGAAGAGGTAACCGACCGGCTGCTGCTTGCCATGCATGATCTGCGCACCGTGCTGGTGCGAAAAAAGGCAGACAGGTTCAGCAAAGAGTGATTAGCCGCAGTTTACTCGGCCGGCACGCCAACTTCACGGACTGACCGCATCCAGAATCGCGCCATCAGCAGAACGGCCGCGCAGGCAAGGCCAAGGACTAGGCCCAACCAGATACCGATCCCGTCCATCCCCTGCACGAAGCCAAAGAAATAAGACGCTGGGATTCCGACGACCCAATAGCTGAGTGCGGCCATCACCATTGGCACCTTGGCATCCTGCAATCCGCGCAACAGCCCCAGCGCAATCACCTGCGCCCCATCGACCAACTGGAACAGTGCAGCCATGGCCAAAAGGCCCGTGCCGATAGCCAGAATCTGGGGGCGCTGCGGATCGTCAGGCTCCAGGAATATGGAAATCAATGGCTCTGCGCATGTCAGAAACAAGGTAACCGTCAGAACGGAGACCAGCAGAGACATCACCGTCACCGCAATTGCACCTTTTTCAAGATGCGCGCGATCTTTACGACCCAGAGCGTTCCCGGCGCGGATCGTGGCCGCATTGGATAGGCCTAAATGCACCATGAATGTGGCCGAGGCTAGGTTCAGTGCAATCCCATGAGCCGCCAATGGCACCTGACCGATCCACCCCATCATGAAGGCGGACATGGCGAAAAGCGAAACCTCGGCAAGCAACGTAAACCCAATGGGAATACCCAACCGTAGCACCCTGAACAGCATCTCCCAGTCAGGGCGCCAGAACCTTTGGAACAAATTGTGCTCTGGCAAGACTCGCACTGCGTAGAATATGACAGCGACCAGAGACACAGTCTGCGTCACGACCGAAGCAATCGCTGCCCCCATCACGCCCAGTTCCGGCGCGCCCCAATTGCCAAAGATCAGCGCATAATTGGTCACACCGTTAACCACTGCCGCGGCGACAGTGATCCAAAGAACGATCTGGGTCCGTTCCAATGCTGCCAGATAGGATTTCAACACCATGACGACGAGCGCTGGAAACAACCCCCATCCAGCAACTCGCAGGTATTCTGACGCAGTTTCGGCAACTTGCGGGTCCTGTTTTGCCGCGATCAGAATAGGGTATGACCACCATAGCAAAGGCATCACCAGCATCCCGTAAAGCAACGAAAGCCACAGCCCCATGCGGGTCGACCGGCGAATGCTGGTTTCATCTTCTTCAGCAGCGGCAGTCGCCACCATGGGCATGACCGCCAAACCAAAGCCACCACCCAACAGGAACAGTACAAAGTAATAGCTGCTGGCCAGCGTGACCGCGGCCAATGCCTCGACTCCGTACCAACCCAGCATGACTGTATCGGTCAGTCCAATAGCGAATTGGGCCAAGTGCCCGCCGATTAGCGGCACGCCCAGGACTGCGATAGCCCGAAAGTGGGCACGATATGTCATCACCTTGTTCATCGCATCAGCCATATGCCCGGCCTGAGGCCGGGACAAGAGGCGAACGACGAAATTTCACCTTGAGACTAGATCCTTCCGTTCAATTTTCTGCTCATGAGCTAAGGGCCTCGGCTCAAACCGTTTCCGGATGCAGTGAACTGCCCAGAATATGTTCCGAGTGCTGGATCACGTGATGCGCTTGCCCGACGATCAAAGGATCGGGGCTATCGACGACATCAGCGTTCTTGTCCGGATAGTCTAGCGTTGACAGAAAGTGGCGCATGCAATTCAGGCGCGCACGCTTTTTGTCGTTCGACTTGACGATGGTCCATGGTGCATCGGCAGTGTCGGTATAGAAAAACATCGCCTCCTTGGCCTCGGTGTAGTCGTCCCATTTATTAAGGCTGGCTTTATCGATCGGCGACAGCTTCCACTGTTTCAACGGATCGGTTTCGCGGCTTTTGAACCGGCGTTGTTGTTCGGATTGTGTGACCGAGAACCAGTATTTGTACAGCTGGATGCCAGAGCGTACCAACATCCGCTCCAACTCGGGCGTTTGACGCATGAACTCGAGATATTCGTTCGGAGAACAAAACCCCATCACCCTTTCAACCCCGGCGCGGTTGTACCAGGACCGGTCGTAGAAAACCATCTCACCAACCGTTGGCAGTTCCTGTACATAGCGCTGATAGTACCACTGCCCTTTCTCTTCCCATGTGGGTTTATTCAAGGCAACGACACGTGCTTGCCGTGGGTTCAAATGCTCCATGAAACGTTTGATCGTTCCGCCTTTGCCGGCGGCGTCTCTGCCCTCGAACAGCAAAACAAACCGCTGGCCAGTTTCCTGCGCCCACAACTGCACCTTTAGCAACTCTGCCTGCAGCTGCGCCTTTTCCGCCTCATAGGCTTTACGTGCCATCTTGCGGCCATAAGGATACTTGCCGCTTTCAAAGGCCTGACGAATCTTCTCGGGGCTAGGTTCTGTCGGTGCGGTATTGGCCACCGCTGACAGGTTGGCAGGTTCTTGGATTTTCTCGATCTGCGGAACTATTTCCATTCAGGGTCTCCTTATCTCACTGTCCGGAAAACGCCTAGCAGATGGGTGAAAAATCCGCTTTGATTGGTATCAAGGTTTTGCATCTTTCTGGTCGTGTTTAATCGGTCGCAACAAAGGGCTCAGGTTGTGGAAAACAAGTTCGTTGATCTTACTGGCCATAGCTTTCATCTGCACAGTTGGGGGGACCCCGATCTTCCGCCCTTGTTGATGCTACACGGGTTTCCCGAATATGGCGGCGCGTGGCGGGATCTGGCCCCACATCTGTCTTCGAACTTCTATTGTATCGCCCCGGATCAACGCGGTTACGGCCAAAGCTGGGCGCCAGAAGGCGTCGGCCACTATGCCCTGTCGAAACTGGTCTCGGACATGGCGACACTGATTGAGGGTTTTGCTCGCCCGATTTGTGTGCTCGGCCACGATTGGGGCGCGTCCGTAGCCTATGGGCTGGCCATGTTCCGTCCCGAATTGGTGAGCCGGTTAATCATCGCAAACGGTGTCCATCCTGAGCCGTTCCAACGGGCCATGGCCTCTGGAGGCGCACAGTCTGAGGCTTCGCAATACATCAATGCCCTGCGCAAACCAGACGCTGCAGAGCATTTGTCGGCGGACAATTTCGCCAAGCTCGAACAGTTCTTTCGTTTCGGGATGGGCACAGACTGGCTTTCGGACGCGGAAATGCAGGACTATCGCACTGAATGGGCGCGCCCCGGACGACTGGAGACCATGTTGAACTGGTACCGGGCTTCGCCGCTGGTGGTCGCGAAACCCGGTGCCCCGCGCACAGACTTGCCAGAACTGCCCAAGGACCGCTTGATCGTGCGCTGCCCCCACCTACTGCTGTGGGGGTGCGAAGATAAGGCGTTGTTACCTGAATCGACTGAAGGGCTGGAAGAGTTCGTTCCGGAACTGACGCGTATCGACATTCCAAACGCGGATCATTGGCTGCACCATCAGCAACCCGAGGCAGTGGCGCTGGCAATCATAGGATGGATGGCGCGTTGAGTTCGATTACCGGTGCCCCCAATCCGTTGGATCATCTGAGTTGTTGGGGGACAGACCCAATATGTCGCCGTCTGTAGAGCACCCCAGCCCCAATACGGTTCGGTTCGCATAAGAGAAGTACGAACAGACCTGATTGATTTCGAGTATCTCGCCATCGTCCCATCCAGCCGCGCGCAAAGCTTCCACGTCTTGCTGTTTCATCTCCGCCGGGGCCTCGGTCAATTTGCGTGCATAGTGCATGGCCTCGATCTGGGCCGCATCCAACGGAGCACCCTCTGGTTTACCTGCCTCAATCGCCTCACGAATGGCCTGGCTGCGCGCAGGATCGTCCAACAGACGCTGCAGACCGCCATAATGGTGCTCGACACAATAGCTGCATTTGTTCAGCGCGCTGACCCAAACCCCCAGAACCTCTAGAAACCATTTCGGGATCGTGTTGGCCGAATGATGCAGAACATTCTTGTACAACGCCATGTGGCCTTCCATCGAATGTGGTCGCAACGAGTGCACCATCATGATGTTGTCGACATTGTTGCCCGGGCCGGTAACACGGTCATACAGTTTCCTGAGTTTTCCTGTTGCCTCATCAAAAGGGATTGTTCTGATCCAGCTCATCTTGTTGCCTCCCGTATCTATCTGCTTTTGCGGCCAAATCTAAACAGAATGCAGCAACATTGCGAGCCCTTGGCAGACACGCCTGCCGTAGAAAAAAACTTGCCTGAGCCGACATGCTCTGGGCATTGCCCCCGGCCACCTGATACAGGTCGGCGAACACACCATTTCAATAATGAATTGCAGCTATGCGCTTTCTTCTTTTCTTTTTCGGCCTGTCTGTCTGCGGCCTGATCGCGACCCTGTCCTATCCTGCGTTTGCTGATTGGGTTCTGGTCGCAGGGCCTTGCGTGGTTGCGAGCGCGATACTACTGCTCGGGAAATGGTTGCGCACGGCCAAGGATCCAAAGAATTGGGCTGTCGTCGATGGATCAAATGTTCTGCATTGGCGAGATGGCGTTCCGGACATCGCCACCGTGCGCGAGGTTGTAGACGCTCTGATCGCGACCGGCCTGACACCCGGCGTCGTGTTCGACGCAAATGTCGGCTACAAAATTTCGGATCGTTACATGAAGGACAAAACTCTTGCGGCTCTGCTTGGATTGCCCGTTGATCGCGTAATGGTCGCGCCCAAGGGAACGCCCGCCGACACGCTGGTTCTGCAGGTTGCGCGCGATCTTGGCGCGACCATCGTTACAAACGACCGCTTTCGTGATTGGGCTGACGACTATCCGGATGTACTGCAGGCCAAAGAGCTTGTTCGGGGTGGTTATCGGAACGGGGCTGTTTGGCTGTCGCTGTGAACATGGCTTCAACCAAGACAATCACACAATGCTCTACCTCAGCCCCCAATCAGGGCGCATTGCCCTCGACAAACCGCACACAACACTTCGCGCGCCTCTTCCCCCGGACCACATCACCTGCCATAATGGGACCAAACCCAAAAACAAGAGCAGCACCCATGCCCGACGATCTGTTGACGCCAGAAGCGACCACAACTTATGACGCCTCCTCGATCGAGGTGCTTGAAGGTCTGGAACCGGTCCGCAAACGGCCCGGCATGTATATCGGCGGCACAGACGAACGCGCTCTGCATCATATGGTGGCCGAAATCCTCGATAACTCGATGGACGAAGCGGTCGCAGGCCATGCCAACCGGATTGAGGTTGAACTGCATGCAGATTACGCCCTGACCGTGCGCGACAACGGGCGCGGCATTCCGATCGATCCGCATCCGAAATTCCCCGACAAATCGGCGCTAGAGGTCATTCTATGCACCCTCCACGCGGGCGGTAAATTCTCGGGTAAAGCCTATCAGACTTCAGGTGGTCTTCATGGCGTGGGTGCGTCGGTTGTGAACGCCTTGTCGGATTCAATGGTCGTTCAGGTGGCGCGAGACAAACAACTGTTCGAACAGCGCTTTTCACGCGGTATCCCACTTGGCCCCGTGGAAAAGGTCGGCGCAGCGCCCAACCGGCGTGGCACAACCGTAACATTCCACGCTGACGAAGAAATCTTTGGTCACCACAAGTTCAAACCCGCGCGGCTGTTCAAATCCATCCGCTCCAAGGCTTATCTGTTCTCGGGCGTCGAAATCCGCTGGAAATCTGCCATCGACGATGGCGAAACCCCGACCGAGGCCACGTTCCACTTCCCCGGTGGCCTGTCCGATTATCTGAAAGAAACGATGAACGGCTCGTCCACCTATGCCGAGCAACCCTTTGCTGGCACCGTGGACTTTCGGGAAAAGTTCGGCACCCCCGGCAAAGTTGAATGGGCGATCAACTGGACGCCCTCACGCGACGGGTTCATCCAGTCCTACTGTAACACCGTCCCTACGCCTGAAGGCGGCACACATGTGGCCGGGTTCTGGGCCGCGGTCCTCAAAGGCATCAAAGCCTACGGCGAGCTGATCAACAATAAGAAAGCCACACAAATCACCCGCGATGACCTTATCGCCGGTGGCTGCGCACTGGTGTCCTGTTTCATCAGTGAGCCGGAATTCGTGGGCCAGACCAAAGATCGCCTAGCGACGGTCGAGGCCCAGCGGCTGGTGGAAAACTCGGTCCGCGACCATTTCGATAACTGGCTGGCCGCGGACACGAAATCCGCCGGAGCGATTTTGGACTTCCTCATCCTGCGGGCTGAGGAGCGTCTGCGCCGACGCGCCGAGAAGGAAACACAACGAAAGTCCGCCACTAAAAAACTTCGTCTCCCCGGCAAGTTGGTGGACTGTTCTAGTTCAACACGCGACGGCACGGAATTATTCATCGTCGAAGGCGATTCTGCGGGCGGTTCAGCCAAGATGGGTCGAAACCGCAAAACGCAGGCCCTTTTGCCCCTGCGCGGCAAGATCCTGAACGTGCTGGGCGCGGCCAGTTCCAAGCTGGGCACCAATGCCGAGATCAACGATCTGACGCAGGCTCTGGGCGTGGGGCTGGGCACCAAGTTCAACGTCGACGACCTGCGTTATGACAAGATCATCATCATGACCGATGCGGACGTGGACGGGGCGCATATCGCGGCGCTGCTGATGACGTTCTTCTTTACCCAGATGCGCCCGATGATTGACGCGGGACACCTGTATCTGGCCTGCCCGCCCCTCTACCGCCTGACCCAAGGCGCTAAACGCGTCTACTGTCTGGACGAGGTCGAGCGCGACGAATGGCTTGAGAAAGGTCTGGGCGGCAAGGGCAAGATCGACGTATCCCGCTTCAAGGGTCTGGGCGAAATGGACGCCAAGGACCTGAAGGAGACCACGATGGACCCGGCATCCCGGAAACTGATCCGGGTCACCATCGATGAGGACGAACCCGGCGAGACCGGCGACCTGGTCGAGCGCCTGATGGGCAAAAAACCCGAACTCCGGTTCCAATACATTCAGGAGAACGCGCGGTTTGTGGAAGAGTTGGACGTCTAGTCTATGGCACTGAGCATCACGAAGGTTGTACCCGAACTTCTTTCGCAAACCCCTGAAAAGCGATACACAGCCCGTGAAATTGCGCTTTGGGTTTTTGAGAACTTCCGCGAAGAATGTGAGAACAAACGCGCAAGAAGCAAAGCAAAGAAAATTCCATTAGACACCGATGATGCTCTAGTACAGCAATTGGTTGCAGAAATTGGAGCGCAAAGCCGGGCAATTACTCGACACGCGAACATAAAAGCAACTGAAGGCAGGCCCCGAAAGTTCTATTATTCCGAATTGTCAGAAGAGGCTGAAGCTCAGGCTACAAACGAATCTGACGTTTCGTTTTCAAATAACCCGCAATTCTGCGAACGTGATTTGTACCCACTTTTGTCTATCTACTTGCGGGATGAATTAGACGTTTTCTCAGTTCGGATTGATGAAAAACGTTCTTCCAACCGAAGGGGGCAAAATGGGAATCGCTGGCTTTTCCCCGATCTTGTCGGTTTAGAAGACCTAAGTTCAGCATGGGACCGGGAGACAAAAGACTGTGTTAAGGAGCTTGGAGACACGCGAGCAAAACTTTGGTCATTCGAAGTAAAATTGCATCTGAATTCCACCAACGTTAGAGAAGCCTATTTTCAAACTGTCAGCAACTCATCTTGGGCAAACTACGCCTATCTTGTTGCGGCTGAAATTGAAGGCCGCCTAACTACCCAAGAACTCCGTACACTATCTGGAGTTCATGGAGTTGGAGTAATTGAACTAAACTCTAATTCACCTAACGAAAGCCAGATAATTATCCCCGCGCGAGAACGCCTATCTGTGGATTGGCGGAGCGCTGACAGATTGGTGCAGGAGAACTCTGATTTCCGACAATACGTTAAAACAATAAGGCACTTCCACCAAACAGGCGATCTACGAAAATCTGACTGGGACTACAGTAAACCAGATTGAGCAAATTTGTTAGCTTTCCATATTTCTGATCATAGTACCTCGAAAATTGCGCTTCGAGCATCGATGGTGTGGCGAAGATTACCTCGATGTAGCTAGTTCCAATGTATTCCACCCAAACACCCCCCTTGCCTAACCCGTTGATCCCGTTCACACTTGCGCGCAATTGTCATCAAAGAACAAATTTTGAGGATCCGAGCGTCCAAGACCCAATTTGAACGAACAAATATTTCGAACGGGAGGACAATATGAAGACACTAACCCTCGGGCTGGCCCTTGCTTTGCTGGCCAGTCAGGCAAGCGCGCAGCAGTCGCTGATCGGCGCATCGCCTATTCCGGTCGGGGCAGAGTTACGGTTCTGCTATTATAACGGCCTCGCTTTTTCGGTGGACGCCTATGTTGTGATTCATGGCGAAAACACCGTGACCGAAACGTCCAGTGCGCGCCAAGAACACCTTCTGCGTTGCATCAAAGGTGGTGATGGCGCCATGAAGTGGAAACCGGAGAGCGGTATTCAGGTTAATCGCTGACCTGAAAAGGCGGGTGGTCTAACCCACCTTCATCTCCAGCCAATCCGCGATCTGCCCGGCGGGATCTTCCCAGCCGGGTTCCATGAACAAAAAATGCGCGTGGTTTTCCACGGGCAAGAAAGTTGCGCGGTCTCCGTATAGCTTGGCCAGCGCACGGCAGGTGTCGGGATTGACCGCCCGATCCTCGGTTCCCGACACGATCAGCACCGGACAATCGACCTTGTCGATATCGACCTTCATCGCGTGGTGATCGTCGAACATCCAGAAGAACATCTCGAACATGACCCGGCCGCTTTCGGCCCCCAGTTGGTCGAACACCTCATGCTGCTGCGCCTCGGGCATCTTGTTCAACGCGAAGGGCGCCATCAGGTCGAACTCGACCCGCATGGGCTGTTTCCAGAACGCCCCACCCTCCATCAGCGCGCGCGGAATAGCGCGTTCATCGTCAGTTTCGGGCAACGTCCCCCATGGCGCGTTCGGGTTGATCAGGACAATCGCACTCGCCAACCCGCGTGACGCAACCTGCTGCGCCACCACGCCTGCGATAGCGTGGCCAAGGATGACCGGTTTGCTGTCCAACCCCTGCACAAATTCAGCGATGTCGTTTTCGTAGTCCATGACGCTGGTATCTGTCAGACCCGGATCAGGTTCGGCCTTTGGGTCCCCACCATGAAAACGCAGCGCAGGCGTATGAACCGTCCAGCCACGCGTGCGAAAAAACTCAGCATAATCCGTCATGCACCACGGTCCGGCAAACGCCCCGTGGATCAGAACAATCTCTTTGGTCATGAAAAACGCCCTCTCGTCAGTCACATCCACTATGCGAGACGAAAGGCATAAGCGGCAAGGCCGTCGGTGTCAGACGGACATGCCGATCAAGGCGACGCCAACCGCCATCAAAATCGCCGCACCCAGTCGCCGCATCCAATTGCCCTCATGCAGGAAGACAAACCCGATCAACGCCGCGAAGATCACTGAGGTTTCGCGCAGTGCCGAAACCGCGCCCAGCGGCGCAAAATTCTTGGCATAAAGCACCAGTCCATAGGCCGTCATTGACACCAGCCCGCCGAGGATTCCGATCACCCAGACCTTGGTCGGAAGCTGCGCCAACGTATCCCTTTTTTTGATGCCGACAAAGCCCGCAATGAATAGATGCAGGAACGCACCCCATGCCCAATAGCTGAGCGTATTCCCCGACAATCGCACACCGATGCCATCCACGACCGAATAAATCGAGATGCAAAACCCGGTACCCAGAGCAAACCCCAGCGCCCAGCGTCCGACACCGGACCGCAAGGCCGTCCAACTGCTGAGCTGGATACCAAGCGCGATCAGAGCGATCCCGCCCCACGCCTGCACCGGCAGCACCTCGCCCACCAGGACCATAGCCCAGAGCGAAACCAGCGCCGGCACGATACCCCGCGCGATGGGGTAAACAACGCTCAGGTCCCCGTGCTGATAGGCTTTTCCCAGCATGTAGTAATAGCCGAAATGCACGACTGTCGAGATCAGGATATATGGAAAGCTTTCGGCACTGGGCAACGGCAGCAGCATGATCATGGCTGTCGCCGGGATAACATGGCCAAAAGCGACAAGCCCCAAAGTGGTCGTACGATCGGCAGCCGTTTTGACGATGGCGTTCCAAACCGCATGCAACAACGCTGCCGTCAAAATGATAGCGATGACAAAGAGGGTCACGTCCGAACCTTTCGCACTGAAAACCAGCCCGGAATAAGGGCTGGTTTCGTCATTTGCACAGCAAGAGACGGATCACAATGCGGTTTTGAACAACGTGGTCAGGTTCTCTTCGGTCAGTTCGATTGGGTTCCCACCACAGGAAGGGTCAATGATCGCGCCGTTGACAAGTTCGGGGATCGCGGTCTCGGTCACACCCAGATCGGACAGTTTCCGAGGGATGCCCAGCGTATCGTTGAACTCTTGCACAAAGGCGCGGAAGCCATCAAAGCCACCATCGATACCCAAATATGCGGCAGCAGACTGGAACCGGTCAGCAACAGCGGGTGCGTTGAATTCCAGGACAATGGGCATGCAAACCGCGTTGGTGGTGCCGTGGTGCGTATTGAATACCGCGCCGATAGGATGGCTCATGGCGTGGATTGCGCCCAGACCTTTCTGAAAGGCGGTCGCCCCCATGGCCGCAGCACACATCATCTGTGCCCGGGCCTCTATGTCGGTGCCATCTGCGTAAGCGCGCGGCAGGTACTCCTTGACCAACCGCATGCCCTCCAGCGCAATGCCCTGACTCATCGGATGATGGTGCGGGCTTGAATAGGCCTCAACGCAGTGTGCGAACGCATCCAGACCCGTACCCGCCGTGATGAATTTGGGCATTCCCACTGTCAATTCAGGGTCACAGATCACTACGGTAGGCAGAACCTTGGGGTGAAAGATGATCTTTTTTGCATGGGTTTCAGAATTGGTGATGACGCTGGCTCGGCCAACTTCAGATCCGGTTCCGGCGGTGGTGGGCACAGCAATGATTGGCGCGATCACATCCGCGTCGGCACGAGTCCACCAGTCGCCGATATCCTCGAAATCCCAAACGGGGCGTTTCTGCCCCGCCATAAAGGCAACCATCTTGCCCAAATCCAGCCCGGACCCGCCGCCAAAGGCGATCACACCATCATGGCCGCCAGCGTTATAGGCCTCGACACCTGCCTCAAGGTTCTTTTCGTTCGGGTTGGGATCCACGTCGCTGAATAGCCCGCGACCCAGCCCTGCGGCCTCCATAATATCCAACGTTGCCGAAGTTATCGGCAGATCGGCCAGCCCTTTGTCGGTGACCAACAACGGCCTTTTCATACCAGCGGCAGCACATGCCTCGGGCAGTTCCTTGATGCGGCCTGCGCCGAATTTGATAGCGGTCGGATAGGACCAGTTTCCAACAAGTGACATGTCAGGTTTCCTTTGTAATTTGAGACCTGCCCGGCCGAGGGGGTCTGAACCGGGCAGGCCGTTGCCCTTAGCCCGTGACCTTTTTCAGGTGGTAGGATTTAGGACGTGTCAGGTTGTGATAACCGATTATGGATAGCCCGCCGCCGCGCCCGGTGTTCTTACAACCGGTCCAGCACAGGCCCGGATCCAAATAATCCGCGCGGTTCATGAACACAGTTCCGGTTTCGATTGCATCGCCCACCCGTGCGGCCCGGTCTACATCTCGGGTCCACAGGCTGGCTGTCAGACCAAATTCACTGTCATTCATCAAAGCGATGGCTTCGTCATCCGAGGACACTTTCATGATGCCGACCACAGGACCGAAACTCTCATCCCGCATTACCCGCATGTCGTGCGTGACGTCGGTCAGGATTTGTGGTGTCAGGTAAGCGCCCCCATCATCCTCGGCAAATGTATCGATATGGGCCACGGCCCCCGCTTCGACAGCCTCGGCGATCTGCGCGCGTACTTCGTCGGCGAAACGTACATTGGCCATCGGACCAATTGTCGTCTCAGTATCCAGCGGGTTGCCCAGCTTATAGCCCTTCACAACCTCAACCGCCTTGGCGACGAAGGCATCATACAGGCTTTCGTGGACGTAAATCCGTTCGATCCCGCAGCAGCATTGGCCAGAGTTGAACATTGCGCCGTCAATCAACGTCTCCACGGCAGCATCCAGATCGGCATCGTCCATGACATAGCCCGGATCTTTGCCACCCAACTCGGTCCCAACGCCGGTGAAGGTTCCCGCTGCCGCGCGCTCCATCGCTTGGCCGCCACCGACCGATCCGGTGAAATTTACAAAGTCAAAGGCGTTGCCCGCAATCAGGTCGTTGGTCACATCATGGTTTAGGAAAACGTTTTGAAACACGTCCTCCGGTACACCAGCCGCATGGAAAGCCCGCGCCATGCGCTCGCCCACCAAAAGAGTCTGTGTTGCGTGCTTGAGGACAACAGTATTCCCCGCAATCAGAGCCGGAGCCACCGTGTTGATCGCCGTCATATAGGGATAGTTCCACGGTGCCACCACAAAGACCACACCGTGCGGGATGCGTTTGATGTACCTTTTGAAGGTCTCATCCTCGCCCACCGCGATATCGGCCAGGGATGCCTCGGCGATCTCCGCCATGTGGCTTGCGCGCTCGTTAAAGCCGCCAAACTCTCCGCCATAGCGTACCGGACGCCCCATCATATGCGCCAACTCAGGCACAATCTCGTCGTTCATCGCCCCAACAGCGGCCACACCGGCCATGACAAGATCAATACGCTCCTGCAAAGGACGCGCGGCCCAATCGACCTGTGCGGCCCGCGCCCGAGCCGCGACCTCAAAGGCCGCTTCTTGCGACAGGACCTCACGTTCAGCAAAAACCGACCCATCAATCGGCGAGACACATTTCAACATCTGCCCCATAACCACTCCATTTCCGAAAGAAACAGGATCACTGTTTCGTCTGGCTAAAAATATCCCGGGGGCGTGGGGCAGCGCCCCCAGCCTGACCCGATCTCAAGCCCGCTCAAACCCGCGGGCAACTTCCCAATCGGTCACTACGCGCTCGAATTCCTCGATCTCGACTTCCGCTGCACGGGCATAGTGATCGACCACATCATCACCCATAGCCGCGCGCAGCATTGCCGATCCGTGCAGCGCATCCCGTGCCGTGCGCAGGTTGCCTGGGATCATGCCTGTGTCACCCTGATAGACATCGCCCTTGGTCGGCGGCTGTAATTCCAGACCTTCTTCGATCCCGGCTATCCCGGCAGCAAGCATTCCAGCCATCGCCAAATAGGGGTTCATATCTGATCCCGGAATTCGACATTCGACCCGCACAGACTTCGTCCCATCCCCACACAGACGGAACCCAGCCGTGCGGTTGTCTACCGACCAGATAATCCGCGTCGGCGCAAAGGTTCCCTTCATGAAGCGTTTGTAGCTGTTGATGTAAGGCGCCATGAAATAGGTGTAATCACCGGCGTATTTCAACAAACCAGCCATATAGTTTTTCATCAGCGCCGACATGCCCAACGCATCATCAACGTCATAAAAGGCAGGCTTGCCGTCCGCCCATAGCGATTGGTGTACGTGGCTGGAGCTGCCGACCTTGTCGTGATGCCATTTCGGCAGGAATGTCGCAGCGTGACCGTGTTGCCAGGCGATCTCTTTCACCGCGTTCTTAGCGATTGAATGGTACTCGGCCGTGTCCATGGCCAGGGCGTATTTGATGTTCAGTTCTTCTTGCCCAGTCTCGGCCTCACCTTTCGAATTCTCAACCGGAATCCCCGCATTCCACAGATGGTTGCGGATCGGGCGCATCACGTGCTCCTCCTTTGTGGTCTGGAGGATGTGGTAATCTTCATTATAGCCCGAGATCGGCTCCAGATCGTGGAAACCTTCCTTGCGGATCTGGTCGAAGCTTTTTTCGAACAGGAAAAACTCCAGTTCGGTGGCGCACATCGCGTCATAGCCCATGGCTTTGAGGCGATTGACCTGTTTCTTCAGGATCGAGCGCGGCGCATGCGGCACTTCCTCATGCGTGTGGTGATCAAGCACATCGCACATCACCATCACGGTTCCTTCCAGCCAAGGCACCGGCCGCAGAGTGCTGAGATCCGGCTTCATGACATAGTCGCCATAACCCCGCTCCCAACTGGTCGAGGCGTAGCCGTCCGGCGTGCCCATCTCCAGATCCGTAGCCAGTAGGTAATTGCAACAATGGGTTTCTTCCCACGCACCTGCCACGAAATGACCTGCGTGAAACCGCTTGCCCATCAGCCGGCCCTGCATGTCCACCATGCAAACTAGTACGGTGTCGACCTCGCCCGCTTCGAATTTGGCTTTCAGATCGGCCAAAATCGCTTCATTGCCCATCATTGGTTTCCTTTGTCACTCAGTGAGACCTCGGTTTCGATTACCTGCCTTCAGTCATCGTTGGCTTCTTTTTCCATTTCCATCACCAGGCGCGTTTCCAGAACCTGACCGCTTTTGTAGAGGATCGGATAGGCGACGGCGGCGATGTGCCCGTGCAAATCGCGCATTGATCGCAGGGTTTCCAAATGCAGATCGCTGGACTGAAAACTCTCGGTCTGACCGCGCTCCAACCGTTTCAGGTGCGCCTTGCGGCTATCGCGCGACATCCGCTTGACCTCGGCCTTATCCAGAACCAGTCGCCGCGCACAATCCATGTCGTCCACCAACAGCACGTGGCGTGCCAGCGAAAAACTCTCCAGAATGGCGGCGTGCAAATCCTTCAGCTCTTTCCAGCCCTGCGCCGAAAATTCCGAACGTTCCGTGTGTTTGATCTGCGCCGTCCGGGTCATCCGGTTTGAAACGACATCGCCGGCAGCCTCAAGACGAATGGCATATTCCACCAACGCCCGCGCGGCCTTTACCTGTGCCTTGCTCATGTTCTGACGCGGCATGCGGGCGACGAAACGACGTATTTCGGTAAGTTGCGTATTGACCCGCTCATCCTGCTGCCAAAGCGCAGAAATCGCGTCGCTGTCATCCTTTTCGTAAATATCCAGCACCGGGCGGAACATACGTTCGACCTGCGTAATCATCTGCAACAGCTCGTGGCGCACCGAAGACATTGCAACGCTGGCCCTTTCGCCGCTGGGATCGCCGAGCGGGGTCAGTGCATCCGAAAACTGATCCAGTGCATTGGTCTCGACCTTGGGTTCTGCCAGAAGAACCGCCATTGGCTGTTCCAACTGGTTCACAAAGCCTGTGGCGAGCAAGAATACCGCCAGATTAAATCCGATATGTGCAAAAATCAGCGACTGCGCCGGGCCTGTCACCATCAGGGCGTCTTGCAATCCGCCGACATTGACAACGATCAGCATCACTAGCGCCGCACTGCCTCTCAATAGCAGGTTGGCCAGTGGGATACGCCGCGCAGTCACGGTCATATCGCGGGTCAGCCACATCGGAATAAAGGCCGAACCAAGATTTGCCCCCAGCACCAACGACAACCCGGCCGCAAAGGGAATTGCGCCTATCTGGACCAGAGCAACGCACATCAGGATCGTTGCGACCGAGCTGTGCATCACAAAGGCCAGCACCGCACCGACGATAAAGGCGCTGAAATAGTCAGTCTCCAAATACCCTGCGATTGCAGGCAGAAATGCGCTTTCGCGGATTGGCTCAACTGCTTCGCGCAGGAACTGCAATGAGATCAGGATAAAGGCGACGCCCAGAACGATCCGCCCCATAAGCCGTACATTCGACCGCTCGGATTTGAGATACAGCCAGCCCCCCAATGCCAGCAAGGCGGGCTGAAGCCAGCCCAAATCATATGACAGAACCTGAATGACGAGCGCCGCGCCCAAATCCGCGCCCAAGACACCCGCCAGCGCCATCCCAAACGTCACCATCCCCGCCGCAGCGAAACCAGTCAGCAAAACCGTAACGGCGGCCGAGCTTTGCAGGATAGTGGCCAAAACCATGCCAGCCCCCCCTGCAACAAAGCTGTTAGAGTGGCGTGTCAGGATCGACTGGAACAGAGCTCCAAAACGCCGTTCAATACCGGTACGCACCAAACGCACGGCAAAAAGCAGCAACATGGTTGCGGCGAAAATCTCAATCAAAAAGCTCGCGATAGCCAAATGTTCACACCTCTTTCGACCGGTGCGCACAAATGTGCTTCCGGTTTCGTTTTTCTATTCTTGGAACAGACGTGAGCATAAATGATGTCGCTTATTGATGTCCAATCCCGACGCAAGGGAGGCCCCTCGCGTCGGGAGGAAGGGTTTCTTAGCCGTAACGATAAGGACGGCCGGCTTTCAGCATCTCAGCGTTGTAACGTTTGAAGATGTCGACAACCTTCGCCTTAGTCTCGGACTCGGCTGCAATCTCGTCCCAGAACTTGACGGCGGCTTCCTCGACGGTTGCCCATTCTTCGTCCGGGATAGAAGTCAGCTGCATCTTGGTGCCGTTGACGCGCAGGTTGGCTTCACCGCCCCAATACCACCACTGACGATAGTAATGCGACTGATCACAGCAAACCTTGAACAGCGTCTGCAGATCCTCGGGCAGCTCGTTCCACCGGTCCATATTGGCAAAGAAGTGACCCGCCCATGCGCCTGACACGTTGTTCGTCAGGAAATAGTTGGTCACGTCGGCCCAGCCAACGGTGTAGTCCTCGGTGATGCCCGACCACGCGATGCCGTCCAGCTCGCCGGTCTGAACCGCAACTTCGATGTCTTCCCATGGCAGAGTCACCGGCACGACGCCGAATTGGCTCAGGAAGCGACCCGCTGTCGGGAAGGTAAAGATGCGCTTGCCCTTCATGTCTGCCAGCGAGTTGATCGGGTCTTTGGTCGCAAAGTGGCAAGGATCCCATGCACCGGCGCTGATGTGCTTGACGCCTACCTTCGAGTATTCCTCGTCCCAGATCTCGTTCAGGCCCCACTGGTTGAACAGCACAGGCACGTCCAGCGAATAGCGTGAGGCGAACGGGAAGTAGCCGCCAAACACGGTGACTTCGGTCGGCGACGCCATCGAGTCATCGTCAGATTGAACCGCGTCGATGGTGCCCTTTTGCATCGCTCGGAACAGTTCGCCCGTCGGGACCAGCTGATCGGCATAGAACAGCTCGATCTGCATCCGGTCACCGGCAATCTGATTGAACATCTTGATCGCTGGATCAATCACGTGCTCGGCCAACGCAGGACCGGCATAGGTCTGCATCCGCCATGTAATAGTGTTCTGCGCCAGTGCGGGCGTCGCCAGCGGTGCGGCTGCAACGCCGACCCCAGCGGTTTTCAGAAACTTACGTCTTGTCGTCATGTCAATTTCCTCTCCGTTAAAGCTTCTGTGCCCGTTCACCGAGCATTCTTGTTAATTTCCATAGACATATCCGGGCAGCCACAGGGCGATTTCCGGGAAAAACATGATGATTGTCAGGGCGAGGACCATCACTCCGACAAAGGGGAAGATCGAGGTGTAGATGTCCTTCAACCCGATCTCGGGCGGCGCCATAGCGCGCATCAGGAACAGGTTATAGCCGAAGGGTGGCGTCATATAGGCGATTTGGGTCGTGATGGTGTAGAGCACCCCGTACCAGATCAGATCAAAGCCCAGTTCGCCGACCAGCGGCACATAAAGTGGCGCCACGATGACCAGCATGGCCGTGTCGTCCAGGAATGTGCCCATGACGATGAAGCTGAGCTGCATCAGGATCAGGATCATCCACGGCGACAGGCCAAGTTGGTCCGTGAACAGGTTGTCGATGGCTTTCACTGCGCCCAGACCATCGAATACGGCCCCAAAGCCCAGCGCGGCCAGAATGATCCACATGAACATGCAGGAAATGGCCAGCGTCTGTTTGGTGCAGTCCTCGAAAATCTTCCAGGTCATCCGCCGTTTGATGACGGACACGGCCAAAGCGGTCAGCGCGCCAATGGCCGAGCTTTCAACCAGCGAGGTCCAGCCATTCACAAAGGGAACCATCATCGCGGCGAAGATGATCAGCGGCAGCGCCCCTGCCCCCAGTAGCCGGATTTTCTCGGCCCGTGGCACCTCATGCGCGTCTTCCATGGCCGGCCCCAGCTCGGGCTGAATACGACACCTGATCCAGATATACAGGATGAACATCCCGGCCATCAGCAGACCTGGAACGATTCCGGCCAACCACAGCTGCCCGACAGGCTGACGCGCGATCATTGCGTACAGAACCAGAACCACCGAAGGCGGCACGAGGATACCTAGACTCGACCCAGCCTGAATGACGCCGGTCACCATAGTCTTGTCGTAACCGCGCCGCAGCAGTTCCGGCAGAGCAATGGTCGCGCCAATGGCCATACCGGCAACGCTGAGGCCGTTCATGGCCGAGACCAGAACCATCAGGCCAATCGTGCCGATGGCCAGACCGCCATTTACAGGTCCCATCCAGACGTGGAACATCCGATAAAGGTCGTCGGCCAGACGGCTCTCGCTGAGCACGTATCCCATGAAGATGAACATCGGCAGCGTCAGCAGCGGATACCATTTCATCAGCTTCATTGCCGCCGAGAACGTGATATCCTGCCCGCCTGTCCCCCACAGCGCCAAAGCGGCAATGGTGGCCACCGCGCCAATCGCGCCAAAGACACGCTGGCCGGTAAACAGCATCAGCATCATCAGTGCGAACATGAAGATGGCGATATATTCCTGGCTCATGCCCGCGAGACCCCGATTTCCTGCCCGTTGATCCGGGCTATGTCTTTGAAGAATTCCGATATCGCCTGCAGCAGCATCAGGAAAAAGCCGAACACCATGATAGCTTTTACCGGCCAGATATACGGCCGCCACGCCGTTGATGAGCGTTCAAGCCGCCCGATTTCCTCTGTGCCTGTCAGAAGACCAATGAAGTAGGAAACCGGTTCATCACCCCAATAGCCAAGGCTGTAGGCCGTTGACCCGAGCCCACCGTAAAACAAGACGCCCAGGTAGAAGATCAGCAGCAGCACCGTGAAGGCATCGAACCACGCTTTCCGGTGTGGGCTCCAGTTGTGATAAAACAGGTCCATACGTACATTCGATCCCAACTGGATCGAGTACGGCCCACCCATGATATAATAGGTCACCATCGCAAACTGCGCCATTTCCAACGTCCAGAGCGATGGCAGAAAGAAGGTTTTCGAGATCGAAGACCACAGCAGGATGCCCATCATCACAAACAGGCCCCACATCATGACCCGTCCGATCCGGTAGTTGACCGCATCGACGACCCGCACATATGACGCCATCGTTTTGATCACGTCGCGCCCCCTTTCTGAAATTCAACAAGGGTCCGCGCGATCCACGACACAAGACAATCAGCCATCGCCTGTTGCTGACTCGGGGATTTGATCAGGTCATTGCGGATTTCGATCATGACGTTCGGCAAACCGGTCGGCAAAGCCTGTGCGTCCAACGTGTGCGCTACGCCGTCTGCAGCCGAGTATGGCTCGTTCAAGCGGGTCACAAAGGGTGGGTCGGCCGGAACTGTTGCCATCATCGCCTGCGCAAAGCGGTCATCTGTGCCGTGCAGCACACCCAGTTCAACGTCGCGTTGCTGTCCATGATACACCGGCGTAAAGCTGTGAACTGTCACCATAAGCTCAAGCCCTGTCCGGTTTTCAGCGATCAAATTGGACAGAGCGGCGGCGAAAGGCTTGTAAATGCCCTCGATCCTGCTGTGACGTTCATCATCGGACATGTCGGCATTTGCCGGGATCAGGTAATCCTCGCTGCGTAAGGGCATTGCCCCCGTGGCTTCGGGCGGGCGATTGCAGTCATAGACCAGCCGCGAAACACCACCATGCACCAACGGGGCTGACAGGCGTTCGGCCATCAACCTGGCCACAGCCAATGCGCCCGGATCCCAGGCAATATGACTTTGCAGCGCATCCGCGGATAAACCCATATCGCCCAAGGCATCGGGTATACGGTTGGACGCGTGTTCGCAGACCAACACCACCGAATAGGGACCATCCGCTAAGTCCGTATGAACAACTTCTCCGAAGTCCAAATTCCTGCCCTGCGATTCCAAGAAACACGTGTGTGGAAAAATTTCCACATGATACCTTAGCCTGTCAATAATTTTCCTGTAAAATTTTCATCACTCTTGATCTTGCTGAAAAATTATTCACACTAAGGTAGAAAAGATGCAGGAGGAACGCCGCGTGCGGGTGACGGACAGGCTGCTGGCCCACAAAGACAAGATGACCCCATCCGAGCGGCAGCTGGTCAGCGTATTGCTGGACGACTATCCTATGGCCGGTCTGGGCAGCATCACCGAACTGGCCAGCGCAGCCTCGGTGTCCACCACGACAGTTGCGCGGATGCTGCAAAAAACCGGATTTCAAGGTTATCCGCAGTTTCAGGCCGCGCTGCGGGGCGAAGTGAAAGAGATGATCTCGGGACCGGTCGCCAAACGTGACTTGTGGCAGAACGATCTGCCTGAAGAGCATATCCTGAACCGGTATTCCCAACAGACACTCGCCAATCAGAAACGCACGATTGATGAGGTCGATCCAGACGAATTCGACAGTTTTTGCAACTTGTTATGTGATCCCAACCGGCGCATCTTTATTACCGGTGGCCGCATAACCGGCACGCTGGCCCAATACCTGTACCTGCACCTGCAGATGATCCGCCCCGACGTGCGGCTGCTCCCCGTTGCAGCATCATGGACACATGACTTGCTGGACGTACGCAAAGACGATGTGCTGATCGCACTGGATGTTCGCCGATATGAAAACGCATCTCTGCTGATCGGCCAGCTGTGCCACGAACGCGAGGCTGAAATTGTTCTGTTCACCGATCAGTGGCGCTCACCCATTCATCGGCTGGCCAAACACACCTTTGCGGCGCGCATTGCAGTGCCGTCCGCCTGGGACTCCATGGCGGCCATTCTGGTTTTGATGGAATGCGTCATCGCCGAAGTGCAGGAAAGGCTGTGGGATTCGGTCAAGGAGCGAACAGACGAGCTGGAACAGGCCTTTGATCGTACCAAACTGTTCCGAAAGTTCGGCCAAAGCACGAATTCGTAACACTCTTTTCCTTTCAACGTAAACAACTGAGCGTGATGAGTGTTGCCAGCCGCATGGCGGGCCGTCACTTTGAAGTCATGAGTTTCGTGACCAACAACCAATTGCCGCTTTTGATCCTGTTCTTTCTGCTTGGGTTAATTGGCACGGCCTTTCTGTTTCGCAAACCGGCCGGGCATCGCGCCTGGAAACTCGCGGACCTCGTCTGGGTGGTGCTGGGCGGCGTTGGCGCATTGGTTGCGGTTATGGCGGGGCTTTATACTTCGGACAGTTCCCGGCTGGACCGCCAGATCGACGTCGCTTATGCCGCCACGCTGGCCTTTGACCGCGACGCAGCACGGTTCCGGCTGCGGTTTTGCGACCCGGCTTTTGACCCGGATACCTCAGTGTTGTGTGATAAGGTAGAATTTCTTTCCGCCTCGACCGCCAGCAACGCGGACCTTCCATTGTTCATTGCTGTGACTAACGAAGTTGCCCCATTGCAAGGCCTGCAATTTCTGTTTGGACGTCAGGCAAAAGACGAAAAGGACGATATGCAAGCGATGGCGGCCAAGGCTGATGCGTTCGATATCGATCAATTCCTTGTCTTTACCACGTTGGATGACATAACCCAGGCGGCGATCGACAATATGCGCCGCAAGGTCCCCGCGATTGCAGGCGATTATCTGATCCTGGCGCAAAGCTATGATGATCTGGTTGAACAGGTCGGCAAGTTGAAGGACGAATGGGAATATCTGCAGGCCAACGCGCATATACTTGTGCTGCAGATCATCGCGCTATGTCTGGTCAGCTTCGCCGCACCCTTCCGACTGGGCAAATCCGTTGTCGAACTGCGCGCGTCGCTCAGCGACGATAGTCCCGCGCCAGCGTCTCAGGATCTGCGCCAAGAAAGTAGCGCGTCAGAGTCCAGAGGTTCCGCCCGCCTCGACGAAGCCAGCCCACACGTTGATAACGATCAGCACTCGTAACGGCACTGCTGGGCAGCAAGGTGATGCCGCGCAAACTGCGGGCCAAAGCCACGTCCTCCATCAACGGTTGATCGGGAAAGCCTCCCGCCTTGCGATACATCTCAGATGGAACCAACAGGCCCTGGTCTCCATACGGCAGGCCAAACAAACGACTGCGCAGGTTGGCCCAACCCGCCACCCACGTCGGCGCAAAGCCTGACGCCCGAAACGCCAAACGGAACGCCGCCGGGGTCCCGGCGACAAGGTGGTCGCTTACGGGTTTGCTCCAGCCGACTTGCAGAACCGTATCGGCGTGCAGGACAAGCAACCAGTCGCCTTTGGCTGCGGCGCACCCATTGGCTAGTTGCCCCCCGCGAGACGGCGGCCCAGCGACAATCTCAGCCCCGGCCTCATCGGCAATTTCAAGAGTATGATCGGTCGATCCACCATCCGTGACGATCAACTCACGGATCAACCCCGCCTGCAAACCTTCCATCAAGGCCTCGAGGGTCGCAGGAAGGGTCTTTTCCGCGTTCAGGGTCGGGATGACGATACTAATCGGCGCAGGCACGGCGGAAACCCTCTGGTCATGGCAGCGGAAACTCCTATATCACGAGGCCCGAGGAAAAGACGAGGACAACTCAGATGCCCAACCGCCGTATTTTGCGCCTGAGCGGCTCGGACACCGACAGCTTTCTCCAAGGGTTGGTGACCAACGATATTGCAGGGTTGGACAATGGACTGGTCTACGCCGCTTTGCTGACCCCACAAGGCAAGTATCTGGCAGACTTCTTCCTGAAACGTGAGGGTGACGCGGTGTTGCTGGACGTCGCCGAAGAACTGGCCGATGGGCTGGCGAAACGACTTGGCATGTACAAACTGCGCGCGGACGTCAGAATCGAAGACTGCGGCCTGAACCTTCAGCGCGGTACCGGCCCAGCGCCCGAAGGCGCCCTGCCCGACCCGCGCCACGAAGATATGGGCTGGCGGTCCTATACTGTGGACGCAGAAAGCGATGATGGCACCGATTGGGATGCGATCCGTGTGCGTCACTGCATTCCGGAAACCGGAATTGAACTGACCGCCGACAGCTATATTCTCGAAGCCGGGTTCGAGGCGTTGAATGGCGTGGACTTCAAGAAAGGATGCTATGTCGGTCAAGAAGTCACTGCACGGATGAAACACAAGACCGAACTGCGCAAAGGTCTGCGTAGCGTCCATGTCGACAACTCTGCAGCAATTGGCACCGCGATTACCTCCGGAGGCAAGCCTGCAGGGACTTTGTTCACCCAATCCAACGGCCGCGGAATAGCCTATTTGCGGCTGGACCGCGTAGGTGACGACATGCAGGCAGATGACGCCACCATTCGGCTCGGCACTTAACATGTTGCCGAACCGGCACGGCTGTTCCTCCGACCGGTTTTGTATGGTTTGAACATGACCAAGCGCGCTGCCACACTGGTTTGAGTTCAGCAAACCGGATGCACGTATGTTCCAGTTATACAGAGCGATCTGGCGCGCCAGCGCCGGGCGGCAGATCATTCTTATCGTTTTGTCCATTGCGATTGCGGGTTTGGCTGCCGTTCCGCTGGAGTTTCAGCGCGATATCATAAACCACCTGACCTCGGACGACGTTGGCACAGACAAGCTGCTCTACCTGGGTGCCGGAATGATGTCAGTCATCGTCCTTAGCCTCGCCCTTAAATGGCTACTGGGCTATCGCGCAGGCACGTTGGGCGAAGATCTGATCCGCATGATCCGCCAAAGGCTGCTGCGGCGCGCCGAGGATATCAATGTCTCGGGTGAAACAGTGCGCAAGGGCACAATGACCACGGCGATTTCAGCCGAAGCAGAAGAGTTGGGGAAATTTGCCGGCGGCGCATTCTCGGACCCGGTCGTTCAGATCGGCACGTTGATCAGTGTGATTGGTTACATCTCATCAACCCAACCGGGGTTGGGCATGATTGCTTTCTCGATGATCGTGCCGCAGATCATCATCGTGCTGATATCTCAACGCAAGGTGAATGTCTTTATTGCCGAACGTGTCCGGATTTTGCGCGGAGCCACCGACAAACTGAATGTCGAGCAGATCAACGAAATCGCACGCGAAGTTGAGACCCAGTTCGACGATATCTACGAGACGCGGCGCAAAATGTTCATCTGGAAGCTGTCGGCCAAGTTTCTGCTGAGCGTCATAAACGGAGCCGGAACGGTCGGCGTGCTGATGTTGGGTGGCTATCTTGTTTTGAATGGAAAAACGGATGTTGGCACCGTGGTGGCCGCCACCAGTGGCCTAAGCCGTATTCAGGGCCCTACGGCCTTTCTGATCGCCTATTACCGGCAGGTCAGCGCCAATCGCATCAAGTATGATCTGATGCTCGAACTTTTTGGCCCCAACCCTGAGCGGTATCGCCACGTCAAGCGGAGTAACTGACAAAAAAACCGCGCGGCACAGTCCACGCGGTTTTCTTTGTTTCGGTGAACGCAAGGTTACGCGCGTTCGGAATAATCCATGGTTTCGGTATTCACGATGATCATCTCATCCTGACCGATGAACGGCGGCACCATGACTTTGACACCGTTATCCAGAATGGCTGGCTTGAACGAGTTCGCCGCGGTCTGACCTTTGACCACAGGCTCGGTCTCAACGATCTTGCAGGTCACTTTCTGGGGCAGCGTGGCGTTCAGCGCCTCGCTTTCATAAAACTCAACGACAATTGTCATGCCGTCCTGCAGAAACGGGCGGCGTTCACCCAGCAGCTCTGCAGGCAGTTCGATCTGCTCATACGTCTCGGAATCCATGAAGACCAGCATACCGTCAGATTCGTACAGGAACTGCTGATCTTTCTGTTCCAGGCGCACACGTTCAACTTTGTCCGCCGAACGGAATCGCTCGTTCAACTTTGAACCGTTGCGCAGATTGCGCAGTTCGACCTGTGCAAAAGCACCGCCTTTACCGGGCTTTACGTGGTCAACTTTGACTGCGGCCCACAGCCCGCCGTTATGCTCAAGCACATTTCCGGGGCGAATTTCGTTCCCATTTATCTTGGGCATGACTTAATTCCTTCACAAACGGTTGATGCGTCAGTTCCCGTCCCTATATCTGGCGGGAACACACCTGACAAGACAACGAGACCTAGTGCTGCACTTGCAGCAAGCTATGCAAATGACGCAACGCAACTATGCATTTTAAGTGTATCCGAATCGCACTTAATCAGTCATAAGAACCGTCACGCCGAAAATGCAAGAGCAAGAACAACAAGGAAGACGAGATGAGAGATTTCGTTGACGGCACAGCCTTTAATAACGAACAAGGCAATCGTGCACGTAAACTTTTCGCGGCCGTCGTACTGGCTGCGCTGGATGACGCTATTGCCGACGACAAGAAGTATGGCAATGGCCCGGAACAAATCGCCCGTTGGGCACGTTCTCGTGATGGTCGCGAAGTACTGTCGTGCGCGGGTATCGACCCGAATGAGCGCGTTGTTGGCGGACTGATGGAGTTCGTTGGACGCGGTGTGCGCACTTCGGTTGCACTGTCGCGTGAAGAAAGCGAGCGCCGCAACGCCGCCCAGCAAGCAGAAGCCGCCTGATCCAGGGCGTCTATCGCATGAAAAAGCGCGCTCCCAACATGGGAGCGCGCTTTTCTTATGCCAACTGTCAAAAGAATAACAACCACTGCCGTGCAACCCATAGCTCTGCCACTAACAGCACCGCGAAGAATATTTTCGCCCAGACTGACATACCGCGACGCCACAAAACGGTATAACACGCGACACAAAGCACTGCGGAAAGGCGCGCGACCCACACTGCGTGATGTGAACTGTCCCAATAACTGACCGGGCTGTGAAACACCCAATCGCTGAACGGCCAGAACTGAGGCCGCCCGTCCCCTGCATGCAGCAGAAAATCCATCGCAAGATGCAACAATCCGGCGGATGCGCCAACGGTCAAGGCCGCCCGATGTGCCCAGACCCCAACAATCAAAGCAAACCCCCAAAGGACAAATGAATTGTCGATCGCAAACACGGTCTGCCAGCCGTCGGAAAAATAAAGCTGATCGAAGACCACATTTGGCGGTATCCCAAGCAGGAAGAGGGACGTGCCCGCCATCACATAAAGGGAAAGATCAGGCAATAACGATCCAAGCAGCGCTGCCCACAGGATTCGTCCGTGGGCGGGGCGGGCAAAGGCGGCAGCTCCGATCAAAAGATGCGCTGGCGTATTCAACTTTGGCTTTTCCTTTGCCTGCAAATCAGGTCATCTGCGCGTCAACATAGGAGACAGGCCATGGTTCGGTCCATCATGATTCAGGGCACCGGCAGCAATGTCGGGAAATCGGTTCTTGTGGCCGGTCTGGCGCGGGCTTTTACCCGGCGCGGCTTGCGCGTTGCACCGTTCAAACCACAGAACATGTCGAATAACGCCGCTGTCACCGAAAACGGCGGTGAGATTGGGCGCGCTCAGGCTCTGCAGGCATGGGCCGCGCGACGCGCGCCGCATACGGACATGAATCCGATCCTGCTTAAACCGGAAACTGACACTGGCGCTCAGATTATCGTACAGGGTCAGCGCGCGGGCACAATGAAAGCAGGGGATTACCGCAAAGACAAATCCAAACTGCTGGGTGCTGCACTTGAAAGCTTTGACCGACTGTGCAGCGATGCCGACCTGGTTCTGATCGAAGGTGCGGGCAGCCCGGCCGAGACCAATTTACGCAAGGGTGACATCGCCAACATGGGATTTGCGCGCGCCGCCGGCGTGCCCGTTGTTCTGGTGGGGGACATTCACCGCGGGGGCGTCATTGCCCAGATCGTAGGCACCCAGGCAGTTCTCGACGTAAGTGATCTTGAAATGATCCGGGGTTTTGCGGTCAATCGATTTAAGGGCGACGTCTCTCTTTTCGACGAAGGTCGCGATGATATCGCCGCGCGTACCGGATGGCCATGTTTGGGCGTTGTTCCATGGTTCCATGATGCGTGGAAGCTCCCGGCCGAGGATATGATGGATATAAGGTCCCACGCTGGCGGCGCCTGCAAAGTGGTCGTGCCGCAATTGGAACGCATGGCCAATTTCGACGATCTTGATCCGCTGTCTGCCGAACCCGGCGTCTCGGTCGAGATCGTCCCGGCAGGACACGCCCTGCCCGGCGATGCCGATTTGGTGTTGCTGCCCGGCAGCAAATCCACGATCGGGGATCTGGCCTATTTCCGGGCCCAGGGCTGGGATGTCGACCTATATGCCCACGTCCGACGAGGTGGTTACGTTCTGGGCTTGTGCGGCGGCTATCAGATGCTGGGCAAGACAATCGCTGACCCGGATGGCGTCGACGGCCGACCAGGCACCGTCGAAGGGTTGGGCCTTCTGGATGTTGAAACTGTGATGGCCGGGAAAAAACAGGTGAAACTCACCTCAGCCCGCGCCCTTAACGGAGGAGAGCCGGTGTCGGGCTATGAAATTCACATGGGCCGCACCGAAGGCCCCGATTGTGCACGCGCTTGGCTAGAGGTAGAGGGGCGGTCAGAAGGCGCTGCTAATGGCACCGGTCGAATTCGCGGCAGTTACCTGCATGGTATCTTCAGTTCGGACGCATTCCGCGCCTCTTACCTGTCACAGTTGGGCGTGACTTCGGACCTGTCCTATGAAGACGGGGTCGATGAGACGCTGGACGCGCTGGCAGATCATCTTGAAAAGACTATGGATCTGGACCGTCTACTGGCGCTTGCCGAGACGCCACGCACTGTCTGAGCGTTATTCGACGTTCTGCTCGGCTAGGGCTTTGTATATTTCGCGCCGGACCATCTTGCGGACGTTACGGGTGATGCGTTCACCCAAAACACCCTGCAATTCTTCACGGACGACCTCGGCGATCATTTTGCGCAGGGCGTCTTCATCTAAGCCAGCTACCCCAGTTTCTTCCTCTGCCGCTTTGGCAGGAGGAACTGGTGCAGCAGTTTTTACCTCGGGGTCCCGAACAAACGTTGCCTTGGTCGTGGCCACAGCCTCTTTCACTTCAGCCTTAGAGGGCTCGGCCTTCTTCTCTTCGGTTTCTGCGAATTCCTTCCGCGCGCTGAATTCAAGGGCTTTCGCCGGAGTACCGGAATACTCGTCTTCGCTGTCACCGTCCGGTTCCCACTGGTCCTCAGTGCGTGCAATCGCCGCCTCAAGCGCTTCAATCTTTGCACTCAGGCTGTTGGTCGCGTCTTTGGGCGGCTCTGGGGAAACCTGTTCTTTGTTGGCGGGATCTTCACGATTTACGATGTCACACGCGCGCAAAAGCATGGGCTTGACCGACGCATCCGCCGTATAGCCTTCTTTAACGTCGACCTCATTCTCAGGGCCGTCCTGAATGCTGGACGTTCCGCCGACTCGCAATGCATTGGTAAGCACCAATCGCCCGGGTTTGCGGGCGATTGAAGGCGTGGGTTCCGAGGTTTGCTCACCTCTTTCACCGACCAGCCGTTTGATCGAGGACAACACGTCCTCTACTCTGCCGTTCACGACTTTATCCGTCATTGTTCTCTACCGCTCTATCCTCAGGATTGAGTGTAGCCAAACAAACCGGGCGTCACAACAGGTAGTATTGGGCCCTAGTCGCGGCGCAACGCTTTGAGAACCCGATCCAGGTCCTTGCTTTGTCTGCTGACCTGAGCCGGCGCTTTTTTGACCAGATTGTAGTACAGCGTCGGATCATAGATCTGTACCGCAAGTCCCAAACGTTCGGCGGTTAACAAACCCTGCGCCTGCAACAGCTGATATGCAGCGCGGGACCGCTCAATCCGCGATGCAACCTCGGCCAGTTGCGCGTCCAGAAGGTCTTGCTGTGCGTTCAGAACATCCAGCGTGGTCCGGGCGCCCAAAGTAGCTTCTTCGCGGATACCATCAAACGCCACTTGCGATGCACGAACCCGTTCGGTCGACGCCCGCAAACTTGCTGATGCGGCCTGGAAACGAGCGTAAGCATCTGTCACACCCTGAGTGATATCCTTCTGCACATTCAACAGGTTGGCGCGTGACGCATCCCGTGTTGCCATGGCGCGGCGTACGCTTGCGGCTAGGCGACCACCGGCATAGATCGGTTGACTGAAGTCCAGCGAAACCGAGCCGTCTTCGATGTTGTCATCGTTGTCGTAGGTCTCAGTAATACCGGCGAATGCGTTCAGGCTAACGTTCGGACCCAGATTGGCGCGCTGCTGCGCGACGATCAGGTCGAAAGCGCGCACCTGGTGCTGCGCCGAAAGAATTGCCGGGTGGTTACGCTGCGCCAGACTTACGGCCTGCGCTTCCGAGCTTGGCAGATTTGGCAGGCTCGGTTGACCTGCTGTTCGTCCGGGCGATTTGCCGACTGCATTCACATATTCCGCCTGCGCCGTGTCGAGGTTACCGCGCGCAACCGCCAGATCGGCTTGCGAACTGGCAAGCTGAGCTTGTGACAGCGCGACGTCAGTACGCGTAACTTCGCCCACATCGAACCGGTCCTGCGATGCTCGCAATTCCTCGGCCGATACATCGACGTTGTTCAGGCGAATCTGCACGGTTTCTTCCTGCAGGAGAACTTCGAGATAGGCATTTGCGCCGCGGAACAGAACCTGTTGCTCGATGTCAACAAGGGTCTGTCGGGTGGATAGCACCGTTTCTTGCGCCGACTGCTTGCCCAGTACAGAAGCCCCGCCATCGTAGAGCAGTTGGCCGAGCGTCAACCCAGTAAAGAAGTTGTTCGGGTCGGTTCTTGTCACCACATCGCTGATGTTGCGACGATTGTAGTTGCTGCTAATTGAAACCGTCCAGTTGATGATCGGTCGAAGCGCAGACAACGCGATTGCCACGTCTTCGTCTGCTGCACGCAACAAGGCTCGGTTTTGCTCCAGCAGACCGCTGGTATTGTACGCGCCAATGAATGCGTCAGTTATATTGTCGGCCCAAACGGCCCGTCCCGGTACAAAGCTAAGTGCGACCCCCGCAGTCAGCGCCAGCGCCTTGACCAGCTTTCCTCCCGCCATAGAACTCATAACGAAATCCTCTCAAATCAAAATTACGCTGCTCTGCCGACAGTTTGCGCGTTTGTGTTCAACTAATCAAGGCAGCAGAGCAATCCGCCATTAAACTATAGCGAAAATACACGGTTCGTGGAAAATGCCTGTAAAATCGGTGCATTGGCGTTAAACGCGTCGCGCCAGGTCACGCGATCTCCGGATTTGTGGCCGATACGGACGGTCCCCAACGCGCCTTCGACGAAAAGGCAGGCAATACGCCCGTGATCCTTGAGCTGCGCAATCAACGCATCCGGAACCTGTTCCACACCACCCTGGATTACGATCACGTCGTAGGGCCCATGTTCGGGGGCGCCTTGCTCTAGTGGACCGACATGCACAATCGCATTGTCCGCGTCCGCTTCCATCAGGATGGACTGAGATTCGGCCGCAAGGCTTTCGTCCTCTTCCACGGCGACAACCAATTGTGCCATACGCGCAGCAACGGCGGTCGAATATCCCAGAGCCGGGGCAATATCCAAAACTGACTCGTCGTTGGAGATGTTCAAAATGTCCAACATCTTGGCCAATGTCCGCGGCTCTAACATGCAGCGTCCGTCGCCCAGTTCGATCAATCCCTCGACATAAGCCGCCTCGCGCTGTGAATCCGGCACGAAGTTTTCACGCTTGACGGTCAGCATCGCGTCGATGATGGGAAATTTCGTGACATCAGAAGGACGTATCTGCGTATCGACCATTGTCCGGCGACGGGCTGCGAAATCTGTCATTGGATCGCTCGTTTTGTTCCCTTGGGTGATCGAGTTCTGCCACATCCTTGAAAAACCGGCAACGGCCCAGGCACGGAAATTTACTAATCTTCACAGGATACAACGTCGCAACCAAAGGCCAAGTTTGCACCCTGCTCCGAAAATTGCGTTTCCCCCTCTGGACGCTACTGTCGAAAGCTGCTAAAACGCCTGTCACACCACGACAAGTATTTGATTTTACTTGAAAAGGCGAGTTGGCGGAGTGGTGACGCAGCGGATTGCAAATCCGTGTACACCGGTTCGATTCCGGTACTCGCCTCCATTTTCTTCCTCGTATGGCACCCTGTGCTTTGCCTCCGAAATTTCAGGCGTTTACAGTTGGGTACCAGTTGCCTCTTGGACTCCGGAACCACGTTTATTTCAGCATTGAAGTCTGGGGAAGTCTGGGACGGCATGCCGAAGCGGCTTGAGGAGGCTGCCAACCATGCCAGATCGACGCTTGTGAACGCGCACAGACTGGACATGACGCACTGTGCGTCGGGCGTTGAAGGTCACGCTTTGCCTCCGTTGCGTTCCTATGCGCCTGCCGCAGTTATCGCTCAGATGCTGGCACAAAATGCGATTGTTGCGATTGCAGGTCCCGCGATTCCATTCGTGAACTAAACCGACTTGATTGTCGGGCGCTAAGACGCTCAATCATCTGCGGCGGCGGAGCGGTTTTGATCTTGTCTGCATGATCGGCTTGTCTCGGATGCCGCTGACTGACATCGGCACGTCGCTTTTCTGACGTGAAGGGTTTTCACCCACCTCTCATGCTTGACAAGCCCCCTGCCCGTGCCGCATGTCGCAGGCGTTGGTGTCCATCCTCGGATGGATGAAAAGGGAATGTGCCAGCGATGTCATCGCCAAGCGCAGCCGCCCCCGCGACCGTGACCGGAGAGGGTGCCCAAAGCCACTGGCCCAATAGGCCGGGAAGGCGGGACATCCGACAGAGACCGCCTCTGACATCCGCAAGCCGGGAGACCTGCCAGCACCCGAAGTTGAAACCGGGCGGGGTGTTCCGGTGTCGGGTCCATGTCGCACACGTGGCCCGCATGAAACCCCGTCCCCCGTATAAAGGATGAGGGGGATGAGAGACGTGACCGAGACCACACCAGTCGAATTACTGGTCTGCACGACATGCCGTCGCGGGCTGCCCATCGAAGATGACGCCAAGCGACCCGGTACTTTGCTGCACAAAGCTCTGGAACAGGCTGGCTTGCCTGACGGCGTGGACCTGAAGCCGGTGGAATGCCTGTCGAACTGTGATCAGGGATGTTCGATCGTTTTACGTGGTGGCCCGTCCCGCTGGACGTTCGTTTATGAAAACCTCGACGAGTCCGACCACGTTGAAACCATCGTTGAAGGCGTCACCAAATATCTGGCCGCCGAAGACGGTCTGGTGAAATGGCGTGAGCGCCCCGAACATTTCCGCAAAAACTGTGCGGCCCGCATTCCCCCGATTGGAGCCCTGAAATGAGCAATCTCGAAAAACTTCCCGTCACCGTGATCACCGGCTTTCTGGGCTCGGGCAAGACCACGCTGGTCAAGCACTTGATGCAGAACCCGCAGGGCAAACGCCTGGCCGTGGTCGTCAACGAATTCGGTGACGTTGGCGTGGATGGCGACATCCTGAAATCCTGCGCCATCCCCGATTGCCCGGCGGAGAACATCATGGAACTGGCCAATGGCTGCATCTGCTGCACCGTGGCGGATGATTTCATCCCGACCATCGAAGCGCTTATGGCGCTGGAGCCGCGCCCCGATCACATTCTGATCGAAACCTCCGGCCTCGCGCTGCCCAAGCCGCTGCTGAAGGCATTCGACTGGCCTGATATCCGCTCCAAGATCACCGTTGATGGTGTGATCGCTCTGGCAGATGCCGAAGCCGTGGCTGCAGGACGCTTTGCTCCGAATGTCGAAGCCGTGGACGCCCAGCGCCTGGCGGACGACTCGATCGACCACGAAACGCCCCTGTCCGAGGTGTTCGAGGATCAGATTTCGTGCGCCGACATCATCCTGCTGACCAAGCCTGACCTAGCCGGCCCGGACGGTGTGGCGAAGGCCAAAGAAGTGATCGCAGCCGAGGCTCCACGCCCGCTGCCCGTCGTCGAAGTCGCCGAAGGTGCCGTTGACGTGCGCGTTGTGCTGGGTCTTGAGGCAGCCGCCGAGGATGACATGGACGCGCGGCCAAGCCATCACGATGGTCACCATGATCACGAACATGACGATTTCGAAAGCATCATCATCGAGCTGCCGGAACAGACAGACCCGGCCCAACTGGTCGCCAATATCGAACGTCTGGCCAATGAGCTGAACATCCTGCGCGTCAAGGGCTATGCCGCGGTTCAAGGCAAGCCGATGCGTCTGTTGGTTCAGGCTGTTGGCGCCCGCGTTCGCCATCAATACGACCGCCCTTGGGAATCTGGCGAAGAGCGCCGCTCGCGTCTGGTGGTGATCGCTGAGCATGACGACATCAAAGAGGCTGAAATCCACGAGATCCTCGTGGGTGTGACCGAGGCCGCCGAGTAAGCCATGCACGTCGTCTTCCGCGAAAGCCACGGGCTCGAGGAAACCGAGACCCCGACCGATCTGGGCCAGAGTCCGGCGGATTTGGTGGTGCTGTCCTTTTCGGACAGCGACCTTGGCGCTTTCGCGGCAGGCTGGCATCGCGGTGGTGGGGCCGAAGGGCGAATGCCGACGATGCGGCTGGCCAACCTGACGGCACTAAAACACCCCTTGTCAGTTGACACCTATGTTGAACAGACGTTGGAGGGTGCGAAGGGCATCCTGATCCGTTTGATCGGCGGCGTGCCGTATTGGTCCTACGGGTTGCAGCAAGTTCTGGCGCTGGCACAATCCAAAGGCATCGCACTGGCTGTGTTGCCTGCTGACGGGCGCGAGGATACGCGGCTGGATGATTACTCCACCCTACCCGTCTCGACTTTGCGGCGGCTTGCACATCTATGTGACACCGGCGGCGAAGTCGCGGCGCAAGCGGCTTTGGCACAAATGGCGCTTGCGGCGGGGCTTTATGCCGGGCCGGTGATGGGCGCAAAGACCTTGCCAGAGTGCGGCGCGTGGTGCCCGGATCGTGGCGTAATCTCGGTCGAAACAGCGTTCACGAGCGACCCAAAGCGTATTCTGGTGACCTTCTATCGTGCTTATCTGACATCGGCGGACACTGCCCCGGTCGCAGCCCTGATCCGCCGATTGCGGGAACGCGGCATCGAAGCAGTAGGCATGTTCGCCCCCTCGCTGAAAGCACCTGCCGCCGCCGATTGGCTGCGTGGGGTCATCGCCTCCCTTGAACCGTCGGCCATTATCAACGCCACTTCCTTCTCGGGCAAAGGCGCATCGGGCACATCGCCGCTGGACGCTGCCGATGTTCCGGTGTTTCAGGTTGCTCTCGCAACGTCCCGCCGCAAAGCCTGGGCCGGGGCGGAACGCGGTCTTTCGCCCGCTGATTTGGCTATGCACGTTGTCCTGCCCGAAGTGGACGGGCGAATTTCTGCAGGCATTGCCTCGTTCAAGGAACCGGGCAAGCGTGACCCGCATCTGGAGTATTCACGTTTTGCCCACCGGGCTGAACCGGAACGGATCGAGGCCATCATCGACCGTGTCGTCGGCTGGCTGAACCTGAACGACAGGCCCAAAGAGGATCAGATCCCTGCGATGGTGCTGTCCACCTATCCCGGCAAGGATTGGCAGATGGCCCATGCGGTAGGCCTTGATGCCTTGGCTTCAGCCGAGGCGATGCTGGCTGACCTGCAGGGCGAAGGGTACGACACTGCGCCTGCCGAGCCGATTTCTGATACGCTGCTAGATGCGCGGATTGCATGGTCGCTTGACGCGTATCTTAACGCGCTGGCGAAACTGCCGGAACAACTGCGCGCAGACCTCGAAACCGTCTGGGGCAAGCCAGAAGACGACCCCGCCTTTGCAGATGGCGCGTTTCACTTTACCGCCCTGTGGCGCGGCAAGGCGCTGGTGGCGCTGCAACCCGAACGCGGCACACCCGAGCTGCGTGATGACGATTACCATGATTTGTCTCGCACCCCGCGCCACAGTTATGTCGCCTTCTATCTGTGGCTGCGAAAAGGCCTTGGGGCAGACGCTCTGATCCACATCGGTGCGCACGGCACTTTGGAATGGCTGCCCGGCAAGTCGGTCGCGCTGTCCAACGAATGCTGGCCCGAGGTTCTGATCGGCGACCTGCCCGTCATCTACCCGTTCATCGTCAACGACCCCGGCGAGGCCGCGCAGGCCAAACGCCGGATCGGGGCGGTCACGTTGGGCCATATCCCACCGCCGATGAAAGAAAGCGGCACGCCGGACCGGATGGTGCGGCTTGAATCGCTGCTGGATGAGTTCTCGAACGCTGACGGCTTGGACCCCAAGCGCCGCGACCGCCTGCAAGAAGATATCCGCGACGAAGCGCAGGCCATCGGGTTGGAGAGCGATCTTGGTCTCGACCAGGCCACCTGTACAGCCGAGGCGATCACCCGCATCGACCGTTTTGTCTGTGATATCAAGGAAAGCCAGTTTGGCGATGGGTTGCATATCTTTGGGCGTGCGCCCAAAGCTGCTGCCAACTTTGACACGACCCCTTCTGCCCACGCCGAACGCGATGCCCTGATCGACGCGCTGGCAGGGAAACGGATTGAGGCTGGCCCGTCCGGGTCCCCCTATCGCGGGCGGTCAGACGTCCTTCCCACCGGGCGAAACCTGTATACAACCGACCCGCGCTCGGTTCCGACCCGCGCGGCCTATACCCAAGGTGTGAAACTGGCCGAAGAACTGGTCCGGCGGCACCTGCAGGAAGAAGGCGACTATCCCAAAGGGCTGATCGTAGACCTATGGGGCTCGGCCACCATGCGTACTGCGGGCGAAGAGTTCGCCATGGCGTTGCACCTGCTGGGCGTGAAACCCGTCTGGGACAAAGGATCCGAGCGCGTGTCGGGCATCGAGGTGCTGCCCATCACCGATCTCAGCCGCCCGCGTTTGGACGTGACGTTGCGCGTGTCGGGCCTGTTCCGGGACGTGTTCCCCACGCTTTCGGCGCTTTATGGTCAGGCAATTCGCGCGTTGTGCGACCGGGACGAGGTACCGGATTGGAACCCTTATGCCGGACACGCTCCGACGGCGCGCGTCTTTGGACCGGCTCCGGGCAGCTATGGCGTGAACATGACGCAGCTGTCCGAAATCTATACAGATGAGGCCCGCGAACAGGCCGGAGAAGCATGGCTTGAGGCCAGCTCATTCGCTTTGGAAGGCGAACATATCACTCAGGACATGGACGGCATTACCCAACGGGTCGCGAACGCGGACAGTTTCGTGCATCTGCAGGACCTGACAGAAACCGACCTGTTGCTGGCGAACGATTACGCCACGCACGAGGCTGGTTTCGCCGCTGCCAAAAAAGTCACCGGTGGCGCGGCGCAGCTTTATCATCTGGACAACACAAATCCGGAAAACCCGCGCGCCCGAACGCTGCCTGAAGAAATCAGCCGCGTCGTGCACGCCCGCGCTGCCAATCCGGGCTGGATCGCGGGCATGCAGAGGCATGGCTTCCGGGGCGCTGCGGAAATCGCGGCGACGCTGGATCACATGGCCTCTTTCGCCCATCTGTCAGGCACGGTCGCGCCGCACCTGTTCGACATCTATCACGACGCCACTTTGGGCGACGCTGAGGTCGACGCGTTTTTGCAAGAGGCCAACCCCCGCGCGCATCAGGCCATGCAGGATCGGTTCCGCGCTTTGTTAGACGCGGGCCTTTGGAACACGCGCCGAAACTCGATCCGGGCGGATCTGGAGGGGCTGGGATGAGCACCCCGGTTGTTCAGGGTTGGTGCCCAGGAGCACATCGGCCGATGATGTCCGGCGACGGCCTGGTCGTTCGGGTGCGACCTCGTTTGGCTCGCTTGAATGCCGCTCAGGCACTTGGTCTGTGCCAGTTGGCCGGGAGATTTGGCAATGGCACGATTGACCTGACCAATCGGGCCAATCTGCAACTACGCGGGGTCAAGGAAAAAGATCACAGGGCTCTGCTTTCCGAACTGGCCGAGCTGGAACTTTTAGATGCCGAGCCCGGTATTGAAGTTCGTCGTAATATCCTTGTGTCACCCCTGTATCGATCAGGCGACAGAACCGCCCGACTGACTAGCGAACTGATCGACCGTTTGGGAGAGCTGCCAAACCTGCCTGCGAAATTTGGTTTTGCCATCGACACCGGCCCCGAACGCCTGCTGGCGGCGGATTCGGCCGATATCAGGATTGAGACAGGTACCGAAGGTCTCATCCTGCGCGCCGATGGGGCCAAGACCGGCCGCCGAGTTGCGGAAGCCGATGCGATTGATCAACTGATCGCCCTGGCAGGGTGGTTTGCCGAGCGTTTCACCCCGGAAACACGCCGCATGGCACGAATGATCGCAACGCAGGATTTGCCCAAGAATTGGCAAGGCAGCACGCCGGGCGACATCGGCTCGCCGCTGCAACCGGGAACCCACGATCTCGGCGAAATTTACGGCGCTGCGTTCGGGCAATTGCGTGCGCAACAGCTCTCTGGTCTCATTGCGGACAGTGGGGCCTCTGCCTTGCGGGTCACCCCATGGCGGTTGATCCTGCTGGAAGGCGGGGCGGCGATCCCCACACCGGACTTTGTTACAGATGCTGCCGACCCGCTATTGACAACCGACGCCTGCCCCGGCGCGCCATTTTGCCCACAGGCGCAAGTGGAAACCCGCGATATCGCGCGCGCACTGGCGGCCCGGGTTGCAAGCAGTCTGCATGTATCCGGCTGCGCCAAGGGCTGTGCCCGTATGGGCCCCGCAAATGTCACTCTGATCGGCAATGACGGACGATTTGATCTTGTCAAAAACGGCCGTGCAGGGGATGAGCCGTCACAACGCGGGCTAACACTCGAAACACTCATGACTATGGACCTCACCTGATGCCCTATGAATACGAAACCGATGGCGCGGCGATCTATAAGCAGAGCTTTGCCACGATACGGTCCGAGGCCGATCTGGCACGCTTTGATGCCGATGAAGAACAGGTCGCGGTTCGCATGATCCACGCCGCCGGAATGGTCGGTCTGGAAAAATTCGTGCATTTTTCGCCCGGTTTCGTGCCAGCCGCACGGACAGCACTAGAGAACGGCGCGCCGATCCTGTGCGACGCGCGAATGGTCAGCGAAGGTGTGACCCGGTTCCGCCTGCCAGCGGATAATGAGGTCATTTGCACTTTGCACGACGAACGTGTGCGCCCGCTGGCGGCTGAGATGAGCAATACCCGCTCTGCCGCCGCGCTGGAGCTGTGGCGTCCGCATCTTGAGGGCGCTTTGGTTGCTATCGGGAATGCGCCCACCGCTCTGTTCCACTTGCTGAACATGCTGGAAGACCCCGACTGCCCCCGCCCGGCCGCCATCATCGGGTGCCCGGTGGGCTTTGTCGGAGCAGTCGAATCCAAGGATGCCTTGTGGGAGGCGCAACCGGTGCCGTCATGCATTGTCAAAGGCCGCCTGGGCGGCAGCGCCATCACAGTAGCAGCCATCAACGCCATCGCGAGCCGCGCGGAATGAGCGCGGGTAAAATATATGGCGTGGGCCTTGGCCCCGGCGACCCGGACCTGATGAGCGTGCGGGCCGATCGCTTGCTGCGCAATGCCCGGCACGTGGCGTTTTTCCGCAAACCCGGTCGCAGCGGACAGGCACGCAAGATCGTCAATGGTATGATCCCGGACAGCGCTGTCGAATTTCCGATGGAATACCCTGTCACCACGGAAATTCCACTGGATGATCCGCGCTATAACGAATTGCTGTCGGCCTTTTACAAGAACTGTGCGGCTCATTTGAAGGCGCTGTCGGATCAGGGTGAAGATGTGGTGGTTCTGTGTGAAGGCGATCCGTTCTTTTACGGCTCTTTCATGCACCTTTACAGCCGCTTACGAGACAAAGCAGAAGTGGAAGTGGTGCCCGCGATCACTGGCATGTCCGGAGCGTGGACAGCAACAGGTGACCCGATCACTTGGGGCGACGACGTGCTGACGGTCCTAGTTGGCACCTTGCCCGAAGAGGATCTGGCACATCGCATGGCTCAGACTGACGCTTTGGTCGTGATGAAAATCGGGCGCAATATCGACAAGGTGAAACGCGCGCTGAAAACCGCAGGTCTGTATAACCGGGCATGGATCGTCGAATTCGCCCAGATGCCAAACCAAACGGTGACGAAACTGTCTGAGGCGTGTGAGAAGGTTACCCCTTATTTCTCGATCATTATCGTGCATGGTCAAGGGCGACGGCCATGAGTGGTTGGGTCAAGATCGCGGGTCTTGGGCCTGGCAACGAAGACCTGGTCACGCCAGAAGTTTCAGCTGCATTGGCTGAGGCCACGGACATCGTGGGTTATATCCCTTACGTCGCGCGAGTGACCGAACGCCCCGGCCTGACGTTGCATGCCAGCGACAACCGAGTCGAGATCGACCGATCCCAACACGCTTTACAGATGGCGGCTGAGGGTAAACGCGTGGTCGTCGTATCTTCGGGTGACCCCGGGGTCTTCGCAATGGCAGCGGCTGTTTTCGAAGCGCTGGAGAATGGGCCAGAAGAATGGCGCGACATCCCCATCGATGTCCTGCCGGGTATCACCGCGATGCTGGCGGCGTCGGCCCGTGCCGGAGCACCTCTGGGTCATGATTTCTGCGCGATCAACCTCAGCGATAATCTGAAACCTTGGTCCCTGATTGAAAAGCGTCTTCGCTTGGCGGCGCAGGGTGATTTTGCGATGGCATTCTACAACCCACGCTCGAAGTCCCGCCCGGAAGGCTTTGTAAAAACTTTGGAAATCCTGCGCGGCGAATGCGAGCCCGAGCGCCTGATCCTGTTCGCACGCGCCGTATCACGCGCGGATGAGGCAATCCGGATTTCGACACTGGCCGATGCCACACCCGACATGGCGGACATGCAGACCGTGGTCATCGTCGGGTCATCCCTGACACGCGTTATCGAACGCAAAAATGCGCCGATTGTTTATACGCCAAGGTTCACACCTGAATGAGCCACCCAGTCCAGAACCTGCGCCACGTTCGACAGTTCGGTCCTTTGCGGAAGGGTCGGGCGATCGATCATAAGCACCGGCACGCCCAGCGCCCGCGCGGCGTCAAGCTTGGCGCGCGCGCCGGTTCCGCCCGAGTTCTTGGACACTACCAGTTCGATGCCGTGGCTCTGCAACAGCGCCCGGTCCTCTGCTTCGGTAAACGGCCCGCGCGAAACGATCACATCGCAATCGGGCAGCGGCAGCGTATCAGGTTCATCCACCAGCCTCAGCAGAAAGTGGTGCTGGGGTTGGGCCCCGAAATCCTCAAGATGCAGGCGGCCAACCGCCAGAAAAACGCGCCGTTTTGGGCCGTCCAAGGCGGCAACCGCTGCGTTAATGTCGGGAACATGCTGCCAGCGATCGCTGTCCTGCGCACACCACGACGGGCGCGTCAAAGCCGCCAGCGGCACCGCGGCTTCGCGGCAGGCGGCAATAGCGTTCGTACTCATCTGCGCGGCAAAGGGATGTGTTGCATCGACCACATGCGTGATCGCGTGGTCCCGCAAGTAACCGACCAGACCCTCAACGCCGCCGAACCCTCCAACACGTACCGGCAGGGGTTGGGGCCTTGGATTGTCCACGCGTCCAGCATAGGAATAGGTCGCCGGGATGCCCTGTTGAGCCAGAGTTTTGGCCAACGCGTTGGCCTCGGTCGTGCCGCCAAGGATCAGGAGGTTGGTCATGCATGAAGCTCCGTGGCTAAGCGTTCTGGGCTTGGGCGAAGATGGACTGGATGGCCTGTCACCCGCAAGTCGTCAAGTGCTGGAGCGTGCGGAAATCATCATGGGCCCGCCCCGCCATCTGTCTCTGATCCCCAACACGGGCGCGCAGCAGGTCGAATGGCCCGTACCTTTTTCCGACGGGCTGCCAATACTGACCGGGTTCCGGGGGCGACCGACGGTTGTTCTGGCCTCGGGTGATCCGTTCTGGTTCGGTGCGGGTTCGGTGATCGCGCGCAATTTCGATGCTTGGGAATGGACGGCCCAACCGGGTCAGTCCACCTTTTCGCTGGCAGCTGCGCGTTTGGGCTGGCCCTTGGAAAACACCCAGACGTTCGGCCTGCACGCCGCTCCGCTGACAAGGCTGCGCCCGCATCTGTCACCGGGATTGCGCGCCATCTTGCTGCTGCGCAACGGCGCTGCCGTGGCCGAGCTTGCGACATATCTAAACGAGACGGGGTTTGCTGACACGCAACTACACGTGATGGAGGCGCTTGGCGGTCCCCGCGAGCGGTCGCGCAGCGTATCGCTGACCGAAGCCCTGCTGGGCGGGTTTGACCATCCGGTTTGCGTTGGGCTTGAGGTTGCGGGCAAAGGTCAGGCACTCCCCAAAGCTTCAGGCAAACCTGACGAGATTTTTGAAAACGACGGCCAGATCACAAAGCGCCCCGTGCGAGCCCTGACCCTGTCGGCCTTAGCCCCCAAACGCGGCGAGCATCTGTGGGATATCGGCGGCGGCACTGGCTCGATCAGTATCGAGTGGCTGATGTGCGACCCAACCCTGACTGCAACCACGATCGAACCCCGTGAAGATCGCGCGGACCGCATTCGCCGCAATGCAGACGCGCTGGGGCAAGACAGGTTGCAAGTCGTGCATGGCACGGCGCCAGAGGTTCTGGACGGCCTTGGATTGCCGGATGTGGTTTTCATCGGTGGTGGTTTGAGCACCGAGTTGCTGACTTGGTTACACACCGCCCTGCCCGCCGGCACCCGGTTGGTCGCCAATGCTGTGACGCTGGAAAGTGAAGCACTGCTGGCCCAGTGGCATGGAAAATTGGGTGGAGAGCTTTTGCGCATCGAGCTGGCCCAGGCCTCGGCGCTTGGCCCAAGGCGTGGCTGGAAATCGGCCTACCCGGTGGTGCAATGGAGCGTGTCGCTATGATCGTCGCGGGTCTTGGCTTCTCATCGGCGGCGACCGTGGACAGTCTGCGCGCAGCCTTTGAACGGGCCCGCTCAGGCCAGAGCGTGGACGCTCTTGCCACTGTGGCCGACAAAGAAGGCCATGCCGCGCTGGTTGAATTCGCATCAGTCACCTCCCTGCCTATCCAATTCATTGCACCCGCCGATCTGGCGGGACAGCGCACTCTCACCTGCTCGAACCGCAGCCGTGCCACATATGGCACCGGCAGCGTGGCCGAAGCATCCGCCCTTGCCGCCGCCGGATCAGGTGCGCGACTGACCTCACCCAGACACATCTCGGACGACCGGCTAGCCACTTGCGCCGTCGCCATCGGAGGACAAACATGACCGTTCATTTTATCGGTGCCGGGCCCGGCGCTGCCGACCTTCTGACCCTGCGAGGCCGTGATATCATCGCATCCTGTCCGGTGTGCCTGTACGCAGGATCTCTGGTGCCCGAGGAAATCCTTGGCCATTGTCCCGAGGGCGCAAAAATCATCAACACCGCGCCGATGGATCTGGACCAGATCATGGTCGAAATCGAGACCGCACATAAGGCAGGTCAGGACGTCGCTCGGCTGCATTCCGGAGACCTGTCCGTCTGGTCGGCTATGGGCGAACAGATCCGGCGGCTGAAAGAAATGGGCATTCCCGTCAGTGTCACACCGGGCGTGCCGTCCTTTGCGGCCGCCGCGGCCTCGTTGGGAACGGAACTAACCCTGCCCGGACTTGCACAGTCTGTTGTTTTGACCCGGACACCCGGCCGTGCATCCTCGATGCCTGAAGGCGAAACGCTTGAGAACTTTGCCCGCACTGGTGCAACTTTGGCCATTCACTTGTCGATCGGAAATATGGACAAGGTGATCGCGGATCTGACCCCGGCCTATGGCGCTGATTGCCCGGTGGCTGTGGTGTACCGCGCCAGCTGGCCGGATGAACGGATCATTCGCGCCACATTGGCGACCCTGAAAGGCGCGCTGGACGAGAGTATTTCTCGGACCGCTCTGATCATGGTCGGCCCTGCCCTTGCGGGCGAAGGGTTTGACGAAAGCTGCCTGTATTCAAAAGACTACGACCGCCGGTATCGCCCACAAAGCGCGGACAGCCCGTGGTCAAGCTGGAGTCATGGCGATGACTAACCCGCCGGGACTGCTTATTTCCGCGCCATCGTCCGGGACGGGAAAAACCACCGTCATGCTGGGTCTCCTGCGTGCACTGGCCGAGGATTGCCTGACCGTACAGCCATTCAAGAGTGGCCCGGACTATATCGACCCGGCCTTTCACCGTGCCGCAGCCGGACGCGCCTCGTTCAATCTGGACAGTTGGGCGATGGCCGATCCCCTGCTGAGCGCAATTTCCGCGCAGGCTGAGGGAGCGGATATAGTCGTGGCCGAAGGATCGATGGGCCTGTTTGACGGTGTCGCCAAGCCCGGCGAAATCGGTCATGGGTCCAGCGCCGAAACCGCACTAAGAATGGGTTGGCCTGTTGTTTTGGTTCTGGATGTGGGCGGTCAGGCGCAATCGGCAGCAGCAACTGCATTGGGGTTTCGGATGTACAATCCTGACCTGCCCTTCGCCGGCGTGATCCTGAACCGCTGTGCCAGCCCGCGCCATGAACGCCTGACCCGATTGGGCATGGAGCGAGCAGGATTGCCGGTTCTGGGCGTGTTGCCCCGGCGCGGAGACCTGACCCTGCCCGAGCGGCATCTTGGTCTGATCCAAGCGGTCGAGCACCCAGATCTGGAAAGCGCGATTGCCGGGTATGCCGCGTTCCTTCGCGAACACGTGGACCTCGAGGCGATCAAGGCTGCGGCTTCCTCAGGCCCGAATGAGCCATCGTCAGCCGCGCTGCCGCGGCCCCCGGCTCAGCGGATCGCGCTGGCACGGGATGCCGCGTTTTCATTCACCTATCCGCATTTGCTTGAAGGTTGGCATGCAGCCGGGGCGGAAGTCCTGCCGTTTTCACCGCTGGCCGACGAAGCGCCCGCTTCGGATGCCGATCTGGTCTGGCTGCCTGGCGGTTATCCTGAACTGCATGCGGGCACTCTGGCCGCTGCCGACACATTCCTGAACGGACTGCGCAAACATGCCGAGACAAAACCCGTTCATGGTGAGTGCGGAGGGTATATGGCCTTGGGAGATGCGCTGGTCGACAAGGAAGGGGTCCGGCATCAGATGGCGGGTCTACTGGGACTTGTGACGTCCTATGAGAAGCGCAAGTTCAATCTTGGGTATCGCAAGGCGCAGTTGTTGGCCCCTATGCCGGGATTTGCTGCCAATGCGACATTGCGAGGCCATGAGTTCCACTATTCCTCGATCCTGGAACAGCCCGACGCGTCTCTGGCCCGGGTGTTCGATGCCGAAGGGGTCGAGGGGCCGCAGACCGGGTCGGTTCGTGGCAACGTGACCGGAACATTCTTTCATCTGATCGCAGAGGCGCAGGAATGACCGGTTTCGTTTCGTTCATTGGCTCGGGCCCCGGAGACCCGGAGTTGTTAACGCTTAAGGCCGTTGACCGGTTGCAAAAGGCGGACGCGGTGCTGTTTGACGACCTCAGCAGTGGTCCGATCCTAGGCCATGCGCATCAGGACGCAGATCTTGTTGGGGTTGGCAAACGGGCCGGGCGACCATCACCAAAACAGGACCACGTCAGCCGCCTGTTGGTAGATTACGCAAAAACAGGCGCGCGCGTGGTGCGACTGAAATCCGGTGATGGCGGATTGTTTGGGCGTCTGGAAGAAGAACTGGTCGCGCTGCGCGAGGCCGGGATCGAATACGAGATCATTCCGGGTATCCCATCTGCGGTCGCGGCTGCGGCAGCAGCTGGCATTCCGCTGACGCGGCGCCTCACAGCGCGTCGCGTACAATTTGTCACCGGCCATGACGTCAGCGGCAAACTGCCCGAAGACCTCAACCTTGCCGCCCTTGCCGATCCAGATGCCACCACGGTTGTGTTCATGGGCAAGCGCACATTTCCTTTGCTGGTGAAGACATTGAACGAACATGGCTTGCCACTGGAAACACCAGCGCTGATGGCCGAATCCGTTTCGACCCCGGATCAGACCCTGCACCGCTCCACAGTTGGTGGGTTGGCGGACAAGCTGGGTGCTGAAATCGGTACGGCCCCCGCACTGATCCTTTATGGCCCGCTTGCAGAGACCAACGATGTTTGATCTGACATTGATCGGTATTGGCACCGGCAACCCGGATCACCTGACGTTTCAGGGCGCACAGGCCATTCGCGACACGGACCTGATCCTGATCCCACGCAAGGGCGAGAACAAGGCCGATCTGGCCGGGTTGCGGGAAGAGATTATTGCTCAGGTAACCGACACGCCGCCAAAAATCGCGTACTTTGATATCCCTAAGCGACGTGCCGATGATGGGTACCTGCGTGGCGTGGATGAGTGGCATGATGCAATCGCGTTACGATGGCAGGCGGCAATCTCGGCTCATTCTGATGCACAGCGGGTTTCTCTTCTGATCTGGGGCGACCCTTCGCTTTACGACAGCTCGCTACGCATCGCCTCCCGGCTGACTCCCAAACCACACACGCGTGTGATCCCCGGCATCACTGCGCTGCAGGCACTGACAGCGGCGCATGCAATACCGATCAACGATCTGGGCGCGCCCTACGTGGTGACAACTGGCAGGCGTATTCGCGATGAAGGCTGGCCGCTAAATGCCTCAAAAGTGGCTGTTATGCTGGATGGCGATTGCTCGTTTCAAAGCCTTGAGATGGCCGACTACGATATCTGGTGGGGCGCCTATGTGGGGATGAAGGAGGAAATTCTGATCCAAGGTCCGTTGGCCGATACGGCCCCGCACATCGTCGAAACGCGCGCGAAAGCGCGGGCAGATCATGGATGGATCATGGATATCTATCTGCTGAAAAGGCGTGCGGACTGATCTGAAGACATCCTCCTTAGCAGGTGCCCACGGGATTGTGACTGCGCGAAACATGGTATTCTGGCATCAAACCAACACCCCAGAACCAAGAGGACAGCGCAATGAAGGCTTTTTCGATCATACTGTGTTTGCTGGCCTTACCCGCCTTGGCGCAGGAACCGCAACCGGGCTGGGTCGTTCATCCGACTGGCAAAAGTTATGATGCGCTGGTCGCGGATACAAAGGCCGCAGTAAAAGGAAATGGCCTGATCGTCGTGACACAAGCCGGGCCAACCAAAGCGGCGGCGGCCCGGGGGATCACCATTCCAGGTAATCTGGTGATTGGTGCCTTCAACAATGACTACGCCGTTCGGGTTCTGGAAACGTCGGTCAACGCTATGATCGAAGCGCCCATCCGATTCTACGTGACCGAAAACGCGGACGGCACAGCGACTTTGTCCTACAAGACCCCCAGCCATGTCTTTGCCCCCTACGTCCACCAAGGCGGTGAGCCACTGCAAGAAATTGCAATTGAATTGGACGAAAAGTTTCAAGCAGTGGCAGAATCCGCAGTCAAATAGTCACACTGCCGTGAAGCTGCTTGCGTCCGGACGCGTCCTCCGCAATCTGCAATGACGTAATATTTCGGAGCATGACTAATGCAGGACCTCTCGCCCCGCGCCGCGGATCTTTTGGCCCAAAGACTATTCGAGGCCGGATGCCGCCATGCCTTTGGTATGCCCGGCGGAGAGGTTCTGACGTTGGTAGACGCGTTGGAACAGGCGGGGATTACCTTTCACCTAACCAAACACGAAAACGCCGCAGGATTCATGGCCGAGGCTGTGCATCACCGCGACGGTGCGCCTGCCATTCTGGTTGCGACGCTTGGCCCCGGTGCGATGAACGGGATCAACGTAGTCGCAAACGCCCTGCAGGACAGGGTGCCCATGATCGTGCTGACCGGCTGTGTCGATGCGGATGAAGCGCTGACTTATACCCATCAGGTTATGGATCACGCACAGGTCTATCGCTCGATCACCAAAGGAACCTTTAAACTGACAGCACAGGGCGCGGATGTCGTGGCAGACAAGGCCGTATCACTGGCTAACCAGCCGCGCCCCGGACCTGTGCATATCGACGTTCCGATCTCGGTTGCAGATACACGCGTATCCGGTGTCAAAACGCGACGACTGGTCAAGGCCGCCGCTGTCGCGCCCGAGGGCAATTGCCTTGAAAAGGCGCGCCGTTGGGTGGCTGACGCGGAACGTCCCATTGCGATTGTGGGGCTGGACGTACTGTATGACGGATCGCGCAATGTCGTACAGGCGTTTCTGGAACATTTCGGCATCCCCTTCGTCACCACCTACAAAGCCAAGGGTGTTGTCCCCGAAGATCACCCCCTGTGCCTTGGCGGGGCTGGCTTGTCACCACTGGCCGACAAGCACCTGCTGCCGCTGGTTGAACAGGCCGATCTGGTGTTGTGCCTTGGCTACGACCCGATCGAGATGCGCCCCGGCTGGCGCGAGGTTTGGGACCCCGAGGAAAAGCGCGTTATCGACATCTCGGCGGTGGTGAATGATCACTACATGCATCAGGCCAGCCTGAATATGGTTGCCGACACCGGTGCCACGCTGGAGGCCATCGCCAAGGGCAACGCTGCCCGCGACACATGGCCGGGCGGCGAACCTGCGCGGGCCAAAACTGCGCTGGCTCTGGCATTTCCAACCGACGAGGCGTGGGGGCCCGCCGCCATTATCGCCGAAACCCGCGCAACCCTGCCGGCCGAAACTCTGGCCACGGCCGACAGTGGCGCGCATCGTATTTTGCTGAGTCAGATGTGGACATGTTCCGAGGAACGCGGGCTGATCCAGTCCTCGGCATTGTGCACAATGGGGTGCGCCGTTCCCATGGCAATTGGCCTTAAACTGGTTGAACCAGAGCGTCCGGTTATCAGTTTCTCTGGCGATGCAGGGTTCCTGATGGTCGCCGGAGAGTTGTCGACGGCCGCTGAAATGGGTGGAAACCCGATCTTTTTGGTCTTTGTCGATGCCAGCCTGGCGCTGATCGAGCTGAAACAAAGGCAACGCCAGATGGGCAACATGGGCGTGGATTTTGATCGGCACGATTTTGCTGCCATGGGCCGGGCCTTTGGCGGCAACGGCCACACTGTTCGCAACCGCGACGAGCTACGCGCAGCCCTGAATGATGCAATGAAGGCCGACACTTTCACGGTGATTGCCGCCGAGATTGATCGTGGAGGTTATGATGGTCGGATCTGAAGGACCTCTGAAGGGGGTCAAAATCCTGGACCTCAGCCGCATTCTGGCCGGACCAACCTGCACACAGTTGCTGGGCGACTTAGGCGCCAGCGTCATAAAGATCGAAAACCCTGCAACCGGCGGGGATGACACAAGGCAATGGGGCCCCCCTTATGTCGAGAACGCTGACGGAAACAGGTCCGATCTGAGCGCTTATTTCATGGCCGCCAACCGCAACAAGAAATCCGTGGCTATCGATATTGCCACGCCCGAGGGACAGGCTGAAATCAAACGGTTGGCCTCGCATGCGGACATTTTTATCGAGAACTTCAAACCCGGTGGGTTAGCGAAATACGGTCTGGATTACGCAAGCATCTCCCAGGAATTTCCCAGCCTCGTTTACTGCTCGATCTCAGGCTACGGGCAGACCGGTCCTAATGCATCCAAGCCGGGCTATGATCTGATGGCCCAAGGGTATGGCGGGGTCATGTCTCTGACCGGTGACCCAGATGGCGCACCAATGAAGGTGGGCGTGGGAATCGCCGATGTGATGTGCGGAATGTACGCAAGTGTCGGCATTCTGGCCGCCCTGCGCCACCGTGACCAAACTGGCGAAGGCCAGCAGATTGATCTGGCGCTGGTGGATGCGCAGATTGCATGGCTGATCAACGAAGGGGTGAACTACCTGACCTCGGGAAACGTGCCACAAAGGCGCGGCAACGGACACCCGAATATCGTACCCTACGACGTCTATGAAACCGCCGATGGCCACGTCATTCTGGCCGTTGGCAATGACAACCAATTCAGCCGCTTTTGCGACTTTATCGGCCACCCCGAGCTTGCCACTGACCCGCGATTCGCCACCAACCCCGCCCGGCTGGAACACCGGGACGCGTTGAATGCAGTCCTGCGTCCGGCGGTAAAAACCCGCGACACACAGACCGTCATCTCCGAACTCGAAGCCTGCAAGGTTCCGGTTGGACCGGTCCAGACATTGGACCAGGTTTTCGCAACTGATCAGGTCGAAGCCCGCCAGATGCAGATCACGATGGAAGCCGCACCGGGTGACGTTCAACTGATCGGGAATCCGCTGAAACTGTCGCGCACGCCTGTAACATATCGGGCTGCCCCGCCCGTCTGCGGGGCAGATACACAGGCCGTTTTGAGCGCTGAAAACCCCTTTGACGATTGAAACACTCTGCCCATTTCGGCGGCATGTTGCTGAAACATGCCGTTGAATCGGCGGTTTTTTTCAATTTTTGCCCACACGGCATTTCACCAATTCGAGAGCAGGGCCGATACTGATACGACCCACCCAGAGTCTCTGCTACATCAAGTGATGTAGATATTCTCGATTGGATCGGAACATGAACATGAAGCAAGACGTTTTCGGACAGATGAACACCCTGAGCCACCCGGCAAGTGCCGAGGCGTGGGATGGTGTTCTGCTTGGGTTCATGGCCCATGCCGCCGTTACGCCGCAGCATCTTGGCAAAGTTCTTGAGCTTGAGCCCGATTTTGCCCTGGGTCACGCGATCAAAGGTTTGTTCATGGTCCTGCTGGGGCGTCGCGAGATGATGCCGGTCGCCGTCGAAGCATTGGCCGCCGCCAACAGCGCCATGGAACGTCAGCCGGTCTCGGCCCGCGAACGGCTCTATGTCGAAGCGCTGGGTCTGTATTTGGCAGACCTGCCCACGCAAGCCATCCAAAAGTTCGAAGAGATTCTGCGCTCGCACCCACAAGACTCGCTGGCCATGAAGCTTAGCCACGCGACGAGATTTGTACTTGGCGACTCGGAAGGGATGCGCCGGTCGATCGAACGCGTTCTGCCCGCTTACGAACCTGATCATGCCGGCCGCGGTTACCTGCTGGGTTGTCATTCCTTTGCATTGGAAGAGACAGGTGCCTACGAAAAGGCCGAGATCGCAGGTCGGCAGGCACTGTGGATGGTATCGGACGATGCCTGGGGTCTGCACGCTGTTGCACACGTGCACGAGATGACAGGTAACGCGCAGCTGGGCCTTGATTGGCTCGCAGGTCGGGAAGCGGCCTGGACCCATTGCAACAACTTCCGCTATCACGTCTGGTGGCACAAGGCGCTGATGCATCTGGATCTGGGTCAGGTCGATCAGGTGATGGAACTGTATGACAATTACATCCGCCAGGACAAAACCGACGACTATCGCGATATTTCAAACGCCACGTCCCTGCTGTCGCGGCTTGAGCTTGAGGGTGTCAATGTCGGCAACCGCTGGGAAGAACTGGCTGATCTCAGCGCGGCCCGGACCGAAGATGGCTGCCTGATTTTTGCCGATCTTCACTATCTTCTGGCGCTGACCGGCGACAACCGCCCAGAGGCGACCGGTAAGATGCTGCAACGTATTCAAAAGGATGCCCAGCGCAATCAGGGGGACACCCCGATCCGCATGTCCGATCCGGGCATTGCGGCAGCCAAAGGGCTTGAGGCCTTTGGCGAAGGCCTTTACGGCGACGCCTTCGACTTTTTGTCGAACGCCCGAGCAGGGATGCAATTGGCAGGTGGAAGCCACGCCCAACGTGATGTATTCGAGCGCATCACAATTGATTCCGGCCTGCGTGCCGGCCGTCTGGATGCTGTCGAGCGCATCCTGGATGACCGTCGCGCCAAAAGAGCCGGGGGCGAAGACAATTACGCTCTCGCTCGCCGCGCATTGATCGACGCGGCGCGCGACAACGGAGACGCACAAAGCGTCCCGGCTGAATAACAAAACCAAAGACCAAGAAGGACAGAACACGCATGGCGACAGTTTCGCCCGCTTCTGATTTTGCGCCGGTGGCTGCCTCTGCGGCAGCCCCTGCCCGCACGCGCGACCCGCGCCTGGATTTCTATCGCGGCATCGCAATGTTCATAATTCTGATCGCCCATATCCCGAACGATCCATGGGCCAAGTGGATTCCCGCGCGATTTGGTTTTTCGGACGCGACCGAGATTTTCGTGTTCTGCTCGGGCATGGCGTCGGCGATTGCCTTTGGCGGAGCGTTCCTGCGCAAGGGTTGGTGGATGGGCACCGCCCGCGTCTCGTTCCGTATCTGGCAGGTCTACTGGGCGCATATCTGTCTGTTCTTCTTTGTCGCCATGTCGATGGCGGCTCTGGATCAATCGGGGCTGTTCGAAAAGACCTACGTTTCGTCTTTGAACTTGCAGCACTTCTTCAACGACCCTGCGCCTCAAATCGTGGGTTTGTTTACGCTGACCTATGTCCCAAACTATTTCGACATCCTGCCGATGTATCTAGTCGTTCTGGCAATGATGCCTATGTTTATGGGCTTCTACCGGTTCGGTTTCTGGGCCGTCGCCGCAGCATCCGTCGCGATCTGGCTGGTCGCACAGATCGACATTCTGGACCTCCCTGCCGAACCGTGGTCGGAACGTCAGTGGTTCTTCAATCCTTTCGGTTGGCAGCTGCTGTTTTTCACCGGCTTTGCCTTCATGCGCGGCTGGATACCCGCTCCACCGGTCTCGAAAACGCTTATTTGGGCGGCGGCACTGTTCCTGATCTTCTCGATGCCCTTCGGTTCATGGAAAGTGTTCACGTGGATCAACGCGGCGGCCCCCGATCTGGCCGATGAAATCCGCAAAGTCTGGCCAATCACAAAAGAGTTCCGGGACAAGACTGATTTCGGCCTGTTCCGCTATCTGCACTTCTTGTCGCTGGCCTATCTGGGTTGGGTGGCTGCCGGTGAACACGGCCACCGTCTGATCGCAACCGGTCAGGGTACAGCGGCCAAAATCTGGCAATTCCTGCTGACCGTCATCACCAAAGTCGGGCAGCAATCACTGGCAGTATTCGTTTTTTCCATGGCAGCGGCACGACTTATCGGCGTCGGCCTGGACCTCAGTGGGCGAGATGTTGCCAGTGTTTTCATCGCCAACATGATTGGCTTTGCGATGATCATCGGCGTGGCCTACATGGCCGCTTGGTTTAAGTCACAACCTTGGAAGTCTAAGAAATGAATTTCACACGTCGCGCATTTCTGGTCTCGACTTCGGCGCTTGCTTTCGCGCCAGCGACCTTCGCCACCGGCGGCGAGGTCCCATTTGACCGCAATCTCGTCATCGAGATGGCCCGCGAGCTGGCCAGCCGCCCCTATGCCGAACGCGAGATGGTGCCGCAGGAATGGGTGGATCTGACGTATCAGCAATACCGCTCGATCCGGTTCCGGTTGGACCGTGCGCTGTGGTACGAGACCGAAACCCCCTTTAACGTCGATTTCTTTACGCCCGGCCTGTACTTCCCGCGCACTGTTAAAGTCGAAACCGTCGAAAACGGGATGACCACTCCGGTCGCATTTGATCTGGAGATGTTCGACAAATCCGAGGATGTCCCGGAACTGCCGATAGACGACACGCTGGGCTTTTCCGGCTTGCGTCTGCGCACCGAAATGCACCGTCCCGGCAAGACCGATGAGTTTTGCGTCTGGCAAGGCGCTAGCTATTTCCGCGCCATTGGCCTGCATGAGGTTTATGGCCTTTCGGCCCGTGGTCTGGCACTCAAAACCGGCGATCCGGATGGAGAGGAATTCCCTGAATTCATCCGCTTCTGGCTGGAGCGCCCGAAACCCGGTCAGCGCGACATGGTCGTACACGCGCTGATGGACAGCCCAAGTGTCACCGGTGCGTATCGGTTCAATGTCACCGCAGGCGAAAACTGCGTGATGGATATCGAAGCCACTCTATTCCCACGCGAGGACCTGAGCCATGTAGGCATCGCGCCCGGCACGTCTATGTTCCTGTTTGACCAAACCAACCACAGCCGTTTCGACGATTTCCGGCCTGCAGTACACGACAGCGACGGTTTACTGATCCGCAACGGTGCCGGAGAGGTCCTGTGGCGGCCGTTGGCGAACCCAACACGTCTGCAAATCTCGTCATTCGTCGACACCAACCCGCGCGGCTTTGGCCTGATGCAGCGCAAGCGTGAATTCTCGGACTACGCGGATCTTGAGGCGAATTATCACAAGCGACCCAGCCTATGGGTCGAACCCGGTTCAGATTGGGGCAAGGGCTCGGTCACGCTGGTCGAAATTCCGGCTGATCAGGAAATCTACGACAACATCGTAGCCTACTGGCGTCCTGCCGAACCCTATGCAGCAGGCAGTCAGGTCGATCTATCCTATCGCCTGATCTGGGGTGACGAGCCCCAGCGCGCACCGATGGCGCGCGTGATCAACACCGCCATGGGCGACAATACCTTTGGCGAGGGACGTCTGGCCGTCATCGACTTTGAAGAAAGCGAACTGTTCGACGACCCGGAGGCGATGACCATTTTCGTGGACTCGCCACACGCCGAAACGTCCGAAGGCGTGCTGCAGCGCAACCCAGAAACAGGCGGTTTACGGCTGGCGTTTTCGTTCGAGCCCGGCGACCGCGATCATGTCGAACTGCGCGCACAGTTACTGAAGGACAAACAGCCGGCTTCTGAGGTCTGGCTTTACCGTTGGACCTCATGAGCAGCGACCTTCATATCATGCCGCCCGAGACGCCTCTGGCCATGCCCGCGCAGGATTTCAGCGCGGGTTTTCGGGATGCTCAGGTTCCTTACGCAAAACGCCCTTCGGCCGGGTTCTGGCGCGCGCTGGCGTTTTCGCCTGCAATGGCGGCAACGGTGGGCCTGTTTTGGGTCATGACGGACTGGTTCGACGCTGAAGGCATCAACCTGATCGAAGCAATCCTTCTAGCGCTGATCTCGTTCAACTTCTTCTGGATCTCCTTCACGGTCTGCACCGTGCTGCTGGGTATGGTCTCGCTGTCCCGGCAAGAGCGCCCCGTGCGCCAGGGTTGCGCCCAACCTTTGCGCGTGGCCCTTTTGATGCCGGTCTATAACGAGGTGCCGTGGAATGTGCTGGGCAACGCCCGGACCATGCTTGAGGACTTGCAGGCGCGTGGTGGGCGGCACCACTATGCGATGTTCATCCTCTCGGACACCCGCGACCCCGAGATCGCCGCACAAGAACAAGCCAGTGTCGAGGCGCTGCGCACCACCCTCGCCCCCGGACTGGAACTGTATTACCGCCGCCGCGAGCAAAATACGGACCGGAAGGTTGGCAACATTGCTGATTGGGTCGGCCGATGGGGTGCGGATTGGGATGCGATGCTGGTATTGGACGCCGACAGTCTGATGACCGGTCGGGCCATCGCCCGTTTGACCGACGCGCTGGCGCGCGATCCGGGCGCAGGATTGATCCAAAGCTACCCTCAGCTTATTGGCGCGCAATCGGTCTTTGCGCGAATGCAGCAATTCGCCAATGGCGTTTATGGCATCGCCTTCGCCGAGGGGCTCGCGCGCTGGTGCGGTCAGGAAGGCAATTATTGGGGCCATAACGCCATTATCCGCACCCAAGCATTCGCCAATTGCGCGGGTTTGCCGAAACTGCGGGCGCTGAATGGTCAGGAAAAACTGATCATGAGCCATGACTTCGTCGAGGCTGGCTTGTTGCGCCGCGCTGGATGGGGCGTGCGGTTCCTGCCCCGCATTCGCGGATCTTATGAAGAAACACCTCCGACACTGATTGACCACGCCCTGCGCGATCGGCGCTGGTGCCAGGGTAATTTGCAGCATCTGAAGCTATTGGGATCGGCCGGGTTCCAGCCGGTTTCACGGTTCCACATGTTTCATGGGGCAGTCGGATATCTGATGTCTCCGCTTTGGTTTGCGTTGCTTGTGATGTGGGCCCTTATTGGTCAAGGCGAAGATGCGTCAGTGCTGCATTATTTCAGCCCTGACAATCCGCTGTTCCCGCAATGGCCTGAAATGTCGGAAACCCGCCATGTACTGATCATTCTGGTCATGTACGCCATGCTGCTTGCGCCAAAGGTACTAGGCGTTCTGGCCCTGCCCCTAAGCGGTATGCGCTATGCCGAATTCGGCGGCGGGCGCAAGTTCCTGACTTCGTTTCTGGCGGAAGTTGTTCTGTCCATCCTCTATGCCCCCATTCTGATGGTGCAACAGATGATTGCTGTCGTTCGAACTACCCTTGGCATCCAAAAAGGCTGGTCCCCGCAGGCACGGGATGGCAGCAGCTATGGTCTACACACGCTGATCCTATGTCACACCGTGGAAACGATCAGTGGCGTGGCGCTTGGGGTGGGCATCCTGTCCGGTCTTGTTTCGGTCTGGTTGGCTCCGATCGCGATCAGCCTTGCCTTCGCGATCCCATTGTCCGCGCTCAGCGGCGTGTCAGCCGGTGCAGCGCGCCATATGGTTGGCATGAAAGAGGACTTTAACGAGCCCGCAATCACACGCTCGGCCCGTCGCTACAGGGACGAGCTGAAGAATGTGATCGAAGGCAAAGGCGTAATGACCCCTGCCGAGTGATCAGCCACCCGGCAGGCCTTCGTACCAGTCAATCATCATGTCAGCCCAGCCTTTGGGCACCGAATGACCACCGGGGAACAGCGCGAATTCCAGCGCACTGCCCTCGTCACACCCGCTCCAGTATCGGCGCATGAAAGGACCAGTGGTCGAGAACCCGCTTGGCTTGGTATCGACACACCCATTGGCGATGCGCCAAATTTCCAGGCCGGCAAAGATGTCGCCCTGATGAAAGCGGCCGCCGCCCAGCAATCGACCCTCTAGGGGAACCACGTTGTCTGTCCAGCCATGGGTGTGGAACATCCGAATAGGCCCATCACACGACTCAGGATCCGGACGCCAAAACCCACCAGACACCGGTACATAGGCCGAGAATGTGTCGGGTGCCGCGCAGGCAAGGTAGTAGACCATAAAGGCCCCTGCCGAAAACCCGCCCAGAACGACCCGGTCCGTATCAACGCCAAACCGATCCGCGGCATCCTGAACCGCTTCGGTCAAAAAGGCGGTTTCATCGCGCCCCTCCCAACCCGGGAAGAAGTTCCAGCTTTGCCGACCGTTGCGATCCGATCCCTCGGGCGCCATCACCGCGTAGCCGCGCGCCAGAAGCGGGTCCACCATGCCACGGTTTTTCAACGTTCCCGTCGCGGTACCACCATATCCGTGCAGAAACACCACAAGCGGTGGGTTCTCATCTTTGGGCAGTTCGATGTGATACCCTCCCGAGGCGATCTCGCACATGCCCTCAAGGTCGGCACATGCGGCAAGCCCCGATTGCCCGGCCAGCGCCAATCCCGTTGCCAGCGTCATTTCCCGGATCATACTGCACTCCTGTCATAGTCGCGGACCGGCAATCCGGCACGTACCCATCCCGGCCCTGCGGCCGAACCTAACATACCTTCCGGCACATCAATGATATTCGTAAACCCGGCTTCGGTCAGCCGGTTGCTCAACCGTGCCGAACGTACACCGCGCGCGCAGATCAAAGCGATTGCCGCGCCCTTGTTGCCTTGGACAAGTTGCGTCAGAGCGGGAATGAAATCGTCGCGGCGCATGTCCAAAGACTGCGCGCCCTCTCCGATCCCGGTGGATTGCCATTCTTTTGGGGTGCGAATGTCCAGCAACAATACGGCTCCGGATACGGCCTGCGTGTGCGCATCCTGCACGCTAAGCTGCCGTCCCGCGTAGTCAGGTGGAATAAGCCGGTATTCACGTATCGCGAATCCACCAGCCACTGCAGTGCAGCCTCCGATCAGGATCCACCTGCGGGATCGGTTCAAGCTTCCGGCCACGTCGCACCCTCCTGACCTGACATGGCGTTTCTATCACAGCGCAGAATTGGAATCCGCGCTGAAATTGTTTGGGCAGTTCAAGTTCACGTCATCTATTTGCTGAAAAACACCGCGGCCCATCCCAACGGAGCGCGGCAAAAAATTGTATTAGCTGGACAGTAAGAAAATTATCCGTACAAAATCAGTACCACTTGACCGCCAAGAACGGAGTATCGCACTTGTCCCTATTCCTCATCGCGGCCCTTCCTTTTCTCGGCGCTGTTTTTCCAGCCCTTCTGATCAGGGCAGGACGAAATGCAGCGGCTTCCGCTGCTGGGTTGACGACATTTCTGGCGCTGATGGGTCTGTTGATCCACATTCCGTCGGTGATGCGAGGCGATGTAGTGACCGCCCGGTTCGAGTGGATACCCGCACTTGGCTTGAACGCTAATTTCATGCTGGACGGGCTGGGTTTTTTATTCGCCCTGCTGATCCTTGGGATCGGATTGCTGATCATCCTTTACGCGCGATTTTACCTTTCGCGCGAAGACCCGATGGGGCAGTTCTACACTTATCTTTTGTTGTTTCAGGGCGCAATGGTCGGGATTGTTCTATCGGACAACATACTGCTTTTGCTAATTTTCTGGGAACTTACGTCACTCAGTTCATTCCTGTTAATCGGGTATTGGAAACATCTGCCCGAAGGACGCCAAGGTGCGCGGATGGCGCTTGCGGTGACGGGCTCTGGCGGGTTGGCCATGATTGCCGGGATGCTGATCCTGGGTAACATCGTTGGGTCATATGATCTGAGCGTTATCCTGCAAAATAAAGAGCTGATCCAAACCTCGCCCTATTACCTGCCTGCACTGATCCTGATCCTTCTGGGGTGCTTCACAAAATCAGCGCAGTTCCCGTTTCATTTCTGGCTGCCCCACGCAATGGCCGCTCCGACGCCCGTTTCGGCCTATCTGCACTCGGCCACGATGGTAAAAGCCGGGTTGTTCCTGATGGCCCGGATGTGGCCGGTTTTGGCAGGCACAGACGCCTGGTTCTACATTGTTGCAACAACTGGACTTATTACCATGCTGATCGGCGCGGTGATTGCGCTGTTCAAGGATGATCTGAAGGCATTGCTGGCATTCTCGACCGTGTCGCATCTGGGGCTGGTCACCATGTTGCTGGGCTTTGGCACAAAGATCGCTGTCGTCGCAGCGATTTTCCACATAATCAACCACGCGACTTTCAAGTGTGCGCTGTTCATGACCGCAGGGATCGTGGATCACGAAACCGGGACGCGTGATATCAAACGTTTGGGCGGCCTGCGTCATCTGATGCCGATCACCTTTACGATTGGAACAATCGCTGCGCTGTCGATGGCGGGCATACCGCCCCTGAACGGATTCCTGTCCAAAGAAATGATGCTGGAAGAGACAGTGCACACGACGTGGATGCACTCTCACTACCTGGTCCCGGGGCTGGCATTGCTGGCCGCGCTGTTTTCAGCGGCCTATTCATTCCGCTTTGTCAGTCACGTGTTCATGGGCCCCGAGCGTCATGATTATCCAGCGCACCCGCATGACCCGCCTGTCGGGTTGTGGCTGGCCCCTGCATTCCTCGTAGTCTTGGTGGTGCTGATCGGATTGAACTCTGCCGCCATCGTGGGCCCATTGGTTGCGGTCGTATCCAGCGCGGTCATCGGCGGTGAAAAGCTGCCGTACTATTCGCTAAAACTGTGGCACGGCTTCACGCCTGCTCTGTACATGTCGGTGGTCGCGACGCTTGGCGGTCTGTTCCTGCTGAGCTTACACAAGCATGAAGAAAAACTGTGGAATGCACTTCCAAGACCCGAGGCCAAGGTGATCTTTGACGCGGTGATAGCGACACTGACAAAGATCAGCCAAGTGGTCACCGACACGCTGCATAACGGCGTCCTCAGCCGCTATGCAGTCATCATGATCGCCTTCACGATCGGCCTTGGGTACTATGCTTATACCAGCGGCACGATTGGTCCCGAGACACGTGAGGCGTTGCCCATTCAGATCATTCCGTTGATCGGGTGGATCTGCCTTGTCGGTGCGACACTGGCAATCATGTGGTTCCACCGTAATCGCCTGTTATCGCTGGTGCTGATCGGTGTTGTGGGTCTGATCGTCTCAATGGCCTTCAACTATTTGTCTGCCCCAGATCTGGCACTTACACAGATCTCGGTCGAAGTGGTCACGATGATCCTGCTGCTGCTGTCGCTGAACTTCCTACCCACGGATACTCCCTGGGACAGCAGCGCCGCACGGCGGTGGCGCGACGCGGCGATCTCGGTCGTTGCTGGCATCGGATCGGGGGCTCTGATCTATGCGCTGTTGCTACGGGACTTTGCCTTTCCGACAATCTCGGAATTCCATCTGGCAAATTCCTACAAAGGCGGTGGCGGCACCAATGTGGTCAACGTCATCCTCGTAGACTTCAGGGGTTTTGATACCTTCGGCGAAATCATTGTTCTGGGCATTGCCGCGCTGATCATCTTTGCCCTGACCGAAGCCGTTCTGGGCACCAATGTCCGTGGCTATCTGCTGAACCGGAAACCGCATTGGCCGCAATCGGGGGACTCGCACCCATTAATGATGGTGGTAGTGACCCGGATGATGATGCCTATCGCGCTGATGGTCGGGGCCTATATCTTTTTCCGCGGGCACAATCAGCCAGGCGGCGGTTTTATCGCCGGTTTGGTCGTCGCAATCGCCTTCCTGATGCAATACATGGCCAGCGGCTATACCTGGGCCATCGAACGCCAGAGGTTCTACTACCATGGCTCTATCGGCTGGGGCGTTCTGATTGCTGCGGCTACAGGGCTGGGTGCTTGGTTCAACGAGCGGCCATTCCTGACCAGCGATTTTGGCTATATCCACTGGCCCCCGCTGGAAGAGTTCGAATGGGCCACCGCCATCCTGTTTGACACCGGTGTCTTCCTGGCGGTCTTGGGTGCGGTGATGCTGGCGTTGGACAGCTTGTCACGCTTTGCGTGGCAGCCGGGCATGGCGCAGGAGTTCCCGATGGACATCAACCCATTGCGGGACGATCGACCAGAAGAAGATCAAGAAAAGGAGCAGAGCTGATGGAAGCGCTCGTAGCCTCTGCTGTTGGTGTCATGACTGCTGCGGGGATTTTCCTGATCCTGCGCCGCCGGACCTTCCCTGTCATTCTGGGTCTTTCCCTGCTGACCTACGCCGTGAACGTATTCCTGTTCGCAACCGGCCGTCTGGCTTTGGATGCGCCTGCCGTTCTGAACAAATACGAAGAAGTGCCATATACTGATCCGCTGCCGCAGGCATTGGTGCTGACGGCTATCGTGATTTCGTTCGGGATGACCGCGGTGATCGTGATGATCGCACTCAGCGCCTACCTGTCCTCGAAGGATGACCATATCGACATGACCGCGCAGGACAGCGTGGACGCGCCGGGAGAAGACGCATGAACCACTGGATCGTTGCGCCGATCGTCCTGCCCGCGATACTGGCCCCGTTTATCATCATGGTCCTGCGATTTCACCTGGACCTGCAGCGCATCTTTTCGGTCGCCGGTGTGGTGGCCCTGCTGGGTATTGCCCTGACCATCACCGCACAGGCGTCAGGTGGTGATATTCAGGTCTATGAGCTGGGCAACTGGCCCGCGCCCTTTGGTATCGTTCTGGTGCTGGACCGCCTGTCGGCCATGATGGTGCTTCTTACGGCGTTATTAGCGTTGCCCATCGTGCTCTACGCCATCGCATCCGGCTGGGACGAGAGGGGCAAGCACTTTCATGCCCTATTCCATTTTCAGCTGATGGGCGTCTGCGGCGCATTCCTGACCGGCGATGCCTTCAACCTGTTCGTGTTCTTCGAAGTTCTGCTGATTGCCTCTTACGGTCTGATGACACATGGCGGCGGCGCGGTGCGGCTTAAAGCCGGGGTGCAATACGTGGTTTATAACCTGCTTGGTTCCACCCTGTTCCTGTTTGCTTTGGGCACGCTTTACGCCGTGACCGGGACGTTGAACATGGCGGATATGGCGCTGCGCGTGGCCGAACTGCCAGCAGATGACACAGCCCTGCTGCGGGTTGGTGCGGTTTTGCTGCTGCTGGTGTTCTGTATTAAGGCCGCCGTACTTCCGCTGCATTTCTGGTTGCCAGCGAGCTATGCCAGCGCGCCGCTACCCGTCGCCGCCCTGTTTGCGATCATGACCAAGGTCGGTGCCTACTCGATCCTGCGGATGTACACGCTGGGCTTCGGGCCCGAAGTTGAGGCAACGCAGGGTCTCGTCGGCGCATGGCTGCAACCTGCCGCATTGGTGACGTTGGCCGTCGGTGCCATCGGCATTCTGGGCGCTCAGCATATCGCACGAATGGTCGCGTTCTGTGCCATCACCTCGATGGGAACCTTGCTGATTGCGATCTCGTTGTTCACTGAAACGGCGACAGCCGCTGCGTTGTACTATGTCTATCATTCGACCCTGGCGACCGCGCTCATGTTCCTTGTTGCCGATCTGGTGATGGAGCGTCGCGGCGGGGCGATTGCTCCAACTGCGCCGATGCCGCAATCGGGTCTGATCTCATCGCTGTTCTTCGTGGGCGCCATAGCGCTTGCGGGCATGCCGCCGCTGTCGGGTTTCATCGGCAAGCTTTTGGTTTTGGATGCGGCCCGCGACGCGCCGGATGCAAACGCCATCTGGGCCGTAATCCTGATCGGATCCTTCGTCACAATCGTGGGTCTTGCCCGGGCAGGCTCCTTGATCTTCTGGAAAAGCCACGATGCTCAGCACAACACTGAAATGGACCCGGAAAACGAAGAAGACACCCCGCACACTCCTGCGCCCGAGCCAAACCCCGGACTGGCCTTCACCGCCGTATTCGCAATGGCGATGGGCCTTGTGCTGCTGACCCTGTTTGCCGGACCTGCGCTGGAGTATACCAATAAGACGGCCGAACAATTGTTCACACCCGAGAACTACATCGCAGCCGTTTTGGGAGGCGACGCATGATCAGACTTCTGCACCGGATATTCCCCCACCCGCATCTGACCTTTCTTTTGACGGTCGTTTGGGTCTTACTGGCCAACAATCTGACGCTGAATTCTGTGGTATTCGGTCTGATCCTAGGCATCATCATCCCCTTCATCACGCAGCCTTACTGGCCTGATCGTCCAAAGCTGCGCAACTGGCCCATGGTCGTCGAATACATTCTGGTCGTACTGTGGGACATCGTTGTCGCCAACGTCACTGTCGCCCGCATCATCCTCTTCAAACGCGACGCAGATCGTCAGCCGGCCTGGATCTGTGTCCCGCTGGAATTGCGCACCCCCGAGGCGATCACGGTGCTGGCAGGTACAATCACCATGACACCCGGCACCGTCAGCAGCGATCTGTCTGCGCAAGGACATAACCTGCTGGTGCATTGTCTGGATGCACCCGACCCTGACGCCGTGCGAGATCAAATCAAAAGCCGTTACGAACGTCGCCTGAAGGAGATTTTCGAATGATCTATTATGCGATCTTTTTTGCCTTTGCATGTTTCGGGGCGGCCGTCATGATGTGCCTCTGGCGCATCATCACCGCTGACGGCGTCGGCACCAGAGTTCTTGCGCTGGATACGATGGTCATCAACACGATCGCCCTGATGATCCTGTACGGCCTGCAATTGGGAACCGAAATCTTCTTCGAATCCGCCATGATCATCGCCATGCTGGGTTTTGTCTCAACAGTTGCCTACGCGCGGTTCATGCTGCGCGGCAATATTATCGAGTGAGGGCATCATGGGTTTCATCTTCGAAATACTGATCGCCTTCTTCCTGGTCGTCTCAGGCATATTCGGCTTTGTCGGCTCATACGGGATGATCAAGCTGAAAGACCCGATGTCCCGCCTGCATGCGCCCACCAAGGCGACGACGCTGGGCGTGGGGGGCGTGTTGCTGGCATCGATCTGCCACTCGATACTGATAGAAGAGCATCTGTCGCTGCACGAGCTTCTGATCACTCTGTTTTTGTTCCTGACCGCTCCGATCACGGCCCTGTTCATTGCCAAATGGCACATTCACCGTCATGAAAAGCCCAACGATCTGCCGGACGCAGGCGAGGATGAGCTTTGGGCCACGCACGCGGTTGAGCAGGTCGAAGACGTCCCTGAACACAGTAAGTCCTGAATTTAATGCACCACCCACCGCTACCATTAACCCGCGATCTGGTTCTCATTGGCGGGGGCCACACCCATGCGTTGTTGCTGCGCAAGTGGGGGATGAACCCCCTGCCCGGCGCGCGGGTTACGGTGATCAACCCCGGCCCCACCGCGCCATATTCAGGGATGCTGCCGGGCTTTGCCGCCGGGCATTATCTGCGTGAGGAGCTAGACATTGATTTGGTCAGGCTTGCCCGCTTTGCCGGTGCGCGGGTCATTCTGGGTGCGGTATCCGGCATCGACACTGACCGGCGCGAGGTTCATGTGCCAAACCGTCCGCCAGTGGCATTTGATGTTGCGTCAGTCAATGTGGGGATCACCTCGGACATGCCCGCCCTACCCGGTTTTTCCGAACATGCCGTTCCGGCAAAGCCACTGGGTACATTCGCTGCCAAATGGGCCGAATATCTGGGGGGACCAGGCGACGCCTCGGTTGCTGTGATCGGCGGCGGTGTGGCCGGGGCCGAGCTTATCATGGCCATGGCGTTTGCGCTGCGTAGCAAAGGCCGCACCGCGCAACTGACCCTTATTGACAATGCGCAAGCTCTGACAGCAACGCATCCCAAGTCTGCAGTGATCGTTCGCAAGGCGATGGCTGATCTGGGCATAGAAGTTATCGAACAGGCATCCGTTTCTCTGATCGCTCAGGACCACGTTGCGCTTGAGGATGGCCGCCAAATCCCGGCAAGCTTTGTGACCGGTGCCGCCGGTGCGAAACCCTATGACTGGATCGCCAACACGGGGCTGGACCTTCAGGGCGGCTTCATACGTGTAAACGCGCAATTGCAATCCAGCGATCCGTCCATTTTTGCCGCCGGTGACTGCGCACATCTGAACGAAAACCCCCGCCCCAAAGCAGGTGTTTATGCCGTGCGTGAGGCCCCTGTATTGTTTGATAACTTAAGGGCAGCTTTGGGGTCCGGTGACCTGCGACGGTATGAGCCGCAAAAGGATTATCTCAAGCTGATCTCGCTGGGCGGCAAGTCCGCGCTGGGAGAGCGGTTGGGAACCTCGTTCAGCGGGTCGTTGATGTGGAAATGGAAAAACCACATTGACCAGAACTTTATGAACAAGTTCCGCGACCTGCCGCAGATGAAACCACCGGCGTTGCCCCGCGACCACGCGGCCGGTCTTACCCAAGCCTTAGGTGAAAAACCCATGTGCGGCGGCTGCGGTGCCAAAGTCGGGCGCGGCGCGCTGCAAACTGCGCTTGCCGACCTGCCCGCCCCCATTCGTGCAGATGTCACACCCCTGCCCGGCGATGATGCCGCCCTGTTGCAGACCGGAGGCACGCGGCAGGTCATGACCTCGGACCATTTGCGCAGCTTCCTCGACGATCCTGTCCTGATGACCCGAATAGCCGCGGTTCACGCCCTTGGCGACATCTGGGCGATGGGCGCCCAACCTCAGGCTGCCACGGCAACGATCATCCTGCCCCGCATGTCGCCAACCCTGCAGCGTCGCACCATGACCGAGGTTATGGCAACAGCAAGCGACGTCATCCGCGATGCAGGGGCTGAGATCGTCGGCGGCCACAGTTCGATGGGTGACGAGATGACGATTGGCTTCACCCTAACTGGCCTGTGCGACGCCGAACCGATCACTCTGGCCGGCGCGCGGCCCGGTGATGCATTGATCCTATCTAAACCATTGGGCAGCGGCGTTCTGATGGCAGCAGAGATGGCGGGCGCAGCCAGAGGTGAATGGGTTTCGGCGGCTCTTGCACAGATGGTTCAGCCACAAGGCAAAGCCTCTGAGATTTTGGCTGGCGCGCATGCAATGACCGATGTCACAGGCTTTGGTCTTGCGGGGCATCTATTGGGTATTACCGAAGCCTCGGGGTGTGGTGCTACTCTGAACCTTGAGGCGGTTCCGGCAATGGATGGCGCAATAGAACTGGCTGCCCGAGGCGTCCGGTCAACCCTGTTTGATGACAATCGCGCAATTACACCCGAGTTGCCAACGGGCGGCAAAGCCGACCTGCTTTTCGACCCGCAGACCGCTGGGGGCCTATTGGCCGCGATCCCGGTGGATCAAGGACAGACTATTTGCGAAGCGTTGCGCGAGGCAGGATATCCGGCCGCAATCATTGGGTACATGACCGAAGCACCGGGGCTTAACATTCAAAGCTGACCCAAAATGGCTTCGATCTGCGCGGCAGTTTGGGTCAAACCGGCTTCATCCAGCGTTGGTGCATGGACATTTGCGATGACGTCCGCCGTGCGCACGCGGCTGGATTTTGAGTATGCAGGGTCATAATGCTGTTCAATCAGCGCTTGAGTAAGTCCCCGTTTGTCGCCCGCATCAATCAGGTCAAGCCAACCATCCACCACATCATGCCCGCGATGAAACCGCAGCGGCGACAGGCGATCACGGAGGCGTTCATAATCCGACAGAACGTCGTCATAAGCGGACACCAAATAATCCGAACGTGCCTGAATGGACGCCGTAATCTGAATGCGCGGGGCTTGGCGTAAGGCCGTCCATAACGTTGGCGGCAGGATCAAGGACCCGATTTTCGAAGACTCTGCCTCGACCAACACCGGGCGCGACGTGTCCAGAAGGCAAAGCGCAGCAGCAAGCGCGGACTCGAACGCTTTTTGGCTGGGTTGGCCGCCGGGCATTTCACCCAGTAAGGATCCGCGATGGTTAGCCAATCCTTCCAGATCCAGAACCTGTACGCCACGTGCGACAAGGCGCGCTAACAATTCGGTCTTAGCCGTGCCGGTATATCCGTCCAACGCGATTAGATGATGCGGTAGCGGGTCATCATAAAGATACCGATTCACTAACCGGCGATAAGTTCGATAGCCACCTTCGACCACTTCGGCCCGCCAGCCGATCTGTTGCAACATCCAGGTGAATGACCCTGATCTTTGACCGCCACGCCAGCAATACACCAGCGGCCGCCACCCGCCTTCGTGATGAGACAGGCTGTTCTCGATGTGATTGGCTGCATTTCGAAACACGAGTGCAGCCCCGAGTTTGCGCGCCAAAAATGGGCTTTCCTGAACATAGATCGTGCCGACACGGGCGCGTTCCTCGTTGTCCAAAACGGGAAGGCTAATGGCGCCGGGAAGATGGTCCTCGGCAAATTCCGCCGGGCTGCGCACGTCGATCACCGTATCGAATTCATGCGCATAGAGATTGGGCAGGCTGTCGAATTTCAGAACCATGTCAGAGGTCTATCCCGCAAAGCTGAGAATGGAAAGTCGGACCTAGGTTTCGAACCGTTCAATCAACGCCGGCCCGCTGGCGCGGTTAGAATTCACGGCCGGATCGACCCGATGATAGCTGAGGATATCCTCGGCCCCCGGCTGCATCAGACGCGCCGCACCTTTTCCGGCCTCACCCAGCCACAGCGGCCAGTCATCGGGTTCCAGAATCAAAGGCATGCGGTGGTGGATCGTGCTGAGGTTTCGGTTGGCGGCTGTTGTCACGATGGCGCAAGTACCCTGCCGCGCCTCCTCAGGACCCCAATCCTGCCAGACGCCGGCAAAGGCAATCGGTGCACCGTCCTTTCGGAAAATATACCACGGCAACCTTTCCCCCTGTTCCGTCTTGGTCCATTCATAAAACCCTGTAGCGGCGATCAGACAGCGGCGTTCCCGGCATGCAGCGCGAAAGGCGGGCTTTTCAGCCAGCGTTTCAGCCCGGGCATTGATCAGCAAAGGCCCCGCGTTTTCGGCCTTGTACCAATGGGGTAAAAACCCCCAGCGCAGCGGGTCGAGCGTGCGTCCGTTTTCGCCCGCGCGCACCACGTGCACTTGATTGGTCGGGCAGACGTTGAAATTCGGGACCGGTGGCAAAGTGTTAGCCGGGCGCGCCGAAAAAAGCTGCGCCATCGCATCGTTGGGAAGTGTTACGGCAAACCGTCCGCACATAGGCCTTGCCCCTTCTTCAGAAACTGTAGGTTAATGACTTTTTTGCCGACACCGAGTGGAGCGCCACCAAGCCGTTTCTGACCATAAGACTGAAAAGGCCGCGTCAAACGCGGCCTTTTGTTTGTTTATCGAAGCAGATTTACTTCTGCTTGATCCGCCCATCCAGATAGGGCGTGTAAGGCGCGTTTTCGGCCAGGTATTCCGCCGTTACATCTGCCAAATCGGGGCCAAAGTCATAGGCGTTCTTGTCGTCGCCCGAGAACATCTTGTAGCCGTCACCGCCATTGCGGACATAGTTGTTGGTGACCACCAGATAAGTCGCGGCCGGATCGATGGGAACAAACCCGTCTCCGTCGGCAACCATGACCTCAGCGATACGCCCTTCGTTCGGCGCAACGGCCGGGTCCCAGGTGAAGGTCAGGCCAGCAACCTGCGGAAAGCGGCCTTTGACCTCTTCCACCTGGCTGACGCCGTTTTCCAGCGCATCGATGACGCCCTGGCCGCTTATCTCAAAGGTCGACAGCGTGTTCTGGAACGGCAGCACGGTCAGCACTTCGCCCATGGTCACGTCGCCCGGATCGATCGAAGCCCGCAGACCACCCGAGTTGGCAATCGCAATCTTAACGCCCTGATCCGCGACGCGTGCCAACATTGCGTCGGCCACAAGGTTGCCCATCTGGCATTCCTGAACACGACAAACAGCGCGGTCGCCTTCGATGGCATCGGCAGAGTTTGCAACCACTTTGTTGCGGATTTCATCCAATGGCACGGCCAGCTCGGCAATACGATCCAGCGCGGCCTGATCCTCGGTGACGGTGTTGTCCATGATCAGCGGCTCGCCAGCGGCCTCGACCACGTTGCCGTCATCGTCAAAGGTCACATTCAGCTCACCCAGAAATTTGCCGTAGGCATAGGCCTGAACGATCTGCACGCCGTTTACCACGGTCGGGTACGGGCCAGCGGCCTTGTCCGAGGTGTTCGACAGGTATGTGTTCGAGTGGCCACCTACGATCACGTCAACTCCGGTGGTTTCCTGCGCAACGCGCTGATCCACACCGTAGCCCGAGTGGCTGAGAACGATGATCTTGTTGACGCCTTCACCGGTCAGCTTATCCACCTCAGCCTGAACCGCAGGCACCGGGTCCGAGAACGAGATATTCGGACCGGGCGAGGCAAGCTCATCAGTGTCGATAGGTGTCAGGCCGATCAGGCCGATCTTTTCGCCGCCAACTTCGATCACGGTCGATTTCTTGATTTTGTCGGTCAGCAACTCTTCGTCCGCAATATCCGCATTGGACATCAGAACAGGGAAATCGACCGAGTCAACAAAGCCGCGCAGAACCTCGGGGCCGTCGTCGAATTCGTGGTTACCCACTGTCATCGCGTTATAGCCCAGCTTGTTCATAAACTCGGCCGCGACCTTGCCCTTGTAATAAGTATAGAACAGCGATCCCTGAAACTGGTCTCCGCCATCAACCAGAATCGAGTTTTCGGCACGGCCACGTGCCTCCTCGACCGCAGTGACCAAGCGCGCGGAACCGCCAAAGCACTTGCCTTCGGCATTGTCTTCATCACCGCAACCGCTGTCGTATTTGTTGATCGGCTCAAAACGCGAGTGGAAATCGTTGGTGTGCAGAATCGTCAGTTTGTACTCGGCAAATGCCATGCCTGCGGTCAGGCTGAGCGCGGCGGCAGATGTCAAAAGACGGGTGAGCATAGTTTAACTCCCTATTGTTAATTGCGGAGATGTTGCGACGCGCGACGCCGAGAGTCAAAGGGGGAAATCCGGCTTGATTCTACCCGAGGCCCGGTGCATCACGACCGCATGCTGATTTACAAAATTTTTAGGGCCGACGAATGGGCCACGTTACAGGCGCAAGGTGCATCGGATGGCGCGCCAATTGATGTCACTGACGGATATGTCCATTTCTCAACCGCCGAACAGGCCGCAGAAACAGCCGCCAAACATTTCGCCGGTGTCGAAGGTTTGACCCTGCTGGCTTGTGACGTTGATGCGATGGGCGACGACCTGAAATGGGAAGTCTCACGCGGTGACGCGTTGTTCCCACATCTCTACCGGCAGATTCGTATGAGCGATATCGTTTGGTCGCACCCCCTCCCCTTTGATGGAACGGTTCACCAATTTCCGAAGGAAATGAAATGACCGATTTTGTCGATCCGGAGCGTGCCCAGTTTGAGGCCTTCAAGGACCTCGATCGGAACCACCCGATCGAAATGCTGAACCTTGTTAAGTTTCGTGACGATGCCGCGTATCCCGCAGGGCACAAACTTGCCGACGCCGGCCTGACCGGCGCGCAGGCCTATCGCAACTACGGCTCGGAAACAGCACCGATCATTGCGCGCCTTGGTGCCTCGATACTATGGCGCGGCGAGTTTGAAACAACGCTGATCGGCCCGCAGAACGAAGACTGGGACGCAGTGTTCATCGCCCGATACCCCTCTGCGAACGCGTTCTTGGAAATGGTGACAGACCCTGCATATCAAAAAGCCGTCGTGCACCGGCAAGCCGCGGTCGTGACCTCTCGGCTCATAAGATGCGCCCCTGCCCAAGTCGGAGAGGCATTCGGATGAAACTGACGGAAAAACTGGGCCTGGCAGCCCTGCACCGCTTGGATCCTGAGACCGCACACAGCCTGTCGATCAAGGCGCTAAAAGCCGGTTTGGCTCCTGCCCCGGGTCCTGTGACGTCGCCTCGGCTGCGCACTCAAGTTGCGGGACTGGATTTGCCAAACCCTGTGGGACTGGCCGCTGGGTTTGATAAGAACGGCGAGGTTCTTACGCCGCTGTCCCGCGCCGGGTTTGGGTTTATCGAGGTTGGCGCCGTGACACCGCGCCCACAGCCCGGTAATCCAAAACCCCGCCTGTTCCGCCTGACCGAAGACATGGCCGCCATCAACCGGTTCGGTTTCAACAACGAAGGCATGGAGGTCATGGCCCGCCGTTTGGCTGACCGTCCAAAGGACGCGGTGATCGGCCTGAACCTGGGTGCCAACAAGGACAGTGATGACCGCGCAGGTGATTTTGCAAAAGTTCTGTCTCATTGCGCCGCGCATTTGGATTTTGCAACCGTCAATGTCTCATCCCCGAATACGGAAAAGCTGCGGGATCTGCAGGGCAAAGCAGCGCTATCTGCTCTGTTAAGCGGCGTGATTGAAACCCGCGACGCTCTGCCCCGTCCTCTGCCGATCTTTCTAAAGATTGCCCCCGACCTGACCGAGACCGAATTGCAGGACATCGCCGAAGTAGCCCGCGAAACCGGCGTCGATGCGGTGATTGCAACCAACACCACCCTGTCGCGCGACGGCCTGCGCAGTGCCCACAAGGGCCAAGCGGGCGGGCTGTCCGGCGCACCTGTGTTCCAGAAATCAACCCACGTGCTGGCGCGGCTCAGCCAACTGACCGATGGGAAAATCCCGCTGATCGGCGTTGGCGGGATCGGGTCAGCAAAGCAGGCATATGCCAAAATTTGCGCCGGGGCTTCAGCCGTACAGTTCTATACAGCTATGGTCTACGGCGGCATTTCGCTGGCAGCAGAGATTGCCCAAGGCCTGGATGACCTGCTGAGGCAGGACGGTTTCACGTCGGTCGATCAGGCCGTTGGCAGCAAACGAGAGGACTGGCTGTGATCAAGTATTGGCACAACCCGCGCTGTTCGAAATCCCGCGCCGGACTTGCATTGCTGGAAAAAAACGGTGCAACGGTCGAGGTTCGAAATTATCTGGAGGATGCGCCGTCAGTCGAAGAGTTGCGCGCCGTGCTGTCCCAATTGGGAATTCCGGCCATCGAGATGATGCGGACGGGCGAAAAGCGCTTTAAAGAACTGGGCCTGACGAAAACGACACCAGACGATGACTTGTTTCAAGCCATGGCGGAAAACCCCATCCTGATCGAACGCCCTTTGGCCGTGGCCAGCAATAAGGCCGCTATTGGTCGTCCGCCCGAAAACCTGCTGTCACTGCTTTAGGCGATTTGCATTTCCAGCTTGCGGTAACGCCACCCAAGCGTAAGCCCCCGTGCGATGTTCAGAACCATCAGCGCAGCCCATAGACCGTGGTTGCCAAAGGCAGGCACCAGCAGGAACAGGGCGACCACATAGATCGCGACCGATTGTATCATCGCCTGCCGCATGGCGCGCGTCCACGTGGCACCGATATAGATGCCGTCGAACATCCAGCTTGCCACGCCGATCACCGGCGCAAGCGCGGCCCAGAACAGGAATTCGCGCGCGGCCACCCTCACTTCGGGCGCAGTCGACATCAGATCAATCAGCGCGGGCCCCGCGAAAAAGAAGATCAGACCCAGTGCAAAGGCACCGCCAACGCCCCATTGCGAGGCCATGATCGACGCGCGCCGGACCTGAGCGCGGTCTCGCGCCCCGACCGCACTGCCCACCAGTGCCTCTGCAGAAAAGGCGAAACCATCCAAAGCAAACGCGGTGATCTCAAGGAATTGCAGCAGCACCTGATTGGCCGCCAGATTGACGTCGCCCAAGTCTGACCCGACAAACAGGAAGGTGGTGAACGCCCCGGTCAACAAAACTGAGCGAACCATAATATCGCCATTCACCTGCATCATCCTGCGCAGACGCGTGGCGTCGAATATTCTCGGCCAGTCCCGCCATTGATTTCCTGCAAACGCGTCGCGGCACAACCATAGACCCAGCGCCAGTCCGGTCCATTCAGCGATCAGCGTGGCGATGGCCACACCTTCGACACCCCAGCCAAGGCCCAGAACAAACCACAGGTCCAGAACGATGTTCAGCCCATTCATCCAGACCTGCAGAACGAACACTCCGCGCGTGCGTTCAACCGCGATCAACCAACCGGTCACGGCATATAACGCAATCGTCGCCGGAGCCCCCCAGATACGGATTTCCAGATAGGCATGGGTCAACGACTCAACTTCTGGGCTGGCCGGCGACAGGGCGAATGCCCCCCAGAACACCCAGACCTGTGTCAGGATAAAGAACAGACCCGCCACGCCGCCCAGCAATAACCCACGCATCAACAAGGCGCCGGTTTCCGCCGTGTCCCCTGCACCGCGCGCCTGAGCCGCCAGACCTGTTGTTCCCATACGCAGGAAACCAAACACCCAGTAGATCGTGGCCAGAATAACAGCGCCCATGCCAACGGCACCGATTGGAGCTGCTTGCCCCAACTGCCCCACAACACCGGTGTCCACCGCCCCCAGGATTGGGACCGTTGCATTGGACAGCACAATCGGAGCTGCAATCCTGAGCACCCGCTTATGCGTAATGGGTGCCGAAGTGTCCTGCATTGCGGGTTATTTTCCGTCTGCGTTGGGTTGCGGCATCAGGAAATGCCCCGAAGCCTGTGCAAAAAGCCGCGCGTGATTGTCCTGCCAAGCCTCAACCCGAACCGAGGCATACCGACGTCCCGACCGGCTGATGAACGCGCGTGCATAGGCGTCCCGCGGCAGACCAGACCGCAGGTAATCAACGGTAAAATCGACAGTTTTTGGAAAGCGTACCTTTTCGTAATCAGCGATATCGCTAGCATCCAGCTCTCCGCTTTCGATCTTCGGCAACAAGAAATCCCAGCTAAGGGTAATGACGGCCGTGACTTCCAGAAACGCCGCTGTGACACCGCCGTGCAACGCGGGCAGTAACGGGTTACCGATCAGCTTCTTGTCGAAGTTCAGCACACCGGTCAGCTCATCACCGCGGCGGTCAAAGCCGATGTCGAGGAACCGGATGTAAGGCACACCATCGACAATCGCATTCAGTGCCGCATCCCGGCGCTGTTTCACGACCTGGACGGGTTCGGGACGAGAACGCGCCATTACAGACCCTCCACTGTGAATGACCCTGCAGCCGTGGCCACTGGAAGACCTTGGTCTTCGTCCATCGCCGTAGCGCGGACAAAGGCGACGTTCCGCGTAATATGATAGCAGGTCGCCTGGGTTGTAATGGTCTGCCCTGGTGTTGCGGCCCGCATGTAGTCGATCCTGAGGTCAATCGTCGCCGTACCGCCGGGAGCTGACGGATGACTCATGACAGCGGCGCCACAGCAGGTATCCAACGCAGCGAAAACGGCGCCGCCATGGATCACCCCGGTGCGCGGATCGCCAACAAGCTCTTTGCTGTAGGGCATTGTTATACCCGCTTCGCCATTTCCGATTGAGGTCAGTTTAAGACCCAGCGCCTTTGCATGCGGGATCGCCTCGATGAACTGGCGCGCAATTGCGGCTTTGTCGACCATGTACTTGAATCCGTTCTTTTGGTTTATCCCTTTATGAGCCCGTGTCCGCCAAAAGAGCAAGCCCGCCGGTTGCGCTTGCCGCTGACAAAACATAGTCTGCGCCAGAGGAGATCAGGAATGTCCGACAACCGTTTGTCATTCAAAGAGATGTGCACCGAGTTCGATGTGACTCCGCGTACCCTGCGCTACTATGAATACATCGAATTGCTGCAACCTGACCGAGAAGGCAGGTCGCGATATTATGGTCCGCGGGAATGCGCACGCATGACTTTGATCCTGCGTGGCCGCAAATATGGGTTCTCGCTGGAAGATATCCGCCAGTGGCTGTTGATCTATGAAAACGAGGGCAACGAGGTTCAGATGCGTGCTTTTGTCGACGTCGCCGACAAGCAGATCGTCGAACTGAACCAGCAAAAGCAGCAACTGGATGAGGCAATTGATGCCCTGACCCAGATGCGCGACCAGACGGCCAAATCACTCAAGTGATTCCGCCGGCGTGCCGTCGCACACCCAAAAAATGACGCGAGCTCCGCAATTTCCGGGCGCACCTTAGTGCGTGCCGGGCTGCACCTTCGAGTTTGACACATCCAAATTCCGTTACGTTAAACGCTAAAAAGTCAGCAATCCGCGACTTGACGCATGCGGAAGTTACGTAAACTTATTTTGTGACGCAGCGTTCACATTACGTGAACGTCATCTACGTGTTGTAACGTGCGCATCGACTGCGCACCTGACTTTCATAGACGCCAGTGACGAGAGTGCTAAGACCATGACCGAAGATCTGATGACCATCCGCGAAATGTGCGAGACATATGATGTCACACCCCGCACTTTACGGTTCTACGAGGCCAAAGAGCTTTTGTTTCCAATCCGTGAGGGCCAGAAACGGCTGTTCACCAAAAGCGACCGCGCACGCCTGAAACTGATCCTGCGCGGCAAGCGCTTTGGCTTCAGCCTTGAAGAAATCCGCCAGCTTCTGGACCTGTATCATGTGGGCGACCAACAGCTGACACAGATGTCCCGCACCTATGAGATTGCGTGCGAACGTCTGGAGGACATGGAAGCGCGTCGTGAGGAACTGACGCAGGCGATCGACGACCTGAAAGAACAGTTGCGCTGGGGCGAGAAAGTAATCGCCTCGATGAAACAAGACAAAAAGGCTGCCGAGTAACCCCCCTCGCCTGCCTGCCACCCGGACATATGAATTAAAGGGAGCTTCACATGCCCGTCTACAACGCGCCAACCAAAGACACGCAGTTCATTCTGCACAATGTTCTGAAAATCTCGGACTCTGACGTTCCGGGGTACAGCGAACTCGAAGCCGATTTCACCGGCGCTGTTTTGGAAGAAGCAGGCAAGGTCGCCACCAACGTGTTGCACCCGCTGAACGTGGTCGGGGATACCGAAGGATGCCGTTTGGAAAATGGTATCGTTTATACCCCCACCGGTTTCAAAGACGCCTTCGAGCAGATGAAAGAAGGTGGCTGGACTGGTCTCGACATGCCAGAAGAGTATGGCGGCCAGAACATGCCTTACGTCCTGGGTACGGCTGTTGGCGAAATGTTCTCTGCCGCGAACCAGGCATTCGTAATGTACCAGGGCCTGACGCACGGCGCGGCGTCGGCGATTTTGGCACACGGAACCGACGAGCAGAAGAATAAGTACCTGCCGAACATGGTCAGCTGTGAATGGACCGGCACGATGAACCTGACCGAACCGCATTGCGGTACCGATCTGGGCCTGATGCGCACCAAGGCGGAACCGCAGGGCGACGGCAGCTACAAAATCTCTGGTCAGAAGATCTTTATCTCGTCCGGTGATCACGACATGGCCGATAACATCATCCACCTGGTTCTGGCCAAGATCCCCGGAGGACCCGAGGGCATCAAAGGTGTGTCACTCTTCATCGTGCCCAAGTTCATCGTGAACGAAGACGGCACACCGGGTGAGCGTAACGGTGTTTCGGTCGGAAAGATCGAAGAAAAGATGGGCATCCACGGCAACTCGACCTGCGTCATGAACTATGACGAAGCCACCGGCTGGCTGCTGGGCGACGAGCACAAAGGCATGCGTGCCATGTTCACCATGATGAACGAAGCACGTCTGGGTGTGGGCATGCAGGGCCTGTCGCAGGCCGAGGCTGCGTACCAGAATGCCGTCGAATACGCCAAGGACCGCCTGCAGGGTCGTGATGTGACTGGTGCAAAGAACCCGGACGGCCCCGCCGATCCGCTGATCGTGCACCCCGACATCCGCCGCAACCTGATGGATCAGAAAAGCTTCACCGAAGGTGCACGTGCATTCATTCTTTGGGGCGCGACTATGATCGACAAGGCGCATCGTTCGGGTGACAAAGATGCGGACGGCCTGATCTCGTTGCTGACCCCGGTCATCAAAGGCTTCCTGACGGATGAAGGTTACGACATGACCGTGCAGGCTCAGCAGGTTTATGGTGGCCACGGCTACATCGAGGAATGGGGCATGTCACAGTACACCCGCGACGCCCGCATCGCGATGATCTACGAAGGTGCCAATGGCGTTCAGGCGCTGGACCTTGTCGGCCGTAAACTGGCACAGGATGGCGGCAAGCATGTCATGGCTTTCTTTGAAATGGTCAAATCCTTCTGCAAGGAAAACGGTGGCAAGGACGAAGCCTATGACAAAGCGTTCATCGAACCGCTGAAAGCGGCGTCCAAAGACCTTCAGTCCGCTGGCATGTACTTCATGCAGGAAGGCATGAAGAACCCAAACAACGCACTGTCAGGCTCCTACGACTTCATGCACATGTTCGGCCATGTCTGCCTGGGTCTGATGTGGGCGCAGATGGCCAAAGCCGCTCAGGAATCTCTGGACGGTGGTGCCTCGGACAAAGAGTTCTACGAGACCAAGATCAACACCGGTCGTTTCTACATGGCGCGCCGCCTGCCCGCGACTGCGATGCACCTGTCGCGCATCCAGACGGGCGCGGATACGGTCATGGCTCTGGACGCAGCGAACTTCTGATCACAGTCTGGGTCCGGGTAACATTGCCCGGACCCAACTTACCGGAGGAACCACATGCCAAAACGTTTTCGACTGACCCGCCGCTTTCCCGTCGCAATGACCGAGGACGGGTATCGCAAGCTCAAAGCATTCGCACGTGAGGCTGGATTAGACGAAGGAGAGGCACTGTCGTTTTTGTTCGAGAATTTCAACAGCGTGATCAACGAGGACAACCTGACCCACCGCCTGCGTATCTTCAATTCAGAACTGGATGATCGCAAACGGTAAAAACATCAGCCACCTTCAATCAGGTGGGCGTGTTTTCAGAAAGACAAACCCCAATGGCGCTTAGCCTTATGGTTCGTCTTTCTCGAAATACGCGAAATTCGACTTCGCACCATGCGCCTTGGGAGGGGCGATCACATGACCATCAAGCTTCATTGCTTCGGAGAAAGCGGAAACAGTTACAAGGCTGCGCTGGCGCTGGAAATGTCCGGGCTGGAGTGGGAACCGGTCTTTGTCGACTTCTTCAAAGGTGTAACTCGCACGCCCGAGTTTCGCGCCGAAGTGAATGAAATGGGCGAAGCACCTGTCCTGATCAATGGTGATTTCCGCACGAGCCAGTCTGGCGCCATTCAGACCTATGTGACTGAGAAGTCAGGTAAGTTCGGTGGCAAGAACCGGGAAGAGAATTACGATGTTCTGCGCTGGGTGCTGTGGGACAATCACAAACTCAGCTCGATGGCCGGCCTGACCCGCTTCCTGATCAATTTCCTGCCGGAACAGCACCGCAATCCCGATGTGATCGCTTTCAATCAAGGGCGCCTGAAGGCCGCTTACCAAGTGTTGAACGATCATCTGAACGGCCGCGACTGGATTGTTGGCGACGATGTCACGAACGCCGATCTCAGCTGCTGCAGCTATCTGTATTACCCCGAACCATTCGGCTTTGACCGCGCCGACTGGCCCCATATCGACGCCTGGCTGTCTCGCTTGTCCGAGCAGCCTGGCTGGAAACACCCCTATGACCTGATGCCCGGCAACCCGTCGGATCGAGCTTGAGGAGAAGACCCATGACCGAAGCATATATCTATGACGCCCTGCGCACCCCGCGCGGCAAGGGCCGCAAGGATGGCAGCCTGCACGAGGTAACCTCGGTGCGCCTGTCCGCCCTGACCCTGAACGCGATGAAAGAGCGTAACAACCTCGAAGGCCACGCCGTTGAGGACGTGATCTGGGGCAACGTCACCCAAGTTATGGAGCAAGGCGGCTGTCTTGCGCGCTCGGCTGTTCTGGCCTCTGATCTGGATCAATCGATCCCCGGTCTCGCAATCAACCGTTTCTGCGCCTCAGGCATGGAAGCTGTGAACCTCGCGGCGAACCAGGTCAAAGGCGGCGCAGGTGAGGCTTACATCGCAGGTGGCGTCGAAATGATGGGCCGCGTTGCCATGGGCAGCGATGGTGCTGCAATTGCCGTTGACCCCTCGCTGGCGATGGATACCTATTTCGTTCCGCAGGGCATCTCGGCCGACATCATTGCTACCGAGTACGGTTTCTCCCGTGATGACGCCGACGCTCTGGCGGTTGAATCGCAAAAACGCGCCGCAGAAGCATGGGCGGACAACCGGTTCGAAAAGTCGGTCATCACCGTTAAAGACCAGAACGGCCTGACCATTCTGGACCGCGACGAATACATGCGCCCCGGCACTGACATGCAGAGCCTCGGAGCCCTGAACCCTTCCTTCCAAATGATGGGCGAGCAGATGCCCGGCTTCGACAAAGTTGCGATGCTGAAGTACCCGCATCTTGAACGCGTGAACCACATCCACCATGCCGGCAACAGCTCAGGCATTGTGGACGGTGCGGCGGCTGTTCTGATCGGCAACAAGGAATTTGGTGAGAAGTACGGCCTCAAGCCGCGCGCGCGCATCAAGGCAACCGCCAAGATTGGCACCGACCCGACCATCATGCTGACCGGCCCTGTTCCGGTGACCGAGAAGATCCTGGCCGACAACGGCATGAAGATCGGCGATCTGGACCTGTTCGAAGTCAACGAAGCCTTCGCCTCGGTCGTGCTGCGCTTCCAACAGGCGTTTGACGTGGATCCGGCGCTGGTCAACCCCAATGGTGGCTCGATCGCGATGGGTCACCCGCTGGGCGCAACCGGAGCGATGATCATCGGCACGCTGCTGGATGAGCTGGAGCGTCAGGACAAAGAAACCGGTCTGGCCACGCTTTGCATTGCATCCGGCATGGGTGCGGCAACCATTATCGAGCGGGTCTGATGCCCAAGCTGGATCTCTCTCAGATCCCGTTTCAGGGCGGCTCGGCCTATCCCGGCAAACTGGCCGAGGCGACCGCGGGTCGTTTTGTGCAGCGTGTGGGTGATGCAGGCGGACTTTCCCAATACGGGGTCAACATCGTGCGGCTTGAGCCGCAGGGCATGTCTTCGCTGCGCCATTACCATATGGAGCAGGACGAATTTGCTATCATGCTCAGCGGCACCTGCGTGCTGATCGATGACGATGGTGAGCATGAGATGCAGCCCGGCGATTGCGCCGCTTGGCCCGCAGGTGAGGCCAATGGTCACCACCTTGTGAACAAAACCGATGCGCCCGCGACCTTTCTGGTAGTGGGCACACGGACCCCGACCGAGACCGGCTATTACAGCGACATAGACATGATGGTGAAGGATGACGAGAACGGATTCGCCTTCACCCGCAAGGATGGCAGCCCGCTGACGGCTGACCAGATTGGAGATGACAATGACTGATTTCACTCTGAGCAAAGACGCAGACGGCGTCGCCATTATTACCTGGGACGTGCCCGGGAAAACCATGAACGTGATGTCCTTTGATGGGCTGGCGCAACTGAGCGATTGCATTGATCAGGCGCTGGCGGATGAAGATGTCAAAGGCATCGTCATCACGTCAGGCAAGGAAGGGTCATTTGCTGGGGGCATGGACCTGAACCTGTTGGCAGTGATGAAGGAACAGGCGGGCGACAACCCGGCAAAAGGTCTGTTCGAGGGCACGATGCAAATGCACGCCCTGCTGCGCAAGATCGAGATGGCGGGCATGGATCCCAAGACCAAGAAGGGCGGCAAGCCGATTGCTACCGTTCTGCCCGGCACTGCAGCGGGCATCGGTATGGAATTGCCGCTGTCCACGCACCGCATCTTTGCGGCCGAAAACCCCAAGGCGAAATACGGCCTGCCCGAGATCATGGTTGGCATCTTCCCCGGCGCGGGCGGCACCACCCGGATGGTCCGCAAGGTTGGCGCGATTGCCGCCGCTCCTCTGCTGCTGGAAGGCAAAATGCTGGACGTCAAGAAAGCCAAGGGCGCGGGTTATATTGACGAGATCGCAGCCGACCCGATGGCCGCAGCCAAGGAATGGGTACTGAACGCCAAGGACGCAGACATCGTCAAGCCGTGGGATGCGAAAGGTTATAAGATGCCCGGCGGCGCGCCTTACCACCCCGCTGGCTTCATGAACTTCGTTGGTGCATCGGCGATGGTAAACGGCAAGACCCAAGGCGCATTCCCTGCGGCCAAAGCTCTGCTGAGCGCGGTCTACGAGGGCGCGCTTGTCGATTTCGACACTGCCCTTAAGATCGAGGCGCGTTGGTTCACCTCAGTTCTGATGAATCCATCCTCGGGTGCGATGATCCGTTCGCTGTTCCTGAACAAGGAAGCGCTGGAAAAAGGCGCTGTGCGTCCTGCCGGTGTTCCGGATCAGTCGGTCAAAAAGATCGGCGTTCTGGGTGCAGGCATGATGGGTGCCGGTATCGCGCTCGTGTCGGCGCAAGCCGGTATGGAAGTGGTTCTAGTAGACCGCGACCAGGAAGCAGCGGACAAGGGCAAGGCCTATACCGAGAGCTACCTGGACAAAGGTATGAAGCGCGGCAAGGTCACGGCTGAGAAAAAAGAAGCCATGCTGGCCCGCATCACCGCGACCCCGGATCTGGACAACCTCAAAGGCTGTGATCTGATCATCGAAGCCGTCTTCGAGGACGTGGGCGTCAAGGCCGAGATGACCAAGAAGGTCGAGGCGATCATCCCCGAGGACTGCATCTTTGCGTCGAACACCTCGACCCTGCCGATCACCGATCTGGCCAAGGCATCCGTGCGCCCAGATCAGTTCATCGGCATCCACTTCTTCTCGCCGGTCGAGAAGATGTTCCTGGTCGAGATCATCAAAGGCAAGGAAACCGGTGATCGCGCGGTGGCCAAGGCGCTGGACTACGTCCGCCAGATCCGCAAGACGCCGATCGTGGTCAACGATGCGCGCTTTTTCTATGCCAACCGTTGCATCATTCCTTACATCAACGAAGGTCTGCGCATGATCACCGAGGGCGTCAGCCCAGTGTTGATCGACAACGCCGCGCGTCAGTTGGGCTTCCCCGTTGGGCCAATCCAGTTGAACGATGAGACCTCGATTGATCTGGGTGCCAAGATTGCTCGCGCAACCAAAGCCGCGATGGGCGATGCCTATCCGGAAAACCCGGGCGACGATCTGATCTTCTGGATGGAGGAAGAGGGTCGTCTGGGGCGCAAAGCAAACGCGGGCTTCTTTGACTACGACGAAAAGGGCAAGCGCACCGAATACTGGAAAGGCTTGCAAGAGAAATACCCGCATGCAGAAGACCAGCCCGATCTGATCGAAGTTCAGGAACGTCTGATGTTCGCTCAGGTTTTGGAAGCGGTCCGCGCGCTCGAAGAAGGCGTTCTGGAAGATATCCGCGAAGGTGACGTGGGCGCGATCCTTGGTTGGGGCTTTGCCCCTTGGTCAGGTGGGCCGCTCAGCTGGCTGGACATCATCGGTACGCCCTACGCGGCCGAGCGCTGTGATCAGCTGGCTGCGCAGTATGGCGAACGCTTCGCTTGCCCGCCGCTGCTGCGCGAGATGGCCGACAAAGGTCAGAGCTTCTATGGCCGCTTTGATCCCGAAGCGAAGGCTGCTTAAAAAATTGACGCTGGTGCGGGAAACCGCGCCAGCGCCATTCTTTAACTAATGATCTTTAACCAATGACTTTAAAAAATTAGAATATCGGAGCAGGCCGTCCCGGCCTACCAGGGCGACGCGCGCCTTTTACAGGCCGCACCGGAAATATCGGGTGCTCCATGATCGGTGCCGGTACTGCGCCCAGTGAATTCGCCAGAACAGCAATGTCCCTGCAATGCGCGACCATATCGATTAGATCTTCGGTCCGCTCTGCATCGACCACCTTATATGAGGCGTTTGCTGGCCGGCTGTTCGACCCGAAGCGTCCCGCAGGACAGAAGGCCCGCAGTCCACCCTCAATATAAATCACTTCGTCTTGTTCAAAGAACAGCGAACAAACCTCAAACAGAAGCGACGGCGCGCTGGACGATAGCCGGAACGTACCACTAAGTACCCGTGCAGGCACGACAGGCATGCTGATGGGCAGTGTGATTGGACCGCTGTTGAATTTGGTGTTGTCCAATGCGACGCCCTGCTCTGGCATCAACCAAACCGGGGCTCCATTATACAAAGTGTTTGATGGCACCCGTACGGGCAAGTTTTCCGGTTTCGTTTCACTGGCCGGGATTGCGATGCAATCCGTCGAAACCCGCGAGACAGCCTTGAACCCGTTGTCCAATGTTCGGATCAAATCACCGGCTTGAAGGTTTTCAACTGTTTGCCATCCCCGATCTGTCGAGATCTTTGTACCGTGGACAAAACCGCCACGACGCGCATTCAGCGAAACCGTAGGGTTGTTCCGCATTTCATGGCTCGGAACGTCTTCATAACTCAGAACACTCTGTACTTTTAACACGTGTCGCACCCACTTCTGACACAAAACAACTACTCATAACGGCTAGCACAACATAAGCATGGGCGACTTAATTTAGACACATTACGGCCCGATTTGGGCTCTTAAAGCAGTGAAAAACAACATTTCCCTGAACAACACCGCGCAAAAATGCAAAATTGGCATAATTTTGGAAACTATGATCAACATTTTCAATAACCCGTAGCGTCGAATCTGTTCGAAACCCTGACTGAAACCGCTTGGGCGGCGTAGTGCCAATCGGTCTCTGGACTGAATGATCCGTGCAGGCCCACCCAAACTAACTATTGGCAACAGGAATTGGCTAAGTCGGTTCTGGCCGGGCAGCCTCGCGTCCGGCACGCCACCCCAACAGGGCACCGGCAACGGCAATTAAACCAATACCGCCGATCTGCATGGGCCCAATCGCCTGTCCAAAGGCCGCGAACGCGAACAACGGGCCAAAGATCATGACCGAGTACTCAAAGACCGCGACATAAGACGGCTCGCCCACCTGATAGGCCTTGATCAGCATGAATACAGCAATCGTGGAACCGACCGCCTGTATCGCAATCCACGGCAAAGCGGGTCGCATTTGCCAGACCCATCCGCGCGTGGCAAAGCCGTCGGGACCGTCTGGCGAGATCATCGGGAACAGTTCGAGCACCAAAAGGCCGATCGCCCCGGCCGACCCCAACGTTATGATCATTGCGGCCAGCAGCGCGACGGTACTTTCCTCAGAGCAATGGCTGCGCGTGATAACTGCGCTCAGCGCATAGAAAAGACCACCTGCGACGGGCAGTAGACTGCGGGTATCGAAATCATAGGGATCAAGTTGCAGCACGCACAGGATCCCCACAAAACCCAGCAGAACCGCAAGAATTCGCCAGGGACCAATCCGCTGTTTCATTGCAAGGGCTGAGATCAAGAGAACAAAGATCGGCGACGTAAACAAACCCGCCAGCGCCTGCGCAATTGGCATGACAGCAAGCGACGCGAAATAGAACAACATAGCCAGGGTGATCAGCACGCTGCGCAGAATCACCGGACCAAATCGTTTCGGACGCATTTCACCCAGCCCCAAAAGCGACAGGCCAAAAATCAACGGCAACATCAGCAACGCGCGACTCAGATGAAACTGCCAAAGGCCAATTTGTTCAGCCAGCAGGATCACCACATTGTCGATCACCCCAATAATCGCCATCGCGCTGATCATCAGCACCGACGCCAATATGGGTGAGGTCTGATTGTCCGCCTGCATCTTTCGCCTCGGTAGTTCGGTTCGGCGCAAAAGAACGACCCCTTGCGCGCTGTTGTATCCAGCACATTTACCGTAGATGGCGCAACTGGTTTGCGCCCTTGGAAATTACCATGTTAAGCTGAGACAAAATAATAACGAGCAAACCTCACCTTGATGACGGCTCTGAAACAGTTCCAGCGGATCGAAGCCACCGGTCTGTGGCGCCCCTCGCCCGACGTGCAGAGGCGAGAGGTCGTAGTGTCGATTGGCGAAGCTACGCTGACGATTTCGGATTTCAACGACCGGGCCCTGACCCATTGGTCTCTGGCTGCGCTGGAGCGTCAGAATCCCGGAAGCTATCCCGCCATCTTCAACCCGGATGGCGACCCGGACGAGACGCTCGAGCTGGAAGAATCTGAAACCACAATGATCGCAGCCATTGATCGATTGCAAAAAGCGATTGACCGGTCGCGCCCGCATCCCGGACGTTTGCGCTGGTTGAGTGTTGCGGGTGTAGTGGCTGCAGTTGCCGCGCTATTGCTGCTCTGGGTTCCCGTCGCGTTGCAAAGCCACGTCGTTTCCGTTGTACCCGAGATTAAGCGATACGACATCGGGGACGCGATCCTGCACCGGATCGAACGGGTTTCGGGGGTCGCGTGTACATCAGAGGATGCGCAAGCCGCGTTGGACCAACTGGCGACCCGAACCGGAGTGCGTGAGGTCGTGATCCTACCCGCTGGAGTGCAAACCAGCCTTAGCTTGCCCGGTGGGATCATTCTGCTGAACCGCTCTTTGGTTGAAGATCACGAAGACCCGTCCGTAGCTGCCGGTTACATCATCGCCGAACGCGCGCGGGCCGCCGCAAAGGATCCTTTGGATGAAGTGCTGGACCGAACCGGACCAACCACGGCGTTCCGACTGCTAACGACTGGAGAGCTGACGCCCCAGATCGTTGACAGTTATAGCGAACAGGTCCTGTCAGAACCGCGCCCGTCCATATCCGATCAGGAATTGCTAGAAGTGTTCGCGCAGGCGGCGCTGCCGTCAACGCCATATGCCTATGCGGTGGATGTTACCGGAGAAACCACTCTGGGCCTGATCGAGGCCGACCCGATGGCCGGGCGCCCTCTATCACAAGTGCTGCCGGACCGCGATTGGGTCCGACTTCAGAATATCTGTGGCGAATAGACCGATTACTTTGTCCCAAACATCCGGTCACCGGCATCGCCCAGACCCGGCATGATATAGCCCTTAGAATTCAATTCACGGTCCAGAGACGCGGTGACAATGTTCACGTCGGGATGCGCCTCTTTCATGCGGGCGACACCTTCGGGCGCGGCCAACAGGCAGAGAAAACGAATATCGGTCGCCCCGGCCGCTTTCAGCAGATCAATCGCCGCGGCCGAGCTGTTGCCGGTTGCCAGCATCGGATCAACCGCAATGACCAGACGATCCTTCAAACCCTCCGGCGCTTTGAAATAGTATTGCACAGGCTTCAGCGTTTCTTCATCCCGGTAGAGGCCAACAAAGCCCACACGCGCCGATGGGACCAGTTCCAGCACCCCGTCGAGCATCCCATTGCCCGCCCTCAGGATCGACACCAGCGCCAGCTTCTTACCGGCCAGAATGGGCGCGTCCATCTCCTCCATCGGTGTCTCGATGTGGCGGGTGGTCAGCTTGAGTTCGCGTGTGACTTCATAGGCCAGCAACAACGTGATCTCACGCAGCAACTGCCTGAACACGGCGGTCGAGGTGCCTTTGTCCCGCATGAGCGTCAGTTTGTGCTGCACCAGCGGGTGATCAACGACGGTCAGGTGTTCGCTCATGTTCTCTCCAGTCTTTTCTTAACCCGTTCGCGGGTTTCATCATCGCAGAACGCCGCGTTAAGGGCGGTGTCGTTCAGTGCTGCAAAATCTTCGGCGTCCCAGCCAAAGGCCTGATTCAGCATCTCATATTCACGCCGCATGGTGGTATGGAAAAACGGCGGATCGTCAGTGGATACTGTGACCCTCACACCGTGATCGCGCAACCGGGCAATCGGATGTGCAGAAAAATCGGGGAACAGGCCCAGAACCACGTTCGAGCCAGGGCAGACCTCGAGCGTGACGTCACGATCGACAAGTTCCCGGATCAGGTCGTCGTCCTCGATGGCCCGAACGCCGTGACCGACCCGTTCAACACCGAGGTCCCGAACAGCATCGCGAACGCTTTCGGGGCCGCCAAATTCTCCGGCGTGGGTGGTCAGGCTCAGCCCTGCTTCGCGAGCGCAGTCAAAGGCCCATTTAAAATCGCCCTGCGTGCCGACGCCTTCGTTTCCGCCCATTCCAAATCCGGTGATCCAGTCACCCGCAGTCTCGGCGGCGCAATGCGCGCTTTGTTTTGCCTGCTCGGGCCCGAAATGACGAACACAGGTGACAACCCCGCGCAAAGTAATGTCGAACTTGCGCTCGGCCTCATCCGCGGCGTCTTGAATCGCATTCAAATAGTCGCGCCAGGCGTGCACGTCCCCGCCACCGCAGAAATCAGGGCTTAGGAAGGTTTCCGAATAGACCACCCCGTTCTGAGCGCTTTCTTCCAGAATGGCCAAGGTCAGGCGACGGAAATCCTCGGGCGATTTGAGCACCTCGCAGGCCGCCTCATACACGCTGAGGAAATGGGCGAAATCACGGAAGTCATAGCTTCCATCCGCTTTGAAAATTCCGCTAAGGTCGATGCGCTTTTCATGCGCAAGCTGACGGATGAAATCAGGCGGCGCTGCACCTTCATGGTGTAGGTGCAGTTCGATCTTGGGGAGGTCTGCGACGGTCATAGAAAACTCTTTCCCGGCCCTTGTGCCGGAACATTCAGGTGGTGTGCGATACTGGCGGCGACATCGGCAAAATCTACGGCCCCGATTTGCCCGGCCCCCCGGCCAGCAACAAGAACGGGCACCTGCTCGCGCGTGTGGTCGGTTCCGATCCAGCTGGGGTCATTGCCATGATCGGCGGTCAATAACATCAGATCTCCAGGACGCAACCTGTTCAGGATCGTCCCGATTTCACGGTCGAACCATTCAAGGGCGCGCGCATAACCGCTGATATCCCGGCGATGGCCATAAAGACTGTCGAACTCAACAAAATTGGCAAAGATCAGGCTACCCTCTTCGGCCTCATTGACCAGATCGGACAGGTGCCTCATCAACTCGGCATCTGAGCCTTTGCGCAATGTGTCGATCCCCTGCATCGAGAAGATGTCGCCGATCTTACCCACCGCGTGGACCCGACGTTCTGCATCCTGCACCCAGTTGGTCAGTACGGGTGCTGGGGGCAGGATCGCAAAATCCTTACGATTGGTGGTGCGGGTAAAGCCCTGTTCGGCTGAACCAACAAAAGGTCGCGCGATGACACGCCCCACTTTCATGTCATGCAAACGCGGGGCAAGCGCCTTGCACATGTCCAGCAGGCGGTCGAGACCAAAGCTTTCCTCATGCGCGGCGATCTGGAACACGCTGTCGGCCGATGTATAGCAGATCGGCCAGCCGGTCCGCATATGCTCGGCCCCCAATTCGGCAATGATGGTCGTGCCCGAGGCGTGGCAGTCGCCCAGTATATCGTCTGTACCGGCGGCCTCAGCCGCAGCGCGACGCAATTCGGCAGGGAAAGCATGCGTCGTATCGGGGAAGTAATGCCAATCCCACGGCACCGGCAATCCGGCCAGCTCCCAATGGCCCGAAGGCGTATCCTTGCCCGGCGAATACTCGCGTGCGCTGCCCCAGAGCCCAGCCGGCTCGGCATCCAATCCCGGTGTTGTGGCCCCCGATGCCAACCGCGTTGCGGCCCCTAGCCCAAGCGCATCTAAGCTTGGCAGGTGCAGCGGACCTGAGCGCCCCTTTTCGGCGCACCCCTCGGCACAGGCCTGTGCAATATGCGCCAGCGTATTTGCGCCAGTATCCGGTATCTCGCCATTGAAGAACCGATCGGCATCCGGCGCACCCCCGATACCGACCGAGTCCATCACCACCAAGAACGCGCGGGTCACGGCGTGATCCTTTCGTGGATGAGTATAGGTTCCATCGGGGCGTCGTCACTAATTGCAATCGCCTTCAAAACGGCATCTGCGGCCTGTCGCGCAGCGTCTTCGCGCGCGGCATGAACCACGGCCAGTGGTGCACCCTTCTCGACTTTGTCGCCCAGACGAACGATGCCGGACAACCCAACCGCCGGGTCGATCACGTCATCTTCGACCTGTCGTCCGCCGCCCAGTGCAACAACGGTCAAGCCCAGCGCTTCGCCGTCAATCGCAGTAACGTGTCCGTTGGTCGGTGCTGTGACCTCAAGGATCACGCTGGCCTCTGGAAGGTAGCGGGACCAGTTGTCGACGAACTGCAAAGGCGCGCCCACAGCCGCCATCATGCGCCCAAAGCGTTCAGCCGCGCGACCATCGCGGATGACATCTGTGATCTTGTCGCGCCCTTCCTCGGCGGTTGCAAACATCCCCGCATCCACTAGCAGAACTCCACCCAACTCGGCCGAAATTTCAGCCAGGGGCGCGTAGTGGTCTTTCGTCATGACTTTCATCACCTCGGCCACTTCCAGTGCATTCCCCAGCGCAGGAGCCAAAGGTTGGTGCATATCGGTGATCACCGCTGAGGTCCGGCAACCTGCCGCATTCGCAGTTTCCGAAAGGGCGCGCGCCAGTTTGCGCGCGTCGTCCAGCGTTTTCATGAACGCCCCGCTGCCGACTTTGACGTCCAGCACCAAAGCCTCGGGGCTGGCGGCCAGTTTCTTGGACAAGATCGAGGCTGTGATCAGGTCCAGGCTTTCAACGGTCGCCGTCACGTCGCGGATCGCATAAAGGCGTTTGTCCGCAGGGGCGATCTGTCCCGTGGCCCCGACAATAGCCGCACCCGTTTCCCGCAGAATTTGCGTCAGGCGATCCTGACCGATCTGAGTGCTGACACCGGGAATGGACTCGAGCTTGTCCAGTGTCCCACCGGTATGACCCAGCCCCCGACCCGAGATCATGGGAACGTATGCTCCCAACTCGGCCAGTGCAGGTGCAAGCACAAGGCTTACGCTGTCCCCCACGCCGCCGGTCGAGTGTTTGTCGATGACCGGGCCATCGAAATCCCAGTTCAGCACATCGCCGCTGTCACGCATGGCGGTCGTCAAATCGGCGCGTCCCTGCGCCCCCAATCCGCCCATGCAAACGGCCATGGCAAAAGCGCCCGCTTGCGCGTCGCTGACACCGCCATCTGCCAAACCTTGCGCGAACCAGCTTAGCTCATCGCCAGTCGGCACTTCGTTCCTACGCAGTTTTGCAATGATCGAACGGGCGTCCATGAGGTCACACGTCCTCCATATGGGAGGCGTCGAATGCGCCCGGCAGCAATTGTCCAATCGTGGTTTCGAACTCGGCGCCGTCAACGGTCGCAAGGGTCACCTTGACGTCCCGCTTGCCAAATTCGGCCAGTTTCTGTCTGCACCCGCCACATGGGGGAACGGGTTGCGGGCTTGAGGCGACGACATAAACCTCGGACAGTTCCTGTTCGCCCGCGGCCACCATCGCGGCGATTGCCCCGGCCTCGGCACAGGTGCCTTCGGGATAAGCCACGTTTTCCACGTTGCAGCCCGAGAATACCTCGCCGTTGGCAGACCGGATTGCGGCCCCAACTTTGAAGTTGGAATAAGGCGCATACGCATTTTCCCGGACAGACAGAGCTGCATCTTTCAAAGTCATGACGAATCCCCATTTTTGATCAACTGGTCAGAAAACCATACCCTAAATGAAACTGCCCGCAGAGTTGAACCCCCGGTGTACAAGTTTCCTAGGCAAAAACGCACTTAATCCAGATTGGTGTTGAAGACACCCGGCAGGGTGACCTCAAGCAATTCGACATCATCCGAAGGATCGGACAGTTTGGTGCGCATACCCGGCGGGATCACGAAGGCATCCCCTTGCTCCAGAGGGTAAGGATCGCGCCCTTCACCTTCCAGCGTCACTTCGCCCGCCATGACAAAAGTGAAATGGATATCCGTGTCATGTGTCGCCCAAACCGGATCACCCTGCCCTTTGCGCACGACCTGCACGCCCGCAACACCCTTTGTATTCTCGGCAATCGTTGTATCACGGCAGATATAACCCGGCAGGCGGAACGCGACCCATTCCGCATCATCACCTTTGTTATAGACGAACCGCTGCCCCTGCCATTCACGCTCGGGACGGAGGTGTGGTGTCGGCAGCTTCATATCGTGGTCGATTTCGGTGACGTGTTCGGCAGGAACACCAATTTCGATCACCTGAACATTGTCCGATGCTTCTAGAACACGGTGGCGAATTTCAGGGGGTTGAATAAAGCAATCCCCGGCCGTCAGGCGCAGTTTGTCACCCTGATCCTCGTAAACTACGTCGACCCAGCCATGAATGCAGAAAATCAGTTGAAACCCGACCCTGTGAAAATGCACCATATCCGGCACCGGGCCGCCATCGGGGATGCGGATATGGCTGGCGATGATCGAACCACCCAGCCGATCCGGTACCAGATCGCGGTAATGCATCCCTGCCCGCCCGATGATCCAGGGGGCCTGATCTTTGAGCCTGCGCACCACGAAGGAATGCACCGTTTCGGGCATCACCATCGGCGGGTTCAGTTCATCAATCTCAACCCGCGTGCCGTTGGGCGCGACCAAAATTCGCTGCCCTTCAGCAAAACCGTCAGGGTCCTCTGTCAGGATGCGGATCGAACCAGCAGCCTCGGGCGCGTCCTTCTCGACCCGAAGGCGCAACCCGTGGCCGGAAAACACGGCAACACGCGGATCGTCGGCGGGATAGATCATATCCATCCTCATACCGAGCACCTTCGTGTAAAATGGGATGTCGTCGCGCAGTTCGCTTGTCGGCAGGCGGATTTCAGCGCGCGTCTGGCTGTTGTTCAAGGTCGAGGTCATTCAGAGTCTCTTCGGCATCGGTTTTTGGCCATCCGATCAGAACAGACGCCAAAATGCCAATCGAAAAGAACATCTCAAGCGTTTCTTCGAGAACAAAAAACCGCACCGCCATGATAGCAGACAGGTCGGCTTGATAGATTCCGGAAACTTCCTCAAGCAGTTGGGCGATCACCGCCAGCAGTCCTGCCAGTACGAAAATCACGAAATAGGGCGCTCGGCGCTTTACCGCCTGCCAAGCGGTCGGAATGCCATGCCACAGAGCACCTCCAATCACGACGACGGCCAAAACGATCCGGACCAGCGTCATATCAAGCAAATTGTCCAGACCATTCAGAGCCCAATAAGGCAGGCTATCCACTGGGTAAATTTCGGCCTCAAGTTCTCGTTCTGCCAGCAACAGACAGACCAGCGCGATGTAAAGGCGGGTTATCCCGGGATAACGCCACAGCGCGGCCACGCCCGAGGCAATTAGTGCAGCGGCCGAGATCGTTTCGAACAAGCCTCCTTCATCGTTCAATGCAAGGGCTTGAACGGGCCAAATACTAACGGCGACAAGGACAAGGGTGGCAATCAGCAAGACCGAAACGTAAACGGCACGCTTCGGGCCAAGTGAAACCTGACCCGCCGGGAAAACGGCCCCGGCCTGAAATTCATCTTTATAGCTCATATATGGTTTTCGCTGCTCGACAGGTCTAGGCTGGCTCCAAAGTTTCCGGAACATAAAATCTTTGTGCTCCGTTTCAAAGGATGGCTTGCGAAGTTTTAGCGAAACTGTTGCAAAATGACGTAGCGTAGCCAAAGTCAGAGAAATAGTTTAACACTAAATCAAATTTTCTGAGGAGTTGAATCGCCGATGTCGGATACACCCAGCCTGCGGCAGGCCGCGCTTGAATATCACGCTCATCCAAAGCCCGGTAAGCTTGAAATCAAAGCGACAAAACCAATGGCGAACGGTCGCGATCTGGCGCGCGCATATTCGCCCGGCGTAGCCGAGGCCAGCCTTGAAATCAAAGCGGATCCGGCCAATGCCGAGCTTTATACCGCCCGCGGGAACCTGGTAGCGGTCGTCTCAAACGGGACAGCTGTTCTGGGGTTGGGAAACATCGGCGCGCTTGCCTCTAAACCTGTGATGGAGGGCAAAGCCGTTCTGTTCAAGAAATTCGCCGGGATCGATTGCTTTGACATCGAGGTTGACCAACCCGACCCCGAGAGACTGGCAGATATCGTTTGCGCGCTTGAACCTACCTTTGGCGCGATCAACCTTGAAGACATTAAGGCACCCGATTGTTTTGTCGTAGAAAAGCTGTGCCGGGAACGGATGAACATCCCGGTCTTTCACGACGACCAGCATGGGACTGCCATTGTCGTAGGCGCTGCGGCCAAGAATGCGCTGCACGTTGCGGGCAAGAACTTTGAAGACGTCAAAGTGGTCTCAACCGGTGGTGGCGCAGCGGGAATTGCCTGCCTAATGATGCTGGTCAAACTGGGCGTCAAGCGCGAGAACATCTGGCTGTGCGACATCCACGGGCTTGTCTATGAAGGCCGTGAAGAGGATATGAACCCGCACAAAGACCAATTCGCGCAAAAGTCGGACCTGCGTACATTGGACGATGTGATTGGCGATGCAGACTTGTTCCTTGGCCTCAGCGGACCGAACGTCCTAAAACCCGAGATGGTCGAGAAAATGGCCAAGAGCCCGATCATCTTCGCTCTGGCCAACCCGACACCGGAAATCCTGCCGCAGGCGGCGCGTGAAATTGCACCGGATGCCATCATCGCCACCGGCCGCAGCGACTTTCCCAATCAGGTCAACAACGTTTTGTGTTTCCCCTTTATCTTCAGAGGCGCGCTGGATGTGGGCGCGACTGAGATCAACGACGAAATGCAGATCGCCTGCGTGGATGGGATTGCTGAAATGGCGCGCGCAACCACCAGCGCCGAAGCGGCTGCGGCGTATAAGGGCGAACAACTGACTTTTGGCCCCGACTATCTGATCCCCAAACCCTTTGATCCACGTCTTGTTGGTGTCGTGTCCTCGGCCGTTGCCAAAGCCGCGATGAAAAGTGGTGTGGCCAAGCGCCCGATCGATGACATCGAGGCATATAAAGAGCGGTTGAATCAGTCCGTATTCAAGTCTGCCCTGCTGATGCGCCCGGTCTTTGAGGCTGCGGCCGTGGCCTCGCGCCGGATCGTGTTTGCCGAAGGCGAGGACGAGCGCGTTTTACGTGCTGCGCAGGCCATTCTCGAAGAAACAACTGAAACTCCGATCCTGATTGGCCGCCCCGAGGTGATCAACGCCCGGTGCGAGCGGTTGGGGCTGACCGTCCGTCCCGGCAAAGATTTCCAGATCGTGAACCCGCAAGACGACCCGCGGTACTATGATTACTGGAACTCGTATCACGAAATTATGCAGCGCCGCGGTGTTACGCCCGATCTGGCAAAGGCCATCATGCGCACGAACAACACCGCAATTGCCGCGATCATGGTGCAAAGGGGCGAGGCAGACAGCATGATCTGTGGTACCTTTGGCGAGTATCGTTGGCACCTGAACTACGTCAATCAGGTACTGGGCGATGGCGATCTGCGTCCACATGGAGCGCTGTCGCTGATGATCCTCGAGGACGGCCCCCTGTTCATCGCCGATACCCATGTTCGGCAGCTACCAACTCCGGAAGAGCTGGCCGAATCGACTATTGGCGCTGCGCGCCATGTACGGCGGTTTGGAATCGAACCCAATATCGCTTTCTGTTCTCAGTCCCAGTTTGGAAATCAGGCCGAAGGATCCGGAAAAAGGTTGCGAGCCGCACTTGAGATCCTCGACGCCGAGCCTCGTGATTTCACGTATGAAGGTGAAATGAACCTGGATCTGGCGCTCGATCCCGAGCTGCGTTCGCGGATTTTCCCCAATTCGCGCTTGAAAGGGACGGCAAACGTTCTGATCTTTGCTCACGCAGATGCGGCGAGCGGAGTGCGCAATATCCTGAAAATGAAGGCTGATGGTCTGGAAGTTGGACCGATCCTGATGGGCATGGGCAATAAGGCGCATATCGTGACTCCGTCGATAACAGCGCGAGGATTACTGAACATGGCGGCAATCGCAGGCACCCCCGTCGCCCATTACGGCTAAATTAACCGAAACACGCTATTCAGGGCGCCAGCATCGGCGCCCTGCTTGCTTCAAAGCCGACAGGAAAATTTGCACGTCAAATTATTCAACTTTGCAAAAACGCAAAAATAGTCAAAAAAAGCAGCCATAAAGTGATGATTTGCAAAAATTTGCAGGCTCAAACGCGGATTCTTGCAAATTTTTCGCGATAAAGTGACGCTCCGTCACAGCGCTCGCTTGTGCGGTGTCTTTTAGCCACCTAACACACTTCTCAAGAAGTTTCAGGAGGAGTTCACCGTGGCATATCAGGACATCTATGAAGACTGGAAATCGGACCCGGAGGCGTTTTGGCTGGACGCTGCAAAGACGATTGACTGGGTCCAGCCGCCGACCAAGGCCCTGTTTGACGACAACGCCCCTTTGTATGAGTGGTTCAGCGATGCCAAGGTCAACACCTGCTGGAACGCAGTGGATCGACATGTTGAAAATGGGCGGGGCGAGCAGACCGCCATTATCTATGACAGCCCTATCACCCACACCAAACGCGAGATTTCTTACGTTGAGCTGCGCAATCGTGTCGCCACCTTGGCTGGGGCATTGCGAGCCAAGGGCGTTCAAAAAGGCGACCGTGTCATCATCTATATGCCGATGATCCCCGAAGCGCTGGAGGCCATGCTCGCCTGTGCCCGACTGGGCGCCATACATTCGGTCGTATTCGGCGGCTTTGCCAGCAACGAACTGGCCGTACGGATCGACGACGCCAAGCCCAAGGCCATTATCGCAGCCTCTTGCGGGATGGAACCGGGCCGGGTGGTGCACTACAAACCACTGCTGGACGGGGCCATCGATTTGGCCAACCATAAGCCCGAGTTCTGCGTGATCTTTCAGCGCGAACAGGAAGTGGCCCAGCTGGTCGAAGGCCGTGACTATAACTGGCACGGCTTTCAATATGGTGTCGAACCAGCAGAATGTGTGCCGGTCGACGGCAATCACCCGGCGTACATCCTATACACATCCGGCACGACCGGAGCGCCCAAGGGCGTCGTGCGCCCAACCGCAGGCCATTTGGTCGCTCTGAACTGGACGATGAAGAACATCTACGACGTCGATCCGGGCGATGTCTTCTGGGCGGCCTCAGACGTGGGCTGGGTCGTGGGGCATTCCTATATCTGTTACGCTCCACTGATCCACGGCAACACGACGATTGTGTTTGAAGGCAAGCCCGTCGGCACCCCCGATGCAGGCACGTTCTGGCGGGTGATTTCCGAGCATAAGGTCAAAAGTTTCTTCACGGCCCCGACCGCCATTCGCGCGGTCAAACGCGAAGACCCAAAGGGCGAAATGCTGGCGAAGTATGATCTGTCCTGTCTGCGCGCCTTGTATCTGGCAGGTGAGCGCGCCGACCCCGACACGATCGAATGGGCTCAGGACGCATTGAAGGTTCCGGTGATCGACCACTGGTGGCAGACCGAGACCGGCTGGACCATCGCCGGCAATCCGTTGGGCATCGAGGAACTACCGATCAAACTGGGCTCACCCGCCAAACCGATGCCGGGCTATGATGTGCAGATTTTGGATGAAGGCGGTCATCCGATGAAACCCGGTGAGCTGGGTGCAATTGCGGTCAAGCTGCCCCTGCCCCCTGGAACTCTCCCGACGCTTTGGAATGCCGAGGAACGCTTCAAAAGTTCCTACCTGAACCAGTTCCCAGGATTTTACGAAACCGGCGACGCAGGCATGATCGATGAGGATGGGTATCTCTACATTATGGCGCGCACCGATGACGTGATCAACGTCGCGGGTCACCGTCTGTCGACCGGCGGGATGGAAGAGGTTCTGGCTGCTCACCCCGACGTCGCTGAATGTGCAGTGATCGGCGTGACGGACCAGTTGAAAGGTCAAATGCCGGTGGGCTTCCTTTGCCTGAACGCGGGCTGCGACCGCGACCATGGCGAAGTCGTTCAGGACGTGGTCAAACTGGTGCGCGAAAAGATCGGACCAGTTGCAGCGTTCAAACTGGCCGTTGTGGTCGACCGCCTTCCCAAGACACGGTCAGGCAAGATCCTGCGTGGAACGATGGTGTCGATTGCAGACAGCAAGGAATACAAGATGCCAGCGACCATTGATGATCCCGCCATTCTGGATGAAGTCACTGACGCGTTGAAATCTATTGGCTACGCGCAATAACAGATCAGCGGGCGACGATCCGTCGCCCGCCGCCTGTCTTTCTCTTGCAACCCGAAACAAGCCCCCTACTGTCGTCCCAAGACAGCGAGGGCCCATGACACAAACCGATATCTGGCGTTTGAACGCCACCGACCTGACCGCCTTGACACGCAGCGGTGAGTTGAGCGCGCTGGAGGTCACTCAAAATGCAGTCGACCGAATGCATCAGGCCAACCCGGACCTGAACGCGGTGGTCGAAGACCTGAGCACCGAGGCGCTGGAGCGCGCGCGGGAACTGGATACGGCCGTGGCGGGCGGTGCACCTGCAGGGCCGTTGCATGGCGTTCCCGTCACTATCAAGATCAACGTCGACCAAATGGGGCATGCGACCTCGAACGGTGTTGTTGCCCTGAAGGATGTGATCGCACCCGACGACGCGCCGGTTGTGCGCAATCTGCAGAATGCCGGGGCCATCGTGATCGGGCGGACCAACACGCCCGAATTCTCATTCCGTGCCGATACTGACAACCCGCTGCATGGCCGGACACACAACCCTTGGGGACGACATATCTCTCCCGGCGGGTCTTCGGGCGGGGCTGGTGCAGGAGTAATGGCCGGGATCGGCGCGCTGGCGCATGGCAACGACATCGGCGGCAGCCTGCGGTTTCCAGCGGCGGCCAATGGTGCGGTCACGGTGAAACCCGGATTGGGGCGTGTCCCTGCGTGGAACCCCAGCCAGCAAGCCGAGCGCGGAATTCTGGCTCAATCAATGTCGGTGCAAGGGCTGATCACACGATCAGCTGCCGACCTGCATCTGTCTATGCCCAGCCTGATCGCACCCGACCCGCGCGATCCGTTCCATGTTTCAAGGCCGTGGCGCGGAGAGGCCGCGGAAGCCCCGATCAAAGTGGCATTCACCAAGAACACTTTCGGCTATGCGCTGCACCCCGAGGTCGACAAAGCGCTGGATACGGCCCGTGACGCATTGGTCGACGCAGGTTATCAGGTGGAAGAGATCGACCCGCCCGACGTCTTCGAATGCGGGCGGTCAGGCTATCGCGCCCTGATGGGCGAAGTGCTGACCTTGATGCAAAAAGACATCAAAGCAGCGGGGTCCGAGACCATCCGCGAAATCTTTGACGTCTATTTTCAGGAGTTTCCGCCGATAGTGGAAACCGACCTGATCCGGATGTTGGCCAGGCGCAGCCACTTCGCCCGTGAATGGTCATTATTTATGGAAGACTATGCTTTGGTTTTGTCGCCTTTCCTGCCGCAACCGTTCTTCAAGCCGGATCGGGATACGGAAGGCGCTGAAGGCGTACATGAGGTACTTGGCTGCGCCGTCTACTCCTATGCGATGAACTTCCTTGGGCTGCCTGCTGCTTGTGTTCCGGCCAGACTGGCGGACTTGCCCAAGGGGCCGCAACCGATCAACGTTCAGATCGCGGCCCGCCGCTGGCGCGAAGACATGGCCGTAGACGCTGCCGCTGCGATTGAGGCGCGTGTAGGTCAGATGTGCCTGCCATTGTGGGAGAAGATGGGCGTGTAAACCGACACCTGAACGAAAATAGACCCCGGGTTATTGTGCCCGGGGTCCGCATACTAAAATATGCCTGGATATCATTAACGAGCGTAGCACCACCTACCCTCGCCAGCGCTAAAACTGCGCAGTCGTTCGAAAACGCCGTTTGGTGGCCACTCACTCCCACCGAGACGTGTTCTCCAGGCAAGATCAGGTTAGCGGAAAGTTAATGAACCTCATGTGAACTGCTTCACACAAGTTCTAAAAATTTCGTAAGTCCGATAATTTAGGTGAATTGCTCGGAAATCAGGCGCTCTTCCAACCCATGGCCGGGGTCAAACAAGATGCGATGCTGGATTGAAGGTTCAGAACGAATCTCGACCCAGTCGATATCCGCAAAAGACACCGAATCTGCATCTGCCATTACCGGACGTTTGTCCGCATCCAGAACGTCGAAACGTACTTTGGCAATCTTGGGCAACAGCGCCCCGCGCCAACGGCGCGGCCTGAACGCGGCAATCGCCGTCAAGGCAAGAACATCCGATCCGATCGGCAAAATCGGGCCGTGGGCCGAATAGTTGTAGGCGGTCGATCCGGCGGGCGTGGACAGCAAAGCACCATCGCAGACCAGCTCATCCATGCGCACCCGTCCATCAACGCTAATCCTGAGGCGCGCTGCCTGTGGCCCGGCGCGCAGCAGCGACACCTCGTTGATCGCCAGTGCCTCGTGCGTCTTGCCGGACTGATCCATTGCGCGCATGGCCAGTGGGTTGATGACTTCTTCTTCGGCTTCACCAAGACGAGCCATCAGGTCCTCTTCGTGGAATTCGTTCATCAGAAAGCCGATCGTGCCACGATTCATGCCATAAACCGGCGTATCCAGGTGTTGCATGTTGTGCAGCGTATGCAACATGAACCCGTCACCGCCCAAGGCCACAACTACATCTGCATCACGCGGAGCGGCGTTGCCATAACGTTTCACCAGAACGTCGCGGGCGGTTTGGGCCACTTTGACGTCACTGGCAAGAAAAGCGATTCTCTGAATCATTTGTTGTGGTTTCCGGTCTTGCACATTTGGTTCCGAAACAACCATACCTTTCCCCGATAGGCCAGACTTGACGCCGCAGCGGGCCAAATCGTCGCTTTACAGCTTTTGCGCATGTACCGTTTCCGATAGGAAATCCGCAATATTGTTACCCAGCCATGTGGAGCGCCCATGAACGCCAATCTCCGTGATACCGGATTTTTCACCCAGTCCCTTGCCGACCGTGATCCCGAACTGTTCGGCTCGATCACATCCGAGCTGGGTCGTCAGCGCGACGAGATCGAACTGATTGCATCCGAGAACATCGTCTCTGCCGCCGTGATGGAAGCGCAGGGCTCGGTTATGACCAACAAATACGCCGAAGGCTATCCCGGGCGTCGCTATTACGGCGGATGCCAGTACGTGGACATCGCCGAAAACCTGGCCATCGACCGCGCCAAGGAACTGTTCGGCTGCGAGTTCGCTAACGTACAGCCAAACTCGGGCAGCCAAGCCAATCAGGGTGTATTTCAGGCGTTGATCCAACCCGGCGACACCATTCTGGGCATGTCGCTGGACGCAGGCGGTCACCTGACCCACGGCGCCCGCCCCAACCAGTCGGGCAAGTGGTTCAATGCGGTGCAATACGGCGTCCGCAAGGAAGACAACATGCTGGACTACGATCAGGTCGAGGCGCTGGCGAAAGAGCACCAGCCCAAGCTGATCATCGCCGGTGGTTCGGCCATCCCCCGCCAGATCGACTTTGCCCGCATGCGTCAGATCGCCGATATGGTCGGTGCCTACCTGCACGTGGACATGGCGCACTTTGCTGGTCTGGTTGCAGCAGGTGAACACCCCTCGCCCTTCCCGCATGCGCATGTGGCAACCACCACGACGCACAAGACCCTGCGCGGCCCGCGTGGCGGCATGATCCTGACCAACGATGAAGACATCGCCAAGAAAGTGAACTCGGCCATCTTCCCCGGCATTCAGGGCGGCCCGTTGATGCACGTGATCGCAGGCAAGGCGGCGGCCTTTGGCGAAGCGCTGCGTCCCGAGTTCAAAAGCTACATCCAGCAGGTTGTGACCAACGCGCAGGCGTTGTCGGATCAGCTGATCAAGGGCGGTCTGGACACGGTGACCCACGGTACCGACACCCATGTGGTGTTGGTTGACCTACGCCCCAAAGGCGTCAAGGGCAACGCGACCGAAAAGGCTCTGGGCAGGGCGCATATCACCTGCAATAAGAACGGCGTGCCGTTTGACCCTGAAAAACCAACCATCACCAGCGGTATCCGCCTGGGCAGCCCCGCGGGCACCACGCGTGGCTTTGGCGAGATCGAGTTCCGCCAGATCGCGGACTGGATCATCGAAGTGGTCGACGGTCTGGCTGCCAATGGCGAAGACGGCAACGGCGCGGTCGAAGCCAAGGTCAAAGCCGAAGTCGCAGACCTCTGCGCGAAGTTCCCGATCTATCCGAACCTGTAATCCACACGATGATCACAAATCAAAACGGCGTCCAATGGGCGCCGTTTTTCATTGGGATTGCCGCAAACGCGATCAGATATAGCCGCGCCAGCGCAGGACAATAACCGTCAACGCTGCCAGCGCCAAAAACCCCAATGCCAGCGACGCCAGAAAGCTCAGGAACCAGCCCCAGCGGCGATCGGCCAGGTTAATGCCGCTCAAATGTGTCTGAACCTCTTCAGAAGCCTTAACCAATTTCGGTGTGTCCAGCACCAACCGCAATTTGGGATGTGAGGCCATCTGTTCGGCACCGGCCAGCATCATTGCCTGTTTGTAGATTCGGCGTGGCAACCGGCGCTTGGCCTTGCGCACCGAAGCTGTCAGCGTCTGGTCCTTTACACCCAGCTTTTGACGCAACAATTCCACCGTCTGCGCGATCTGGCTTTGGATATCTGTGTTTTGCGACATAACGGCCTCCTGTCGGCGCAGTCTAACTTCAGGCCGCAGGGGCGACAATGGGGCTGGTCGTTTGAAACGCGCGCAGGTATCAAACCAAAATGCTGAACACGATCATTCACGGTGAACCGACCTCGAACCCTCCTCTGCTGATCGCCCACGGGCTGTATGGATCAGCCCGAAACTGGGGAGTTATTGCGCGTCGGTTATCTGATGAGAGGCAGGTCATTGCAGTTGATATGCGTAATCACGCCTACAGCAAATGGACCGATCAGCATGGCTACCCCGATCTGGCCGAGGATCTGGCTGAGGTAATCCGACACCATGGCGGCAAGGCAGATATTGTCGGCCATTCAATGGGCGGCAAGGCCGCGATGACGCTGGCGCTGAGTCACGGCGAATTGGTGCGAAAATTGATCGTGGCCGACATCGCGCCGGTCACATATTCGCACAGCCAAATACAGTTCATCGAAGCCATGCGCGCCGTAGACTTTTCAACGATCACAAGGCGCTCGGACGCCGAGGGACAGTTGGCCGCGCAGGGCGTGGAAAAAGCACTGCAAAGCTTCTTCACGCAATCTTTGGATATCAAAGGCAAACGCTGGCTTCTGAACCTCGACACTCTGGCGGCCGAGATGCCAAAGATCATGGGGTTTCCGGAAACGGACGCGACCTGGGAAGGCCCGGTCCTGTTTTTGTCGGGCGGAGACTCCGATTACGTTCTACCCGAGTATCGCAGCACAATCCGCGCACTGTTTCCCGCGGCACGATTTGCGAAAATCCCCGGCGCGGGCCATTGGCTGCACGCCGAGAAACCTCGTGAGTTTGAAGCCGCTGTCAGGACCTATCTGAACGCCTGATCAAGCCGCGTTCTGGTACAGTCGCTTCGCGATCAACCAGGACACCGGTATAGCGGCCACACTGCCCGCAGCGGCCGCTGATACGATCGCGACTGTCGACATCAGGCCCGCCGACAACACCGCAACAACGGCCGACCCGGCCAGAGCAGTTGCGATCAAAGTATACAGAATAGAGGCAAGGCGTATCATCGTCCGTCTTTCTTTGTTGAAGCCTGACGATCACATTAAACAACTGGGAATTGATATGCCTTGATCTGCGTCAGAATTTGACGGTACGAGATCAAAAATCAGGAAACTTCGCCGCCGCCATTGATCCAATCCACCAAACCACCGACGTTATAGACGTTTTCATACCCCATATCTTTCAACAACTTGCCCGCCAGCGCCGCTCGACCACCTGCCGCGCAATACAGCACGATTGCGCGGTCTTTTCGTAACTCAGGGTCATGAGACTGCAAGGCGTCATCTGCGCGGAATTCGAGCATACCGCGCGGGATATGATGCGCGCCCTGTGCGCGGCCCGATTGCTGCAGCTCGACCGCGTCGCGCACGTCCAGCAACAACGCGCCCTGGCCGATAAGGTCTTTTGCGGTGTTTGTATCGATCCGTTCAACGGCAGCGTTTGCTGCTTCCATCATCTGACTTACGGTCAATGGCATAAAGTGCCCCCTCTGGTGAATTTCACCAGAGGCTAACACGCTTATTCGGGAAAGAGCAGACCGATAAGGCGGTCAATGCTCGCGGAACGCGCGCGACATACTGTCTGTCACAGGTTTTGCGATATAGGCCGCAAAGGTGCGTTCCTCGGTCTGGATCATGATTTCTGCAGGCATGCCGGGTGTGGGAACAAACCCACGCACACGGTCCATCTCGTCGGGTTCCAGCGAGATGCGCGCCAGATAAACCTCTTGGATGACGCCTGCCGAATCTTCGACCAACGCGTCCGCCGAGACATAGTAGACCTCGCCGCTGAGTACAGGAGTGGTTCGCTGATTCAGTGCGACCAGTCGAACCGTTGCCTGCTGACCGGTCACGACACTGTCGATTTCGGTCCGGGGGATCTGCGCTTCGATTATCAGGGGCGCATCCTTAGGCAGGATTTCCGCGATCGGTTCACCAGTTTCGATTACGCCACCAGCCGTGTGATAGTGCAATCGCACCACGGTGCCTGTCACCGGAGCCCGTACAACCGCACGGTTCAAAACGCTGCGGGCTTGCCGGGATTTTTCGCGAACGCTTTCCAAATCAGCGGCAATCACGCCCAATTCGTCCAGCGCCGCCTCACGATACGCGGACCGTGTGCGTGAAATCTGTTCTTCGTATTTTAGGATCATCTGATTGATTTCAGCCGTTTCAGCCGTCAATCGCGCCTGTTGGCCTTCGGCCTCGGCCTGCACACGGCGAATCGTATTGATGTCGCCCTTGCGCACCAATCCCTTTTCGAACAGGGCTTGTTTGGTTTCAAACTCTTCCTGCAGGATTTCCGAGCGCCGCACCATGCTTTCCAACTGCGCTTCAAACCCGCTTGAGCGTATTTTTAGCGCTTCCATATTGCGTTGCAGCAAAGCGATATCGTTCAACAGTGTTTTGCGGGATACATCAAAGCTGATCTTTTGCCCGTCCAGGATTGCCATCACTTCGACATCGTCTGATGCTTCAATAAGCTCAGGAGAAAACTCAAGCCGATCAAGCTCATTGTTTTCAGCGGACAGGCGTTCAGACATGGCTTGCAGACGGGTCATGCGGATGAACAGTTCGCGTTCATTTGACTCGGCCGAGGTCTGGTCCAGGGTCATAATGACCTGCCCTTTGATAACGGACTGACCTTCAATAACCTTGATATCCTCGATAATTCCACCTTCGAGGTGCTGTACGATCTTGTTCTGGCCTGTCGCAACAAAGCTGCCTTGCGCGATCACCGCCGCAGCCAGCGGCGCACGGAAGGACCAGATGCCAAATCCGCCAAAACACACCACCAGCATGATTATTCCGATGACAACAAAGCGGTGTATCGTACGTGGTACCTCGGCATACCAAACAGTTGGGTCCTTGGGATCGTTGTTTACGGGTACAAGTTCGTTCATGCCGGTCCCCCCTGCTGTGACTGAATGCCGGGTCTGTTCCCGCGAGAGGCATTCAACTGTTGCAGCACCTGTTCACGTTGACCAAACAGCGCCACGCGACCATCCGTCAGCAGCATGATCTTGTCGACGACGCTCAGCAGCGTCGGTTTCTGAGTGATCACCACAACGGTAATCTTGTTTTCCTTGGCCTGTGCAATTGCCCGCGACAGCGCCTGATCACCGGCAACGTCCAGGTTCGAGTTCGGCTCGTCCAGAACCACCATGCGCGGATTGCCAAAGAACGCGCGCGCCAGTGCGATCCGTTGCTTTTGGCCGCCCGACAACGGCGAACCATCCGCCGCAACCACAGTTTCATAGCCTTGCGGCAGCGTGGCGATCATGTTGTGTACATCAGCCAGAACAGCGGCGTCGTGGATTTGCTCATCTGTCGCATCTGCACGCATCCGACCGATATTGTCTTTGATCGTCCCGGGGAACAGTTGAACGTCCTGCGGCAGGTAACCGATACTTTCACCAAACTGGCGCGGATCCCAATTTCGGATATCCATCAGATCCAGACGGACACTGCCGGATGTCGGCAGGATCGACCCAACCAGCGTTTTGCCCAATGTGGTTTTGCCGGCCCCGGAATTACCGATAACGGCAAGTGTTTCGCCAGGGTTGAGCGAAAAGCTAATCCCGTTCAGGACAACACGTTTGGTGCCACCCGGAACATAGAGCAAACGTTCCACATCCATGCGTCCTTCGGGACGCGGCAGGCGCAGCTTTTCAAACTGCAGCGCCGAATTGGACAGAAGGTTCTTGATGCGCCCGAAGGCTGCGCGCGTCAGTAGGAATGTATTCCAGCCTTCGATCGACCCTTCGATGGGTGCAAATGCGCGCCCGGCGATGATCGAGGCAGCAATTACCATACCACCTGTTATCTCACCCTGCAGAGCTAAAAACGCGCCCCAGCCCAGGATGGCAATCTGTGTCAACAGGCGAACAGCGCGTGAGATGGCCGCAAAAATCACGTTACGGTCCTGCGCCCGCACCTGCCATGTCAGGGATTGAGCCGTGTCGCGACCCCAGATGCGCACCGCCTCTGGGATCATTGCCAGAGCATTAATGATCTGGCTGTTACGTGCCATAGAGTCGAGGTGCAGATTCGCCATGGATTGGGACCTGTTCGCCTCAGCAAATGGTTTGGCGGTCATTTTCTGGTTAATCAACGCGATAATCATCAGCAACAGCGCCGTGACAATAACGATTGATCCCAGCTGCGGATGCACCAGGAAGATCATCAGGATGAACAGCGGCGCGAATGGCACGTCTAGAAATGAGATCAGCGTACCTGACACCAGAAACCCGCGCACTTGCTGCAGATCGCCCAGCGTCTGGTATTCGCGGCCGTTGCCATGTAGCGACGCGTGGGCTGCCGCACTCAACACGGGTGCACCCAACCGCGCGGCAACCTCGACCGCTGTGCGCATCAGAATAAAGCGACGCACCGCGTCAAAGGCCGCCTGGAAGATCACTGCCCCCGCAACAATAGCGGTCAGCATGATGAGCGTATCCAGTGACCGGCTGGTCAGCACCCGGTCGCTGATTTGAAACAGGTAGATCGGGATCGCAAGGATCAGGATGTTGGTTGCACAGGTCAGAACTAAAACAAATGCTAAATTGCGCCAAATCGCCTTTAAAGAGGTACGCAGAGTGTTCTGAAAATCCTCTGGCGGCGTGCGTTTGTGAAATGTCTGGGGTGGCCCGTTGCCGTCACCTCCGCCCGTTTTTCGGAGTTGCATCGGCTCGTTCGCCTTAGCCTCGATAGTGGCACCTATGCGTTCACCACCCTTCGAGCGCGTTTGGGGGGTCACCCGCGCTGTCGTCTCCGTGGCGGTGTTAGGATCGGGGCTTTGGGCTTCTTCGGCCACCCCAGCGTCGCGGCCCTGGGCATTCTGATCTTGAGCGGGCTGCGACTGTTCGCGCCGGGGGGAAGCTGCGGCACGAATTGGTGGTTCCGATCTGGGTTTGGTCGCCGACTTATTGGGCTTCACAGCTTTTGCGGCGACCGCATCATCCTTTTTCGCAGTCATCTGGGGACTGTCCTTTGGATCTGGCACACGCATTTCTTTGTTCAGACGCAAACATTGCGCTTTAGCTGTTTTTGGTTGGGGGCCATCGCTGCCATTTGGCTGCGTTGGTGCACCAACGCCCTCAATATCAAGCGGGCTGGCATCAAGAGAACGACGCGACGAAAAAACAATCGACATTTTAAAACTTTCGGAGCACTCGTAACAAATACAATCTTTACGCTAACACGGATTGACCAAAACGGATAGAAAATTCACGCCAACATGCTTTGCATCGCATCATCGGTGCTTGCAATCTCGGAAGGCGTAAGGTCCGATTGGGCCTGAGCAATAGCGTTTTCGCCAGCCGCTGCTGTCTCTTCCATAAGTATGGCAATGGCTTCATTGGCCAACTCAGAAGCGTCTGGCACTTCAGGGATGTCCAGCAACTCAGCCTGGTGCAACAGCAGTTCCGAATACTCGCCACCAGCCGCCATGACGGTTGAATCGACACCAACCTTGGTGACGTTGGCCGCATTCAACAGCGCGTTTCCGGCACCGTTGACCACCGCATCAACGGCGGCAGCACCATCAACCGAAAGATCGTCCTGATCCTGCAGCAATGTAACCTGTTCGACCGAGTTGATCTGCACCAGATCCCCTTCGATCTTCAGTACGCGGATCAATTCCATACCGGCATAGTCGGGATTGGATGTCAGAGCGTCCTCAAACGCTTCGCGATCAATCTGCTGCAGCGGCATGGCCTCGGCATGGGCCATGTCCAGCTCTTCAACCGTGTCTTCGCCGGTCGTCGTCAGAGAAGCCTGGTTCATGACCAGATTGTCGTCACCTTCTTCCGGCGTGTTGCCATTTCCATATACGTCGTCATCCAACAACGCGATGGTCTGGTGCAGCATATCGACCGAAACCATGTTTCCGCCGATCATGATCAGATCATAGAAGTTACCCAACTGAACGATGTTGGTCACGTTGGACAAGACGTTGTCACCCAGCGTGAACAAGCTGGTCGAAGCTGAGATTTCCGTGCTGATTTTGTCGATATCAGTGGCGTCGATCACCTGCTTTATAAAGTTCGTGACCCATAAATCGCCTTGTATCCATGTAACCGAGACAATCGGATCCGCACCCGGCTCCGCTACACTGTCGTCTTGCCACCATTCTTCGCTGGATTCCGTCCCGATATATGAGGCCTGAACCACATTGGTATCGCTTTGAACGCCGGGGCCACCCTGATCGATGTCAGAAACGACTGCCACCTGGCTGACCACCGTAAGGTTAACGGATTTTCCGCCCACTGCGATAACAGGAGCATCCACCCATGCCACCGTGATGGCGACTTGGTTCACGGCGAGGTTTCCGCCCGCGATAACTGTGTGGCCCTCGCCGAACTCATCGTCATCCGAACGATCCCATTCGGCCGGCATCATGTCCGGCGCATCATTCTCTTCTTCGTCTTCATCTTCAGTCTGATGGTGCGCCGGCAGAAGGTCGTTCCAGTCCGGGATTTCTTCGACGACTTCGCCATTCACGATAACGCCCAGCGCGTCCTCGCCGTGGAACTGGTGGATGGTTACGCCTTCGATTTGAGAAATCATCGGCGACTGCATCTGATCAGCCAGGCTTTCGAGGTATTCCAGCGACTTATAGTCTTCAATGTTCAAAGATGGCGTTGCAATTGCATGCATCGACAAGGCGACATCCAGCATCTGCTGGCCTTGCGCAATCTGGATTTCGACATCGCGGAAATCGCCATGCCCAACCACGTCGTTGTCGCTCATGACAATTGTCTGGAAGTTATAGGTTACGGCTGATCCGATGATGAGCGGCGGGACCTGTGGGTCCAAAATCAATATAGCTGTCTGCGCTTCACCAAACTGCGCATCGGGGATGTATGAGGCAGGTCCAAAAGCCTGACCGGAAAACATCTCGCTCGTTTCAAGTGGCCCATCAGGTATGGGCGGCAGGGGAAGATCAGGAGGCGGCGGCAGAAGTTTATACGGAAGTGGTTCGTACTGACCCGGATCGAGTTTCAGATCTGCCTTGACCTTGATGGTGATCGGGTCTTCGAGTTCGTCCAGATCGTTCTTGCGCCGTAGCGCGGTAAATTCTTCGTACTGCTCCCGCAGACGGACTTGTTCAATAGTAAGCTCAAAGGTTCCAACAAAATGCGCAATCGTTTCTGTAATACTGTCGAGAGACATATCGGTTTCCTTTTCCCCGCCCCGGCCTAAAATTTCCGCTTTGGGTTTGTTGTACCGAGGCCGCCTGTCGCGGCCTCGGCAGTTTCGTCAGATGGTCGGGGCCCGATAATTCGGGCCCTGACTGCAACTTACACGTCAGTGTCGTCGCTGTTGTGGGTTGCGGTCATCGCGCCACCAACCATGGTCGTATCGACCGAGTTACCAAGCACGTTGGCACCCATGACGATCGACTGGTTGAATGCCGATGTGTCCACCACGGCCGCTGCCGAAGCATAGGACTCACCGTTGACGATACCGTCTCCGGCATTGCCCGAGCCCCACGATCCAGCGTCACCGCCAGCACCGCCAGCACCCGAGTATGCACCCGAGGCCGCGCCACCATCGACGTCAGCGCCGTAGGTTTCACCACCGTTAGCCGTGCCTGCTGCACTGCCAGAGGTTCCACCGTATCCGGCACCGGCACCGCCGCCGCCACCGACACCTGATTGTGCTGCACCAGTGGCGCTGCCCGTTCCGGTCGAGGTTGCGTCGTTGTCGGACATCGCGTCGCCGCCATACCCGGCAATAGCCTCTGCCATGCTGTCAGCCGAACCATCAGTGTCAGCTTCCGAGAAGACGTCGGACATTCCACCGTCACCGGCGGTGTTCACCGCATCTGCAGAACCGGCACCTGTGCCCGTGGACGTCGCGTCCTGCTGGACAGCACCGCCGCCTCCACCGACACCGTCAGCGGTCGCAGTACCGGTACCATTGGACTGTGCCCAACCATCGACATCGTTGGTTCCACCGTCACCGGCATTGTTTTCCGCACTCTGGTTGTTGTCGGCTTCACCGTTGGCGTCGCCTGGCGATTGCGTAACGACCGGACCTTTGGCGTCCTGATCACCTACGCCCTGAGCATCGGCTTGCGAGTCAGCTTCACCGCCGTCAGCACCAGCATCGCCTCCGGCACCACCGACACCAGCTGCGCCTGTGCCGTCGCCACCGTCGCCGTTGCCGCCATCAGCTGCACCGCCGACACCTGTAGCACCGGCACCGCCGACACCAGTACCACCGGTACCCGTACCGCCTGGGCCGTTGCCACCATTGGCATCGCCGCCAACGCCAGTAGCACCGTCACCACCGTCGCCGTCGCCGCCATCACCACCAGGGCCGTTGCCGCCGTCACCAGCACCACCAACACCAGGGTTGCCACCATTGGTGTCACCACCGCCGTTGCTTGCGCCAGCTGCGCCATTGTTCTGACCAATCAGACCGTTCTGCTGGTTCAGAGCTGCAAGCGCACCGTCGACTTGACCGGACGTTCCGCCAGTTCCGTCGCCGCCGTCACCGTCGCCGCCGTCACCGTCGCCGCCTTCGTCGCCGTCGCCGCCGTCGCCGTCGCCGCCGTCGCCGTCACCGGCAGTCACTTCACCAGCGTCGCCGTCGCCACCTGGGCCGTTGCCGCCGTCTCCGTCGCCGCCGTTGCCGCCGTCACCGTTTCCGCTGTCGGCATCACCGCCGTCACCGCCGTCGCCATCGCCGTCACCGCCGTCGCCGTCGCCGCCATCAGCGTCACCACCGTCAGCATCTGCATCTGCTTCCGAACCTGCACCCGCAAGGCCAAGACCGATGTTACCACCAGATGTGGAGTCACCGTTTTCGGCTTCGGTTTCGCTTTCGTTCAAAGCACCGCCAAGGTTGCCAGCCAGACCGCTTCCGCCGTTTGCGTCATCGGCTTCCGATTCATTGTCAGCTTCGGAATCGACTTCAGTGTCGGCTTCGGAGTCGTTGTCTCCACCTTCCGAAGAACCGTCATTGCTTGCTCCGGAGAGACCAAGCCCAACGCCAAGTCCGATCGAACCAGCGTTGCCGCCGTCGCCACCATCGCTATCGATGTCGACTTCGGTTTCGCTTTCATTTTCGGCATCCGATTCAGCGTCTGCGTCGCCACCTTCACCGCCGGTGCTGTCGCCATCCGCATCTGCTGCAGAATGTCCGACTCCCAGACCGAAGTTCAGTGCGTCACCGGAGTCACCACCGTTTCCGCCATCGCCGTCACCGTCGGCATCACCGCTATGACCACCAAAGGCCGCTGTGTGCCCGCCGTAGGTTTCGCCATAAGCGTCACCGGCAGTGGTCTCGCCACCATCGCCAGAGTTTCCGCCATCAGCACCTGCGCTGATGCCGTCGCCAGAAGTTGCGTCGCCGCCTTTGGCATCGCCCATCTGCTTGAAGGTACCGTCGTTGTTCACTTCGGCGTTTTCAAGAGTATCGTCATCGCTCAGGTTGGCATACTGGCTGTTGATCGCCGACATTGCGGTTGTTGTACCGCTCATGTCGATGTTCAGGTTCAGATCATCGCCGGGATCGTAGTCAATATCGCCACCAGCGGTGATCACATCACCAAATTCTGAACCGTTAGCGTCGATGTCAACGACATCATCATCGCTCGGCATACCTTCTTCGCCGAAATCGATGTGAACCCAGTTTGAGTTGTCATTTTCGTTGTCACCGTTGGTCTGACCTTGACCCTGGTGCTGGCCTTGATCCTGACCCTGGCCTTGTTCCTGGTCCTGACCTTGGCCTTGCTCATTGTCGACCTTGGTCTTCTGAGCTTGCTCTTGATCCTGACCTTGGCCCTGTTCGTTGTCGACCTTGGTTTTCTGTTCGGTGTTTTCAAGTTCGATGTCGGCTTCTTTAATGTTGACATCTTCTACCGGAATAAAGACATCGCCGGTGTTAATTTCTTCTACGTCTACAACGTTGTTCTGATTGTTGTTACGTCCACGTGACATATTATTTTCCACTTATAAAGCGCACGGGCCATCATTCATCTACAAAACGGCTACTGGCGCGGTTGAACTAGGAAAAACACACAGGCGCAAAACGCGCTTGGTGCGGTCTCGTTTAGTGAAGTATCTCCCACCCTCCTTTCTCGGCTTAGCCGACTTCGTGTCTGCAGAAATGGCTCGCGTTAATGCGCGATTCGCCGACACATCAGGAATTATGACTTCAAAATAGAAGCAGACTCATGTTTGCAGGCCGAGGGCGAGCTGAATAGCTACCCTAAAGCACTAGAACGCTCAGTGCCTTGTTTTCATTGCCCTAAAACTTCAGTGGATGAAAAAGCCCGCTTTGCCAGCCTGCGCGGCAAGATTGAAACCAGCAGTTTAGGAAAGCCAACGATTTCTTCTACTTAAACGGGAAGCGGCATAGGTAACTTAATCGAAAGTATTAGAACTGTTTTTACACGATTACCGACGGCGTTGATGAAACTTGTACTTTCCGCTATAGTCACAGCTCTATACTGTTAATCACTTCAAATTCTGCACTACGTGTACTGGTTACAATTTCGCCGCATTTTTTCGCGGTGTGGGTAAATTAAGGGGGGAATAATGGGCATTCCGTTTCAGGATAGTGCTGTTCCAAACAATTCTAATCCCGAAGAATTCTCGATCAATTTCGTCGGCAAAGAACTCTTCTATTCAGACCAAACCATTCATGGTGTTCAAACCGAATTTGGCGTAATCACACGCCGGATCGCAACAATTGACGCTCTGCCAGCATCACGCGGCTCGGATGTAGGGGCCGGAAAGGTGGTTGTCGTCGATCAAATGATGCTGGACGACCTGCTAAACCGACCGAAGGTCTATACGGAAATCGCTGGATCAGGAAGCCTGGCCTTTGCCTACCGCAAAGAGGAAGCGGCCCGACTGGCGTTTGAAAAATGGGATCGCGGCAAATTCGGCGACATCGGATACCTACCGATGAACGTCGCACCGGATGTGTGGCGATCCATATTGCGGCTGCTGTTGCATGAAGAGCTTTATCTTCCATGTTTTCTTGCAGATTGCGTTGCGCACGCCCCCACGTCTTCAAATAGCGTTGCGACAGCAGCATCTACTCCAAGCGATCTTCACCCGACATACTCAAAACTTACGCGCCGGGAAAAACAGGTGCTGAAACTGGTGTCGAAAGGTCAAAGCAACAAGATCATCGCATCAAACCTTGGCATCACCGAACACACGGTCAAACTTCATATGCATAATGTGGCGGGCAAGATCGGTGTCAGCAACCGGACCGCAGCCGCACAATTCTATTTCGAGGTCGCGTCGGATGAAGCGCGAGAATTGCCCGTTGACTGACGATTTCGAAGCCCGTTTTGACCGCCTGATCCTAATGGTCGGCAAGTTGAACTACATGTGGACCAACACGGAAAGCCTGTTGATCCACCTGATTGCCGGGTTGACCCGAACTAGTAAGGATATTTCGGTCATCATTTTTCTGACGCTGAATACGACCCGCGCGAGAATCGATCTGGTCGAACGGCTGGCCAAGATGGAAGGTCGCCCGCCAGACATACGTGACCCGATCCTTAAGCACACGCAGCGCCTCAGCAAGCTGTCGGGCATTCGGAACAGATACAACCATTGCATCTATTCCTTCGACCCCGACAGCGGGAACCCCAAAACCATCCTGATGCGCATTGCAGATCGGAAGACGGACATCAAACTGGGTCGTCAGGATACCGTTGATGAGGTCGCGATGAAGGAAATCGAAAAGGTGGTCGATCAGCTATCCGTGGCAAACCGGGATATGTGGAAACTAATCAACGATCTTGGGTTTCCGACCTAAAAGTTGTGCGCTGGTGCGGGCGGTGGGACTCGAACCCACACGGGCGTACGCCCTTCAGATTTTAAGTCTGATATGTCTACCATTCCATCACGCCCGCTCAGCGTGCCGGGCCGACGTTGGACCTCAGGAACTCAGTAAGGCCATCAGGTGATGAATACAATGTGTTTCGCCCGGGAAAATTCGGATTCAAAACGTTGAGGCATTGCTAGACTTTTTCCTTCTTACGCATGCCAATAACACCTCGATCACTTTCTTTTGGGTTGCATGACACTTGCCTAACATCCGCTTACGGTTAAGTTCGTGCCGCAGAGCAGAAAAGTAATTGAGTCTAATCGTGAGCACCGAGCACAAGTCCTTTGAGGATCGTATCGCGCAAATTAACAAACGCACGGAAGAAACAGCCAGCCAGAGACCGAAACCCAAAACCGAAAGCGTCTGGAAACGCCTCGCGTATCCTGGCGCGTTCGTGGGTGCATTTGCACTAGGGTCCGTGGTGGTTTTCCTGACCCGCTTCATTCAATTTCAAATGGTGGGCGTGCCGGAAGCTGGCAACGTGAACGCGCAGGATTTCATCGGTATCGCAATGGCCAGCCTGGCGGGGATGGTCATTTCTATGTTTCTCAGAGACAAACAAAAAGAGTTCGCAAGTGCCAGCACCGTTGGGGTCTTGCTGACAACCTTCACTTTTCACAACCTAGTTTGGGCCTACCCTGTTCATTTCGAACAGATGTATAGTGAGGACTGGGTCGAGTTCATGCAAAAGATCACTGAGCCCTCCAGTCTTTACGTCTTTGGAATCACTATAGGCTTAAGCTGATCCGCAAGTATCGAACTGGGCGACTTTGTAGCCAAACGGCTCCTGTCAGAATTCAATGCGGCAATACATTTATTTGTTGCGCCGCGTCAGTCAATGCCCTGCAAATTTCCCAGAACCCGGGAGCCTTGGCGCCGTGGGACCTCAGATCAGAACCAACCACCATGAATGAGCCTGTTTCGCGCTATGCGACCGGGACAGGTTCGTTCGCTTGGTCGGGCGGTAAGCCTAAACATTTTTAAGTTTGGAATTTAATGGTGCCCCACTCGATCTCGAACCACGGACAGACTAGTTGGGCACGTGAGTATCTAAACCGGCCCGCGTGACCTTCATAGAGACCGCCCCTTGATAAGGACGGTTTCTTATTTGTTTATGTCCGCTTTGAGCCCATCGCCGCCGTCGGTAAGCTTCCTCGGTTCAGGCATTCAGGCGATACGCCGCTTTGGAAACTGGCTCTCTTTTTCTAGCCATTTTGCGTAGAGCGGACAACCACAGAACTTCGGATGGAGACGCCTTCGACTGCATCACCACTGTTGGAATAGGCATTTTTGAGACAGTGAGCGCGAATACTGTTGTAGGTGCACCTTTGTAAACCACGCGCTGTTTGGCGCGATGCTACACGGAAAGGCTTCAAACTTCTTGTCTGGTCGTCCTCGCCCTAAAACAAACATTTGACCGGCCCGGGCGGCCGAGCTTTTTTGTACCTATTGGTTTGATTTGAACGCCAACTCTCTCAGGGCTAAGTCAGACAGTTTTGCTGTTCGAGAATCCACACCGCGCCCTAGCAAGAAATGCTTATAATCTGGAGACGATTCAAGGAATTTTTGGCAGAGCTTGTCTTCCAACCGTATTGCATATTGCAGGTGCCGGCGGTCCTCCTGTGTGAACGGAATAGGCCCCTGGACTCGCTTCAAACAAGCAAAAATGTTTGGCCCTTCTCCGACATTGATATCAGTGACTTCAAAATCGATTGCGCCTATTTCCAATAGGTCACGCATCAAGAACAAGAAACTGCTTGGTGTGAAAACCCAACGGTGCATGTCAATGTACTCAGGGGGCGAAACGGCTTTTGCGCGCGTTTCTGACAATTCTGCCCACTCTTGTCGTGGATCGGCGTAGTGAAAATCGAAGCTTGATACTTCATGGTCAACCACCCACTCTGAATGGCCGTTGTTTGCACAAATGAGGTTCGAGCTGTCGTATAGCACGTCAGCAGGGTGCACTTTGTCGTTCGCCCAGTACGAACGCAAGACGTCGCCGGTGGTTGTGATTGGCCTGAAGAAATCAAACGAAAAACGTTTGTCTGGAATCGCAATCAAGACTTTGCCGTTCTCGTTCAAAACCTCCTGACAGTCTTTGAAAAAGCGAATGATGTCGACAAGGTGCTCGAGGGCGTGTGAGAGGGCAATAAAGCCAAACTTTCCCTTTTGCTTTTTGGGAACAGACGATGCAAATGAAGAGCCTTCCACGATATAGTCGACCTCCTCTATACGTTCGATATCGACGCCCTTGGGACCGTACTTATCTATGAGTCCCTGTCTATCCAGATAGTCCAGGGCCATAACGTTCCATCCATCAGACTTTGGGAAAATCGGGTTATAGCTTGGGCCAATCTCCAACCCATTTTCTTCTTTGCTGACAAACGAGCTCAAATAGGCGTCACGGTTCTGCATGGAAGTTCCTTTGGGTAAATTGCCAATCTCGACACTGGTTCATCTTTGCACGCCTTTCAATCTCAGATTTCGGCGGCGTTACTTAGGAATTGTTGGTCGTGTCTTTTTTTGTTTCAGGAACTAAATCAAACGACGTCGTGTCGCCGCCCGGCCGATTGGGGCGGACGAAATCCTTCTATCCACTTTTTCAACTTACTAAGGGCAAAATTCGCAATGCGCGCTTTCAAGAAACAGACACTATTAGTGTGGGCATGTTTGTCGCCATTCCCGCAAAGAATCGGCAGGCCGGCAACTGAAGCGCGCACAGCCATGCCTAAACCCTGTCCGTCAGTCAGATTGTGCCCAGGCCTTCCTAAATTCAGGATAGTATCTCGGCCACTAACTCCGAATCCGATTTCCGCTCAAAACAAAGAGCAAAGGCCCACATGGCGGAAGCAGAGAAAGAGACCCCGGCGCCAAAAACAGCGTAAGTCTTTGATTTTTGGATGGTGCCCCCACACGGACTCGAACCGCGGACCTACTGATTACAAATCAGTTGCTCTACCAGCTGAGCTATAGGGGCGCTGGGTGTCGATTACTTTCTCTTTTGACGGACTGCAAGCCTCAATTTTCATCCAAACTTAGGGATTTTGGATTTTCCTTGCGATGCGGCCGTTCACTCTTAAGCGGTGGGTGTGGATTTGACTGTCTCCGGCACAGCCTGTAACTCGACAGGCGGGTTCAGGAATGCAAGGACAAGAACCAAACATGCAGTTTGCTATCCACGCAGGTGCGGCTTTTACCGATGAAGGGCGGCTGCTCAGGTCGTTGCAAGTCAATGGGGGCTTACTGACTCAAAATGGCGTGGCTGTCTTCGGTCCTCGCCGTTTCCGGCAAGTGTTCAAACCAGCATTTCAGGCGTTGAATACACGCCCCCCGTTGCCTGATGAGGTTGAAAGTATTCGGAGCAATCTGCCAATCCAACCTTGGGTGAAGCGGGCCATATTCGTCAGCGAAGACTTTATCGGCGAGAAAGACGTGGTACTTTCGGATGGGCAATTCTATCCTTTTGCAGGCAAACGCCTTTCTGTTTTGGAAGAGTCCTTTGGCGATTGTCAGCTGGAATTGTTTCTGGCCCTCAGAAACCCCGGCAGTTTTATCCCCAAGCACCTGATGTCCCTGCCAGAACAGGCGCGCGAGGGCGTGATCCGCAACAATGATATAAGTCACCTCAGCTGGGTCAGGATGATCGAAGACATTCTCGACTTTGCCCCAGGAGTGCAGATCACCTTGTGGTGCAATGAGGACATCCCGCTTATCTGGGGTGACGTTGTTCGCAGCGTCGGCGGACTATCTTCCGATGTTCCGATCAAAGATGAGTATGACCTGCTGATCTCGTTGCTGACCGAGGAAGGTCAAGCGGAAGCGCAAGCAGTCCTAAACCAGGAAGCGACGCTTTCACGGACTGAGATTCGGGATACACTTTCCGATGTTCTGGAAAACCATGCCCAACCGGAAAAAATGGAAGAAGAATTGAACCTGCCCGGATGGAGCGATGAGATCATCGACGCGTTTTCCGAACTGTACGATCAGGATCTCACCAAGCTGGAAACGATGGCCGGGGTGAAGGTTCTGAAACCCTGACCCCGGGGCGACTTACATGCCCAGCGCTTCCTTATACATTTCAAGCACCGCTTCTTCTTCGGCGATATCGTCCTTGTCGCGCTTGCGCAGCGCGATGACCTTACGCATCACTTTTGTGTCGTATCCGCGCGCTTTGGCTTCAGCCATGACCTCTTTCTGCTGTTCCGCCAAATCTTTTTTTTCGGCATCCAAGCGTTCGATCCGTTCGACGAACTGACGCAGCTCACCCGCTGTTACACGGTAGTTGGCGGCGGCCTGATCTTCGGTCACGTCTTCCATAATTATCTCTCCAAAAGGCTGCGATCTGATGCATTAGCAATGGCAGTTAGCCGGATACATTGCCGCCGCGTGGGCTGCAAGCATCCAATCCTCGATGGGCTTGTGTGCGCCCGGCCGATCCGCTAAGCGCAAGCAGCATTTGCAGGAAATGTGGGGAACCATGTTCGAATTCATCACCTGGGGCGGTGCCGCCCTTTCGCTTGCCGGCCTACTAGGCCTGGTTTGGTGTATTCTGCGTGTGATGAAAGCGCGCAAGTCCGGCCTGACGGACGAAGAGTTGCGCGCCGCTGTTCAAAGCGTTCTGCCGTGGAATCTGGCGTCGCTTTTTCTTTCTGTGATTGGCCTGATGCTGGTGATCCTGGGAATTTCGTTCAGCTGACGCTTTGCCTTAAACAGGCATATTGTCGAACTGCGCTTCCATCACATCTTCACACAGCGCGGCATCCAGATGTCGCAGTCGCGAAGGCACATGTACGCCCTGTTGACGCATCCGATCAATCACTTTGGTTACACTGGGCTGAAGCGCCAATCGGGTCTCAAGACAGGCATTCTGCAGCTTTTGCTCAAGGTGTTCGGCTTCGGAATACAAACTACTTGCAGACATAATAATCCTCCCAATTGCTATCACTGTCGCCGATATAGGTAACGGTTTTAAGACCTGCTTATCCTGACGAAGAAACGCGCGGAAACCTGCCTGCCACCTACCCGGCATCGGCAACCTGAGGCAGAATGATTAAATTCTACTCGGATTTGGATTAACTTGCCTTGACACGCATCAAATCGAAGATTGCCAGTTGCGTCATATTCTGAAAAACATATATGACTAAAGGCACGCTGACGGAGACCCAGATGACACCAATTGTGAAAGCGTTTTTTGACCCTGACACCAATACGGTCTCGTATCTCGTACAAGAACCCGAGGGTACGGCCTGCGCAATCATCGACAGCGTTCTGGACTTCGATCACGCTTCGGGTCGAACCAAAACCAGCTCGGCGGATCAGATCGTCGCTTACGTACGTGACAATGAACTGAGGGTGGAGTGGATTCTGGAAAGCCATGTGCATGCCGACCACCTCTCGGCTGCTCCCTATCTGCAGCAAGAACTGGGGGGAAAGATCGGCATCGGGGAACAGATCGTTACGATCCAGGAAACCTTTGGGAAGATCTTCAATGAAGGAACTGAGTTCCAGCGCGACGGCAGCCAGTTTGATGCCCTGTTTCGCGACGGCGACAGCTTTCACGTCGGACAGATGCGCGGTGATGTACTTCACACGCCCGGCCACACGCCTGCCTGCATGACATATGTCATTGGAGACGCAGCATTTGTGGGCGATACGTTATTCATGCCCGATTTCGGCACAGCGCGATGCGATTTCCCCGGCGGGTCTTCGGAGAAGTTATTCGAGTCGATTCAGAAAATCCTGAGCCTGCCGGATGAAACCCGCATCTTCGTCGGTCACGACTACAAAGCTCCGGGGCGTGATGAATTTGCGTGGGAGACAACGGTCGGCGAGCAAAAAGCCCTGAACGTCCATATCGGACAAGGCAAGTCGATCGAGGAATTTGTAGAGATGCGCGACGCGCGCGATGCGACGTTACCCATGCCGCGCCTGATTCTGCCGTCTCTGCAGGTCAACATGCGGGCCGGGCAGATGCCTCCTGCGGACGAACAGGGCGATGTGTTCCTTAAGGTGCCGATCAACAAGTTGTGACGCGGACCCATCAGGCAAACTGAGGACAACAAATGTACACAGAATGGATTTGGGGACTGGCAGGTGGCCTGCTTATCGGGTTGGGCGCTGCGGTCTACCTTTTGGGCAATGGGCGCATCATGGGGGCAAGCGGAATTCTGGGGGGTCTTGTCGATGGCAGTGACCGGACCCTTGAACGCATAAGCTTCATTGCCGGTGTCGTTGCAACTCCACTTGTTTTAAGCCCTCTGCTCTCTTCTGCGCCCAAGACCCATCTAACCAGCAATTTTGCAGTGATTGTACTCGCCGGAGTTCTAGTTGGAGCAGGAACGCGCATTGCAAACGGATGCACCTCGGGGCACGGGGTTTGCGGAATCTCTCGGTTTTCTTTCAGGGGCATCATCGCGACGTTGATCTATATCGCCGCAGGAGGTGCAACAATTGCACTTATGCGGCATCTATGGGGGCTGATTTAATGCGGGTTCTCATTTCTTTGCTGGCTGGCTCGCTGTTTGGTGCTGGTCTTTTAATCTCGGGCATGACCGATACCACCAAGGTTCAAGGGTGGCTGGACGTGTTCGGCAACTGGGACCCCACCCTGGCATTTGTGATGGGCGGCGCGATCCTGCCCATGCTCATCGCGTGGAGGATGACGGCCCACCGCAAGCCGCTGACCGGCGGCCAGTTTCCCAAGGCTACCCCGCCTCAGTTGGATCGCCGCCTGATTATCGGCTCGATCATGTTCGGCATGGGCTGGGGTTTATCCGGGCTCTGCCCGGGACCAGCCATCGCGTCCATCACCTATGGCGGTCTTGGCGGAATCGTGTTTCTTGCCGCGATGCTCGCGGGAATGATTGCGGCGCCCAAGCTTGGTGTGCAACTGGACAGATCCGCAAACGCGGCCTAAGCAATTGCCATGGAGATTCGACCAATAACCCCCCGCTATGCCGTCTCACCCCAGATCACGGTCGAGGATGTACCAGCCATCGCCGCTGCAGGTTTCGTTAAGGTCATCTGTAACCGCCCCAATGCCGAAGTTCCGCCCAACATGCAGTCGGATGCAATCGGTCAGGCTGTTCTTGCGGCAGGGATGCAATATGAGGTTCTGGAACTGACCCACCAGACCATGACACCCGGCAATGTTGCCCTGCAACGGGAATTGGCCGAAAGCTGTTCTGGCCCCGTTTTGGCCTATTGCGCGTCGGGTACCCGCTGTTCGGTTGTATGGGCCTTGGGCCAGTGCGACCACATGAGCACGGATGAAATACTCGAGGCCACTACCAAAGCTGGTTACATGTTGGACAATTTGCGCCCTGCGCTGGATCATATGCGCGATTCAGACTGATAATGGCCTCAAGCGATCAGTTTTGCTCGGGCTCGTTGCCAAGACCCGTCAAACCAGCAAGTTGCGAAATCTCGGCCACCATCTGATCCGGGTTTCCAAGGCCCAGATCGCCCTCCAAATCATTCAATGCCGCTGAACTTATAGGCACAACGTCATGTGCTGCGTTTGATGGCATCGGGTCTGTCAGATCGTCCGGCACCGGCGCTTTGCTACGCGCCTCGAGAAACTCAGGCATTTCGGATTGTTCCAGTGCCTCAACCGAAACACATTCGTTCAGCCGAACTGCGCGCATCCCTCCGCATTGTCCCAGACGTCCGATTGCAGCCCGGTTTCTAGCGATGGTCAGGATTTCCGCGCGATCCAACCGCGATCCGGCCAGAGGCAGAACATCCCCCACCGTCAGCCCGGACAGGGTTGCCAACGGCACTGACATCCGGCTGATCACTGTGTTTAATTCAGCCCGAAAAACCCCCGATGCTTGCTCGAGGTTCGGGCCGGCAGCAATCTGAATTGCACCGTCCGCCCCCTGCTCTGCTGGCATATCGGGCAACAGGACCGTGATCTGTCCCTGCCGCAGCCCACCGCCAAGCTCAACCGTCAGTTCAAACACGCGATATACGTCCTCGATCATAGCCAAAGACAAGGATCGTTGATCCGGTAACCGCGCCTGAAACTCAAAACCGGTAAGGCTGGATCGTTCAGCAGTCGTGTCAACCAGCCCGGCGGCCTTGGTCAAAGCATCTTCCACCAGCGGCGCCACCATAGCTGCATCCGTATCGGTGAATTCGCGCGCTGTTGGTGGGCTGGCCATAACCTCACCAATTGTCTGCACTTGTACGATCGCTGATGCGACCCCCATATCTACGCAAATCGCTGCGGACATTCCGTCCGTATTGCCCAGACGCAACAACATCCAACCCGCGTCAATCACTTCTGCCAGCGCGTCCGGATTTCTGTGAGACTGCTTTGCGCCGATCACCGACAGCGGCAGCTGGAAGCGATCTCCTGCAGATCTCGCAAAAGCCAGCCGAAGGGCCCGCAGAACAGAACGCGGCTTTTCACCCTGCTCTTCCTGTCCCGCGGAAAGTTTGCGCGCCAAAGCTGTACTGACGGACTGCGTCATGCCGGATACCGAATTGAGTTTCTGAACCTGTTATCCGGTCTAACCCGTGGCGGGTTACCAATGTCTTTATGGCCTCGTCATTGCGCAGCTTGCCGATGCGCCATCGGAAGGCGGACGCGAAAGGCCGCTCCGCCCTGCCCGGGAAGATAGCTGATCTCACCACCCAAACGCTGCATGATCTCGCGACAGATGGCCAATCCCAGACCGGCACCACCCGCCTTGTCGCCACCGACACGGGCAAACTTTTCGAACACCATTGACTGCGCATCGGGTGGAATACCGCTGCCATTGTCCGCGAAATCGATGACAATCTGCCCCCCGACATCATGGGCCGAGATGGTCAGAACGGGTTCGTCCGCGTCGCAGTATTTCTGCGCGTTCGAAATCAGATTGATGAAAACCTGTCCAAGACGATCAAGATCAGTGTGCAGCGGAATGCGCTCGGAAGGTCGCGAGCGGCGTACCTTGAGTTTCGGGTGCGACCCCGCCAAAGCGCTGGAGACCGCCCGATCCAGGATCGAACTCAAGGTATCCCCGCCCATGTTCAGGTTTACACGGCCACTTTCCAGTACACTCAGGTCCAGCAAATCGTCCAGCAAACGCGTCAACCGCAAAGCCTCATCATGGATGATCGCTGCGTAACGCGTTTGCTCTTCGGCACTCAGACCATCTGTATCGCGCATGATCTCGGAAAAGGCCCGAATTGAGGTCATCGGCGTCCTCAATTCATGACTGACTTGACTGAGAAAGCCGTCCTTCTGTTCGGAAATCTGCGTCAGCTTGGTGTTTGCTTCTTGCAGTTGTCGCGCCGTGCGGCTGAGCTCGGCAGATTTGACTTCAAGCTGGCTGGAATACTCTAACAGTTCGGCCGACTCGTCCGCCACCGCAAGCAGGTCCTCGACAGAAACGGACGATCCACCGACAATCTGCCCGATCATCGCATGGGCCGTGGCTGCGCCGACCGAGCCGCTAAGTTCACGTTCCAGTCTTTCCAAAAACCCCGGCGTTGGCTCAGGCAGGCTTGACCGTCCACCTTGCGCTTCCGCCTCGTGCTGAAAGAACTCCTGCGCCGGGCCGGAGCCCAGAATGCGCTGTGTCATGATCATTAGGTCTTCGCTTTGCGCCACCGACCCGGTCCAGCCAGCCGGCGAGACCGAGTGATCAAAAACGTTGACGAACTGCGCACCCTGAAGGCGCTCCAACGGGCTGGGGAAGCTCAGCAAGGACGTGACGCAAAACGCGGCCGTATTCAAAGCCAACGACCACATAACCGAATGGACCATCGGGTCCATGCCTTCGATCCCGAACAGGGCACGCGGACGCAGCCAACCCCAACCGAAAAGGCCGTTCTGCAGCACCGAGTCGGGCATTATGGCGCCCCCCATCCCCGGCAGCAATAAAGTGTAGATCCACAGCACAAAGCCTACCGTCAGCCCGACCAACGCCCCGGTTCGAGTAGCCCCGCGCCAGAACAATCCGCCAACCAGCGCCGGCAGGATCTGAGAAATGCCTGCAAAGGCCACAAGTCCTATCGACGCAAGAGCTGCCCCACCGCCCGACAAACGATAGTAGTAGTAACCCAACGCCATGATGACCGCGATGGACACGCGCCGCGCCAGCAGCACTACGTTTCGCACGTCACCCGAGACCGAACCCGACCCCTCTTGCGTGCTTAGCCAGATCGGCATGACCAGATGGTTCGACACCATGGTCGACAAGGCCATGGCGGTCACGATGACCATCGACGTTGCCGACGAAAACCCACCGATAAAGGACAGCATCGCAAGCCAGTCATTGCCTTGCGACAGCGGTACTGTCAGGACGAACAGGTCAGGGTTCGACCCTTCTGGCATCAAATCCAGACCTACAACGGCGATGGGAACAACGAACAGGCTCATCAACAACAGATACAGCGGAAAGGCCCACGCAGCGGTTCTCAGATGCCCTTCGTCCGCATTCTCAACCACCATCACCTGAAACATCCTCGGCAAGCAGATGAAAGCAGCAGCGGACAGGAAGATAAATGTCGTCCATCGTCCGGCATCAACATTCCATTGCCCAATCTCTGAGGCGTCGATGCGATCCATAATCGGGCCGACCCCACCCGCAACGCCCCAAACGACAAAGATACCAACCGCAAGCAAGGCAAACAGCTTTACGACCGATTCCAGCGCAATGGCGGTGACGACACCGTGGTGCCGTTCGTTTGCGTCCAGATTTCGGGTGCCGAATAGAATCGCAAAGACCGCCAGACCTGCAGCCACCCAGAATACGCTGGAGCCTTCACGATAAAGGCCAGAAGGGTCAGCCTCGGCAAAGATGGAAAAGGAAAGGGTAATGGATTGCAGCTGCAGAGCGATGTAAGGCGTCCCACCCAATACGGCCAGAATTGTCACGCAAATGGCCAGCGTGTTTGACTTCCCGTATCGCGATGAAATCAGGTCTGCAATGGATGTGACGCGCTGAGTACGCCCGACCCGCACCAGCTTGCGCAAACCCCACCACCAACTCAGCATCACCAGTGTTGGCCCAAGGTAAATCGTGACGAACTCTAACCCGGACCGCGCAGCGTTTCCGACCGCGCCATAAAAGGTCCATGCCGTGCAATAGATCGAAAGTGACAACGTGTAGATCAGCGGCGACCGTAACCAAGCCCCCCGGCCAGCTGCAGCCATTCGGTCCGCAGCAAAAGCCACACCAAACAACAGCACGACATAGCCGAGGCAAACGAGGATCAGGACGTTTAGTGTGGCCATCGATCCGTCTCTGCCTCGGAATTGTCACTTCCAGCCATTCGTCTGGCTGCAAATCCAAAGATAAGGCTGATCAAAATCAGCAAGGCCCAGCATGTGAAGATATACAGGATTGCCGAAGACAGCGGTACGCCGCCTTCAGGCGCGCTGTGGCTGGGCCAGAGCAGCGGAATAGCAACCAAAGCGGCCCCCAGAATGGGTAACAGGCGTGCCGCATCCATCAACCTACGGCGGCGATAGCCTTGACGCTCGAGAAATAGCGAAGGTCGGACCCCTGTGGGTTTACGATCTTCGCCCGAATTCATGACCGGGTTGCCTGCGCGTGCAGGTCTCGCACTGCTGTCAGCACTTCGGCATTCGAAAACGGTTTTGTCATAAAGCGGCTGACCCCGGCATTTTCGGCCATTTCCCGATCTCGCGATTGCCCGCGTGCAGTCAGCATCAATACTGGCAAATGTTGCATACCCTCAAGCTCACGCAGGTCGCGCAGAATCTCCATTCCGCTCTTGCCGGGCAGCATAACGTCCAGAATGACCAGATCAGGGTCCGCCCCCTGAATGACCTGTAGTGCATCCGACCCTTCTGCGTGCGTTTCTACGTGCCACCCCTCTCGGGTCAGCAAAAATCGAATGGCCTCTGCGATGTTGGGCTCATCCTCAATTAACAGAACCTTGCGGCTCATATGTTCCTTCCTCCCCGTGACGGGTTCCGTCCATGAACCTGTCGGCGTCAGCTTACGCGTTCTGTCAGGAAACTGTCAAAAACCTTCGCTCAAAATCGACGGCTCGCGGCGCGAAGTGCACGCGTCATTTGGGCAGACCCGGCAACTCGGGCCGACACGCGTCACAGGTTGCGCGTTCTGCGCCCCCTCATCCACCGACCGAACAAGCATAACCGAATGGTAAACAGGCGCATCGTCATAGCCCGAAACCATCTGCGGCCACGCGTAAGCATAACAGTCGAACTCGGCCGCCGTTCGCCCTAACTGAACAACGCGTTTGCGGACCGGGACCAATGGCCTGTTCAGCGCCTGAAAGACAGGCCAGAACGGGCACGCTTCGCCGAATCTCGGCATGGCGAAGCCCGGAACGGATTTACTGAACAGGATACTCCCAGACGCGTCACAAACCACCAGCCCGGTTGGTCTGCTCAGATATCCGTCGGGCAATGTCGCCAGCCGCCGCAGAACCGTCCCAACATCTACTGAAAACCGCGCGGCCAGAGCCAGCGGATCGGGGTCGGCCTCGGTCAGAGCCTTCTGCACTTCTTCCAGGGGCATGGCCCTGGCATCGGCCGCATAGATTTCCAGATGTCCTTTGGCCACGGTTCGCGCCGCGGCCGAATCCAGCGAACTCAGGTCAATATCAGCGTCGGTTCCGCCGGTTTCGATGTGAGGAAAATGATGGCCGTTGGCCTGAAAGAACGCCTCAACATCCTCGGAGGGGACACCACGACGGTCTTCAGCCGTTTCAGAATCATCCAGGTACGCCACCAAAGACTTGGAACTGTCGGCCAAGCGTTCGGCATCCTGGTGAAGGTTGCGATGGAACCGATCGCGCCACTCGGGTTCGATTTCCTGCGTGTCGGCCAAAATTGCCGCCGTTGAACGAATCGCTGCAGCTGTGGACAGCACTTCATGCATCGACGCGGCAAGATGAGGGTCATGCGTCAGCCGGTCGGACAGGGTCTCGACCGTGCGCTCCAACGAGACGACCCGGCGGTGCATTTGGGCCAGCACGCCCGCCCATCCGGGAAACCGTCCTGCGAATTCCTCCAGCGCATCCACTTCGGCTTGCTGCCCCACTGCGTCTGCAGCTGCTTCGCGCAGCGCTGAGATCAGCGTCGCCTCAATCCCTTGGGTCAGCAGCGAAGGCTCAACAGCCAGCGCATTGGCGATATCCACCAGCAGCTTACCCCCAATCCGACGGCGATTGTGTTCGATCAGATTCAGATAAGACGCCGAGATGCCGACCTGCCTTGCAAGTTCGGCTTGCCGCAAACCTGCAATCTGGCGTCGTTCCCGAATGCGGCTACCCGTCAGCGTATCGCGCATGTTATTTCACCCAATTCACTCAATCGTTTTCAAAACTCCCTTTAGATTTCTAATTCTTAACTGGTAGTTTTCATAGCCTATTTACAATCTTCACAGGCTTGACCACAAAATACCAAGACCTTTTGCCCCTGCGACCGGCGCGCAATCCGCCAAATCTGCATCCACCCTCTTCTAATTTTCCTGAAATCCTTGCACGATAGCCGAATGAGCGATCCAGCTTTCGAATATGCCCCCATCGGATTGGTCGAGTTGGAAAACCGCATCATCCGACGCTGCAATCTGCAATTCGCCCGCACCTTTGGCGGCGAAGAAGCAGAGTATCGCAACATGCCCCTATTGCATCTCTACCCTTCGGTCGCGGATTGGGAGAGGATCGGACAGCGCAGCCTCAAAGTTATGCAGGATACGGGATACTACACCGACGAACGGGTCATGCGCCGACGCGACGGTGACCTCTTCTGGTGTCGGGCACGTGGTCGGTCTCTAACACCGGACGACCCGTTTCGCCACGGGATCTGGAGCTTCTCCGACATTTCGGAAGAACGCCCGTTGGTCGAGCTGACGACCCGCGAACGCGAAGTTGCCATCCTGTCGTGCCGCGGTCTGTCGGCCAAGGAAATCGGCGTCGAATTGGGGTTGAGTTACCGCACGATTGAAGCCTACCGAGCGCGTTTGCTCGAGAAGTTCGGCGCGCGCAAACTACCGGAACTTGTGGCAAAACTCTCGGGGATGCCGCTTTAATCCCCTTCCCCCTCGAAATATTGGGTAAAACCGTTATCTGACAGGCCGAGACTGCGCTTTTCATGACCGTGCGCATAGCTTATAACGCTGCGTAATCAGACCAAAGCCCGCGAGAACAGACGGGCCAAAGGGGAACCGTCGAGGACACTCATGACAGATACCAAACACGAAGCGGATGTGGCATTCATCAAGGCACTGGCCGAACTGCTGCGCGAAAACGACCTGACCGAACTGGAAGTCATGCGCGAATATGGCGACGACGACAGCCTCAATGTCCGCGTCAGTCGCATGTCGCAAGTCGCACCCGCCCCTGTTCAGGTGGCCGTACCTGCAGCGGCACCAGCACCGGTAGCCGCACCCGCAGCGGCAGCTGCTGCACCTGTCGAGGCCCCAGCGGCACAGGAAGATCCGGCCAGCCACCCGGGCGCTGTCACCTCGCCCATGGTTGGAACCGTTTATATGCAGCCCGAACCTGGCGCGCCTTCCTTCATCAGCGTCGGCGCCTCGGTGTCCGAAGGTGACACCCTGCTGATCGTCGAAGCGATGAAAACCATGAACCACATTCACGCACCTAAATCCGGAACCATCAAACGCATTCTGGTTGGTGATGGTGACGCGGTGGAATTCGGCACCCCTCTGGTCATCGTTGAGTAAGGCAGTCCCATGTTCGACAAGATCCTGATTGCCAACCGAGGCGAGATCGCCCTGCGCGTCATCCGCGCCGCGCGCGAGATGGGGATTAAGACGGTTGCCGTCCATTCCACCGCCGACAGCGACGCAATGCACGTGCGCATGGCCGACGAATCGGTCTGCATCGGTCCTCCGCCCAGCCCGCAAAGCTACCTATCGGTACCCGCGATCATCTCGGCCTGTGAAATCACGGGCGCACAGGCGATCCACCCAGGCTATGGCTTCCTGTCTGAGAATGCCGAGTTCGTTCAGATCGTTGAAGATCACGGCATCACTTTCATCGGCCCCACAGCCGAGCATATCCGTGTCATGGGCGACAAGATCACCGCCAAGGACACGATGAAAGCACTGGGCGTTCCTTGCGTCCCCGGCTCGGACGGTGGCGTTCCCACGCTGGAGGATGCCAAGCGTATCGGTGAGGAATTTGGCTATCCCGTCATCATCAAAGCCACCGCCGGTGGCGGCGGGCGCGGCATGAAAGTCGCGCAGAGCGCCGATGAGATGGAAAGCGCATTCATGACCGCGCGGGCCGAAGGCAAAGCAGCCTTTGGTAATGACGAGGTCTATATCGAGAAATATCTGACCACCCCGCGCCATATCGAAATCCAGGTCTTTGGCGATGGCAAAGGAAAGGCCGTCCATCTGGGCGAACGCGACTGTTCGCTGCAACGTCGTCATCAGAAGGTGTTTGAAGAGGCTCCCGGCCCCAGCATCACCCCGGAAGAGCGTGCCAAGATCGGTAAAATCTGTGCAGATGCGGTTGCCAAGATCAACTATATCGGCGCAGGAACCATTGAGTTCCTGTACGAGAATGGCGAGTTTTACTTCATCGAGATGAACACTCGTCTGCAGGTGGAACATCCTGTGACCGAAGGCATCTTCGGCGTCGATCTGGTGCGTGAGCAAATCCGTGTTGCCGCAGGCGAGCCGATGTCGTTTGGTCAGGACGATCTTGTGATCAACGGCCACGCCATCGAAGTTCGGATCAACGCCGAAAAGCTGCCGAACTTCTCACCCTGTCCGGGCAAGATCTCGGCCTATCATGCCCCCGGCGGTCTGGGAGTGCGTATGGATTCGGCGCTGTATGACGGGTATTCGATTCCGCCCTATTATGACTCGCTGATTGCCAAGCTGATCGTACAGGGCCGCGACCGGGCCGAGGCCTTGGCACGTCTTGAACGCGCGCTGGGTGAGTTGATCGTGGACGGTATCGACACAACTGTGCCACTGTTTCACGCGCTGCTGCAAGAGCCGGATATCCACAACGGTGACTACAATATTCACTGGCTGGAACACTGGCTCGCGGCGAATATGGCCCAATAAAACCACTGGACCAGAGGGCGCTTGCGCTCTGGTCCCCAAGTATCGCGCATGAGCCTGACCCCTGAACTTTTGCTACACGGCTACTCCATCGGAATTTTCCCGATGGCCGAACACAGGGATGACCCGGAATTGTTTTGGGTCGATCCAAAGTATCGTGGCGTCTTTCCGTTAGATGGCTTTCATATATCGCGCAGCCTTGCACGCCGCATTCGAAAGTCAGACTTTTCCATAACCATCAACCGCGATTTCGCCGGAGTGGTGGATGGATGCGCCGATCGGGCGGACACATGGATCAATGCCGAATTGCGTGGTCTATACCAGAAACTCCACCTCGCTGGTCGGGCTCATTCTCTAGAGGTCTGGGACGAAGACGCATTGGTCGGTGGCGTCTACGGCGTTGCGCTGGGCGCTGCGTTTTTTGGCGAAAGCATGTTTTCACGCCGAAAAGACACTTCGAAGATCGCTCTGGCCTATCTGGTAGATCGCCTGCGCCAAACCGGATTTCGCCTGTTTGACACGCAGTTTTTGACCGCTCATCTGGCTTCTTTAGGAGCCATTGAAATTCCGCGATCGCAATATCGGAACGTTCTGGAAGAAGCGATCAACGCAAGTGCAGATTTCGTGGCAGAGGTGCCTCAGTCACCCGACGGAGTGATACAGCGGATCACCCAGACGTCATAACGCGCATGGTCCAGCGCGTTCAACGCGGGTGACGTGGCGATCATCCAACCGTCAAACAGTTGATCTGTTCTGCCTTTTTCCCAGATAGTCAGATACGCAAACGCATCACCGGTCGGGTTGTCCGCCGGGTAGCGGCAATCACCCAAGGCCACATCCAAGCCAAAAACCGGCTGTGTATGACCATTTCGCATTTCAACATCAACGGTCTGACCGCTGACCTTGTCCAGACCGCGCAGCATTGCACCCGGGCCAGACTGGGCTTTTTGTTGGCCCGTGGCCCCCGTCGCGGCCAGCAACGCGGCAATCAGGGCAATCCTCTTCATTCGCTTCCGTCCCCGGCGACGAATTTGACTAACAGGGAAATCAGACTGACGGCACCTTGCGTATCCTCGACCTGATCACCCGCCTCGAAATAGAATGGCGAACCACCCGGCATGACCTCGACAAAGTTACCGCCCAGAAGCCCTTCGGAGGAGATGACAATAGCGCTGTCATCCGGCACCAGAATCCCGTCGGAGATCGTAAAGGTGGTGTCGGCCCTATAAGTTTCAGAGTTCAGCGTTACACCGGTCACAGTGCCAATCTTGACACCTGCAAGGCGCACGTCGGTGCCGACCCCGACCCCTTCCAGGGAACGGAAAGAAGCCCCCAGTTCATACCCGTCACCGCCTTGCGAAAGGCCTGTGGACTGGCTGGCGTAAACGCCAAATGCGACGGCACAGGCCAGAACGACCCCACCGACCAGAACTTCGGTTGCATTATAGCTCGACATTGCTCGCCTCGTGTTATTCCGGGCTCCAGGCTTCATAGTCTTTTCGCTCGACCGGGTCCGGGCGGCGCAAAGACCCTGCCGGCGTATATGCCAAAGCTGAGCCTGTCAGGTTTTCCTGATGCGGTTTTTCCCAAGATTTATGCTTAAGCGGTTTGTCCGTCGGCGGTTCATCCCAAGTGCGGTGCAGCCAGCCATGCCAGTCCGGGTCAACGCGGCTTGCCTCAGCCTCACCATTGAAAATCACCCAACGTCTGCTGTCGTCGGCATTGCGGTAAAACACGTTGCCTTCATCGTCTTCGCCGACCTTGATACCCTTACGCGATGTGTAAATCTGCGTGTTCAATGTGGCTCCGTTCCACCAGGTTACGGCCCGCAAAAGACTGTTTAGGATTCCCATCGGCTGCCTCCGGCATTTCTGTACCCGCAGATATGGACCAAAGGCGGGCTAAGGTCCAGTGTCACAAGGCGCGCACCTTCTATTCCGGCAGAAAGGCGGTCACCTCAATCTCGATGCGGTATTTCGGGTCGATCAACCCGCATTCAATCATTGTCGTCACGGGCGGATTTGCCCCGAAGGTTTCGCGCAAAATGGGCCAGCACGGTTCAAACTCGAACCGATCCGGCAACATATACGTAACACGTACCACATCGGCAAAGCTGGCACCCGCGTTGGCAAGCGCTTTTTCGATTGTACCCAACGCCGAGCGGCATTGTTCGGTAACGTCATCGCCCTGCCCGACTGTACCAGCGACATGAACCCAGCCCCCGGCGACAACAGCCCTGCAATAGCCGATCTTTTCTTCGAATTCTCCGCCAGATGAAATCCGTTTGATTGCCATTCTCACCCCATAAGAAAACGGCGCGGTGAATGCCGCGCCGTGTTTTTGAATTCCGTCTTGTCTTAACCCGCGGACGCTGATTCCGCCGCATCGGCGTAGATGATGAGCGGTTGTTTGTCCGACGACACAGCCTCTTCGTTCACAACAACCTCTGTCACGTTTTTCATGCCCGGCAGTTCGAACATCGTGTCCAGCAGGATATCTTCCAGAATCGAGCGCAATCCGCGCGCGCCGGTCTTGCGTTCGATAGCCTTCTTGGCGATCGACTTGAGCGCGTCATCGGTAAAGGCCAGCTCAGCGTCTTCAAGTTCGAACAGGCGCTGATATTGCTTAACCAGAGCGTTTTTGGGCTTGGTCAGGATGGTCACCAGCGCATCTTCGTCCAGATCTTCCAGCGTCGCCAGAACCGGCAGTCGGCCGACGAATTCCGGAATCAGACCGAACCGCAGCAGATCTTCGGGCTCTAGATCCTTGAAGATCTCACCAACGCCGCGTTCGTCATTGTCCCGCACGTCGGCACCAAAACCCATGGCCGAGCCTTTGCCGCGCTGTGCGATGATCTTGTCCAGACCTGCAAACGCACCACCACAGATGAACAGGATATTCGTGGTGTCCACTTGCAGGAACTCCTGCTGCGGATGCTTGCGCCCACCTTGCGGCGGCACACTGGCAACAGTGCCTTCCATCAGTTTCAGCAGCGCCTGCTGCACGCCCTCACCCGACACGTCGCGTGTGATCGACGGATTTTCGGACTTGCGGGTGATCTTGTCGACCTCGTCAATATAGACGATGCCGCGCTGAGCCCGCTCCACGTTGTATTCGCTGGCCTGCAGCAGCTTGAGGATGATGTTCTCAACATCCTCACCCACATACCCGGCTTCGGTCAGCGTGGTTGCGTCTGCCATGGTGAACGGTACGTCCAGAATTCGCGCCAGAGTCTGAGCCAACAGCGTCTTACCGCAACCGGTCGGGCCAATCAGCAGAATGTTGGACTTCGCCAGTTCAATGTCGCTGCCCGCTTTTTGCGCGTGGTTCAGACGTTTGTAGTGGTTGTGAACCGCAACCGACAGAACGCGTTTGGCGGTTGCCTGTCCGATTACATAATCGTCCAGCACTTCGCAGATATCTTTGGGTGTCGGCACGCCATCGCTGGACTTCAGGCCGCTGGCCTTTGTTTCCTCACGGATGATGTCCATACACAGCTCGACGCACTCGTCGCAGATGAAAACGGTCGGGCCGGCTATCAGCTTGCGTACCTCATGCTGACTCTTGCCGCAGAAGCTGCAGTAGAGCGTGTTTTTGCCGTCTCCGCCTGAATTCGTCGCCATGTTCTACCTTTCGGGCTTCGTCCCTGCAGCCCGAACCGGACCGCGCTTGCCGCATGTTGGTGCAGCTTAGGCCACCACTGGGGCGGCTACAATCTCAAAAATGGCCCCCACGCCCGGGACGTGGGGACAAATTCTTAGGCCTCATCACCATCCATTTTGGCGCGATTTTCGACGATTTCGTCGATGTGACCCCAGTCTTTTGCCTCTTCCGGGCTCATGAAGTTGTCACGATCCAGTGCTTTTTCAACCGCCTTTTTGGTCTGGCCGGTATGACGCACGTAGATGTCATAAAGGCGATCCTTCAACTTTTGTGTCTCGGCTGCGTGAATCATGATGTCGCTGGCCTGGCCCTGATAACCACCACTGGGCTGATGCACCATGATCCGGCTGTTGGGCAGAGAAAAGCGCATTCCCTTCTCGCCACCGGCCAGCAAAACCGACCCCATCGAAGCCGCTTGACCGATTACCAATGTCGAACATTTCGGCTTGATGTACTGCATTGTATCGTAAATCGACAATCCGCTGGTCACGACGCCACCGGGCGAATTGATGTAAATCGAGATTTCCTTGTTCGGATTCTCTGCCTCAAGATGCAGCAATTGCGCGACGACCAGGTGGCTCATCCCGTCGTGGATTGGGCCATTGATGAAAATAATCCGCTCTTTCAGAAGGCGCGAGAAAATGTCGTACGCCCGTTCACCCCGGCTGGTCTGTTCGACGACCATGGGAACGAGCGTATTCATATAGGTATCAACGGGATCGAACATGAGAACCTGCCTGTTTTGCTATGGATCGGGACATTACCCGAAGAAACGTTACCCGAGTCTTAGTGTCGCCACGGGGGGGCTGCAAGGGGGGCACAACAGATCGCGCTTTAACCGACAAATTTAGGTGGATTATCGGATCCCAAATGCAAAGATGCAGTAAAGGTTGAAATCCAGATTGACGCACTTGGGCACAAGTTCCCCTTTTCCCATCACATCATTTTGATCCATGCATATGGAAATTCATGCTCAGAACGTGTAGCAAAACTCACCGCAATTTCGCGGACCACTCGAAAAAATCACGCGCCCGCCTCAGGGCCCGAAAGGAAAACACCAATGGCATTGCCGCAGATTTCACCCAACATGACATCTGACGATTTCGATCGGATGGCGGGAAATGCGACCCGCGCATCGAATTTCCTCAAGGCAATCAGTCACGAAGGCCGCTTGATGATCCTGTGCCATCTGGTCTCTGGCGAGAAATCCGTGACCGAGCTTGAGGACCTTCTTTCCGCGCGTCAGGCGGCGGTATCGCAGCAACTGTCCCGTCTTCGCCTTGAAGGTCTGGTGATTCCTCGACGCGAAGGCAAGGCGATTTACTATCGACTCGCTGATGATAGACCGCGCCGGATGCTGGAAGTTGTGTACGAACTGTTTTGCGGTGACGAGAAGAGCTGATTTCGCTTTCCCTTCCACCGCATCTGATGCGTAACTCACGTCTTTCTGACCCAAACACCGCTTTAGGGTGCTGCAATACTTTTTGCCTACCATCCAGGCGGTCAATTGGTCTGCAGTTTCGCAACATCAGGCCCGATTCAAGACACCGTAAAATACTGGTTCCAGCCAATAAAAGCTGCTACGCCATATTCAGATAATCCAATGGAGGTACTGATGATCCGAGCAATTCTGGTAGGACTAGCACTGTTTTCTCTCGCCGCATGCGAGACCGCCAAAGGCGCAGGCAAAGATATCGAAAAAGCGGGTGACGCCATTCAAGGCGCAGCGACGGACGTCCAGGAAAACCTCTGAAGCGCTTCAGGATGTAGCGAATGAGCAATATCCATCCACAAGATGTGGTTGAAAATCGCGGCCATCCAAGGTACCCTCCTTGGTACAGGTGCATAGACGCGGCATTGCATTTCTGACAAAACCTCGGGGTTCTTGTGAACACACAAGAACCCCGTTCCCATTTTGAGTGGGGGTAGAGTGGCAGCCCATAAGTCAGGGAATTTGAAAAAGGAAAAGGCGTCAGGTGCGCAGACGCGGTCCATGCATGTACCCTTACGGATACTCCTGACGCCTTGCCGGGTCGATGCGTCCGAGGGACGCGCCGATCCAGTTGCCCCAACCCTAAAGCGGGTCACGGCTGCTGCACCGCACCCTGAGGTGCTTTACAGCACGCATCAACCTTCTGAGAGTCTGATCATTTGATCCGGGTCTGACACCCAACTCAACTAACCATACACCGGTAAGCCTTTGCATATAAAAGCCAATCCTAAGACTTGCCTCTATTGCGTCGACCCCCTTGGTCTTTGCGCCCCACCCTGGTTCCTAAGAACCGTTGCGGTGATCAAACTGTTACATCTGGGCTTTGATCCGACAAGAAAATAGCACTGCAGCATAAGATTTTGTCGGGGATAACGTGTTGATATCCGCCGGGAGAATTTTGTGGATAACTCCGGAAACCGAAACGCCATGCGGTCTTGCGGACGGAAAACACTAGAGGCCGTGAAACAGGCGTGTATTCCCTACTTTCTGCACCTGCAAAGGCCGGTTTGCTGCAATTGATGGGGTTTCAAAGCCGCGGAGCATAGAATCAGCCGCATCCAAGTTTGCCGCAGCCTGGCCAGAGTCATTCGGAATAACCGGGGTCGGACAGCCCTCAGGCCGCAAGTGAAGCCGCGCTGAAGGTTCGCGGTTCCGGAGCCACCTGTGCCAAGGAACGCCGCAATCCGGCACGTTGTGTTCCGTACCTGTCACTCGCGGCCAAGACGCCGCCCGACCCGCCTCCACTCTGTGGAGACGCTGTGTCCGTTTATGAGAAGCGTTCCGACCCGACCGAGATTACCTACTACGCGCTGCAACACCGTGCAGCCAGTACCCCCTACGGCCGGTCGGGCCGGAGACGCTTCAGTTCACCTGTCGTTCGAGCACAACGCTGTACGTTGTCCCGCGACGCAGGCTACGGAAATCCGCGTAAATCTTGCCGTCCTGATAGCGCGCATCCACCAGCGCATTCACACCAACCTGCGGATCGGCCGAGCTTTCGACGATGCCGATAGTGTTGGAACCATCCAGGCTGATGGTTCCGGTGGCGTCAAACACACGCCAATCCGTACTTGCATCCGGCCGCCACATGCTGGGCCCCCAGAACAGGTTGTCCTGCTGCTGCTGGATATCCAGCACCCACTCTCCCTGATGAAAGCGCGGTGCGTCTCCGGTGGCCACCCGAGACGGCGAAACCTTGGTATAAGTGCCAGTCCAGGCACCGCGCAGATCGGGCGTGGTATCGGCCATTGAGGCCGTGGCAAGGCTGAGGCTAGTTGCCAGAGCGGCTGCTCCGGCAGTCATATATCTGGTCATGGGCTCTCCTCCAAAGTTCAGGGCCGTTGCTGGCCTGTTGAACAGATTGGGAGAGGGTGCCCGGGTTGCAACTTACCTAAGGGAAACTTCACAATGGGTTAACCTGACCCTCAGACAAACCCCGCGTAGGAAGGGCGCACGAACTCGTACGCCCTGTTCTAAGTCGTTGTGACACAATACAACTATTCGATCGTAATACTGCCGCTGATCGTGTTGACGAACTTCTTGGTGTCAGGATCCGTCAGCGAAGAAAATGCGCCACTACCTGTTGCACTTGCCCAGCCGCCCGTGCCTCCGGACACGGTCCAGTCACCGGTCAGAGCGCCATCCGAACCAAATCCGGTGGCCGTCCAGCTCATCACCGCCTTTTCCCCCGATGCGGTGTCGAACACGCAGTTACCGGTGCCTGAGACCCCGGCCCCATTCACCAGCAATGCGCCAAAACAAGCCCCGCTCGCCCCTTCCAGCGGGTGGCCAGCGGCAACTTCGAAACTGTCATAATTGGTCTGCGTCTTCACCACGGCATGACCGTCCGAGATGCCATAAACCTCGTTGGCGTTCTCCCCCATACCCTTGCCTGCGGCGTCATGGGTTTCCGCATCGACCGAGGCGGCGGACAGGCCGATGGCAAAGATTGTGACGGCGGTCGTTTGAAAGAACTTGTGCATAATACCCTCTCTTTTCTGAGGCTCGGGCGTTGCAAGCGTCTGATCATGCATCGAACCCGCTTGAACGCGGCTCCCCGTGGTCACAATAACACATCGCGATGTGAGCGTCTAAACTGCGCCCCTGACCTCAACCCGCAAGAGCATTGGCAGCCTTACAAATACCAATCTGAGCTTTATTGGATTGTCCATTGGAATAATCGCCCGCAGATTTGCGTCGATGGTTCACCCCGCTTAATATTCAAAAATTCCAATGTTAGCAAAAGGGGGGGGGGACTATCATGGACAGTCAGGAAATTGGCAAAACGGGAATTCGAGTTCCGCATATCGGTTTTGGCTCAACGGGCATTGGCAGCATCCCGCAAATCTACGGGTACGAGGTTGATGAAGAACGCGCGCGCGAGACCTTGCGGACAATCCTGGCTCAGCCCGGCGGCTTTATTGATACTGCCCGCGGCTATGCACTTGGGCGTAGCGAAGAACGCATTGGGGATGTCATTCGCGAGCTGGGCGGTTGGCCCGAAGGTCGAATACTTTCTACGAAAATCGACCGCAACATGGAAACCAGCGTTTTCGATGCCTCTCAGGCCCGGCGGTCTCTTGAACAAAGTTTTAAAGCGCTTGGTGTTGACCGCGTGGACATCCTCCACTTACATGATCCGGAATATGCTGTTGACGTGTCCGAGATCACGCGCAACGGAGGCGCGCTGGACGAGTTGTTCCGGATGAAAGAGGAAGGTCTGGCAACCGCCGTCGGACTGGCAGGCGGAAAGCTGGATGTTCTCATGCCTATGCTCCGCGACCGAGATTTCGACGTTGTGATGACGCATAACCGGCATACACTTGTGAACGTCAACGCAGCACCATTGATTCAACTGGCCAATTCAAAGGGGGTCTCGGTTCTAAATGCCGCGCCCTACGCAGGGGGCGTTCTGGCAAAGGGCAGCGCACTGCATCACTTCTATGTCTACCGGCCGGCAACAGAAGAAACGCTTGCCCCGGTGCGCGAGATTGAGAAAATTTGTGCTCTCCACGACGTCCCGGTGGGCGCTCTGGCGCTGCAGTTTTCACTTAAGGACGAGAACATTGCCTCCACGGTGTGTGGAGTCACTTGGCCACAACACGTTCGGCAGACAATAGAATGGGCGGAATGGGAAATTCCAGAGGTTGTCTGGAATGCGCTTGTCGACCTCGGGCAATCGGAGGTTGATCCAGAGGCCAACTAGAATGCGTCAATAAAATGGGGAGAGAACGGACAGCCTTAACTGTCCATTTTCAACGCAGAGATAAACGCCTCCTGCGGGATATCCACCTTCCCGAACTGGCGCATCTTCTTCTTACCCGCCTTCTGCTTGTCCAACAGTTTGCGTTTCCGCGTGGCATCGCCTCCGTAGCATTTGGCGGTCACGTCCTTGCGCAGGGCCGAGAGGGTCTCGCGGGCGATGACCTTGCCTCCGATGGCGGCCTGGATCGGGATTTTGAACATGTGGCGCGGGATTAGATCCTTGAGCTTTTCGCACATCGCCCGGCCCCGCATCTCGGCCCGGTCGCGGTGAACCATGGTCGACAGCGCATCGACCGGCTCGTCATTCACCAGCACCGACATCTTGACCAGATTGTCCTCGGTATAGCCGGTCATCTGGTAGTCAAAGCTGGCATAGCCTTTGGTCACCGATTTCAGGCGGTCGTAAAAGTCAAAGACAACCTCGTTCAGCGGCAGGTCATAGACGACCATGGCGCGGCTGCCCGCATAGGTCAGGTCCAGCTGGATGCCGCGGCGGTCCTGACAAAGTTTCAGGACGTCGCCAAGGTATTCGTCGGGCACCAGAATGGTCGCTTTGATGCGCGGTTCCTCGATATGGTCGACCTTCGACGGGTCGGGCATGTCGGCGGGGTTGTGCAGCTCAGTCATCTCGCCGTCTTTCATGTAGACGTGATAGATCACCGAGGGCGCGGTGGTGATGAGCTCGATATCATATTCGCGTTCGATGCGGTCGCGGATGACCTCGAGGTGCAACAGCCCGAGGAAGCCGCAGCGGAAGCCAAAGCCCAGCGCTGCCGATGTTTCCATTTCAAAGCTGAAGCTGGCGTCGTTCAGGGCCAGTTTGTCGATCGCGTCGCGCAGGTCTTCGAATTCGGAACTGTCAACGGGGAAGAGGCCACAGAACACCACCGGCTGCGCGGGTTTGAAGCCTGTCAGAGCCTCTTCAGTACCGTTGCGGTCATTGGTGATGGTGTCACCGACGCGGGTGTCGCGGACCTGTTTGATGGATGCGGTGAGGAAACCGATCTCACCGGGGCCGAGGCTGTCGACCATCTCCATCTCAGGCCGGAAAACGCCGACGCGGTCGACATGGTGCAGAGTGTTGTTCGACATGAACTTAACCCGCATCCCCTTTTTCAGCGTGCCGTCCATGATGCGGACCAGAACGATGACGCCGAGATAGGCGTCGTACCACGAGTCGACCAGCATCGCCTTGAGCGGCGCGTCGAGATTGCCCTGTGGCGCGGGCAGTTGCTGTACGATGGCTTCCAGCGTCTCATGGATGCCCTGCCCCGTCTTGGCGCTGACCTGAATGGCGTCTGTCGCGTCGATGCCGATCACGTCCTCGATCTGTTCGGCGACGCGGTCACAATCCGACGCGGGGAGGTCGATCTTGTTCAACACCGGCACGATCTCATGATCGGCGTCGATGGCCTGATACACATTCGCCAGCGTCTGCGCCTCGACCCCTTGGGTCGAGTCCACGACCAGCAGAGAGCCCTCGACCGCGCGCATGGACCGAGAGACCTCATAGGCAAAGTCCACGTGGCCGGGAGTGTCGATCAGGTTCAGCACGTATTTCTCGCCATTGTCGGCGGTATAGTCGATGCGAACCGTGTTGGCCTTGATTGTGATGCCACGCTCGCGCTCGATATCCATGCTGTCGAGTAGCTGTTCCTTCATGTCGCGATCCTTGACCGTTCCGGTCTCTTGGATGAGCCGGTCAGCAAGCGTGGATTTGCCATGGTCGATGTGCGCGACGATGGAGAAATTGCGGATATGAGCGAGGTCTGTCATGGGTTGGGGATATGCGTCGGAATTGGGCTGTGGTCAAGGTGGGTCAACATGCTGCGAAACCCTTTATTCCCAAGCTCTCGGCCCAGTCAGACCAAACCGTTTTTGACCAACGCTGCATTCATCCAATGCGTCTCGCTTTGCACATGGCCCTCACGTACGTATTTAGCAAGGTGAATGGGCATGTCTTCTTCCTTGAAGGCCCCAATGGTGCGAACGACAAACCCCTCTTGTTTTTCGAGATCGAGACCCGCAATTACATCCTTTGCGATCTCTGCCGAAAACCGCCCGCGATAAAGTTCAGGAACCGCTGTGACCCCAAGTTCGACAAAGCGCGAAAGCGTCGCGTCCCAAGGTTGAACTTCCTCAGCCTTGATCCAAGCAAATCCCAGAAAATATGTCAGCAGCTCTGAATAAGTAATGGAATGACGCGCGAACAAATACTCGCCCACAATTCGTTCATTCTCGGCAAGTTGAGGCGCTATACCGGCTGCAAATGCCTTCATCCAATCTCGCGACGGATGATATCTTGCGTCTAGGCTGCGGGGGTGACAGCCTAGGCTGTGGATCGTGGTATTCTCACCGTCCATCTTTTCAGTGAACACCACTTCGTCAGCCATCTCTAACACGGCAACGCTAGACATGATTTTGTCATCACTCGTAGCGCCAGGAGATTGCGGCAAGTGAAATGTGCGTCCGTATTTCTTAAGCATAGTGGTCTCATGAGGGGTTTCTAAGCAAAGTCGGGTTAGACAACGCGACATTCGCAAACCGTGCAATCACTTTTTCTCAACGTATGATTGATCCCTTTCCCCGTTTGATTCATACTCCCGCGAAGACCGAGAGGGGCATAAGACCCCTCCGGGCAGGCAAACATGAGGCATGAGCATGAAAAAGTTCCTCCTAATCGCAATCTGTGCCACGTCGCTGACAGCGGTGGCTCCGGTAGTGGACGCAGCACAGATCAAACGCGCCTGTTTGGCGTCGGATCGCTCAGCGGCGACGCGAGATCGCTGCAATTGCATTCAGCGGGTGGCCAATCAGGCGCTGACCCGCAGCGACCAGAAAACCGTCGCCAAGTGGTTCAAAGACCCGCATCAGGCGCAGGAACTCAAGATGTCGAAAACCGCGCGCGACGATGCGCTGTGGGACCGGTATCGGAACTTCGGCCAGATGGCGCAGGCGATCTGCAGCTAGGTTGATCAATCCTTGACCTGACCTGAACTGCGCCTCAGAAAGGCGCAGCGAAAGGGATATCTGATGGTGATGAAAGGGCTGACCCTGCGCGGCCTCGAAGTATTCGAGGCGCTGGCGCGGACGGGATCGGTGGCGCAGGCTGCCGAAATCACGGGGCTCAGCCAGCCGTCGGTGTCCCAGCAATTGCGCAATCTGGAAAAGGCAGTCGGCACTGATCTGGTGGATCATACACGGCGCCCGATGCGCCTGACACAGGCCGGGCGCAGTTTTCTGGCTCGCGCACAGGCGGTTCTGGCCGAGCTTCAAATGGCCCAAAGCGAGCTGACCGTGATGGATTTGGGTCACCTTGCAACCCTGTCCATCGGCCTGATTGACGATTTCGACAACGACCTGACCCCGCGACTGGCCACTTTGTTGGCCGAAAGTCTGACGCGGTCAAAGTTCAAATTGATCACTTTGCCCAGTCTTGATCTATTCGAAGAACTTGAGGCGCAGCGACTTCAGCTTGTGGTTTCAGCACATAGCGGCGAGGTGCTGGAAGGCGTGGTCGAGTACCCGCTCGTGCGCGATCCCTTCATTCTGGTGCTGCCCAAGGGGGCTGAGAACGCCATGCAGGACCTGCCCTTTCTGCGGTATGCCCGCGAGCAATTGATCAGCCGTCAGATCGAAGCCCATCTGGCGCGGCATCAGCTGGAATTTGAAGAACGGTTTGAAATCGGCTCGCATCTGGCGCTGATGGCAATGGTCGCGCGCGGCCTTGGCTGGGCGATCACCACACCACTGGGCTATATGCGGGCAGCGCGATTCCATGACGGGCTTGAGGCGCACCCCGCACCGATCGGAGACGTCTCGCGGACGATATCCTTGTTCACTCGCACCGACTGGTCCGGTCAGGTTCCGCAAGAAGTCGCAGGTATGATGCGGCGCCTCATGGGCAGCCAGATCGTCGATCCGGCCCTTGCGCAACTGCCATGGCTGAAAAATCGCTTGAAGCTGATGAATTAGCCGCGGAGATGCGCGTCGAGACCTTCGACCGCCGCCTCGATCAGATCCAGGGCCCCATCGAAATCACGGGTATAGTAAGGATCCGGCACGTGATCCGCGCCGATATGCGGCGCGAAATCTGTCAGCAGGCGCACCGGAGTTTCGTTGCCCGCGGGCCGCATAGCCTCGATATTCGCGATGTTGTCGGCGTCCATGCCGATGATCAGGTCGAACCGGTCGAAATCCCCGACCTCGAATTGCCGCGCGCGAAGATCGTCCAGCTCAATCCCGCGCGCCCGGGCTGCTTTTTGCATCGGCCCATATGGCGGATCGCCGATATGCCAGCCCGATGTTCCGGCACTGTCGGTGCTGTGATGTGGCGCGCGGACGCGAAAGGCACCCTCGGCGGCAGGAGAACGGCAGATATTGCCCAGACAGACGAACAGGATACGGTGGGTCATGAACCATGGTGTAACGCGAAGGGCAAAGATGGAAAAGATCGTCATTCTGACAGGGGCCGGGATTTCCGCCGAAAGCGGGTTGGGCACGTTCCGGGATGAGGGTGGCCTGTGGGCGCAGCATCGAATCGAGGACGTTGCAACGCCCGAGGGGTTCGCGCGCGACCCTGCACTGGTGCATGGGTTTTATAACGCCCGCCGGGTACAGGCCGCCGAGGCACAACCGAACGCGGCACATAAAGCGCTTGCCCGGTTACAGCGGGATTGGCCCGGTGAAGTCATAATCGTCACACAAAACGTCGACGGCCTGCATGAAGCCGGCGGCGCACAAAGCGTGATCCATATGCACGGAACACTGGCGGGAGCGCTTTGCGCGGCCTGTGGCCATCGCTGGACGGCACCGCCCGAGATTGCCGTGGGCGAGCCCTGCCCCGCCTGCGCAGCACCAACCGCGCGTCCGGATGTGGTCTGGTTTGGTGAGATGCCCTACCACATGGATACCATTTATGACCATCTGGCAGGCGCGGGGCTCTTCGCTGCTATCGGCACTTCGGGTCAGGTCTACCCCGCTGCGGCCTTTGTGCACGAGGCCACTATGTCTGGGGCCAGAACAGTTGAACTGAACCTCGACCCGTCGACCGGTGCGTCCAGTTTCGACGACGTTGTGCTGGGTCCCGCAACAGAAACCGTTCCCCGCTGGGTCGATCAGATGCTGATAGCGCAATAGGGCGAAACCCGCAGACAAAGGGCAGATTTCCCTGCTATACTAGTGCTCTAACAACCCGAGAGGTCCCCATGACAGACCCCCAGAACCAACAAGGTGAAATCCTTGATGACGGCAGCATCGATCCGCGCGACGCCCTAGGTGATCAGTTAACGGACCTGTGGTGGACATTCCTGCTGCGCGGTATTCTGGCCGGGGTGCTTGGGATCGCGGCGCTATTCTGGCCGACGGGCAGCATTTCGTTGCTGATCCGTCTGGTCGGTGTGCTTTTGGTCCTCGATGGTGGCCTGACGCTGCTGGGGTTCGGTCGTCGCGGACTGATCGGTGGGTTCGGCATCGGGGCGCTTCTGATCGGGCTGATCCTCCTGATCTGGCCAGAAGGCGTCGCGCGCCTGGCGTTCTTCCTGCTGGGGGCCTGGGCTTTGATTGTCGGGATCGGCTCGCTGATGGCGTGGCGGCAGTTGCCCGATGCGCATCCTGACGCATCCACAATGCGCAATTCTGGTGTTGTCGCGCTGTTGATCGGCCTCGTTCTTTTGTTCTGGCCAGGCAGCGGCATGGTGGCGCTCGGCTGGGCGATTGCCTTCTCGGCGCTGGCCTTTGCAGCGGTAATGCTTTGGCTGGCCGTACGCTTCAAACGCGCCCATGACCGCGTGGCGATGAAAGTGGTTAACCGATAGACCTTCGACGCAAAGACAACAGGCCGGAAAAACCCGGCCTGACGCATGGATGACGGCCGCAACGCGGCCCGAAGAAAGGCGTTGCCCTAGTTTGAATGGGAACCGTGGCCGCCCGCATCCTTACGTTCCAGATCAACCGGAATTTCGATCTCAACCTCACCTGCTTTCTCGAAGATCAGCGTAACGGGAACCATTGCGTCCTGTTCGAACGGAGCTGTCAGGCCCATGAACATCACGTGATCGCCACCACGCTTAAGCATATGCATTTCACCGGCGGGTATGACAAAGCCTTCTTCGACATGGGTCATCTTGGCAACGCCATTTTCGTCCACGATATGCGTGTGCAGTTCGACCCGGGCAGCGGCATCCGACTCCACGCCGATCAAACGGTCATCAGCCGCACCGGTGTTCTGGATCATCATAAACGCCGCGCCAGCCTTGGCCGTTTTACCTGATGAGCGGGCATATGCGTCATCAACGGTGATGGTGTCCTGCGCAAAAGCGGCAGAGGCAAGAGTTGCAGCGGCAAGTGTGGTCAGCAGTCTGGATGTGAGGGACATAGCGTCACTCCTGTAGTTTGGTGTTTGATAAGAATTGAAAATGACTCAAACACGTGCAGGAGGGGCGCGAGCAGGTTGCGCCGGAATCGGCAGAGCGATCAGATTCTCTGTCATACGCGACGGCATGGGTCGATCGATTTCCGGAGCCACCGGCAAGGACGGTTCCGATGGACTCACTGCGCCTAAAAGTGTCAACGCGTAATCCGGGCAGAAATGCGGGGCCTGCGTCGGCTGCCCTTCGGCGTCCATATAAACCACAACTGGCCCCGTGCCGGTGCACAACACCATCTGCCCCACCGCCCGGTCCATACCACGCGATGCAGCAACGCCCTGCCCGGTCAAAACGACGAGCAGAGAGAGCACAAAAGGCAGAGCTTTGGTCAGAACGGGTTTCATCCTGCCCCGATATACGCCGGAGACAAAACGGGCTTCAAGCGCAATCAGACACGCCCGAAGCCCAGGGTCGGGAGGAGATTATCAGCGATCCGGTTCCGGTCGCTTGACGGACCCTTTTGTCAGGCTTGTATGCAGCCGATTCACCCGACGCTGCATCCGCAGACATGCACCAAACGTTTTGCCGAAAAAGTCGGTCAACAGGGAGAACGAAGAAAATGATTTGAACGACATGAGAGTAAACTCCGCCAGATGAATATGCTTGAACATAATATGAGGCGCGCAAACGGTATGTGAACAATTTCACCCATAGTGGAAATTTATTTCCAAATTGAGAACAGCCTTCCAAGCAAAACAAAAAAAAGCCCTGCACCTTTCGGTACAGGGCCTGAATTCTTTCAGGAAAAAGAAATTACGCCGAAGCTTGTGCCTTGGCGATTTCCTTTTTCACTTTCAATGCGTTGTCAGACAGTTCGTCGTCCTTGGCTTTGGCCAGGAACGCGTCCAGACCACCACGGTGGTCGACCGAACGCAGGGCAGCCGCCGAGATACGCAGCTTGACGCCGCGACCCAGGGTTTCCGACTGCAAAGTAACGTCGTTCAGGTTGGGCAGAAAACGACGACGAGTTCTGTTTTTGGCGTGGCTGACATTGTTGCCAGTCATCGGGCCTTTTCCGGTCAGTTCGCAACGGCGCGACATGGTTTCTTCCTTTGTTTCTGGAGGCCGGGCATATGCCCTCGGCCAAATCACAAGGGGCGCAACCCGAAGTCGCGCCCGAAAACTGGTTGGATGCGTGTAGTGGGAATCGCAGGAAGGGTCAAGACACGTGGTGCGAATTCTTTGACCATCTCAATATTCCTACCGACTTCTCCCTGCCGCATCGGTCAGCAGCGGTTTGTCATTCTTCAGATGCCGCGCCACGAGTCGCGCCTGCTGGGGGCCTTTGGGTATGAACCGGGCCGGGTTGGGATCGTGGTTCATATCTGCCAGCTCGGGAAAGATATCGAATATCTCACGCCGGGCTTCCGGACTAAGAGCCTTGAGTGCCTCAGGCCCGGTAAACAGGCTTTCGCTTGGGGCGTTTTCAGCGAAAATAACCTCGTGTTGATCAAAAAGCAGGTGATAATATTCGACACTGTCCACGGCATTATCGACGAAAATTCCCGGCAGCTCGGTCAGTTTGATCGCCGGAATAAGAACCTCGGGCTCGCCAAACATCCGTTCAGCGATTTTCGACTGCACCAGCATTCTGTGCTGCCGCGACACCAGCAGGTCACGTTTGGGCAACCCGTTACCCAGCGCACCTGCCAATATACGAACGGGTCGACGCTTCGGATCGTCCGCCAATTCCAACGAGTTAAAATTGCGGCGCCCAATCCAGCGGATCGGTTGCGCCCCGTTGCCTTGCGTTGAGATCATATCCCCCTGGCGCAGATCCTGAATAAGGACCGGCCCACGCTGGGTTCGGATAAGCGTATCGCGGGTAAAACACAAAAACCCTGTGCCTGATTCAAACCCGCTGTAGTTAACTACGATCCCTGAAGGCAATTCGAAGCTACCGCTGGACAGCGAATATGACTGTCCGACAACAACGGTAAATGTGCCGAAATTCGCGTCGGTAACAACCGTGCCTACCGGAAGGTTCAGCGCGTCCTGCCCGCCGCCGCCCCTGACGTCCCCGGCAACTTGGGTTCGGAGGAAATTCAGGGTGTCGTTGCCCTGCCCCAGACGGATGTTTCCAACACCTACGTCGAAAACAGTGACAGTATCCGCATCACGGCCCGAGTTGATCTGCCCATCGATCTGGGCATTGGACACGGTGATTTCATCGTTTCCGGAATTGCCGCGCACGTCCCCTGATATGCTGCTGCTGACAACCGTGATCTCGTCGTCGCCGCCGCGGGCGCGGATATCATCAATGGGCGTGCCCTGCGGCGTGCCGTTCAGCGTACCTTCGTCGCCGGTGACTTCGATTTCGTCGTCACCATTTGTCCCACGGATATTGGGCATGTACAGCTATCCCCGACGTGTTCATTCATTGACCTGCGCGACATCGGGACTATCGCCCTTCGCCTGAAGTCGCACAATCAGGAATTGTATCTCAGCCCATGATACATGATTTTGGTGTACTCTCCACCTCTGACGCTGAAATGCGTCTAGTGTGTTGCCAGTATTCTGAGCATTCGATCCGCCGCAGCTGACGGGCTGAGATTGCCTGCCCCAACAGCGGACCCAAGGCGATCCATTTCCGCACGCGCATCCGCCGTATCCAACCGTGAAAGCAATGCGTGGCGCACTTCCTGATCGAACCAGAACCGCGCCTGAGCCGCACGGTTGCCATCCCAGTGGCCGTTTTCACGCCGCCAGCCCGACAGAGTAGTCATTTCATCCCAGGCCTGATCCAGCCCATGTTCCTCGACCGCTGAAACGGTCATCGCTTTGGGAAAACCTTCAGGATCCTGTGGGCGCTTGCGCAACAGGCGCAAGGCACCGGCGTAGTCGGCGCAGGTTCTGGTGGCTGTAGCCTTCAGATCTCCATCCGCCTTGTTCACAAGAATCATATCGGCCATTTCCATGATGCCGCGTTTGACCCCCTGCAATTCGTCCCCACCTGCTGGTGCAAGTAAAAGAAGGAACAGATCGGACATTTCGGAAACCACGGTCTCGGATTGACCTACACCCACGGTTTCAATCAGCACCACGTCGAATGCTGCTGCCTCACACAATGCAATTGCTTCGCGTGTACGACGGGCCACGCCACCCAGATGGGATTGGCTGGGCGATGGGCGGATAAAGGCGTTTTTCTCGCGGCTCAGCCTCTCCATCCGGGTTTTATCACCCAGAATAGATCCACCCGACCGGGCCGAACTGGGATCAACAGCTAAAACAGCCACACGCAGGCCCTGTTCGACCAGCATCATGCCAAAGCTTTCGATAAAAGTGGATTTGCCCACCCCAGGAGTTCCAGACAACCCGATGCGCAGAGATTGGCGACCGGCTTTGGCCAGATGCGACAGCAATTCTGACGCCTGCGCCCGATGATCCGCGCGGCCACTTTCGACCAGTGTGATTGCCCGGGCCAGCGCGCGCCGGTCACCGTTCAGAATCTTGTCACCTAGGCTGTCCATTTCCATTCCGACCCCGATCTCCTACGGCACGACTACTTGCCGCCCCATCGAGTGATTTGTCCAGACCGGACCGGAACGGAAAGGTGCCCGAGACCTGAATTTCGCACTTATGTGTTGCTGTCGATCCTCTGTGACCTGCTAACGACTGATACCTTTTGGACTAAGCAGAACTGGACCTTGCGCCGAGCTTGGCGGATAAAGCGCCAATGACAACACGCCTGCCGATCGATGACGCCATTCCTGAATTGCTTAACGCCCTGAAGGCCAAAGGCCGGGCTGTTTTGCAGGCCCCACCGGGCGCAGGCAAGACAACGCGTGTACCGCTAGCGATGCTTGAGGCGGGGTTGTGTGATAGTAAGATCGTCATGCTTGAACCCCGCAGGCTTGCTGCGCGGGCCGCTGCGGAGCGGATGGCCGAAACACTGGGGCAACGCGCGGGCGAGACCGTGGGCTACCGCGTGCGTGGCGAAGCGAAAATCTCAAAAACGACCCGCATCGAAGTGGTGACCGAAGGCATTCTGACCCGAATGCTGCAATCTGAACCGGACCTGCCCGGCGTCGGCGCTGTGATTTTCGATGAATTTCACGAGCGATCCCTGAACGCGGACCTTGGGCTTGCTTTATGCCTTGAGGTAACCGGGGCACTGCGCGACGACCTGATCCTGCTGGCAATGTCCGCCACACTAGACGCGGAACCAGTCGGCCAACTGATGGGAGCGCCGCTGGTGACATCCGAGGGGCGCAGTTACCCGGTTGAAACCCGATGGCTGGATCGACCGTTGGGCGCTAAAGTCTGGCGGCTGGATTCTTTGGTTGATCTGGTCGCCCGGGCCGAACGGGAAACCGACGGAGGCATGCTTGTCTTCCTACCCGGAGAACGTGAGATTCGAAGGGCCGAAGCCGCCTTGTCCAAGCGGTTGCCTGACAACTGCACAGTCAAACCCCTGTTTGGTGCAATGCCTTTTGCCGCCCAACGTGCGGCGATTGCCCCGGCAGAAACTGGGCGCAAGGTGGTTCTTGCGACCTCAATCGCTGAAACGTCGCTTACCATTCCAGACATTCGTGTGGTCGTCGACATGGGTCAGGCGCGCCGAGCGCGGTTCGATCCGGGCAGTGGCATGTCGCGGCTGGTCACGGAACGGGTGACACGGGCCGAGGCGGCCCAGCGCGCAGGTCGTGCGGGGCGCGTGGCCGAAGGGGTATGCTATCGGCTTTGGTCCAAGGGCGAAGAAGGTGCGCTGGCCGCCTACCCGCCTGCCGAAATCGAAGCGGCCGACCTGACGGGCCTGGCGCTGGAATTGGCGCTTTGGGGGGCCGAACCGGATGATCTGGCCTTTCTTACACCGCCACCCGAAGGAACGATGGCTGAAGCCCGCACGTTGCTGAAAATGCTGGGCGCTCTGGATGCCAAGGGGCGGATTACCGACCACGGGCGCGCCTTAGCTGCGCTGCCTCTGCATCCTCGGCTGGGGCATATGCTGGTGACGGCCGGGACCAACGCCGCTCCGCTGGCGGCGCTTATGGCAGAACGTGATCCACTGAAAGCTGCCCCGGTAGATCTGCTGCTGCGGCTTGAAGCGTTGCGTGATGTTCGCACCTTTCAACGAAACCGCGCTTGGCAAGTCAACATGGGCGCGTTGGAACGGATCAAGGCCGAGACCAAACGGCTGAGAACACGCAACAACTCGACGGATCTGAGCCCTGCAGCCATGGCAGCACTGGCCTACCCCGACCGGATCGGGCAACGCCGAAAAGGCGATGTGCCGCGTTACGTTCTGTCCGGCGGCAAGGGCGTCGTGCTGGACAGCGGAGACACACTGGCGGCCGCGCCCTATCTTGTGGTGACAGACACGGACGGAAACCCGCGCGAGGCCAAGGTGCGCATGGCTGCGCAAATCTCGGAACGAGAAATCCGCGATCTGTTTGCGGACCAGATCGAATGGGTCGACAACTGTGCCTGGTCGAAGCGCGAACGCAGAGTCATCGCGCGTCGACAGGAACGCTTTGGCGCGATCACACTGGATGACCGCATCTGGAAGGACGCTCCGGACGAGGCCGTCGACCGCGCCATGCTGGACGGTGTCCGTGATCTGGGGTTACGACTAGAAGGTGCCTCTGCGCGATTGGCCGCGCGGGTGGAATTGGTGCGCACCGAAGGGGCCAACCTACCGGACTTCTCACTGAATGGATTGATGGAAACGCTGGACGACTGGCTGTTGCCCATGCTGTCAGGCCAGCGGACTGCAGACGATTGGAAACGGTTCGACTTGCTGCCCGCCTTGCGTGCCCGGCTGGACTGGACCCAAACACAGGAACTGGACCGCCGCGCGCCAGGGTCTTTTGAAACGCCCCTGGGCCGCAAGGTGCCGATTGACTACGGCGGGATTGTTCCGGAGATTTCGGTTCGCCTGCAGGAATTGTTTGGCGTCACCCGGCATCCGGTTATTGGTGGCGAAGCGCTCAAGATCACGTTGCTGTCCCCCGCACAGCGTCCGATCCAGATTACGCGCGATTTGCCAGGGTTTTGGGCTGGATCCTACGCGGATGTACGCAAGGACATGCGCGCGCAATACCCCAAACACCCCTGGCCCGAGGACCCGACACAAGCCGATCCGACCCTACGGGCCAAACGGCGCAACTGACGTTTGTTGGCTTCAGCATAAATGTCTGTTCAATAGATGCATTGAAGCCCCACCACATAGTTGTTATGTCACTTTTCCTTGGATCTCATAAAAGTAATGGCTCTTACCCAATGGCATCATGGCTGAATAATATCTGGGAAGAAGTAGGCAAACCCTTCTTCCAACGCCCTCACAGGGTTCAGTTTGCAGCCCTGTGCGTACGCGGAACCGGCGACGACAAACAAGTCCTGTTGATTACCAGCCGCGGCACGGGTCGTTGGGTTATCCCAAAGGGATGGCCGATTGACGGCATGGACGGGGCAGAGACTGCCAAGGAAGAAGCTTGGGAAGAGGCTGGGGTTAAGGTGAAACATCTGGGCCGCAAGGCCGTCGGACATTTCACCTATGACAAGATCCTGGATGATGGCACAGCCCAGCCCGTACGCACCAATGTGTATCGCATAGATGTCAAAGATCTGGCTGAGGAATTCCCCGAAGTCAGCGAGCGTGAACGGCGTTGGTTTTCGCCGCATGAGGCCGCAGAGTTGGTGCAAGAGCCGGAATTGCGCGAAATGCTGCGTCAAATGTAACGCTTTCGCAACAAACTTCTGTGAGGCCGGTTGCAACGTGACCGGGCAACCGTTAACCGCGCCGGTTAAACCGTATCACCCACAGAAAACCGATGTCGAACACGAACGAAAAAAACCGCTGGCAGGCTCTGGACAGCGATCTACACCGAATTTCGCGCCTTGAGCATGCAAACGTGCACGTGGCACGGCCGCTTCTTGCACCGGGTATAGCGCTGGCATTCATTGTCATGGCGGGGCTTATCGCGGCAATTCTGTTCGGTCGGGCCGATGGCGGGCTGATCGTCATAGCTGCCGCCGGTTTTGGCGCCTATATGGCAATCAACATCGGTGCCAACGACGTTGCGAACAACATGGGCCCTGCTGTTGGCGCGAACGCGCTGACAATGGGCGGGGCAATCGCCATCGCGGCCGTCGCGGAAAGCGCGGGGGCTCTGCTGGCGGGCGGCGACGTCGTCTCGACCATCTCCAAGGGCATTATCGACCCAGCTTCGGTCCAGAACAGCAATGTCTTCATATGGGCGATGATGGCAGCGCTGATTTCGTCGGCGCTGTGGGTCAACTTGGCCACATGGGTCGGCGCGCCTGTTTCCACCACGCACTCGGTCGTGGGCGGTGTGATGGGCGCTGGCATTGCCGCAGCAGGTCTAAGCGCGGTTAGCTGGGGCACGATGAGCGCGATTGCAGCCAGCTGGGTGATCTCTCCGGTTCTGGGCGGCGCTATTGCTGCCGGGTTTCTGGCGCTGATCAAGGCCAAAATTCAATATCAGGACGACAAGATCGCCGCGGCCCGCCGCTGGGTACCCATTCTTGTGGCCGTGATGGCTGGTGCATTTGCCACCTATCTGTCGGTGAAAGGCTTGAAGCGGATCGTGAAAATCGATCTGGAAATTGCGCTTTTGATTGGTCTGACCTCAGGCTTTCTTGCCTGGGCCGTGACCGTGCCATGGGTTCGGCGCAAATCCGAAGGGCTTGAGAACCGAACCAAATCGCTGAAAACACTGTTTGGGTTGCCTCTGGTGATCTCGGCCGGGTTCCTGAGCTTCGCCCATGGCGCCAATGACGTTGCAAATGCGGTTGGACCGCTGGCCGCAATCGTGCACGCCGCCGAGTTCGGCGATTTTGCCTCAAAAGTAACGATCCCGACATGGGTGATGGTGATCGGAGCCTTTGGCATTTCGTTTGGCCTGTTCCTGTTTGGCCCCAAGCTGATCCGGATGGTGGGCAGCCAGATCACTAAGCTGAACCCGATGCGCGCATTCTGCGTGGCCTTGTCGGCAGCCATCACAGTGATTGTCGCAAGCTGGCTTGGGCTGCCGGTCAGCTCGACCCACATTGCAGTCGGGGCAGTGTTTGGCGTTGGGTTTTACCGGGAATGGAATCAGGATCGCCGGCGCAAGAAAAGCAATGATCGGCGCCCGCCTGAACAGCGTATTGCTCGCGAAGAGCAGCGGCGGCGCAAACTGGTTCGGCGGTCGCATTTCATGACCATTGTGGCAGCCTGGGTAATCACGGTCCCGGCGGCGGCGGCAATGTCGGCTGTAATCTTCTGGATACTGACTGCGTTCACCTGAACGCGGTCGGATCACTGGATAATCTGATCGGGTGACAAGCTCTCGTCCGGCTTCAGTTCAATCAATTCCTGAACCCTTGCGCAGATCGGCGTACGCCGCCCATGTTGCGCACCCAGTCGGACAATCTCGCCTTGCAGGCTGCCGATTTCCGTAACGCGCCCTGCCATGAGATCATAGGCCATCGACGTTCGCGCGCTGGGGTCGATGGTCAGCATCCGCGCAGCGATCCGGGAAAACACTGGCGTTGGAAGACGCAGGATATGTGGTGTAACCCAAGCAGGCAGCGGGGTCGTCGACGTGACTGGATGACCAGCTGCCTTTAGCACGCCCAAAGCCTCGGACATCTGATCGGCCATCAAACAGCGCCATTTACGGTCCAGCAGCTGATCCTTCAGTGTCAGCCCTGACAACGCATTCAGTGCATTGTTCAGATTGATGACCAGCTTGCCCCATTGCACGGCTTCGATCTCGTCACTTTCGATCACTGGCAGATCAGGTGAACTGAGTACCTGCCCCAAGTCACCCGGGCCGGATTGGATCACGATATCGCCGGACGTCGCGCGGTGAAAACTAGCAGGCTCGGGCGGCACAACGTTGAAGGGCACCATTCCTGCGCGAACATCATGATCCGGCAATGCTGCCTGCAGAACGCGGGCGTTTTCCATTCCGTTCTGCCAGGACAGAACCGGCGCAGACGTTGGCGCGAATTGCGCAATCTGACCTGCCATACCCGCCGTGGCCGCCGTTTTGACAGTAACGATCACCAACTCAGCATCTACCAGGCAATTAGGGTTTCCCGACAACGTTAGCTTATCGGCCGCCACATTAAGGTTCAGGCCGGAAAAATCGGTAACGGTCAGGCCATTCTCGCGGATCGGGTCCAGAATGCGAGGACGGCCCAAAAGGCTAACCGCGTGTCCGGCATCTGCCAGGAAAGCCCCGCAATAGCATCCAATGCTGCCGGCACCTGCGATAACGATCTTCATTGCACCCCTCCCCTTGGGGCGAGGATTGCCGGTATCGCAGGTTCGGACAAGGCCCCCTGACGCTTGGTCAACGCGCCCGTCTTGGCTTAGTGCGCTCCAAGTCTTCTGAGATCGGAATAAACTCCTGATCGTCGCCGGGCGGAAGATGGAAGGCACCATTGGCCCAATCAGCGGCTTTCCATTCGCGCGTCGCGTTTTCAATCTTCTCCTTCGACGACGACACGAAGTTCCACCAAATGTACCGTTCTTCGTTTAACGTCGCACCGCCCAACAACATCAATCGCGCGCCAAGTGGACCGGCCTTAACCGACAGGCTGTCGCCCGGGCGGAATACCATCATGCGACCTTCCTCGAACATGTCACCTGCAATCTCGACCGAACCCTGAGTGACGTAGACGCCACGATCTTCATGATCGTCGGGCAGTGGAAAGGCGGCACCGGGTTCAAGCCGCACGTCCAGATAGAAGGTGTCTGACAGCATCGTCACCGGACTGGTTTCGCCATATGCCGATCCAAGGATCAGCCGGGCACTGACACCGTTGTCTTCGATATGCGGTAATGCGCCCTGTTTATGGTGTTCGAAATCGGGGGGCATATCTTCATGCGCCTCAGGCAGCGCAATCCAGGTCTGGATGCCAAACAGGCTGTGCCGTTTGCCGCGTGTTTCTTCGCTGGTGCGTTCCGAATGAGTTACACCGCGACCGGCCACCATCCAATTGACCTCACCGGGATAGATCATCTGATGGGTGCCCAGACTGTCGCGATGTTCGAACTCGCCCTGATACAGATAGGTCACTGTACCCAACCCGATATGAGGGTGCGGGCGGACGTCGATGCCACCGTCGGTAATGAATTCAGCCGGGCCCATCTGATCAAAAAAGATGAACGGGCCAACCAGTTGACGCTTGACCGAAGGCAGCGCACGCCGCACTTCGAACCCACCCAAATCGCGGGCACGGGGAATAATCAGCGTTTCCAGAACTGCATTATCCGATTGGAGTTCTGGGCTATGGGTGGGATTCCAACTCATACTTTCTCTCCCGTTGCTACACATTGCGTTCGCTAATCTATGATAACTGGAAAAAACCGGCATTCAATTTGCGAAAATGCACAGACCGGGTGCGCCCAACAGACGTGTTCGGACAATCAGGCGCTACCCGGTTCACGCGGCCAAAGCTGTGGGAAAAAGGCCCCATCAATACGATCACCTTCACGGTATCCTGCGGCTTCGAACTGCGCCCGTTCACCCTTGGCCCAGTCCCCACGATACCGGATCATGCCATCCGGCGCGGTCATCCTTAGCGTAAAACGACGCACTGTTTCGGTTGGGGTGACCGAGGACAACCCACCGTGCAAGGTTCGCATATCGAAAAAGATACAGTCACCCAGATCCATGTCCCATTGCAGCAGATCGTACGCGCCCGGATCGGCATTGACGTCTGGTGGTGGGTGATAAGTCAGCCCGGCAACCTCGGTTGGTTCATAACTGGGATGCCCGTCGGCGAACCGCACGCGCATGAACAGTTTTTCCCAAAGATGCGAACCTTTAACGAAGGCGATGCCGTTTTCTTTGGTTACGGGTTCAAGCGGCAACCACAGGACACACATCGTCCCTTCAAAGTCAAAGTATGACAGATCCTGATGAAACGGCGGGCGTGAGGTCGACCCAGCCTCGCGCAGGAACCAATTGTCCATAACCAGGTTGATCGACGGCGCACCCAGCAATTGTGCGGCAAGTGACGCACAGGGTGAGTTGTGAACGAATTCTGTGAATTGCGGTATTTTGTTCCAGGCCCAGTAGTCTTCGAAATAAGCAGGTGCACGCAGGTCTTTGGTATGGCGGGTAAAATTATCGGTAGGTCGGGCCAAATCCGCATCTATCCCGTCGCGCAAAAGCGTCAGCCAATCCTCTGAGAACCGGGACCGCAGCACAACCGCACCGTCGCGTTGGAACGCCTTGATTTCTTCATCTGTGACGACGTCGTCTATTTTCATCGCGCAAGCCTTCCCGATATGAGCTGACGGATTTCAGGATTGCACCCGGGTCAGGTCATGGTCAAAGGAAATCACAATTTGCTTTCGCTGCCGCGCGGCCCCTCGGAAACCGAAATAATCGTGCTATCTTTTAACCAAAGCACGCTCGGCGCTGTCGACGTGTGGCGAATATTTTTGCTGAGAGGTTTGCATGACTGGCGTTACGTTCTCTCGTCGTTCTTTGGTACTGGCGTCTGGGGCTGCTTTGGCAACGGGTGCGGCAGGCCTTTTGGTTCCTGCGCGCGCGAATAGCCTGGCGCCCACATCATCCATGCGAGGTGGATCCAACAATTACCGCCCCGGCGCACCGATCGTCGACCGGATCGGCGGTGGTGGGTTCTGGATGACCGGCACGGTGCGACGTGCCGGAGATGGCGCGCCCCTTCCCGGCCAGCGCATCCAGATCTGGGCGCACACGACAGAAGGCCACGAACGCGACCCGCAAAGCCATGGCGCGACGCTAACCGATGCTAATGGCGAGTTTCGGCTGGAAATGCCCCAAATTGTGCCGGCCTTCGGCCAACCACATGGCCATTTGGCCTATGACAGCGGCGAGTTCGAGACTGTATTCCTGCGCCCGATCATGGGCAGTTCCAAGGACAAGACCTTAGCCGCGCATTTCGTTCTGCAGCCTGCCTGATCGCAGTGCGTCGAAGCATAGTCATCTGGACAGTTGTGGTCCTTGCTATTGCGGTACCGATTATCGCGGCGGCCGCCAGCCCCCTGTTGGCTTGGCGCGAACCGATCTACATCGCGGCTGGATTTTCTGGCGTAGTTTCAATGTGCCTGCTGTTGTTGCAGCCTCTACTTGCGGGTCGTTGGTTGCCGGGGCTGACCCCGGTTGCCAGCCGTCAATGCCACAGGTGGTGTGGGCTGGCGCTGATCGCTGCAATTATCGTCCATGTCGGCGGTTTGTGGATCACAAGCCCACCTGACGTCATCGACGCGTTGTTGTTCGTTTCACCAACCCCGTTTTCAGCGTGGGGTGTGATCGCGATGTGGGCCGCAATCGCGGCGGCCTTGCTAGGTCTTGCTCGTCAGCGACTTGGCCTGCGTTTTCGGATCTGGAGGTTGGGGCACACAGGATTGGCGACCATAACGATCATCGGCAGCGTCGTGCATGCTCTGCTGATCGAAGGAACCATGGAGGTCATGACCAAATGGGCTTTATGCGGGCTTGTACTCTTGGCGAGCGCCCGGACGCTCGCCAAGTTACGGGTTTGGGATGTGCAGCGGCGGGTTTAAACCCCCAGACACCAGCGCATCACTGCCTTTTGCGCATGCAGGCGGTTTTCGGCCTCATCGAAGATGACCGAGTTGGGGCCATCCATAACTTCGGATGTGGCCTCTTCCTCTCGGTGCGCCGGCAGGCAATGCATGAACAGTGCGTCCGGTTTGGCGTGTGACATCAACTCGGCGTTCACCTGATAGGGGCGCAGCAGATTATGGCGACGTTCCTTGGCCGATTGGGAATCGTGCATCGACACCCAGGTATCCGCGACAACCAGATCCGCACCTACAACAGCCTTGAACGCATCACGCTCGACCACGATCTTCGACCCCTTCTTGCGCGCAAAACCCATGAACTCCTCTTCCGGGTCAAACTGAGCCGGGCCCGCGAAGGTCAGGTCAAAGCCGAACTGGCCAGCTGCGTGCAGGAACGAGGCGCAGACGTTGTTGCCGTCGCCGGTCCAGACCACTTTTTTGCCCGCAATCGGACCGCGATGTTCCTCGAACGTCAGCACGTCCGCCATGATCTGACATGGGTGGGTGCGGTCGGTCAGGCCGTTGATCACGGGCACATCCGAGTATTCGGCCATCTCGGTCAGGATGGTCTCGTCGAAAGTCCGGATCATGATCATATCGACGTAACGCGACAGGACGCGGGCGGTGTCGGCGATGGTTTCGCCGTGGCCCAGTTGCATGTCTTTGCCCGACAGCACCATCGTCTGCCCGCCCATCTGGCGCACACCCACGTCAAATGACACGCGGGTTCGGGTGGAAGGCTTTTCAAAGATCAGGGCGACCATCCGATCCTTGAGCGGTTGTTCTTCGTCCAGCGCCGCCTTGGGACGCCCAAGACGCGCCTGTTTCATCGCGCCCGCCTGATCAATCATGTTCCGCAGATCGCCCGCGTCGGTTTTATGGATATCGAGGAAATGGTTCATTTCAGTTCACTTTTCATTCGGGTGTATCTTAAGCCGAGGCCATCGACTCTTCGACTTGCGCTGCGGCTTTGTCGAGGCGGATCACGGCTTGCGCGATGTCATCCTCGGTCAAGGTCAGAGGCGGAAGCAGGCGGATCACGTTATCAGCGGCAGGAACCGTTATGACCTCCTTGTCATAGCCTGCGTTGACCATGTCGATATTAGGCGCCTTGCATTTCAAACCCAGCATCAGCCCGGTCCCACGCACCTCTTCGAAGACCTCCGGGTGCTCGGCGATCAGCCCTTCGAGTTTCTGGCGCAGCATCCCTGCCTTGCGGTTGACGCCTTCTAAAAATGCGGGTGTCGCCACTTGATCAATCACCGCGCAACCGACGGCACAGCCGAGCGGGTTGCCGCCGTAGGTCGAACCATGCGTGCCTGCAGTCATGCCGCTGGCAGCGTCTTCGGTCGCAAGTACGGCACCCAGCGGGAAGCCCCCGCCAATTCCTTTGGCGACCATCATGATATCGGGAGTGATCCCAGCCCATTCATGCGCGAACAGCTTGCCGGTCCGGCCAACGCCGCATTGGACTTCATCAAGGATCAACAGTAGGCCATTTTCGTCGCAGATTTGGCGTAGAGCTTTGAGTTCTGCGTCAGGAACAGGGCGAATGCCACCCTCGCCCTGAACGGGTTCGATCATAATCGCGGCTGTTTTGTCGCTGATGGCGTTAGTGACACCATCGAGATCGCCAAACGTGACATGAACAAAACCCGGCAGCAGAGGACCGAAACCCTTGGTCATCTTTTCTGAACCAGCAGCCGCAATACCGGCCGAGGACCGGCCGTGAAACGAACCGTCGAAAGTGATGATCTCGACCCGTTCGGGCTGGTCTTTGTCATAGAAGTACTTACGGGCCATTTTTACGGCCAGTTCGCAAGATTCCGTGCCCGAGTTTGTGAAGAACACAGTGTCGGCAAAGGTGTGCTCGACCAGCTTGTCGGCAAGGGCCTGCTGTTGTGGGATGTGGTAAAGGTTCGAGACATGCCACAACGCGTGCGCCTGCTCAGTCAGGGCATTGACCAGTGCGGGATGGGCATGGCCCAGCGCATTCACTGCGATCCCGGCGCCCAGATCCAGAAAACGTCGGCCATCCGCCTCGGTCAGCCAGGCGCCTTCGCCCTTTACGAAAGTCAAGGGCGCGCGGTTGTAGGTCGGCAAAACGGACGGGATCATGGGATCATCCTTTTCAGGTAGCTTGAGCCTCGTGAGTGATACACTCGGCCTGTGTTCGTCAACTGATTTGGTGGGAATAGCGCCGATTTAGGCAGCGCCAACAGATCAAAGGGGCCGGTTACGCAGCAAAGCGTCGGCGTCGGAGTCGCAGGATATGTGCGTGTTTGATCATGGGAGGCCGTATAACTGTGCGACCATCGCCTGAAAACCCTGAAATTAATAACCTGCGAAAAAATATAGCGTATGGCATTTGTCGCTTGCCATTTGATGTACGCTAACGCACCGCTGTGACATGTTCGTTGCCAAAGCCCACAATCCCCCTCTTGCCGCTGTGCTAATCACCGCCGCCAGTGCGTTGCTGGCTGGGACAACTTTGCTGGCCAAGGCTTTGGGAACGGACACGTTGGGTCCCGCACTGCATCCGATGCAGATTAGCCACGGGCGGTTCCTTTTTGCGTTTATCGTGATTGTCACCGCCGTCGGCGTGATGCGGCCGCGCCTGCAGCGTCCGCATTGGGGCCTGCATATTGGGCGCACAAGTTTTGGCTGGGTCGGCATTACGCTGATGTTCGCCTCGGTCGCGTTCATTCCGATCGCCGATGCGACAGCCATTTCTTTCCTCAACCCGGTCTTTGCGATGGTGTTGGCGATCCCGTTGCTGAAAGAAGGTGTCGGTCCGTGGCGCTGGCTGGCCGCGGCGGTAGCGCTGGTTGGCGCACTGATCCTGCTACGACCCACGCCGGCCAGTTTTCAACCCGCCGCCCTGTTGGCGCTTACAGCGGCAGCCGTGATCGGGATGGAACTGATCTTCATCAAAAAGCTCTCGGGGCGTGAAATCCCGATCCAGATTTTGCTGATCAACAACGCAATGGGACTGACGATTGCCTCGGTCGGGGTCAGCTTTGTTTTCCAGATGCCGACTTCAGAACAATGGGCGGCGCTGGTTGGTATTGGCGCGCTTATGGCCTGCGCGCAGGCGTGTTTCGTAAACGGTATGGCGCGGGCGGATGCCTCTTTTGTTGCCCCGATCAGCTATGCAACACTGATTTACGCGGCTTTCTACGATTTTGCGATTTTCGGCGTGATCCCAGACGGGATCAGCATGATCGGCTCGGCCATCATTCTGACCGGTGGACTAATTCTGGTCTGGCGCGAGGCACGGGCCAGGCAGGCCTGAAACCCCAAAAATTTTTTCACATAGCCCGGGGGCGACCTGTATGTCGCAAACCCCAAAGAACCCGGATCGATCCGGCGCAATGTGACCTCAGTTGATTTGAGAGTTTACAAATGCACGAACGCCGTATCCCCGAATGGGTGCGCCACGCCCCAGCACCATCAGTCCGCGACTTCGGAATCCTGGCCGGGTTCGAGGCTATTGTCCGCGGCATTCTGATTTCGGTCTTTCCGCTGGCCATGTACCGGGCACTGGGCGACGCGTCTTCGGTCTCGCTGCTGTATTTTCTGGTTGGCGTCATCTCGTTGATTGCAGGCTTGATGGTGCCATTCCTGATCCGTTTCATACCGCGCAGATGGGCCTATACAGCTGGTTGCCTAATGTTCATCGGTGGTGCCCTGCTAGCGATTGAGGGCAGCCCTGTGGCAGTCGTTGCTGCCTTGGCCCTGAACACGGTCGCGACTGTCGTCACATTCATCTGCTTCAACGCTTACGTTCTGGACTACATCAGCAAAATCGAGTTGGGGAAATGCGAGACAAGCCGCATGTTTTACAGCGCCCTCGGCTGGGCAGGCGGCCCGATGGCGGGCGTCTTGCTGCTCGAGGTCTGGGGCCCCGCCCCCTTTGTCATCAGCGCGGTGGCAGGCGCGGTTATGCTGATCCAGTTCTGGCGCATGCGACTGGGCAATGGCAAGTTGATCACCAAGGCGCGCGGCCCCGCGAAAAACCCGCTGGCGTTTCTGCCGCGCTTTTTCGCTCAGCCCAGATTGGTGGCAGGGTATCTTTTTGCCATGATCCGATCCTGCGGTTGGTGGATCTATGTGGTCTATCTGCCGATCTTTGCAATCCAAAACGGATTGGGAGAGCAGTTGGGCGGTATCCTTCTGTCCACGACCAACGCGATGCTGTTCGCCGCGCCGCTTATTTTGCGCTGGGTTCAGGGGCGTTCGATTCGCACTGCGGTTCGCGTGGGTTTTGCTGCCTGCGGAACATGCTTTGTCACTGCAGGGGCCATCGCGGGATGGCCCGTGGCTGCGGTGGCGGCGCTGGTCCTTGGGTCCATCTGGCTGATTGTTCTGGATATCTGCGCCGGCTTGCCGTTCCTAATGGCGGTGAAACCTTCCGAGCGCACCGAGATGTCCGCGATTTACTCCAGCTACCGCGACGTTTCCGGCATTCTGACACCCGGAATTGCATCACTGGTCCTTTTGGTCTCACCTGTCGCGGGGGTTTTTGCAGTCGGAGGGTTAGCCCTGTTCGGGGCCTGGGCCGTGGCTGCAAATTTACACCCGAGACTGGGTAAGCCAAGAATGACCTTGCAACCCGGCGCACTGGCTGAAACGGGTTAAGCCTTTAGGCGATACCCCGTCCGCAACATCTGCCAGGTCAGTGCACCGACCAGCAGGGTGGCTCCGATGCATACAAAGATACCTAACCAGGGTGAGCTGTCGGACACCCCGATCATCCCAAACCGCAACCCGTCGATAAGGTAGAAAACCGGGTTCACGTGGCTCAGGCGATTCAGGATCGGAGGCAGCGCCTCAACCGAATAGAACGTGCCCGACAGGAAAGCCAATGGTGTCACGATAAAGTTCGTAATCGCCGCCATCTGGTCGAACTTGTTGGCAAAAATCCCAGCGAATAGACCCAAGGCGCCCATAAACGCCCCACCCAGAACAACAAAGATCAGGGCAAACAGCGGGTTCTGCGGGTAAATTCCCAAAACCAGCGCAAGTGCAACCGCAACCACACAGGCGATCAGGACACCGCGCGCCACACCGCCGGCCAGATAACCCAGCAGGATCTCAAGCGGTGACAAAGGCGGCATCAACGTGTCGACGATGTTTCCCTGCACCTTTGCGATCACCATCGACGACGAGGTATTGGCGAACGCGTTCTGGATCACGGTCATCATCATGATGCCTGGCGCCAGAAAGGTCAGGAACGGTACCCCCATCACATCCGGGCGCCCGGGTCCGATGGCGATGTTGAAAATCAGCAGGAACAGGCCAGCCGTCACTAACGGGGCCAACAGAGTTTGAGTCCATACGGCCAGAAACCGCAGCGTTTCGCGCTGAGCCAGCGTATATAGCCCCATCCAGTTGACCGCGCCGAAACGGCGCGCGTTCTGATCTGCGGAAATCTGCATGTTTTGCCCTCTGCCTGATTCGAAGACCGCTTGTAACTCGGCCCGCAGTGTTTAGAATAGAGTGCTGAGACGAATTCCCAAGGCGGCCCGAATCCGGGGCCGCTTTCCGCTTTTGAAAGGCAAATCATGTCCTGGACTGACGAGCGCGTAGAACTGCTGAAGAAAATGTGGGGCGAGGGCCAGTCGGCCAGCCAGATCGCCAAAGAACTGGGCGGCGTGACCCGCAACGCGGTGATCGGCAAGGTCCACCGCCTGGGCCTGTCGAATCGGGCCACCGGCGCGTCGCCTGCCAAGGCCGAACCAAAGGAAAAACCGGCTCCCGCGCCCAAGGCCGAGGCCAAACCAAAGCCCGCGCCCAAGACCGAACCAGCACGCCCGGCCCCTGCCCCGGCCGCCGATGCGAAACCGGCCGTGCCTGCCCGCCGCCAGATCATCCCGGCCGGTCAGCCACTTCCGCCGCAGCCATCCGCCAACGAAATCAGCCCCGAGGCATTGGCCAAGGTCAACGAAGTCGAAAAGAAAGCCAAGAAGCTGACGCTGATGGAACTGACCGAGAAAACCTGCAAATGGCCCGTGGGCGACCCCGCGACCGAGGATTTCTGGTTCTGCGGCCTGCCGGTCGAGGCGGGCAAGCCCTATTGCGAAGCGCATGTGGGCGTGGCGTTCCAGCCGATGAGCTCGCGCCGCGATCGTCGGCGCTAAAAGTTTAGTTATGCACGCCGGTAATTGCGGTGTGAAAGTTACACTTTTTTGACTGCCCACCCGTCGCAAGACAGGTGGGTAGTAATTTTTTGACCAGAGAGATTTCGCTATTCAGCCAGACCTAAAATACAAAGCACTGTTCTGTGCGTATGCTGTGTTGATCTTTGCTGCCTACATACAGCCCTTAGACCCGTACTTGTTCGAAGCTGACACGGACAAGAAAGCTCGGCTTTTGCTCTTTCAAAGTCTGTTTTTTTCTTTGTGGCTCATTCCCGCTATACCCGCAATCGTTGGAGGCCTTGCCTTGCTGGGAATGTTTCCGATCCCGCGACTTCTTGCCAGAATTCTTGCGGGGTTCTCAGTCGTTCTGGGACTTTTTCTGACACTGGCATCTGGTGCTTTAGGGCCCTTTACTGATACTCAGGCCCTGCATGGTGTGAGCTTGACCATTGCCCTCGCATCTAGCTTCCTTATCTGGTCTGGTCTCAATGGGAAACCACAACCTTCATGGACGGCAAAAGCTGCGATATCTGTTGCGACCGTGACTGCGCTTTGGTCTCTGTTAACAGTTCCGGTGGTTCTTGTTCAGGCGCGCACAATCTCAGACGGCGCGCCCTATTGCATCGCAGAACATGCAGAGAATTCTCCAGTCAAAGCCCTGTACGAATTGCGCGGATTTTCTTTCTACACCACCAAGACCGGATACAAATCTACATCCGCGTGGTACTTCCACGGCCTGATGATCGTCGATTACCCTGAAGAGCAACGTGTCTACAACTGGTCACCACGAAGATGGCGTTTCGATCGGGTTGAACGTCCGGATGGATTTATCAAACCCGTTAGAAACGTTTGCACGCCAACCTGACTCGTTATTGCGCCGGATGTGACGGCAAATCCGGCATCGGAACCCAGCCCGGCAGTTCATCTGGCGACACCGACACATGCAGTTTCTCTGACCGATCCCGCCCCACTTTGCGGTGCTTGCGCAGCAGGAAAATCTTTCCCCAGCCACGCCACGTGCCGACTGAACGAGCCGACGTGTCTGTTGGGTAACGGTCGCGCCACCCTTCGGGCAACGGCAAGCCGTGCAACTCGGCCTTGTCCAGCATCCAAACCAGAGAGATGTTACTAAGCGGACGCGCCTCTTCGAACCCGTTCAACTGGCCGCCGACATCTCCATGAGTGCCGCGAAACCAGACTTGTTCGACATGACCTTTGAATTCGGGAGTACACTTCCACAAGACCGGCTCGAATACCTCGCGGGTCTCATCCAGCGCCATCGCGTGATAGCCGTGGCGCGTTGCCGGGCCAAGCTGATGTGTGTGAAAGGCGTGGCGCTCTTCGGCCCAACGCCACAGCAGCGGCAGGCGCAAGCCCAGTGCTTTGACGGTATCCCAGACGCCAACCATCTCAATCGCTACATCTTCGTGGCAGAACTGCTGCCGGAACGCAGCCGCGGCCGAGCCATTGGCGTTGCATTCATAATGCCGGTATGCCTGCTTGATATTGCGCACAGTGGCATGTTCCGCTTTGAGCAGTCCGATCATGTCGATCACACCGGCCAGGCTGCGCACACCGTAGGCGCCACGTGAGTAGCCAATGAAATAGATGCGATCCCCGGGTTTATAGCGCGATGCAAGATACCCGTAGGCGCGGCGGATCTGACGGTTTATGCCCCGTCCCATCATCACGTCCAGCGAGGATTTCCAACTTTCCCACTGCACACCGGATTCATAGAAAACCGAAACCTTGCTGCCCATTTCTCGGCACAGACGCAGGGTTTGGCCGGCATGAGTTTCATACCCCGGCTCCAGGGTCGACATAGTGCCGTCCAGGATGATGACATGGCTGATCGGTTCGCGATGAAGCGCCTCGGCGGAATGCTCGGACCGTAAAGGCCGCCCGAGCCATCCCAGAACCTTTTTACTCAGCCGCGTTAGAACCATCGTTCAGCAATTCCCATACTTTATGAGGTGTGAAAGGCATATCGGCCTGCCGCACCCCGTGATCCCAGAGCGCATCCTGAACCGCGTTTGCCACCGCGGCCAGCGCGCCGACGGTGCCGGCCTCTCCGCATCCTTTCATCCCCATCGGGTTAGAAGTTGACGGAACCGGCGCCGAGGTAAACTTAATCATGGGTATCTCGGCCGCACGGGGCAAGGCGTAATCCATCAACGAAGCCGTGAGCAGTTGCCCCTGCGCATCATGCACGACGTGTTCCGTCAGCGCCTGACCAATGCCCTGAACCACCCCGCCATGAACTTGCCCCTCGGCCAGCATCGGATTGATAAGGTTACCGAAATCATCAACGACAGTATAACGGTCCACCCATGTTTCGCCCGTGAAAGAATCGATCACGACTTCGGCAACATGTGCCCCGTTGGGATAGCTGCGCGCGTCCAGATTGGCGCTGGCTTCGTGGCTCAGCAGATCTGTGCGACCATCGGCACGGGCCATATCGGCCGCCTCGGTCAGCGTAGGCGTCAGGTTCGATCCCGGCGCGCGGAAGGTTTCATGATCGAAATGCACATCTGTTTCCTCGACCCCCATCTTATCGGCCAGATACGGCGTGAATGCGGCGATCATAACGTCAATTGTGGCCAGCGTTGCGGTGCTTTGCACCGTGACCGAGCGTGACCCGCCGGTTCCGCCACCATGTGGAAGCTGATCGCTATCTCCCTGGATCACGGTGATCTTGTCCACCGGAATCCCAGTCTGGTCCGACAAGAAGTGAGTATAGACCGTTTCATGACCCTGCCCGTTCGATTGGGTGCCGACATAAAGGTTCACGGTGCCGTCGTCGCAGAATTCGACTTTCGCGTTTTCCGAAGGGTCACCCAGAATGCTTTCGATGTAATAACACAAGCCCCGGCCCCGGATCAGGCCGCGTTCCGCGTCTGCAACTTTTCGCCCCGCGAACCCCTGTGTCTGGGCATCTGCGCGGGAAAGGACCATGCCGAAATCACCCACGTCATAGACTTCGCCCGTGGCGGTTTTGTACGGAAAGCTTTCCGGTCGGATGAAGTTTCGACGGCGCAGTTCCCAAGGATCGACGCCCAGTTGCCGCGCGGCGCGATCCATCGCACGTTCCAGCACGTAAATCGCCTCGGGGCGCCCGGCACCTCGATAGGCATCAACTTGCGTGGTGTTGGTATAGAACCCTTCGACCCGTAAATACGTCGTTTGAACGTCGTAGACCCCCATAAGCACTTTGCTGAAAAGGCTGGTCTGGATCGCTTGTCCGAAATGGCTGCTATACGCACCCAGATTGACCTTGCTGTGCACCCGGTAGGCCGTGATGTTCAGATCCTCGTCAAAGGCAAGCTCGGCCAACGAGGTCAGATCGCGACCGTGGTGGTCCGATAGCATCGCCTCGGACCGGTCGGACATCCAGTGCACGGATTGGCCCAGTTTCATGGCTGCGACTGAAACGCAGAAATACTCGGGATAAGGCATCACCTTCATGCCGAACCCGCCTCCGACATCCGGGGTTGTGACACGTATCGCCTCGGGGTCCAGATTCAGTTTTTGCGCCAATTGCGCGCGCATGGCCCAAACACCCTGACCACCATAGGCAAAGTGCAGACGCCCATCGACCCAATCGGCATTGCATCCTCGTGGTTCGATTGAGGTGATGATCACCCGATTGTCTGCCACATCCAGCGCGACGGTGTGCGCGGCGGACTGAAAGGCGGCGTCAGTTGCCGCTTCATCACCCAATTCCCAATCAAAAGCACGATTGTCAGCGACCTGATCATGCAACGGTTCGCCACCCGCATCGACATCCAGCTTGGCGGGCAGATCATCTGTTTCCATCCAGATCATCTCAACTGCATCGCGGGCCTGCAGGGCTGTGTCCGCGATCACAACGGCCACGGGTTCCCCAACGAACCGGACCCGTTCCTTGGCCAGCATGTGCCTGTCGGGCGCAACAGCCTGAGAGCCGTCCCGGTTCTGTACAGTCGCAGCATTCATCACCGTGTCGATCCCCGCTGCTGCAAGATCATCCAGGGTCATGACAAGACGCACGCCATCGGCCTCGCGCGCGGCATCCAGATCCAGTGACGTGATCCGGCCATGAGCAACCGGGCTGCGGAAAAAGGCCGCGAACAGAGCTCCTTCGGGCACATCATCGTCCATGTATTGCCCATGCCCGGTCAGAAATCGTTGATCTTCAATCCGTTTGACGGGCTGGCTTTTGCCGAACTTTTCCATGCGGTGATCCTCCTGCGTTGGCGACCGTAGCCCACCGCAATGGGATGTCCAGTCGAACCGAAAGCTTCCCGGTGTCTTGACGATCATGTTTCGGTTAACTTGCAGGTCATGACATGGGCACATGACAAGGTTTTCCCGTTCACCGCCCCGCTGACCCGCGGCGGGGACGCCACTCACGACGTGTATGTCGGCGGCGACGGTCCTCCGATCCTTATCCTGCAGGAACTACCCGGGATCGGCCCGGAAACGCTGGATCTGGCGCGGCGTTTAAACGCAACCGGGTTTCGCGTCTACCTACCGCACATGATCGGAACTTATGGACAAGTCACGCAGATCAGAAACGCAGCGCGCCTTTTCTGCGTCCGGCGTGAGTTCAACATGTTTCTCAGGAGGCGCCAAAGCCCAATTGTCAGGTGGATGCAGGCGTTGGTTGCCGAGATCAAGTCCCGTGAAAATGCCGCCGGTGTAGGCGTCATTGGCATGTGCCTGACCGGCAGCTTTGCCCTGACCCTGATGGCTGAAGATGCCGTTTTGGGTGGTGTCGCCAGTCAGCCCGCCCTACCGTTCTTCGGCGGCGACAATCTGCACATGAGCCCGCAGGATGTGGGCGATGCCCGAGCAGGCATGGCACAAAAAGGCCCCGGACTTGCCATGCGATACTCCGACGATAAGCTGGCTTCAAAAAAGCTGATGGGCGCTCTGAAGGAAGCATTTGGCGATCATTTGGAGACCGCAGAGTTCGACGGCAAAGATCACTCATTGCTGACGTTGGATTTCCATGAACCTGCTTTTCAGAGTGTTCAGGATTATTTTCGCGCACGTTTTGCCCAGGCCGAATAGCATACGACCCTTCCCCTTCCCTTACGCATTCGCTATTGCAGGCGCTGACCCGAGATTGATGACGCAGGACGCACCCCATGGCGATGGAAAAGACATTCAACGCGGCCGAGGCCGAGGCCCGCATTTACGAGGCCTGGGAACAGGCCGGAGCCTTCAAGGCAGGCGCGAACCGTTCGCGCGACGAAAGCTTTACCATCATGATCCCGCCCCCAAACGTGACGGGCGCGCTGCACGTGGGCCACGCCTTCAACAACACGTTGCAGGACATCCTGACCCGCTGGCACCGGATGCGCGGCTTCGATACGCTTTGGCAACCCGGTCAGGACCACGCCGGTATCGCCACGCAGATGCAGGTCGAGAAAATGCTGGCCGCCACCCAACAGCCCGGCCGTCGGGAACTGGGGCGCGAGGCGTTTCTGGACAAGGTCTGGGAATGGAAGGGCGAATACGGCGGCACGATCATAGAACAGCTCAAGCGCCTCGGCTCCAGCTGCGACTGGTCGCGCAATGCCTTCACCATGGCGGGTGCGCCGCGCGATCCGCGCACCGGGCACGAGAACTCGGCCAACTTCCATGATGCCGTCATCAAGGTCTTCGTCGATATGTACGAAAAAGGCCTGATCTATCGCGGCAAGCGGCTGGTTAACTGGGACCCGCATTTTGAGACCGCGATTTCGGACCTCGAGGTCGAGAACATCGAAGTCGCGGGCCATATGTGGAACTTCAAATACCCGCTGGCCGGTGGTGAAACCTACACCTATATCGAGAAGGACGAGGACGGGAACATCGTGTTCGAAGAAGAACGCGACTATATCTCGATCGCTACGACCCGCCCCGAGACCATGCTCGGCGACGGCGCGGTTGCAGTTCATCCGTCGGATGAACGTTACGCGCCAATTGTTGGCAAACTTTGTGAAATTCCGGTTGGTCCGAAAGAGCATCGCCGCCAGATCCCGATCATCACCGACGATTACCCTGATCCCGATTTCGGCTCGGGTGCGGTGAAGATCACCGGCGCGCATGACTTTAACGACAATCAGGTCGCCAAGCGCAGCGGTATTCCGATGTACCGCCTGATGGACACCAAGGGCGCAATGCGGTCAGATGGTGCACCCTATGCCGAAGAGGCCGATAAGGCGCAGGAATATGCGCGTGGACGTGAGTTCACTGAGAACGAGATCGACGCGATCAATCTGGTCCCTGATCACCTGCGCGGGCTCGACCGGTTCGAGGCACGTGCGAAGGTCGTTGAAGAGATCAACGCAGACGGTTTGGCCGTGATGACCCGCGCGGATGATCCGCGTCTGGGTTCGACCGCGCTAAAGCCCGATCACGAAGGCGCAGACAAACTGGTGCCGCTGGTCGAGAGCAAACCGATCATGCAGCCCTTCGGCGACCGCTCGAAGGTGGTGATCGAGCCGATGTTCACCGACCAGTGGTTCGTCGACGCCGAAAAAATCGTCGGCCCCGCGCTGGATGCGGTCAAGGACGGCACGGTCAAGATCCTGCCCGAGTCGGGTGAGAAGACCTATTACCACTGGCTGGAAAACATCGAGCCCTGGTGCATCTCGCGCCAGCTGTGGTGGGGGCATCAGATTCCGGTTTGGTATGGCCTCGATCTCTCTGCTGAGAACTTCAAGGATGACGAAAACGACGGCGACCTTGATCTAGTCGAATTGGGTCGTTTGCTCAACGAAGGTGGCATGCTGCATCGTGGCAATGTCATGGAATGCGCGGCGAACCTAGAAGCCGCTACTGAAAAATTCCTCGATGACAATGCTAACATTCCCAGCCCGCTTAGCCACGCGGCTGTGATCGAAGTTGCCGACAAGCAGGAAGCTATCCATCAGTTTGCAGAAAGCCTTGCCCAATACGCGGTTGAACAAGACCCGACCAAGCTGGTTTACCCGGTGTGGCGCGACCCGGATGTCCTCGATACATGGTTCTCCTCCGGTCTTTGGCCCATCGGCACGCTGGGCTGGCCCGAAAAGACCGAAGAACTGGAGCGCTACTTCCCGACCGATGTCCTGATCACCGGCGCGGACATCCTGTTCTTCTGGGTCGCCCGGATGATGATGATGCAGCTGGCCGTGATGAACGAGATCCCGTTCCACACTGTCTACCTGCACCAGCTCGTCCGTGACGAGAAGGGCAAGAAGATGTCCAAGACCACTGGCAACGTCATCGACCCGCTGGAGATCGTGGACGAATTCGGTGCCGACGCGCTGCGCTTTACCAACGCTTCGATGGCGGCAATTGGCGGCGTGCTGAAACTGTCGCGTGAACGCATCACCGGCTATCGCAACTTCGGCACCAAGCTATGGAACGCCGTCCGTTTTGCCGAGATGAACGAAGTCTTTACCGACGCCGTTCCTCAACTGGACGTGGCTGACCTGAAGCCCAAAGCTGCGGTGAACCGCTGGATCATCGGCGAAACCGCCCGCGTACGGGAAGAGGTCGACGCAGCGCTGGAAAGCTACCGTTTCAACGATGCGGCCAACGGGCTTTACGCCTTTGTCTGGGGCAAGGTCTGCGACTGGTACGTGGAACTGTCCAAGCCATTGCTGCAAGGTGATGATGCCGAAGCGCAGGCCGAAACCCGCGCCACAATGCGCTGGGTTCTCGATCAATGCATGGTCCTGCTGCACCCGATCATGCCCTTCATCACCGAGGAACTGTGGGGCCTGACCGGCAGCCGCGCGAAAATGGTTGTCCATGCTGACTGGCCGACTTACGCAGCCGCCGACCTGATCGACGCTGAAGCGGATCGTGAGATGAACTGGGTGATCTCGGTCATCGAAAACACCCGCTCGGCCCGTGCTCAGATGCGGGTGCCTGCTGGTCTCTACGTGCCGATGCTGGTGACGGACATCGACGCTAATGGCCAAGCCGCATGGGACCGCAACGAGGCACTGATCAAGCGCCTTGCACGGATCGACAGCCTGACCAAGGCCAACGAACTGCCCAAAGGAACCATCTCAATCGCCGCCCCCGGTGCATCCTTTGGCCTGCCACTGGCGGATATCATCGATATCGGAGCGGAAAAGGAACGGCTGGAAAAAGCCAAGGGCAAGCTGGCCAAGGAACTGGGCGGCCTGCGCGGACGCCTGAACAACCCTAAATTCGTGGCCTCAGCCCCGGAAGAAGTTGTCGCGGAAGCTAAAGCCAACCTTGCCGCCCGCGAAGAGGAAGAGGCGAAACTGGACGAGGCGCTGGCCCGTCTGGCCGAGATCGCCTGATTTTCCTCTTTTAGTAGATTCTCGAATTCCCCAAACCCGCCGTTTGCTCGGCGGGTTTTTGTTATGCGGTGACGCATTTCAACTTGTTTTCATCCGCTTCCAATTGTTAGCAAGTTCTGCAGACAGCTCCGAGGACTTCATGGCGCGCCCTTTCCCTCCTGTGCAGACAATATCGACCGGGCTTGTGGTGGCGGTCGTAGGGTTCTTCAGCTCATTCCCGATTGTGCTGCAGGGCCTTGTTTCAATGGGTGCTTCAGAAGCTGAGGCCGCCTCCGGTTTGATGATGGCAGCAGTGGCAATGGGTGTGACGGCGATCGTGGTCAGCCTTTGGTACAGGCAACCAATTAGCGTGGCATGGTCGACACCCGGCGCCGCTTTGCTGGCGGTTTCGGCGACCCCTTTGGCCGGGTTTTCCGATGCGGTCGGGGCTTTTCTCTGTGCCGGTGCCCTTACGGTTATTGCCGGAATGTGGCGTCCGCTTGGGCGTCTTGCAGCCGCCATTCCCACAACACTTGCGCAGGCGATGTTGGGCGGAGTTCTGCTCCCCTTGTGCATCATTCCCTTCAGGGCGGCGGTTGAGCTGCCCTGGCAAGCGCTGCCCGTTATCCTGACCTGGTTCATTGCTGGACGGATCAATCGATTGATCGCGGTTCCCGCTGCGGTGATCGCTGCTGCAATTGTTGTCGTTGTGAACTCTGGTGACGGCTCGGTCCGACCCGAGCACCTGGTCGCTGCCCCCGTCTGGACCATGCCGACCTTTTCGATCGCATCGGCAATCGGGATCGGTATCCCCCTTTTCATCGTCACCATGGCCACGCAAAATATCCCAGGTATCGCCGTGATGCGCAGTTTTGGATATGTACCGAGTGCCGGCAGGCTGTTCTCGGCTGTCGGAGGCGCAAGTATCCTGTCTTCTGCTTTTGGCGCGCCGGCTACATGTCTTGCTGCAATTACCGCCGCAATGTGCTCGAATGAAGATAGCCACCCGGATCCAAACCAGCGTTACTGGTCAGCGGTCATGGCTGGTCTGTTTTACTGCGTCTTTGGCGTTTTTGCCGTGGCGATCACCGGGTTCGCGGCCCACGCGGATCCATTGCTCATGGGCACCCTGACCGGCATCGCCCTGATTGGCGTATTGGCAAACGCGACCTTTGCGGCCCTTGAGGTTCCTGCAGAACGTGAAGCTGCGATTCTGACATTCGCTATCACCGCGTCAGGTATTACCGTTTTTGGCCTGGGCGCTGCGGTCTGGGGGCTGGCGGCGGGCGGCATTGCTTATTTGGTTACTAAGCGAGCCAAATGACGACTTTCCCCGGCTGCGTTAGCCAAGTATTGTAAGCCTATGCTGGGATCGCTTGGAAAACTGGTGGAACGCCAGATAAAAAAGGCGCAGACCGAAGGTCAAATGGATGGCCTGGAAGGCGAAGGGCAGCCCTTGCCCGATCGTTCATCCGAAGTGCAAACCGATCCGGCCTTGGCGGCAGGCCACCGGATCATGGCGCAGGCCGGGGTTTTGCCGGAAGAGTTCAGTATCAAAAAAGAACTGGAAGTGGCTCGCAAAACCTATGCGTCCCAGACTGATCCTGATGATCGTAAGGCAACGATGCGGCTGATCGCCGAGCTTGAGATGCGCTACAATATGGCCCGCGATGCCCGGCGCGCATTTATGCGTTAGCTTCCGAGGGCAAATGCCCTGCTGGACACAGAAATCGAGTTGCCCGACGGATCCTTCACATTGGCGAAACAGTAGCTTTCGGCCTTATGGATAGGCCCAAATTTCAGACCGCGTTTTTCTGCTTGTCTGCAATACTCGACTACATCGGCGACATCGAATACGATTTTGACCGCTGATTGACCTTGGCGGGCGGCCTTGCCGGCCGGATGCAACAACAGACGCAACCCGTCCCCTTCAGGCACAAGCTCAACAATCCGGTCCCCTTCTAACTGGCGCGCCGTATAGCCAAAGTGCGCCCCATAGAAACGCACCATCTTGTCGATGTCCTTGGTGTAAAGGATCAAGCGGGTGACGGATGGCGAGGTCATTTGAACTCTGGCTTGCGACCTTGCAGGTTTGCTGCAATGACCTCCATCTGGTCCGGCTTGCCGATCAGTTCGACCTGCTCCGAAGACTCCTCTAGCAGCACCTCTTTTCGCGGTTTGGCATAGGCGACCTCGATTACGCGCTTGGCCGCCCGGATGGCCGATGGGCTTTGGCCCGCGATGTCCTCGGCCAAAGCCACTGCTTCGGTCAGCGGATCATCCGAAAGTTTGGTCACCAGCCCCCATTCAGCGGCCTGCGTCGCGCCAATAGGACGGGCTGTGTAGGTCAACAGGCGTAAGACGTCTGACCGGACCAGTTTTGGCAGCAGCACCATGCCGCCCATGTCGGGTATCAGGCCCCACTTCATCTCCATCACCGACAGTTTGGCCTCGGGGTGGGCGATACGAATGTCGGCACCCAACGCAAGTTGTAGCCCGCCGCCATAAGCGACCCCCTGGATCGCACAAATGACCGGAACGGGTACTCGCTGCCAAACCAAGGCAACTTCCTGCACCTCGTTGGCATCGTGGTGACTGCGTTCCATCAGCCATTCGGTCGGGTCCGTTTGGGCCATGCTGGCAAAGCTGGCCATGTCCAGCCCCGCACAAAAACTTTTGCCTTGGCCCGACAACACCACCGCGCGCGCGTCCGAGGCGGCGACCTCTTGCCCGGCAGAAATGATGGCTTTGATCATCGCATCATCCAGCGCGTTCATCTTGTCGCCGCGCGTTAGCGTAACGTGGGCAATGTGATTTTTGTATTCGACGGATACGCGTGACATCTCAGCCCTCTCAAATCAGGTTTGTGGTACCATGCCCCGATGGTCCGGACAGTTCTACCTCAACGTTAGGGCAGATTTGCCGCAGGCATGCGCCCAAACCAGGGTGAATCAAGCGTCATGACATAGAACTGATCCCCGGCGATCTTACCGCCCGTGGTAATGCCCAACCGGCCTTCGGGGTCTTGCAGGGTCTTCAGAATGTTCCCGTCAGCGTCGAAATGCACCATCATCCCACGATGGATCGGTGCCGGGCGAACCATCGGCCCCAGTCGCCAGATCACCTTTCGCAGGAAAGGGTATGGCATCAGCGCCTCGCTTGGCACGCGCGGGCTGGCAAATGCCATCCAATAGGTGCCATCGCCCTGCGCCTCAATATTGTCAGGGTAGCCCGGCAGGTTATCCATCAACACCTCTTGCTGTCCCGCTTTCGCGCCTGTCAGCCAGAGTTTGTGCACACGTGCACGCCCCGTTTCGGCGATTAGCAGAAAATCCTCATCCGGCGACAACGCAACGCCGTTCGTATAGACAAAACCTTCGGCCAGTTTGTCAGTCGTCCCGTCGGGAGAGTGTCGGGCAACATAACCTGTGTTCGATTGCTCCCAGATAGTGAGAACCGAGGTCGGTTTGGTTCCACCCATCGTTTCAGGGTCGAACCGGTCGGACGAGTTTGAGAAATAGATCGTCCCATCCTTTGCCACATCCAGTTGGTTGGCATAGACCACCGGCGCGCCGCCTATCTCGGCCACCACTGTCTCAAGCGTTCCCGGGCCAGTCCAACGCATAATTCCCCGGAAGCTGTCGGCAATGTAGAGTGCGCCGTCCGGTCCGGCCTTCAGGCCCAGTGGCCTGCCGCCAAGGTCGTCGATTTTGGCCGGAGCCTGGCCGTCTATCCGGTACAAGGCTCCGGACAAAGCGGTCGTGTAAACAGATCCGTCAGGCAGGATTGCGATGTCTTCGGGGCCTATCTCTCCTTCAGGCAGCGAGACCAATTCCAGTTTGTCCAACGCGTTGTTTTCGACAAAGTCACCAGTAAAACCCGGTGCTTCGGGCGGTGTCCATGCCACCGGTTGAACCGGAACCGGCCAGAAAACCAGATAGGCGAGACCTACGATCAACAGGCCCAAAACGATGCGCATGAACGCTCCTCCCTTTATTGTTACGCAAACAATGCGGAGCAGCACGCTGTAACGCAAGCTTGCCTGTCTTGTGACCTTGCGTTTATCTGCCCCCATGACAAAGCTGCGCTATACCCCACTTGCCCAATCCCTGCCCGCAACCGTACCATTTGTCGGCCCCGAAACGCAGGAACGCCAGCGCGGCGCGCCATTCCTGGCACGCCTTGGTGCAAATGAAAGCGTTTTTGGACCTTCCCCGCGGGCCATCGCGGCAATGGCTGAAACGGGGATATGGATGTATGGCGATCCGGAAAACCACGATCTGCGCGGCGCGTTGGCTGAACACCTAGGCGTTAGACCGGAAAACATTGTGGTTGGCGAAGGGATTGACGGGCTGTTGGGCTATCTGGTGCGGTTATTGGTCGGGCCCGGCGACGCGGTTGTCACGTCAGACGGGGCTTACCCGACCTTCAATTACCATGTGGCGGGTTTCGGCGGAGTGCTTCACAAAGTTCCGTACCAAGATGACCACGAAGATCCCGCTGCGCTGTTTGCAAAGGCGGGTGAAGTGGACGCCAAGCTGGTTTATCTGGCTAACCCCGACAACCCAATGGGAAGCTGGCATTCAGGCGCGGATATCGTGGCCGCGATGGACATACTTCCTGACGGTTGCCTGCTGGTGCTTGACGAAGCCTATGTGGAATGCGCGCCCGAAGGCACCGCCGCACCGGTGACGGCCGATGATCCGCGTATAATCCGAATGCGGACCTTTTCAAAGGCGTACGGCATGGCTGGCGCACGGGTTGGCTATGCCATCGGTGCGCCGGACCTGATTTCGGCTTTCAATAAAGTGCGCAACCATTTCGGCATGAACCGCGCTGCGCAAGCCGGTGCGCTGGCGGCCTTGAAGGATTCCGAGTGGCTGGAACACGTACAAACCAAGATTACCGAGGCACGGGACCGGATCGGTCAGATAGCCCGAGAAAAAGGGTTAGAGCCCCTGCCCTCGGCCACCAATTTCGTCGCTATTGATTGCGGAAAGGATGCTGCCTATGCCAAGGCGGTTCTGGACTCGCTGGTTGCGCAAGGCATCTTCGTTCGTATGCCCTTTGCTGCTCCCCAAAATCGCTGCATCCGCGTCAGCTGTGGTGACACGACCGATCTGGATGCCTTTGCCGAAGCCTTGCCAAAAGCGCTTGCAGAGGCGCGGCGTTAACCTTTCGAAGCAAGCACCGCAGCCGCAGCCTCCAGCGCACCTTTGCCGCGCGGGATGTCCAGCGCGGTCATAGCCGTTTCCACGCCGCCTAACATGGCCATGACCATCTGGCCGTTGATATGACCCATGTGACCAAGGCGAAAGCACCCGTCCCAGTCTTCCATCCCCAGGCCAATACCAAGGGTCAACCCAAGTTGGTTTTCGGAGAACTCACGCACCGGTGTCCCGCGTCCCTCGGTGAGCCGCAATGCGGTGACAGCGCGGCTGCGATGGTGACGTTCAGCGACATTCAGTTGCAGCGCGCCACCTTGCGCCCATATTTCACACGCTTCCCAGATCGCTGTGGCAAGACGCTCATGACGCGCCCAAACCTGTTCCATTCCCTCGGCATGGATCATGTCCAAAGCCGCACGCAATCCATAAAGGTGATGGGTTGGCGCCGTGCCGTTGAAATACTGATAGAACAGTTCTGGATTAGCCCGTGGCTGCCAATCCCAATACTGCGAAACACGCGGCATCGAAGCGCGCTTGGCCCGTGCTTTGTCGTTGAAGAAAACAAAACCCGTGCCAGCTGGTGTCATCAGCCCTTTCTGGCAGGCCGTTACCATGACATCGACACCCCAGGCGTCCATCTCGAACCGATCACAGCCCAACGAAGCAATGCAATCCGCCATCAGCAGCGCCGGGTGCCCCAGATCGTCCAACAAGGTGCGCAGCGCCGGAATGTCGTTCCGGATCGAGCTTGACGTGTCCACGTGAACTGCCAGAACAGCCTTGATCTGATACGCTACATCCGCGCGTAGAGCTTCAGCAATTTGGTTGAGATCCCATTCTGAGGATGTGCCAAAGTCAATCAGTTCGACCTTGGCGCCAATTCCCTCGGCCATCTCGGCCCAACCATAGGTGAACCGGCCAGATGCCGGTGCCAAAACGGTTTCACCTGGCGCGATGACGTTGGATAGCGCGGCCTCCCACGTTCCGTGACCGTTGGAGATATAGATGGCGACGCTATGCTCGGTCCGGGCCACGCGGCACAGATCGCGTGTCAACGCGGGCATCATCTCGATCAGCTCGCCCTCGTATATATTGGGCGATGGACGGTGCATGGCCTGTAATACCGCATCGGGGATAACCGAGGGCCCTGGAATCGCCAGATATTCGCGCCCTTGCGCCAGCGAAATGGAGTTTGTCATGGGATCAACCTGTATGAATTGACGCCCACCCTAGCGCAGCTTTGTGCGGCGTCAATCCATCAGCTTGGACGCCGCGCGTGCAAGACTTTCGATACCGGCCCAGTCCCCATCACTGACCATCTGTTTTGGCGCAACCCAGCTTCCGCCCGCGCAGACCACATTGGGTAAAGACAGGTAATCTTTCGCATTTTCGGGTGAAACGCCACCCGTCGGGCAGAATTTGATTTGCGGCAGCGGGGCGCCGATTGCTTTCAATGCCGGCGCACCACCCGAGGCCTCGGCCGGAAAGAATTTGAGCATGTCATAGCCATGTTCCAAAAGCCGCATCGCCTCGCTGGCAGTTGCGGCGCCGGGCAGCAAGGGCAGGCCCTCCGCCTCACAAGCCGCGATCAGCGCGTCAGTGGCACCGGGCGAGACACCAAACTGAGCGCCGGCTTCTTTGGCGGCGCGCACATCTTCCGGCGTGACCAAAGTGCCTGCGCCGACAACACCTCCCGGCACATCCGCCATTGCGCGGATCGCGTCCAGCGCGGCGGGGGTACGCAAGGTAACCTCAAGCGCGGGAAGGCCACCTGCGACAAGTGCCTCTGCCAGAGGGCGCGCCTTGGCGGCGACATCGACAACAAGGACCGGAACGATAGGCGCAAGAGCGCAGATTTCACGCGTACGGTGGGTTTTAGACATGGATCACGCTCCAAATATGCTGGCGCCGGCGTCTGCAGATCCGACGTTTTGGCGAAAGGCACCGAATAGGTCGCGCCCTACGCCATGTTGATTGGCCGACAGATCAGCGGTGGCAGGTGCACGGTCCAAGACCCCCTGGGTCAGGATCTCAAGCTCTCCCTTCACGGCATCAACACGCAGGATGTCGCCATCCTGCAGATATGCGATCGGCCCGCCGTCCAGCGCCTCTGGGCAGATATGGATCGCAGCGGGGACTTTCCCGGACGCGCCGGACATACGGCCGTCGGTTACAAGAGCCACCTTTTGGCCGCGACCCTGTAAAATCGACAGCATCGGCGTAAGCGAGTGAAGCTCTGGCATGCCATTGGCCTTTGGTCCCTGAAATCGAACAACCACGATGACGTCGCCTGTGAACTCTCCTGCCTTGAACGCAGCTTTCGCTTCGTCCTGATCATGGAACACGCGCACGGGCGCTTCAACGATCTGATGTTCCGGGGCAACAGCCGAGACTTTCATAACGCCGGTACCCAGATTACCCGTAAGGCGCGACAATCCGCCTGTGGGTTGAAACGGATCCTTTGCCGAGCGAACGATTTTTTCGTTCAGGCTATGACCTGCCCCGTCTTCCCAGACCAATTCACCGTCTTTCAGCTTGGGTTCTTTGGTGTAATTGTGCAGGCCCTGCCCAGCGACAGTTAGCGTGTCGGGATGCAGCAACCCGTCTTCCAACAAGGTGCCGATGCAATATCCGAGACCACCCGCCGCGTGGAAGTGGTTCACATCCGCCAGGCCGTTCGGGTAAACCCGAGCAACCAAAGGCACCACGGCGGAAATGTCGGAAAAATCCTGCCAATCCAGCACGATACCACCTGCGCGCGCCATAGCGATCAGATGGATCAGCAGGTTGGTCGAGCCGCCCGTGGCCATCAAACCCACAATACCGTTCACAAACGCCTGCTCATCCAAAACCTGATAGACCGGCGTGTAGTGATTGCCCAGCGCGCTCAGCGACAGGGCGCGGCGCGCCCCTTCCTCGGTCAGCGCGTCTCGCAGCGGCGTGTTGGGGTTGACGAAGCTCGACCCCGGCAGGTGCAGGCCCATGAACTCCATCAGCATCTGATTGGTGTTTGCAGTGCCATAAAAAGTACAGGTTCCAGGTCCGTGATAGGCAGCCATTTCGGCCTTCATCAATTCGTCGCGGCCCACTTCACCGGCAGCGAATTTCTGGCGAACCTTAGCTTTTTCATCATTGGGCAGACCGCTGGTCATCGGACCAGCTGGCAAGAAGACGGCGGGCAGATGTCCGAAGGCCTGTGCTCCGATGATCAGACCGGGAACGATCTTGTCACAGACGCCAAGGAAAACGGCCGCATCATATGTGTTGTGGCTCAGCGCCACTCCGGTCGCTAAGGCAATCACGTCGCGGGAGAACAGAGACAGCTCCATTCCAGCTTCGCCTTGGGTAACCCCGTCACACATGGCCGGCACGCCACCCGCGACCTGTGCGGTTCCGCCCGCTGCGCGGATCGCGTCGCGGATCAGATCGGGATAACGCTCAAACGGCTGATGGGCGGACAGCATATCATTATAGGCCGTCACAATACCCAAATTGCCGGCGGAACCGGTCGCCATCGACTGCTGATCCTCACCCGCGCCAGCATATGCGTGGGCTTGTCCGCTGCACGACAAATGCGCGCGCGCCGGCCCCTTGGATCGGGCATGTTCCATGCGTTCAATATGAGGGCCGCGCAGGTCGGCGCTGCGGTCGATGATACGTTGAGTGACGTCGGTGATGACAGGATGGACCATGATTACCCTCCGATCTGACGCCAGCGGCGCCCATCGCGATGCATCAGCATCAGTGCTTCTTCAGGGCCGGAACTGCCCTGATCATATTTCGCCGGGCGGTCGCCACGGTCTTCCCAACTTTGAATGATGGGATCAACCCAGGCCCAGGCCGCTTCGGCCTCGTCCCCGCGCATGAACAAGGTTTGGTCGCCGCGGATAACATCCATCACCAGACGCTCATATGCATCCGGCGATTTCGCCTCATCCCCCAGCGCCTCGGCAAAACTCATGTCCAGGGCAACATCTGACAGGCGGAACCCGCCCTGCCCCGGCTCTTTGATCGTTGTGCGCAAGGTAATGCCCTCGTCCGGTTGCAAGCGGATCACCAACACGTTGCCGTGCAGGGGCCCAACATTGGGAAAGATCGTATGCGGCGGATCTCGGAAGAACACTGCGATTTCCGATTCCCGCGCCCGTAGCCGTTTGCCTGTTCGCAGGTAAAATGGCACGCCTGCCCACCGCCAATTGCCAAGATGGACCTTGAGCGCGATATAGCTCTCGGTGCGGCTCGCGGGGTTCCCAACATGATCCAGATAACCGTCGTCGCCCTTGCTCGAGCGATACTGGCCACGTGCGATATCTGTGGATGCAACCGGCTCGAGCGCCTCGATCACCTTGACCTTTTCGTCACGCACCGCGTTTGGAGAAAACTTGGATGGAGGTTCCATCGCCGTCAGGCACAACAGCTGTACAAGGTGGTTTTGCACCATGTCCCGCATCGCGCCGGACTGATCATAGTAAGCGCCGCGCCCTTCAACGCCAACGGTCTCGGCGACAGTGATCTGAACGTGATCCACATGGGTCGCATTCCAGAGCGGTTCGAACAGGGAATTGGCAAAGCGCAGCGCCATCAGGTTCTGCACCGTTTCTTTTCCCAGATAGTGGTCGATCCGGTAAATTTGATGTTCTTCAAAGCAGGCCCGGAGCCCAGTGTTCAGAGCCTTGGCCGACGCCAGATCGTGGCCAAATGGTTTCTCAACCACGATACGACTTTCGGGCGTTGCCAAGCCATGATCGCTTAGCCGCTGCGCGATGCCCGAAAACAGGCTGGGGCCAACCGACAGGTAGAATGCGCGCACGACATCAGGACGCAGGGCCTTGGCAAGATCTGTCCAGCCAGATTCCCCCATTGCGTCAACGGGAACGTACTCAACATGGCTCAGAAACTGATCCAGAACATCTTTTTTGAACGCGGGTGCAAACTCTTTCATCGAGGCGCGTATCTGGTTGCGGAACCCTTCGCTGTCCATGTCGGACCGTGCCGTGCCGATGATCCGGGCGTCTTCTGGCATCTGGCCGACTTCGAAACGATGATAAAGCCCCGGCAATATCTTGCGCTGCGCCAGATCACCGGTCGCGCCGAATAACACCAGATCGAACGGGTGTACCGGAATTACGCGTGAAACCATCTAGGGGCTCCTTCAAATCTTGCTGGCATCACATTGGTGCAAAACTTGCAAAATCACGTGATACGGACGTTGTTACCGCTAACATTTGAGCCCTGAATAGGGAAGCGCGGCCGGAAAATCAACCCAGATTCCGCAGCCACTCCATTACCGCGGGTCGAACCGATTGTTCTCCGCGATGGCGGGCGTCGGCGATGATCTTGCGAAGAGATTGCAGGTCGGCGCGCAACAGCACGCTTTTGACCGGGCCAATAGACGCCGGTCGCATCGAAAGGGTTCGAATACCCATGGCGGCTAGACAAAGTGCCTCAACCGGTCGTCCGGCATCTTCTCCGCAGAAGCTGAGCGGCGTGTTCGAGATATTGCAGCGCTCAACAATCCGCTCGATGAAGCTGAGGAAACTGACATTCAGAGTGTCATAGCGTCGGCGTACCAGTTCGTTTTCGCGGTCCGCGGCAAAAAAGAACTGTTTAAGGTCATTGCCACCGATCGAGACAAAATCGACCTCGTCAAAGAACTTCTGCGGGGCAAAAGCAAGCGATGGTGTCTCAAGCATTGCGCCGACTTCGATCGATTGCGGCAGTACATGACCCAGACGCTTTTCGCGCTCGATGGTTTTGTTGACCTCCCACTTGGCCTCGCGGAATTCGTCAGCTTGCGCGACGAAGGGGAACATCAATGTCAGCGGGCGACCGTTTGCAGCGCGCATCAGGGCCTGCAACTGCATCCTCATAACGCCGCGCTTGTCCAAACCAACGCGGATAGCGCGCCAACCCAAGGCCGGGTTCGGCTCTTCGACGTGTTTCATATAGGGCAGAACTTTGTCCGACCCGATATCCAGCGTTCGGAACACCACGCGCTTATCGTCAGCGGCATCCATAACACGCTGATATTGTGTCACAAGCTCGGATCGCTTGGGCATCTGATTGCGGATCAGAAACTGAAGCTCGGTCCGAAACAGGCCGACACCTTCGGCGCCGGAATTGCCCAGAGACGGCAGGTCGGCCATCAGCCCCGCGTTCATGACCAGATTTATCCGCTCACCGTCGCGTGTCACGGTTGGGGTATCGCGGATCGAGGCATAACGCTCCTGGGCTTTGGCCTGCATAGCGATCTTGTCGCGGAAGGCGGTGACGACTGTGTCCTCAGGGCGCAGATGCACGATGCCCTGATCGCCATCGACCAAGATTTGGTCGCCATTTAGCGCCTCTGTCGTAATGTGTCCCACATGGACCACCAGCGGAATTGCCAAGGCACGGGCGACAATGGTTGCGTGGCTGCCGACAGACCCTTCCTCAAGCACGATCCCTTTTAGAGAGCGGCCATACTCCAAAAGGTCACCGGGTCCGATATTGCGGGCGATCAGGATCGGATCGGGTGGCAGGTCCGCCCCGTTGGTTGCGCCCTGACCGGTAAGGATTCGCAAAAGCCGGTTGCTGAGGTCATCCAGATCGGCCAGCCGTTCCCGAAGATAGGGGTCGGTGACCTGCCCCATACGGGCGCGGGCCTGCGATTGTTCCTTTTCCACGGCTGCTTCAGCGCTGAGGCCTAAGGCAATGTCCTCTTCCATCCGGCGCATCCAGCCTTTGGAATTGGCGAACATGCGATAGGCTTCCAGAACCTGAAGCTGCTCCTTGTCCCCGCCCTGCGAAATCTCAAGCATCTTATCGACGCCCACGCGCAACTCGTCGACAGCCTCGCTCAGACGTTCGCGTTCGCGATGAGGGTCTTCCGCGATCGGGTTGGTCACGACGACACGAGGTTCATGCAACCAGACGTGGCCTTCGGCAGATCCTTCTTGTGCCGGCCCGCCTTCGAATTGCACTGATTGCTGATGGCGGGGCGACAGGGCTGCGCCCTCGCCCACAAAAGCGCCAAGTTCGGTCATTTCGGCCAGAACCATGGCGACCACTTCCAGCGCATATACCTCGTCGGCAGAGTACAAACGCGCATCACGGGATTGCACGACCAGTACGCCCAGCTTTTCACCCAATCGCTGGATCGGCACCCCAATGAAAGACGAAAACCTCTCTTCTCCGGTTTCCGGCATGTACCGGAAGCCTTTGGTCGAAGGCGCGTCCGCGGTGTTCACGACTTTTCCGGATTGCGCGACACGACCCACAAGGCCTTCACCCAACCGCATACGCGTTTTGTGAACCGCCTCTGGCGACAGCCCTTCGGTCGCACAAAGCTCAAGCGTGTCGGAATCCCGGAACAGATAAATCGAGCACACCTCGGCCCGAATGCTGTCAGCAATCAGATGCGTGATCCGGTCAAGACGTTCCTGACCGGCGGCTTCGCTCGCCATTTCTTCGCGCAGCCGCCCCAGCAGCTTGCGGGATTCTGTTTCGGTGCCTTCCGCCATAGCCCACCCAATTTACGGAGTCAGGCGAAACCTTTGGCTGAAACGCTCAGGCTGCCTTGTCCAGTTCAAAGGCATCATGCAGTGCCTGAACAGCAAGTTCCATGTATTTCCTGTCGACAAGGACGGAAATTTTTATCTCAGAGGTTGTAATGACCTTGATGTTGATCCCCTCATCCGAGAGTACCTTGAACATCTTGGCCGCTACGCCCGATTGTGAACGCATGCCGATTCCCACGACCGACACCTTGCAGACATCCTGATCCGCAACCAGTTCGGCATAGTTCAGATCGCCCGCGTCCTTGATCGCCAGCAAGGCCTGTTCGGCGCGGGCCACCTGATCGGTAGGGCAGGAAAAGGTCATGTCCGTGCGCCCTTCGTCCGAGATGTTCTGCACGATCATATCCACATTCACGCCCGCATCGCTGAGCGCAGTAAAGATGATCGATGCGATGCCCGGGCGGTCAGCCACCGAGACAACTGTCATCTTGGCTTCGTCCCGGGAATAGGCCACACCGGCCACAACATTGGATTCCATGATATCCTCCTCATCGCAGACCAGCGTACCGGCCTCGTCGGATTGTTCCTCAAAGCTTGAAAGAACGCGCAGTTTTACCTTGTAGCGCATCGCCAGTTCGACAGAGCGTGTCTGCAGCACCTTGGCCCCCAGCGAAGCCAGTTCCAGCATTTCCTCGAACGAAATGCGGTCCAGCTTGCGGGCCTTTTCGCAGATGCGCGGATCGGTGGTATAGACGCCGTCAACATCCGTATAGATGTCACACCGCTCGGCACCGAAGGCAGCAGCAAATGCCACGGCGGTCGTGTCCGACCCACCCCGGCCAAGGGTCGTGATACGACCTTCAGGGCTGATGCCCTGGAAGCCTGCGACAACAGCAACTTTCATGCCCTCGCCAAATTTCTGGTTCAGGTTATCGGTCGGGATTTCCTCGATCCGGGCCTGGCTGTGGGCACTCGTGGTCATCAGCGGAACCTGCCAGCCCTGCCAACTGCGTGCCGGGACATCCATTTCCTGCAGCGTCAACGCCATCAGACCAGCCGTGATATTCTCACCTGAGGATACAACGGCATCATATTCACGCGCATCATAAAGCGGTGAAGTTTCGTCGACCCAACCCACAAGCTCGTTCGTCTTGCCTGACATGGCCGACACGATGACGATCACGTCATAGCCCTTCGCCACTTCGACGCCGATGCGCTTGGCTGCGCGGCGGATACGGTCAAGGTTGGCCACCGAAGTGCCGCCAAATTTCATCACGAGTAAGGGCATGGGGGCAAGTGTCTCCGCGCCTTGGATTTCTGATCCCGTGCGTCTTATGCGAGGGGGGCCGCAAGGGCAAGAGTTCAAAACCAGTCGGATGGCCGCACCTGATCGCTTTACAACCGACCAAGAGGCTGTCAGCCTGCAACTCGAATTTATTCCCAGAGGTTCTCCATGATCCGCGCTGCCGCAGCCCTCGTCCTTTTTTCCTCATCCGCCTTTGCACAGGTCTCAACGCTGGCTGCAACCGACGGCAAGAATGCACTGGGTACGGTGCCCTGTGCCAAAGGCGGAGCAGCGCTGAGCAGCTGCCACGCCGAGCTGCGTCACCATGACGACGGAACCACGACCCTTGCTGTCGGATTGGGCGGCGCCGAAGTACGTAGCATCTATTTCACCGATGGTGTACCGACCTCCAGCAGCTCACCTGCCCGGATCAGTCACGAAACACGGGGTGACCTGACAGTGGTCTTCATCGACCCTGATGAAGTTTACGAAATCCCCACGGCAGCACTGAAACGTCAATAATCGTGCGGCTGACCGTCCCAGGTTTCAAAACACCCGGTCGTGGCCAGTGACAGCGACTCAAAGCGGCAAAGCAGCCCATCTGTTGCCTGATCCACAGTGATCTCAGCCTGAGTACCGCCCATATCCGTCTGCACCCAACCCGGATGGTAGATGCCCACCGATATACCATCTGCACGCAGATCAGTCGCCAGATTCCGCCCCAAATTCAGGGCTGCCGCTTTGGACGCGCGATAGATATAGCTACCACCGGGCGCACGTGTGTGCGACGCCATCTGCGACGACAGGATCACAACTTTGCCTTGCGCTACCCGAAGATTGGGCAAAAGCGCCTGCACGGTCAAAAACACGCCTGTCACATTGGTCGCGAAACTCTGCGCCCACATGTCTGCCGGAAAGCCGTCGATGTCGTGGCCTTTGTCTAAGTACACTCCGGCATTGCAGATCAACAAATCAACCGGGCGACCAACAAGCCCCTCCGCCATATCAGCCTGCTGAGCCGGGTCTGTCACATCCAGCACAACCTGTGCACTGGTATCCCGTGCAGTTCCGGTTACGTCATGCCCTTGCGCGCGATATCGATCTGCCAAGGCTTGTCCAATTCCGCGATTGGCCCCGGTAATGACAATATGCATGGATCAGTTCGTTTTGCGGGTGGGCAGAAAAGGAAGCGGTGAAACCGGGACACCATCTTCGATCAGCGCTTTTGCCTCATCGGGCTTGGCCTCGCCATAGATTGCGCGTTCGGGCGCATCACCCAAGTGGATCTTGCGCGCCTCTTTGGCAAAGTCCTTTCCGACGTAGTCCGAGTTCTCCTCGACCTTGCGGCGCAGATCGGCCAGAACCTTCTCGATATCTGGTGACGGGGACGCGGTGTCGATTGAGTTGTCCCTTTGCTCAGGCGTTTGCGCATTGCGCGCAGGACGAACCCGAGGTGTCATGATGGCCTTTTCAACATTCGCATCACCACACACCACGCAGGTCACCATGCCAGCGGATGCGAGTTTGTCGTAAGCGGCGGCCGATTGAAACCAACTGTCAAAAGTATGGTCGCGGCTGCATTTCAGCGAATATTGTATCATCGTCCGTCCATTATCCGGTAGCCAAATAGATACCGACAGACATGGCAAGATCAAGCCCTTCGAATGGCGAGTCAGTGTAGAATTGGGTCAAGTTTGTGTAACAATTGGCACAGTTCTGGTGATTTGACCCGGGAGGCTGCTTTTCCGGGCGAAAGCCATTTTCGCTTTCGTTGGGCCCGTTCGGGGAATTCTGATGCAATAGACGTAACACAGAGCGGAAAGACATCCACCAAACATACTACGGGGCCTCTGCTGGCGCGGGTTTTGACGTATGTGAAACGCCCAATTGGCTGGATTGCGCACTTCCCTTTCACGCCGGCCTCTTCCCATGCCTCTCTGCCAGCGGTCTGCGATGAAGAAATGCCGTTTATCAGCCACCCTTTTGGTATGATCCATCGCTTGGACTTACGCGTTGTAATCAGCAATACCTTGAGCCGCCCGTGTTTAATGCGATAGCACAAGGCCGCTGATTGATGCTTTAGCTGCAGGCTCTGAACGTTTCCCTGCAGATACGATGATCGCTTTGAATCGATCACGCCGCGCTGCCTTTCCAACTGCTCTCACACTCGTTCACCGACCATTGAGTTTTTCGTATATTTAGCGGTCGGATAAACCGCGGATACCATATAGCGCGGCCTTTTTAAAGCCATCAGACAGGAATCAAAGGCGCGACGCCAGTTTCCGAACAAGATCTTCGTGCGGGATGTCGGCATCAATCGCCAGTCGCCGCAGACCAAAATGGACCCGAGCCACCTGCTGATAGTAACGGGTGTAGACGTAGTTCGTACCACCCCCCGCGATTGCCCCCAGGACCGGGACCGATTGTGCCGCCAGCTTTTGGCCCAGCACAATGGACAGGCGTGGTGCAACCGCCGCAATCAGCTTTTGCATTGCAGGGCCGGTCAATGTCAGGCGAACTGAGAAAAAGCCGAGATCGGCACCATCGTCAAATGACAACGGTCCGGCCGCACTCAGAACTCGAACGCAGTCAAACTTGACGCCTTCTTCCGATGGATCGAACCCTTCGCGGAACGCAGCCCCCTGAATTGCGCGCAATAACATGGCGGTCGTAGCTGGCAATTCCATCAGTGCAGTTGACACGCCACCCATACCACCGGCAGCCCCCATCGCTGTTGCGACAGCAGTGTTGACCCAGGGCTTTTGATCAGGAACGGCCCGTCGCGACCCCTCGGCTGCGTGCATCGCAAGCCAAAGCGCCTGTTCTGTGGCCCCAGTCAGGCCCTGCCTCACAGATGCCGGAAGTTGGTCTAATAACGATTCTGCGGACCCGCCCAAACTGTTCAATAGTTTGACGCCCGGTCCCCCGGCAGATCCGTAGTGCCTGGCTAACCGATCCAATTCGGCTTCGGTATCCAGTTTTTCGACAAGAAGCACGTCCTGCATGAAAACCCTCCTGCCGTTAAACATCGGGGTTGAATGCCGGTGTTTCAATAGTTCAGCGCATCCAGCGGGTCACCACGCCGCTTACGCCTGCCCATTCACCTGGGCTCAATTCCACGCCCAATACACGGTCGGGGTTTGTTGGCGGGGGCATTTCTACGCCGGAAAGCCGGGTGAACCCAAAACGAGCATAGTACGGCGCATCGCCCACCAGCATCGCCCTTTGCCAGCCTATTTCGCGACCTGCCTCAAGCCCCTGGTGGATCAGAAAACCGCCCAGACCTTCACCCTGATGGGTTGGGTGTACCGCCACTGGGCCAAGCAACAATGCGTCATGATCGCCTACATGCACAGGCCAGAACCGAATCGCACCGGCCAGAATGCCCTGTCCGTCGCGTGCAACAAGTGACAGGCCTGAAACCGGCGGTACGTCGTCGCGCAAACGATAGGAGGACAGCGCCTCGCGCCCGGGCGCAAAGCACAGGTCATAAAGGGCCTCGACCTCCCACCAATCATCCGGCTCTTCCGGCCTGATCACGAACTGCTGCACCCTGCCCTCTTTTCCTTGCTGGCAATCGCCCTAGCACTTCGGTACGCCTTGGGCAAACGCTTGGAGATCATATGTTCTATCGCCCCGAAGACGGCCATGGCCTGCCGCACAATCCATTCAACGCCATTATCACGCCGCGGCCCATCGGCTGGATTTCCACACGCGACCAAGATGGCATCAACAATCTGGCACCCTACTCGTTTTTTAATGGGGTCGCCTACACGCCGCCGCAAGTCATGTTTGCTTCGACAGGAACCAAACACGACCAAGACGGCACGAAAGACAGTCTCGCCAATATCGAGGCCACGGGCGTATTCTGCGTCAATGTTGTGGCCCATGCGCATCGAGATGCGATGAATGCCAGCTCGGCTGGCCTACCAAAAGACGTTGATGAGTTTGGCCATGCCGGGCTGTCACCGGTGGAATGCGAAACCATCTCTTGCGCCCGTATCGAAGGGGCGCCAGCTGCGCTGGAATGCAAGCTGACGCAGATCGTAACCCTGCCGGGCGAAGCTAACCGAGTGGTGTTTGGCGAGGTGACTGGTGTTCATTTGCATGACGATCATATCCGCGATGGGAAGTTTGACGTTACTTCCTTTAATCCGCTGGCACGTCTTGGGTACCGTGATTATTCGGTAGTTACCGATCTGTTCAGCCTTTCAAGACCGGATGACTGATGCCACTGCCTGACCCTTCGCGCAGATACCCGATCACGCTCCCTGATGGTTCCGAACACCAGGGAACGGTTTTCCTGTCTCAGGCGATCGATCACCCCCGGTTTCAGGCCGGGGCGTTCAGCTATGCGTCAGATTTCGAAGCACCCGAAGACTGGGCTTCACGGTTGGCCCCCTATCTTTTTCCATTCTCACGAGAAAGACTGGTGCTAGGAAAGTTCTGTCAGATCGCCCATGGGGTTCGCTTCATCACGTCCTCCGCCAATCACGCGATGGACGGGCTGACTTGCTTTCCATTTCCGATTTTTGACACAGAACAGATGACGGAGTTTCAGCCGGATACGCGCGATACAGTCATCGGTCATGATGTCTGGATCGGATATGGCGCGATGATCCTGCCGGGTGCCCGGATCGGGAACGGAGCCATCATCGGCGCAGGCTCGGTCGTGCGCGGAGATATTCCGGCTTATGCCGTTGTCACCGGCAATCCAGCAGAAGTTCGGCGTCTTAGGTTTACCCCCGAAGTGATTGAAAGTTTGCAGGCTTTGTCCTGGTGGGATTGGCCCGCCGAAGCCGTGGCCGATGCTGAAGACGCCTTGCTGTCTGGTGATATCGAAATGCTGGAACGCATTGCCAGGAAGTAAAAAGGCGACCAATTTGGCCGCCCTTTTTCGTGTCAGTGTCCACCCAGAATGCCGGTGCGGACCGAATAATCCACCGCCAGTTCGTAATCCGGGTCGTCATCGCTGTCGACCATCAGGTGACCAGCCTTGTTCAGCAGCTTGTGACAATCGCGGCTGAGGTGACGTAGCATGACACGCTTGCCTGCGGCCTCGTACTTGGCGGCGATATTCTCGATAGCCTGAAGCGCGGACTGGTCCACGACGCGGCTTTCAGCGAAGTCGACGATAACGGTGTCGGGGTCATTCGGCACGTCGAAGAGTTCGATGAAGCCGTCGGATGAACCAAAGAACAACGGCCCCTGAATCTCATAGACCTTTGCGCCCTGTTCCGTTTCCGAGTCCCGTGTGACCGCATGGATACGTTTGGCGTTGTTCCAAGCATAGGCCAGTGCCGACACGATCACGCCAACAACGACGGCAACTGCAAGGTCCTCCATCACCGTTACAACTGTCACGAGAACAATGACGAAAGCATCCATCAGAGGAACTTTGCGCATGATCTTGAACGAATTCCACGCGAAAGTGCCGATGACCACCATAAACATTACACCAACTAGCGCAGCCAGTGGGATCTGCTCGATCAACGGCGAGGCAAACAGGATAAAGATCAGCAGGAACAGCGCCGCCGCGATGCCTGCGATACGGGTACGTCCACCGGACTTCACGTTGATCATCGACTGACCGATCATGGCGCAGCCGCCCATGCCCCCAAAGAAACCAGTGGCCACGTTGGAAACACCCTGCGCGATACACTCCTGCGAGGCACCTCCGCGTTTGCCGGTGATCTCACCAACAAGGTTCAGGGTCAAAAGGGATTCGATCAAACCAATGGCGGCCAGAATGACGGCGTAAGGCAGAATGATCTCAAAGGTTTGCCAGTTCAGCGGCACCATCGGGATGTGGAATTGAGGCAGACCACCCTCGATCGAGGCCAGATCGCCAACGCGCGGCACGTCCAGTCCAAAACCAATCACCAGCGCGGCCACTACGACGATACCGGCCAGCGGCGCGGGAACGATGCGGGTTATGCGCGGCATGATCCAGATCACCGCCATTGTCAGGGCGACCAAACCCAACATTGTATAAAGCTGCAGGCCGGAAAGCCATTCACCGCCCCCGACACCGTGGCCGGTATTTTCCATGGTACCGGGAACCTTGAACTGACCCATCTGAGCCAGAAAGATCACGATGGCCAGACCATTTACAAAGCCCAGCATCACCGGATGTGGCACCAATCGGATGAACCGACCCCAGTGCATTGCGCCGGCAATAACCTGCAGTACGCCCATCAAAACCACAGTGGCGAACAGGTATTCCACCCCGTGTTCAGCCACCAACGCCACCATGACAACGGCCAGCGCACCTGTTGCGCCCGAAATCATGCCCGGACGACCGCCGATGAGCGCGGTGATCAAACCCACCATGAACGCAGCATAAAGCCCGACCAATGGGTGCACACCTGCGACAAAGGCAAAAGCCACCGCCTCGGGGACCAGGGCCAGCGCCACGGTCAATCCGGACAACAGTTCAATGCGCAGGCGCGAGACCGTCAGCCCCTCGTCCGGCATCCAGCGGAGATCGGGTTTGGCTATACGATTGGCAAAGCTTGCCAGCATGGCTCGAGGCATAGAACGTCCTGTGGGTTTGTTTGTTCGCGCGAAAGGGGCCTTTTACCTGTCATGTCCAGTCTTAGATACTGCACCCAGCGGGACCCTGATATGCGCAGGACGCATAGCTTACAGACACCATACACAAACCCTTGAAGCCACTTGCCAAACCAGCGGTCGCCAAGCAGAACTCTTTCACCAGTTTTTCACGGAGAGCAGCCATGACTCAGACCAAAATCGCAATCATCGGTGGATCAGGTATTTACGATATCGATGGTTTGGAAAATGCGGAATGGGTCACCGTTGTGACGCCGTGGGGCGATCCCTCGGACCAGATCCTGACCGGATCGTTGAATGGCGTGGGCATGGCATTTCTGCCCCGCCATGGGCGCGGTCACGTACATTCCCCGACCGAGGTGCCTTATCGTGCCAATATCGATGCTTTGAAACGGCTTGGTGTGACAGACGTGATCTCTGTCTCGGCCTGTGGTTCGTTCCGCGAGCATATGGCGCCGGGGGATTTCGTAATCGTCGATCAGTTCATTGACCGGACTTTTGCGCGGGACAAAAGCTTTTTCGGCACCGGATGCGTGGCCCATGTCAGCGTCGCGCACCCCACTTGTCCGCGATTGTCGGACGCATGTGAGACTGCCGGAAAGACTGCCGGGATCACGATCCATCGCGGGGGCACTTATCTGGCAATGGAGGGGCCACAATTCTCAACACTGGCGGAATCCAAGATGTATCGCGAACACTGGGGCTGCGACGTGATCGGCATGACCAACATGCCCGAGGCAAAACTCGCGCGCGAAGCCGAGCTTTGCTATGCCTCCATCGCCATGGTCACCGATTACGACAGCTGGCACCCGGACCACGGCGAAGTAGACGTCACCGCCATCATCGCCACGCTGACGGGAAATGCCGAGAAGGGCCGCGCGCTGGTCAAAAATCTACCCGAACTGCTGGGTACTGAACGCGCACCCTGCCCCCATGGCTGCGACCGGGCGCTGGAGTTCGCCATCCTGACTGCGCCGGAAAAGCGTGATCCTACCTTGTTGGCCAAACTGGATGCCGTTGCGGGCCGCGTTCTCTGACCCGCCCCCTCAGTTTGCAGGCAGAGATTGTTGGACCTGATCCCACAGACCATGTGACCAGAGGTCGTTGTGGGTGCCATCCTCGATGACATGGATTTGCGCGGTATCCCCAGCCATCACAGCCAGGGCTTCTGCATGATGCAGCGGAACCGTTTCATCATCGGTTCCGTGAAAGATCAGGGTCGGAACGGTGACGTTCTCGATCAAATCACGGGTCGCGAACTGATCCCGCATCAAAGCATGCACAGGAAGCAATGGGTATCTTTCCGCCGCAACGTCCACAGTCGCCGTAAAGGGCGCCTCCAGCACCAGGAGTTGCGCATTCGGGCGCTGTTCCGCAACCGCCGCGGCAACGCCCGTTCCAAGGCTTTGGCCAAGCAACACAACCTGAGTTCCCTGGCGATCCAACTGGTCATACATCTGGATGCCATCGGAAATCAGCGCCATCTCAGACGGTTCGCCTTCACTGCCCGGGTAGCCGCGATAGCTGGGGGCCAACAGGCCAAATCCACTGTTGAGGATCTCTCTCATCCGGTCGGCCCGATCTCCCAGATTGCCGGTTTGGCCGTGAAAGAACAAAACCGTCGGCGCACCATCGGTCGCAGGCGGGGCGGACCACGCTGTCAACGTGACACCATCGGACATCGTTAGGGAAACAGGATCAACATCGGCCAACCCCACGGAATTGGGCGCGGGCAATTCGCCCTCGGGTTTGAACAAAAGCGATTGCTGGTTCACATACATGTACCCCACGATGCCCGCGTAGATTACTGCAAGGACCGGCACCAAAAGGATCAGCACGCCCTTTACACGAGCAAGCCGCGAGTGGTTGGTTTCAGGTGCGCTGGTTTGATCTGCTTGAATCATCAGTCTCTCCGAAGCATTGGCTCCGTTCCAACGTTGGTGGCCCAAGAACTTGTTTCAAGCAGAACGGCGAACACTTAATTCAATCTTAAAACTTGTTGCCGCGTTGCAAGACCAAGGTTCTTTTTGGCGCAACATCTTGAAACTGCGCATGCATTGCACCGATCTGTGGTTCGGACACACCACCAGAACACTGACAAAGCAGAGAAATGGCATGAAGCGACTTGAGGCATTGGACGCGGCCCGGTTTCTGGCATTCTGCGGAATGGTTTTGGTGAATTTCCGCATCGCAGCTCGGGTCGCACCTGGTAATGACTGGGCGTCGATCCTGATCGATGCGCTCGAAGGCCGCGCGGCCGCGTTGTTTGTGATCCTGGCCGGAATCGGGATTGGATTGTCTTCTGTTTCTGCCTCAATGCTACTGCGGAGGGCAGCGTTTCTGTTCGTGCTCGGTCTGATTAACATGACCGTATTTGACGCCGACATCCTACATTTTTATGCGGTGTACTTTGTTGTCGGCGCAGCTTTCCTGGCGGCACCAACTGGCGGCTTGTGGCTGGGTTCTGTCAGTGTGATGGCATTGGCGGTTCTGGCGGTCATGATATTCAACTATGACCTTGGCTGGGATTGGGACACGTTGACATACACCGACCTTTGGACCCTGCCCGGCTTCTTGCGCAACCTTTTCTTCAACGGCTGGCACCCGGTCCTGCCTTGGACAGCTTTCCTGTTGATCGGCATGGCCATCGGGCGGTCAGAGCTGCACACGATTTGCATTCAACACAGGCTGATCATGTGGGGTTTCGGAGCTGCTGTTTTTGCACATTTCCCGCAAATGGTGGTCACGGACCCTGATCTGGCCGCCTATCTGGGGACTGCATCCATCCCGCCGGGGCCGTTCTACATCATTGCCGGTACAGGGTCGGCTTGTGTGGTGATCGGTCTACTGCTGAAACTGTGGCCAAAGATCGAAAAGCTGCGCATCGGCCCTGCCTTGACTGCGCCCGGTCGCCAGAGCATGACGCTCTATATGGCGCACATCCTGATCGGCATGGGCATATTAGAAGAGGCGGGTTTGCTGAACGGATCACTGAACGCCCCTCAAATCGTGGGCTGCGCGTTTACGTTTTGCGCGGCATCCTCGGGCTTTGCGATTTTGTGGTCTCGAAAGTTCAAAAGCGGCCCGCTAGAAGCTTTGATGCGTTTGACCACGCAGACTCGCAGGGCTTGACCTTGCGCGCCGGTCCGGGCTTGCTGCGAAAAACGCATTCACAGGATTTCCAATGTCCCTTGATCTTTGGCTCGCTTTTGTCGCTGCTTCCACCGCCCTCCTGCTAATCCCGGGCCCGACTGTCTTGCTGGTGCTCAGCTATGCTTTGTCCAAAGGGCGCAGCGTGGCCGTGGCCTCGGCCACGGGCGTAGCTGTTGGGGATCTGGTGGCCATGACGGCCTCGCTATTGGGACTGGGCGCATTGGTTCTGGCATCAGCTACGATGTTCACGGCCCTTAAATGGGTCGGGGCGGCCTATTTGGTCTGGCTGGGGATCAAATTGTTGCGCAGCGCGCCATCGGGTGGTCTGGAGACTGTGGAGACCGGACGCGATGTCACCGCCCGCAGCGTATTTGGCCATGCCGCCGCGGTCACCGCACTGAACCCAAAATCCATTGCATTCTTTATCGCCTTCGTCCCCCAGTTTCTGCGCCCGGCTGACCCACTTGGGCCGCAATTCTTCATCCTGATCGCAACTTTCGTGGGTCTGGCATGGTTGAATGCGTTGGCATATGCCTTTTTGGCAGACCGCTTGCGACAGATGATAGGTCGTTCGGGCGTCATCACTGCTATGACACGGTTCGGAGGGGTGACGTTGATCGGGATGGGTGTGGCCACGGCTGTCCTGCGCCGCCCAGCCTGATGGCTCAGTCCTCGGAGTGTTCTTTCATGAAAGCGCGAATGAACCGACGAATTTCTCGTGCAGCTGACGTGTCCAGCTCTTTGCATAGCTGAACGAACGCGTCCCGCTCATCCTTGTCCAGACGCAAGACCAACTGGCTATTTTTCTTGGTCGAAACCTTGCCGTCTTTTGCTTCCGCGCGTCCTGTACTCAACAAGATTTTTGCTCCATCGGCCGGCCCTTGTATATACATTGCATAGAGTTTGTATTTCTCGATCACCTAACAACAAAAGAAGATTATGGCAATGAACCTTCATGCTGCTCTGGCGTTTCTTCGGAAAGATCACCACAAAGGGCGTAGCTCGGTTCCGCCATGATGGCTTGCTGTGCTGTGCCGCTGCTGCGGGCTGTCGAAAGCAACGCTGAAGCATCACAAGAAGCTTGGCGGCAATCTTTCCTTGCATGACTGGCACCGATAAGCCAAACACCCCAGCGTGTTTTGACGCCAGAGGGGATGGCCATGTCCAGGAACAAATCGGTCAAGGATTACATTCGCACCATCGTGGATTTCCCACATGAGGGGATCATGTTCCGGGACGTCACGACCCTGTTCGCGGATCCGCGCGGCTTCCGCATGGCGATTGATCAGATGCTGCACCCTTACGCCGGTGAAAGGATCGACAAGGTTGTAGGTCTCGAGGCGCGCGGCTTCATCCTTGGCGGCGCCATCGCGCACCAGCTGAGTGTCGGCTTTGTGCCGATCCGCAAAAAAGGCAAGCTGCCGGGAACTACGATCAGCCAAGATTACAAGCTGGAATACGGCGAGGCGATTGTAGAGATCCATGATGACGCCATTCAACCGGGCGAAAAAATCCTCGTGGTCGATGATCTGCTGGCAACAGGTGGCACCGCAGCTGCCGGAATCAAACTGATCGAACGACTGGGCGGCGAGATCGTCTCATGCTCGTTCATTATCGACTTGCCCGAATTGGGTGGGCGCAAGGCTTTGGAAGATATGGGCATGGACGTCCACGTCCTGTGCGAATTCGAAGGTCTTTGACAGGCTGCGCATTCACAAGATCGTGAGTGGAAACCTGAAACCGCGCTGGCTTAGCGCGGTTTTTCTTTGGATCAACCCGAACTTATCGACATATTCAGTGATCTCCCTTTGATGCCGCCCCGTATCCAGATTGATGCCACCAAGGGCATTCCAACAAGGGATATCATACCATGTTTCGCAAACTCGCAATTGCCGGTGTCGCAAGCTTTCTCGTAGGAACGGCCGCTTATGCAGATGGTCACTCCAAGGATATTGTCGACACCGCCGTCGGCGCAGGCAGCTTTGAAACTCTCGTGGCAGCCGTTCAGGCCGCAGAGCTTGTCGATACGCTCAAAGGTGAAGGCCCATTCACCGTCTTTGCCCCCACTGATGACGCCTTTGCCGCTCTGCCCGAAGGCACAGTTGAAACCCTTCTGAAGCCCGAGAACAAAGATCAGCTGGTTGCCATCCTGACCTACCACGTGGTGCCCGGCAAAGTGATGTCAGGCGATCTGTCCGATGACATGACAGCCGCAACCGTACAAGGCGGAGAAGTCAAGATTGACCTTGATAACGGCGTGATGGTCAACGACGCGAACGTTGTTCAGGCAGACATCGAGACATCGAACGGCGTCATCCACGTGATTGACAAAGTTATTCTGCCCGCATCGTGAACCCAGCGCGCGGCCTGAATTAAATGGGCCGCGCCTACGCCTTTAGAACGGCACCCGGATTCATGATCCCTTTTGGATCAAGCGCGGCCTTGATCGAGCGCATCGCCGAAAGCTTTACCGGATCGCCATAGCGGCTAAGATCATCCGTTTTCAAACGCCCTATACCGTGTTCTGCGCTAATCGATCCACCGAACTCATGCACCAAATCATGCATCACGTGTTTTATCGTTTGCCGCTGTGCGTCATACTCTGAACGGCTATGCCCCTGCGGCGGGAACACGTTGTAGTGAAGGTTGCCGTCACCAAGATGCCCAAAACAGTTAATCCGGAAATCTCCCAACCCGCGCACGATTTCGGACCCTCGCAGTATGAACTCGGGGATTTGCGAGATCGGAACCGAGATATCATGGCTCGAGACCGAACCGACCAACCGGTTGGCTTCGGGAATGAGTTCACGTACGGCCCAAAGCTCCATTCGTTGCGCTTCGCTTTGGGCTATGACCGCGTCACCTACAAGCTCACGCGTCTCCGCTGTTTCGAACAACGCCATCAGCGCGTCTGACGGTGACGCACCCCCAGAAAGCCCCAATTCAACAAGCACCATCCATTCAGGCTGGACGTCAAAGGGCTGGCGGATATCGGGCAAAACCTCGGACAGGAATTGCAGGCCTTGCTTGTGGATCAGCTCAAAGGTGCTGACCCCCTCGCCCACCTGATCGCGTGCCAGCGCCAGCAATTCAATGGCAGCATCCGGAGAGGCCACCTGGAACATCGCAGTGCCGGTTTCGGTCGGGCGCGGGTACAGCTTCAACGACGCGGCTGTGATGATCCCCAGTGTACCTTCCGCCCCGATCAGCAGGTTGCGCAGATCATACCCAGTGTTGTCCTTGCGCAAACGGCTGAGGCCGTGCCAGATTTCACCATTCGGAAGAACTGCTTCCAACCCAAGACACAGATCGCGCGCATTCCCATAGCGCAATACATTGACCCCACCCGCATTCGTCGCAAGATTTCCTCCAATCCGGCAAGACCCTTGCGCCGCCAATGCCAACGGGAACAATCGATCAGCTTCTTCCGCAGCAGCCTGAACATCGGCCAGAATGGCACCGGCCTCGGCGATTAGAATGTTCTCGGTCGGATAAACCGCGCGGATGGCTGACATCCGCTCCAGTGAAACAAGCAACGGAGCCGGGCCGTCGGTCATCACCTGCCCGCCAACCAATCCGGTGCCGCCACCATAAGGCACGACGGGAACCAAAGCATCCGAGGCGAGCCGAACGAGCGTCGAAACCTGTTCTACCGACTTCGGCAGCGCCAGAACGCCGACACGGCCTGCGAACCTGCGGCGCGGCTCTTCCAGGTATCGTTCCTCGACAGGGTGCAGAATATCATCGCCCAGCGCAGTGCGGATTGATTGGGCAAAATTGTCATCGGCAGGGTTCAGTTTCATACCCTTTCCTTGCCCAAGCAACCGCGTTCCCACAAGCCCTATTCCAGCTCAATGAGGTATTGAGGCTCAAGCACAACAACAGTCGGGCGATCGGGCAACGTGCGCAAGGACACCGTGATCTCGGACACGCCTTTGCGCTCAACCGGAAAATCTTCGCGGATATCGACCAGGAACCTGTCCAGCGAAAAGCTGGAAAACCAGTGCATCGGAATAATGACCGAGCTTTTCAGCCGCTTCAAAACCGTGATCATTTCCGGCAACGGCATCGTCGTTCCGCCATCCACCGCGGCCATCACAACGTCCAAACGCCCAAGTGCAGCAAATTGTTCATCCGACGGCACATGATGCAGATGACCCAGATGGCCTATGCACAGCCCTTCAACTTCGAACACAAAGATCGAATTCCCGCGCTCTTCATAGCCGCCGTACGAGGATCGGATGTCGGTTGAGACATTGCGCACCAACATCTCTCCCAGATCAAGATAGTGTTCGATCCCCTGCCCGAACTCGCCCCACCCCGGCAATACATTCGGGATAGCCGGGTCCGGGTGGGCGGTCCAATGGGTGCTGTGGGCATGGTTCATTGTGACCACGTCCGGGATAAGATCGGCACTGCCAATAAAGCCGGTGAAGTCCGTCACCGCGTTTAACCCGCCCTGGGTCTGAATCAGAAAGGACGCGTGAGCAATATAGCTAATCCGAACCGAGAACTCCGGCACCGGGTCCTGCCAGGCTGCTTTGTGAATATACTCAATCCCCGGTGCGGCATCCGCGATGGCAATGCAATGGCTCGGCCGCCGTTCCTGTGCCGAAGCCCCACCCGAGATCACCATCAATACCGCAACAACCCAGCGCATGTCCGGAATGTAGCGCAGAACACAGGTAAGTCACGCCTGCAGATATCGCGTGGGTGAAATCACGGAATTGGCGTTTTCTAGGAGCAGTTCAGAGAACGATGCACTTCCGCAGCTTGAAGGGACGTGAGACTTTCGCCACACGTAACGCTTGTGCCAACGGATCACTCACAAAAAACGCGTGGCGCATTTGTGTGTCTATCCAGATGTCAGGACCATCCAGGGCCGAAGCGCTAACCGCAATATCCTTGTCTTGCATTGCCCCAGGTGGCTGCCAGATAGCATAATTTGGGTATGGCTTTGTGATGCGCGGAGATTGATCTGTTAGAACGGCCGTTTTTTGCGCACCGAAGTTCAGACAGAAGTACTCGCCTTCGACCGGCGTGGTACGATTATGCTGAAAAAGTTTGACAGCGTAGAGATTGCCTTCACCGAGATCAAACTGGCGCACACGCGGAAGACACCGTCCACAGACCTCCAGCCATAAAGAAATCAGGCTGCTTCTTTTCCTTTTTGTCTTTGTACTTCGCGTACATTTCTTTCGGGAAACAGTCTTCTGACTGCGGTTCTCCAAGTCTGTTTCGCTTCATGGCTCCAACAGCGCGTTCCATATCAGTCAGGACAATATCTGCCTCAAACCCTTTGATGCTTGAAACGCTCACCATGGCATCACTGATCCAGATCATTGGCTGTTTTGCCCGCGCCATCGACCTACCCCGCGTCGGTCTTGCCGCGCCGGTCCGAGCGCAAGCTGGCATACAGCACATGCGTCCGCCACCGCCCGTTAATCTGCAGATACGACTGCGCCACGCCCTCGTATTTGAAGCCCGAGCTTTCCAGCAACCCGCGCGAAGGTTTGTTTTCGGGCAGGCAAGCGGCCTCAATCCGGCTCAGGTCCAATCGGGTAAAGGCGTGATGCACGACGGCACCGATGGCTTCGCGCATGTAACCCTGACGGGCAAAAGACTGGCCCGTCCAATACCCCAGTGTCCCCGCCTGCGCTGGGCCGCGGCGAACATTGTCCAGCGTGATGGCACCCAGAAGTACATCGTCAGTGCGCCGGAACAGAAACAGTGGGATCGAAGTTCCTCCGGCTACGGACCGCTGGGCCCAGTAGACGCGGTTCGTAAAGGACTTCCGGCTCAGATGATCCTTGGCCCAGACCGGCTCCCACGGGGTCAGGTATTGCTGCGACGCGCGCCTCAGCGCCGCCCAGTCGTTAAAGTCGGAATGCACCGGCGGGCGCAAGCTAAGGCGCTCGGTTTCGAGTTTCAGCTTGCGTCTGCCCAACAGCATCACGCCGCACGCCTCTCCTGCAATTCGGCCAGCGTAGGTGCGCCCGAGACCGGGCCATAAAGCGCCAGAGCTGCCCGTGCCTGCACGGCCATTTGTTCGGCGAATACACGAACATCTTGGGTGCTTACGGCATCGATCTTAGCAACCGTATCTTCTAGCGAGGGAACCTGGTCCCATATCTGAACGAGGCGCGCCAGACGTTCAGCCCGGTTCGACGGGCTTTCCAGCCCCATCAACATTCCGGCCTTCATTTGGGCACGGGCACGCGCAACCTCTTCCGCGCTCATGTCTTCGGCGGCGCGCTTCATCTCGTCGATGGTGATGGTTGCCAGTTCACCAACTTGGTCTGCCGACGTACCAGCATAGATCGTCGTGCTGCCGGTATCCGCATATGCACCGGTCTGAGCAAAGATGGTGTAGCAAAGCCCGCGCGTTTCGCGCACTTCCTGGAACAGGCGCGAAGACATTCCGCCGCCCAAAGCAGTAGAATAGATCTGCGCGGTATAGATCGCGTCATCCCGATAGCCGGGACTTTCCAGCGCAAGCGCAAAATGGGCCTGCTCCAGCTCTTTCTCCTGCCGCGCTTCCCCACCGGTAAAGCGGGCGGTTTCCGGGATCAGGCCCTTGCATGGTTGCAGGTGACCAAACATCTCTTCCGCCGCTTTCATCAGCGCGTCGTGGTCGACCGCACCAGCCGCCGAAAGGATCATCTGTTCCGGGCCGTAATGCTCAGCGACAAACCCTGACAGGTCCTCACGCGAGAAGGCGCTGACGCGTTCGGTCGGCCCCAGAATGGTCCGACCCAGAGGTTGATCATGATAGCTTTGCTCTTGCAGCCAATCAAAAATCACATCGTCGGGCGTGTCATAGGCCTGACCAATCTCTTGCAAGATAACGCCGCGCTCGACCTCGATCTCACGCGGGTCAAAGACCGGGTTCAAAACGATGTCACCGATCACATCCATAGCCAGCGCTACGTCGTCCTTAAGGACGCGGGCATAATAAGCCGTCACTTCGCGCGAGGTGTAGGCGTTGATGTATCCGCCCACATCCTCGATCGCCTCGGCGATTTGCAATGCCGAACGACGCTCAGTTCCCTTGAACGCCATGTGCTCAAGGAAATGGGCGATGCCGTTCTGTTCGATCCGTTCGTGCCGCCCGCCGGCGGTTACCCAGATGCCGATGGCCGCAGATTGCAGCCCCGGCATTTGTTCACTGACGATACGAAATCCGTTCTTCAGTTGGTCTTGTCTGACAGTCACTCAGCAATATGCCTTTTGATATGATCCTCGAGGGCACCCAGATCATTTGCAATGCGGGTCACCCGTTCCGGACGTTCATACAGATCAGACATGCGAGAGGGAAGAGGCGGATGTTCACCGCTTGCCTTCTCGACCGCTGTCGGGAACTTCGCAGGATGCGCCGTGGCCAGAGTGATCATTGGAACATCGGCATTGCGATGCTCTTCGCCGACCTTGATGCCAATGGCGGTGTGCGGGCAAACCAGCTCGGCGCTATGTGCCAGAGTGTGTTTGATCGTTTCAAGTGTCTCGTCTTCGGATACGCGGCCTGAGTCAAAGCTTTCGCGCAGCGCTTCCATCGCGCCCTGGCTGACGTTGAACCCTCCAGTCTTGAGCTCATCCATCAACTGCGCCACTGCTGCGCCGTCCTCGCCGTAGGCATAGTACAGTGCACGCTCAAAATTCGAGCTGACCTGAATATCCATCGACGGACTGATCGAAGGGATGGTATCGCCCTTGAAGTACCCCTCGCCCGACAGACAGCGGTGCAAGATGTCGTTCTGGTTGGTTGCCACGACCAGACGGTCGATCGGCAGGCCCATACGCTTGGCCAGATAGCCCGCAAAGATGTCGCCAAAGTTACCGGTCGGCACGGTGAAGCTGACCTTGCGATGCGGCGCACCAAGGCTGACAGCCGCAGAGAAATAATATACGATTTGCGCCAGCACGCGGGCAAAGTTGATCGAGTTCACACCGGCCAGCTTCACGCCATCCCGGAAGTCAAAGTCGTTGAACATATCCTTCAGCGCAGCCTGACAATCGTCAAAATCGCCATCCACGGCCAGCGCATGCACGTTGCTATCCGCAGGCGTCGTCATCTGGCGGCGCTGCACCTCAGAGACACGACCGTGCGGGAACAGGATGAACACGTCCACCGCATCCAGGCCCCGGAACGCCTCAATAGCTGCCGAGCCAGTGTCCCCGCTGGTCGCGCCGACGATGGTCACGCGGTCGCCGCGTCGCTTCAAGGCCACCTGGAATAGTTGACCGATCAGCTGCATTGCAAAGTCCTTGAAAGCCAGCGTCGGACCGTGGAACAATTCCAACAGGAAATGGTTCTCGTTCAACTGCTTCAAAGGCGCGCGGGCATCATGGCCGAAGCCCTCATAAGCACGGGCAATGATTTCTTTGAACTCACCCTCACCAAAAGACCCGCTTACGTAAGGCCACATCACGCGGAAGGCGATTTCTTCGTACGGCAAACCTGCTAACGCTGCAATCTCGTCCTGCGTCATCACCGGGATCTCGGCAGGCAGGTAAAGACCGCCATCACGAGCCAATCCGGTCAGCATTGCCTCTTCAAACGTCAGTTCGGGCGCCTGCCCGCGGGTCGAGATGTATTTCATGTCGCGTCACTCTCAGAAGGGGCGCGGCTGCGCCACAGGAAGTATCCGGTCATCGCAGCCCATACCAGGGCCAGACCAAACCAGGTGATTGCATATTGCAGGTGATCATTTGGAATGCCCGCCGTGTCGACCGGCAAAGGCGTAACACCCGGATCGGTTTGCGACCGAGCGATCAGCAACACTGGCTCGGCTCCCAAGGCAGCAGCCAGGTTCGGAACATCGCGGGCAAACCAGATATTGTTGTCGATATCCGGCTCAGGCGTATACCCGTCGATTTCGTCCGGCCAGTGCAGATTACCGGTGACTTCCATCGGACCATTCAAGCGTTCGTCCTGCTTGGCGGTCACAGGAATAAAGCCCCGATCCACCAAAATGGTCCGATCATCGGCACTAAAGGACTGAATGATACGATACCCCGCTCCGACCTGCTTGACCGAAACAAGAACATGGATCTCGCCCGGCTCCATCTCGCCCGTGATCGTGACAGGCAGATACTTGTCGGCATCCGTTGATACACTGTCGGGTAACCCGCCCGAGTCCGCGGAAATCCGGCTTTCAATCTCGGCCAACACGCCCTGTTTCCACGCCAAACGCTGCATTTGCCACACGCCCAGCGACACAAGGATCGCCAGCCCGGCAATGCCAAAGATCAGCAGAAAGAGAATGCGTCGCATGTCAGAACCAGGTTGCTTTGTTAGAAGGCTCTGCAAGAGCCGGCGTCTTGTTAAGGGCTACACCCGCGGAAAGGCAACTGTGCAATTGTATGGGGCGCAATAATGCGCCCGGAACAGAGAAAAAGCCGCCCCTTTGGGCGGCTTTTGCAATTTGATCACCTGTCCGACGTTACATCAGCGGCGCCTGGCCCCAGATGTATACCGCGAAGAACAGGAACAGCCAGACAACATCAACGAAGTGCCAGTACCATGCTGCCGCTTCAAACCCGACGTGCTTTTCAGAGGTGAAGTCACCCTTCAACGCCCGGATCAGACAGACCGACAGAAAGATGGTACCGATTAGAACGTGTGCGCCATGGAAACCTGTAGCCATGAAGAAGTTCGAATAGAACTGATCACCGCCGAACTCCCAACCTTCGTGGGCCAACAGCTCATAATATTCGAAGGCCTGCAAGAAGGTAAACGCGATACCCAGCGCGATACCGATGGCCAGCCCCTGTACCAGTGCCTTGCGGTCATTTCCATGCACCAAAGCGTGGTGCGCCCAGGTGATCGCACAGCCCGACAGCAACAGGACCAAGGTGTTGATCAGCGGCAGGTGGAACGGGTCAACCGCGTGAATGTCCGGCTGGATGTACTCGGTGCCGGCATAGTCATACATCGGGTACATACGATGTTTGAAGAACGACCAGAACCAGGCGAAGAAGAACATCACCTCGGACATCACGAACAGGATGAAGCCATAGCGCAGACCGATGCGAACAACCGGTGTATGATCGCCCTGACGGCTTTCAACCACAACCTCGGACCACCACGCGAACATGGTATAAAGCACAGCCACAAGACCCGCCCAGAACATGAACGAGGTAACGCCGTGCATCCACAGGACGGCTCCGAACAGCATCACAAAGCCGCCGATCGCGCCGATCAGTGGCCAGATCGACGGGGCCAGAATGTGATAATCATGGTTTTTTGCGTGTGCCATCAGCGTCCCTCACCTACAGGCGTTAGTTCGTTGTTATATCAGCCTGCGTCTCAAGGGCGGCAACGCCCTCGGGCAGGTCAATTTCGTAGAATGTATACGACAGCGTGATCGTATGAACATACTTAGCTTCAAGATCCTCGACCATTTCAGGATCGACGAAAAAGGTGACCGGCATCTCAACACGTTCACCCGGTTGCAGCACCTGCTCTTCAAAGCAGAAACAGGCAATTTTCTGGAAATACCCGCCGGCTGAATACGGCGTCACGTTATAGGACGCCTGTCCCGCGATGGGGCGGTCGGTCGGGTTGTAAGCTTCATAAAAGGCCAGTCCGGTTTCGCCGATACGCACTTCCATCTCGCGAGCGACCGGCTTGAATTCCCATTCCATGCCTTTTGCCTTCGAGGCGTCAAAGCGGACGGTAACCTTGCGATCCAGAATATCCTCGGGCGCAGTCGCAGCAACACCGGTGGTGCCACCAAAACCGGTGACGCGGCAGAACCAATCGTAAAACGGAACGGATGCCCAGGCCAGGCTGCCCATAAGGACAACCACGCCAACTGTCTGCGCAACAGTTTTCTGAGGACCTGTCAGCGCCATCAGTTCTGTACCTCTTGCGTCGCCAAGCTGAAATCCGTGCCTGAAACCTTTACGACCGTCAGACCGAATATGATCACAATAAAGGCGGCCAGCGTCAGGCCGACCCCAAGGTTACGGCTGAATCGGCGTTGGTGAAGTTCGTGGCTCTTGCGCAGGCTCATGACCAACCTCCCAGCCCATAGGGTTTCAGCAGTGCTTCGGCCAGGATAGCACCGAAATGCAGGAACAGGTACAGCAGCGACAGCTTGAAGAACGAGCGTTCCACCTTGAAGTTGTCGGCTTCGGAATCGTCCTCATCGCGGCGCGATATCTGCCAAGCTCCGCGCAGGAACAGCGCGTTAAGCACCACGGCAACGGTCAGATAAATCGGACCACCAATGCCCGAGAACGCGGTGCCGACGGCCAGTAAGGCCAGCAGCGCCGTGTAAACAAGGATATGCCAGCGTGTCGCGCGGCGACCATGTGTAACGGTCAGCATCGGAACGCCAGCATCGTCGTAATCCGAGCGCATGAACAGCGCCAGCGCCCAGAAATGCGGCGGGGTCCACATGAAGGTCAGGGCAAACATCAGCCACGGCTCAATCGACATCGACCCGGTTGCAGCAACCCAGCCGATAACCGGCGGAAAGGCTCCTGCTGCTCCGCCAATGACGATGTTCTGAGGCGTTGAGCGTTTAAGCCACATCGTATAGATGACGACGTAGAAAAAGATCGTGAAGGCCAGGAAAGCACCGGCAAACCAGTTGGTCGCCAAACCCAGCATAATGACGGACAGCCCCGACAGGGCCAGCCCGATTGCCATCGCCTCGCCCTCCTGAACCTTGCCAGAAGGGATTGGGCGGCCCTTGGTGCGCTTCATCACGCGGTCGATGTCGGCGTCCCACCACATGTTCAAAGCGCCGGATGCGCCGCCGCCGATGGCGATGAACAGGATGGCGCAGAAGCCGACAAATGGGTGAACAGGTACCGGTGCCGCCAGAAGTCCGACCAAAGCGGTGAACACGACCAGCGACATCACGCGCGGCTTCAGCAAAGCAAAGAAATCGCCAAAGCTGGCCTCATCCGCGTGGGATTGGGCGCTTACTGTGCTGGCATTGATGCTTGCGTCGCTCATTTCCGGTCCTTCTGGGGCGAAAGCTGCGCGGATACCGCGCAGCCTGCATTACCTTTGGCGCGAGCTTTCAGCCCGCGCGGGTCATCACTTTGACGCAACCTGGAAAGTTGCGGGCTGACCTGCATACTCTTCCAGTGCGCCTTGCAGCCACTGTTCATACGCCTCTTCGCTAACCACTTTGACGGTGATCGGCATGTAAGCGTGATCCTTGCCGCACAGTTCGGAACACTGACCGAAATAGATGCCTTCCTTTTCGGCCTCGAACCACAGTTCGGCCAGACGACCAGGAACACCGTCCTGCTTTACGCCGAAGGACGGGATGGTCCAAGAATGGATCACGTCAGAGGCGGTAACCTGCATGACTACGATTTTGCCAACAGGCACGACAACGGCGGTGTCGGTGGCCAGCAGCCATTCGTCGTCGCTGTAGCCTGCATCCGCCAGTTTGGCGCGCATCGCGTCATCCAGAACAAACGGGGTTACGTCCGCATCGGCCGGGCGTGCGCCTTCATCCAATGTCGCCGGGTGACCCAACAGATAGCTGTCGAACGCAAAGTCGTGATCGACATATTCGTAGGTCCAGTACCACTGGTTTCCGACGACTTTGATCGTGATGTCGCCTTCGGGGATTTCCTGCTGATTGAACAGAACCGGCAACGAGAATGCACCGATGAAGACCAGAATCAGGATCGGGCCTAAGGTCCATGCAATCTCAACCGGAGTGTAGTGCGAGAATCGCGCTGGTTCAGGGTTGTTACGCGCACTGTAGCGCACAATGCAGTAGACCAGCAGACCGGCAACGAACAGGCAGATCACGGTGATGATCACCAGAATCATCGCATCCAGCCGATGAATCCCCGAAGCCAGGCTGGTGGCCGCGGGCTGGAACCCAAGGCCGCCATCAACCGGCTTACCAATAATCTCAAGCTCCTGAGCCATTGCGGGAAGGCTGGAGAGGGCTGTCATCAGCCCCGAAAGCATCAAAGCATTCTTCATTTTCTGTCCTGATCGTCTGATCTTTGCTTCTCTGGCGAAAAGGTGTGAATCAGTCGCACCTCTCCCGTTGTCTTTGGCCGCGTTAAAAACCATATTCCGTCGGGTAGATAAAGCAAAATGCTTGCGTCAAACAGACGCTATTTTTGATCTGGATCAAACTCGGAAGGTCCCAACTGATGTCCAATGACCCGTTTCGCCCATTTGAAAGCGCTATTCCGCAGGACGAAGCACTTGCAGTTTTGCAATCTGCCACCGACGGGGCAGAAGACGGAGAGCTGTTTGTCGAGAGGCGAAAATCCGAAGCTTTGGTCTTTGATGACGGGCGTCTGAAGACCGCATCATACGATGCTTCAGAAGGGTTTGGTCTGCGGGCCGTGCAAGGTGAAGTTGCCGGGTATGCGCATTCCACTGATGTCTCTATTCCGGCCCTGAAACGGGCGGCTGAGACCGCGCGCCTTGCGGTCGGAGACGGTGGCGGTACGCTCGCTGACGGCCCTCGCGCCACCAATACCCGCCTTTATACCGACGAAGACCCGATTGAATCCGCTGATTTTCCGGTCAAAATAGAAACACTGCGCGAAATCGACGCCTATGCCCGCGATCTGGACCCTCGTGTCGTACAAGTCAGCGCCACAATCGCCGCGGCCGTCCAAGAGGTCGAGATTTTGCGCCCGGACGGAGTTCTGGTTCGTGATGTGCGGCCAATGACCCGCCTCAATATCTCTGTAATCGTGGAACAGAACGGTCGCCGCGAAAGCGGCTCGGCAGGCGGCGGTGGGCGTGTCGGGCTGGATGGGTTGATCGATCCGAAGGATTGGCAGGACAAATCGCGCGAGGCGCTGCGGATCGCTCTGGTCAATCTCGACGCGATCCCCGCCCCAGCTGGCGTGATGGAAGTCGCGCTGGGCCCCGGTTGGCCAGGTATCCTGTTGCACGAAGCAATTGGGCATGGGTTGGAAGGCGACTTCAACCGCAAGGGAAGCTCCGCATTTTCCGGATTGATGGGGCAGCAGATCGCATCCAAAGGCGTGACCGTCGTAGATGACGGTACGATACCGGATCGTCGTGGCTCGATCTCTCTGGATGATGAAGGTACGCCCAGTTCGCGGACGGTTTTGATCGAAGACGGCATCCTGACCGGTTATATGCAGGATCGTCAGAACGCGCGTCTGATGGGCGTCGCACCCACCGGAAACGGGCGGCGACAAAGCTATGCGCACAAACCCATGCCGCGGATGACGAATACAGTGATGCTAGGCGGAGAGGCCGATCCTGCCTCTTTGGTGGCAGATATCAAAGACGGAATCTGGGCCGTTGGGTTCGGCGGCGGTCAGGTGGATATCACCAACGGCAAATTCGTGTTCTCCTGCACCGAGGCGTACCGCGTTGAAAACGGTAAAATCGGCGCACCTGTGAAAGGCGCGACCCTGATCGGAGACGGCCCGTCCGCTCTTAACCGTATTCGGGGGCTGGGCAACGACATGGCGCTGGATCCAGGCATGGGCACTTGCGGTAAGGATGGCCAATGGGTGCCGGTGGGCGTGGGCCAGCCAACTGTACTAATGGACGGTTTGACAGTCGGCGGATCGGCCGCTTAACCAGGAAACGCTACGTGGAAACTGAAGGCGCAGGGTTAACACTGCGCCGTTTACGCGCTTGCGCCTAAACGTGCCAGCGGGCAGTCGCGTTAGATGTGGGGGTTTTTATCCCATATATTTCAATTAGCTAGACAGATATCGATTGCAGACGTCGAAAATTATCCGAATAATTTGAGGAGATTCACAAGCTGTTAACCCCGGCAATCGTAAACCAGTTCTGCAATCAGGCGGAGCATCGGATGACCGAAGAGCAGCATTCTTCCTATCACCCCACACTCCCACCCACCACGGAAGAGGATCGGTTTTCCTGGCTTCGTCTGTTGCGTTCTCGCAAGGTTGGCCCGGCGACATTTCGTCGGCTGATGCGGGAACATGGTTCGGCGCAGAACGCGCTGACCGCACTGCCCGAAATGGCGCGTGCTGCCGGAATCGATGGTTATGAAGTTTGCCCACCCGGCGTGATTGAGGCGGAACTCAGGGCCGCAAAACTCGCAAACGCGAAGCTTTTGTGCCTTGGGTCTGCCGATTTTCCTGATGCCTTGAACGATCTGTCCGACGCGCCGCCTATGCTTTGGGCGATTGGAGATACTTCCCTGCTGCAGCGTCAGTCGATTGCGATGGTCGGCGCGCGCAACTGTTCATCGCTGGGTGCTCGGATGGCAAGGGGGCTTGCCACGGATCTTGGAAAACAGGGATACGTCGTTGTGTCCGGGTTGGCACGCGGGATAGATACCGCGACCCACATGGCCGTGCTTGAAACGGGTACTGTCGCGGTGATGGCGGGCGGTGTGGATGTGGTCTATCCTGCCGAAAACACGGGACTGGCAGAAAAGATAACTGAAACCGGGTTGCGCGTGTCCGAACAGCCTATGGGCGTCACGCCGCAGGCGCGCCATTTCCCACGCAGAAACAGAATTATCTCAGGTCTGGCACAAGCGGTTGTCGTCGTCGAAGCTGCAGCAAAGTCCGGCAGCCTGATTACGGCGCGGGATGCCTTGGACCAAGGGCGCGAGGTTCTGGCCGTGCCCGGCCACCCCTTCGATGCGCGGGCTGCGGGGTGCAACATGTTGATCCGGGACGGCGCGATATTGGTGCGAACCGCGGAAGACATCATTGAAGCGCTTCCGAAACAGGTAACAGCGCCTCAGGTTGAGGCCCCCGCCCCACCCATCGCAGTTGATGAACCAGCAATCACAGGTGCCGCGTTGCATAGTGCGATTTTGTCACGGTTAGGCCCCTCCCCGATTGCCGAAGATCAGTTGATCCGCGACATTGCTGCAACGGCCGGAGAAATAGGACCGGCGCTGATTGATCTGGAACTCGAAGGACAGATCCAGCGGCAGCCCGGCGGACTTCTGTCATTGTCCGCATAAATACCAACTCTGACGAGCGGTTCCTGCCCAAGCCCTTTTTGTGCACAGGCTACGTGATTGAAATAACAACATAACTTCTGTGTTCAAAGGAACTCATTGACAATTCGCCCTTGCCCTCCACATTTTGCACAATCATAGAAGGCGCACATTATGTCGAGCGAGGTTTTCCCTTAAATGCCTGTAGTTGTTGTAGAATCTCCTGCCAAGGCCAAAACAATCAACAAATATCTTGGCCCTGACTACACGGTTCTTGCGTCCTACGGCCATGTCCGGGACCTGCCGCCCAAGGACGGATCTGTTGATACCGAGCATGAATTTGCGATGAAATGGGAGGTGGGCAATGACAGTCGCAAACACGTCAAAGCCATCGCCGACGCCCTGAAAGAAGACAACGCACTGATTCTTGCAACCGACCCCGATCGTGAGGGCGAGGCCATCAGCTGGCATCTGCAGGAAGCGCTTACCAAGCGCCGCTCGATCAAGAAAGACACGCCCGTCAGCCGCGTGACATTCAACGCCATCACTAAGGATGCTGTGACCGAGGCGATGCAGAACCCGCGTGAGGTCGACATGCCACTGGTCGAGGCCTACCTCGCCCGTCGCGCGCTGGACTATCTGGTGGGCTTTAACCTGTCGCCGGTTTTGTGGCGCAAACTGCCCGGCGCGAAATCCGCTGGCAGGGTGCAATCTGTCTGCCTGCGCCTGATCGTCGAACGCGAGATGGAGATCGAAGCTTTCAAGCCCGTTGAATATTGGTCTGTGAAAGCTGTGTTCGAGACTCCGCGCGGACAGACTTATGAGGCGCGGCTCGTTACCCTGGCTGGCAAGAAACTGGACAAGCATGATCTGGCCAACGCTACGCAGGCAGAACTGGCGGTGCAGGCCATCACCAGCCGCGCGCTGAGCGTCACATCGGTCGAGGCGAAGCCAGCTGCGCGAAATCCCAGCGCGCCGTTTATGACCTCGACCCTGCAGCAGGAGGCCAGCCGCAAATTCGGTATGGGTGCTCGTCACGCGATGCAGGTAGCACAACGCCTCTATGAGGCAGGCTACATCACTTATATGCGGACCGACGGCATCGATATGGCGCCCGAAGCCGTGGCAGCCACACGCGACGCAATCACAGATCGCTATGGTTCGGAATATGTGCCGGACAGCCCGCGCATCTATAAGAACAAGGCCAAGAACGCACAGGAAGCGCACGAGTGTATCCGCCCGACGGACATGTCACGCGATGCCAAGGCCCTAAAGGTCACGGACGAGGATCAGCGTAAGCTATATGACCTGATCTGGAAGCGTACAATCGCCTGCCAGATGGCTGCGGCACGGCTGGAACGTACCACGGTCGAGATCGGTAGCGATGATGGTCAGGTCGGCCTGCGCGCCACCGGTCAGGTGGTGCTGTTCGACGGGTTCATGCGCGTTTACGAAGAAGGCCGCGACGACGTCGCCGATGACGACGAGAAGCGCCTGCCCCAAATCATGCAGGGCGATCCGGCACGTTTCGCCAAGACCTCGCTGCGCGATCAATTTACGAAGGCAACGAGCGAAGGCTCCGACAGGGCGGCGAAACAGGCCATCCTTTCCGAAAACGAATCTGTGCTTGCCCTGCAGCACCACACTCAGCCGCCGCCGCGCTATACCGAGGCCACATTGGTCAAGCGGATGGAAGAGTTGGGGATCGGGCGCCCTTCGACTTATGCCTCGATTGTAACCACGATTCAGGACCGGGAATATGTGCGCAAAGACAAGAACCGGCTAATCCCCGAGGAAAAGGGGCGGATCGTTACGATCTTTTTGCTGAATTTCTTCCGGCAGTATGTCGGCTATGAGTTCACGGCCAATCTGGAAGAACAGCTGGATGACGTCAGTGCCGGTGATCGGGACTACAAGGACCTGCTGGGCAAGTTCTGGCGCGATTTCTCGGCCGCGATTGGCGAAACCTCAGAGCTGCGCATTTCCGAAGTGCTGGACAAGCTGGATGAGGCGCTGGCGCCGCAGCTCTATCCTCCGCGCGAAGATGGGTCCGACCCGCGTGTCTGCCCGAAATGCGGGGTGGGTCAGTTGCACCTGAAAACTTCACGCACCGGTGGTTTTGTCGGCTGCGGCAACTATCCTGAGTGCACCTATACCCGCCCTATTGCCGGTGAGGGTGCCGAGGGTGATGAACGCCTTTTGGGTGAAGATGCAGGCGATGAGATCTGGCTGAAATCCGGCCGCTTTGGCCCCTATGTGCAGCGTGGCGAGCCGACGCCTGAGAACAAAAAGCCCCCGCGCGCTTCGCTGCCACGCGGGTGGAGCAAAGATGACATGGATCTGGATAAGGCGCTGACATTGCTCAGCCTGCCGCGCCAGATTGGTGAACATCCGGACGGCGGTATGATCAGCTCGAATTTCGGGCGGTTTGGTCCTTATCTCATGCATCAGTTGGCAGATGAGGCCAAACCGGTTTACGCCAACCTCAAAGATCCCAACGACGTGTTCGAGATTGGCATGAACCGCGCGGTCGAGCTGCTGGCCGAAAAGCGCGCCAACCCTGGGCGAGGCCGTCGCGCAGCGGCCAAACCGTTGAAGGAATTGGGCGAGCACCCTGATGGCGGCGCGATGCAGGTATTGGACGGTCGTTATGGACCATACGTGAAATGGGAAAAGGTTAATGCGACAATTCCAAAGGACATCAAGCCCGAAGACGTGACCCAGGAAATGGCCATTGAACTGGTCAACGAACGCGCGGCCAAAAAGGGCACCAAGAAAAAAGCAGCCCCCAAGAAGAAAGCCGCCGCCAAGAAAACAGCCAAAAAGGCGGCCACCTGAGGGGAGTTAGGTAGAAATACCACCTACCCCTTGGTTTTATTGACTTCCCCGTGACGTGGCGGCACAACCTGCGCAATCACCATGTCATTGGGGGAGTTTTCCATGAAGAAAGTCTATGCTAATGCCTCTGAGGCGCTCGATGGAGCGATCTCGGACGGCATTACAATCGCAGCCGGCGGTTTTGGCCTGTGCGGTATTCCCGAACTGTTGCTTAAGGCGATCAAGGACTCGGGCGCACAAGATCTGACTTTTGCCTCGAACAACGCCGGTATCGACGATTTCGGCATCGGCATCCTGCTGCAGACCAAGCAGGTCAAAAAGATGATCAGCTCTTACGTTGGCGAAAACGCCGAGTTCATGCGTCAGTACCTAAGCGGTGAGCTGGAGCTGGAATTCAACCCGCAAGGCACCTTGGCCGAGCGTATGCGTGCCGGCGGCGCCGGCATCCCCGGCTTCTATACCAAGACTGGTGTGGGCACCGTGATCGCCGAGGGCAAAGAGCACAAAGACTTCAACGGCGAGACTTACATCCTGGAAGAAGGCATCTTTGCTGATTTGGCCATCGTCAAAGCCTGGAAGGCCGATGACACCGGCAACCTGATCTTCCGCAAGACCGCACGCAATTTCAACGTGCCCGCCGCAACCTGCGGCAAGATCTGCATCGCCGAGGTTGAAGAGATCGTACCGCGCGGCTCGCTGGACCCCGACGCGATCCACCTGCCCGGCATCTACGTGCACCGCATTATTCAGGGGAAGCACGAAAAGCGCATCGAACAACGCACCACCCGTAAGAAGGAGGAAGCATAATGCCCTGGGATCGTAATCAGATGGCCGCACGTGCGGCGCAAGAACTGGAAGACGGCATGTATGTGAACCTCGGCATCGGTATTCCGACGCTGGTGGCGAACTATGTGGGTGACAAGGACATCACCCTTCAGTCCGAGAACGGCATGCTGGGCATGGGGCCCTTCCCTTTCGAGGGCGAAGAGGACGCAGACCTGATCAACGCTGGCAAGCAGACGATCACGGAACTGTCCCGCACCTCATATTTCGACAGCGCGACCTCGTTTGCGATGATCCGCGGCGGCAAAATTGCGGCAGCTGTTCTGGGCGCGATGGAAGTCGATGAAGAAGGTGATTTGGCCAACTGGATGATTCCGGGCGTGCTGGTTAAGGGCATGGGCGGCGCGATGGACCTTGTTGCAGGTGTTCGTCGCGTGATCGTCGTGATGGACCACACCAACAAACACGGCAAATCCAAGCTGCTGAAGAAATGCACTCTGCCGCTGACCGGTAAGAAGGTGGTGAATCGCATTATCACCAACCTCGGTGTTCTGGACGTGGTAGATGGCGGCCTGAAGATTATCGAGATCGCCGAAGGCGTAACCGAAGACGAAATCCGGGCCGCGACCGAGGCCAATATCGTCAACTGAATTGATCCATTGAAAAGGCCCACCTGATCCGGGTGGGCCTTTTTCAGTTCTGCGTTTGGAACACGCAACCGTCCGAGATCAGCTGAGGCGGCGTCGAGCACAACGCCCGCGCCACCTGAAACGCCGCGAGAACCTTGGGAACGTAGTCGCGGGTCTCAGCGTAAGGTGGGACGCCCTCATGCTTGCGCACGGCCCCTTCCCCAGCGTTGTATCCGGCCAGAACGAGGATCGGGTCATTACCGAACTCTTCCATTAGCCAGTTCAGATATTTTACACCGCCCGCAATGTTCTGCGACGGCTGCAAACTGTCCTGTACGCCAAACCGTTTGGCGGTTGCGGGCATCAATTGCATTAATCCCTGCGCACCGGCCGAACTTACCGCATCAGTGCGCCCGGCAGATTCGACGGAAATGACCGCCAAAACCAATGCTGGTGAAACATTTGTTCCAACTGTCGAACGCAAAATATCTACGTGGCGCTGTTTGGCGATGTTCTGCAACGTCTGCAATCGGGGCGACGCAACGTTGATCGCAGCCAACGCATTCATTGCATCACTTAACCTTCCGGATCCCGCCTCGGCCAATGAAGGCGAAACCCGCTCCCAGAAGGCCTTGTAAGAGCCAACCGGCTTTTTCTTGCCCGCACCAGGAAGGGTTGGCGGTACGACTCGCGTGCGTGCGATGATTTCTGGTTCAATTATTTCTACCCCGGTACTAGGAGCCGACGGAGCCTTAGCATGCTCATCCGCCGTGATCTGGACCGTGACGCGCGGCCGTGTACCTGGCTTGGGGGCCTTGACGCGTTTGTAAACACCTCTTGGCTCGACCTCGTTTGCCACGACGGGCACAGGGCCAGACAGCATAATTGCCGCCAAACCAGCGCAAGTCATTGCTAACCGGAGATTCATTTGCCTGCCTCATGTATTTTCTTTTGGTTGATATGAACCGCGATTCCACCCGTAAGGCCAGAAAAACAATATGAAATGGGGCAATTTCGCCTCATTTGCCGCAAATTTGCATCGGGCCAACCAAGCAACCTCTCTATAGAAAACTTTTTTTACATTTATTTTCAAGCGCTTAAATAAAAACCTGTCAAAAAGTTAAACTTCGTCGAAAAAAAATAGGGTTTGGCCCAATTCCTGCCACGCACAGCAGTCAATCATAGTGCCATACCGAGACGATCGGGAGCGGACTGAGAGAGAAAGCTCTGATAGACGCCGAGGTTTAATTGACTTTTTTGATCCTTTAGGAGGGACGTAACATGATCAAGTTCATCAAGAACTTCCGCAAAGACGAAGACGGCGCCGTAACAGTAGACTGGGTCGTTCTGACCGCAGCCGTTGTTGGCCTGGCCGCAGTTGCATACACCGCAATCGGTGACGGCACCAAAGGTGTTGCGGACAGTGTCGGTGGTGCGCTGACCACCACTGCAGGCAACGTTGTGAGCGATGTTAAAATCAACCCAACAGCGGCGGCTGACTAATAGCCAACCCGACAGAGGCGTAGTACGCGTCTGATCGTTTTGACGAGACGTAACGGGGCTGGGTTGTAAAACTTGGCCCCGAAACTTTTCAAACACTTGCCGTGGTGCTCCCATGTTTAGAACAATCTCAAATTTCTGCAAATGTGAAGACGGGGCTGTGACTGTTGACTGGGTGGTGTTGACGGCGTTTGTTGCATTTATGGCCAGCGTAGTAGCCATCTACATTTCGGGCCCGGTCAGAGATATCGACACAAAAAACGGTGCTGCGATGCTTACAGTCGCCGATCAAGTTGACACTATGGAAATCACGGTAAGTTTCAGCGATTAAGAGCTGTTCGAGTTGGATACCCATTCGACCCCACGCAACGGGCACGAATAAAATCCAACATTGTCCCCCTTTTCGACACAATTTACATTTACACCGGGGTCAAATGTTGTCGTATTCTGTGCGACGCAAAACCAGAATAGAGTAACGTGAGGGGACTTGGATGCGTGCGGTATTTGGACTTGTTCTGATTATTGGAGTCGCTCTAGCCGGTGGTGCCGTATACTTGGCAAAAGACTACATCAGTCAAACGCAGGCGGAACTTGAGCGGGAGCGGCTGGCTACCCAAAACGCTCTGGCAAATGTAAAAACAATTCCGACCGTGGACGTCGCGGTCGTTAACCGGCCCATGAAGTATGGAGAGCGCCTCACCGAAGAAGATGTGCGACTCGTACAGTGGCCCGAGGACGCGATTCCTGAAGGAACCTTTACGGACTTGGCCGTTTTGTTCCCGGAGGACGGTAAAGGAGATCGCTTTATCCTTCGTACAATCGAAAAAGATGAAGCCCTTCTGGAAGTCAAAGTTACGCAACCTGGCGAATCAGCTGGACTTACCTCGCGCCTGAAGAAAGGCATGCGTGCCTTTGCAATCAGCGTTGATGTAGCATCGGGTGTGTCCGGTTTTCTGCGACCGGGTGACAATGTCGACGTATACTGGACTGGATCCCTGAGAGGTGCCGGTGGCGAAGGAGAGATCACGCGTCTTATCCAAACTAACATTGAACTGATCGCAATCGATCAGACCGCCGGATCGGATGTGACTGGCACAACAATTGCCAGGACGGTAACTGTTGCCATTACTCCGGAACAGGTTGCCGCCCTCGCCCAAGCCCAAAACACAGGGCGGCTGTCACTGGCGCTGGTTGGTGCGCAGGATGAAACTATCGCGACCGCGATTGAGGTGGACCAGAGAAAACTGCTGGGAATCGAAGAGGCCGCACCCGCGCCCGTCAAAGTCGAGCGAGAGGTCTGCACAGTAAAGGCGCGCCGCGGCGGCGAGATTGTCGATACAGGAATAATAACTCCCTGCACAAACTAACGTAAAATCAAAACGTTAAAGCCACAAGCCGCGCGATCAGCGCGGCTTGTTTCGTTTTGGATGTTGCCCATTACCCACATAAGGAAAATTCCAGAAACCATTGATTATTGCAATAAAATCGTAATTCGCGCAGTGTAATCGCACATAAGGCATTAGACCTAAAACGAGGCGTGATCGGAGAGGCAGGTCACATGAAAATAAAATCTTGGATCAGCGCAACCCTTCTGGGGTTGGCGTTAGTTATCAGTTCGGCCAGCACAGCTGTCCAGGCTGAAACCCTTCGCGTGGTTAAAAACGGTACAGCGGAAACGCTGGACGTTCCAATGAACCGCGCAATTGTCGTTGAAAGCGAGACCCCTTTTGCGGAACTCAGCATCGCCAACGCAGGCATCGCTGACATTTCGTCGCTTTCGGATCGCACTATCTATGTTTTGGGTAAGGCACCTGGCCTGACTACACTGACTTTGTTCGACGGGGCCGGCAACTTGCTGGCCAATGTTCGGGTCCGTGTATCGCCTGATGTGTCTGAATTCAAAGAGAGACTGCGGCAAATCCTGCCGGGCGAGCCCATTGAAGTACGCACTGCCAATGACGGCATCGTTCTTTCCGGTACACTTTCCAGCTCGGCCAAATTGGCCCGCGCTCTGGAACTAGCAGAACGTTACGCCCCCGAGCGCGTATCGAACCTGATGTCGGTTGGCGGCGTTCAGCAGGTCATGCTGAAAGTGCGTTTTGCCGAAATGAACAGGTCAGTTGCTAAAAGCCTGACCACATCATTGGGCTTTGGCGGCGGCGACGTGACCGGCGGTTTCAACACACTGAACAATGCCGGTTCGTTGGCGAACGCGCTTAACAATAACATTCCGATCCAACAGACAAATACAGGTGCCATCCTGTTTGGCTTTGGCGCCGGTTCAACGCAAGTACGTCTTCTGTTGGAAGCGCTTGAAACCAAAGGGCTTGCCCGAACTCTTGCGGAGCCCAACTTGTCAGCCCTGTCGGGTCAGGAAGCTGAATTCCTGGCGGGCGGCCAAGTCCCGATCCCGGTTCCGGCCGATGACGGCCAAATTGCAATTGAATACCGGAATTTTGGTGTGCAGGTTCTCTTTACGCCCCGCGTGGTGGATGGTGATCTGATCAACCTCGAGTTGGGAACATCGGTGTCAACGATTGACCCGAACTCCAACTTTTCGATTGCAGGCAACAACGTGCCGACATTCATTTCGCGTCAGACTAAGACAACAGTTGAATTGCGAGACGGAGAGAGCTTTGCAATTGCAGGGCTGATCCAGGACAACTTCGCGGACTTGAACAGCCAAATCCCATGGGTCGGCGACATTCCTGTGCTGGGTGCTTTGTTCCGCAGCGCGGAATACCAGCGCGAGCAATCTGAACTGGTCGTCATCGTCACAGCACATCTGGTATCACCCACACGTGGCGAAGCTCTGGCTCTACCGACTGACCGTGTTAAACCGCCTACCGAGTTTGACTTGTTCCTGAACGGGAAAACGGCGCGAACAACACGCGTTGGTTCGGGTGCTGCGTCTGAAGTCGCCAAACAGGACTTTGGCAGCTCATACGGCTACATCCTGGAATGATTGAGAGGATAGGACCAATGCAGAAGTGGATAATAACACTGGGTCTGTCAGTCGCCGTTGCCGCGTGTACGCGTGAAGCGGGGTACGAAGTTGACCAAGGCGCCTTTGGCAACGCAACGCTAAACAACGTTCAGGTCATGAACGGTGAGCTGACATACGCCCAAATCCTGGGCCGGCGGTTCGCAGCTGAAGTGCCGACGCAGATCAATTTTGCGTTCAACAGCTCTCAGCTCGATGCTTCGGCGCAGCGCGTCTTGTTGCGGCAAGCGGCATGGATCAAGCAGTTCCCCGAAGCGCGGTTCCGCGTCTACGGACATACTGACGCCGTAGGCTCTACTGCGTATAACCAGTCGCTTGGGCAACGCCGTGCAAACGCAGCCGTTGCATTCCTGACGCGACAGGGGATTTCACGATCCCGCTTGGAAGCTGTTGTTTCCTTTGGGAAAACACGACCTCTGATCGACACTCCAAACCGAGATCGCCGCAACAGGCGCACGGTTACAGAAGTGTCGGGCTTCATGGATCGCAACCCGTTGATACTTGATGGTAAATACGCCGAGATCGTGTACCGGGAATACGTCGACAGCGCCACCAGAGAAAGCTACGTCCAGCGTGACGATGTTGGCGGCAGCGATTCTGAATAATCATAAGAAATGGGCGGCATCGTCGCCCATTTCCCTACAATTGGTTCTTTTGCGCCAAATTCTTGCCTAAGTTCCAAGACATCTTTTCAACAATTAGGTGAAGTGTGGCCCGAATTGGCCGCGACCGGGCAACAGCGAACTGAACCGAAACATACATGTTCGGACAGTAAGCACGCTCTGACGACGAGGATTGTGTGAATGACAAGCGCCAAAACGCATGATGACGGAACTGCCATTCTGGCCTGCACGATCAGCCGTGACGTCCAAAACTTCGATCTTCTGATCGAAGACATGGAGACCATTTTGGGCGAACGTTGGGGCGACCTTGGCTTTGCCGAAGCCTTGGCTTTTTTCAGCCAGCCTGAGGCAGAAAGTCTTGAATTCGTTGCGCTTGCCATTGACGGAGAAGATGAAGACAACCTTTCCCTGATGGGCGAAATCATCTCTCAGGCGAAAGAGAAAAAGATCAAGATCGTTCTGATCGCCGAGGACGTTACACCTGCGTCTTTGCACCAACTGCTTCGCAAGGGCGCCGACGAGTTTGTCCCCTACCCTCTTCCCGAAGGCGAACTGCAGGAAGCCATTGAGCGCATGAACAAACCTGATCCGGTAGCGACCACTGCGGTGGCAGCTCCGGCAGCGCAGGGTGATTCGAAGGAAGGCGCGCTGTTTGTCGTCCATGGTTTGGCGGGCGGCGTAGGGTCGACGACGATGGCAGTCAACCTAGCCTGGGAACTGGCAACCGCGTCCGATAAAGAAGCACCTTCCGTATGCGTCATCGACCTGGATCTGCAATATGGCAGCGTGTCGACCTATCTGGACCTTCCCCGACGGGAAACTGTTTTTGAGATGCTGTCCGATACCTCTTTGATGGACGACGATGTATTCTCGCAGGCGCTTCAAACCTATGAGGAAAAGCTTGAGGTCCTGACTGCGCCATCCGACATGGTTCCGTTGGACCTGATTACGCCTGAGGACATTGAGCGTGTCATCGAGGTGGCTCGCAGACGGTTCGACTACGTCGTTGTCGATATGCCGACGACCCTTGTTCAGTGGTCGGAAACGGTACTTCAGGCTGCGCATGTATATTTTGCAATGATCGAGCTGGATATGCGATCCGCTCAGAACGCATTGCGTTTGAAACGTGCCCTGCAAGCCGAGGAACTGCCATTCAACAAGCTCCGGTTCGCTCTGAACCGAGCACCGAAATTCACTGACCTGAACGGCAAAGGTCGGGTCAAGCGGATGGGCGAAAGTCTGGGCATTTCAATCGATCTGCAATTGCCGGATGGTGGAAAGCCCGTCATGCAAAGCGGCGATCACGGTTTACCGCTGGCAAAGTCTGCCGCCAAGAATCCGTTGCGTCGAGAAATCGCGAAACTTGCAAAATCGCTTCACAGCTTGGGCAGCAGCAACGCTGAGGCCGCGTAACAGTATTTCAGAGGGGTAGCCGTCGTGTTTTCAAGATATAAGAAACAGCCAGGAGCGCAGCCGGTAGAGTCTGCCCCAACGCCCCAAGCTGCGGCGCAAACGCCTGCCCCGGAAAAAAAGGCCACAGCGACCGCCGTCGCCCGTCGCCCACTTCAAAAGAAGGCCGCCGAGCCGGTCGCTTCGGACCGTGACCGCAAGCGCAAAGAGCGGTTGGGTGAAATCAAAATCGAGCTGCACCGGGAACTGCTGGAAAACCTGAACCTTGCGGCACTTGAAAAGGCGGGCGAAGCTGAGCTTCGGGCAGAAATCAGCGCGATCTCTAGCGAGATACTCGAATCCCGCGACATCGTTCTGAACCGCGAAGACCGGTCACAGCTAAACAAAGAACTGTATGACGAAGTCACCGGTTTGGGCCCGCTTGAGACATTGCTGCAAGACGATACTGTCAACGATATCTTGGTAAATGGCCCTCAGCAGATTTTTATCGAGCGGGCTGGCAAGCTTGAAATCAGTGACATTACGTTCAAGGACGAAAAGCACCTGATGCGGATCATCGACAAGATCGTATCCGCTGTGGGTCGTCGGGTCGATGAATCCAACCCTTATGTTGACGCCCGCCTGGCTGACGGGTCGCGCTTCAACGCAATGGTGCCCCCTATTGCCGTTGACGGTTCGCTGGTTTCCATTCGTAAGTTCAAGAAAGACAAGCTCGGCATTGACGATCTGGTCAATTTCGGCGCGTTTACCGAGGAAATGGCCGCCTACCTGCAGGCCGCAGTTTCCACCCGGCTGAACATTATCGTGTCGGGTGGTACGGGTTCCGGTAAAACGACTACGCTAAATGCTTTGTCCAGCTTCATCGACGACGCCGAACGCATCCTGACGATTGAGGATACCGCGGAACTTCAGCTGCAGCAGACCCATGTAGGCCGAATGGAAAGCCGTCCGCCCAACGTGGAAGGCAAAGGTGAGGTCAGCCCGCGCGACTGTCTGAAAAACGCCCTTCGTATGCGCCCTGACCGCATCATCGTGGGCGAGACGCGTGGTGCCGAAGTGATCGACATGCTGCAGGCTATGAACACTGGCCACGATGGCTCGATGACCACGATCCACGCCAACTCGGCCCGAGATGGTATTTCGCGGCTTGAAAACATGATCGCAATGGCCGGGATCGAGATGCCGATCAAGGCGGTCCGGAGCCAGATCTCATCAGCTGTGAACCTGATCGTTCAGGCCAGCCGCTTGCAGGATGGTTCGCGTCGAATGACATCGATTACCGAAATTACCGGTATGGAAGGCGATGTGATCTCGATGCAAGAAATCTTTAAATTTCAACGCGTTGGATTGACACCGGACAACAAGATTATTGGCCATTTCACGGCAACCGGTGTTCGCAGCCACTATTCCGAACGCTTCCGTCTGTGGGGCTTTGATCTGCCTCCATCCATCTACGAACCTACGGCCGTTTAAGGAGACCCGGATATGCAACTGCCCGTTGAGGCTCTAATCTATGTTGTAATCTTCGTCGGAGTTCTTCTCCTGGTCGAGGGCATTTATCTTGTGGCATTTGGCAAGTCCATCAGTCTGAACAGCCGAGTGAACCGGCGTCTGGATATGCTTGAGAAAGGCGTCGGGCGCGAACAGGTTCTGGAACAGCTGCGCAAAGAAATGCAGCAGCATATGAAGTCCCAGAGCATTCCGCTCTATTCGCTGTTGGCCGATAAGGCGCAAAAAGCTGCTATTGCCTTTTCGCCGCGCCAGCTGATCATGATCATGATGCTGGTTTCTGGCTTTGCCTATGTCGGGTTGAGCATCGGCACAGGAACTGAGATCGTTTTACGGATTGCGCTTTCGATCGCGATTGGCGTGGGCGGTGTGTATGCTTGGGTGAGTAGCAAAGCCAAGAAGCGCATGAGCCTAATGGAAGAGCAACTACCAGACGCGGTTGAACTGATGGTTCGTTCGCTTCGTGTCGGCAACCCATTTGTCTCGACTATTCAGATTGTTGCCAATGAGGTGCAGGATCCGCTTGGGACTGAATTTGGCGTCATCGCAGACGAATGCGCCTATGGCCGTGACGTCGGTGAAGCCCTGAAAGACTTGGCCGAACGTCTGGGAATGCAGGATTTGCGCTTTTTGTCTGTAGCGGTTGGTATTCAGCAGCAGGCTGGTGGTAACCTAGCCGAAATTTTGGCTGGTTTGGCCCAGGTGATCAGAGCGCGGTTCCGGCTATTCCGCCGTGTCAATGCGATCACGGCCGAGGCCAAGTGGTCCGGCAAGTTTCTATCTGGTTTCCCCGTGTTCTGCTTGTTGTTCATTCTGGTGAAGTCTCCGAACTACTATGACGAAGTTCTTGACCATCCATGGTTCATTCCGTTGTGTTTCTTTGTCGGCATCATGCTGACCTTGAACCTTATCGTCATGCGCGTTCTTACGAACATCAAAGTCTGAGGGCTCGAGTATGGAATTTCTTTCCCAAATCAATGCAGTCCTAACCGAGAATTTGGGGCCGTTCGGGCCACTTATCGTCGTCGGGGTTTTGGGATTGTTCATGATCCTTGTGGCCCTGCCACTGATGCTGAACCAGCCAGAGGATCCCCTTAAGAAGCTCCAGCGTTCGAATGCGGCGCCCAAAGAAAGCAAGAAGGGCAACAAAGAAAAACTGCGGCAAGCAAGTCGCAACGAGCAACTTCAGAAATTTGCGAACTTCCTGGAACCCCAGAACAAGGAAGAACTGTCCGCGATGGAGCTCAAGCTGCGCCAGGCGGGATATCAGTCCAAAGACTCTGTTCGCTTTTTCCATTTTGCCCAGTTTGCACTTGGTTTGATCGGCGTCGCAATTGGTGTGCTGTTGGTCACAGTTTTTGCCGGTGATCAGGAATTTACCCCGGCGCAGTTGGGTATGCGCGTCTTGATCCCGGCATGTGCGTTCTATTTCCTCCCACGCTATTGGATCACACGGCGCGTTGCAGAACGGCAAGAAGCCATTGTTGCGGGTTTCCCCGACACTCTGGACCTTATGTTGGTCTGCGTCGAAGCGGGTCAGTCTCTGGATCAGGCGATTGTTCGCGTCGCGGCCGAGATGAAGGTCTCTTACCCGGACATCGCATCGGAGTTCGAAGTTGTCGCGCACGAACTGAAAGCCGGTAAGGACAGAGACAACGTCCTCAGAGACTTTGGTACACGTTGCGGCGTTCAGGACGTCAGTTCGTTTGTAACGGTGATGATCCAATCCGCCACCTTCGGTACATCAATCGCCGAAGCCCTGCGGGTTTACGCCAGTGAAATGCGCGACAAGCGCGTAATGCGAGCCGAAGAAGCCGCGAATAAATTGCCAACCAAAATGACACTTGCCACAATGATGCTGACGGTACCGCCGTTGCTGGTCATTCTCGTAGGCCCGTCGGCAAAAGGTATCGCGGACTTTGCAAAAAGTGGATCCGGTGGATAGCGTCCGATGGAATTAAACCTCAGGTGTACCAGTTTCAGGCTGCGCCGCATGTTTCAGGCCACCATGGTTCTCGCCGTGGTGGCCTCTTGCACAGAAACGGGCCTTTCAAACGATCTGGATGCTCCTGGCATTGACCCCAGAGCCGAAGGCGTTGATCCGATGACCGTCGGAAACCGGCTCATGGCGTCGGGCGAATATGAGTTGGCCCTGACGTCCTTTTCCCGCGCCGCTCTGGATCAGGGGATGACAACGCAAATCCTCGCATCAATGGGCACTGCAAATCTGGGTCTCAGGCGCCTGGGTCAGGCAGAGGAACTACTGCGTCGTGCGGTAGCGGATGAATCCGAGTGGCCCGTCGCGTGGAATAACCTGGGCGTTGTGCTGATGGAAAAGGGCGAATACCCCGAGGCGGCACAGATGTTCAGGCGCGCCTTTGCTTTGGATAATGGCGAAAGTGACGCAATCCTCGACAATCTGCGCTTAGCACTCGCAAAAATGGAAAATCCTGTTAATACTAGCCCGGAAAAACAAGAATATACACTGGAGCAGCAAGGCGACGGGCAATTCAAGCTGCGCAAGCTCCCGTAACATTGGCAAGAGCAGTAAGGGACGCAAAAAAATGCGCCAACAATTCTTGATTCCGACGATGGTAATCTGCGGGATGGTCTTGGCCGCCTGTGAAAAAGAAACCGAAGAAGAAAAGGTCGAGCGCACCTATCAGGAGGTGAACGTCATTGACGAAACCAACCTGAACGAAGTGCTCCTGACCGCTGCTGATCCGAACGAGGCTGTAACTTATTTTAAGGGCGCAGCCGCAAAGAACCCTGGCCGGATCGACCTACAGCGGGGCCTCGCGATTTCCCTGACGCGCGCTAAACGCACGACCGAGGCCGCTTCAGCATGGAAAAAAGTGTCGTCCATGAAAGGTGCCAGCAACGTTGACAGGGTCGAGTATGCCGCCGCTTCGGTCCGCGCCGGAGATTGGGCAACAGCCAAATCAACGCTGGACTCCATTCCCCCGACCTATGAGACGTTCCAACGTTACCGCCTGGAGGCTGTCGTTGCGGACTCCAGAAAAGACTGGAAACGCGCGGATCATTTTTATGAAACAGCCGTCGGACTAACCACGCGTCCAGGCGGCGTTATGAACAACTGGGGCTACTCCAAGCTGTCGCGCGGTGATTACGCAGACGCAGAAAGGCTGTTTTCCGAAGCCATCCGTCAGGACAAATCGCTGTTCACAGCCAAAAACAACCTCGTGCTGGCCCGGGCCGCACAGGGCAACTATAGCATGCCGGTTGTTCCTTTGACGCAGGTGGAACGGGCCATGTTGCTGAATACGATGGGTATTTCTGCGGTCAAACAGGGTGACATCACGACGGCGAAGAACCTGTTCCGCGAAGCCATCGCCACGCATCCCCAGCACTATGAGGAAGCTGTCCGCTCACTACGCGCTCTTGAAGAGGCCTGATCTATGAACATCCCCGCGACGGCGGCCGTCTGGTTTTTGCCGTTTGTGCTGCCGATCAGCTTTTATGTGGCGCTCACTGATCTGCGTGAAATGAAAATCAAGAACCACGCGGTGAGCGCCCTGCTTGCAGTGTTCGTTGTAGTCGGCCTGTTTGTGTTGCCGCCGTGGTCCACTGAATGGTCGGCGGTCAGGATAGGTCCGCTGACCATCAATCTGCCGCTCTATGTCTGGCATTTGCTGCATATCGTGCCCGTTTTTTTTGTGGGCATCCTATTCAACGTGATGGGCGCAATGGGGGCCGGAGACGTCAAGTTTATAACCGCAGCCTCGCCCTTTATCTGGCCCGGCGACTATTTTTTGATCCTGCTTGTTCTCGCAACGATGAACGTGGCCGCATGGACCACCCATCGGTTGGCGCGCGCCTCTGCCTTGCAGAATTTCGCGCCTGATTGGGAAAGCTGGAACCGCAAAAGACACATCCCGATGGGTCTTTCTCTGGGTGGCAGCCTTACCGCCTATCTGATCCTGGGCACTGTTTACGGCTCGTAAACTATCATTAACCCGCCTTGTCCCCGCCTTGGTACTGCCACAAAGCGGGTTAAGATTTTCTGCAAGCGGCCCTTGTGGGGCTTTTGGCGTGATTAGTGGATAGACGGGCAACGCTTATGAATATGCAAACGACCTCGGTTATGGCCCCCCCTGCCCCTAAGGGTATGGGCGAAATGAAACTGCCCATCGTGATGATGCGGGACATTCTGCTGAAGACGATTTTCCGAAAGAACGTAGATACAGTCTCAGAAATTGCTGATGCGGTCTGTCTGCCGGGTTCGGTAACGCAGGAACTTGTCGACATAGCCCGTGAACAAAAGCTGATCGAAGCGACCGGCACACTGAACGCCAACAGTGGCAATGAGATGGGCTATCAGCTGACCGATGCCGGCAAAGCCCGTGCATTGGACGCGCTGAGCCAGTCTGAGTACTTTGGCGCCATGCCGGTGCCGCTGGACGTCTACCGTGAACAGGTCAAGCGTCAGTCGATCCGTAATATTCAGGTGACCCGCGACCAGCTGACCGGTGCAATGGGCCATCTGGTTCTGCCCGACAGCCTGCTGGATCACCTTGGCCCCGCGGTCAGTGCTGGCCGATCCATTCTGATGTATGGCCCTCCGGGTAACGGTAAATCCTCGATCTCGAACGGTATTCGCGATGCACTGGGGGACAACGTCTATGTGCCCCGTGCGATCGAATATGCCGGTCAGGTCATCACGGTCTATGACCCGATCGTGCACACCGCGATCGAACAGGAGGCCGACGACCCCAACAGCCTGCGCCGTCGCAAGCGTTTTGACACACGCTATGTGCAGTGCGAACGTCCGACCGTTGTGACGGGTGGTGAACTTTCGCTCTCCATGCTGGATCTGGTCTATAACCCGACCGCGCGGACCTATCAGGCGCCGCTGCAGTTGAAATCGACCGGCGGCATCTTCATCGTGGACGACCTTGGCCGTCAGCAAGAACCGCCACAGGCGCTGATCAACCGCTGGATTGTTCCGCTGGAAGAAAACAAGGACATTCTTGGCCTGCAATCAGGCGAAAAGTTCGAAGTACCTTTTGACACTTTGGTCATCTTCTCAACCAACTTCCACCCGAACGAGATCTTCGACCAAGCGGCCCTGCGCCGGATCTTCTTCAAGATTAAGATCGGTGGCCCCGTGCAGGAAGACTTCCTGAAAATCTTTGCGATGGTCGCCCGCAAGCGCGGCATGCCATTGGACGAGGCCGCTCTGGTGCATTTGTTGAAGGTCAAATACCCGACCATCAACAACGTCTATGCCAACTATCAGCCGATCTTCCTGATCGACCAGATGATTTCGATCTGCGAATTTGAAGGCATCCCCTATCAGATGAGCCCCGACCTGATCGACAGAGCCTGGGCAAACATGTTCGTTAAAGACGAGACAATCGTAAAATAACGCCGTGCCATTTCCGGGACAGGCCGGGTAGTCTGCATTCATGACGCAGATTCCCGCCCGGATCACGGATTGGTTTGACGCCAAAGGTTGGTCCATCCACCCACATCAGCAAGAGATGTTTGACCGGGCATTGGATCCGGCCACCTTGCTGATTGCGCCAACCGGCGGCGGCAAAACAATGGCCGGTTTCCTACCGACGTTGGCCGAACTGGCGGAAAACGATCGCCCCGGCCTGCACACTCTCTATGTTTCGCCGCTCAAGGCTTTGGCCGCCGATATCCGCCGAAACCTGCGCGCGCCAGCGGATGAAATCGGCCTGCCCATTCGCATTGAAGACCGAACTGGTGATACCTCGGCCACGCAAAAGAAACGGCAGCGCGTGGATCCTCCGCACATCCTGCTGACCACGCCTGAAAGCCTGGCTTTGCTTACCTCGTACGAGGACGCGCCAAGGATGTTCGCAGGGGTACAGCGCGTGATCGTGGACGAGATTCACGCCCTGGCCGAAAGCAAGCGTGGCGATCAGTTGATGCTGGCCCTGGCCCGTTTGCAAAGTTTATGTCCTGGACTTCGCCGGGTCGGTCTTTCAGCCACAGTTGAAGACCCGAAAGCCATCGCACAGTTTCTGGCCCGCAACCCTGATCCGTGTCAGATCATTCAGGCAGACCCGGGCCCCGATCCTGACATTCGAATGCTTAAGACACAGGAAATGCCACCCTGGTCCGGCGGCGGCGCGGCCTATTCGATCCCTGCGGTGCTTGAGCAGATCAAACGGCACAGAACCACGCTTATCTTTCACAACACCCGCGCCCAAGCCGAGATTTTCTTTCACAATATTTGGCTTGCCAATGACGAAGGACTGCCAATTGGAATCCACCACGGCAGCTTAGACCGGCAACAGCGTGAACGGGTCGAAGCCGCGATAGGTCGCGGTGACTTGCGCGCAATTGTCTGTACGGGCAGTCTGGATTTGGGCATCGACTGGGGGGATGTGGATCTGGTGATCCAGATTGGTGCGCCTAAGAACGTCAAGCGCCTGGTACAGCGGATTGGTCGTGCCAACCATCGCTACAACGCACCGTCCAAAGCCCTTTTGGTGCCGGCGAACCGATTTGAAGTGGTCGAATGTGTCGCCGCGCTTGAGGCCGCAAAGGCCCATGATCTGGACGGCGAACAGCGTGGGCCGGGTCCGAGAGACGTACTGTGCCAGCACGTGCTTATCGCCGCCGCGGCTGGACCATTCGATGCAGACGCCCTTTTCGCCGAGATGACAACTGCCGGGCCATTTACCGATCTCAGCCGTGCGGAATTCGACGCTTGCCTGGACTTCTGCGCAACAGGTGGCTACGCGCTGCGCGCCTACGATCGCTGGAAGCGGCTTTTGCGACGGCCAGATGGGAAATGGCAGTTAAGGGATCCCCGTGCAGCACAGCGTATTCGCATGAACCTGGGCACAATACAGGACACAGACACGCTGAAGGTCCGCCTGAAGCGCAATCGCGGGGGTAAGCCTTTAGGCGAGGTAGAGGAGGCGTTCGCAGCCTCTCTGACCCCCGGAGACACGTTCCTGATCGGCGGGCAGATCGTGCGCTATGAAGGCCTGCGCGAAATGGTGGTCGAGGTTACCCGCCGGGCGGACAAGAAACCCAAGATAGCCACGTTCTCGGGCACCAAATTCGCGACCTCAACCCAACTCAGCGACCGCATTCTGCGCATGTTCACGCAACCCGATTGGCCGCAACTGCCGGCCCATACTGCCGATTGGTTGGCGCTGCAGCGAGATATGTCCCGACTGCCGCAACGCGACCGTTTGTTGATCGAGAGCTTTCCAAATGATGGCCGCGAACATCTATGCGTTTACGGATTTGCCGGACGCAATGCACAACAGACCTTGGGCCTTTTGCTGACCAAACGAATGGAAGAAACCGGTCTGGCCCCGCTGGGTTTCGTTGCCACCGACTACGCGACGCTGATTTGGGGTCTGGATGCCGTAACCGACCCGCGCCCATTGTTTCAATTGGACGCGCTGCGGGACGGGCTTGGGACGTGGTTGGCGGGCAACGCAGTCATGAAACGTACCTTTCGCGCGTCGGCGACCATAGCCGGCCTGATCGAACGTAATACAGGCGGGCAACGCACAAGCGGTCGTCAGGCCACGTTTTCATCGGATATCCTTTATGACACGCTGCTGAAATACGATCCTGACCACTTACTGATGCAGATCACCCGCGAGGAAGCAATGCGCGGCCTGGTCGACTTTGGGCGAATTGAGGCGATGATCGAACGCATTGGCGGCCGGATCGATCTGGTGCGGCTTGACCGGGTATCTCCGCTTGCCGCTCCGTTGTTTTTAGAGGTTGGCAAAGTACCGGTTAAAGGTGCAGCCGAAGAACGATTGCTGGCCGAAGAAAGTGCCCGGCTGCTGCAAGCGGCTGGCTTGAATGCTACGTAAATCCGCTTGCACCACAGTTCAATAAAGGCAAAGAACGTACCATGAACGAATTGGCGTTTTCCTTTTCTGATCAAGACCTGCGTGCGCTGGGATCTGGTGCGTTGTGGTGGCCAAACCGAAAGCTGCTATGCGTCAGCGACCTGCATCTTGGAAAATCCGAACGTATGGCGCGGCGTGGCGGCCCCGCCCTGCCCCCTTACGACAGTCAGGACACTCTGACCCGACTGGCCGCCGATATCGACAGAACTGGCGCGCAAACTGTCGTTTGCCTAGGCGATAGCTTTGACGATCTGGACGTGTTGTCCGCCTTGGGTACCGCTGAAAAGCTCTCGCTGGCGGCGCTTCAGGCAGGGCGACAATGGATATGGATCGAAGGAAACCATGACCCCGGCCCAATTGATCTGGGCGGGACACATCTGGCTGAATATACCGCTGGCCCGCTGGTTTTCCGGCATATCGCCCAGCTTGGGGGGCACGGCGAAATCTCGGGGCACTATCATCCCAAAACCCGCCTCAAGGCTCGCGGCCGAACAATCACACGCCCTGCGTTTTTACTGAACGACGTGCGGCTTATTCTACCGGCCTATGGCACTTATACTGGTGGATTGCGAAGCTCTGAGAAGGTTCTGTGCGACTTAATGGGTGATGAGGCGATGGCCATTTTGACCGGCCCTCATCCGCAAATCATTCCAATGCCACGCTGAGATCAAATAAGCCCGTCATCCTCGAGCATGGGTCGGTATTTCCGGCTAACAGGAATGAGATCACCGTTCACCAGTTTCAAATAGGTTCTGTCGGCCACCTTTTCGGCCCCCATAATAGCGTCATCTGTCACCCAATGAGACCGATGCGCACAATGCCCGCGCGAGGGCTCCATTTCCGCAACCGCGTCCGAGAGCCGCAACCGGATTGTAAACGTGCCTTCCGAGGTCACCACATCCACATAGTGATTGCGTGAGGTCAGGCGGTAAATCTGTCCCTGAAAAGATGCTGGCAAACGCCGCACAAGTCGCGGCGTCGGGGGTGAAGGCGGTTGGTTTTTGGGTTCTGCCCGACTGGTCAGAATCAGACCTGCGGTAAACAAGGCGCTGTACCCTATGACATGCGGGACACCGGGGGGGCTGTGGCCCCCAAAAGAAAACAGAACCCAAGCCAGCACCCAAAGTGACGGTATAAACAACAACATGACAAACAGGGCAATTGCCAGTTCACGTACCGGTAGGCTCAGGTCAGTACTTGTTTCGCGGATCAGTTTTCGAGCCAGCCAGGTGGACGCCACAGCGATGCCCATTACCCCAAACCAAAACAAAAAGCTTAGAATAAAAGGAAAATCAGGTATCTGGAACGGCGGAAAGGCATAAGCTAGCAAAGGAACAAAGAACGCTCCGGCCACCACACGTTGTGGGCTGCACAGGCTGAAGAGGGGTCTTAGCTTTGAAGTCATGCCAAACTGAAAACCACTTTCGGGGACCCAGCCAATAACCCCGGAAAGCTAACAATCACACATTCTAAGCGGCTGGGAAATTTCGGCTATCACGCCCCATTCCGACATTCAAACCAAAAAGAGGGGGAAATTCAGCATGTTGGCGTCACAGCTTTGTTAACAACCAAGCCAATAATGCAGGTGAGTTGGGGCACGTATCCGCGCCCCAACAATTTGTGTCAGGCCGTCAGCCCTTCGGGTTCAGGCAGGCTGTTGGCGCGACAGCAGGCTGTCAGTGTGTTGGCCAGCAAGCAAGCGATGGTCATTGGGCCAACGCCACCCGGTACCGGAGTAATAGCGCCAGCGCGCTCAGCGGCGCTGGCGTAGTCGACGTCACCGACCAGCTTGTTCTTACCGTCCCGTTCAATTCGGTTGATACCCACGTCGATGACGGTGGCCCCTTCCTTGATCCAGTCGCCTGGCACCATCTCAGGGCGGCCAACGGCTGCAACAACGATATCTGCGCGGCGGACCACGTCGGGCAAGTCCTTGGTGCGGCTATGCGCGATGGTCACGGTGCAGCTATCGCCCAGCAGCAGTTGCGCCATCGGTTTGCCCACGATATTCGAGCGCCCGATCACCACTGCATCCATACCGGACAGCGAGCCATGGTGGTCACGCAGCATCATCAGGCAGCCCAGCGGGGTGCAGGGTACCATCGACTTCTGACCGGTACCCAGCAGACCCACGTTCGAAATGTGGAACCCATCGACATCCTTCGCCGGATCGATCGAGTTGATCACCAGATCCTCGTTCAGATGCTTTGGCAGCGGCAATTGTACCAGAATACCGTGCACCGCCGGGTCATTGTTCAGCTTAGCGATCAGCGCCAGCAGGTCCTCTTCCGAGGTATCGACATCAAGCTTGTGCTCGTAAGAGTTCATGCCGACTTCGACGGTCATCTTACCTTTCGAGCGGACATAAACCTGGCTGGCCGGGTCTTCGCCCACCAGTACCACGGCCAGGCCGGGGGTAATGCCGTTTTCTTCTTTCAGCTTTGCAACCTGATCGGCAACTTGCGCACGGACTTTGGCCGCAAAAGCCTTGCCGTCGATAACCTGGGCTACCATCCTTTGATCCCTTCTTTCAAAAAACGGATCGGGCGCATGAAGCGCCCGGTCATTCAGTCTGGGCCGAGAACACGTTCCTCACGTGCAATCGACCAGTCGATCAATATGCGCCACAGTTTGTCAGCCAAATCCGGATCCATTCCCAACTCGGCCGAGCTTGCGCGCACGCGTTGCACCACGTCTTCAACACGGTCCGGGATGCGGGCAGGCAGGCCCTCACCCGGCTTCAGCTCGGAAGCGCGGTCGATATAACTTGCGCGCTTCACCAACATTTCGATCAGTTGGCGGTCCAGCTTGTCGATCTGAACCCGCAGGTCCTGCATAGTGGCGCAGTCTTGCGGGGGTGTCAGAGTGGGCATCGCAATCTCCTCATGGCCCGGGGATTCCCCGGACCACGAGATGTCCTATTCGGCGGCTTAGAACAAGCCCTCGATCTCACCTGCGTCGTTAAGACAGATGGTTTCCGCAGCCGGTTTGCGAGGCAGGCCGGGCATGGTCATGATCTCACCGCAGACAACCACGATGAAGCCGGCACCTGCGGACAGGCGAACTTCGCGTACCGGAACCGAGTGGCCGGTGGGCGCGCCGCGCAGGGTCGGGTCGGTCGAGAACGAGTACTGAGTTTTCGCCATGCAGACCGGCAGGTTGCCGTAGCCCGCTTCTTCCCACTCACGCAGTTGGTTGCGTATCTTGTTGTCGGCCAGCACCTCGTCAGCGCGGTAGATACGCTTGGCAATGGTTTCGATCTTTTCGAACAGCGGCATGTCGTCGGGGTAGATCGGCGAGAAGTTGGCGCTGCCACCTTCGACGATTTCGACAACTTTTTCTGCCAGCGGCGCGGAACCTTCCGAACCCAATTCCCAGTGACGCGACAGAACCGCTTCAACACCGTGCTCACCGCAATACTCGCTGACCGCCTGTACTTCGGCGTCGGTGTCAGTGACAAAGTGGTTGATGGCGACAACAACCGGCACGCCGAACGATTTCACGTTTTCGATGTGGCGGCCCAGGTTCGCACAGCCCGACTGAACTGCATCAACGTTTTCGGCACCCAGATCGGCCTTGGCAACACCGCCGTTCATCTTCATCGCGCGTACGGTGGCAACCAGAACCACTGCCGACGGAGCGATGCCCGCCTTGCGGCACTTGATGTTCATGAATTTCTCAGCGCCTAGGTCAGCACCAAAGCCCGCTTCGGTCACGACATAGTCCGCCACTTTCAGCGCGGTCTTGGTGGCGATGACCGAGTTACAGCCGTGTGCGATGTTGGCAAACGGGCCACCGTGGACAAAGGCCGGGTTGTTTTCCAGCGTCTGCACCAGGTTCGGCTGCATCGCGTCTTTCAGCAGCACGGTCATCGCGCCTTCGGCCTTGATGTCGCGGCAGTAAACCGGGGTTTTGTCGCGGCGATAGGCCACGATGATGTCGCCCAGACGCTTTTCCAGGTCCTTCAGGTCGTTGGCCAGACACAGGATCGCCATAACCTCAGACGCCACGGTGATGTCAAAACCAGCTTCACGCGGGAAACCGTTGGAAACACCACCCAGCGAAGCAGTGATCTGACGCAGGGCGCGGTCGTTCATGTCGACCACACGACGCCATGCGACGCGGCGGGTGTCGATTTCCTGCTCGTTGCCCCAGTAGATGTGGTTGTCGATCATGGCCGACAGCAGCGAGTGCGCCGAAGTGATCGCGTGGAAGTCACCTGTGAAATGCAGGTTCATCTCTTCCATCGGAACAACCTGCGCGTAACCGCCACCTGCAGCGCCGCCCTTCATGCCGAAGTTCGGGCCAAGCGAAGCTTCGCGGATACAGATCATCGCGTTCTTGCCGATGCGGTTCAAGCCATCGCCCAGACCAACGGTCGTGGTGGTCTTGCCTTCACCCGCAGGGGTCGGGTTGATCGCGGTGACCAGCACCAGTTTGCCATCCTCACGATCCTGAACCGAGTTGATGAAGTCTTGGCTGACTTTCGCTTTGTCATGCCCGTAGGGCAACAGATCAGCGGATTCGATGCCGATCTTTGCGCCGATTTCCTGAATCGGCTTCTTGTTCGCTTCGCGCGCGATTTCGATGTCGGATTTATAGCTCATTGGGTAAGACCCCTGGTTGAATTCCCTGCAAACCGACGCAATTGGGTCGGTGCTGATCAATCCATACCGTTGTGTACAATCCCAATGGATAGAAATTCCGACATATTCGTGCCGTGAAACGGCGTAGCGTCACTTCAACGGTTTCAAATCAAAAATGCTTGACTTTTATGGCGCCCAGGCGCGCTGGTCCGGCACAAACAGCGTCATCCGATCCCCCAGCCGCAATTGCCCGGGCCGTTCCACCCACGCGGTCACGCCCCTTCGACCCTGTGCCGCTGGCTTGAAGGACGGACCGTATCCGGGCTGATCAGCCTCGATCTCGCGTCCGGGAATGATGCAGGGGCGGTTTTCCATGTCCACGGTGATTGTGACACCGTCGCGGACATGCAGGCGCGAGGACGGGGGAAGATGTGTAAAGTCCGGGATACCGCGCAGCAGGATGCTGACACCTAAAAACGATGGGTCCAAAAACTCCAAACCCATCTCTTGGGCTATTGCGTCCATTTCTTCGGCGGACAACACCGACAATTGACGGACATTGCGGATTTCGGTGCCTTGCGGATACAGGTTCTTGACCCGGACACAGGATGGACGGTTCAGCCCCTCATGCCGTTCGCCTTTGTCGCCTGAGAAATCCAGATCCAAAGCATCGACCGCTTTGGATCGAATCGAGTCACCCGCGGGCACATGGCCCAGCCAAACAACTTCACCCGTGAATTCTGTTTCGCGCAAAACCGGCATTTGAAATCCTCTTCGACTGCGGACTGTCAAAATCGCACTAAAGGTCAGACTGGTCCAAATGAAAAGCGCAAAAGAAAAGACCCGGGACTGTGCCCGGGTCTGATTTCTTTACGCCGAAGGTTCCGGCTCCATCCCGCCTTCGGGCGGGGTCTTTTTGACCTTGGTCTTGGGAATGGCCGTGACACTGGGTGCGCTGCCTTCATCCGGCTTGTCACCTTCGTCATCACCTTCGCTGGGCGACTCGCCATTCATGACACGCTTGATCTCATCCCCGGTCAGGGTTTCGTATTCAAGCAGCCCTTGCGCCAGGCGTTCCCATTCCTCGTTCTTGTCGGTCAGGATCTTGTGTGCACGCTCATACCCTTGCTGGATCAGGCGCTTCACCTCTTCTTCGATCAGCTCTTTAGTATGCGCTGAAACCGAGAAACCAGCAGTGTTACCCTGATAGCCTTCGTGTGCCTCGGCATAGTCGATGTTACCGACCTTGTCCGACATACCCCAGCGCATCACCATGGCGCGCGCCAGTTGGCTGGCCTGCATGATGTCACCGGCCGGACCGTTCGAAACGTGATCTTCGCCGTACTTGATTACTTCGGCAGCCTTGCCAGCCATGGTCATCGCCAGCTTCTGTTCACACTCATCGCGGTGATAGTTCAGGCGATCCATTTCAGGCAGCGACACAACCATACCCAGCGCTCCACCGCGCGGAATAATAGTCGCTTTGTAAACCGGATCGCACAGCGGCAGTTCAAGACCGACAACAGCGTGACCGGCCTCATGATAGGCTGTCTTTTCCTTCTGGTCCTGGGTCAGCACCATGCTGCGGCGCTCGGCCCCCATCATCACCTTGTCTTTGGCGTTCTCGAAATCTTCCATGGTGACAAAGCGACGGCCCACACGCGCGGCCATCAGCGCAGCCTCATTCACGAGGTTCGCCAGATCAGCACCCGAGAAACCCGGTGTACCCCGCGCGATGATGCGCAGATCGACGTCAGGGCCCAGGGGTGTCTTGCGCGCGTGCACGCCCAAAATCTTCTCACGGCCTTTGATGTCTGGGTTGCCAACGGTCACGTTCCGGTCGAACCGGCCCGGACGCAGCAGGGCTGGGTCCAGAACATCCTTACGGTTGGTAGCCGCCAGAATGATCACACCTTCATTGGCTTCGAACCCGTCCATCTCGACAAGCAACTGGTTGAGGGTCTGTTCGCGCTCGTCGTTACCGCCGCCGTAGCCAGCGCCACGATGGCGACCCACGGCATCAATTTCGTCGATGAAGACGATACACGGCGCGTTCTTTTTGGCCTGCTCGAACATGTCGCGCACGCGGGAAGCACCGACGCCGACAAACATTTCGACAAAGTCAGAGCCCGAAATAGTGAAAAACGGAACACCAGCTTCACCCGCAATCGCACGGGCCAGCAACGTTTTACCGGTACCCGGAGGACCGACCAGAAGCGCGCCTTTCGGAATCTTGCCACCCAGACGGCTGAACTTCTGCGGGTTGCGCAAGAATTCAACGATCTCTTCCAGCTCTTCTTTGGCCTCGTCGATGCCCGCCACGTCGTCAAACGTCACACGGCCATGCTTTTCGGTCAGCATCTTGGCCTTGGACTTGCCAAAGCCCATTGCACCGCCTTTTCCGCCGCCTTGCATCCGGTTCATGAAATAGACCCAAACACCAATCAGCAGCAGGAATGGCAGCAGCGTGATCAGGAACGACTGAAAGCCAGATTGTTGCTGTTTCTCCGCGCGAACAGGAATGCTCTCGTCAATCAGCAGTTTGGTGACCTCGGCATCGCCGGGTTTGATGGTGACATAGCTGGCACCGCTTTGCGTGGTATAGCGAATCTGTTCGCCATCCAGGGTCACGTTCTTAACTTCGCCTGCTTCAACAGCAGTTACGAAATCCGAATAAGTTCTTTCATTGCTCTGAAGCGTTCCGCCTGGTCCGCTGAACAAATTGAACAGTGCAAGGATCAGCAGAAACAGAACGACCCAGAAGGCGATATTGCGAGCGTTGCCCAAGGAAAATCTCCCAAAAGATTTCGGCAGATGGGGATCTGCCGGGTTGCTCTATAAAATAGAGATGATTCAAGCAGGTTCAATGCGATAAAAAAGAAGAGTGAAACTCGGGCGTTCCAACGGCCAATTCAGCGGACCATCCGTTCGCGAACCCGGCATTTGGCGCTGAAATCAGTTCATCCGCTCGCCAAACGGCTGGTGACGCCAACAATACCTTTCGCGGCTTGCCCAGGCTCCGCCAATCCGGAACCCTTGGCAAGCCTTCCTCGCCCAATGGGCGAATTTGCGCGTCGGCAACCGAATCTCCTGACAGAATCCAACGCCTGTCCCACAGTTCGCCAGGACGCACGGTTTCACCTTGTACTGCGTTTAGCTCTCTGCAAATCCACATCTTATTGGCCTGTGGGACCAACAAACAACCGCCGATCGAGGTACCACAGCCGTCTTCAACGGCCTTTACCGCCTGATCCACCGAAGTTTGGCGTGGCGGATACCCCTGCCCGGCTATCCAGGCAATGCAGCCGATCAAAAGCCGGCGCTGGATTTCCCTTGGCAAGGCTTGAAAGGCCGCACGATCCAAACACACGTCTCCGGTTTCCACCTTGGCAATTTTTCGGGCGGATTCCTGCGTAAAATACTCTAAGGCATCGCGCGCTTGTGCAAGATTTTCGGCGACCCGGGTCAAAGACTTCGCTGTGATTCCCAATTCCGCGAGATCAATCAAGGCTTGCCGCGCCTTAATCCGGTCAAACCTCATGTCCTGATTCGAGGGGTCTTCGATCCAATCCACCCTTTCGCCCGAAAGGTAGTCACGCAGCGTCTGTCGTGTGACGCCCAACACTGGCCGCAACAGCGTCACACCATTCATGTTTCGCTTATTCGACATGCCGGACAGGCCCGTGATCCCAGCAGCGCGCGCCAGGCGCATTAGGAAGGTTTCGGCCTGATCATCCGCGGTGTGACCTAACGCAATCGCACTGATCGCATTGCTGTTGGCCCATTCGGCCAACAGCCTATAGCGGGCCTGACGCGCCTGATCCTGAAGGTTCCCGTCACCGGTCCAACCTTTCCAATTCAGGGTTTGATGCGCGATGCCCAGACCTGCGGCAAGGGTGCTTACCTTCCGCGCTTCGTCTTCGGATTCGGGACGCAATCCGTGGTCAACTGTCGCCGCAAACAGCTCAACCTGCGCGCCTTGCACAATTTCGTTCAGCAGCAATAGCAAGGCGACTGAATCGCCCCCGCCGGACACAGCCACACCAAGGCGAGGTGGAAGGGTTTTGGGCAAGCGCGCCCGAATCTCGGCGCGCAGTCTTTCAACGTTTTCGGTCAAGAACAGCCCAGGCTTGCCATTTCCTGCGTGGCATTCGTGGCCGATACCGAAGATGGGAAACGCACGCCTACTTCACCAAGGGTGATACAAGCCTGATCGGTCTGCCCTAAGCGCCCGAGCGCCGAGCCCAGCTCGAACAACGCCTCGGGTGCGAATGCACCTTCTGAATCACCGGTAAAACTGGCCAAGAAGGCCCGTGCAGCCTCGCGCGTATCACCGACCCCAACAAGCGCCCGTCCGCGCTTCAGGTTGGCCTCGGGTGCCAGTGGACTTCCGGGATATGACGTCTCGAACGCGGCGAACTGATCCGCTGCGGCCTGATAGTTGCCTTCTGCCAGAGCTTGCGATGCGGTATCAAAATCAGCGCGCTCGCCTACTGCAAGTTCACCCTGTTCCACCGAATTCGGTGTCGTCGGGGTAGTAGGTGTTGTCGGTGCCGCAGCTGTGATTTCGGTTTCGCCGCCCAAGGTCGACGTCTCGCCAAGCGTACTGAGATCACCGCCTTCCAGCTCAACCAACCGGAATTCCAGATCGCCGATCCGGTTGGTGCCATCGGTGACAATGTTCTGCACACGCTGGTTCAACTGTTCGGTCTGACGGGTCAGGCGCTGCAATTCAGCCTCGATGGCGTCAACGCGTTCCAGAACGGAGCTGCCGGCCAGGTTCGGCGCTGGCGAGCCTGTGGTCGAAAACTCGCGCTTGAGGCGCTGAATTTCGACGTGCAGTACCGTCAGTTCCTGACGGATATCCGCCAGGGTTTGCTGATCCTGTGCATTTGCCACGCCGGCGGTCGCCATGACCGCCGCCAGAACCCATCCTGCAATTCGCATCATCTTACCCCAAAGTTGAACCGGTCAGAACCGTCACCGCTCGGCGGTTTTTGGAATAGCATTCCTCGGTGCTGCAAATTTCGATCGGGCGTTCCTTGCCGTAACTGACGGTGGTCAAACGGTTGCCCGCAACGCCACGTGAAATAAGGTATTCACGCGCCGCGTTTGCACGTCGCGCGCCCAGAGCGAGGTTATACTCGCGGGTGCCCTGTTCGTCCGCATGCCCTTCGATCGTGGCGACGAAATCCGTGTTGGCAAGCAGCCAGTCTGCCTGCCCCTGCAAAATCGTCTGTGCTTGCGCGGTCAGGGTCGATTGATCGACCTCAAACAACACGCGGTCCCCTACGGTTTGTTGGAAATAGGCTGGAGAGCGGGGATCACTGGGCGAACCCGGCAGGATCGAACCATTACCCCCTGCGCCACCGCCCAGTGCCGAAGGATCGTTGTTGGTGCAGGCGGCCATTATGCCCAGTGCGCCCAATGCTATGACTTTGCCCAATACATTCATTTCAGGTGCCTCGTCGTATTATTTCTTTATTGCTGTCTCTGTTATCACAGTGCAGGAAATTTGTGAACTTTTCCAACCCCCTGCCACGATCACTTCTGCAGTGGTCCCCAGGATGGGTCGCTACCGCCATCAGGTGTCTGCACTGGCCGCAGGTTACGGCCCGAAATATCCACCGAATACAGTGTCGCCCGACCACTTGCACCCTGCGATTCCCGGGTAAACATAATGACGCGGCCATTCGGCGACCATGTCGGTCCCTCGTCCAGGAAGGACGAAGTCAGCAGGCGTTCCTCACTGCCATCTAAGCGCATGACCCCGATGTGGAAACGGCCTTTATTCTGTTTGGTAAACGCGACCAGATCACCACGCGGCGACCAGACCGGTGTTCCATACCTGCCCTGGCCAAAGCTAATGCGCGTCGCCTCGCCGCCGTTTGAAGGCATGACGTAGAGTTGCGGCGTGCCAGAGCGATCGCTTTCAAACACGATTTGCGAACCGTCCGGGGAATAGCTGGGCGCGGTCTCAATGGCAGGTGTGTTCGTCAGGCGCACACTTTGCCCCGAGGCCAGATCCATTTTCCAAAGGTCCGTGTTGCCGCCCTGAATCAGCGAATACACAATCGAACGTCCATCGGGCGAAAAGCGCGGCGAGAAGCTCATTGTGCCCTCCTGCGTCTTCAGTTCGGTGCGTTTGACGCGGTCGACATCCAGAACGTAGATCCTTGGCTGGCCGGTTTCATAACTGGTGTACAGCAGCCGATCACCTGTGGGTGAAAACCGTGGTGCCAGAACAATAGCCGCACTGTCAGTGAGGTACTGAACATTCGCACCGTCGTAATCCATGATGGCCAGACGCTTTTGCCGCTGGTTCTTGGGTCCGCTTTCCGAGACGAATGCTACGCGGCTGTCGAAATAGCCGCTTTCACCGGTCACACGGCTATAGACCTGATCGGCCACCTTATGTGCCATGCGCCGCCATCCGTCTGTTGTGCCGGAAAACTGCAGACCGTTGCCCAGTTCCTGACCCGAAAACACATCCCAAACCCGGAAACGCACCGTCAGACGCTTGCCTGAAACGTTAACGGCCCCGGTCACCAGTGCCTCGGCATTGATTGCCTTCCAATCTGCGAACTGCACCGGTGCCTCGAAACTGCTGACCCGACTGATGAATGCATCCGACGAGATTTCGCGAAACAGCCCGGTTCCGGTCAGGTCGGCCGCAACAACACGCGAGATGTCGTTGGCAAATTGCGCGGCGGCCGGGCCGTCGGGGACGAAATTCGGCACCGCAAAAGGCAAGGGTTCGATAATCCCCTGATCCAGCTCAAGACGTAGTGGTCCGCTTTGGGCGTATACCGGCGCTGCCAGAATTGTCAGGCCAAGCAACAGGCTGGTCAGAAATCTCATCATTTGATCCGCATCCTCTCGGGATTGAATGTAATCTCAATATTCCGCCATTGATCGTATTTGTCAGTAGGCAGAGCGTATCCTTTGGCCCCGCAGCGCAAAATCGCTCGTCGGGCGGCGTCAAACGCTTGTCTTGCAGACGCGTCAGTACCGCCGGAACTGTCAAGCATTTCCAGCGTACCGCCAATCACCTTGCCATCCGGTGTCAGCGAGAACCCGACGACCACAACCGTCTGCAGCGCGTCCGTGGACAAAGAACCAACATTCCAGCACTTCGACACCGCCAGGCGCATGGCATCCTTCTCACCTGCGGTCAGCGGTGGGCCAGTCGGTTCGCTGCCCTGCGCCAATGCTTCGGCCAGTGCATCGTTGATAGCGGTTTCATCAGTGGGCGCAGGCTCCGGTTCGGTCGGCTCTTCGGTCTCGGCCACCACAGGTTCTGCCGGCGGCGTCGGTCGGTTCGGTCGCACCAGCGGGCGCGGAGAAGTACGCGGCGCGTATTCCTCGGCTTCTTCCGCCTCAGTCACGATTTCATCCGTGGCCTCCTCGGGTGCGGTCTGATCCTGCTGTTCTTGCTGAACCTCTGCTCCTTCGTCCAGCGATACGGCCGGGGACTCGATATCATCCGGTGTGGCCTCAGGCGGTGGCGGCGCAACGGGTTCCGGCGCGACCTTATCCGCAGGCCGAGGCTGCGCATCGGGCCCTGGCGGCGTGGGCAGGACGACGGCCTCGGGTTCCGGGGCCTCTAGTGCGGGGGGCTGTTCAATCTCGACCGGTTCGGGTGGGGGTGCCAGCGGTTCTGGTTCCAACTCCGGTTCTGGTTCGTTGGGCTCGGACACTTCAGGCGTCGGCGGTTCCTCTTCCACCGTTTCAGGGGTAGGAATTTCTTCCTCAGGCGCATCAGGCTGTTGCAGAGCGGTTGGTGTCGGCACCTCGGGCGCCTCACTCTGTGCTGTCATAGCGGCAAACTGCTCAGCTGAGATCACAGAGATATCCTGCACGGGCATAGGCAATGGTTCGGACCGAAAGGTACCGCCAAACAGAGCCCATGAAATCAAACTGACATGGGCAATTGCCGAGATCTTGGTGCCGGTATCCACCGCGCGGCCTCACTCTCCACCTTCGTCCAGCGCGGGGCCACCGGTGTCGGTCACCAGCCCCACATTGGAAAACCCGCCTGCATTCAGCGCACCCATGACCTGCATCACTTGCGCGTATGGAATTGCACCATCGGCCCGAAGGAAAACCCGGTCACTGCTACGCTCTGCCGCAATGGCGCGCAGTTTGCCAATCAACTCTTCGCGCGCAACATCCGTGGTTTGAATTTGCACACGCCCTTCTGCAGTCATCGTGACAGTCAGCGGCTCTTCGTTGTCGCCCGGCAAGGCGCTTGCCGCGGTTTTGGGCAGGTCCACCGGCACGCCAACAGTCAACAGCGGTGCCGCCACCATAAAGATAATCAGCAACACCAGCATAACGTCTACAAATGGCGTCACGTTGATCTCAGCCATCGGCTGGGCACGCCCGCGACGACGCCCGCGTCTGCGCCCGTTTCCACCCGAAGATTGCTGAACCGCGGCGCCCATCTTAACTGTCCAACTGACGCGACAGGATGGTGGCAAATTCGTCGGCAAAAGCCTCGTAACCACCCACGATCCGATCACTGTCTGAGCTGAGCTTGTTATAGAAAATCACCGCCGGAATCGCAGCCAGCAAACCCAGGCCAGTGGCCAGCAGCGCCTCGGCAATACCTGGGGCCACAACGGCCAGGTTGGTGTTCTGTTGCTCTGCAATCTCGATAAAGGCGTTCATGATGCCCCAAACTGTCCCGAAAAGGCCAATGAATGGTGCAGTCGAGCCGACAGTCGCCAGAATGGGCAAGCCTTTTTGCAGCGTTTCGGCCTCTTTCGCGATCGCCACATCCATCGAGCGGTCAATCCGTGCGGTGGCCCCTGCGATCAATCCACCGTCTGTTCGATGTGACCTGCGCCATTCGATCATGCCCGCGGCGAAAATCTTCTCGGAACTGCCGTCGGGCTGCGGTCCGATATGTTCGAACAACTCATCCAGCGGGTTGCCGGACCAGAAGGATTCATCAAACACCTGCGCTTCGCGACGGGCGGCACGGTAATTGATCAATTTCTGAATGATAATCGCCCACGACCAGATGGATGCACCGATAAGCATCAACATCACAAGTTTGACGATAAATGTCGCGCGGGCATACAGCCCCCACATGGAGAAATCGATCTCCTGCGCCAGCGCCAGCGTTTCAGCTTCCATGAACCTGCTCTTTGTTTTTGCCTGACGGCCGTTTATTTGGCCTTGTTTTGCCAAACGCTATCCCAGTTGGTTACGAAAAGCCAACATAACCACCCCGGACCGACAAATTGTTACATCAATGCGCGAATCTCTGCCGGAAGGCGGACCGGCTTGCCTTGAGCGTTCATACAAACCGCAGTTACTGAGGCCCGGAAAATCTCGGTATCGCCCCTTTTGACCAACTGTCCCATCGTCAACCGCACTCCAGAGAGCGACGAAAGCCAGGTTTCAACAATCAACTCATCATCAAACTTCGCGGGGGCTAGGTAATCCGCTTCGATCCGGCGCACGACCCAGACGATCCCGCCATCGCGCATTGCGTTTTGATCATTGCCCAACCGGCGCACATAGTCGGACCGCGCGCGTTCGATGAATTTCAGATAATTCGCGTGATAGACGACCCCGCCCATATCGGTGTCTTCATAGTAGACCCGGATCGGAAAGATATGCGTGTGGGGCGCATCAGCTTCATTGGCCATGATATCAGGTCCGGTCTCTAAAAAACGTTGCGCGCGGGGCAAAGCCTGCTTTGAAACAGATGCATGGTTGCCACGGCTCCTGCAATCCCCTTGTAAGCAAAATTCCTACCTTCCCAAGTCGGCTATCGAATTTTGGCGATTTGCCCTCTAGGCTTTCAGCCAGACCGAGTGAAACGATAGGGGTTTCAATGGCTAAAGGACAAAATGAAGAAAGAAATTTCCTTCTTCCAGTCCTTCAGGGCGTTTTGCCGTTCGACCGCGCGACCTTGCCTGCCGAGGTCTTGGCAGGCCTGACTTTTGCCTGCCTCGCGATCCCCGAGGTCATGGGCTACACCAAGATCGCGGGTACACCGGTTGTGACAGGGTTGTACACGATCCTTATCCCAATGGCGCTGTTCGCTTTGTTCGGCTCGTCCCGCCACCTCGTTGTGGGCGCGGATTCTGCTACGGCGGCCATCACGGCCTCGGCCCTTGCCGGCATGGCGGTATCGGGCTCGTCCGAGTATCTGGCGCTGGCGTCCTTACTGGCGCTGATGGCAGCGGTTTTGTTGATTGCAGCGCGCCTCATCGGACTGGGGTTTTTGGCTGACTTCTTATCCCGAACCGTCCTTGTCGGCTTCCTGACAGGCGTTGGCATTCAGGTCGCAACCGGGGAAATCCCAGGCCTCTTGGGGATCGAAAGTGAAGGCCACGGAACCATCGCCAAGCTACAGGCAGTCTTTCAGAACATTGGTCAGACAAGCTGGCCCACGTTGGCGGTTTCGTTGGCGGTTCTGTCGGTCGTTGTCGGATGCCGTCGGTTGTCCCCGAAGCTACCCGGCCCGTTATTCGCCATCCTTGGAGTGATCCTTTGCAGCTGGGCCTTGCAATTTTCGGCATCCGGCATCGCCGTACTGGGCCCGGTGCCCAGCGGCCTGCCTGCTCTGTCGATCCCAAACGTGGATTGGAGCTGGACCCTTTTCAAACAACTGCTGCCAACTGCATTGTCCATTTTCGTTGTGATACTGGCCCAAAGCGCCGCGACCTCGCGGGCCTACGCGGCACGTTACGAAGAAAGGTTCAGCGAGAACACGGACCTTGTCGGGCTGGGTCTGGCCAATCTTGGGGCAGCCTTCTCGGGCACATTCGTTGTAAATGGCAGCCCGACAAAAACCGAGATGGTGGCGAGCGCAGGTGGCCGCAGTCAGGTGGCTCAACTAACGACCGTATTGATTGTCTTAGTGGTTATCCTCTTCCTGACTGGCCCACTAGCCTATTTGCCAAATGCGGCGCTGTCGGCTGTCGTGTTTCTGATCGGCCTCAAACTGATCGATCTGAAGGGCCTGATTGCAATCTACCGACAAGCCCGATCCGAATTCTGGATTGCAGTCGCCACAACTGCAGTTGTCGTCTTCGTTGGGGTCGAACAGGGCATCATCTTTGCCATGGTCCTGTCACTGATCGACCATACCCGACGTGGGTACCACCCCAAGAACTCGGTGATCGTCAAATACAAAGACGGCGGCTGGCACTCAAAATCCATAGCCGGGCCGAACCAATTCGAACCCGGCCTGGTGATTTATCGCTTCTCTCACAGCCTGTACTACGCGAATGCACAGCGGCTGTCGGATGAGATCACCGCAATCACTCGAAACCCCGACACCGAAGTTCGGTGGTTCTGCATCGAGGCCTCGGCCATTGATGACGTGGATTTCACCGCAGGCTACACGCTGCGCAACGTCCTAAAGCTCCTGCAGGCGAGGAACATCAAGCTGGTTTTCCTACTGGTCGACCCCCATGTGCGGTCAGAGCTGGACAGATACGGTGTGACAGATTTGGTGGGTAGTGATGCCTTTTACGACGCGGGAAGCGACCTGTTGACTGCATTTCAACACCGAAACGCATCCAATCGTAAATAGCCTCTATCGGCCCTAAGACTGCGACTGCAACCGCGCGAACAGCCGCAAAGCGTGCGCCGGATCCTGTGAGGCTCCCGGCAATACCGGATCGTATGCTGCGCGGATCAACCCGGCGATGTCCGGGCGCAAGATCGTCGCCTCACCCGCGACCGCCAGCGGCGACTGCGTTCGAAAAGCGGTGTCGGACCACAACAGGATGGTCTGCACTACCTGACTAAGTGCCAGAGTCTCGGCCGGAACCTTGGATAGCTCTTCGTCCATGCGCAGGAAAACAAACGCGGCCCGGATCGCACCGTCTTCTTCAAAGCGGAACACCCGATACTGATTTGCATCCGCCGCGATCAGCCGATCCACCAGCGGCGCAAGATCGGGAACCAACCGATCCAGATCTGGGACCTCCAACAGTTCCTTCCAGTCACGGAAGAAGAACACCATGCAGTTCGCACCAAGTTCCGGATCCGTCTCGGCCATTTTGTGATCGGCCAAGCTTACGACGGCCTCAAAAGCGCCCTTGACGGTGGTCAACGTTTCATCCTCGACCCCAAAGACGATGGGCACGATGGGTCGCCCCCAACGTGCGAACAGGAACTCTCCGCTTTCACGGGTGAACAACGACTGAATGTCTTCGGGGGTCACGCCCAATCCTTCATCTTTTCGAAAGTACTCTCGCCGAAGGCATAAAATCTAAAGGCCTCAGCTTCAACCAAACAGATCGCTCTGGCCCTTTGGTGCCGCCATTCCCAGATGCGTCCAAGCCTTCTGCGCCAGCATTCGCCCCCGTGGCGTTCGCTGGATCAGACCTTGCTGCAGCAAATAGGGCTCGATCACTTCTTCCAGCGAGTCGCGGCTTTCCGACAGTGCAGCCGACAGGGTCTCAATCCCAACCGGACCACCGGCATAGTTCTCAGCGATCAGCTTTAGGTATCGCCGGTCGGCGCCATCCAGGCCCAGATTATCCACACCCAACCGCGTCAGCGCGCCATCTGCCAGATCGAGGGTAATGCGCCCGTCGCCTTCGACGATGGCGAAATCCACCACCCGTCGCAGCAATCGGCCCGCAATCCGCGGCGTGCCGCGTGATCGGCGCGCAATCTCGCGGGCGCCTGCGTCATCAGCAGGTGCGCCCAGTTTGCGGGCGTTGCGTGTGACGATCTCATGCAACTCGTCCACCGTGTAGAACTGCAATCGCGTCGGAATGCCAAATCGGTCGCGTAAAGGTGTCGTCAGCAGGCCCATTCGCGTGGTTGCGCCGACCAAAGTAAACGGCTGCAATTCGATCCGCACCGTCCGTGCCGCCGGACCTTCGCCAATCACCAGGTCCAGCTCGAAATCTTCCATCGCCGGGTACAGGACCTCTTCGACGGCCGGGTTCAACCGGTGGATTTCGTCGATGAACAGCACATCGCGGGATTCCAGATTGGTCAGGATCGCGGCCAGATCACCGGCTTTGGCCAAAACCGGCCCTGAGGTCATGCGGAAATTCACCCCTAATTCGCGCGCCATGATCTGTGCCAGCGTCGTCTTACCCAGCCCAGGCGGGCCGTGAAACAGTGTGTGATCCATCGCCTCGCCTCGCTGGCGGGCGGATTGGATAAAAATGCGTAGATTGGCCCGCGCCTCGGCCTGACCAATGAATTCATCCAACCCCTGCGGACGCAGGGCGCGATCGTTATCCTCGGGCATGGGCTCGGGGCGCAAAGTGGGATCGGCGTCTACCATTCAGTCACCCTTTCGGTGCCAGCAGCTTGAGCGCCGCCCGGATCAATTCAGCCTCACCCGCGTCGGGCAGGCTTGCGGCAGCTTCGGCCACGGCCGAGGCCGCCTCGGACGGTCCATAGCCCAAATTGCCAAGGGCCGACAATGCGCCCGCGGATGCAGCAGCTGATCCCGAAACAGGTTTGGCCACCCGTTTCGGCACCGGTGCCGGTTCAGACAGCTCAACGACCTCCAACTCGGGGCCATCCATCGCCTCGGTCACAGTGCCACCCATTGCCATCACACCCGGCGCCTTATCTTTGAGATCCAGCACGATCCGCTGCGCCGTCTTCGGGCCCACGCCTTTCGCGGCCTTTACGGCGCCCCAATCGCCAAGCGCAATGGCTCGGCTGACCCCATCCGGACCCAGAGCGGAAAGAATGGCCAGCGACACCTTTGCACCAACACCCTGAACCGAACACAGCAGGCGATGCCATTCCTTTTCAACCAATGACAGGAAACCGTAAAGCTGCATCAGGTCTTCGCGAACGACCATGTCAGTATAGATCGAGACGGCCTCGCCCACGCCCGGCAATGCGGCCATGGTCCGGTCCGAACAATAGACGAGGTATCCGACCCCACGGACGTCAATCAGAATGTGGTCGGCTGCACGATAATCCAGACGTCCTGTCAGTTTTCCAATCATGCCCGCACCTCTTTCATGCGCGCCTGTGGCGCGGCTCCGTAATATGAATGACAGATGGCGATCGCCAGCGCGTCTGCCGCATCCGCCCCTTTGGGCTGACAGCCAGGCAGTTGCAATTTGACCATGTGAAGGACCTGCTCTTTTTCAGCATGGCCAACGCCCACAACGGTTTTCTTGACGCGGTTGGGTGCGTATTCGCCGACAGGCAACCCTGCTTGCGCCAGCGTCAGCAAGGCTACGCCGCGCGCCTGGCCCAGCTTCAGCGTCCCAGCCCCGTCCTTGTTGACGAAGGTCTGTTCGATCGCTGCTTGGTCGGGCTGATGTTCTGCAATGACCTCGACGATCTGATTGTGCAGCGACAGCAAGCGTTCGCCCAAATCATCGCCGTCAGACTTGCACAACCCGTTTGCAACATGGCTCAGGCGGCTACCATGCGATTCGATGACGCCCCATCCCAGGGTCCTAAGCCCCGGATCAATGCCCAAAATTCGCATGTTTTGCCTCGGCCTGCTCGGGTTTTTTGTGATCTTTCTTACGGATTAGCACGAAGCGTGAACATTTTCCAAGCGAATTGACGGAATGTCCAAAAACGACAGACCTGTTTCGCGCGCGACAAAACGGCCGGTTTGCGACAGCCAAAAGTCTGAAATCGACACGTTTCATGAACCAAAAATGGTCAATAAATTAAGGGGTTCTAATGAATTTCTAGCCCTGCAAAAAATGCATAGGACGGTTGCAATTTCCGCACTTGCACAGCCGAATTGGCGGCACTAGATGCGGCTCAGAACGAACGATCAAAACGTAAACTCAAACCAGAAGGAAACAGGATATGGCTGCACTGGACACAACCCGCACCACCACTGGCTCATTCGGCCTCGTTGGCCGTATCGGCGCATATTTCGCATCGGTCGTGAACGCCGTTGTCGAATGGAATGACGCCCGTGTGACACGTAACACGCTGAGCGGTCTGACAGATCGTGAGCTGGAAGATATCGGACTGTGCCGTGGCGATATTGACGTCGTGGCCGAAGGTCGTCGTTAAGATTTAACGCACCACCCACTCATATGCCCCTTCCCTCCCTCGGGGGCAAAGCAGAACGCCGCGCATGCAGAATGCGCGGCGTTTCTGTTACATTGCCCTGATTTTAGGGAAGAAGCCCCGCCAGCTGTTGCGAAAGCATCAGCGAGACCGGGTCGATTTGCATAACCCACGCACCCGCTTTTTCAACCGAGGTGCCTTCGTTCAATGCATCAACCCTGTACTGATAGCCCGATGGGCCAAGGCTTGTCAGCAAGAACGTCTTGAACGCGAACAACCCAAGCAGGCACATCAGAAGAAACTTCAGGGGCAAAGCTGACTTCACCCTTTGTGGTTTCATCACAACCAGCCCGTCCTTGCGCATCGTCGCGCGATAGCCACGGCTTAGTTTAGCATGTTTCTTGTTCAGGCGATTAACGCGCTGATCGAATTCAAGTTGTTTTCCCGTCATGGCAGCCTCCAAAACCGCCCCCCGATTCCAGGTTAAGACGGTAAAAACAGAATGCGACAAAATCGAGGCGAAATTCCAGAAAGCTCCAGCAAATGGCCTAGATTTAGCCCTGTTTGCTTAATATTAGCGTCGTCCACTCACCAATTTGGTCTTTTCTTGCTAAATTGAACCCGTTTTGTAGATAAACAGAAACCACGTCATCGGCTTGTTCGTTAAGGATTCCGGACAAAATCGCATAGCCTCCGACACGCAGATTCGCTGCGATTTCGGGAGCCAGAGCAACAAGGGGACCCTTGAGGATATTTGCGAAAATCAGATCGTAAGGCGCGATCGCGCCCAACTCAGGATGATCAAACCCAGCCGCTTCCACGCAACGGACTTCGCCTGCCATTCCATTTGCCTTCAGGTTGGCCTCAGCGACATCAACGGCCACCTGGTCGATATCACTGGCGATGATTTCACCTTCCCAGACTCGGGCTGCCGCCATGGCCAGCACGGCCGTACCACAGCCAATATCGGCCACTTTGGTGGCCGTGAATCCGTCATTCAGAAGATGATCTAGCGCCTTCAGACACCCCAAAGTGGTCCCGTGGTGACCAGTGCCAAAGGCCATTGCGGCCTCGATCAGCAAAGGGATACGTCCTTCGGGCAATTTGTCGGCATCGTGGCTGCCATAGACAAAGAACCGCCCTGCTTCGACCGGGGCCAATTCCCGGCGCACATGGGCCACCCAATCTGTTTCAGGTAGTTCTGACACTACGAAAGGCTTCGCCTCAAACGCGGCGGCCAGAACGGCCAGCGCGGTTTCGTCCGGAGTTTCAGTGAAATACCCGCCAACTTCCCACAGGCCGGAACCGTCCTCTACCTCAAAGACGCCAACACCAGTGGGTTCCGGATCCAGTCGCTCCATCGCTTCGCCCAGCCCTTCGGCAGATTTTTTACCGGTCAACGTGGTCAGCGCAGTGAATGTGGGCATGGGGGCCTCCTGTATCAATTGACACAGCGCCTATGGCGATGGCCCGCCAAGGTCAAGCTTTGGCGCCTATTCTGCTGGCGCTGCTGCGTATTTCGACAGGATCGTTTCGTTCCCCGGTTCCGGGTGACGTGGGATCAGCAAAGACAAACCCAGCGAGATCATCGCCATCGCAGCGGCCAGCGCAAAGACAGCGCCAGGCGAGATAACCCACAGCAGACCCAAAAGCGCCGGCAGGAACACAGCGGCAATATGGTTGATGGTAAAGGCCACTGCAGCCGTCGGTGCGATATCCGCAGGATCGGCGATCTTTTGGAAGTAGGTCTTCAACGCGAGTGCCAACGCAAACAGTACATGGTCGATCACATACAGAGTTGCGGCCAACACGACGCCCCAACCGAACCAATAGATCCCGCCATAGGCTGCGAAGACGATCGCCAGACCGGCATATTCGAAGATCAGCGTGCGGCGTTCACCAAACATCGATACGGCCTTGCCCAACATCGGAGCCGCCGCCATGTTGATCACCAGATTGATCAGATAGAGGCTGGTCAGTTCGTGAACTTCAAACCCGAACTTCTCGACCATCATAAAGCCCGCGAACACGACAAAGATCTGACGTCGTGCACCGGCCATGAATTGCAGCGCGTAATACAGCCAGTAACGACGGCGCAGGACCAGTTTTTTTGTCTGCGGAGTTGGGGCATCAAATTGCGGATACGCAAACAGACAGAACAGCGCCAGCAAGGTAGTCACACCGCCAGCGGCCATGAAAACAAGGTTGTAGGACAGATCAAACCGGTCCCATGTCAGAACGATCAGGCCATAGACCACGGCTGTCGCGGCGGACCCCATGGCAACCAGCCAACCCAAAACCTGCGGTGCGCGGTCCTTGGGCAGCCATTGAAGCTGCAACGATTGGTTCACCGTTTCGTAGTAGTGAAACCCGATCGAGCTGAAGAGAGTGACAAACAGCAACCCACCAAGGCTGGGGAACCATGCGGTTACCGCAGTCGCCACGCCCAGCATCATAAGCGAGATCATCGCCAATACCTGCTCGCGCACAAAAATGATTACCGCGATTACGCCAACGGCTAGGAAACCAGGGATTTCACGCACCGTGTGCAGCAATCCGATGTCCGCTCCATCGAAATTCGCCACTTCGATGACGAAGTTGTTTAGCAATGCGCTCCACCCGTTGAAGGCGATGGGCATGGTCAGCGCCATCATGAACAGGAGCGTCACTGGGCGACGCCAGAACGGAAGGCTCTGCGCCTCGGATAGGGGCATTGGTTTCAGCATGGGACTCCTCTACGCCCATTTTTTGTTTTTGGCGAGAGGGAAGCAGCGCGCGCACAGTGGGTCTGCGCTGATGCAGAGATCAGTAGAAGCTCTGCGGGTCGATATCCACGGTTAAGCGCAGGTCGCCCTTCAGACGCAAGGGCGCGATCCATCGTGCGATTGCATCCTGAATTGGCGCACCTTTCGGGGCTTTGACCAGCAATCGCACACGGTGTCGGCCACGAATGCGGGCGATGGGGGCTGGAGCCGGTCCAAAGACCTGCGCCCCGATATCGCGCAGGGGTGCATCGTTGCGGGCCATCGCATTTCCAATATCGAACACCGGTCCCACCTCGGGTCCGGACAGGACAATCCCCGCCATTCGTCCATAAGGTGGTACACCAGCCGCCTGCCGCCCGGCAGCCTCGGCCTTCCAGAAGCCTTCCTCATCCCCGGACAAGATCGCACGGATAACCGGGTGCTCGGGCTGGAACGTTTGCAACAGCGCTTGCCCTGGCTTATCCGCCCGGCCTGCGCGGCCTGCAACCTGACGCATCAACTGGAACGTCCGTTCAGCGGCGCGTAAATCAGCGCCGTGGAGGCTGAGATCGGCGTCGATCACACCGACCAGAGTCAGCTTGGGAAAGTTATGCCCTTTGGCGACCAACTGCGTCCCGATGATGATATCCGCATCGCCTTGGGCAATCTCTTCGATCTTGGCCTTCAGGGCCCGGGCCGATCCGAACAGATCAGAGCTCAGCATCGCGATCTTCGCTTCGGGAAAGGTCGCTTCGGCCTCTTCGGCCAGACGCTCAATTCCTGGCCCGACCGGAGCCAGTTTTCCCTCGACCCCGCAGGACGGGCAGGTGGCGGGCATCGGCTTGGTCTCACCGCATTGGTGGCACATAAGGCGTTTCAGGAACCGATGCTCAACCATCCGCGCATCGCAATGATCACAAGCGATCTGCTCGCCACAGGCCCGGCACAGCGTCACCGGCGCATAGCCGCGGCGGTTGATGAACAGCAGCGACTGTTCGCCCCGCTCGATCCGTTGCCGCACTGCCTGCCGCAGAGACGGAGAAATCCACGTCCCCGGCTGCATCTGCTCGGCCCGCATGTCGATGGGCTTCATCTCTGGCAGAACCGCAGCGCCAAAGCGCGAAGTCAGATCAACCCGTTCGTATTTGCCCGCCTCGGCATTTGCCCAGCTTTCCAGCGAAGGCGTTGCGCTGGCCAATATCACCCGCGCGCCGCAAATGGCGGACCGCAGCACGGCCATGTCCCGCGCGCTGTAATGCACACCGTCCTCTTGTTTGTAAGAAGTGTCGTGTTCCTCATCTACCACCACGAGCCCAAGATTTCGAAATGGAAGGAACAGGGCCGAGCGCGCGCCGATCACCATCTGGGCGTCCCCCTGCCCGACCATCCGCCAGACCCGGCGGCGTTCCGTCATGGTCGCGCCTGAATGCCACTCTGCCGGGCGAGCACCGAACCGCGCCTCCACCCGCGTAAGAAACTCCGCTGTCAGCGCAATCTCAGGCAGCAAGACCAACGCCTGTTTTCCCATGCGCAGCGCCTCGGCCACCGCCTCCAGATATACTTCGGTCTTGCCCGAGCCCGTAACGCCCTTTAGCAGCGTTGTTCCATATTCTCCGGACCTTTGGCCTTCATGCAGTTTCTTAACCGCCGCCGCCTGATCCTTGGTCAGCGCCTTGCCCGGCAGATCCGGATCCAGATGCGGATAGGGTAAGTCCCTTGGGCTGTCCTCTTCCCGAACTGCGCTCTGCTTGACCAACCCTTTGACAACCGAAGACGTCACACCGGCCTGTTCTGCAAGTTCTTTCAGGGTGAAAGCAAGTCCGCCATAGTCACGCAAAACTTCCAGCACACGCGTCCGGGCGTCGGTCATTCGATCCGGCTCGCCAGTTCCCAGCCGATAGACTTTACGCATCGACGGTGGGTCGCCCAAGCCCGGTGCACGGGTTGCCAGACGCAACATCGCAGGCATCGGCGTCAGCGTATAATCGGCGACCTTCCCCAGAAACAGGCGCATCTCTTCGCGCATTGGCGCGACCTCAAGCACGCGGATTATCGACCGCGCCTTGTTCAGATCGAACCCACCTTGCCCCGGCCCCCAAACAACGCCCAGAACTTTTCGTGGCCCTAGCGGAACCTCAACAAACGCGCCCAGAAAACACCCACCCTCGGGCGCCTTGTAATCCAGCGTCCGGTCCAGCGGCTGTGTAGTCAGGACCGCCACCAGCTCACCTTGGTCAAAATACTCCTGAGTGCTCACCGCATATCCTTGGGCCAGGGGGTTTCAGCATGGGTCTCTTTGAGGTAAAGCCATCCGCGACCAAGGCCAACCCATCAAAGGACTGCCCGCATGAAATTCTTCGTAGACACAGCCGAGATCGACGCCATCGCCGAACTGAACGATCTGGGCATGGTGGACGGTGTAACCACCAACCCTTCGCTGATCCTGAAATCAGGTCGAGACATTCTGGAAGTAACCAAAGAGATCTGTGATCTGGTCGACGGCCCTGTCTCGGCCGAAGTCGTGGCCACCGAAGCCGAAGATATGATCGCCGAAGGCCGCAAGCTGGCCAAGATTGCACCGAACATTGCTGTTAAAGTGCCACTCACATGGGCCGGTCTGAAAACCTGCAAAACACTCAGCGACGAAGGCCAGATGGTTAACGTGACGCTCTGCTTCTCGACCAATCAGGCAATTCTGGCCGCAAAAGCGGGCGCTACCTTCATCTCGCCTTTCATCGGGCGTCTGGATGACATCAACCTTGACGGTATGGACCTGATCGCAGACATCCGTCAGGTCTATGACAATTACGGGTACGAGACCGAAATCCTGGCGGCTTCAATCCGCACCGTGAACCACGTCACCGACAGCGCCCGCATCGGCGCCGACGTGATCACGGCACCTCCAGCGGTCATCAAGAAACTGGCTGACCACCCGCTGACCGACAAAGGCTTGGAAACCTTCCTGGCCGACTGGGCCAAGACCGGTCAGAAAATCCTCTAAGCATTTGCGCGACCGCGCGGCACCGCCAGGTGCCGCGCCCGGCCCAACTGCCAAGCCTTGATCTTTGATCAAGGTTTCGCAGGCGGGAGCCATTCGCAACAACTGGAATGAAATGCACTGCCAATGCATTTTTTCCAAGGAAACCGCTAAAACTCGTGTTATAAGCCCCTAAACAAAAAAAGACCGAGCGGGACATGAGCAGCAACACCAAACTCAAGGATAACTTGCGCGCCGCGATTCTGGCCGAACCAGACGCCGTGTTGGACGACAAGGACCTGATGCAGGCCCTTGTAACAGCCAACGAGCAGGCGCGCGGTGACAACGTCATCGATTTGCGCGGCATCGCCATGCAGCGGCTCGAGGAACGACTGGACAGGCTGGAAGACACGCACAGGTCAGTCATCGCCGCTGCATACGAAAACCTCGCGGGCACAAATCAGGTTCATCGCGCGATCATCCGCATGCTGGAACCGGCCGAATTCGAAGACTTCCTGCGCACGCTCGGCACGGATGTGGCCGAAATCCTGCGTGTTGATCGGGTCAAACTGATTTTGGAATCCACGGCCACGCAGGAAGACCCCGCCATAGACACATTGGGCGGTGTTCTGTCCGTTGTTGAACCCGGTTTCGTGGACAACTACCTGACCTTCGACCGCAGCGGCCCAGCCCGCGACGTGGTGCTACGCGAGATCCTCCACCCGACCCATAGAATTTTCGGAGCTAACGCGGATCACCTGCGGTCAGAGGCCTGCCTGAGATTGGATCTGGGCGATGGCCGCCTTCCGGGCATGATCGTGATGAGCGCGCGGGACCGCAATCACTTCTCGCCGCAATTGGGCACCGACCTTCTGTCATTCTTCGCTGGCGTCTTTGAACGTTCGATGCGCCACTGGCTGTCGTGAGCCTGATCTCACCCTCCTGCCGCGACGCGTTACAACATTGGCTGGACAGCTTGAGCGCGCTGGCGGGGCGATCGGAAAACACGCAGGCCGCCTATCGCGGTGATGTCACCGAGTTTCTGTCATTCATGACGCTGCACCACAATGAACGTCAGGGACTGGCCCCGCTGGCCCGGATCACCGTGTCTGACATGCGCGCATGGATGGCCGATCAGCGCGGTGCAGGAGTTGGCGCGCGCTCACTGGCGCGAAAACTGTCAGCGGTCAAAAGCTTCTACCGCTGGCTGTCCGAGCGTGAAGGCTTTGAACCCACCGCCGTTCTGTCCACACGCGCTCCAAAATTCACCAAGAAACTCCCCAGACCGCTGGCCGAAAACGCCGCTCGAGCGATGATCGACACGGTCGAATTGCAGTCAACCAACGATTGGATCTCGGCCCGCGACGTCGCTGTGGTCACGCTGCTCTATGGGTGTGGCCTGCGGATCTCCGAGGCATTGTCCCTGACAGGTCGCGACGCGCCATTGCCGGACAGCCTGCGCATTATGGGAAAAGGTGATAAGGAACGCATCGTTCCTGTTATTCCGGCGGCCCGCACCGCCGTTGAGCGTTACCTGCAGCTCTGCCCTCACCCACAGTCCCGAGACAAGCCTCTGTTCCGCGGTGTGCGTGGTGGTGCGCTCAATCCTCGCGCGATTCAGGGTGTGATGGCCAAGGCCCGGATGCAACTTGGCCTGCCGGCAACCGCCACGCCGCACGCATTGCGGCACAGTTTTGCCACCCACCTACTATCCGCCGGCGGCGATCTGCGCGCCATTCAGGAGTTATTGGGCCATGCTTCGCTGTCCACCACTCAGGCCTATACGGCCGTTGACACCGCCCGGCTGATGGAAGTCTACAACCGCGCCCACCCCAAGGCTTAATTCCGATTCACCCGTTGACGTCCGGAATTCAACACTGGCCGGGCTTTTAGTTTGCATCTGCAGCGCGCATCGTCCAAGAGACACAAATGACAATAAAACTCAAAGCCCTTTCCGTACATCTGTTCACCGCGACTGGTGCCGTCTTTGCAATGCTGGCCATGCTCGCGGCCGTCGAAGAAAAATGGAGCTTGATGTATTTATGGCTGGTGATCTCGTTCATCGTCGACGGTATCGACGGTCCGCTTGCGCGCCATTACCACGTCAAAAAGAACGCGCCCGAATTTGACGGCGTTCTGCTGGACCTGATCATCGACTATTTGACCTATGTCTTCATCCCGGCCTTCGCATTGTTCAAATCGGGGCTGATGGATGGTTGGACCGGGTGGTTTGCAATCATCGTGATCACTTTCGGCAGCGCCATGTATTTCGCGGATACGCGGATGAAGACCAAGGACAACTCTTTCTCTGGGTTTCCGGGCTGCTGGAACATGTTCGTCATCGTGATCTTCGCGCTGGAACCCAATTTTTGGGTGATCTTGCTGCTGGTATCGCTGTTGTCGCTGGCAATGTTCTTGCCATTGAAATTCATTCACCCGGTGCGAACGGAACGCTGGCGTAACGTCTCACTGCCGATTGCATTCGCCTGGACGTTTTTCGCTGGGTGGGCAGCATGGGTCGACTTTCACCCAGAAAGCTGGGCGCATTGGGGTCTGGTTATAACCAGCCTCTACCTGGTTTCGGCGGGCATCGCACAGCAGTTGATCCCGCAACGCAACAGCTAGGGGTTACAGGACTTCCTCAACCTCAAACTCGGTCCCGTTGTGAGTGAACACATCGCCTTCTTGTAAACCGGTCATGGCTAGGAAAATCGGGCTCTGGGTTGAAATCCCCATATAGGTCTTGCCGTCCACATCAAACCGCGTGGTCGAAACACAGACGACGAACCGACGATTGTTGAACTTGACCACTGCGCCTGGTTGAACCCGGTCTGTCAGGCTGAAATCCGTGTTTTCGATCACATCAATCTTGGCGTGATGCGCATGAACGGGTGCATCAAATGCCGCCGCCAGATCCGCATTTTCGCGCGAGGCAGCAATATCATCCTTATCGTGGCCTTCGCGGTCATCCAGCTGCGAGTCCTTCAAAAAGGCATCGTAATGTGCCTGCGCGGTTGCCAGTTCCTGTTCTTCCAGCGACATCAAGCGGTCAATGATGGCCTTTTTGCGAGCGGCCGGGTCTGTATGGGCAGTCATGCAATGCGGTCCTTCAAATTCAGTAACTGATATAGGTTGGGCCGCGAACACGTGGATTGCAACTGGTTTTCGCGGATCAGATCAGCAAGCCAGCCGCGCGTTCATGGCGCAGAAGGGCCACTTTGGTCTCAACCCCACCATCGCCAGAGAAACCGCCAAGACCATTGGCGGACAGCACCCGGTGGCAGGGAATGATCACTGGGATCGGGTTCGCGCCGCAGGCCTGCCCCACCGGCTGCGGAGGCTGACCCAGCTCTTTTGCGATGTCTCCATACGTGCGGGTTTCCCCCAACGGAATGGCGTACATTAGGTCACAAACCTGTCTTTGAAATTCTGAGCCGTCAACATGGTAAGGCAGGTCGAACGCATCCAACTGCCCCTGATCGTAAGCGGTCAACTGTGCGGCAGCCTCTTGCAACAGCGGCGTGGCGGGGCCTTCGTTGCGCCCGTTCCAGACAAGGCGGGTGATGGCCCCGTCGGTTTCTTCAACCCCAAGACGGCCAAACTGAGTTTCAACGGCAATCATCGACATGAAAACAGCGTCTCAGATCGACGACCGGCGCGCAAGGTTGGAACGAAAAACCCCCGGCCAATCTGGCCGGGGGTTGGTTGATTATCCCAATGCGTCGTTGCAGCGTCCGCAAACGCCCGGATGGGCGTGCAGCCCGACGTCGGGCAAGATTTTCCAGCAACGCTGGCACTTCTCGCCCTCGGCCTTTTCAAAGACCACCGCGACGCCCTCGATCTCGGGCACGCGGAATGCTTCGGCTGGGGCCGGATCGCCGGTGACGGACAAGCCGGATGTGATGCACATGTCATCCACGTCGAAGGTCGCCAGCAGATCGCGGATCTCTCCATCTTCGACATGAACAATCGGCGCGGCTTCGAGGCTCGAGCCGATGACCTTGTCCTGACGCTGCACCTCAAGCGCAGCCGTGACGGCACGACGGACACGGCGAACCTTGGCCATGTTCGCCTCAAGCTCGGCGTCGCGCCAGTCGGCGGGCGTGTCGGGGAAATCCACCAGATGGACCGAGCTGTCGTCACCCGGGAACCGCTCCAGCCAAACCTCTTCCATGGTGAAGACAAGAACCGGCGCCAGCCAGGTGGTCAGACGGTGGAACAAGATGTCCAGCACGGTGCGCGCAGACCGGCGACGCAGGTTGTCGCCGTCGCAGTACAGCGCATCCTTGCGAACGTCGAAATAGAAGGAAGACAGATCGACTGTGGCAAAGGTGAACACAGCGCTGAACACGCCCTGGAAATCGAACGCAGCATAGCCCTTGCGTACCTGTTCATCCAGATCGGCCAATCGGCTTAGCACCCAGCGTTCCAGACGCGGCATATCCGCAGAGTTCACCCGGTCAGCTTCGGTGAAGTCCGCCAGCGAACCCAGCATGAACCGCATGGTATTACGCAGGCGACGATAGCTGTCGGCGGTACCTTTCAGAATCTCCGGCCCGATCCGCTGATCGGCGGTGTAATCGGTCTGAGCCACCCAAAGGCGCAGGATATCGGCACCGTACTGTTTGATGACCTCTTCCGGCACGATGGTGTTGCCCAGCGACTTGGACATTTTGTTGCCCTTGGCATCCAGTGTGAAGCCGTGGGTCACCACGTTGCGGTACGGCGCACGACCCTTGGTGCCGCAGGCCTGCAGCATCGAGGAATGGAACCAACCGCGGTGCTGGTCGGTGCCCTCCATGTAGACATCCGCGATGCCGTCCTCGGTGCCATCTTCGCGGTCGCGCAGAACGAAAGCGTGGGTGGACCCTGAGTCAAACCACACGTCCAGCACGTCGAAGACCTGATCGTAATCGTCGGGGTTGGCGATACCGTCGAGGATCTTCTCTTTGAAGCCATCGGTATACCAGACATCCGCGCCGTCTTTCTCGAACGCCGCCTTGATGCGTGCGTTGAGGTCTTCATTACGCAGCAGGTAATCCGCATCGGTAGGCAGAGCGCCCTTCTTGGTGAAGCAGGTCAGCGGCACGCCCCACGCACGCTGGCGGGACAGAACCCAGTCCGGGCGCGCTTCGATCATCGAATACAGGCGGTTGCGACCTGTCTGCGGCGTCCATTTCACCAGCTCGTCGATCGAACGCAAGGCGCGTTCGCGGATGGTGTCGCCCATTTCACCCATGCCATCGTCCAGCTTGCGGTCAACGGACGCAAACCACTGTGGCGTGTTGCGATAGATGATCGGCGCTTTCGAGCGCCACGAATGGGGATAGCTGTGCTTGATCTTGCCACGCGCCAGCAACCCTCCGACCTCGACCAGCTTGTCGATGACCGCTTTGTTCGCATCACCCTCGCCACCCTTGCGGGACAGGATGTATTTGCCACCAAAGAACGGCAGATCGGCGCGGAACGAGCCATCGTCCATCACATTATAGGTGATGACCTGCTCGAGCATGCCAAGATCACGATAGAGTTCGAATTCTTCCATACCATGCGACGGCGCACAGTGAACGAAGCCGGTTCCTTCGGTATCGGTCACGAACTCAGCCGCACGGAAGTCACGGATGTCGTCCCATTCGCCATTGCCGCCCTCGGCACCAGCCAGCGGGTGGGTCAGCTGGACACCTTCCAGTTCATCGGCGGTCACATCGCGGACGCGGGTCCACTGGTCGTCGTTCAGACGGGCGCGGCCTAGCACGTCGGCGGCCAGATTGTCCGCCAGCAGGAACTTGTCTCCGACACTGGCCCAGCATTCCTCAGGTGCGCCAGTGACTTCGTACAGGCCGTAGGAGATATCCTTGCCATAAACGACCGCCTTGTTCGACGGCATGGTCCACGGAGTCGTCGTCCAGATCACAACAAAAGCGTCATCAAGATCGTCCGCATTTACGACTTTGAATTTCACCCAGATGGTGAAGCTTTCCTTGTCGTGGTACTCGACCTCAGCCTCGGCCAAAGCGGTTTTCTCGATGGGCGACCACATCACAGGCTTCGAGCCCTGATAGAGCGTGCCGTTCATCAGGAACTTCATGAACTCATCGGCGATCACCGCCTCGGCGTGATAGTCCATGGTGATGTAGGGGTCGGGCCAGTTGCCGGTGATGCCCAGACGCTTGAACTCTTCGCGCTGGATGTCGATCCAGCCTTCGGCGAACTTGCGGCATTCCTGACGGAAATCGACGATGTTCACCTCATCCTTGTTCTTACCCTTCTTGCGGTACTGTTCCTCGATCTTCCATTCGATTGGCAGGCCGTGGCAGTCCCAGCCAGGCACATAGCGCGCATCATGACCCATCATCTGATGGGATCGTACGATCATGTCCTTGATCGTCTTGTTCAACGCGTGCCCGATGTGCAGGTGACCATTGGCGTAAGGGGGGCCATCGTGCAACGTGAAGGGCGTGCGGTTCTCTTTTTCACGCAGGCGGTCATAGACACCGATTTTCTCCCACCGCTCCAGCCAGGCAGGCTCGCGCTTGGGCAGGCCAGCGCGCATCGGGAAGTCGGTTTTGGGCAGGTTCAGCGTGTCTTTGTAGTCAGGTGTTTGGGTCGTGTCGGCGCACATTGGGGGCGTCCTCAGGATGATCTTGTCGTGTTTGGATCGAAGCGGTCAGTGCGAATTCTCAAGCACCTTTGCCCGGCGTCTCGCGATATCAGAGCGCCGGGGATATAATTCGAATAATGATGGCCATACGGTCATACATGCCGGGCTTATAGGACGCCCGCGCCTAATGGTCCAGTGGTTCCGGGTCCTGCGGCGAATGGCGCAGTTTGGCCCAACGGTTCAGCCATGCCAGGCCAGCCAAAGCAAGGCCCAGCGCCAGCAAAGAGAACACACGGATCAGCCCACCCAAACCAGCGATATCAACCAGGAAAACCTTGGCCACGGCAAGCCCGATAACAACCAACCCCGCCTTGCGCATCATGTCCGACCGGCGGGCGAGTGACTGATAGAATAGCCCCGCACCAATAAGCAGCAGAGCCATGGTGTATGTATAAAGCTCGGGCTGGGTCACGCCATTGCCTTCATACATACCGCTGGCCCCCTGCCAGACATGGCGAATGGTCAAGCCCAGCCAGACTGCCCCCAATGCTATCGCCAGCCCAAAGCACGCCTGCTTCAAGCGCGGATGCAGTGCGGGCAGCCAAGCTGCCGACAACGCCAAAACAATTGCAGGCAACAGGTAGGCAACCGCAAGTGTATTCAACAACGCCCCCCCAAGCACCGGGTCGGCGTGCGGATTAAGCAAAGGATTCGCCTCAGTCAGCGCTTGCGCCAGGCGAACAACACCATGTGCCGCAAAAAACAACGCCAGCCCGTATCGCGCATAGTTAAGTTTCCCGCCCAATTCGAACCGCCGCACCTGCGCGCAGGCCAGTAACAGCCAGATCAGGGACATCAGCCCCAGACCCCAGTGGCTGTCGTGGGCACCGCCATCCCCAAAACCTTCGAGCCAGCGCAGCAATAGCAAGGACAGCAAAATGCCAGCCGTCGCCCAAGCCCCGCTTTCCAGAAGCAGGGCGACGACCGGTCGGTTCAACGGTCGCAGGATGGCCCATGCCCCGAGAAATCCTATGGTCGCTGTAGCATAGACAAGCGCCATTTCCGCGACCGGCGCGGCGTTTGCCCAATCCAGACCGGGGTTTAGCACAAGTCGGAGCGTTACGGTAAACACACCGGCCCAGATGAACCACCCCATCGGTGGCAAATCAAAGCGTCGATCCAACACAGCCGCGGTCACGATCAGGGCGACAAATGCAATGGTCAGGGCGGCTGAGCTGAGGACAATTACACAAGCAAAGGTCAGGCAGGACAAAGCCGACAAGGTCACCAATGCCGCCCGCAGCCGATTTTCGCCATCGACCTGCGCAAAGCGTGCGGCCAGAATGACCATCATCACCGCCAACGCAACCGCATGCAGGGCCCAAGGGTATGCCCCGATTACCTCTGCAGGATGCCATCCAAGCTCTAGCGCGATAGCCAACCCTGGCGCAAAAACCGCAGCGCCACCGGCCCAAATTGCCGGGTACTCGGTTGCGCGGAAAGATCGCCAAGCTGCAAGGACCGAGATCAACGCGCCCAAAGCCACTAGCAGAGTTACTGCCCATGGGGCATCCGCCTCAGCGGTTTCGGCGTAGGTTTCGGCGAACCGGCGCGCGACAGCGCCATAGTCCCAACCGTGGATCAGAACGAACCACATCAGCCCGACAGCAGGCAGTACAGTCAGATCCTGCAACGCCCGCGCGTAGCTGGCCCAAGTCAGCAATGCCAGCGTGAGACCTGCCAACAGCATGACGCCCAGCCAAAATTCGGCGGCCGTGTCAGGCCAGTGTATTGCCAGGATCACTGAGGTGACCGTCACCGCGCCAAAGGCAAGGCGCGTGGGAAACTCGGGCCACTGCAGACCTTTTTTAGTCGCAATGATCTCACTGATCATCGGTCCCTCGTGATCAGGCCAGATGCGCCTAACGGGGATAACAATTGCGATGATCGCCAATGCCGTCACACCAACCAGATACCCCGGTTCGGTCACAGGAGCGGAAAGCACAAGCAGTAGGCACGCAACATATGCCCCTACTAGCGTCAGGATGGATATCCATGCCCAACGCCGCACGGTGTCTATACCCAACCCAAGGACTGCGATCACAAAGAAGTACCCGTACAACCAGCCGGGATCCGATGAAGTACCTCCTACCACGAAAGGTGCGGCAAACGCGCCGATCAGACCGACCGCAGCCAACAGGGGACCGTGGAACCAGCCCAGAATTAGCCCTACAAGCGCAACGACCACCATTGCGATTAGTGCCGCTTCGGGGCCAATCAGTTCGTATAGCTGCCTAGCCGCCAACAACCCACCGAAGAGCGTCACCAGCCCTGCCCCGGAAAAGACGGATGGCAGGTAAGCCGTGGCCGATGACTCGTCGTCACCAAACCTCCGGCGGATCACCTCCCCCGCACCGATCAATGCGACGCCGAATATCAAAGCGGCAACGACGCGCATCGTTGGCGACAACAGCCCGCTTTCAACTCCGTATTGAACCAGAAATATGCCAGCCAAAGCCAATGACAGCGCCGAAACCGCGTAGAACCAGTTCTCGCGCAACCAAGCGCTCAATATTGCAATACGGTCACTTCCGGCCGACGCCGGTGCCGGTATCTTCTGTGGCTTCGGTGCGGTGCCCTCCACCTCCGTTTTGACTTCTGGTTCCTTTGCTTTGACTGCGGGCCAGGGAGAGCCCTTTTTTTCATCCGATTGCGGCGCTTCCGCTGTTGCTTCCTGCTGTGGCAGGTTGCCATCAAATGCGCGGATCTGCTGTTCAAGCTGCTCGACTCTGCGGCGCAGGCGGACGTGTGACACCAACAGGACAAGAATTGCCACCGGGATGGCCAGTACGATCAATCCAACGAGAACGAGCAGGGATTCCAAGTGAAGCCTCCGGGCGAGTGTGCCGACAACCTAGCCGGGTGTCGGTCTGCGCAACAGTCCGAAAAATCAAATTTTTTTGCGGGTATCGTCGTTCATCGTGAACCTATCCCAGGCAAGAAACGGTCTATCGATTATCAGCCTGACGATGTTCAGCGCTGCCGCGGAAGGGCAACAGACTCATCATGTGCCCAGCGACGGTTCTGGTCGCTAGGGATGGAATAACGAGCCCACGAAATATGCCATCAGAGCTGCCGCACCACCGATCACAAATGTCTCAAGACCTGACCGCCACCACGGGGCCAGCGACCAACGGCTTTTTAGGGCGCCAATGACGAAAAAGACCCCCATGGTCATGACAGCCGACAACTGAAAGGCCTGGTCCAGCGACAGCAGAAACGGCAACAGTGGAACCATACCTGCCACAAGAAACGCTAAAAACGTCGCCATCGCTGCCTTGAACGGATTCGGATCGACGCTGCCCAATCCGTATTCCCCCTCAATCATCAGATTGATCCAGTTGTCGCGGTTGGCCGTGATGGCGTCTGTCGCCTCATCCAGCACGCGACCGGACAGCCCCTTTTGAAAAAGGATCGCCCGCACTTCATCCCGTTCGCCTTTGGGGTACAGCCTGATGTGGCGTTCTTCGATGGACCGGATGCGGCGGATATTATCCAACTCGGCCTTAGTGCCCGAGTAGTTTCCCGCCGCCATGGAAAATCCGTCCGCCAATACATTGGCCAGCCCCAGCGCGACGATAATGAAGGGTGACAGCCCCGCCCCGGCCACGCCCGCCACAATTGCAAAGGTGGTTACGGACCCATCGATCCCACCATAGACCACGTCCCTCAAAACACCGCGCCCCGGAGGCGCGTTGATGCGTTCGGCAATCTCTTGCTGGCTGTGTCCGTGATCGGTCATGGCTGGCTCTGACACACTTATGCACAGCAGCCAACCACTGGACCTTGTTTCAGGTCAAGTTTTGGAAAACAAACCTGCCAATGCACGTTTAATTATGCTGCGCGTCGACGGCTGGTGCCGATCCGAGAACGGCAGAGGACGACATACTTCCATCGCGGCGACCCCGACCCGTGCGCTCAGCGCGCCGTTGACCAACCCTTCGCCGAACCGGCGCGACAGTTTACTGAGAACAGATCCGCCAAGAACTGGCTCCAGCAGGTCGTCGCCAACAGCCACAGCGCCGGTGGCCACAAGGTGCACGAAAACAGCCCGTGTCAAACGCCAACTGCCCAGAAACCCTGCGCGTCCGCCGTAGATTTCGGCAATGCGCCGGATCATCCGCAACGAAGCGGCCAACGCAGTTGCCACATCCGCAAGTGCCAACGGCACCAGTGCGGTTACAGTAGCAACCTGCCGCGCGGCGGCCTCAACCTCACGGCTGGCAGCGGCGTCCAGTGGGGCCAGCAACTCATCCTCAGCCAGAGTCAGCAGCCCAGATGCGTCGAATTGCTCGTCGATCCGTTCGGACAGCCTGTCGCGACCCCAACGGGTTTCCTCGCGCCCTTTGTAGAACGAGATCAATCGGTTCGTGACCGCGCGTGCCTGTGCCAGATCTTCCTCAGCCAAGGCCGTATCCGCGGCGTGGCGCATTCCGTCTACGCGGGACAATCGCCCGATTGCGGCCAGTTCGCGCACAGCGATGATCAAGGCAACCAACACCAGGGCTGCAAACAAACCCGTTATTACCCACCCCAGAATGGGCGCGCGTAGAATTAATGAATTCACAAAGTCCCAAGCCGCCACCGACACCACGGCCCCAAGCGCGGCAAGCGCCAAACCCCAGAACCAACGCGACAGGGCTGAAGGTTTGCGCGCCGCCAAGCGTGCCGCGCCCTGCATCGCCTGACCCTGAGGCTGCGCGATATCCGGTACCGGAGGCGCTTGCGACACGTCGACCGCGGGTTCATCAGCGTCCAGATCAATCAGAACCGGGCCCTTAGCCATTGGCTGCTCCTTCACTGTTCCAGACATACTTGATGTCCGGGAGGTTCTCATCATTGTCAGCGCCATCGCTGCGTGCGACCTCAACAAAGCCGTTGCGCTCATAAAACCGACGGGCGGAATGGTTTGCCTGAAAAGCGAACAGAGACAATTCGGACTGGCTGGACTTGGCATATTCAAGCAATTGCCGACCAGTCCCCCGCCCACGCGCGTCGGGAGACAGATAAAGCGAGTGAATTTCGGTGCCATTGAGCGCCAAGAACCCAATCACCCCGTTTTCGGTTTCGGCCACAGTCATCCATTCCAGATCAATCATTCGGCCGCAAAATGCGATGGTTTCCGCCCGCGAGTGCAGTTTCGGCATCCACTCGTTTTCAATGGCGAAACCGTGCAAAATCTCTCCGGCTACACCGGCATCTGTGCTTCGGGCAGGACGCAGGACGACGGTCATAGCCGGTCTCCGATCAGGAACTGGGCGGCCCGGTCCAACCGAATATGAGGTGGGCCATCACCGGGCCGCAAAGTCAGGTGCGCTGGCGCAAAGGCCATGAACTCGTAATCCTCACCCAACCAGCCGTCGGACCCGTTACGCGCCGGACCGAGCAGATGCGACGGGTCTTCGGGCAGGTCTCCGGGATAGAAAGCCGCCTGTTTGCCGCTGTCCAGCAACGTTCCCCGCACGCATGGCAGCTCGGCCCCATTATGAGTGCGAATTTCTTCGGTCGTTGCCCTTAATGAGGCCAAGGAAAGGGCTGCGGTCTCTGCGCCGGCGAAACTGGCGCGGTCGCGCGCCTCGCGGGTCAGGGCCTCCATGATGTTGGTCAGGCGATGATGTTGCAGATGATGCAGATGGTCCGCCTTGGTGGCTGCAAACAAGATACGCTCGACCCGCTTACCCAGCAGCAACTGGCTGAGCCATGCATTTCGCCCCGGTCGGAACGCCGACAGGATATCGGCCATCGCGCGGCGCATGTCCTCGACTGCCTGCGGACCGTTGTGGATTGCGCCAAGCGCATCTACGAGAACCACCTGCCGGTCGATCCGGGCGAAATGGTCACGGAAGAAAGGCTTTACGACCTTGGACTTGTATGCTTCGTACCGGCGGGCCATCTCGCGATGCAGGCTGCGCCGTGGACCGTGACCTTCTACCGGCAAGGGCGCGAATGTCAGCACCGGGGACCCGGCCAAATCGCCCGGCAGCAGGAACCGCCCGGGCGTGCAGTCATAGAACCCGGCGTCGCGCGCAACGTTCAGGTATGAAGCGAATTCTTGGGCCAGTGATTGTGCTTTGGGTTCATCATGACTTTCGGATGGATCAATGGCCTTTGCCAGCGACAGAAAGGTCGTAGCCTCTGTTCGATTGGCGATGCGCTCCAGCGTTTCCTGCGACCAGTCCTCGTAGGTTTTGTCCAGCAATGCCAGATCCAGCAGCCATTCGCCCGGATAGTCCACGATATCCAGATGTATGGTTCGCGGCCCCTGCAGGCCCGACAAAAGTCCAGCGGGACGGGCTTTGAACGACAGGCGCAGTTCGGACACGGCGCGCGTACTGTCCGGCCAGTGCGGCTGTGGTCCGGTCAATGCTGCAAGGTGGTTTTCATAGTCGAAACGCGGCACCGTGTCGTCCGGCTGCGGCTGCAGGTAGGCCGCGTTGATCCGCCCTTCCTGCTGCGCCACGAGGCCGGGCATCCGCCCGCGATCCAGCAGGTTCGCGACCAGCGATGTTATGAAAACCGTTTTCCCCGAACGGGCCAACCCGGTGACGCCCAGTCGGATCACCGGCTCAAACAATGCCTCAGACACGCGGTCGCCCACGGATTCAACACCGCGCGCCAAACTGTCTGCCAAAGATGAGATGACCAATCTGTCGCCCCGCTTTTATCGTTTCCCCCAAGATAGGTAGCGGCTGTCGGACATACCAGCGCTTTCCCGCTCTTGCCCGTTGCGACGCAGCGCGTTACCAGCAGCGCATGCCTAGATACGCACTGAAAGTCGAATACCAAGGGGAACCGTTCGCCGGGTGGCAGCGGCAAAAAGATCAGCCGTCTGTCCAGGGGGCAATCGAACAGGCTCTGTCGCTAATCCAGCCTGGCGATCACACCATTGCCGCCGCTGGTCGCACGGATGCAGGCGTGCACGCGCTGGGACAGGTTGCGCATTGTGATCTGACCAAGGAATGGGACCCTTTTCGACTGTCCGAGGCGCTGAACTATCACCTTAAACCGCAACCCGTGGCCATCGTTAAAGCCGCACGTGTGGATGACGACTGGCACGCGCGTTTTTCAGCGCTAGAACGGCAATACCTGTTTCGCATCCTGATGCGCCGCGCGCCTGCAACCCATGACGCTGGGCAGGTCTGGCAGATCAACCATCAGCTGGACGTCGACGCGATGCAGGCAGGCGCGGACATGCTGATCGGACAGCATGATTTTACCACGTTCCGATCTTCGATTTGTCAGGCTGCAAGCCCTGTCAAAACCTTGGATGAGCTGAGCGTCGAGAAAATTGACGGTTTTTCAGGGCCTGAGATACACTTTCACGTCCGCGCCCGGTCTTTCCTGCACAATCAGGTGCGCAGTTTTGTCGGAACTCTGGAACGTGTCGGTGTCGGCACATGGACGCCCGAGGATGTGCGGGATGCGCTGGAAGCCTGCGACCGAGCCGCTTGCGGGCCGGTTTGCCCCCCGCAAGGTTTGTATCTGGCGCGGGTCGGATATCCGGAACCGGTTTTCGATTAAATCGCGCGCAGAAGCAGGCCACATGCAATCACAGCGATCAGCAGGCCTGCCACAAGCTCAATAGTCGGAGCCAGAACCGAGGCAAATCGCGTGGCCGAAGCCGAGGCCAGAAGCCCTCCGCGCAGTCCGAACGACGTCCAACCGACCAGAGTTGTGACGGTCGCCGTGCCCAGCGCCATTGCGAAAGCGCCGGCAATGCCGACCATCGCGATACCCATCTGCCACGTCAGGATTAGAACAAAGAGAGCTCCGGTACAGGGGCGCGCGGCAATTCCTGCGATCAGCACCACCGCTTCGCGCAGGCTACCGACTTGGGCTACCTCGTCGGCAGTAGGACCATGGCGATGCCCACAATCAGAACAGACACCATGGTCATGGTCATGGTCGTGATGTTCGTGACCGCCATCGTGCGAGTGGTCATGGTCGTGCGAGTGGTCATGGCCATGATGATGCACGTTTTCGCTGCGATGGCGCCGCGCAAAACTGCGAATGGACCGAAAAATCAACCACAAACCGATCGCAGCAATGGCGCCATAGCTGATCGGGGCCATAACCTTTTCAGTCGTGTCGACAAGACTTGCCCGGGACATCTGGAACACCAGTACCCCGGCATATACCAGAACCACTGCCGTCACTGCCTGCCCCAGGCTGGACAACAAGCTGATCGCGGACAGGCGCAGAAAGGCCACGTTGCGACCCAACCCATAACCGCCAATCAGTACTTTGCCGTGGCCCGGGCCGATGGCGTGAAAAAAGCCATAAGCAAAACAGACGGTCAGCAGCGTTGCCACGGCCTCGGGTTGTTCCGCACGCGCGGCGCGCAAAGCGCGGGCGATCTGGTTCTGGAATTCGCGCTGCTCACCAGCGGCCCAAGCGGCCAAATGGTCAAAACCACCGCTGCCCCAAAACCACAGCAACAGGCCAACGGCGATGGCTACTGGAACAATCAGGTACTTGGACATGAAAGACGGATCTCGGTCGCAAAGCTTTCCCCGACCAGGGGGATATCGTTTTCTTCAAGGTCATAGTCGGCGTCCAATGTCTGTAGGAACGCCTGCATCTGCGCCAGCTGCCCGTCAATATCGGCGTCAATCCGGCTGATCTGGCAAGAGGCGGACCCAGACACTGTAACCGGGCGGGTCACTTCGTAAGCTGTGTAGTAGGTTTCATCATAGGCCTTTGCGACGACCGCAGTTGCAGGCACTCCTTCCCCTTCCACTGCGCGCAGGTGAGATGTTACGATACGACCATCCTCGGTGGTGGCTTTAGCCTCCATCGGTCCCGACAAGATGACCGGCGCGCCATCGGCGAACACCACGAGATCGCCGTTATATCCTTCGACCCATTGGGCATCAAAGCCCGACAGAAACTGTTCTTCACTTTCGGTCAGAATGCCGTCGGAATCCTGATCCAGTTTCATGTCTTCCAACTGAAACAATGAGAAAAGTTCATCATACGCCCAAGTCACCCTTACATGGGTTAGCTGGCCGCTGTCGTCCACAATGAACTCCAGCCCGGTGTCGATAAAGACATGCGGGTGGGCCAATGCCGGAACCGGCAGGCAACAGGATAAAAGGGTTACGATCCATCGCATAAGCGAAAGATAGGGTTTTGGTCCGGCCCCGACAACGTGTTTTGACCCGCCCACGCGCAAACCCGCTAAACTGGTTACTTCGGCGGGAACAAAACCAGCGTCTGAAGGGCTGTTCCGACCGGGCCTTCGGTGTCGAACAGAACCGATTGTGACATTCCTATACCCGACGATTGCCAATGGCATAAGGACTGTGAGGCCAACCAGTCCGACGTGGGTTCGCGGTGAATCTGCACCGTCAGGTCCGTGTTCATGAACCCCATCTCAGACGTAGGCGCGTTCCACGAGATCCCGTTCCCGCAATCCGCTAGCGGGCATAGCGCCTGAATCGGCGACTGCGCTTCGCCCTCCAACAGCGTCGGGGTGCGCATCCAGACCGTCTTTGGACCGGCGTTCTGGTTACCATCCTTGGGGTAGAGAATGTCCGAATGGTTTGCGAATCCCGGCAAGTCGTGACGGGTTTCGCCAATCGGGAACGGGCCAGTCACTGCGTCGTCAAGTTTGGGCGGCGGCAACATGATATTCGGAACCGGTCCCAAATCACGCCGTACCATGTGCATTGTGGTAGCCGAGGCGCACAGCGTGTCATCCAGATCGTGTACCGTGACACGTGTGGTCGCCAACGTCTTGGTATGGCGCGTGGTTTCCGCCGCCACACGCAAACCTGCCAACGGTAGTGGGCGCAGCAGATCCACCGTCAACCGGGTCAGCATTTTTTCCGGGCCGATCTCTGTTTCGGCCGCGCGGACGATCAGCCCCGAGACCGGACCGGCATGGCAATGATCCGCAGACCAAGGCCCACGTGCGGGATCATTGCCGATAAAAGCACCGTCAGCCCTAACATGGAAATAGGCTTGTTCCTTCAGGTCCGGTTTCAACACCATCTAAAACCTCAGACTTTTTCCTGTGTGTACTTCGTCAACTCGACTCGTGCCACCTGACGACGGTGCACTGCATCAGGCCCGTCCGCCAAACGCAAAGTACGCACATGCGTCCATGCCGTAGCCAACGGGGTGTCCTGGCTAACCCCTTGTCCACCGAACATCTGAACAGCCTCATCAATGACCTTTAGCGCCACGCGTGGAGCGATGACCTTGATCTGACTGATCCACGGGGCCGCAGCTCGGGCGTCGCCCTGATCCATGTACCACGCCGCCTTCAGGCACAGCAGACGGGCCATTTCGATCTCCATCCGGCATTCGGCAATGATATCGTAGTTGGCTCCAAGCTGCGCCAGTTTCTTACCAAACGCCTCGCGTTGCAGCGAGCGTTTGCACATCTGCTCCAGCGCTGATTCTGCCTGACCAATTGCGCGCATGCAGTGGTGGATTCGGCCCGGTCCAAGGCGACCTTGTGCAATCTCGAACCCGCGGCCCTCGCCCAGCAGGATATTCTCGGCCGGCACCCGCACGTTAGAAAAGCGAATGTGCATGTGACCATGCGGGGCATCGTCGTGGCCGTAAACCTGCATCGGGCGCAGAATCTCAATCCCCGGCGCGTCGGCAGGCACAACAATCATCGACTGCCGTTTGTGCTTGGGTTGCTCGTCACCTGCCGTCTTGACCATCACAATATAGACCTTGCAGCGCGGATCGCCCGCCCCCGATGACCACCATTTTTCACCGTTCAGTACGTATTCGTCCCCATCCCGCACACAGGACATCGATACATTCGTGGCATCGGATGAGGCCACATCCGGTTCGGTCATCAGATAGGCCGACCGGATTTCGCCATTGAGCAAAGGTTTCAACCACTGCTCCTTCATCATTTCCGATCCGTAACGCTCGAACACTTCCATGTTGCCGGTGTCAGGGGCGGAACAGTTGAACACCTCAGCCCCAAGGGGGGTCTTTCCCATCTCTTCGGCGAAAAACGCGTATTCAACGGTGCTGAGGCCAAAGCCTTTGTCGCTGTCGGTCAGCCAGAAATTCCACAACCCTGCGGCCCTGGCTTTTGCTTTCAACCCTTCGAGGATTTCCGCCTGTCGTTCGGTGTATGCCCAACGATCACCCTTATCGATTTCGGCCTGATACTCTTCTTCCAGCGGCATGATCTCATCCCGGACCATATCAGCCACACGTTGCAGCAGAGCGCGGTTTTCTTCGCGCAGGCCGAATGACATGTTCATGAGCTTTCCTCCTCGGACCCAAAAAGCGGGCTTTACCTTTGATCAGAGAATGACTTAGCTGCCGACAGAATGTCTAGCTGTGTGACGGAACGTCAATTCAATCAAAATGAAACTGGGGGAATGAGTCATGGCGCTGCTGATCGAAACCGGGCTGTCTGATTGGATAAGCGATGATGACATCGCAAAAACGATCCGGGAAATGCAACCCGGCGCGGATGTGCGAACCCCGGAAACGATTGGGGACGCAAGCGAAATCACAATGGTCGCGGTTGTCGGTCTGGACAACGACCACCCTAAACGATTGCCGAACCTTCAGCTGGTTCAGAAACTGGGCGCAGGGGTCGAAACGATTGTCGGCAACCCGAACCTGCCCGATCACGTTCGTATCGCGCGACTTAAACCCGACGCACCGGCGCAGGGCATTGCCGAGTGGTTCGTCGCCTACATCCTTCATCATCAACGGAATTTGCCCTTTCACGAAGCCGCTCAGCGCAAAGCGGAATGGTTGCCCAAAGCACCCATTTTCACGCCCGACACCGTCGTGGGTGTTCTGGGCCTGGGCCATATTGGTGCCCGCAGCGCCAGGATGCTGCGCGCCATCGGTTTTCAGGTCATGGGGTGGAGCCGCTCGCCAAAAGAGATCGACGGTGTCACTTGTCTTCATGGCGAGGATGCGCTGCCGACACTGCTGGGTCAATGCGACCATGTATGTGCAATTCTGCCATCCACACCACAAACCATCGGGCTGTTTGACGCACAAATGCTGGCAGCCATGAAACCCGGCAGTCAGTTGCTGAACGCCGGGCGTGGCGATCTGATCGATGAAAGCGCCCTGGTCAACGCACTGGACCGTGGCGCACCCGGCCACGCCGTTCTGGATGTGACAAGCAAAGAGCCTCTGCCCTCAGACAGCCCCTTGTGGTCCCATCCTGGGGTAACGATCACCCCACATGTCTCGGGCTGGCATTTGGGCGAAGCGCTGGCTGACGTGGCCGAGAACTTCCAGCGCCTGACCGCCGGAACGCCCTTACTGCATGAAGTCGACCGCAAGCGCGGTTACTAGACCTAAATCAAGGAGTCAGAATCCAGTTCCCGCTGGCATCCCGGCAGTTGCGGGTTCTGACTTCACGCGATTGATCCGCACCTGCGGGAACTATGAAATGTTGAAGATGCACGCAATTGTCCCGGACCTCGCGCACCCGGACAGTGCCCTTTGACCCCGTGTCACTATTAGACCACGTGCGCTCAGTTCCGACCTGCGGTGTTCCATCTGCCAACATCGCATTGGTCGTGTCGTTAACGACGCTATAGTCCTCGGGGCTCAACCCCATCTCCGCGATAATCCTCGAAAGTGGCTTAGCTTGAGCCAGGGAAACTGCGCCTATAAAAATGGCCGTTGCAAACAGGGGTGAAATCCAGGCTTTCATGATCTTCTTGCCTTGCTGAAATTAGTTTGTCCGCAAGACTATACCGCGGGGCAGCGAGGGCCAAGCCCTGCTGGCCGACATTCCAACAATCCCGAAGCCCGCCAAATTTCACAGAGTTCACAAAAGGCCTATGAGCCCACTTTCGTCTTGTCCGCACCTGACCCGAAAATCATCGATGACCTTATGTATCGCCTGTCGAGATGGCCGAAAACAAAGGGCGCGGATTCCCCGGATCGTGCACCATGACCTGCATACCGACATCGTCAAATTAGCACCCGGCGCGGTTCCATTTTCCGAAACTCATGTCGTGAAACGCAGGCTGTATGTAGTTGAAGGCAAGGCAGTCTTTCGGCTGAAACCGGATTGAGTCGATGTGGATGCCATCCATTACATCTAGTTGTGCGCTTCCTGCCCTCAACTCTGCCGTGCGTGCGGGTCGGGGCGTTTTCGCCATCCGCTTTACGAGATTGGGAACCGGGACATGCCGTTGACGTTGCTCAAACACTAGGCTTTTAAACGCTTTTTTTCGGTCAGGGGTTCACAGAAGCCTGTGAATCTGGTGAAATAACAGCGGTTTTTAGCACTGGAGATTGTTCAATGGTACTGCGCGTAACGATGCTGGCACTGGCAGCTGCAATTGGTTTGACGGCATTTGATGCAACGCCTGTCGCCGCAAAGGAAGAAACTAAGCAGGTTTTCGTCATGAGCCGCACATGGGCGGTGACACAGGTCTCGGACGCGCCGGTTACGTACCGTGCGACGCGCGACAACAACAACCTGAACCCCTTTGGCCCGCCGCCGCGCCTGCGCACCATTCAGGCCATCGCCGCCATTCAGCAGGCAACCGGCTGCAGACCGATCGTGGCCAGCATGTATCAGAACATCTCGGGCCAGTTCTTTTCGCAGGTCAGCTGCAACTGACCATAGGTCACAACGGCCATTGAGCTATTGGCAGCACGCTGCCATAGCTTGCGCATGAAACTTGCAATCAACGGATTCGGCCGTATTGGCCGCACCATTTTGCGGCAGCTGCTGGCTTTGCCGCAGGATACCGATATTGAATTGGTTCTGATCAACGACATCGCCCCGCTTGAGACCTGCGCATATCTGTTCAAATACGACAGCACGTTTGGCCCCTACGCCGGAACGATAGAACAGGGTGATGCGGCACTCATAGTTGATGGGCGTAAATTCCCCATGACTCACAGCCCCAATCTAGCGCATGTCGATCTGTCCGGCGTCGACGTTCTGATGGATTGTACTGGCGTTGCGAGAACCTCGGATGTGGCCAGTCAGGGCCTGACCGCCGGGGCCAGCAAGGTGCTGATCTCAGGCCCTTCGCCCGCGACTGAAATCACTGTCGTATTGGGTGCCAACGAAGACCAGCTGGGTAATGCGCGGATCGTATCGAACGCGTCGTGCACCACCAATGGACTTGCGCCCTTGGTCAAAGTGCTGGACCAGATCGGCGGGATCGGATCGGCCCACATGACCACGATCCACTGCTATACGAACAGCCAGCCCATGGTCGACGCGCCACGCGGCGACCTGGCGCGTTCGCGCGCAGGCGCACTGTCGATGGTGCCCACTACGTCAAGCGCCACACACCTGATCGACGACGTCATGCCGCATCTCGCGGGCCGCATCTCAGGCGCTGCTGTTCGGGTTCCGACAGCCAGCGTATCCGCCGTTGATCTGGTCGTGACCCTGAATCGTGGAATGTCTGCAGAGTTGTTCGAAACCGAATTTCGCGCGGCCGTTCAGGCATCGCTCGTTTTGGGATGGACCGATTTCCCTCTGGTCTCGTCAGACCTGCGTACACGCCCTGAGTCACTGGTTATCGCCGGACCCGAGACCCGGATGGTCGGAGAGCATCAGGTCCGTGTCTTCGGATGGTATGACAATGAATGGGGGTTTTCAGCGCGTATGCTGGATGTTGCCCGCCTTATGACACACCGCTGAACTTGCGGTGCCGCAGCAGGCGGGCTTGCCCGCACGCTGCCGGGCCCAACTGGGCCCAAGCATCCCTGATGCGAAGGGGCCAGGCGGGAGAACCCCAATTTTCTACGATCTCCAACGAAGTATCGCACCTGAACTCTTCCGGGTTTGGCGCCGTGCCAAACCGAAGTATCACGGCACTCAAATCGGCCCCGCGCAATCAGATCAGCACCTCCGGCAACCGAAACTCAGCTTTCGAATTCACCTGACAGCACGCTTCGCTGAATTCTGCGTCTGGATTCTGTGCGACCCATTTTTCGAACATTTGCTGGTTTGCGTCTTGTCGTGGTTCCAAACAACGAAGATAAAAGGAAACTCAAACGTCTGGATGCATCGAAGGTTCAAGCCGGGTACGTCGCCCGCTTTTAATCTCCCGGCGGGTTGTCACAGTATCCGATTTTGACGCGGGATAGCCACGACGCTGCAAAGGTCGCCTACTTGGAACCTGAGGGCTGCGATCTGATCATTCACAGGTTCCGCAATGCTGGTTCCTGATCCCGGGACCGATCAAACACACAAACCGCTAAATTCGCGTGACACAGGATTTGGCCTTTTCCTGTGGGTACTCTGATGCTCTAACATGAATGTAATCAGCCGTTGTTCGTACAAAACGGCAAATGTGATTTCGAGTTGGGGCAGTTGGAGCTATCAGATGACGGGGAGCAGATCGCGCGCCTATTTGAAGAGATGCCTTCTTGGCGCGCTTGCAATGACCCTGCCGACCGCATTGGCCGCGCTGGAGACCACTTTGACGGCACCGGGTGCCTCAAAAGAGCTTGTCGAACGGATGGAGGAAACGTCTTCGGTTGCAACCGCGGAATCCCGCGGGCTGGAAACGCCGCTAGAGATCCTGTCGGCAGCTCTGTCGGATTACCGCACACTCGTTCAGATCCTGTATGACGAGGGGTATTTCAGCCCGGTTGTCAGCATCAAACTGGATGGCAAGGAAGCGGCTGAGATCAGCTCTCTCAGCGTACCGGCGCAGATCAATAACGCGGTCATCACGGTCAATACCGGCCCCAAATTCACTTTCGGCGAAGCCATAGTGCAACCGGTTACACCTGAAACAACACTGCCTGAAGATTTTGCAGTCGGCAAACTCGCAACCACTGGCGCTATCCAACAAGCCGCGTCCGCTGGCGTACAGGGATGGCGCGACGCAGGTCATGCCAAGGCCGCGGTTGAAGGTCAGAAAGTCATTGCCCGCCACTCCGAGGCCAAGTTGGATGCCGAAATCGACCTTGCCCCCGGCCCGCGCCTGAGATTTGGCAAGATGATCATCAAGGGCGACACCGACGTGCGCCACCGGTCGATCGAAAAGATCGCCGGCTTTCCGGCAGGCGAGGTGTATTCGCCCGAGAAAATTCAGAAGGTCGGCACGCGTCTGCGAAGAACCGGCACCTTCAATGTGGTTTCAATTGAAGAGAGGGAAACCCCGAACCCAGACGGGACATTGGATTTCGATGCCACATTTGAAGATCTGCCAAAACGCCAACTTACATTTGGCGCTGAGATCGCATCGCGCGACGGGGTCGACGTCACCGCGACCTGGACGCATCGCAACGTGTTCCGGCGTGCTGAACGCTTGCGGTTCGAAGTGGCGGTCCGCAATATCGGCGGTGCCGAGGACATCGACGGTCGGATCGGTCTGCGTCTTGATCAACCCGACCGACTTGGCCCTGATGACAACACCTTCTGGAACGCGCTTCTGGAACGACGCAATACTGAAAACTACAACGTCACAGTTGCTTCGCTGGCATATGGTGCCCGGCGCACATTCTCTGATCGGCTATATGCCGAAGCCTCAGCCGGGTTTCAGTGGTCCAGTGCGGACGACGCTTATGGCGACGACCGCAGGTTTCGGTATTTCATCCTTCCTTTGCGCTCAGAATGGGACGAGCGCGACAGCAAAGTCAGCGCAACACGCGGCTTTTATCTGGACGCGCAGATCACTCCCTTTGCCGGTCTATCCGAAACCGAAAGCGGAATTCGGATGTTTTTCGATGGGCGCGGCTACACCAGCTTGGGCACGGGCGGCAGGTTGGTTCTGGCCGGCCGCGTGCAACTGGGATCGGTGCTCGGGCCGTCACCGGACGGTGTAACGCCTGACTTCCTGTTTTTCTCAGGCGGTGCCGGAACGGTTCGAGGCCAACCCTACGAAAGCCTTGGCGTCCCTGTCGGCACCGGTATTGCGGGTGGTAAGTCTTTCCTAGGCCTCTCTGCAGAAGTGCGCGGCAAAGTCACCGAAGCCATATCCCTGGTTGGTTTTTATGACTACGGTACCGTTGACACATCCTCATTCATCGGCAGCGGCGCAGAATATCACGCGGGCGCCGGACTTGGGGTCCGGTATGATCTGGGCGGATTTGGTCCGTTGCGGCTGGATCTGGCCGTTCCAGTGCAGGGTGACACCGGCGACGGTTTGCAGTTTTATATCGGGATCGGACAGGCATTTTGATTGGACGTCGCGCATATCCGCTATTGTTTTCGGGGCTGATGCTGTCTGCCCCTCTGCCACTTGCCGCGCAGGACGAAGGCGGCAGCATGCTGGAGAACTTCCTGCAGGATACACTCTCTGGCGACGACCAAAACGTGACCGTTAAGGGCCTGCAGGGCGCGCTGAGCGCCCGCGCGACAATTGAAGAGATCACAGTTGCCGATGATGAAGGTGTTTGGCTGACCATCAAGGACGCCGAACTTGACTGGAACCGTCTGGCGCTGATCCGCGGCCGATTTTCGGTCAACTCTCTGACCGCGCAGGAAATCGATATTGCCCGTGCGCCGGGCACAACGACCAAGGAAGAACCACCTGCTTCGGTGGAAACGCAACCGTTTCAACTACCCGAACTACCGGTTTCCATCGAAATCGGTGAAATCCGGGTGGATGAGCTGTCTCTTGGTGAGCCATTGATCGGTGTCGCCGCTGATCTGAGCGTGACAGGCAACCTGTCGCTGGCAGATGGGGCGCTGGACACCAATCTGGACGTGATCCGACTGGACCGCGCAGGGGATGAGATCAAGCTGGCGGCCGGGTTCCAAAACTCTACAAGTGAGATCAACCTGGATTTACAGGTGAACGAAGCCTCTGGTGGTCTAATTTCAACCGCGCTGAAGATCCCCGACAGCCCGCCGATCGGCCTGACAGCCAAGGGCACGGGTCCTCTGACGGACTTTACTGCCGATATCGGGCTGAGCAGCGACAACCAGATGCGCGTCACCGGACAGGTTCAACTCCAGGCGGCCGAGGGCGGAGCAGCCGATGGCATCGCGTTCACCGCGGATCTGAATGGCGATCTGACCCCTTTCCTGGGGCCGGATGTCGATCCCTTCTTTGGCCCAAAATCGCGGCTTTTTGTGGATGGTCAGACCAAGCCTGAAGGCGCGTTGGATATCTCGGATTTGGAACTCATCACGCAGGCGCTGGACCTGAAGGGTGAGTTGCAGCTGGGCGAAGGCAGCACATTACAACTGGCTGCGCTGCAGGGGCGCATCACCCCGCCAGATGGCGAAGCCGTCGTTCTTCCGGTCGCCGGAGGCGACACCTCAATCAAGTCGGCGCAGCTTTCAGCGCTTTTCGATCGTCAGAACGGCAACCTTTGGGACCTGAGCCTGACGGCCAACGAGTTTACATCTCCGCAAGCAAAACTGGGCGATGCCCGGATCACCGCTCAGGGCACCCTGGATCAGGTAGACGTTTTGACGGTCGATGGCGACGTTCAAGCCGTGGTTGACGGGCTGGATATGGCCGATGACGCACTGAGCACAGCATTGGGCAATCAGATCACACTGGATGGCCAGTTCGACTATAGCAGCGACCAATCGCTGAACCTATCGGGGTTCGAGCTTGTGGGGTCTGATTACACATTAGCGTTGGACGCGCTGATCTCAGGTCTGACCAGCGGCTTGACGGTCGACGGGACGGCCAAGCTGGACGCAACAGACCTGTCGCGCTTTTCGGACCTTGCCAAGCTGGATCTTGGCGGGCAGGTCTCGGCCAGCGTGACCGGGAAAGGTTCACCGCTGGAACGCAGCTTTGATGGCAAGGTCGTCGTCCAGGGCCGCGACCTGTCCACCGGTCGTGACGATATCGACCCGGTGATTACCGGAGAGACCACGATCACTCTGGACGCAAGCCGCGGCACAGACGGTATTACCATCCGCGAGTTTGATCTGGACAGCGAGGCCGCCAAGGCCGTAGCCAGCGGTGTTGTGACAACCCCGGACGGCAATCTAACGATTGATGGGCAGGCTCGGGTCAACGCATCGGATTTGTCTGTTTTCTCGGGCTTGGCAAAACGCGATCTGGGCGGTGCGCTGCAGGCGACCGTAAACGGCAAAGGCACGGTACAAACGCTGGAGTTTGATGGTACAGCCAGTGTGATTGGTCAGAACATCAAAACGGGAATGTCTGATATTGACCCGTTGCTTACCGGCAGAACCGAGATTGAATGGGACGGTGCCAGAACCGCAGACAGTATCGAAATCCGCAACGCAACCGTGAACGGTCGCGCCCTGAGCGCGCAGGTTCAGGCGACAATAGACGATCCCTCCGGCGATCTGTCGGCTGATGGTCAAGCGCAGATGAGCGTGCCAAATCTTTCGTTGTTTTCTGGTTTGGCCGGGCGTGATCTGGCGGGTTCTGTCGCTGCGAACGTGCAAGGCAATGGCACATTGGCCACCCGAGCATTTGATCTGCAGGGCAAACTAGACGCAAAAGATATTCAAACCGGTATCGACGCCGTGGACAAGTTGATCCAGGGTCAGACGACACTGTCGGTTGATGCTCAGAACGGAAAAGATGGCCTTAGCATCCAAACATTCCGCCTGAACGGAACAGCCATAACTGCCACAGCATCGGGAACGCTGGATCGTCAGTCAGGTGGCTTGGATTTCTCAGTCAAGCTGGACGATCTGGCACGGGTGATGAACACAATGTCTGGTCCGCTGACCCTGGACGGAAACGTGGCCCCGACATCTTCGGGCGTAGAAGGCACGGTCAACCTGAATGGTCCCGACAGTTCGTTCGCCAAACTTGCCGGGACGGTGGACAGTGATGGATCGGCGGATCTGGATTTTGACGCCAAGTTCAACCGGATCGAGCGTTTTTTGCCTGAATTTCCCGGCACCGTAGCCGCCAATGGCAGCGCCAAGCGCAACAAGGGTGTTTGGACTATCGACGCAACGGCCGACGGACCCGCGGATATCAAAAGCAACGTCTCGGGAACGTTTGACGAAAGCACCGGTGAAGCCAACATGAAGGCAGTCGGCGGCGTCAATCTTGGCATCGCCAACATCTTTATCACGCCCAACAAGATCGAAGGCAGCGCCCGCTATGATCTGACACTATCAGGTAAACCCGCGCTGGAATCCCTGTCCGGTTCGATCACCACGTCCGGTACCTCGCTGGCAATTCCCGGTGCAGGACAAACGATCACAGGCATCAGCGGATCGGTCCAACTTGCAAACAGCCGCGCCACGATTTCCGTGAGCGGCGGCCCACGCTCGGGCGGTAACTTCACCGTCAGCGGACCTGTAGACCTTACGCCACCATTCAATGCCAATATCTTAACCGCACTCAACAGCGTCGTTCTGACAGACAAGTTGCTGTATGAAACAACGCTGAACGGGGAAATTGCCATGACCGGGGCGTTGGCGGGTAACAGTTCGATCGCTGGGCAGATCACGTTTGACGAAACCAATATCAACCTCGCGGCTGCATCAGGTGCCGTTGGGGCTGCGCCCATTCCGGACATCGTGCATGTTAACGAAAGCCAGGCGGGCTATGTCACCCGTGAGCGCGCTGGTCTGGTCGAAAAAGAAGGCGCAGGCAAAAGCGCTTCACGTATCGCGCTGGACGTCAGTCTTTTAGCCCCGAAGGCCGTGTTTGTCCGCGGGCGTGGTGTTAACGCAGAGCTAGGGGGAAAAATCCACATCGGCGGCACCACTACCTCGGTCATTCCATCCGGTCAGATCGAGCTGATCCGTGGCAATTTTGACATTCTTGGTCGCAGGCTGGCACTGACCAAAGGCATTGTTACGCTGCAGGGGGACCTGACGCCCTATATCGAGTTCGAATCCTCGACCAGCACCTCTGACGGCACCGCAACGATCGAGATCGCCGGGCCACTGGATTCGCCCGAGGTCAACGTCTTTTCCGACCCAGAGCGCCCGGCCGAAGAAGCGCTGGCAATGCTGTTGTTTGGCAATCGGTTCTCGGAATTGTCGCCGTTCGTGATCGCTCAGATGGCCGCCTCGTTGGCGCAACTCAGCGGCGCTGGCGGAGACGCAACCAAAGGTCTGCGTGAGTCGACAGGCGTCGACACCGTGGACATCGGCGTGTCCGATGGTGGCGCGGGCCGGCTCGGCGCAGGGGCGTATCTGAGCGACAACCTCTATACCGATTTCACCGTTAACACCGAAGGTGACACCGAGGTGAACCTCAACCTGGACGTCACCGACAATTTCACCGTGAAAGGCACTGTAGACGGCCGGGGTGAGACCGGGGTCGGGATATTCTTTTCGCGCGACTACTAAGCGGGCCTCAGTTCATTTTCTACGGATACCAATCTGCTGTCCAACTTCAGGGGCCGAGCCCAGCGGTGCATGGTCCTGCACCATGCGCTGCAAACGAGCGACCGCCCAGTCCGGATAGGAAACCGACCGTCCGGTTATATGGCTGACATTCATGAACAGCGCCTCTTGCGTGGCGCAAATGGCACCGTCCTTCTCGGACACCATCTGCGCAAAAAAGTGGCCGCGTTTGTGATCTGCATCCAACATTCGGAACCGGATGCTAAAGACCTCGTCCTCTAGAATCTCACGGAGGAAATTCATGTGGGATTGCAAAATGTATGGCCCCTGCCCCATCGCATTGACCTGCGCTTCACCCAGGCCAAGATGATCCACCATCAACAATTCAAGCGCGTTGTCGAACGCAACCCCGTAGTAGCCCACGTTCATGTGACCGTTATAATCGATCCATTCGGGAAGCGCCTTGAAGCCGTGAAATTCAAGCGGGGCGTCATAGGGTCCGTCATGACCGGCCAGCGTTTCAGGCGGCGGTGGCATCAGGTGCTCCTTCTTGCGTTTCAAAAATCGCGACAGCGCGGATAAATCCGGCTGAGGCCCCTTTGATCTTGAACGGGAAACAGGAAATTTCGAACCCGTTGGGCGGCAAGGTTTCAAGGTTCGTCAGTTTTTCCATATGACAATACCCGACCTCCATCGAGGCACGGTGCCCTTCCCAGATAATGGATGCATCTTGGGTCTCAGCATACTCCTGAGCGGTCAAGGGAAACGGAGCGTCCCAACTCCACGCGTCGGTTCCTGTCACGCGCACCCCGCGTTCGGTCAGATACAGCGTTGCCTCACGCCCCATGCCGCACCCTTTGGCCAGGTAATCCGGATGCCCGTACCGCGTCCCGGCTGAGGTGTTTACGACCACGATATCCAACGGTCGCAAGTCATGACCTATGCGTTTCAACTCGGCCTCAACGTCGGCGGCGGTTGCCACATACCCGTCATCGAAGTGGCGAAAATCCAGTTTGACGCCGGGGTTCATGCACCATTCCAGCGGCACCTCGTCAATGGTGATCGCGCGCTCGCCTTTGTTCATGGTCGAGTGATGATGGTAGGGCGCGTCCAGATGGGTGCCATTGTGCGTGGCGATCTGAAGGCGTTCGATGGCCCAGCCCTCACCGCCCGGTAAGTCATCTTTCTTCAGCCCCGGAAAGAAAGACATGACCTGCTCAGCAGTCTGGTCATGGGTCAGGTATTCGATCTGAGGCAGCATGATCGGCGGATCGGACACAATCCCGGTTTCCAGCGGAACGGACAAATCGACAAAACGGCGTGCCATGTGCACCTCCTTCAGAACCGGTGACAGGGTTGGCTGCAGGTAAGCGGCTGTCAAGCAAAGAAAAAGGCGGCCACATGGGCCGCCCTTCTTGCATATCGTCTTAGGTCTATTCTGCCGCGATGGCGTCTTCGATCTTTTCAACCCGGATCGCCGAGAACTTGAACTCGGGGATTTTGCCATAGGGGTCGATGGCCGAGTTGGTCAGGATATTCGCCGCCGCTTCAACATAGGCAAACGGGATGAAGACCATATCCTCGGCAATTGCCCGGTCCGCGCGAACCATGATCTCGATCGAACCACGGCGAGTGGTCAGACGGATCATTTCACCCGGCTCAATTCCCATAAGCTTCAACGTCCGTGGGTTCATCGAGCAGTTCGCCTCGGGCTCAACCGCATCCAAAACCTTGGCGCGGCGTGTCATGGACCCGGTGTGCCAATGTTCCAGCTGACGCCCCGTGGTGGCAATCATCGGGTATTCGTCATCCGGGGCCTCATCCGGCGGGATGACGCTGGCCGGAGTAAACTTGGCCCTGCCATCCGCACGTGGGAAACCATCGCCAAACACAATTGCCTGACCCGGATCGGTCTCGCTGAGCGACGGGTAGGTGATTGTCTCGGTCTCCAGGCGGTCCCAGGTGATGTTGTCCAAAGATGCCATGGTCAGTTTCATCTCGGCAAAGACCTGAGACACATCCGTGTAATCCCAGTTCAGACCGATCCGCTGGGCCAGTTCGACCGTGATCTTCCAGTCCTCGCGCGCCTCACCCGGAGGTGCAACTGCGGGGCGCACCCGCTGCACCTGACGGTTGGTGTTCGACACCGTACCGTTCTTCTCATACAGCGCTGAGGCGGGCAGGATGATGTCGGCATAGTTCGCCGTCTCGGTCAGGAAGATATCCTGCACGATCATCAGCTCCAGCTTGGCCAACGCTTCACGCGCGTGACCGACATCCGGGTCGGACATGGCAGGGTTTTCACCCTGAATATACATGCCCTTGATGTTGCCCGCATACGCCTGATCGATGATCTCGGTGACGGTCAAGCCTTTCTCGTTCGAAAAATCATCCGAGTTCCAGACGTTGTTGAACTTGGCCCGGATGTCATCGTCCATAACCGACTGGTAATCGGGCAGGAACATCGGGATCAGACCCGCGTCAGACGCGCCCTGAACATTGTTCTGGCCGCGCAGTGGGTGCAGGCCCGCGCCAGGTTTACCAACGTTTCCGGTCATTAGAGCCAGAGAGATCAAACAACGTGAGTTATCGGTACCGTGGATGTGCTGGCTGACGCCCATGCCCCAGAAGATCAGACCGGCCTTTGCCTGCGCAAAGGTGCGTGCGACGCGGCGCAGTTGATCCGGTTCGATACCACAGATCGGGGCCATCGCCTCGGGCGTGAACTGGCGCAGATGTTCTTTTTCGGCTTCCCAGTTTTCGGTCCAGCGGTGGATGTACTGGCTGTCGTACAGTTCCTCTTCGACGATCACGTTCATGATCGCATTGAGCATCGAGACATCAGCACCCGGACGGAACTGTAGCATTTCGTCTGCGAACTTGCGCATGCCAACGCCGCGCGGGTCCATCACGATCAGCTTGCCGCCACGTTTGGTGAACTGTTTGAAGTAGGTCGCCGCAACCGGGTGGTTCTCGATCGGGTTAGCCCCGATGATGATAACCACGTCCGAATTTTCGACCTCATTGAAGGTCGCGGTCACCGCACCTGAACCAACGTTTTCGATCAATGCCGCCACGGAAGAGGCGTGACACAGACGCGTGCAGTGGTCGACGTTGTTGTGTTTGAAGCCCTGACGAATGAACTTCTGGAACAGATAGGCTTCTTCGTTCGTACATTTGGCCGAACCAAAGCCTGCAACCGAGCGCGGATCTTCGGCGCGCAGGGCTTTCAGTTTAGTGGCGGCCAGATCCATCGCCTCTTCCCACGTTGCTTCGCGGAAGTGGGTCGACAGATTGCCCGGATCGACGTTCAGGCCCTTCTCAGGCGCATCTTCACGACGGATCAGCGGCTTGGTCAGACGGTGCGGGTGATGGATATAGTCAAAGCCGAACCGCCCTTTGACGCAAAGGCGGCCTTCGTTGGCAGGGCCGTTGATGCCCTCGACATATTTAACCTTGCCGTCTTTGACCTTCAGCGAGACCTTGCAGCCCACGCCGCAGAACGGGCAGACGCTTTCGGTTTCGCTGTCGTAGTCTTTGCTGTCGCCCTGCTGTTTGTCGTCCAGAACAGTGGCGGGCATCAGTGCACCGGTCGGGCAGGCCTGAACGCATTCACCGCAGGCCACACAGGTTGATGCGCCCATCGGGTCGTTCTGGTCGAACACCACCTGAGCGGTATGCCCGCGACCGGCCATGCCGATCACGTCATTGACCTGCACGTCACGGCAGGCCCGGACGCAGAGGTTGCAGTTGATACAGGCGTCCAGATTGACGCGCATCGCAACGTGGCTGTCATCTAGCAGCGGGATCTTCTCGGCCTCTTTCTCCGGGAAACGGCTGTCGCTGACATCGTTCAGCTTGGCCATATCCCAGAAGTGGCTCGATTTGTCGTGCGCTTCCTCGGGCTGGTCGGCAACCAGCAGCTCCATGACCATGGCGCGTGATTTCTCGGCGCGGTCGCTGTCGGTCTTGACGACCATTCCCTCGGCTGCAGGACGGATGCACGAGGCGACCAGCGTGCGCTCGCCTTCCACCTCAACCATACAGGCGCGACAGTTGCCGTCAGGTTTGTAGCCTGGCTGTGGCTTGTGGCACAGGTGCGGGATGGTGAACCCCTGCCCCTTGGCGGCTTCCCAGATGGTCCAGCCTTCGGGCACCGTGACATCTTCGCCGTTCAGGTTGAAGGTGACGGTCTTGTTTGGGCTTGCATCAAGCATGGCTCTGTCTCCCTCAGATTTCGTCAGCGAAATGTTTCATGACCAGGCGGATCGGGTTCGGGGCCGCCTGCCCCAGACCGCAGATCGAGGCATCGCCCATGACCTGACACAGGTCCTCCAGCAGGTCCTGATCCCACTTGTCGGCTTGCATCAGCTTCACCGCCTTTTCGCAGCCCGCCCGGCAGGGCGTGCACTGGCCGCAGCTTTCATCCTCGAAGAACCGCAGCATGTTCAGCGCCGCGTCGCGGGCGGTGTCCTGATCGGACAGAACCACCACAGCAGCAGAACCGATGAAGGTGCCATGCGGCTGCAATGTGTCGAAATCCAACGGGATATCGTCCATCGACGCAGGCAATAGACCCGAAGACGGCCCACCCGGCTGATACGCCTTGAAGGTCTGGCCTTCGGCCATGCCCCCGGCTGCTTCGATCACGTCCAGAATGGTCGACCCAGCGGGCAGCAGATAGACGCCCGGCTTCGCCACCCGGCCCGAGACCGAATAGCTGCGCAGGCCCTTGCGGCCGTTCTTTTCGGTGCTGTTGAGGCACTCAGGCCCCTCGCGGCAAACTTTGGTGACCCAATAGAGCGTCTCGACATTGTGCACCAAGGTCGGACGGTTAAAGACCCCAACCTGCGCCACAAACGGAGGGCGGTGACGCGGCAGGCCCTTCTTGCCTTCGATCGACTCGATCATCGCGGATTCTTCACCGCAGATGTAGGCGCCAGCGCCGCGGCGCAGGTCGATGTAACCTTTTTCGACGATCCCGGCCTCTTCCAGTGCCGCAATCTCGCGGGCCAGGATTTCCAAAACGGCCGGGTATTCGTCGCGCATGTAGATGAAGCAGGTCTCGGCCTCGACCGCCCAGGCAGCAATCAGCATGCCTTCAAGGAAGACATGCGGCGTACGCTCTAGATAGTAGCGGTCCTTGAACGTGCCGGGCTCGCCCTCATCGCCGTTCACGGCCAGATAGCGCGGACCTTCGTTCATGCGAACAAAGCCCCATTTCTTGCCCGACGGGAAACCGGCACCGCCGAGGCCGCGCAGGCCCGAGGACAGGACATCTTCCTGCACCCTCTCCCAGTCACCGCCGTCGCGCAACTCTTTCAGCTTGGCATAGCCTCCATCGGCCTCGTAGGCCGCAAAGGTTTCGTAATCGGGCAGGTGCGCGTGGGTGTCATCAGCAGCAATTGCAGCCTGCACTTTTTCCGGCGTCGCATGGTCGATGTGGTTGTGACCGATCTCAAGCACCGGAGCGGTGTCACAACGGCCCATACAAGGCGCGCGCAGCACACGAACTTCGGAAGGATCAAGCCCATCTTCCAGCGCCTTCTGCAACTGCTGGGCACCAGCCATTTCGCAGGACAGGGAATCGCAGACACGGATCGTCAACGCCGGAGGGGGCGTTTCATCCTCTTTGACCACATCGAAATGGGCATAGAAGGTCGCAGTTTCGTAAATCTCGGCCTGCCCGATCCGCATCTCAACGGCCAGTGCGGCGATATGATCGGCGCTGATATGGCCATGTTCATCCTGAATCAAATGCAGGAACTCGATCAGCAGGTCGCGGCGGCGCGGGCGATCACCCAGCAGGCGCGCAATTTCGGCCTGTGCTTCATCCGTAAACTGTCGGCCTTTGGGCGTGTGCCGCCCTTTGCCTTTACCTGACTTCCAAACGCCCTTTGCGTCGGATGGCTTGGTATCCAGTGGTGCCATGCTTTCCTCCGTATGAGACATCCGTCTCTCATCAGAGTAGCATATCGTCAAATCGCAAATCTCAATCGCACGATAACGACAGATTATCACCGTAAAGACGTCACCACAGCGCGCAAAGCCTCGACAGTTGGCAATTCCGGATCCCGCGTCAGCGTGGCCAGACAAATTGGTTTACTTACAACAGGATCGACCAGAGGCAGCACTTTTGTCCCCTTGAGATCGCCCAGCGCACGAACCAGTACACGAGGTACAACAGTTGCCGCCAACCCTTCGCGCGCCATGACCATGGACGCTGTAAATCCGCTGGTTTCGGCAACAACATCGGGATGCAGCCCCTGATCAGCAAAGATTCGGTCGAGAATGCGCCGGTTCTGCATCTGAGGCTCCAGCAGGCTCAACGGAAACACGGCCACACGCGCCCAGGGAACCGGCCCGGTTTCGTCTGTCATATGCGTCGGAACAAGCAATACGTACGTCTCTTCGTAGAGCGGCTGCACCTGACGCAAGTCAGTCCCTATACTATCGCCATAGGTCACGCCTGCATCCAGACTACCCTCGTCCAGCCGGTGCTGGATGGCCGAGGCTGACATCGTCTCGATACGCGTCACAATACGCGGGTGCGCCTGCCGCAATCGCTTGGTGAGCCGCCCGGTAAACGCAATAGCCGTGGGGATTACACCCAATATCAGTGTCCCAGTAATCTCACCTTTGGCAGCCAACACTTGTTGTTCCAGCGCTTTTGCATCGTCGAGGATACGCCGCGCCCGCTGAACAATCATTTCGCCCTCATCGGTCAGGCCTTGAAACCGATTGGCGCGGCGGACGATAGATACGCCCAACCGGTCTTCGAGATTTCGGATACGCATGGAAAACGCTGGTTGAGAAATTCCGCATTCCTCAGCCGCTTTGGCGAAATGGCGATGCCGCGCCAAGGCGCTGAGCAGTTGAAGGTCGCGAATTTCGATCATGTGGTGGCATCACTCAAAACAGGTTGGTGTGACACTAACGGAATTCCTTCGGATGAGGAAAGAAGGAGTTAAACGAAGCCCTTGGATAGGCCTATCTGATCCCACGACCCTAAATTTTGAAGTTCAAGATTAGAATAATATCCCTTAAGTCAGCGTTGCGGCACGAAGCTGACGTTCAGTTGTGTGCCAAGGTTTTCTATATTGAATGTTTCAAGTCCGACTGCTCAGCGGGTTTGAAATGCCCCTGATGTATTGAGGATGATGGTCGCGCGATCAGGATCGACAAACAGACCACATTTCTCGAGCATTGCCCTCGAAGGTGCGTTGCTAGGTTGAGCAATTCCCATAACTCTCTTGCACGCGAACACATCAATTCCGTCGCGAATTGACAGTGCCGTGATCAAGGTTCCAAGGCCTTTTCCGCGATTGCCAGTGCCGACAGAAACCGAGCCTACGTAATACACGCCAGCCAAGCGGCTCTCCTCGTGATAGCGCATACTGCCATTCGCGCATGCCACTATTTCACCGGCTTCATCCTCTACCCAAGAAGTGAGTGAAGGCGGCCCTTCGCCTCTCATGTACCAATCTGGCAAGGGCGCGACACCAACTTTTTCATTTAATGCGCTTACTTTCTCGATGATCCGTGCATTAGGAGTTTGCGTGCTGAATAAACGCCATTGCACCATTCGCGGATGCGGAATGATGCTATTGCAAACCGGGTATACATCCGACTGGTCTCCGATGAATGCATCCCAGAAAGGCAGTTCGATATCGTCTCCAAATCGGCGCCTTAGCGTATTGATGATTTGAACTTTGTTGGCCGCACCAAAGCCAATAAAACCGTATTCACTCAGCAATTCTTCAATGCGATCCCAACCTACCAGTTCCGGCTCAATCACAGTCAAAGCAATTCCGCCGTTTGCAAGGCCGGGCGACTTCGCAATGTATTCACGGCTCCGGTAGAGCCGTTCAGAAGTTGATAGTGATTGGGATCGTGTATTTCTCATATTTCGACGCCCTATTTACGATTTCTCGTTTGCTGTCCCGAGCACCGCAAATTGTCCATTGAAGTCACATAGTAATCACACGAAAGACCTCAGCATCAAAAATTAGAACCCATCATCGTTACTTTGGTAACATCCCGGTCCTTCGCTACAGATGGTCAGTCCAAGTCTATTTTCACGACCGTTCGAGCTCTTTGCCAGCCTTCGTTTACAAGTTACCCAAAGAGCAAGAAACTGACATCTCGTGTTAATGAATGCGGTCGCCAAAATCCGGCACGAGATTGCGCAAAAAGGGCCTATCAACCGTTCGTCGTATAACAGAAAGCCGTGACATAGTCGGCAGTTTTATTGAAATGAGATCTGTCCGCAAATTTTAAAACGGCCCCCAACGTTTGTCGGGGGCCGTGTTTTTTTAAATAGGAGAGTCTTTGGGAAATCAGGCGTGTCCTCCGCCGATCAAGCCGATACCCGAAGTCAGACCGAACCAGGCTTTGACCCGCAGACCGACCGCCTTGATGATACCCATTGCCTGTATCCCGTGGGCGACAATTGTTCCTTCCATCTCACCTTCAAAACTGGTGGTGTAGGATTGGACGATGCAACCACTACCCGGTACCAGAAGATCGCGATGCTCTGGGTGTACGAGGTCAAGATGAACTACGATCTGACCCCGTTTCGCCTTTTCACTGGGTTCGATCAGGCGACCGCTGGGGGCAAGCTGACCAGAGGAAATCGACTCTTGAATACGTACGATCCTTGCCGGAAGAACGGTATTGCGCATCGAGATGTTGAAGTTGCTTTCGCATGCTACTTCTGCCGCCATACCTTCATACAGTTCCGTGCGTGAGACTTGCGAGAACCCGGCCACGATACGTCCGCGTTCAACATCTTTGCGGTCAGGAACGATCAGCATTGCCGGGCTCATTGCAGCTTGTGCGGCACGCGATCCGACATTCAAAGTGACTTGTTCAACTACACCGTCCACGGAGCTGAGCGTCAGAGTCTTGGACAACTCCACCTGGGCTTGTTCCAGCGACGCTCGCGCCGATGCAAGCTGCGCGGGCAATACGGCAGTCGCTTGAACTTGGGCCACACCCAATTGAGTTTCCGCGGCTTCAACTTCTGCTGATCGGGTATCCAGGGTGGCTTGTGCGCGTTCCAGTTGGCTCACTTGGAAAGCAGCAGAGTTTTTGGCTTGAAGTGCGCGATGATCCATCAGGGACAGTTCAGCTTGCTCCCTTGAAGTAATCGCAGCATCAAGAACGGCCTGGGCGGTTTCGACTTGCAGTTCAGCTGCCAGTTTCGCGCTTTCAATTTCCTCAACTTTTCGCATCGCGAATTTTACGGCAGCCTCCTCAGAAGAGTTCTCAACTGCAAAAAGCGGGTCGCCGGGTTCGACACGATCTCCACCTTTTACATAGATATCGGTCACTGTTCCGCCGTTCTCGGCGACGACAGGAACGGTTCTGAAGGGCACAAGGCCTGTGTAGGACTTGGGATAATAGTAGAATACAGCGAAGAACACGATCAGGGCCAGGATGAACCACATGAACAGCGCCCGGTGAACGTTGTAGAGGGTGACTGGAATCCCGCGCCATTTTAGGTAGATCACCCGCAAGACAAACGGAAAAGAAGTGACGAGAAGTTCAATCATTATACCAACTCCTCTTTCGAAGGCCGCCACCACAACATGAAGTCGCGGGCGATTGCAGTCAGGATCAACGCGCCTGGCAGCAGAATGCTGAAGTGGCTGAGCGCGGGCATCAATTCGTACGCCAAGGCTATGGTAAGCATCACCGGAATAGTTGTGCGCAGCGGAGTGCCGACTGATTTGCGCTCGGTATAGCGTTCAAAGCGCGCATAGAGGTGCACGACGAGTAGGATCGCCAGGAAGAGAACAACCAGACCAACCCAGGCATAGGTGTCGGTCTGATTGGGCGCGACCCACCATCTCGGATCGCCGCCAGCGGCGAAGGCAGGAGTTGAGATGACGCCAAGTATAGGCACCATCAGGAACGCGGGTGGTTTCATTTTTCAGGTCCTTTTGTTTCGCAGCCGTGCTGCGCGTGAAGATTTTAGGTGTCTGTGGAAATTCAGTTCTCGGTCGGATTTTGGGCTGGTTCTGAGGGCTGTTCCTGCGGAACATAGGGGGGATCCCAGCGACGTCCGTTTGCTGTTTTTTCGCCAAGCGCCGAAGTTTGCAGACCGTGGATGTTCCCCCCGGACCACTCTTGTTTGGCGGAGTTTTGGATTGCCTTCAGTACGCGGTAGTACCTTGCGAAGTAGATCATGGTCGTTTCCTTTCTGATGACCCGGACCTAACCGTCATCGCGCCTGCGATCCTGAGGGTTCTGGACATTTGTTATTGTCTTCTGGACAATTGCAGGAACTGCAGGGGGGTGTGTCAGTCAGGGGAGGACGCAAAAGTGCCACGCATCAGCGCGTACAGATTGCAAAACGTCGGGCTGCGCTATTCGCAACATCCCAACGTTCGCATCCCCTTTTCTGAAGTTCTGGAAATGGCAGGTGCACCTTCGGGTGTCATCGACGGCCCCGACGCCTCAGTAGAGCTGCTACATGAAGCGGGTGTAGTTGAAACGGCGTGCCGCGTTCTGGAAGACAAAACCTTTGCCGCGCGAGTTGGGCTCTCAGCGCAAGGTCCGGGAACGCTCTTGGCTTACATCGTGCGGGCAGCTGAAACGGTCGAAGACGCACTGGTATTGACGCAGCGCTTTTATGCAATGCAAGACCCTGACCTGCGTCTGGACGTCGTCGGCGGGCCCGAAGAGCCAAAAATCACGCTGGAAAGCAGTGTGATCCCCGCGCATCAATACCCTCGTCACCGTGAAATGCTAATATTTGGTCTTTATAAGCGCGTTCAACAAATCACTTCGGGCGGGCTTGCCCCGATCTCAATTGAGTTGGAAACGGACGACGCCGATCACTGCCAGTTGCTGGCCGAATTGGCGGGATGTGATGTCGAAGGATTCAAATCCGGCTATGCCTTGGAACTGCCCCCAAACGGGATGAATTTTCGGATACCAACGGCAGACCCCACTTTGTTGGGGCACTTACGTAGGCACGGCGAAGAGCAGCTGAAGGCACAGCCTGACGCGGTTCGAAGCCTGTCCGACCGCATCGTGGACATGCTTGGGGATCGTCTTCCCGGACCAATACCAAACGGCGACGATATCGCCGGGGAACTTGGACTGACACGGCGCACAATGACACGGCACCTATCGGCTGAAGGAACAAGCTTTAAAGTTCTTTTGGAAGGGGTGTTGTGCGAACTATCCAAGCGCATGCTTCGTGGTGGTGAGGGTGTTGCCCGCGTGGCCTTCATGCTTGGATTTGCAGATCAGGCCGCCTTTTCAGTGGCGTTCAAGCGCTGGACAGGTGAAACACCCGCCAGGTTCCGTAAAGCTGGGCGCTAAGAGTCCTTCCTCCCGCGGCGCACAGGGCCGGAAGATGTCCAAGATCCACAAAACCTTGTCCCGTCGCCAAAAGAAAGCAGGCCATCGGGTCACCTAGTTCAATGGCACACAGCAGCCGCGGTGGTTGCTGACCCAGAACAAGGATGAACCCTATGATGACCTCGAAAAAACTCTTTATCGCTCCTATCTCCGGCGCCCTTCTGATCACCATGGCAGCCACGGCTCATGCCGATTACGTCACTGACAAAGCGATCAAAGGCGCAGTTGTTGGTGCCACTGTTGCTGGTATTGCTGGCGAAAGCATCGTCGGTGGCGCTGCTGCGGGTGCCGCAGTTGGCGCCGTGGGTGGCGCAATCCAGAAGGACAACTTCGAAGATGCGCAGGACGACGCACAAGAGCGTCGCGATGATTTCAAAGAAGAACACAAAGACTGGAACGACTAAAACTCGACCGCAAGCACAACAGAAGAAGGAGCAAACACAGCCGAACAAACTTCACCGGTCAGCAAAAGAGCCATTGGGCATGCGCAGTTAGCATCTAGACGCCGCTTGACTGACCACCCCCATACAGAACTCGCACAGTTTCTGATAGGTTGCCATCCAGCTCACAAACGAGCCGGGTGGCAACTTTGTTTTAGGGGCTCAAAGGCAACGCATTTGCGGATGTCGCGGTTTCAAGAATCTGTCACCAGTTCCGCGCATCGCGACACGAGTTTTGGCCAAAACCGCTTGTTTCGGCTCAGACCAGTGAAGTTCCACTCTGGGCTCGAAGCAGACATAAACCTAGTAATGGAATCAAAAAGATTCACACCAGCTTTACTGTCCGACCGATGCCGCCTCAGGTATTGAACAAGAAGTGCAGCACATCGCCGTCCTTGACGACATAGCCCTTACCCTCGGCGCGCATCTTTCCCGCCTCTTTCGCACCCTGCTCGCCATTGGCGGCGATGTAGTCGTCATAGGCGATGGTCTCGGCGCGGATGAAACCTTTTTCGAAATCACCGTGGATCACACCTGCGGCCTGCGGTGCTGCAGTGCCTGTGCGGATGGTCCAGGCCCGGGCCTCTTTCGGGCCGACAGTGAAATAGGTCTCCAGCTTCAGCAGGTCGTAACCTGCGCGGATCAGACGGTCAAGACCGGGTTCTTCCAAACCCATTTCCTCAAGGAACATCTGCGCTTCGTCCTCTTCCAGCAGGCTGATCTCTTCTTCGATCTTGGCGCTGATGATGACGTGGGAGTTGCCCTGCGCGGCGGCCATTTCGGCCACTTTGGCGGAGTATTCATTGCCGTCGGCTGCTTCTTCTTCGGACACGTTGCAAACATAAAGCACCGGTTTGGTGGTCAGCAACTGCAGCATCTTCCACGCCTTGGCGTCCTCGTCAGACACTTCGACCAAGCGCGCGGGTTTGCCGTTTTCCAGCATCGCTTGCGCTTCGGCCAGCAAGCGTTCCTGCTGCTGTGCCTCTTTGTCATTACCTTTGAGCTTGCGCACCAGATTGGCGCGGCGTTTTTCGATGCTCTCCAGATCAGCCAGCATCAGCTCGGTCTCGATGGTGTCGGCATCGGCCACCGGATCGACCCGGCCATCCACGTGGGTCACGTCGCCGTCTTCGAAGCAGCGCAGCACATGGGCAATCGCATCAGTCTCGCGGATGTTGGCCAGAAACTGGTTGCCAAGCCCCTCGCCCTTCGAGGCGCCCTTCACAAGACCAGCGATATCCACAAAAGTCATCCGCGTGGGAATGATCTGTTTCGAGCTTGCGATCGCCGCCAACTTGTCGAGCCGATCATCGGGCACGGCAACATCACCCACATTGGGTTCGATCGTGCAGAACGGGAAATTCGCCGCCTGAGCAGCTGCGGTCTTGGTCAGCGCGTTGAAGAGGGTCGACTTACCCACATTCGGCAGACCCACGATTCCCATTTTAAAGCCCATAACGGCCTCCTGCATACCATTCGAGCGCTGCTTCTATGCAGGTCCGAGGCAATGCGCAAGCCGGACTGCAAAAGGCGTCGCTGATCCGAATTACAACATCACAAACCAGTTGCGCATTCGTGATCTTGCCCGGATTGAAACCAACACACTAAGCTCACCATGTAAGACTTTGTGAACAAACAAATAGTGAATATGAGATATGAAGTATTTAACTGCTACAGTTGCGCTATTTTTAGCTGCCCAAGCGGCGCAAGCTCAATCCATTGTCTTTGGCGCCGGGTTCTCCGATTTTTCTGACAGCCTTTCTGACGATGAAGCCGTAATCTCTCTCGAATACCATCACCGTCCCTTTCACGAGGCCACGCGCTTTTCCGCCACATGGGGTGGTGCCCTGACCATAGATGCCGCCGCCGACGTTCATATCGGGATTGGCCTGATCGGGACCTACACCTTTGCCGACCGTTGGTTCGTCGAAGGAAGCGTTATGCCCGGGTATTTTTCAGAAGGTGACGAACTCAACGATCTGGGTGGTGAATTCCAGATTCGTAGCTTGCTGGGCCTCGGTTACACATTGAACAACGGCAACAGCGTGTCCTTGGCAATTACTCACAAGTCGAACGCAAGCACACAGGACGATAACCCGGGCGTCAACTCCGTTTTGCTGCGGTACCATTACGCGTTCTGAAGCAATCTGCCCCGGCGGGATTGATTTCCTGCCAAAGTTTCTGCACATCAGGCCTGAACCTGATTGCAAGGACAGCTTATGACCCGTATCGACGCCAAGTTCGCCGCTCTGAAAGAACAGGGCAAGAAGGCCTTTGTTGCCTATATCATGGCCGGAGACCCGGATTTCGAAACGTCGCTTGAAATCGTAAAGGGTTTGCCTGGCGCAGGTGTCGATGTCATTGAACTGGGTCTGCCTTTCACCGATCCAATGGCAGACGGCCCAACGATCCAGGCCGCCGGTCAACGCGCGCTGGACAGCGGCATGACCCTGCAGCGGACTTTGGATCTGGCCCGCGCGTTCCGCGAAACCGACGATACCACACCGATCGTGCTGATGGGGTATTACAACCCAATCTACAGCCGGGGCGTAGATAAGTTTCTTGTAGATGCCAAAGAGGTCGGCATTGACGGTTTGATCGTCGTCGACCTGCCACCGGAAGAAGATGACGAGCTGTGCCTGCCTGCGCAAGCTGCGGGTCTGAACTTTATTCGTCTGGCCACGCCAACAACCGATGACAAACGCCTGCCCCGCGTTCTGCAGAACACATCGGGTTTTGTGTATTACGTGTCAATCACCGGCATTACGGGTGCGGCCGAAGCTCAGGCCACGAACGTCGGCCCCGAGGTCGCCCGCATCAAATCCGCAACCGATTTGCCCGTGATCGTTGGGTTCGGGATCAATACACCTGAAAAATCACACGCAATCGCAACTGTCGCCGATGGTGCAGTTGTCGGCTCTGCCATTGTCAGCCAGATCGCTGCGGGCAAGCCCACTGGCGAAGTATTGGATTTCGTGAAATCTCTGGCTGACGGCGCGCATTCGGCCTGATTGATACGTGATCAATCTTTGACGCAGTCGGCGCATGCTGGCTGCGTTTTTTGTTGCCTGATATTACGCGGCGTTGTCTCGATACCTAGCGGCGTTGCGAGGGCGCCAAATGGTTGGTAACAAATATCACCAAGACTGCGAAGGCCGAACCCAATGCCCGTGATCACGAACATCGACGACCTGAAACGCATTTATGAACGACGCGTGCCACGCATGTTTTTCGACTACGCCGAAAGCGGCAGCTGGACCGAACAGACCTTCCGCGAAAACAGCTCGGATTTCGAAGATATCAGGCTGCGCCAACGGGTTGCCGTGGACATGCAAGGACGCTCGACCGCGTCGCAGATGATCGGGCAAGATGTTGCAATGCCGGTGGCTCTGGCCCCTGTTGGCCTGACGGGTATGCAGCACGCGGACGGTGAGATGAAGGCCGCTAAAGCAGCCGAAGAATTCGGTGTCCCCTTCACCCTGTCGACCATGTCGATCAACTCAATCGAGGATGTCGCGGGGCACACCAACAAACCCTTTTGGTTTCAACTCTATGCCATGAAAGATCAGGACTATGTCGGTCGCCTGATCCAGCGCGCCAAGGATGCCAAGTGTTCGGCGTTGGTGATCACTCTGGACCTGCAAATTCTGGGGCAGCGCCACAAAGATCTAAAGAACGGCCTGTCCGCGCCGCCGAAACTAACCGCCAAGACGATCGCCAACCTGATGACAAAATGGGCCTGGGGGATCGAAATGCTGGGCGCGCACCGGCGTGAATTTGGCAACATCGTTGGTCATGCCGAGGGTGTTTCGGACGCCTCATCGCTGGGTGCATGGACGGCCGAGCAATTCGACCCCAGCCTCGACTGGAACAAGGTCGAAAAGCTCATGGAACAATGGGGCGGCAAGGTGATCCTGAAAGGCATACTGGATGCCGAGGACGCCAAGATGGCAGCAAAGCTGGGTGCGGATGCCATCGTTGTTTCAAACCACGGCGGACGTCAACTCGATGGCGCGCTCAGTTCGATCCGTGTTTTGCCCGAAATCATGGACGCTGTTGGTGACGACGTCGAGGTCCATTTGGACAGCGGCATTCGTTCCGGGCAGGACGTATTGAAAGCATTGGCATTGGGGGCCAAGGGCACGTACATCGGCCGCGCATTCGTCTACGGGTTGGGGGCGATGGGCCAGAAAGGCGTCACAACAGCGTTGGATGTCATCCAAAAAGAACTGGACATAACGATGGCTCTGTGTGGCGAGCGGAACGTGAGTAGCCTGGGCCACCACAACCTGCTAATCCCCGAGGATTTCGGCGGCAGGTGGCGAACCTGATTTCACAATATCTATTCGCAGACCATGTGAAAGGGGGTCTGCCCCCCGCCGCGGCAAGCCGCGATTCCCCCGGGATGTTTAGCGCCAAATGAAGCAGGGGATCCAACCGTCATCTGGCATCTAATATCCCGGAGCGAGAGGCGGACCCACGCAAAGTATCAAGACCGCCAAAAACCCCTTTCCAAACCTGATGAATCAAGCTAAGGACGCGGCTTCACGCGGGCATACAGCCTTGGAGGATGCCCGCCCTAACATTGGAGAATTATCATGGCTGGAGAGATTCCTGATCTCGTAGCTCTGGAACGGACGGGGACAGGCAAGGGCGCCGCTCGTCAAGCACGCCGCGACGGCATGGTTCCGGGCATTGTTTTTGGTGGCGATAAAGAGCCGCTGCCGATTCAGATCCCGTTCAACGTCCTGTTCAAGCGCCTGAAAGCAGGCCGGTTCAAGTCGACTCTGTGGAACCTGAAGGTTGACGGCCACGAAGACGTTCGTGTCATCTGCCGCGACGTTCAGCGTGACGTTGTCAAAGACCTGCCGACCCACCTGGACCTGATGCGTCTGCGTCGGACCACCAAGATCGCGCTGTTCATCCCGGTTGAGTTCATCAACGAGGAAGAAGCACCCGGCATCAAGAAGGGCGGCGTTCTGACCGTTGTCCGTCCGGAAGTCGAATTGATGTGCACCGCAGGTGATATTCCTGAGAAAATCGTTGTTGACGTGACCGGAATGAACATCAACGACGTTGTCACCATTTCGTCGGTCGATCTGCCCGCGGGCACCAAGCCGACCATCGATCGTGACTTCGTGATCGCGAACGTCTCGGCACCGACCGGTCTGGCGACCAGCGACGATGAAGAAGGTGAAGAAGCAGAAGTGGCCGCAGACGAAGTTGAAGTCGTCGGCCAGGAGGCTGAAGAATAAGTTCAGGCTTAACTGTACTGAATTTGAAACGGGGTTCCATCGGAGCCCCGTTTTTGTTTCAAATGCACATTTTCGCATTTGATCGCAGACTGTGCTAAGTTCGCTGCCAGTGGCCCAATTGGAATGCCACAAGCCCATCGAATAGTTCAGTGGAGCCCGCGATCATGAGACCCCAATCAAATTTTCTACCAGCCCTAATTTCAATGGCCGTCAGCGTCGGTTTCGGATCTTCGGTCACTGCGCAAGTGCAGGACACTCTGCCCAGTAAGGATGACGTTGCTGAACGTTTCACGTCAGATCATTTCTCGCCATATGCCGGTAGAAACTTTCCGACCCGACCGCTTTGGGGTGACACACATCTTCATACCCAGGTGTCCGTTGATGCCGGAACCATGACCCGTCTCAGTCAAGAGGACGCGTTTCGGTTCGCACGCGGCCACGAAGTCACTACGACGCATGGATTGCAGGCAAAGCTTTCGCGGCCACTGGATTGGCTTGTAATTTCGGACCATGCCGAAATGTACGGGCTAATGCCCCAGTTACTTGGCGGGGATCAGAATGTTCTGTCGACCCCGCAAGGCAAAGCCTGGTACGACGCGCTTACCAGCAACGACAACGATGTTGTCTTTGCCACCGCTATGGAAATCGTGGCGTCGTTGTCCGGGAATGAACCCCCGATCGACAATCCCAAAGCCATCAAGGACGCTTGGCAGAACTATACGGCCCTAGCGGATCAGTACAACGAGCCCGGCGTCTTTACTGCTCTGATCGGTTACGAGTGGACGTCTGAGGGCGGAGACAACATCCACCGCAACGTGATCTTCCGGGATGCTGCGGCCAACGCCAATCAGGTACTTCCGTTCTCACAATTCGACAGTAAGAACCCTGAAGACCTTTGGGCGCACCTGGCCGACTATGAGGATCGGACAGGCGGTGACGTGCTGGCAATTCCCCATAATGGCAACCTGTCCAATGGCCGCTTGTTTTCAGTTTCGAACTTTGACGGAACGCCCTTATCGGAAGAAAACGCGCGCCTGCGTGCACGGTTCGAACCGGTCATCGAAACTACTCAGATCAAAGGCGACAGTGAAGCGCATCCGTTTCTCAGCCCCGATGACGAATTTGCGGATTTTGACACGTGGGACGCGTCAAACCTGAACGGGACCGAAGCCAAAACTCAGGACATGTTGCAATACGAGTATTCCCGCGAGGCTTACAAAACCGGTCTGATGCTGGAAGAACAATTGGGCATCAACCCTTACAAGGTCGGTCAGATTGGTTCGACTGACGCGCATACTGGCATGGCAGCCGTGGAAGAGGAAAATTTCTTTGGCAAGCATTCCGGCGTGGAGCCGGAGCCAAACCGTTGGGAACATTTGGTTATCGAAGCCCCCGACCCAGAGTTCTCAATCTATGGCTGGAAACAGGCCTCGGGAGGATATGCTGCTGTTTGGGCCATGGAGAATACCCGCGAGGCGATCTTTGACGCGCTCGAGCGGCGCGAAGTCTACGGCACTACCGGTTCACGTATGCTGGTGCGGTTCTTCGGCGGCTGGGATTTTGCGGAAGAAGATGCTCTGTCTCGCCTGCCTGCCGATCTTGGCTACGCCAAGGGCGTACCGATGGGTTCGGATCTACCCGCCAGAACCGGCGACGGTGCACCGAATTTCCTGATCGCAGCACTGAAAGACCCCTATAGCGGCAATCTCGACCGTGTGCAGGTTATCAAAGGTTGGCTGAACGCAGACGGGACGCGCGGAGAAAAGGTCTATGACGTGGCATGGGGCGGAGATCGTGTGCCCGACGCAGACGGCAAACTGCCATTGGTCGGGAACACAGTCGATGTGGGAAACGCGACTTGGACCAACACAATAGGTGCACCGGAATTGATCACCTATTGGCAGGACCCGGATTTCGACCCGTCGCAGCGGGCCTTCTACTATGTCCGCGTCATCGAAATCCCGACGCCGCGCTGGACAGCCTATGAAGCCAAACGGTTCAACGTCCAGATGGATACCGACGTGCCGATGACCACAACCGAACGCGCCTATACCTCTCCAATCTGGTACACGCCCAAAGGCTGAAGCTCGTCTTTTGCACCTTGCCATCACTGGATTTTCGATCCATTTCGAGGCAAGAGGGGCAAGTCCTACTAGGAGGCGCAGAGCAGAGTCATGAAACTTTTTGTCGGACTGGGAAATCCGGGGCAGAAATACGCCCGGAACCGGCACAATATCGGGTTCATGGCACTGGACAGAATTGCCGACGATCATGGATTCGGTCCGTGGAAATCCAAGTTTCAGGCGGAAATTGCTGAAGGGCGGCTGGGGTCCGAAAAGGTTCTCTTGGTTAAACCGCAAACCTTCATGAACCGTTCCGGACAATCCGTGGGCGAGGCCATGCGGTTTTACAAACTGGACTCGACCGATGTAACCGTTTTTCACGATGAGCTGGATCTTGCCCCGGGCAAGGTGCGTGTCAAAGCCGGTGGAGGTCACGCCGGACACAACGGGTTGCGGTCGATCCACGAACATATCAGCCCTGCCTATGATCGGGTTCGTCTGGGCATCGGGCACCCGGGACGCAAGGAAATGGTCTCGCCCTACGTCCTGAGCGACTTTGCCAAAGTAGATGCGGATTGGCTGGAAGACGTGCTGCAAGGCGTATCGGACGGTGCCGGCCATCTGGCCAATGGTGACGGGGGCAAATTCATGAACGCGGTCGCATTGCGGACCGCACCACCGCGTTCATCGAAAACCACTGCGAGCGAAGTAAAAACCACCCCCAAACCCGCACCTGAACCCGAGCCCGACAACCGGTCAGCCATGCAAAAACTGATGGATAAGTTCAAATAGGACCAGCGACGTTGCCGCTACGTCCCAATTGCGAACTGCGCCCGTCCGCGTTCCAATGCGGTACGAAAGAGGGAGGAGACTTATGCGAACCCTGATCAAGTGGGTACTGCGCATCGTTTTGATGTTGGTGCTGGCAGCGGTGGTCGTTGGCTTTTGGAAGCGCGAAGAAATTAAGCGCCTGATGGCTGTGAACTCCTTGTTTTCCGAAGAAAAGATCGTTCACAACTTCTCTCATATGAATGACGCTTTTCTGACCGTCGACCTGCCAAGGGGGGAAGGCGCGACATTCGAGTTGCCCTACGGCGCCGGTTTTGACCTGCCCGAGGGCACGGACACGTGGATCGAAGATCGCGCTGTAACCTCTCTATTGGTTATGCAGGACGGGCAGATCAGGTTCGAGGAATACTATTTGGGGACCGCCCCCGAGGATCGCCGGATCTCTTGGTCTGTCGCCAAAAGCTACCTGTCAGCCCTGTTCGGCATCCTGATGGCCGAAGGCGCCATCAGCTCGCTGGATGATCCGGTCGTCAAGTATGCCCCAAAACTGAAGGGCACCGCCTATGACGGCGCAACGATCCGCAATGTTCTGAACATGGCCAGCGGTGTGACCTTCGACGAGGACTATCTGGATTACAATTCCGACATAAACCGAATGGGCCGCGTCGTCGCCCTGGGCGGAGAGCTGGATGATTTTGCCGCTTCGCTGAACGAGACGTTCGTCGAGCCCGGCGCGACATGGCAATATGTCTCGATCGATACACACGTTATCGGCATGGTTATTCGCGGCGCGACGGACCGGTCCGTGGCTGACTTGCTGACAGAAAAAATCATTAAACCACTGGGGCTTGAACACGACGGTTACTATGTCACCGATGGTGCCGGCGTAGCTTTCGTATTGGGCGGGTTGAATTTCACCACCCGAGACTTTGCCCGTTTTGGACAGATGGTCCTACAAAACGGCGTCCACAATGGCCAGCAAATCGTGCCTTCTGAATGGATCGCGGAATCCGTCTTTCCCAGCGCCCCGACCGAAGCCGGAGAAATAGGCTATGGCTATCAGTGGTGGATACCTGTCGGCGCGCATGAAGGCGAATTTCTGGCCCGTGGCGTATATGGCCAGTACATCTATTTCGACCAACCGCGTGGCGTTTTGATTGTCTCTACGGGGGCTGATCGCAATTTCCGTGACGATGGTGCCAACGAAGCGAACATAGAAATGTTCCGCACGATCGCTCAAAGCCTGTAAGGTGGGCTCATGCAAAAACTGGACAGCATAAACGTCTTGGGGGGCGTCCTTGCCCCCTGTTCACGCGATCCGATGACCGGGTTCTTTCGGGATGGGGCCTGTAACACCTGCGCCGAGGATCAGGGCAGCCACACTGTGTGCGCTGTTATGACCGCCGAGTTTCTGGCTTATTCCAAATATGTTGGCAATGACCTGAGCACACCACGACCCGAATTCGATTTCGCCGGCCTTAGACCCGGTGACAAGTGGTGCCTGTGCGCAGGGCGTTTCTTGCAGGCCCATGACGAAGGCTGCGCGCCCAAGGTCGATCTTGAGGCCACCCACCAGCGCGCGCTGGAAATCGTTCCCATCGGGATCCTGCGTGCAAATGCCGAGGAAACTGATTGACCTTGGGAACAAAAAGACATCAATAAAACCGCCAGCCAACACTTTGTTTAGCAAGCGCGCAACCGTCAAAAAACGAGGTAGGCTATGAGCTTTATCGCCATGAACCGTTTCAAAGTCCGTCTGGGCAGCGAAGCCGATTTCGAATCCGTTTGGAAAGACCGCGAAAGCCGTTTGAAAGAATTGCAAGGGTTTCAGGAGTTTCGCCTTTTGAAAGGCCCCGAAGGCGACGGGTATCGGCTGTATTCTAGCCACGTGATTTGGGACAATCGCAGCGATTTCGAGGCTTGGACCAAGTCCGAACAATTCCGCGATGCGCACAAGAATGCAGGTAACGGCAAGACGCAGTCGGCACTGATGGGACCGCCCAAATTCGAAGGGTTCGAAACCGTTCTGCACCAGAGCTGATCCAGCCAAATCGTCAATGCTGGATTGATCTTCATACAGCGCGCGCCGAATAGCCACGCGATGTGCGCGAAGGCGGGCCGGTTGGGAAACTGTGCTCCGCCTCCAACTGCCAGCCCGCTTCCGTTAGCATCTTGGCCACCTGCCGCGGTCTGTACGACCGGTGGCGCCATTGAAACCAGATAATTGCATTACACCAATGCGGTTTGCTGACGACGAGCCACAGCTTTGCCGCCGACGCGGCCTGCTTGCGCATCTGGCGCAAAGCGTCGGTTGGATCATTGCAATGCTCAAGGACATGGGCGGCCAAAATGCAATCAAACCGCTCAGTTGGTTGAAAGTCCTCCAACCGGGATTGAACAGTTTGTGAGGTGACACCTCGTTTGGCCAAGGCATGCTTGGCCTGTTGCAGCATCTTCCTGGACGGCTCCAGCAGTGTGATCCGACCCTCGGGCTGAATGACTGCGCGTGCCTCGGCAAATGCGCCCGTCCCGCACCCCACATCCAGGGCATTTCGGCCAAGCGCGCCTACCAAACCAGTCGACAGAAACCCCAGATAGGCGTCGAAATAACCCAACAGACGCATCTTATCGGCCCAGCCGGGGGCCGCGGCATCGTATTTTTGATCGAGTCTATCTGAACTGGACGCGTCCTGCATGCCGCCCAGGGTGGCATGAAACACCCGGGACGCAAAGCCCCGGGTAGCCGTTAGCCAGCCGTACGGCCCTCGGTATCGGACATGTCGAAGTTCAGGTATTTGGCCACAGTCTGAACGTCCTTATCGCCGCGTCCGCACATGTTCATGCAGATCAGGTGATCCTTGGGCAATTCGGGTGCGATCTTCATGACATGTGCCAAGGCGTGGCTAGGCTCCAACGCGGGGATGATGCCTTCGGTTGCACAGCACAGCTGAAACGCTTCCAGCGCCTCTTTGTCTGTGATCGAGACATAGTTCGCGCGACCGATGTCATTCAGCCAGGAATGCTCAGGCCCGATGCCAGGGTAATCCAGACCGGCCGAGATCGAATAGCCTTCAAGGATCTGACCGTCATCGTCCTGCAGCAGGTACGTGCGATTGCCATGCAGCACACCCGGACGACCACCGGTCAGCGAAGCGCAATGCTCCATCTTTTCGTTCACGCCTTTACCGCCCGCCTCTACGCCGATGATGTTGACCGATTTGTCGTCGAGGAATGGGTAGAACAGGCCCATGGCATTCGAGCCACCGCCAATGGCAGCGATGATCGTATCGGGCAAACGGCCCTCGGCCTTGTGCATCTGCTCTTTGGCTTCTTTGCCGATGATCGACTGGAAATCGCGCACCATCGCCGGGTACGGATGCGGGCCTGCCACGGTGCCGATGCAGTAGAACGTGTCGCGCACATTGGTTACCCAATCACGCAGCGCGTCGTTCATCGCGTCTTTAAGAGTTCCACGACCCGAGGTGACCGGTATAACTTCGGCGCCCAACAGGCGCATCCGGAACACGTTCGGTGCCTGACGCTGCACATCGTGCGCGCCCATGTAGACCACGCACTTAAGGCCAAACTTGGCGCAGACGGTGGCGGTGGCCACGCCGTGTTGCCCTGCCCCGGTTTCCGCAATAATTCGGGTCTTGCCCATGCGCCGCGCCAGAATGATCTGGCCCAGAACATTGTTAATCTTGTGCGCTCCGGTGTGGTTCAACTCATCGCGCTTGAGATAGATCTTCGCTCCGCCCAGGTGCTCAGTCAGGCGTTCTGCGTAATACAACGGCGAGGGCCGACCCACGTAGTTCGCCCACAGATCGTCCATTTCGGCCCAGAAAGTCGGATCATCCTTGGCTTTTTCATATTCCTCTTCCAGCGACAGGATCAGCGGCATCAGCGTTTCGCTGACAAACCGTCCTCCGAAGATGCCAAAGCGGCCCTGTTCGTCGGGACCGGACATGAAGGAATTGAATAGATCGTTGGCCATGGGTGTCTCCCTCGTCGTACCCGTTGTTCATAGGAGGTGCTGACAGGTTTTGCCATGGCAAAACGTATCATTTCGCGGGCCTGTATCGATGCTTCCAGATCCGCAGGGCCTGCTCTTCGGTTGGAACTGCAATGCATGAGAAATGGTGGAACTCATGCGTGATGGACAGCCGGTCCGATGCCTCAAGAACGCGCCTGTGAGATCCCGAATGGGCAAATGTCAGCATTGCCTCGGCATCCTGCCAAACGCTGAGCGAAAAATAGAGCCCACCGTGCGGGAACATCTGCGCATGCACGCACAATGGATCACCGCGCGCCTGATTCAATGCCTGTCCTGCACGCCAAAAGAACTCTGGCGCGTTGTACCAATGGTTCAGGGTAACCCCGCCAATCGCTGCAAGCATCATTGTTCCTCCCCGACGTTATATACGGGGAAGGTCAGCAAGCAGATCAATGGGCGGCGGACACGAATTCAGAAATCTTAATGGAGTCTTTAATTCCGGGCGAACTTTCGACGCCGGAAGACACATCAACCTGTTTCGCGCCGGTCATACGGATCGCTTCGGCGACGTTGTCCGGGGTAAGTCCCCCGGCCAGCATCCACGGCTTTCGCCAGTATTTCCGGCCTGCGAGCAATCTCCAGTCAAAGGCAAGCCCGTTGCCGCCTGGCAGTTCGGAGGTACGCGGCGGCTTCGCGTCGATCAGCAATTGATCAGCCACTTCAGAATACAAATCAATCGAGCTCAGATCCTCAGCCTCGGCGATGCCGATTGCTTTCATCACCGGCAGGCCAAATCTGTCGCGTACTTCTGAAACCCGCTGCGGTGTTTCCTTGCCATGCAATTGCAACATGTCCAAGGGCACGCTTTCGACGATATGGTCCAGTTCTTCGTTCGTCGCATTCACGGTCAGCGCGACCTTGGCCACGCCTGCAGGAACAAGCTGCGCCAGCCCTGCCGCTGCACCAAGGTCCAGATGCCGTGGCGATTTTGAGAAAAATACAAAGCCAACATAACGTGCACCGGCATCAACCGCAGCGCGCACGTGATCCGGTGCGGTTAGCCCGCAGATTTTTACAGCTACATCGGTCATATAAAGGTGCCTTAGCTGGCTTCGTCCAGCAGAGCCAGAACGTCGTCCTTGCCCTCATTCTGCTTTTTCTTGAGCTTTTTGACCTCGCGCTCAAGTTTGCGCACCTCGCCAGTTTTCGCTGAGGCATCGCGGCGGTGTTTATGCTCGCGCAGCCATTCCCACAAAAAGCCGATGATCAACCCGGCGACAACACCACCCAGAACCACAACAAACAATGGCAGGGAGGTTGAGAAATTGGTCCCCAGTAGCTCGGCCAGGGCGTCCGGCATCAGTTTCAGCTCGACGAGCTCGCGATTTGCCAACGAGATCGACACAAGAACGATCCCGAGAATCGCCAGAAAAGCATATCGAAGGTAACGCATCATGGTGTCAGGCTTTACCGTTCAATCGATCCCTTAGCAACTTGCCAGTTTTGAAGAATGGAACACATTTTTCTTCGACCTGCACAGTCTCACCCGTACGGGGGTTACGGCCAACGCGCGCGTCCCTTTGTTTGACCGAGAACGCACCAAAGCCGCGCAGTTCAACACGGTCGCCGCGCGCCATGGCATCTGTCACTTCTTCGAACACCGTATTCACAATCCGCTCGACGTCACGCTGATAGAGATGCGGGTTTTCGTCGGCGATTTTCTGAATCAGTTCTGAACGGATCATGAGTGTTACCCTCCCAGGCGACCGGTTAACCATGTCTATTGTTCTGGACAGTATAGGAAAAAACCGTGATCGGGGGAACTTATACTCTGTGTCCAAAGCCTTCATTTTGCCGCGAACTCAGGCGATTTTTTGCTTGATCATGCAGAATTCGCATCAAATGCATGAGCGACTGCCAAATTAAACTCAAAAATTGGAACATATTGATTCGCAACAAAAACGGCCCCGCACTTGCGTGCGAGGCCGAAATTCTTGTTTGGGATGCGTCCCTGGCTTAGTCGCCGGATTTCAACGCTGCACCCAGGATATCGCCCAGCGATGCGCCCGAGTCGGAAGAACCGTACTGTTCCACGGCCTCTTTCTCTTCGGCGATTTCGCGCGCCTTGATCGACAGGCCCAGACGACGGGTTTTGCTGTCGACGTTGGTGACGCGGACGTCGATCTTGTCGCTGACCGAGAAACGCTCCGGGCGCTGCTCAGCGCGATCACGCGACAGGTCGGAACGACGGATGAACGACTTCATGCCTTCGTATTCGACTTCGATGCCGCCATCTTCGATCGCGGTGACTTCGACGGTGATGATCGAGCCACGCTTCACACCGCCCACGGCTTCGGCGAACTTGTCACCGCCCAGGGCTTTGATCGACAGCGAGATACGCTCTTTTTCCACGTCAACTTCCGAGACAACGGCCGAAACCATGTCGCCCTTGCGGTAGTTCTGGATCGCATCCTCGCCACGCTCGTCCCAAGACAGGTCCGACAGGTGAACCATGCCGTCGATGTCGCCTTCGAGGCCAATGAACAGACCGAATTCGGTGATGTTCTTGACTTCGCCTTCGACTTCGGTGCCCTCGGGGTGTGTTTCTGCAAACACTTCCCATGGGTTGCGCTGAGTCTGCTTCAGGCCCAGAGACACGCGACGCTTGGCGCCGTCGATTTCCAGAACCATGACGTCGACTTCCTGGCTGGTCGAAACGATCTTGCCGGGGTGGACGTTTTTCTTGGTCCAGGACATCTCGGACACGTGCACCAGACCTTCGACACCAGCTTCCAGCTCGACGAACGCGCCGTAGTCGGTGATGTTGGTGACGCGACCCTGATGGACCGAGCCCAGCGGGTATTTCGCAGCAACCAGATCCCACGGATCTTCCTGCAGCTGCTTCATGCCCAGGCTGATGCGGTGGGTCTCTTTGTTGATCTTGATGACCTGAACCTTGATGGTTTCGCCGATCGTCAGGATCTCGGACGGGTGGTTCACACGGCGCCATGCCATGTCGGTGACGTGCAGCAGGCCGTCAACGCCGCCCAGGTCAACGAATGCACCGTATTCGGTGATGTTTTTGACAACACCCTCGACGGTCTGACCTTCGGACAGGTTGCCGATAACTTCGGCACGCTGTTCGGCACGCGATTCTTCCAGGATTGCGCGACGCGATACAACGATGTTGCCACGGCGGCGGTCCATTTTCAGAATCTGGAACGGCTGCTTCAGACCCATCAGCGGGCCAGCGTCGCGCACGGGGCGCACGTCAACCTGCGAGCCGGGCAGGAACGCAACTGCGCCACCCAGATCGACAGTGAAGCCACCTTTGACGCGGCCAAAGATTGCACCCTCGACGCGCTGGTCGTCGGCATATGCTTTTTCCAGACGGTCCCATGCCTCTTCACGGCGGGCCATCTCGCGCGAGATGACGGCTTCGCCACGGGCGTTTTCTGCAGCGCGCAGGTAAACTTCTACCTCGTCACCAACAGCGATTTCAGGGGCTTCGCCGGGATTTGCGAATTCTTTCAGATCAACGCGGCCTTCCATTTTGTAGCCTACGTCGATGATGGCTTGGCCGGCTTCGATCGCCAGAACCTTACCTTTGACAACAGAACCCTCTTCGGGCGTGTCCATTTCGAAGCTTTCGTTCAGGAGGGCTTCGAATTCCTCCATAGATGTATCAGCCATGTGGCGTTGTTTTCCTCTACATAACGTTTTTGCTGGCCGAGCGGTTGTCTCCGCCGGTCTTGATTCATGGTGCCATCGGACGTGACCCGGTGCGCCCCTGAGCAAACAAACACAAAGGGCCGAGGTAACCCGGCCCTGCTCAGAAACGTCATCCGGACGTTGACCGCCCTTGTGTTGACAGCGCGCGTATATGCGGAATCACCGACAGGCGCAAGAGGAAAGCCTTGAAATACAGGGCCTCGGCCGCCATCAAGACTGCCGCGCTATGCCCCAGACCGTCGCATCTTGTTGCAGCATCGACTGCTCGATCGCATTCAAACGGGAATAAGCTTGGCCGGGATCCTGCTCACCGCCCACTTTATCCCAAATGCGTAACGCCGATGCCGGGCTCCAAGGCAAGCACGCTGAGGCCAGCCACCGCCGCAAATCCGCGGGCAAAGCGTCATAGGCTTGCATTGGCGATCCTGCCCGCCGGCGGCGTTTGATCCGACTGCGAAGGTTTCGGCTTTTTCCACGACCAGTCATTGCGCGATCCGATCATCAGCGCGCGCTAGCCATGTTTGTTGGGTTTCGGTGGGTTTTGTCATGCTCACTCAAAGATTTTTGCTATGTTATTACATTTTGTTACTGCACCCGCAACCCGCCTCACTGGGAGACGCCCCTATTTCTGCGATGAATGTCGCGTATCGAACAGCAAAGCCCGCACCAGTTGCGAGACTTTGAAAAAGCCGGAGGACCCCATGAGCCAACACCTGAACTTTCTCGTCATCATTTCGGATGAACACCGCAAGGATGCGATGGGGTGCGCTGGCCATCCGATTGTCAAAACACCCAATCTGGACGCACTGGCCGCGCGCGGCACGATGTTTCAATCCGCCTACACACCCTCACCCATGTGCGTACCCACACGGGCGGCGCTTGCGACCGGAGACTGGGTTCACACGACTGGAAACTGGGACAGCGCAACACCCTATGACGGACATCCGCGCAGTTGGATGCGACAGTTGCGCGACGCAGGGCGCGAGGTGGTTTCCATTGGTAAGCTGCACTTCAGGTCCAACGAAGACGACAATGGCTTCTCGCAGGAAATCCTGCCGATGCATGTGGTCGGGGGCGTTGGCTGGGCCGTTGGTCTTTTGCGCGAAAATCCACCGGTCTACGATTCGGCATCCGAACTGGCGGACGATGTCGGGGTCGGACCCAGCACCTATACCGATTACGATCTGGACATTACCGCGGCAGCCGAGGCTTGGTTGGCCGATCCCGCCCGTCCGGACCAACCCTGGGCGGCATTCATGTCGCTGGTCAGCCCTCATTACCCCCTGACCTGCCCCAAGGAATGGTACGACCTTTACGATCCGGCCCAGATGGATCTGCCGGTCGGCTATGGCAAAGGCCTGCCGGACCATGAAGAACTGCGCAATATCGCCGCGTTCTTTAACTACGACGACTATTTCGACGAGCAGAAAGTGCGCGAAGCCAAGGCGGCTTACTATGGCCTGACCTCAATGATGGACGATTGCGTTGGGCGCATCCTGAGGGTTTTGTCCGACAGCGGTCAGGCTGAGAATACCGTCGTGATCTATGTTTCGGACCACGGTGACATGATGGGGGATCAGGGATTCTGGACCAAACAGGTGATGTATGAGGCCAGTGCAGCAATTCCGATGATTGCCGCAGGCCCTGGCATTCCGGCGGGACGACGTGTCACCACATGCACCAATCTGACGGACATCGCAGCAACTGCCCGTGACGTTTGCGGGGTCGAAGACGACGTTGGCAACGCAGGTCAACCCGGTATCTCTTTGGTGGGTTTGGCCAATGCCCCGGACGATCCCGATCGGACCGGGTTCAGCGAATACCATGATGGCGGGTCGAAAACCGGCAGTTTCATGGTGCGGTGGGGCAAGTGGAAGTATGTATACTATGTCGGCCAGTCCCCGCAATTGTTCGACCTGTCAATCGATCCGCAAGAACAAATAAACCGTGCGCTGGATAGGGTAAATGACCATCAGGTTCAGGCGGCATTAATCGAAGGGGAACGCCGGCTTCGCGAAATTTGTGACCCCGAAGAGGTCAACGCCCGTGCCTTTGCCGACCAACGCAAGAAGATCGAAGACCTTGGCGGAGAAGAGGCCTGCCGCACGGCATTCGTGTTCAACCACACCCCCACTCCGACCGAGCAGAAAAAGCTGCGGGAAGGCTCCGCGCTCTAACTTAATGGACAATTTCTAGAATGGGACCCCAGTCCGCGCAGCGAAGACTAATGCTGCGCGGAGTACTCGGGATGTCTAGAACAGTTGCAGGTCTTTCCTGCCACTTTGGATTTCTGCGAGATTCGGCATGTTCTGGATCGCCACAGGGGCAAGTTGTTCACCCGGCATCGAAACTGTCGGTTGCATCGCTGCCGCCATTCCAAAGGTCGGCCGTTGCTCCAGCTCTCCGCGGATGTCACGCAGCAGCGTTTTGTGATCCGGCATCGATTTGAGGATCTGCGCAAGATCCACTTTTGCGCCTTTCCACCACTGGAACCAAATCGGCTTTTTCAACGGCCGCAATCGATCACGAATGCCGGTTCCGTAGCCGGTGTCGTAGACCTGCTTGCCTAATAGAACCGTCTGATAAACTCGGAAGTTAAACAGCGTTGCGAACTCTATATCGTGTTCCATGGGCAAGCGGTGTTGCCACAACTCCAGATTCTCAGCCAACCGATCCGGTATCTTCATTTCGGTGCGCGCGTCTATCCAGTATTGGTCATCCGTACGGTTACCCAACCGGTAGTGCAGGCAGATGAAATCCAGAACCTCATCATAGAGTTTGTTCATCTGCCGGTTATATCTGTTCCGCAGCGATGGCTCCATGTCGCGTGTGGGCAAATGCTCGGCGAACCAGCGAATCGCATGATCAATCATATGGATCGCGGTGCTTTCCAACGGTTCAATGAATCCACCGGACAGACCGATCGCCAGGCAGTTCTTGACCCAGGCATTGCGCACACGCCCGATGCGCATCGGGATCACACGTGGCGTCAGACCTTTGCCGCTGTCGCCCAGCCATTCCAGATATTCATCCGCCGCCTGATCATCCGTGCGATGCGCGGATGAGAAAACATAACCCGTGCCCACACGATTGTAGAGTGGCACCCGCCACGTCCATCCCGCACCCAGTGCGGTAGAGCGTGTGACGCTTTCGATTTTCTCAGGATCAGGATGTTCGATCTGCAACGCCATTGCACGGTCATTGGGCAGGTATTCCGAGTAATCCATAAACGGTTCACCCAGAGCCTTGTTAATGATCAAACCGCGGAAACCAGTGCAGTCGATAACCATCTCGATGTCGTGGCGGCCCTTACGCTCCAACATCAAGTGGCTGACGTTGCCTTGTTCATCCAGTTCAACGGCTTGCACCTCATCCTGAATATGCTCAATGCCGCGCTTTGTGCAGACTTTGGTCAGCATGCCCGCGAACTTCACAGCGTCCAGATGATACGCATAGCCAAAACGCTGTTCGAACTCGGGCTGGCCCAACGCGCGCGCGCCTTTGCACAGGCGGGCCAGATCATCGTGTGGCGAGATGGATTGCGTAAAGTCCCGGTCCCCGTTGCCAAATCGCAGAAAATATTCGGCAGCTTCTAATCCCTCCAACAACTGGCCGTGGGCAAAGGGGTTCACGTAGTCAATGCGATTGCCTTTTGCGTCCTTGTTCCAATTGCAAAACTTCACGCCCAGTTTGAAGGACGCATTGGTCTCGCGGAAAAAATCCCGCTCGGAAATGCCCGCCTGACGCAAAGTGACGGGCATGCGCGGCACGGTGGCCTCGCCGACACCAACGGTCGAGATATTGGGGCTTTCGATCAGGCAGATGCGCGGTCGATCCTTCGGTGCTGAAGTGCGTGAAAACACCATGTCCAGGATCAGCGCAGTCATCCAACCCGCTGTTCCACCACCAACGATGGTGATTTTTCTCAAACGATTATTCATGTTTTTTTGTCCCTGTTGGCGTGAGGGGTTTTCCAGCAGCTGCCCCTTTTTTTTGTTCGGGGCTTGTAACGCAGCTTTCCCTTTCAGCTAGTGAGAGACTATAGCAGCTTTCCTTCATCCAGCTAGGCCCAATAACGCAACGGTCTTCGTTTCGACAGGATTGGCGGGAATTCCGCGCGAGGCCTAGATTTCCTCGCCTTTTTTCAAAAGATCTTCAATCAGCTCGCGTTGCAGGTCCTGGCTGTCTCCCCCGCCAAATTCCGCCGCGCCACCAGAGTACAACGTGCCGTATGTCCTGGCTGCATTCACGGTCTGGGCCAGCCCAGAAATCAATTGGTTTTTATTCAATCGGGACAATGGATGGATGTACGCCGCCCACAAGGTGCCATTCGCAATCGCGTAGCGCGTATCAAGTGTGCTGTCGAAATTCGCCTGCATCATGCGTTGCAGATCGGCGGGCGACAGATCTGTGGCATCCCCAATCGCGACCATGGCCCGCATCCGGTCTGCATTGGTATCCGTGACGACCAGCACTGTTACTTCCCCGACCTTCAACTCAAACCCCGGGCCAAACGGTTGCGCCTCAGGGTCAAGCGCGAAAATTATCTTTCCCAACCGCTCATACGTCATTGGGGGTTCTGGCTCTGCCGCCTCTTGCGCGATCCCCATTCCAGCGAGGAAAATCATCAATAGGGCTAATCGGATCATGGCAACGCTCCTGCAGGCTACAGATCGACAATAGGGGGCGGGCACAGACCTGACCAAACAAAGCTTAGTGAGGAGTGTTGATCAGCCACCCGCAGCTTTGAACGATCTGCAATATACTTGGGGCTTCCTGCGATAGCCCGTTCAGAAGCTTGCACCTAACTTTGGTTCAGCGGCTGGCAAACCTGCTGGCCGGATACTGAACCGAAAAGGAAACTCAAATGAAATCCCTCGTTCTCACCGCCTTGATTGCCACTCTGCCCTTGATCGCAGCCCCTGCCTTTGCGGCTGATGAAGTCAACGTATCAAACGGTATTTCTGCAGCCGGCGCGCCGCTTGCAGCGCATGGGGTCGATCTGGTGGCCCTCGTCAACGACGGCAATCCGGTCGATGGCTTTGCCACCCACTCGGCCACCTATGACGGCGCATCTTACTACTTCACCAGCGCCGCCAACCGCGAGACATTCGAGGCCAATCCGGCGGCTTATCTGCCCCAACATGGCGGGTTCTGTTCGTTCGGCGTATCTGTCGGCAAAAAATTCGATGGTGACCCGGATCAATACCTGGTCGCAGACGGCAAGCTGTATCTGTTCCTGAACGCAGAAACCCGCGCGGCTTTCCTTGAGGATGTTCCGGCCACATCCAAAACCGCTGACGATCAATGGTCAAACATCAAAAGCATCGCGGTCGGAGAGCTGTAAGCTTACACCCAAAGGCCCGCGAAGCTACGATTTTGCGGGCCTTAATTTTTCGATAACCTCAATGGCTTTGGCCAGTGCGGCTTCGATGCTCAGATCAGACGTGTCCAGCAAGACCGCGTCTTCCGCCGGCTTCATGGGCGCGGTGCTGCGTTCGGCATCCCGCGCGTCGCGTTCTCTTACATCCGACAGCACCTGGTCACGCGTGACACCACTGCCTTTCGCGCTGAGCTCGAGAAAACGGCGCTCGGCCCGAACTTCGGCGCTGGCGGTGACAAACAATTTCACTTCGGCCTCAGGACAAATGACGGTGCCGATATCACGCCCATCCAACACTGCGCCCCCGCCGCGGCGCGCAAAAGCGCGCTGAAAATCAACCAATGCGGCGCGAACCTCTGGGATCACGGCAACTTTTGAGGCCGCCTGAGCAATCTCGGCCGTACGCAGATCGCCTTGCTCCAGCTCTTCAGCGGACAGGGCTTGTGCCGCCGCAACCGGCTCCATGCCTTGCAACGTCCGCCGCCCGACCGCGCGATACAATAGCCCGGTGTCCAGATGCGCGAACCCAAACCGCGCCGCGACCGCTTTCGAGATCGTGCCTTTGCCAGCCGCCGCAGGTCCGTCAATGGCGATTGTGAACTGCGTGTCTGACATCAAACCTACCGATTGTTCCGCTGCATTTTCGCACCCAACGTAGCCATCAAAGGCTCAAAAATCGGGAAGGAGGTAGCGATCGGGCCCGCATCGTCTACGGTTACGCCCTTTTTGGCACCCATCCCCAAAATCATGAACGACATGGCAATACGATGGTCCAGAAAGCTCTCGCACGTGCCACCGCCGGGGACGTTTCCGATGCCCAGCCCTTCGACCGACCACCATTCTTCGCCCTCGTCCACAGTGACGCCATTCGCACGAAGCCCCTTGGCCATCGCATCGATCCGGTCACTTTCCTTGACCCGCAGCTCCTTCACACCGCCCATCATGGTCGTGCCGGTAGCGTTGGCAGCGATCACAGACAACACCGGATATTCGTCGATCATTGAGGCCGCGCGTTCCGGCGGTACGTTGATCCCATTCATGTTGGGTGAGTATTTCGCCCGAAGGTCAGCAACGGGCTCACCTCCCTCTTCGCGCTCATTCTCGTAAGTCAGATCCGCGCCCATCTCGCGCAGCGTGGTGAACAAGCCTGCGCGGGTGGGGTTCAGACCAATGCCCGGCACCAACACGTCCGAACCGGGCGTAAGAAGCGCCGCGCAGACCGGGAAGGCCGCGCTGGACGGATCGCGCGGAACGGCAATAACCTGCGGCCTCAACTCGGGGCGGCCGGTCAGAGTGATAACCCGTCCCTCATCAGTGTCCTCAACAGTGATTTCGGCACCAAAACCAGCCAGCATCCGTTCGGAATGGTCGCGTGTGGCTTCTTTCTCGATCACAACGGTTTTGCCGGGGGCGTTCAGACCAGCCAGCAACACAGCGGATTTCACCTGAGCCGAAGGCACCGGGACCTCGTAGCGGACCGGAGTAGGATCAGCCGCGCCGACAATGGTCATTGGCAAGCGTCCGCCCGAGCGCCCTACCGATTGCGTTCCAAACAGCGCCAGAGGATCTGTAACCCGCGCCATCGGGCGTTTGTTCAGACTGGCGTCGCCAGTAAATGTCGCCGAAATCGGAGAGGTCGCCATCGCGCCCATGATCAAACGAACGCCGGTGCCCGAATTGCCGCAATCGATCACCTGATCGGGTTCGGCAAAGCCACCGACGCCCACGCCGTGCACGGTCCATTCGCCGCCTCCGTGATCGGTGACCTCGGCCCCAAAGGCGCGCATGGCCTTGGCGGTGTCCAGAACGTCCTCGCCTTCCAACAGGCCCGAGATTTTAGTCTCACCCACGGCCATCGCGCCCAGGATCAACGACCGGTGCGAGATCGACTTATCACCGGGCACCTCTGCCGTGCCGGTCAGCGGGCCGCAGGGATGCGAGGTCATCGGGATGGGCGTTCCGTGTCCGGACATGGGGGCTCCTGTTTTCGCTATCAGTGCCCAAGCCGATTAGCGAATTGGCGCCGGTTGGTCCAGCCGCAATCAGCCTTTACGCCGGAAGGTCAGGTAATGAGGTGTGCGGCCTTCGCGCAGCGCCTTCTGTTCGTAGCGGGTGGAAATCCAGTCATCCCACGGCTCGCGCCAGTCTTGGGGACGCTCAGCCAGCCATTCGAACCCGGCGCGAGGCACCTCTTCCAGTGTTTGACGCACATAGTCTGGGATGTCGGTGGCCACACGGAAAATCGATCCCGGTTTCAGGGCACGTGCCAAAGGCTCCAAGTGTTCCTGCGTCACAAAGCGGCGACGGTGATGCCGCGTCTTGGGCCAGGGGTCCGGGTACAACAGAAAGGCGCGTGAGATGCTGGCTTCCGGCAAAACATCGAACAAATCGCGCGCATCACCGGGATGCACAGCCAGATTTTCGACGCCGGCCTTTCGAATTTTGCCCAAGAGCATCGCAACGCCATTGATATATGGCTCGGCCCCGATGATCCCGATTTCCGGGTTGCTGGCAGCCTGATGCACCAGATGTTCTCCGCCACCAAAGCCAACCTCAAGCCAGACTTCTTTTCCACCGAACAGAGCATCCAAGTCCAACGGATGGCGTTCAGGATTGGTTTCCCAGTCCACCGCACCGGGTGACAAAGAATCTAGGTCTTCGTCCAGATACGTCTTTTGGCTGGGCTTCAGGGTTTTCCCTTTGAAGCGACCATAGAAGTTTCTGCGTGGGCGATCGGGTATCATAGGCTGTTTTCCAAACTTGGCAGAGCGCACACCCCTTACGACAACGCGTATCCAAAGCCAATCAGTTGATCGCCTGCTCGATCTTCAAAACGTTTTACATCATCAACGCTCATTTCGTCCTGAAACGAACCTGCTTTCCCGCGGCGGAAAAACTGCTTGTCTTTTGGCCATGCCTTGTTCTCCAAGCCATGTTTTTTTTCTTTGTTTTTGAGAATTGAAAAAGACGTCTGAGCGGCAATTTCCGAAGCGCGCTTGGCGGTTGCGTCAGCACCGATGAAGTCGGCTATGCGCGAGATTTGATTTTCGGTATCGTCAAGCAGATCTTCATACCTTAGCAGCATTTTTTCGGCGTTGAACTCATTGTCGTTCCAAGCGGCTGCGTGGCCCCACCAGGTAGAGTAAACGTCGCTGTCTTCATCCATTAATTCGCTCAGCGTACCTTTGAACCCCAGTGCGTTTCTGAAATGATAATATGACACCATCGCGTCGCGCCCGTCGCGAACAAGATGAATGACCTTTCTAAAATTTGGCTGAGGCAGATTGTGAGATTTCACAATCATCTGTTCGGAATAACGCCGGACGAATCGCGACCTGTGAACATCCGGAACCAGATCTTGTACAATTTTGTCCGACGCGATCGAGGTGTCGACACCGTAGTAAAGGTTTGCGATTATAAACTGGCACCAGCTGTTGCCAGATTTGGGCCATCCGACGAAGGCGACATCAGCCGGCTGAACAGCCTCAGCACTAAATCTGCGAAAGCCGTCCTCAGCGAGGATGGCTTCCACTTGTTTGTTTTTCCAATTCTTAACGAGGCGTTTAAAGCCCATCGGTGTTTCCAACTGCCTTAGGGATGACAGTCGTACCTTAAACCGCTGACTTCAACGCGTCGACCAGATCCGTCCGCTCCCAGCTGAATCCGCCGTCGGCTTCGGGTTCACGCCCAAAGTGACCATAGGCAGCAGTGCGCTGGTAGATAGGCTTGTTCATCTGAAGGTGCTGACGGATGCCACGCGGGGTCAGATCCATGACCTGCCCAACAGCCTTTTCAATTTCAGCGTCCGGGATTTCTCCGGTGCCGTGTGTATCGGCATAGATCGACAACGGCTTGGATACGCCAATCGCATAGCTCAGCTGAATCGTACAGCGTTCTGCCATACCAGCGGCAACAACATTCTTGGCCAGATAGCGCGCGGCATAGGCCGCCGAGCGGTCAACCTTAGTCGGATCTTTGCCTGAGAACGCACCGCCGCCGTGCGGTGCGGCACCGCCATAGGTGTCAACGATGATCTTACGCCCGGTCAGACCTGCGTCACCATCGGGCCCGCCGATCACGAATTTGCCTGTGGGATTCACATGCCATTCGGTTTCGTTGCTCAACCATCCTTCGGGCAGCGTTTCACGGATATAGGGCTCAACGATCGCGCGGATATCGGCCGAACTGAGGGCTTCGTCCAGGTGCTGTGTCGAAAGCACGACCGAGCTGACGCCAACAGGTTTTCCATCGCGGTAAACCACCGACAGCTGCGATTTTGCGTCAGGTCCCAGCACAGGCTCGGTACCATTCTTGCGCACTTCGGCAAGGCGTCGCAGGATCGCGTGCGAGTACTGGATCGGGGCTGGCATCAGCGCGGGCGTTTCCGTGGTCGCATAGCCGAACATGATGCCCTGATCACCGGCACCTTCGTCTTTGTCTGCTGCTGCATCGACGCCTTGCGCAATATGCGCGGATTGTTCGTGCAGAAGGTTCGTCACCTCGACGGTTTCGTGGTGAAATTTGTCCTGCTCATAGCCGATATCCTTGATACAGGCGCGCGCAATCTCGTCGATACGACCCATGTAATCGTGCAGCTTTTCCTGATCAGACAGACCTACTTCGCCACCGATGACGACCCGGTCGGTCGTAGCAAAGGTTTCGCACGCCACGCGCGCTTCGGGTTCTTCATTCAGAAAGGCGTCAAGCACGGCATCGGAAATCCGGTCACAAACCTTATCCGGGTGCCCTTCGGAAACGGATTCCGAAGTAAATGTGTAGTTCTGTCGGGACATGAATGTGCTCCATTAAGGTTTTCCCATCACGCCAGGAAGCCGTTGTGATGAGCATGCAACGGGATACGCACCATGAAACACAGCGTCAATCCGAAATTATCCTTGTTGCATTCTGGCGTTGCGCCAAAGCAGCGCAAAAAGCGCTAACACGGCAATAAAGACGGGGGTGTCTCCCATTCGTGAGTATATCGTTGGAGCCAGCGCCTGTGGCAATGTCGCATCGACAAAACCAGCCTTCCCCAATGGCAGCGCATCGGTCACCCGACCCAGCGGGTCAATCATTGCGGAAACACCGGTATTGGCCGACCGCATCATCGGCAGCCCCTGCTCAATCGCGCGCATTTGGGCCTGAGCCAGATGCTGATACGGCCCAGAACGGGTGCCGAACCACGCGTCATTGGTGATCTGCAGCAGAAAATCAGCGCGACCCGGCGCAGACAATACGTCCTGAGTAAAGACAGCCTCGTAGCATATAAGAGGCAGCGCCTTGCCTAGCTTGCCAGCGTCCATTAGTGCGGCGCCCGGCCCCGCACTAAAGCCGCTGCCGGTGGTGGCGGCCAAACCAAAAATCCCGAACCTGGCCAACGCCTCGCCAAACGGAACATACTCTCCAAAGGGTGCCAGATGGTGCTTGTCATAGAGCCCCTGCTGACGACCGTCCTCATCCAGATAAATCATCGAGTTATAGATGCGTGGACCATCGGCGCGCTGAATTCCCAGAAACACAGGCGTTCCCTGCGCGGCATCGGCAATTGCGGTCAGATAAGGCTGCGCGCTGCCCAGCCAAGCAGGCACCGAGGTTTCCGGCCAAACGATCAGATCCGGTCGCGGGGCCGCCGCCGTAAACTCGACCTGACGCGCAAAGAACAGCGGAGCATAGTCCGGATCCCATTTCTGGTGTTGAGGCGCGTTTGGCTGAATGATGCGTACGACATGGTCCGTATCCGTGACAGCCGGGCGTGACGCGGCATAAATCAATGCCAGACACGAGACTCCGACCGTCAAACTTAACGGAATGATATAGCCTTGCCGCTGCGACAGCGCAGCCCCAAGTGGCAAAGTCGCCAGCAATGTCACGGCACCCAGACCAAATGGTCCGAACAAAGACAAAAGCTGCGCCACCGATGTATCCACCCACACTTGCGCTAGCCCTGCCCAGGGAAAACCCGTCAGAACATACCCACGGGCAAACTCCATAAGTGATATTGTAATCGCCAAAAACACGGCCTGTGATACAGGTTGACCTTTGGGGCGCCGCGCCATCCAAAAAGCAAGCGCCCAAAACAGCGCGAGGCCACCCGCCATGAACGTCAGCGCAAAGGGCGCCATCCATGCGTGACGCTGGGCATCAACCAAAAACGGCTCGACAATCCAACTGAGTGCATGGGCGAAATACCCGGTCGCAAAAGCCCAGCCCAACCACGCGGCCCTCGCCCGCGTCTCAGTCGTTAGAAACAAAGGCGACAGCAGGATCAACGCGATCACTGTTGCCAGCCAAATGCCAAACGGAGCAAGCCCGAACGCGGCAAGCGCACCCAACAGAGCCGCGAATACCAATCGCAACCAAAACGGCCAGCCCTGCGCAGGATTCATTCAACGCGATCCGGCAACATGACACGCAAACGCTTGATCCGACGAGGATCAGCGTCCATCACCTCAAACTCCGGACCTTCGGGATGCAGCACGACTTCGCCCCGTGCAGGAACGCGACCCGAAAGCATGAAAACCAACCCGCCCAACGTGTCGATTTCTTCTTCGTCCACATCCTCGTGGCTGGTCAGAGAGCGTCCGATCTCGGCTTCGAAATCTTCCAGCGGGACGCGCGCCTGCACGACATAGCAACCGGGCTTTTCCTGAATCCAAAGCTGACCTTCGTCGGCATCGTGCTCATCGGCAATCTCACCGACCACTTGTTCGATCAGATCCTCGATTGAAACAAGACCGTCAACGCCGCCATATTCGTCGATCACCAAAGCCATGTGGCGGCGTTCGGTCTGCATCTTGGTCAACAAAACGCCAATCGGCATCGACGGCGGCACGAACAATAGCGTCCGCAGCATCGAGACCAGATCAAATTCGGACCCGGTGCCATTAAAACCATGAGTCAGTGCAAAATCTTTGAGGTGCACAAACCCCAAAGGCGTGTCGAGAGTTCCTTCGTAGACTGGGATACGGGACAGGCCGCTGTCGCGGAAAACCTGGGCCAGTTCATCTTTGCTGATCGTTGATGGCACGGATACGATTTCCGCCGTGGGTATAGCCACATCCTCGACCCGCATGCGCCGCAAGTTGATCATACCACGGGGCTGAACCATGTCGACCTCATGCCCATTGGCCGCGTTGACCTCTTCGTCGCTCTGCGGCGAGAACGCGTCCACTATTCGAGAAAAGAAACCAGCTTTTTCGCTGGAATTTTCACCGCTGTCCTTCGGTTGCGCGCTCTGCGCCGCCATAGAACTGCCGTCTGTTTCGCCCATAATCCTGTTCCAAATGATCGGCCAATGCGGCCCCTATTACACACTATATGGGTCATCTATACCCATTTTGCCAAGTATCTCGACTTCGACCCCTTCCATCAAAGTGGCGTCGCGGTCACGAATGTGATCATAACCCAGCAAGTGCAACACTCCGTGAATGATCAGATGCGTGACGTGATCATCCATGGTTTTTCCCGCTTCTGATGCCTCGCGGGCGCAGGTATCGAAAGAAATCGCAATATCGCCCAGCGCGATCTCACCCGTGAAATCTGGCGTCGGAGGTGTCGGCCTCAACCCCGCTTCGCCAACAGCCAGGTCTTCGGCTGGCCAGCTCAGCACATTGGTCGGGGTGGGCTTTTGCCTGAACTCAGAGTTTAGGACAGCAATTCGCGCATCATCACAGGCCAGCAAGCTTACTTCGCACAACTCTGCGTCCAAATCGCAATAGTCCAACACCGCCTGAATAGCACGCATCGCCAGCGACTCCAGGTCCTGCCAGCGCGCATCCTCAATTGTCAGTTCAAGGTTCATGTCACCACGCCAAAAGCCTGCGGCCGTGGACGGTTATCCCGTCTCACGGCCCGAGTCGGCCTCATACGCTTCGATTATGGCGGCGACAAGCGGATGGCGCACAACATCCTTGGACGTGAAATAGTTGAAGCTGATATTCGGGATCGTGCTCAGCAAACGCTCGGCATCAGCCAGACCCGATTGAACACCACGCGGCAGGTCGACCTGTGACCGGTCGCCGGTGATCACCATTCGGCTTCCTTCACCCAGACGCGTCAGGAACATCTTCATCTGCATCGTCGTTGCGTTTTGCGCCTCATCCAGAACAACAAACGCGTTCGCCAGCGTCCGCCCTCGCATGAAAGCCAGCGGCGCGATTTCGATTCGCTTTTCTTCGATTAGTTTGGCCAGTTGCTTGCCGGGCAGAAAATCGTTCAAGGCGTCGTACAACGGCTGCATATACGGATCGACCTTGTCTTTCATGTCGCCAGGCAGGTAGCCCAGTTTTTCACCTGCTTCGACCGCAGGCCGGCTGAGAATTATCCGATCTACATGGCCACCGATAAACATTGACACGCCAGCGGCGACAGCAAGATAGGTCTTGCCTGTACCAGCGGGGCCGATCCCAAATGCCAACTCGTTCTGAAAAAGGGACTGAACGTATGCTTTTTGCGCGTCCGTGCGCGGTTCGACCAGTTTCTTGCGCGTCTTTATTTCGACCGTACCGCCCTTGAACATCTCAAGCTGGTCACCGTCGCGACTGCCAGTACCTGTTTCCGAGCCGCCCATTCGCAGTTCGCGGTCTACATCGGCAGCTTCGACGTCGCGCCCGCCTTCTAAACGGGTATACAAGGCCTGCAGAACTTCGATGGCCTGCTTCTGGGCGTCTTCGTCGCCCATCACAGCCAGCTGATTCCCGCGGCGCACAATCTGGACAGACAGCTTTTGCTCGATATCTGTCAGATTGCGGTCATATTCCCCGCACAGGTCAATTAACAATCGGTTGTCTGGAAACTCAACAAACGCTTCGCGCTGAGGCATTTCATCTTGCGGTGGGGTTAGGGCACCAATGGCCAATCCGCTCTCCTGTCTTGGCGTTTCACCCCGAGCGTAGACAGGAACACTTGGTGGGCGCAAGCCACAGGTTCATTTTTTCCCACTCGGATGACAAAACCGCCGATGTGCCCGATCCACGTGCGGTGCCAACAGGCGCCACTGTTTCAGCCGGCCTGTCAGAATCGATAGTTCAAACCCAGCTTCAGACCGCGGTATTTCGGCGTCGATCTCGTCGAGGTTCCATTGCCGAAATCCACGTTTTTCGCGCTGAACTGAACGTATTCGAACTCACCCGTGATCGACCAGTGTTCGGTCAGGTTATGTTCGGCCCCAATGCTGGCGGTAAACCCGCCACGTCGGTCGCCGCTTTGGAAAAGCTGAGAACCGCCCTGAACTGCCTGTCTGCTTGTTGTGTTAATGTCGCCATTCACATACCCGGCCGACACAAAGTACAAGACCGTGCCACTTTTGTTGGTCAGACCATTGCGGAGGCGAATCGAAAACACGTCCGATATTTCGGACCCACCCGTGACAGTCTGGCCGTTGATCTGATTGGTGGCGTCATCGCTAAGCGAACCGAACTCGTAGCCCAGCTCAAACCCGTAAACATAGTTGCGCCCGCCGTGCGCCGGTAAGACACCGCGCCAGCCTGCCCGTACGCCCCCCAACGAACCACTCAGGTCCAGATCGCCCACTTCCGAGGTTCCGCCGGAGCTGGTCAGTCCAAATCGATCGTCGCCCCCAAACGCGTAGGCGCCGGTAGCACCCAAGTAAAACGCGCTGACGTCACTGCCGAACCGTTTTGGGTTCACGACTGGAGGATCGGATAGACCTTGATCCAAATTGCCTGCAACAGTCGCACTGGGAAACACCGACAGAACGGTCGCGGTTGTGACGGCGGATTTCAACAACCGCCCGGAAAAACGTTTCAAAGTCTCCACTCGTACCCTTTCCATTCACCGACCTGCTCATCCCGTCGGCAAGAGATGAGGTTTCTCAATGGCCCAAAACACCAGCCCCAAAAAACCTGATTTTTCTGGGAGCATGATTTTGAGTAATAAATCAAGGGTAAATTTGGAATTAACAAACCCGTATGGTTTCCAAATTTCAAATAACGGATGCGTTAGCGCAACGCACCCGCCAAAGAATTGGAACCCGATGACGTAATGCGAACATCACGCAATTCGCCCACTGCGACATCGGCGTCCGACACGTGAACCGAATGAAGATACTCAGATTTTCCGACCATCTGTCCGGGCAGACGACCCGGCTTTTCGAACAGAACTTTGACGTTTCGACCAACCATCGCGTCCTGGATCTCGCGCTGGTGAGTTGTAATTAGCGCTTGCAAGCGCTGCAGGCGATCGTCCGCCGCTTCAGGATCAACCTGAGACCTCTCTGCGGCAGGTGTTCCAGGGCGCGTCGAGTATTTGAACGAATATGCGTATCCGTATTTGACCTCTTCCACCAAATCCATAGTGGCCTGGAAATCCTCTTCCGTCTCTTCGGGGAACCCGACGATGAAGTCGCCAGACATCACGATATCCGGACGCGCGGCCCGGATACGTTCGATCAGGCGCAGATAACTTTCCGCTGTGTGGCTGCGGTTCATCCGCTTGAGGATACGATCCGAACCTGACTGAACTGGCAGGTGCAAATAGGGCATCAGCTTTTCACAGGTTCCATGTGCCTCGATCAGGTCATCAGCCATGTCGTTGGGGTGCGAGGTGGTGAACCTGATCCGCTCAAGCCCATCGACCTTGTTCAGCTCCCAGATCAGGCCGGCCAGCGTCATGTCTCCGTTCGGACCGGCGCCGTGATAGGCGTTGACGTTCTGCCCCAACAGGGTAATTTCGCGTACCCCGCGCTCGACGAGATCGTTTGCTTCACGCAGGATGCGATCGGCCGGACGACTGACTTCGGCCCCACGAGTGTACGGCACCACGCAGAAAGCGCAGAACTTGTCGCAGCCTTCCTGCACCGTCAAAAATGCGGTTGGTCCGCGCTTGGCCTTGGGGCGACCTTTGAGTTTCTCGAATTTGTCCTCTTCGGGAAAATCGGTGTCCAGAGCCTTTTCGCCGGCACGCGTCTTCGCTTCCATCTCGGGCAGGCGGTGATAGCTTTGCGGGCCAACGACAAGGTCGACCATCGGCTGGCGACGCATGATCTCTTCACCCTCGGCCTGCGCAACACATCCCGCAACGCCTATTTTCAGTTCCGGTTTTTCAGTCTTCAATCCCTTGAACCGACCAAGCTCGGAATAGATTTTTTCCGCGGCCTTTTCCCGAATGTGGCAGGTGTTCAGCAGGATCATATCCGCATCATCGGGAGTTTTCGTTTCCACGTAACCCTGGCCGCCCAGCGTCTCCGCCATACGCTCGCTGTCGTAAACGTTCATCTGGCAACCATAGGTCTTGATGTACAGCTTTTTGGGTTCTGACATGAAAACGGCCTTTGCATTCGCGGGATCGGCGTCGTCTATACCCAACGAACGCCGCTTGCAATGGCGACGCGATTACCTGATTTTGGCCCGAAACTCCAGCAAGGCGACAGTGGACAGGCAATGCAATACGAATCTCTCGACTCTTTCCTGCAAACGGGCAAGGCCGCTTTGGCAAAGGAACCTGTCGCATTGGTTTTTGTCGAAGATGATGTCGAAGTAGACGGCTCGATCCGCCACCATCTAAACTTGGGCTTCAAATCCCTGATTGTATTCATGCCACAGGAGTTTGCGCTGGACCCCGAACTTGAGGGGCAAATTCATCGCGTCACCCTCAGCTGCGTTCCGCGCACAGTTGTGTTCGAGACGATCAATCGAATCATTCAGGCGGCGCCGGGATTGTGGATGTACTACTGCTACAACGCCGAATACCTCTTTTTCCCATTTTGCGAGACGCGCACGATCGGAGAAATGCTGGCCTTTCATACGGAAGAACGTCGCGACGCGATGCTGAGCCATGTTGTCGATCTTTATGCCGAAGATCTGAACGAGTTCCCGAATGGCGTCGCACCTCAAAACGCGATGATGGACCGTACGGGGTATTTCGCCCAAGCGCGGTTGGATTCGAAGAAGCACCCGAAGGAACGCCAGCTGGACATGTCGGGCGGGCTGCGATGGCGATTTGAAGAACACGTTCCCGCGCAAAGCCGCCGAATAGACCGGATCGCCCTGTTCAAATCCAAAAATGGATTGGAGTTGCGACCGGATCACACGTTCAACGACGAGGAATACAACACATATTCCTGCCCATGGCACCACAACTTGACAGCCGCGGTGTGCTCGTTCCGGGCGGCCAAGGCTTTAAAAACCAACGCTGGATCGACATTCGATATTCCAACGTTCCGCTGGCGCAATTCTATCCCGTTCGAATGGTCGTCAAACCAGTTGCTTGAGATGGGGCTGATCGAAACGGGCCAGTGGTTCTGACCCGTCTCTTTGACCTTTTCGGTGCCTGATCACCGTTTCAACAACATTGGAAACCAGTCTTCACGCAGGCGCTGGCCGGGCACCATGTCATGCCCGGGAAACGGCGGAGATGTTCGTCCTGGCCGTTCTACATAGCGCGCATCGTCACCAACCAACCTCAGTGAAAATGCGCGACGGCGGCTGTCGGATTGATTTCCCCGCGCGCCATGAAGCGTTCGGTAGTTGAAAGCAACCGCGTCGCCGGGCTCCATCTCGAATTCGACAACCTCCATTCCTTCGGCGTCCGGGTCCGGGACGGGGATGTACTGGCCTTCGTCCGGAAAGAAACCGTCTTCCGACACCCAACGAGTCGGCAAAACCTCTTTCTCCCACAGGTGCGAGCCTGCCACACAGCGCAGCGTGGCTTGTGTGACCGGATCAAGCGGCGACCAAAAGCTGATCGTCTGACGGCCTTCGACAAAGTAGTACGGACCATCCTGATGCCACGGCGTGGCCATCGAGGTTCCAGGCTCTTTGACCAAAACGTGGTCGTGGAACATCTGCACAGTATCCGATTGCATCAGGTCCGCGGCAACCTCTGCCGCTGGGGATTCATGAACAACCGACTGAAATTGCTCAATCCGTGACCAGTTGCAATAATCGTCGAAAAAACGGCCAGTCTCGCCTTCTTTCTTGTTCTCGGAGGCATAAGGGCCCGGCTCCGCCATGTTCGCTGCAACCCCTTCGCGCAGAGTTTCAACGTGATCGGCAAATAATCCTTTTATCAGGACCACGCCGTCCCGTTGAAAAGTGTCGATCATCTCTTGCGTAACCAGAGGGTGCGTCATGTCTGTCTCCGTGCCGGTGGTTTGTTGATCTGCGCATGGATTACCCCTCTGTTCAAATAATATCTTTCTAAGTTAGACTTAAATTCATGTTATATATCTCAATTCGCCAATACGAATATATCTGCGCCATCGGCCGCTTCGGCAGCTTGTCTGCAGCAGCACAGGAACTGAACGTGTCACAACCGGCGTTGTCCACCGCCCTGACACGCGTCGAATCGCTTCTTGGCCATCCACTTTTTTCGCGCAAGCGCGGGGCCGCATTGGCGCTGACCCCGCAAGGACGCAGCTTTATTGAAGACGCAGAATCCCTGCTGGCCAATGCAGCCCGGCTTGAGAATGTGGATCAGGTCGGTTCAAAAAGGACTCAAATACGGTTGGGATGTTTCGTGGATTTGGCCCCGTTTTTGCTTGCCAAGGCACTGCAACCTTTGCGTTCGGCCATGCCGGACTTGACTGTGTCGTACAAGGTGGACGGTTTCGAAGGCCTGATTTCTGACCTGATCGACGGACGAATTGATCTGGCGTTGACATACGGCCTGAGCATGGATGCTGGGTTTCAACAACAGACCCTGTTCCCCATCCGGCCGAATGCAATCATGGCCCCGGATCATCCCCTGGCATCCAAGCAATCCGTTTCGCTGAGCGATCTGGGGGCATATCCGCTGATCCTGTCGAACGAAGGCCTTTCGGCGCAGCACGTGCTTGGCCTGTTCAGGCAGAATCGGTTGCAGCCTGTGGTCGCACACCGGGCGGCAACATTGGAAATTCAGCGCAGCCTTGCCGCTAACCACGAAGGTGTCGCGATAAGCTACGCCAACCCGCCTTCGGATTTCAGTTATGACGGAATGCCCCTGATCAACCGCAAAATTTTGGACGACATCGCTGCTGAACCTGTAGTTCTGGCGCGCCATGGGACCGGGCCCGCTGACCCGAACACGGCACAGGCGGAACAGATTCTGATGGAAACTTTAGTTTAAGTCACTTTTTTCGCAGACGGATCACCACGTCGACCGACGCGATCTCAACACCCTCAGGCGCTTCCGGCAGGCGCTGAATCACTAATTGGTCCGACGGTGCATCGCTCAGGCGGCTTTCGTCTTCCCAGAAAAAGTGCGGATGATCATGTGTATTAGTGTCGAAATAGCTTTTCGAACCGTCAACCGTGATTTCCTGCAGAACTCCAGCCTCACAAAACGCACGCAGCGTGTTGTAGACAGTTGCCAGAGATACGGCGTCCCCATTTTTTTTGGCCGCCTCGAACAAACTTTCGGCCGTGACATGCCGATGGCGCCCATCGCCGACCAGAAGTTCGGCCAAAGCGACACGCTGGCGCGTTGGGCGCAGCCCGGCGCCGACCAACCAATCCGTAGCTCTGTTCTGGCTCTGAGGTGTCATCAATCCGAAACCCAATTGTTGCTGAACCATATATAAGTGCTGTGTTCAGGCAATTTCAATTGAAATTCATTCGCAAAGAATGTCGTCTGCACAACAGGATGTGCCGTGGTGCTCTTGCAGGACCTTGCATACGGGTGCTAGACGAGGCCAGATATAACGAACGGACCCCTGGCAGGAGAGGCGGCAGAATGGCCCAATTCCCGAGCAGCTTTGACAAGGACGATCTGCTGAAATGCGCCCGTGGCGAATTATTCGGCCCCGGCAATGCGCAGTTGCCAGCTCCGCCGATGCTGATGATGGACCGGATCACAGACATCTCGGCTGACGGTGGCGCACATGGCAAGGGCCATATACTGGCCGAATTCGATATCACCCCTGACCTGTGGTTCTTTGATTGCCATTTCCCCGGCAACCCGATCATGCCCGGCTGCCTGGGGCTGGACGGCCTGTGGCAGTTGACCGGGTTCAACCTGGGTTGGCGTGGCTGGCAGGGACGCGGCATGGCCGTGGGTGTCGGCGAGGTCAAGCTGACCGGCATGGTCCGCCCCGACCGCAAAATGCTGACCTACAAGATTGACTTCAAAAAAGCGATCCAGACGCGCCGTCTGACCATGGGTGTGGCGGATGGTATCGTCGAAGCGGATGGTGAAATGATTTACGATGTCAAAGACATGAAAGTCGTTCTGTCCGAAGCCTGAGCCTGACCGGCCCGAAATAAGGAGCACGCAAATGCGTCGAGTAGTTGTCACCGGTCTGGGGGTCGTGTCCTCCATCGGGAACAATGCCCAGGAAGTATTGGCCTCTCTCAAGGCTGGCAAGTCCGGCATCGAAGCTAACGAGCAGATGGTCGAACACGGCTTTCGCAGCCGGATCGCCGGAACGCTCAAGATCGATCCGGCCGAGCATGTGGACAAGCGGACACTGCGCTTTATGGGTCCCGGCGCCGCCTATGCTCATATCGCCATGAACCAGGCGATTGCCGATGCCGGTCTGACCGAGGATCAGGTCGTGAACCCCCGTACCGGTTTGGTGGCCGGTTCCGGCGGCCCGTCGACCAGCGCAATGCTGACCGCGCATCAAACTGTTCTGAAAACGGGCGCAACTAAGCGCATCGGCCCCTTCGCAGTGCCGAAATGCATGTGTTCGACGATCTCGGCCAACCTGGCGACCGCGTACAAGATCAAAGGTATCAACTATTCGATCACCTCGGCCTGTTCCACTTCGCTGCATTGCATCGGCAACGCAGCGGAACAGATCATGCTGGGCAAACAGGACGTGATGTTCGCAGGGGGCGGAGAAGAACTGGACTGGACACTGTCTTGTCTGTTTGACGCGATGGGTGCCATGTCCTCCAAGTACAACGACACCCCGGAAAAAGCTTCCCGTGCATTCGATCAGGACCGCGATGGGTTCGTCATCTCGGGCGGCGGCGGGATCGTCGTTCTTGAGGATCTGGAGCACGCTCTGGCCCGTGGCGCAAAGATTTATGCCGAAGTGACCGGTTATGCGGCCACGTCGGATGGCCACGACATGGTGGCCCCGTCCGGTGAAGGTGGCGAACGCGCGATGCGTCTGGCCCTGTCGACGCTGCCAGAAGACCGCAAGGTTGGTTACATCAATGCCCATGGTACATCGACCCCGGTCGGAGACGTGGGAGAGGTTGAAGCCGTGCGCCGCATCTTTGGTGAAGGCAACGTGCCCCCGATTTCATCCACCAAGTCGATGACCGGACACGCACAGGGTGCGGCAGGTGCGCTTGAGGCAATCTTCTGCCTGCTCATGCTGGACAATGATTTTATTACGCCGTCGATCAATGTCGACACGCTTGCCGAAGGCATTCTGCCCGGTGAAATTGCAACTCAAGTAGTTGAAAACGCAGGATTGGATAGTGTGATGACCAACAGCTTCGGCTTTGGCGGCACCAACGGTTCCATGATTCTGTCGAAGTATAACGGGTGAACGTAATGTCGGATCTTCTAAAAGGTAAACGCGGCCTGATCATGGGCGTGGCCAATGACCGCTCGATAGCGTGGGGCATTGCCAAGGCCATGCATGAAGCCGGTGCCGAACTGGCATTCACGTATCAGGGCGAAGCATTCGGCAAACGCCTTGAACCGCTGGCTGAAAGCCTGGGTAGCGATTTCATGGTGGACGCGGACGTCACGGATGACGCCTCGCTGGACCGTGCGTTTCAAGAGCTTGGAGCGCGCTGGCCCACCATCGACTTCGTAGTCCACGCCATTGCCTACTCGGACAAATCCGAGCTGACGGGCCGTTTCCTGAACACCACCCGGGCGAATTTCAAGCATTCGCTGGATGTCTCGGCCTATTCCTTCATTGAGGTCGCGCGCCGCGCTTACCCTCTGATGCAAGAGAATGGCGGCACGCTGCTGACGCTGACATATCAGGGGTCGAACAAGGTGGTGCCGAACTACAACGTGATGGGTGTGGCCAAGGCTGCGCTGGAATCTGCGACTCGTTATCTGGCCAACGATCTGGGTCCTGAAGGTATTCGCGTCAACGCGATCTCGCCCGGCCCGATGAAGACGCTGGCCGGCGCAGCCATCGGCGGTGCCCGCAAGACCTACAAGTTCTGTGATCAGAACGCTCCCATGCGCTCGAATGCGACGCTCGAGGCCGTTGGCGGCACTGCAGTTTACCTCACATCGGACGCAGGTGCTTGCACGTCGGGCGAGATCATCCGCGTCGATGGTGGCTTCCACGTTCTGGGTATGCCGCAGCCCGATCACATGTGACCCGAACTTTCCCTGTCGGCGCCAAGATTTGACCATCTTTCCTCGGCAGGGATATCGGCATGAGCAAAGCCGAACATATCCTGACCAGCAACACCCGCAACATCCGATCACCCCGCAAGGGCGGGTTCCTTGGCACGCGCGTTATCGTCGTACTATTGGCCCTGATCGCCCTTTTGTTGTTTGTGTTCTTCACGCAGCCACAGATGCGAGAAACTGTTGAAGCCTGGATCAGCCTTTTAACGGGCTGATCCAGCGTATTTCTCCGGTCAGTTGATCGAAACGACCTCAATATCGAAAATCAGATCCTGACCGGCCAATGGGTGGTTGGCATCCAGCGTGACGGTTGCCTCGTCGGCGTCGACTACTGTTACTGGCACCGCCTGCCCATCCGGTGTTTGCATCTGCAACTGGGTACCGGGATCCAGCGGAATGTCGTCAGGGATACCTTCGCGTGGAATTTGCTGGCGCGCTGCGGGGTTGATCGGACCATAGGCATCGACACATGCAATCTCGACCCGTTTTTTGTCGCCAACGTTCAAACCCGGCATCGCCGAATCCAAACCGGGGATAATCTGCCCCGAGCCGACAACGAATTCCAGCGGGTCGCGTCCTTCGGAACTGTCGAAGACGTTTCCGTCCAACAGCGTTCCTTTATAGTGGATGCGAACCGTGTCGCCTTGTTTGATTTCGGTCATATTGGCCTCCGGCCTCTGTAGGGTTTAAGCGGCCAAGCCTAGGAGGTCACACGACATTGTAAACCCCGGCCTCTTTAATGCTCACTGTTGTTATGCAAACCTGCCCCGAACGACCAGGAGGGGACCGGATGCCAATCACAACCTGCGTTTTTGATGCCTATGGAACATTGTTCGACGTGGCCGCCGCCGCACGACAGGCGGCCGATGAACCGGGCTTTGAGAAACTGCGACAGAAATGGCCCGAACTGGCCAATCATTGGCGCCTGAAACAGCTGCAGTACACTTGGCTGCGCGCGGTTACGGACGCCCATTCAGATTTCTGGGATGTCACCCAAGATGGTCTCGACTGGGCGCTCGAGGCGACTGAGTTACACGGCGACGCCACTCTGCGGCAACGGTTGCTGGATCTCTACTGGGAATTGCAGGCTTATCCGGAAGTTCCGGAAATGCTGCGCGCATTGAAATCGGGTGGATTGCAAACAGCGATTTTGTCGAACGGCTCACCACCGATGCTGGACGGCGCGGTCCAGTCTGCGGGTATCGGAGATGTTTTGGACGATGTGTTGTCGGTGGAAAGCGTCGGCGTGTTCAAACCGGACTCGCGTGTCTATGACCTTGTGCAAGAGCGTTTCCACTGCGCCCGTGACGAGGTGCTGTTCGTCAGTTCAAACGGCTGGGACGCGGCTGGTGCCAGCGGGTATGGTTTTGTAACCGCGTGGGTCAATCGCGCCGGGGAGCCGATGGACCGCTTGCCATGGAAACCTGCGCATGTACTGTCCGACCTAACGACGATTCCGCAACTGGCTGGACTTTAATGGCATTTTTCATTTCGTCTGATGACAGGCGTCTTTTTTTCGAGGACACCGGCTCTGGTGCGCCTGTGCTTTGCCTTGCCGGGTTGACCCGCAACAGCAAGGATTTTTCGTTCCTGGCGCCGCATCTGGGAGACATGCGGGTAATAGCGATGGATTACCGCGGTCGCGGACGCTCGGACCATGACCCGTATTTCATGAACTACAACGTCCTTCGCGAATCTCAAGACGCGATCGAGCTGCTGGACCATCTTAGTTTGGACCGTGTGAATGTCATCGGCACCTCGCGTGGGGGGCTGATTGCCATGGCGCTAGCCGCCAGCCATCCCGAACGGTTGTTGAGCGTTGCTCTGAATGACGTCGGTCCGGTGCTGGAACCATCGGGCATCGCCAAGATCATGGAATATGTCGGCAAGCAGCCCGTTTCCAAAACATATGATTTGGCGGCTCGGGCATTGCAGCACGTCTTGGGCCCCCAATTTCCCGGCGTGCCACTAACGCGTTGGCGGCAGCAGGCCGAAGTCCAATTCGACGAAACGCCTGATGGCCTGAGCCTCAGCTATGATCCTGCGCTGCGTACAGCGCTTCTGGAACAGGCTGCTGCAGGGCCCGCCCCAGACCTGTGGCCCCTTTTTGAAGCATTGCAGGGCCTTCCAACCGGCGTCATTCGCGGCGCAAATTCGGACATTTTGGGCAAAGACACGCTGACTGAAATGCACAACCGCCACCCTGATCTTATATCGGCAGTAATACCCGACCGTGGTCACCCCCCGTTTCTGGATGAACCACAGTCGGTAGAACTCATTCGCAAGGTACTGGTCACCGCATGAGCACACTTGAAATGATCGAGGCCGCCGCCGAGCGCCTCAGAGGGCATGTTCGCGAGACACCGATTCTAACCTCGCCGTTTCTGGACGAAATCGCGGGTCGCCGCGTGCTGGTGAAACCCGAGTGCCTGCAACATACCGGCAGCTTCAAGTTTCGCGGTGCCTGGTCGGCCATTTCGGCGCTCAGCGACGCGCAACGACAACGCGGTGTGATTGCCTATTCTTCGGGCAATCACGCGCAGGGCGTGGCCTTTGCTGCAGCTCAGCATGGGATTTCGTCGGTCATCGTCATGCCCTCTGACGCGCCGCTGCTAAAAATCAATAACACCCGGGCGCTGGGGGGCGAGGTCGTTCTGTATGACCGCGCGAACGAAAGCCGCGAAGAAATTGGCGAGGCACTGGCGTCCCAACGCAGCCTGACCCTGATCCGGCCTTACGACGAACCTCAGGTCATCGCAGGACAAGGCACGGTCGGGTTGGAGCTGGCCCGGCAGACGGCCGATTTGGGTATCGAAAAGGCAGATGTTCTGGTGTGCTGCGGCGGCGGCGGGTTGACCTCAGGCATTGCGCTGGCGCTGGAAGGCCACGCGCCGGGGCTGCGCGCCCGCCCGTGCGAGCCTCAGGGGTTCGACGATGTCAAACGGTCTTTGGCAACGGGGCACATTCAAAGCAACAACGCCGCATCGGGCAATATCTGCGATGCAATCCTGACGCCGCAACCGGGCCAGATTACCTTTCCAATCCTGAACCGGCTGTGCGGCCCAGGCCTGTCGGTGTCCGAGGAAGACGCGCTCCGCGCCATGGCTCAGGCGTTTTTGCGCCTCAAGATCGTGCTGGAACCGGGCGGGGCAGTATCGCTGGCCTCAGCCCTTTTTCGCGCCGAGGAAATCGAGGGCGACACTGTGATCGTAGTAGCATCGGGCGGCAACGCCGACCCCGAAGTCTTTGGGCAAGCACTGGAATACCTGACCTGACAAGCCGTTTGGGCTGAGGCAACCTTACTATTGTGCGTATGACGCCAGGGGATTGAGTTGTGCAAATAGCAGACGTTGGAGACGTGCAAATCCACTATCGGATCGATGGTGATCCAGACGGCGCGCCGATTGTGTTTGCCAATTCATTGGGAACCGACCTGCGGTTGTGGGACGATTTGCTGCCGCACCTGCCTGCCGGGTTGCGTATCATCCGATTTGACAAGCGCGGGCACGGCCTGTCCTCTCAACCCCCGGCGCCTTATTCGATGGGTGCCCTCGTGCGCGATACGGAAGGTCTGCTTGATTTCCTGAAGGTGCGCGATTGCGTGTTTGTCGGCCTGTCCATCGGCGGGCTAATCGGACAAGGGCTGGCCGTCAAACGGCTGGATCAGGTGCGCGCGTTGGTGCTGTCCAATACAGCGGCCAAAATCGGCATCCCATCGATCTGGCAGGACCGCATGGACGCTATACGAAAAGGTGGGATCGAAGCCCTGGCCGATGCGACCATGGAACGCTGGTTCTCAAAGGCGTTCCGCGCGTCGACCGAACACCTGTTGTGGCGAAACATGATGGTGCGACAGCCGGTTGATGGCTATCTGGGCTGCTGCGCGGCAATCTCAGGTACGGACTTCTACACCCCCACCAGCGGCCTGCGTCTACCGACACTCGGCATCGCCGGCAGCGAGGACGGATCGACCCCACCGGATCTGGTGCGGGAAACCGTTGACCTGATCCCCGGTTCCCGATTCGAACTGATGCGGCGCGTTGGGCACTTGCCTTGTGTGGAACAACCGGCAGAATACGCGGCACTACTCCACAGCTTTCTGACTGAAATCGGACATGTGTGAAGGAGAATTGGTTTGGCCGATCTTCTGTTAGTCCACGGATCCTGTCACGGTGCCTGGTGTTGGCGGGACCTTATCCCGGCTTTGGAAGCACTAGGACACGAGGTGCGTGCCATTGATCTGCCCAGCCACGGTTCGGATCCGACACTCATTGCGGATGTTACACTGGATAGCTGCCGCGACGCGGTCTTGCAGGCGACCTCACCCAATACGATCATTGTCGGACATTCCTGGGGAGGGTACCCGATCAGTTCCGCAGCAGAGGCCGCGCCGCAGGCTATGCGGGCTCTTGTCTACCTGGCCGCCTACGTCCCACAGGATGGTCTTTCCATGGTGGAAATGCGCAAACGCTCACCCCGCCAGACTATCCATGATGCGCTAGAAAAATCGACTGACGGTCTCTCGTACACGTTTAGACCAAACAAGGTGCAAGATTTGTTCTACCATGATTGCCCACCCGAAACTGTGCCCTTTGCGTTTGCGCGTCTGTGCCCGCAAGCTATTGCACCCCAGGACACCGCTTTGCTGCTGACGGGCAAATTCGACCAGGTTCCCAAGGCTTACATCCGGACAACGGAAGACCGGACGATCCCTACCGAATACCAGGAACAGATGAGCCACGCCGCCCCAGAGGCCATGCGCCATACCATTGACACGTCGCACTCCCCATTTTTTGCGCAACCGAAAAGGTTGGCTGAATTGTTAGACAAAATCGCAACGGACTTGTCCGGACCACAAGTCTGAGCGCGACTCTTTTAACCAGCATCATCTGCGGTTAAGGTCCGCTCGAATTTCCATCCTCGCGGTTCAAATGCGCCTGCCCTTTTTCTTCGTTCTTCTTACGGTCATGATCGATGCCATGGGCATCGGCCTTGTCCTGCCTATCATGCCGGAACTGATCGTCGAAGTTCAGGGCGGCACATTGGCGACTGCTGCGATCTGGGGTGGCATTTTAAGCACCGCGTTTGCCGCAATGCAGTTCATGTTCGGCCCGGTTTTGGGCAACCTTTCAGACGCTTATGGGCGAAGGACGGTCTTGCTGGTCTCGCTGTTCGTCATGTCGCTGGACTATGTTGTCATGGCCCTTGCTGGCAGTATCTGGCTGTTGTTGGCCGGCCGCATCGTAGGAGGCATTACAGCCGCCACACACGCAACAGCGGCAGCCTTCATGGCAGATGTGTCCAAACCTCATGAAAAAGCGGCGAATTTCGGTTTGCTGGGTGCGGCGTTTGGAGTGGGTTTTGTGTTCGGTCCGGTGCTTGGTGGGCTGCTGAGCGAATATGGCACGCGAGCGCCGTTTTGGGCGGCAGCTGGTTTGTCTGCTCTGGCCTTTGTTATCGGTGTTTTCGTCATGCCCGAGACAGTCACCGACAAGACCCGTCGGGCCTTCAGCCTGCGGCGTGCCAACCCTGTGAATTCGTTGCGCGCAATAGCGGCTTTGCCCGGCATTCGGCCGATGCTGTGGGTCTATTTCCTGTATTCCGTCTCGATCTACGTCTACCCGGCAATTTGGGCGTATTTCACAACCGAACGTTTCGGCTGGTCGCCACAGATGATCGGCTTGTCACTGGGCGTCTACGGGATTGGCATGGCGGCTGTGCAAGGCGGCCTGATCCGCCCCGCAACCAAGTATTTGGGGGAACGCGTCACCATCATCTACGGCATGGGCTTCGAGCTGTTCAGCTTTTTGCTTCTGGCCTTTCTGACCAATGGGATCATAGCCCTGATGCTGATTCCCGTCACCGCAATTGGCGCAGTTGTGACCCCTGCCCTGCAGGCCTTGATGTCGCGTGCGACCCCCGATACGCAACAAGGCGAATTGCAGGGCGTGCTGACGTCATTGCACGCATTGTCGATGGTTATTGCGCCGTTGCTCATGACCAGCGTTTTCGCCCAGTTCATAAAACCCGACGCGGCTATCTACCTGCCGGGCGCGCCATTCCTTTTGGCATTGGTCTTGATGGTGATCGGTCTGGTCGTGTTTTCTCGTTCACGCAAGGTCATGGCTTAACTACGACATCCCTTTGACGGATTCCGTCTTGCAGCGCCCCCATAAGCGCGCCACCGTGGCGCAAAGGGAGCGAGGTACAGCATGCAAACCATCAAAGCCGCCGTTTGTCGGGCGTTCGGCGAACCTCTGGTCATCGAAGACGTCCAAATCGCACCGCCCAAATCCGACGAGGTCGAGGTGACGCTGGATGCGGTTGCAATCTGCCATTCGGACATATCATATGCCAGCGGCGCATGGGGTGGGCACCTGCCTGCTGTCTATGGGCACGAGGCTGCAGGAATCATTACTGCGGTTGGCGACTCGGCTGGTGGATTCGAGGTTGGGGACCCGGTTGTCGTCACCCTGATCCGGGCATGCGGCTCGTGCCCCTCATGCGCTGGGGGTAAACCAACCGTCTGCGAAACGCCTTATGACACGGTCAAAGGACCCTTGCGCACGGCAGACGGTGGACCGCTGGAACAAGCAATGGCCTGTGGCGCCTTTGCCGAAAAGGTTGTGGTCAGCCACCGACAGATCGTCAAAATTCCGCCGTCGATGCCCAAAGACGTCGCCAGCCTGCTGTCCTGCGGAGTGATCACAGGTGTCGGTGCCGCCGTCAATGCCGCAGGCCTGCGTCCCGGACAGGACGTGGTCGTGATCGGCGCGGGTGGCGTTGGGCTGAATGCGATCCAGGGTGCGCGGATCGCAGGCGCGCGCCGCATCGTGGCCGTGGACATGACCGAAGAGAAGCTGGCCATCGCCAAGGAATTTGGTGCAACCCATGGCGTATTGGCCGATCAGCAAGCCCCCTGGAAGGCCGCTTACAAAGCACTCGGCGGGCGTGGCGCAGACGCCGTGTTGATTACTGTCGGAGCAATCCCTGCCTATGATCAGGCCCCTCGTTACTTGGGCCCCGGTGGCAAGGCGATTATGATCGGAATGCCCCACTCAGGGGATATGGCAAGTTACGAACCGGTTGTTCTGGCCGCATTGGGTCAGGGATTGATCGGGTCGAAAATGGGCGATGTTGTCATTCAACGCGATATTCCATGGATGATCGACCTTTACGATCAAGGGCGCCTGAAACTGGATGAGCTGATTTCGGGCCGGTGGGCGCTATCGCAGATCAACGAAGCGATCGAGGACACCAAAACCGGATCTGCCAAGCGAAACGTGATCGTTTTCGACAGGGCTTAACCCAGCAGGGCAGGAGAACACCTGATGAAGCTGCAAGACCTCGATATCATCGTCACAGCCCCTCCTGCGCCTGGATGGGGTGGGCGGTATTGGATACTCGTCAAAGTCACGACCGATACCGGGATCACTGGCTGGGGCGAATGCTATGCATCCTCAGTTGGTCCCGAGGCAATGCGCCATGTCATTCAGGACGTGTTCGAACGGCACATGCAAGGCGAGAACCCCGAAAACATCGAGCTCATGTTCCGCCGCGCCTATTCCAGCGGCTTTACGCAGCGCCCTGACCTGACGGTTATGGGCGCGTTTTCCGGGTTAGAAATCGCATGCTGGGACATCTTGGGCAAAGATCGCGATCGCCCGGTCTATGCATTGCTGGGTGGGTTGGTGAACGAAAGGATTCGGGCCTACACCTATCTCTATCCCCTGCCCCAACATAACCTGAACGATTTCTGGACCTCGCCGGAACAGGCCGGGGAATGCGCCGCAGAAATGGTTCAGCGCGGGTTCACAGCCGTCAAGTTTGACCCCGCCGGGCCTTATACTGTTCGGGGCGGGCACATGCCTGCGATGTCTGATATCTCGATGTCTGTGGCGTTCTGCAAAGCGATCCGAGATGCCGTGGGCGACAAGGCCGACTTGCTGTTTGGCACCCACGGGCAATTCAACACCGCGGGCGCAATTCGTCTGGGTCAGGCGCTCGAGCCCTATTCACCGCTTTGGTACGAGGAGCCGACACCCCCGGACATGATCGAAGACATGGCCCGCGTCGCGCGAAACGTTCGAATCCCGGTCGCAACCGGTGAGCGGATGACGACCAAGGCAGAATTTTCTGCCGTTTTGCGGGCTGGGGCGGCGGAGATCCTGCAACCCGCGCTGGGCCGTGCCGGCGGCATTTGGGAGATGAAGAAGGTGGCCGCCATCGCCGAGGTCTTCAACGCCCAGATGGCCCCGCACCTGTACGCCGGTCCGATTGAATGGGCCGCCAATATCCATTTGGCCGCATCCATCCCAAACCTGCTGCTTCTTGAGACCATTGAAACTCCGTTCCACGATCAACTCATCAATAGCTCATTGCGGGTTGACGCCGGATTTGTTCCTGCTCCGACCGCACCGGGACTGGGCATCGAGGTGAACGAAGACCTTGCCCGGGCCCACCCTTACAATGGTGACGGCTTGCATCTGCAAATGCAGGAAGAGCCTTGTGACTACGTGAACGGAAACGCCTTTCAAGGTGGTGCCCCTGCAACCGAGGGGTGACAATCCCATAGATCTTGGGGCACATTGACCCAACCAATGGGTGTTGGATTGGCCACGCGTGACACTTAAAGACGACCAAAACCGACAAGCCGAAGCCGCGCTATCTGGAATGAAAGAAAGTGCGGTGCGGGCCTCTGCGTTTCTGAAAACGCTCGCCCATGAGGGCCGATTGATGATCCTGTGCCATTTGGCGGAGGGTGAGAAATCCGTGGGTGAACTGGAGGCCTTGTTGCATATCCGTCAGGCAGCAGTCAGTCAGATGCTGGCCCGCCTGCGCGCGGAGAACTTTGTTGCAACGCGCAGGGACGGCAAATCCATATATTATTCGTTGAATAATGACGGTGCGGCACAGGTGATCGCGGTGCTCTACGATATGTTCTGCAGCCCCGACGATGATTAGCCACTAGTTCGAAACATAGCCCGCGATCACCTGCATCAGCTTGAACGCGGTTGCGGCATCATTTTCGACTACGGCCAGGAATTCTTCTTCACCGATCCGCAGGCAAGACAGTTCCGTTTCGGCGATCATGCTTAGTGCCCGAGGCTCTTTACGGATCAAGCCCAATTCTCCGACCAGCGCACCAGGGCCGACTTTGGCAATCAACTGATCTTCTCCGTCGGGTTGCGGAAGGTAGAGCCCGGCTTCCCCTTCCAGCACCACATACGCGCCATCGGTTGGTTGATCGTCTTTAAGAAACACGATCTCTTGTGGTTTGGCATCGAACCAGCGCGCACCAAAAGCCAGCAGGCGCAACTGTCGACGGTCCAACCCCGAAAACAGCGGCGTCTGTTCGAGAGCGCGCAGTTTGCGCGTCAGGTCAGCTGAGGCGGCACTGTCTTCTTCCACGTCCGTAGGTCCTTCGTCGGAAACCACCCGACCTTGCCTGATTTCCACATACATGTCGAATACGCCTGGGTTTTCGAACTGGTCGTTCAGGTAGATCACTGTGGTATCCGGCAGCAACGCGCGAAGGTTTTTGTAAACGGCCACTTTCGAGGCCATATCATAGCTGGCCAGCGCGTCCTCAAGGATCAGGATATCAGGCTTTTTGATCGTCGCACGTGTAAAGGAAAGAGGTTCAGCAAAGACCGCAGGCAGGTTTTGACCGCCAAGCGCAACCGGAACGTCATAGATCAGCTCGACCACCAGCGGGCGCGCACCGTTTTCGTTCAGAACATCCACGATCACTTTGCGCGCCTCATCCGAACGGGCACCGCCGATCTGACTGACCTTTCCAAACAAAGCGTTTTCCAGAACTGTCAAACCGGGCGCGAACTTCGTTTTGTCCAATGGCACAAACACGTCCAGCAACCGATCCAGCAGTGTTTCGGAATGGCTGTGCCGCAGCTCAAGAATTCGGTCCTTTAGATCATCTGTAAACGCCGGGCCAATCTGTTCTGCCGAAATCACAAACGGAACCGCCAGCAAGTTTGCCAGTTGTTCGTCGTCCAATCCCGATACGCCTTCATTCCGGGTTTTCTCGACCAGTTCGACCGCAGCCTCATATGTCTGCGCCTCAAGTCCCAGTTTGCGGAACAAAGGATGATCGGTACCGTCCAACCCGAAAATCTGGCGCAACATCTCAATCACATCGCGTGTCAAGCTGACCAGAGTTTCGTCCAGACCAAACTCACGTAGCTGACCCAGAAACACCGTCTGCTGGGCCAAAAGCTCTTGTGTGACTGGCACCTTGGGCGTCGCGAACAACAGGTTCTCGGCAACAGGCAAAGCGGAGTTATAGCTGTCGCGATCAAAGATCAGCGCCTGCTGGTCCAGGCCCGAGCTTTTCACCGCTTCCTGAACCAAAGGCCGCAACTCAACCAGTTTTTCAGCCAACTCTGGGTGTTCGGCCGCATCAAACACCTGCTCAGCCCCGCGCAGGAACAGCGCCGCGCCCGACCCCATCCCGTCAATCAGCTTCAACCACCAGTCGCGCACCTCTTCAGCACTGTCCAATCCCGCAGTGGTCGGGTCCAGCCAGTTTGCCTTGAAGGGGTCCGGGCTATTGCCAGCCCGCAGGGTTTCATCATATCCGGGGTCGTTAGTTTCAGTTGTCTGCGGCTTGAACCGCATCGGCATCATGACATTGTCGCCCAACGTGCCCTGGAACATGACGGGCCGCGATGAAGCGTACCCAATGCGGGCAGCCACAACGCTTTGATGCAGCTCTGACAAATTGACGTCGCCGATCCGCACCTGGCCCGAGCTGGGCAGGATTTCCCGTGTTAGCAATTCAGCTACGGCGCGTCGATCTTCTTCACTGGGGGCGGCAATGCCGATGGTCTTCCCACTGGGAAAGGTCAGGTTTAAATCATCCAGAACCTGATTGCCGTCCATATCGCGGACCGAGGCATGATCCAGCGCAATGTCACCATTCAGCCTTGGGCTGGCCTCAGGTTCGCCCTCGAACAGTTTCTCATTGTGTATTCCGGCAGGCGCAAACCGTTCCGTTACCACTTCCCAACGCAGCGACATATCCTGTGTCTGATTGTAGTAGGTCAACAGTTCCTTCCATGGCGAGCTGAGGTCTTTATACGCGGCCAAAGCTGCGACCAGAGCACCCAAAGAAACCGAACCCTGCAGAACAAGAAGACCGCCAACAAGGTAGAACAGGAACGGCGTCAGCTGCGAGATGAAGTTGTTGATGAACTTCATAAAGAACTTTTTCTGGTAAATTTCGAACCGGATACCGAACAGACGGCCCAGCTGATCTGAAACCAACGCTCGGCGGTATCGCCATCCACCATTGGTACGCAAAGTGGACGCGCCTGCTGCGTTTTCGCCGATCTGGGCGGCCAGCACCCGGACCTCTTGAATGCGTTTTTTGTTCAGAAGGTTGATCTGACGTTGCAGTTTCGGGATCAGCCAGGCTTGCAGAGGGATCAGTGCAACTGCGGCCAGTCCAAACCAGAAACTTTGCAGAAACAAGAAGGACAAGATCGTGATCATCTGACCCGCCTGCAGTACCGGCTGGCTGATCGCATCCCCCATTAGCCCGCCCATCGGCTCGCTTTCGGCGGTGACCATCGAAACCAGTTCCCCCTGGCTGACCCGCTCAAAGTAGGGTTGAGGGAAACGCAACGCGCGGCTGATCAACACATACCGGAACCGGCGCAACATACGCTCGCTTAGCACGCCCTTCATCGTGTTGATGCGCATTTTCATCAGGCCATGCGCCAGCACTGCAATCAGGAACCCAATACACAGAACAATCAGAAATGTGGTCTGCGGAAGGCTATAACCCCAAACGTCCACAATCGGACTGGCAGCACCAATTGCATCGTTGATGATGCGTTTTGGCAGTTCAAGCGTCAGATAGAGTAATGGAAACAACGTGGACGTCACGGCCAGCAGAATCAACTGGTCGCGTTTCGAGTACTTCCAAATAAACTGGAAAATTGAACGTTCTATGGAACCTGCCCCTACTACGGATCACTGAAACGATCTTGACGAAAGTGCCGCAAATCCAACACTCTGAATTTACCTTAGTCCAGCCAAAAGAGGCAAATAGTTTCCAATTTGATCAGTTAACTGCCGAGTGTGAACAAGTTCATTTGCGCAACCACAAATTAGTGCCTAGAGTCTGCTTTGGGACGATATCGGGAGGAGTCATTTGACTGCCAGTTTAGGCGCAGTGCTGTTGATGCTCTGCTTATTGCAGATCAAACATATGTTTGCGGACTTTTTTCTACAGACTCCGAAAATGTTGGCAGGGCGCGGTGAGTATTTTCACGTGGGCCGCGCGCAGCATGCGGGTGTGCATGTCATCGGGTCAGTGATTGTCTTTGCGCTGTTTGGCGCGCCGTGGTCGTTCATTTTGATCATTGCCGCACTGGAGTGGATTGTTCATTTCAATATTGATTTTGCCAAGGCCAGCTATTCGGACAAAAAGCAACTGATGCCGACTCAGGCCGCATTTTGGCGAGCTGCTGGTCTGGACCAGTGCCTGCACAACCTGACCTATATCGCCATGGTATGGGCCTGGGTTGAATTCGCTACCTGATCAGTTCGTGACTCAGGCGACGTTTTCCAGAGATTGCGAACTATACGCGTCTAGCCACATACGATCCAAATAGTCGATTTTGGCTGCGTCGAAACGGTTTTCTTCCTTCCAGTAGCGACCAGATGGAACAAAATAGCTCAGCCTTTCCTCGAGCTGTAATGCCGATTGCATACCCTTTGTCGAGGGCAGCCCGGCAGACCTTAAGCTATCAGCCGTCACAGACGGAAAAACCAGCCGGCTTTCGCCCTGCGACAGCCGCACCACGCGGCAGTTCTGCGTAGCGCCGAACAACGCCAACCGGGCAGACTTCGCCTCAAGCGAGCGCAAGGTGATGTCCTCCCGCAAAGGATCGGCTGAACCTTTGCCATAGAAATGAGTTTGGCCGGACCTTGGATAGATCATGTCACAGCCGAAAAAGGCCAGCACGGCGGGCTGTAGCGCTGACAAAGCCCAATACCCTGCCGTAAAAGCCATCGTGCCGCCAGCGTACACAAATCCACCGAATTGGTTTTGCAAAGGAACGTATTCGGCGGCTTCGACAATTCTCTGACCAGAACAGGTTTCGGATGGCTGGTTATGGGCAGGAAAATCTTCGGGGTGGATAAGAACATCCCAATCTTGCCGAATACGCCAAGCATTGTTGATGGCAACGACATGGGTGAAGGGTTCTCGCGCCCAGTCACGCGCGGCCAAAGCGGACGGGGCACTTCCAAGTATCAAAACTCGATTTTTCGGCTCGGTCATCCTGGGTCCTGCCTATTTACAGTCCCCAGGATGTTAGAGCGATTTCGGATGCAGACTAGCCCAGAACGGAAAAACTGCTTTCTTCGTTGATGGGGCGCTTACGAGAATAAAAACCAACATCAATCGACCGCCCGATATAAGGCAGTTCGTACTGCAACGGTTGCGCATCGTGGTCCGCGCCGCCTTCGCAGTACTCGATCAGGGCCGTCATCATTTTACCCGCGATCGGAGCATTCTTGTACTGGTTCCCGCTGGTCCCGCAGGCCATGTAGAAACCCGGCAGGCTGGATTTGTCATAGATCGGGATCCAGTCGGTCGATGCGTCGTACAGATCTACAACGCCGCGTGTCTTAGATGGAATGCCAAGGCTGGGCACACGCTGCGCATATCGCATGGCCTGCGTTGTCCACTGGTCAGTGAAGTCGTGATTATAGTGTACGTCATCTTCGCACCACTGATGCGGGTCGCATTCCGGGTCTTCCGAACCGACCAGAATGTGGTTGCCGTGTTCGGGGCGGCAATAGCACGCAATATCGCTGTCAGAAACAATCGTGCCGTCGTTTTCGAAATCAAATCCTTCGGGTGCGGGAACGTGGACAACTTCCTGCCGCAGTGGACGCGTCTCGATCGTCATATCGTCCAGAACGTCGGCCATTTTGTTGATGATTGCCGAGCCGGGCCCGGCGACATTCACGACAACTTTCGCATGGATCTCTTCACCCGACGCCAGTTTAACGCCCGAGACCCGGCCCCCGTCGGTCAGGATTTCAACCACCTCAGCCCCCGTGCGCACTTCCGCGCCGTGCTGTTTGGCTGCATCCATCAGGTTTTGGGCGGACAGCGCCGGATCGGTGACATAGCCCGCCTGCGGCCAGAACACACCGCCGTGCATTTTGCGGCCGTTGGGTTGGCCAAACTCCGGGTCGTCCATACGACGTGCAGGCGCGAAACTGTCTTTGGAATAGATCGGCAGACGCTCACTGACCTTGTCCACAGACCACTCTTCGAATGGGCAGTCCAGATCCGCGCTGTTTTTCATATGCTTTTCCAGCATCCCGTTCGCGTCTGTTTTCATCACCAGACAGCCGGTCTCGCGGAACTGCGCCAGGTTGGCGTCTTCCGGCAGGCCAAGGTATTCAGCCCAATCGCGCCAATAGTGATAGCCTTCCCACGCAAAGGCGGTTCCGTCGAAGGTCGAGTAGTGCATCCGAATGATCGCGCAAGACCCCGCGGTTGAACCGTGGCCAACCTGGCTGTTGCGATCCAGCGACAGGGTTTTCCAGCCCGCTTTTGCCATTTCAAAGGCGATGGCTGCGCCGATCACACCGGTTCCGATGATGATTGCGTCAGGTTGGCTCATGAGGGATCTCCTTTCCAATAGCGCATTGAATAAGCGCTGAATTCTTCGACTTCTTCGGGTTTCGGTTCAACTCCGGTGAAAACGTATAGGTAGTGCGGAACCATGGCGATCCGCATCTCCATCGGTTCGTTCAACTGCGCCAGATCGTAGCCGATCTGCATGTAGTACAGCACCCGCGCGCGGGTTTCGGCCTCGTATTCGGAATAGCCATATCGCGCAAACATGGCATGCAGCGCCTTGAGCCTGCGCGCATCAGATTGATCCAGCGCCCGCCGCACCTTGCCAGATTTACGCGCCCAGTCGCGGACGGCAAAATCAAGCGCCGTATCGAACAATGTGGTGTTCACCACGCAGCGATGTACATTGCAGACCGCCGCCGTTATCGTCGCTGCCGGGGCCTCAGCCTGCGCGACCAATGCGGCGGTATTCGTGGCCTGCCAGCGCGCAAGCAATGCATCCAGAAGTTCTTGCCGGGACTTGAAGTACCAATAGAAAGACGACCGCGATACGGCCATCCGTTCCGCCAGATTCAGCACCTTGATCTGATCGACCCCATCCGAGATCAGAACGTCCATCGCCACGTTCAGCCAGTCATCACGCGTGACCTTGATGTTGCCGACCAACGGCTCGGCTTCGGGGTCATCCCGGTGCAGGATAGGTTTCGTGTTCATTCAACTCTCCGGCGGCGCGCCGCCTTCAGCGGTGCGACGTGCGATAAAGTCCTGCAAGGCTCCGATACGGTCGCTGTCACTTGGCGGCGCTTTGAACTCGCTCAGAATGCCTTTCCAGACACCTGTTGCACGGTGATTGGCATCAACCGACCCGCGTTCAGTCCAGGTTCCGAAATTGGCATAGTCATGTACATGGGGTTGGTAGAACTCGGTGTTGTACCGCTCCATTGTCTGGCTGGACGCAAAGAAATGCCCGCTGGGTTCAACCTCGCTTAGCGCTGTGTCGAACCCGATCTCGGCGGTGCCTGCTTGGGCCCCGGCACAAAGCTCGGCCACCATGTTCAGAACCTCGGCATCACAGATCATCTTCTCGAAGGACACGGTCAGGCCGCCTTCGAGCCAACCAGCCGAGTGGATGATCACCGTCGCTCCGGCCATCAGGCAACCCCAAAGCCCGAACTGGTTTTCGTTGGCCGCCTGAACATCGTTGATATTCGATGCCGATCCGGCAGCCGATCGCCATGGCAGCCCCAGATGCCGTGCCAATTGGCCCGCTGCAAGCGAGGCTTGAAAATGTGACGGTGTACCAAATGCAGGTGCGCCCGATTTCATGTCTACGTTGCTGGTGAACGTTCCATAGCAAACCGGCGCTCCTGGCCTGGCCAACTGGGTCAGTGTCAGCGCCGCCAACGCCTCGGCATGTGAAAGTGTGATCGCGCCGGCCACGGTGATCGGGGCCATTGCGCCCATCAGCGTAAACGGCGTGATGATCGACATCTGGCCGTTGCGGGCGAAATCAATCAGCCCCTGCGCCATTGGAATATCCAGCGTGCGCGGACTGTTCGTGTTGATGATCGTGTAGCAATGTGCGCCCGCCTGAAACTCATCATCTGACAGGCCCCGCGCGAGGGATAGCATTTCAAAACAATCCATCACCTGCGGCGTTCCGCGTGAGAAGAAAAACGGGAACTTGTCCGTCAGCTCCATCTGCGCCTTCGTCGTGAAATAGTGGCGCAGATGCGTCGGCACGTCCTGAGGCTCGACCTGGGGAGAGATCATCTGGAACACATCGAAATGATGTGTAAGCTTCAGGAACTCAAGATAATCCTGCCCTGTGGCGGGACGGCGGCCGCGTTCAAGATCCGTCGCGTTCGGTGCCCCTGCCCCCGGTTGAAACACCAAACTACCTAGCTCAAGGGTGAAGTCTCTGTGTCGCGCGCCTGCATGGCACGCAATCGACTTTGGTGCTGAAGCGACGGCGGCTTCAACAATGTCGCGGCCGATGAAGACCATCTCGGTGTCATCATCCACCCGCGCGCCCGCTTTCGCAAAGAGACGCCGGGCTTCCGGAAGCAGGCATTTGACGCCCAACTCCTGAAGTGTTCGCAATGCCGTTTCGTGCATGTCCGCAATCTGGTCAGCCGGGAACACCTCCATCAACGGGAAAGGATTCTTCAACTGGCGATAATTCACGTCCCGACTGGGCGCGGGGGCGGCCTCAGCGCTTCGCCCGCGCCGTCGTCGCCCGCGTTCGGATGTTTGTCCGATCATGCTTAGCCCCTCATCGCTTTGCCCTGCGGGTCGTAAGGTGAAGGCGCGACAACCCGCGCGGGCCTTTCAACACCAACCACGTGGACCGAAAGCTCTGTTCCGGGCGCGGCCTTGTCGCGATTGACCAAAGCCATTGCCAAAGACTTGCCGGTGTAGTGACCGTATCCGCCGGATGTCACAAAGCCGACACGCTCACCGCCCGCCCAAACGGGTTCATACCCACTTGCATCCGCATCATCGGCGTCCACTTCCAGTGTCACCTGTATCTGCGCCGGACCATTTCCATCACGCTCAGCCACAGCGGCCTCTTTACCGACAAAGTTCTTCTCCCAATCGATCCAGCGATCCATGCCGGTCATTCCCGGCGTGTAAAGCTGCGTGAACTCTGCCGACCAGATGCCAAAGCTTTTTTCAAGCCGCGTTGACAGCATCGCGTTGAAACCGCACTCGCGAATGCCCTCTTCGGCACCGGCCTCCAGCAACATACGGCGCAACTTGATGTGGTCGCCATAGCGGCAGTTGATCTCATACCCTTTCTCGCCGGTCACCGACATACGGGCGACGCGCGCGCGGACCAACCCGATGTCAAAATCTCCACAGCCCATGAATTTCAGACCCGAGATGTCCTGTTCAGCCAACTTTTCGACCACGGCTTGCGACTTGGGACCAACCACCGCAAATCCGCAATATTCCTCGCCCAGATCCTGTACATTAACGCCGTCGATCATGTGATCGTCAAACCAGCGCATGTGCCACGCCCGCAAGTAGTAGCTGCCCATGATCCACCAGGTTCCGTCGCCCCAGTTGAACACCGTGAGGTCCCCTTTGAGCCGCCCGTTCTCACCCAGCATCGGCGCTAGCTTCGCCCGACCTGGTGCGGGCAGTTTTGAGGCCATGACTTTGTCCAACCAAACCTCAGCATTCGGGCCACTGACCTCAAACCGGGAGAATCCCGAGATATCCATCAAGCCGACGCCTTCGCGGATCACTTTGCATTCGTCAGCTACGATATCGTGCGCATTCGACCGTTTGAGCGTCGGTGTTTCCTCGAACCCTTTCGGTGCAAAATACAGCGGCACTTCAAGATCCCAGCTAACGCCCCATTTGCAGCCCGCATCCGTCATCGCGTCATGCGCTGGTGCCATCTTAAGCGGCCGCCCTGCGGGCAGTTGCTCGTTCGGGTAGGTCATTACAAAGCGGCGGGAATAAAACTGGCCCGTGGTTTCACGGATATACCGCTTGTTCTGCGCAAAATCGCCAAAGCGCGCCACGTCCATCGGCCAGGCATCCGCCTCGGGCTCGCCATGGATCATCCATTCAGCCAGCGTCTTGCCGACACCGCCGCCCTGCAGGAAACCTGCCATAACCGCGCAGGCCGACCAATAGCCACGCTTGCCGGGAACCGGGCCGACCAACGGGTTTCCGTCGGGCGCAAAGGTGAAAGCACCGTTTACCCATGTCTTGATGCCTACGTTCTGGATCGACGGATAGCGTTCAAAGCCAAGCGTCAGCTCATTCTCGATCCGGTCGAGCTGTTCCTGAAACAGCTCTTCACCATAGTTCCACGGCGCGCCGTCCATGGCCCAGTGTTCGTGATCGACTTCATAAATTCCGACCAGAACGCCTTTCTGATCTTGCCGCATATAGGTGAACCCTTCGAGGTCGACGGTCATCGGCATTTCGAACTCGGCTTCAGCGACCTCGGGGACTGTGTCGGTGATCAGGTAGTGGTGTTTCAGAGGAGACACCGGCAACTCTACCCCCGCCATACGCCCTACTTGCTTGGCCCAAAGGCCAGCGGCGTTAACCACGTGTTCACAAGTGATCGTGCCCTTGTCGGTGATGACCTGCCAGCCATCATCGGTCTGGATCAGCTCCTCGACCTTGGTTTCCTCATAATACTCAGCACCGCGTTTTTTGGCAGCCGTTGCGTAAGCCTGCACCGTGCCGGTTGTATCGATATAGCCCTCGCGGTCGGCCCACATCGCGCCCAATACGCCGTCGGTGGACATGATAGGGCAACGCCTTTGCGCCTCTTCCGGAGACAGCAATTCGCAGTCGTCAATGCCGATGGATTGGAAAATGCGATAGTTCGCCTGCAGCCACTCCCATCGCTCCGGCGTACCGGCCAATGTCAGACCACCGGTCATGTGCAACCCGATATTCTGACCAGACTCCTTTTCGATCTCGCTGAGCAGATCGATTGTATAGGCCTGTAGCGACGCCATGTTCGGATCGGCGTTTAGCGCGTGAATGCCCCCCGCTGCGTGCCAGGATGACCCCGAGGCCAACCGACGCCGTTCCAGCATGACCACATCTGACCAGCCAAACTTGGCCAGATGATACAGAACCGAGGCGCCCACGACGCCGCCCCCGATGACCACAACGCGATACTGAGAATTCATCCTGCGCTCCCCTGCATGTCTCACGAGGGACGCTAGAGGCACTGTTCACATCTGTCTAGACATTTCTGTACAGTTCTGCCCGCACCTAGAAACCGCCTTAGACCAGCAGTTTTCAAAGTTGTGCGCTGGGACGGGAAGCGATCTTATCAAACCACGCCAAAGTGACTGTGTTTTCTTGCGGAATCCGCTTTTTGATCACGCGGGCAAAGTCAACGAAGACAAAGGTGGAAATGTCAGCCAGAGTGAAATCCGAACCTGCGATAAACGCGCTTTCGCTCAGCCGCTGTTCCAGAAGCGAAAAGAAATGGTCAACGCGCGTTGACCCGCGCTGCGCCAGCTCTGGGATTTGCGGGTGATTCACCGGGCCCGGAATCGCCCTGTCGGCAAAGGCCGGATGGGTATTGCGCAACGCCTCGGCTACTGGCGCGCCGCCCTGTTGCTCAACGATGCTGTTCCACATCAGAACCTGCCCCTTTTCATCCGGAGTGCGGCCCATCAAAGGTGGCTCAGGAAAGCGCGCCTCAAGATAGGCGGCGATCCCGAGATTCTCGGTTAGCGTGCTGCCCTCATCCGTCACCAGCACAGGGACTGTTGCGTTGGGGTTCACGGCGCGAAAGTCGTCACTGAGCTGTTCACCTTTGCCGATCGAGATTTCTCGGGTTTCGATATCCAAACCCTTTTCAGCAATGAACATGCGCGCGCGTCGCGGGTTGGGGGCCGTGGAACAATCATAAAAAAGCATCAGGTTCTCCCGCTCGTCGGTCAGCGACGATAAATGAAGCAACGCCCTTCAACGGCTCCTTCGGGAAGGGAAACCTCAGTCAGGGTGTCGAAATACATGCGGTCGCTTGAGACCATCAGACCGCCGTCCGCCAACAGGGGCTCGATCAGGGGTGAGACAAATCTGGCAAAGTCGTCGTTCTTTTTGCGGTTGTGGCCGCCGAGGTCCGCGTGGATCAGGCTGGCAGTGGCCCCGAACTGATCCAGCGAAGCCGGTAGTGTTTCCCGAACGTCCCCCAAAATCACTCTTTCTTCGGGCGGAGTGGAGTCCGGATGCGACGCCACGGCGCGTTCAAACACGTAAACAGGACGATCAGAGATATATTGCGCCATGTGATGATAGGTGCGCCCGTTGCCCAACCCAAGTTCGAACACCGGTCCCGGCATACCTTTGGTCTGAGCGATGGCAAAATCTAGGCAGGCCCGTTGGGACACCATACGGTCGATAAACAGATCCAGGCGGCTTTGGTTGTCGGGCACGGGGAAATCTCTCCTTGGTATTAGTCAGCTCATGATTTGGGGCCGACACCGCATGTGATGACAAATCCTCAAGGATTTGTGTAGGTAAATTGGCCTAGGTTTCACATTTTCGCGACAATTCAGCCCAAGAACGGGTTTGACTACACGGGTCCAACCGCGCGAGACTGCGTCAAAAAACACAGGGAGTTGAAAACGCCGATGTCGAACCACGGACGAACGGGTGGAAAACCCGCATGACCGCGTTGTTGTCCGTCAGAGACCTCAGCATCGGTTTTGGTGCGGGCGACCCAGTTGTCAAAGGAGTCAACTTTGATGTCGAGGCCGGTCAGACGCTTGCTCTTGTCGGTGAGTCCGGGTCGGGAAAAACCATCTCGTGTCGGGCGGCGTTACGAATCTTACCGCGTTCCGCGCAGATTCGCAGCGGTACGATTACCCTGAATGATTCAAAGGGTTTCGAAGAGCTGACCAAAATCAGCGAACGCCAGATGCGCGATATTCGCGGCAATCGGATTTCGATGATTTTTCAAGAACCAATGCGTTCGCTATCCCCATTGCACAAGATCGGCAATCAGGTCAGCGAGGTTTTGTGGCTGCATAGAGGCGCGTCCGAGGCGGAGGCTCGCAAAGAGGTTCTTACACAGTTCGAGCGTGTGGGCTTTCCTGATCCACAACGCGCTTATGATTCTTACCCGTTTGAGTTGTCGGGGGGCATGCGCCAGCGCGCCATGATTGCGATGGCCATGGTTTCCAAACCGGATTTGCTGATCGCGGATGAGCCGACAACTGCATTGGACGTAACGACACAAGCTCAGGTACTTGGGCTGATCAAGGAACTGCAGCGCGAGACGGGCATGGCCCTGATCCTTGTGACACACGACCTTGGTGTTGTTGCCAACATGGCAGAACAGGTTGTCGTCATGCACAAGGGCCGGGTGATGGAAGCTGGTGCCGCCGCGCCGATCCTGAGCGCCCCGGCACATCCCTATACGCAACAACTGTTCAACGCGGCACCTGCGATCCCCGACGAGGACTCGGTCGGGCTGCCGATGCCGGACGAGGACCTCATTCTACAGATGAAGGGGGTATCCAAAACCTACACAATGCGGTCCAGCAAGGGGTGGAAGGATGACAAGCTGATCCACGCCTGCCGCGGTGTGGACCTGAACCTTGCCCGCGGCAAGACGCTGGCAATCGTCGGCGAAAGTGGATCGGGTAAAACGACGGCTGCGCGGATCGCCCTTGGCGCGGAATTGCCCGATCCAGGCGGAGAGGTCCTGTTTCGAACCGCATCGAATCAAGATCCAATAACGGTACATCATATGACCCGCGCACAACGCACAGCGTTTCAGCGCAAGGCACAAATGGTGTTTCAGGACCCGTACAGCTCGCTTAGTCCTCGGATGCGCATTCAGGACGCGCTGACCGAACCATTGGAAATTCACTCCATCGGTTCAACAGCGGAACAGCGGGACAAAGCGGTCGAGATGCTGCAGCGTGTGGGGCTTAACGGGGACATGCTGAAACGCTATCCGCATGCCTTCTCTGGCGGTCAGCGGCAGCGCCTGTCGATTGCCCGGGCCATGATGCTGGACCCGCAGCTGATCGTCTGTGACGAGCCCACCTCGGCACTGGATGTATCAGTTCAGGAACAAATCCTGACCTTGCTCGAAAACCTGCAGGACCGGTTGAACCTGTCCTACCTGTTCATCTCTCACGACCTTGCCGTCGTGGCGCGCATTGCGGACGAAGTCGCCGTGATGCGCCGCGGGCTTGTCGTCGAACAGGCCCCGCCCGAGACGTTGTTTTACAACCCCCGACATCCTTACACCAAGGCGCTGATTGCCGCCCAACCAGAACCCGACATCAACCGGCCCATCGACCTTAAACTGGTTGCTTTGGGCGCAGGTTCACCAGACAGTTGGGATGACACCTTCCGATTTACGGACTCCGTGATACCTTCACTGGTAGAGATGGAGCCCGGCCATAAGGTACGATGCCATGTTTAAGACCACTCGCCCGCTCATTCTGGCTGCCACATTGGCTGCCGTTTGGATCCTGCCCGCCACGGCAGGCACGCCAACCCCTCAGGAAAGCGAATTCTGGAAGGCCGAAGTCAGTTCCGGGAACCTGCCACCCGTAGCCGAGCGCCTGCCGGACGAGCCGCTGATCGTAGATCTGGCTGCCAAAGGCCGAGACTTTGGAACCCCTGGTGGCACCCTGCGCACAATGGTGACCCGCTCGAAAGATATCCGTCAGATGGTCGTCTACGGCTATGCGCGACTGGTTGGGTTTGACGAAAACTACGAGATCGTCCCCGATCTGTTGGAATCCTATGAAAATGATAGCAACCGAAAATTCACCCTGAATCTGCGAGACGGGCACAAGTGGTCAGATGGGTCGCCCTTCACCTCGGAAGACTTCCGGTATTGGTGGGAAGACGTCGCCAATAACGAACTGCTCAGCCCGTCTGGCCCGCCTGATTTCCTGATTGTTGAGGGTAAGACACCAACTGTGACCTTCCCGGACGAGACCACTATTGTCTTTGAGTGGGAAGACCCAAATCCTGATTTTCTACAGTCGCTGGCACAAGCACGCCCGCCTTTCATTTACCGGCCTTCCGAGTTCCTGAAGCAGTACCATGAGAAATTCGCAGACGCTGAAGAGCTGGCATTTCAGGTCGAAGACGCAAGGGTCAAAAGCTGGGCCGCGTTGCACAACAAGCTGGACAACCTCTATAAATTCGACAACCACGAACTGCCGACACTGCAGCCTTGGCTGAACGCAAGCTCGGGCAAGAAGATCCGCCACAACTTTGTGCGTAACCCGTATTACCACCGTATCGATTCCAACGGTGTTCAGTTGCCCTATATCGACATCGTCGAGATGGAGATTGTCGCCCCCGGTTTGGTCGCAGCCAAGGCCAATGCGGGTGAGACCGACCTGCAAGGGCGCGGTTTGGCGTTTCGCGATGCATCTATCCTTAAAAAGGGCGAAGCAGGCGGAGACTACAAAACACTATTGTGGAAGACAGGTGTCGCATCGCAAATCGCGATCTATCCGAACCTGAACTACTCGGATGAAATCTGGCGCGACGTTCTGCGCGATGTGCGCGTCCGCCGAGCGCTTTCGCTGGCCATCGACCGCAAAACCATCAATCAGGCGCTCTATTTCAAACTGGCCCATCCCGGTGCGATGTCTGTGCTGCCGGCATCTCCGTTCTATGACGAGAAAAATGCGCAGGCTTGGGCCCAGTATGACGTTGAGATGGCCAACGCCCTTCTGGACGAAGCAGGCCTGACCAAACGCGACAAAAACGGCATTCGCCTGCTACCCGATGGCCGCCCGATGGAGTTGATCATCGAAACCGCCGGCGAGCGGCAAGAGGTTGAAAACGCACTTCAGATCGTCACGGACACGTGGCGCGAGATCGGCGTAGACCTTGTAATGCGCCCTCTGGACCGGGACATTCTGCGCAATCGCGTGTTTGCAGGCAATACTATGGCCTCAGTGTGGTTCGGCTGGGATGACGGTATCCCGCAAGCCCACACCTCGCCCGCGTACTTGGCTCCCACGGATCAGGTGTTTTTGGCCTGGCCCAAATGGGGACAGTTTTACCAGACCGGCGGGGACGTTGGTGAAGCCCCTGACATGCCCGAGGCCAAGCGTCTGATGGAATTGGCCCACGATTGGGAGGCCGCCACTACCGATGAAGAGCGTTCGGTCGTTTGGTCAGAAATGCTGAACATCCACGCCGACCAGCTTTTTGCCATCGGAATTCTGAACGGCGCACCGCAGCCTATCGTAGTGTCTAACCGTCTGCGCAACGTGCCCGAGCAAGGCATGTGGGCATGGGAGCCCGGCGCACATTTCGGCATTCACCGCCCAGACGAATTCTTTTTCGCCGACTAATCAGGAGCAGCTAAATGGTCATGCTGCGCTATGCGGTGTATCGCTTTTTCACGATGCTGCTAACTTTGCTGGTGGTGTCGGTTCTGATCTTCGTGATCATCAACCTTCCACCAGGCGATTATCTGAGCAACCAGATTGCTGAATTGCAGGCATCGGGCCAGTCCGCCGGGGTGGCCAAGGCCGAGTTCCTGCGCGCCGAATATGCTCTGGATCGTCCCGTATGGGAGCAATACCTGATCTGGATGGGGTTCTGGCCCGGTCCGCACGGATTTGAGGGCTTGCTGCAAGGCAACTATGGCTGGTCCTTTGAATTCGACCGCCCCGTGGCCGAAATTGTTGGAGATACTTTGTGGCTGACAGTTGTGGTCAATCTGGCAGCTATCCTGTTTGTTTATGCCGTTGCCCTGCCGCTGGGTGTCCTCGCTGCAGCAAAATCGCGGACCTGGATCGACTATACCTCGGCCTTTGTTGGCTATCTTGGACTGGCCACGCCGAACTTCCTGCTAGCGCTGATCCTGTTCTATTACGGTCATCGCTATTTCAACCTGCCAATCGGCGGCCTGATGGACCCGTCCTTTGAAGGCCAACCGATGAGCTGGGAAAAATTGAAATCCATTCTTGTGCATCTGATCGTGCCGACCTTTGTAATTGGCACATCCGGTGCTTCAGCCATGATGCAACGCCTGCGCGCGAACATGCTGGATGAGCTCGGCAAGCCATATGTTGAGACGGCCATCGCCAAAGGCATGGCCCCGTCACGGATGCTGACAAAATACCCGCTGCGCGTGGCCTTCAACCCCTTCGTCGCGGATATCGGAAACTTGCTGCCGTCAATGGTATCCGGCTCAGTTCTGGTGTCGGTCGTGCTTGGTTTGCAGACCATCGGCCCAACACTGCTGACGGCGTTGAAAACTCAGGACCAGTTCCTGTCTGCGTTTATTCTAATGTTCGTGGCTTTGCTGACCCTGATCGGCACCATGATCTCTGACATCTTGCTGGTCATGTTGGACCCGCGCATTCGGTACGAGGGGCGTGAAGCGTGACCAAACACACCGACGGTCGCTTTGTCGACGACGCACCTTTCGACCCGGATGCCTCCCTGCAACAGTTGGAGCGCGCCGATCTGGACGCGCCGAACTGGGTTCTGGTCTGGCGCAAGTTCAGGACTCACAAGCTGGGCCTGATTTCTGGCATCTTCCTGCTGTTCTGTTACTTGATGCTGCCCTTCGCAGGGTTCATTGCGCCTTATGGTCCGAACGAGCGGAACGGCGAACATCTTTATGCCCCGCCACAAAGCATCAACTGGTTCCATGATGGCAGCTTCATCGGCCCGCATGTCTATCCCATCGTGGCCGAGGCTGATCTTGAGACCTTTCAATGGAAATTCGTGCCTGACACCGAAGATCCACGCCCCATTCGCTTTTTCTGCGAAGGGGCTGAGTACAAGCTTGCCGGGTTTATCAAATCCGACACCCACTTGTTCTGCGCGCCCGAGGGCGCAACACTATTCCTTTGGGGGTCGGATCGTCTGGGTCGCGATGTGTTCAGCCGCATCCTGTACGGCGCACAGCTGTCGCTGACGGTCGGTCTGATCGGCATTTCGGTGTCGTTCTTCCTTGGCATCCTGTTTGGATCGATGGCCGGGTATTTTGGCGGCAAGATCGACTGGGTCATCAACCGGGTTATCGAGGTCTTGCGTTCGCTGCCTGAACTACCGCTCTGGCTTGCACTATCGGCTGCGGTGCCTTCGAACTGGAGCCCGGTTGCGGTGTTCTTCATCATCTCGATTATTCTGGGGATACTCGATTGGCCCGGCCTCGCCCGTTCGGTACGCGCCAAATTCCTGTCCCTTCGGGAAGAGGAATACGTCCGCGCCGCCGAGATGATGGGCGCAAGCTCGGGCCGGGTCATCCGCAAACACCTGCTGCCCAACTTCATGTCGCATCTGATCGCCTCAGCCACGCTATCGATCCCGGCTATGATACTTGGGGAAACGGCGCTTAGCTTTCTGGGTCTGGGGCTGAGGGCCCCGGCCGTCAGCTGGGGAGTGATGCTAAACGACGCGCAGAATCTGGCCTCGATCGAGATCTACCCTTGGACGGCAATCCCGATGCTGCCGATCATCGTTGTCGTACTGGCGTTCAATTTCCTTGGTGACGGGCTGCGCGACAGTCTGGACCCATACCAGCAATGACCTTGATCTCTGCCCTGCCCGCAACTGACGGATACCGGACAACGGGAACCGGGGCTTGGTCCAGCGTGTATGCGGTCTCAGAACTGGCAACGGCGACTTTTGGCGCCGTAGGTCAGGAACTGGCACGCCTGACGACAGCCTTGAATCTGTCGCCTAGCGTGCCAGAGGTGTCTGTGGATCATCGCTTGGCGTCGCTTTGGTATCAGTACTCTTTCAAACCCAATGGTTGGGAGATGCCCAGCCTATGGGATGCGGTCGCAGGCGATTATCAGACAGCGGATGGCTGGATCAGGCTGCACACCAACCTGCCGCGCCACCGGGAGGCAGCACTCAAGGTTCTTGAGGTCAAGGCAGAACGGGGCGCGGTTTCTGACGCCGTGCGAAGATGGTCCGCCAGTCAACTCGAATCCGAAATCGTGGCGCAGGGCGGCGTTTCCGCAGCCATGCGCAGCCGCGCGGAATGGTTGGAGCATCCGCAGGGCCGGGCCGTGTCTCGCGATCCCCTTATAGGGTGGCACAGCCCCCGCCAGATCCACTTGCGAGACCGATCAAAGGCCACGGCAGAACGCCCGCTTGCGGGCCTGCGTGTTCTCGATCTCACACGCGTTTTGGCTGGTCCTGTTTCAACGCGAACTCTCGCCGGTTTCGGTGCCGAGGTTCTGCGCATCGACCCACCCGGCTGGGATGAGCCCGGTGTCATACCCGATATCTCGTTGGGCAAATCTTGCGCATACCTTGATCTGAAATCACCACCTGGTTTGGACAAGCTGCAAAAGTTGCTGTCTGAGGCCGACGTGTTTGTCCATGGGTACCGCCCTGGCGCATTGGATGCGCTCGGTCTGACCAGGGCCAAGCGCGATGAACTGGCCCCTAACCGGGTCGAAGTCACTCTCGACGCTTATGGCTGGCAAGGTCCTTGGGCTGCGCGGCGCGGGTTCGACAGCCTTGTCCAGATGAGCGCTGGCATCGCGGATGCGGGTCGTGACTGGGCAATCGCAGACAAACCAACTCCGTTGCCGGTTCAGGCACTGGATCATGCTACCGGCTATCTGATGGCGTCCGCCGTGCTGTCGGCCCTTGCCGAAGCGGCCTCGGGTAACTCAATCATGCTGGGTCAGCTTTCTCTGGCGCGTACGGCAGAACTGCTGGCCATACTCGGCAAGTCGGACACGAAAGAGGTCATCAACGGTGCCAACCCATCAGACTACAGCGATACGCTCGAAAACTCAGGCTGGGGTCCCGGCCACCGTCTGAAACCCGCTCTGACTGTTGGCATGGCCAAGATGTTTTGGGATGGCCCCGCGCCGAAACTTGGTACTTCGGCACCGGTTTGGGCTTCGCCCGTCACCTGAACCAACCGCCGCGCGGAACGCGCGGCTTGGCCCAACGCTTTGGGTCACGTCTCGTCAGAGGCGTCACCCAAAGGGGCGGGAGAGGCACTCAGCGATCATCTCCACCCGGGCCGATATCGTCCAAATAGTCCTCGTCAATCGCAGCCTGCACCGCACCAGTAACTGCTTCTCTCTGTTTCGGCGTCAGATCTTCCGGCTCCTTGCCCTCTGCCAACCGTACCGTGACTTCACGGTGCGCAAACTTGATGCCTTCGCGGGCAAACAATTCCCGGATGTCCTGATAGACCTTCTTGCGTACCAGCCATTGATCGCCCGGTTTGGTCATGAACTTGACCCGAATGATCATCGCAGAGTCCTGCATTTCAATCACGCCTTGCGACTTCAGTGGTTGGATAAAGTTGTCGCCGATCACCGGATCGCTCAGCAACTGCTGGCCCAGTTTCTTGATCAGCTTACGCACCTTCTCAACGTCCGTGTCATAGGTCACCCGCAGCGGCAGCTTCATGATAACCCAATCGCGGGAGTAGTTTGTCAGGACCTTGATCTCACCAAAGGGAATGGTGTTCAGCGCGCCCAGATGGTGACGCAGTTGGAACGACCGGACCGAGATCTTTTCTACCGTTCCCTTAACGTCGCCGATGTCGATGTATTCCCCCTTGCGGAACGCGTCATCCATCAGGAAGAACGCCCCCGAAAAGATATCGCGGACCAGTGTCTGTGACCCAAAGCCTACCGCCAGACCGACAACACCGGCACCCGCGAACAACGGACTGACATTGATACCCAATTCCATCAGGGCAATCAGGGCGATGGTCACGACAACTACGGCCAATATGGCGCCGCGAAACAAGGGCAACAGCGTTGCAAGTCGGCTCTGCCCACCTTCTCCGCCTTCATCGCCCAGCTCGGCTTCACCGCCGCCATCGTCAATTTCCTGCGCGATTTTCGAATCGATCCAGATGCGGAAGAAATGGAACAGAATGTACCCCATGAAGAGGATCACCATCACGTCCAACGCCCGTTCGATCGGCAGGTCCTCGCTCCAGCTGGCATCCGGATTCCAGATGACCACCAGTGCATACAGACCAACAACAAAGGCCAGAATACCTGCGACCCGTCGCGCCAGATCTTCGTAGGTCAGGATCGAGTGCTTGCGCATTTCCGCCTGCGGCGTCTCGATTACTTCAACCTCAGGATCCGCCTCGTCGGCATCCACGTTCAATTCTTCCAGTTGGCGGTTCCGATTGAAATACCGCTCTAGAAGGTAGTTCATGGCCCCATAAGCAACTACAACCGACATGAAGATCGCATAGCTGCTGGCCACGATCGGGATTGAGTTTTGGATTTCAAGCACGAGGTCGACAGCCAGTTTGATCCAGCTGAACACCATGTAGAGGATCAGAACCGGCGCCCATGCAAACGAGATCAAGCGCAGAATCCACGACACCTGATCCGGGGTCCGTCCACCGCGAATTGCGTTTGAAATGGCACGCGCGTTGAACAGGATCATAAGGACATTACCGATCGCGCCAAGCATCGTCAGGCTACCATAGACCATGGCGTAGACGTTGTAGTTCAGCCCGAAATCCGCCACCCACGTCGCAAAAAGCACCACCGTAATGTCGTATGTCGCCAGTGCCGAAGCCCAGATGTACAAACGTTTGGCATCACGATCCGAGAAAGGCGGCAGACGATATTGGCTCAGATACGGGGAAAGAACCATACGCCACAGGTCAGACACCGTGCGCGACAGGAAGAAGGCGGTGAAAATAGCTGTTACCGTGAACTGGATCGAAATATCTTCGGCCTCGCCAAAAAACACGAATCCGACAATCAGCGCCATCAGCATGGCAAAAATCGTGGCTCCTATCCCCATCAGGAAACGGAACACCAAAAACGGCATTTTCTCTCGATAGCCTTGCGGATCTTCTTTTGATCGCGCGACTACAATTCGTTTTGCGATACGCTTGCCGTATATTTCAATCGACAACCATCGCCCGATCAAAAGGAAAAGAACGTTCCAGAACAGGACCTCGACATAGGTCTGTATGCGACCATCCGGGCTGGTCTGACGCAGGATGTATTGCACCTCGAAAATCGAATAGGGCAGCGCCTGAAGCCTTGAGTTCATAGATTCGCGAAACTTCGAAAACCGCTCCTGCGCTTTCATAAGCTGCGAACCGTCAGCCATCGGGTCCGCCGCGGCAGCCTCAGAAGAGACATCGTTTTGTGCGCCGGAGGACACGATCTGACCGGCGCTGTCGATGACAATCACACTGGCCCCGGCTTCGGTCGCGGATCGTATCGCCGTAGCCAGGTCACTGTCGTCGGTTGTTTCCGAACTGCTGCCCCCAGCCGAGGGATACCCCGGTATGAGCGAGGTTTGCGCGTCCGCTCCGGTGACCAGTGTCAAAGTAAGGGACCAAATTAAAAGCGTTAATCCGGCCAGCAATGTGCGTGTCATCGGGTGTATTTCCAATTTATCTGTCGCAACACAGGTTATCGAAGCCAAGTGGCGGGTTCAAATAGTCAACCCCCGGGTTCTCAAGATCGTGTCAAGTCGTGTTCCCGGAACCATGCTATGAACAGAAGTGTTTGCAACCTGGAAAAAACTGAATATGACCGACCAGGTGCTGTCATCATGACGGATGAGCGGGAAAATGATGCAGAACAAGGCGCGGGTGCGAAACCGACGGCTAAAATCGGCACAGGCCGGGAATAACTGGTGCGATCAGTGATTTTGCATGCGGCTGAAAAAAATATATACGATACGGGTGCAAGCGCGCGGAGTTGCACCAGAACACTAAATTGGGCAAAGGCATGAGCCTAGTAAGAAAAAACGAAACAACCGGCCGTACGCCGCGCATCCTGTTTTACAGCCACGATACGTTCGGGTTGGGTCATCTGCGCCGGTCCCGTGCATTGGCAAGCGCTATCACTCAGGCAGACCCATTTGCATCGGCCCTGATACTGACCGGATCCCCGGTAGCAGGACGTTTCACCTTTCCGCGCCGTGTTGATCACGTGCGGTTACCTGGTGTGACGAAGCGCGCTGATGGTTCTTATGCGTCCCAAACGATCGGCATGGGTATCGAGGAAGTGACCGAGTTGCGTGCGGGGCTGATCCAGACAGCGGTGCAGCAGTTCGATCCCGACGTTCTGATCGTCGACAAGGAACCAACCGGTTTCCGCAGCGAGCTGTTGCCCACTCTTGACAACCTGCAGCGGACCCGCCGCACCAAATTGGTCCTTGGCCTTCGCGATGTTCTGGACGAACCCGAAGTACTGGCCGCCGAGTGGGAACGGAAAGAGGCCATTGCGGCGACCGAGAAGTTTTACGACGAAATCTGGGTGTACGGGTTACGCTCGATCTATGATCCGACCGAAGGCTTGCCGCTTAGCCCGGCTGCGCAGTCGCGCATCCACTGGACCGGCTATCTGCGCCGCGACCTTGGCCCGATTGGTGATCCGCCCGAACAGCCATACATCCTGATAACGCCAGGTGGCGGTGGCGACGGCAAAGCCATGGTGAATCAGGTTTTGTCGGCCTATGAAAAAGACCCCAGCCTGTCGCCGCGCGCTGTACTTGTCTATGGCCCCTTCCTATCGGGAGAATTGCGCGAAGAGTTCGAGACTCGTGTTGCCGCGCTGAACGGCCGGGTCACGGCCGTTGGCTTTGAATCGCAGATCGAAACGCTGTTTGCCGGGGCTGCAGGTGTCGTTTGCATGGGTGGATACAACACGTTCTGCGAGGTTCTGTCGTTCGACAAACGTGCGGTCATCGTTCCACGCACCACGCCGCGGTTGGAGCAATGGATCCGCGCCTCTCGTGCCGAAGGCCTGGGGCTTGTCAGAATGCTGGACGAAAACCGCGATGGGTTGACGGCGGACGCGATGATTGAAGCTATTCGCAATCTGCCGCATCAGCCTTTGCCGTCTCAGGCGATCCGCGAAGGCTTGTTGGACGGTCTGGACTATGTGACAAGCCGCGTGGACGCGTTGCTTGGTGGGGAACGGGAACGAGCCACCGGATGACTTCAGAAAAACCCAAGCTCGCGGTGCTGGTCAAAGGATGGCCGCGCCTTTCCGAGACGTTCATCGCACAGGAACTTGTGGCGCTGCAGGATGCTGGCCACCGTTTTGACATCTGGTCCCTGCGCCACCCCACCGACATCAAACGCCACCCGCTGCATGACCGGTTCAAGGGGCAGGTCCACTACCTGCCGGAATATCTGTACGAAGAACCAGATCGCGTCTGGGCCGCTCGCCATACTGCGCGAACAATGCTCGGCTATGACGAGGCATACAAGGTCTGGCGTTCTGACCTACGTCGCGACCCGACGCATAACCGCATCCGGCGTTTTGGGCAGGCCTGCGTTCTGGCCGCCGAATTGCCTGGTGAAACGCAGGTGATGTACGCGCATTTCATGCACACTCCGTCATCGGTCGCTCGCTACGCTGCAATCATGCGCGGCCTGCCTTGGAGTTTTTCGGCACACGCCAAAGACATCTGGACCTCGCCGGACTGGGAAAAGGCCGAGAAATTACAGGCGAGCACTCACGGAGCGGCCTTCGGCGCAACCTGCACAGCGATTGGGGCCGCCCATTTGCGCAGTCTTGCCGATGACCCCGCACGGATCGACCTGATATATCACGGTCTGGACCTGAACCGTTTCCCCAGCCCACCTGCCCGTACGGCTCGGGCACCGGATGGGCCGTTCCAAATGCTATCGGTCGGTCGTCTGGTTGAGAAGAAGGGCTTTGACCGCCTGATTGATGCCTTTTCTCTTCTGACCAATTCGCTGGACTGGCACTGGACCCACATAGGCGGCGGTGCACTGGGGGAAGACCTGCGCAAAAGGGCTGAGACCGCTGGTATCGCAGACCGGATCACCTGGAAAGGGGCCTGTGATCAGCCCGAAGTGATCGAGGCCATGCGCGCATCTGATCTGTTTGTTCTGCCCAGCCGGATTGCTGAGGACGGTGACCGCGACGGGCTGCCAAATGTCCTGATGGAGGCTGCATCTCAGCTATTGCCGATTCTGTCGACGCCGGTCTCTGCAATTCCGGAATTCATAGAAACCGGAACACATGGTGTTTTGTCAGACGACAACCCAACGGCACTTGCTGGTGCAATCACCGAGTTGGCCGCGCAACCGGAACGCACAGCGTCGATGGCTGCGGCTGCCTATTCCCGTCTGATTGATGAATTCCGCATGGATCCCGGCATTGCCCTACTGTCCAAACGGCTCAGCGCGTTGGGCGCGGACAAAGACTGATGGCCCGCGTCGCCTTTTTCTCACCGATGAAATCGCCGAACAGCCCGGTGCCGTCGGGAGACAGAGAAATGGCGCGTAACCTTATCGGAGCGATCGGGGCGCAGGGCGACAAGGTCGATCTGGTCACGGACTTGCGTATTTATGACAAAACCGGCGACGCAGAAGTTCAGCAGCGACTGCGTTTCCAAGCCGATGTTGAGGCCCGGCGACTGATCGCTGACATGCCCGCAGACACGAATTTGTGGGTGACCTATCACAACTATTACAAAGCCCCTGATTTGTTGGGACCCAAAGTGTGTGCCGCCCGGGACATACCTTATGTGCAATTGGAAAGTACCCGTGCGACAAGCCGTCTAAACGGCCCGTGGTCCGATTTTGCGAAGGCTGCACATGACGCCTGCGACGCGGCGGACGTCATTTTTTACCACACAGCCAACGACCTGATCACGCTGGAGCGTGAAAAATGCGGCGATCAACGCCTGATCGAGTTACCGCCCTTTTTGCCGGTCACATCGCTGCCGTCTGCGTCCTCGTGTGACGGGTCAATGTTGACGGTAGGAATGATGCGGCATGGCGACAAGATGGCTTCGTATCAACTGCTGGCGCAGGCACTGTCGCATCTGACCGGGGATTGGGTTTTGGACATTGCAGGAGATGGACCCGCGCGCGCAGAGATCGAAGATCTTATGGCACCATTTGGATCGAAGGTCCGGTTTCTGGGGCAGTTGGATCGCGACGCTCTTCAAGAGTCTTATGCGACCGCATCGGTCTTGGTTTGGCCTGGTGTCAATGAAGCATATGGCATGATCTACCTTGAGGCGCAGGCAAGTGGAGTTCCCGTTGTTGCGCAGAGCAGGCCCGGCGTTCGCGATGTTCTGGCACCGGATGACTATCCCACGGTCGATGCCGGATCCGAAGGGCTTGCCGCCAGACTACAGACGCTGCTAGCCGACCCTGCCCTACGCCGTTCACTTGGCGCGAGTGCCCAAGAGTATATTTCCAACCGCCACCTTATGCCCGCGGCAACCGAACGGTTCTGGCAGGCTGCCCGGGCTTTGATCGGAGGCAATGCATGAGCCGACTTTCCCTACTACGCCACGGCCACACTCATTGGAACCGCGCTGGACGTATTCAGGGTCGCAGTGACATTCCCCTTGATGATGACGCGCGCGCTGAACTGGCCGGCTACGAACTACCCGAGCCGTGGAACACGGCCGCGCTCTGGTCCAGCCCACTGCATCGCGCCAGCGAAACCGCCACGTTGGTCGCGGGGCGAGATCCAATGGTTTCGGAAGCACTGACAGAGATGAACTGGGGCGATTGGGAAGGCCAGCGCGGCGTTGATCTGATCGCGGACCCCGAAAGCGGATATCGCCATATCGAGGACTGGGGCTGGGACTTTCGCCCACCGAACGGTGAAAGCCCGGCGGATGTCCGGGCGCGGTTGCAACCTTGGCTGGACGAGCTGAAAGGCGACACACTCGCCGTGTGCCACATTGGGATTATGCGCGTCATTCTGGCCCAGGCCTGGGGGTGGAATTTTGACGGCGACGCCCCATTCAAGATCAAACGAAACCGCCTTTATATCGTTGATATGGATAGTTTTCAGCCGCAGGCTGAACCGGTTCGCCTGCTCCGACAGGATGCCCATTCATGAAGGTCATGATCGTTGTCACCCACCTGCTGGGCACCGGGCATCTGAGCCGCGCCTTGACACTGGGGCGAGCCTTTGTCGGGGATGGTCACGAGACTTTTGTGGTCTCTGGTGGGATGCCCGCTCCGCAGCTGGACACCACCGGGATGACCCTGCTGGGTCTGCCGCCCTTACGCTCGGACGGCACTGATTTCACCCGCCTTTTGACACAGGCTGGCCTGGTTGCGGATGAGGAGTATTTTGAGGCACGCAAGACTGCTCTGGTCGAGGCCATTCGCAGCTTTGCACCGGACGTTTTGATCACTGAGCTTTATCCGTTTGGCCGCCGTTCTCTGACAAGTGAGTTTTCGGCCGCGCTGGAGGCAGCCCGCGACGTGCGCCCGCGCCCTGTAATTCTTGGTTCGATCCGGGATATTCTTGCGCCGCCCTCCAAGCCTGCGAAGGCCGAGCGAGCCGAAGAGATCATCGCGGAATACTACGACGGAATCCTTGTTCATTCGGACCAGAGCGTTGTGCCACTGAACGTTAGCTGGCCCGTATCCGAGAACCTGGAACGTCGCCTGTTCTATACCGGTTTCGTGGCTCCATCAGCGCCGCTGCCCCACCAAGAGGCCATCGGCAAGGACGAAGTTCTAGTCAGCGCCGGTGGCGGTTCGGTGGGACAGCCCATCTTTTATGCGGCCATCGAGGCCGCCCGAAAGATGCCCAACAAGCGCTGGCGCCTGTTGGTCGGCGGGCAGGACGCGAAGGCACGCATTGAAGAGATGGAAAAAACCGTAAGGGATGCCCCTGTCCTTCTGGAACCGGTGCGCCCCGACTTTCGCCAAATGTTGCCCCAGGCAGCTGCGTCAGTCAGCATGTGTGGTTACAATACAGCGTTGGATATTCTCCAAACAGGAACCCCAGCCGTTTTCATCCCTTTCGATGATGGCAATGAGGTTGAACAAAGTCTGCGCGCGCGCACCCTTGCGGATCTGCCCGCCATAGATGTCATCGCAAGCAAAGACTTAAACGGTGATCTGCTGGCAGAGACCGTCAATCGTGTGATTTCGTCGAACCCTCGCGCGGTCTCAGATCAGGGGTTCAATGGGGCCGCACAATCTGTGCAGATTACCAAAACACTGTTGGAGCGTCGTGGATGAGTCTTGATTGGCGTAATCTGACGGTTGAGTTGGAAATCTGGCAGCAGCAGGGGCTGACCCTGCCTCTCTGGTGGCGTGACGATGATGCCATTTCTGCGACGCCCCAGCTTGATCGGTTGTCTACAATGTCCGACCAACTTGGGGTGCCCATTCATCTGGCCATTGTCCCACGCGACGTCAAAGACGTCTTGGTCGAATATGTAGATGCCCATTCAAACATTATCCCGGTCGTGCACGGATGGGCTCATTTGAATCACGCACCGCCGGATGAAAAGAAATCCGAGTTTCGCATGCATCGGGACATGGCCGAAATCACTCAAGATGTCCGTTCCGGAATGTCGCGCATGCGTGCGCTGTTCGGGGATCGGCTTTGCCCTATGTTCGTGCCGCCCTGGAACCGCATCGCAACAAAGGTCGTGCAGGAGTTGCCTGCAGCAGGATACCGCATCTTGTCGACCGCTACGCCGCGGTCGAACGCGCAGGCGGCCCCCGGGGTGATCCAGGTTAACACGCATCTGGACCCAATCGACTGGCGCGGATCACGCGGACTGGCTGACGCCGATACATTGATCGCCAAAACGACGCAGCTGCTGCGAGACCGCCGTGAGGGCGGCGCAGACAACGCCGAGCCCTTTGGTGTCTTGACCCACCATCTGGTTCATGATGAGGACATCTGGGCCTTTACCCATGACCTACTGAACCGGCTGCTGGATGGGCCGGGTTTTGTCTGGTCTGCCGCCAATACCGACTGAATACGGAGATCTGAATGAGCCGACTGGATTCCATGCTGCGCCGCCTGACCGCACAACGTGATGGTTTGAATTGGGCGGTCGATCAGATCTCGGATATGGCAGGCGACGTGCTGGACATGGGCTTGGGAAACGGGCGCACCTATGACCACCTGCGGGAAATTCTACCGGATCGTAGGATTTGGGTTATGGACCGCGTGCTGCAATGTCATCCTTCCAGCACCCCTCCGGCAGAGGATTTTCTGCAGGGTGAAGCCGAGCCGATGTTGCAGAATCTCGCGCAAGGTGGACCAAAAATTGCGCTGGCCCACTATGATTTCGGGCGCGGCGTCAAGGAAGAGGACGTCGCCGAAGCTGCGCGCCTCAGCCCTTTGATCGCACAGGTGATGCTGCCAGGAGGTCTGTTGATCTCGGGCCAGCCGCTTGTTGGCCTTGAACAGATCAGCGGCCCGGACACCATCGCACCGGACCGCTACTTGTTCTACCGGGCCTGATCAGGCGACGCGGCGCCCGCGCGACCAAACGCCGTCCAAAGCTGGGATGCCTTCGCGCATTCGGAACCGGATGATGTCCGCGCGCGCGCCTGCCCGCAGCGCACCACGGTCATCAAGCCCAACGACATCCGCCGGTGTTTTTGTGACGGTTCTCAAACCGCGGGCAAAATCGCCCCACACCTCACCCAGTCGCGCAGCGGACAGCAACAATGCGGAGGGCACATAGTCCGAGGACAGGATGTCCAAATAGCCAAGCGCAGCCAGTTCGTGCGCTGCGACATTGCCGGAATGTGACCCGCCGCGTATCACGTTCGGCGCCCCCATCATTACCTTGATGCCGTGGTCCTGACAGGACTGCGCGGCCTCGACCGTAGTCGGAAATTCGGCAAGCGTAATCCCGTGACCGGCCGATATGCGCACTTGTTCGTCCGTTGTGTCATCATGGCTGGCCAGCATCGCACCAAAGCGTTTGGCGGCTTTTACCGTCTCTACCTCATGCTGATCGCCATAGCGGTCGCGCATCGCCTTAAGGTCGGCCACGTGTTGCATGAAACCATCGCCCTCCAGCCCCAACTTGCCTTTCAGATACGCTTGCAACTTAGACATATCTCGGAACTGGCGCTGTCCCGGCGTGTGATCCATGAGTGAGACCAAACCTACGCGGTCCTCAGGCCCGAATTCGGCCAATTCCTCGGTCAGGGTTTCCGAACAGATCTCGGCGCGTAAATGCAGAAAATGGCTGATCTTCAGCGCGTCCTGTTCCCGCAGTTGCCACAGCTCACGCGACAGACCGCGCGCGTATTTGGCATAGCGCTGCCCAGACGGAATCGAACCGATGCGCATTGCATCGAACACGGTGGTGATCCCGGTACTGGCAAGCTCGGCATCATGGGCCAGAATGGCGGCGGCATGGGGCCAGTCAACCTTTGGGCGCGGCTGGATGTGGCGCTCAAGGTTGTCGGTGTGAAGTTCGACCAGGCCCGGGCAGACGTAGTCGCCTTGGCAATCCGTGGCACCAGCTGGAACAGTTGCGCCGGTCGCGACCTCAGCAATTGTGCCCTCTACGATCCGAATGCTGCCTGTAACCGTCTCATCGGGAAGAACAAGCGTGGCATTGGCAAGTATCATTTCTTCTGTCATCTGAACTTCACAAGGTTTGGGATATTGGGAAGGCCACGCATAGGAGGCCAATGTGACATTCACGCGATACGCGATCTATTTTGCGCCACCGGCTCAGGCCGAATGGACGAGGTTTGCAACCCGATGGCTGGGCTGGGACATGGAAACTGGTTCCAAGATCGCCCACCCCGTAATTACGGGTGTGGATGTTGCAGCTGCAACCGAAGTCCCGCGAAAATATGGCCTTCACGCAACCATGAAGCCGCCATTTCGCCTGAACAAGGGGCAGTCTCAGGTCGATTTGCAGGAAGCCTGCGAACAGTTGGCCGAAACGCGATCGCGCGTCACGCTGGACGGGTTTGAACTCGCCAGGCTTGGACGGTTTCTTGCCCTGCGGCCCTTGGGCGAAACCACTGCTCTGAACGCACTGGCTGCGGCTTGCGTCCGCGAACTGGATAGTTTTCGCGCCCCCGCATCCGCAGCGGAACTGAACCGCAGACGCGCCTCGGGATTGACCCCGGAACAGGACGCCAACTTGCTGCGTTGGGGCTATCCTTACGTGATGGACACCTTCCGCTTTCACATCACCCTCAGCGGAAAACTGGATAAACCAACGCTGAAAGCGGTTCAGGCAGCGTTGGAGAACCATTTGGTCCCCCTGTTGCCCACTCCGTTTGATATCCGGGATTTGGCGCTTATGGGCGAGGCCGAGGATGGTAAGTTTCATCTGATCCATCGCTACGCCCTTTCTGGTTGAAGCCCGACAAGGATCTTGGTGATCGCGACCTCTAGCGGTCCGGAATTGTCAACTTCGATCACACGGTTCAGCCCGTCCGGCAAGGCAATACCAGCCCTCCCTAGGCGACGGGCCTGATCACTGGCGCTTTCCCGCCCGCGCACGGAAAGACGCTGTGCAAGAACCTTGGGGTCCGCCGTCAGCGAGACCACGATCAGGTCGCCAAAAACGTCCTGTGCGCTCAATAGAACCGAACGGGACAGATTGACCAAAAGCGCATCGGCCGATTGTCGTTGCTTTACAATTTCAATCGGGATTCCGTAGTGCAACCCATGCGCCTTCCAGTGCAATGCAAAGGTCCCGTCCTGCACCATCTTTTCGAAGATTTCGACCGACACCCGGTCGAAATCTTCGCCTTCTTCGCCCTTGGGGCGGGTAATCACCCGGCGAACCCGCTGGATACCCGGCTTCCGCGCGACCAGCGCGTCCATCACGCTATCTTTGCCCACTCCTGACGGGCCTACAACGGCTATGATTGGTGCAAGGGTCATGCGACCATTCCTGGCGTGAACTCGGATACATCGATCTCGCAATCACAGACTCGGTTGCGCGCTTCGATATCGTGAAAGATGCCAACAATCGCAGCACCGCGTGCTTTGGCCTCTTCGATCAAAGACAGGACCGTTTCACGATTTTGCGCATCCAGAGAGGCGGTCGGTTCATCCAGCAGCATTGCCGGGTAGTCATGCGCAAATCCACGCGCAATGTTCACCCGCTGCTGCTCGCCACCCGAAAAGGTGGTTGGGCTCAGGCTCCATAGTCTTTCGGGAATGTTCAAGCGCGCCAGCAAATCCGCCGCCTTGTCCAGCGCCGCCTGCCTGGCACATCCGACAGCCAACAGCGGCTCGGCCACCACCTCAAGTGTCGGCACTCTGGGAACAACACGCAGGAACTGACTGACATAGCCAAGCGTCTCACGCCGCAGAGCCAGAATTTCACGTGGTTCGGCCCTTGCAACATCCAGACCACCGACAAGAACCTGGCCTGATGCGGCCAGATAATTTCCATAGATCACCCGCATCAGCGTCGATTTGCCGGCGCCCGACGCCCCGGTCAGAGCAACGCACTCACCGGGGGCGACTTTGAGCGAGGCACCCTCCATCACCGGAATTACCGCACTGCCCTGATTATGCAGGGTGAAGCTTTTGCTCACGTCCTTGAGTTCAATCATCTTCTTCGCCCTCACACCTGCAGAACGCTGGACACCAGCAGTTGCGTGTAAGCATGCTGCGGGTCGTCCAGTACCTGATCCGTCAACCCTGCCTCAACAACGCGTCCGTCCTTCATCACCATCAAACGGTCTGCCAACAGGCGAACAACCGCCAGATCATGGGTTACAATAACAGCGCTCAGCCCCATCTCACGCACCAGCCCGCGCAGCAGATCCAGCAGACGCGCCTGAACCGACACATCCAGCCCGCCCGTTGGTTCATCCATGAACACAAGGCGCGGCCCGGTGACCAGATTGCGGGCGATCTGCAATCGCTGCTGCATCCCGCCAGAAAAGGCCGAAGGCCGGTCATCAACACGAGTCTCGTCAATCTCGACCCGTCCCAACCAATCGATCGCTCGATCGCGGATGGTGCCATAGTGACGATCGCCCACTGCCATCAGGCGCTCACCGATATTTCCGCCAGCGCTGACCGACATGCGCAAGCCATCGCGCGCATGCTGGTGCACAAAAGCCCAGTCCGTTCGACTTAACATCCGGCGTTCCGGTTCGGACATGGTGACCGTATCCGCCGGGCCGTCGGCGCGGGTGTCAAAAACCACCTGCCCAGCGTCAGGTTCCAAATGACCGGCCAAGCAATTCAACAACGTCGACTTGCCAGAACCGCTTTCACCCACGATCCCCATCACCTCACCGGGGTGGAGATCAAAACTCACGTCCGAGCAACCGATCCGCGCGCCATAGTGCTTTTCGATGCCTTTGACCTGCAACAGGGGGGTCATGCCGCATTCTCCTCGGCCAGTCGGCCTTTGTGGCCCGCTTTTCGGCGTGACCCGCAATAATCAGTGTCGGAACAGACAAACATCCGGTTGCCAGCATCATCCATTATCACTTCGTCCAGATAGCTGTCATCGCTGCCGCACAAGTCGCATGGATGAGCGGCCTTGGTTGCCTCGAAAGGATAGTCCTCGAAATCCAGGCTGACGACCTTGGTGTGCGGGGGAACTGCGTAAATTCGTTGTTCGCGACCTGCGCCAAATAGTTGGATCGCGTCCATCTCAAGCTTTGGATTGTCGAATTTCGGGATCGGCGACGGGTCCATCACATAGCGGTCAGACACTTTCACCGGATAGGCATATGCGGTCGAGATCGCCCCGTGTTGGCTGATGTCTTCATACAGTTTCACATGCATCAGCCCGTATTCTTCAAGACTGTGCATCTTGCGCGTTTCCGTTTCGCGCGGTTCCAAAAAGCGCAAAGGTTCCGGAATTGGCACCTGATACACGATAATCTGATCCTCGCGTAGCTTCGCTTCGGGGATACGATGGCGGGTCTGGATAATGGTGGCCTTCTCGGTTTCCTCAGTCGTTTCCACGCCTGCTGTGTTCTCAAAGAACTTGCGGATCGACACGGCGTTGGTGGTGTCATCTGCACCTTGGTCGATCACTTTTAACGTGTCCTCTGGCGTCAATGTCGCGGCTGAAACCTGCACTCCACCGGTGCCCCAACCATAGGGCATCGGCATTTCACGACTGGCAAAAGGGACCTGATATCCGGGCACTGCCAGTCCTTTTAATATGGCGCGGCGGATCATTCGCTTGGTTTGTTCGTCCAAATATGCGAAGTTATACTCATTCATTTTGATGTATCACTTTGTTTTTGGTGTTTTTGTGGACGTATTTTTGTTGGGCGCGCTGTTGTTAGCGCTGTTGCTGTATCTTTTCTTTCACTCGCGTCATGCGAAGCGTCGTCGCCGTGCGCAAAAGCGTGACCCGAAGGGCGAGTGGGAATCTGTTGGCGCGCGAAGGGACTCGCCGCCCGGTAGAAACCTGCGACGCCAATAAGGCGGGTTGGTAAATTCCCAATCTTGGCTTGCCACCCCGTATATACGGGCGCTATCCAGTTCATAGATGCCCCCTTTCCCTTGGCTCGACTTTCATTCCGCAGCCTCTTTTGGCTTCATCCGTTCTTCGGCTTCGCGTCGTAGTTTGCGAACCAGTTCCAACTCGGACTGGAAATCCACGTAGTGCGGCAGCTTGATATGCTCGAGGAAACCCGTCGCCTGAATGTTATCCGCATGGCTGAGGACAAATTCTTCGTCTTGCGCGGGTGCGCCCAGATTATCTTCGCCCAACTCTTCCCAACGCAGTGCGCGGTCCACCAAGGCCATCGCAATGGATTTTCGTTCAGACTGTCCAAAGACCAGACCATAGCCGCGTGTGAATTGTGGCGGTTCAGTTTTGGAGCCCTTGAACTGGTTTACCGTCTCGCATTCAGTCAATTCGATTTCGCCGATGTCGATGGCGAAACCCAGTTCCGGGATTTCCATCTCAACTGCGACTTTTCCGATCCGCAGCTCACCTACGAATGCGTGATTGCGGGCGTAGCCGCGTTGGGTGGAATAGGCCATGCCCAGCACAAACCCCTCATCCCCGCGGGTTAGGGATTGCAGACGCAGAGGGCGGTTCGACGGAAACTCCATCGGTTCGCGCGTCAGATCACCGGGGGTGGCGTCACTAGCGGGTTCATCCTGAATGATGTCCTCACCCTTCAGGAACTCCGTGATATGTGGTGTCGCCTCGGTTCGGGGTTGCAGTGTGGGTGCGACCGGAACCTCACCTTCTGCGGCCAATTTGAAGTCCAGCAAGCGGTGCGTGTAATCAAAGGTTGGCCCCAGCACCTGCCCACCCGGCGCATCCTTGAACGTAGCCGAGATCCGTCGATCACACGCCATTTCATCCGTCTTGACGGGGTTCGAATAACCAAGTCGCGGCAACGTCGTTCGGTATGCCCGTATCAGAAAGATGGCTTCGATCAGATCGCCACGCGCTTGTTTAATGGCCAAAGCCGCCAGATCGGGGTCGTACAAAGACCCCTCGGCCATCACCCGGTTGACTGCCAGACTCAGCTGCTCGCGGATTTGCGCGATGCTCAACTCGGCAATGTCGGGTGCGCCGCGACGTTCTTCCGCCAACCAGGCATGCGCGTTTTCGATGGCCTTCTCGCCACCCTTGACTGCGACATACATTGCTTAGGTCTCCATGCTGATCCGGGTACTGCGCGGAAGGGCTGCAACCCGGTTCCCGCAGGTGAAAAAGAAGTCGCACCCAAGCGGGTACAAAGCCGCATTAGCCTGCAACGCCGGAATATCCGGCAAGAAAAGCTGAGCCGTTCCCTTGATCCCCGGACCGCTTAGCTCGGCACCGGCCTGTTGCAACTCGTCACATTCTACAATCAATGTGGCCGACCGATCCGGGTATTCAGCGGTGCCGATACGGTAAGTGCCCAATGACCCCAGCTCGGCCCAGCGCCCGACGGCGAAATCTGCATCGGCCGCCTGCGCAAGGGGCGCGCCGGTGTGAAAGGTCAGCCATTCGCGCACTGCATCGGTATTGATCGCGCCAGCCAAGTGCACCTTTGTCTCGGGATCACACAGAGTCAGCAACAGCGTTCCCGCTGCAGTAGACAAGGGGTCTGGAGGGCGACTGCCGTTTAGTTCACGGATTTCGCCGGGCCGGGCCATTACGGTCATGGCGGCGCGGAATGCATGCGCGGCCTGGACCGGTGCGTTCTGAAAACCGCCAGAATAGTGGGGTTGCGCCGTCATCAATCTTCTCCCCTCACCATGGTGAAAAACTCAACTTTTGTCGCCGCAGCCTTGGAAGCCCGACCCGTTTTGTCAGCCTCCATCTGTTCTTTGAGCGGCGCGATCACCTGATCATGAACCGTACCCGCTTCGGGGGTCTGCATCAGAGCATCTATCAAGGCGGCCACTTCGGCCTTGGGTTTAGACCGGCCCTGCACGTACCCATGTCCAACTGTTCCATCCGGCAACATCAGTGAACATCGTGTGACGGTCATTTCACCAAGATTGAACCGATCGCCCGTGCCTCCAGCGCGCCCGCGCACCATGACCCCGCCGATTTCAGGGCTTCGCAGCCACTCAAAGCTCGAGTGGGTTTCGTACCTGTCCCAGAGTGTCATCAACGCACTTTCTGGCGCACGCGCCAACAGACCCATCCAGTACTGCCGTTCCGCGTTCAATTTTTTTGTCTGATCTGCCATCAAAGCCTCTTGGCCGGGTTGTCTATCTAAACTATACAACTAGACAAATATTACAGCTCACCGCCGCAGCTGGCAATCCGCAACCTTGTGAAGTTTTGATGACATGAGAAAAACACCCGTCTGGAAAGGTATCGCGCTGCACCTGACATCGGACATTGCGGAAGGTCGATACAACACCGGCGACCGCCTGCCGACCGAAGCGCAGTTGGCAGCAAAACACGGGGTCAACCGCCATACGGTGAGACGCGCGCTGTCTGATTTGGCGGACCAGGGTCTGGTGCATGCCCGCCGCGGCGCCGGCGTTTTCGTGGCTGCCCGCCCGACCGATTATGCCATCGGCAAACGCGTCCGATACCACAAAAGCATCTCGGCCAGTGGCAAGATCCCCGGAAAAAAGATCCTGACACTGACGACGCGCGCCGCAGATGAAACTGAAGCGGAGGCTTTGGAAATAGCGGTAGGCGATCAGGTGCACGTATATGACGGGCTGTCACTGGCCGACGGGCAACCAATCGGACTATTTCAAAGCGTTTTTCCCGCTGATCGCCTGCCTGGCATTCTTGAAGCTCTTTCGGAAACGGAATCTGTGACAAAGGCTTTGAAGCAATGCGGAATCGAGGACTACACCCGGATCTCCACACGGTTGACGGCGCGCGCGGCGACGGCAACGCAAGCCCTCCACCTTCGAGTGACCGAGGGTGCGCCGGTTCTGTTTTCCGTTGGCATCAACGCAGATCCGAATGGTCTGCCTGTTGAATTTGGCCGCACAGTCTTTGCCGGCGACCGGGTGACTCTGACCCTGAACGAGGACTAGACGGCAGATGCCCTCACGCCTGTATTCAAGACGGAGGGTTAGTCCCGTTGGGTGTAGCTGATGCGGACGCGTGTACGGAAGAATTATCGTCGACTTTCTCAGGCAGTTTCGTATTTCTCCAGAAATGCTTCGGCACTCAGGGCGCGGAAATCCGGCAGGGCCGCGCGCAGCCGGGAGTTATCCCAATCCCACCAGGCCAATTCCATCATGCGATTTGCAACGCCTTGCGAATACCGGCCCCGGATCAGCTCAGCCGTGACACCACCAACGATCGTATAGGGCGCAACATCCTTGGTGACCACCGCACCAGAAGCGATAATAGCCCCATGGCCGACGGTCACTTCGGGTTTGATGATCGCAGCATGGCCAATCCAGGTATCATGGCCGATCCGGGTGATGCGGCTGGCGCGATGTCCAAACCACTCCGCGTCATCTTCCGCATCATCCCAATAGTCCGCCGAGCGGTACAGAAAGTGATGCAATGACGCCTTTTCCATCGGATGATCCGTCGCGCCGATCCGCGTGAAGCTTGCGATGTTTGCGAATTTTCCGATTTCGGCATTCGCGATGTCACAGGTCCGGTCGCAATAGGAGTAATCACCAAAAACCGAATTCGCCACACGCGTCCCAGCTCCGATCTCGACAAACTCGCCAAAAGAGCTTGCGGTGATATTGCAATCAGGGTGGATAAACGGCTGGTCGGAACTCAGTCGTGGCATGGTCTGGGTGTCCTTCGTCTGGGTCACGGCAGCAGGAATGGCTTTGCCTTGGCGTTCTTGGCTCTGCGTTTCTTGCCAGTCTCTCCCTGGATAAGCCGCCGGCGCAGCCAACCCGAGAACCAGTCCATGAGCATCACCATCAGAATGATTAGGACGATGTAGTAAGCAACCTCTTCCCAGTCCTTCTGGGTGATGATTGCCTGAGTCAGCAAAAGCCCAATGCCGCCGCCCGTGATCGCGCCGATCACGGTCGCACTGCGGGTGTTGGATTCGAGGAAATACAACAACTGGCTCAGAAGCACCGGCGTCACCTGCGGGATAACGCCAAAACGATACCGCTGCGGCGCATTGGCCCCTGTGGACTGAACGCCCTCAATCTGTTTCTGGTCCACATTTTCCAGCGCTTCTGAGAAGATTTTGCCGAAGGTTCCGGTATCGGTCACCAGAATGGCCAGCGCGCCGGTGAGTGGACCAGGTCCAAAAGCACGCGCCAACACAACCGTCCAGATCAGCGCGTCCACGCCGCGAACAAAGTCAAACACACGGCGCGTCAGGAACCGGAGGGACTTAAGAGGGTTGAAATTGCGCGTTGCCAAAAAGGCCAGCGGCAGTGCGACCATGCCGGCGCCCAATGTGCCCAGGAAGGCCATCAGGATTGTCTCGAAGATGGCCCAGGCCACGTCCTGATGCCGCCACATCTTGTTGGTCCAGAAGTCATTCAGGATTGCCCCGCCTTCGCCCTTTGCGGCGAGGCCCGCCAGTTCCCAGAGGGATTTGCCGTAATAAGGGCTGTCGAGCGTGAACCAGAACAGCTCCCACCCGTTGAAGTAACGGAACACCTCTGACCGGTTCCGCGTCACGGTCAAGCGCCCGGCATCCGTGGTGATCGCCATCCTGTTCTTGGAGACGTTGATCCAGTCCGGCACCTCGCCTGCGGGCAATTCGGCCTGAACTCCGGCCGACCGGGTTGGGGTGGCGCGGACGGTGCCATAGCCGGGGATGTCGTATTCAACAGTCTCGGGGCCAAAGCGCACAATGTGGCCGTTTTCCAGATCGATCACCGTGGTATCGCCCAGCGAGACCCACTCCGGGGCCTCACCTTCGGGGTATGCGCCTTTGCGCTCACCCTCGATGGCAGCCGAGACTTCGCCAGTGCGGTTGTCACGCGTGACATGGGTTTTATAGCTATAGCTGTCGGCCACCAGCGTCTTGCCGTTTTCCCAGTTTGCCCGTTCGGCCAATCCCGGAACGTCGAAGGCAAAGAAGACATAGGCAAGGTAGGCAAGCACCAACGCAGGCAGTCCAAAGTTCGTCAGCCGTTTACGGATGAACAAACGGTCGGCCTCGGTCTTGAGCTCATAAATTGTCAGATTGGTGGCGAAGGTGCTCATGCCCGCGCTCCTTTTTCAGATCCGTGAGTCAGACGGTCACGCAGGATACCCGAGATCTGATCGACCACGACAATAGTGACAAACAGTAGCAGAAAGATCGCGGCAGCTTCGTCATAGCGCCCCTGCCCCCAGGACATCGAATTGCGCAATTCGTATCCAAGTCCGCCAGCGCCAACAAAACCCAGAATGGCCGAAGCGCGAATGTTTATCTCGAACCGCAGCAGCGCATAGCTGACATAGTTCGGGCCGACCTGTGGGATCACGCCCAGGTACATCCGCTGGGACCAGTTCGCGCCAACCGAATACAGGCCTTCGACCGGTTTCAGCGAAGCGTTCTCGTTCACTTCAGAAAACAGTTTTCCAAGTGCCCCGGCTGTGTGAATGGCAATCGCGATCATCGCCGGAACCGGGCCACCACCCAGCACGAAGATCAGGACCAGCGCGATTACGATCTCTGGTACAGCACGGCAGATATCGGCTATGCGGCGGAACAGTGGGATTAACGAAGGCCACAAGGCCATGCCGCGCGTGGACATCAACGCCAGAAACGTTCCGCCGATTGCGCCGATCAGCGTTGAGGCTGCGGCGATGTTGAGCGTTTCAACCAAAGCTGGGAAGAACTTCACAAGGTTTTCCGGCATCGCGCCGATCTTTTCCCACGCCTCGGATAAAACCTCGGCCGGGTAGTCGAAGATGCGGTGCCAGCCGTCAACAAAACTGCCGGCATTGCGGGCATCGGCTGTTCGGAAACCAGCAGCCATCAGGGCCACAAAAACGATCAGAAGGATACCACCATAGACCCGCTTGCGCCGTGTCATCTCGGAATAGTCGGCCCGGATCCGGTCGACGCTGGGGGACCCCGCGGTCAGGTCTGTCATGGAATGCTCCTGAGTGGGTAAAAGGGGCCCGGTTTACCACCGGACCCCGATCATTGGAGATGCAGGCCTAGTTGGACTTCAACTTGCGTGCTTCGATGATGATTTCGTAAGCGTCGTGGGTGATCGGCATCAGCCCTTTGGATTCACCGCCCAGAACGTTGTACATGCAGTCCGGATCAATAGAATTCATCGAGGCCAGCATACCGGTCATCTTGATTTTGACATCTTCGGGCAATTCAGTGCGCAGCACGAACGGGCCTTCGGGGATCGGAGCAGATTTCCAGATTTCGACCAGATCGTTCATGTCGACCAGACCGGCATCCACGGCACGGCGCAGCGCGCCGGACTGATAACCGTCTTCCCAGTCTCCCAGACCGTCGGCCCATGTCACACCACCATCAACGTCACCGTTGTTTACTGCCACGATGGTCTGCTCATGGCCGCCGGTGAATTTTACTTCGCCAAAATAGTCACCCGAAGTCATGGTCGCGCCGGTGGCCTGCGGAATTTCGATCGACGGGATCAGGAAGCCCGAGGTCGAGTTAGGATCGCCGAAGCCGAAGGTCTTGTCCTTCATGTCTTCCAACGAGGCAATACCACTGTCCTTGCGGGCAAACCCGATCGAATAATAACCGTAGCTGCCATCGGTGTTGACCTTGACCAGAACAGGCTCAACCGCTTCAGGATCGCTCAGGTAGGTTTTGGCGTAACCGGATGCACCCAGCCAGGCCATGTCGATGGTGCCACCCAGCAGCCCCTGAATTACGCCGTTGTAATCGGCGGGCGCGAACAGCTTGGTCTCGACACCCAGCAGGTCTTCTGTCTGCTGACGCAGGCATTCCTGCTTGCTCAGACGGTCCTGGGCGTTCTCGCCACCCAGAATGCCGATGCGGAACTCGCTGATTTCCTGAGCCATTGCAGGCGCGGCCATTGCAGTAGTGGCCACCAGGGCAGCAATAAGTTTTTTCATCTGTCTCTCTCCGGTTTGATGTGCCGGCCTTTCATCGGCCGGTCGATGAAAGGGGTGGTGGGGCTTAGATGGTGGCCTCGGCTTCCATCAGGGCCTTTTGGGTCGCGTCGAGCGTTTCGATCTCGGTCGAGGTCGCCTCTTCCGAGAAGCTGGCATCGGCACCATAGATTTCGCGGGCCACGCCAGTTGTCAGTTGCTCGGGCAGGCCATCAAAGACAATTCGGCCGTCGCGCATACCAACGACGCGGTCGCAATAGCGGCGCGCTGTGTCCAGTGTGTGCAGGTTGGCGATGACGGTACGGCCGTCTTCTTCATGGATACTACGCAGTGCCTGCATAACGACTTGTGCGTTCATTGGATCCAGCGAGGCGATGGGCTCGTCCGCCAGAATGATGCTGGGGTTCTGCATCAGCGCTCGCGCAATGGCGACGCGTTGTTGCTGGCCGCCCGATAGTGCCTCGGCGCGTTTGGGCGCATGCTCGGCGATGCCAAGGCGATCCAGAATATCGATGGCGCGATGGATGTCTTCCATCGGGAACAGGTTGAACATGGTCGCCAACGTCGAGTGGCGGTTCAGCGTTCCGTGCAGTACATTCGATACCACATCCATGCGCGGCACGAGGTTGAATTGCTGAAAGATCATCGCGCAATCGGCTTGCCATGCGCGTTTGTCACGGCCCTTCAGCTTGGTGACATCGCGGCCTTCGAACAGGATTTCACCGTCGCTTGCATCGGTCAGGCGATTGATCATCCGCAACAGGGTCGACTTGCCCGCGCCGGACCGCCCGATGATGCCAATCATGCAAGGCTTGTCTACATCCAGCGTGGCTGCATCTACGGCTACGTTTTCGCCGAAGCGCTTGGTCAGTTTTTCTATCCGCAGCACGTGCCACCCCCAATTCGTGTTGGCGGTCAGCTACAGACCGGATTCAACGGCTTTGTGTCGGCGGCATGAAAGTTTTGTAAATAGCCTTGCATCGACAGGCCTACCCATCGCCACGTATCGCAGCTATATGCGGTGCCAACACGTTACTCACATGAGGCCAACCATGAGCTTTGACCGCAGCATCAAGATCGCTCCGTCGATCCTGTCCGCCGACTTCGCCAATTTCGGCGCCGAGATTCGGGCCATCGAAGCCCAGGGGGCGGATTGGGTCCATGTCGATGTGATGGACGGCCATTTCGTACCAAACCTGACCTTTGGCCCACCCGCCGTCAAAGCATTCCGTCCGCATGTCAAAACGGTGATGGATGTGCACCTGATGATCACCCCTGTTGATCCCTACATTCAGGCCTACGCGGATGCAGGCGCCGACATCCTGACCACACATATCGAGGCAGGGCCGCACACCCACCGAACTCTGCAAGCGATCCGCGCCGCTGGTATGAAGGCGGGCGTTGCTTTGAATCCCGGCACACCGGCCGAAGCAATTGACCACCTGCTGGACCTGACCGATCTGGTTTGCGTCATGACAGTGAACCCCGGCTTTGGTGGCCAAAAGTTCATCGATATGACCAGCAAGGTTCGCAAGCTGCGGTCGATGATCGGCGATCGCCCGATCCATATCGAGATTGACGGTGGCGTTGACCCGAAGACCGCCCCATTGGTGGCTGCAGCTGGTGCGGACGTGCTGGTTGCAGGTTCAGCCGTATTCAAGGGCGGATCGGTCGAAAACCCGGATGTCTACGGTGCCAACATCAAAGCGGTACGCGAAGCGGCGGAAGCGGCGACTGCGTAATCGTTACCTCAGACCAAGTGACGCGTTAGTTGGAACGTTGCGCGTCACTGGTTGTTGCCGATGGGCGGTTGCCATACCGAGCGCGCATCTTGATCGCTTGAATGAACCGCCCTTCTGCCACCAAAGCGGACAGAAAATCACCAAGGTAGTCCTTGTGTAGACCTGAAGCGATAGCCGCATCGAATGCGCTTTCGGCGGCATCGAACCGGTGTTCATCCAGCATCACCAGAGCATTTGTATATTGTTCAAACTCGCCATCGGGATTGAACCCAAGCGCCTGATCGATGGCATCACGGGCCTCATCCGTGTGCCCCATCCATAACGCTATTTCCGCATGCAGACGGTGATCAAACTGGTCGGCGCCTTCAAGCGCAACACTGCGTCGAATGTGGAAAAGTGCCGCTTCGTAGTCGAGGTCGTCCGCCAACAGGCTGGCCCGCCAATAAAGCAGATAACTGCTGCCCGACCCTACCCGGCTTTCGGTCAACTCCAGCACCTCGTGCGCCTGCGATCTTTGACCTAAATCCGACAGCGCCCGTGCCTTTCGCACATAACCATCTGCATCGTCAGGTTTGGCGGCGATCACTGCTTCTGCGTCTTTCAGCGCCTGTTTGGGCCGATCCAGCATCAGCAGGATCAGGGACCGACGTGATAAAGCGGTCACGAAATCCGGTTTAAGGTCCAACGCCCGGCTTACGTGGGCGAACGCGGCCTCCCAATCGTTTTGTTCCGATAACAGAAAGGCGACGCCGTACTCGGCGTATGGGTCGTACGGGTCTAGGTCGCTTGCGGTCCTGAACAAAGTTAGCGCTTCGTCCTGCCGGTAATGATCAACCAGTGTCCACGCCAGTTCCCGCATCGCCCACGTGTATTCGGGGTTTAGGGCAAGCGCGGTTTGCATCACCTCTTCGAACTCAGCAAAATCCATTTCTCCGGACCGGCGCGCACTGGCGGCCAGACCAGCCATATTGCTTGCATTGGGTTTGCGTGACACAGCCTGCCGAAATAGCGCAGCTGCAGCCGCATAATCATCACGATTGTATTTGACCCATGCACGCCCCTGCAGCCCAAGCTCGGCCGTGGGGTTCAAAGCCAGAATTTCGACGAAAGCGTCGTCAGCTTTATCCATGTCATCTAGGTCATAGTAAGCCCATCCCAGCTTATCCAACATCTCAATGCGCTGCCGATCTGACGCGCCTGCGCCGCCGAGCCCACGCTGACAAATTTCGATGATGCGCTCTGGCGTGTCACTTTGATCCAGACAGGCGGAAACATATGTTTCCTGAGAGTCCGTCAGCAGCGGCTTAGCCTGCGCGACGCCGATCATCCCAGCCGCTGCTATCAGGGAAACCCCGGTGAACTTAGTTAAAGATTTGATCATGCTACCAAAAATCTGAATACCTGCCGCCAGAATACTGACAATTGTGAAAAGAAAAAGGCCGCCCCGAGCGACGCGGCCAAATATTTCGCCAGTGTGCCACTGGAGGGGCGGCGCTATTGCAAAGACTTCTGATTGACCGTCAGCCACGGTTCTTCAACCTGCATTCCCTGATAGATTGCGTGAAAAAGACGTGCACTAGACCTGTTCATCTGAATTACTTGAGTCCCTCAAGGTCTACACTTAATGCGGTCGTCAAACGGGGCCACAAAATCCGCAAGCTTGCGGACCTTGGTTGGGCGTGTACCGTCCTTTTCGAGATGCTGATCCATCTTGATTGTGAGGATCGGGCCAACTGAACTGAACGGGTCCGCGAATAGCTGTGAAAACGCCGGGCTGACCCCGGCTAAGCTGCGATTGATAACGAGAGCAACAGAGTATTCACTCCACAGCCCGCAGTTGCTGAAGTTTCAACCACCGCGCTTTAAGTTCGTTTTGCTAACCCAAAAAAATTACCTCATGCCTCAACGGGTCGGAAAGCGCTGCATGAATTCTTGGCGCATGCGCAAACGTTCCGGATACTCTTCCAGAAACTGCTTCGGCGGCTTTCCTTCCCAAACCTGAGCGTAAACGCGCATCTTGTTGCCACCGTAGATCTTGGCAAGGTCCTCATCCGAGTATCCACGCGCCCAAAGGTCATCCGTGATCGCGGCCAGGATCTTGGCCAGCTCTCCATTGCCAGTCGCGCCTTTGTTGAACGCGTCAATCATGTAACCGCCGTCATCATACATGCTGGCATTTGCGGTCGCGAACTCAACAACAAGTGCGGTCGAAAACATGTCATCGGTCGCGATCCCAACGTGATCCACACCAACAAGCTGCACATAATAGTCGATCATGTCAGCTGCCTGTTTTGGCGAAATGTCGTCTGGCCAGACGCCGTCCATCATCCACTCAGTGAACGTCGGTGAGACATAGCCGCCCGACTCCGCTGCCCGGACAGCTTCGTCGTCTGGAATTGCTCGGTAGCAACCGCGGGGTGTTGCGTTCGGCTCGCTCTTATACAAACCCGCTGGCACAGAATGCGTATAAACAAATGGAACATCAGGATAACTGCTTTCCATATAATCCATTGCGTCATTGGCAGTGCGAGAGCCCGTGTGGCTAAGATCCAGAAGGATTCCGAACCGAACCATTTCGTCTATGATCGATTTGCCCCAAGGGGTCAGCCCGATGTCATTACCGTTATACGCGGCCAACTGTCCCGACCCGGTCCGGAAGACATCGTTATAGGCCAGGATCATGCTTTTGATGCCCATGTCCTTAAGCAGGGCCATCTTCTTGAGATCACCATTCAGAACGGTCGCGGTCTGACTGTTCCAGATCACCGCGGTTTTGCCCTGTAGATGGGCAGCCTCGATATCCCGTGTTTCGTTTACGATCAGATAACTTTCTGGTTGCTCAGCCATGGCCGCACGAAAATGATAGTGTTGCTCCAACAGCGTTTCAAAGGACATGTCTGCAGCGGCAAGAGTCATTTCGTGCCCAGTAATCCCGTTGCCTCGTGCGCGGTCAAAATAGGTGTGCAACTGTTCATATTCCGTCCAGCCCGTACCGTACGGACTGGCAAGCATTCCCAGGACGATTGTATCTTGAACGAATTGCTTCGCCTCGTCCGAAGCATCCCATGTCTTGCTTTCTTCGCTGGCCAGGGCCGGAGTTGTGCTTATCACAAAAAGGCCAAGTATAATTGCGGCTGCTTTCATGGCGGAATTCCCTAATAACGCATTGGGTGATTGCATTCTGCACACTGGGTGGCTTTTTAGATAGGATGAAATGCAATTTTTGAATTTGTTTAAGGATATTTATGACAACCCGTATGAGTTGAGCACAATCTGTTTTCGTTTGCCTTGCTGGTCAGAGTGTGACCATGAACACCCGTATCAAACACTAATAAATGAGAATGCCCCATGATTGAACGCATCGACACCGGCGAACGCTCCTCAAAAATCGTGAAACACAACGGCGTGGCCTACTTGACCGGGCAAGTCGCAGAAGGCGAGACAATTCAGGAACAGGTCCGGATTTGCCTCGAGAAAATTGACGCCCTGCTCGAACAAGCCGGTTCATCCCGCGAAAAGATGTTGCGGGTGACGATCTGGCTGGCCGATATGAAGGATTTCGCCGGATTAAACGAGGTTTGGAATGCCTGGGTACCCAAGGGCCATGCCCCCGCCCGCGCTTGCGGTGAAGCCAAACTGGCGCGTCCTGAGTTGAAAGTGGAGTTCATCGTGGACGCCGCCTACGACTAAAACGGCACTTTCAGCCTTTGGCTTAGGCAAAAACGAAAAAGGGCGTCCCGAGGGACGCCCTTTCTTTGTATATTCGCTGGTGCGACTTACTCGATGATTTTCGAGACGACGCCGGCGCCGACGGTGCGGCCGCCTTCGCGGATCGCGAAACGCAGACCGTCTTCCATCGCGATCGGAGCGATCAGCTCGACGGTGAAACCAACGTTGTCGCCAGGCATAACCATCTCGGTGCCAGCTGCCAGGGTCACGGTGCCGGTCACGTCAGTTGTACGGAAGTAGAACTGCGGACGGTAGTTCGCGAAGAACGGAGTGTGACGACCGCCTTCTTCCTTGGTCAGGATGTAGGCCTCGGCTTCGAACTTGGTGTGCGGTGTAACCGAACCCGGCTTACACAGAACCTGACCACGCTCAACGCCGTCACGGTCGATGCCGCGCAGCAGGGCGCCGATGTTGTCGCCAGCTTCACCGCGATCCAGCAGCTTGCGGAACATTTCAACACCGGTACAGGTGGTTTTCTGAGTGTCACGGATGCCGACGATTTCGATCTCGTCGCCAACGTTGATCACGCCACGCTCAACACGACCTGTAACAACGGTACCACGGCCCGAGATCGAGAACACGTCTTCGACCGGCATCAGGAACGGCTTGTCAACTTCACGCTCAGGGGTGTCGATGTAGTCATCAACAGCCGCCATCAGCTCTTTGATCTTCTCTTCGCCGATTTCAGGGTTGTTGCCTTCCATTGCGGCCAGAGCCGAACCTGCGATGATCGGAATATCGTCGCCGGGATATTCGTAGCTGGACAGCAGTTCGCGAACTTCCATCTCAACCAGTTCCAGCAGCTCTTCGTCGTCAACCTGGTCAACTTTGTTCATGAACACGACCATCTTCGGGATGCCAACCTGGCGGCCCAGCAGGATGTGCTCGCGGGTCTGCGGCATCGGGCCGTCAGCTGCGTTCACAACCAGGATCGCGCCGTCCATCTGAGCGGCACCGGTGATCATGTTCTTGACGTAGTCGGCGTGGCCGGGGCAGTCGACGTGCGCGTAGTGGCGGTTGTCGGTCTCGTATTCCACGTGGGCGGTCGAGATGGTGATGCCACGTGCTTTTTCTTCAGGCGCGCCGTCAATCTGGTCATACGCTTTGAAGTCACCGAAATACTTGGTGATTGCTGCGGTCAGCGTGGTCTTGCCGTGGTCAACGTGGCCAATCGTGCCGATGTTAACGTGCGGCTTATTACGCTCAAACTTTTCCTTTGCCATTCCTCAGGCGCCCTTTTGCGATTTGGGGGACCCTTGGTCCCGTGGTTACATCTGCGCGCGCGAGATATTTGGTTCAAAGGGGAAAATCAAGCACATCCTGCGTTAAAAGGTCTTTAGGACGCCGGATTTTGCGTGACCTCGACGGAATCCAGCGGTTGGATCAGGTCCGGGCGCCGGTCAAACCAGCCATTGTCCTTGTGTTCCTCAGCCAGCCACTCTTCTACGCGGTCTGCGACCTTGAGGGCCAGGCCATCCATTTGCTCTTCTCTGGTGCGCGAATGACCAGATCCCGTAAGTGCGCTTTCACCGGTCGTGTCTTCCAGCACCTGAAACTGTTTACCTTTGGCCAGGAACTCTTTTTCTCGCACGTCATAAACATTCACCAGAACAATTGCCGTGCTTTTGGGGTTGTAGATCACGGGCACACCCGGAGGTGCCAACATGTATCCTTCCAGGCTGATCCCAATGTCGTATTCCTGAGCGCCCTCATATCGGCCAAGCCGAATATTCACGGCGTTCTGAATGGCGTCTTCCCACTCTTTGGGCGTCGCATCCCGCGATACCGGTCCCTGCCGGGCTTTTTCGGCGAATGCGTAATTGACGCGTAGTTTGAATTCGCCCAGCGACTCGGGCTCTTCATAAACCTGCGTCTGCGTGCACGCGCCAATCAGGGCCAATCCGGCGATAAGGGTCAGTATCCGCAACATGGTCTCGTCTCGATATGCCTGTTTTTATTTGATCTAGCGCACCGATACGGCCTGTGCCAAGCCGTATCGGCAGAAATCCACCTGCAAGTGCAGCTTGATCACGAGAATTTATAGTCGCGAGGGAAGCCGTAGGGTGCCTTTTTGCCAACACTGGCCCTTTTGGCCAACCACTGTGACATGTCCGCCTCGTGCCGGGTCTTGTCTCCACCCATGGACCATTTCAGGCCCTCTTCCCAATTAAAGGTGGTGACGTCAGACAGACCGCCATCCAGTTCCAGCGTTCCTTGCCGTCCGCGCGCCATATTATATTTTTGCAGGCGTACGCCCTTGCCGCGTCCCATTTCCGGCAGCTCGTCTACCGGGAACACAAGGAATTTGCCGTTCTGGGACACCACCGCGACGTGATCGCCTGAAACCGGTTTACAGATCATAGCCGTCTCGTCGCCCTTGACGTTGAGCACCTGCTTGCCGTTTCGGGTCTGAGCCAGCACGTCATCCTCGGGCACCATGAAACCGTTGCCTGCATCCGAGGCGACCAGAAGCTTGCGCCCCGGCTTGTGGATCAGGATGTCGATGATCTGCGCCTCATTCGGCAAATCGACCATCAGGCGCAGCGGTTCTCCCATACCTCGCCCACCGGGCAGGTTGGCGGCGCTGAGCGTGTAGAAGCGACCGTTCGAAGCGAAGACCAGTAGTCGATCAGTCGTTTCGGCGTGGAAGATGAAGCGCGGGCCGTCGCCATCTTTGAACTTCAATTCGCGTTTCAGGTCGATGTGACCGGTCATCGCGCGAATCCACCCCATCTGAGAGCAGACGACCGTGATCGGTTCTCGGTCAATCATCGCCTCAAGCGGGACTTCCTCGACCTGTCCGGCTTCCGCAAATTGCGTGCGACGGGCACCGCCCTCATAGTCCTTGCCAAAGGTTTTCTTGGTCTCTTTCAACTGCTCTGAGATCTTTGCCCATTGCAGGACCGGATCAGCCAGCAGGTCTTCGAGATTGGCACGTTCCAACATCAGCTCATCGCGTTCGCGAACCAGTTCCATCTCTTCCAGACGGCGCAAACTGCGCAGGCGCATGTTGAGGATCGCGTCGACCTGAACCTCGGACAGCTCGCCCTCACCCGGCTTGGGCGAAACATAGTCGGCTTCGCTGGTGGCACGGATATGGTCGATTCCCCAATCCTCGCGCATCAGCGCGGCTTTGGGGTCGTCGTCGTAGCGAATGATGTCGATCACACGGTCGAGGTTCAGGAAGGCGACGATAAAGCCCTCCAGCACCTCCAACCGGTGGTCGATCTTCGCCATGCGGTGACGCGAACGGCGGATCAGCACCTCTTGCCGGTGATCGAGGAAGGCGCGCAGCACCTCCTTCATCGAGCAAACCTTGGGTGTCACTCCGTCGATCAGCACATTCATGTTCAGGCTGAACCGTACCTCAAGATCCGAACTGCGGTAGAGCATCCCCATCAACACCTCGGGGTCCACGTTCTTAGACCGTGGCTCGAGAATCAGACGGATGTCATCGGCAGATTCGTCGCGCACATCGGCAAGGATCGGGATTTTCTTAGTCTGGATCAGCTCAGCGATCTTTTCGATCAGTTTCGATTTCTGAACCTGATAGGGAATTTCGGTGACAACAATCTGCCACTGGCCGCGCCCAAGATCCTCGACCTCAAACTTGCACCGCAGGCGGAACGAGCCGCGCCCGGTGCGGTACGCCTGGGCGATGTTCTCGGGCGGCTCAACGATCACGCCGCCGGTCGGAAAGTCCGGACCTGGAACATAGTTCAACAGTGTGTCGTCGCGGGCATCCGGTGTCTTGATCAGATGCAGACAAGCGTCGCAGAGTTCCGAAATGTTATGCGGCGGAATATTCGTCGCCATGCCCACGGCGATGCCACTTGCACCATTGGCTAGCAAGTTCGGAAACTGCGCGGGCAACACGACCGGCTCGGTCAGCGTGCCGTCATAGTTATCGCGGAAATCAACAGCGTCTTCGTTAAGACCCTCAAGCAGCGCCTCGGCGACGATGGTCATCCGTGCCTCGGTGTATCGCGAGGCCGCCGGGTTATCGCCGTCAATATTGCCGAAGTTCCCCTGCCCGTCGACCAGCGGGTAACGGACGTTGAAGTCCTGCGCCAGACGCGCCATCGCATCGTAAATCGCGGCGTCGCCGTGCGGGTGATAGTTGCCCATCACGTCGCCGGAAATCTTGGCAGATTTACGAAACCCGCCCGATGCACTGAGTCGAAGCTCGCGCATGGCATACAGGATTCGCCGGTGAACCGGCTTCAGCCCGTCGCGCGCATCGGGCAAGGCCCGGTGCATAATGGTGGACAGAGCATAGGTCAGATAGCGTTCGCCAATTGCGCGGCGCAGTGGTTCAGCTATCTCGCCCCCGCCTTCGGGGGCCTCCATATTGGGGTCGTCGATCGTATCGTTCATATATGATGTGATACGCCGCAAGCGCGCGCTGGTAAAGCAAGCTGAGCGCATTTTGCTGGGGACAAGTCGCGCTTTTTGCAACAGGGGGAGATAAGCCCCGGATTTCCCCGGTTTTTCGACACAGGGCCGGAAATATGCTAAGCTGGCTTCATTAGACTGCTGCCTATTTCTTGTACCTAACGATTGCCGGGGGATGCGCCATGACGCGCCTTATTGTTTTGACTTTCGCTGCACTGGGTTGGTGCTTTTACGTAATGAGCGGAGGATCCAATTTCGAACCGCGCGGTGTGCGGAGCGATCAGCCTGCGCGCGTTGCCTCTGCATCACAACCAGTGGCGGTCGCACCCGCTAAGGTTGAGGAACTTGTTACCAATGTCGCGGCACGCACCCCATCTGTGCGTGCACAGCCGCAACCCGAAACAGAAGAAATTGTGCAGATCGTGGCCGAACCTGCCAGCCTGCAGGTGCTATCGGGCATCTCAGTGTTCGACGATCAGAGCACAAGCATTACGCTCGCCTCGCTGGAAGATGGCATCACGGGGTTGCGTCAGACCGATGAAACGCCCCTTCCGGACACTTCTGATGCCACTGTGATTCCGGAACCTGAAAAGGACATCCGCGAAATCTCGGGAACGCGGGTCAATATGCGCGATGGGCCCGGCACCATCTATCCAATCATCGGTAAAGCGGCGATCGGACAGAAGGTCGAGGTACTGAGCGATTCCGGGACCGGTTGGCTGCGCCTACGCGTGTTACCCGAGCAACAGGTCGGTTGGATTTCGGCCTCACTGGTCCGAAAAGTGCAAAACTGACGCTGCACCGTCATTGTCCTGACCCCAACCTCGCAATAGCTTTGACCTGAATTGAGGGTCAGGAAGATCATGCAAAAAACCATTCTTATCACCGGCTGCTCGTCCGGCATTGGCCTGGATGCGGCACACGGTATGCGTGCGCGCGGCTGGCGAGTCTTTGCGTCCTGTCGCCAACAGCGCGACTGCGACCGGCTGCGGGCGCAAGGCTTTGAAAGCCCTCGCATCGACTATACCGACGCTGCCAGCATCGCCTCGGGCCTGACCGAAGTGCTTGAGGCCACCGGGGGCACTCTGGATGCGTTGTTCAATAACGGTGCCCACGGCCTTCCCGGTGCGGTTGAGGATTTACCGACCGAAGGGCTGCGCGCGATTTTCGAGGCCAACTTCTTTGGCTGGCATGAACTGACTCGTTTGGTGATTCCGGTCATGCGTGCGCAGGGGCATGGCCGAATCGTGCAGAACTCGTCCGTACTGGGTCTGCTGGCCATCCCATGGCGCGGTGCCTATGTCGCCACGAAATATGCCATCGAGGGTTTGACCGACACGATGCGCCTTGAACTGGCCGACACCGACATCAAAGCGATCCTGATCGAACCCGGCCCGATCACATCGAAAATCCGCGAGAATTCGATCCCTTTCTTTGAACGTTTCATCAATTGGGAAAACTCAGCCCTGCGGGAAAGGTACGAGTCTTCGCTGTTGAAAAGATTGTATGAATCGTCGGGGCCGGACCGGTTCGAACTGCCTGCATCTGCGGTGACAGAAAAGCTGGCCCACGCGGTCGAATCAAAAAAGCCGCGCGCGCGATACTATGTCACGACACCGACCTATATCGCCGGCTACCTACGCCGCCTTTTGCCGACCCGCACCATCGACCGTATTCTGTCGGACGTCTGAGGCGAAATAACCCGTTCGCTTTTCATGTACATGAGGCTAGATGATAGCCCAACGAAACAAGAAACGCGGACGGTGTGCTTATGGACCTTTTGATGGTCATTTTGCTGTTGGCCATGGCGGCGGTTGTCGTCGTGCTGGCGATCGGCATCTCCAATTTCGGCAAAAGCGGCAAAGCTGCGGCGATGAAAAGCAACAAGATGATGCGCCTGCGCATCCTGTTTCAGTTCATTGCCGTGCTGCTGATCGTGCTCTACGTCTACCTGCGCGGACAAGGAGTTCAATAAATGGTCGTACTGAACAAGATCTACACGCGCACCGGTGATGACGGTAAAACAGCGCTGGGCAACGGTGAACGTGTTGCCAAATACTCGGGTCGAGTGGCAGCCTATGGCACGGTTGACGAACTGAACGCCTTTGTCGGCGTTGCGCGGACCGAGGCGGTTGGCGATGTCGATGCAGCGTTGGCGCGTATTCAAAATGACCTTTTCGATCTGGGCGCGGATTTCTGTCGCCCCGACATGGAAAAAGACGCCGAGGCTGATTACCCGCCCCTTCGCATCGTTGCATCTCAGATTGATCGGCTGGAAGCCGAGATTGACGTGATGAATGAAACGCTGGAGCCGCTGCGAAGCTTTATCCTGCCCGGTGGCTCACGTCTGGCGGCGCATCTGCATGTTTGTCGAACCGTATCCCGCCGCGCCGAACGACTGGCGGTCGAACTGACCAATATGGAACCCGTAAACGCGGTCGCGGTAAAATACCTCAACCGTCTGAGTGACTGGTTTTTTGTCGCCGCCCGCTGCGCCAACGAAAACGGTACCGCGGACGTTTTGTGGGTTCCCGGCGCCAACCGCTGAGCACTTTCAAAGCAATAAAATTTCACGCCGCTGCGTCAAAATACACAAAACGCGACGTCTCAAGTTCATGACGTGACGATTTTGCCCTGTTGCAGCATGAATTGAGACGCTATTCAGTCGTCCGAGAGCATTGGTGGAGTCGCGACGCGGCTTACCGTTTTTTGTGAGGAGCAAGCGCAAAATGAAGGTACTCGTGCCTGTCAAACGCGTGATTGACTATAATGTGAAGGTCCGCGTCAAAGCGGACGGTAGCGGTGTCGATCTCGCCAATGTCAAAATGTCGATGAACCCATTCGACGAGATTGCAGTAGAAGAGGCGATTCGCCTGAAAGAAGCGGGCAAGGCTGACGAAGTCGTTGCGGTTTCGATCGGCGTGAAGCAGGCGCAGGAAACCCTGCGGACTGCACTGGCCATGGGCGCTGACCGCGCCATTCTGGTTGTAGCCGCCGATGACGTTCACACCGATATCGAGCCGCTGGCCGTTGCCAAGATCCTGGCCAAAGTGGTCGAGGAAGAGCAGCCCGGAATCGTTCTGGCGGGCAAGCAGTCGATTGACAACGACATGAACGCGACAGGCCAGATGCTGTCTGCCCTGTTGGGCTGGAGCCAAGGTACCTTCGCGTCCGAGCTGGACATCGAAGGCGATAGCGCCAAGATCACCCGCGAGGTTGACGGCGGCCTGCAGACCATCAGCGTCAAGATGCCAACCATCGTGACTGTTGACTTGCGCCTGAACGAGCCGCGTTATGCGTCGCTGCCGAATATCATGAAGGCGAAGAAAAAGCCGCTGGACGAGAAAACCGCCGCCGATTACGGCGTCGACGTCACGCCGCGTCTGGAAATCGTCAAGACCGAAGAACCGCCGGCACGTGCCGCTGGTATCGTCGTGGGCTCGGTTGATGAGCTGGTCGAGAAACTCAAAGAAGCGGGGGCTGTGTAATGGCTGTTCTTCTTCTCGCAGAAGTCAACAATGGCGAACTGGCGATGGACGCCACTGCCAAGGCTGTCACCGCCGCAAAGGCGCTGGGTGACGTGACCGTTCTGGCCGCGGGCGGTTCTGCCGCTGCTGCCGGTGAGGCCGCCGCCAAGATCGACGGTGTCTCCAAGGTTCTGGTTGCCGAAGACGCATCGCTGGGTCACCGCCTAGCGGAATCGACCGCAGCCCTGATCGTGGGTCTGGCTGATGGCTATGAGCACATCGTGGCACCGGCAACAACCGACGCTAAGAACGTGATGCCCCGCGTTGCCGCCCTGCTGGACGCGATGGTGATCTCGGATGCATCCGGCGTGGTTGACGGTTCGACATTCGAGCGTCCGATCTACGCAGGCAACGCGATCCAGACCGTAAAATCGAACGACGCCAAGAAAGTCGTCACCTTCCGTACCGCGTCCTTTGACGCGGCCGGCGAAGGCGGCTCGGCTGCGGTCGAAACCATCTCGGTTGGCGACAACCCGGGCCTGTCCGAGTGGGTCGAGGACAAGGTTGCCGAAAGCGACCGTCCGGAACTGACCTCGGCTGGAGTTGTTGTCTCGGGCGGCCGTGGTGTCGGCTCGGAAGAGGACTTCAAACTGATCGAAACCCTGGCCGACAAGCTGGGTGCCGCCGTTGGCGCATCGCGCGCGGCCGTTGACTCAGGCTATGCCCCGAACGACTGGCAGGTGGGTCAGACCGGTAAAGTTGTTGCACCCGACCTCTATGTCGCTGTCGGTATCTCGGGCGCGATCCAGCACCTAGCTGGTATGAAGGACTCGAAAGTTATCGTTGCAATCAACAAAGACGAAGAAGCGCCAATCTTCCAGGTCGCAGACTTCGGACTGGTTGCAGACCTGTTCCAGGCCGTGCCGGAACTGACCGAAAAACTCGGCTGAGCACTCGCCTAGCTTTTTCATTTGAATTTTGAAAAGGCCCGCTATCTGGCGGGCCTTTTTCAATGCAGATTGCGTATTGGCCCCATCAATTCAGCCGCAATCGCCTGATGCGCCGCTGGTCCAATCATATGCTCTGCCATTGGCTGTTGTAGAGTACCAAACAGCATATCCTCAATCTCATCAGACCGTCCGCACACTTGTGCTTTGACGTCGACGGTGTCGGCGCAGAGCGTACTGACAGCCGCAATCATCTGATCCGTGACACCAACGTAGGCCAAATCAGAGGGATGCTCGCCCAATTCCCCTTGAAGCACCTGAAGACGCAAGAGGATCACAGGGGTTTCCAGACCTTGCAGGAATTCACCGATCTTCCGGATCCAGTTCCGGCGCAATTCATCCAGAACGACTTCAAAGCGTGCGTCGCGAATCTTATTCAGGCAGGTCATCAGGTGGCGCACGAAATGCACCTCGGTGAAGTCGATTTCAGGGTAGAGCCCAATCAGATCCTCGGTCGGTGCCAGAAACCGGTCATTACGCCTGCGATGAACGCGGTAGAAATGGTTGGACTGCCCCAGAAGTCCTGGCGCCTGCAGGACGCACAGATCTGCACCCCTTAGCAATTCACGCAGCGCTTTATCCTGGCACAGCGCTTCTACACCGCTGAACAGGCATCCAAAATTCAGGACCCGCATTTCAAGCCCGTCTTCGAGAATCGCTGGGAATGGCCTGTCGACGAAACGCCCGAATGTCTCATCCCCACCAACGCAGGCGGCATAAGGTTGATCCAGAACACGCCGCGTGCCGCGAAACCACATCCGCGAACCTTCGTACTGACATACCTCATGCCCGGGTCCCCCCGAGCTTGTTTGATGATAGCTCATATGACTCACCCATTATTCACCCGGTTGCCATCTTGCGGCCGCACGTCTTGAGAAAATCCTAATGTGCGCATTTGAAGCAAATTCGAACGGCCTGATCCCCTTGCCGCCCGCCCCGTTCTGTCGATACTGTCGCCGTATCCCGAGACACAAAGGCACCTGAACATGGATGTAAAATCGGTCGGAGTGATTGGCGCAGGTCAGATGGGCAATGGCATTGCTCATGTTCTTGCGTTGGCAGAGTATGACGTTCTGCTCAACGATGTGTCGCAGGACGCGCTGGATAGCGCCATCGCGACGATTGAGGGCAACCTTGCGCGTCAGGCATCGCGTGGAAAAATCTCGGACGACACGATGCAAGCCGCATTGGGTCGGATCAACACGACATTGGAACTGCCTCAATTAGGCCAGTCCGATCTGGTGATAGAGGCCGCAACCGAACGGGAAGCGATTAAGCAGGCGATTTTCGAAGACCTGCAGCCTCATCTTCTGCCCCATACGATTCTGACATCCAACACGTCGTCTATCTCGATTACACGGCTAGCGAGCCGAACAGATCGGCCGGAGCGGTTCATGGGGTTCCACTTCATGAACCCGGTGCCCGTAATGCAGTTGGTCGAGCTAATCCGTGGTATTGCCACGGATGAAGAAACGTTCCGCTCTTGCAAGGCGGTTGTGGACCGACTGGGCAAAACGGCGGCAAGCGCGGAAGATTTCCCGGCCTTCATCGTCAACCGCATTCTGATGCCGATGATCAATGAGGCCGTATACACCCTGTACGAAGGGGTTGGCAGCGTGCAGTCGATTGATCAGTCGATGCGGCTGGGCGCAAACCACCCGATGGGTCCACTGGAACTGGCGGACTTCATCGGGCTGGACACGTGTCTGGCGATCATGAACGTGTTGCACGACGGGCTGGCAGACACCAAGTACCGGCCCTGTCCACTGTTGACGAAATATGTCGAAGCCGGCTGGCTTGGGCGCAAAACCGAGCGCGGGTTTTATGACTACAGAGGTGAAACGCCGGTTCCAACGCGCTAGAGGGGGCCTGCCCCCTCACTCGGCATGTTATCAGCCAGATGAAACACGGCTCACGGATTGAGTGATTTGCCCAACGCCATTGTGCGCTTTCTGAGCCATGCCATGAAACCGCGCGGGTCACTTTCCAACAGCTTCATATCCTGATCCGAGATCGGCTCTCCGATCACTGGGGATTGCGGCTTATTGCAAGAGCGGACAATTTCGTGCAGCAACAGCCCTTGGCGTAGGATCGGCGATAGCTTGTTGGCAATCTGATAGGCACGCGAATTGCTGCCGGGGAAGAAAATCGGAACCACCTGCGCGCCAGACCGGCGAATCATCTTGGCGGTAAATACATTCCATTCCTGTTCTTGCGCAGGCCCGAACCAGTCATCCGAGGACATCACCACGCCTGACGGGAATAGCGCAACCACGCCACCTTCCTTCAGGTGTTCCATCGCTTTGCCGCGCATTTCTAGCATTTTGGTTTGAGCTTCAGGGTCGTGCGGGAAGGGAACAGGAATCATGAAAGAGGTCGCCGCCTCGTCCAACCCGGTCAGGACAGAACGGGTCAGGATACGATAGTCATTGCGAACTTGTCCGATCAGTTCGGCCAGAATCATACCATCGACCATACCATGCGGGTGGTTGGCCACGACAACTACGGGTCCGGTTTTCGGAATATTTGCAAACTGTTCCTTCGGAGTGGTGAGGTTGATGCCCATAACCTCAAGCGCGCCGCCCCAGAACCGCTGACCGCGATAGTATTCGTTCTTCTTCTCGAATTTGTTGACCATTCGCAGGATAGTCAGCTTACCCGTACACCATTCAATGGCGCGGATGGCTGTAGACGTCCAGGCATCGTCGAAGGAGTTCGCGTAGGTCAGGGTTCTACGGTCGTAGATTTCGCCCTGATCTTCCGTCCCGTCCACCACCGGGCCTGTCTTGGTCTCGTGCGTCGTTTCAGCCAATTCCTGGTCTTCCCGTTCTTCATGTCGCGACCGACAGGATCAGAACCCTTCGCCGAACTTGCCGTTCACAAGGGTTTCCAATGCATCCGCCAACGCCTCAGCATCCGGTCCGGACGTCTCGACGTCAATAGTCGTTCCGCGAGAGGCTGCCAACATCAAAAGACCCATGATGCTGTCGCCTGATGCAGAAAGCCCATCTTTGGACACCTCTGCCTGCGCGTCAAACCCTTCCACGACCTCGACCAACTTGGCAGAGGCGCGGGCGTGCAGACCTTTTTCATTGATTATTTTCAAGCTTCGGTTGGTCATTCTTAATCAATCCGGTCTTAATCCAACGTCACATTCTGGGCATTAATGTACTTACGTCCAGCCTCCATCGCCCGCCGGACCGCATCCCCGATCGGCAGGTGGCGACTTTTAGCCAGTTTGATCAGCATAGGCAGATTTGCCCCGTAAAGAATACGGCGATCCTGCGGTGTGCAGGCCTTGAGACTCAGATTCGAAGGGCTACCGCCAAAGAGATCTGTGACGACGACCACTCCGTCCCCGACATCGACACCGTCTGCGGCGGTGCAGATTTCCGACTGCTTGGCTTCCCGGTCATGGTCAGCCTCAATCGAGATCGCCGCCAGGCCTGGTTGCTTTCCGACCACATGTTGCATTGCGGCCAGATACTCCTGAGCCAGCCCGCCATGTGCTACGAGTACGATCCCGATCAATCCGGCCTCTCATTCAACGATCGACGTTCCATTTCGCGGTGCCTAATTGCCACTTGCTGCCCCTCCTGTGCAAGGGCCTTTGCGACCGCTTCTGCAGTTGCGACCGATCTGTGTTGCCCTCCGGTACACCCGAAGGCCACGGATAGGTGCGCTTTACCTTCGGCGCGATATGCCGGCAGCAGTGTTTGCAACAGATCGACAACGCGGTCGAAGAACGGTGCATAGTTTTCGTCTGACTGAACGTAGCGCGCGACATCCGGGTTTCGACCGTCTTCCGCGCGCAATTCCGCCCGCCAATACGGGTTGGCAAGAAACCTGCAGTCAAAAACCATATCCAACCCGTGTGGCAAACCCCGCTTGTATGAAAAGGACTCGATCGACACCGCTAAATGCCGGCCGCCTTCCGGAGCGAACCAGTGTTCGACCTCCTTGCGCAGCTGGTGAACGTTTAGCTGGCTGGTATCGATCAGAATGTCGGCGATTTCACGGATCGGGGCCAACAGCTCTTTTTCCTGCAGCACACCGGATTCTGGACCGGCATTGGCCGCAACGGGATGGCGCCGTCGGGTTTCCGAAAACCGGCGCAGCAGCACTTCGTTTCGGCAATCAAGATAGAGAATCGTGAGCTCCACCCGCTCTGTCCGCCGCAACCGCATCACAAGATCAATGAACCCAATTGTCGAGAAATCGCGATTTCGTGCATCAATGCCTAGGGCCATCGGCCGATCGTTTTCTGAACCGTCCAGCAAGCGCATCATCAAACCCATCGGCAAGTTATCGATTGCCTCGAAGCCCAAATCCTCAAGCACACGGATCGCCGTTGTACGCCCAGCACCCGAAGGGCCTGTGACCAGAACGATACGCCGTTGTTGTTTCATTTGCTGGGCCATTCCGGGTTCACACGTCCCATTTTCATCAATTGCATCAAAGCTGAGGCCAAATTGGGGACGCCATGCCCGCGAAGCAAGGGAACAGTTTGCCCCAGGGTTCGGATCGAGGTTGGATCAGGCAATCGCGTTTTTTCCTGAAGGTCAAGGTCCACCACATAGCGCAAACCCACGGGTCCCACCGGTGATGCGCGTAACAGTCCGATACCGCGGGCCTCAATTACGCCGCGGATGTTCGGGGCTGCATCAGCTGTCACCTCGCCGCCATTGCTTCGCAAAGCCACGCGGTCATCGCCAACAAGTTCAGCGCCCAAAGCGATCATCTGCAAGCCCAACGCGGACTTGCCCGCCCCTGATGCGCCGACAATCAGCAGACCCCGCCTACCAACTGCAACGCAGCTGGCATGGATTATGGCACTTTCCTGTTTTTCCAGATCATAGATTGTCGGGGCGCTCATGATTTACACGGGCAACCCGACAACAAAGCGCGCGCCCAGTGGGTCCGAAGTAACATCAGCGTCGGTCGGGCGGATGTTTTCGGCCCAGATCACACCGCCGTGTGCTTCGACAATCTGTTTTGAGATTGCCAACCCTAGGCCGGAGTTGTTTCCAAAGTGTTCAGCAGGGCGTTGCGAATAAAACCTTTTGAAGACTTTGGTCAGCGCCTGTTCCGGAATACCTGGGCCTGTGTCTTCGACCACGACCAGCACCCGGTTTTCGCGCCGCCGCACCCAAACGCGGATCGCGTCGCCTTCTTCGCAGAACGAGATCGCGTTGGTGATCAGATTGACAAAGACCTGCGCCAGTCGCGCCTCCAGCCCGTTTATTATGATTGGGTTGGACGGCAGATCGGTTACATAGTCGATCCCCTTGGCCCGTGCATCTTCACCCAGATACTGGCTGATATTGCCGACCAACTTCAACAGATCGAATGGCTGTTCTTCTTCCTTGACCAATTCAGCATCCAGTCGGGACGCGTTCGAAATATCACTGACCAAACGGTCCAGACGGCGAACGTCATGTTCGATTACGCCCATCAGTTTCTCGCGCTGGTCCTCCCGCTTGACCATTCGCAACGTTCCCACGGCAGACTGAAGGCTTGCCAAAGGGTTCTTGATCTCGTGCGCGACGTCAGCGGCGAATTGTTCGTTCGCGTCAATTCGGTTGTAAAGCGCGGTTACCATGCCACGCAACGCACGGCTGAGCAGACCGATTTCGTCGGGACGCGCGGTCAGGTCGGGAATACGGATGCGGCCGGGGTTCACCCCGGCACCCCGGTCCTTGCCCAGTTCGGCGGCCGCAGCAAGATCGGCCAGCGGATTTGCGATTGTTGAGGCGAGAACAAGGCTAAGTCCGATCGACACAAGAAGCGCGACGATAAACATCTGCAGGATGCGTTCCTGCGCCCGTCGGGCGAGGGCGTCAATCTCTCCGGAGGGGCCGGCCATGGCGACGGCCCCTACGGCGACACCATCCTGCAAGATCGGGGCGGCTGCTACGATTACCGTCTCGCCAAAGTCATCCTTAACGGCTTCCACCTGCATCTGTCCCTGCAACGCGCCGGGAACTATTGCCTGAACCCGCTGCGCCAGCGTAGGTGCTTCAGAAGATTCAGAGCCGGTGAACACGCGTGACAGGCCTGTCCAAACAGCGTTCAAGGCGTCACTGATCAGGGTACTGCCAGTTTGAATCTCGGATTCGGAAGCCAACAGGGCCGCCTGCTCGGATGCCGCGCCGCGCGCCCATCCAATCAGAGTGCCCCGCGCGTCGTAGACAAAGACCTCGCCGCCTTCGGGCAGAGTGAGACCCTCCAGCGTGTCTTTCACATCCAGCACAGTGGCATCCTGCGTCAAGCCAGATGCCGTCTGGCGCAGTTGTGCTTCGAACACATTACTGACCAGCTGCGCGTCCCCGATCAGGTTGCGCGCCGTCTGTTGAACCTGTTCATCACGGGAATCGTCGAGATACAGCAATCCAGCGACCAAGGTCACCAAAGCGATCAGGTTGAGGGTGATGATCTTGCGCGCCAGCGGCGAGCCGCGCATTGCAAAGAGGCCGCGGCGGCGGCGCGCACCCCGAAACTCGGCCGACTCGGGATCCTGCGGGATGACCCAATCATCCCCCAGAACGACATCACCGTCCCGCAATTCGCTGGCTTGTTCCGTATCGCGCACGAGACCCGGTTACCCCTAGTATTTGGCCACGCCTATTCTTCGTTGTACCTGTAGCCAATTCCATACAGTGTTTCGATCGCCGAAAACTCAGGATCGGCAGCGCGCATTTTCTTGCGCAGTCGCTTGATATGGCTGTCGATCGTTCGATCATCCACATAGACCTGATCATCATAGGCCACATCCATCAGCTGATCGCGACTTTTGACAAAGCCCGGTCGCTGAGCCAACGCTTGCAACAACAGAAACTCGGTTACGGTCAAAGAAACGTCCGAGCCCTTCCAACTGACCGCATGGCGCAGGGGATCCATCCGCAGATCACCGCGCTCCATTACTTTGGCGTCACCCGTGTTGGCGGTTGTCACATCGCCAGTTGTCGCCTCTTGCCGGCGCAGCAGCGCGCGGATGCGTTCGACCAGAAGACGCTGAGAGAAAGGCTTTTTGACGTAGTCGTCCGCGCCCATGCGCAGGCCGAGCACCTCATCAATCTCGTCATCCTTGGATGTAAGGAAAATCACTGGCATTTGGGTTTTTTGCCGCAAGCGTTGCAACAGGTCCATCCCGTCCATCCGCGGCATCTTGATATCCAGAACAGCCATATCGGGCAGCTTTTTGTTGAAAGCGTCCAGCGCTGCCTGTCCATCATTATAAGTCTCGACCTCGAACCCTTCGGCTTCAAGTGTCATGGAAACGGACGTCAGAATATTCCTGTCGTCGTCCACCAATGCAATCTTCGACATCGGGTTAACCCCTATTCCTGCTCACTCACGCAATATTTCTCTTATTAGTAAGGCATCTTTGTCGTTTTTATGGCCCCGAATCAATCCGTATCTGCGAATCGTGCGATTGTTGTCACACAGATGCGGCAAAAAAGCCGTTAATGCGCGCAGAAAAGTGCCTTGTTTTCCTACAGGAAATTAGTGGTGGCGCTAAACTTTGACTTGGTTGCGCTAACTGCGCCAAACCGTCCTGTTCATGCCCCAAACGACCATGTTAAGACCCGCCTATCCGCCGGGTTTTCCCGGTATACTGCCCCAAGAGCGCATCCCGGCCCATTCGCCGACGCGCCGCCACAGGAGAAGAAACGCATGACATCTGGACGGGTTAACCCGCAATTCCGCCTCGAAGATCAGGGCATCGAGGGTCTGGGAAATGTCTATTACAACTTCATGGAACCGGCGCTGATCGAAGAAGCGCTGAAGCGCGGCGAGGGCACCCTTGGTAATGGCGGAGCTTTTCTGGTCACCACCGGCAAATTCACCGGCCGTTCGCCCAAGGACAAGCACGTCGTCAAAACCGACAGCGTCGTTGACACCATCTGGTGGGAAAACAACGCCGAGATGACCCCCGAGGGGTTTGACGCGCTCTACGTTGACATGCTCGAGCACATGAAGGGCCGCGATTATTTCGTCCAAGATCTCGTTGGTGGTGCCGATCCGGCCTATTCGATCAACGTGCGCATGGTCACCGAACTGGCCTGGCACAATCTGTTCATCCGGCACCTGCTGCGTCGTCCCGATCGCGAAGATCTGGAAGAGTTCGTTGCGGACTTTACCGTCATCAACTGCCCCAGCTTCCAGGCCGACCCGGCCAAGCATGGTTGTCGCAGCGAGACGGTGATTGCGCTGAACTTCGACCGCAAGCTGATCCTGATCGGTGGCACGGAATACGCAGGTGAGAACAAGAAGTCCGTCTTCACCCTTCTGAACTACATGCTGCCGGAAAAAGGCGTGATGCCGATGCACTGCTCGGCCAACCACGCTGTTGGCAACCCGGTGGATACTGCGGTGTTCTTCGGCTTGTCCGGCACCGGCAAGACCACCTTGTCGGCGGACCCGTCGCGTACGCTGATCGGGGATGACGAACACGGTTGGTCGGATCGCGGCACCTTCAACTTCGAAGGCGGTTGCTATGCCAAGACCATCAACCTCAACGCGGAAGCCGAGCCGGAAATCTATGCGACAACCAACAAATTCGGCACCGTGATCGAGAACATGGTCTTCGACCCCGAAACCAAGGAACTGGATTTCGAGGATGACTCGCTGACCGCGAACATGCGCTGCGCTTATCCGCTAGAGTATATCTCGAACGCCTCGAGCAGCGCGCTGGGTGGGCATCCCAAGAACATCATCATGCTGACTTGTGACGCATTTGGTGTTCTGCCTCCGATCGCGCGACTGACACCGGCACAAGCGATGTATCACTTCCTGTCTGGCTTCACGTCGAAAGTCGCAGGAACCGAGCGTGGCGTGACCGAGCCTCAGCCTACGTTCTCGACCTGCTTTGGCGCGCCGTTCATGCCGCGTCGCCCAGAAGAGTACGGCAATCTGCTGCGCGACAAGATCGCTCAACACGGTGCAACTTGTTGGCTGGTGAACACCGGCTGGACCGGCGGCGCTTATGGCGTTGGCAGCCGGATGCCGATCCGCGCAACCCGCGCGCTGCTGACCGCGGCGCTGGAAGGTTCGTTGCGCGACGCCGAGTTCCGCAAGGATGCGAATTTTGGCTTTGACGTCCCGGTCTCCGTTCCCGGCGTTGCCGAAGTTCTGCTGGACCCGCGCCGCACTTGGGATGATCAGGCGGCATTTGACAAGCAGGCTGAAAAACTGGTGCAGATGTTTGCCGAGAATTTCGAGCAGTATTTGCCCTTTATTGACGATGACATCAAAGCCGTCGCAATCGGTTGATATCAAAAGGGGGCGGTTTTCGCCCCCTTCCTCCTCCCACAGACGAGTAACTGCGCGGTAATCTTCTTGTGGTTGTATAATGCACCTTGCATATACAAATTCATTGCCCGCTGCAGCAGATTGCAGTACTCCACTGTGTCATTATGACGTAAAAGCCCGGCGCTTTCGCACCGGGCAGGAAGTAAAAAGACCTTGGGGACACTCAATGAGCGCGCACTCACATTCGCGATTTGAGCAACCTAATCAGATATCTAGTGTAATCCATCGGGGATGGGTGTCAACATGAGACGTGCTGAAAAAATTCAGTTTCAGCGAGTTTCTAACTTTCGCTTTAGCGCGAAAGGCGACAGGGAAAACGACAGGTAAACAAATGACGGAAATCTCGAAACTGACCGAACTTCGCAAATTGATGCAGAGTATGGAACGGACGCTTGGCCTGGAACAACTCTCTCCGGTTGAGCGTGACATTTACTACGCGGCTGAAGAATTGTCTAAAGCCGATCAGGAAGTCCGTACGTTCGGTTTGATCGAGCATACCCTTGTTCAAAGCGTCTCGCGCCCGACATTTTTCCGTGCGCTGAAATCGCTGGTCCAAAAAGGTTATCTGTCCCAAAGCGGCAACGCCAACCGGGGGCGGTATATCGTACATGCGCCCAGGTGATGCCCCCAACCTGCGCGTCGATGGCTAAACCGCGTGCGCAGATGGGCCTCTGATACCTTCATCGCCTCATTGGCTTACGTAGTTGCATCTTTCCTCACGTTCGAGGTTTTGATGCCGCTGCAAAACGTGTTCTTTCCGGAATATCCAAGCCGGGCAAGCCTGTTATTCCTGCCCCATGGGGTTAGGGTTCTGGCGGCGTGGCTGCTGGGATGGCGTGCAATCTTCGCGCTGTTGCCAGGTGTCTTTGCCGTATTCGCGTTTCTAGGGGGAATGGATGTCTTTTTGCCCAGCAGATTGTTGGCGATCATCATAGCGGTCACAACTGTCCCGGCAGTGTTCTACATAATAAAGTGGGCCGGCTGGGACTTGTTTCCAAGATCTGATCGCAAACCCTGTTGGTTATGCGTCATGGGTGTAGGCGTGATTACGTCGGTTTTGGCATCGGCCATGACAAATATGAGCTTTGGCAGTTCAGGAATAGAGTATGTTGCCTATCTGATCGGCGATATCTCGGGTCTGTTTTTCCTGATGTTGGGGCTCTACTTCGCGTTTCGATTTATGGATCGCAGGGTTTAGCCCATCAGACCGCGGCGCAGCAGATTCAATCCGGCGGCCAGCAGAACAATCAACGTCACTTTACGGAACAGCGCCTGATCGATCCTCGACTGCAACTGCAGTCCCACCCACATCCCGGCCACCGCCGGAGGAATCAGCGCAGCCGAAAACGGCGCAGTATCGGCCCGCAAGATACCCGACCCCAGATGGGCAACCACGAGGGCAATCGCGCCCAGCCCATAGATGACCCCCTGCACACGCATTTGCGCCGCCTTGGGTGTGTTTAAAGCCGTCAGGTACGCCACCGTCGGCGGGCCCCAGATACCAGACATTCCGCCGACAAATCCCGCGACAGCCCCTATCAGAGCCTCAATTCGGGCCGATGGCTCTTTCAGAACCAATTTCACACCCAGAACCTGGATCAGAGCAAAGAACGTGACCGGAACGCCAATCATCAACAAGAAGGTCGTGGTCGGCACCAATGTTACAAGCTTGGCACCGGCCAAAAGGAACACCAGGCCCACAATCAGAAAAATGCGGAATTGTTTAATCGAAGTCACCGCCGCGGAAACGCCCTGGCCCAACGCCTGAAATACATTGGTAACAAGCGTCGGAAGGATGAGGCCTGCAATGGCCAGCTCGGGCGGCAAAAAGACACTCAACCCGGAAACCATAACCATCGGCATGGCAAATCCGACAATACCTTTGACCCACCCTGCCAAAAACGCAACGCTCAGAGCCAGCAGAAGATCCTGCGGGGACAGTAAGGAAAACAATGTCATGGCCCCGTGATATCATCCCTGACGAGCGCTGCACTGCAAAAATGCGCAAGTAATATTAGAACTTTTTCGTAACGTAATACGTATTTTTGTTGCGCTGCACGTGCAGCATGGTATGACCAGACGACACGGAAAAAGGACACGATTCATGGCCCATGACGGACAGGATATGACCCAGATGACGACACCTGCGATTTTGCCCGATCTTCTGACGCTGACCCGTGCGGCTGCACCCGCCGTTGAGACAGTTTTCGAGCTTGCCCGCGAGTCGGTTCGCGGCATGGTTTCCGCTGATGGCCGGGTATCTGGTGCTTTGATCGAAGCCAATCAAACAGCCGCTCACGGCCTGTCGTGGCTGGCGACATATTCACAGTCGCTGAAACAGATGCAACGCTGGGCCGAAGCGCTGGAGGCCGATGGCAAGTTCGGTGAGATCGAACAATTGCTGCACCAGATCGCATTTGGCGAATACCTGCATCAGGTCGCAGGCGGCATTCCGATGAACCAGAGCGAACTCGTGCGTCTTCAGGACATGGGATTGGGTTGGGACGCCCTATCCGGCTTTCAAATCCCCGAAATTCAAACGCTGATGGCGCAGGCCAATTCTCAGGCAGCCCGCACACGGCTGGTGGCTCTGATGGAAGATCAGGCCGGCGCCACTATGTTCGGCGCCTCAGGCCTGGATGAAGAACTCGAGATGATCCGCGACCAGTTCCGCCGCTATGCGGTCGAAAAGGTCGAACCCTATGCCCATGAATGGCACCTCAAAGACGAGCTGATCCCGATGGAAGTCATCGAGGAACTGGCCGAAATGGGTGTCTTTGGCCTGACCATCCCCGAAGAGTTCGGTGGGTTTGGCTTATCCAAAGCCTCGATGTGCGTGGTCTCCGAAGAATTGTCGCGTGGTTACATTGGCGTAGGCTCACTGGGCACTCGGTCCGAGATCGCGGCCGAGTTGATCATCGCGGGCGGCACCGATGAACAAAAGGCCAACTGGCTGCCAAAGCTGGCCAGCGCCGAGATCCTGCCGACCGCGGTCTTCACGGAACCCAATACCGGTTCGGACCTTGGCAGCCTGCGTACGCGCGCGGTCAAAAACGCGGAAGGTGATTATGAGATCACCGGCAATAAGACATGGATCACCCACGCGGCGCGGACCCATGTGATGACCCTGCTGGCCCGGACCAACCCGGACACCACCGATCACCGCGGCCTGTCTATGTTCCTTGCGGAAAAGACGCCCGGCACAGATGAGACCCCGTTCCCTACCCCCGGCATGACCGGCGGCGAGATCGAAGTTCTTGGCTATCGCGGTATGAAAGAATACGAACTAGGTTTTGACGGGTTCAAAGTCAAAGGTGAGAACCTGTTGGGCGGCGAAGAAGGCAAAGGCTTTAAACAGCTGATGGAAACCTTCGAAAGCGCACGCATCCAAACCGCTGCGCGCGCCATTGGTGTCGCCCAAAGCGCGCTGGATATCGCAATGCAATACGCGCAGGACCGTAAGCAGTTTGGCAAGTCACTGATCAACTTCCCGCGCGTGTCCGGCAAGCTGGCCATGATGGCGGTCGAGATCATGATCGCCCGACAGCTGACCTATTTCTCGGCATGGGAAAAAGATCACGGTCACCGCTGCGACCTTGAGGCCGGTATGGCCAAGCTGCTGGGCGCTCGTGTCGCCTGGGCTGCGGCGGATAATGGTCTGCAAATTCACGGCGGCAACGGTTTCGCGCTGGAATACAAGATCAGCCGCGTTCTGTGTGACGCGCGCATTCTAAACATTTTTGAGGGGGCTGCCGAAATTCAGGCACAGGTCATTGCTCGGCGTCTGCTGGGCTGACCGGAATTAGGTATCCCGTTTCCCCAACTAGACCCGGCCTTGTGCCGGGTCATTTTCTTTGCTCAACGCCCTGGCTTCAAATACATGACGTTCGATCTGTGACAAGAAAGAGACCCTTTCTGTGTCCTGTACAAAAAACTTCCCCCTTTGCTTTTGGCGGAAACCCCTTTAGGGCACGCTGCGACCCAGACCGGGCCGAAGGATGGTGACGATAGAATGACCCGACTATTTTTTGCGCTTTGGGCGATGATCGCAGCCCTGATACTGGGCGGTTGCGCCGCAACCCACCCTGTGGCGGGCCAGAGCGAGACAGACGAACTTGCGCTGGCGATCGAAGATCTTGGACCGCAAGTCGATCCGGCCGAAGCGCAAAAGGCCGCCAGCATCGCTTACTCCTACTCACAGCAACTGAAGCGGGATTGGAACGTCACCGACCCGGCGATCATCCATAACACCAAGGTCATCAACGGATTTCGGGAAAAGGGTTTGTGCAACGACTGGGCGCAGGCCATGACCCGCCGCTTGCAACAGGAAAACTTCCGCACTCTGGACGTGCACTGGGCTACGTCGCCCCCAACCGCTTTTCGGATCATCCACCATTCTGCCGCTATCAGCGCCAAAGGAGACACGATGAAAGATGGCATCATCCTTGATCCATGGCGCAACAGCGGTGCTCTGTTTTGGGATCAGGTATCTGAGGATACCAGATACAACTGGAGGCCACGCCTGGAAGTTCGCGACGAACTGATCAGTGGTGAGATCCCCTACTAATCTGGCCTCTCCGGTTCCCTCAGCGCCAACAAGACAGTAGGACACCCGTATGATGCGCCTGATCCTAACACTGCCCTTGATTGGCCTGTTTCAATGCGACAGGGACGAATCTATTGCCGCCTATGGCGCCGCGGACAAGACTTGGGTGCTGCAGGAAATTGACGGACAGCCTTTCGAGTCCAGTGCCATGCTGCGGTTCCCTGAAGAGGGCAAGATCGCCGGCAACGCCCCATGCAATAGCTATAGCGGCATCCTGAATGCACCCTACCCATGGTTTGAGATTCTGGATCTGACCGCAACACGCTCAGCCTGCGCCGGACTTGAGGCCGAAGGATTCTATTTCGCCGCGTTGATTGCGATGACACAGTCCGAAGTTTCCGGCGACGTGCTGATCTTGCGCAATGACGACGGGCACGAGATGGTCTTCAAAGCCGCCGAGTGAACTGATCCACAAACCTTGCCCGCGCCTCGGGCAAGGGGTTGTGGCCCAAGGATGGGGCAAGGTGGTGTTCCAAAAAGTAACCGGTGGTTTTTAACCCTGCGGCAATCTCGCCGTCCGGTGCCAAGCCTTCACCGCGCAAACACGGCGGCAGAGGCAACAGCTTATCCGCCCATTCCCCGGCTCCAGCGGCGCTGACGGCTCGACCAGTCTTTGGTGAGACATAAATCAAACCTTCAGTTGCCCCTGTAACCACACAGGTCGACAGGTCCAGGCCAAAACCCAATTCTTCAAGTAACGCCAATTCCCAGCGCAAGTATGCCAGCGGCCAGATATCGTCCTGCCCCAGCAGATCCATAAGCTGTTCCGTCTGTTTGTAGATGCTCGGGTGTGGCTCACGTTCAGGCAGACAAAACGACATGAGCGCAACCACGGCGTTCAGGCCGGCCAGCGCCATCCGCCCGGAAAACGCCGCTGCAGCGCGTGAACGAAGGGGTTCAACCTGGAATGTGCCAATATGCTCTTGCAACCGGGCGCGCCAAAGAACATCCAGTTGTGCGCCGGGTTGCAGGATCGGGGCGATCTTGCGACTTGTCCCTCCGCGCACGACGCCGGCATGCCGACCGTGATCTTCGGTGAACACCTCGATAATCGCCGCCGTTTCGCCGTGGCGTCTGGTGGTCAGCAGGATGCCGTGATCGCGCCAGTCCAAATCAGGCTCCTCTCATCCACAGCTCGCCCTTTCCATGCAACAAATCGCAAGGCGTGCGCATCCGCAAGAACCTTTGGACCTAGAAACGAGCCCGAAAGGCCACCCCAACCAGCGGCGCTGTTTCATAGCTCTGACGGCTAAGTTCCGTACCGTTCGCATCATCCAGCGTAAGACGGCCATCTAATTCGGCACCCGCGAATACGTTCAGCGAAACACCGGGGTTAGGGTTGTAGCCAAAGGAAACCACAACTGGAATGCTCTTGTCTTCGCCTATTCCGCTCGGGGCCAACCCATCCCCGTCAAGCCGGAACCGAATACGCTCGGACCTGGTAGACAGGCCTAGGGTCATTGTGTCGTTCAGCGCATAGCTGAGTGTCAGGCCTGGCCCCTGCGTTGCACCAATCCCCGAACCCGTATTCAGATTCCATCGATCATTGATATCCCAATCCACCAGAAGCGCCGGAAAGAAATCGACATCATCATCTTCGAGCTGAGAAAACGCCCCGAAGGCGGGGCCGATGGTCAGGTTCTCGCTTAACTTCCAAGCGATACCGGCGAAAACGCCATAAGTCCTGCCGTCCGATGCATCCGCGCCGCTTTGATAATCCCATCGGATCTGCGGTGACAAAAACACGCTGGCCGTGTTGCCGACACGAAATCGTACCGGGGCCGAGATTCTGATATCGCGGATATCCTCCCACGGCTGGTTGTTCGCCTGGCTGAAGTTGTAGTCGAAACGGCCGATGCTTGCCGAAAGCCCAACCGAGGTTCCACCATCCAGATTATACAAAGCGGTAGTTCGCAAAAACGCCCGGCTGGCCGAGAACTCTCCGCCGTCACTTAGGTCCGCATCACTTTGGTAGGCTGCCAACCCGTCTATTTGATATACCCACCCTAACCTTTGTTGCGCAAAAGCGGATGACGCTGTCACGCCCAAAACAAGGCACATTGAACAGCAGGTCAGAGCAAAGGTTTTCATCGTTTTTCAACTCGATAGGGCCATGTACGCATTCTCAGATAGCATTTTGTTGGACTGGATCAAACGGATGCAGTGAATGGAATTGCAGCGTGTGACAATGAAATCGAAGCCAGAGTCTCTGCGTCGGCAATTTGCTGAACTCCGAAGCGCCGACAATCGTACAATCTCAAACAAGCCGTATATCGTTTTCCGCCAAAACCTATGAATTTGACTAGGTCTCACCCAACACCGGCGCGCTTGACGCGACAGTCAAAACCGATGGCTGTGAGAGCTATTCCAACCCCTCTTCCCCCAATAAATGGCGCCCTTGCCGATCTTCAACTTCGATCACCCAAAGGTCGGGGTCAAAACTGCGTTGCCGGGTGATGGCATCGTCTACATCTGCCTCAGCACCGGATAAGAGTTCGACCCATTTGCGCTCACCGCTCATCAGATCAAAGCTACGCTGAAATGCAACAGCTTGCCCGTCCAGCGTGTTTAGTTTGACCAAAACAGCGCCCGCCGTGTCATCACCATGCGACACGACAAAAGCCGGGATTTCCTGGAAACGAAGTCGCGCCAGATAGGCGTGCACCCAGAAGTCGGCCGTCAGGCGAGTCATGCGTTGCCGTCTTTGAAGTCCAGCCCCATTTCCGAGTAACGCTCGGACTCTTCCAGCCAGTTCGGGCGGACCTTGACCTGCATGAACAGGTGGATTTTGCGATCCAGGAATTCTTCCAGTTCGGCCCGGGCCGCCTGACTAACAGCTTTGATCGTCTCGCCACGTTTGCCCAGCACGATGCCCTTGTGACCGTCGCGCATGACATAGATGACCTGATCAATCTTGGCGGAACCGTCTTTGCGCTCTTCCCAGTTTTCGGTCTCGACCGTCAGCTGATAGGGCAGTTCCTGGTGCAGGCGCAGGGTCAGTTTCTCGCGAGTCATTTCAGCGGCGATCATGCGCAGGGGCAAATCTGCAATCTGATCTTCGGGATACAACCACGGGCCTTCGGGCAATTCTGACGCCAGCCATTTGCGCAGATCGTCAACGCCATAACCCTTTTCAGCGGAAATCATGAAGGTTTCGGAAAACGGGTAGCGTGCGTTCAGGTCACTTGTCAGGGCCAGCAGCACCTCAGATTGGACCTTGTCGATCTTGTTGATCGCCAGCGCAATCTTTCGACCCTGCCCAATCTCTTCCAGACCCTCAAGGATGCGCTCCACCCCTTCGGTAATGCCACGATGCGCCTCGACCATCAGCACAACAACATCCGCATCTGCTGCCCCGCCCCAGGCTGCTGCAACCATGGCGCGGTCCAGACGGCGGCGAGGTTTGAACAGACCGGGAGTGTCCACAAAGACCAGTTGTGCATCGCCTTCCATCGCCACGCCGCGAATACGGGCGCGGGTGGTTTGCACCTTATGCGTCACGATCGAGACCTTGGCCCCGACCATGCGGTTCAGAAGGGTGGATTTGCCTGCATTGGGCTCTCCGATCAGGGCGATAAATCCGGCGCGTGTGGTCATGTGTCTGGCGATCCTGTTTGCAAGTGCGCACCCCTATAGCAGAAAGCCCCGGCGGGCCAGAGGGATTTGTCGCATTGCGGCCATGCAAAATCGGTGGCACGCCTCATCCAAGCCGCGCCAAATCCAGCCAGGCAACCATCGGAAAATGAGGCAAGACATGAAACGTCGCGAGTTTCTTTTGGGCAGCGGGGCCACTGCCGGCGCGCTGGGTCTGGGCGGTTTCGGGTTGGCGCAGGGGACGCCGGAGTTAACCATTCAACCGGCAAGCTTTGCCCTGCGAGATACGGTGACGACCGGGATGGTCAGCCTGTCCCCGAACGCGCCGCCACCGGTCTTGTACGGCAAACAGGGCGAGTTGATGCAACTGCCAGTGCGCAATACGCTGTCTGAGTATACCGCAATGCACTGGCATGGGATGCGGATCGGCAACAATATGGACGGCGTGCCGTACCTGACCCAGATGCCAATGGGCGAAGGTGAGATCTTCAACTACGAGTTCACGCCTCCGGATGCAGGCACCTATTGGTATCATCCGCATTGTATGACGATGGAGCAGATGGCCCACGGCCTGACGGGCGTCATGGTGATTGCCGAACCCGAAAACCCCGGTTTTGACAGCGAACAAGTGATCAACTTGCGTGATTTCCGGCTGGACGATGATGGTCTGTTTCTGCCGGCTTTTACTCAACGAGGCGCAGCACGGGCTGGAACGTTCGGCAACGTCCAAACCGCCAATTGGATACAAGGTCCTGTCTACGATCACACCGCGGGCAGCCTTGTAAGATTGCGAGTGGTGAATACGGACACAACGCGCATCTACAAATTACATCTTGAAGGTGGCGAAGCGCGGATCATCGCGTGGGATGGTCATCCGCTTGAGATCAGCATTCCAATGCCAAGCGCAGATGAGCCACTTCTGTTGGGACCAGGTCAGCGCGTGGATATTGCGGTTGCAATGCCCGGCAACGAAGGGCGCAGCGTTGCGCTGATGGCCAAACTGCCGGGTCAGCCACACAGATCCATGGCGCAGCTGCGCGCGATAGGATCATCGGCTGCACGAGGCCTGCAAGATTTGCGCCCCCTGCCTTTAAACCCGGTCTCCAAACCCGATCTGACCAACGCCGAACTGCAGGAATTTGTTTTTGGTTGGACCCCCGAAGGTGGTGAACCCAACAACGGGTTCTGCGGCTCGCTGGGGTATAACTTCTGGTCGATCAACCGCAAACCCTGGCCCGGTGACGCGACACAGGGTGTCGGTCCGCTCGCAACACTGGAAATGGGCAAAACCTATGTCCTGCGACTGCGAAATGAATCCCCGAACCTGCACCCGATCCACCTGCACGGGCTGGCCTTTGTCCCGCTACGGTCGAACCTGCGCAAATTGCCGCCCCTGATGACCGACACGATGCTGCTGCTGAAGGACGAGGTGGCCGAGATCGCGCTTGTCGCAGATAACCCGGGCGACTGGGCGTTCCACTGTCATGTCATCGAGCACCAGAAGACCGGGCTGACAGGATTTATCCGAGTGGTATGAGGGGCGCACCAGGCGCCCCCCTTTTTGGCTCAGCCGTTCTGGCGCTCAATCAGGCGCAGGACGGCAACCATGACGATCCCGTAAAGAACATGCCCGATCAGTGCGACCCATGTGATCGCCGAGAAGTTCAGGAAAGTCGGCAGACCGGACAAGGTCGTGATACCGCCCAAAGCAAAAACCCAAAGGCCAAACCCGTAGATAGCCGAGGCCACAAACATATGAACGGGGCCAAGTACCTTAACCCAGACTGGTTTGAAAATAAGAAACCACCCCAGCGGATAGGCAATCAGGCCCACAAGATAGAAATGCACGAAGAAGCCAAGAAAGGCATTGCTGGGCAAGCCGAGACTGGCCAGCAGGCTTTGCGCAAGTCCTTCGGGCGATAGATTGGCCCAGCCGATGCCGGGGCTGACAACCTGCCCCCAGAAATCGAAGGCGATCGTAGCGATGAAACCGGCGATAAACAGAAAGCCGATATTCACAGTAGTCAGTTTTGCGTTTTGCATGGAATGCCTCAACTCATTGTATCCATTTCGCTTTGCTCGCTTGTTCTTAGAAATGCGCCAAAGCGGATGATGTTCAGATACGCCCGCGACCCGAGGTCTGCCATAGGCCTCAAGTTAGATTGAGAATTGTGACATATTCGGGCTGTCGAGAGTTGCTATTTCAACTGGTCCAGCAGCGCCTTCGCGGCGGCTTGTTCCGCCTGACGTTTCGACCCTGCCGTTGCCTGCGCTTCAGTTCCGTCCTGCAACCGAGCCGCAATCGTAAACACCGGGGCGTGATCGGGGCCGCTGCGTTTGACCTCGACGTAAGCGGGCGGTTTTTGCCCGCGCGCCTGCGCCCATTCCTGAAGCGATGTTTTGGCGTCCCGGGCATCCGCTTCAACGTTGTGGACACGATCTCCCCACAGTCGCAGGATGACGTCCCGGGCTGCCTCAAATCCGGCATCGCGATAGATTGCGGCGATCACCGCCTCCATCGCGTCACCCAGCAGGGCCTGTTTGCGGCGCCCACCTGACAGCATCTCGGACCGGCCCAGTTTCAGCACCGCGCCAAGGTCGATCTGTCGGGCCACATCGGCGCAGGCCTCTTTGCGGACCAACGCATTGAACCGCGGGGCTAATTGCCCTTCCGAAGCTTTCTTGTCGGCCTCCAGCAAGGCGGTCGCCATGACAAGGCCCAGAACCCGATCACCCAGAAACTCCAACCGCTGATTGTCGGGTCGTGTCGCGGACGACACCGAACCATGCGTCAGCGCCCGCACCAGCAGTTCAGGGTTGGCGAATTCATACCCCAGACGCTGCTGGAACGCCTTTATCTCGGCAGAAGGCCTCAATTGACCGCCTTGAAGAAGCGATCCCCGCGCCACGTCCAGAAGAACAGCATCGACCGGCCAGCAGACGAGAACAGGATACGGTCCGCCCGACCGATCAGGTCTTCGTAGGGCACATAGCCGACGCCGCCTGCGGATTGCGGCACGCGACTGTCGCTAGAGTTGTCGCGGTTGTCACCCATGAAAAAGTAGTGGCCTTCGGGAACCGTATAGATACCGGTATTGTCCGCCGCCTGATTGCCGATGTTCAGCACTTCGTATGACACACCGTTGGGCAAGGTTTCGATCATCCGCGACTTTTCGCAGACACCGCCGAAGCCGACAGGGCCATTTTCGCAGCGCGGGCGCAGACCTTGCGAACCTTGTGGTTCGGCAATTTCAGTGAACACGCCATCAGGCTGTTGTTGTACCGGTGTGCCGTTCAGGATGATCTGACCGTCCCGCACCTGAATGCGGTCCCCGGGCAGGCCGATCAGACGCTTGATGTAATCGCGGCCGCTGACCGGGTGGCGGAAAACGATGACGTCACCACGTTCGGGGTCACCACCCCAGATGCGGGTGTTTTCGCCGCTTTGCATCCAGCCGCAGATATCTTCGGCGTCAACATTCAGGCCGACGCTCGGGATGATCAGGCTGGGGCATGACGCGTAGGAATACCCGTAGGACATTTTGTTGACGAACAGGAAATCGCCGATCAACAAGGTGGGCTTCATCGAGCCCGACGGAATCCAGAATGGCTGGAACAGGATCGTGCGGAACACGCCCGCGATCAGCAGGGCATATACGATGGTCTTGATCGTCTCCCACACGGCGTTACCTGTTTTGGCTTCCTCGGCCATACTGCTCTCCGGTCGTTAGGTTGTTGGGGTGCTACATGCGGGTCGGGTGGGGGCAAGTCAAGGCTGCGTGGTGCTATCTTGAAGCGGGCGCGCCTCGATCACCACGAATGCCTGTGCCCAAGGGTGATCGTCGGTAAGGGTGACGTGGATGATGGCCTCATACCCTTCGGGCGTCATCTCTTTCAGTCGATCCGCCGCCCACCCCGTGACATGCATCACTGGCTGACCCGTGCGTAGATTGGTCACCGACATATCCTTCCAGGCGATGCCCATAGCCAGACCCGTGCCTAACGCCTTAGAACATGCCTCTTTTGCAGCCCAGCGTTTGGCATAGGTTCCGGCGACATCAGCGCGTCGTTCGGCTTTGCTCTGTTCAATCTCAGTGAATACACGGTTGCGAAACCGGTCTCCGAACCGGTCGAGCGTACCCTGAATGCGGTCTATATTCGCGAGATCCGTGCCGATACCGAGGATCATTTGGCAATACCTTTTGTAACGGGTTGCGCCTGTCTGAGACCGACGCCAAACGCAACGCGGCACACGATCGACGCAGAAACTATTAGGGCTGCAATCCAATAATACTCCCAAAAGTCGAACCCGAATTCGAGAAGGGACAGGTCTCCGAGAACAATGAAGTAAATCAATAGAATAGCCAAGTAGATCACCCCCATTCCACTCACCGCCATCGCAACTGATCCAGACAACATGCTCACATTGGATGGTACAGCGGAATTACGATTGTAGTAGTAATACCCTTCCACAAGGGCGGATATGGCAAACACAACAAGGCATATGACGATCAACATGGCAAAGAACTGATCCAGGATGTACTGACCAAAAATGATCCCCGGGTAGAGGAACAAAAACCGCGATCCCAAGTATCTGTTGAATTCAAATTCCAGCGACAAAGCCAGCCAGACCAGTTCGACAATGCCTAACACGTTAACGGTAAGATATGCCGCTGAAAACACCGCTAGGTATCTGAGAAGACTGAAGTTCATTCCCTTGCCCTTATCAACCCAACCGCACCGTCAGAATCTTGTAACTTGCCAGTCCAAAAAAACCGGCAAATGCAAAATCGAACCAGCGGCGGGCGCGGCGGTAGGCTCGCACCATACGTTCCGAGGAGAAGAGAAAGGCGTAGCCGATGAAGACAAGCAAAGATCCTGCATAGAGCATGGCGAAGTAACCCAGCAGCATCGACAGGCTCGCATCATTCGGGGCCACGATGGCATAGATCGAACCCCAACTCAGGATAGCCTTTGGGTTTGTCAGGTGGATGGCCGCGCCCTTGGCAAATATTGCGCGCAAAGAGCCGGTGACGGGGTTGCCCATAGCGACTTCATCTGACGTCATTGCCCGGCGCAATGCCTTGACCGCCAGCCAGCCCAAATAGGCCACGCCCGCATAGCGGATTACCTCGAACACCCAGATATTGGACAGCATGATCGCTGACAGCCCCAGCGCAGCGGCAATGCCCCACGCAGCAGATCCCGCGCAGATACCCAAGGCAAACACCAACCCCGCGCGACGGCCTTCGTTCATAGCCGTTCCGGCGATCCCCATAGTCGCCGGTCCCGGAGAGCCACCGGCCATCAGCCAGGCAAACCAGATGGCGACAAATCCGGGCGTGATCATGCCCGCGCCTCGTCCATCAGGCGGCGCATTTCGGCAATCGCTGGTGTGAGACCGCGGAAGATGGCCTCGCCGATCAGGAAGTGGCCAATATTCAACTCGCGCACTTCGGGGAACGCCGCGATCGGTTGCACGGTGTCATAGGTCAGGCCGTGCCCCGCGTGGACCTCAAGGCCCAGCGAATGGGCAAATGATGACATCTCGCGCAGGGCTTCTAGTTCGCGGTTGGCCGCGTCCATGTGACCCTCGGCCATCGCGTCGCAATATGCACCGGTGTGCAGCTCGATCACTTCGGCGCCAATCCGGTGTGCGGCTTCGATCTGGCGCTTGTCCGCGGCGATAAAGATCGACACACGGCACCCGGCTTCGCGCAGCGGTGCAATGAAATGGGCCAGCTTGTTTTCCTCGCGCGCGACTTCCAGCCCGCCTTCAGTGGTGCGTTCCTCGCGCTTTTCGGGAACGATGCAAACGGCATGAGGTTTGTGGCGCAGCGCAATTTTCTGCATCTCTGGCGTCGCGGCCATCTCAAAGTTCAGCGGTACTGACAGAACCTCCATCAACCCGTCGATATCTGCATCCGAGATATGGCGGCGATCTTCGCGCAGATGCGCGGTGATGCCGTCAGCACCGGCCTCTTCGGCCAACTTTGCAGCGCGCAAAGGGTCAGGATAGGCCCCGCCCCGAGCGTTACGCACTGTGGCCACGTGGTCGATATTCACGCCAAGACGCAGTTGGTTGTCAGACATCGCTCGAATCCTTCTTCAGCCCTTGGTCCGAACCTAGGGCATTCGTATGTGGAACGGCAGGCTTTGTTTCGGCCAAGCGTTTGATTTCGTCAAACTTTGCCTTGATCTTGTCACGACGGCGTTGCTGGTACGTCCGGATCAATGGCAGGCTGAGGTAATAGCAGATCGCTCCGGCCAGCAATCCGGGCAATATCCCGCCGATAAAATATGGAAAAAACACCTCATCATAAAAAACGCTCAAGCCCCGCCAATCAGCAACACGGTCGGTAAACAAAGCAACAAAGTTGTTCTTGAGATCCCCCAGCGCGTCGCCGAAGTTTTTCATCAAGCCCTTGGTTTCTTCTTTTCTAAAATCATCACCCAGCAGGAAATGACCCGTCTGCAGACACACGACCCCAATGGGCACATAGGTCAGAGGATTGCCAAAAAACGTCCCGCTGAGCGCGGCCAGAATATTGCCGTTGATCAGACGAGCGATTACGGCGGCAACTAAAAAATGCAGCCCGTAGAAAGGGGTAAAGGCCGTGAAAACACCCGCGCCGATCCCGCGCGCGATGCGTTCGGGGGAATCCGGCAGCCTGCGAACACGGTGTTTGACGTAGTGAAAGGCCCGCGTCCATCCACCTCGGGGATAGACGAATTCAGACGCGATCTGGACAGGCGAGCGTCGGTCTCGGCGCTTGAAAACCACTCCTGATCACCCCTTCTCAGCCAGCCGCAACTGCGGTTTTTGCCCTGTCCCGATACCGCTCCACAGCCGCCACGTCGCTTTCGGCCTCGAGCATCAGCATGAGCGAATGCAACTGCTCCAGGTCACGCAGTTCGACATTGATCAGCAAGCGGTAAAAATCCGGTTTGCGGTCGACGAATTCGAGGTTCGAGATATTGGCCTTTTTCTCGCCGATCAACGTGCAAATGCGTCCCAGCACACCGGCATCGTTACCGATGGTCATATCCAGCGTCGCTCCATAGACAGCCGGGTGCGTTCCCGAATGCCAGTGCAAATCGACCCAGCGATCAGGTTCGCTTTCGAATTCTGAGAGGCGGTCACAGTCGATCGCATGCACGACAACACCCTTGCCGCGATACGTTATGCCTACGATGCGTTCGCCCGGCAAAGGCTGGCAACAGGGGGCGCGGTCGAATTTTTGGCCGGGCTCAAGGCCGATCACCGCGCGGCGCGGGGAAATGGCGTCCCCCTCATCCTGGGTCAGTTCAGGGTAAACAGCACTGACTACATCATGCGCCGTCAGCTCGGCGCTGCCCAAACGGGCCAACAATTCGTGCCGGTCTTTCAGGCGCAGGTGCTTCGCCGCCGTGTCCAGCGCCTTGTCGGTGGCCTTGCGGCCAACATGTTCAAACCCAGAGCGCGCCAGTTCCTTGCCCAGCTTGATAAACCTTTCCCGGTCGACCTCGCGCAGGGCGCGTCGAATGGCGGTTCGCGCCTTGCCGGTCACCGCAATCTCAAGCCAGGTAACTTGGGGCGTCTGACCATCCGCGGTGATCACATCCACAGACTGACCATTCTTAATGCGCGTCCACAATGGCACACGAATGCCGTCCACCTTGGCACCAACGCAGGCATGTCCAATACGGGTGTGGATCGCATAGGCGAAATCAATCGGCGTGGCCCCGCGCGGTAGCTTGACCACGTCACCTTTAGGCGTGAAGCAAAACACCTGATCCGAGTACATTTCCAGTTTGACTGCTTCGAGGAAATCCTCGTGATCTTCCTCGCTGTCGAACTGTTCGGTCAGGTTTGCAATCCACTTCGCCGGATCGACGGCAAAAGGGTTTTCCGAACGGACGCCATCGCGGTATGACCAATGCGCCGCAACGCCGGTTTCGGCTACGTCATGCATTTGGCGCGTACGGATCTGCACCTCGACCCGTTTCCCGTCGCGCCCCGAAACCGTTGTGTGGATCGATCGATACCCGTTTGATTTCGGCTGACTGATGTAATCCTTGAACCGCCCCGGCACAGCGCGCCAACGCTGGTGAATGGCACCAAGCGTGCGATAGCAATCTTCTTCGGACCGGGTGATGATGCGAAAGCCGTAAATATCGGACAGGCGCGAAAAGCCCTGATCCTTTTCCTGCATCTTGCGCCAGATCGAATAGGGTTTTTTGGCACGACCGAACACTTCGGCCTCGATGCCCGCCTTCTCCAACTCGTGCCGCATGTCGCCAGTGATCCGGTGGATCACGTCGCCGGTTTCACGCTGCAGCGTGATGAAGCGGCGAATGATAGACTGACGGCCTTCGGAATTCAGAACGCGGAAAGCAAGGTCTTCAAGCTCTTCGCGCATCCATTGCATACCCATCCGACCTGCAAGCGGCGCGTAGATATCCATAGTCTCGCGCGCCTTTTGAACCTGTTTTTCAGGCCGCATCGCCTTGATCGTGCGCATGTTGTGCAGACGGTCAGCGAGCTTGACCAGAATAACTCGCAGATCCTTGGACATGGCCATGAACAGCTTACGGAAGTTCTCGGCCTGTTTGGTTTCGCGGCTGGACAGTTGCAGGTTGGTCAGTTTGGTGACGCCGTCGACCAGCTTGGCTACCTCTTCGCCGAACAGCTCGGACACTTTGCCATAATTGGCTTTGGTGTCTTCAATCGTGTCATGCAGCAGCGCCGTGATGATCGTCGCATCATCCAGACGCTGTTCAGTCAGGATGGCGGCTACGGCTACTGGGTGGGTAAAGTAGGGTTCGCCAGAATGGCGGAACTGACCATCATGCATCTGCTTCCCGAACTCATAGGCCCGGGCGATGCGGTCAGCATTTGTCTTTGGGTTGTAGTTGCGGACCAGCGCAATCAGGTCGTCTGCAGAAATCATCCGGTCCGCACCTTCATCTTTGGGGCTTACCCCTGGCCTTGAGCCTCCATCAGAGCGCGCAACAGCTTCTCTTCGGACATGTCGTCATCGGCAGGTTTGTCCGATTCCGCACCCATCAGCAGAGCCATCTGATCTTCTTCCGGCTCGTCGACCTCGATCTGGGTCTGGTTGGCCTCGATCAAGCGCTCGCGCAGATCGTCGGCGCTTTGGGTTTCGTCGGCAATCTCGCGCAGCGACACAACGGGGTTTTTATCGTTGTCACGGTCCACGGTGATCCCCGCACCGGCGGAAATCTCGCGCGCACGATGGGCGGCAAGCATCACCAGTTCAAACCGGTTCGGAACCTTGTCTACGCAATCTTCAACCGTTACGCGGGCCATTGAGCGCTCTCCGTTACTGAATCCATGTCAGGAAGAGGTTTATCTAAGGGCGAATCCCTGCCTTGACAAGCAAGAAATGCTGCAAATGCACCCTTCACGCTGCCGTGACTGCTTCAATATCCGCTGCGGGCAGGTCTGCAAGCATTTCGGTCACCGTCCGCCCCAGGACCGGATGCCGCCAGTCCGGGGCCACGTCTGCCATCGGAACCAACACAAAAGCGCGATCCTGAAGGCGCGGATGGGGTATGATCAGCTGATCTGGCGCTTTTTGGGTCTGCTCCTCAGCCGAAAGGGTCAACCATTTGTCGTATTGGGCATGATCAGGCAGAACTAGATCATCGTAACACACTAAATCCAGGTCCAGAGTTCGCATACCCCACCGCTGCACTCTTTCGCGGCCATACTGATGCTCAATCTGGTGAAGCAAATGCAACAATTCGGCAGGCGTCCTGTCCGATTCGATCAATGCAGCCGCGTTGATATAGTCCGGTCCGGCACCCGCGGGAAAGCACGGGGTCTCAAAAAAACGACTTACGGCACGAATCACCAACCCCTGACGCAATAACGCGTCAAGAGCATCGCCAAGTGTCACCTTGGGCCCCTGTCCTCTCAAATTGAGATTTGCACCCAGTGCGATAACCGCTTTTGACATAGTTTTGTGCGTTCCATTCACTATATTCGGCGAATTGCATGCTTGCGATAAGTCCGAAATGGCCTAATTATAGGGATACCAGCGCGCCGCTTATTTCCAATACCCACTCACGTAACACTCCGGCGCTCTGTATTATACCGGAAGGACCTATTTATGTTCTATAAAGACGAACGGCTAGCGCTGTTCATCGACGGCTCGAATCTTTATGCGGCCGCAAAAGCACTGGGGTTTGACATCGACTACAAATTGCTGCGCCAGGAATTCATGCGCCGCGGCAAGATGCTTAGGGCTTTTTACTACACAGCGCTATTGGAAAATGACGAGTATTCCCCGATCCGTCCCTTGGTTGACTGGCTGCACTACAACGGCTTCACCATGGTGACAAAACCGGCGAAGGAATACACCGACAGTATGGGGCGTCGGAAAGTCAAAGGAAACATGGACATCGAACTGACCGTGGACGCCATGGAGCTAGCTCCGCGCGTCGATCATATTGTGCTGTTTTCGGGTGATGGGGATTTTCGCCCGCTGATTGCCAGCCTTCAGCGTCAGGGCGTGCGCGTTTCGGTGGTTTCGACCATCCGCAGCCAACCGCCGATGATCTCGGACGAGCTGCGCCGCCAGGCGGACAACTTCATCGAACTTGAAGACCTGCGCGATGTGATCGGACGACCTCCGCGCGAGATGCCGATGGAGCCGCGCAGCGTTGCTGCGGGTGGACAGTAATACAAGGCCACTCACTAGCCTTGGGGGAAGAAATTGGCGCGGTCAGGTTTATTTGAACCTGGCCGCGCTTCTTTAACTAAACACAGGTGCTGAAACACTTACTGGCTAACAGCGTTTCATGTCAGATCAATGACAACGTCCTGTCTGGACCACGGCTAGGAAAAGACTTACCTGTGGCCTATGGAGACCACGACATGACCAAGCCGCCCCTCACCCTTTACCTCGCAGCCCCGCGCGGGTTCTGCGCCGGTGTCGACCGGGCGATCAAGATCGTCGAAATGGCGCTGCAAAAATGGGGAGCCCCGGTTTATGTGCGGCACGAAATCGTCCACAACAAATTTGTCGTAGACGGCCTGCGCGCCAAGGGTGCAGTCTTTGTCGAAGAACTGGATGAGTGTCCTGACGACCGACCAGTTATTTTTTCAGCGCATGGCGTACCGAAATCCGTTCCTGCGTCGGCGGCTCAGCGTGAAATGATCTATGTCGATGCCACCTGCCCGCTGGTTTCCAAGGTCCATGTTGAGGCACAGCGCCATGCCGAAGCCGGATTGCAGATGATCATGATTGGCCACAAGGGCCATCCTGAAACCGTCGGCACCATGGGCCAGTTACCTGACGGCGAAGTGCTGCTGGTGGAAACCGTCGACGACGTGGCCGCGGTTCATGTGCGCAATCCGGAAAAGCTGGCATTTGTCACTCAAACGACACTTTCAGTCGATGACACCAAGGATATCATCGCTGCCCTGCAGGCACGTTTTCCGGCCATCGTTGGGCCGCATAAGGAAGACATCTGCTACGCCACCACCAACCGGCAAGAGGCAGTCAAGGCCGTAGCACCCAAATCAGATGCTCTGCTTGTTGTCGGGGCTCCGAACTCTTCAAACTCGCGCCGACTGGTCGAGGTTGCCGCGCGCGCCGGATGCAACTATGCGCAGCTGGTACAGCGCGCAGGCGATATCGACTGGCGGGCACTGGAAGGGATCTCGACCATCGCCATCACCGCAGGCGCGTCCGCACCAGAAGTGCTGGTGAATGAGGTGATTGACGCATTCAACGACCACTATTGCGTGACGGTCGAACTGGTCGAAACCGCTGTCGAAAACGTTGAATTCAAAGTGCCACGCGTCTTGAGGCAAACCGCATGAGAGGTGTTCCAAGAGCGCCGCTGGTTCTGGCGCTGGCAGGGCTGATCCCATTCATTTGGGGCGCATTGACCTATCTGAACGGCGATTTGCAGGACTGGGGGCGACAGGCGCTGGGGTCGCGGTTTGTCGGGCCTTATATTCAACTGTTCTACGGCTCGGTCATTCTTAGCTTTATGTCCGGTGTTCTGTGGGGGTTCGCCACCAAGACGTCTGGCAGCAAGGCAGCAACTTGCTATGCACTGTCGGTCCTTCCGGCGCTTTGGGCTTTCTTCATGACTGGCGGCGGGCCCGTCGAGGCGGGCATCAACCTGATGTACGGTTTCGCCGGCTTGCTGATATTGGACGCTGTGTTTGCATATTGGCGATTGACCCCAACATGGTGGCTTAGGCTGCGCATTTTGCTGACCGTGATCGTCCTGATATGCCTTGCTGTAGGAGTGTACCTGTGACCGACCGCAAGACAATTGACGCCTACACAACGCGCGTCGCCGAGTATCTGAGCGTTCCATTGCCGCCCGAACAGATCGAAGCGCGCATGGCCTTTGCCGAAGCGGTTACGCCGGGCGGATATGTGCTGGACCTCGGCTCGGGCCCCGGTGCGGACAGCATGTTCTTCCTGCGTGAAGGGTTACGGGTTCGGGCATTGGATGCGACGCCGGCTTTTGTGGATCATGCCCGCGAAAACGGCGTGGATGCACATGTGGGCACATTTGATGATGTGACCGAAACGGCCGAATATGACGGTATTTACGCCAGCTTTTCGCTACTGCATGCACCGCGCGAAGATTTCCCGCGCCACTTGGCCACCATTCACCGGGCGCTGAAACCAGAGGGTACTTTTTTTCTTGGCCTGAAACTGGGTACGGGCGAACACCGCGACGATATCGACCGCTTTTACACTTATTTCTCACAGACTGAGATCGAAGAGGCGCTGGCCGAGACCGGATTCACAATCGACCGGGTCACAACCGGCGTAGGTAAAGGTCTGGCCGGCTCTTATGATGGCTTTATTCTGGTGATCGCGCATGCCTGAACTGTTTGCTTACACCGATGGAGCCTGTTCGGGGAATCCCGGCCCTGGCGGCTGGGGCGTACTGATGCGCGCGATGGACGGTGAAAAAGTCCTGAAAGAGCGCGAATTGAACGGCGGCGAGGCGGAAACCACCAACAACCGCATGGAATTACTGGCCGCGATCAGCGCACTGGAAACGCTGGAGCGGCCTTCGAAGATCACCGTGGTGACCGACAGCGCCTACGTAAAAAACGGCGTGACCGGCTGGATATTCGGGTGGAAGCGTAACGGCTGGAAGACCTCGAACAAGAAGCCAGTCAAGAATGCCGATCTATGGCAGCGGCTGGACGAGGCGCAGGCGCGCCATGAAGTGACCTGGGAATGGGTCAAAGGCCATGCGGGCCATCCCGAAAACGAAAAAGCCGATGAACTGGCACGCGCAGGCATGGCCCCGTTCAAACCCAAAAAGGCGCAGGCGTGAGCGGCCTTGCACTGCTCGATTATGCCTCGGTACTGGTTTTTGCGTTAACTGGCGCTTTGGTGGCCAGTCGGGCTCAGCTTGATTTGGTCGGCTTCGCCTTTATCGCCTGCCTGACGGCCGTGGGAGGAGGCACCGTCCGCGACCTTCTGCTTGATCGCCACCCAGTATTCTGGGTCGGCCAGCCGGATTACATCCTGATCGCCGTAGGTGCCGCTGTGTTGGTCTTCTTCACGGCCCACTTGGTCGAAAGCCGGTACAACTGGTTGATCTGGCTGGACAGCTTTGCCCTTGCCATCGCCGCCGCGGCGGGCTCGGGCGCGGCTTTATCCATGGATCAAACCGGTGTTATCGTAGTGCTGATGGGCGTCACCACTGGTTGTCTAGGCGGGTTGATGCGCGACGTGGTCTGCAACGAAGTGCCCCTGGTCCTGAAACAAGGCGAACTCTATGTCTCTTGCGCGTTTGCCGGGGCCTTGGCCGCTGTGATCGCGGACCGGCTTGGCTTTGACGAACTGCCCGCACTGGCCGCCTGCGCGCTAATCTGTTGGGCACTGAGAGCGGGATCATTGGTGTTTGGCTGGCGACTTCCGGTTTACAAGTCACGACCGCCTCGGCAATAAACGGGTATTATTTACACGGACAGCATTTCCGGCGCCACAGATGTGAGGACTGAGATGAACATCACTCTCCCCTTGTTTGTTACCTCACTGGCCTTTCTTGGTGCTTGTGCAGCGCAATATGACCCTGTCAGTTTCGTTGTGCAGGGGGATGAAATCGTTGCTTCGGGGTCCATTGATCACACGACGCTCGATGCTTTCGAAGAAATCACTGCCTCGAACCCCGGGATTAAAACACTTGTGCTGCAGAACATCGAAGGCTCGGTCGATGATGATGCCAATGTAGTTTTCAGCCGCGTTGTCAGGGAAGAAGGGTTCGATACAGTGGTACCTTCTGATGGCTTGGTCGCGTCTGGCGGCACCGACCTGTTTCTAGCGGGCAATCAACGTACCCTGGAACCTGGCGCATGTGTCGGGGTCCATAGCTGGGGCGGCGGCGGATATGTTGCCGCGAACCTGCCGGAAGACCACCCCGAGCATGATCGCTATCTCGACTATTTCGATGACATTGGCGTCGACCCGGCCTTTTACTGGTTCACGCTTGATGCTGCGCCCGAGGACGAAATGCACTGGATGTCGGCGGAGGAAGCAAATCGCTTCAAAATGGCCACGGGCAGGTCGAGTTCATTGGGTTCGACAGTGATTTGCGACGAGCGGTAGCGCAGTTCAACGCCGCAGGTAGGTCTGCCAGATCCAAATCACCAGCAGCGCGCCCAGAACTGCACCGACAAAGCCAGACAACCAACCCGCCACTGTGATCAAGGCCCGCAACAGGAAGCCGCCGACAAGCGCGCCAACGATCCCGATCAGCATGGTCGTGGGAATGTTGGCCTCAATCCGCATCAGGCGGGTGGCAAGGAACCCAGCAGCGGCTCCGATGACGATCAGGGCAATGACAGGCATGTCACTTCCTCCAATGAGTCGGCACGATGATCAGCGCGCCGACGGATGACACGATAGCGTTCAAACCCGGGGACCCAAAAGCTAGGTTAAACCCGAACATCCTGCCAAACATGATTTGAGCAAAGAAAAACAGAAAGGCACCGCCGATACAAATGATGATAGATTGCAGATAGCCGTTTCGGGTAAAGCCGGTTTTTTCCGCGAGGCTTCCAACAACGGCTGCGATCAACACCGTCCCCATCAAAGTCATGTACAAGTCTGTTATTCCTTCTAAATCCGGCTTCCCCTGGCCACAGGCCAGCCCCGCAGAAAGGTTTTCTTATCCTGCGCGCCTTTACCTGCCCGTTGCAAGCGCAACACATCAACGGCACCCTCGCCACACGCAACAGTCAGAGCATCGTCCAGGACTTCGCCAGGTACGCCTTGCCCCTCGGCCAGACGCGACGCCAGCATTTTCACCCGGTTGCCATCAATCTCAGTCCAGGCCCCGGGAAATGGCGACAACCCTCGGATCTGCCGATCGACCTCGGCTGAAGGACGGGACCAGTCAATCCGCGCCTCAGACTTGTCGATCTTGGCGGCATAGGTCACGCCAACCTCGGGCTGCGGCTCGGGTGTCAAATCCGGCAGGTCACGCAGTGCTTCGATGATCAGTTGTGCGCCCATCACTGAGAGGCGGTCATGCAGTTGATCGGTGGTTTCCTCGATCCCGATATTTGTTGCCTCGCGCATAAGAACGGGGCCCGTGTCCAACCCGGCCTCCATCTGCATGATACATATCCCGGTTTGCGCATCCCCCGACATGATCGCCCGGTGAATCGGGGCCGCCCCGCGCCAGCGCGGCAGTAGGCTGGCGTGTATGTTCAAGCAACCTTGCTTTGGCGCGTCCAGAATTGGTTGCGGCAGGATCAGGCCATACGCCACCACGACAGCCACATCTGCGTTCAGTGCCGCAAAAGCGCTCTGCTCTTCAGTAGATTTCAAAGACACCGGATGGCGGACGGTCAGCCCCAGTTTTTCGGCCCGAGCATGAACAGGTGTCGGGCGGTCCTTCTTGCCTCGACCCGCTGGGCGCGGCGGCTGGCAATAGACGGCAACGATCTCATGCCCCGCCTCGGCCAGAGCATCCAGCACAGGAACCGAGAAGTCGGGCGTGCCCATGAATACAACGCGCATCTCTACCCCTGTTTTTTCGCTTTGCGCAGCAGCATGTCCCGTTTGACCTTGCTGAGCCGATCGAAATACATCTGGCCGTTCAGATGGTCGATCTGGTGCTGCACGCTGGTGGCCTCGATCCCGACAAAATCGCGGCGATCCACCATACCCTGTTCATTCAGAAACTTGACCGTCACCGCGCGCGGGCGTTTTACCTTGGCCGAGACACCGGGCAAGTTCGGGCTAGCCTCGTCATGTTCTCGCAGTTCGATCGAGCTGTGCAGGATTTCAGGGTTAGCCAGACGCACAGCCTTGCCCCTCTCGGCCGAGCCATCAACAACTGCCAAACGCAACATGACGCCAATCTGTGGCGCGGCCAGACCGACACCGGGCATAGCTTCCATAGTGTCGATCATGTCGTCCCAGATCGTGCGAATTTCGTCAGTGATCTCAGTGACGTCCTCGGCCTTGGTGCGCAGGCGTTTGTCGGGCCAGGGCAGGCAGGTACGAACGGTCATGCGCGGGCTTGCTCGCGTTTTAGTTTCTGCATCTTCCGCGTGATCATCTGACGTTTCAGCGGCTTGAGATAGTCGATGAACAGCTTGCCGTTCAAATGGTCGATTTCATGCTGAACACAAGTCGCCCAAAGGCCATCGAATGACTCTTGCTGCTGGTTGCCATTCCGGTCCAACCACGTGACGTCGACCACCTTGGGGCGGGTCACTTCGGCGAATTGCTCAGGGATCGACAGGCAGCCTTCCTCGTAGACATTGGTCTCCTCAGACGAGGCGATAATTTCGGGATTGAACATGATAAGCGGGCGTGGCGCTTCGCCCTCTTCCTTTATGCAGTCCAACACGATCAACCTATCAAGCACGCCGATCTGAGGTGCTGCGAGGCCGATGCCGGGCGCATCATACATCGTCTCCAGCATGTCATCGGCCAGCGTGCGCAGTTCGTCACTGATGTCGGCTACGGGCGCACAGACCTTTTTCAGGCGGGGATCGGGATGGATCAGGATATTGCGTTTCATGGGGTTGATTTAGGCCATCCCGCTCCCAGCCGCAACGCCCCCCCTTGCGCCTGTCGTTTTTGTGGCTAGCTTTCGACCGGACAGATGGAGAAGACATGACTTTCAACGACCTGATCGACCGCCGGGGAACCAACAGTTCAAAATGGGACAAGATGGAGCAGCTGTATGGCGTTTCGCCCGAATACGGGCTGGCCATGTGGACCGCAGATTCCGACTATCCCACGGCCCCTTGCGTGATTAACGCAGTTCGCAAGGCCGCCGATCACGGCGTCTTTGGGTATTCGTGGATACACCCGAATTATCTGGCATCGGTCCAATGGTGGATGAAAAACCGCCACAACTGGGAAATCGACACCGATTGGGTGCTGACCTCACAGGGGTTGGGCAATGCAATCGCCCTTTGCCTGGACGTTTGGACCGAACCCGGCGACGGCGTAGTGATCTTTACGCCGGTCTACCATGAGTTCGCCCACAAGGTGAACAAATCCGGTCGCCGCGTGGTGGAATGCCCGTTGGTGCGGCAGGGTGACACCTATGGGCTTGATCTGGACGACGCCCAATCACGGCTGGACGGATCCGAGAAGATGCTGCTGTGGTGTTCGCCCCAGAACCCTTCGGGTCGGGTTTGGACACGGGATGAACTGCACGCTGTGGCTGCGTTTGCCGAGCGCAATGGACTGATATTGGTTTCTGACGAGATCCATCACGATCTGGTCTATCCCGGAAACACGTTCGTGCCGATGGATGTGGCGGCACCCGATGCGCGACCTTGGACCGTGACCCTGACAGCGGCGTCTAAAACTTTCAATATCGCGGGACAGCGTACCGGCAATATGATCATCCCCGACCCCAAACTGCGTGCCGCCATGCGCCATCGCATTCAGACGCTTGATTACGACCCCAGCGCGCTGGGCGTGGCAATGATCACCGCAGCCTACACGCCGGAAGGGGCCGCATGGGTCGACGAACAAGTCGCGCATCTTGCGGGCAATCGCGAGGTCTTCGATGCCGCCATCGCCGAAATTCCCGGTCTGTGGTCCATGCCCCTGCAGGCCACCTATCTTGCGTGGATCGATTTTTCAGGCACCGGTATGAACCACGATGAGTTTGTCCGCCGTTTGCGCAAAGATGCTAAGATTGCGACCTCCTCCGGACCCGGCTTTGGCGCAGGTGGTGAGACATTTGAGCGGTTTAACCTGGCCACTCAACGCGCCCGGGTCGAAGACGCATGCGACCGACTAAAGCTTGCTTTTGCTGATTTGCAGTGAACGAGGTGGCCAACGGCGATGTCGTTGGCCCTCCCCTCAATCCTCGTGGCCCAACAACGCAATTGGGGCATCCGGCGCGCGGTAGAAATCCAGCGGAGCCTTGTCGGCTGCAGCAGTGCTGCGCTTGAACTCGTAACGCATCTCGCCCGCTTCATCCTCATCTGCGATGATAAGGCATTGGTACAGATGGTTGGCGCCATCATAGATATCCACAAGTCCGCGCAGTTGTGGCGTTGTTTCAGCCTCAACTGTAAACCCATCCCTCCACAATCGAAGAATTTTGTAAGTATTGTCGCCAATCTCAACACGCAGTCGGCTGGTTTTCTTCAGCCCCGCGATTCGTGCCGCATCCAATTCAGCAGTTATTTCCTTTGAAATATAAGTACTCATAAAAAGTTCCCCCGGCAGAGTACTCTATTGTGAGGCGCAAATTATGAAAATCCAGTGAACGTAACTTCAATACGAACCGAGAATTCAATCTGTTGCACAGAAATCCCAGTCCAACCTGTGCGCATGCGCAGGCAGGATGCGCGCGCCCTCGCATAGGAACGCCCTACGCGACAGCCTATGTTTGGCGTAATCGCTTTTCGGAGGGCATGAGATGGGCCTGTTGGTCGACGGTAAATGGCATGACACCTGGTATGACACCAAATCCACTGGCGGCGCGTTCAAACGCAGCGCCGCACAGTTTCGCAACTGGCTAACGGCCGATGGCAGCGCCGGGCCTTCGGGCAAGGGCGGGTTCAACGCTGAAACCGGGCGGTATCATCTTTACGTAAGCCATGCCTGCCCCTGGGCGCACCGAACTCTGATTTTCCGGGAACTCAAGGGTTTGACCAATCACATCTCTGTTTCTGTTGTTCATCCCGACATGCTGGATAAGGGCTGGACCTTTGAGACTGATGGCAATGGGGCAACCGGGGACACCCTGTACGGTCTGGACTTTGCCCACCAGATTTACACCAAGGCCGACACTTCTTATTCGGGCCGGGTCACAGTGCCGATCCTCTGGGACAAGAAACAGCAGACGATCGTATCGAACGAAAGCTCGGAAATCATCCGCATGTTCAATTCGGCCTTTGACGGGATCACTGGCAACACCAACGATTATTGGCCGGAAGCGATGCGCGAAGAAATCGAAGAGGTGAATGCGCGCATCTATTCCAACGTCAACAACGGCGTCTACAAATCCGGTTTTGCCACCAGTCAACAAGCCTATGACGCCGCCGTGGATCCGCTGTTTGAAACACTGGACTGGCTGGAAGATCGTTTGGCTTCTAACCGCTACCTGATAGGGGATCGCCTGACCGAGGCCGATTGGAGGCTGTTCACGACGCTGATCCGGTTCGACCCGGTTTATCATTTGCATTTCAAATGCAACCGGCGGCGGCTGATCGATTACCCAAATCTGTGGGCTTATACCCGAGAGTTATACCAATGGCCGGGCGTTGCATCGACAGTGAACATGCCCCACATCGTGCGCCATTATCACTTTAGTCACGAAAGCATTAATCCGCATCGGATCATCCCTACGAACCCGGTGCTGGACTACCAAGAGCCGCATGGGCGCGGTCAGCGTCCCGCCGCATAATGTTCGACCATCGCCGCCAGATCCTCTGGCGGCGTGCCGCTTTGCACATAGGCGCAAGCATTCGGGCTGTGGGCAAAGATCGATCCGTCCGAAAAGAAGGTCGTGTTGGTAACAAAGATCACCCGTGCTTCGGGGCGGCGATAGCTTGCGAAATCGGCAACCGCTAAGGCGCTGCCGTTTTCCAACACCAGATCCAACACGATGATATCGAAATCCGTGCCATACAGCGCAAGGATCGCAGCCTCTTGCCCGGCAACAAGCGTTACCTCGGCTCCTTGCCGCTCCAGATGCCTTCTCCAGACCCGACCAAGATCGGGGTTACTCTCAACAATCAATACTTTCATTTGCAACAACCTCGGCACTTGGTAGAGTGTGCGGTGCCGACCCCCGTTTGTTTGTGATCACGCTTATTCCTTAACAAAGTGTTAACGATGCCGACCAACCGGCCCGATCACGCGGATTTGCTTGAATAAGCGGCAAAAATCCGCTTGAAGCAGCCCCAAACACGTAAATCCGACGAGAATCCCAATGGTAAGCCCCAATACAGACTTGAACCCGCGCGCGGTGCGCGACCACGGCGGAGGGCTGGACAGTGCCATTGCCAGGTTCGGTGGGGCGCGCGAAACCTGGATGGATCTTTCGACTGGCATCAATCCACACCCGTACCCGGTGTCAGGGCTGATCTCGTCGGATTGGACTGCGTTGCCTGATCACGGCGCGTTTGAGCGGCTGTCTGCAGCGGCGCGTCAGTTCTGGTCCGTTCCCGATAGTGCTGCGATCCTGCCTGCGCCCGGCGCATCAGCAGTCATTGCGCGCATTCCTGCCCTTGCGACGACGGGCCGGGTTCAAATCACGGCACCTACCTACAACGAACACGCCGCGGCCTTTGCCGCGCAAGGCTGGACGGTTCAACCAAATGGTCCAGCCGAGGCGCGCGTCATCGTGAACCCCAACAACCCGGACGGGCGCATCTGGAGCGCGGACGATGTCAATGCCCCATTGACCGTGATTGATGAGAGCTTTTGCGATATCCGCCCAGATACATCTCTGATTCATCTGACCGAGCAACCCGGTGTGATCGTGCTGAAGAGTTTCGGCAAGTTCTGGGGGCTTGCCGGGCTAAGGCTGGGCTTTGCGATTGGCCAACCTGAACTGATCACAAAACTGAACGATCTGACCGGGCCGTGGGCCGTTTCCGGCCCTGCCCTTCGGATCGGGGAACAGGCACTGAGGGACGTCGATTGGGCCGACGCAACCCGACAACAATTGGCAGATGCAGCAGAACGGCTGGACCGGATCGTAACTGGCAAAGGTGCAAAACTGGTCGGTGGAACCACCTTGTTTCGCCTTTACGATGTAGACGACGCTATCGCTTGGCAGGCTAAGCTCGCCAGCTCCCAAATTTGGAGCCGCGTTTTTCCCTATTCTCGCACTTATCTGCGTCTGGGCCTGCCGCCCGAAGATGGGTGGAGCCGGCTGGAGACAGCGTTGTGAGCACCGCTTTCCTGCTGGTCTGCGCCATGTGTCTGGACGCGGCACTGGGAGAGCCAAATTGGCTTTGGTCGCGCATCCGGCATCCAGCGGTGATGGTTGGGAATGGCATTGGCTGGCTGGATCAACGCCTGAACCAGGGAAAACAGAGGCGGCTGAAGGGCGTGGTCGTCGTGCTGCTTTTGGTCTTTGCTGCAGTGTTTCTGGGCCGCGCGCTGGCGCTGTTGGGCCCAGTCGCGGAAATCATCCTGGGTGCGATATTGTTGGCACAGAAATCGCTGGTGACGCATGTCCGCGACGTAGGTGATGGGTTGCGCAAATCATTGGCTGAGGGCCGGGCCAAGGTCGCTATGATCGTTTCACGCGATACGCGGGACATGACCGAGGCTCAGGTCGCACGGTCTGCTATTGAAAGCTCCGCCGAAAACCTCAGCGACGGGGTGATTGCGCCAGCCTTCTGGTTTCTGGTTGCGGGCCTCCCCGGACTATTGATCTACAAGGCAGTCAACACAGCCGACAGCATGATCGGCTACCGCTCTGAAAAGTACCGCGACTTTGGCTGGGCCGCCGCGCGTTTGGACGATGTGTTGAATCTGATCCCTGCCCGTCTGACCTGCGTTATGATCGTGGCGCTTTCTGGTCAATGGACGCGCTGGCCGGAAATGGTCGCGGATGCACACCGCCATATTTCTCCCAATGCCGGTTGGCCCGAGGCCGCGATGGCGCGCGCCTTAAACGTCGCCCTTGCCGGGCCGCGCAGCTATGACGGACAGGTCCGCGATCTGGCCTGGGTCAACGGTGATGCGCCGCGAAACATCGGCGCGTCAGAGATTTTCCGCGCATGTGACATGCTTTGGCGGGTATGGGGGCTTGCGCTGGGCCTCGTGTCGGTGTGGGTTGGGGTCAGCTTCATTTTCTGACGGACCCTAAAATGCGTTTACTCTCGGGCATCCTTGCCGCCACCCTGTTTGCCGCACCTGCACTGGCCCAATGCGGCGGCGGGTTCAATTCCTTCGTGAAGGGTCTGAAGGCCGAGGCCATTCAACAAGGGTTCGACGAATCCACCGTGAACGGCTTTTTCAATGGCGTTCAGCAGGACAGCGCCGTTCTGCGGGCGGACCGGGCGCAAGGTGTATTCCAGAAACCGTTCATCGACTTCTCGCGCCGCCTGATCTCGCAGAACCGTATTGATCGCGGTACGTCCATGTCACGCAAATACGACGCAGTGTTTGACCGGATCGAGCGGGAATACGGCGTCTCGCGCGGTGTCTTGCTGGCTTTCTGGGCGTTCGAGACCGACTACGGCGCAGTGCAGGGAGATTTTAACACCCGCAACGCGCTAGTTACGCTGGCGCATGACTGTCGTCGGCCTGAACTGTTCCGCCCACAGGTTTTCGCTGCCATCGAACTCTATAGCCAAGGGGATTTCGACCCTAACCGCACAACCGGTGCCTGGGCCGGTGAGATCGGCATGGTACAGATGCTGCCCCGGGACATTCTGGAAAACGGTGTAGACGGGGATGGCGACGGCAAGGTGTCGTTAAAAACCTCGGCCCCGGATGCGCTGATGTCGGGCGGCAAGATGCTGTCGCATCTGGGCTGGCGTCCGGGTGAACCCTGGCTGCAAGAGGTAAATGTTCCCACCGAAATGGATTGGTCCTTGTCTGGCCCCGGCAAATCGCGACCCGTGTCTGAATGGCAGGCGATGGGTGTTCAGGCGCGCAGCGGATCACTGGCCAACCTGCCCGCATCTCTGATCCTGCCACAGGGTCACAAAGGCCCGGCATTCCTGGCCTATCCAAACTTTGACGTCTATTTTGAATGGAACCAGAGCTTTGTCTACGTCCTGACCGCCGCATATTTTGGCACACGCCTGGAAGGCGGCCAAATCTATGACGCAGGGAATCCGCCGCAAGGCTTGTCAGGCGCGCAGATGAAGCAATTGCAGACCAAACTGCAGGCGCGTGGACATGACGTGGGTAAAATCGACGGGATCCTGGGCGCTGGCACTAGGGCAGCTGTCCAAACTGAACAAGAACGGCTTGGCCTGCCTGCCGACGCGTGGCCGACCGCAGAACTGTTAAACCAATTGTAGGAAAGGTCGCGCTTAGGCGACCCGTTCCTTTTCCTGCGGGACATAAGGCACAAAGGCATGGGTCGTCACCACGGAGCCTTCGGTTTCGATCACAGTGTTGGGCTGTATCTCGGTCCAACCCTCATTGTCGGCATCCAATGGCTCGGACGAAATGATGATACCGTCTTTGCAGGCTCTGTAATGCAGGCTGGGCGCAAACTGATCAGAGGCATAACGGGCCGCATAGACACGTTTGCCGTCTGACCAGCAAGCAGCAAACCTAAGGTAGGGCAATGACCCGCTATGTCGGGACAGGGTTTCTACCCGTCCTACCGCACGAGCCATCGCACCGACTGGGTCGGCGTCCAGCCCCTCTCCATGGGCGATGAGAAAGATCGCCTCACTCTCTGTTGCGCCCATACGATGCTGATACAGATGCGCCGGGATCATTGCATCCAGCTCTTGCCGGATTCTGTCGTGACCACCAGCCTGACCGTTATGCATAAAACTCCATCTGCCGACGCCAAAGGGATGACAGTTATTTCGTGAAGTCGCAGTACCCGTCGAAGCCCGAACATGGGCCAGAAACAGCCTTGATTTAGTGTGATGCGCCAATTGCTTCAGATTGGCATCAGACCAGGCCGGGTGTGTGTCTTTGTAAAAGCATGGTGTTTCGCGATCAGAGTACCACGCCAGACCGAACCCATCGGCGTTGATTGGTGTCTTCCCGATCAATGCGTTTCGGCTTTGAATAACAAGCGATTGTTCCTGTTCAAGGACCAGTTCGTCCAAATATCGTTGCTGACCAACCCAAGCCAAAAACCGGCACATTTTCCAATCCCCGCACATCAAAGATGATTTTCCGGGACAATACCACCTTGTCCATCAGATTTTCTCGCCTGTATCCGCGCGATCATAAATTTTATTCTATCAAATGAACCAAAGAAACCATGATATTAGATCAATTACTCGCCACGTACCGGATATCGATCCCCTTTTTCGTCGATCAGGATCAAGCGCTCACCGCTGCGTACATAAAGGTCACAGCGGCTGAACCCGTTTCGATAGGCGATGCAGACGCTCCCGTCGTCAGCAATAGAATATGTCCCGAATGCGGATTCGCCGCTGGCGTAGGTAAAGGAATAAGCCCCGCCAGCCGAAAACTTAGACTGTCCGTTGTCATAAAAAGTCAGCGTCCGCCCCGCCAAGGCATCCAACTCTTCGGGTGAAAGTGGAATATCTCCGGGCTTCGTGGGCCATTCCGCAGCCACAACCGGGCTGGCAGCAAACAGGGCAAGGATCAGGTATCTCATCATGCGGCTACCTTAACCCGCCACCCATCGATTGAGACATAACGTTGCAGTGAACGATCAGGCGACCATCTGCTCGGCCTTTTTCAGATCTACCGAAACCAACTGGCTGACGCCCTGTTCTTGCATGGTCACGCCAAACAGCCGGTCCATCCGCGCCATAGTCACCGCGTGGTGGGTGATGATCAGGAAGCGTGTGTCGGTCTGGCGGCACATTTCGTCCAGCAGGTCGCAGAAACGGGTGACGTTGGCATCGTCCAGCGGCGCGTCGACCTCGTCCAAGACGCAGATCGGTGCGGGGTTTGCAAGGAAGACGCCAAAGATCAGCGCGGTCGCCGTCAAGGTCTGCTCGCCGCCCGAAAGCAGGCTAAGGGTGGACAGCTTCTTGCCCGGTGGCTGGCACATGATTTCCAGCCCGGCATCCAGCGGATCGTCGCTTTCGACCATGACCAGGTTGGCCTCACCACCACCGAACAGGTGCTTGAACAGCATGGCAAAGTTCGAGTTCACCTGCTCGAACGCAGTCAAAAGACGCTCGCGGCCTTCCCGGTTGAGGCTGGCAATCCCACTGCGCAGGGCCTTGATTGCCTCCTCCAAATCAGCCTTTTCGCTATTCAGCGTGTCGAACTCTTCTTGAACTTCCTTGGCGTCTTCCTCGGCGCGCAGGTTTACTGCACCCATGGCGTCACGCTGTCGTTTGTGCCGGTTCACCTCCGCCTCGAGCGCGTCCGCGGCCGGCATTTGATCCGGGTTCGTATCCAGCTGATTCAGCAACTGGTTCGGGGTCAGCTGTTGATCTTCGGCAATACGCTCAGCCGCCGCCACAACACTTTCCTTGGCCGCGTCACAGCGCGCTTCGGCGGCCGCGCGGGTTTCGCGGGCTTCGGATGCCAAACGTTCTGCCTCGCGCTCGGCCAGCACGACCTCGCGCTGCTGAGTCTCGGCCTCAGCTAGTTTGTCGGCAGCCTCGGCCCGACGAGCCTCGGCGGCTTCAATCAGCTCATTCAGTTCCTCGCGGGCTTCCGCGATCTCTCCTGGGGCGGCCATCGCCTCGGACAGTTCTTCCTCCGAGCTTTCCTTCCGCTCGACCAATTCCGAGATGCGCTTTTCAGCCGAATCCAACCGGTGCCGCCATCCACTGAGGTCTTTGGTCACTTCCTGAGTACGCCGGGTCCGGGCCTCGGCTTCGCGGCGCAGCTCATCATGCGACGAGCGATGGGTCAGCATCGTGATCCGCGCAGCCTCGACCGTTTGCTTGATATCCTCGACCTGTGCGCGTGCGCTATTTACATCACCCAGACCGGCCAGCGCCCCTTCGGCCTCGCGCAGTTGCGCGCGGGCGGACATGGCATCTTCCTTGTGCCGGTCAACGGCAAGGGTAAGCGTTTCCAACTTGCCCTGCGCTAGATTGCGGTCGGCTTCGGCTCGGCTCAGCTGGCGCGCGGATTCCGCCATCCGCTGATCAGCGGCGCGGCGGGCTTCACGCGCGCGGCGGTCTGCTTCGGTGACGTCTGCCAGTTGTTGCGACAGCGCCTCATGCGCGGCCCGGGCACCATCCGCCTGCGCCTCGGTCCGGGCGAGCTCCTGTTTCAAGGCCTCAAGTTTGTTAAGCTGCTCCAACCGCAACGCGGCCGCACTTGGTGCATCTTCGGCCCAGGCGCGGAATCCATCCCAGCGCCATAGATCGCCCGAACGCGACACCAAACGCTGCCCTGGCTTCAGGGAAGCCTGCAGTCGGGCCCCCTGATCCGCATCAACCAATCCAATCTGAGCGATCCGACGGCTCAGGCGATCCGGACCAGAAACATGCAGCGCCAACGGTTCGACGCCATCGGGCAGAGGCTGATCTGCGTCATAGCCCGAGACCTGCACCCAACCGGACGGGCCGTCGCCTTCGACCAATGGTGCGCGCAGATCGTCTGCCAGCGCCGCCCCCAGAGCCTTTTCATAGCCGGGCTCGACTCGGAGCAGATCCAGAACCTGCCCGCCTTCGGCCGTATCCCGTTCGACCAGTTTGGCGAGGGCCGATGTCTCAGCGCGGATTGCGCCCAGTTCACCCTCGGCCTCGGACCGCTGAGCGCGCGCCTCGGCCTCGCGCGCCTGCGTTTCGTTGCGCAATTCATCTGCCGCAGCCAGCGCTTCTTCGGCGGCCTCTGCAGCCTCGCGCGCTTCCTCCTCGCCTTCCTGCGCTTGTTCGTGCGCTTCGCTGGCACGGGTCAAAGCATCACGAGCCTCGTCTACCGCCGCGCGGGCTTTCTCTTCCTCACCCTCGGAACGGGCCAGCGTTTTCCGGCTGTCTTCGACCAAACGATGAGCTGACTGGTGACGCGCCACAAGACGCGCCATGTCTTCGGTCTCCTGAGACAGGTGGTCTTCGCGATCCTGCAGCACAGACGCAGCTTCGCGCGCGATCTCAGCGGCCTCGGCCACTTTGTCGTCATGCCCCTCGGCGGCTTTTGCCAGTTCGCGCGCTTCCCATTCCAGACGCTCAATCATCTGACCCGCGTCCCGGTTCAACCCGGTTTCGCGCTCGATATCGTTGGCCAACTGCTGAATGCGGTTGGTCAGCGTCTCGATCGTCTGACGCGCGCGGGTTTCCTGATCAACCAGTTGGTCGCGTTGCACCTGCTGCCGTTGCAGAACTGCGGCGGCAATAGCCTCTTCTTCACGCAGAGGAGGTAGAGTTTCCTCAATTTCCGACCGCTTTGCACTGGCGGCGCGCGCTTCCGCTTCGGCGCGCGAAGCTTCGGTGATCCGCTCACGCAACACATCCTCGGCCTGCTGGCGGGCCATGTCAGCCTCTTTCCAGCGTCGATAGAGCAGCATTCCTTCGGCCTGACGCAGTTGCTCGCCAATTTCGCGGTACCGTGCGGCCTGACGCGCCTGACGCGCAAGCTGGGCCAGCTGTGTACCCAGCTGTTCCAATACGTCATCGACACGGGTCAGATTGGATTCAGTGCCCTTCAGCTTCAGCTCTGCCTCGTGGCGTCGCTGATAAAGACCCGAGATGCCAGCTGCCTCTTCCAAGATACGGCGGCGTGCACGGGGCTTGGCGTTGATCAGTTCGGCAATGCGGTTCTGCCCTACAAGAGCCGGCGAATGCGCGCCGGTCGAGGCATCGGCAAACAGCATCTGCACGTCGCGCGCCCGAACATCCTTACCATTTGTCTTATAAGCGCTTCCGACATCGCGCGTGATACGGCGTACGATTTCCAGCTGATCGCTCTCATTGAACCCTGAAGGTGCCAAACGTTCCGAGTTATCCATGGTCAGGACGACTTCGGCAAAGTTTCGCGCCGGTCGCGTTGCGGCCCCGGCAAAGATCACATCCTCCATCGCACCGCCACGCATGGATTTGGGGCGGTTTTCACCCATTACCCAGCGCAAAGCTTCCAGAAGGTTGGACTTGCCGCAGCCATTTGGACCCACCACACCGGTCAACCCATCCGCGATGATCAGATCGGTCGGATCAACAAAGCTTTTGAAGCCGGTGAGTTTGAGTTTGCTGAAGCGCAAAGGCCGCTTGTCCCATGATTCCTATATCTGGAAGTCTGCGCAACCGATTGGGGGTGAGTCAACGGAGTAACGCAGGATATGGGATTTCACACCAAGTTATCCACAATATCTTGCCGAAATACGCAAAAAAGCGCGTATCTCAGTAAGGGGTGCACTCAAAAACCTGATAGCCATAGTCTTCGTAGAAGCCATAGTCGGTGCATTCGTAGGGACGACGGAGAAGGCTGCCGAAAATCAACTTTTCCCCCAATTCCCGGTCACACCCCAGAACGCCTACGGTGACCGCGGCATCGCCCAGAACGTCCAACAGCGGACAATCCGACACCTGTGCCATCGCCAGTGCGGCCCGGTCGCGAATTGGACCAAGGCGCGGAGCATATTGGGCATTGATGCGTACAGCCTCGGCCAATTGACCGCGGACCCGAACGTCAAAAACGCTGCCATTCACCGCTACGCGGGTCGCAGGCACATCGCGAAAGTGGGGCGTGCCGGCCGAACAAGCGGCCAGCACTAGGAGGGACAGATACCGGATCATGCCCTCAGCATTGTACCATCAAGGTTAACAAAACCTTTCCAATGCTTAGGCGCGCAGAACCTCGCCCAATCGACGAATACCTTCGCGGATCGTTTCCTCATCCGAGTTCGAGAAACTCAGCCGGATGGTGTTTGTCCCGCTGCCGTCCGGAAAGAAGGCCCCACCTGGGACAAAAGCGACTTTGACCGTCTCAAGCGCCCGGGCCAGCAGGTCGGCCCCGTTTGTACCAACCGGCAAAGTCAGCCAGATGAACATGCCACCTTCGGGCTTGGTCCATTGAACCCCGGTCGGCATATAGTCCTGCAACGCCTGCAACATGGCATCCCGTCGGGCACCATACACCCTGCGCAGCATCGGGATATGTGTGCCAAAACAGGCTCGCGCCACTTGATTAATGGCCATCTGGTTGATGGTCGCTGAATGCAGATCAGCGGCCTGCTTCAAAAGGACCAACTGCGAAATCACCGGAGTTGCCGCAACAACCCATCCAACCCTCAATCCCGGAGACAAGGTTTTCGAAAAACTGCCGCAATAGATCGTGCGGCAATCCTCGATCGACCCTTTGCGCGCCTGTTCCAGAGCCAGAACCGGAGGGATGGCGTCACCGTTGTATCGCAGTGCCTGATAGGCTCCGTCTTCGATGACCGCACAGTTCAACTCATCTGCCAGATCCAGCAGGGCCTCCCGCCCTTGCAAATCCACGGTTTCACCCGTCGGGTTGGCAAAATCGGGCGAGAGATAGGCGAATTTGACCGCGCCTTCACCCGCCGCTGCCGCGTATCCCTCGGCGCCCCGGTTGCTATTGATGGTGAGTCGGTCAAATCGCGGTTCGTAAGCATTGAACGCGGCCAACGCCCCCAAATAAGTCGGCCAGCCAACCAACGCGGTATCACCCGGGGACAGATAGAGTTTACCCAAATAGTCCAGCGCTTGCTGCGACCCTGATGTAATCAGAATATTCCCCAGCCCACACTCCACTCCGATTGAACGCATGTGATCGACAAGCCATTCGCGTAGCGGGACGTAACCTTCACTGACGGAATATTGCAGCGCCTGAGCCTGTTGTTCCGGCCCCAAAGCAGCCTGAAAGGCGTCCGAAAACCCTTCGGCTGGAAAAAGAACAGGATCGGGGATGCCGCCGGCAAACGAGATGATTCCGGGCTGATCCAGCAGCTTGAGCAATTCGCGTATCTCGGACGCCTTCATTCGGGATGCCCGCGTGGCGAACAATTCGTGCGTAGACATGAGTCTCCTCCGCTCTCAGTCAGGGTCAGCGTAGAGAGGAGGATTATAAAGTCAACAATACTGACCTAATAATTACCGCCAATGAACCGCTTTCTTGAACCTGCCTGCTATACGTGGTCATATGATTTGACCAATTTCCAAAACGATGCCCGCATGCCTTTTCAAAAAGTTCAGACCGAAAAGCTTTCGATCGCGGTGGTTCGCCAGATTGAACTGCTGATCCTGCGCGGCATCTTGCGGCCCGGTGAACGCCTTCCCGCCGAGCGCGAATTAGCCGAACGACTGGGCGTATCCCGCCCATCCTTGCGCGATGCAATCGCAGACCTGCAGAGCCAGGGGTTGCTGACAGCCAAAGCCGGGTCCGGAATTTATGTGGCCGAGGTTCTGGGCTCTGCCTTTTCCCCCGCCCTAACGCGGCTGTTCGGTAGCCATGACGAGGCGGTGTTCGATTACCTTTCATTCCGGCGGGACATGGAAGGATTGGCGGCAGAGCGCGCTGCGCGGCTGGGCTCGGACAGTGATCTGAAGGTGGTTCAGACAATCTTTGACAAGATGGAGGCCGCACATGCGCGCAACGCAACCGAAGACGAGGCGCAACTGGACGCGCAATTTCACATGGCAATCATCGAGGCCAGCCACAACGTGGTAATGCTGCACATGATGCGGTCAATGTTCGATTTGTTGCGGCAGGGCGTGTTCTATAACCGCAAGATGATGTTCCAGCAGCGCACAACGCGGGAGGCCATTCTGGACCAGCACCGCGCCATCAACACCGCGCTTCAGGCGCGCGACCCAGTTGCGGCCCGGCAAGCGGTTCAGGACCATCTAAGCTTTGTTGAACGCTGCATGGCCGATCAGCAGAAAGCGGAAAGAAACGAAGAAATCGCGCGACAACGCCTTAAACACGAGACCGACGCACTGTGATCGTCAAGGCTTGAACTGGGTCGCCTTAACGCGTTGCTTCATGTCTTCGTAATCCTGTTGCGTCAGGCTGGCACGGCGGAACGTTTTCCGGATTCTCCATTGTTGCCACTTGCTGGGCCACGTAAGGCTGTCCAGCGCTGTGAAGGCATAAAGGTCGCCGCGTAAGTGAACTTTCCGCATCCCTAGCTGCTCTGCCATATAATCCAGGCATTGCTCCGAGAAAAAACTGATATGCTGGCCCGTCTCAAATGCCCAGTACCACCAGTCGCGCGGCGGCAGATTTTTTGGGTCGAAGCAAGTTGCCGAGAAGAAGAGCGTCTCGAATCCAAATTTTGCGCGCGCCTCCTTAATGTGCGACAGCGGGTCGGGCAAATGTTCAAGAACTTCAAAGGCTGTCGCGACTGCATAAGTTCCATCATCCGCCTCGAACCCGCGCGCCAAAAGGTTATCTGCATAGGGGTCTGACCAGTGAAAATTCAGTCCAATGTCCCTAAGGCCTCGAACAAACAACCCATAGCCACCACCAATGTCGATCCCACGGGCTCCTGCAAGACCATTTGCCCGCATGGCTGTTGAAACACGACGCAAATTCGACAGGTTTCGGGCGACGATCCCTGTATCCGTCAAGGCGATAGCGTCGCTGTACGCTTCTTCCAGCCATGTCGGGTTATCCACCCAGATATATCCACAGCTTTCATCCAAAAAGTATTTTGCCGGGTGACGTCCGATCACTTCGCTTTCAAAGAGCAGCATACCAGGTTGCCCGGAGATTGGAGAAATGGGCATTGATCACGTCGCTCCGCTTGAAAGGGTTTGTATGTTAGATGGAAAGGGCGCCCCGCTGCCTTCACCAAGATGCTCTTGCGGCGCGGTAGTTGTTAGTGCCGGATCGATATAGAGCCTGGCACGTCGTGAACGCATTTCCTGATGAAACAGGACATGTTCACATACCAGCCGGTTCTCTTCATCTCGGCATTTATATCTTAGGCCATGCAACGCCTGAGTTTTGTAAAGGCCTGCGCCTGCAAAAGCGCTGTCGACAGGTATTAGCCCGCAATCTGCTGGAATATGAAACTGTCGGTCATGGATCATTGTCTTCAGAAGATTTCGGCGCCATTTTCGTTTTCCGAACAAAGGTTTACGCGCGTTGTGTATCTGTTGCCAGACATCCTCTTCGCACCACCCCTGGCAACGTAAGGCATACAAGTCATAGTAGGCAGGCGTTGAGTTCGCAAATACCGCGTCCCACGAAAATTCCGAACGCTTGGCCGCTGCCAAAACAGCTTCAGGATTCAGCCTGACGTTTGGCCCGTCCAAATCCAGCATCAAAGTCAGGGTGTTGTCACAACTACTCTTCTCGAGGGTTTCCAGTATTGAATTTCGTGCAGCGGTAATTCGTTCGACACGTTCAGAAATACCCGAGATCATACCATCCAGCCGAATGACCTGAACTTCAGCACATCGTTCCTTGTACTCGGACAGTATCTGATCGGTGTCATCGGTATTGTCGTTGGTTGCAATGATGACCGAGTGTTGCCCCAACCGTTTCGACAGGTCTTCGATCCGATGGATCGTTTCTTTCAAAGCCGAACCACCGTTGCGTACCGCGCCGACAATGTTCATGGAAATTTCGTTGTCTGTGGCGGGCACGGTCACTCTTTTCCTGATTCCGGATTTCAGCTTTCTACCTTATCCGACGTTGTTCTGCGTAATCCTTGAGCCTCCGAAAAGGAAGGCAGACGCGCGATGGCACTTTCGTAAACGCTCAAACAACACCTTCGCGTCCGTCAAATCACAATTTGGATCCGCTGCACAAGGAATTAGACGAAGATCGCGCTTCGCCTCTGTTAAAAACAAATGACCCGAAAGCGTACGGCTTCCGGGTCACGTCTGTAACTTGTTTTCTGCACGTCAGATTCAGTGCAGTTTGTCACCAACATCCGCAATTGCAGCGTCGATCAGTTTGTTCGCCTGTGCCGCCGTCATCTGTTTGGCCAGAACCGCATTAGCAGCCGAAACTGCAACGGTGATGGCCTGATCACGGACTTCCTTAACAGCCGAAGCTTCGGCCGAAGCGATCTGATCCTGAGCGGCAGCCAGGCGGCGGGCGATGGATTTTTCCAGATCGGACTTTGCCTGCTCAGCTGCCAGCACGGCATCTTCTTTGGCGGCAGCCACGATGGCATCTGCCTGAGTCTGCACTTCACGCTGCTTGCGCTCGTACGAGGCCAGCAGGCTGCGCGCTTCTTCGTGCAGAGCGCGGGCTTCGTCCAGTTCGGACTTGATGCCTTCGGCACGGTTGTCCAGCGCGCCACCGATCATGCCCGGAACCTTGAAATAGAACAGGACCGCGATGAAAACGATGAAGCCCAAAAGGACGACAAAGTCTGTGTTGCCAAGCGAGAAGAACGGGCCGCTTGCGGCCAGCGCAGGGCTGGCAGCGCCAACAGTCAGGATAAGGGCAAGAGTGTTCCGCATGTCACTTATCCTTTCATCTGCGCGTCAATTGCATTGTCGATGGCTTTGGCATCCGCCTCGCCACCCAGTGCTGTGACCAGTTCAGCTGCCGTGTCCTTGGCAACCACTTGAATGCTTTCCAGCGCACCGGCACGGATCTCGGCAATTGCCTTTTCCGATTCAGCCGCCTTTGCAGCGATTTCCAAGTCTGCCGTTGCGATCGCGTCATCCAGTCCAGACTGGATTTCGGCACGTGCTTCGGCAGCAATACGCTGCGCTTCGGCACGGGCATCAGCCAGCGCCTTGTTATAGGCCTCTTCGGCCTCGACCGCCTTGGCCTTCAGATCTTCGGCCGCAGCCAGGTCATTTGTAATGGTCCCCTGACGTTCAGCCAGGATTGCCGCGATGCGGGGCAGAGCCACGCGAGACAGGACCAGAAAGATGACGACCAGCGTGATGACCAGCCAGAAAATCTGGTTGGGGAACCAATCGAAGCAGAGCTGTGGCATCCCGATGGCAGAGCCATAGGAGTCGACGCACGAGCCAGCTACCTCTTCTGTAAGGGGTTCAGTCGCCATGATATCCTCCGTCGGAAACTTGTCTTTACAACAGGTGGGTCGCTATGGCTTGGACCCACCTGCGCGTAAGGATCAGGTTCCGCAGATTATACGGCGAACATCAGCAGCAGCGAGACCAGGAATGCAAAGATCCCCAGGGCTTCTGCGAACGCGATACCGATGAACAGGGTTGCGGTCTGCGAAGCAGCCGCCGAAGGGTTGCGCAGGGCGCCGGCCAGGAAGTTGCCTGCAACGTTGCCCACCCCGATTGCGGCTGCGCCGGAACCGATTGCTGCCAGGCCTGCGCCGATGTGTGCGAGATCGCCTTCCATGATGTATCTCCTTACGAATTGGAAGTTTCGATGTTGGGGTATCAGACCTTAGTGCGAAGGATGCAGCGCATCTTTCAGGTAAACACAGGTCAGAATGGTGAATACGTACGCCTGAATGAAGGACACGAGGACCTCAAGGCCGTACATTGCGGTGATCGCCAGAACGGACACGGGCGAGATCACGGCAATCGCAGCAAAGCCTGCGAACACCTTGATCACCGCGTGGCCTGCCATGACGTTACCGGCAAGACGAATGGAGTGGCTGACGGGGCGCACGAAGTACGAAATCAGCTCGATGATCGCCAGAACAGGACGCAGTGCCAGCGGTGCGCTGGAAACCCAAAACAGGCCCAGGAAGCTTGTACCGTTCTTGACGAAACCCAGAACGGTCACGGTCAGGAACACGGCCAGAGCCAGCGGGATGGTCACGGCGAAATGCGATGTAGTGGTGAAGGACATGGGGATCATGCCCAGGAAGTTCGCGCAGACGATGAACATGAACAGGGTCATGACATAGGGGAAGTACTTGACGCCTTCCTTGCCGCAGATGTCTTCCAGCATCTTGTAGATGAAGCCATAGGCCAGTTCGGCGACCGACTGCATCCGGGTCGGAACAATCGCGCGCTTCGAGGTCGGAACGATCAGCAACAGGACAATCGCCACGATTGCTAGGAACAGCCACAGCGTCACGTTGGTGATCGTGAACATGCCAACCGCACCGTCGCCGAACAACGGCTTAACGATGAACTGGTCCATCGGGTGGAAAACCAGGCTGCTGCCTTCTGCTGCGGTGGTCTCAGTTGCCACGTTCAGTCCCTCTCGTCCTTCTCGGCAGCCGTCGCCGCCGCTTGTTTCTCTTGAACCTCTTTCGCGCTGCGGAGCATAACCTTCACGCCCGCGACAAGGCCCAGCAATGTGAACAGCACCAGAAAGATCGGGATTGTCCCGAGCAGGCTGTCCAGCCCGTATCCGATGCCAAATCCGATCCCCAGACCGGATACCATTTCGATGACCATCCTCCAGGCAAGCTCGCCCCCGGACACGTCAGCGTCCGCACGAGGTTTCGGCGCTTTGGCCTTTTTCGCCGCGTCGATCTTGGCCTCCAGCTGCGCCATACGCTGCTTTTGGTCATCATCGGTCACGGGCATTTCCCTCGCACAGTCTTGGGTAGGGTGCTAAGGGGCATGGCGCTCAGAGTCAACGGCGTTGAGTGTTCGATTTGCCGCAGTCTAAATTAATGTTTTTAAATAATTTAATTGCGTTCCTTACCCGATCATTATTCCGAGCCCGGCGCTCATTCCACCCAAAGGTAAGGATTCCGCATATTCAACCTTTTGGTTGATCTTTGTACGCCCATCAGTAGCTTGCGCAGAGCGCTGACGATAAATTCGCCTTGGGTGGCTCTGCCGAACTCAGGCCACCGACAAAAATATGGCATTGCTTCTGCGCTCCCAAAGGGGGCACTTTTGGACAAAGACATGCCTGAAAAAATGAGGGCAGAGAATGAGAGACGTGGTTTGGCTCAGCAATGTGCACCGAAACCCAAATGGAGAGCGCGGGTATAGGCCGGTTGGGTATCCGGACGTAGTTAACCCGCCGCGCGACAATGAAATTGGCATCTCATTCAGCGCCGTGATAGAGCGACAAGAAAAGCACTTGCCCGTCGAAAATCATGAACTGCCAAGACAGCTCTATGCTGTAAAGAGATGGGCTCATCACAAACAACCCAAACGCCATATCTTCAGTGCTGGCGGGTTGTTGGTCGTATCGTCTACTTCTGCTGAAGTCTTGCGCGCCCACGAAATGGGAGCATCCAGATTGGTGCCAGTTGACCTCCTTCAACCAGATCAGAAAACCAAATTAGACCACGACTGGTTCTATCTCGTTTTGGGTGATGGCAAGCGTTGCTTCGAAGGTAAGGTTTCTGAAGGTGTAATACCGATAGGAGCGGACGATGACCTCTTTATGGTCAACAACAATGATCATGTAAAAGATGGGGATTTGGTATTCTCTAAAAGTGTCTTGGCTGGTCCGGACATATGGTTTGATCCCGCGATTTTATTCGCTCCAGTCCTGAGTGACCGCCTAGCTATGGCCCTAAAGTCTGCGAAGGTTGCCAAGCACTGGGATCTGTTACGCTGCAAAGTGATTTAGGACTAAAACCATGTCAAACGACCTTGATACCGTCTTCGCAGCCCTTGCTGACCCGACCCGCCGCGCCATTCTTGCGATGCTGCTTGAGGATGATATGGCCGTCACCGACGTCGCCGAACCGTTCGAGATGTCGCTGGCCGCGATCTCGAAACATCTGGTCATTCTCACACGGGCCGGGCTGATCTCTCAGGAAAAACGCGGCCGCGTGAAGTGGTGCAAGCTGGAGCCCGACGCGCTGCGGGCGGCATCCGTCTGGATGCAGGGCTTTGGTCAGTTCGAGCCGGTCAATCTGGACGCCTTCGAAAGATTTCTGGAAGTCGAGTTACCCGCAACAGACGAAACCTAAAATCTATCTGACAACAAACACCGATACCTTGGCGTGCTTGGCCAAATATCCGGCGTGGCTGGAAAAGATATGGTCCGTTATTCGCGGTGCGTGGGTCCCGACGACAATCAGGTCAGCACCAATCTCTTCCGCAGCGCGCGTCAGGTCACCGTCGACCTCTGCCGCTACATCAACCGAGTGAATATTGCGGGCTGCGACTTCGGAACCACTTTGTTCGGTAAGCTGATCCACGATTGCCTTTAGTTCGGCACTGATCGCGGCATCCGATTGCGTAACGTCACCCGGTTGGGTGCCGGTCACGCTGACGATTGTGATCCGTGCATTTTGCCAATTCGCCATCTGTGCTGCGACATCCAAGGCTTTGCGAATTTCCGGCGGCAGGTGAATATCAACCGGGATCATGATGTGACTGAACATGGCTTCCTCCTTCTCCAGTTGCCAATTCTAACTGGCCTGGTGAAGAGACGCCTTGATCTGACGCATTGAAATGCCCGACGCGATGCAGTTATCCTTCTTGGCTGTATTCCACACCAATCACCACACCTGTTACATCCGCAAAACACAACCACGGCGCCTGCGCGCCCGCGACTTCGACAGTCGTAGTGGTTCCGGTCGGCCCGGATTCGGTTGAGGTCGCGTTTACATCGTCTGCCCGAACACCCGTTTCAGCCGACACAAGTGCCTCACAACTGGCATTCAGGGCGGTCTCGGACGGTCCCTGCCCTCCCCCTTGGGTACAGGCAGATAAGGTCGCGACGGCGACAAAAAGAACAACTCGCTTCATCATTCCCTCCAGGATGGCTCTTCAACCACGAAAGTTGTTCGTATTGCGATCAAAGGGCAAGGGTCAATCAGACAGTGGCACAGGCCCGTTCGCAGGCTGCTCCTCGCTTTTTAGCAGCAAAATCAGGGCGAGCGCGGTCAAGAAAACACCAATCAGAACCATGATCGGTGGCGCGGGCCGACCAAGCGCGATTTCCCACAGGATCACCCAACTGGGGATCAGATAAGTGTAGGCCATGACTTTGGCCGAAGGCAGACGCAGGGCCGCGAACTGGACCAGCACAAAGCTGGCCGCCGTAGCGAAGACTGAAAGGTACAGGAGGCTGACCCAGACGATAAGCGGCAGGTTTGCCCAATCCGTTGCCCTGATGTCCGGCCAGCCGAACACCGTTAGGATTACGCAGCCAGCGACCAGTGTTCCAAAGGTAAAAACCACGGCGGGCTCACCACGGTTCAGTTTGCGCACCATCGGCGTGTAAATCGCATGCGCCATGCAGCCCCAGAAAAAGATGATCTCTCCGCCACCGATTTCAAACGCGCGAAAAGCTTGCCAATCCGCGCGAAAGATCACCCACAAGGCTCCGGTGGCCCCAACGGTCAGGGCAAGAGCCATGCGCGGCGTGGTGATCTGGCGCAGCAGGACCCATCCCGCAATGGCAGACATAACCGGCGTCAGGGTAAACACCGCGGAAGTGCTGACCGGGTCGGCGGTTTTCAGGCCGTAGAACATTAAAACAAAGTAAGTGGCGAACAGCCCGCCCAAAATCGCATAGCGCCACGGTGCCTGCGCCGCGCTGCGGGGCAATCCGGTGGTCGCCAACGCCGCGATGCCAATTATGACGGCTGCGATCAAAAACCGCCCGGCAGTAATCGCCAACGGCGCGATTTCATTGGCAACAATTGACCCCAGCGAGAAACTGCCCGCCACCAGAAGGGTGAATGTGATCATTGCCAAATGACCACGCCGCTGCGGTGTCACGAAAGCCAGCCTTTGGATTCTTCCTTAAGGAATGACAGAAATGCCTGCACTTTGGTTGTTCGGTGCAGATCGACATGGGTCACCAGCCACAATTTACCGAACCATTCGGGCAATGGCTCAATAACTTCGACAAGATCCGGATCGCGCGACGCCTCCCACCGGGCCATGAAACCAATCCCAGCCCCGGCCAGAACGGCCTCACGCATGCAGAAATTGTTGGTGCAGCGGAACGCAATGGCTTCGGCAGGGACTGTCGCGCGCAACCATTTGGAAAACGGTGCTCGGCTGTTTTCATCATCCGTACCGACAAACAGGTGGTCTGCGAATTCATCAAGGTTCGCTGGTTTTCCCCGGCGTTCGATGTAAGACTTGCTGGCGAAAAGCCCCACTTCCTGTTCAATAAAGGGCTGCACGACGTTGTCGGGTTGGTCCGGGGCAGCACCCGCCCGGATGGCTACATGCGCCTCGCCGTATTCCAAACGGAACAGGCGGTCACCGGTCAGGTATCGCACGATCAGACCCGGATGCATTGATTGAAACTTGGACAGGGCCGGAACGACTAATGGCGCTAACGAGGCCAGAGAAGTAACTACCAATTCGCCCGAGACGTCATCGCCGCGCCCTTTCATTCGGCCCACCAACTGGTTGAACTGATCCTCGGTGGCCTGCGCCACACGCAAAAGGTCCTCGCCAGCGTCGGTGGGCGTGTAACCCCGTGCGTGGCGCTGGAACAGTTTGACGCCCAATCGCGCCTCGATCGCGTCAATATGACGGATCACGGTGGCGTGGTGCACGCCCAATATCTCGGCCGCGCCGCTGACGGTGCCCATCCGGGCAACCTGATAGGCGGTTTTGACTTCGTCCCAATTATCCATCGACTAGGCCCATTGTGCAAATTCCAACAATGCATGTTGGTATATCTGCGTTTCGTTCGCTGACGCAACACTCATATTGGGACCGGAAGCAGATTCCCCGCCAAAAAGGAAACCCTGACATGACCAAGACCATCCTGCATATCGACGCCTCAGCCCGCCGCACCGGGTCCGCCACCCGTGACCTTTCCAGCCAGATTATCCGGCACCTTGGGGCTGATCGCATTATCCGCCGCGATCTGGCAAGCCCGCTGCCGTTACTGACAGAAGACTGGATCAACGCCAACTTCACCCCTGCAGATCAACGCGATGAGCTTCAGCGCGACCTGCTGGCCCTGTCGGACGAATTGGTCAATGAGTTGCAAAACGCCGACACCATCGTGATCGGGCTACCGATCTACAACTTTTCGGTGCCTGCGGCCTTCAAAGCCTGGATCGACCTGGTCGCCCGTGTGGGTCTGACCTTTGCCTATACAGAAAGCGGTCCCAAAGGCTTGCTGGACGGTAAGCGCGCGGTTCTGGCTATCGCCTCTGGCGGCACCGAAGTTGGGTCCGAGATCGACTTTGCCACCAACTATGCCAAACACGTTCTTGGATTCATCGGCATCCATGAAGTCGAAGTCATCGCCGCAGACAAGATGGCGCTGGATGCAGAAACTACGCTAGCGAATGCCCAAAAAGCGGTAACTCAGCTGGCGGCCTGATCAAACTCTGGCCTTTATCTTGTGGAGCGTCCAGTCTGCATCGGATCAAGATTTGCAGACTGGGCATTCAATATGAAGAAAATCGGCATTCTGGGCGGCGTGGGCTGGGCCTCTACCGTAGACTACTACCGAGCCATTGCAGAGGGGGCCAGCCGCCACTTCGCGGAACGTGGACACGGCTCGCCCCTGCCAATCCCACCGATGACAATCGAATCCGTTACGCAGGCCAAAACCCGAGCCTTGCGCGGCACCGCCGGTGACGAAGCCAGCTGGGCTGATTTCGATGCGGTGTTTCACGAGGCCCTGCTTACGCTTGAAAACGCGCGCTGCGACTTTGGCATCATTGCATCGAATACTCCGCACGCCCGGCTTCATGCGATCCGGCAGGGCATCACTATGCCCATTCTCAGCATTTTCGATGCGACCGCTGACGCCGCGGCCTCAACCGGGGCATCCACAGCCCTGGTTCTGGGAACGACCGTGACAATGCAAGCCACCAATTATTCAGACCGATTGGCGGCCGAGGGGATTATTGCAAATGACCGTCTGCCCGAAACAGAAATCGCCGAGATGCAGGCCATGATCGACAGCGACTTTTATGGTGGAGCGTCGGACACAGCGCGAGGAAGACTCCTGGCTTTCTGTGACAGGCACGCGAAACCCGGAACGGCGATCCTGCTGGCCTGTACCGAGCTGCCTCTGGCTTTCCCGGATCATCTGGACGATCCGGTGTTTGAGGCGGACGGGCACCTTTTCATCAACCCATCCGCAGCCCATGTTACCGCCGCATTGACTGAGGCATTGGGCGACTGATCAGGGCAACCAGTTTACGTCGCACCCGATGCGGTCAAAGAACGCCATCAAATCAAAACGGGACATCGCCACGGTCCGATCATTGACGAGCGGGTGCATATTGATCACATCTGCCTGGTTCGCGGCGTTGTCCATAAAGAAACGAACATTGTGTTCTACACCGTTTATCATAGCCAACGGGCTCACTGCTCCAGGGCGGATGCCAAGGTTCTGAAACAGCCGGTCCGCCGATCCGAAGGACAGGTTGCCGATCCCAAGTTCTGCTCCAAGTGCCTTCAGATCGATCTCGCGACTTTGCTCCAGCGTCACAAGATAATTCCGCTTTTTCTTGTCGCGAAGGTACAGGTTTTTGAGCCGGAGAGTGTTTTCACCCGGAACCAAAAACTCCTCTTCAACCCCTTTCGCATCTTCAACCGTGCGCAGAGGGATATGCGAATGCAGACGATAGCTAAGGCCCCAGTCATCCAACTGCCCCAACAACGCGTCAGAGCTGAGCGGCAAAGTGTCCTGAAAAGCGGATGATGCGTCCATGGGAACCTCCTTTTGGATGCGCTCATCGCGCAACACGAGGATGAATTCAAGCCACGACAGTGCCAAAATTCAGTGTTAGCGTGCCGCCATGAAAGTGACGCGAAACACCCCGAACCAACTGATCCTGACCAACACGCCATGGTTCATCGGCATCACGCTGGTGCTCTTTATCCTCTGTTTTGTTGGAGCTGGTTTATTCATGGTCAGCGACGGAGGCGAGGGCATATTGTTCGGCATCTTCTTTGCACTGTTCGGTGGCGGGTTGGGCTTTGGCGCATTCTGCGTGTTTGTGCGCCGCGTACAGGTCATATTTGACCGCAGCAGCAATAGCATCTTGATCCGTCGCCAATCGATCTTTGGATATGACGCAGTAGAACATGAGTTGTCGAACCTGTCCCATGCTGAAGTGGAAACGACCACCTCGACCCGCGACACGACCACGTCCAAGATGCATCGCCCCGTTCTGATCCTTGAAAAAGGCATGAGTGCTGGTCGTCACCCGATCGTCGAAGCCTATGTCAGCGGGCGCGGTGCACAGCGGATGGTTGATGCGGTCAACAGCTGGCTACCCGCGCGAGAGGTTGACTCGGACAGCCAATCGGCCTAAGTCGCCGTCAAACATCCGGAAGCGTCTGATCTTCCGGTCCCTTGAGTCGTTCAGGGATCGCCCCCCACCAGCGTGTCACGCCCGTGGGGGCAATTGTGCATTTAACCGGCGCTTCCTACCTAGGAAGAGCCATCAGATAACCGGCTAAGGAGGCCGAAGGCATGTTTGAAAATCTATCCGAACGCCTTTCTGGCGTCTTTGACCGGCTGACCAAACAGGGTGCCCTGTCCGAGGAAGACGTCAAGACCGCCCTGCGCGAGGTTCGGGTTGCCCTGCTTGAGGCTGACGTCTCTCTGCCGGTTGCGCGCGAATTCGTTAAGAAAGTTCAGGAACAAGCCACCGGTCAGGCGGTCACCAAGTCGATCACTCCGGGCCAGCAAGTCGTCAAGATTGTACATGACGCGCTGGTCGATACCCTGCGCGGCGAGGAAGACCCCGGCGCACTGAAAGTCGACAACCCGCCTGCCCCGATCCTGATGGTCGGTCTGCAAGGTTCAGGTAAGACGACCACTACTGGTAAACTGGCCAAACGCCTGAAAGAGAAAGAGGGCAAAAAGGTCCTGATGGCCTCGCTGGACGTCTATCGCCCGGCGGCGATGGATCAGCTGGCCGTTCTGGGCACGCAGGTTGGCGTGGACACTCTGCCGATCGTGCCCGGTCAGAAACCTGTCGATATCGCCAAGCGTGCCAAGCAGCAGGCGACGCTGGGCGGCTATGACGTCTATATGCTCGACACCGCGGGCCGTCTGCATATCGACGAAGTCCTGATGGACGAGGTCGAGCAGGTCCGAAACGCGGTCGATCCACGCGAGACCCTGTTGGTCGTCGACGGCCTGACCGGACAGGTCGCCGTTGAGGTCGCTGAAGAGTTTGACGGCAAGGTCGGCATTTCGGGCGTGGTCCTGACCCGGATGGACGGTGACGGGCGCGGCGGTGCGGCGCTGTCAATGCGTGCGGTCACCGGCAAACCCATCCGCTTTGTCGGTCTGGGCGAAAAGATGGACGCGCTCGAAACCTTCGAGCCGGATCGGATTGCCGGCCGGATTCTGGGCATGGGCGACATCGTAGCCCTGGTTGAAAAAGCCCAGGAAACGATGGAGATGGAACAGACCGAGCGCATGATGAAGCGCATGGTCAAAGGTCAGTTCAACATGAACGACCTGAAAATGCAGCTGGAACAGATGATCCAGATGGGCGGCATGCAGGGCATGATGGGCATGATGCCGGGCATGGGTAAAATGGCCAAACAGGTCGAAGAAGCGGGTATGGATGACAAGGTGCTCAAGCGCCAGATCGCCATGATCCAGTCCATGACCAAACGCGAACGGGCCAACCCGCAACTGCTTCAAGCGAGCCGCAAGAAACGCATCGCCGCCGGTTCGGGCATGGAGGTCAGCGACCTCAATAAGCTGCTCAAGATGCACCGGCAGATGTCGGATATGATGAAGAAAATGGGCAAGATGGGCAAAGGCAAGATGCTGAAACAGGCCATGAAAGGCATGTTCGGCAAAGGTGGCCCATCGCCCGAGGAAATGGCCGCGGGTATGGATCCCAAAGCGCTGGAACAGGCGGCCAAGGCAATGGGTGGCAAGATGCCCGGTATGCCTGGCTTGGGCGGCGGCATGGCTCTGCCTCCGGGTCTGAGCGGATTTGGAAAGAAAAAGTGACGCCAGCACGCTGCACCCAGCCCCCGTCCGGAAAGGCGGCGATGGCAGCAGCGCAATATCGCGCGGCCCTGCCGGTCATTCAGACCCGGCGGCTGGTCCTGCGTGCGCCCACTTTGGACGACCTGCCGGTGTGGACGTCAGTCTGTGCAGAAAGCTTTGGCGACACTGAGCAAGAAGCCTGGACCGAGTTTTCCTACTATACCTCCGGTTGGCTTCTGCATGGTCATGGACTGTTCTCAGTCACTTTAAAAGACGGCGGTCAGGTCATTGGCTTTGTCATTCTGGGCTTGGAATGGGACGATCAAGAACCCGAGCTTGGCTATGTTTTCAGCGCCGAATACCGCAAGCAAAGCTACGCTACTGAGGCCTGCACTGCCGTTCGCGACTTCGGTTTTGACCTGCTCGGGTCCGGCCAGTTCGTAAGCTATGTGTCGGCATCCAACGCCCGCTCGAATGCGCTGGCTCAACGCCTTGGTGCGTCCCGTGACGCCACGGCCGAGAGCGCCTTTGACGCAGACCAGCATGTCTGGCGCCATGGCGAGGTGCAGGCATGACACTTTCCATGGCGATCCCGACGCTGGAAACCGAACGCCTGATCATGCGTGCGCCCCGCGAGACTGACTTCGCGGCCGAGGCCGAGTTCTTTGTCAGCGACGCTTCAAAATTCGTCGGCGGCCCAAAACGCCCGGACGAAACATGGCGCGCAATGGCGATGCTGCTGGGCCATTGGGCCATGCGCGGCTATGGATTCTGGGGCGTCGAGGAAAAGACCACCGGCACCTATGTCGGCCATGTGGGCCTGTGGTTCCCACACAGTTGGCCCGAGCCCGAAATCGGCTGGACGTTGATGAATAACGCCACCGGCAAAGGTTACGCGACCGAGGCCGCTCTCGCCGCGCGAGCGCATGCCTATGATGTGCTGGGGTGGGAAACGGCAATTTCTCTGATCGACCCGGACAATCTGGGCAGCAAGGCCGTGGCCGAAAGGCTGGGCGCGCAGTTTGATTATACCTACGAACACCCGGGTTTCGGTACAATGCAGGTCTGGCGGCACCCTGCCCCGGCCGATCTGGTGAATGGCGGGATCGAGGCCTACGCATGACGTCATACACCATCCCCACCGTTGAAACAGAAAACCTGATCCTGCGGGCACCACAAGAAGGTGATCTGCCCGCAATGACGGCTTTCTTCGCGTCGGAACGCAGCCGTATGGTCGGTGGACCAAAAACGCCGCTGGAGGCATGGCGGTCGCTTTTGGGCCGGTTCGGGCACTGGGCCATCATGGGTTACGGCGGTTGGCACATCGTTGAAAAGGCAAGCGGCGCGTTTGCAGGCTGGACCGGGATCATCAACGCCCCGGGCTGGGATGAGCCGGAATTGGGTTGGGTCGTTTTCGACGGCTTCGAAGGCAAGGGCATTGCATACGAAGCTGCGATGGCTGCCCGCGCCTATGCCGCCCATCACCAGGGGGTGAACGGCCCGATCTCATACATCGCCCACGCGAATGACCGCTCGCGCGCGTTGGCCGAACGTCTTGGTGCCACTTATGAGCGCGAAGGCGAGGTTGTGGGCGAACGCTGTCAGGTTTGGCGGCACCCGAAACTCGATACTACTGACACCGCTTTGAACGCTGAGAGGACCGGCCAATGAACAACCCTGTGACACGGGCTGCGACGTTGCTGAAAGAGCATCGCGAAAGCATTGATCGGCTGGACGCGATCCTTGTCTATACGTTGGGCGAGCGGTTCAAGCACACCCAGGCCGTTGGCAAGCTCAAGGCCGAACACGAACTTCCCCCGTCCGATCCTTCGCGCGAAGCCGCGCAGATCGCACGGTTAGAAGAACTGGCGAAAGAGGCCGATCTGGACCCCGATTTCGCCAAGGCTTTTCTGAATTTCATCATTCAGGAAGTCATCCGACACCACAAGAAACACCAGAACTAAACCGGTGAACCACCGGATACGCCATTCAAAGGAGATACCACCATGGCAATGAAAATTCGTCTCGCCCGCGGCGGCTCGAAAAAGCGTCCTTTCTATCGCATCGTAGCGGCTGACAGCCGTATGCCCCGCGATGGTCGCTTCATCGAAAAGCTGGGCACCTACAACCCGCTGCTGCCCAAAGACAGCGAAGAGCGCGTGAAAATGAACATGGAGCGCGTTCAGTACTGGCTGGACCAGGGCGCACAGCCCACCGACCGTATCGCACGTATGCTGGAAGCTGCCGGCACCCGCGACAAGGCCGAGCGCAACAACCCCAACAAGGGCACCCCGGGCAAGAAAGCTCAGGAACGCGCAGAAGAAAAAGCTGCAAAGGCTGCTGAAGCTGCCGAAGCGGCTGCTGCGCCGGCTGAAGAAGCAGCAGCAGAAGAGTAAGCAGGTCGGCGCGTGCAGGATCAGGACTTCACCGACGATTTTCGCACGCAGTTCGAACTGTTGATGCGGCTCCGGCGCGACGTGCGCCGGTTCCGCACCGATCCCGTGGACGAGGCGGTGCTGACACGCTGCCTCGACACATTTCGACTGGCCCCTTCCGTGGGGCTGAGCGAACCCTGGCGCGTCATTCGCGTCGAAAGCGAAGCGGCGCGTGCCGCAGCGCTGGAGAATTTCCAAAACGCCAACGAAACGGCCCTTGCGGGATACTCGGGTGACAAGGCGCTGAAATATAGCCGCCTCAAGCTGTCCGGCATGCAGGAAGCGCCAGTTCAACTGGCCGTTTTCTCAGACGAGACGACCAACAAAGGACTTGGGCTGGGCGCGGGCACGATGCCCGAGATGCGCCGCTATTCCGTCGTTGCCGCGATCACCCTGTTCTGGCTTGCTTTGCGGGCCGAGGGGCTGGGGCTGGGCTGGGTTTCGATCCTTGATCCCGAACGGATGAAACGCGATCTGAGTGTGCCGGACGATTGGTCATTGGTGGGCTACTACTGCGTGGGATGGCCCGAAGAAATGTCAGAAAGACCCGAACTTGAGCGCGCCGGCTGGGAACAGCGCAGCGCCCGGTTGCATATCGAAACCCGATAAAGCCAGATGTTCGGACTGATACGACTTCCCATCCTGCTGCTGATCGCCTTTATTGTGGGTGTGTTCTTTGAGCGCAACAATCAACGCGAGGCATGTGCCCCGCTGGGCGACTGGCAGGACGGGCTATGTGTAACGACGGAAGGGCCAAATGAGTGATCTGATCTGCGTAGGCAGCATTGCGGGGTCTTACGGCGTGCGCGGCGAAGTGCGGCTGAAAAGTTTTTGCGCAATCCCCGAGGATATCGAGGCCTATTCCCCCCTGACCGACGAAGACGGCAAGGAACGGTATCCGCTGGTCCTGACCCGTCCGATCAAGAACGGTTTTGCCGCCCGCCTGGGGGGGATTGAGACCAAGGAACAGGCTGACGCCATCAACGGCTTGCGCCTGTTTGCACGGCGCGATCAACTACCGTCCTTGCCTGATGATGAATTCTATCACACTGACCTAATTGGCCTTGAGGTCTATGATACCGGCGGGACGTTGCTGGGTCGTGTGAAGTCGGTACAAAACCACGGTGCTGCCGATCTGTTGGAATTGCATGGACCGGGGCTAAAAAGCACAGTTTTGCTGCCCTTCACGCTTGAGGTTGTTCCGACCGTGGATCTGGACAAAGGCCGCATCATCGTAGATCCACCCGAAGGGCTGATCTGATGCGGCGTGTTCTGCTGCATCTGGGGCTGCATAAGACCGGAACCACTGCGGCACAGTCGTTTTTGTATGAAAACCGCGAGTTGATCTGGCCACATTTTGCGCTGCTGCTGCCTTACAAGACGCGCAAATTTGGACTGTCAGGTGCAGCAACCCGGCATTCCATCTATGGGACCGTTGGCACACTGTCCGAGTTCAGCACGCTGACCCGAGAATACTTAGCCACGCGGAATTTCGGCACCAAACGCAGCCTGATCGTTAGCGAAGAGAATTTCAGTGGTCTGCGGCCCAGTCGCAATATCGAACAGGGATATGCCGCCGCGCCGGATCTGGCTGCGGGTCTAGTGGACGCAGTCCACGACCGGTTCGCGGATCAGGAGGTCGAGATCACGATCTACCTGTCCCTGCGCCAGCGTGGATCGTGGTTGCGCAGCCTTTGGGCACATGATCTTCAGAGAACCCGCGAGGTTCAGGATTTCGAAACCTTCCGCGCGAATATGGATCACCTGCCCCCGCTCGAAGAAACGGTCACTGATATCCGCAAGAAACTGCCTTCGGTCACAGTGGTGGAAGAGTGGCTGGAAGAGATGCAATTGCGACGCTTTGGTCCCGGTACGCCCTTTGCCGAATTCCTGGACTTACCGCGGGAAAAAGCGCAGCTATTGGTGCCACCCACAAAATCCAATAGCAGGCTGCCAGAAAACGTGTTGGCCGAGTTGCTGACGCTGAACCGATCCCATCTGGGCGAAGCAGAACTGATCCGCCAAAAGGCGCTGGTCGTAGAGCGGGCGAAAAACGCGATGGTCAGCACGATATGACAGAAAAGCCAAGTAAATCCCACGGACGCAGGGCGATCCGTCCCACGCTGAAGCCGCGTGAGTTGATGACCCCAACACCTGATCTGCACGGGGTATGGAAGGCGAAAATCATCACCCTTTTCCCGTCGGCCTTTCCCGGCGTTCTCGGCGAAAGCCTGACGGGAAAAGCCCTGCAAGAAGGGCTGTGGCAGTTAGAGACGGTGGATCTGCGCCAGTTCGGAATTGGCAAACATCGCAATGTCGACGACACACCCGCTGGCGGCGGCGCGGGTATGGTGTTGCGTGCAGACGTTCTGGGCGAAGCGATTGAGCACACAATGTCAGGTGTGCAAGGCAACTGGCCGTTGATCTACCTCAGCCCGCGCGGTCGCCGGATGGACCAGCGCATGATGCAGAATCTTGCACGTTGTGATGGCATGACCCTGCTCTGCGGTCGGTTCGAAGGCGTTGATGAACGGGTGTTGGAACATTACGGTATTCAGGAAGTCAGTCTTGGGGATTTCGTGATGACCGGCGGCGAGATCGCAGCCCAGGCGCTGATCGATGCAACGGTACGTTTGATTCCAGGCGTCTTGGGCAATCAGGCCTCGGCCGAAGAGGAAAGCTTTTCCTCAGGTCTTTTAGAACATCCGCAATATACCCGACCCGCAGATTGGAAAGACCGCTCAATCCCTGACATACTGATGTCTGGCCATCATGGGCGCATCGCCGAATGGCGTCACCAGATGTCCGAAGAGATCACCCGCAAGCGACGCCCCGATCTTTGGGAACGCTATGTGGATTCCGGGGACGAGACACAGGACTGATACCCCGAGTGTGGCTTGTATGCAGCACGTTCCTGTATTTAGCGAACACCACTTGAAGCTGATGTTCTGAAAAAATACTCATCTTTAAGATATTGCAAAATGCGATTTCAATTCAACGCATAACAGGCTGCTAAATGAAAAAAATCATATGCTTAGCTGTGCTTGCCCTTTCAGCTTGCACAACCAAGCCTCTTGAGATGGCAGTGCCCACTCAGGCGGGCCATAACCTACACTCCGCAAAGGTCGCCGTGCAATCATGCGCCGCCGAGGAAGATATTGGGGGCAACAGCGCGGTGATTGGTGGATACGCCACGAATATCCTGCTGTGGGGCGTGATCCTGGGCCCCATCGTCACGGCGCCCTTCGACGATAAGCTTCGCTCACAGGGTGAAATTGACCAGGTAAACCGCTGCATGACCGAACTTGGCTTCGAGCGACGCGAACTAACTGATGGAGAGCGGTTCTGGTTGCATCACACATCTGGCGAAGAACGGATACGCCGCCTGGATCACCTTGTGGCCGGAGGAACCATTGAAACTTATGGGTCACCAAGCGGCTAAGCGCCCCCCGCCTTCCATCTGGCCCATATCTCAGGCGGGCCGTTGAATGTGTTGATGTCCACTTTCCCCTGAACGCCAGGAACCAAACCCGTGCCCGTATACTGCCAAAACCGCCACGCGGCCTTGGGGTAAACGTTGCGCGGGTGCCCGGCGACCGACCGCAGCCAGAATTCCGTCTTGGGCAGGCGGGCGATATCGGTGTCACCATAGAAATCCACGGTCGTATAGACGATCGGGCGACGGCCATAGTGTCGTTCCAGGATATCAAGGAACCGCTTCGCCTCGGACCGAACTGTCGCGCCATCAGGTCGTATGGTGCAGGTCTTGGAATGTGGCGTCCATTCCATGTCCAGCACATGCGGCAGGTCTGCACCTTTAGGCACATTCTCGATGAACCACTTCGCCTGCTCATGGGCAGGTCGACAGAAGTAATAGTAGTGATACGCGCCCCACGGCACGCCTGCTGCTTGCGCACCGCGACGGTGATCTTCAAACAAGGGGTCGGCGACGTCACCCCCTTCGGTGGCTTTGATGAACACGAAACTGACGCCAGATGACTTGGCCTTTCGCCAGTCAATCGGGCCTTGCCATCGCGAAACATCGAGCCCATGAACCGGGTAATGACCCGGATGCCGTCCTTCCCACTCGTGCGGCTTGGCATCCCCAAAGCTTGGGAAAATGACCGACGGCGACGTGGTGCTCAAAAATGCCTTTGGTTCGACCTGTTGGGGCGGCGGGCTGCTGCGACCGCAGGACAGGGTCGCGAAGGCCATAACAACCAGCATCAATGCTGTACGCATGGTATGTTCCTGTTCCAAATTTCTGCTCTTATAATTCCCTCTAGAATGCCCGATCTGCCTGACAAGGCAACGGTGTTGTTGACGAGCGGCGAAAACCTACCATTCGGCCCCGATCTTTATAGCGATTCAGGCTTGATCCCTGCGCGCAAAGGCCTTAAAGCAGCGCAATCCGGTGCCGCGTCATGCGACTCCGGTGTTTTGGTTTGAATCATGGCGTGACGCCCGGCTTTCTTCGGCCACGGCGCGGCAGGGCAGACCAGGCATAAGGAACATTCGATCTGACCTCTGGCGGGCTGTTCGCAGGACCCGGTGAAGACCAAGAGCTCTCAGGCCGTGCTTAACTTCGTGGATCAACCACGAGCAGATAGGAGAAATGCGATGGACCTGATCGCACAGCTTGAGGCGGAACAGATTGCCGCCCTGGGGAAAGACATCCCCGATTTCAAAGCCGGTGACACCATCCGTGTCGGCTTTAAAGTGACCGAAGGGTCGCGCACCCGTGTGCAGAACTACGAAGGCGTCTGCATCGCCCGCAAAGGCGGAAACACCATCGCCGGTGCGTTCACCGTTCGTAAGATTTCGTTTGGCGAAGGCGTAGAACGTGTGTTCCCGCTGTATTCGACCAACATCGACAGCATCACCGTTGTACGCCGTGGCCGCGTCCGTCGCGCCAAACTGTACTACCTGCGCACCCGCCGTGGTAAATCCGCGCGTATCGCAGAAGTCACCAACTACAAGCCCAAAGCTGGCGCCGAAGCGTAAGGAACGGAAAGATGAAAAAAGACATCCATCCCGATTATCACGTCATCGACGTCAAAATGACCGATGGCACCGTGGTTCAGATGAAATCCACCTGGGGCGCCGAAGGCGATCAGCTGGCTCTGGAAATCGACCCCTCTGTGCATCCTGCATGGACCGGTGGTTCGTCGCGCCTGTTGGACGCCGGCGGCCGTGTGTCGAAGTTCAAGAAAAAATACGAAGGTCTGGGCTTCTAAGCCGGAACCTATTGAGATGCGAAAGGCCGCTCCATCCGGGGCGGCCTTTTTTGCATCGTAGACGTGAATTCTTCGCTGCTAGTAAAGCCGCATGATCAACTCGACTTCGCCGTCGACAAGTCTGCCGGTCGGGACAAAGCCAAACGCTTGATAAAGTGGCAGCGCGCTGCCGGGTTCGTCGACAACGCTGATCACAAGGTTGGAGCGCCCCTTCTTCAAAGCAACCGATTTTGCGAATTCCAGCGCTGCCTTCCCATAACCGCGCCCCTGTTGGGATTTATCGACCATCAGCCGCCAGATGTAGACCCCGTCCGGGTCATCTCCGTCATCCAAGTCCGCGTCAGGATGCGCCATGTCGATAGTGGCAAGCAGCCCGACCGGTTCATCACCGTTCCAAATGCCGTAAATGTCCGATCCGGACTCAAAAATCGACTGCGCCATTGTCATCAGATTTGTCGCGACAAATCCTGCCTGATCATCACGTACGGTCAGAGCCGCTAACGGGCGCAGGGTTTTTTGGGAAAGTAGTATAAATTCAACCATGGAAACCCCCTATCACAGCGGGATGCCCAGTGGGAGAGTTTCGGACTGCTGGAACAGGCTCGGTCAGTACTCAGTCCTTCTCGCGCGTCAACTCGGCCGCGCTATGAACAGGTGGTACCGGCCCTCGCAGTAGCATCAGCGCCAAAGCCATCCCGACCAAAGCCGCAGCAGCAGCGACCAGCATCGCGCTATCAAAGGCGTTATCCTGCAAATCCCGCAGCGCTTTGGCCAGGGCATTGCTGGTTTCCGGGTCCATTTTCGCAATCAATTGCTGGATCTGGCTGGGCGTACCATGGGTAATGGCATGGGCAAGATCCTCTCTCTGGGCGGACCCGGTAGGCAAGGCATTTATGACCTCAGATAGACCTCTACGCTTCGTTATCGCCTCGGCCAGACCACCAACTACAGCGCCAAGGGTCGCTCCGAAATAAAGGCAGGCATTGATAACACCTGACCCCTGCCCCACGTGCTCTTCCGGTAGTACACGCAGACCAAGCCGGGGTAAGAGTGAAAAACAGATGCCCAACCCGATTCCGACGATCATCAGCTTCCACCAGATCTCGGCGTATTGCGTGGTATTTGTGGTGCTCATCAACAACAGAAATCCGCAGGCCATCGCCCCCAATCCAATCGCGATAGGCCACTGAAAGCTGTAGGGCGCAAGGAAACGGGGTGCAGTGACCGAGATCACAAACATGCTTAGGCTGAGCGGCATGATCGCCAATCCAGCCCCGATGGGCGAATACCCGAAGGCGTCCGGGGATTGTACGAACGTGTTGAAATAGACAAAGAAACAAAACAGTGTGAAGCCGGTGAAGAACATGCCCACCGCGGCCATGAAGTAGCGCGGATGCTTGAAGTATCTAAGCTCGATCAACGGATCCGCACTGCGGCGGGACACGATGACAAGGATGATTGTCGCTACCGCCGCGACACCCAGTGGAACCAACGTCATCGGCGTTGCCCACCCACTGCTTTCGCCGTTGCTGAGCGCGAAAGAAAGCGGCCCAAGAAACAACAACAACGCAAAGGCGCCTGGATAATCAAATCTGGCCCCGGCCTGACGCGTGTCCGGAACGTACCCTCGTCGGCTGACATGCAACCCAATCAGGAAGGCTAATACAAGCAACACCAGATCGGTCGCGAACACAGCCCGCCAGCTGATGTAGTGGGCAAAGGCACCGCCAACGATCGGCCCGACGCCGATGGCCAGACCGACGATTGCCCCCCATGCGCCAGTGGCACCTGCACGCTTCTCTTCGGGGGTTGCGGCGGTCAACAGAGAAAGCGACGTTCCGAACAATGCGGCGGCACCCGCGCCTTGCGCACCGCGCCCGAACAACAGCATTGCTCCGTCCTGCGCAAACAGAACCGAAGCAGAGCCGATAGCAAAAACAATCATGCCAAAGAAAAACACGCCCATCTTGCCGGTAATATCCCCCAACCGGCTGACAATCGTGACCAGAGTGGCGCTGGCCACCGTATAGGTCGCCATCACCCATTGCAGGCCTGATGGGGTCAGATCGAACTCGGCCTTGAGGTTGGGCAGAATGGTCGCCACCGCCGTTGTATTGAAACCGACAACCATCATGCAAATGGCCGTCATTGCCAGCACAACGCGGGACCCCCCCTCGTGGGTTGGGTCAGAAAGTGTCTCGTCAGTCATATATCCACCCCAAACTCATTGTTCTTAAATGCAATTAATCAGCAGTTTAGCAAATTTTGCCAACACGCATAGGGGCGGCTTTAGATCCAGTAAGACAGCGCGAGCGGCAGGACGACAATCGTGGCTAGTGTCGACACAAGGATAAAACCCGCAACATCCGGCCCGTATTCCGGTACGTGTTGGTCGATGAACAGGTAAGTCGCCACCGAGGACGGCATCAGGCAACACAGGATCACCGCCCCGCGCTCGGCCCCGGTGAAACCGAAAACCCAGACCAGCGAGCTGGCGATTGCGATCGCCATGACCAAATGCAGAACCGTCAACAATACTGCCCGGCCCAGGCTTTTGATCTGCAACGTCGCCAGCGTATGGCCCAGCGTCAGTAGCATCAGCGGGATCGACAACCCTCCGAGAATATCAAAGGACTTTTCGATCGGCTGGGGCAGACTTGATCCGGTCGCCATAAGGATCAGCGACAAGATCACCGCATAGATTATTGGGGACGTGGCAATTTTCTTTGGCGAAAACTCACCCGCCGGTATCCACATGCCGACGGTAAAAATGCTGATCAGCACAACCACCACAAAGCCCATAGTGTAGGCCATTCCCGCATCGCCCAGCGCGAGCAGCGTAATCGGCAGCCCGATATTGCCAACATTCCCGTGCATCAGCGGTGTTAAAAAGGCCCGTACCGGGAGGCGCATGACCTTGAGCGCAAGAAACCCCAAAACCCCAAACCCTGCAATCGCGAGCGCTGCGGCTGTCATGACGTCCAGAAATGTGCCGACCGTTATTTTGGTGGCGGACAGGTGCGAAATGATCAGCGTCGGGTACCCAACCCGCGAGACGATCCCGCCAATAACCTTGTTGTCGAACGGTGCTTTGAGCACAGCAAGGGCGTACCCGATTCCGGCGCAGATCAATACCGGCAGAACCACGTTCAGGACGTTCAAAAACAGATGGTCCAACCAGTTCTCCTGCTGCAAAACCCTGATTTGAACAGTGAAACAGCCGATCCGCTTTGGCAAGCGCGCGTCCTAACCGACACACCCGATTGAGTTTTCCAAATTAGAGCCTGATATTGCCTCGCTAGGGCGCTTGGGGTTCTTCCATTCCCGGCCTCCACAACATATAGTGGTCGACAACAACGTGTGGTTAAGCACGGCGGGACGTGGGAATACAAGCATGGCACATATCATCGTAGTGGGGAACGAGAAGGGTGGCGCAGGCAAATCGACCGTGTCGATGCATGTGGCCACCGCGCTGGCGCGTTTGGGTCACAAGGTCAGCACACTGGACCTTGATCTTCGGCAGCGCAGCCTTGGCCGGTACTTCGAGAACCGCGAGAATTTTCTAAAAAATTCAGACCTGACCCTGCCCAGCCCGCGGCACCACGATCTGCCCGAGATCGACGCGTCCAAGCTGAAGCCTGGCGAGAATATCTATGACCACCGCCTGTCTGCTGCCGTGGCCGAGCTGGAAAGCGATAGCGATTTCATCCTGATCGACTGCCCCGGATCACATACCCGCCTTAGCCAAGTGGCGCATTCTTTGGCTGATACTCTGATCACGCCACTCAACGACAGCTTCATCGACTTTGACCTTCTGGCGCGTATTGACTCAAAGGGTGAGAAAATTCTTGGCCCGTCAGTCTATTCCGAAATGGTCTGGAACGCCCGCCAACTGCGCGCGCAAGCAGGACTAAAGCCCATCGATTGGGTGGTCGTCCGCAACCGGGTCGGTACCCAACGCATGGTCAACAAGGAAAAGATGCAGCGCGCAATTGAGATGCTGTCCCAGCGCATCGGATTCCGCGTCGCCTCCGGCTTTTCCGAACGGGTTATCTTCCGCGAACTGTTCCCGCGCGGCCTTACCCTGCTGGATCTCAAGGATATCGGGGTCAAACAACTGAACATTTCGAACATCGCCGCGCGGCAAGAGCTGCGCGACATGATGAAAGAGTTGAACCTTCCGGGCGTTGAGATCGACTTCTGACGAACCGGCGTTCGACTGATCTGTAAGTGCGTCAACCGGTTCATTAACGCCTCAAGTCAAGCTTGAACCGTCTTTCCGGCAACCTTCAAAGGTCACTGCGGAACGGCGTGATAGCCGTACCAAGCGAAGCATTGTGTTCCGGATTCTAACTGCTTGTTGAACATGTACATCTGATTTCCGTAGTCAAAGTGCCAGTACTCCGATGCGTAGTTGGTGAAACCGACCTTCCGCATCACCCAATACAACAAACGACGATTCAATAGCGCGGTGTTGTCAGGCTCGATCCGCCCGGCACGCTGTTCGCGTTCAAGATAGTCAGTATGGGAAATTGCACTCAGGTCGTCGAAGGCCGCGCCCATATCCAGCCCTTCGCCAGTTTGAAGGCTCCGCAAAACAACATCGACTGAAGCCCCTGTTGAATGGGTTGGCCAAGTCGTTTCGTTCTCCGGATCGAAATGACGAGGATCTGAGCAATATTGCCGTGTGCGGGCTTCCAACTCGGGCTGAGAAAGCTCCGGATAATCCTGGGCCGCTTTCCCTACTGCCCATGACCACAAATCCCGCTGCGTGGAAATAGAACGATAAGCATCGTAAACGACAAGCTCGCACCCATTTTCCGCCAAGGCGGCATTCGCGGCTTGCAACATCGGTACAATACCAGCCCTACACCATGTTCTGGCCAAGCTGCCCTTGATTTGCCTGCCATAGGGTGGGTTTGACCCATCCGAGAGATGATAATAAGGCACAACCGCTATTCCATGCGACCCAACATCAACAAGCGGTTCTGATCCGCGGGGATCTGTGTCATCAAATTCGATGCCATGATAGCCCCGCGTATCGAGCTCATCATTCCAGATCGGGATGGGTGGAAACTCGATTCTATCCACGATTTCAACGCCTCTTGTTCTGAATGCCACCCCAAGAAAGAGGCGCGAAGCCTTCATGTCAACTTGGAGCGCACACAGAAGCCGGGCAATCAGAGCAGCCCATCCAGACTGCAAGCAGGCTCAATTCGGATCTTTGAATCCGCATTGTTCCCCTGACCTGTAAACGGTAAAAAGTTCCTTCGGTTCAGCTACGCCGCGCAACATATAGCGACCGACTGAGACAAGCTCTGAGGCGCAGGGTTGCGCCGCGCGGGCCACGTCATCCGAAATCAAGATACGTTGCCCCAGCGACCGATGCATGCCGGCAATCCGCGCGGTTTGGTTGACGGTCGGGCCGATGACTGTGAAGTCCAACCGGTTCTCGGATCCGATATTGCCATACAGAATCTCGCCAGCGTGCAACGCCAGTGTATAATTCGACACCGGCAGACCATCAGCAGTGCGTTGCGTGTTCAGGTCCGCCATTCTTTTCTGTAATTCAGCGACGGCCATCATTGCCGCCCGCGCGTCCGCATCGATCTCGCCCACATCGAACATGGCCATCAGCCCGTCCCCCATGAACTTGAGAATACTTCCACCGCATTGATGGACCACGTCAATCACAGCCGCCAGATACTCGTTCAGCATCTCGATCAGCGCATTACCCGGCAGATTTTCGGACAGGCTAGTGAACCCCTCAAGGTCAAAATTCCAGATTACTGCGTCGATCTGCTGAAGCGAACCACGCCTGATTTCGCCGGACAAAACACGACGGCCGGCATCACGGCCCAAATAGACGCGCATCAGGTCCTTCGAAATACGCTCGTTGTTGGCCGATTTCAAAGCCAGTCCAAGGTGCGGCAGGGCCGTATTGATCAGGGCCAAATCGCTGTCCTTGAACCCCTCGGGCGCATTAGACGTCCACGACAGCAATACACCGCTTACTGCCTCTTCGGCGTCTTTCGGCTGATTGTGCGTCGGAACGTTAAACGACACGCCCGTCGCGTAGTACTCGGTGGCACCATGTTCGCGCAGTTCATTCAGCAAAGGAAAACGGCTGGGTTGGTTCTGATCTACCAACCGTTCGTGAACGACGCTCAGGCCTTCATTCAGAACAGCAAAGAGAGGGCTGGCTCGCCATTGCTCGCTGGGCTGTTCCGAGTATTCAAACTTCTGATACTCGCCGCCTTTGCCGTGATACCAGCTATAGCCGGTGCCGCCATAAACCGGATGAAGGGTCGACTGGGCCGCATGAAATCGCATCAGAGGAACGCCCAGGTCGACCAGACGATTGCAGTACTCTTCCAGCAATTCTTCTTTCTCGACACCCTCAAGCCCGCGCGTCACCAGCCAGTTGATAAGATCGCTTGATTTTGCCGCATCGGCATCTGAGGTCGTCATGTTTTGTCCCATTTTTGTTCTGGGTCCCATCTGGGAACGACGACGGTGAATTACCAGTGCTCAATCCATATGAGCCAGGCGCCGAAGCATTTTGCGCAACAAAGCCGCCTCATGACGAGAAAACAGGCCGGCAAGCTTTGCATTATATGTCTCGGCCACCTGGCGCAGGTCCGTATAAGCCGTCCGCCCCGTGGGTGTCAGCGTCAACCGTTCGACCCGGCGGTCGGATGTGTCGCGCATGCGGGTCAAGTATCGACGCTGCTCCAGTTTCGATACGGCGCGGCTGACCTTGGTTTTGTGGATTCTAGCGCGCAAACCGATCTCTTTGGCCGTCATCTCACCGTAGTTTCCAAGATGAAACAGGACCCGCCATTCTGTTCGCAACATTCCATAGCGGTCCTTATAGAGTTGCTGAAACTCCAGCGAACTCTCCTCGGCGGCTCGATTCAGCAGGTAAGGCAAGAAATCCTGCGGATCAAAGTCATCATTTTTGGCTGTATTACTCTTTGTCATGCTTGTTAGTTACAAAATCAACTATTATCCGACAAGCAGCAAACGGAGGAACACGGAATGAACCATCCGACGGATCCGCATGAAATGACCCAAGCCAGCACGCCCGTTGGCACGCAAGCGGGCTATATGCCCGGCTTTGGAAATGATTTTGAGACTCAAGCCCTGCCCGGCGCGCTGCCGCAGGGGATGAACAGCCCGCAGCGCTGCAACTATGGTCTTTACGGTGAACAGCTTAGCGGCACCGCATTTACAGCCAACCCACCTGAGCGTACGTGGTGCTATCGCATCCGCCCATCGGTAAAGCATTCGCACCGTTACGAAAAAATCGACCTGCCGCACTGGAGATCAGCGCCTTGTGTCGACCCCGATGTGATCAGCCTTGGGCAGTACCGTTGGGACGCGGTGCCTCATTCCGATGAGGGGCTGACATGGCTGACCGGTATGCGCACGATGACCACCGCAGGCGATGTGAACACCCAGGTTGGTATGGCCAGCCACATCTATCTGGTCACCGAATCGATGGTGGATGACTACTTCTTTTCGGCCGATTCCGAGATGTTGGTGGTGCCGCAGGAAGGCCGTCTGCGGTTTTCGACAGAACTGGGCATCATTGATCTTGAACCTAAGGAAATCGCCATTCTTCCCCGCGGTCTGGTCTATCGCGTCGAAGTGCTGGAAGGCCCTGCACGCGGGTTTGTCTGCGAGAACTACGGGCAAAAGTTTGAATTGCCGGGACGCGGCCCTATCGGGGCGAACTGCATGGCTAATCCACGCGATTTCAAGGCTCCGGTCGCTGCGTTTGAAGATCGTGAGGCACCATCGACTGTTACTGTCAAATGGTGCGGGCAGTTCCACACCACCAAGATCGGCCAAAGCCCGCTGGACGTGGTCGCATGGCACGGCAATTACGCGCCCTACAAATATGATCTGCGCACCTATTGCCCGGTCGGCGCGATCTTGTTCGACCACCCCGATCCATCTATTTTTACCGTGCTCACCGCTCCTTCAGGCCAGCCGGGGACAGCCAATATCGACTTTGTCCTGTTCCGCGAACGCTGGATGGTAGCCGAGGATACTTTCCGCCCGCCCTGGTACCACAAGAACATCATGTCCGAGTTGATGGGCAACATTTACGGCCAGTACGACGCCAAACCGCAGGGCTTTGTTCCCGGCGGGATGAGCCTTCACAACATGATGCTGCCGCACGGGCCGGATCGGGAAGCGTTTGAGAAAGCCTCAAACTCCAACTTGGGGCCGGATAAATTGGACAACACGATGTCCTTTATGTTCGAAACCCGCTTCCCGCAGCACCTGACACCATTTGCAGCCAACGAAGCCCCGTTGCAGGATGACTACATCGACTGCTGGACGTCGCTTGAAAAAAAATTCGACGGCACACCGGGCAAGAAGTGACACCCAAAAGAGGTCTGAATAAATGCCATTGATGAAATCCTGGGTAGCTTCGGCCAACGAGGCCGATCACCCGTTTCCCCTGAACAACCTGCCTTACGGTGTTTTCTCGACCGAAGGCGGCGATCCGCGCTGTGGCGTCGCGATTGGTGACATGATCCTGGATGTCACCGCCGCTGAGACCAATGGTCTAATAGAACTGGCCGACGAGCCGCTCTTTGACCTGCCCTTCTGGAACCCTTTGATGGAGGAAGGTCCCGCGGTTTGGGCCGCATTGCGCAACCGTTTGACCACGTTGTTGGCTGAAGGGGCCGAAGAACAGGAGCAGGTTGAGCCGCTGCTTGTCGCCCAAAGCGAAGCAGAAATGCATCTGCCATTTGCTGTCAGCGAATACACAGACTTCTATGCCGGGCGCCACCATGCGCAAAACGTGGGCACCATGTTCCGCGGGCCGGAAAACGCCCTGCCCCCGAACTGGTTACACATTCCTATCGGCTATAACGGCCGTGCATCTTCGGTTGTCGTGTCGGGCACCGATATTCGCCGGCCCTGGGGCCAGCTCAAGTCACCCGATCATGACATGCCCGCTTTTCTGCCTAGCCGTCGTTTTGACATCGAGCTTGAGATGGGTGCGATTGTCGGGACACCCTCGGACGGACCCATTTCCGTTCAGGAGGCTGACGACAACATCTTTGGTTACGTTTTGCTGAACGATTGGTCCGCACGCGATATTCAGGCATGGGAGTATCAACCGCTGGGGCCGTTTCAGGCCAAAGCCACTGCCACGTCGATCAGCCCGTGGATAGTGACCAAAGCTGCATTGGAGCCCTTTCGATGCGACACGCCTGCGCGCGAATTCGAGCTTCTGGATCACCTGAAAGATTGTGGCCCGATGCTGTATGACATTGATCTTGAAGTTACGATGGCACCTGACGGCAAGGACGCTTCAACGATTGCGCGGACGAATTACAAGGAAATGTATTATTCGGCAGCACAGCAATTGGCGCACCATTCAACTTCGGGCTGCCCGATGAACACCGGCGATCTGTTGGGGTCTGGCACGATTTCCGGACCCACCAAGCCAGAGCGGGGCTCGCTTCTTGAACTCAGCTGGGGCGGGAAAGAGCCGCTGACCCTGGATACCGGCGAAACCCGTACATTTATCGAGGATGGCGACACGCTGACCTTGAAAGGTGCCGCTAAGGGCGACGGTTACACCATTGGATTTGGCGACTGCGTCGGGACCGTGCTGCCCGCCCTAAAAGACCCGTACACCCGATAAGGAGCTTACCATGGCCAAGGCATTCGCGTCCCAGGGGGATATATCGGAAAAGAAGATCTCATTCACCGAGGTCGGCGAGGGCCTTTATGCCTTCACCGCTGAGGGTGACCCGAATTCCGGCGTCATCATCGGCGATGACAGCGTGATGATCGTCGAAGCGCAGGCGACCCCGCGCCTGGCCAACAAGGTGATCGAATGCGTGCGGTCCGTCACCGACAAACCGATCACCCACGTTGCGCTGACCCACTATCACGCGGTTCGCGTACTGGGTGCCAGTGCGTTTGGTGCGCAACAGATCCTGATGTCGGACATGGCGCGCGCCATGGTCGTTGAACGCGGGCAAGAGGACTGGGACAGCGAGTTTCAGCGTTTCCCCCGCCTGTTTGAAGGCCATGAAAGCATCCCTGGCCTGACCTGGCCTACCACCACATTCAGTGACACGATGACGGTTTACCTGGGTAATCGTCGGGTCGATCTTATGCATTTGGGCCGCGCCCACACCGCAGGTGATATCGTCATTCACGTACCCGACCAGAATGTCATGTTCACCGGTGACATCGTCGAATACCACTCGGCCTGTTATTGCGGTGACGGGCATTTCAGCGATTGGGGCGACACGCTGGACGAGATCCGGTGGTTCGACGTCGACGCCATCGCGCCCGGGCGTGGTGACGCTTTGGTCGGCAGAGACATGGTGAACGCCGCCATCGAAAACACACGCGACTTCGTCGAAAGCACCTATCGGCCCGCCGCAAAGGTTGCAGCCCGTGGCGGGTCTCTGAAAGAGGCATGGGACGCGGTGCGCGCCGAATGCGATCCGAAATTCGCAGATTACGCGATCTATGAACACTGCCTGCCCTTCAACGTTGCCCGCGCCTATGACGAAGCCCGCGGTATCGACACGCCCCGGATCTGGACCGCCCAGCGCGACTTGGAGATGTGGGAGGCCCTGCAGGGCTGAAGAAGACGGGCAAACTTGATCCAGATCGTTTTGCTCAGGGGAAATAGGTGGAATCATAGGGCAAGACCTTCTGGCGCACATGTGCCAGAGGGCGGGATTTAGTGCGCCCACGGCGCCTGAGTATTGGGGGAGAGCCCATGAACAAGATTTTCGAAGTTCCACTCTATGCCTACCAACGCAGCCCGGATCAGGACACGGCAAGCTCGGTACGACACAAGGTTATCGTGGTTGGCGCCGGCCCGGTTGGGTTGGCCGCAGCCATTGATCTGGCCCAGAAAGGGGTCCCTGTCGTCGTACTGGACGACAATGACAAGGTTAGTTTTGGCAGCCGCGCGATCTGCTTTTCACAGCGGTCTCTGGAAATCGCCGACCGTCTGGGCGCCGGGGGTAAGTTGGTCGATAAAGGCGTGCTGTGGGATGCCGGCAAAGTCTTTTTTGACAACCGCCAGGTCTATGAGTTTCACCTGCAACCCGACGCGGGCTATGCGCATCCGGCCTTCATCAACCTGCAACAATACTATTTTGAAAAAGCGCTAGTTGAACGGGTACGGGAATTGCAGGCCAAGGGCGCGCCGATTGAAATTCGCGGGCAGAACAAGGTCGAAGCCGTCGGCACCCACAACGATCACGTCAAGCTTGAAGTCGAAACGCCCGAAGGCCCTTATAACGTTGAGGCGGATTGGCTGATTGCCTGTGACGGTGCAAACTCGCCTACCCGCCGCATGCTCGGCCTGGATTTCGAAGGCCGCGTATTCGAAGACAACTTTCTGATCGCTGACGTAGTGATGCAGGCGGACTTCCCGACCGAACGCTGGTTCTGGTTCGATCCGCCGTTCAATCGCGGACAGTCTGCCCTGCTACACAAGCAACCCGACAACGTGTGGCGGATCGACCTGCAACTGGGCAGGGACATCGACCCGGAGCAGGAAAAACAGCCTGAAAACGTGATCCCTCGCCTAAAGGAGATGCTGGGCGAAGAGATCAATTTCGAACTTGAATGGGTCTCTATCTACACGTTCCAATGCCGTCGAATGGAGCGGTTCCGCCATGGTCGCGTTTTGTTTGCAGGCGACAGCGCCCATCAGGTCAGCCCCTTTGGCGCGCGCGGGGCCAACTCTGGTCTGCAGGACACAGACAACCTGTGCTGGAAACTAAAGATGGTTATAGACGGCGAAGCGCCCGAGCTTTTGCTGGACAGCTACAACCGCGAACGGGTCGAAGCAGCGGATGAGAACATCCGCATGTCCACCCTATCGACGGAATTTATCACGCCCAAATCCGATATGTCGCGCCTTTTGCGGGATGCGGTTTTGGACCTCAGCGAGCACTACGCGTTTGCGCGCCCGCTGGTCAATTCCGGCCGGTTGAGCACACCATGCGCATATTCCGGATCATCGCTGAGTTCTGCGGATGCTCTGACCGGGCCAGAGATTACACGCCCTGGTTCCGCCTGCCCGGACGCGCCTTTGGGTGATGAATTTTTGCTGCCCAAGTTGGCCGGGAAATTCACTTTATTGACGATAGATGCGGACGCTCCTGACAGACTAGAAGAAAGCGGCGTTACGGCCACGCGACTGGCCCTCTCTGTCAAGGATGACCTGACTTTGGAGCTGAAGCGCAGGTATCTGGGCGATGCCCCGGGTGCGGTTTATCTGATCCGACCTGACCAACACGTCGCCGCGCGCCGCGACACGTTCGAAGAAAACGCATTCCGGCAGGCGATCCGCCGGGCAACCGGCAAGGAATAAGCGACATGACCGACCTGATCCTCACCCCAAATCTGGACAATGCAGACGATTTTTATGCCGATCTGGTGGCCGCCCATGACGGGCTGGATAAAGCCGACAGCGACGCCCTGAACGCACGTCTGGTTCTGGTTCTGGCCAATCACATCGGAAATGCAAAAGTGTTGTCTACCGCCTTGAATGCCGCCACGCTGAAAGACACCTGACGAACGGAGGAGGTGAAGATGAGCGGCGTGGTATTGTACGATTACTCGCGGTCTTCGGCCAGCTACCGGGTGCGGATCGCGCTGAATCTGGCCGGGATCAACTATCGCCCCGTGCCAATTGATCTGAGTATGGGCGAACAAAGGTCGGACAGTCATTTGACCCGTAACCCGCAGGGACTGGTGCCGGTGCTCGAAATTGACGGGCTACGATTGACACAATCACTGTCTATAATCGACTACCTTGACCAAACGCGAGGCCTTGGGTTGCTGCCTGCGGAACCGGCGGTGCGGGCGCACGCGCTGGCACTGGCGCAGTCCATCGCTGTAGATGTGCATCCGGTCTGCAACTTGTCGGTTGCGCAATATGCCACCACACTCAGTGATGATGCCGAGGGCATGCCCGGCGACTGGATGCGCCATTTCATCCGCCCCGGCCTGCTGGCTTTCGAGGCCCTCCTGAAGGGTTTTGAACAAGCGCCCTTTTGCACAGGGACCCAGCCTGGGTTGGCCGATGTTTGTCTGGTGCCTCAGATGTACAACGCGCGCCGCTGGGACGTGGATTTATCCGAATTGCCTCGCGTTCTAAGCGTCGAGGCTGCATGTACCAATCACCCCGCCTTTGCCGCGGCGCACCCGGATGCTGATGCACTGACATGACCCTGCGCACAGTAACTGTGTGCGTCTGCAAATGGCCAACCCCCACGATTACTCCTACTTTCTGTGAAACGGTTGCAGGAGGCTCTCATGCCAGAGATCACCGGGTATCATGCCCATGTCTATTTCGAGGCCGACACACAAGGCATTGCCCTACAGGTTTGCGAGCAGGCCACCCGCCTGTTTCCCGTAAAAATGGGGCGCATGCACACCAAAAATGTCGGTCCGCATCCACGGTGGAGTTGCCAGCTGGGCTTTGGCCCCGACGCTTTTGATCAAGTAATCCCCTGGCTGATGCTGAACCGACAGGGCCTGACCATTTTCACCCACCCCGAAACCGGCGACCATCTCGCGGATCATCGAGACCGAGCCATCTGGATGGGTGAAATGCTGGACCTTGATCTGTCGATCTTTGACAAGGTGGGCGCTTAAGTCAGCGCCTTTGCCTGATCCCGCAATTTGAACTTTTGGATTTTGCCAGTCGAGGTCTTGGGCAAAGGCCCAAACACCACCGTTTTGGGGGCCTTGAAATGGGCCATGTTTTCCCGACAGAAGCCGATGATATCCGCGTCGCTCGCCTGTGCGCTAGGCTTTAGTTCAACGAAAGCACAGGGTGTTTCACCCCACTTGTCGTCCGGGCGCGCGACCACGGCGGCCTCCATAACGGCCGGGTGTTTGTAAAGGATATCCTCGACCTCGACCGACGAGATATTCTCGCCACCTGAAATGATGATGTCTTTGGACCGGTCCTTAAGCGCGATGTAGCCATCCGGATGCATCACCCCAAGATCGCCCGAGGCAAACCATCCGCCTCGGAACGCTTTGTCCGTGGCGTCGGCGTTCTTCAGATAGCCTTTCATAACGACGTTGCCTTGCATGAAAATCTCGCCCATCGTCTCGCCATCTGCGGGCACAGGTTCCAGCGTGTCCGGGTCGGCAACCATAAGCCCCGACAGGGCGGAGTAGCGGACGCCCTGACGGACCTTAAGAGCGGCGCGTTCCTTGGCCTCTCTACCGTTCCATTCATCCTTCCAAGCGCAGACAACGGAGGGACCATAAGTCTCGGTCAAACCATATACGTGAGTGACCTCGACACCCATGTTTTCCATACTTTCGATAACTGCGGCAGGCGGTGGTGCGCCAGCGGTCATCACCTTGATCTCGTGGTCGAAGTCCTTGAGGTGATCGGGCGCATTGGCCAGCATATTCAGCACGATCGGCGCGCCACAGAAGTGGGTCACCTTCTCATCCCGAAACGCCGCATAAATCGGCTCGTCTCGAACGGCCCGCAGACAGACCGAAACACCCGCATTCGCGGCCATCGCCCAAGGAAAACACCAGCCGTTGCAGTGAAACATTGGCAGGGTCCACAGATAGACCGAGTGCTTTGGCATATTCCAGTCCAGCAGGTCTGACTGCGCGTTCAGCGCGGCGCCTCTGTGGTGGTACACTACGCCCTTCGGATTGCCGGTCGTACCAGACGTGTAGTTGAGTGTAATCGCGTCCCACTCATCCTTGGGAAGCGACCAGTTGAATTCAGGGTCGCCCTCGGCCAGCAAGGCGTCATAGGTCACGCCGCCCAGTTTCTCACCACCGTCAAAGCTCGGGTCCTCGACATCGACGATCAGTACATCGTGATCTACCTGTTCCAGCGCCTCTTTGACCACACCTGAGAACTCGGGATCGACCAGAAGGACTTTGGATTCCGCATGATTCAGAATGAAGGCAATGATCGGTGCGTCCAATCGGGTGTTGATGGCATTCAGAACAGCACCTGCCATCGGCACTCCAAAATGCGCCTCATACATTTCCGGAATGTTGGCCGCGATGATTGAAACCGTGTCGCCCGCGCTGATTCCACGTGCGGACAATGCGCCTGCCAGCCGGCGGCAGCGGGCATATGTTTCAGCCCATGTATAGCGACGCGCGCCGTAAACCACGGAAGGATAATCCGGGTAAATGTGCGCTGTCCGCTCGATAAAACTCAGCGGCGACAACGGCGTGTAGTTTGCCCGGCGTTTGTCCAAATGACGCTCATAGATGCTGGCTTGTGTCATTTGCTGACCCTCCCTCTGCGGTTCCGGCGAATTGAGCACAAAGTCGTTCCTCTGACAAACCCGTAAAAATACGGCGTGGCCATGGACTGGAATTACGGGATGGTGCAATCTGGCCCTATCTCCGACAGAGCTTTCGCGGTGATCTGAGCCATCGAAAACACAAAGCCGGGACGGCCCTTTTCGCCGCCCGCGCCCCAGCCATTCTGAAAGGACATGTCATGGACGGCACGTTCAACGAAAACGATCTTTCGCACGTGGTCGAAGCCGACCGCGCCCATATCTGGCACCACCTGCTGCAGCATAAACCATTGGAAAGCAACGATCCGAAGATCATTGTCGAAGGCAAAGGCATGCGTGTCTGGGACCAGAACGGCAAAGAGCATCTGGATGCCGTGTCCGGTGGCGTCTGGACCGTTAACGTCGGCTATGGCCGCGAATCGATCTGTAAGGCGGTTCACGACCAGCTGATGAAGCTGTGCTATTTCGCCAATACCGCAGGGTCTATCCCCGGTTCGATCTTTGCTGAAAAGCTGATCAGCAAAATGCCAGGCATGAGCCGCGTTTATTACACCAACTCCGGTTCCGAAGCGAACGAGAAGGCGTTCAAGATGGTTCGCCAGATCGCGCACAAGCGCTATGGCGGCAAGAAAACCAAGATCCTGTACCGTGACCGCGACTACCACGGCTCGACCCTGGCAACCATGTCGGCTGGCGGTCAGGACGAGCGTACGGCGCAGTACGGTCCGTTCGCACCCGACTTTGTCCGCGTTCCGCATTGCATGGAATACCGCAAGCACGAGCTGGGCTTGGAAGAATTGTCCGGCGAGGCATTCGGCAAAGCCGCGGCAGACGCCATCGAAGAAGTGATACTGCGCGAAGGCCCCGAAACCGTTGGCGCCCTGTGCCTTGAGCCTGTGACCGCCGGTGGTGGCGTCATCGAAGCGCCCGAAGGTTACTGGGAACGTGTGCAGGAAATCTGCAAGAAGTACGACATCCTGCTGCACATCGACGAAGTTGTCTGCGGCGTTGGTCGTACCGGCACCTGGTTCGGGTACCAGCAGTACGGCATCAAGCCGGACTTCGTGACGATGGCTAAGGGCGTTGCCTCGGGCTATGCGGCGATTGCCGTAATGGTCACCACCGAAGAAGTCTTTGACATGTTCAAAGACGACATGTCGGACCCGCTGAGCTATTTCCGCGACATCTCAACCTTTGGTGGCTGCACCGCCGGTCCGGCCGCTGCGATCGAGAACATGCGCATCATCGAAGACGAGAACCTGCTGCAGAATTGCACCGACATGGGCAACCGGATGCTGGGCAACCTGCAGGCGCTGATGGAAAAGCATCAAGTCATCGGCGACGTACGCGGCAAGGGCCTGTTCCTGGGTGCCGAACTGGTTTCCGACCGGGCCACTAAAGAGCCAATGGATGAGAAAAGGGTTCAGGCGGTCGTTGCCGACTGTATGGCGCAGGGCGTCATCATCGGGGCCACCAACCGCTCGATCCCAAGCCGCAACAACACGCTGTGCTTCTCGCCCGCGCTGATTGCAACCGCAGACGACATCGACCAGATCACTGACGCGGTCGACGGCGCACTGGGTCGTGTATTCGGCTGAACGTAACTGAAAACATCTGCCGCCACTCACGCAATTCTGGCAGATGAAATCAAACCGGCGCGCCCAACGCGCCGGTTTTTTTGTTTTCTGACACGGGTTTGTGAAAATCGCCAACTCGAGTACCCTGTGGTTACCACACCCCTTACAGGAGACGTGTCCAATGGTACTCAATCTCATCAGAAGCCTCGCCGCCATTGCCCTTATTGCAGTCGCCACGCCATCCAGCGCAGACGACGGCAGCGGCTTTCCTCAGATAGTTGGCACCTGGCATGGCACCTATCTGGTAGCCTTTGCCAAATCGAACCCCAACCACGACAAAGGCCTGTTGAAGACTGAGATGGAGTTGGAGATCACCAAACTGGACGGCAACCTGATCACCGCAACCAATCGCTGGAGGCGCATAGGCGACAAAGATTGGATCGTCGAAGAGGCAATGGGCACTTTCAGCCTGGACGATCCCACCCGCTTTGTTCTGGCCGAGGCTGGGATTTCCGGTGACGATGTGTCGTCCGGAATTTTCAACGGTGTATATCTGGATGACGTAATCATGGTCACCTATGCCGGTCCGGGCACAGGCGTGGCATTTGCGGCGCAGTTGGTGAAGAAAGACCCAAGCAAATAGGTTTGTGTTTCCGTTCCAGTAAGGAATGACCGGCGACCTAAATTCCGTTGCCATACTACCTCTTGCTCTCATGACTCCGCTGATGCAAACTTTGAGTGGGAAGAATGTCTGCTTCACTGCTTGGGCAGTTGGCAGACAACCCAGCGCGACACCATTCTTTGAGAGGAGTGTGTCATGGCCTCCAAGACCACAGGGTCAACGCCACCAGACAATCTAACGCCGCAGCCATCGGCCATACCCCAAGTCAATACGGTAACCAGAGATGATATCACCGCGTCGCTGAAGGCCGGGTTTTCCGATTTTCTGGCGCGGCCCTTAATGAGCGGCTTTTTTGGCTTGTTCTATGCAGTCTTCGGAATCCTAATGGTGTGGAGCCTGGTCTGGCTCGGCAAGATCTGGATGATCATTCCCGCCATTGTAGGCTTTCCACTGGTCGCGCCATTCGCCGCGGCAGGACTGTACGAAATGTCCCGACGGCTGCAAAATGGAGAGAGTTTCGGGTGGTCTGAAATCCTCACTGTCATGGCCAACCAGCGCAAGCGCGAGATGGGCTGGATGGCCTTTGTCACTCTGTTCATATTCTGGGTTTGGATTTACCAAGTTCGGCTTTGGCTGGCGATTACGCTACAGAATGCATCCTTCTCGGATTTTGACGGGTTCCTGAACACCGTATTCTTCACGCCGCAAGGTTGGGCATTCCTGGCGATTGGTACCGGCGTGGGCGCATTTCTATCCGCGGTACTGTTCTCGGTGACTGTTGTTGCCATGCCCATGTTGCTGGACCGCGAAACCAATTTCGTTTCCGCCATGCTAACTTCCCTTCGTGTGGTCGCGGAAAGCCCCGGGGTCATGCTCACTTGGGCCGCGATCATCTCAGTCACCATGCTGTTGTCGTTGGTCCCGGCATTTCTGGGCCTGATCTTTACTCTGCCGATCCTTGGTCACACCACATGGCATCTTTATCAGAGAGCCGTGCCGCCATCGGCTGAGTGACTCTGCCGAAGATCAGGGCGCACGCCCCCCACTTGCCAAGGCACTATTCGGGTCACCAACGAAAAAGGCCGCCCCATAAGGGACGGCCTTTAATTCACTGTCTCTCAAAAAGAGGTTCAGGCAGCCAGAGCGGCCTGAGCTTTGGCCACGATCGTGCCGAACGCTTCCGGTTCGTGCACGGCCAGGTCGGCCAGAACTTTGCGGTCCACTTCGATACCGGCCAGGTTCAGGCCGTTGATGAAGCGGGAATATGTCAGTGCTTCGTCATGCGAACGCACAGCAGCGTTGATACGCTGGATCCACAGCGCGCGGAAGTTGCGCTTGCGGTTCTTACGGTCGCGGGTTGCATACTGGTTGGCCTTGTCGACGGCCTGACGGGCAACCTTGAAGGTGCTCTTGCGGCGGCCATAGTAACCTTTGGCGGCCTTGATAACCTTCTTGTGACGGGCGTGAGTTACGGTTCCACCTTTAACGCGGGACATCTCTTAATCTCCTCTTAGCGGTCGTAGGGCATGTAGCCCTTGACGATCTTGGCGTCGGGGGCGGACAGGGTGGTGTTGCCACGGGCGTCGCGGATGAATTTCTTGGTCCGCTTGATCATGCCGTGCCGTTTGCCGGCCTGGCCAGCAAGGACCTTACCGGTTGCAGTCACCTTAAAGCGCTTTTTGGCGCTCGACTTTGTCTTCATCTTAGGCATTTCCGTCTCCTTTCGGGGTTCGGTTTCAGACGCGACTCGGCATGCCATCTCGGCCGGTCACGCGATCAGAAGCGCCGTTTACGCAAGTTCGGTCATACTGGCAAGGGGGTTTGGAGTAGAATCTGCGCTTTTTGCTGGCTGATCACGCACCGGGGCGACATCGCCGCCCCGGTGCATTGGTTTAATGTTCGAATTTGCGGATTTCGCCGCTCTTAAGTCGTGATGCGTAGGACGCCAGTTCTTCGCGCACCACCTTCATCAGGAAGTACAGCGCAAAGACGTTCACGACAGCCATCGCAAAGATCGCCGCATCAGAGAAGTCGATGACCGGACCAAGATTGGCCGCGGCCCCGATGACAACGAAGATGCAGAAGATGACCTTGAACACCAGTTCCTTGGTGTGCCCTTCACCGAACAGATAGGTCCAGGCCTTGAGGCCGTAGTAGGACCAGCTGATCATGGTTGAGAAGGCAAACAAGACCACAGCAATCGCCAGCACATATGGGAACCAGCTGAAGGCACTACCAAAGGCCGCCGAGGTCAGGCTGACGCCCGAGTTACCGTCGACGGTTGCAATGGCGTTACCTGCTTCGTTCAGCATGTAATTACCAGTTTCCGGGTCAACGATCAGCTGCTGGGTGATGATGATCACAAGCGCTGTCATCGTACAGATCACGACCGTGTCGATGAACGGCTCGAGCAGCGAGACGAACCCTTCGGTGATCGGCTCTTTGGTCCGAACTGCCGAGTGCGCAATCGCCGCAGAACCAACGCCTGCTTCATTCGAGAATGCAGCACGACGGAAGCCCTGGATCAACGCACCGACCATACCGCCCGCGACACCAAGGCCAGTGAAGGCACCTGCGAAGATTTGACCGAAGGCCCAGCCGATTTGATCTGCGTTCATGATGATTATCACCAGCGCCGCAGCGACATACATGATACCCATGAACGGAACGACTTTTTCTGTCACCCGCGCGATGGACTTCAAACCGCCCACGATCACTGCGAACACGATGCCTGCAAACACCAGCCCGGTGATCCAGCCGGGATAGTCTCCGGTGATACCCGCGATCTGCTGATGCGCTTGATTGGCTTGGAACATATTGCCCCCGCCCAGCGCGCCGAGAATACAGAAAATCGAAAACAGGACCGCAAGGATCTTGCCGCCTGGCAGTCCAAGCTCGTCAAAGCCCTTGGACATATAGTACATCGGGCCACCAGAAACGGTGCCATCGTCGTATTCGTTGCGGTATTTCACGCCCAGCGTACATTCGGTGAATTTCGACGCCATGCCCAGCAGGCCCGCGACGATCATCCAGAACGTTGCGCCCGGTCCGCCGATACCGACAGCCACCGCGACACCGGCGATGTTGCCAAGACCGACCGTTCCCGACAAAGCCGTGGCCAGAGCCTGAAAGTGGCTGACCTCACCGGCATCGTTTGGATCCGAATAGTCACCCTTTACAAGGCTGATTGCGTGGCCAAAGAACCGAAGCTGTACAAAGGCAAAATACAGCGTGAAAACGGTCGCCGCGACGACCAGCCAGCCCACGATCCACGGGAACCCGGTTCCCGGGAATGGCGCAAAGATAAAGCTGACAAATGGCCCTGTGAAATCGGCGAATGCCTGATTGATCTTGTCGTCCAGCCCGGGCGCCTCTTGCGCCATTGCTGGCGCGGCGATCAAGGCGGCTATTGTCGCCAGCCAGAGATGTTTAAACATAGTCATTCTCATCCCTCCCCTCAGTTCACAACAGTGACTGGCACATCGGCGTGCATGACCAGATTCTGGGTCGAGCTGCCAAACAAGCGTTTCTTGAATCCATCGGCCGAGGCGCGCCCGACGATGATCTGCGTGCCGCCATTTTCGACTGTAATCGCGTTCAAGGTTTCGGCCACGTCGCCATGACGCACGATTCCGTGCACCGTGTAGCCATCTGCGGTCAGTGCCTCGACGGCCGGGGTAACAATCCGGTTGGTTGCAAGCTCGACTTCTTCTTCACGCCGCTTGTGCCGCAACGCGTTCTCCTCAGGGGTTTGAAAAGTGAATGGGGACCATTCGATGACATAAACAACCAGAAGTTCACACGTGCCAATTCTGCTCGCCAAATCTTTGGCGAAGGCAATGGCGCGTTCTCCAGTTTCTGTCCCGTCCAGCCCAATGACAATTTTCGTTGTCATAACGTTCCTCCAATAATTTTGGTTATGCCGGGACCCGTGCCCCCGGCAGGGCAGCCGGAACCTGGAACTTATTAAGTGGACCGCCCATGCGCCCGAGTATCCCGGAAAAACCCTCAAAAACAGAGAGTTATCTTCCGAATACAACCGTTATTTCGGCATGTCATTGAAATTAATATACTTTTTTTGCCTAAAATTTAGGCGTATCGGTTTGATACCAGCCTTTCAACGCCCGGCATCGCAACTGTTACCCGGGATCAGTGTTGTAGATCAGCCGTTCATCGCAAGGTGCGATACGCAAAATATTGGTCGTTCCCGGGACGTTGAAAGGCACACCGGCGGTAACTACGATCTGATCGGCTTCGGATGCGAAACCTCCGGCACGGGCCGCACGGGCCGCGTTGACGACAGCACCTTTGAACCGCTCCAACTCGGGCGTCATCACGCAATGACATCCCCAGCTCAGGCACAGGCGTCGCGCGGTTCCTGTAGCGGGTGTCATCGCAATGATCGGGACACCGGGACGTTCCCGCGCAGTCAGCAGAGCGGTGGTGCCACTTTGGGTAAAACAGCAGATTGCCTTGATATCCGTTTTTTCTGCAATCTCGCGCGCGGCGGCCACAATACCGTCCGCAATCGTCGTTCCCTTCGCAGTCCGGGACGCCGCTATGATCTGCGTATAGGTCGGGTCAGCCTCGACCTCGATGGCAACCTTATTCATGGTCTGCACAGCCTCGATCGGATAGGAACCGGCCGCCGACTCCGCGCTGAGCATGATTGCATCCGTGCCTTCGTAAATTGCCGTTGCCACGTCCGAAACTTCGGCCCGGGTGGGCATCGGGCTTTCGATCATGCTTTCCAGCATCTGGGTGGCCACGATGACCGGCTTGGCTGCCCCACGACACTTGCGAACAAGGCGCTTTTGAATAGGCGGCACAGCCGAGACCGGAAGCTCGACCCCCAGATCGCCGCGCGCGACCATAATCCCATCAGAGGCATCGAGAATATCATCAAATGCCTCGACCGCTGCAGGCTTTTCGATCTTGGACAGGATCGAGGCGCGACCATCAGCCAGCGCGCGCGCTTCAAACACGTCCTTGGCACGCTGCACAAAGCTCAGCGCCAGCCAATCCACACCCAGCTGGCAGACAAATTCCAGGTCGTCGCGATCCTTGGCCGACAGGGCTGCCAATGGCAGCACCACGTCAGGAACATTCACACCTTTCCGGTTCGAGATCGTACCGCCGACCTCAACAGTGCAATTGGCAAAATCCTGACCGCACTCCTGCACGGTGAGACGGATTTTGCCATCGTTAACCAGCAGTCGTGCACCCTGCTCTAATGCTGCAAAAATCTCGGGATGCGGCAGGCAAACGCGATTTATGTCACCCGGCGCGGGGTCCAGATCCAAACGGAACGCGGCACCTTCTTCAAGTTCCTCAGCTTCGTTGGCGAACACCCCGACACGTAGCTTGGGGCCCTGAAGATCGGCCAGAATGGCGATTGGACTATCGAGATCTTTTTCCACCTGCCGGATGATCCGGTGGCGTTCGCGGATCTCATCGTGGCTGCCGTGGCTCATGTTCAGGCGGAAAACATCTGCGCCAGCCTCATGCAGGGCACGGATCATGTCATAGTCATTCGACGCCGGTCCCAGCGTCGCCACGATTTTTACATTTCTCAGGCGTCGCATTGGTCTTGCTCTCCTAACGTCTTCTCTTGAGTCCGCATCAATGTTACCGCAAACATTACTTTGTCAGCTTATTGCGCAATTCCCTTTTCAAAGCAACTGCCCTACACCTGCGACAAACTAGATGACAGGCTTATGACGTATTCCCCGTTTTTTATCCACGGCGCGGATCGGCCCTCGCGCTGGCTGATTACATGCGACCACGCAACCAACACGGTGCCGCCAGAAATCAATGGGGGCGATCTGGGCCTGCCGCGCGAGGATATGGAGCGCCATATTGCGTATGACGTGGGTGCCTATGAGGTGTCCAAACATCTGGGCGAGCTTTTGAATGCACCCGTAATCGCGGCCAATTTTTCCCGCCTGGTTATAGACCCGAACCGCGGCGAAGATGACCCGACCTTGTTGATGAAGCTCTACGACGGCTCGATCATCCCCGGCAATCGCCACGCAGACTCGGCAGAACGCGAGCGGCGATTGAACATGTGCTATCGCCCCTATCACAACGCGCTGGCGCAGATGGCCGCGTTGCCGCATGCGGTGATTATCTCGATGCATTCGTTCACCCGCCAATTGCGAGGCCGCGATCCGCGCCCCTGGCATATCGGGGTTCTACATACTCCGGACGACCGTTTTTCGCGCCCTCTGATCAACCGGCTTGAAGCCGAAGGCGACCTTTGTGTGGGCGTCAATCAGCCTTATACCGGTGTGCTGCCCGGCGATGCGATCGACAAACACTGCACCAGCTTTGGCCGTCCCAATGTGCTGATCGAACTGCGCAATGACCTGATCGCCGACAACGCCGGACAGCGGGAGTGGGCCGAACGGCTGGCCCCCGTGCTTACGGACGCGCTGGACGAAAGTGACTTGTGACAAAAGCCCTCACGTCATTGTGAGCATCGTCGCCGGACCCCATATTATAGGGGAAAGGAGGCCACCATGACTCAGGAGTTTCTGACTTCCGTCTTTGGGTGGATGGCTGTGCTTAACATCGCGGTTCTGCTGTTCACCACAGTAATGATCTTGTTGCTGCAGGACTGGATCGCAGGCATTCATGGCAAGATGTTTCAGATGGAGCGCCCCGCAGTGAAACGGGCATACTTCCGGTATCTGGCCAACTACAAGATTTTGACGCTGATCTTCTGCATCACGCCTTGGCTGGCATTGAAACTGGCCTGATACGCTGATCGTTGAAACATCGCCCTTGGGCCGCTAGGTCATTTACAGCACGTATTTCTGTCATCCGGAGCCAGACCATGGACAAGCAAACCGAAATCGAACTTCAGGCCGCCGCATTCCGCCGATTGCAAAAACACCTGATGGAAGATCGCACCGACGTTCAGAACATCGACATGATGAATCTGGCCGGGTTCTGCCGCAACTGCCTGTCGCGCTGGTATCAGGAAGCCGCCAATGAAAAGGGCATCGAAATGGGCAAGGAAGAGGCCCGCGAGGTTTTCTACGGCATGACCATGGACGAGTGGAAAGCCAACTATCAGACTGACGCCAGCCCAGAAAAGCAGGCCGCGTTCAAGGTCGCGTTCGAAGAGAATGTAACGAAAAAGGGCTGATGCCCGAAACGAATTAGGCCCGCCAAATCGGCGGGCCTTTTCTTTAAATCGCGGCCTTGCGGCTTTCGTCTAGATAAATCTCGCGGAGGCGCTTGGCGATTGGGCCGGGTGTTCCGTCACCCAATGTCACGCCGTCGATTTCAACTACCGGCATCACAAAAGCACTGGCCGAGGTGGTGAAAGCTTCGTCGGCTTCTTTGGCTTCGTCGATCGTGAACAGACGTTCTTCCACTTCCATCTGCGCCTCAGCGGCCATGCGCAGGACGGCTTTGCGGGTGATGCCGTGCAGAATGTCGTTCGACAGCGGGCGCGTAACAATCTTGCCATCCTTGACGTAATAGGCGTTGTTGCTGGTGCCCTCGGTCACGTAACCGTCTTCGACCAGCCACGCATCATCGCAACCAGCCTTCTTGGCCATCATCTTGCCCATCGACGGATACAGCAGCTGAACGGTTTTAATATCTCGGCGACCCCAACGGATATCCTCGATCGAGATGATCTTGGCACCTTTCTTTGCTGCGGGGCTGTCAGCCAGACCCGGTTTGTTCTGAGTGAACAATACGAGGCTGGGTTTGGTGTCAGCAGACGGGAATACAAAATCCCGGTCGCCATCCGAGCCACGGCTGACCTGCAGATAGATCAGGCCTTCCTCGATGCCGTTCAGCTCTACCAGTTTGCGATGAATCTCCAGCAGCTCGTCCTTGGTGCAAGGCTCGGCCATCTCAAGCTCGTCCAGCGACCGTTTCAGGCGCACGGCGTGGCCTTCAAAATCGATCAACTTACCATCCAGAACGCTGGTGACTTCGTAAACGGCGTCTGCGAACAGAAAACCGCGGTCAAAGATGGACACTTTGGCCTCGGTCTCGGGCAGGTATTCGCCATTTACGTAAACGGTTCGGGTCATGTCTTGTCTCCTCAGCCCCAGAGGTCCGCTTTGGGCGGGTGCACTCCGGCATCATCAAAAATCAGCGGGTTATCGCGGTCTTCAGCCAGCAGAAGCGGGCCGTCAAGGTCCGTTACCATCGCACCCTGCGCCAACAGTGTCGCAGGTGCCATAGCAAGCGAGCTGCCCACCATACATCCGACCATCACGCGATAGCCTTCGGCCAGCGCCGCATCGCGCAACGCCAGCGCCTCGGTCAGGCCGCCCGTCTTGTCCAGCTTGATGTTGACGACGTCATACTTACCCTTAAGAGCAGGCAGGCTGGAGCGGTCATGGCAGGACTCGTCCGCACATACCGGCACTGGGCGCTCCATTCCGATCAGGGCGTCATCCTCACCGGCGGGCAACGGCTGCTCGACCAAGGCAACACCCAGACGTACCAGATGCGGCGCCAGCTCCGCGTAAACCGCAGCTGACCAGCCTTCGTTTGCATCCACTATGATCTTGGCATCTGGCGCACCTGCGCGCACAGCTTCCAGTCGGGGCATGTCATCCGGCGTTCCCAGCTTGATCTTCAGCAAGGGCCGATGCGCGTTGGCGGCAGCCTGCGCCTGCATCTTTTCCGGCGTATCAAGCGACAGTGTATATGCGGTGATCTCTGGCCCCGGAACCGGCAGCCCCGCCAATTCCCAGGCGCGCTTTCCGGCGCGCTTGGCCTCCAGATCCCAAAGGGCGCAGTCCACCGCATTCCGCGCCGCGCCTGCAGGCAATAGGTCCATCAGGCTGTCGCGGGTAAATTCAGCAGGCAAAGCTGCGATCTCGGCCTCGACCGAATCCAACGTTTCATCGTATCGCGCATAGGGTACGCATTCGCCCCATCCTTGATGGGTTCCGTCGGAAACCCGAACCGTAAGCACCTTGGCCTCGGTCCGAGACCCGCGCGAGATCGTAAAGACCTGCGCCAGCCGAAACACGTCACGAGAGACATCTACCTGCACGCGCCCGCTCCTTCATCTTATTCAAAATACTCTCGCCGAAGGCGGACAACCCCGCCTCCGACGCGCCGCTTAGATCACATTGCGGCCAGCGCATCCACCAGCTTGCCCGAACCAAAGCGGAACGGGTCAGTCGCAGGCAGGCCCATATCGGCCTCAACCTTGGCCAGATATGCGGTGGCGTCCTCTTCGGACATATGCTGGGTGTTAACCGAAACCCCAACAACCTCACACGCCGGATTCGCGACCTTTGCCAGTGCCAGCGCCGTGTCGCGCAACGCTTCCAGTGTCGGCAACTGATAGGTCGGCAGCCCACGCATATGCTCACGGGTCGGCTCGTGGCTCAGGATCAGCGCATCGGGTTGGCCACCGTGAATCAGCGCCATGGTCACACCAGAGTAAGACACGTGAAACAACGACCCCTGCCCTTCGATCAGATCCCAGTGATCTTCATCATTGTCAGGCGTCAGCCACTCGACCGAACCGGCCATGAAATCGGCAATGACCGCGTCCAGCGGCACACCGTCCCCGGTGATCAGTATACCGGTCTGACCGGTTGCGCGGAAGGTCGACTTCATGCCGCGCTCGCGCATTTCGGCATCCATTGCCATCGCCGTATACATCTTGCCGACCGAGCAATCGGTGCCAACGGCCAGGCAGCGCTTGCCTTTGCGCTTGATACCATTTGCAATCGGATATTCGACCGATGGCACACGAACATCGTGTAGCTTGCGGCCGGTGGCTTCCGCGACTGCAACCAGATCGGGTTCGTCACACAACAGGTTGTGCAGGCCCGAAGCGAGGTCAAATCCTTCCTCCAGCGCCATGACCAGAACCTTTTTCCATTCCTGGCTGATAACGCCGCCGCGGTTGGCAACGCCGATAACCAGCGTCTTGGCACCGGCCTCTTTCGCTTCGGTCAGGGACATGTCGGTCAGGCCCAGATCGGCCTTGCATCCGTCCATACGATACTGGCCGACGGCATTTTCAGGACGCCAGTCCTTGATGCCAACTGCCACTTTGGCCGCCAATTGGTCGGGCGCATCGCCCAAAAACAGCAGGTACGGTGTCTCGATCATTGCGGTTCACTCCTTTGATTCCGACGCAGCCTAGGGGACGATTTCAACGAGTGTTTCGCGTTTTCGTCTGGCAACGCCCCGTCGTGCGGGAAATTTTTGCGCACTTTTCCAAAAATGCGCGCTAATCTTTCAAGTTTTCAAAGCGATTAAACTTTAATCGCTGATTTAGCCCTGCATTGCGGCGATTGCTGCGATTGCATTGCCGCAGTTGCACAAAGACGCTTGCTATGGCTTGCGCAATTTAATACCTCATAAAGCGAGAAAATCGTAATTTCCTTTCCCGCACGAGGTCCAGATGAGCTTTCGCATCCAACCCGCCGCCCCCGCGCGCCCCAACCGTTGTCAATTGTTCGGGCCGGGATCAAACACCAAGTTGTTCCCTAAAATGGCCGCGTCGGCCGCAGATGTGATCAACCTCGACCTTGAGGATTCGGTTGCGCCGTCGGACAAGGATGTCGCGCGCGCAAATGTAATCGAAGCGCTGAACACCGTTGATTGGGGCAACAAATACATGTCCGTGCGTATCAATGGGCTGGACACACCCTATTGGTACCGCGATGTGGTCGACCTGATGGAACAGGCCGGCGACCGCCTTGACCAGATCATGATCCCCAAGGTTGGTTGCGCCGAAGATGTCTACGCCGTGGACGCGCTGGTCACGGCCATTGAGCGCGCTAAGGGACGCACTAAACCCGTCAGTTTCGAGGTCATCATCGAATCCGCCGCCGGTATAGCCCATGTCGAAGAGATCGCTGCCTCGTCCCCACGTATGCAGGCGATGAGCTTGGGGGCGGCAGATTTTGCGGCCTCGATGGGTATGCAAACTACGGGCATTGGCGGCACCCAAGAAAACTACTACATGCTGCGCGAAGGCGAAAAGCACTGGTCCGATCCGTGGCACTGGGCGCAAGCCGCGATCGTAGCCGCTTGCCGGACACACGGTATTCTGCCCGTGGACGGTCCGTTTGGTGATTTCTCAGATGACGAAGGCTATATCGCGCAAGCCAAGCGCTCGGCTACACTGGGCATGGTTGGGAAATGGGCGATCCACCCCAAACAGATCTCGTTGGCCAATCAGGTCTTTACCCCAACAGACGAAGCCGTAACCGAAGCGCGCGAGATTCTGGCTGCGATGGAGCAAGCCAAAGCCAATGGCGAAGGCGCAACCGTTTACAAAGGCCGTCTGGTCGACATCGCCTCGATCAAGCAAGCCGAGGTGATCGTGGCACAGGCCGAACTGATCGCTGCAAACTGATCAAATCGAAAAAGGCGCCCTTATGGGCGCCTTTTTTTGTAACTTACCGGCCAAAGGCATTATTGGGCGTCCAAGTAAACTTCTCGCCTTTTTTTCCTGACTTCATCATCAAGCAAGATGTGCCAAGCTTTTGGAAATATATTATCTTCAACGGATACCATCCGGCCTTTGGCACTTCGACTTCCGTTCGTTGGTTGGCCTCACACCCCTGAATGCCGTTGACTTTGCCGATCTGCTGGCCACCAACCCAAGCATCGATCCCATCATTCGACCATGTCTCCAACTCGTAAACCCCCGCCGAGTCGAAGCGCATGTAGCCGGTAATTTCAGCGGCCACATTGTAGTGGTGATCAAAGGTCAGAACATTTTCACGCTCGTTTGTATCGGCATAGTCCAAGCCGCGCAGCGGCTGTCCCGGCTTAGCCTTGGACAACAGATTTTTAGCCTGATTAAGGTCCCGTATTTTGCGTTGAGTGCCGGTTCCGACATAGCTTACATTCAATCCCGCCTTTGGGCTTGGCTGCGGATTGGCGGGTTGCAATTTGAGCGGCGCGGCAACGGCCGAACCGGCGACAAACGCCGCAGCTGTTATCAGCGCTCCAATACGAACGAGTTTCATTTTCTTCTCCCTGTGTGTGGCCTGTTGGGATTGCTTCCCTTTAGTCAGGCCTTTGAGAAGACACTAGGCTGTGAAAATTCGCCCGGCAAGCCGGTTCAAGTTCACAATTCCAACGTCAGGCGCGCATATCCTTGGGGGAATCCATCACCACATAGGACGTAATCGATGTCACATGCGGCAGCGTTCCCAATACTTCGGTGTGGAATGTCTTGTACGAAGGCAAGTCCGCGCATTCCACGCGCAGCAGGTATTCGATGGTCCCAGTGATATTGTGGCATTCCACCACTTCGGGCGAGCGCTGCAGGGCGCGTTCGAACCCTTCCTGTGCGGCTTTGGTATGCTCACCCAGCCCGACACCTATATAGGCAACAAATCCAACGCCTAGCGCCGACGGGTTCAAAACTGCGCGGTAACCCGCGATGACGCCCGAACGCTCCAATTCTTGAACGCGACGCAGGCAGGCAGAAGGTGACAGCCCAACCCGGTCTGCCAGATCCAGATTGCTGATACGACCGTCCTGCAACAGCTCTCGCAATATTTGCTGGTTTATGTGGTCAATTTTCGCCATTGATTGCGACGTTAGCCCAACAAAGCATTAAAACGCAATTTCATTTGCAGTGTTTGCAGCAATTATCCACGCCATGACCTATGATATCCTTCTGGCCCTGATCGCCTTTGCTTTTGTCTCGTCCATCACACCCGGACCAAACAACCTGATGTTGATGGCGTCAGGGGCGAATTTTGGGTTTCGCAAAAGCATCCCCCACATGTTGGGGATCGGGCTTGGGTTCACCTTCATGGTCCTTTTGGTCGGCGCCGGCCTGGTACAATTGTTCGACAAATACCCAGTCAGCTATACCGTATTAAAAGGCGCCTCGGTCGCATATCTGCTGTTCCTCGCATGGAAAATCGCCCACGCCGCCCCGGCAAAAGGGCATGACCACACAGGCACCCCAATGACGTTTCTGCAAGCAGCCGCGTTTCAGTGGGTCAACCCCAAAGCCTGGGCCATGGCTCTGACCGCTACCACGGCCTACACGCCGGATCAGACGCTGCAAGCCATCATTGTCGTGGCCCTTGTGTTCGGAGCGGTCAACCTGCCCTCGGTCAGTACGTGGACCGTTTTGGGACAGCAAATGGCGCGCATCCTGACGAATCCGCGCCGATTGACGATGTTCAACTGGTTCATGGCCGCGTTGCTCGTGGGCTCACTCTACCCGGTCCTGTACCCGAACTAAGTTATTTCAGTGGCAGACAGATTTCTGTCAGCAAGTCTTCGGGCGCCGTGTCGCGTGGATTGTTGAGGTAAACCTCATAACAGGGCTGATCCGCAGGTTCCTCGCCTGATGCGGGCAGCCAGTTGCCAAACAGGCTGTGATAGGCGGCACGAATACCTGAATACGGGCCTCTGTAGGTCAATACCGCGGTTTTACCCCCAGTGAGCTCAAGGCTCTGCATTCCCTCGGGCGTTGTGTCACCGCAAAACACGGCTCCGGCATAGCTGCGCAACTGATCCTCAGGCGTGTCATCCGGGCTGTCCAGATAGACGCCCAGTACCGGCCCGATCTGCGGCCACAACTGCCGGGACTCACAAAGGGCGCCGAACGCCTCGAAACTCTTGCCGATCTGGGCATAGTCCCCCTTATGCGGCAGGGCAATCACGCGGCGGGCGGGTTCGGTACGTGTAACAACGGGGTGCATGGGATAATCTCCGGTTCTGAAACGTGGGTTGGCCGGCAGAAATAGCCCCGTTTTTCGAAAAGTGGCGGGGCTGTTGCCGTAGGCCTTTGAAAAGGCCCGCACAAAGGATTTCAGGTTAGGGTAGCCAACGTCAGTTGCGATTTGCGCCACTGGTTTTTCAGTCATCACAAGCCAGCTTGCGGCCCGATGCAGCCGAATACGGCGCACAGCCTGCGCACAGGTTTCCCCGGTGATAGCACGAAAAACGCGGTGCCAATGAAACCGCGACATGGCCGCGACTTCGGACAGAGCATCCAGCGACAGGTCACCATCCGGGTAGTCATGGATGTAGGCCAGTACACGCAGAACGCGGTCTTCATAACTGGCTGCCATCGACGTCCTTCCCTCTCTTTGCCCGCCAAAGGATGCACATCCCGCATCCACAAATCTTGCTGAATTCACATCGGAAGACAGACCGAAAAATGTTACACTAAGCGCGTAACCCACATGGACTTAGATTATTCAACTCCCAAATGGAGAACCGAAATGATCAATCCAGCCCGCCCTTTTCGCAACATCATGCTGGCCGCCCTTGTCACCGCAATGCCGGTTGTTGCGCAAGCCGATGACATTCAGACACAAACCATGATCGCCGAACGTATCAGCCAACATAACCCGGCAACCGAGGCCTATATAAAAGATCGACCAATCCTTGGTTGGCAACTGACCAGCGATGACTTCGGTGCCATCCCCGAAGCAATCCGCAAAAACCTGGGTTCCGTCGATGGCACTAGTTACGATCAGGCCTATCTGACTGAGAATACCGGTTCGATCATTGCATTACAGTTTCGCAAGGATGGCCCGGACTTCTACATCATTGGCAAGAGCACTTTTGACGCCGCCTACGAGCTTGTTTCGTTGGACGATGTCGCAGCCAGAAACACAGGCCTGATCGAGCGGCTGGATATGGCCCCCGAAGTCAAAGCGATGTTCGAAGACCGAACTCCGGGCATAGTCGGCGCGCTCAAGACGACTCCCGTGGATATGCTGCGCCTGTCTGATCTGGGTTACGCAACCGGTGAAGCCCTGACTATACAAGCGCCATGGGGCGAACAGACCAAACCGGAAGGCGCGGACGCTTTTCTGGTCTGGGACGGCGGTGAAAATCAGTACTACATGGTGAACACAGACGATGACGGTCTGCCGTCCAGCTATGTACCCGTCCAGTGACCTAAACCGGCGCGGCCCAGAACTGCGCCCCGCTTTACCTTGTGTTGCATTCCTCTGGCAGCAAGTTCATATAGCAATGAACTTCCGCGTTGAGAGGCGTCATGACCCAGTATCTGGATTTCGAAAAACCCCTGGCCGAGATTGAAGGCAAGGCCGAGGAATTGCGCGCGCTGGCCCGCGCCAACGAAGAGATGGACGTGGCCGAAGAAGCCGCCGCGCTGGATGCCAAGGCCGCCAAGCTGTTGGATGAGCTTTATGGCGATCTGACCCCATGGCGGAAATGTCAGGTTGCGCGTCACCCCGAACGCCCCCATTGCCAGGATTATGTGGCCGAGCTGTTTACCGAGTTCACGCCGCTGGCAGGTGATCGCAACTTTGCCGACGATCTGGCTGTGATCGGCGGTCTGGCGCGTTTCGATGATCAGCCTGTCATGGTGATCGGGCACGAAAAGGGCTCCGATACCAAATCGCGGATTGAACGGAATTTCGGCATGGCCCGCCCCGAGGGGTATCGCAAGGCTGTGCGACTGATGGAAATGGCCGGACGTTTCGGTCTGCCCGTCATCACCCTGATCGACACGGCTGGCGCATATCCGGGCAAAGGTGCCGAGGAACGCGGCCAGTCCGAGGCCATCGCGCGGTCGACCGAAATGTGCTTGAAGATCGGCGTTCCGCTGGTGTCCGTGATCATTGGCGAAGGTGGTTCAGGCGGTGCGGTGGCGTTTGCCACAGCAAACCGTGTCGCGATGCTGGAACATTCGGTCTATTCGGTGATCTCGCCCGAGGGCTGTGCGTCGATCTTGTGGAAGGATTCAGAAAAGATGCGAGAGGCCGCCGAAGCACTGCGGCTGACAGCTCAAGACCTGAAAAAGCTGGGCGTGTGTGATCACATCATCACCGAACCCAAAGGCGGCGCGCATCGCGACCGTGCCGCAGCTGTCGATTCAGTGCGGAACGCCATTGCCGCCATGCTGAAAGAGCTGGATGGCAAGGATGCGGCAGCCCTGATCAAGGACCGCCGCCAAAAATTCCTGGATATCGGCTCAAAAGGGCTGGCGGCTTAAACCGTCAGCCGCCCAACTGGCGCAACAATGCCGCAGAAGGTTCGCCGGTTACGGCCAAACCACTGGCGCGTTGATACGCGCTGATGGCGGATTTCGTGTTGTTGCCGATGACCCCATCTGCGCCTTGCGTGTCGTACCCCGCGGATGTCAGTCGGCGCTGCAACTCTTTACGATCCTCAAGCGTCAACCCGGTCGCATCTGGACCGAATGAAGCCTGAAAAGGCGCGCCACCGGCAATCCGGTCCGACAAATGCCCGACGCCGATCGCGTAACTGTCCGAATTGTTGTAGCGCTTGATCACCTGGAAATTACGGAACACAGCAATGCGCGGCCCGGGCTTTTGCGGCTGTAACACCGCGACAGGCGACCCGGATACCGTGCCTGCTTCGCCACCCCAAGGCTGTCCACGCACCCAGCCAGCGCGCGCCAGATAGGCGGCGGTCGACGCCAAGGAATCTGTTGGGTCCTCGGACCAGATATCCCGACGACCATCACCGGTAAAATCCACCGCGTAGGCCAAATAAGAGGTCGGGATGAATTGCGTGTGCCCCATCGCCCCGGCCCAACTGCCGGTCATGTTTGAAGGTGTCGTATCGCCCTCTTGAATGATCTTCAGGGCAGCTATCAATTGCTTTTCAAAAAACGCACCGCGACGCCCGTCATAGGCCAAGGTTGACACCGCTGATACTACTGGCACATCCCCACGGCGGGCCCCATATCGGCTTTCCAAGCCCCAGACAGCCACGACAACCTCTTTGTCGACGCCGTATTTTGCCTCGATCGCTGACAGAGTTCCGGCATGGCGTACCAGCATCTGTTTGCCGGTTGCGATCCGTTCATCCGACGCAGCAATCGCGAGGTAGTCTTCGAGTGACCGCTTGAATTCGACCTGATTGCGGTCCCGTTCGATCACGTCCGGCAGGTAGCCGGCCCCCTGAAAGGCACGGTTGATGGTGGTCTGAGAAATGCCCTGCGAGGCCGCGCGCGACTTGAACCCGGCAACCCAGGCGTCCCACCCTGCGTTGGGAACGGCCCGCATCCGTGTGGCAGGAGCGCTGCTTGGCGTCCCACCCGAACAGGCGGCCAGAAAGGTTGACCCAAGTCCAATTGAGAAAAGGCGTCGATTGATCATGTCTGAAATCTGCTCTTGTTGTGATTTGGGTAAGAGTACCGCAGACCAAGTGCGCAAGCTAGTTCCGCGGCGTCTGGAAAAGGCAACACGATCACTTCGGCGACAAGCCGCTCAACTGACCAGCATGCGCAATCCCTGCGTCACATCTGAACGCACTGCCAGCCGTAATCCGGGCTCATCCCCCGCCTTCAACGCGGCGATGATCAGCTTGTGGTAATGCGGCGGCTCTGTCCGCCGCAATCGCCCATAAAGTGCGCGCATCGTCGGCCCAAGTTGTAGCCATACCGTTTCCACAATGGCCAGCATCGCCGGAGCCTGTGCACGTAGATAGAGCGTTCGATGAAATTCGAGGTTCGACCTGATGTAACCGACAGCATCCCGTTTGGTGACCATTTCCGCGACAGTCATGTTGATGCTCTGCAACCGATCAATCAGCGCCATATGCGCGCGGGGCAATGCACGGCTGGCCAATTCGACCTCCAGCAATGCACGCAGCGCTGCCAGTTCTTCGATACGATCATTGGTTAGCTCGGGCGTGGACACACGGCCCGACGAAGACAAAAACAACGCCCCTTCGGCCACCAATCGCCGGACCGCTTCACGCGCAGGTGTCATCGAGACATCGAACTCCTTACCGATCCCGCGAAGGGTCAACGCCTGCCCGGGCGCTATGTCTCCGTGCATGATGCGCGAGCGCAAGGCCCGATAAACAAGATCATGAGCTGCAGGTTGGGTGTCGGTTGGGCGCGCGCTTAACATAAACCCATGTGATCACAAATCGCCGTGTGGTCAACTCGTCGTGGCATCAAATCTGTACTGATGAAGCTGCGCCCCGTTGTCGCGCAGCCAGCGCCTTTGGGCTTTGCAGTCACCAAACAGCCGTTCGACTTGCGCCCAGAACGCACGTGAGTGGTTCATCTCGACCAGGTGTGCGACCTCATGGGCGGCGACGTAATGCAGGATTTCCGATGGGGCGAGGATCAGACGCCACGAAAACATCAGGCCACCGGTCGAACTGCACGAACCCCAGCGGGATCGCGTATCACGCAAGGTCAGGCTGGAATAAGTTCGGCCCAGCATTGCAGCATAATCATCGCAGGCCTCAGTGAGGCGATCCCTTGCCAGTTCCTTGAGGAACCGCGCCAATCGTCGGGCTTCGGCGCCTTCAGGGACTGCAACCTCTGCGTCTCGCAACAGAACGCGTCGACCTTCGGCTGGCACGATTCGCCTGTCTTTACCTTCCACAGGGATGGCCTGACCGAATTCTACTGCTGAAGGGCTGGGCCGGTCCTCAAGATGTTGACGAATCCAGTCTTCCTTGACCCTCGCGAAATTCAGTGCTTCGGACTCTGCCACGCCTTTGGGATAGGTCAGTGTAACCCTCCCATCCAGTTGAGAAATCCGCAAACTGATACGACGCGCTCTGGCCGATTTGCGCAATGTCAGCGGCACCGGCGGTTGTCCGGGCAATGCGTGGTCCCCCATGTACCTGTTTCTCCTGCTCAAAGGCTTTGACAGTGCCCGCTGCATGTGGCACGTGACCTGAATCATTATTACGACTCACCTGATATCAAGGGGATTTGACATGCCCAAGGAAGAATGGGGCGTAAAGCGTGTTTGCCCGACCACCGGAAAGCGCTTTTACGACCTGAACAAGGACCCGATCATCAGCCCCTACACTGGCGAGATCGTGGAGCTTGAAACCGGCAAGAGCCGGATGATCGCCGCAGATGCGGAAGATGCCGCATCGGCAAAAGCACGCGAAAATGCGTCGGATGAAGATCTGGTTCTGGACGATGACGAAAACGTCGACGTCGAACTGGACGATGATCTGTTGGACGATGATGACGACAGCAACGACGACGTTTCGCTGGAAGAGATCACCGACATGCCGTCGGAAGACGACAGCTAAACCCGGCTCGGGGCGGCCCTTGCGCCGCCTCAGGCTACCCTCGGACGTGAGGCAGAAACTTTTCCGCAAAATCCATTTTTGGACTTGCACTCGCAGTCGCCGTCTCATAAACGTCCGTCCACCGCAGACGCGGTACCATGATGGGGCCTTAGCTCAGTTGGGAGAGCGCTTGCATGGCATGCAAGAGGTCAGGGGTTCGACTCCCCTAGGCTCCACCAAATCTCCATGATATGCTTTGAACTCAATAACTTCATGGTTTTCAATGGTTTTCCCGAGGGTCTGTTACATTGAGGTGTTACAGTGAGGACTCTTGAGAAGATGCCTGGACACCCCCGCCTGTATCGCCGTGGATCAACCTATTATCACCGTGCAGCCGTCCCGAAGGACATTGCTGACTCGTACGGCAAAGTCGAAGAAACCTTCTCTCTACGCACCAAAAACAGGGCTGAGGCTCTCGTTAGGGTCCGTATCGAAGCAGCCCGCATTGACCGCCTGTTTGAGGAACACCGGAGAGCGCTGAGCAGGCAACAGGAGAAGGATGCGGAAGCGCCTCTGGACGAACTGACCCTCATCCAGATAGCTCGAGCAAAGCAAGCCTACCTGCATCACCTCTTGGATGAGGACGAAGAGGCTCGGTTGGAAGGCTTCGAGGACCCAGACGATCCAGACGAACTCATCGCCTATGAACCACGCCCAACCTTTGAGGAATGGCAACAGGTCAACCAAGACATGAACGAGGTCAACCGAACCAACCTCGCTCGAGGCAAACGCGATAAGTTCTTCCGATCAGAGGCCGAGGAGATTCTTACGTGGGAAGGCATTGACCTGAAATTGGCCGAGGGTTCCCCAAGTTGGCCAAGGCTGATCAGGGCGCTCCAAGAGGCATCTGTGGAAGCCCATGAGGCGACGAAGGATAGAGACCTTGGCAACCCAGTTTCTACCCCGCCCTACCCCGAGGTTACCCCTCGCGGAACTGACGGTGACTCGGAGGGTTTTCTCCTGTCTGAGGCGGTAACGAGTTGGGAAGCGGAGAAGTCACGAGGCGCATGGTCACCCAAGGTACGCGATGATCATTTGGCTTGGATATCCGCCTTCAAGGAGATCGCAGGCGATAAAGCCCTCTCTCAGTACAACAAGGACGATGCTCGACGTTTCAAGGCAGTCCTGCTCAAGCTCCCAGCGAACTGGAAGAAGAAACCCGAGGTCAGAAACCTTTCGATCCTAGAGGCCGCCGATAAGGCCGCTGCGACAGGCATGCCACCGATGAGCAGTGCTACACTGAACAAAGCGTTACGAAGGGTCGGTGCCTTCTGGAATTGGGCTGAGGCGCACCATGACGGTATCAGAACCGGGTTGTTCAAAGGATTGACGATCAAGGAGACGGTCAACGCGCGTGAGCAACGCGACCCGTTCAGCACGGAACAGTTGTCCAAATTATTCAATAGCCCTCTGTACACTGGATGCCGGTCTGAGCGTTTCTGCGCGGAACCGGGGGATCACTCCATGCGTGGAACCGCGCGGTACTGGTTGCCGCTCCTCGGGTTGTTCACAGGGGCAAGGCTCAACGAACTCTGCCAGTTGAAAGTAAGTGATGTACGCGAAGAGGACGGGATCGTGTTCCTAGATATCACGGACGAAGCAGAGGATCAGAAGGTCAAGTCAGCGAGCGGAAGGCGGCGCATACCAGTTCACCGGCAACTTGTTGAGCTTGGGTTCCTTGAGTTCGTAGAAGAACGGCGGGATAGCGGTGAACGGCAACTCTTCTCTGAACTCAAGATAGATGCCTCCGGTTATCACTCAGGGGAGTTCTCGAAGTTCTTTAGTCGATACCTCGAGCGTATCGGTGTGAAAACAGAGAAGACATCATTCCACTCGTTTCGGCACAATTTTGAGGATGCATGCCGCAATGGCGGCGTTCTTCCGCACATTATGAACGCAATACAAGGTCACGCTGAGCTAGGCATGGCAGGGCGGTATGGCGATGGAGTTTATCGCTTGGGTCTCTTAAAGGACGCCATAGACAACATCCAATTTGCAGAGTTGGATGTTAGTCAGATCTAATGAAAGTTCATTTTCCGTTGCTTTGCAGGACAAACGAAACCGGCTACTCGCCTTCAAAGAAGCCCTTGGTCATTCGTCTAAATGCGTCTTGCACCCCGGCGCGGTCCGCTGCCTCGTCCGACAACCTTTTTGCGTAGTCGGGGTCAACTGGTGGAGTTTGCTCGACTAACGAGAGTCCTCCATTTTCGCCCTCCGGGAAGAATGTCCTCTCGCCAGATGCAATTTCATTAAACGTCGCTTCATGATCAAGACCAGATATGGTGAACTTACCGAAGTCAGGAGTGAAGGCGAACACCTGAGCGGAACCACGAATGCCCGGGTCCAAATCGTGCCAATCAAAATCGTTGGCTATTTCAGCTTTTATCAGTAGGCAGTCCTTTTCGGGAAAATAGATTGAGCGAAAATTGTGCTGCTGGTTGAAGTGCAATTTAGCCGCCACAAAATCGCCGAATATCTCGATTGATTGAATGAAATTCAGGCTGCTCGGCACTCGCTCGAACTTTCTCTGCGTCATGTGGTTCACGGCTGCAACGTCCGTAAAGGAAACGTAGATACAAATGTCCTTTATCCGAATGAACATAGTGTCCGTGGTCCAGTGGTCTCGATAATCATACGAACCGTGGCTTTCCCAATCTTCGAGACGATAAATCTTCATTGACCCAATTACATCATCCGAGAAAGCTGTGTTGAAAAGCACTGAACGGGCAACGCAGAAGATATGATGGAAGTTTGGCCAAGCATACAAAGCACCAATAGGGGCGTCATGTTCACGTCGATCCACATTGTATCTAAGCGAAAAGTCTCTGAAATGGACTTTGTAGTAGATGAGGCAGAGCCATTGAAATAACAGCTTCGGGTTATCATCGGCGAAATCCCGAAATGCCTCAAATCCACGTTTGACTATGGGGCTGATCTGATCTTCGACATTGTTGGAGAGGTACGAATTACAATGCACACAACTGCGAACCTTGTATTTTGAATATCGCAAGTCTCGCCCGTTGGGGAGAGTAATGCTCATATTCGAAATGCCGGTGTATCTGAGCAGCCAATCGGGAATTACATGCTCATTGTTGAACTCAACCCCGTCAGGATAGCATCCACACAAGAAGCAGTTTTTTCCGTCGATTATGTTCTCGGAAAAGTCCGCAGTATGCACGTACACGAACTCGCCATCGCCTCGCAGAACGCTTTTGTTTGAAGTAAGGAAACACGAGCCGGAGCGCATCGGTCTCAGGAGTTCCAGATCGTAGCTATCAGGCATCTGGATTTGACACTGATACTCTGATTGCCTTTCAAGGTAGTCACGTATGCTCATGAAATCATTGCTCGTTTTTCGAAATCCTCGACCTTTGACTTACCTAAAAAATCCGATAGGTTTCAATATCGAAACGACCGTCTGTCCAGGTAACCTCAGGCTATTTGGGCGGATTCCCATCCAGTGGTGCATTTGCCTGTTCAGAACGCCGTCAACACACCAAATCGTTTTTAGAAGAAAAATCTAAGTCTGTTTGACATCACCTGACCTTTCCTATCTCCCCCCATAGCCCCACTGCGATTACCCCAAGAGTTCATCAAGACCGGCCCGTACTGCAAGCCTACCTCGATTGTAACATCCACAACCTTCCTTGACGATTGCAACATAGCCGCCTATCTGCTTGAATTGAGCCATCAGAGGAAGGCCAATCAATGAAGCAGTACGTCACCTATCGACGTGTATCCACAACCGAACAGGGGCGCTCTGGGCTTGGCCTAGAGGCGCAGACACGGGACATAGACTTGTTCCTGGCTAACTACTCAGACGAACCCTTCGAGGTCATAGGACAGTTCACAGACGTACTGAGCGGGGCAGACAATGAGCGCCCGGAGCTAACCAACGCGATCACCTTAGCGAAGCAGACAGGGGCCGAGTTGCTGGTCGCCAAGTTGGACCGCCTGTCGCGCAAGGTATCCTTCATTGCAACGCTGATGGACGACAAGAAGCTGTCTTTGCGTGTTGCTTCGATGCCCCATGCCGACAAGTTCCAGCTACACGTCTATGCGGCTTTAGCGGAACAGGAACGCGAATTCATATCCAAACGCACCAAGGCGGCGCTAGAGGCCGCAAAGGCCCGAGGTCAGAAGCTCGGCGGTATGCGTGATGCTACGATGAAGCGGAACGAAGTTGTGAGGGCCAACGCTGCCGCAAGGGCTGAGAAGGTGCGGGGCCTTGTGTTGCCTCTGAGAGACGCAGGGAGGTCACTGCGGGAGATCGCTTCGGAGCTTGATAAGGCTGGCGTGGCGACTGCTCGGGGCGGTGCTTGGAGTGCCGCTCAGGTGAAACGGATTATCGACAGATTGGAGGTGAACACTTAGTTCTCTTCTCGCATTGCGTGTGTTCTTGTCCTTTCAGTGCAGCGTTTTGTATCCGTAAACTAAGGGCAAGAAGCCACAGGTCTGTGGGCTAATTCCTCCCCACTGAGTAAACACTCGGAACGTCTCGACTGGAGATCTGCTGGCCGGGACCGGACTACCCGAAGGCCCTATGAAACAAGGGTTCTGAATTACAGCTCCCTCATGAAACAGAAGAAACGTAAGTTATACCTCTAGGTATCACCATCGGCTCAACGGGCGGCATAACCTCAGCATTCATTGTTGCTCAAACCAATTCTCCCTCCCCAATGAAGTAAGAGAAGAACCAGGAGTTATTTCGCTTTGTTTCATCCCAAGCACTACCTCAGGTTCACCCCCAGTATTTCCTCTGTGCTGATGATCGATGATGATCATCACCGGTAAGTAGTTCTCAAGGTACACCTCGTTTTAAATCAATGGGTTGGAATTACTGCCCCCTTATGAATAACAGATACCAAGAGATTTACCTCTAGTTACACGATCAGGTTCCTCTCTAGGCTTCACAGTTCTCTGTCAGTGTACGTCCGGTGAATGTCCATCACCGGCAACCATCAATCCTAATCCCTATACCGCATCGATCTCGGTCCTTGGTCGATGCTGGTTCAGGTCTCACACGCACCCCTGTCTTGCCTGACGGGTCGATGTAGTGAGACCTATTACCGTTTCACTCAGTTCGTGTTGTCTTTGTGAGCTTGACACATGGACGGGCCGATGGGGGTCTCTGTTCCTTGGTGACTGTATCGCAGAGACCCCCGAATTATCCCAACGTACAACTTAGCGAGGCCACAATGATCACCTGTGCCTTAGCTACATGCGACAAGCCACTACCAGCCTACGAGTTCAGACAGCGCTTACCTCGGCAATGGGGCCTGTGTTCTCGCTGCCAATCGGTCGTCAGTAACCGAGGTGTTCCTCTCGGTGGCTATATGTCCGGTGGTGCGATCAACACAGTTGCTCGGTCGGTCTTAAAGAACATCAAGCCGACACCCTCAGAGATCGCCGAGGCCGTTCGGTTTGCCCGAGGCACACGCCATCGGGTCGGTGAATGGGATGATCGCCCAACGTACAGAATGGCTCCGCTGAAATACGGTCGAGCAAGGGCAAGGTTGCCGCATCTATTGGTCGGTAGACGGTATGAACCTAACCCGTCGGTGATCGGTAGGGCTTTCGTCCACTACACGCTCGCTCGGGAGTTCCTCGATACTGGTCATCGTTACAATGTCTTCCTTGCTGGTGGCACGTTCATGGGTCGCCAAGGTCTTTGCGTCCCTCCTGGCCAAAAGGATGCGGTATCTACCAGTGATGTTCGATACTCGAAATACCGCCTGAGCTACGCTGACTTCGCCATTGTCGGCACACACGCCCTACGCGCCGCTGAGAAGCTCGGCCTGCGTCGATCTGACCGAGACCTAACCGCATCCATCGTGACCGCGTACGTTCGTCTCCTAGCCTCTGGTGATGCACATCCACCGGTCTCCGTACCACTGCGCTCAATGCGTACCGACTTCCTCGGAGATAGCCTGTTCGATCACGTCTTGCCGAGGTCCTCGGCGATACCCCTGAGATACCACAAGGCAATCCGTCGTTCCTCTGGTCTGATCTCCGGTGAATGGCCCGAGGGCATCGACCCCGTGTCCGATCTGACACCCCGACCGTCACCCCTGCCAAAATCCAACGCAGTGCTGAAAGCACCCCGGATGCCAGACCCAAGCTGGTTGTTTGACACGTAAGGAACACCCAACATGCCCCCACCACAGCGTAGAGCGAAAACCAAGAAGCCACCCCGGCAGATGTACCTCAAGACCTGCAACGCGTGTGGTGTCGAGTTTGAAACCCACAAGCCAAAAGCATCGAGGTGCGACCGGTGCATCTCTAAGAACCGCAGGATCAACTACAAGTCCTGCATCTCGTGCGGTGTGAAGTTCCCGGCTCCGTTCGGCGATGAATACAACTGTCCTTCCTGTGCCGAAGCTCATGGGATTGGGCAGGCCGAACTCACCCCTAAACAACGCGAGACTATCAAGGCCGAAGAGACGCTCGCTCGATGGAAGAACAAGGTCGAGATACTCGAGGGAGAACTCGATGAACGCAGCAACGCAAAACCCCGAGGGACACGCAAGATGAGCAACAAAGTAAAGGAAAGCGCCGTCGGCGTGGCCTTCCTAGAACTATGCGCAAGGGACGGACAAGTCTCCGCGCTTTCGCAGATACACGAAAGAGACTTGGACGATGACACGAAGCTGCGTCTCATCCTTGCGTATTCCCGCATTCGACTTCGCGGATACTCGGTCGAGGCAATCTCGAAGCTCTGCCCGGTACACCTGATGAGCCTTGATGAAGGCAAAGCAATCGACGGCCTGCCCTTTGTCAAAAACCCACCAACACCGCAAGAGTTAGCCGAGATCGAACTCGGTCTTCGATAACCAACCCATTCCAAAGGACACAAGAAACATGGTTGAAAGAGTAACCCTCGGTGGCGGCGATGCCACCGCACAATCGATGCCATCCTCCAAATCATATGCTTCAAGCGCAGACTACGTAAGCGGGGGCGTAACCGTCCGCGACACCAAGAACACGCAGCGCGATGTTCACTCACAGGGCGATCTCAGAGACAGCGACGTGATCAACGTACAGGGCATGTCGATGAAGGTCGCGCAGGCCAAAGAACTTGGATTGCTCAACACCGTCTTTGACGAAGGTCTGTCGATTGGCGCGGCTCAAAGGGCAGCGCAGGAACAGGCGGCGGCAGTAGACGAGACGCCAGAGGAACCCACAGGCAGCGACACGGGTCATGCAGAGTTTGACAATGTCATCGACGGGCTGAACACCTCGCTTGATGACAGCATCATGACGATGGAAGAAGCCCAGACGTATGAAACAGCGTTCGGTCAGATTGCTATGTCCGGTATGTCCGTCGATGAGGTTACTGAAACCATGCGCGGTTTGGCTGAGGGTTCGGTATCGGAGCTAGACGTGGATGGTAGCACTCGCGCCATGTTCGCGAATGTCCAAAGCACAATTACCGACGCAGCAACACAGAGCGCAATGCAGGAACTTGGACAAGATGGCTTCGATTTCCTGAAACAGGCATCAGACACGCATCCCGGTGTTGATCGTTGCGTTCGCCAGTTTGCCGTGGATCGGGCAGCGGGTCGCGCGGACGGCATCACCTGGACCGAGTTCGCGCAGCACATCCGTGAGCAGCTTGGTCACTGATCTTCTGTCTCGGGACGAATGACAAGAGCATGACCAATCTATCAGACATGGTTTGGGACGTAGATATCACTCTGGTCCTGAACCGTATCCAGCCCCGCACCTGTGCCGACCCGGATTACTTCTATGCAACCGTCGACCTGATTGAAGACGGTCGTTCACCAACAGGGGCGGGGCGGTTGACGCTCAGTGAACTCGAAGCATGGGCAGAACGTGTGAATAAAGGAACCAAGGCCGATGCTCAGGATCAAGAGAGCCGACACCTACCTGAGGACAGCGATGTTCGCTACGTTGCCCCGCGAGAAGACCGCCGGCTTAGTTGTAAGGTACACCCATCATCCACCTGATCCACGCATCGACGCGGCAATCATTGATATCGAACACGCCAAGACCGGTCGCCTCGGGATTGGCTGGCACTACTTGGTACAGTTCGATGGCACGCTCGAACTCTGTAGACACCCCCTGACGCGTGGCGCAGTCGGTCGCGACAATTTCACCCGAAGCCATATCCAGATCGGCGTAGTGGGGGGCCGAGACCGGGAGACCGGCAAGTTCTCTGAGACTCTCACGACTGCCCAGCGTGGCGCCCTTGAGGCTCTCTATCAGAAACTCGCGGATACACTCGGTGTCCCCCTCGAGATCGACGAGAGCCTCGAGAAATACACCCACAAACAACACGAACAAGATGAAGCTGCAGAGGCTGAACTCGAAGATCGCCTCGACCGAACCGAGGCACTGACAGTCGGCACACTCTGACACCCACCAATAACGACCCTCGACCCCCGAAAACACCTCCCGTGATCCATTGATTTTATTGGCTTTTCCAATGCCAAAATCGACCCTCCGCAGGGGTCGGTAGGTAAGTGTTGTTTTAGGGGTTTTGAGGCTTCCACAAAGGACTCCTCCAAATGGCCAACGCCATCACAATAGGTGACGCTAAACGTCACTACCAAAAACACACTCCGCTGCACGGCAGAACCCGCCAGCACAAGGCAGACCTCGACGCAATCGCGAAGGCATCCACCCCGATGCCCAAGGCCGAAAACCTGATCGTTAAACGCCGCGACGAGGTAATCGACCGGAAGATCGACGATATGCTCACGCGTCTTCAAGGCCGTCTTACCCGGCATCGCTACGATCAATCCGCAGTGATCGCCCTCGAGCATCTGACAGATGATCCACTCGATCCCCATACGCAACTACCGATCTGGCGGGACATGCTGCGCCGCTCGAAGGGAACGACCTTGCCAAAGATGGATTTCTATCGAGATGCCCGGTCGATCTTCCAGCAGCACTCATTGTTCAACCCAGCGGCTCAATGAGGCCGTTCAGATCAAAGGACCATGAAACCATGACATCCAAAACCAAGCCCACCCCGGGACCGCTTACCGATGACGCTGAGGTCTGGCAGCGCACTCTGTCTATTCTCGCAGGTATCAAGCAGGTTGCCAGTGAGGTACGCGCAGAAGCTCGCCAGATCGAAGCAGCTTATCCTGATCAGTGGATTAAACCCGGACATTGGGAACGGGCCGATTTAGTAAGCGCCCTTAACAACGCCCACATGGTCATGAGCGCCGAAGTTCGCGCGATTGCGCGTAGCCGTAACTTAGCCATGCCTGAGAGTTTGAGGTGACGATGGACAAATTCAAAACCTCAAATCAAAGGTTTCAAGCGGCTCAGGGTTAACTCCTTGGCCGCTCCTACTTGCGCCACATCAGCTACGGCTTTGGATGTACTGTCAGTTGTTCATTTTCCGAGCGGCCTGCTTCGCGTCGTATTGCTTCCACAGCCCCATGTGTCCGTTTTGCCGCGCGTTTGCCAGCCATAGCTTCCTTCGAGCGTCGGGCATTTCCATAGACCGGTACTGTCCACCGGAGAATTTTGGCCAGTCTATCGCTAAACCAAGTTTGACCATTTCAGCGGATAGATCACGACCATCCTCAAGGTAGCACTTTGCAACAGTCCTTCCGTGGGTGTCTTGCTCGGTCACTTCGGCCCTAATTTTTTGACCCTTGCAAAGCGAAACGAGCGCCCATTTCGCCTTCTTTCCATAGGGATGGTTCATCTCGGGAGCATCGACACCAAACAGACGAACCTGTGTTTTCTTAATGACCAGTGTATCGCCATCTACAACGTAGGCTGAACCCGATAGTATCGTGACGTCGGGTTTCGGGACTGTATGGTCTGGATCAAAACGCTCTGGCTGCGATGTGCGCTGCCGTTGGTTCGTGGTCAATCTAGGTTTCTCATGCCTACCTGACTGACTCGGCGGAGTAGTTGTATCGACTGGCCTGTTACTGCGAATTGCCAAATACGCAACAACAGCCAAAACCAAACCCAAAACTATCAAGATTTCCATGAGCTAGGTCTCCAAGAGTTAGGTCAATCAAGTTTTTCGCACTGGATCAGGATCGAACCAAGCACACGTTCGGGTTGATACGCTAGGGACACCTCATATTCACTCAGGGAGATGTGACTGATTTGCCCCGCTGAGCGAATTCACGCGTGTGACAACGAGGCATGTGATCCATGTTCATGGCCACTCCCAGAATAGCTATCGGAATTTCAACTGGTTGATGTTTTTCCCGTCTTCTAGAGCTGGCGGCGCAATTTGGCAGAAAATCGCAGAAGAATGGCAATTTCGCAAAAGCAATAAATTCGTATCGTCCAGATGTGCAACCCAGGGTGAAAAGTCTTAATAAATGATTAAGTGACGAACTATCGCGTGATGAGTGTGGAGCATGTTGTAGAATGACGGAGAACAAGGATCGCTTGACGGCTGAGGAAGCTAAGGGACTTCGGACCGCAAAAGAACTAGAAGGTCATCTTGCTTGGTTGGATACTTTTACTCCCGCAGCCTTGGGTGTCCTAGCCATCGCATCTGGTATTTACACATATCTCGGCGTGTCCTCACTGCTTGAAGATAACGGCGCGGTCTCGTTCTTCGCCGCGGTCGCATACTCAATCGCTGTCTCTGTCGGCATCTTCGTCTTTTGGAGCTACATGCTCCGTCTGTTGCCTTCAATGCGTACGGCTAGTGGATTCATTGGTCTGACGATCTCAACAATTGTTGGCTCTGTCGCCATCATCGCTATGTCTAGCTGGCTGAACGCAGCTGCACTCGCAGGCTCGGCAGCGGTCGAACAACACTTGGAAAACACTGTCCGTGACTACCAAGCTGCCCTCGAGCAAGCCCACGACATAGCCCTCAGTGGCCAAGCGTTGGGTCGCGAGGTGGAACGCGCCCGCCAGAGTTTTGAAGAACTGGCTGAACTCGAGCAGTCCGGAGACCTCTCAGGAACCGCCGGTCGGGGTGCCGTGTTTCGTGTGCTGACACAAAAAGCTGAGGAGTTGCGAAACCTTGAAGAGCAGATCGCGGCGCAGCAAGAACCTATCGAGGAAGCCTTCCAACAAGGCAACGAAATCCTCGCAAAGATGCGCGAGCTTACCGTTGCTCCTGGTCCCGTGGATCGCCGTTCGGTTCAGTTCTCCGAGGAAAGCGTGAAGCTGGCGGGTGTTATCTCGCGCCTCAACCAGTACAGCGTGGCACCACTTGTTGCTCGCGCTGCTGAGGACCTGCCATCCTCGGTCGTACTACCAGAGCTTGATGGGCGCAGTTCCGACGTACGAGACGCGCAATCGTCCACAATCAACTCCGTTTTGAACGCGCTGGACCAACGCAGCAAGACACTCAAGAACGCTGCTGACGAGGTGTTGGACATGGAGCCGCCCATCGAGACGGCATATAACCCGATTTCCAGCGCCGATGCGGTGATCAAGTACGCCCACAACTTCGTACCTTCTTGGGCTGGAGCTATAGCCATCGACTTGTTACCCGCCGTGTTGGTGTTTGTGCTGGCTATCACACAAGCCGCAATCCGCAGTGGTAAGGACGGCATGAGCATTGAGGATACTCTGACTCTTTCTGACCTTAGAGCCGCAATGAATGCCATGAAGGACGTTGAGGCGACTATGGGCGTGGCAGACGCAGCTATCCTCAACCGCGCCACTCCACAAAAAGATGAAACGTGATGAGCCTGTTAAGCCGTCTCGATCCTCGTTCAGGGCTACGCTACGTTCTCATCCTACAGCTCGCTATTGCAGGCGTTCTGATAGCGTCGGACGTTCTTGGTGTAATACCAAGCCCGTTCAAGGAGCGTGTTCAACTCCCGACTGGTCCGATAACCCCCGGCGATCAACGTCGAGAGTATCGCACTGATCGTAGCGATCCGTCGCTTTTGCCGCAGGATGGACCTCTGGACGTACCCGTGCCAGAGGCTTTTCCAAACCGATTGGACTTCTCAGTTCAGGAAGTCGAAGGGCTGGGGAGAATTCTTCTTCTTAGCGGCCAGATAGAGGTGGACGACTCGGCCCGCTTCGCTTCGTACCTGTCTGACATGCAGGAAAAGCCCGACCTTGTGGCTCTCCACAGCCCGGGAGGAGTGGTTTCTGAGGCACTGTCCATTGGTAAGCAGGTGAGAGGTGCTGAGCTTGCTACAGCAGTTCTAGCTGGCTCGATGTGTGTATCGTCATGTCCTTACGTTCTTGCAGGCGGTGAGGAACGCATCGTCTCTCTTCGCGGCATTGTAGGTATGCATCAGCACTACTACGACCAGCCTCGATTAATACCTGTCGTTTTCGCAGTAGAAGGCATCCAGAAGGGACAAGGAGAGACGATGCAGCATCTGATTGACCTGGGTGTGGACCCGTCACTGATGCTGTTCTCACTGAACACCCCACCCGAGGAAATCTATGCGCTTATCGAGGAAGAACTAATAGATACCCGCATAGCGACCCAAATAGTCGATTAACACGAGACACTGAGGACTTCGCCTTGTTCAAGAAGCTAACCATTGCCTTCGCATTTTTCGCCACTACCGCAGCCGCCGGTGGCCTCCAAGTGCGCGACGCGGACACGATCGTTGTCGATGGCACTCCTGTCCGTTTGAACGGCGTGGATGCGCCGGAGCTTGGCACTCGTTCTGGTCAGGATGCTAAACGCTGGATGGTGAACTATCTTCGCGGCAAGAACATCGAGTGCAGTCTTAATGGCGAACGCACCCATGATCGGTGGGTCGGTGTTTGCTACGCGGACGGACAAGACATTGGTGCTGCTGTGATTGCTGCGGGGCATGCTCTGGATTGCGCGAGGTACTCGGGGGGACGCTATAGGCATTTGGAGACATCCGCGGCCAAATCTCGGTTGAGACGCGCCGGGTACTGCCGGTAGGTACAATCGCTGGCTGGAAAGCGGCCATTCAGGCGAAAACGCTGAAAGTCCGCTTAGAGCCCGAAGCGGAAGAAAAAAGCGAGTTTCCTGTTTCATTGAGCAACGGTTCATTCGCGTCATTGCCAAAAGGAAAAGGGCCATGCTTGAAAAAATCCGACAAACAGAGGCCCTTTAAAGATCGTTGCAAGTCCTTTAAGGGCAGAAAAGACGACCCCAGAAATCGTTTCTGTCTTTGTCCTCAAAGGACAAATGTCTTACTTCGCTGAGCTCAAGGAGCCTATCCCCAGTATCTGACACATGTCCGAAAAGCGTAAGCTCTACTTCTACGCCATCTTCGATGTATACAAAATGCTGCGTTGGCCCGAACACCTGAACCGGGTCGGAACTGATGAACACATACTCACCCGACAGGGGTATGACGACACTCTCGATATAGAAGTCGGCCTCGGGCGCAATATCCAGAATTTCTCCATTCTCTCTATGACCATCCCACTGGACCTCACAGAGCACAGTATCAGCGTCGATCCTCAGAACATGAGGCTCTCGGTCTCGAATGAAGGGCTCTGGAGGCCAAGCCGCTTCAGCCTGAGCAGAAGCGCCAATTGAACAGATCAGGGCGCACAACCTCACAATACTTTTCATCTTTTTCCTCAGCAGTGCTCAAAGAAATTTATGATGCAGTCTTTAGCCATTTGCTCGGCTTCTTTAACCTCTTGATATGACAAGGCAGATGACATCTCATCAATTAGTCTCACTCGGTCAGGTGTGTCTTCACCAAACCGAAGAGAGATGATCATCCACATCAAACCTTTTTGAATATCTCTCTCAACTCCCTTCCCGTTGGCATACATCAAACCAAGAAGTGACTGAGAGTTCGTATCCCCATGTCGCGCACCAAGAGAGAGCCACTCATGCGCCATAGCATCGTTTTGCTCAATTGTGTCCGTTCCGCTATATGCACTGGACCCAACGTGGAAAATTGAATTAACCTCGCCGACGCTGGCAGCCTCTTCATACCAATAAAGGGCCTGTTCAATATCAGGAGTAAAGCCTTCAATTCTGGGTTTCTCGAGTACAGAGGCATAAGCATACATTGCCGGAATGTAGCCCTCTTCCGCCAAGACTTCGAAATAGCGTACTGAAGTAGGGTCCCCACCCAGATGCATTCCAAAGGCGTCTTTCCATCTCTCTTCAAGCTCCGCCCAGCCGCGGATCATGTCAGCAACCTCATCATTCACATAGGGCAGCTCGTACACCTCGTATAATTCAGCAGTCGCCACACCATTAACAATATCGAGCACAGAATATCCGAAATTATCCTTGCTGATCACACTGGCGCCTTCACCAAGATACATGGCGACCACTTCCTTCATTGGACCACCAACTCGAAAAAAGTGCCAATGCAATGGAGTCATTCCACGCTTACTATCCTGCGCGAAAACGTCGCCGCCGGCAAAAAGGAGTGTGGATGTGAAGATGATTGCATCCTCATCGTCCGGATCCAGCGCGGCCCAAATCAATGGCGTTCTTCCGTCTTCCATATGCCCGTTGGCATGCTCGCCATCTGCGACAAGAGGCATGACATCAAGCCCGGAGTCGAGACTGAACATAAAGTCTCGGGAGCAGAGTCTGTCGCACTCGGGTGTTTGTGCATGCGCAATACCGGCAAGCATAACAAGGATAGAGGAAAGGATCGTTCTTCGCATTCTTGGGCCTTTTGAAAGCTAATCTGAGTTGCGATCATCTTTAGTGACCATAACAGCTCACCCAACAACAAATTCTATTTCTTGAGTGAGACTGCTTCTAAAGTTATTGAAAAGACACACTTGTTCATATTTTTTGCTCCATGCAGGCTCGCGAAATAAGCTTCTACTGCCATTCACGAGAACTGTTGGCGGGCGCAGTTTCAGGACCGAGAAAGTAATACACCGTGCTGGTGAAAATGCTGGTATTTTGCGAGACCTCAATGTCGCACCGCTTGTGCCTCAATAACATGAAGGAAGGAAGTTCCGATCGTCCTTGATCGATTGAAAGCGTTCCTGGCAAAGCCACGGAAGTCTGATGCCAAAGAACCGTTGTCGTTGAACGTTATTCTGACAGAAACACACGGAAGACTTTTGGAACTGTCGTTCGCTGAAAGTTCACCCGAGCGGCAGAACGAAGTCGCTTTCTTGCTGGAATTTATGCTCAGCGAGTTGAGTCTGACGCGCGCAGAAGCCTATATCGAACCAAAGAACTTGGCCCATGAATTTATATCAGCGATGATCGACAAACGCGAAGACGATGCGGCTAATCTTGAATATGCAATTCTTAACTTGGTACGCGATGCTGGTCGCAGTGAGGAACAAGTTTCGAGGGTCATGATGTTCATGGTAGCTCCAAACAGAGCTAACGATCTCAGCTGGTCACCTGTCGGATAAAAATCCACCTTCTGAATTTTGATTACTACTTTTGCCTGAAATGCGCAGAAGATCAGAAACCTCATCAGTCTTCATTTCGACTTTGCTAGTGTTGCCAGGCTAAACGCCAAAGGCAGCCCAGAGGCGTTCAATGTGCGACCTCGGGAATTGCGCAGTTCGCCTAACGACCATTGGTGAATGCAACTGTGTGCCCCGATAAGCAGGATGCTTCGTTACTACGGCAGCTATTGAAGTGTTGTTCTTGGTTTCGAACCGATGTCAGCTTCGTCCGCAAAGCGGTCGTAGAATGCATTACATCTAGCGTCCGCTCTGCGGCCATCTACCTGCGTGGTAGAGTAACCAACTGCGGATTTCCTTAGGATGCAAATCGCGCCTTGCGTCTCTGCCAACAACTGAAAAAGTGTTACAGTGGGTTGTTACAGCGCAGGAACTCTCTTACATTTAAACCACTGATTTTATTGAAACCTATCACCTCAGGATCGCATCCCCTAGGCTCCACCATATTCCTCCACAGTTCGAATTCACTCCCAGGCACAGGGCTTTGTAAATTAGGCCTTTGACGTGCCAGTCTTTCCAACACCCAAGGAAACTTGGGCTCTGCCAGTATCCCCTTTTGTGGGATTCACCAGTGAGAAAGTATGCAAGATGACCAAACTGACGGACAAATCAAGGCTGCGAAATCAGCCATCTTTTTGATCGCCACCATTGCGGACGTCGACCGGATTGCTCGACTGGTAACCGCTGTTTCGATTTCACCAGAGCAGCCCAACAAAAGGGAACGTTGCAGGACCCCATCTTAGTCTCAAAAAACCTTTGCTTCAGCGCAGTGAACCCTCCCCTTGCACCTACCATGGCGCTGATCATTTTCCCGCAACACTCTGAAATAGTTTCCTTTGATGCACCAAGCAGCGTAACCTTAGCTGAGTTTTGTCGGCGCCGGACCGCATTCGCGGGCTTGTGACACCGAAATCCGAGGGAGTGAGCATGCATAAGGTAACTATCGTCGGGGCCGGGATAGCCGGGCTAACCGCGGCTCTTCGTCTGTTGGAACGGGGATACCACGTAACGCTGTATGAGCAGGACAACTTCATTGGTGGAATGTTGCGGTCCCATAAGGAGCACGACCACGGTGATTACCCGCGCGAGCACAGTTATCACATGCTGTGCAATTGGTATTACAACTTCTGGTCGGTCGCCAAAGACCTTGGGATCGAAGATAACTTCACACCACGCGAAGCCTTCAAGTTTCTCTATGACGGCGATCTCGACAACATGCCCGAAATGGTGAACCCGGGCGGCATTCAGGATTTTTACCGCAACCTCACCGGTGGCGCAGCGCCGCCTGCTGAATTATTCCTGTTCATGTATTCGATGGTCGATCTGCTTTCGATCCCGGACAGTGAAGATGACAAGCTTGACCGGATGTCGTTCAACGGCTGGCTGCGCGGGCGGCCCTATTGCACCGATGTTGTGGCGAAGCTTCATGAGAAGATCTGGCAAACCGTGTGGGCTATTGACAGCTGGCAAGCTTCGGCGCGCAGCTACAAGACCTTCCTGAAGTACGGCAACCGCGTTCCGGTTCCGCAGCTTTGGCTGTTTGATGGGTCCAAGAAAGAAACTCTGATTGATCCCTTCCACAAAAAGCTCGATCAGTTCGGAGACCGGTTTGAGCTCAAGTACCGCCACCGAATTCGCGAGGTGCATCCCAACGCAGACGGCACTCGGATCGAACGGCTGGTGTTTGACAAGGTAACCAAATCGCCATCAGTTAACCCCAAATGGGGGATCGCAAAGAAAGACATCGAAGTGGATGTCAGCGATGAGAACGTGATCATCAGCATCACCCCCGGTGCGATGGCCTCAATGGTAACTGATGATCTCTACAACGCCGATCCGGATCTTGGGCAGCTGAGATACCTGGAGGCCGAGCCGATGGCGTCGGTCGAGCTTTATCTCAAGCGGAAACTGCCCGGCATCCCGTCAGATGTGGTCGTGTTCATGGATACACCCTATGAGATGACGTTCCTCAACTATTCGGCGACGTGGGGCCTCAAAAACACCTTCCTTTATGTGACAGTTTCGGATTTCAAATCGCTGCTGTCTGTAAAACCCGAATGCCGGGACGAAAACCAGAACCTCATTCTGGATCTCAAAAACCCCAAAACCGCGATCGACTATATTCTGCGAGAAATCACTGCCAAGTTAGAGATAACCGAGGCGGATATCGATCTGTTCCAGACTTCGGTCGATACAAATACTGGCGAAGAGCTTTTCGCCAATCTCACCGGCAGCTGGGAACATCGCCCCGAGGTCAACACCAAGTTCGAGAACCTGTTTCTTGCCGGGACTTATGTCAGGAATTTCGCGGATGTCTCGACTGTCGAAGGCGCTTGTGCAACTGGGCTGATCGCAGCTGAAGGCGTACGCCAGGCCGCGCAGAGAGAACCGGATAAAGGCGACGCAGGTAAACCGGTAGAGGTGATCACACCCGAATTCTATCCCAGCCAGATGTTTCAAACGCTTAAGATTGCCTGGGCGCCTTATGCCGCCAGTGCAAAAGCATGGACGCTTGCGGACAAAGCCCTGGGGATCAACAAGCTATGGCCACCAAAAGACTTCAAGTTCCCGAAGTCGAAATTCACGCCAAGCCCAGAGAACCTTGGCTCCCTGTTTACGGACTGGCTGCCTGCAAGTAAGTGGAATGAACAGACTATGGGCCTGGGCCCAATGTTCTGGAACTATACAGAAGACGGCAAGCCCCGTAAAAAGTAACTAAGAAATACCTGGTACGAACAAGAGACGACTGATGACTACTAAATCGATTGCGGCATGGCTGAATGAAATTGGCCTGCCACAATACACCGAACTGTTTGATGAGAACGGCATCGACCTGGACATTCTTGAAGATGTGACCGGCGACCATCTCAGAGAAATGGGTGTCACGGTGCTGGGTCATCGGCTCAAGATCAGTAAGGCAATCACCGCGCTGAAACCGGATGCGGCACAGCCCAGACCCAGCGGTGCAATGACGGGCGAGGAAAGCGCGGAACGGCGACACCTCACCATCATGTTTTGCGATCTGGTCGGCTCGACCGCCCTGTCGGCGCGGCTTGATCCCGAAGACTATCGCGACCTCATGGCGTTGTATCAGGATACCGTCTCGCTATTGGTCAAAGAGGCCAGAGGGCACGTGGCCCAATACCTTGGCGATGGCGTTGTGGTTTATTTTGGCTACCCGGTTGCGCAGGAGGACGCGGCAGAACGCGCGTGCCGCGCTGCCTTGGAAATTGTCGAGGCCGTCGCCGCGTTGGATACTGCAGCCGGTGAACGCCTGCAGGTGCGCATTGGCATTGCAACGGGGTTGGTTGTGGCCGGTGACCTTGACCAGAACGGCGTAAACTCGACCTCAGCAGTGGCTGGCGATACGCCCAACCTTGCGGCCAGGTTGCAGGGGCTGGCAAAGCCGGGACAAATTGTCATTGGCAAGAGAACGCAGTCTCTGTTGGGGGATATGTTCGTCTATGAGGAGCTGGAGAACATCCATCTGAAGGGGTTTGAGCCCGGCCAGGTGGCTTGGCGTGTCATATCCACGGCACAGCGCCAGGACCGGTTCGCCGTCACCTCGGCACGGCGGCAACTTACGCCTCTGGTCGGTCGTACGCCGGAACGGACGCGCCTGATGTCGGCCTGGGAAGATGCCAAATCCAAGAAGGGGAATGTTTGCCTTGTCTCAGGTGAGGCTGGCATCGGCAAAAGCCGCCTCACATATGAGGTGGTGGATCAGGCCAAAGGCGAAGGTGCCACCGTTCTTCACCTGCAATCCGCACCTTATTTTGAGAACACGGCCCTGTACCCTATCCGCCGTCAGATCGAAACCGTGCTCGGGTTCAAGGAAGACGATGACAGCGAAGCTCGGCTGGACAAGCTGGAAAAACTTGTCGTCGCCGAAGACGATCTGAACGAAGCCCGCGCGCTGATGGCATCTTTGTTTTCGCTGCCCTGTGACAGGTATCCGCCGCTGAACCTTTCGCCCGAGCTTCAAAAGACGCGCACGATCGACATGCTGATCGAACAGGTCATCGTTCTGTCCAAGCGGGCACCATTGTTGGTGCATTTTGAAGACTTGCACTGGATCGACCCTACATCACTGGATTTGTTGACCAAATTTGCCGCCAAACTCGCTGATTGCCAGATCCTGCTGCTTGTGACCTGCAGGCCGGAATTTACGCATGACTGGCAGGTGGATCACCTGGAAACCTGCGAACTGGCGCGCCTCAAGCCAGCAGAAGTCGAAGAGCTGTTGGACAGTATGACAGGCTCGGATGCTTTTTCGGCCGAACAGCGCCAGCAATTGCTGGAACGATCGGATGGCGTACCGCTTTTCGCCGAAGAACTGACCCGCTCTGCGATAGAATCCAGAAACAGCGCGGATCTGGTGCCAGAGACCCTGCAAGACAGTTTGATGGCGCGCCTCGACAAGTTGGGGGCGGTTCGCGAATACGCTCAGATCGGGGCCGTGATCGGCCGGGAATTCGATGTCGACCTGCTGTCTCAGGTGACCGGAACTCCGTTGCCAGAGCTTTCGGACTCGCTGTCGCAACTGGGTGACGCCGACCTGGCATACCCTGACCAAACCGGTCACAGCCTAATGTTCCGCCACGCGTTGATTCAGGAAGCGGCATACCGGTCCATATTGCGAAGGCGGCGACAGCAATTACATGGAAAGATTGCCGAAACGCTGGAAGAAAAATTCCCTGAACGTTGCAAGTCCGGTCCGGAACAGGTGGCCAACCACTTTGTTGCCGCCGGACTTGGTGACCGGTCGGTCCCCTACTGGCTGACGGCAGGTAAATCCGCTTGGGGCCGGGCTTCGATGAAAGAAGCGCTCGCTCAACTCAGCAATGGTTTGGAATACGTTGGAGAGGTCGATGACCTGACGGATCGCGCGAAGCTGGAGCTGCAACTGCAGTCGACAATTGGCGTAGTGCATTTTGCGGCGACCAGCTACGCCTCGCCGCAGGCGCAAACCGCTTTTGAACGCGCACGCGAGCTATTTGTGGATGTTGACGATCCAGACCTGCGCGTCGCGGTTCTATACGGGATCGGGGCGTTTGAAACCATGCGTGGCGACGTAAGCTCAGGGCATGATACATTTGCGGCGCTTGCTGACGAGGCAACGCGCAGCGGCAATACCCGCTATGAAGTCTATTCCGCCTCGATGCAGACGTGGTCGCATTTCAACCGCGGCGATTACGCCGAGTCAGTGCGTTACGGCGAACGGGTTCTTCAGCTCTACGATGACGGCATCTGGGACCAGCCCGGGCCACGCCTGTCGGCCGCAGAACCCAAGGTAATTTCAGAGTGCTTCCGGGCGGCAGCGCTCTGGTCCCTGGGTCGACCGGATCAGGCGGTGAAGGTCGGGAACGACATCCTGAATTACACCCGGTCACTGCCTGACCCCTATTCGCTAGTCTATGCTCTGTCGAACGGGGTGATCCGCATCCATGACTGGAACGGTGACTGGGAACAGGTCATGGACTTGACCGAAGAATGCAGCGCGGTTGCCGGAGAGTACGGGTACAGGTTCTTGGGTGTCTGGGCTTCCTTCTGGCGCGCCCGGGCAATGGCGCAACTCGGTCAACTGGATGAGGCCGAAAAGATCACGGCCACGGCCGTTGCCGCCTGCAAGAATGCCGGCGTTCATTACCACCGCGTCTGTTTTGAAGCCAATCACGCACGCCTGCTGTTGGCACAGGACCGGATCGAGGATGCCGCCCGGGTTCTGGACGATCTTGACCGACCACTGCAGGTTGGGGGCGAATTGAACCACGTACTGGACCTGAGCCTAGTCAAAGGGGAATTGGCACAGAAGCGTGGCGATACCAGCAGCGCCGAGCAGCACTATCGCGCTGCTTACGACGCTGCCGGAAACCGGTCAGCTTTAGCATGGCAACTGCGCGCCGCGCTTGGGTTGGCGTCTTTGCTGCCCACAAAAGACGCACAACGCGCGCTTATAGAACCGCTGATGGCGCAGTTCGAGGAAGGGTTCGACAGCCAGTATCTGAAGGCTGCGCGCGCCTATTTGTGATCAGCGCGCTTCGCCCAAAGCCCTTGTGCGATCCACAAGCGTGATCAACTTCTTCGGGTTCCGGGCAAATCGATTGGCCTCAGCTATAGCGCTGGCGGCGATCCGGTCCAACTCGGCCTCGGCTTCGGGCAAAGCGGCGCGAAAGGCCTCGGCCAGCGCGTCGTAATTGTCCGGGTTCGGATCACGGAACATAGCGGCAACCGCGGGTTCGCGCACTGCAATTGCGGCAGGCAGGGTCAGGATGCCGTCACGAATATCCTCTTCACCACCTCCGCCCAAAGCTTCGGTTCCGCGCACGTCCGACACGTCATCGCAGGCGTGATACAGGGTACCCAGCAAGCCGCCGAAATGGCGCAGCCCCTCGCTGCGGTCTCCGAGACAAGCAGCAACCTCGAACATTGAACCGGTATCTTCCTGCGCCAGCTTGCGCCAATCTTCGACCCCGCGCGGCATTGTGCGACTGTTCCACTGTGCGATCTCGGCTGCGCCAAGCCGCGACATCAGCTCGGACAATAGCCCGACCACCTGCGGTTCGTTCGCCATAATCCGATAACCTTCCGCAACCATAAATCCGGACGTCATCAACGCCGCAAGTTGCCCAAAGGCTGTATGCATGGTCGGTTTGCCGCGCCGTTCGTCCGACTGATCCAGAATGTCGTCTACCACCAGCGTCATATTGTGAAACAGCTCAAGCGTTACGGCCGCCTGAATGGTCTCATCCGTGATTTCTTCGCTGCCGACAGCTGTCTGGCAGGCAAAAATGGTCAAGGGGCGAAAGTACTTTGAGCCGGCCAGAAATTGTTCTTCCAGTTGCGGCCGCATCTCTTCCGGCGTGGATTCAACCCACGTGCCGATGGCTGTGCGAAGCCGTTCCGTCTCAGATTCAAATCCCAGTTCCGGTATTACCCAGTCGGCGCGGGCACCTTCGTTATTCATGGTTTGGATTTTGCATAGCGATGAGGACCTTCCAGGTCGTCATCCACAGGGCCGACCGATTTGCGAAGCTCTGCCTCGATTTCCATGAGATCACGTTGCAACAGTTTTGCCTCACTCAGTGACAGATCCGATATCTCGCGCAGCACAGCCCGCGCCTTGTCCAGCACGATCAGCTGTCTGGCTTCTAGTGAAGGTCCATCCGCGCTAGGCATGCTTGCCTCGATCGCGTCCGTTCCTTGTGTTGAGACGATGGTCGCAATCTGCCGCCAGTACCGTAAAGCTGAGCTGAGCCACCGGGCCTGTGCCTGTGCAAGCAAAAACATCACGTCCGGTTCAAACCGTGCACCCTTTTCTCCGTGCTCGCGTAACGAGCCGAGAACTCCTTCCAGCGCCTCCAGATACATTGCTACCATGTCGTCGATCGAGCCGGGGTTCCCAAACTCATTGCGTGATGATCCGTCGTCTTGATCCATCTTGCTACTCCATTGCCCCCTTAGTCATAAAGTTCTGTGGATTCAGAATTTTGGCACTGATTTTCACTGTTTATTCACACCGCGCTGGGGCATGGGTTGATTTGACTTTTAGTAAAACAAGAAGATCGCCGCCCAATCAAGTACCGAGATATATCAACTATCTAATAACGTTAGGCAACGGCCACAGACTGGCGAAAATGACGCCTTCCACGCGATGCATTGGTGTTTAAGTACGGCGTTGCTGATGATTTCTGCTGCGCCGTCACCAGATGACGCGATTCAGCACGGGAGACAGTCGCCGCAGCGGGTTGGCCGAAGAACAGAATAGGACAGCGTAGCTAACAATGCTGCCCGATACTGAAGTTTAATCCAGCGCTCGTCAGCCCTCAAAACTCTTGCCGTGCAAGGCTGGTCCAGAAGGCAATACCATGCCTGATCGCTTCGTCGTTGAAATCATATGACGGGTTATGAAGCGGCATGGCGTGGTTCCCCTCGACCCCGTTGCCCATCAGGATAAAGGCCCCGGGACGATGCGCAAGAAACTCAGCAAAGTCTTCCGAAAAACCCACGCGCCCGTAATCCGCATCCAGGCTGCCGACATCGCGGGCAGCGCCGGCAATCATGTTAGTAGCTCTGACATCGTTCACCAAAGGCCGGAATGAAGTCGAGTAATCTACCTCCGCCTCAGCTCCTTGTGCCGCACAAACGCCCGCGACAATGGCGCGCATTCTTTGCTCGATACTTTCGGACACATCCCCGGAAAAACCCCGGCAATCCCCGCGCAGGGTTACATTGCTGGGTAAGATGTTTCGCGCACCATCCGTTACGAATTCAGTGATGGAAACGACGCCATGTTTGCTTGGTGAAAGCGAGCGAGAGACAATCGTCTGTAACTGCTGCACTATTGCCGCCCCGGTCACAATCGGATCAATGCCTTTTTCCGGCATGGACGCGTGCCCGCCCTGGCCGCGAACACGTATCTCGAAATTATCCTCAAATGCGCAGAATGATCCCACTTGCGTGGCAAAGTGGCCAAGTTCCATGCCCGGCATGTTGTGAAGGCCAAAGATTGCATCCATTGGAAAGCGTTCAAACAGTCCATCCGCGATCATCGCGGCTGCCCCGTTTCCGTTTTCTTCGTCCGGCTGAAAGATAAAGTGGATGGTGCGGTTTAAAGACGGATCCGCCGCAAGCTCCAGCGCGGTCCCCAGCAGCATGGCGCTGTGGCCGTCATGCCCACACCCATGAAACTTGCCTTCCGTTTGCGAGCGATACGGCAAGTTGGTGGTCTCGTGTATTGGCAAAGCATCCATATCGGCGCGAAAGCCGATTGCGGTTTCGTCTGGGCCACGGCGCAAGGTGGCCACAATGCCTGTGCGTCCCACTCCACGGGTGACTTCAAGCCCAGCTCGCTCCAACTCAGCCGCAATTAGACCTGAGGTCCGGCCAAGATCAAAGCCAGTTTCGGGGTGCGCGTGCAAATCGTGACGAAATGCAACGAGATCAAGCATCGGGAACGCTCCCCTCGGACAGAACGACTAACGGCAATTCGGCTTTGTCCAGCAACGAGGCGGCAAGCCCGGCGGCGCCAGAGGGCGTAGTAGAGAAGCCCATATCGAGCGCATGCTCTACAGCTCCTAAAGCCTGTGGGTCACTAATCAAAACCCAATCGTCGGCGCATCGTTCCAGAATGCCCAAAGCCAACATAGAAGGCGTTTTACAGTCCAGACGCCCCATGTTGGAAACGGGTCCTTCGACTGTCAGGATCTGGCCCGCGCGGGCGCTTTCCGCAAGGCAAGGGGCCGCATCCGGTTCAACCACGATTATCTTTGGTTGAACCGCCCAATTGGATCGGATCATGTAAGCGATCCCCGCAGCCAGCCCACCAACGCCAGCCTGCAAGTAAACGTGGCTGGGCCAGTTCCCGGAACGCTCTAGTTCCATGCGCATTTCTTCGGCAATGACAGTGTAGCCCTCCATCACCAACCGCGGTGGTTCGGTGTATCCGGGCCAGGATCCGTCGGCGAGGTGAATTGCGCCGGTTGCCTCTGCATCGGCTATGGCTGCCGCGACACTCGCCTCGTAATCGTCACCGGACCGAACAACCTCTGCGCCTTTGTCCTGCAGGCGAATTGCAAAGTCCTCGGGCACCGTTTCGGCAAGGTGAATGCGGGCTTTGGCACCAAAGAGCCGCGCACCAGCGGCCACGGCCATGCCATGGTTGCCTGCGCTGGCACAGACAAAAGTCATCTTCTGCGCAATCGCCTTCACGGAATCTTCCAGAAAAGTGCCTGCCTCCAGAGGATAACCAACGCGCTCCTCAATCAACTTGGCAACGGCGTAAACACCCCCGAGCGCCTTGAACGCACCCAGGCCCATCCTGTTTGTTTCGTCTTTGATCAGTATGGAACGGCCCTGAAAACTACACGTTTCCAATGGACTTGGCTTATAGGTTGGGCAGGCCGCCAGCAGTGACAGTGGCTTTGCAACATCGAGTATGGTTGGATTTTTCATACAAAAGTTGTACACGCGATCAGTGAGGTATTATCATCAATTTCCTCCCAATATTGGGAATTTTTCTCACTTAAGATGGAATTCACATGAAATTCGATCAGTTCGACCGAAGTCTTCTTCACTTGATGCAAGCTGATGCGAAGATGGGCCTCGAAGCTCTCGCATCCGAGACGGGCTTGTCCGCGGCATCAGTTCAGCGCCGGTTGAAGGCGCTCAGAACCTCGGGCGCCATCGTTTCGGAAGTCGCCATCGTCGATCCGAAAAAGCTGGGTGTTGCGATGAGCTTCATTGTGATGGTCGAATTGGAGCGCGAGCGACAGGATCAGATCGATGCATTCTCACGTCAGGCGCAATCTGAGCCCATGGTGCAGCAGTGCTATTACATCACTGGGGACGCGGATTTCTGCCTCGTTTGCACGGCAAAAGACATGGACGATTTTCAGGAACTCACGAAACGACTGTTCTTTGACAACTCAAATGTCCGACGCTTTCGTACATCTGTTGTAATGGGCAGAAAGAAAGTCGGCTTGGGCGTTCCTGTGTAGGGCTTTGGGCCCTGGATCGACAAATGAGACGCCCAACAAAGTTGTTCGTCGCGCTAACTGCACCATGGTTTGTACTGTTCACGCGCGAATTGCCCTGAAACGACCCCATCAGTTCCATCGCGGGGCGAAATCGCGCGACCGTTGCCCCATCCCCGCCTGCGAATTGAGGCATATTGCAGGTACGTGCACCATCGACGGCACCCGTGACTGGCGCATCAATTAACTGCACTCCAATCTCAGCGAAAATGGCAGCAAGCTCTCGCACATAGGCAGGTTTGTTGGTCATCATATCCACCCAAACCTGCCCGGCGGTCTGGACTGACCGCAGTCCATCGTCACCCCTACCATTTGCTCAATTTGCTTTGGTCAAAATACCATCGTGAACACGATATCCGCCGCTTGCGCGGCTGCCGCAGGGGTCTCTGCCCAAGTCACGCCCAGCGCCAGATGCTCCTCTGCCCGCGTCTTATCAAGATCGCAGACAGAAAGATCGTGCCCACCTTTTACCCGATTCAAGGCCGCCGGTCCGCCCATGGCGCCAAGTCCGATAAAGCCAATTCGCATGTTCGCCGCCCTCAGGGTTAGTTTTCCTGTTTACGCGTTCAGGATGGCATCAGTCGAACGCACCTCACCGAACTCGCCCTGCAGGTTGGCGAGCGTGACCGAATGTACCTGCTCGGCGCTGTGGGTCACGCCGTCCGGCCCGGTTGCGTCATAGGCCCAGACGGCATCTGAGGCATAGACCATATCAAACCCCAGGCTGCTTGCCGAGCGCGCGGCGGACTCGGCGCAGTGATTTGCCGTTGCCCCGCAGATGACCACGCGTTCAATGTTTTCTGCACGCAGATCAGCCTCAAGCGAGGTTCCGGCAAAGGCGCTGGAGACGTTTTTGATGATCACCGGCTCGTCCCCTTGCGGTGCTGCAAAGGGTTGAACGGCAGCACCGGGCGCATCCGCGTGGAACGGATCATCCGGGTCAAGCCCGTGGTGATGCACATGGACGATCTTGTAACCGCGCTCGCGGAACTGGCTGAGCAGCCTGCGGATATTGTCGCCAGCCTCAGGGCACGACCGCGCGGCGCCGGCGGCATCCTCATGGGCCAACGCCATTTGCACATCAATGACGAGTAGAGCAGTTTTCATGGCTTGTTCCTTTATGCGTTGATACTGGAGGCTGCGCGGTCCGCGAGGATTTTTTTGACGCGATCACCGTATATCCGAATGTTGATGTCGTCGCTGATCACACGGCCTTCCTGTTCGTCATAGGTCATGATCGCAGTGACACGGGGGATCGAGCCTTCGACCTCTGTCACCCCGTGCAAAGAATAGCCGCCCCGAAATAGCGTAAACGTACCGGCGCCGCGGTCGAACGTCCGGGCGTGGGACAGATCGCCGGCAAGCAAACGATCCACCGCCTCGCGATCTTCGGCCTCGTCGGTGCGCGAGTTCGGCAGGAAGGCAAAATCACCACCGGTTTCAGCGGCTTGTAACAACAGTGTTACCGTGCATTCGGTCGTATCATAGTGCCAGGCGTGCCAACTGCCCGGATGCAGGGCAACGACGTTCAGCGCCTGAAACTCATCGGCGCACCGGTACAGCACGTCTTTCTTTTGAACGCGGCGCACAAAATCCGTCAGCAGCGGAGATTGATATAGCCGTTGAAGTAGCGTTTCATTCGGCAATTGGTCGTCGGCCAATTGCGTTGCCACATGCGTGTATTCCTTGCGACGCGGATCATCTTCGGGCAGCGAAGGGTCAATTGCGCCCTGGTAGATGTTGCGTCTGATGGTCAGCACGTCTGCGGTAGGCAACAAGGCGTTGGATTCATCGGCCAGAGCCGCCAGCCCTTCGGGGCGGATAAACCCATCCAGATTGCACCAGCCGTGTTCCTCCATCTGGTCCTGGCAGTCCTTTAGAAAGGCAGCACCTTCGGCAGCTTCCAGATCTGCGATCGGAAAGCGCTCCAGATCCACAAGGCTCAAAACCATATCGGTGGCTGCATCTCGATTGATCTCGGGCATGGGCGCTCCTTTTTTTCTGGTCGTTTTTATCGTGACCTGAATCTGTCTAGCGGCCCTCTGAAACGAAGAAAAATGAAAGAATTTGCTTTCATGCACATAAAAAATTTATGGATAGGCAATGAAGAGCAATCTCAACCTGAACTGGCTTCGCTCCTTCGAGGCTGCCGCACGCCATTTAAGCTTTACTGCCGCCAGCCGAGAGCTGGGGCTGACGCAAACAGCTGTCAGCCAGCACATGAAGGCGCTGGAAGGTCAGCTGGGGCAGAAACTGTTCATTCGCCGGGCCAAGAGCCTGCAACTGACGGAAATCGGTCGAGCCTATTTGATTTCGGTTCGGGATTCATTGGAACACATCGCTTTCTCCACCAACGGGCTATTTGGACCCGCATTAGATTCGACGATCGTTGTGCGGGCATCGGCGGCTATGATCATATGGTTGGCACCGCAAGTGGCGTCCTTTCAAAAGACCCATACCGGTATCGGGATCAAACTTGTCACCTCGCTGTGGCAAAGCGGTCGGGAGGGGCATCCTGTAGATGTTGACATCCTGCTGGCGCCGCAAGCCCAATCCGACGCGCGCATGGTCAAGCTTGCCGACGAATTCATCGTTCCGGTTTGTGGTGCGCGCACCGCGTCTGAGGTCAATACACCTGCTGATCTGACAACCCGTGCGGCCATCCACGTCCTTGGGTTCGACGACCATTGGGCAAGATATCTGTCAGCCCATGATCTGCCCTACGGCGACATATCCCCACACCTTGTCGTCGACACCTCGGTTGCCGCTTGCGAATTGGTGGCTGCAGAAAGCGGCTGCGCGATCATGATCAACCGTTTCGCCCAGCAGGCCATTGAGACCGGCCGCCAGATTAGAATTGTTGGCACCCCGGTCGATACAGGCCAAGCCCACTATGTCATGCAACACAAAACGGGACCGGCAGGGTCCTATGTCTCAACCGCCTTTTGTGAGTGGCTGCAAACCCGGTTTTGAAGGCCGCCTTACAGTCCCAAGAAAGCGGGCAATAAGTGCGACGCGGTCATTTAGGAGTTTGATCATTCGCACTTGGAAGCGATCTTTTTTTCGTTTTGAATGAATATCGTCAAAGGCCCACTCGCCACGCATATGATGAAGGGCCTGCGTCCGCTAAAGAGCCTTGCGGAAGATCACATTGGCATCCCGAGCGGCCCAGAAGCCGGGGATCTGCCCCTCTTCGTCATTACCGTTTTGGACGCAAAACTTCCGCGTCAGCACAAAGCCATCCGTAACAGATATATCAACGGTCAGTATCCGCTGATCTTTGCCTTCAAGGTACTGCACTGCGGCCAGCACCAATTCAGTCCCCCCCGTTTGCGCTGATGATCAGGACGGACAGCCGACGCTAGCATGTTCCATGTTCCGTCAGCCAATTCCTTCGGAACGGTACAGCAAACCCCAACGGCAGAGCCATCAAGGTGGCAGCTCCGCTACAACGGCCCGGATTCTCCGGGCAGTGCGAATGCAAGTTTTGCAGGCATTTAATCTTCTTCGCCCGCTTGGATGCCGGACTTCTTGTGCCGATACAACTCTCGCTAAATTCGAGCAGGCGGGCGATCGATTCAACTTGGCTCAATACAAACGCAAGGCCCTTTGCCCTACGCGTCTAAGCGACTAGTTTAAAGCGATGGATTCCATAGCCGAACTGACAAACTGGTTGATTACCGAAGGCCGCCGATCAGGTGATCCAGTGAAAACGGTGTCACATTTCTGCTCGTCTTTGATTGAAGCCGGCGTCCCGCTTTGGAGGGTCAATATCGGTCAGCGTTTTGCCAATCCACTACTCATCGCCTGGGGTGTGGTTTGGACACCAGACGGAACCGAAAGCTACGACGTCACACATGAGACGATGTTGACCGACGGCTACGTCGGAAGCTCATTTGAGTATATTCTGGAACACAGAAGGCCGCTTCACAAAAGTCTTCAGCAACTAAACCCAAAGACGGAACATTCTTCATACCTGGAGTTCGCCGAATTGGGCGGTACCGACTATTATGCCACTCTGCTTTACTACGGTGACGGTTCACTGCACGGTTGCACCTTTGTTACGCAAACGCCAGAAGGTTTCTCGCCTAAGCATCTGGAATTGATCGAGCGTGCTCTGCCCGCTCTGTCTTCGGCTTTGGAACCTGTCACGATGCGCAAATCGTCGAAAGGCCTTCTGCGGACGTACCTTGGTGACGGACCCTCGGACGCTGTTTGGAATGGGCGCATCAAACGAGGGGAACGCACCACCCTTGAGGCCGTGGTTATGTTCTCGGATTTGCGTGGCTTTACGGCGTTGTCAGACAGCGCACCGGAAGAGGACGTTTTTGACGCGCTGAGTGGATATTTCGATCTCGTTGTTCAGTCAGTGGAAGAAAACGGAGGTGATGTTCTAAAATTCATGGGAGACGGTATTCTATCGATCTTCACCATCCCCACTCAGGCGGATCGCGACGATCGGTGTCGGAAAGCTGCGTATGCCGCGCAAAGTGTTATGACCGGTCTGTCGGCACTAAACCAACGTCGCGAAGACGCCCAGAAGCCAGCTCTGGATGTTGGCATCGGAATTAACGTGGGGCAAGTAAGCTATGGCAACATCGGCAGCCCCGGCAGGCTGGATTTCACTGTTCTCGGTGGCGCGGTGAACGTCGCTAGCCGCATTGAGGGTCTGACCAAATCGATTGGCCGCAGGGTGCTGGCGACGTCGGCCGTTGCTGGCGCTTCAGCTGATCTGTTCTCTCCTTGCGGGAACTACGAAGTTCGTGGCATTGCCCATCCAATTGAGCTGTTCTCTCTTGTCGAGCAGTCGGCATGAGGCGCAGTCAAACCAGCACTTTGAACGCATCGGTCTGAACACGTTTGAACAAACACAATTGGTCGACCAGACAGGTGAAACCCGGCAGCATTTCGGCCCTCAGGTTCTGGAAGCCAACGCCGCGATAGCCGGTCAGGGTGTCGCCATGCTGACGCTCGCCTTCTTCCGAGATGAGTTGGCAACCGGGCGAATTAGTGCGCGGCAAGAAAACCGGACTACTTCTCAGCAGAAACCAGCAATGGTTTAAGAGTTTTTTGCCTGCCCAACCGGTATGCGGAACGTCTGCCCCCTATTGTCAGACCCTGGCTTTTTCAAAAGCCGCCCAAGCGGTTTCGAAAGCTTGAAAATCAAATTCTGGCTGGCGGGCGGCATCTAGGACGATGCGCTCTGTCACCAAAAGCTTTTGGATCGCGGATTCCAACTGGCTGACGACATCCCCCGGCACGACCAGCGCACCATGGCGGTCGGCGTGAACCAATTCGCCTGGATTGACCGTCAGGCCAAAAACTGAAACCGGTGTATCAATCTCGCGGACATGGACAAAACCGTGGCTTGGCCCGACGGATCCCGCAACAACCGGGAACCCTTCGGGTAAGTCCCCGAGATCGCGCATCACACCATTGGTTACGACACCGGAAATGCCGAACCCCTTGTGGACCGAGGTATTGATCTCTCCCCAATAGGCTCCGATGCAATCAGGATAGTCCACATCCTCGATCACTGCGACGCAAGGATTGGGCGCTTCGGCCATATATTTGTAATAGGCCATACGCCGGGTTTTGATGACGTCGGGCGGTTCGGTCGGTGGGTTGACTGCCGCGATCTTTGCCGTGCGGGCGTAACCGACGATAGCGGGTTCTTCCGGCGCGGAACACATCATGGTGCCGCGCGTAAATTCGTCAAACCCGCGCTTGCCCTGCGCCACTTCGATGGCATTGCAGACGGTTGGGGTGTCGACCTTGCGAAGCAAGGCTAAGAGGGATGGCGTCATGTGTCCTCCAACCAGCGGGTCAACGCCGCTGTGGTTTTCCGGGGTTGTTCCAATGTGGGCAGATGCCCAGCGCCCTCTACGATCTCAAGCGCGCTGTACGACAGTAGTTCATGCATCATCTGGTGACGTTCCACGGGGCACAGCCTGTCTTCTTGCCCACACAGAACCAGAGCCTTTCCGGTATATGCTTTCAGGGTCATGGTCTGGTCTGGACGGTCCATCAGCGCCTGCGATTGGCGCAAGAAAACATCTGGGCCCAAATCGGTGGCCATTGCCATGCACAGATCCAGGATAGCCCCTTGATTAGGCCCGTCTGCCAGATAGCTGGGCTTCATCTCGTCCCGCATCACCGACCTCAACCTGCCGTCGCGAACGGCAGCCATCTGGGGTATACGACGGGCTTTAACCTCTGGCTTTTCAGCCAGTGGGTTTGTGTCGATCAAAGCCAGACGCGAGACGCGTTCAGGGTCCCGTCGCAATACTTCCATCGCCACGATACCCCCCATCGACAACCCGGCCAGGGCGAATTCAGGCGGCGCATTCTGCAGAATGTCATCCGCCATGGCTTGCACGCTGTCATGTTGGGACAACGGGAAAGTCATCACCGGCAACCGACCTGACAGTGCGTTAATCTGCGGGCCAAAGAGGCGGGCATCGCACATCATGCCCGGTAACAAGATCAAGGGTGTCATTCCGAGGCCAGCTTTGCCCCTTCGGACAGCGCCGCCAACTTGGCATAGGCGATCTGAGGATCAACCGCCCCAAAGCCCGCAAAGGTGCCAAAGCCGCAATCGCTGCCCGCGATCACCCGGTCCGCGCCGACAATCCCTGTAAAACGCTCGATCCTTTGGGCCACGAGTTCGGGATGCTCGACGAAATTGGTGGTTGTATCGACTACGCCGGGGACCAACACCTTATCATCGGGGATCTCAGGTTTGCGGTCGCGGAACACGGTCCATTCATGGGCATGGCGCGGGTTAGACGTCTCGAACAAGACATAGCGCGACTTGGTTGCCATCAGGGTGCTGAACACCTTGTCCATAGCGATATCGCAACAATGCGGACCTTCGTAGTTGCCCCAGCAGATGTGCACCCGCACGCGATCCTGTGGAACATTTTGAAGTGCATGGTTCAGGGCTTCGACATGCATGTTGGCAATCTTGACGAACTCGTCATCCGAGAGGTCGGTGAACAGCATATGGCGCGACAAGGCCAGATCGGGGCAATCCAGTTGCAGATCCAAGCCAGCCGCCACGATGGTTTCGTATTCCTCTTTCATGGCGTCGGCCAGCGCCGCCAGATATGCCTCGCGCTTAGGGTAGTAATCGTTTTGCAAAAACAGAGAAATCACACCCGGCGAGGCAGCATTCATAAAGCCGCGTTCGGCACCATGCTTCGCCATAGCCGCCTTGAGGTTGGCGATATCCTTTTCCAATTCCCCCTGCCCTTTTGAGCGCACTTCGCCGGTACACATCGGTCGTGCGTATTGGGGCGTGCCACCATCATTCGCCAGGCGTTGCAGAAAACTTGGAAACATCTTCAGATCTGCAGGTGCATTGCGCGGACTGTCGCCGGAAAAACCGGTGTATCGATCCTTGACGTATGTAGCGTACGAGATCTTGGACGTCTCGCCATCGCTGACAATATCAACCCCGGCTTCGACCTGCTTGCGCACAGTTTCAGACACCGCATCAGCCATGCAGGCATCAAACGCATCCGCTTCGTAAGGCTCACCGTTTTCTCGGGCGAATATGAAATCCACAACGTCCTGCGTTCGGGGCAGAGACCCAACATGTGAGGTTTTGACGGTCATAAGCGCCTCCTTACAGTTTTCGTGCCATCAGCACTGTATGGCTTTGCGTTTCGGGGTCTTCGGCCAGAAACCCAGTCAGTTGCAGCCCGTTTTTTTCAAGGCAAACGGCATAGTCGGCCGGGGACAATGAGGCGTGATAGACAAGCTCTGATCCCACGGTTCCGCTGACCTCACCGGCGCCGGGACCTACGGTCAACATCAGCATTCCGCCGGTGTTTAAATGGCGTGCCATGCGGGTGATACAGGCCTTTTGCTCATCCGCCGTCAGGTGGAAAAAGCTGTTCCAGGCAATGATACCATTAAATGTCCGGTCCAGCTCAAAATCACGCATATCGGCGTGCCGCCAATCCCCGTCGGGCCAGCGTTCCAAGGCGATGGCTAGCATGGCCTCGGAAAAATCAACACCGGTGACATCAAACCCTTCGGCCATGAACCAGCGCGCGATGGGATCGCCTGTACCACATCCCAAGTCCAGCACATGATCACCCGGCTTTAGGCTGGCCGTGAAGCGCGCCAACCAGCGCGCTTCGAACAGAGCCTTTGAGCGGCGCTTATCGTATTCCGTCGCCTGCCGCTCATAAACGGCTTGAGTGTCGTTTGGGTCTACGTTCATCCTGTCCAGGTCGCTCCTGCCGGGTCATCAGTTGCAGTGATCCGGTACAGGCCTGCCTGTCCGGTCATAGATGGCACGACGCTATAGGATTCGCCGGGCAGCACCAGAGCCGTGTCGCCGTTGGACAAAGTGGCTGCATGATCGTCGATCGAAATATGCCAATGACCACTGGCCGGCATCAGAACTACAGGTTTTTCTGCCACGACTGGCTTGGTCACAGCGGACCCTCGTCCAAGAAAATCGACCTCGAAGCCGGGTCTATCCTTAATCAAGCCATTCTCACCGATCACCACTGCAGGTTTGTTGGCCGATAAAGCCATCAGATCCCAATAGCGCGCGACGTATTTTCCGACCACATCTTCAACCGGAACTTCCGGATAATCCTTCAACTGCTCTTCAGTCAGCAAGGGCATCGGGTGGACATTGTGGGGCAGTTCCTGGCCCTTCTTGCTGTCATAAAGAACGCCATTGTCGCCCAACATCAGACCATGCGCCTGCGCATCTTCGATCACTTGTGGAGCCCAGGTCACGCCACCGCCTGCATCGTCACCGCCCAGGATCGACATGATCATGCCGTAGTCCTGACCGACATTTTCGAAACCGCGGAAGATACCGGTCGGGATGTTGAAGATATCACCCTCCTCGGCAATGAACTCACCCGCCGTGCCGTAACGCCCCCAGAAAAAGCGCCAGCGACCTTTGGCAACGAAGAAGACCTCTGCCGTTGTGTGGCTGTGCAATGAGTTCCGACATTTCGGCGGCTGACCGGCAGCACCGATGTTGAAGCCGATCTTATCCGTGATGTGCACGTGCTGGTCCGGGGATTCCGAGACGCCACCGCCGATGATTGTGAAGTTTTCTTTCTGATCGCTGCCCGGTGTGTGAGCGTCGATAAAGGCGGTTTTGCAGGGTTGAAGCTCACCGTAGCGGACAATGCGGGCAGTGATGGCTGATTTGGTCATGACATATGTTCCGTTTTTGTGTTTTCAGAAATGAAAGTTCGTGTGCCAGAACGGCACACCCAGTCATTTCCCGGGCGGGCGCAGGTTCAAACGCTGCGCACGCAGGCTTTGCCGGAACATGTGAAAACGCCGACTGGCTCCGGTCTCATGCAGACCACCCGAAAGGATGCGATATGCGACCGGGCGTGCCACTATACCTCTCCATCCTGCAACAAGATTTGTTTCCAGACCGAGGTTTCGTCGAACAGAGTATATTCGCGACGCAATTGCGGTTGGCCTGTGACCAATGCGCCAAACTCCGCGTGGCTGATCCCAATGACATAGACCTGCGCGCCAGTTGGTGCCCCGAACGCACCCCACCCGTCATGTTTGCCCCAAAGGCTCCAGCGAATTGCCGCACGCGGAGGCATCGCCGGGTCGTCGCGCCCGATCTGGTGCTCAACCTTGAATTCAGCATTCGGAAAACTTGCACGTAACCCCATCCAGAAGCGATCAACCGGGTCCCAACCATGGCCGGTCACGCCGCCCACGTATTCCGACTGCACCGCACGGTCATACTCCGCCTCGATTGCGCCCATATCGGCGTTCATAATCCGGGTAAGGATGTCAGCGTATCGCTGTCCCCATTCATTGTCGTTGCCACGACCCTTGTAGGGGCCGGGCTGATCAATCTCGGGGGTCAGAGGTTTGACGCAATTTTCCTTTCCACCTTCCCGCGCAATCAGATCGGCGGCATATTCCTTTGGATCCCACCCCATCTGTCGCACGATGGCACCTTGATCTCGAATGAGCCATTCGTCGTTGATTTGGTTATCAATGGCGTGACAGTCGGCCAAAATCCGATAGCACAGTTTTTTGCCGGTCGGCTTGCCGTAAACGCCTTCGGCCAGATGCGTGGCAGTAGACAGGATGCGGTGAGAGCTGAGCATGCCCTCTTCCGGTGTACCAGACCAGATCACATCCTCGCCCAGCAATTGCCGATCCGGAAACTCGGCCAGTGTCGCCATAGTCGCACCGATCACATTCTGATTTCCCAGAACCACCGAACCGGGTGAGCGAACGACGATGTCTTCGCTGTAATAGTCGTGCAGCGTCGCGATGCCCCGGTCTTCCCAAATCTCTTTGGTGATACCGATGATATAGTCGGGGAAATCCCTGAATTTGGGATCAAAACCTTTCATGTATTTGTCCTTTGCGGCTTCCACCCTTTGGGTAACCTTGCAGATGTACGCACTATAAGTGGTCCATCAATCGCTACCTTACGAGGCGCAGCGGAGTTTGGGGTGTCGATATGTTCAAAAAGTGCGGCAACTGTTTCGGCCACCATAAGGTTGGCTCGTTGCCGGATCGTCGTCAGATTATAGGCGGGCCATCCTGCGGGCGGTACGTCGTCGTACCCAACGACCGAGATATCTTCGGGTATGCGCAGACCAAGTTCAAAGCGGACCACATCCATAACAGCGAACGCCATGTGATCATTGGCAACAAAGACCGCGTCGGGTCGGTCTTCTGGTGCGACATCGAACATCCGGCGCGCGGCGGCGCGCGCATCTTCGGTGTGAAATTGCCCGACTTCGTAGCCAAACAACGTTTGCCCGGATTCGCCTAGTGCAGCCCTGAATCCAGCCTCTCGGTCGCGTTGGGTCGATGCGCCTTGCCAGCCTGCAATATAAGCAATCCGCTCATGCCCGCCAGCGACCAGAAACTCAGCGACCTTGCGACCGCCCACATAGTTGTCAGATGTGACCGTCGTAATGCCTTCGATATCCTGACTGCGGTTAAATAGTACCACCGGTACACCGGCCTGCTGACAGCGCATCGCGATATCTGATGACATCGGGACAGATGCTAGGATGACCCCATCCACTTGATAATCAAGAATTTCATCCATCACATCGTCAATGTTCCCGGCCGAACGGGACGCCATGAAGATCAGCACGTGATAGCCTTGTTCCTGCAGCGCGTTAGACAGTTTTTCCAGCGCTTCGGGATAGAAATAGTTGTCTAGATAGCCGACCACCAAACCGATGATACGGCTTTTGCCCGATACCATCGCGCGCGCCAACACATTGGGGCGATAGCCAAGCTCGGTTGCGGCCTTGCGTACTTTCTCTTCCGTTTTCTTGCTGACCGATGCACCGGGCGTGAAGACGCGACTGACCGCGGATTGGCTGACACCAGCAAGTTGCGCGACCTGGAGTGATGTTACTTTCTCGGCCATCAATCCGCCGTCCAACCTCCATCAATCAACATCGCGGTGCCCGTGACCAGAGCAGCGGCGTCCGAAGCGAGATAGCGTACCGCACCCATGATGTCCTCGACCTCACCTACGCGATCCAACTTGATCTTCTCCATGATCCACGCAGAGCGTTCGGGGTTGTCGAATGTGGACTGGGTCAACGGCGTTCGAATGAAGGTCGGGCAGACCGTGTTGATCCGAATGCCCTGTTTACCCCATTCGATGGCCATGGATTTGACCATACCTTCGAGCCCATGCTTGGTTGCACAGTAAAGCGCCCTGTCGACGCCGCCCACATGGCCCATTTGACTGGAGATATGAATTATGGACCCTGACTTGCCAGCATCCATCAAGGCACGCGCAGCGTAGGCGGAAAGGAAGTAGGCGGAACGCAAGTTGATGCCGGTAACGACATCGAAGTCTTCGGGTGTCGTTTCAATTGCGGGGCTATGACGTGCGATCCCGGCCGAATTCACCACGGCCTCGAAGTTTCGCGTTTCGAAAAGCTGTTTCAGCTTTCCCAGATCGCCCTGGTCCAGCACAAGCGCTTCAGCTGACCAGCCCTGCCCTTGCAGAGCAGCCACCGTATCATTCAACCGGTCCTCGCCTCTGGCGGCGCAGACGACGTGCGCGCCTGCTTCGGCCAAAGCCACGGCACAACCCTGCCCGATGCCCGAAGAGGCTCCGGTCACAAGAGCGGTTTTTCCGCTCAGGGAAAACGAAGGGGTGCGTGGCAGTTCAGTCATCAGCTCATTCCATCCGGTATTTCAATGCGCCCTATGTTTCGGGCTTTGTTGAATTCCCGTAGACGGGCGAAGACGTCAACGCCTAGTTGGCGATACGCATCCAGAAGATCGACCAATACCCAGTTTTCACGAATACGCCCGTTCTCAAGCCGCCAGAAATCGAGGCTGCGCATGGTGATCTTCCTGCCCGAGGGCGCGATGCCCAACCATCCATCATGGGTGACAGTCTGGATCATATTGGGCCAGCCGGTCACGGCCGCGTATTCGCCATCGCCGAAGAAGTGGTAGGTGATGTCGTCCACGAACTGCCCACGATCCGGCATTCCGCTCAGGAACGGAATTTGGTGCCAATTGCGAAAGCCCGCATAGCCACGCCCGGTGCCAATGCCCGACGGCCCATACCAGTTCATGCGCGGATGCCAGAACCGTTCCATCTCCATCACGTCGGGGCCACCCTGTTTGGGGTGTTTTTTAAGATGCTCCAACATATCGATGATGTGCTGACAGGTCTCTTTGCCCTTTGCCTCATCATACGGACCGGGAACGAACCCGTCCTGCGTGGCCGGGCCCGGCACATGCCATTCGCGTCCAAGGCTGGGTGCCATCGGCCAGGCATTTGCCTGCATCATCACCTCGGGGATATCCCAAAGGGCCTGTATTTCCGCGATTTTGCCGTTTTCGAAACGGTAAAATTCGTGGAACCGCATAGTAACCTGATGACCAGTCGGTGGGATGTCCAGCCATGGACCGGTGAATGTGCCCGTGTAGTAGCCGCCGCACCCGACCCAGTCCGAACCATGTTCATCCGGGCCGGCCATGACAATGTAGTCGCGGCGTTCCAGATCGGGCCAAGCCGCCAACAGATCCTTGTAGGCACAGTCAAAAAAGGCGTTGCTACCGATGCTATCACCAAGGGGATGACACAGGTGGAAAACGGCGTCCGTGGCCGATACATCCGCCAGTGCCGTGCGAACACTGTCCTCGGAAAAATCATACATCGCGGCCCTGAGCGGAGCGATCAGGGCCTTATGCTGAGTATGTCTATCACTCATTCAGCGGCATCCCGATAAGGCGCGGGTTCGCCATAGGGCACATTGATGCCGCCATAGCGACGCACGCGGACGTTGCACTGTTCTGCGTGGCCTACAAAACCTTCCAACATGCACAGACGCGAGCCGTATTCGCCAATTAGTGTCGCCGCCTCGTTGGTCAGAACTTTCTGATAACTGTGCGTTTTCAGGTATTTCCCAACCCAAAGCCCACCGGTATAGCGCCCCGCCTTCTTCGTTGGCAGCGTGTGGTTCGTACCAATCACCTTGTCCCCGTTTGACACGTTGGTGCGCGGACCAAGGAACAACGCGCCATAGCAGGTCATATTCTCAAGGAACCAGTCGTCACGATCCGTCATCACCTGCACATGTTCCGAGGCGATATCATCGGCAACCTGCAGCATCTCGTCATACGTGTCGCAGACAATCACCTCGCCATATTCCTCCCAGGACACTTTCGCAGTGTCGGCGGTCGGCAGGATGCCCAACAGGCGGTCCACCTCGGACAGCGTCTCATTGGCAAGCTTTTCGGAGTTCGTCAGCAACACGCAGGGGCTGTTATATCCGTGTTCGGCCTGTCCCAGCAGATCGGTTGCGCATAGCTCGGCATCTGCCGCGGTCTCGTCCGCGATCACCATGGTTTCGGTGGGACCTGCAAACAGATCAATGCCGACGCGCCCGAACAACTGGCGCTTGGCTTCGGCAACAAAGGCGTTGCCGGGGCCAACCAGCATGTGGACGGGATCAATCGTCTCGGTCCCCAAAGCCATCGCACCAATGGCCTGTATGCCACCCATAACGTAGATCTCATGCGCGCCACCCAAATGCATGGCCGCAATCACTGCTGGGTTCGGCTTGCCTTTGAACGGAGGCGTGCAGGCAATGATCCGAGGTACACCCGCGACCGAAGCCGTGGCCACGGACATGTGGGCCGAAGCCACCATTGGGAACTTGCCACCGGGGACGTAGCATCCGACCGATTGCACAGGAATATTCTTATGGCCAAGGATAACGCCCGGCAGCGTTTCGACCTCAATGTCCAGCATTGAATCCCGCTGAGCTTGCGCAAAATTGCGCACCTGTTCCTGTGCGAATTTTATGTCGGCCAATTCGCGATCAGACAATTGCCCGATCAATTCATCGATTTCCTGTTGGCTTAGGCGGAACGAGGCTGGAGAGTAGTTGTCGAACTTCTCGCTCAACTCACGAACAGCGGCATCACCACGGGTTTCGATGTCTTTCAGCGTCGCCTCAACAACGGCGCGGGTCTTGGCATCATCTTCTGCCCGGTCCGCATCGGATTTGCCGCGTTTAAGATACTCGATTGCCATGTTTCCAATCCTCAATTTTCGGGTCGGGGCGGAAGTTTGTCACCCCGGTCAAATGCTTCCCAGCCTTCGCCGTTGAACAGGTCCACGCCCAGTTGGGCCGCAACGTGGGCAAAATCGACATTCACCCAGTTATCGACAATCTTACCGTCGACCACTTTCCAGAAGTCCATGTAGCGGATTTCGACGCGCTTGCCGGTGGGGGCGATGCCCAGAAACTCACCGGAATGCGTGGCTTCCTGACGGCCAAAGGCTGCCGCCCACTCGCCCATGTAAAGGCGGGCCTCATCGATGCAGGTCTTATCCGAAAACGCCGCTTGAAACGGGCGCTGCCAATTGTCCTGAAACTCTTTCAGGCCAGTCTTGGTTCCGCAGCCTTGATTGCCCATCCAGCGGAAGCCTTCAGTGAAGAACTCTCCGATATCATCAATGCGGTGGTCGTTCAGACCATCCACCATGGTTTCGATCACGCGGCGCGTGTCATCAGTTTTGCTAAGGTCCGTATCGCGGGTCAGAACCGCTTGTTCGGGACGGGAGCCTTTCATGTCTTTATCCTTTCAGGTTGCCAGAGGGAGAGCTTGGTGGGTGCAGCCCCAATGCTCAGAAAGTCCCTTGGCATCCTGTTCAGCGCCGGATGGCGCGACATGGCGTTATGGCGCGAGTTGCTGCTCATCAGCCTTTGACCGCTCCGGCTGTCAGACCGCTGACGATCTGGCGCTGGAAGATCAGAACAAGGAAGATCAGCGGCGCAGTGATTGACACGGCGGCGGCAACCGCGACCACTTGGTCGGTTGTAGTCGTTTCACGATTGAACATGCCGACAATGGCGGGAACCATGGTCTGGTTCTGCGCATCCAGCAGCAGTGCAGTGACTAGAAAGTCGTTATAAGCCAGCAGGAAGCTGAACAGACCTGTGGTGATCACCCCAGGCCACATTACCGGCATGATCACACGGCGGAAGGCCTGAAAATGGCTGCAACCATCAACGCGGGCGGCCTCATCCAGCTCTGCCGGGATATTCTGAAAGAACGAACGCAGCATCCAGATCGTGAATGGCTGATTAATCGCAACAAGAACAGCAATCACCGCAAATGGCTTGCCGTAAAGTGTCGGTGCATTTTCACCCAGGATCGGGGCTAGCCATTCGGCCGAGTTGATGAACACCGGCAAATAACCGGCAACCAGCACCGAATGCGGCAGGGCCCGGAACACCAAAGCGACGATCAGGATCCAGAAAGCCAAAGTCGACCCAGACCGCGCCAGACCATATCCCGCCAACGTTCCGACGGTCAGCGACACGGTCACCACACCAGTTGTCACGATCAGGGAGTTCTTGAAGTTGTTTGAAAAGCCCCGGTCAATCCAGACGGTCTTGTAGTGTTCGGTGGTCAGACCAAGTACGTCCCGACCCAAGGGCCCGAACCACGGGTTCAGCACGTTTAGAACGGCAGGCAGGACGACAAAGAACGCAAGCAGAAAGCCAACAAGAACAACCAGCACACCGATCACCCAGCCAAACCATTCTTGCTCGGGCTTCGTGTAAGACTTCACCATCGACGGGAGTGTTTTTGTGGAAATCACAATCGTCGCCCAAATCACCGCGATTCCCAGAATGATATCCAGCAGCGACAGACCCTTGCCAACGCCAAGAGTGGCCGGACCGAAGATCACGTTCAACGCGTTGCTATCGAAGGCATCTACTGGCGACTTGAAGCTCATCACCACGATCCAGAAGATCGGGAAGGCCGCGATCAGGCACCACAGCGCAAGGAAGATGTTTGAAGTCAGCCGCAGGCCAAAAGGCTGGCGAAGCGCACGCGAGGACATATCAGTGACCTCCTTTATGGTCGCGCCATGTGCGGCGCAGCGGAAGGATAAGAAGGATGACAACGCCAATCATGGTCAGCATCGAGTTGGCCGAGGCACGGCTGATCGACCGGTTACCCGCCTGATCCGGCGTCAGGTAGTCAAACGTCAACCACTGTAGCGAGATCACATAGCCTTGGCTTGAGAAGCCAACGATTTCTTCGAACACGCGGTAGCTGTCCATCAGGTGGATCATCGATACAAATATGATAAGCGGCATCAAATGCGGAATGACGATGTATTTCAGCCGCTGCCAGCGGGTCGCGCCGTCAATAACCGCGCTTTCCAAACTGTCTTGATTAACCGTTTGCAGACCGGCGTAAAAGATTATGGCCGCGAACGGAGCCACATGCCAGACACGGTAGATCATCATCAGAATTTCGATAGTCCAGGCCTGGGCAAACAGAGCGATATCGCGGTTTAGCCACCACTCCATCATCGCGGTCAGGATACCGTCTCCACGGAACAGCCAATTGATTGACAGAACTCCGATCACCGGAGTGATGATAAAAGGCAGCAGAGAGACGAATATCACCGGGCCGCGGATAGAACGCGCGGCATTGTTTATCAGAATGGCAATCCCAAGCCCGCAACCGACCACCAGCGGCAGAGTGATCAAAGTAAACGTCAGCGTGAACCGCAGGGCCTTCCAGAAATTGATCGTCGACAGCACATGCCAGCTGCCGTCACTTATGGCGCGCCATGCGCGGTCAGGTTCCAGAACATTGCGATAACTTTGCAACCCCACGTACTGGGTTTGCGTAATGATCTCACCATGCTCATCCAGCTTTGGTTGCGACACGTTTTCGGTCACACAGGTCTGGGTCAGAAAACCGGGGGTGCAGGTTTCTTTTTCAACCGTCTCATAGATCGGCTGGGTGACATAGAAGCTCTGCTTGAACACGCTGACCAGCGGGAACGCGATGAAGAGAAGCATCATAAAGACAGAGGGACCGACAAAAGCGGCAAATGTCCGGAAATTCATGGCTCTGCCTTTCTAATGGTTCTCGAGGTAAAGGGACGGGAGGGCCATAGCCCTCCCAAGGGAGGATCAGTTGCTGATCAGACCCGCTTCTTTCGCGGCAGTGACGTAGTCTGCCTCGATATCGGCCAGAGTCGTCTGCGCGTCTTTGGCACCGGTCAGGTAGTCGGCCAGTCCGTTACCCAAAGAGGTGTGCATGATGCCCATAGGACCGGAAGCCGGGTAAGCCTTGGCACCGCCTTCAGCGGACGCTGCAGCACCTGCAGCCAAAGGACCTGCCGAATAGGCCGTGCTAAGCCATACGGCGACATCGTTGTTCGCAGTGACCGTATCGGTGTCCATGCCCTCAAGTGCGACGCGGAAGGCAGCATCCGCTTCTTCGTCGCTCATGTTCGAAGCCAGAACGATACCGTCCCACCAGATTGTGGTCGCCGGAACCGCCGATCCCATTGGAGCCGCGGCCATCGTCACTTTGCCAACGACCTGGCTTTCGGCCTCATCGTTCATCGCAGCGGCACGGCTGGCCCAAAGGTTCGCCATCGCGATCTTGCCCTGCTGGAACTGCTGCTGAACATATGTCGAGTCGGAAACCAGATATTCTGGGTCCATATACTCTGTCATGGCTTTCAGGGTTTCCAGCGCCGCTACGCCTTGCTCGTTATTGATGGCAGGCATGTTGCCGTCACCAAAGAACGAGCCGCCTTCGCCAAGATACATGTTGACGAATTCCTGGCCGAGATTCCAACCGGTCTTGAACGTGCCACCAATGGGATATTCCATGACGCCGGCTTCTTTGATCTTGGCAGCCGCGGAAAGAACATCGCCATATGTTTTGGGTTCTTCAATGCCCAGTTCGGCCAGAACATCGTCGCGATACATCAGGTGCTGCGCATTCACCATCATCGCAATCGCCATGGTCTTGCCATCGACTTTGATCAACTGATTGGGCAGCAAATCCTGACCGTACTTCTCGACCAGATCGTCCAGCGGACGGATCGTACCGGCGTTGAGCAAAGGCACCAGAGTTGCGTTAGAAACACCGCCGATCTGATAAAGCGCCGGATCAGCGGCAAATGCCTCAGGTTGCTTTTCGCGGAATTCCTGGTCCAGCGAAGCGCTGAAGTTGCCGCATTCCGCCATTGCATCGGTGACCGCCTTCCAGGCTTCAAACCCGGCAGACAGCGACTTCAGTGGCACGTCGTTTTCAAAGGCGCATTCCGCCCATGCGCCGGTGGCGGCGATGGACATGGCACCTGCCATAAGGATCGTCTTGAGTTTCATGCGTTTCTCCCTGTCAGGATCGGTCCGTCGTCGACGTCCGGACCGGTGTTAAGCCCGTTTGGGCTGTTCGTGGGGTTGTTCCCCAATCCGCGCACCGCTTTCAGCTTCAAAGAGGTGACAGATTTCTTTTGGCACCGAGAACGAGACCGTCTCGCCAATCTCGGCGCGGAAGGCTTTATCGGCTTTGACCGACACCAGTGCACCGCCGACCCGAACCGAGATCATGGTCGCGTCGCCCAGCAATTCCAGCGTATAAATCGGTGCGGTGATCTGGCCTTGCCCTTCGGCAAGGCTGGCATCTTCTGCGCGGAAGCCCAGTGTCATTGGGCCGTCCGGAGCATCCACTGGTATTTCGACATATTCCGCGCGGAAGACACCGCCCGAAACGTCGCCTTCCATCAAATTCATTGCAGGCGAGCCGATGAAACTGGCCACGAAAGTATTCGCAGGACGGTCATAGATCTCGGTCGGACTACCGACCTGCTGGACCACGCCCTGTTTCATCACCACAACGCGGTCGGCCAAGGTCATGGCCTCAATCTGGTCATGGGTCACATAGATGGTGGTGACGGCCAGCTCATGGCTCAGGTTCTTAATCTGCGCCCGGGTAGAAACCCGCAGCTTGGCATCCAGGTTCGACAGAGGCTCGTCCATCAGGAACACGTTGGGTTCGCGTACAATAGCACGGGCCAGCGCCACACGCTGTCTCTGACCGCCCGACAATTCAGCGGGCTTACGGTGCAGGAAGTCGTCCAGCTCGACCATCGCGCTGGCGCGGCGCACTTTCTCGTCATGGGTCGACGGGTCGATCCCACGTACTTTCAACGGAAAGCGGATGTTTTCGTAGACGTTCATGTTGGGATAAAGCGCGTAGCTCTGGAACACCATCGCCACGTCGCGATCCTTAGGCTCCAGATCGTTGACCACGTTGCCATCGACCAGGATTTCACCCTCGGTCACATCCTCAAGACCAGCGATCATACGCATTGTGGTGGTCTTGCCGCAGCCTGAAGGGCCGAGCAGCACCAGAAACTCGCGATCCGCGATCGTAAGGTCGAAATTGTGGACCCCAACGAATGAGCCCCATCGCTTGCCGACATTCCGCAATTGAATTTCTGCCATGGTGCCCCCTGCAAGGAATCATTTTGCATACGCTTGCAAAACTGTAATTCGCATATACTAAATCAGGCAAGACTTTTTTGCATACGTATGCAAAACTATTGCAAATACCCGACTCAAACTGGCCCAGCGCCTCTCGTAAAACCTTGATCACAATGGCAAATATCGTGACCTTTCAGACAGAAAAAGAACTTGTCTCTGCGTTTCATTCCGCATTGGACTCCGCGACAGAACAGGAAACACCGGCAGTAATAAGCCACTATTGCGACCCCGAACTGAAGTGGCGCGGCTTTCACCCATTCAACGAAATCAATGGTGCCGAGCAGGTTGCCCGGCAGTTTTGGCAGCCCCTAAAGAGCAGCCTGACATGCATGCAGAACCGTGTAGATATCCTGTTTGCAGGGCAAAACTCGCTAAGTGGTGAGGTGGACGTCTGGGTCGTTACCATGGGGCATTTGATGGGGTTGCTCGACAAGCCGTGGCTGGGGATTCGCCCAACTGGCAAACTGGCATTCTTGCGCTACTGCGCATTCCACAGAGTCGCTGGTGGCAGGATTATCGAAACGGCGATGTACTTCGACATACCACACCTGATGGTGCAGGCAGGACAGAACCCATTCCCTCCGCAAACAGCCGCGCATTTGGTGCAACCCGGACCATTGCCCCATGATGGCCTGTTACTAAACGAGCAACCTGCTGAAGAGGGTCAAAAGACGCAGGCGCTTATCAACGCGATGATCTCGGATCTTGGCCAATGGGATAGCGGCTTGTCGCTGGAAGATGAGTTGGCCCGCACGTGGCATCAGGACATGATCTGGTGGGGACCGGAAGGAATCGGCGCAACCTACACCATTGAACGCTATGCCAAGCAGCATTCCGGCCCGTTCCGCGCCGCGTTTACAGACCGATCAACAACCAGTCATGTCTGTCGCTTGGCCGAGGGGAACTATGGCGGCTTCTTTGGCTGGCCCAACTTTGTGGCCACTCCTTCCGGCGGGTTCATGGGAATGCCCGCCACCGGGAAACCCGGGGAATTCAGAGTGATCGATATTTATCGCCGCGCGGGTGACAAACTGGCGGAAAACTGGATCTTCATCGACTTGCTACACTTCTGGAATGGGCAAGGTGTCGACATTCTGGCCCGAACCACAGAGGTCGAAACGCCATGAGGATAGATGCGCATCACCATCTGTGGGACCTGTCCGCCGTGACCTATCCATGGCTCATGGAAAAAGGCGTCCCGCGCTTCTTCGGTGATCCCACCCCGATCCAGCGGAACTATTTACTGCCGGAATTTCGCGCAGATGCCGAAGCTCAGGGTTTCAAGGCGTCGGTGCACATTCAGGTTGGCGCAGCCGACCCGTGGGCCGAGGCGCAATGGGTTCAATCAGCGGCCGACCAGTTCCCGGACTGGCCTTTGGTGCAAGTCGCCTTCTGCGATCTGACAGCAGACGATCTGGACGCGCAACTAGACCGCCTGCAAACGCTACCGTCTGTACGCGGCGTGCGTCAGATCATCGGTCGTGCACCGGGTGAAGACTCGATCACCGGCACGAACGCGTTGCTTCATAACCCAAAGTTTTTGGCCGGACTGAAACAACTGGGCACACGCGGCCTGTCTTTCGACCTTCAACTACTGCCCGAGTTGATGGATATGACCGCAGATGTACTGTCTCAAGCTCCGGAAACCCCGATCGCTCTTTGCCACGCAGGGTCCCCCCACGATCGAACATCACTAGGTTTGCAGAAATGGGCAGATGCGTTAAAGGCGTTATCAAATCAGCCCCAAGCCTATTGCAAACTGTCCGGCCTCGGAATGTTTGAACACAACTGGAGCGCTGAAAGCGTCTCACCAATCGTCTCAACCTGCCTGTCACAGTTTGGCGCAGAACGCTGCATGTTCGGATCGAATTTTCCGGTCGATAGCCTAAGTTCAACCTACCAAGAGGTCGTTCGCCGGCACCAAGAACTGATCCCGACCTCGAACCAGAGCGAAGTGTTCCACGGCACCGCAAAACGGTTCTATCGCTTTGAATAGGGCCAGGTTCTTCAAACCTATTTTAGCGACGTCTTCCCGACGGAAGTTCCCGAAAGAGAAACCAATCTGACCGGCTCTTTGCAAACGGACGGCAGTTTTAGGAACTCTAGCTACTGGCCCTGAGCATGCATTTCACGCTCACGGTTTCGGGAACGTTTTGTGGCGTCTTCGGACCCGTTATGATACGTCCCGAACCACTTGTCCCAGGGCATTTCCGCATTGCCGTAATTGCATTCGTAATAGCGATGATGAAGCTGATGAAATAATGCGCCGATCAGCAGGGCCTGACGATCACGCGCCCAAATCACCTAATATACCGAAGGCGAAGAAGCCGCACCCTCCATAAACCTATAGCTGAGGAAAATCATGTGAACGGGATGGCTGGATAAGATCAGCACGACCAGAATAGCGCTGAGATATCCAAAGGATTCGACCGGATGCATCGACATGCCCGACCAGGGACCGGTGTTGACGTTGCGGTGATGCACGGCGTGGACGTGCCGGTAAATGAATGGCTGATGCAGAAACAGGTGACCGACGTAAAAGTGAAAGCTCTGCCAAAGCGACAGTATCGGGAACAGCAAAATGAACCACACAGGATGCGCAGCAAAGCTGAGCGTGCCGATATAGTCATTCGCGTACATCCAGCGCAGGAAACACTCGAACAATGACAGGATCGGCGCACCAAAGACAATCGAGTAATACATGTTGCACTAGGTCTGATAGCCGAACTTATACAGCGCATTCTTGCGCTTCCTATAAGGTCGGGGATCGTATTTCAGCAGTTTGCCTTGCCCGCCTATGCCGTAGGAGCACAAATGCAGTCCGCCAGCGACGATCAGCAGCAAAACCCAGTTGCGAATGAACACGAATGACATCCAGCCAAGCGAGAATGTCGCCTGATCAGCCCCGACAGGCTGCATCCAGAATGCCACCAGAAATGCCAGCGTAAGAAAGATCGAACGGTCCGAGAATTGCAGCTAGTTCTGCCAGATCCATTTGCCTATCACGCCAGGTTTTGGGGCCAGTGCCAATAGGGTGCATGCTTTACCGGAAGTCCCGGGTGCCAATGCCATTCGCTGCTCATGGGGCCGGGTTCCTCGGCAGCATGGGCGACTTTTTTGCGGTCGTATCAGCGGTCGCCACGAGGTTGCCTTTCCTGAAGAAATGTACCTTTTTTGATCAGGATGAGGCCGGAGGCGGCTCGTACGGGTATTTACGAGATGGGCGGCAACGCATTCCAATTCGACCGCACAAGCACCAGCGTCTTACGGACGACGCAAATCCTCGACCAATTGCAGTGCTTCGTCCGCCGTGCGGCCTGAGCCGCGGCAGTTTCGGTGCGGTTCACGGCAGTTGTTTACGCTAATTTACGCTTGCTTTTGCCCGCCTTTATATCCGCCACAGTCAAGTTGCGCGTCGCCGGGTGCCCACAAATGTGTAGATCCGTTTCAAAACAGCCTCGCCGTTTTATTCAGCCGCCTTGAGTTCTGCCCCCTGCGGGATCACCTCGTAACCGGGTTCTTCCGGCTCATCATCCATCATTTCCGGCGGAAAACCCGGAGCGAGAATTTCTAGGCCGGTCGCCTCTTCCAAGCGTTTGATGATGTTGGGCGAAAAGCAGCGCTCGCCATAGCGCTCGATGCCGTCCTCGAAAATCTGCACCAGCATAGGCGAGATTTCCAGTGGCACGTTGTGGCGGTCGGCCACCTGCTGGAACAGACCGGCATCCTTTTTGACCAAGTCCATGGTAAAGGAAATGTCCCGGCTGCCGTTCAGGATCACTTGGCTTTCGGTTTCATGTACGAATGACGTGCCAGAGCTGATTTTCATCGCTTCATAGGTCGTGTTCAAGTCCATACCCGCTGCTTTGGCTGTGACCAGCGCTTCGCAGCAGGTGACAAGATTGGCGGTCGCCAGGTAGTTCGTCACAACCTTGAGAACTGAAGCCGATCCCAGATCGCCCGTGTGCAGAATGCGCCGACCCATGGTTTTCAAAAACGGCGCTATGCGGTCGAACGTGGCACGGTCGCACCCCGCAAAGATCGAGATATTGCCCGTCGCCGCACGGTGGCATCCGCCCGAAACCGGGCAATCCACGGCTGCACCGCCTGCGTCCATCACCATTGCACCCAAGCGTTTGACCTCGGCCTCATCAGTGGTGGACATCTCCATCCAGATCTTGCCCTCTTTCACTTCGGGCAGCATCTGCTGCATGACAGCGTCCGAGGCGGCAGGCGATGGCAGACAGGTAATAACGGCATCGCAATCGCGCATCAGCTGCGCCGGGCTTTCCCCACGGGTTGCCCCGCGCGAGACGAAATCTTCCACAAGCTCAGGGTTAAGGTCATGAACCGTCAGATCAATGCCGTTACGCAGCAGACTGCCGCTGAGTTTCCCCCCAACGTTTCCAAGACCAATGAAGCCGACTTTCATGCGCACATCTCCCTGTTTCATTTCCCGCCTGATGATCGGCAATGAAGTTTCATTGAAAAAGCTACAGACGTTGATGGCAGTGTGTAAAACGAATAAAAGTGAAACGTATCAGCGAAAATTTTCGGTGCTAAGAATGCCGCAATCTCCTAACCCTATTTGGCTTCGATCATTTGAATGCGCCGCGCGACATCTCAGCTTTACGACGGCCGCGGCCGAGTTGGGTATCACTCAATCGGCGCTCAGCCTTCATGTCCGCTCATTGGAAGCGCAACTTGGCTGCCCCTTGTTCTATCGCGCCGCACGCAACCTTAGCCTGACCGAAGTTGGACAGGCTTATGCTTTTTCTGTGCGGCAAGCCCTGAGAGATATCGATCTGTCAACGATCAGTCTGTTCGGATCAAACCAGACGAACGAACTGGTCGTGCGCGCGCCAATATCTACGGCGACCTTGTTTCTTGCTCACAGGCTGCCCGAGTTCTTACGTGTGCATCCCGATATTACCATAAAGCTGGTCTCGAACATTTGGGCTGAATCCGCAGGTCGCGAAAATGTCGATGTCGAATTGCGGGTAGGCAGCGGCGAATGGAATGACTTCCCTGTTCGGAAGTTATCCGATGAAAGTATCGTCCCGATTGCCCCAAAGGTATCTGGGGATAAACGTCCTTCCACCAAAACTCTGCAGCAGCGGCCACTAATTCACATTCTGGGATTCCAGCAAATGTGGGAACGTTATTTTTCCGCAGTCGGGGTTCAGCAAACCCAATACGCATCAACTTTTGTGGTCGACACGACGATTGCGGCTGTGGACATCGTTGCCGCAGGTGGCGGCAATGCGATCGTTATCGAGAAGTTTGCCAAGACCGCCATTGAGACCGGAAGAAAGGTCGCCATTGTTGGTGAAGCTGTACCGATAGAACAAAGCCACTATTTGGTTACGGGGCAGAACTCAAAAGCAGATGCGGCTGCCAAACAGCGTTTTGAAGCTTGGCTGGAAGACATCTTTCGGTGAACCAGAGCAAATCCCGTTCCTGCAAACGTCTGGTGGACGCGGGCGCGCAGTTCTTCTTTGAAAAACCAAACTACTGCGCCAAAGCCGCGTCCAACCGCGCCGAACTACAGAAACACCGTTTGGCATATTCGATCTTTCGGATAGATCCTGCATCAAGACCAATGGCTTTGCCGCAATCTTCGCGCGCGGCACCCGCCATCTGAAATGCGGGACCGTTTCGACCGGAATTTGTCAGTTGGTCATATTGCGCAACGGCGACTTGCAAACGAGCCGTCAGATCAGTCTGCAGTTCGTCCCCAACGGCGCTTTCTGACAGCGCAACGTCCCGATAACTGCGACAGGCCGCCAGTATGTCTGCCAGACCGACTGTAACGCGGCGATTTCGACGCTCTGCTGTCGTGACGGCTATCAGAAGGTCAGCCTTGCCGCGGCTCGAGATATCTCCAATCTGATCGACGGAAACTCCAACTTCGACAAGGGCTCGTGCGACCGTACTCGCACGCCTTTGTCCCAGATCCTGATTATAGCCCGAGGATCCAACAGCGTCCGTATAGCCGACCACTACAGTCGGTTTGTAACTGTCGGTGGCTTTCAGGCACCGGCTTTCAAAAAGTGACACAGATAGCCATCTCGTCAATTTGACTTGTAAACTGCCGGGGTATTGGCAACCCAATCGAAGCCGACAATCCGCATGAAGATGTGGACATAACACGCACACAAAATGGCCAGAGCCCTCGGTTTCCTGCCGACAGAACGGTCCGGAAATAACTGAATTGCCACGGGCAGTTTCGTACACTGTTACGCAGTCAGGCGGGAGCCACCTGCCCTTCGGTCAACGCTCTTCCTCGCTCGCTCGCCAGAATGCGAAAACTTCGCCAAAATGGCGGAAACACAAACGAAGTAGCGTTTCCCATCTGCATTTAACAAGCGTTGAAATAGCGACGACGCCAACCACCGTTGTATCATTTCTTTCGCAAATATGCCCAAGAGACGTATCCCTTTAGCCCACGCGCACGTTTCAAGGAAACGCGACACCAACGGGTTCCACCGGTCTGCTCGCAAGTGTGAACGCGTAAGGCGGTTCCATTTGGAAGACCAACAATCACGTTAAAACCTGTTCCCGGCCCGGCACGCATTTTCAGCATGTCACCATCTTCAACGCCAAAAACTTCATACTGTCCAAGCGAGGCAGCGGCTGCAGATTCCGTGTTTACAATTGCGGCCATTAAGAGTGCCGCCAGGGGTAATATTTTTGCGCTACGCATTGCGATATCCTGCTTGTTGCCTCGCTGGCAATCGTAGCGTTTCAACTCGTAAAGAGGAACCGCCCTTTCGCCGCCTTGAAGAACGACTGCCGGACTTTCTTGTCCTCAAATGCAATGTTTAAGAAGTTTCATTCACAAAAATCAGAGTGCTGAACTATCCGAACACATCCGTGCCCGAGAGACAAATATACCCGACCCGAACCATTGGCGGCGGGTTTCCGCACTTGTCAGACATCAATTCCATCGAAACGACGCATCCATTGATGCGATAGCCCGCTCGTTGGATATTGGGATCCGTGCGTTTCAATGCAAACTTGAGGGTGAAGGTTTGCAGTTTCGCCAGATTGTCAGCTATGTGCGGATTGGCTGGACCAAAGAACCGCTTTCGATAGAGACGGTTTCAGGGATTGTCTTGATGCTGGGCTATGAGACTGCAAACATTCAGTTTGGCTTGGGATCGACAGACAGACAACTTCCCGACGCTTTGCTATGACGAAAGCAATCCCGATAGTTTGGTTGCCCCAAACTGCAATAGCGCTAGGAATTGCTCCAAACTCCGCATTTCGTGGCGCTGGGTTGGCGCGTGAACAGACAGTGTTGCCACAAGACGATTGTGCATATCCAGGACAGGGACAGCTATCGCGGTCATCCCGGGCATGAATTCCTCGTCGTCCGTTGAGTATCCTTTTTGGGCGATACCCAAGATTTCGGCGCGCAATGCTTCTGGGTCAGTTATTGTTTTTTGGGTGTTCGGGTTCAGCTTACGGGCGGAAAGAAACCCATCCAGCGTGTTTTGGCGAAGCGTGGATAGGTACATCTTTCCGCTGGCAGTGCAATGAAACGGAACCTGAGTGCCAATCGGCAATTGAATCCTCAGGGGCCATTCCGTTTCCACCCGGTCCAGGTAAATCATTCCTTCCCGGTCCGGAATGGCGAGGTTGCAGGTTTCGCCAATTTCGTCGGCGACCCCCCGGAGGATTGCGAGACGAGCCGTTCGAAGGTGCTCTGATGACACCGTGTTTACTGAAAGCTCTCGCAACCGTGGTCCGGGTCCATACGATCGGCCATCGAGGTCTCGTTGAAGGAACCCTTCGGCCTCGGCCGTTTGAAGCAACCGATGGACCGTTGGTTTTGCCAGACCCAATGATTCTATCAGGTCTGACGGTTTGACTGCGACACCACGCCTTGCAACCTCTTCAAGGAGAAATAGCAAACGCAGGTTCGTCGGGATTTGGGTTTCTTTCTCTCGTGTATCTGCGTTTGCCATTCCGCTAAACTCTAGTTGTTTGGCAGAAGTATCAAGGCCAGATCAGGCACCAGAGAAACCAAAATCCATACAGAGAGCAGAGCCACAAGGTACGGAACGGTGTAGCGCAGCAGCCGGAAGTACGGCACACCTGTCACACCTGACGCAACATAGAGGTTCAGACCATATGGCGGCGTGATGAACCCAATCGAGGCACCCACAAGGAAAATCACCGAAAAATGGATCGGGTCGACCCCTACGGACGCAGCAATCGGTGCGAGGATCGGCGCAAGAATGATCGTCACCGGCAAGCTTTCCAGAACCATGCCTGAGAAAAAGACAATGACCATCGATGTGAACAGAACCGCGTAATACCCACCCATCGAGGTCACGAAATCTCCGATCGTTTGTTGTGCGCCAAGCAAAGACAAGATCTGTTGCATAACAACCGAGATCGCAATCAGAGGGGCCAGAATGCCGGTGATCTGGGCCGAACGGATCACGATCGAGGGTATCTCAGGGATCGTAAATCCTTCTACGACGAACATTTCAGCAAAGCTCTTTTCGGTGGGTGAAACATCGTCGCGCGCACCCATTATTCGGTTGATCGGATAACTGACCAATCCGGCGATCACACAGAAGCCAACTGTGACGCCCGCAGCCTCGGTGGGGGAGAATTTGCCAGTATAAATGCCCCAAAGCACAAGCCCGATGGCAAAGAACCCAAGCCAGGCACCAAAGGCGGTTTTTAGGATCCGGTTCAGTTGCAGCGGGATCAGGTGGCCCCAGCCGTTGATCCGGCAAATGATCCAGCATGCAAACTGCATGCCAAAGACCATCAGCGCGCCTGGCAGGATACCGGCGACAAACAGCTCGGAAATGGGAAGGTTCATCAGGAACCCGTAGACGATGAAGATGATTGATGGGGGGATGATGATCCCGACCGTACCACCCGCCGCCGCGGTGGCCGCGCTGAAGCGTTCGTCATAGCCGCCTTTGACCATTTCAGGATGCAGCATCGAACCGATCGTTGCGGTGGTGGCCGAGTTTGATCCTGAAATCGCAGCAAACAGACCGCACGCGCCAAGCGATGCCATCGCCAGACCGCCACGTATCCAGCCCAGACAGGAATATGCGAAATCACTCAGTCTTCGCGCGATGCCCGACTTGTTAATCAGGTCACCTGTCAGGATGAACAGCGGCATCGCCAGTAGAGCAAAACCCTTGTTGAATACGTTCAGCAATTCCGCGCCCATGTTGTCGAGCGTCAAGCCCAAAACGAATGAGCATCCGATGACCCAGTATCCGATGACCAACAGCACCGGCACGCCCAACATGAACAGAAACGTCACGCCCAGCGAAATAAGTGTAACTAAAGTTCCGTCTGTCATCAGTCTGCCCCTATCACGGCCTGCTTGATCAGCGGCTCTCCGGTTTTCCAGTTGTGCAAGTCGTCAGCAAGGTTTTGAAACACACGGCCAACCATCAGAAAGAAAGACACTGGCGCGGCCAACAGAAACCACCATTGCATGATGTTGTCTGTCCCAAGGACGATCTGAAAGTTCGAGGCTGACAGCGCAACGAGGCGTGTTGTGGTCACAATGACGATTACTGCAAAGACGAACCACAAAATGGCATCCAGAAACAGACAGGCCAGTTGACCGCCGCGTGGCATCGCGGTGCGAAACTCGCTGAAACTTAGATGCGTGCGCAGGCGGACATTATAGGACGCACCAAACCAGGCCATTATCATGAACAGAAGCGGAGGAATGGTGGTGGACCAGGGTTCCTGGTCGTTAAAGACAAAGCGGTCAATCACACCCCAAAAGATGATCAGCGCAATGGCAAGGTAGGAATAGACCATGATCGACCGTTCGAAGTGGCGTTCAACAAAGGGCACTTTGCGATAGATCAGCATTACAAGAAAACCGCCGAGCGCGGCGGCAACAGTGCCGACAACCCAGGCGGCGTCAGATTCCAATGCGGATTGGATTTCGAATGAATCGCGTGTGAGCAAGGCGCTGAATATTGCCCCGATATCTGCCCATAGTGACATGAACCCCGTCCTCCCAGTCAGTGCTTAGAGAAACCGGCCCGCGAGGGGCCGGTTCGAAATGTTAGATCAGGCCGCGCCTTTCCACCAACGGCGGGGCTCAACGTTTTCGGGCAGTGTGTCTGCCGGGATCTGCCGCGCGATGTCGTAGATTTCCTGATAGGTGTCGATGCCACCGGCCCATTTGTTCAGCCGCTCGCGCCACTGCGCCCAGGGTTCAGGATTAAAGTTCGGCGCACACATTTCCTCGGCCAATTTGATCTGATCGTCCGGCAGGAATGCTGCACGTACACCGTTTTCCGCAAAGATGGTGTTGGGCAGCTGTGGTTCCGAGAAACCAACCGTGTTCAGCAATGCAGCTTCGTTTGCACCCTGAATAAGGGCCTGCGTGAAATAAGACGATTCCATTACTGCGTCCTGAAGTTCACCGCCAAGACCGTCAAACACTTTGGCGGACATTGACGTATGTTCTGTGCCGCAGAAGAATTTGAGATTGACGGATTGCGAGACGACCGGAGCCATGTTTGCGTAGGCAACGGCTGATGCCCAGGTTTCCGCTCCGTCGATCAGGCCGGTCTTCAGTGCGTCCAGTGTTTCTTCCCATGCCACCGGCACGGGATTCAGGTTCAGCAGTTGCATGGCGATCCGGCCAAGCTGCGTCCCCGTCACACGGTTCTTTGTCCCGAACAGTTCTTCCAGCTTGGTGACTGTCGGCTTGTCAGCGAAAGTCGAGCCCATCTGCAAGCCGCGTAGTTCGCAGTGTGTGAACAGGAACTTCAACCCGTGACGTTTTTCAAGCGGGTCACGCAGGATGCGCTGGCTGTCTGGGCTATAGAAGAAATGATACTGCGCCGCCCGGCTGGGGAACATATAGGCATAATCCAGCACGTTCAGATAAGGCGCGCCGCCCGCAGAGTTCTGTGTCGACGCCGCATAGATGTCGACGATCCCCTGCTGAGTCTTCTCGACGCAACTTAACTGTCCGCAGATCTGGTTATCGCCGATGAACTCGATCCGAATCTCACCATCTGTACGTTCTTCCAGATCTCTCGCGAACTCGATGGCCCCTGCCCGTTCGATCAGCAGGTTGCGCGTGTTGAAACCCGAAGCACCGAATTTCAGCGTATGTTTGGGTTCTTTCGAAAACCGTTTTTCATAAGTTGATTCAGCCGCTTGGGCCAAATTGGCTAAACTCATCGCACCGCCAAATCCACCTGCCGCCAGCAGCGTTGAACTCATGCCATAACGCCCGGCTACACGGAAAAAATCCCGCCGTGAAATGCCACTTAGTTTCTTACCGATCTCCATTGCTTACCTCCCTGATCGCAATTATTGAGACGTTTTGTATCAAAAAATGCTAGTATAGTTCCGGCAATTTGCATAGACTTTTTTTCAGTGACCTTGGGAGGAGACCGTCATGGAGGTGGATTATGCAGTTGTCGGGGCAGGATCTTCGGGCTGTGTCATTGCCAACCGCCTGAGCGCTGACCCAGGCACGACCGTTGCATTGTTGGAAGCTGGCGGACCCGATACCAACCCGTGGATTCACATACCGGTTGGATACTTCAAAACTATGCACAACCCGTCGTTGGATTGGTGTTACCGCACAGAACCAGATCCAGGTTTGAACGGGCGCTCGATTGACTGGCCGCGCGGAAAGGTTCTTGGGGGATCATCCTCGCTGAACGGGCTTCTGTATGTTCGAGGTCAGAAAGAGGACTACGACCGCTGGCGTCAGATGGGCAACGTTGGCTGGGGATGGGACGACGTCTTACCCCTTTTTAAGCGGAGCGAGGATCAGGAGCGCGGCGAGGACGCGTTTCACGGTACAGGCGGCCCGCTGTCAGTATCCAACATGCGCATTCAACGACCAATCTGCGATGCCTGGGTCGCCGCCGCCCAAGAGGCGGGTTACCCGTTTAATCCGGATTACAATGGGGCCGATCAGGAAGGCGTCGGCTATTTCCAGTTAACCACTCGGAACGGGCGTCGCTGCAGCGCCGCCGTTGCTTATCTAAAGCCAGTCAAAAACAGGCCGAACCTGAACATCATCACCCATGCGTTGGTGACCAAGGTTGAACTTGACGGCAAAAAGGCAACCGGACTTCTTTATCGCGACCGTTCCGGTGAGGTTAAGTCCATAAAGGTGCGGCGCGAGATCATCTTGTCCGGAGGCGCCATCAACTCACCTCAGATTATGATGTTGTCAGGGATCGGAGACCCGGATCATCTGAAGGCCAACGGGGTTGAACCCGTTCACTCATTGCCCGGCGTCGGCAAAGGGCTTCAAGATCACTTGCAGGCACGCCTTGTCTTCAAGTGCAACGAACCGACATTGAATGACGAAGTGCGCAGCCTCTTCAATCAGGCGCGAATCGCGCTGAAATATGCACTGTTTCGTGCAGGGCCGATGACCATGGCGGCCAGCCTGGCCACCGGGTTTCTAAAAACCCGACCCGAGGTTCAAACACCTGACATTCAATTTCACGTTCAGCCTTGGTCTGCCGATAGTCCCGGTGAGGGCGTACACCCGTTTTCTGCCTTCACAATGTCAGTCTGTCAGCTGCGGCCGGAAAGCCGAGGTGAGCTGCGTCTGGACGGCCCTGATCCCGCCAGTTACGTCAAAATCATTCCCAACTACCTGTCCACTGAAACAGATTGCCGAACGATTGTAGACGGCGTGAACATCGCGCGCGACATTGCCCGGCATAATCCTTTGGCGTCAAAGATCTCGGAAGAGTTCCGGCCAACCGCCGATCTATCTCGCGATGACTACAATGGCACTCTGGACTGGGCGCGCTCAAATTCCGTGTCAATCTATCACCCGACAGGAACCTGCGCGATGGGCACGTCGGAAAGCTCTGTTGTCGATCCAAACTTAAAGGTCCGGGGTATCGAGGGTCTTCGTGTCGCCGATTGTTCAATCATGCCGGAAATCGTCAGCGGCAACACCAATGCTCCGGCGATCATGATAGGCGAAAAAGCAAGTGAGTTACTTGGCGCAACGAAGTAATTTGCAGCGTTTTTTTCAGTTTCTGAACCGGCTTACGCAAACCTAAGCGGACCTCTGAGGTCCGATGCCAGTCACCGCCCAAACAGATGCAACCCGCAAGAGACCATCAATGGGAATTCCGGGAGGCCCAGAGCTTTTCGGTGCGCGCAGGCGCGCACGAAAAACCGTCGGTCCCGTATTAATCTCGGCGCTACCGCACGGCGCAAATGCCAGCCGCCCACGCACTATTTTACGTATCTGGAACCACGAATTCATAGGACGTGGAAAGGCGCTTTTGCACAAATTGCATTGCTTGCGAATTTCAAGACTTTTGGTGGGATTCGCTAGTTTTGGCGCTGGCAAAACCTAAGTTTTTTCTGCATTCTATTGAGCTTGGCTCAGCGACACTAGAATGGTTTTGGCTCCAGGGCGAGATAGTCGGCTATCGCTACCCGGCACCCACGTTGCCAAATCGCGCTCAACCAGGCAGTAAACGCTTTTGCGAACCGCGGATCGCGACATGTGTCACCAAAATACTGGCTTTGTTCGATCCACAAACTTGGGTCGCCCCTGGAAGCCAGAGCGGTTTTTTGCAAGTTCGCCCAATGGGGGTCGTTTGGAGCAATTTCTGAGCCGTCTTCACGAACGCCTGCGCACATCCGGCACCAGAACGCCTCGGCCAGAGCCAACCCAGTCAGCGAAGATCCCGATGCAAGCGCATCGCGCAGCGACGGCAGCAAGAAACCCGGATGTCGTGAAGATCCGTCAAAGGCTACGCGTCGTGTTGTGTCGCGGATAGTGGTGTTCGCAAAGCGCCTCTCAACCATTTCAAGATATTCAGATGCCGTGGTGCCGGGGACAGCTTCGACATGAGGCAAAATTTCTTCTGTCTGAACTTTTCTGAAGAACGCCACGATGTCCGGGTCTTGCATGCAGTCTGCGATTGTTGGCACGTTCAGAATTTCCCCGGCATTTGCCAGAAGTTGGTGGCCTCCATTCAAAATGCGCAGTTTCATCGCTTCATAACTGTGAACATCGTGCGTTAGCGTAGCCCCGACCTTTTCGAGTGGCGGCCGGCCTGCGCAGAAGTCATCCTCGATCACCCATTGGCGGAAATTTTCGTGCGAGACCGGCGCGCGATCATCGATACCAAGTTCTCGGCATTGCGATATGACCTGCTCGGTCGTTGCGGGCACAATGCAATCCACCATCGAGTTCGGGAATGCGCCGTTTTGATCAATCCAGTCCGCCAGCTCCGGATCGGACAAGTGCGCCAGTCCAACAATGCAGGTTTTCAGAATTGCACCGTTACCCTGAAGATTATCGCAGCTTAGCGCGGTAAAGGGTTTCAAACCATTCTGGCGCCGTTGTTTTAATGCCGCCACCAATGCACCGAAAGCTGTGCGCGGCCAGTTCGGGTTTTCGGCATCGTGCCGAATATCCACGTGATCCGCGTTGAATGCGCCGGTGTTGGCATCAAGATAGTATCCACCTTCAGTTACAGTCAGAGACACAATGCGAATAGCAGGATCGGCCATCGCCTTGATAAGAGCAGAATTGTCTTCCTCGATCGGCAGATAATCAATCATCGGACCAATCACCTTGGCGGACATTCCTTTTGGGTCCAGCTCAATCAGCGTTGTAAGGCAATCCTGCGCCAGCAAACGTTCTCGCATGTCAGCGTCATAGCTTCGTACACCGGCCCCGATGATCGCCCAGTCATTGGCCTGACCCCGCTGCATCAGTTGATGAAGATACCAGGCCTGATGTGCGCGATGAAAATTGCCCAAGCCAATATGAACTATGCCCGGCGTCAGTTTCGATCGATCATACACCGGGATCTTCACGGTCTCTGGCAGCTCTGAAAGGCTATCTTCAGTCAACCGCATCGGAAGTTTTGCATTCGCCACAGGGTCCATCAGCTCATCCAGTTTCCGCCGTCGACATTGTAAGTTTGTGCGACGATGTATTTGGCATCGTCAGAAGCGAGGAATACTGCCATTCCGGTCAAATCTTCGGCGCTGCCCATCCGGCCGTAGGGCACGGCTGCAGCCACTTCGCGTTTCTTCTGGCCCAGCGGTTTGCCTTCATGCTTTGCAAAGAACGCATCAACCCCATCCCAGTGCTCGCCGTCAACAACGCCCGGAGCAATTGCGTTCACGTTGATCCCGTATGAGATCAAATTCAGCCCCGCCGATTGCGTCAGGGATATGATTGCGGCCTTGCTGGCACAGTACACGGCGACCAGAGGTTCGCCCCTGCGCCCGGCCTGCGACGCCATGTTTATGATCCGGCCCTTGATTCCGTTTTCAATCATGTGGCTCGCTACGGCTTGCATCGTGAACAGTGCGCCGGCAACGTTGATGTCAAATACTCGGTTGAAGTCCGCGCGCTCGATCTCAACAATTGGTGCTGCAGTGAAGATGGCAGCGTTGTTGATCAGAATGTCGATGGGGCCGAGACGCGCAGCTGTTTTCGCGACGGCATCATCTATACTCTGCTGGTTGGTGACATCCATCTTGACGGCGAGTGCTGCCTCGCCAATCTCGGCCGCTGCATCCTGTGCGCGTTGGATGTCGATGTCGGCGATGGCGACACGCGCACCCTCTGCCACGTAAGCTTTCGCAAAAGCCAGTCCGATGCCTCTCGCGGCCCCGGTGATCAGGGCGGTTTTGCCTGCCAGGCGTGTCATTCGATCCTCAAGCCTTTCGCGTCAAACCGATGGATGACATCCTGGCGTGGTGTCAGATGGATTCGGTCACCGTGGCGGAAGCCAACCTCGCCGTCTGCACGAACGGTGATTGTTTCAGCCAGACCCGTTTCATGAACATGGAAAAAGGTGTCCGAGCCGAGGTGTTCCGAGACACTGACAACCCCGGACCACTCACCTTCGGTTTCCGAAACCGCAATGTGTTCAGGTCGGATTCCGATGGTTTGGGCACCGTGTTTCGCGGCCTCGGGTCCTTCGATGAAGTTCATCTTGGGTGAGCCGATGAACCCCGCGACAAACAAGTTGCGGGGCGTTCGGTACAGCTCCAGCGGACTGCCGACCTGCTCGATTACGCCTGCCTGAAGCACCACGATCTTGTCTGCCATGGTCATGGCTTCGACCTGATCGTGGGTGACATAAATCATCGTGGTCGCCAAACGTTCGTGTAATTCGCTGATTTCCAGCCGCATGCCAACGCGCAACGCCGCATCCAGATTCGAAAGAGGTTCATCAAAAAGGAATGCAGCGGGTTCGCGGACGATCGCCCGGCCAATGGCAACTCGCTGACGCTGCCCGCCGGACAACTGACCCGGACGTCGATCCAGGTAGTCGGTCAGGTTTAGCACACTTGCCGCCCCTTCGACACGCTTGTCGATCTCGGCCTGATCCAGTTTCGCCATACGCAGAGGAAAAGCGATGTTCTTGCGTACGGTCATGTGCGGGTACAGCGCGTATGACTGGAATACCATCGCCAACCCACGTTTGGCGGGTGGCACGTCGGTCGCGTCCGTTCCGTCAATTTCTATGTGGCCCGAGGTGATGTCTTCCAACCCCGCAATCAGACGCAGAAGGGTGGATTTACCGCAACCCGAGGGGCCGACGAAAACGGTGAACTCACCATCCTCGATGGTCAGGTCCAGCGGGGGAATGACCTCAACGTCGCCGAAGCTTTTGGTCACGGACTTGAGTTGTATACGTCCCATGTGTCGTGTTCCTTATTTCACAGCGCCGAAGGTCAGGCCGCGGACAAGTTGTTTCTGGCTGAACCAGCCAAGGATCAGGATTGGTGCGATTGCCATGGTCGAGGCTGCGCTGAGCTTGGCAAAGAACAGGCCCTCGGGGCTGGAGTAGCTGGCGATGAAGGCCGTGAGAGGAGCGGCGTCGACGGCGGTTAAGTTGAGGGTCCAGAACGCCTCGTTCCACGCCAGGATGAAGTTCAGCAGCACAGTCGAAGCAATCCCAGGGATGGCCATTGGGGTCAGGACATAGAGGATTTCCTCTTTGAGCGTTGCGCCATCCATACGTGCGGCTTCCAGGATTTCCCCGGGGATTTCGCGAAAATAGGTGTAAAGCATCCAGACTATGATCGGCAGGTTGATCAGCATCAGCACGACGACCAGCCCTCCACGCGTATCCAGCAGGCCCAGACGGATGAACAGCAGGTAGATCGGATAGAGAACACCAACCGCTGGCAGCATCTTAGTGGACAGCATCCAAAGCAGGATGTCCTTGGTGCGTTTGGATGGCACAAACGCCATCGCCCAAGCGGCGGGCACTGCGATGATCACACCCAGAATGGTCGAACCGCCCGCGATGATGACCGAGTTCCACAAGAACCGCATGTAGTCCGAGCGTTCCTGCACGATGGCATAATTCTCAAGCGTCCAATTGAAGTTCAGAAACAAAGGTGGGCTGGCGATTGCCTGCGCTTCAGTCTTGAAACTGGTCAGGATCGTCCAGAGGATCGGGAAAAAGATCAACAAACCAACGGCCCATGCCAGGACAGTATTGAGTGATTTGCGGCGGGTTGTGACGGTGCGGGCCATATTCTTACCTCCTCACGCGTCCAGATTTTTGCCAACGATGCGCATCAGGAAGATCGCAACGATATTGGCAAGGATGATGGCGTAGACACCTCCGGCCGATCCAAGGCCGACGTTTTGGCTTTCCAACACGCGCTGGAAAATCAGGTAGGTGAGTGTGCGGGTGCCGAATGCGCCGCCGGTGGTCACGAAGATTTCGGCGAAGATCGACAGCAGAAAGATCGTCTGGATGAGGATCACAATGGTGATCGCGCGGCTCAGATGCGGCAGGACGATGTGATAGAAACGTTTCAGCACCGGCGCGCCGTCCATTTCAGCAGCCTCCAACTGTTCACTGTCCAGAGACTGGATTGCGGTTAGCAGGATCAACGTCGCGAACGGAAGCCACTGCCAAGAGACGATCATGATAATCGATGTCATGGACGCCTCTGACAGCCACGAGATCGGCTCGGCCCCGAAAAAGCGCCACAGATGGGCAAGCAAGCCATTGACCGGGTCCATGAACATGTTCTTCCAGACCAGCGCTGACACGGTAGGCATGACAAAGAACGGCGCGATCACAAGGATACGAACAACGCCTTGCCCCCACATCGGTTGGTCCAGCAGCATCGCCAACAGAATTCCCAACACTACCGTGATGACCAACACGCCACCCACGATCATCAGGGTTGCCTGAACAGCTGGCCAGAACGAACTTGACGAAACAAATCGGACGTAGTTGTCGAACCCGACCCAGCCCAGATCACCGCCGCGTAGCGGAAGATATTTTTTGAAGGAAAAATACAGCGTCATCGTCAGCGGCACGAGCATCCAGCCAAGTAGCAGGACCACTGCGGGTGCCATCATCAGGCGCGCGACGGATCGGGAATGTTGAGTTGCCATGACGCAAACCCTCTCTGTTCAGGCACAAGCCAGCCTGCGAGAAAAACGCGAATTGTGGAAGGGTGAACGGGGGGCAGATCACTGCCCGCCCGTGGTAGGAAGGCGTCAGTACCCTGCGGCTTCCATTTCTTCGGCTGTGAGGGCCTGCGCTTTCTCTAACGCTTCCTCAACCGTTTGCTGTCCGGCATAGACCGCGGAGAATTCCTGGCTTACCTGCGTGGCAATGCCTGCAAATTCCGGAATTGCTGCAAACTGGATGCCAACATAAGGGACCGGTTTCACCGTCGGGTTGTTAGGATCAGCTGACAGGATCGAATCCAGCGTCATCTTGGCGAACGGAACCTTTTGGTATTCTGGATTCTCGTACAGAGACGTACGTGCGCCCGGAGGTACGTTTGCCCATCCTTCGCTTTCTGCGACCAGCTCAATGTAGTCCTTTGAAGTCGCCCATTCGATGAATTGCTTGGCTGCGTCTTCTTGCTGTGTACCGGCAGGAATAGCCAGTGCCCACGCCCAAAGCCAGTTGGACCGTTTGCCCAATCCAGTGTCAGGTGCAAGCGCAAACCCTACGTGATCTGCGACCGTGGAGTCGTCCGGGTTAGTGACGAACGAAGCTGCAACAGTGGCGTCGATCCACATTCCACATTTGCCTTGCTGGAACAGCGACAGGTTTTCGTTGAACCCATTGGTGGCGTAGCCGGCAGGACCAGATTCGGTCATCATTTCAACATAGAAATTCAGCGTATCTGCCCACTCGGGCTGATCGAACTGGGGCTTCCATTCTTCATCGAACCAGCGGGCGCCGAATGAATTCGACATCGCCGTTATGAACGCCCCGCCTTCACCCCAACCAGCTTTGCCGCGAAGGCAAATGCCGTTGATGTCGGCGTCGCGGTCAGTCATCGCAGCGGCGGCCTCTTTAATGAATTGCCAAGACGGGGCCTCAGGCATTTCCATGCCCGCCTTTTCCATAAGGTCGGTGCGGTACATGATCATCGAGCTTTCACCATAGAACGGCGCTGCGAATAGCGTTCCGTCATGGCTCAAGCCACCTGCCATCGCGGGCAGAATGTCACCTACGTCGTATTCTTCGGACAGACCATCCAGTGGCACCAGCCAGCCATTCGCGCCCCAGATCGGCGTTTCGTACATGCCGATCGTCATGATGTCGAACGTACCGCCCTTGGTGGTGATGTCGGTGGTTACGCGCTGGCGCAGCACGTTTTCCTCCAGCGTCACCCACTCAACGTCAATGCCGGTCGCCTCGGTGAATTTGTCGGTATAGCCCTGCATCCGGATCATATCGCCGTTGTTCACGGTTGCGATGGTGATGGATTGTGCATGGGCTGCTGCCGTAGCGACGAAAGTCAACGCAGTCGCCGCACGAAGTGCGTTCTTCAAATACATCCCTGTCCTCCCTGAGCTTGGATGCCATGCAAGGAGAGTAGTTTCTAAATTGTCGCGGCGTCAATAAAAACTTTACGCGCGTTAAAATTTATTAGCTATGCGGAGTCTCTTAAAATAAGCCGAGCAGGGAAAAGCGTTTCGGTCCGGGTATCAAATTTCCCCCCATTTTCAATAAGTTCAAACAGCGTCTCCACACTGCGTGCAGCCACATTGTCATAATCATGGGCGGCTGTAGTCAAAGAGGGGCACGTGAACTTTGCGAATGGATGATCGTCGTTTGAGGCCAGACGCAGCGCGCAATCATCCCGGCGACCAACCCGAATCCCCTGCTCGTAGCAGGCTGCAAGAAATCCGATTGCAAGCCGGTCATTACTGCAAAGGACCGAGTCTGTTCGCAGTCCGTTTTCCGCCAGAATTTTCAGAGCACCCTTGTGACCGATCTCTTCAAACGCCCATCCTTTGCCGTCAACTTTGATGATATGAGGCTCGAATCCGAGACGCTCCATGACTTCAACATAGGCTTTTCGGCGTTTGTTCGCGTTCGGGTTCGCAGGCGTACGCATTTCGAAAAAAGATGGGGGTTCGCCCGTCCGGATCATATATTCCACGGTTTGTGACACGAAGCTGAAATTGTCTGATCCGATAAACGCGGCGCCCAGACCGTCAAGGTTACTGTCGAATAAAACCGTTGGTACAGCTGCGCAAAATTTTTCAATCGCCGACCGATCTGAAACACGCCCCAACGGAGCCAACAAAACTCCGGCCGGCTTCATGGATTGCAGCCCGTCCAGAATTTCGTTTTCCAGCTTTTGCTCGCCATGCGAACTGAACAACGAAGGCCGATAACCGGCTGCGATACAGCTTTGCTCGAGATACCGTGCGATCTCGGCAAAGAATGGGTCAGCCAAATAGGGTACGACAATACCGATATTCTTGGTCAACTTTCGGTTCTGATTCACAGCATAGATGTTCGGGCGGTAGTCAAATCGTTCTAACGCCTCTTCTATGCGAGCCCTTGTCGTCGGGCGAACACTGTCAGGGTCGTGAAAGTACTTTGACACCGTGGGCCGCGAGATCCCGCTGAGGGCTGCGAACTCTTCCATATTCTTTATTTTGGTCATGCCAGTCTGCCTGCGGAACTTAGCCGCCTTGATCTTATCTTACTTTTACATATTCTTTGCGCGCGCTAAAAAATCAATAGCCAGACAAGTTCCGGACGTTTTTGCAAGCAAGGGGTTTGAATGTATCTCGGGATCGATATCGGAACGTCCGCCGTCAAACTTGTTTGTGCGGATGCCGATCGAATTTTCGCGACTTCTTCGGTAGGGATCAAGACGTCTTCGCCACGGCCCGGTTGGTCAGAGCAGCACCCGGATTTGTGGTGGCAGGCAACACGCGATGCACTGAACCAGCTTGCTCGGCAAATCACGCTTTCGGAAGTCAAGGCCGTTGGGTTGTCGGGCCAAATGCATGGGGCCGTGTTGCTGGATCACGATCTGCGCCCGATCCGCCCGGCAATCCTATGGAACGACAGCAGATCGGTACAAGAGTGTGATGAATTGCGCATCGCCCAGCCGCAGATCGGACAGATCGCGGGCGTCCTACCGTTACCGGGTTTTACAGCGCCCAAGATTTCATGGCTCAAGAAACACGAACCGGCAGTTTATGCCCGACTTGCCCACATCCTGCTGCCCAAAGACTACATCGGCCTATGTCTGCATGGAGAGCTGGCAACCGACACATCAGATGCCGCAGGTACGATGTGGCTCGATCAGGCTTCACGCAGCTGGCATAACGGTATTGCCAAAGCCACTGAAGTGGCGCCTAGCTGGTTGCCAAAGATTTTTGATGGCCAAAGTGTTGTTGGGACGGTGACAACGCAGGCTGCTGAAGCAACCGGGTTGAAACAAGGTGTTCCTGTCGTGGCGGGCGGAGGAGATGCGGCAACCGGGGCGGTGTCATTGGGTGCCACAGAACCGGGGCGCGGTTTCATTTCCCTAGGCACATCCGGTCAGCTGTTTGTGGCAGATCGCAGGTACAAGCCCAATCCGGAACGCTATGTGCATGCTTTCGCGCACACTCTTCCCGACCGATGGTATCAAATGGCGGCGATGCTGAACGGTGCAAGGCCGATTTCATGGATAGGTGGTCAACTGGGGCTATCCGCTGCTGAAGTTGTTGCGCTTGCGGAAACGGTTAACGGTGATCGCGTGCCGGTTTTCCTGCCGTATTTGACCGGCGAGCGCAGCCCCCTCGGCGACCCACATATTCGGGCCTGTTTCTTTGGTCTTGAGGATTCAACAACACGCGCGGACATCTGCCGCTCCGTGGTGGAGGCAATCGCTTTTTGCTTTGCCGATGCTACGCAGAGTTTCGGAGACACGATCGACGATTTGCCGGAACTGGCGGCCATTGGAGGTGGCAGCCAATCCGACCTCTTATTGGGCCTGATAGCGTCGGTTATAGGGAAACCAGTAGTGCGCTCAGAAGGATCGGATTCTGGCCCAGCATATGGCGCGGCCCGGCTGGCGGCCTGCGGCGTAGGTGATTTTGATGTTGCCGATCTGGCGATTCAGCCCGAAACAACCGATAGGTTCGAACCCGTCGATCCCAACGCGCTGCACGGCAGATTGGCGCTGTTTCGCCGGCTTTACACTGCGGTGAGTGCGGTCGGATAACCTCGTGGCATCGCTAATGTAATGCCCTGCCGGGCAATGGAATATGGATGCGGGTTTGCGCCTGTTCGAGGCACGGACAGCGAGGATGAACCGCACTAAAGTGCCCGCTCTTCGTCCGACCTCACCGTCAAACCACCCTGATGAGCTTATCGCGATCCCCTTATGCAGGTCAGACGGCCGAGAACAAAAGCTCAGGGTTTGCACGCTCCAACTGAAACCCTTGCCGTAAGTCTTGAATGATCTCTGCTCCATTGCGACCACCATACGCTGGAAGGTTGCACTTCCAGTGTGCACTCTGGGCTTTTCCATTTTACGAAAAACCTTCAGAGTCTCGATAATATACTGATATTTAATTAAAAATCGAAATGATTAGGCTAATCCTAATGTTTAGTGAGGAAGTCAATTCTTAGGCGGATCGCGCACCCCGTATATACCCGAGTGCAAACTCGCGATGCTCAGGGAGGCGCAATTGTCTGACACAGGAAAAATCGCGATTGACGTGCGGGACGCGGTGAAGCGCTATGGCGATTTTACCGCGCTCAAGAAGATCTCGCTGTCGATCATGGACAACGAGTTTTTCACTCTTCTCGGCCCGTCAGGCTGTGGCAAAACCACTCTGCTTCGGATGATAGCCGGATTCGAGGCCGTGACCGAAGGTGCCATTTACCTTTACGGCGATGAGATCGAGGACCTGCCGCCCAACAAACGCCCGGTAAACACGGTTTTCCAGAATTATGCGCTGTTTCCGCATTTGACCATTCTTGACAATGTGGCCTTCGGGCTGGAAATGCGCGGCGCCTCGAAATCCGAGGCCCGCAAGAAAGCGGGTGAGATGCTTGAACTGGTGCAGCTTAGCCAGTTCTCGGCGCGCAAACCCAGCCAGTTGTCTGGCGGTCAACAACAGCGTGTTGCGCTGGCCCGCGCGTTAGCTCCGCAACCCAAGGTTCTGTTGTTGGACGAACCCCTGTCAGCATTGGACCTGAAGCTACGTAAGGCGATGCAGTTAGAACTGAAACATCTGCAGCGTGAAACTGGGATCACCTTCATCTTCGTGACCCACGATCAGGAAGAAGCACTGACTATGTCCGACCGCATCGCGGTCATGTCGGCGGGTGAACTGCAGCAATTGGGTGCACCGACGGATATCTATGAGCGTCCGCACAACATGTTCGTGGCGGATTTTATCGGAGAGACCAACCTTTTAGAGGTTTCCGTCGACGGCGTCGCAAATGGCCGCGCAACCTGCCATCTCGGCGGCGGGCATGAGTTGACCTGCAACTCGGTTGACGGGATTGATGTCGGCTCTCGGGTTCACATGTCGATCCGCCCGGAGCGGCTTTATATGTCCGACACGCCCGCGGAATCCGAAAGCCTGAAGGGGCGGATCAAGGAAAACATCTTTGTCGGCACCGACATCACCACCATCGTCGATTTGCAGGATGGCCCTGATTTCATCGTGCGCACGTCGAACTCGGATCGCGGAAACAAGCGCATATTCGAGCCGGGCAGCGAGATGTATGTCAACATGGAGTTGGGGGCCGGGCGCCTCCTGGTGGACTGATGGCGGCGGGTGCAGCAAGCGGCGGCAGCGCAACCACAGACACCTATAAAGAGGCCCGTACATGGCTGTTGCTACCCGCATGGGTGACGCTGGCAATCCTGGTGCTGGCCCCGGTAATCATGATGCTGATCTACTCTTTCCTGACGAAAGAGTTCCGCGGCGGCGTGATCTGGGAGTTCTCTCTGGCGGCCTATGACCAGTTCTTCTTTGATCGCGGGTTGTTCGGGGATGACCCTCCGAAGATCGAATGGACCTATGTCACGATCTTCTGGCGTTCGATCTGGCAGGCGGGAGCAGCGACGCTGCTGAGCCTGGTGATCGGGTTCCCAACCGCCTATTTCATCGCAACCCGGTCCGAGAATATGCGCCCGGTTTGGGTGTTCCTGATCACCATCCCTTATTGGGTGAACTTGCTGATCCGGACCGTGTCGATGAAGTTCCTGCTGCGCGATCAGGGGCCGCTGAACGATTTTCTGATGAGTATCGGCCTGATCGACAGCCCTCTGCATATCGTTAACACAAACTTTGCGGTTCAGTTGGGGCTCTTCTATTCCTACCTGCCCTTCATGGTCCTGCCGATCTATGCGGCGGTGGAGCGTTATAACTTCGCCCTCTCCGAGGCGGCAGCGGACCTTTATGCGTCGAAATGGACCACGCTGCGGCGGGTTCTGCTTCCGGCAGTGAAACCGGGCGTTTTTGCGGGTTGTATTCTGGTCTTTGTGCCATCGATGGGCTCGTTCCTTGCGCCCGACCTGTTGGGCGGCGCCAAGAATTTCATGATCGGTTCGCTGATTGAAGAACAGTTCAAGGGCAATGCCGGCAACTGGCCGTTTGGTGCGGCGGCTTCGATGATCCTGCTGACCATGGTTCTCATCATCCTGATGTTCTCGGCCCGGCAACAGGCCAAGGCGGACAAGGTGGGGGGCTGACCGATGGCAAGCAAGCAATTCGACATCAAGTCCTATACCGGCTTTAAGGGGATCACACTGCTGTGTCTGGTCATCCTCTATGCCCCACTGGTCGTGGTTACGATCTACAGCTTCAACGCCTCACAATCGCTGACCAACTGGGAAGGCATATCGCTGCGCTGGTACGTGGATGTGTTCACCGGACCGGAAAGTGCCAAGTTCAAGACGGCAGCAAAAAACAGCTTTATCATTGCAATCATCGCCGCGACCACAGCGACAACCATTGCGACGCTGGCGGCAACGGGCATGGTGCGTGGCGGCAAGTTTCGCTTTCGGACTGTGTCATTTGGACTGATCAGCCTACCGCTGATGGTGCCCGAAATTGTTCTGGCCGTTGCGACGCTGATCTTCTTCAATTCGATCGGGTTTGAGCGCGGGCTGCTCACCATCCTGCTTGCCCATATCGCATTCTGTATTCCCTTTGCCTATCTGCCGATCTCCGCCCGGATGCAGGGGATCGAAGACAGCTATGAACAGGCCGCGCTGGACCTCTATGCCACCAAGCGACAGGCCTTTACCAAGATCCTGCTTCCGCTGATGATGCCGGGCATCATCTCGGGCTTTCTTTTGGCTTTTATCGTCAGCCTGGATGACTTCATCATCACCAACTTTGTCAAAGGTGCGGGTGTCGAAACCCTGCCAACGGCAATCTTCGGCTCGGTCAAGCAAGGGATCAAACCGAATATCATGGCGATTTCGACCATGTTGCTGAGTGTGTCCATCATCATGGTCACGATCAGTTATTTCGTCAGCAAGTCTGACAACACAAAATAACCAACAGATGGAGAGACACATGAAACATATGATGAAAAGCGGCGTCGCTGCCCTTGCTTTGACTTTGGGTGCAAATGCAGCTGCGGCCGAGGGCGAGTTGGTTCTGTACCACTGGTTCGAATACATCCCGCAGGAGCTTCTGGACAAATTCACCGAAGAAACCAACATCACCGTTACCATGGACACTTACGACAGCAACGAGTCGATGCTGGCCTCGCTCAAGGCCGGTGGAATTGGCACCTACGACGTGTCGGTGCCGGGTGACTACATGGTGTCCATCATGGCAAGTGAAGGCATGCTGGACACCATCGCCGATGGTGAGTTGAAGAACAAAGGCAACATCGCGCCGGAGTGGGCCGATCCCGGCTTTGATCCCGGTCGCCAATCCTCGATCCCGTATCAGTGGGGTTCGACCAGTTTTGCGGTCAGCCGCGATGCCTATGACGGTGATATTCAAACCACTGATATCCTGTTCAACCCGCCCGCAGAGTTGCAGGGCCGCATCAACATGCTGGACAGTCAGGGCGAAGTGATGGCCATGGCAGCACTGCATATGGGTATCCCGCAATGTTCAACCGACCGCGAGCAACTGAAGGCGCTAAACGCCATGCTGCAAGAGGCTAAGGCGCACTGGGCGTCGTTCAACTCGGACACCGCGAAGGAGGTTCTGGTTTCGGGCGACGCCGCCGTGGGTCAGATCTATGACGGGTTCTCGGCCAAGGCGCGCGAGGAAGGCGCCAATGTGGAATATGCCTTCCCGACGCAAGGGTATATCGCTTGGATGGACAACGTCGTTCTGCTGAAAGATGCCCCCAACCGCGAAAACGCATTGAAATTCATGGACTTCCTGTTGGAGCCTGAAAACATCGCAGCCGTTTCCAACTTTGCCCAGTACAATGCCGGCGTGAACGGTGTGGGCGACTTCCTCGATCCGGCCCTTGCGGAACAACCCGAGAAGAACCCCCATTCCAATGCAGGTCCGGGCGTATTTATCGAAGTCTGTGACGAGGAAACTCAGGCGGTCTATGACCAAATCTGGACCAACCTGAAGAAGTAACTCGGGTCAATTATTCGACACGAAAGCCCCCGGTTCCGTCCGGGGGCTTTTTGCCTATGGTAAAGGCTGGATAAGTTACCGGCTGATATCTTCCAGAATGCGATCCATCATCGCGTCGCAGGCGCTTAACTGGTCGATCTCTAGATACTCATCCGGTTTGTGCCCCTGACGTTCCATCGATCCGGGGCCGCAAACGACGGTAGGAATACCCAGCTCGCTGAAAAACCCGGCCTCGGTGCCAAAGGCGACCTTGGTTGTGGCATTGCTTTGCGCCAGTTTCTGGGCGTAGGCGATAATACCTTCGGTCTCGGCGACGTCTAATCCAGGATAGGCGTTATACTGTTCAACCTCGATCCGTGCCTCGGGGCAAAGGGACTGGTATCGCGCGCCAACCCTGAGGGCGGCGTCCTGAATCTGGGCTAGGATATCCTTGCCCAAATCTGCGGCCAGATGGCGATATTCAAAGGTTAGTTCCGCGCGATCCGGCACGATATTCAGCGCCCTGCCACCGGACATCATGCCCACGTGAAAGGTGGTATAGGGCACCGAATAGGCCGGGTCGCTATAGCCGCTTTTGCCATAGGTTTCCTGTAGGGCGCGCAACTCTCCGACAAAATCCGTGGCCAGGTGCAGCGCGTTGACAAACTTCGGTGCCAACGCCGAATGGCCGCTTTGACCGTGGCACACTGCACGTAACGCTGCCTTGCCCTTGTGCCCCACGGCCACCTGCATTTCCGTCGGTTCGCCTACGAAACAGGCTCGGGGCTGGCCCAGCATCGGGGCAAGACGGTCCAACATGTGCTGGATACCGACACAGCCCACCTCCTCATCATAAGACAGCGCGATCTTGAGCGGCTCACGCAGGTCTGTCCCGGCCGTACGATCCGCCAGCGCCATGACCGAAGCCACATAACCCTTCATGTCCGTAGTGCCACGCCCATAGACCCGATTGCCTTCCCGGGTCAGGCGAAACGGGTCTTTTGTCCAGCTTTGACCTTCGACTGGCACGACATCCGTGTGCGCCGACAGCAACACGCCGTCGCCTTCCGGGCCTTTCTCGGCGTACAGCCCGGTCTTGTCGCCGCCGGGATCAGTGATGCGATGCACGGCAAATCCGCGCACTTCAAGGAATTCTTCTACATAGGCGGCTAGATCGAGGTTCGAGTTCTTGCTGACCGTATCAAAGCCAACAAGCCGGTCGAGAATATCCAGTGTCGAGATCATCGGTTTTGGTCTGCTTTCGCTTTGACGGCCAGCGCAGTTCTGGCTGCTAGGGGGCGTTCAATTCAAACCTATACCAACCGCAAGAAACATAAATCCGGGAATGGCGAAGCAGGGGTTAGGCGATTTCTAAGACCCCAGGTCATTCTTGCCCGCGCACGCAGAGCCCCGGCAGCGTACCGGACCGGACGGCCTGAGCGCAGTGTTCGATAAACGCTTTTGACGTGTTCGTCTCATTCTCGGCACGCGCACGCAGCAAGCCCAGTCGCATAGGGCGCAGCTCTCCGGCCAAAGGGACAAAGATCAGGGTCTTGCCGTCCGGTGACAGAGCATTCATCGGGCGGATATTGGCAATCGAGAAACCGAACCCATTGGCGACCAGGGAGCGCATGACCGACATATCGGCGGTGCGTTCCGCGATATTGGGTTTGATATTGGCGTCCCGGAAGAAGGACAGGAAATATTCGCCACTGAATGGCAGATCCAAAAGAACCATGGGGCTGTCCTGCAGGTCTTTAATCGTCAGTTCGGCGCGATTGGCCAAGGGGTGCCCTTCGCCCAATACGACATAGGGTGGCAGATCGTGCAGGGGCTGGAATTCCAGATCAGCGGGAATGTCCAGATCATAGGTCAGAGCGATGTCCAGCTCGGCGCGGCGTAACTGGCTGAAGATATCGGCCTGGTTCAATTCACGTTGCTCGATCCGGACGTCCGGATACGTGGTCTCAAATTCCCGCCGCAATCCCGGCAGGATGATCTGCGCGAACGTCACCAGACAACCGACCGACAGAATACCCTGTACCTTGCCGGTGATCTCTCCGGCCAATGTGGCCAGCAATTCAGCCTCGCGCAGAACAAATTCGGTGCGCTCCATGAATTTGTGTCCGGCCTTGGTCAGCGACAGGCCGCGCGCATGTTCGCGCACGAAGAGGGTGACGCCGAATTCGACCTCAAGCTGGGTAATCGCCGCCGAGATCGACGGCGACGAGACGTTTAGTTTGTCGCTGGCGGCGGCGATGCTGCCTGCCTTCCCGACGGCTACAAAATATTCAAGCTGTCGCAGCGTGTATCTGAAAGGCAAAGGCGCATCCCCGCGGTATCGCAGATCAAGCCTTGTACTTGATCCACGTTGTTTTCAAGGCAGTATATTTTTCAAGCGAGTGCAATGACAAATCGCGTCCAAAGCCTGACTGTTTCATTCCGCCAAATGGTGTCATTGCCGACAGCGCATCCATTGTATTCACCGAAACGGTCCCTGCCATCAGCTTGTCAGACACCCGGCAGGCGCGGGAAAGGTTGTCGGTCCAGACCGACGCCGCCAGCCCATAGACGGAGTCATTGGCCATAGTCACAGCCTGATCCTCGGTATCAAACGGAATAACCGACAGAACAGGGCCGAAAATCTCGTCCCGCGCCAGCGGATTGTCGTGGGCCACGTCATCAAAGATGGTCGGCTGGACAAAACAACCCTTGCCGTCGACAGTCACTCGATCGCCGCCCGTCACCAGATTGGCAGTCTTTTTACCATCTTCGACGAAACGCATGATGCCCTGCGTTTGTTTTTCGTCCACGATGGCGCCCATTTTTGAGGCCGGGTCCAGTGGATCGCCGGGTTGCATCGCTTGCGCGCGGACGATCAGTTTTTCGACAAAATCGTCCTTGATCGAACGCTCAACATAGAGCCGCGAATTGGCCGAGCAGACCTCGCCCTGATTGAAGAAGATACCAAAGGCCGCCATGTCGGCTGCGGTGTCCAGATCCTCGCAATCGGCAAAGATAAGATTGGGGCTTTTGCCCCCGGTTTCCGGCCAGACCTGTTTCAAATTCGACTGGCCCGAATACTGCATGAACATCTTGCCTGTGGCAGTCGAGCCGGTGAAGGCCAGACAATCCACATCCATATGCATGCCCAGCGCCTGACCCGCAGTTGCGCCAAAACCGGGAACCACGTTGAAGACACCATCGGGAACACCGGCCTCGGCCGCCAATTCGGCCAAGCGCAGCGCCGACAGGGGCGATTGTTCAGCCGGTTTCAGCACCACCGAGTTGCCCGCCGCCAGCGCAGCCGCGGCTTTCCAGGTGGCCATGTCCAGTGGGAAGTTCCACGGCGTCACCGCACCAACTACGCCCAGTGGCACACGGCTCACCAACGCCAGATCGCCGGGACCGGTTGGGGCGACCTCGTCATAAATTTTGTCGATCGCCTCGGCGTACCACTGGAAGAAATGCGCTGACCCTGGCGCGTCTATGGTGGCGGCGTCTGTCACTAGCTTGCCCATATCCAGACTGTCCAGCAGCGCCATTTCTTCGAGATTGTTGCGGATCAGATCGGCCAGTTTCAACATCACCGCCTTGCGGTCGCCCGGTGCCATGCGTGACCAGCGACCATCCTCGAACGCGGCGCGGGCGGCGGTAACAGCGCGGTTCACATCCACTTCGTCGCATTCGGCAACCGGGGCCAGCACTGCTCCGGAGGCAGGGTTGATGCTGTCAAAAGTCTTGCCCGAGGCGGCATCAACAAATTTGCCATCAATGAACGCCTGTCCGCGAAAGGACAGACCGGCGGCGCGGCTTTTCCAGTCGTCGTGTGTATAGTCCAACATCCTGTATCTCCGTGATTATTCGTCGCCAGGCACGCCGTAGGACGGCGCCTCGCGCGGATCGAGCGCGCGCTGGATATAGGCGTCGAGCTGCGGTTTATAGACGTCCCAGGCAGTTGCGATCGCTTCGATCGGGCAATCCTCTGTCCAGTCGCACCGCAGATCAGCCACAGGCCAGCTGACGGTGTCGACGATCTTCATGCCCGCGGAACGCACAGGGCCGGCCTCGCCCCCCGCGGCCAGTCCGGCGCGCATGGCGGCGATCAGGCGGTCCCCGATGTGGCCTTTGGTTGACAGGAAGTCATCAACAATGGCCTGCGGGATTCGGTCATTGGCCAGAAGGTTGCCACCCGAGGCAACGTTTTCGGCCTGCGCCTGCGTCCAGATACCAAGACTGTTGGGGCCGGAATGGATCGCAGTGCGTCCGGCGCTGTCCACGGCCAGAACCTGCCGGTATTCGATAAATTTCGCGCGGGTAGTCATTTCAGCAATGGCCTCGGGTGCGGTTTTTCCCTGTTCCATCAGATCCAGTGTCAGCGGGCCAAGATTGGGGTCTGTCACGTTTTGAGAGGCAACGGCCCCAACCCCCGCGCGCGCAAAGGAACAGCGGGCGGCCACAGCAGGTGAGGACGACGAAATCGCCAAGCCGAACATTCCGGTTTCAGCGCAGCGGGCAACCAGTGAAAAAGTCATTCGGACCTCCTGTAAAACAAGATCCGGATCGCGCCTTGAAGGGGAAGAAAAGGAAGCGCGATCCGGCTCTGTCGATTGATCAATCGGGAATGACAGCTGTGCCGTCGATTTCGACCAGCCATTCCGGGCGCGCCAGCGCCTGAACGACCAGACCTGTCGAAACGGGATGAACACCTTTGATATACGAACCCATGGTCCGATACACGGCCTCGCGGTGACGCACATCGGTGATATAGACGACTACCTTGACCAGATGCTCCATCGAACCGCCTGCCTCTTCGATCAACTGTTTGATGTTCTGCATCACCTTGTGGGTCTGCTCGACCGGATCGTGACTGTCGATATTGGCCGCATCGTCCAGATTTTGCGGGCACTGGCCGCGCAGGTAGACGGTCTTACCGCCCTGCGTGACTACGGCCTGACACAGATCGTTGTCGAGGTTCTGTTCGGGATAGGTTTCTTTGGTGTTGAATTTGCGAATGCGAGTATGCGCCATTTCGTTATCCTGTTGTTTTATTCCGCAGCTGCGGGGGCGATGATGGCCGCCTCGCCTTCATAGTTGGCATAGGCGCGTTGGATCGCGATCTGATCGGCGATGTATTTCGCGTCATGCCAGACGCCCCAGATAAAGGTCGATCCGCGGCGCGATTGCCAGGGCAGACCAAGGAAATAGATATCAGGCGCGATGGACACGCCACGCTGATGGATCGGCGCGCCTTTGGCGTCAAAAGCGTCGGCCTTGATCCAGCTGAAATCCTGCCGGAAACCCGTCGCCCAGATGATCGTGTTGATGCCTTCCTTGGCGAAATCCACCAATGTGAGCGGATTGGTCAGGCTTTCAGGGTCAGCAAAGGGTTCACGCGCCTCCGGCTCTTCCGGCAAGTCGATGCCCGTGCGTTCCACATATGCGTCGGCCATGTCCAGCATCTCAAGGTAATTGGCGTCGCCCGCGGCTACGTTTGCTTGCAAATCATCGGCGAAACTCAGCACGCCGTTTTCGAAGCTTTTGGTCATACCGGTAAGCGTCACGCCCTCATTCCCAAGACGCCGGAAATCCATTGTGTGGCCGCCGTGAGCCCCGCTGACCGAGATAGTGACATGTTCGGTGCCAGGTTTCTGCGCGGCCATGTCCCACAGACCCAACACGCCCAGCCACCAGACATTGTCACGGCTGCGATAGCGGCGCGGAGGCCGGTCATGCGGGCCAACCGACAGAAAGACCTTGCGGCCCGCCCGGTTCAGCTCATCTGCGATCTGCGCGCCGGACGAGCCCGCGCCCACAACCATAACGGCCCCTTCGGGCAGTTGTTCGGGGTTCTTGTAATAGAAGGAATGCAGCTGCTTGACGTCAGCCATTTCCGGCACGATCGGCGGAATCACCGGATGCTGGAATGCTCCAGTCGCGGCCACGATACGTTTGGCATGAATCTCACCGGCTGAGGTTTCGACCTTGAACCCGCCTTCACCTGGCAGACGCTCAGCCTTGAGTGCCTCAACCCCTTCGCGGATCGGGGCTTTGACCATTTCGGCGTATTCAACCAGATAATCGGCAACCCGATCCTTGGGCACGAACGCGTCAGGATCGTCGCCCTTGAACAGCAGGCTGGGAAACCGGTCATGCCAAGCCGGGCCATTGGCGACCAAAGCATCCCAACGGCCGGTGCGCCAGGCCTCGGCGGTACGGTTCTTTTCCAGGATTATGTGCGGGACATCGTTGTTGCCCAGGTGCTCGCTCAGCGCGATGCCTGCCTGTCCGCCGCCAACAACCAGTGTATCCGTTTTCTCGATGGACATGTGTCGGTTCCCTATTTTTGCATCTTTCATTGACCAGAGCGGGTCGTTGCAATCGCGCTTACCCTGCTGGCTCCAGTGCCGCAGTTACCGACTGTCTTTTCCGTTCCAGATGCGGACATCTGAGAGGACCAGAGCCACCCGAACGACCTGACGTTCTGCACTGTTCAAGCAATTTTTGCGCGTTTCATCGACAAGGTTTCACAAGTTCGACAGGGGCGAAATTATTGTCTGGCTATCTCTTAATTAGGCTTTGGCTAACCTGACGGAAATTATCTCGTTTTTCCGGCCATTTGCCTGCTTTCCGACAGGTATGGCGCAAGCAGGTAGTACAATTCGCCTTGGGATGAGATCCCGCATTTTCGGTAGAGCTGCTTGCGCAGGACCTTGACGGTCTGGGAGCTGATGCCAAGCGTAAGGCCGATGGAAATCGACGAATGCCCTTGCAGGATCAACAACGCCACCTCGGCCTGTCTTGGGCTAAGGTTGATGTCTTGTTCGGCGGACACGCGATGGCGCAATTGATCGACGACATCGCCCGGCTCATCCTCGTGTGGCGGTCTGATGCCGGACCAGTTCTGCCTGACCAGCGCATTGACCACCGGGGCAACCTGTGTGGCCACGTTGTGATCCCTAATCGAGAATCGCGAAGCGGTGGTGGCATCCCTGCCGATACAGACCGTGATCGAAGCGCCCTGCGCGAGGCCTGAAAAGAAAGCAAGCTCATCCGTCAGGGTTGTATTGGCGTAATAGGATTTGAAGTATTCGTTGCGCTGGAACTGGTCAGGGGCCACGTCGGTCAAACGATACAGTCCATCCGCCGCGCCTTTTTGATGCAGACTAAAAAAAGGGTCCAGCAGATAAGCCCCTTTGACATAGTGGCTATCTATACGTTCGAAAACGCGACTGTCTCGGGCACGAGTCGCCAGAACCTGCGGGTTGCCATTCTGAAAAAAGGCGATGATCGCGAAATTGTCGAAAGAACATGTCGCATTCAGCCATTGGTGCAGCGCATCGCTGAAACGTTCCGATCCGGTGGCCAGAATGGCATCCGACAACAAGTCTGGTGCTGGAATTGGTGACATCTTCAGGTACCCCTTTGGGGGTATATACCCCCTAAAGTGAGCAAAGTAGTATTTTTGTTGAAATTAAGTGGTATGCCTTTGCGATTTCACCCCCGTCGAGCCATGCCGAAATCGCGAGTTTACATCGAAAACCAGAGGGATTGAGCATGGCCAAAGATACGCTCGACATTCTTGCGCAGGACGATCACTTGATTCAGTCGTTCGCCGATCTGAACGCGTTGAAGCAGCAAGGCGCGCGCACCGTGATTTCACGCGCGAAGGGTGCTTATGTCTATGACAGTGACGGAGCCGAATTGATCGACGGGATCGGGGGTCTGTGGTGCGTCAATATCGGCCACGGCAATGCCGAGATGATAAACGCGATCACCGATCAGCTGAAAACGCTGGACTACTACTCGACCTTTTACAACTTTACCCATCCCTCCGCAGCAGCCCTGGCTGAGAAGGTCGCGCAGCTGGCACCGGGGCATCTGAACGCCGTGTATTTTGCCAATTCCGGCTCAGTCGCCAATGACAGTGCCATTCGAATGCTACACCACTACAATATCCGCAAAGGCAAACCTGAAAAGAAAATGGTTTTGTCGCGGCACGGGGCCTATCACGGCTCGACCCACCTTGCCATGGCGATGACGACACCCGGCTATTCCGAAGGCTGGCACGCAGCCAACGATCTGGTGCGACACCTGCGCTCGCCGCATTTCTGGCGCGAGGGAGATGAGTTAACCGAGGCCGAGTTCCTTGAAGCCCTGATCGACGATTTGATCGAAAGCATCGAACGGATCGGCGCGGAAAACATCTGCGCCTTTATCGCCGAGCCCATTCAGGGCGCAGGCGGCGTGGTCACGGCGCCCGAAGGATACCACAAACGCGCATGGGAGGTCTGCAAAGCAAACGATATCAAATACGTCGCCGATGAAGTCGTCACCGCCTTTGGCCGACTTGGACATTTCTTTGCCTCGGAAGACGTATTTGGCATGGTGCCCGACATCATCACTACCGCCAAGGGTCTGACATCTGGCTATCAGCCACTGTCGGCGACCATTGTCTCGGACGATATTCACGACGTGATCTCGGGGCCGGACAGCATGTTCTTACATGGCATGACCTATTCGGGCCACCCTGCCGCCGCGGCTGCGGGCCTGACCAACATTGCCATCATGGAGCGTGAGGGCATTCCCGAGAGGGTTCGCACAACCGGCAAGCGGTTTGAAAACAACCTGCGCGGCCTGACCGACATCGGGCTTGTCGGCGAGGTGCGCGGCAGCCACTTCATGATCGGGATCGAGTTTGTCAAAGACCGCGACACCAAAGAAAGCTATCCGGAAGATGCCCAAGTTGGGTTGAAGGTGGCCCGCGCCTGTCAAAAACGCGGCCTGATCGCGCGGCCCCTGGGCAATGTGCTGATCCTGTCCCCAACCCTGATTATGGACGAGCCCATGATCGACCGCATCGAAGATATCCTGCGCGACGCCATCACCGAAGTCGCCGCCGGTTTGTAAACACCGCACTACCCGGGGTCCGAGGGACCCAAACATATCAGCCAGCCTGAAGGAGCCAGTTATGCGCGACCCACGCTATGACATTCTGTTTGAGCCGATGCAGATCGGCCCTTTGACCGCAAAGAACCGCTTCTATCAGGTGCCCCATTGTAACGGCGGCGGATACCGCGATCCTTCTGCTGCTGCAGCGATGCGTGGGATCAAGGCTGAAGGCGGCTGGGGTGTGATTTTCACTGAACAGTGCGAGATGCACCACACCTCGGAAATCACCCCCTTCATCGAACTGCGCCTGTGGGAGGACAAGGATATCCCGCAACTGCGCAAGATGTCCGAGCGGATGAAGACGCATGGTGCACTGGCGGGTATCCAGCTGGCCTATTCCGGGATCAACGGGCCGAATTTGTATACCAAAGAGGTGCCACTGGCCCCCTCGGCCCTGCCCATCCGCACCTTTACCAATGACCCGGTACAGGCCCGCGCGCTGGACAAGCAGGACATCAAAGATCTACGCCGATGGTTCGTGAACGCTGCAAAACGTTCGAAAAATGCAGGTTTTGACCTGATCTGCCTGTATGGCGCGCATGGGTTCGGCATCTTCCAGCACTTCCTCAGCCGCGCTACTAACCAGCGCAGCGACGAATACGGTGGATCCTTGGAAAATCGCGCCCGATTCAGCCAGGAGGTCATCGCCGACATGCGCGACGCGGTGGGGGACACGATGGCGATTACGCTGCGGGTCTCCCTGGATGAAACCATCGGAGAACTCGGTTTCTCGAACGCCGAGGTGCGTGACTATATCGAGATGAACAAAGACCTGCCCGACCTGTGGGATCTGGCGCAGGGGACATGGGAAGATTGCTCCGGCCCCTCACGGTTCAAAGAAGAGGCCGCGCAGGAAGAGCTGGTGCGTGGCATTCATGAATTAACCGATAGACCCATCGTCGGCGTCGGACGATTCACGTCACCGGATGTGATGGCCAAAATGGTCAAGTCCGGCACGCTGGATTTCATAGGCTGCGCCCGCCCATCGATTGCCGACCCTTTCCTGCCAAAAAAAATCGAGGAAGGCCGGATCGAGGACATCCGCGAATGTATCGGCTGCAATATCTGCATCACTGGCGACATGACCATGTCGATCAGCCGCTGCACTCAGAACCCAACATTCATGGAGGAATGGCGCAAGGGCTGGCATCCCGAAAAGATGAACGACAAAGGCGACAGCGACAACGTGTTAATCGTCGGCTCGGGCCCGGCGGGACTTGAGGCTGCATGGGCATTGTGCCGCCGGGGCTATGACGTAGCTGTAGCCGAGGCCCGCGACGTGATCGGCGGTCGCGTGGCCCGTGAACGCTTGCTGCCTGGCCTGTCGGCCTGGGGTCGCGTGGTTGATTACCGTGACTATCAACTAAGCCAGCGTCCGAACGTAGAAATATACCGTGAAAGCGAGCTGGATGCCGAGAGCATTCTGGAATTCGGGTTCGAAAACGTCTGTATCGCCACCGGTGCAACCTGGCGTCGCGACGGCGTTTCCCGTCAGCACGTCGTGCCGATGCCGATCGCAGAGGGGGCCAGGGTCTATACCCCCGACGATCTGATGAATGGAACCATCCCCTCGGGACGCGTCGTGGTCTATGACGACGACCACTACTATATGGGGGGTGTGCTGGCCGAATTGTTAAGCAGGAACGATGCGCAGGTGACGCTGGTCACACCATCGGCTTATGTCAGCGACTGGACGAATAACACGCTTGAACAGATCGCTATCCACCCACGTTTGGTCGAGGCTGGTGTCGAGATCGTCCTGAACCAAGGCATTGCCGAAATCCATCCGGATCATGTGGTTTCGAACTGCGTCTACACGGACCGGACCTGGAAGATCGACGCGGACGCGGTTGTGATGGTAGCGTCACGCCTGGAAAACAACGCCGTATTCAACGACCTGAAAACGCGCGAAGCCGAATGGGCGGATGCTGGCATCAAGTCGGTTAAACTGATCGGCGACGCCAACGCGCCCGGCCCGATCGCCTGGGCCACTTATGCCGGCCACCGTTATGCGCGTGAACTTGATGGCAAGGATATCGGTGACGATTTACCCTTCCGCCGGGAAATAACGGAGCTTGCGGTGGACTGAGGTCATTGACGGGCATTAGGCGGTATGGGCAGAACTCTACCGCCATATACACTTGAACAACAATTGCCATCTTCGGCGCATCGAAAATTTAACCTTCTCCAGGCAGCGCAAATTTTCATTCTACATTCAATGACTTCGCAGCGGTATGATTGTCTTCTGCCGTAGCTTCGAATCTGATATTCGCTAGAAACAGCCGCGAACGTCCGCTCTCAGCCCTTTTTCTAGGAAAACAACGTGTTCTGGTGCAAAGAGTAATCGCGTAGCCTGCACCGCCGCGCTTGTTTTGGGGACAGCGGGATTTGGGCAAGCCAATCGCACCTGGCCTTCAGGGGTAAGACGCTGCGCTCACCCTCGGGCGAGTCGATTAGACGATACCGTGTCCTCGGCTGCGCCTGCAGGCCGCGCCACCCCTGTCGAATAGCGTTGCCTCGACCCCATCCGCGCTCACTACGTGACAGTTCCGCAGGAACAGACAGCTTCTCCGTCTGGTCTGCAAATCAGCCCTGATTTTGCCAATATGACATCGGGGGCAATGAGGTCAGTCTAGGTGCTGGACGAAGGAAGTGAGGCGAAAATGGTAAGGTTCTGTCGCTGGGTGCGGAACTGTGTGTCGTCCTTCAAGGAATGTCAGGCGTTACATAGAGTTACCATTTAAAGACACTTAAAGCATTGATTTTCAATCATGCGGAAAGTCTTCGGTGCACAGGTTTTGCCATTTGTGCCTCAAAAGCCTTCCACAACATGCATACGTCTAGAAAGCCGATATTACTCGAATTGCGGTGCAAGTTGGGACGGCTTCCATGTCGAACTTCAGCGCGAAATGAAGTCCTTCACCTGATCAAAAGTACTTGCCCTTCAAGGCAGGGGACGCCGAACGATGAGATTTCAGAAAAAATTACGGTTTCAATTGAACATGTTCAGAGGTTCAAACCATGCCCTAGCTTAAATTAAGCCAAATTTTGCGCCTCATTCTTCAATCCCAAAACCAATTTCAAGTATCAGCGCTAGACTGTTACGGCCTGTAATAACTTATCGCGTGTCACGTCTTCCCTGGTGCCGTTGATTAAGACTTCGCCACGTCGCAACGCGATAAATCTGTCGGCAAGATCATAGGCAAAGTCAAAGTATTGCTCCACTAAGATGATTGCCATTCCGCTCGTGGCTCTAAGGTGCCGGATGACTTCGCCTATCTGTTGGATGATGTTGGGCTGAATACCTTCGGTCGGCTCGTCCAACAGAAGAAGGCGTGGTCGCGTTATCAGTGCCCGCGCGATCGCCAACTGTTGCTGCTGACCGCCTGAGAGGTCACCTCCGCGACGGTTTTGCATCTGCTTGAGAACCGGGAACATGTCAAAAATTTCATTTGGAATGAAATGCTCGCTGGCTGGCAGACAGGCGTTCCCCGTTTCAAGGTTTTCGCGAACTGTGAGCAAAGGAAATATTTCACGACCTTGTGGAACATAAGCCACGCCTTTCCACGCCATTTGATGAGCAGGCAAGACACCCAAAGATTCCCCGTCCAGTTCCAGATTGCCAGCCGAACGCGGATGCGTACCTGATATTGCCTTCATCAGGCTGGTTTTCCCGACACCATTGGTCCCCATGACGCAAGTCACTTCGCCTTGTCTGGCTTCCATGGAAATCCCGTTGAGGATTTGCGAATGCCCATAATGTAGAGTCAGATCAGTCAGCTTCAGCATTGTTTAGCGCCCTAAGTATACGTCGATGACGTCCTGGTTAGATGTCACGTGATCAAGGCTCCCTTCAGCCAAGACGGACCCTTCGTGTAAAACCGTGACTTTGCAATTCAGGCGCCGAACAAATTCCATATCGTGTTCCACCACGACAACGGCGCGGGTTCTGGCGGCTTGTAACAGCAAGTCGGTGGTGTGTTCGCGCTCCTGCGGTGTCATGCCGGCGGCAGGTTCGTCCACCAGCAAGAGTCGTGGTTCCTGGGCCAGCAGCATGCCAATTTCCAGCCATTGTTTTTGACCGTGGCTCAGTTCACCAGCCTTGCGGCTTAGGTCTTGATGCAGACCGATTTCGACGGCCAGTTCTTCAACTTTCTGCAAATCGTCAGTGGAGGTTCGATAGAAAAGCACGTGAAGCCAGCCACGTTTGTTCTGAAGTGCCATCAGCAGATTTTCGTGCACGGTCTGGTCTTCGAAAACCGTTGGTTTCTGAAACTTCCGCCCGATCCCAGCCTGCGCAATTTTTGCTTCGGAAAGTCCCAACAAAGATAGGGATTTCTCTCCCCAGATGACACGCCCTTCATCGGGCCGGGTTTTACCTGTGATGATGTCCATGAACGTGGTTTTCCCTGCCCCGTTCGGGCCGATCACTGCACGAAGTTCGACCTCGCCGATCTGGAACGATAAGTTGTTGATAGCTCGGAAACCGTCGAAAGTGACCGAAACACCGCTAACCTCAAGCAACGTGTTCATTCCATGGCCTCCTTCTCTCGCAGGGCGCCGTCATCTGGTCCCAGATTTGCCCCATGCCTGTCCGGGTGGCGGCGGTCGGTCCACAAGTCGAACAATCCTCCGATGCCCTGCGGGGCGAACAGCGTAACCAACACGAAAGTTACGCCCAGTAGCACCTGCCACCAGTCGACCCATTTGATCGTGTAAAACCCAAGCGAAATATCCGGGGCCTGCCCGCCCGTGAACCACGTGCTCAGAAGGCTGACAAAAGCTGCGCCAATTACCGCGCCGTACAAGCGACCTCGTCCACCGATTGCGACCCAGACGGCCAAATAAATCGAAGCGATTGGAGCCATCTCCTCGGGGTTGATGATGCCGGCTTGCGGATAGTAAAGCGCGCCAGCAATGGCCGCGATGCAAGCAGTCAGGGTGAAGACGGCAAGCTTGTAGACCTCGACCGAGTAGCCAAGGAAGCGCACTCGTGCCTCGTTATCGCGAATGCCGCGGATGACCGAGCCGAACTTGCCTGAAACAATCCATGCGGCCAGCATATAGCCCAGACCCAGCGCCAGTGCCGAAGCCCATAGGAACCAGATCGACACGACGTCCTGTGAGGTGGTGACACCTGGCAGGTTCTGCAAGCCGGACAGCCCGTTATTGCCACGCAAGCCACTGTCGTTCTGGAACAGGTACAGGGCCAGCGCCAGAGTCATAGCCTGGGTCAGGATCGACAGATACACACCGGTTACACGGCTCCGGAAAGCCAACCATCCGAAGATCAGCGCCAGCAAACCGGGGACCAACACAACCAGAACAAGCTGCAGGGTCAGGCTGTGGGAAAACGCCCAGATCAACGGAAATTCCGACGATCCGACAACGCCAAAGACTTGTGTTGCGATGGCGTCCACTACCTCGGCTGAAGTCGGTGGAATTTCGGCCTGTGCCAGCGAGTCGACCACGATCAGACGGGTGCGTTCGTACATCAGCCACATGCCGATCATGTAGCCCCCTAGCCCGAAGAAGGCGAAGTGGCCCAACGACAGGATGCCAGTGAAGCCCCAGACCAGATCCATCGCCACTGCGATCAGGCACAGGCACAGGGTTTTGCCTAGCGTTTTGACGAAGCTGGTCGAGATCACACCGACCCCGAATCCCTCGGACAGGATGGTCACGCTCAGGGTGAAAAGGGACAGGATGGCAAGAAAGACCAGCACGGATGGGTTCTTGGAGATAAAGCTGCGTTCCATGGCTCAATCCCCTGCCGCGCGGCCCTTGAGGGCGATGATGCCCCTTGGCCGGAACTGGATGAAAATGATGATGAAGATGATCATGTAGGTTTGCGCCGCGAGGGTGTTCGATGGGTTCATCCACTCGATCCCTTTCTGCAGGAAGCCGATCATTCCGGCACCCGCCAGCGCGCCCCAGATGTTGCCGACACCGCCGACCACCACTGTCATGAAGCTTTGTACGATGTAATCGTTGCCCAGGTCCGAGGTGACCTTGGCAAAGAGGCCGATGGCGACACCCGCGATCCCGGCGATGCCCGAGCCCAGCCCGAAGGTCAGCATGTTCACCCGCCCCGGATTGATCCCCATCGACCCCGCCATGCGCGGGTTCTGCGTCACCGCGCGCATCTCAAGCCCCAGCCGAGTGCGCTTCATGATGTAAAGGAACAGCCCCAGAAAGATCATCGCCAGCACAAAGATTGCGATGCGGATATAGCTGATCGCGACCACGTCGTTCAGCACCCACGCCCCGTCCAGCCAACCTGGAGCGGTCAGTGGACGAGCCTGCGTACCAAAAATGTTCTTGGCCAGTTGCTGCAGGGCAATTGAGATGCCAAACGTCGCAAGCAGCGTCTCAAGCGGCCGGGCATAGAGCCAACGGATCACTAGCCGCTCCATCGCGACGCCCATGGCGAAGGTGACCGCAAAAGCCATCGGGATGGCGACGATGATCGACAGCGTATGGTCGGGGATGAACTGTTGCACCACGTAGCCGGTGTAGGCGCCCATCATGATGAACTCGCCATGGGCCATGTTGATCACGCCCATCACGCCGAAGGTGATAGCCAGACCAATGGCGGCAAGGAAATAGATCGACGCCAGTGAGATCGCGTCCAGCGTCAGGTCGAGTGTTTGGTTCAGGCTGACCTTCAGTTCGATCTGTTCCAGGGCTTTCTCGGCTGCTTTGGTAACCTCGGCAGACGGCTCGCTGTACGTTTCGAAGAATATATGCGTGCCAACTGCAGCGTTGATGTCTTCGTCCGTGAATAAGGCTGGCACAAGCCCGGCCTCTGCCAGGGCGGCATACGCACGCTCGCGCGTTGCGTCTGAATTCAGTTGAGCGACTGGAATGTCACTTACGCGACCCCCGACAATATTAGCCGATAGTGCCGCTCTGATATCTTCCGATGAAACACGTGGTGGGGCGAGGTTTCCCGCAACGAGCAAGTCATATGCTTCGTCAGACGTTAAGGCGTCTGAGCCCGCTTCAAGAACAACTGCGACGTTCAGGTCCGTGGGCAATTCGATAGCGGCGTGCCGAGAGGTAACGACCAAAGGGTTCAAAGCGGCACGAACATCTACGCCTAGATCGCCGGACATTTCTTCGATCGCGGCCACGCGGGCTGCGGTATCTTCGTCAAATCCAATCGTCAGCAATCGTTCAAGCCGCTGTTTTTGCGCTTTCAATTCCGTGTCCGGTTCATCGTCTATCGAAGCGCGAAGTGGCTCTAAGAGTGCACTTTCGGGATCACGCTGAATGGATTGCAGGGCCGCCAGCCGCTTCGCGCGGTTGGTATCGGTCAGTTGGAACTGCACCAACGCTGTCCCAATCATCGCGCGGATACCGCTGTTGGGCTTCAACTGCTTAAGCTCGGACTTCTCGAAGGTGCCGACGATCTCACCTGTATCGAAATCGGTCAGTTCATACGACCGCCCCTCACCTTTCTGACCAGCGAAGAACAGACCGTCAGACTTGCGCATCCACATGTTTTTGGCGGCCCAGGTCTCAAGCATTACTTGCGCCTGAGGCAAACCGCTTGTCGCAATAGCATCAATCGCCGGTTTGATCGTCTTACGCGAACTTTTTGCGATGATCTCCTGATGCTCTTGCAAGATCGGTTGCAGACCGACCTCTTGAGCGTTGGCAGTCAGGCAGGCGCACAGGATTGCGAGGCCCGCAAGGAAAAGTCGTAACATATGGTGAAACCCGAGGTGTCTTGAGAGCAAGGCGGGCGATCACACCCGCCTTGCAAGCCGTTTAGTAGTTCGAAAGCGTCTGAACGCAGGTCTTGGTCTCGGTGTTGTACATACCGCAACCTAGCTCTTTCCAATCCGAGACCAGCACCGCCGATTCCGGCAGGAAGTCGGTCCATGCATCACCCGGCACGACATCAGTCTCACTGATGATGTCGAACTGACCGTCTTCCTGAATCTCACCGATCAGAACCGGTTTCGCCAAGTGGTGGTTCGGCAGCATGACAGCGGTGCCACCGGTCAGGTTCGGGAACTCCTGCCCGTACATCGCGGCGCGCACGGCATCGACTTCGGTCGAACCGGCCTCGGTCGCGGCGTTCACCCACATATTGAAGCCGATGTAATGCGCCTCCATCGGGTCATTGGTCACGCGCTCGTCGCCCATGGTGGCTTTCCAGGTGTCCACGAATTCCGCGTTGGCTTCGGTATCCGCCGACTGGAAGTAGTTCCAAGCGGCAAGGTGACCAACGAGGTTGGTAGTATCCAAACCGGACAGTTCTTCCTCGCCGACCGAGAAGGCTACGACTGGAATATCGTCCGCCGAAACGCCAGCGGCGGCCAGTTCCTTGTAGAAACCGATATTGGCGTCACCGTTAATGGTCGAGATCACACCGACTTTCTTGCCATCCGCGCCCAGCGCGACTACGTCAGCCACGATCTTGGACCAGTCGGAGTGGCCGAAAGGCGTGTAATTGACGAAGATATCGTCATCCGCGATGCCGTTCTGCTTCAGATAGCTTTCCAGAATGTTGTTGGTGGTTCTGGGGTAGACATAGTCCGTGCCGAGCAGAGCAAATTTCTCGACCCCCAGTTCCTCCAGAAAATAGTCTGTCGCAGGGATTGCCTGCTGGTTCGGAGCGGCGCCGGTGTAGAACACGTTCTTCGAACTTTCCTCACCCTCATACTGAACCGGGTAGAACAGAAGACCGTTCAGTTCTTCGATGACCGGCAGAACCGATTTGCGGCTGACCGAAGTCCAGTTGCCAAAGATCACATCCACCTCATGGACGGTCAGCAGCTCGCGCGCTTTTTCAGCAAATAGCGGCCAGTCGGATGCGGGGTCGACCACAACCGCCTCAAGCTGCTTGCCCAGCAGGCCGCCCTTCGCGTTTTGCTGATCGATCAGCATCAGCATCGTGTCTTTCAGCGTGGTTTCCGAGATCGCCATCGTGCCGGACAGCGAATGCAGCACGCCAACCTTGATCGTGTCTTCAGCCGACAGTGCGGCGGTGGCCATGGCAGCAAATACAAGTGATCCGGCGAGCGTGGAATTGAGCGATTTCATGTAATCCTCCTGGCGGGGCCGGGAGAGAGGGCTTGCGCAAAGGCACACTCTTCTTCTACCTGATCCCCGCAACTGTTGTTGCGTTCCGTGTGGCGGTTGTGTTCGAGGTCCAATTCGCGCAGCCGTCACACACCCCCCGGGTCGTTTCCGCGGTGGCACCCATACGGTTTCTGCATCGCAGCAAGCTTGGCAACTTACCTTTAACCCAATTTGGGAAATCGGCGAGATGCGCCTATTTTTTCATCCAAGACCGGGGTCGCTGTCTAAAATTTAGACGCGCGATGTTGAAATAAGCAGATTTCGACACTGTAGATTAGTGTTCCGTCCCTTCAACAGAGAAACAGGTGCCACCGAACCAAGCTCTAAAGGTGCCTTATTACCCAAGTTACAGCCATATTGCACACGCACAGTGCTGTTCCACCGCGTGCTGCAGGTGCCGTCAGCTTGAGCACCAAGCAATTGGGCGCCAGGACGGTGCTGAACAAGTTTCGCCAGTCCGGGTCTTTTAAGTGCCTGTTCCCCAGAACCAATATACCTGATCTTGACGCGGTTCTCCTAAACACGGCCGGCGGCATAACCGGGGGCGATTCATTTCGATTTTCCGGCAAGGCGGCGAAAGGAACCGCGCTGACTTTGACAACACAAGCCTGCGAGCGTGCCTACAAGGCCAAGCCGCAAGAATGTGGCCAGGTTACCAATCATCTGACTGTTGAGACTGAAGCCCGGCTGAACTGGTTGCCGCAAGAGACCATTCTGTTCAATGGTAGCGCTCTGGAGCGACGCCTGAAAATCGAGATGGCGCCAGATGCCGAGATGCTGATGGTAGAGCCGCTGGTCTTCGGCCGCATTGCGATGGGCGAGACGCTGACCGATATCCGCCTAAACGATCGGATCGAGATACGGTTCCAAGGGAAAAAAGTGTTCCTTGACGCGATCCAGTTCTCGGGTGATTGGCACAAACATCTGTCCAAACCGCATATTGCAAACGGCGCGGGTGCGATGGCGTTGATCGTCTTTGTATCGGAGTCAGCCGAAGGTCATCTGAATGCCATTCGACAGATGCTGCCCGACACCGCAGGTGCGACTATGATCCGCAATAACCTGTTGGTTGCTCGTGTTCTTGCCGAAAATAGCTTTGCACTCCGTCGCACATTGATGCCGATCTTGCGTCGGTTGAACAAAGACACGCTACCTCGATGCTGGATGCTTTGACATGAACCTGACCCCTCGCGAAAAAGACAAACTGCTGGTCGCCATGGCCGCCGAGGTCGCCCGAAAGCGACTGTCGCGCGGCGTCAAACTGAACCACCCCGAGGCGATCGCCCTGATCACCGACGCCGTGGTCGAGGGTGCGCGCGATGGACGTTCAGTAGCTGACATGATGCAAGCCGGGGCTGAAGTGATCACCCGCGACCAATGTATGGAGGGTGTGCCCGAAATGATCCACGAGGTTCAGGTCGAAGCCACCTTTCCAGATGGCACCAAGCTGGTGACTGTCCATAACCCCATTCGCTGAAAAGGAAACCAATATGACACGCATGCTTTTCCCCGCCCTGATTTTCGCTGGCCCGGCAGCCGCCCACAACGGAACGCATATCCACGCGCACGGTACCGATTACGCGGCGATGGGCGTTGGGCTGGCAGTTGTTGCGCTGGCTGCTGTCGTGCTGATCACAAAGCTGAACAGATGATCCCCGGAGAACTGTTCCCGGCTGATGGTGAAATTACCCTGAACCCCGACACTGATGCGATCACTTTGATGGTCGCCAATACCGGCGACCGCCCGGTTCAGGTCGGCTCACACTACCATTTCGCCGAAACCAACCCCGCGCTCGACTTCGACCGCGCTGCTGCGCATGGCCTGCGTCTGGACATTGCGCCAGGCACCGCTGTGCGGTTCGAACCAGGGCAGGCCCGCGAAGTTTCGCTGATCCCGATCAGCGGTGCGCGCAGGGTCTACGGCTTCAATCAAAAGGTCATGGGGTCACTCTGATGCCAGCAACAATCAAGCGCTCAGACTATGCGGCGATGTTCGGCCCTACCACCGGGGATAAGCTGCGGTTGGCCGATACCGATCTTGTGATCGAGGTCGAACGTGATCTGACCAGTTATGGCGAAGAGGTCAAGTTTGGTGGTGGAAAGGTAATCCGCGACGGGATGGGGCAATCTCAGACCACGCGTGCCGAAGGCGCTGTGGATACGGTCATCACCAATGCTCTGATCGTTGATCACTCGGGCATCTACAAGGCTGACGTTGGCCTGAAAGACGGGCGGATCGCAAAGATCGGCAAGGCGGGAAACCCCGATACACAACCCGGTGTCGACATCATCATCGGACCCGGAACCGAGGCCATTGCTGGCGAGGGTCGTATCCTGACGGCAGGTGGGTTCGACAGTCATATTCATTTCATCTGCCCGCAACAGATTGAAGATGCGCTGCATTCTGGCCTTACGACCATGCTTGGCGGTGGCACCGGGCCGGCACATGGCACTCTGGCGACCACTTGCACCCCCGGTCCGTGGCATATCGGGCGGATGTTGCAGGCGGCGGATGCTTTCCCGATGAATCTGGCCTTTGCGGGTAAGGGCAACGCTTCGCTGCCTGCCGCGCTCGAAGAGCAGGTCAAAGCCGGTGCCTGCGCGCTGAAGCTGCACGAGGATTGGGGCACAACTCCTGCCGCCATCGATTGCTGCCTGTCGGTGGCCGACGCGATGGATGTGCAGGTGATGATTCACACGGACACGCTGAACGAATCCGGCTTTGTCGAAAACACTGTGGCGGCCATGAAAGGCCGTACAATCCACGCCTTCCACACCGAGGGTGCAGGTGGTGGCCACGCCCCAGATATCATCAAGATCTGCGGCGAGAACCATGTATTGCCGTCCTCGACCAACCCGACGCGGCCTTTCACTGTGAACACGGTCGAAGAGCATCTGGACATGCTGATGGTCTGTCATCACCTCGACAAGTCCATCCCCGAGGATGTGGCCTTTGCCGAAAGCCGCATCCGGCGCGAGACCATCGCAGCCGAGGACATCTTGCATGACATGGGCGCCTTCAGCATCATCGCGTCTGACAGCCAGGCCATGGGGCGCGTAGGAGAAGTTCTGATCCGCGCCTGGCAAACCGCTGACAAAATGAAAACACAACGCGGTCGCCTGCCCGAGGAAACCGGTGAGAACGACAACTTCCGCGTCCGCCGCTACATCGCGAAATACACCATTAACCCAGCCATTGCCCACGGCCTCAGCCATGAAATCGGTAGCATCGAAGAAGGTAAGCGCGCCGACTTAGTCTTGTGGAACCCAGCCTTTTTCGGAGTGAAGCCCGAGATGGTGTTGCTGGGCGGTACGATTGCTTGTGCACAGATGGGCGACCCCAACGCTTCGATCCCTACACCGCAACCCGTTTACAGTCGCCCCATGTTTGGCGCTTACGGACGGTCGGTGGAAAACTCGGCGATCACATTTGTCTCGCAGGCCGCCTATGCGGATGGGATCGGTGATACACTGGGATTGGCAAAACAGACCGTCGCCGTCCAGAACACGCGAGAGATCGGCAAGCAGGATCTTCTGCTGAACAACGCGACGCCGCAAGTCGAGGTTGACCCGGAAACCTACGAGGTTCGGGCAGATGGCGAACTGCTAAGCTGCCAACCTGCCGAAACGCTGCCAATGGCGCAACGATACTTTTTGTTCTGATCAAAAAATGTGCTGCGTTGCGACTCGTGCAAGGCAGGAATGACCAAACACGCTCTTCTAAGTGAGGCCACTATGACAAATATTAAATCCAATGGGAGGACCAACATTTACGAGGGTCCAAATGGCACACTCAACAGCACAAACACACGCACGCTTTTCGTTGTCCGGTTTGATCGCATCAATCGGGTCATCAGTTTACTCGGCCCTGATCAGCGTGGCCGAAGCTCAATCACGCGTCCGGCAAGTCGAATTCCTGCAATCGCTCAGCGACGAAGAGTTGAAAAAGCGCGGCCTGACACGCGAACGGATCGTGCATCGGGTATTTTCGGACTCAATCTGGCTCTGACCATTCCCGCTGCAGAGGAGGTGACGGTATGACCGCCCTGCTCTGTACTGCACGTAAGTACTCGGATCACACACACAGCGATCCGGCAGACTGCCTGTCGCTAACCTATGATGACCGTTTTTTGCGTCGCAAGGTTCTGACCTGCGAAAGTGGCGAACAGATTCTCATCGATCTGGCGCAAACGACTTCGTTGAACCACGGCGGCGCCTTGGTTTTGGACGATGGTCGCGAAGTGGAAATACAAGCTGCACCCGAGGCGTTGCTGGAGGTCACCGCCCCAGACCTGACGCGCATTGCATGGCATATCGGCAATCGCCATACGCCTTGTCAGATCGAAAAGGATCGCCTGTTGATCCAAGTCGATCACGTTATCCGAGACATGCTGCTCAAGATTGGCGCCACGGTGCGAGAGGTGCGCGAACCGTTCACCCCAGAAGGCGGAGCCTATGGCCACGGCAGGACCCATGGCCATACCCACTGACGCCGATATCCTGACGCTGACCCAATGGTTGTCCCCTGCATATCCTGTAGGGGGGTTCGCCTATTCTCACGGGTTGGAGGCTGCAATTGACGAGGGAGCTGTCACAAGTTCACAAGACACCGAAGCATGGATTTCGGACGTGCTGGAACACGGATCCGGATGGAATGATGCTGTGTTCGTTGTGGCGGCATACAGTGCGCAGGGTAAAGATGAACTGACCAACGTCGATGTTATCGCTCGGGCTTTTTGTGCGTCATCCGAAAGGCTCATGGAAACCAAGTTGCTGGGTCAGGCCTTTGGAACCGTCACGGGAGATGTCTGGGAATTGGATCTGAGCCAATTCTCCTACCCTGTCAGCATAGGCCAAGCAGCCAGCTTGCAGAACCTTCCCATTTTGTTGACGACTAAAATGTTTCTGCAGGCGTTTGCCAGTAATCTTGTTGCCTGCGCAACGCGCCTTGTACCCTTGGGCCAGACTGACGCGCAAAGGCTGATCCGTACTCTAACGCCACTGTGCGAGCGGATTGCACAAAGTGCCCAAGAGGCTGATTTGGATCAGCTAAGTTCAACGGCGTTTCTGTCGGACATCGCATCGATGAAGCACGAAACTCAATATTCGAGGATTTTCCGCACATGACGAGTATGAACGGCCCGCTTCGCGTGGGCATCGGAGGCCCTGTAGGAGCCGGAAAAACCACTTTGACCGCTGCTTTGTCCGAAGCGCTGCGCGATGTCTGCTCAGTGGGTGTTATTACCAATGACATCTATACGCAGGAGGATGCCGAGGCGCTCATGCGCATGCAGATCCTGCCGCGTGACAGGATCATTGGCGTCGAAACCGGTGGTTGCCCGCATACAGCAATTCGCGAAGACGCCTCAATCAATTTGGCGGCTGTCGCCGAAATGCAAAAACGTCATCCTGACCTCGACGTGGTATTGATTGAAAGCGGTGGCGACAATCTATCGGCCACATTCAGCCCGGAATTGGCGGATCTGACCATCTATGTGATCGATGTCGCCGCAGGCGAAGAAATCCCAAGGAAAGGCGGGCCCGCGATTACGAAATCGGACATCCTTGTAATCAACAAGACCGACCTTGCGCCGCATGTTGGCGCTTCGTTGGAGGTTATGGAACGTGATGCGAAAAAAATGCGCAAAGGACGACCCTTCTTGTTCTCGTCACTTCGTCACAGAAGCGGGGTCGACGCAATTGTGGATCTGCTTGTGAGAGGGGGAGGTTTAGAGGTTTCGAAAGCGAGTTAATCCCGGAGACGAAGTGGCCAAGTCATCGATGGCCAAAAAATTGGTTCCGGATCGCCCGGCCAGATCACCAAGAGTTATTGGGAAATGCACAACGAAAAGAGCAACAGGATGGTTGTCAGATTTATGGATGACCAATGACAGTCAGTCGGTGTCGGATTTACTCAGTGGTAGAATGTAGTTTTGCACGCCGTGACTCTGCTGGTTGCGTCTTACACAAATAGCTGATCGCAGCCCAAAGCGGACGTTAAGCTGGATCCTTTTTGCCAGCAGTTTAAGGAAAAGGCCGGCATCTGAATTCTGCTTCAGTTTTTTGGCAAGTACCGATCCAACAGAGCATCGACCAACCCTTCCTGAAGTTGGTAGCCAGCCGCTTCGTTCACGCGCAAAATATTTTCAAGTATAATAAGTTGCTCCATGCCGGTCGTCATGGACAACCGCTTCGCCAGGTCGTCTATTTCCTGCGGCTCCATCAATGGATGAACTGGTGCAAGTGCTTCCAAAAAAGCCGCCACTCTTCTTGCGCCACGCATTTTTACGGTTCCATCCTCAAGCGATGCCTGACGGCACGCCCGATATTCCGGCGATCATGGCAGTAGCGGGTCGAGTAGGAATGACGATCTCGGCGCCAGCACACGTTCCTAGCTAACGAACGTGCTAAAAATTCGTCAGCCTGCAAATGGGTTGTTTTGCGTTCAAGATTCTGCCGTACCCTAACTGGCAATGCTGGCCGCATTGCCCGAAGCGGACGTTCACGCATGGATTTCAGATACCCAGAGTAGAGGACACAAAGTATTGTGTGATTTTGAAGGGTGGGTCCGAAATGTGCCCCGAAGCGAAAGTGCTCCGTGCCCACCTACGCTTTTTGCAATGATTGAGGCCTCATCGTCCTATCGGCTATAGTTGTTCAATCCAATCTGGGGCGAATGATGGTATTAAAGGAGACGCAGGGTCAGCCTACAACCGACCCGAAGACGGTTTTGTGTTTCGGGGACTCTTTGACCTGGGGGTTCGATCCGCGTGGCGGTGCAAACCTGATCCGTTACGGATTCGCAGAGCGATGGACCCGGCAACTGCAAGCTGAGCTTGGTTCATCGTACCACGTTGTCGAAAACGGATTGAATGGGCGAACAACAGTATTCGACGACCCTGTTTTAGGCGACATGAGTGGCCTGGCTCAACTGCCTGTAGCGCTCAAATCAAACATGCCGCTTGATCTTGTCATAATCCTCCTGGGATCGAATGACGCCAAGACCCGCTTTAACGTCAATGGCGACGAGATCGCACGTGGTCTGAGCCGCCTTTTGGAAGTTGTTTCTAAATCGAGTTTTAGCCCCAATGGCAAAGCCCCATCTACTCTTGTCCTCATACCGCCAGAAATGGGCGAGGCTGGTGGCACGTGGTTGGAACCTATGTTTGACCCGGTTCACAGCCGAGCTGCCCTTAAACGAATTCGCGAGACCTATCCGACAGTTGCTAACGCGTTCGGTGCGGAGTGCTTTGACATCAATCAGGTAGTCGGTCCAGGAGCGATTGATGGCATACATTTCGACCCCGAGGCGCTAAAGCCTATAGCCAAAGAAATCGCCAATGTTGTCCGCGGCTTGCTTGAGACTTAGAAGCGCAGGCGCACATAGGTAATCCGGTCAACTCTCAACGAATCCTTGGTGTCCCTTACTTCGCTATTTGCCCGAAAGTTAGCTCGAGTTCGCGTGTCTGAATTGGGGTTCGGTGGCGGCATTCATTACAAATCGCGTCAGCGGCGGGCCGCAGCCCGAACCAGCCATTCACACCTAGACTTAGCAATTGCGGCCTTGCGAAGTTAGCAGCCAATTATTCGTCTCTATGAATCCAGGCCTTATGAATTTGGCAAAACTTCTGTTTCGGCGATCAAACATGCAACTGGACCAGCTGAATGAGATTTCCACAGGTGTCGTCAAAAACGGCCATCGTCGCGCCACCGGCTTTAACAGGAGGTTGTGTGAATTCAACGCCTACTGCTTCAAGTTTGGCAACCTCAGTCTCAATATCATCGACTCTGAATGCCGAAACAGGAATACCATCGGCCATGAGTGCTTCCTGATAGGCGCGCGTTGCTGGATGTGCGTTGGGCTCTAACCCCAATTCCACGCCTTCGGTTTCCTCCTTCGAAACCAAGGTCAGCCAACGATGTTCGCCCAAAGGGATATCGTGCTTCACAACGAACCCGAGTTTACTGGTATAAAAATCGAGAGCCTTAGACTGATCGTCAACTGCTATGCTCTTCATGTACATTTTCATTTCATGTCTCCTTGAGAAAATAGTTCCACCCAGGGATTGATCGCATTCACAATTGGCGCTGCCGCCAGGGAGTGGATCTTGGTGCGGCCCCGCCAAGCAGTGGTGATTAAACCGGCCTGCTCTAGCGTAATCAGATGCCTAGTGATGCCTTGTCGGGATATTGTGATTGAATGCTCTTCGAATAACCTTGCGCAGAGCTCGAAAAGCGTCTGGTCGTCACGCTTTCTCAGCTCATCGAGGATTAACAATCGCGTTGTGTCACCAAGGGCGCTGAAGAGAATACTTAGTTGGGGGTCGAATTGGACGCTCATGCTTCTTTATGCAACAATATTGTTGCATGTCAAATCGAACCTGCCGTTTGTAAGTCTTGCAGCATTCGTCACTAAGATCTCGATGCGGCTGTGAGCGGCGGCGTGACAGAATGGCGGTTTTGGGCTGTACTTACTGGATGTGGTGAGGCTATCGGCCATCGACCCATTTGTGAGCCGGCGGCAGTTGGAAAAGCCAATCACCACTGGCCGTCAGGGCGAAGGCGCTGCCTTCCCCCTCGGACAACCTTATTGGACAGGGCCGTGTCCTCGGCTGTGCCTGCGCGCCACCCCCCTGTCGAATACCATTGCCTTGCCCCCCTTCCGCATTCGCCATGTGGCAGATCCCCAGGAACAGGCGGCTTCGCTATATGGTCCAACTATGACGGTTGGTCAGGTTCGTGTGACGTTCAACAGGAATGTTGGGCGATAAATGATTTTGCCACCCACGCATAACTAAGCCATTGATTTCGCTTTAACTGCCATTTCAATAATGCACACGTTTTTCCATTTGGGTCACACAGGTCTTCCATCGTGTCGGCTGAACTCCACGAGAGTTGCCATTCGTCTAAAGTGCGGAATGTATCGAGAGAAAATCCAAGGCAAAAATCGCTTCCACAAAGCGATGTCATTCTTTTTGAACATTAATACTGTTCTTTTTTCGACTGCCTCTGCCACTATTGCAGTTGTAAAATGTCCGGAACGCAAAGTTTTCTTTTTGCTGGCATTTTGTCCGCACCATCCGATCGTTTCAGTCGTTTTGGACCGTCTTTAACCTTGATCTTCGGCTTTGCTAGTGGGCCCTTCAAGGTCACGGGCCAGGGGCTCTTCGAGAGAGGTTCGCCAATCTTACGGGGCTGCAGATTTAGGTCCAAAACCTTGCCCGCCACATCAACACCGCCAAAGACGACAACTTGGACATGGTCTGTCTCCAATGTGGTTTGTTTCGTCGAAATACTTCCATTTGAGATACTAATCGGCGCACGCAAACATACGATTGGAGCAACCTTTTGCTTCTCTTTGGTAAACACCCAAGGTAGCACCCCTAGCCCTGCCAGATCCAAAAGCTGCGTCTCGATCGAGCCATCACGCATTGAAACAGTAGCATTGCCGTTCATGCTGTTTGCAAAATGCTTCGGTGAATCGGTTCCGCCGGTCACCGAAAAATCTGCATAGATCGTACCGCTCGCACCCTTTTTGAAGTTCAGGTTGTGAAGAATATCATCCAGCTGCCAACCGCCCGCGTTGCCGGTCAACGTGAGTAGATGCGCGTCGTTCGAAAGATCCAACTGCCCGCTGACGTCGAAATGAGCACCTCCATATTCAAACTTCAAAGGCCCGGCCTTAAGCTCATTTTCGTTGAGCGTCAGTTCGCTCTGCAAACTGCTGATGCCCTGGGCTCCTTCGATGTGCCGAAGGTCAACGTCGACATCCATATCCATACCGGACAAGAGAATTGAGCGCCCGATAGGTTTGAGCGTTACATCTCTTAATGCACCTTGGCCGCTCTCGTCTTCTTGTTTAGTTTCTTTCTCTTCCGGCTCTAGGCCGCCTATTTTCCGCAATTGTGCGGCAGCCTGAACGATAGTTCGGATCTGATCTATCTTAATCAGGTCACTCTCAATGGAACCCTTCAGCACCGGGTCGCTTGTTGCATCATCAAGATCGGCCATAATCTGCAAGATAGAGTCAGCGACCTCAACATTGGCACTCGCGTTCCAATCAGTGCCTTCGCTAACAAGGTTGATTTCAAGACGAGCCTGCCCGGTTTCCACACGTTCAAGCGATAGTGCCTCCAAAAGGTCCGCCCCGGATGGGACTGCGACATCAATTGCCAAATCCAGGTCCTCGAATTTGAGTACATTCTCAACAGTGCCATGCACCTCAAGGTCCCAGACCTCCGTATCGCTTGTCTTTCCATCCAAATTTGTCAGCGAAAGCTGATTGATGTCGCCGTTCAAATGGAAGTCACCGGAAAACCTGCCAAGCTGGTCGTCTGGTCCCAACAATTCTGGCGAGATCAAACTGCTTGCCGGTATATCCATTAGGCCTTCTGCTGATATGCCTTGCAACTGAAGCGCGTCATCGACCGAACCGTTCAAAATGATAAACGGATCGGCTGGGTTCCCAATTCTAAGGTTGATGTTTCCGACTTTTAAGGCGCCTTCTGGCGTTCTGGAAAGCTCGGAGAACTTAATCGGGGGCGGGCCTTCGCCGGACGTGTCCAACGTGAAACCGTTGGTCTTTATGACCATTTGTCGCTGCGGCACCTGCCCAGGCACGCTGTCGATAACCATGTCGACCGCGATAAGTTTAAGATCATAACGCGATGCAGCAGGGGCTGGTTCAGCATCTTCAGGGTACAACTGAATGCGGGTTGTCAACGATACGTCTTCCGGATTTCCCAGTTCCCCGATCTGCCCCGTCAACGAAAGGCTTTGCCCGCCATCTAATTTCGCCAATACAGATAGGTCATCAATCCGTGCTACGCCGTCGACTGATGTGAATGTTGCGCCAATAATCCCTGTACCTTCCAAAACGCGGCGCAGCTTCAGGATATCGAGAAGCTGGCCAAGTTCGGCAATCTCTACGGTCGTTGCCACTTGCAGACCGTTCTCTTGAGGGACTTCCTCGGCGATAATCGAAATCTGTTCGAAGTTCACCGCCAACCGAAACGGGTCCTCGGTGGGGAATGTCGCGTTCAGATCAAACCTCTCTCCGTTCAGCGAACCGGCCCCGACTGCCGTCGCAACATCGGTTTCCGTATCACGCTTTAAGAGCAGTTCAGGAAGCTGAAGGTCCAACTCAAGCCCGTTTAAATCGTTCTGATAAAGAATGGCGATATCAGTCAGATCAATTTTGCGGTCCGTTAGAATTCCGGCTAACAGCGACGTCGGGGAATTTGCAGGTTTCCCGGCTTCGGCTTCCGTTTGGGCAATGGACTGCCAGTTACCGAAGCCGTCTTTGTCTGTGATTAGGTTCAGATGAACACCTGAGAGTGAAAGACCACTCAGTGACAGTTTACTGTTCCAAAGGTCGCGCGCGGAAACTTCAAACTCGATCTCATCGATTACTGCAAGTTTCACATCAGCATTCGGAGAACCGGGTAATTCCAGCCCTGCCGCTGACACCTGCAATTGCCGGCCAATACCCAGACGCACTTCATCTTCAATTCTAACCTCCTGGCCAAGTTTCTTGGAGATCAGGTTTTCGACGAAAGCAGTCCTGACCGAGGAAAACAACGCAGAAGACAGGAAAAGCCAAGCTGCAAACACAGCGACAAACGCGACAGCGCAACAAATCAAAATACCTTTTGCAACGTATCGCACCGTCTTCTCCTAAAATTCCGATTCATCCAATGGGCAGCCTAGACCATTTAATCATTAAGTTAATGGAATATATGGTCGGCAAATGATCTGAAGTCTGAATGATCTTGACCATATAGCTGATATTCTCGCCTGTTTAGTCGAACCGCTAAGAAGCGGGTAAATGACAAACGTTCGGCCAGTGTTGCACGCCCTGATTTCTAACAGTTGGCGCGAAGAGAGTTTTACTAGCCAAAATGGATACGCTGCATGAGCTTTGAACATGGCGGCACGACGTGAGCTTCAATTGACAGGCTGCCAAGTTCCTCCGATTTTCCATATTTATTTAATTACTGCTATGTGTGAATTCATCAAACGATGAGGGCATGATGAATTCACTAACCAGAATAACACGTGGGATTGGCGTCGCTTTCAAGGACGGTAGAGTGAAAGGCATTCTTGCCTTCACAGTTGGAATGATTTTATGGGCCTCGGTCTTTTACCACTTTGTCGAAGGTTGGAGTTGGCTCGACTCAATCTACTTTTCCGTCGTGACGATTTCGACCGTGGGGTTTGGTGACTTCTCACCTGAAACCGCAGCAGGAAAGATTTTCACAATGGTATACATCATTGTAGGTCTCGGTGTCTTTGTGACCGCGGCGACCACAGTGGCAGATACAATCTTGTCCCAAGACGACAAAAAAACCGACAAATAGATTATCCCAATTTGGCCAAACCGAATTCATGCCCAGGCATTGATTTGACTGGGCATCTCAAGCCATGGCCCGGATTCATTTGTGTCTTCAAGCTGATAGATGACCACTAAATTTCAAAAAAATATACATATTAGGTTTTTTGAGTGTAACATTCAAAAAAACACGGAGGGATGGAATGGAAAAGACACAAGACGCGAAGATTGTCGATCTGGCAATACGATTGCTCTTTCTTGGACTATTCCTCTACAGCGCCCTGGTCATGGTGGCCCCGCTTGCGAGCGTGGTTATCTGGGCAACGATCCTCTGTGTGGCGCTTTACCCGGCATTTGATTGGCTTCAGTCCAAGCTGGGAGGCCGGAAAAAACTTGCCACGACGATCTTGGTTTTGTTGGGCCTTGTTCTGACCCTCGGGCCAGTTGCTACGGCGGTGTCTGGTGCCGCAGAACTTGGGTCTGAATTCGCAGAACAAGCAGACAAGGGTGAGCTGAAAGTCCCACCTGCGCCCGAGGGCCTCAAGGAATTGCCCTTGGTGGGAGACAAAATTGCCGATGTCTGGGGAATGTTTGAGCGCAATCTTGACGGCGCGCTTGCAAAATATGGCACGCAAATCCTTGAGATCACCAAATCGCTTTTCGGGAAGGTGCTGGGCATCGGAATAGGGTTGCTTGGCTTAGCTCTGTCGGTACTGATTATGGGGGCTTTGTTCAGCCCCGGGCCAAGTTTGGTCCAGGGTCTTCAGCGCTTTGCCAACCGTGTCTTCGCACCACGCGGCGGTGAATTCGTAACACTGGCAGGCGCAACGATCCGGAACGTGACAAAAGGCGTGATCGGCGTAGCAGCCATTCAGGCGGTCTTCGTTTGGATACTGTTGGCTTTGTTTGGGATTTCTTCGGCCGCCACTCTGGCATTTATCTGCCTGATACTCTCAATTATCCAAATCGGGCCTGGATTGGTTCTAATACCGGTAATTATCTACGCTTGGAGTTCCATGTCCGGCGGAACTGCTTTGATCTTCACCATATTGGCCGTTCCCGTCATGATAATGGACAGCTTCCTAAGACCCGTGTTCATTTCAAAAGGCCTTGAGACTCCCATGTTGGTCATCCTCATCGGTGTTCTCGGAGGTATGATGGCGTACGGTTTGATCGGCGTCTTTATGGGGCCGGTTCTCTTCGCTGTTTTCTATGAGCTATTCAAAGTTTGGATTGATAGCTCGCCCGAAGCCGAGGGCACTGCTGAAGGTGCGGCGAAATGAGGAAGACAATATGGACAACCTTGGCTGTCATTCTGATTTTCCTTGTCTGGTACCTGGTCGCTGATCGGAAAACGCCATTTACCGGGAACGCCAGAGTAAAAGCCGTGGCGACCCAGATCGTCCCGCAGGTGACTGGCACTGTGACTGAAGTTTTGGTCGAAAACGGTGAGGTTGTCTCGGCAGGAGATGTCCTTGTCCGGATCGACGCGCGACCCTACGAGATTCAGCGCGACAAGGCGGAAGCTGATCTTGAAGCAGCCACTCAAGAAGTGGGTGCATCTTCAGCAGAGGTGAGAGCGGCACAAGCCAAACTCGCAAGGGCGCAAAGCGATCTGGATACGATGCGCATTCAGACGGAACGGGTATTTGCGCTCGAAAAGAAAGGGCTGATTGCCGTCTCAAAGGCTGATGACGCACGAGGGCAATTGGCAGAGTCCGAGGCAAACTATGAGAATGCAAAAGCGGATCTGGAAAAAGCAAAGCAAAGGCTTGGCGAAGATGGGATTGAAAACCCGAAAATCCAGCGCGCGTTGGCGGCCTTGGCGGATGCGGAACTGAACCTGGAATGGACTGAACTGCGTGCTCCGGCGACAGGCGTGATCTCTAACCTGTTGATAGCGCCTGGAACGTATGCGCGATCCGGTCAGGATCTTTTGACATTTCTGGACGCAACGGACGTCTGGATCGAGGCGTATTTTACAGAGAATAACCTAGGAAGAGCTTCGATAGGTTCTCCGGTTGACGTGGTTTTGGACATGCATCCTGGCAAGATTGTTCCGGGCGTCATTGAGAGCTTTAGCGCGGCCGTTTCCCTAAGTGGCGGTGACGAACCCGGGCAACTGGCGAGTCCGCCCAGTACCAAAGGTTTCTTGCGAGAGCCGGAAAGGTTCCCAGTCAGGATCGTACTACCAGGCTATGAAGCTGGAAGTGCCGAAGATGATCTTCGCTTTCAGTTGAACGGGCAGGCCGATGTGATCATGTATCTAAGTGACAACTCGTTGCTGAACCTGGTAGGCCGCACCTACATCCGCGTGGTTTCAATACTGTCCTATGCGTACTGAGGACCAACGCTCTGTCGCCCGGCTTGCGGTGGGTATTACCGGCGTCTTTTCCTTGGGCTTGTTTCTTGGCTGGCCACTCGCCGTCGTTGGGGCGGTGTTCACCGCACTGTTTTTGCAGGCGCCCGCCGCGTTGCCTCTGGCAGCATTTTCTAAGCTGTTTGTTTTTTCGATTGGATTGATGTTCATTTCGTTCCTGGTGTCGTCAATCTTCTCACCATATCCTCTTGTTTTCCTTATTCTGGTGGCCATTGGAATAATCCTGTCATTCATGTGGTCGGTTTCAGGCGCCGGAGTTTTACCGGGTGTCATTGCCCTGATGGGTGCACTGATGATCCCGAACTTGGTTCTGCAATCACAGGATCTGGCCTTGGTGCTTGTGTACTGGATACCGTTGAACCTGCTGTTTGCAGGCTTCGTATCGACGCTGATGTTCGTGTTGATACCCGCTGAACCTCAGACGGCCGCTCAGAAGAAAGCAGCAACGTCGCCAGACTTCGACCCACATCGCCGCATAGTCAGGATGTCGCTTGTCACAGTTCCGTTTGCCATGGCGTTCTTTATTTCCGGCGCATCCGCATTATTGGTTCTGTTTTTTGTCGCCCTACTGAGCCAGCAACTCGCGGCGATGCCTGCCGCGGGCAAAGCTGTGGCAAAAGCAATGCTGACGGCAAACCTTCTCGGGGCGGCAGTATCCATCATTTGTTATGAGATAAACGTAATAGCTCCGGTTTTTCTCACTCCCATTCTGCTGTGTTTTTTCTTTTGCCTAACACTCGGAGCACTTGGGAAATCTCAAGTTCCGCTCGCCGCCGCCGCCGGCTCCGCTCTTACAACGGCACTGATTGTATACGGCGGGTCGGTTGCACCGTTTTCAGACGAGGCTGACGTCAAAAGCATCACTCGAGTTTTGCAAGTTGCCAGCGCCGCCTTCTTTGTAATCATCGCATATGTCGTGGTGGATGAATTCTGGCCGGAAAAAGAGCGCCAGACATCTCAATGAATATAGTCGCGACAAAGCTTGGCGCTGAAACCAGCAGAGTTCCCAGTTTGACCGTTTTTCGCAACCACCACACGAATTGCAGCGCCAAAACAAACCGCGCACTTCGTTGAATGGGTGTTATGTGAAGCGATCTCTGGTTGAGTGATGGACGTTCAAGGGTTTGACGATCAGTCGCCACAAGGCGGGCTTTGCCGCCATTGAAGTCGCAATATCGAACAGCCGCTTCGATGCCGCGCACCCGGTTCCCGGATGCGCGGCTTTCGCATTTACTTGCTTCTAACAATGCCCGAGTAAGCGCCATTTAGGTTGAGCGTAACAGTGACTGGTTCATCGTCCCTGTTGCGCCAGAACCAACCATGATCACCTGCGAAAGGGGTTTCAAAACTACCTTCGCCTTCGGTCTGTCCGCGCCCTTTCTCATAGGTCACGTTTTGGTCGCCCGCGTGTGCATGAAGGTCGAAATTGACTCGGCCACCTTCGGCCACCCACGCGTAGAATAGGGTCGCTCCCTCTTCCATGGTTGCCTTGATCTCGGTGAACTCCCCCGGTTCAAGCGTGAACGTGATTGTGTCCTGCCGCGCTTCTTGAGCGTGTGCCGTTCCAACAAACAGACCGAAGACGTCATCGAGCAAGCTCGATGACTGATCCGCCTTGTGAAACTGTTGATCTTGTTCTGCCTCATCCACGAGTTCCTGCTTGATTTCACCCATCTCAGTCAGTCCAAGCACGCGGCCTGCGCCGGTTGGGTCGATCCCATATTCCGCAGGCAGCACGACAGCGACCAGTATTGCCACGGCGCTGACAGCCGCGATGACGGTGGATCGAAGAAGCTGGGCTGAGCTTGGTAATTCTTCGAGGCTCGGTTTCTTTGCGTTAAACATTTGAGGTTTTCCTTATGCGGCCACGATGTAGCCGGTGAATTGGTAGCCCATCAACACAAAGCCGATGGTCATCATGACGACATTGACGGTGTAGGCTTGTTCGAAAAACTTGGCGCTCTTCCGCCAATACCCCATGACGATGAGGATGGCTGCGAGTGCCAGAAGTTGACCGATCTCGACGCCAACATTGAACGCCAGCAGGTTGGGCAGCAGCCCGTCTGGTGCGATCTGGTAATCCAGTATCTTCGTTGCCAAGCCAGTGCCGTGAAACAGGCCAAAGATGAAAGTCGCCGCCTTTGTGTTGGGTTGGAAGCCGAACCACCGCTGATAGGCCCCAAGGTTGTCGAGCGCTTTGTAGACAACGGACAGACCGATGATGGCATCCACAATGTAGGAACTGATGCCCCAGCCAAACCAGACGCCCGCAAGCATCGTGATGGAATGCCCCAATGCAAAGAGGCTCACGTAGACTGCAACGTCTTTAGACCGATAGAGGAAGAAGACGACACCGAGGAGGAACAAGATGTGGTCGTAGCCCGTGACCATGTGTTTGGCCCCGAGGTACATGAAGGGGATGATGTGCACGCCCCAGATTTCTTGGATGTAGCCAGCATCGCCGGGCGTAACATCATGCGCCAATGCTGCGCTTGCAGATAGCAACAACAAGGATAGGATGAAGAACGCGAGACGCTTAGAACTGCGCCTGACGCCCTCATTAAGGGTTTTCATGGATTAACTCCGCTTAATAGTTGGATTGATCAGTCGAGCGCGAGAGCCGCGCAGTGCCGATCAAGCGCGCGGAGGTCGATCTATCCTAAACTGGCGAGTGGGACCGCGGGTTGCGACCAGCCCTCGCCAAGCCTCGCCTATGTGCAATTCAGGAGCGGTACCGGGACCACTGGAGAGAAACGCTTGGTTGTGATCGTGATCAGCTACATCGTGACTGTGGCCGTGCATCGCCCAAAAGAGGTCTTCTTCGAACCCGTGCGAATGGCCATGATCCTCGACCACTTCCAGATGATCTTGGATCGTCTCAAAAACCGATGGTGCGTGCGAGAATGTTGGCGTTACGGACCAAACCACCAACGATAGACAGAGAGCAGCTAGGCCAACTCTCAGAATGTGCTCGTAAGCCTGTTTCATCACATCTGTCTGCCCGGTGAGTGCAGCCTTTATGCGGCTGCCATGATTTTGTTCACTTCTACCGTAGTGTTCGCCACGTGGTCAATTCAACCTATCAGGCTCTTGTATTCGTCTGGTGATCTTGGAGCTGTTGAAGCGACCGAGACGATGACTGAATAATAGCCCGGGCCAACCTTCCAGATGTGCAGGTCAGTGATCTTGTCAGTTTGGCAGAAGGGTTCAATCGCAAATGGCGGCAAGCCCGCTACCTCATCACTTTCCTTTCGTGGGCCAGCGGGATTTGGATAAGCCAAACGCCCCTGGCCGTCAGGGTGAGGGCGCGGTCCTTCCCCTGGGGCAACGCCATTAGACAAGGCCGTGTCCTCGGCTTTGCCTGCGGGCCGCACCACCCCTGCCGAAAAGCGTTGCCTCGCCCCCTCCCGCGTTCGCTACGTGGCATATTAGCAGGAACAGGCAGCTTCGCTGTCTGGCCTGCAAATCAGCTCTGATTTTCCGAAAGGGAAGTCAGATCAAACCAAACTGTCTGCGGGAGTATGAAATGGAGGTGGCGTGTTAGTTTGTGACGCAATGACCAAATTCAACCTATGTTCAACGTCGGGGGGGCCTTCTGATGTCGAACGTTCACTGCTTTTCTGGTCCAACTATGACGGTTGGGTCAGGTTCGTGTGACGTTCAACAGGAATGTGGAGCGACACATAACGTTGCCATTCCGAGTTCTCCAATCCTTTGATTTTGCGACATCGGGTATTCAAGTAGCGCACCAGCTTTACCTTTTGCGACTCATAGGTCTTCCACTTTCAGTGGCCCTCGCGAAAGTGGGCCTTGGGCAGAATTGCGGAGAATGCTTGCTTTGAGCCCTTACCAGACATTGCAGCATGACTTGGCTGGTGCATGTGAATTAGACGGTTTGCAGCCCCCCCCGCTGCCCTTGCCTCTTTCCCAAGATGCTACGGAAGCAGTCGGCAGGTTCAGGCCAAAGCGGAGGTCGTTCAAGAGGCACTCAAAACAGGAACTCACAGTAGGCCGTACACCATTAAAGGCTTCTCATGACTGTTTTTTTGCTGGATCACTCCTTTAATTCGGAGCAAAGCGACGCGTCGCTTGCAAGATGATCGATAAGCGCACGCACGCGGGTCGTCAATCGGCGGTTCTGCGGAAACAGCGCAGCGACTACATAGGGTTTCACGCGTCTCTCAGGAAATAGCTCGACCAATTCTCCCGTCTTGAGAGCTTCTGAAACAGTGTAGGCCGGACAGCGGGCAATCCCAATGCCAGTGGCGGCCAGCCTTGCTGATGCTGCCGGTGCATTAGCGCGAAGCCGGCCGTCGACATGGACCGCCAATTCCTGATCGTCCAAATTGAAACGCCAGATCGTAGGTTCCGACATATTGCCGTCCAGAATGCATTCATGGGCCTCCAACGCACGCGGATGCGCCGGCATTCCAGTGCGTTTCAAATATGCTGGAGATGCGCAGACGACCAAAGGCATCGGACCAAGCTGACGCACTTTGAGTGAGCTGTCCCGCATCGGTCCGATGCGGATCGCAAGATCCAGGCCTTCGTCAATGATTGACACCCTTCTGTCCGAAAGACGAAGGTCGATCTCTACTTCCGGATGCTTTGCAGCGAAATCCGCAAGAGAGGGCGCGAGCCGCACCGATCCAAATCCCGTCGGAGCTGAGATATGGATGATACCGCGCAAAGCCCCTTGTTGGTTTCTAACGGTTTCTTCCAACTCGTCGAAGCCGTCGAGAAGCGGTTCACACATCGCCAGATACGTTGCGCCGGCGTCCGTCAGAGACACACTGCGTGTGGTTCTGTTCAAAAGCTGAACGCCAAGCGCCTCTTCCAGATCCGCGACGTATTTGCTGACCAGCCGCGCAGATCGTCCCACACGCTGTGCGGCAACTGTGAAGGAGGCGTTCTTTGCGACAAGCGCAAAGGCCCGCATGCGGTCGATCTTATCCATGGCTCATTGCGCCCTTTCAGGGCTTAAACTTTTCCCAAAATTGACGATTATCGCACGAATGCGCAAGTCGTATCTGTTTCGGGAAATGACACGCCCAAGCAGGAGCTCTTAAATGTCAAACCTCGTTCGTATTCATCACTTCCCCAAATCAGGCCACGCGCATCGCGCTTTGGTTTTTGCTAAGCTCGCAGAAATTGACCATGAAGCTGTCTTTGTTGATCTTGCTGCTGGTGAGCACAAATCGCCTGATTTCCTTGCTATGAACCCGAATGGGCAGGTGCCCGTGCTGGAAGATGGCGAAACCGTTGTTTCTGATTCAAACGCTATTTTGGTGTATCTCGCTCGCAAGTACGCACCCGGATGGATGCCGAATGATGCAGTGGGAGAAGCAAACGTTCAGCAGTGGCTCACGCTCGCTGCCGGTGAGATAGCCTTTGGTTCATGTGCTGCACGGCTGATTACGGTGTTTGGCGCGCCTCTTGACGTGGACTTTGCTGCAGCGACTGCTGCAAAAGCAATGCAAAAAATGGAACATGGACTGGATGGTCGTGACTGGCTTGTTGGTGATCGGCCGACGATCGCTGATGTTGCGGCTTATTCCTACACAGCCCATGCGCCAGAGGGAAATGTTTCTCTCGAGCCATACCCGAATGTCCGCGCTTGGATTACACGGTTCGAAGCGTTGGCCGGATTTGAAGCAATGCCCGCTACCGCCGTTGGTCTTGCAGCTGAGTAATTCAACGGACATTCCCAATGGTGAACGAAGCCCCACCGCATCCACTGCCATCGTTAAGCCGATTGGTAAGTGGCGCAACCATTCCGAGCCACCTAAAGGTCGCAAATCCTATTGGCTCTGGGGTTTCTTCCCGACGATTACCCGAGCCTGAATGTTCTGGGTCTGAGACGATAGGGTTGAGCAAAAAGGAAAGAACGATGTTGGACGAAGACACACCATTTCATTCAGGTGAACTGGCGGCACAGGAACGCGCAGGTGTCAGGGGGCTTGCCAAACGTGTGGCACCCTTCATCCGGGATCACATGCCGGACCAACACCGCACTTTTTTTCAAGCTCAACCGTTTCTGGTAGCGGCCTCTGGCGACGAGCACGGACGTGTCTGGGCGACTATCATCGAAGGCGCAGATGGATTTATTGACTCACCAGACTCCCGAACGCTGACGTTAGCAACAATGATCGACCCAAAAGACCCGCTGAGCGAGGCTATTCTGGCGGGCACAGATATTGGCGTGGTTGGCATTGAGCTGGCCACGCGCCGCCGCAATCGCTTTAGCGGCAAGACGCGTCCAACCAAAGATGGCATCGCAATCGACATCCATCAGACCTTTGGAAACTGTCCGAAGTATATTAATGAGCGGGAATGGTGGCGCACTGATACGACGATGACGAATGAAGCGGTCGTATCTGCTCAGCTTAGCTCCCAACAAATCAAACACATAAGCGCCGCAGACACCCTGTTCATCGGATCGGGGCGACAGGACGCTAACGGAGCGCCTTCCAACGGCTATGACGCTTCCCATCGTGGTGGCGAGCCTGGATTCGTCCGTGTAGTTGGGCCGAAGCGCCTGCGCATCCCCGATTATACAGGCAATAACTTTTTCAACACGATTGGGAACCTGCTCGAAGACCCGCGTGTTGGGTTGCTCTTTGTCGATTTCACAACTGGCGGGATGTTACATATGACGGGACGGGCTACGGTCGAGTGGGACCCGGAGGAGGCGCGTGACCCAAGCATCCTGCGTGTCATTGAAATCGAGGTTGATACGGTCATCGACAGGCCAGCCGCGCTTTCCCTGAGGTGGTCTGCAGAACCAGCAGCGATGACAAAACTGACTGTAATCGACAAGGTTGTAGAAGCTGAAGACATTACCTCTTTCCATCTCGCGCCCGCAAACGGCGAGACGGCGACACCTTTCCTTGCGGGGCAGCATTTGCCGCTTGCTCTCGACATACCGGGCCATAACGCGAGGGTGCGGCGGACATACTCGTTGTCTGGCTCGATCGCAAATCCTCACTACCGGATCAGTGTCAAACGTGAGGCAGGCGGTGTCGGATCAAATTTCCTGCACAACGAGGTGCATGCGGGTGACGTGATTGAGGCCAAACTGCCCGCAGGTGACTTTGTACTCCCCGACGATGACAAACCATTGGTTCTCGTCAGCGCTGGTGTCGGCCAGACACCGATGCTTGCCATGCTGCACGAAGCCTTGGCGGGCGAAAACGATCGGCCATTGTGGTATGTCCACGGGGCTCGAAATGGACGCACCCATGCTTTTGGCAGAGAGGTTAGTCAACTGATTGCAGCAAATCCAAGTTTCGCCCGACAGATATTCTTAAGCGCACCAGGCAGCACCGACCATCTGGGCCAAACGTTTGATGTCCAAGGCCGGATCACTGCTGCCGACCTGTTGGCGCTAAAGGCGGGAACGGACGCGCTCTATATGATTTGCGGTCCTCTGGATTTCATGACCGGTTTGAAAAACGGCTTGGAGGCCGCCGGCGTCCCGAACGATCAGATCAAATATGAAACTTTTGGAGCATAGTTCCGAATGCTGGAAATTAGGTGCTGCGGTCGTACCATTAGCGACTTCTGCTGGATGTCGGTTTTGGGCACAATACCGCACATCATAAAGTCCGCGTATTGTGTGTAGCCGCCGTTCCTTTGGCACAGTACTGCATTCTTTAGAAAAGCAACGTGTTCTGGCGCAAAAAGTAACGGCGCGGCCTGCTCCACCGCACTTGTTTTAGGGCCAGCGGGATTTGGACAAGCCAAACGCCTCTGGCCATCAGGGGTAAGACGCTGCTTTCCCCCTCGGGCAACCCTATTAGACAAAACCGTGTCCTCGGCAGAGCCTGCGGGCCGCACCACTATTGTCGACAAGCGTTGCCTCGCCCCCATCCGCGTTCGCCACGTGGCAGATTAGCAGGAACAGGCGCCTGCTGCGGCGTCTGATCTGCAAATACGCCCAGGTTTTTCCAAAAGGAAGGCAGGATAATCAATTCGGAATGGATGCTGGATGAAAGGGGCGTGGCGAAAATAGCAAGGTTCTGTCGCTGGTGGTAGAAGTATATGTCGCCTTTCAAAGAATGCCGGGCGACACAAAGGTTTTCAATCATGACAGCGCATCCTGGAAGCTACCGCAGAGGTTAAACGCTGCAAATATCGGAAGGAAGCCCTCATCGAACCTTCACCGGCTTTTTAGGTTTCGCTAGTGCAGTAAATCAAAAAATTGCTAAAAGCGAACGTTGGGGATCCTCTTTGCAAAACCTGTGTCATGCCATAAGCCAGACATTTTACAACCGAACCTTTTCAGCCTGTCGGGTACGCATAGCTGGATACCGGCCGATCTCTGACACCCCAAAAATGCCGGGAAAAAGCCGTCAGTTTTGGGGCTTCTCTTGCGAGCCATGCAGTTTCTCTCGGAGTTTTTGCGCGATCACATAGAGTGATGGGATGAAGAATATTCCGACCAAAGATGCCGCAAGCATACCGCCGAATACCGGGGTGCCGACGCCGCGCCGCGCCAGTTCCGAAGCGCCTTCGGCTACAACGAGGGGATAAAGACCTGCAATAAAGGCAAAACTCGTCATCATGACCGCGCGAAAACGTGCACGGGCACCGTCGATCGCAGCATCAACCACACCCATTCCGTTGTTGTATCGGTCCATTGCAAATTCCACGATCAAGATTGCATTTTTTGCGGCCAGCGCGATGAGAACGACCAAGCCTATTTGTGCATACAGGTTGTTCTCCAGGCCCAGAAGCAATAGTGCGCCCAGCGCTCCGCAAACCCCGAATGAGACGGATAGCACTACCGCCAGTGGAATGCTCCAGCTTTCATAGAGCGCCACCAGAAACAAATAGGCGAACAGAACTGCCAGCCCCAGAACAATGGGGGTTTTCCCGGCCGCCTCGATCTCTTGCTGGGCGGTTCCGGTCCACTCATAGTTATATCCCTGCGGCAAGGTTTTGGTGGCAACCTCATCCATTGCCTGCAGCGACGCTCCCGAAGAAACTCCCGGTGCCGGCCCCCCGGCAATTGTCACGGATCGGAAGTTGTTGTACCGAACCAGCGACTGCGGCCCTAAAATCAAATCCGTTTCCGCTACCGCTCGGATTGGCACCATCTCTCCATCGTTGTTGCGGACATGAATGCGGCCGATATCCGACGAACTTTTGCGATATTTTTCGTCGGCTTGCAGATTAACCTGCCACGTTCTTCCGAAGAGATTCATGTCGTTTACATAATAGCCCCCCAAAGTCACCTGCATGGCGCGGAACAATTCATCCACGTCCACACCGAGCGTCTGCAGCTTCTTACGGTCTAGTTTGAGATCCAGTTTCGGTGTTTGGGCAGAGAAGGTTGTATAAACTCCGGCAAGCCGGTCGTCTGCATTGGCTGAGGTGACCAACCCCATGGCAGTTGCCCCGAGATCAACAACGTCGCCGCCATGCAAATCCAACAACTGAAATTCAAACCCCGCGCCCGTCCCAAGACCCATGATGGGGGGAAGGTTGAAAGGAAAAGCAACGGCAGACTCCAATTGGGTAAAGCTCTGTCGCGCGTATTGGATAGACGCGTTGACCGACAGCGACGGATCTGTGCGATCTTCAAACGGTTTCATGATGACAATGGCAAATCCACCGTTGGATTTCGAGATGCCGTCAACAAAACTGAAACCGGTCACAGTCATAACTTCTTCAACACCAGGCCCGTCCTTCAAGATGTCATAAACACCATCCAATACGATCGCAGTCCGGTTGATCGAGGCACCTTCAGGCAATGCCACCTCGACAAAATAAACTCCTTGATCTTCCACAGGCAAAAACCCGGACGGTGTAACTTTGAAAAGAACGCCTGCGCCGAAAAGGGCAAAACCAAGGAATAGAATGGACAGAAGCGCGCGCCGCGCCAATCTTGTGACAACCAAGGCATAGCCGTCGCGCGCATTGTCGATACGTCGAGAAATCCAGGCCAACGGCCCCTTTTTGGGTTCGTTATCGCGCTTCAGCAAAAGAGTACACAGGGCAGGGCTAAGTGTCAGAGCATTCAGGGCAGAGATCAGCATTGAAAATGACACGGCCACAGCAAATTGCTGAAACATCGCCCCGGTAATCCCAGGAATGAACGCAACCGGCACGAACACCGACAGTAGAACAAACGTGATTGCAAGTATTGGTGCGGTTATCTGGTTCATAGCCTCACCAGTTGCCTCGGCAACGGTCAATTCTGGCCGTTCGCTCATGACCTTTTCAACGTTCTCGATGACGACAATGGCGTCATCGACAACAATCCCGATGGCCAAAACCAAGGCAAGCAACGAGACTGTATTCAACGAAAACCCGAGGGCAAGAAGGAAGCTTAATGCGCCGATCAAGGACACCGGAACCGCAATGAGCGGGATCAATGCCATACGGAAACTTCCGAGGAACAGGAAGACGACGATGACGACAAGTACAAATGCTTCCAGCAGCGTCTTGACCACCTCGTCTATGCTGGCCTTTACGAAAGTTACGGAGTTGTACGGAATGCTCCAGCTGACATCGTCAGGAAAGGAACCCTGCAAGGCTTCAATCGCTTTGTTTACACCTTCGGAAGTCGAAAGTGCATTGGCCCCAGGCGCTAGGTAAACACCAACCATCGCCGTCGGCTTGCCTTCGAATTTAGAAAATGAATCCTGCGACTTAGCCCCAAGTTCGACGGTCCCGACATCACCAAGAAAAACGAACGAACCGTCCGGTAGCGACCGGACAACAATTTGCTCGAACTCGTCGACGCTGCTTAGCCTGCCTTGCGTTTGGATATTGAGCTGAAAGACCGGATCTTCGGTCATCGGCTGCGCACCTACGCGCCCAACAGCTGCTTGCACGTTTTGCCCGTTAACGGCGTTTATCACGTCATCAACAGACACTTGCAGGTTGGTCATCCGGTCAACGTCCAGCCAGACCCGCATGGAATAGTCCTGGGCGCCGAAGATCGAAGCATCGCCAACCCCTGGCGATCGCTTGATGCTGTCCAGTATGTTGATCGTGGCAAAGTTGGACAAATAGAGGGCGTCGTGATCGGGGTTGTCGGAGGTTATCGCAATGACTTGCAACAGGGCCGAGCTTTTCTTTTTGGTGCTTACCCCCGCCCTTACGACTTCGTCTGGAAGGCCGGACATCGCCAAGCTTACCCGGTTTTGAACGTTTACCGCGTTGATATCCGGGTCGGTGCCCGGCTCGAAAGTGACCTGCAAACTATAGCTACCGTCCGAGCCGCTGGTCGATTTCATGTATAACATGTCGGACACGCCAACGATCTGCTCTTCAATCACCTGAGCGACGGTGGACTCCACAACATCCGCACCAGCACCCGAATAGGCTGTCGTGACCTGAACCTGAGGCGGTACAATGTCGGGCAACTGCTCGACAGGTAACTGTGTCAACGAAATCAAGCCGGCAAGAGTGATGACTATCGAAATGACCAGCGCGAAACGGGGGCGGCGAATAAAGAGTTGAGAGATCACTGATCAATCCTCTTTTGCCGTTTGAGTTTCCTGAGGGTTGTTGGTCTTGGATTGCGCTTCCGCCTCGCCTTTGTCTGGATCTTTACTTTCTTGCGAAGGCACAGCCGGTGCCTTTTTTTCTGCATCGACCTCCATACCTGCGTGAACACGCTGCAGACCTTCGGTGACGACCAGATCACCTTGATTGAGACCCTTGTCCAACACAGCCTCGGTACCAGCAATGCGCGCAACGGAAATTACCTGCTTTGCAACCTTGCCGCTATCATCGACGGTCAAAACGAAATAGCCGGATTGATCCCGCTGCAACGCCACCGCAGGAATGACCAGGGATTTATCCTGAGGTTGTTCAACAACTTTCACTCGGACCAACTGATCGTTCAGAAGGGCTCCGTTCGGATTCGGAAACGTGGCTTTTATCATGATCGTGTCTGTTCCCGACTGAACCTTTGTGTCGAGAAGAGCCACTTTGCCGCTATGCGGGTAGTCCTCGCCATCCGCCAGGATCAACCCAATCTCTAATGGTTGATTGCTATTGTCAGAGCGATCATTTCTGAATTTCAGAAACTCGGTTTCCGAAACAGGAAAAGAGACATAAATCGGATCAATGCTGGCAAGGTTCACCAAAACACCACTGTTTGGGCTGACAAATGCGCCAACGGACAGATCGGTAAAACTCATACGCCCATCAAATGGGGCCGTAATTTTTGTGTAGGATAGGTCAAGTTCGGCGTCCTGAAGACTCCCCTTCAATTGCAGCAACTCACCTTCGGTTTTTCCTTGCTGTGCTTCGGCCCGCTGAACGATGTTTTCTGCAACATCGTCTTTTTCAAAAAGCTTCTGCTGTCTATCCAACTCGATATCCGCTAGGGTCTTTTCAGCCTGCGCTGATTTGATTTGACCTTGAATTTGTGTGATTGCGGCCTCGTAGGCGTCTGGTTCGATTTGTATTAGCAGATCATCTTTTGAAACGAGGGCGCCTTCTTCAAATCCGATGTTTTCGACGTACCCGGGAACGCGGGCCATGATATCCACCTGGTCAATCGGTTCTATTCTGCCAGTGAAAACTTCGGCTTCTGAAACCTGTTTGGCTTCAACTTCAACAACAGTCACTTTGGGTTTTGGTGCAGTTTCTTTGGCTGATTGGGCATGAGTAGCCAAGGGGTTTGCAACTGTCAGGGCGAGAAACAAGATTAAAAGTGCAGACAAGCGGTTCATGTTCAGATCTCAAAAACAAAAAAGTCAGATATTCATATTCTACAACAGCCTAAAACAATTAGAAGCGGGACCGCCAGCATTGAAGTTGCTTGAAGTTCTTCCGGCAAGAGGGCGGCGAAACCGGGTCATTACCAGCTCCGCTGCCCTCTTCAGGGGATTTATTGCGACATGTTGGACGCGATAGTGATAACAATATCTGATCCAAGCGGAGTAAGTGCATAGCTGAAGCCAGCTAACATCGCCATCCCGACGATAACCACCAGGAAGGCTACGATCATGGGCATCTTGAAGATCGATCGCAGCAAGATGACATCGGTCAGGCTGGCCCCAGCACTACCAATAATTAACGCCATGACGGCTCCCAACGACATGCCCTTGGCGGCCAGAGCAGCGCTAAGCGGAATGACGGCCTCGGCACGGATATAAAGCGGTATGCCAATGACTGCGGAAACCGGGACGGCCAGCAGGTTGTCACCGCCTGCGGACCTACTGATGAACTCTGTTGGCAGTAAACCATAAATGAAAGAGCCGATCAGAATACCAAGCCAAAGGTAAGGCAACACACCCTTGAAGTCTTTCCAGGTCACATTCCAAATCCGTCTCCAGCGGCTCTCAGGCGCGGGGACCGCTGAGCAAGATGAACAGCAACCATTCGCCTTTGGCGCGTCATAAGCGGAGGGTTCAACGTATTTTTCAAACCCGATTTTCTCGAGAACAAACCCTGCCAAAATTGAAACGCCAAGCGCGATTCCAAAATAGACCACGGTGACCTGAAAGCCGAGCGTCACCGCAAACAGGCCAATGATGATCGGGTTTAGCAACGGGTTTGAGAATAGGAACACCAACATCGGCCCAAACCCGGCGCGGGCTCGCAGGAGGCCTTTGAGGAAAGGTATGGTCGAGCATGAACAAAATGGCGTGATTGCGCCAAGCATCGCCGCGATGACGTAACCTTTGCCTTTTCGTGAGCTCAGAATCGACTGAATGCGCTCGGGAGAAATGTATTCCTGCAACACCCCAACGCCATAGCTAATAAGCAGAAAGAGCAGCGCCAGTTCGAATGCCAGAAACAGAAACATTTTTGCGGCATCATGCAAGCTAGTGAGAAGTTCGGGTGACATGTTTTTTTACTATATTACCGGTTTTATCGTAATTATGGGCAACGATATCGTATTTTTGCATATTACCGGTAATATCGTAATTTTTACCAAGAGGATGGAATGAACTTTGAAGATGCAGCTGGAGTGCTAAAAGAGTTGGGGCACCCCCACCGATTGAGGATCTTCAAGCGCCTCGTCCAATCAGGTTTTGATGGCTTGCCTGTCGGCGTACTTCGAGATGATTTGGGGATACCAAACTCATCAATGACCCATCACGTGAATAGCTTGATGAAAGCGGGTCTGATAGTTCAGGATCGCCGCGGCCGCGTGTTGCAGTGCATCCCTAAATATCACCGCCTGTGGGAGGTCATCTCGTTTCTGCAAAACGAATGCTGCATAGATGAAGAAAATTTACCTAAAACCTGAGTTGCAAATGAAGTCCCCCAAATCGAGTTCGGCGAGTTCACCGGAATTTCGCTGCGTTTGCATGTCAAAATATGGAATGAGAGCTACTCTGAAACTGAAATCGCCGCCAATACCCAGCTGTCCAAGAAGTATGTCCACGGCGTGACTAAACTTCTGGAAAGTCACGAACACCGCCTCCTGCGTGCAGTGGAGAGCGGTAAGATTCCGGTCAGTGTTGCCGTTGAAGGAAACCAATGGCGGACCGAGGAGGATTCGAACCCCCGACCCCTTGATTCGTAGTCAAGTACTCTATCCAGCTGAGCTATCGGTCCGCGTTGGTGAGGCGCTATGTAGACCCAGGTTCTGGGACGCGCAAGTCGATTCTTCAAAAAATTTTCAAAAAGTCCCGTCGCCCCGCGGGAGTCTGATTTCAAAGGTCGTGCCCTCGGGACCGGTATGCGCCAGTATCAGGTCACCGCCATGCCCGCGCACCAGTTCCTGAGAGATGGCAAGCCCCAAGCCAGAACCTCCTTTACGCACTCCGCCCTGAAAAGGAGTGAACAGGTTCTCGCGAGCCTTGGGCGGCAATCCGGGGCCATTATCCCTGATCTCGACGCACCAGTCATCTTCTTGCACACAGCCGGCAATCGAGATTTTTCCCGGCTTCCCAGACGCAACCAAGGCCTGACGCGCGTTACGTACAAGGTTCATCATGACACGGAATATCTGTTCCGGGTCTGCACGGGCCACTAAGTCCTTGGGCACGTCGTTCACAATCTCGATGCAGGCATCCGCAACGGCCAGTTGTTCGCTGGCAACCACGTCTGCGGCAACATCGTGCAAGGGCACCATGGTCAGCGTCGGTGCAGGCTCTTCCGCGCGTCCGAAAGCCAGCGTACTTTCGCACAGCGACACCGCCCGCGTGATCGAGTTTACCAGCTTGGGCGCCATACGCCGCACCAATGGATCATCGCTGGTCTCTATCCGGTCGGTGAACAGCTGTGCCGAGGTCAGTATGTTCCGAAGATCGTGGCTCACCTTGGCCACCGCGCCACCAAGTTGGGCCAGCCGTTCACGTTGCTTCAGGGCCTGAGTTAGCTCAGTCTGCAATTGCTGCAACGCCTCCTCAGCCTCGCGCAGTTCGCTTACTTTGGAGTTAGGCGAAATGATCCCACGCGCGTCTTCTGGCGCTCCGGCATAGCGCTGCATGTACCCCACGACACCTTTGATCGGTTTCACCAGAACCACGCGCACAGCCAAAAACAAAAAGAACGCGGTGATAATGGAGATGACAAAAGACAGCCCCAGAATTCGCAGGCCATAATCCGTCATCGCCATGCGCAAGGGCATGCTGTCTATGGTAACCTCAATCAACAGGCCTGCCCCTTTGACGGGCTCTCCGATCACGCGGATGACTTCATTCTCAGTCGTGAACAGACGCGCCAGCGCGTCGCGGATCAATACCCAAGGCCCTGCGTCGCGCAGATCGTAGGTCTTGGTAATCTGTTCCGGAATCGGCGAAGACAGCATCAGCTGACGCACCTCATCCCGGCGCAGCACGACGTTATAGACACCCGCATTAGCCAGTAGTTCGGCCTCAAGGTCTTCGGCCAGCATGTCGTCGGCCAGCAGCGCCAAAGACGCGATCTGAGCCCGTTCAAGCCTGTTCAGGAGGAAATCTTCACGAAAGCGCGCGATCGAAGGAACAAAGATCAAAATCTCGGCCAACATTACGAAGACCGTCGTCAGGATCAGAAATCGGCCCGACAGCGAATTCAATCTGCTCTCCCTTCCTGGTCAGGGCATCCAACGCTGGACGAACCTGACGACACGTTTAACCGTTTGATTCTCAAACAGCCTTGGCGAGAAATAGGCACCCGCCACCCGTTTGTTAAGCTCTCCGATCGTCGGGTAAGGTGAAACCATCGCGGCGATCTGTCCCATCTTCAGGTTATTGGCCAAGGCCAGCGACCACAAGTTGATCAACTCACCGGCCTGATGACCCACGATTGTAGCGCCCAAAGGCCGGCCTTTTACAACCATGACCTTAATGAACCCTTTTGTCTTGCGTTCAGAGATCGCGCGGTCGTTGTGGTGATAGTCAAAGCGCGCGACTTCCACATTTTCACCATGCCGTTCGCGCGCCTGGGCTTCGGTCAGACCAACCTGCGCCAATTCCGGATCGGTATAGGTTGCCCAGGGGATATGTGCGGTTTTTGTCTTTGACGGTAAACCAAACAAAGCGGAACGAATGATGATGCCCGCGTGATACCCGGCCACATGAGTGAATTGCAGGCCACCTGCGACATCGCCAATGGCGTAAACCTTGCGGTTCGTTGTGCGCAGCGCCTCGTCGACCTTGATACCGGTGCGGGTCGGCTCAATCCCGGCGGCCTGTAGGTTCAGGCGCTCTGTGTTGGCTTTTCGCCCTGCTGCCAGCAACAGATGAGACCCCGAGTAGATCTCACCCGCCTCGGTCACAACCTCGACGGCCTCTTTGTTGCCGCGGATCTGGGCAACCATCGCGTTTTCGTGAATCGCCACGCCTTCGGCGCGCAAGCTGTCTAGAACGATCGCGGCTGCCTCGGGATCGTCCTTGCCCAGCGCCTGCAGACCTTCGATCACCGTGACCTTGCACCCCAATCGGATATGCGCTTGCGCCATCTCCATCCCGATCGGCCCGCCGCCAATGATCAAAAGATGTTCCGGCTTGTCGCGCAGATCAAAGATCGTCTCGTTGGTGTAGAACGGCACCTGTTCCAGCCCCGGAATCGGAGGCAACAAAGGTGACGAACCCGTTGCGATCACCACCCGCCGCGCGGTGATCAAATACTCGCCCGCTTGCACCAGTGTCGGAGAAACAAAGCTGCCGAATTCCCGGATCACCTTGACGCCAAAGCCTTCGAATCGCTCCTGGCTGTCCATCGGCTCGATCTGAGCGATCACATCATGTACGTGGTCCTTGGCGGCGCCATAATCTACCTGAGGCGCTACATCAGCCACGCCCAGCGCGGCAGAATGTGCCTGACCATAGGCCGCCTTGCCGCTAGCAATCAGGGCCTTCGACGGGACGCAGCCGAAATTGAGGCAATCGCCGCCCATCTTGTGGCCTTCCAAAAGGATGACATCGGCTCCCATCTGGCTAGCGCCAGCAGCGACTGACAGCCCCCCGGACCCGGCGCCAATCACCAGGATATCGGTTTTCATTTCTTGCATGATTTCAGCCGTCCTTTCGGCCACGCAGGGATTTTATCACAATTGGCAGCGCGGCCAGCACACACAAGCCTATGATCGGACCAATCACAAATGGTTCCCACAATAGCGAGACATCCGGTGTTTCGCCCCGGTCGAACACGCCACCCAGCCCAACGCCGATCCATGTATAGACTATACCCCCAGGAATGATGCCCAGCGCAGTGGTGATCAGGAAGTTGCGGAACTTCACACCGACCAGTGCAGGAACCAGATTGGCCACAAAGAACGGCACAACGGGGACTAGGCGCAACAGAAACAGCACCGAGATCTCATTCTCGCGCAGCCCGTCTTTCAGTTTCTTGATCGCTCCTTCCGAGGATTCAAGCCGTTTGGTCAGGGATTCACCCAACCCCCAGCGCGCCGCCAGGAAGATCGCCGACGCACCGATGGTGGCCGCAAATACGTTGAACACGGTTCCGGCGAACAGGCCAAAGAGAAACCCACCGGTCATAGACGCCACTGCCGCACCTGGCAGCGAAAACGCGACGATGACGATGTATATGCCGACAAATGCCCCGGCCATTGCCCAGTAGTTGGCATCACGCCAAGCCAACAGCGCTTCGCGATTGTCCCGCAGTGTTTCAAAAGTCAGATAATCACCCAACGTGAAAAAACCCACCGCAGCTACGGTGAGAATCACCAGCAATGGAATGTGCCGCGCAAGACCGCTGCGCGGCGCCTGAGTCGTATCGCTCATGAGGCTGTCCGGTTTGTTGCGTTTCATTCTGCACCCAACATGCGCTGCTTGCGCGCCGGGCAACAGGGGCCTCACGCGGCCTTGATGTTTTTGGTAGGGAATGTGAGGGTTTGGGGCGATAAACCTGCCATTTTGAAACCTTTTGCCCGCCCCGATTACAGAATTGTTGCAAAAGGCGCGAAAACCCCCACCTAGGGGTTTGACTTACCCTCCGCTACCCAGTAGAGGACGGGCTTCGAACACTACGGGCAGGCGAATCCGCGCCGCACCCGACCGCATTTAATGGAGACGGAGCGATGAAACGCACCTATCAGCCTTCGAACCTGGTTCGCAAACGCCGCCACGGTTTCCGCTCGCGCATGGCCACCAAGGCCGGTCGCAAGATCCTGAACGCGCGCCGCGCAAAAGGCCGCAAGTCGCTGAGCGCGTAAACCGCTCACCGATCAGGTTATGAACATGACGCCGCCGGAGGCCCCTGAGGATGGTAAGAACCACCCCGGGGATATGCCCCCGGCGGCGTCCGTTTGCGCGCCCGAATCTCTGACAGTTCTCAGAAAGCGATCCGATTTCCTGCAAGCCGCCCGCGCGCGCAGGCAGGGCACGTCTTCGATGATGGTGCAGGCCCGCAAACGCGCGCCCGACGAGGGGTCGGGAATCCGGGTTGGTTTTACCTGCTCCAAAAAAGTCGGTAATGCCGTCGCCCGAAATCGGGCTAAACGCAGGCTACGCGAAGCCGCCCGGGCTGTTCTGCCCGAGAATGGCCAAAACGGGTGGGACTACGTTCTGATTGGACGAGCCGAAACCACAGCCGCGCGGCCCTTTGAGGCGCTTCTGGACGATCTACGCTACGCACTGCGCAAACTGCACGGCGGGGGAAAATGACCCTGTTGTCTCATATCGTAGCCCTGCCCGTCAGGATTTACCGACTGGTCTTCAGTCCTTGGGTCGGGTTCAATTGCCGGTATCAACCCACCTGCTCGGCCTATGCTCTGGAAGCATTGGAAAAGCATGGTGCGATCAAGGGAAGCTGGCTTGCAGCGCGGCGAATTGGTCGATGCCATCCCTGGGGTGGCGACGGATACGATCCCGTCCCCAATCCCAGGGAAGATGACAGCTAACCCTTGTGACCTTCCGTCAGGCTTGACCCGTTCAAACCCTCGCTGAACACTTGAGTGCGTTCAGCCCGAGGTTCAGATGACATCCGACGCCCGCCAGACCCTGCCCACTCATGACGTTTTGAACCAACCCCCAGCGCGTGGGGATTTCGACCTCTGGTCCTCGGACCCTGTGCTGCAAAACGCAGTGCATTTCTCAGGCGGCCGCGCGGCACAATTGGCGGCTTATGGGGAAACTTTGGGGCAGACAGCGACCCGCGAGCTGGGGCGTGAGGCCAATCGGCACCTGCCGGAGCTGCGACTGTTCGATCAGGGCGGCAGGCGTTTGGACGAGGTCCGGTTTCATCCCGCCTATCATCATATGATGCAGATCAGCCAATCCGCCGGGTATGCTGCTCTGGCTTGGGATGGGCAGCCCGGCGGTCACACGACACACGCGGCGATGATGTATCTGGCAAGCCAGGTTGAGCCGGGCCATTGCTGCCCATTGACCATGACATATGCGGCGATCCCGGCCCTTGGTGCCAATGAACAGATCACCTCCGTGTGGCGGCCCAAGCTCATGGCGCGCAGCTATGATCCGGCGACGAAACCGATTGAACAAAAAACCAGCGCCACTTTGGGCATGGCAATGACCGAAAAGCAGGGCGGCTCGGACGTGCGCGCCAATACCACTGTTGCCAGCCAGGACGGAGAGCATTGGCGCCTGCGCGGGCATAAGTGGTTCTGCTCGGCCCCCATGTCGGACGGTTTTCTGACGCTGGCACAAGCGCCCGGTGGGCTGACCTGTTTCCTCGTCCCCCGGTGGCTGGACGGTGAACGCAACGCCATCCACCTGATGCGACTTAAAGACAAGCTGGGGAACAAATCCAACGCCTCGTCCGAAGTCGAATATCACGACGCACTGGCTTACCAATTGGGGGAGCAAGGCGCGGGCGTTCGAACAATTATCGAGATGGTCCATCACACCCGGCTGGATACAGCCGTGGCCCCGGCGGGCCTGATGCGCGCAGCCCTCAGCGAAGCGCATCATTGGGTCACCCACCGGAGCGCTTTTCAGCGCCGGTTGATCGACCAACCTCTGATGCGCGCTGTTCTGGCGGATCTCGTGTTGGACTGGGAGGGCGCATTGACGCTGGGGATGCGCGTCGCGCAGGCCTTCGACGGCCAGTCACCCGAAGACAAGGCCTTTGCCCGTATCGGTGTCGCCCTGGCCAAGTTCCTGAATAACAAGCGGTGCCCGGCCGTAGTGGTTGAGGCGATGGAGGTGCTGGGTGGCATGGGCTATGTCGAAGACACGCCCATGCCCCTGCTGTATCGCGAAGCCCCGCTGAACGGTATTTGGGAGGGGTCGGGCAATGTGATCTGTCTCGACATTCTGCGCAGCCTGTCTCGCGACCCGCTGGCCGCTGAGGTCCTGCAGGCCGAACTGGATATAGCAACAGGTGTCGACCACGGCTATGACGCCGCGCTCAAAGCGCATCGTGATCGGTGGCCCGGGCTGCCGCCCGAGAGTGAAGCCCGTTGGTTTGCCGAACGTACTGCATTGCTGCTGACAGCAGCTCAGCTATTGCGTCGCGCAACCGCGGCCGTTGCAGACGGATTCATCGCCACAAGGCTTTTGGGCAACAGCGGTCGCATTCACGGATCGGTATCCGGGCTGGACACGGACGCCCTTCTGGCCCGACTGGGCTGACCCGGCCACTTGCCCGGTTGGCTCAACTGCTGTAGGGGCTGCGCATGTTTGACGAAGCTGACGATATCCACCCGCTCTTTGCAGGCGCGCCCTCGACCACCGAGTTCAAAAAGCTGCGCAAACGCATTGTGCGCCAGACCCGTGAGGCCATCGAGCACTATGGGATGGTGGACCCGTCCGCGCATGACAAGGACGGGAAACCGCCCCGCTGGCTGGTTTGCCTGTCCGGCGGTAAGGACAGTTATACCCTGCTGGCCGTTCTGTACGAACTGAAATGGCGTGGCCTGCTGCCCGTTGATTTACTGGCCTGCAACCTCGACCAGGGCCAGCCCGGATTTCCGGCCACTGTCCTGCCCGAGTTCCTGGAACGAATGGGCGTTCCGCATCGGATTGAATATCAGGACACCTATTCCATCGTGATGGACAAAGTTCCACAGGGCCGTACCTATTGTGCTCTGTGTTCACGTCTGCGCCGCGGCAATCTGTACAGAATTGCCCGAGAAGAAGGTTGCAGTGCCGTCGTATTGGGTCATCACCGTGACGATATCCTTGAGACGTTCTTCATGAACCTGTTCCACGGCGGACGTTTGGCTACCATGCCGCCAAAGCTGGTAAATGAAGAAGGCGACCTGTTCGTCTTCCGCCCCCTCGCCCATGTTGCCGAAGCAGATTGCGAAAAATTCGCCACCTCGATGAGCTATCCGATTATCCCTTGCGATCTGTGCGGTAGCCAGGATGGTTTGCAGCGCCAACAGGTCAAACAGATTCTGGATCAATGGGAAAAGAACAGCCCCGGACGCCGTCAGGTGATGTTTCGAGCCCTGACAAACGCGCGCCCATCGCATCTTTTGGACCCCAAATTGTTTGATTTTCAAAATCTTGCACTCAACCCGAGTGAAAAAGACGAAAATTCCAACGAAATTCCACAGCTCCGTTAACGAGTGACTCAGAATGGTTTCCTAGGGTCGACCTGAGCGTTTCAAACGCAAGGTAGAGGCCCGAAGATTCGATGTGGAAACATATCTCATTCAGCAGAATTCTTGAATCTCTTGCCGCAGCGCTAAGCGGCCCGCCCGCCTTGGCCTTCGCGCCCGCGATCAGTCTGGCCGCGTATTGGATCGGCGGCGAGCGGGTCTTGGTTGTCGCGGCGCTTGCACTGCCGCTTGTGTTCGCCGCGGTATCAACCGCGCACAAGGCCAGCATTCGGGAAAAAGACTGTAACGGCCTCCTGTCTCTCGACAGGTTTGCGGCCCAGATGGAAACGCTGTTTGCGAAAAATCAGCGCACTGGTCACGAAGCCTCCTGTATGATTGTTGAATTGGACGGGTTTTCTGAATGTCTTGATCTGCACGGAAATGCGGCCGGGAACGTAATGGCTGACCAGTTCCGCAGCCGGGTTCTTTCGGTCATACGCTCACATGACATTGCCACTGGGCTGGACCAGGGCAAGATCGCAATCGGCCTGCACGCCGCGCAGAATCTGGATCTGGAGGCCTGCATTCAGATGTCGGGGCGCATTCAGGGCGCCGTCGATGAGCCAATCACGCTGAATGGCACCAGCGTTTACATGTCATGTTCAATCGGGTTTTGTCTGCAATCCGCGTTGCCGGATGTTGCGTTTGCTGAATGGATTGATGCCGCCGGTGCAGCACTGGCGGAAGCGCAAAGAAATGGTCCAGCAACGATCCGCGCCTTTTCGTCGGAAACGCAGCGGCGGGCTCGCGTGCGCGCCAACCTCCGAAATGAGTTTATTGCAGCCTTGGATAGCAGCGAAATCCGGCCTTGGTTTCAGCCGCAAATTTCCACAGACACCGGGCAGGTCACCGGTTTCGAAGCGTTAGCCCGTTGGGAACACCCGCAAAAAGGCGTGTTGGGACCGCAGGTTTTTCTGCCCTTTGCCGAACAAGCTGACCTGATGGAACGCCTGGGACAGGTGATGCGACATCACGCGTTCGCCGCTATGCGCGAGTGGGACAGCGCTGGCATGGCTGTGCCACGGATTGGCGTGAATTTCTCCTCCGAAGAACTGCGTGACCCGGCACTAATCGACCGACTTAAATGGGAGCTGGATCAAAATGACCTGACCCCCGACAGGTTGTCAGTCGAGGTTCTTGAAACCGTGTTTTCGCGACGTCCCGATGACGTGATCACCCGCAACGTTACAAGCATGTCCAAGCTTGGCTGCTGCATTGATCTTGATGATTTTGGCACCGGTCACGCGTCCATCGCTTCGATCAAGCGCTTTGACGTTTCACGCATTAAAATTGACCGGTCCTTCGTGACGAAAGCGGATAGGGACGCAAACCAACAGCAGTTGGTCAGTGCCATTTTAACCATGGCGGAACGGCTGAATATCGAAACCTTGGCCGAAGGAGTCGAGACGCCCGGTGAACATGCCCTGATGGCGCAGCTGGGTTGCGATCATGTGCAGGGGTTTGGAATTGGCAAGCCCATTCCTTTTGAAAAGACGTTGGAATGGATGGCCGCACATCAGAACAAACTCAACGGAATGCCAAAAATCGGGCGTCAGGCAGGTCCTTAGGCGCGAATTAACGCCACAGAACCCCAATCCGTGATGAATAATAGGGCGATTCCGCTTGACCTTTGGGCCCGCACTCTGTTGAACCCAGCGGGTGTCTTTCACTGCTCAAGGTGGCTGTCCCCGATGGACGATCAGAACAAGAACCTCATCCTCGCAACCGCGCTCAGCTTTCTCGTGATCCTGGTTTGGTTCGTGCTGTTTCCTCCTCCGGAACAGACAACCGCACCGGAAACCACCGAAATCAGCGCGACTGATGGCACCGAGGTTCAGACCCCAAGCGCCGCCGGCACGAATACGGTTGGTGAAGCAACTGCAGACGCAACTGAGATCGAACCCGACGCCCAGGCACCGCGGGTCGAAATCGAAACGCCCCGCCTGAAAGGCAGCCTGTCCCTGTCAGGCGGTCGCATCGATGAGTTGTTCCTGAAAGACTACAAAGTTTCGATAGAAGAAGGCGCACCCATTGTTGAGCTGTTGTCGCCCGTCGGGTCGGATTCGGCGTATTATGCCTTGTACGGATGGGCACCGGGCGCAGGTGTTGCAGGTGCGGACGTCCCCGGCCCGAACACGCTGTGGACCGTTGAAGACGGCGAAACCCTTGGCGTCGATACTCCGGTCACTCTGAAATGGGACAACGGCAATGGCTTAACCTTCCGTCGCAACATTGCAGTGGATCAGGACTATATGTTCACTGTCACCCAGTCGGTTGAAAACAACACCCAGGCCGTGGTCGGCATGGCCCCATACGGCATCCTGGCCCGTCACGGCATGGGTGAAGACGGCGATCTGCCCGACCTGAAGAACTTCTTCATTTTGCATGAAGGCGTGATGGTCATGGCCGATGGCGTTCTGGACGAGATCGACTATGGCGATGTGCGCGACTTTGACATTGACCCGAACGAACGTGCGCAGGCCGAAGTCTTCCAGATCAAGGAAGGCGGCTGGGTCGGTTTTACAGATCACTATTGGATGACCACTCTGATCCCTGCGGAGGGGTCGGCATTCAAAGCGGCGGCAAAGTATGACGCTCGCCGCAAGATCTACCAGACAGAAACAGTTCTGCCGACGCTGACTGTTGCGCCCGGCGCAACTGAAGAAGTCACCACCCAGCTGTTCGCAGGTGCGAAAGAATGGGAGACTATCCGCGAGTATCAGGCTGCCGGTGTGCAGAAGTTCGTCGACAGCATCGACTGGGGCTGGTTCTACTTCCTGACCAAGCCGATTTTCTGGCTGCTGCACAACATCAACGCATTGATCGGAAATATGGGCTGGTCGATCATCGGCCTGACGCTGATCATCAAGGCGATCCTCTTCCCGCTGGCGTTCAAATCCTACGTCTCGATGGCGAAGATGAAAGAACTTCAGCCGCAAATGGAGGCCTTGAAAGAAGCCGCCGGCGATGACCGCCAGAAGATGCAGCAGGGCATGATGGAGCTGTACAAGAAGGAAAAGGTGAACCCGGCCGCGGGCTGTTTGCCGATCCTGATGCAGATCCCGATCTTCTTCTCTCTGTATAAGGTGATCTTTGTTACCATCGAACTGCGTCAAGCCCCATGGTTTGGTCCGTTCCGGGATCTGAGCGCACCCGATCCGACGTCGATCATGAACCTGTTTGGTTTGCTGCCCTTTGCAGGTCCGCAGCCAGATACTTTCATGGCGCTGATCTTCATCGGTATCCTGCCTTTGCTGTTGGGGATCTCGATGTGGTTGCAGCAAAAACTGAACCCGGCACCAACAGACCCAACTCAGGCGATGATCTTTGCCTGGATGCCTTGGGTATTCATGTTCATGCTGGGCAGCTTTGCCAGCGGGCTGGTCGTTTACTGGATCGCGAACAACACGATCACCTTCACGCAGCAGTACCTGATCATGCGCAGTCAGGGCTATAAGCCCGATGTGTTTGGCAACATCAAATCCGGCTTCAAACGTACGCCCAAAACGGACGACAAATGAATGCTGAAGTAACTCATATCTGGCGGCATCCGATCAAAAGTCATGGTCGTGAAGCCGTTCAGTCCGTTACAGTGACCCCCGGGCAGACAATGCCCGGGGATCGCGTTTGGGCGGTCGCGCATGAAGTGTCCAAGGCCGATGGCTCGCAATGGGTACCTTGCGCCAATTTCAGCCGTGGATCAAAGGCACCGCAGCTTATGGCCATCTCAGCCCGGCTGAACGGCGACACGGTAACGCTGACACATCCGGACCGTCCCGATCTGACTTTTGATCCGGACGAGCAGCAGCAGGTTTTCCTGGACTGGGTCCAACCGCTAATGCCTGCGGATCGGGCAGCGTCGGCCCGGATCATCCGTGTACCAGGTCGCGGTATGACCGACAGCGACTATCCTTCGATCAGCCTGTGCAACATGGCTTCGCACCGCGCGGTCGCGCAAAAGCTTGGCAGCAATCTGTCGATCCAGCGCTGGCGTGGTAACATCTGGTTCGACGGCCTGCCCCTGTGGGAAGAGTTCGACTGGCTGGGTCGCGAGGTGCAAATTGGCGAGGCCGTGTTCAGTGTCAAAGAGCGCATTCAACGTTGTTTGGCCACAACGGCAAATCCCGAAACCGGCGTACGCGACGCAGATACGCTGGGCACATTGAAAAGCTGGGGCCATCAGGATTTCGGCGTTTACACCGAGGTCGTCCGGGGCGGCACAATTTCAGTTGGCGATAAGGTTCACCCGTTATGACCACCCTTCCCTTCCCACTGGCTGAAGACCCGGACGAGTTCGCGCTGGAACGCGGCCGCAAACTGTTTGCGGGCGAGTCCGAGTTTGTCAAAGGCGTGGTCGCCATGAATGGCCTGCCTGCACCGGACCGTCTTGAGGTCTGCTTTGCCGGGCGCTCAAACGTAGGCAAGTCCAGCCTGATCAACGCGCTGACTGGCACCAAGGGACTGGCACGCGCGTCCAATACGCCTGGCCGCACGCAAGAGATCAACTTTTTCACCCAAGGTCCTGAGCTCTATCTGGTCGATCTGCCCGGGTACGGATACGCCAACGCCCCGGTGAAGGTCGTTGAAAAATGGCAGCGGCTGCTGAAGCAATACCTGAGCGGTCGCCAGACCCTGCGCCGGGCCTTTGTTCTGATTGACTCGCGCCACGGGGTGAAGCCGGTCGATGCCGAGATCATGAAGCTGTTGGATACCAGCGCTGTCACATTTCAATGCGTGATGACCAAGGCAGACAAGGTCAAAGCCAACGAGAGACAGAAGGTGCTGGATCAGGTGCGCGGCGCGTTGTCCAAACACCCGGCCGCCTTCCCCGAGATCGTCCTGACCTCATCGGAAAAAGGCGACGGAATCCCCACACTCCGCTCGATCATCGCGCATCTGGAATGATCCTGATCGGTCGTATTTTCCCGTTTCTGACGCTGCTGGCGCTAATACTGACCAGTGCGATCCCACAGGGTTGGATGCCCGCGATGGGCGGGGATGGGAAAGTTCTGCTGGTGATCTGTACCGGCGAGGGCACTGTGGAACAATGGGTCGATCTGGACCCCGACGGTCCTGTGCACGACGACACGGACTTGCGCGCAATGTGCCCATTCGCAGGCTTTACGGCTGATATTCACTTGCCATCAGTCGGCGCGACCGTCCCTTTTGCGGCTACGATCCAGCCACGCTGGGACCATCGTGATTTTACCCATCGCAGTGCCGGGTTCTATGCCCGCTATGATGCGCGAGGGCCACCCATCTTCTCCTGATTCACTTCAACACTTTTGAACCCGTGCACGCGCTGCGCGGGGCAATACTCGAATCCGGAGAATAAATATGGCACTAAACAGCCAAAACTTGGGGGACACCCCGGCGCAGAGCACTGCTGCGCAAAAATTCTATTTCGCCGCCTGGCGGTGGCATTTCTATGCGGGGATTTTCGTCATCCCGTTCCTGATAATTCTGGCCGTTACTGGCCTGATGATGATGTTCATCACCCAGTTCGATGGTCGCGATGGCGAAAAGATCGCCGTAGAGGTCCATGGGCAAGCGTTACCCCCATCCCAACAGGCGCTTATTGCACTTGAAGAGGTGCCCGGCACAGTCGTCGAATGGATCGGTCCCAAAGCTGATGATTTGGCGACCGTGTTCCGCATCAAAACCGAAGAAGGTCAGCGACTTGTGGCCATCGATCCCTATGCCGGAAAAGTCCTGCAGGTCTGGGATCGCCGCGCCGGGTGGTATGATCTGGCTGACAACATCCACTCGACTCTGCTGATCGGCACAACCGGAGACCGCATAATAGAAGTCGCGGCGGGACTGAGCCTGCTTTTGGTCTTTACCGGTCTTTATTTGTGGTGGCCGCGTGGAAATGCCCTGGCTGCTTTTGTGCCCAATCTGCACGCACGCAGTCGCGCCTTTTGGAAATCGCTGCACGCCGTGATCGGATTCTGGATGTCCGGGTTGCTGGTTGTTTTTCTGATCTCGGGCTTGTCTTGGGCAGGCGTCTGGGGCGGCATGATCGTCCAACCCTGGAGCAGCTTTCCGGCTGAAAAATGGGACAACGTGCCCCTGTCCGATGACATCCACGCCAGCATGAACCACGGGCACCAAAACGACGTCCCATGGGCGTTGGAACAGACCCCGATGCCTGCCTCAGGGTCCGATGCCGGGGTCGACGGAATACCAGACGGCGCGTTGGTAGATATCGACGCGCTTGTTGCACTTGGCTCCGCATTGGATATGACCGGGCGGTTCCGCGTGGCCTATCCCAACGGCGAGGATGCTGTCTGGACCCTGAACCGCGACAGCATGAGCAGCGACTCGACCGATCCGGTGAATGACCGTACCGTTCATGTGGACCAGTATACCGGCAAGATTTTAGCGGATGTCCGGTATCAGGATTACTCGGTGATGGGGAAATCCATGGCGCTCGGCATCCCGTTTCACATGGGCTTGATAGGTATGTGGAACTTTGTTTTGAATGTTGTGTTCTGCTTATCTGTCATCTTCGTCTGCGTCTCTGGCGTTGTGATGTGGGTAAAACGTCGTCCTCAGCGGGCCCGACGTCTAGCCGCACCGCCGATGCCTGCGGAACTGCCATTGTGGAAAGGGGCCGTCCTGATCGGCTTGTTCACCGCGATGGCCTTCCCGCTTGTGGGCCTGACTTTGCTGGTCGTGCTAGCCATTGACTTGCTGTTGATCAGTAAAGTCCCGGCGATAAAGCGCGCGATGAGCTGACATGCAATCAGGCCGCATCGGACAACCCGGTGCGGCGCTATAAGCGATCCGGTCTTGGCAGAGCTGCGCAAAGGTCCTAACACGGGTTCCCAGAGGGACTGCAGCCATGAAGACAAGAGACATGAACCGGGACTGGATCGCAACCGCCGCAACGCTGAACAGCGCACTGCCTTACCTGCAACGCTATGACGGCGCGATTGTCGTCATCAAACTTGGCGGCCACGCCATGGGCAGCGACGAGGCGATGGAAAGCTTTGCCCGCGACGTCGTTCTGATGCGTCAGGTTGGGGTAAACCCGGTCGTCGTGCATGGCGGCGGTCCGATGATCAACGCAATGCTGGACAAGCTGGATATCCAATCCGAGTTTGTGAATGGCAAGCGTGTCACCGACAAAGCCACCGTTGAAGTGGTCGAGATGGTTCTGTCCGGCCTGGTGAACAAGCGCATCGTACAGGCCATCAACGGTCAGGGTGGCTCGGCTGTGGGCCTGTCGGGCAAGGATGCGCAGTTGATGACCTGTGATCAGACCGATGAGTCCCTGGGTTTTGTCGGAAGTCCGGCAGAGATGAACCCGAAAATCCTGCATGACCTGTTTGCACATGACGTAATCCCGGTGATTGCCCCTCTGGGTGCTGGTCGAAATGGTGAGACCTTCAATGTTAATGGCGACACCGCGGCCGGGGCCATTGCATCGGCACTGAAGGCCGATCGCCTGCTGTTATTGACCGATGTCTCGGGCGTAAAAAACGCAGCGGGTGACGTCGTGACCGAGCTGAAGGCCGGTCAGATCCGCGAGATGACGCTGGACGGAACAATTGCCGGCGGGATGATCCCAAAGACCGAAACTGCGCTGGATGCGTTGCACAGCGGGGTCCGTGCCGTAGTTATCCTCGATGGGCGTGCACCCAATGCCGTGCTGCTTGAGCTTTATACGGAACACGGTGCCGGGTCGCTGATCCGGCCGGACTGAATTTTCGGCGGAGGAGACATGAACAAAGGCCATCCACCCTCCTCGACCGCAGCGGCGTTGACCTATGCTCAAATCGAACAGGCGTCACAGAACGTCGGCCTGATCGTCATGGGAGCGCTACACCCCCGTCTTACGGACGCAAAGCAATTGGATGGCGGCACGCTGATCCTGTTGGGCGCCGGGGCCGCGTTCTGGCCCGCCTTGAAATCCTCACCGGAATGGCACGGCAAAGACCCGGTTGACCGCTGGTCGTCGCGTGTGGTGGGGCAGATGGCACACGACATGTCCGCCAAAGCCTATTTTCCGTTTGGCGGCCCGCCCTATGCGCCCTTTATCGACTGGGCATTGAAGTCAGGCCGTACGTTCAGCAGCCCGGTAGGGGCTTTGGTACATGATCAGGTCGGCATGATGATCTCATTCCGAGGTGCGCTGCACTTCAGCAGTGAGTTTCCCATACCCGCACCGCCCGGCGCGGCCCCCTGCGACGCATGTGCGGCCCCCTGTACCCGAACATGTCCTGTGGGAGCATTAAACAGCAGGGAGTTTTATGATGTGGAAGCCTGCCATGGCCACTTGTCCACCGCCGAAGGACAAACATGCATGACAGGCGGCTGCCTTGTAAGGCTGTCTTGCCCTCTCAGCGCCGGTGCCGAGCGCGATCCGGAACAGTCCGCACACCACATGAAGGCGTTTCACCCGTCATGACCCGCACCCTGATCCTGACACGCCACGCGAAATCCAGTTGGGACAGTCCCGCCCTTGCCGATCATGATCGCCCGCTGAACAAGCGCGGGCGCAGGTCAGCTTCGGCAATTGGTGCATGGCTGCGTGATAACGATTGGCTGCCGCAAGAAGTTCTTAGCTCAAGCTCGGTCAGAACGCGCGAAACCTGGGAGAGGATGGGTTTGCACGCGGACAAAGTTTGCTTTCACCGAACCCTTTATCATGCGGACTCCGCAGATATGCTGCGCGAATTATCGGGCGCGACAGGTCAGACTGTTTTGATGTTGGGCCACAATCCCGGCATCGCCTCTTTTGCAAACCAGATCGTCAAGACCCCGCCGGATCACGCCCGGTTCTTCGACTATCCGACATGCGCAACAACGGTGATCCACTTTGACATCAGGAATTGGTCAAACGTTCGGTGGCACAGCGGCAATGTTCAGGGGTTTGTCATTCCACGCGCGTTGCTGGAATAGGAAAAGGCGAGGCCATAGCCCCGCCTTTTCCTGATTTGGCAATCGGGTTCAGTGCCCCAAAATCTGGCTGAGGAACAGTTTCGTCCGCTCGCTTTTGGGGTTGTTGAAGAACTCTTCCGGTTCGTTCTGCTCAACGATCTGACCGGCATCCATGAAGATCACGCGGTTTGCGACCTGACGGGCAAAACCCATCTCGTGCGTCACGCACAGCATGGTCATGCCTTCCTCTGCCAGTTCGATCATGGTGTCGAGCACCTCTTTGATCATCTCGGGGTCCAACGCCGATGTCGGTTCATCGAACAACATAATCCGAGGCATCATGCAGAGCGAGCGGGCAATCGCCACACGCTGCTGCTGACCACCCGAAAGCTGACCGGGGTACTTATCGGCCTGTTCGGGGATTTTCACCTTTTCCAGGAAGTGCATCGCACGCTCTTCGGCCTCTTTCTTGGGCGTCTTGCGCACCCAGATCGGGGCCAACGTGCAGTTTTCCAAAATGCTCAAATGCGGGAACAGGTTGAAGTGCTGGAACACCATGCCAACCTCAGACCGGATCTTGTCGATGTTCTTGAGGTCATTCGACAACTCGGTTCCGTCCACGACGATCTTGCCCTGCTGGTGTTCTTCCAGCGCGTTCAGGCAGCGGATCAACGTGGACTTACCCGACCCCGACGGCCCCGCGATAACGATCCGCTCGCCTTGATTGACGGTCAGGTTGATGTCGCGCAGCACATGGAAGGACCCGTACCACTTGTTCATGTTGGTGATTTCGATGGCGACCTCGTCGCTCACCTGCATCTTGGAGCGGTCGATTTCGCGTTCAATTGCAAGTTCAGACATGTGTTGAACTCCTTAACGGTGGCCAGTCTGAAGCTTGCGCTCCAGATACATGGAATAACGGGACATGGAGAAGCAGACGACGAAGAACAGCGCCGCGATGAATGCGAACAGTTCCCAGTAGATGCCGTTCCAGGCGGTGTCGGCACGGATGGCGGATGCCAGTCCGATCACGTCGAACAGTCCGATGATCGACACCAGTGTCGTATCCTTGAATATCCCGATGAATGTGCTCACGATGCCCGGAATTGAGATTTTCAGGGCTTGCGGCATGATGATCAGTCGCTGTGCTTGCCAGTAGTTCAGGCCGAGACTGTCGGCACCTTCATACTGACCCCTTGGCAGAGCAGCCAGACCACCCCGGATCACCTCCGCCATATAGGCGGCCGAGAACAGGGTCATCATGATCATCACCCGCAGGATGATGTCAAAGTTGGTGCCCGGTGGCAGGAACAGGTTCAGCAGCAGCGAGGCCACAAACAAAAGGGTGATCAGGGGCACGCCGCGGATGAACTCGATAAAGCCCACGCACAGGTACTTAACGATCAGCAGGTCGGACTGACGGCCGAGCGCCAGCACGATGCCAATCGGCAACGAGACACCGATGGCCACAACACCCAGCAAGATCGCGAGCATGAACCCACCGAACTGACGGCTTTGGACCGCTTCAATGCCGATTGGGATGATCGATGCCATTGCACTGGCGAAATAGCTGGAGATTACCAGCCACCAAACCACGGAGGCCAAAACCCCAAGGATTATGCCAAACAGGCCGCTCAGTTGCTTGCTGACCAGTGTGTAGACACCCCAACCAACAACAAAACCCAGCGCTGCCGAGATCGGGCCCCAAATGGTTCCGCCCCACATAAGCCAGACCATCAGGAAGGGGTAGATCGCCGAAAAGATCAGCATCTTGGTTGGCACACGGTCCGAATATAGAACCGGAGCAAGTGCCACTAGCAACAGTAGCAGTGCAACGATCGGACGCCAGTACAGATGGCTTGGGTAGAACCCAAACAGCAACTGCAGCCAGCGATCGTTGATCACCGCCCAACAGGCATGGCCATGGGTTGAACCCCAGGTTGCCATCATGATCTCGCGGCATTCGTTCAGCGAGTTCGCGTTCCAGACGGACTGGAAGACCCACGGCAGAACACCCGATAGAACGTAGTAGATCGCATAAAGCGAAATCAACGTCAGGATCGAGTTGAACCAGCCGGAAAACAGGTTGTGCCTGATCCAGCCAATCGCACCGACTTCAGACGCTGGCGGAGCTTGTTCCGGCAACATCTCTGTGCGGACAAATGAAACATCACTCATATTACCGCTCCACCAGTTTGACACGGTTATTGTACCAGTTCATCACCGCCGAAATGCTCAGCGAGATGCACAGATAGACCAGCATCAGCAGCAGAACACATTCCAGCTCGCGGCCGGTCTGGTTCATGGTGATGCCACCCAATGTACCCGTGATGTCCATGTATCCGACCGCAATCGCCAGTGACGAGTTCTTGGTCAGGTTCAGATAGTTCGAGATCATCGGCGGAATAATCACCCGCAGCGCCTGCGGCAGGATCACCAAACGCATGATCCGGCCCGGACGCAGCCCTAAAGCAGCGGCGGCCTCGCTCTGACCCTTTGAGATGGCTAGGATACCAGCGCGCACGATCTCGGCGATGAAGGCTGCTGTGTACAGCGACAAGGCTAGCCACAACGCGATCAAAGAGTTGCGCATATGGGTGCCGCCCCTGAAGTTGAAACCCTTTAGTTCAGGGTAGCCGAGGTGGAAGCCCAGTGCTGCCAGCAAGATGATCATCGGAACGAACAGGATGCCCAACTGGATATGCCAGATTTTCGGGCGGTCACCGGTCGCCTCTTGTTTGGCTGCGGCCCAGGCCGAAACCTTGCGCATAGTAAAGATACTACCACCCAGAACGATCAGAAAAGCAATCAGGTCCAACGAAACATCGAACCGAATGCTTGATGTTCCGAACAGGTGGATGTCACCCAAGCTGCGCGAAAACAGGAACTCGGGGATATACACGCCGCGATTAGTGACAGCGACGGAATTGAACAAATCCATCGTAGCTGTCGGGTTATCGCCCCGGAATGCGTTTGGTGCTGGCAGACCCTCGATCAGAATGGCCATTGCCAGAACGATCCACAACAGAACAGGCACATTGCGGAACATCTCGACATAGACGGTCATGATCCGCGCGACCAACCAGTTGTTGGACAGGCGCAGGACACCAACCAGAACGCCGACGATTGTCGCTGTGATACAACCCAAAACAGCTACGACCAGCGTGTTTAGCAGACCTATAAAGGCCGCTCTCAGGTGGCTGTCTTGTGAGCTGTATTCCAACAAACGCTGATTGATATCATAGCTTGCCGATTCCCCGAAAAAGCCAAACTCGACCGGTTTGCCTAGAGCCTCGAGGTTTTGAATAGTGTTAGAAATAATCCAGGCTGCCAGAAGCATGAAACCGATCAATGCAATGACCTGAATGGTCGCTGATCGGTACCGCGTATCGTAAAGGAGCATGGACAGCCGGAACTGCTCCTTCGGCGGGTCAGTGAGAGTCGTCATGACCTATGTTTATCCCCGTGCATCCCGATTTTTGTCGGCGAAGTTGGTCTTCGCTCAATCTATTCGGGAGTGTTTCTTATTCATGGAAAAAGGGCGCAGGTTGCCCTGCGCCCTTTCCCGTGGATTTTAGCGGAACGGCGGCGAGTACAGCAGACCACCATCGGTCCACTGTGCGTTCAGACCGCGTGCCAGACCAATCGGAGTTTCTTCGCCGATGTTCTGGGCAAACACTTCACCGTAGTTGCCACCCGCCTTGATTGCGCGTGCAGCCCAGTCAGCGTCCAGACCCAGCATCTCGCCCAGAGTTCCTTCGGTACCCAGCAGACGGTTTACTTCGGGGTTGTCACCAGCACCCGAGCTCAGTTCGTCGATATTGGCCGAGGTAACACCCAGCTCTTCAGCCGAAATAAGCGCGTTCAGGGTCCAGCGGACAACATCGCCCCACTCGTGGTCGCCATGACGGACCAGCGGGCCCAGCGGCTCTTTCGAGATGATTTCGGGCAGCAGGACGTGATCACCGGGGTTTTCGAACGTGGCGCGGGTAGCGGCCAGGCCCGAAGCGTCGGTGGTGTAAACGTCACATGCACCAGCCAGATACTGCTGCTGCGCTTCGGCGTTGGTTTCGATCGGAACCGGCTCGTAGCTGATGTTGTTCGAGCGGAAGAAGTCCGCCAGGTTCAGCTCGGTGGTGGTGCCGGTCTGGATGCAGACGGTCGCGCCGTCCAGTTCCTTAGCCGAGGTTACACCCAGCGCTTTTGGAACCATGAAACCCTGACCGTCATAGTAGTTGACGCCCACAAATTCGAACTTCAGGTCCACATCGCGGCTGAACGTCCAGGTGGTGTTACGGGCCAGCATGTCGATCTCACCCGAAGCCAGCGCGGTAAAGCGTGTCTTACCGGTGGTCGGAACGAATTCAACTGCGCTTGCGTCACCCAGTACGGCGGCGGCAACGGCACGGCATACTGCCACGTCAAAGCCTTTCCATTCGCCGTTGGCATCCGGTGCGGCAAAGCCAACCAGACCGGTGGTCACGCCACAGTTCAATTTGCCACGGGCCTTGACGTCGTCAACAGTGCCCGCAGTGGCTGCTGCAGCAGCCAGACCGGCAACTGTGGCCACGCCCAAAATTACGGATTTTTTCATTTTTACCTCTTCCTGATTATCCGCCCCTGTCCGAGGCGGCTCTGTCCGGCACCTCTGGCACCAGAAAGGTTACTCCAAAGGTGTCTCCCCTTTAGTGGGCATGAGTTTGCTCGCATTCATAAACAAACGTCAAGGGTCGGATCAGGGAAAACGATGAGTCAACTCAGCGATGACCGCATCTGTATCACAATTTAATGCCCGGTAGGCTCAGATAGAGATTTCAAAGAACCGTTTTGCGTGTAGGAACGCAGCCTTTTTGATCTCGGCCGCCGCGTGCGCTTCGTCGTCGTGGCCCCATTGTTCGATTTGCCAGGCCTCGTCGAGCCTTGAGATTTCCCAGATATCCCCGGCCGGGCGCCAATCCATGGCGGCAGCAAATCCAAGGACCAGCGAGCCGGAGAGGCTGACCAGATCGTGGAAGGCAGCAAGCTGGAAGTCGTTGAAATCGTGAACGCGGCCTCGAAGTGCGTTTAGCACTTCCGCAGACTGTGGCTGATGCAGCACACCAGCCACGGGAATCAATCGCGCGGCCAGAGTTTCAGCCGCCCAATCTAGGGCCGGGTCCCATTGATCGGCTTGCCGTTGTTGCAACGTTTGCGGGTGGGTCGCCCGGTAACACAGCAGATCCGAATCGCCGTAGTCGGCCAGCATGTCTGCAACCTCGGCGTGCTGATGACGTACCTTGTCGATGGCCGCGTTTGCCGAACGCGTGAACGGCATGAGGGTCGGATCGACCTCTTTTTCCTGCGCATCCCACTCAGCCGCGACCGCTTCGGCCATCGCCTGGGTCGGCAGTATCAACGCTGCCTTGGCCGGTGTTTTGACCCGGCGACCATCCAGTTCAACCGTGTATCCGTCGTCCGCTTGGACAACCGCACTTGCGGTCCAAAATCGCTTGGGCTTCCAGTCGCTCATGTCTTCAGGTCCAGATGTCATCCAGCGCACGGGGCAGCTGATCAAAGGTTTCAATAATGCGGGCCGCACCGGTTAGGGCGGAACGGTCATGATATCCCCAGGATACGCCAATTCCCGCCACCCCGGCGGCCTGTGCCATATCCATATCGAACCGGGTGTCGCCAATCATCACCGTATCCGCCGCATCAACGCCGGTTTCGGAACGGGCTGTATCGATCATCGACGGATGAGGTTTCGAAGGATGATGGTCAGCAACCTGTCGCGTCACGAAAAAGCGCTCCAGATTATGCGCTTCGATCAAGGCGTCCAGGCCGCGTTGGGATTTACCGGTTGCCACACCCAACAACATCTCAGGGATGGAATGCAGTGCTTGGATAACTTCCCGCGCACCGGGATAAAGCGGAGAGCTTGCGGCCCCCTGTTCCAGACGGTGTGCGTGATAAGCCTGTTTGTAACCCTCTACCAATTTATGCTGAACCGTTTCGCCCTGCTCGGGCGCAAGCTGGGTCATGGCATTAGGCAAGGACAGACCGACAATAGACAAAATCGCCTTGCGGTCGGGGACCGGCAGGGACTGGGCGTCGAAACTGGCGGTCATCGCTGCGACAATGCTGCCTTGACTGTCAACAAGCGTTCCGTCCACATCGAACAGCACCAGACGCAAGGGTGCGCTCATTGCAGTTCCTCGAACGGATCATCCGCGGCCAGATCTTCGGTCCAGCCGAACGTGTCCCAACTGTGTTTCATATGCTCAGGCAAGGGCGCCTTAACGGTAATGGTCTTGCGTGTGACCGGATGCTGGAAAGAAGCCTGCCGCGCGTGCAAATGCAGTTTTTTGCTAATAATCCCACCCAATTGCGCACCCCAGCCATCGCCCAGGTTTTCTTGCCCCGAGCCACCGTATTTGCCATCCCCGACAATTGGATGGCCAATTGCCGCCATATGCGCCCGTAACTGGTGTGTGCGCCCGGTAATCGGCTCCATCGCCACCCACGAGGCGCGGCCCGCGACCCGATAAAGCGTTGAATAGAGCGTATGTGCTCGTTTCGCACCGGGGGTTTCGTCAATTTCATTCAGATGCACGGGTATCATCTTTTCGCCTTCGCCGTGCTTGCCGTGACCGGGGGCCTTCACCAACCCGGTCTTGATTTCACCCAGATATGGCGTCGGCACACCTGCCACCAACGCCCAGTAAATCTTGCGGGTGTCGCGATGACGAAAAGCAGCCGTCAGCCCTTTGGCCGCCTCGCGGGTGCGGGCCAACAGCAGAACACCCGACGTGTCCTTGTCCAAACGGTGCACAAGGCGAGGATTTTCATCATAGCCAAAGCGCAGAGCCTCGGACAAACCATCTACATGGCGGGTTTGGCCACTGCCGCCCTGCACCGGAAGACCCTGGGGCTTGTTCAGCGCCAAAACATGATCGTCGCGGTAGATCACGCAGGACTGGATCATCTTGGCATCCGCGTCCGATATACGTCGTTTGACGTCGGCCGGTTTGTGATCGGCATCCGGCAGCGGCGGCACACGTACCACCTGCCCGACTTCAAGCCGGGTCGAGGCTTTGACCCGCCCGCCTTCAACGCGCAGTTCGCCTTTGCGGCACATCTTTTCGATTCGACCCTGGCTGACATGCGGAAACAGTCGGCGTAACCACCGGTCAATCCGCTGATCGCCATCCCCCTCTGCCACGGTGATCAATTGTACGCCACTCATACCGATATCCCCTTCACGCGGCGGTTCCGCGCGGATTGTGTGCCCACAGGTGCCTTAGAAAACATGCGCGTCTGTGGCGTGCCGCAAGGCAAGAGTCAAGCCAGCGCTAGGACCTGTTCCGCTGCGACCGAAGCTTAGCAAAGTAATCCAGCCGCTTTTTCAGTTCCCGCTCAAAACCACGCTCCACGGGCTGATACAGCGCGGGCCGTTCCATTCCATCGGGAAAATAGTTCTGACCCGAAAACCCATCCTCTGCATCATGATCATAAGCATAGCCCGCGCCATAGCCCTGATCTTTCATCATCGACGTCGGTGCGTTCAGGATATGCTTTGGCGGCGGTTCGCTACCCGATTGCTTGGCAAGCCTCATGGCGGCTTTGTAGCCTACATAAGCGCCGTTCGATTTAGGGGCCAAAGCCAGATAGACCAGCGCCTGCGCGATGGCCAGTTCACCCTCGGGGCTGCCCAGGCGTTCGTAAGTTTCCCACGCGTGCAAGCAGATCGACTGCGCCTGCGGATCGGCGAGACCGATGTCTTCGACCGCCATCCGCGTGATCCGCCGTGCAAGATATCGCGGATCTTCTCCACCCGTCAGCATCCGCGCGAACCAATAGAGCGCCGCATCCGGGTCAGATCCGCGCACGGACTTATGCAGGGCAGAAATCAGATTGTAGTGCTCGTCCCCGGATTTGTCGTATTTGGCCGCGCGACGCATTAGCCGTGTGGACAACGCATCAGGGTCCAGCGGCGCATCCACCTTCCAAGCCGCAACCTGTTCGATCAGATTCAACAGCGCGCGCCCGTCGCCATCCGCCATCTCTTGCAGAGCTTCGCGGGCATTGCCCGTCAGCGGCAGGGCCCGGTCCAGCTCTTTCTCTGCGCGCTGTGTCAGACGTTCAAGGTCGGCGAGGCTGAGCCGTTCAAGGACAAGTACCTGTGCTCGGCTAAGCACAGCGGCGTTCAGTTCAAAGGACGGATTCTCGGTCGTGGCCCCGACCAGCAGGATCGTCCCATCCTCCATATGCGGCAGGAACCCGTCCTGCTGCGCTTTGTTGAAGCGGTGGATTTCGTCAACGAACAGCAACGTGCCCTGCCCGTTCTGCCGACGGATCTTGGCCGCTTCGAACACTTTCTTCAGATCTGGAACGCCTGTGAATATCGCGCTGATCTGAACAAAATGCAGGTCAGTTTCCTTTGCCAGCAAGCGTGCAATGGTGGTTTTCCCGACGCCCGGCGGACCCCAGAAAACCAAACTGGACAGGCTACCCGAGGCCAGCATAACCCCCAGTGGAGCGTCCGGGCCAAGAACCTGCTGTTGTCCGATGACGTCAGCCAACGACTGCGGGCGTAACCGATCCGCCAACGGGCGGTTCGGGTTTGGCGCGGGCGCGGTCGCCCCGGTATCGAATAGATCACTCACCAGATCACAACCGGAAACGCAGGGATACTTGCTGTCCGCCACGCAGAACATCCAGGTTCACGCGACGTCCAGGATCCGTCAGGGCGCGTACAACGTCCTGCGGGTGCTTGATATCAGCACCGTTAATATGTTGAAGCACGTCACCCGCGCGCAAACCGGAACGCCCGCCAAACCGGTCAGCATCCACCACGACCACGCCGGTTTGCGTCAGCTTCAATCCCATCCGTATGATCACGGCCGGGTTGACGCGCGAAACCTTCAGACCCGGCATCACTGTGTCGTCATTCAGAACGGTTTCGTCAGCCGGTGGGGTTTCCGGGACTTTGATCAGGGCAACCTCAACGTCTGCGCGATCGTCGCCTCGCAACCGGGTTAGGATCGATGTGCCGCCGACCCCTGCCACGGACATGCGAAACTTCATCTCGGCGGGTGAGTTCACCTCATCACCATCAACATGGGTCACCACATCGCCGATGCGCAGGCCAGCGTCAGCCAGCGGGCTCAGATCATGCAGATTGGCGATGACAACACCCATCGGAATAACCAGCCCCAGAGATTCGGCAATATCCGCACTCATGTGTTGTCCAGTCACACCCGCCCACGGGCTGACAAAGCTGTCATTCCCTGCCTTGGCCTGGCGCAGAAACTCGGCCACCAAGTTGGCCGGGATTGCAAACCCAATGCCGTTGGAACCACCAGAACGCGTCAGGATCGAGGTGTTGATCCCGATCAGATCACCATTCACGTCGATCAGCGCCCCGCCGGAATTGCCCGGATTAATCGCGGCGTCGGTCTGAATGAAGTACCCACGTGCATTACCCGTCGCTGTCCCAGTCCGCGCCAGACCTGAGATGATGCCAGAAGACACGGTTTGGCCGACACCAAACGGGTTGCCAATCGCCAGTGCCAGCTCTCCCACCTCGACGTGGTCGGAGTCGCGAAAGTTCAGATGCGGCAGGTCTTTGGCCTCGTCCAACCGCAGTATCGCAATATCGCTTTCCTGGTCCCCCAGCACCACGTGTGCCGAATACTCACGCCGATCAGTTGTCACGACGCGGATTTCTGTGGCAGTTCCAACAACGTGGTAGTTCGACACCACATAGCCGTCCGCAGACAAAATGACGCCCGAGCCCAGCGAGTTCTGAACTCGCGGGCGCGGTTCGGCAAATCCCCCGCCAAAGAACTCTTCAAAAAACGGGTCCGAGAAAAACGGATTGGCCCCGCCCTGTCTTACGATCTTGGCATAAATATTGACGACTGCGGGTGAGGCCTGTTTCACCACCGGGGCGAAACCGAGGCTGATTTCGGCCTGCGATGTTGGTACCTTTGTTTCAGCATTTGCTGACACTGCAAGCGTCGCCAGCATCAGAGAACAGAGAACTTTCCGCATGATCCATCCGTTGGTTAATCGCCTATCGGATATGCGTCTACACGGGCCGTAATGCAAGCATCGGTTCAGCGCGTCGGAGCCGTCAATCCAACGGAGGGTGCAGCCGCGTGCCTTCTGTGATAATCCCGCCGCGCTGGCCCACCTCGATGGTGCCGTAACGTTGCCTGAAAACTTCGGGCAATTCGCGATCTCCTTCCGGCGATAGCCAAAGCCTCAGCAAATGGCGGCGCTCTGCCGGGTCAGGCCAGTCCACGAACCCGGTCCGATCGTGCAGTTGCGAATGGTTGTACACGAACTGCATGTCGCCCGGTTGCAGCCGCATGGAAAGACAGAGGTCGGGATCATTCGCCAGCGCATCAAACCGGTCCAGCGCCTCAATGTGATCCGGTGTCAGCCGCATCGCTTCAGGAAATCGTTGCGCACTGTCGATATACTGTCTTTGGTAAAACACCGTCAGCTTACCATCGTGCCAGGAAAACGGCGGGATCGACATGAAAGGTTCCATGCCGTCTGGCACTTCCCCGCGCCGGTCGGTCGCTATTGGGTCAAACAACAGTTCCAGCAATTCCGGGCATTTTGACCGCATCCTATTAAAGATCGTCTCTGCACTGACCAGCAGCGAGTCTCCGCCCTCTTTAGCCTCGCGCAGGCACAGCAGGCCGACGATATCGGCGCTGTCGGTGTGAAATGTCTGGCGCTCATGCGTTTGATAGATCCGGGTATTCGGATCGTTCGCATCTGCACCGATGTCGCGCACGTGCCCCAGAATGTGCCCCTGCGCGTTCTGCGACCGGGCCGAGCCCAGATGAGCACCGACACCGCAGAAAATCGTGGCCGCGACCTGTTGCGTATAAGTCTGCACCGGAAGGCCACGGATCACTTCGAAACCGATCCCGTTGATCAGCTTCTCTCGTAGGCTTGCCAGATGCCGGTCAAACCGTTTTAGGGGAAAAGCGGATTTTGTGATCTCACCAATATCTCTTTTGAGGCTCAGATAGTGACGGGCAGCTTGCTCAAGATCCTCGATGTCGTCCGGCGTCAGATCAATGATCCATTCACTCCGACGCGTACGCATGTCCTGACCGGTCCAGACAGACGGTCCCGTGAGTTCGTTCGGTAATTTAGTTGGGATTGCCATCATCCGTCCTCCACGCTCATCGTGCAGCATGATCCGTGAGGTTCGGGGATTCATCAACCGATGTCGCCGAAAATGCTCTAACCGCGACACCAAGGGATCAAAAAGAAAAAACCCCCGCGTCCGAAACGCGGGGGTTTGAATTCAGAAAGCCGGGCTTTCTTATTCTTCGTCTGCTGCCTCTTCGGCGGCGACGCGGGCCTTGTCAGCCGCACCTTTGGCGTCCAGATCACGGTCAACGAATTCGATGATCGCCATCGGTGCCATATCGCCATAGCGAAATCCAGCTTTCAGGATACGGACATAACCGCCCTGACGCTCGGCGTAGCGGGGGCCAAGAACTTCGAACAGCTTTGCGACGTCTTTGTCTTCTTTCAGCTGAGCTGCGGCCTGACGGCGGGCGTGCAAGTCGCCGCGCTTGCCCAAAGTGACCAGCTTTTCGATGATCGGGCGCAGTTCTTTTGCCTTGGGCAGGGTTGTTTTGATTTGCTCATGCTCGATGAGCGAGCCAGCCATGTTTGCAAACAGAGCCTTGCGGTGCTCATGAGTACGGTTCAGGCGGCGGTAACCACGTGCGTGACGCATTTTTCAATTCCTATCTTGCGTTTTGCTTTGTCTGGCCGGCGATGCGTGTCACCGGCTCTCCTTGGGGCGGAAGTGCCCGTATTGTCCCCGGAAAGCCCGGGCATTGGGGAAGACGCGCTTAGAACGCGTCTTCGAATTTCTTCGCCAGATCTTCGATGTTGTCGGGCGGCCAATCCTCGACATCCATGCCGAGGTGCAGACCCATGCCGGACAGCACTTCTTTGATCTCGTTCAGCGACTTGCGGCCGAAGTTCGGGGTGCGCAGCATCTCGGCTTCGGTCTTCTGGATCAGGTCGCCGATGTAAACGATGTTGTCGTTCTTCAGGCAGTTTGCCGAACGGACCGACAGTTCCAGCTCGTCCACTTTCTTCAGCAGCAGCGGGTTGAACTCCAGACCATCATCTTCGTCCTGACGACCAGCCGCTTCGGGCTCGTCGAAGTTGACGAAGATCGAAAGTTGATCCTGCAAAATACGGGCGGCAAAGGCCAGCGCGTCTTCTGGGGTGATCGAACCATCAGTTTCGATCTTCAGGGTCAACTTGTCATAGTCCAGAACCTGACCTTCACGCGTCGGCTGAACGTCATAGGCTACCTTTTTGACCGGAGAATAGATCGCGTCGATCGGGATCAGACCGATAGGCGCGTCTTCTGGCTTGTTCTTTTCAGCCGAGACGTAACCCTTGCCGGTGTTGACGGTCAGTTCCATGAACAGGTCGGCGCCATCGTCCAGGTGGCAGATGACGTGATCGCGGTTCAGAACCTCGATACCCGCGCTTTCGCTGATGTCACCGGCGGTGACAACTGCGGGGCCTTTCGCATTGATCGACAGGCGCTTGGGCCCTTCGACTTCCATGCGCAGGGCAACTTGCTTGAGGTTCAGGATGATGTCGGTGACGTCTTCACGAACGCCTGCGACGCTCGAGAATTCGTGCAATACGTTGTCGATCTGGACGCTGGTGATGGCCGCGCCTTGCAGCGAGCTCATCAGAACGCGACGCAGCGCGTTGCCCAGAGTCAGACCAAAGCCACGCTCCAGCGGCTCGGCAACCAGAGTTGCCTGACGTGCGGGATCGTTGCCCGGCTTGCCGTCAAGCTGGGTCGGCTTGATCAATTCAGCCCAATTCTTATGGATCATGTAATCCCTCCATTCCTGTCCGCGCCCCATGACCAACAAGGTGCAGACGCCCGAGGTTCAAAATGACGTGCTGGGGCCGTGCAAAAACACAGCCCCAGCTCAATTCAAAATCGCTTAGACGCGGCGACGCTTCGGTGGGCGGCAGCCATTGTGAGCAATCGGAGTCACGTCACGGATCGACGTGATGTTGAAGCCCACTGCAGCCAGCGCACGCAGAGCCGATTCACGACCCGAACCGGGGCCCTGAACTTCGACTTCCAGCGTCTTGACGCCATGCTCCTGCGCCTTTTTGCCTGCATCTTCTGCAGCCATCTGAGCGGCGTAGGGGGTCGATTTCCGCGATCCCTTGAAGCCCATGGTACCGGCAGACGACCACGAAATGGCGTTGCCCTGTACGTCCGAGATCAGGATCTTGGTGTTGTTGAAGGTCGAGTTCACATGGGCAACGCCCGATGCGATGTTCTTACGCTCTTTGCGCTTAACGCGAGTCTTATCACGTGCCATCAGTCAGACCCTCCCTTATTTCTTCTTACCAGCAATGGCCTTTGCGGGGCCTTTGCGGGTACGAGCATTGGTGTGGGTACGCTGACCGCGAACCGGCAGGTTGCGGCGGTGACGCAGACCGCGGTAGCAGCCCAGGTCCATCAGGCGTTTGACGTTCATCTGGACTTCACGGCGCAGGTCACCTTCGACGGTGAAGTTTGCGTCGATATGTTCGCGGATAGCCAGAACTTCGGCGTCGGACAGTTCATTGACGCGACGGGTCGCTTCGATGCCAACGGCTTCGCAGATTGCTTTGGCCGAGGTGTTTCCGATACCGGTGATATATGTAAGGGCGATTGGTACCCGCTTTGCAGTCGGGATGTTTACGCCGGCAATACGTGCCACGTGTCACTTTCCTTTTTTGTTGCGGTTCCGTAGCTCCGGAACCTTTTTTCACAACACTTGATCTTGGCAGTGACGCCAGAGGATCCAGCATTTGTACGAGGTGGTCAGTGCGCGCCAGACGAATCCCGCACGCGATTGTGATTCCCATAGGGATGTGGGTCGATATGGGCTTTTCCCGCTCAGGTCAAGAGCAGAATTGGATCAGCCGTTTCCGACGTCGACACCACCGTCCAGGACTTGCGAAATTTCCGCCTGAACAGCGTCAATCTCACCCAGACCGTCAACCCAGGACAGGTTGCCCTTGGCATAGTAATAGCCGATCAGCATCGAGGTCTTTTTGTAGTATTCCATCAGACGAGTCTTGAGGCTTTCCTCATTATCATCTGCGCGGCGCTTGAAGTCGTTTTCCTTGCCGCAGTTGGTGCACTTTCCATCTGCCGGGATCGGTTTGGTGATGTCGTTGTAGACCTCGCCGCAACCGCCACAGGTCGACCGGGCTGTGATCCGTTCAACCAGCGCGTCGTCGTTGACTTCCATCGCGATAACCGCGTCCAGCGTTTCGCCAGTGCTGTTCAGGAGGTCCCCCAAGGCATCGGCCTGTGCCAATGTGCGTGGGAAGCCGTCAAAGATAAACCCGCCTTTGGCACCCTGTTCCAGCTTTTCGCGGATCAGGCCGATGACGATCTCATCGGTGACCAGTTCACCCTTGGCCATCACCTCGGCCACGCGGTTGCCCATTTCGGTGCCGCTGTCCTTGGCTTCTCGTAGCATGTCCCCAGTGCTCAGCTGTACCATGCCGCGCGTTTCCACCAGGTGACGCGCTTGCGTCCCTTTGCCCGCACCCGGCGGGCCCAACAAAATGATGTTCATCGACGAGCGGGTCCCTTCCTGCTGCGTTTCTTGCTTTTACCGCGCAGCTGGGACTTTTCGATAAGCCCTTCGTATTGATGCGCCAGCAGATGGCTCTGGACTTGCTGGATGGTGTCCATAGTCACAGAGACGATAATCAGAACCGACGTGCCGCCAAAGTAGAACGGGATAGCGAACTGGTTCCGCAGAATTTCAGGCAGCAGGCAGACAGCCGCCAGATAAGCCGAGCCCAGAACCAGCACGCGGTTGACCACGTATTCCAGATACTCGGCGGTTTTCTTGCCGGGGCGAATACCGGGCACAAAACCGTTCTGCTTTTTCAGGTTGTCCGCAACATCATCCGGTTTGAATGACACGTTGAACGTATAGAAATAGGCAAAGAACACGATCATCGACGCGAAGAACAGCAGGTACAACGGCTGTCCGGGGCCAAAGTTGGCCAACAGCCACGACATGATCGGACCGTTGGTGGCACCCGAAGAGAAGGTCGAGATCGTGACCGGCAGCAGCAGCAGCGAGCTGGCAAAGATCGCCGGGATAACGCCCGCCGGGTTAACTTTGACCGGCAGGTGGCTGGAGCCGCCTTCATACACCTTCATACCGGCCTGGCGACGCGGGTACTGAATGTGGATCTTGCGCAGAGCCCGTTCCATAAACACCACGAAAGTGATGACCGCGATGACCATGACGATCACACCGATGATCACGGCAGGGCTAATTGCGCCCGAACGGCCAGAGGCAAAGAACTGCGCCAGTGCGGCCGGAACCTCGGCAATAATACCGACAAAGATGATCAGAGAGATACCATTGCCAATGCCGCGCGCGGTGATCTGTTCACCCAACCACATCAGGAACATCGTACCACCGACCAGAGTGATCATGGTCGACATGCGGAAGAACAGGCCCGGATCAGTTGCCAGATCGCCCGATTCCAGCGAAACGGCCAGACCATAGGCCTGAACGGTGGCCAGGGCCACAGTGCCGAAACGGGTATACTGGTTGATCTTCTTGCGTCCCTGCTCGCCCTCTTTCTTGAGTTGCTCGAGCGCGGGAACCATGGATGTCAGCAGTTGCACGATGATCGAGGCTGAAATGTAAGGCATGATGCCGAGGGCAAAAATACCCATCCGCCCCAGCGCCCCGCCAGTGAACATCGAAACCATGCCGCCGATGCCCTGCCCCGCCTGTTCCATGAACTCGCGCAGTGCTTGTCCGTCGATCCCCGGCACCGGAATGAAGGTGCCCAAACGATAGACGATCAGCAATGCAAGCGTGAACAGGATGCGGTTGCGCAGATCGGTGGCTTTACCAAGGGCAGACCAGCTTGTGTTGGCTGCCATTTGTTCTGCTGCTGATACCATAAATCGGTCTCTCTTATGAAAACACCGCCCGGAACCGTTTTCCGGCTCGGGCGGCGTCTTGGAAAACTCTGAGGTCTATGTAAGCGGGTCTTGGCCCGCTCACAAGCGCTTACTCTGCCGCAGCAGCTTTTGTGACCTTAAGTGAGCCGCCCGCTTTCTCAACTGCTTCAACAGCAGATTTCGAAGCACCGGTTACTTCCAGGTTCACTTTCGCGCTGATTTCGCCTTTGGCAAGAACGCGGATACCGTCCAGTTTGCGACGGACCAGACCGGATGCAATCAGTGCATCTTCGGTGATCGCAGCCTTTGCATCCAGTTTGCCGGCGTCGACGAATTTCTGGATCAGGCCCAGGTTGACAACGGCAAATTCCTTGCGGTTCGGCTTGTTGAAGCCGCGCTTGGGCAAGCGTTGGTACAGCGGCATCTGGCCGCCTTCGTAGCCGTTGATGGCCACACCAGAACGGGATTTCTGGCCTTTGATACCACGGCCACCCATTTTACCTTTGCCGGAACCGGGACCACGGCCAACGCGAGTGCGTTTCGGTGTGGCGCCAGGGTTGTCGCGCAATTCGTGCAGTTTCATTTCGCTTCTCCTAAGCCGGAAATGACCCCCGAAGCGTGATGGGTCAGACACGGCATTTCTTGGTTTTGATTCGTATGGCGCAAAGCCACCGCAGGCGTATAGGACTGTTGGGGCAAGTTGGCAAGCCCGCAGCCCCTACATGTCATTCCTCGGGTGCATCGATACGGTCGTCTGATGTGGCTTTTACCCGCAAGGGCGCTGCATGTGGGTCGATACCATGCTTTTCGACCAACCGGCCAACCATGCTCTCGGGATGCGGAATGCCATTGAACCGATTGTGGATGAATGAACGCATGCGGCGGCCGTAAAAGTGGATCGACATGGTGTTCTCGGTCAGGAACCTCTCGGCATTTCCGTTGGACCGTACCATTGCCCGCCGATCCCTGAACGTTACAGGGTATAAAACCTCTTGCGGCTGGGAAAACCGATCTTCTTTGTTTTGTCGCAAAAGCCAGGTCAAGGCGCGCGGTCCCCAAATGCCCCAAGGCATATCGCTTGCGTGCGGCGCATCGCCGTTCAATGCCATGTCAATAAGCGGCCGGCGTTGTTTGGGCGACAGCCAATGCGGAATGCGATACGGGTGATTGGTGTAGTCGATCAAGTCATACAGCGTCGCGCTGTCACGCGGCAAAGCCAACACGCCACCGTTGATTTCATGCGCAGCTAGCCAACCATGCAAGTGACCATTTTCAGTTGTAAATGGCTTGACACAATACGCGTCGGTATCCGCCCAAATGATGTCCGGCACTTTCGCCAGCATTTGCACGCGAAACTTGTCAGAATGCAGCGCGGGACTGCCTGTGCGTTTGTGCAGGATCACCTCTTCATCCGGCAGCACTTCGCGCGCGTCGCACACTTCGACACCTTCCGGAATGTTTGTGACCGGACCGTAAGTATAGAGGCGCACATGCTGTCCGACGTCCAAAAACGACTTGATGCACAACTGCTCGAGAAAGCTGAGAGGGCCTTCAATCCAAAGCATGCCAACCTGATACTCTTTCACCGGATCTGGCCCTTCGTTTTGTTCTTGGTTGTGGCACCGACGGGTGCCCTGTCGCGTGTTTGGCCGATTTCCAGTTACGCTGCAACGTTTCGGGTCAAAATTCCCGATCACTGTGCCAAGCGCACCCCAGAATCAAAAGAGACGCCCTAAGGCGTCTCTTGTTCAGGTCATCGATACGTTCACGAACAGTAAACGTGATCCCGAGCGATGTCCTTGATATCGCAACGGCGTACGCCGATATCATTCAATTCACGATCTGACAGACCCTGCAGTTCCGAGTAAGTCTGGTTGTACTGCACACGCAAGGCGTTGGCCTCTTTGACGCGCTCGAAGAAGTTTGCGATGCGGGCGCTCAGGCCAAAACCTTCGCGGGAATATGTTGCTGTGTGAGCCATGGTTTACTTCCTTTCTCTGACCGGGGCGAATTCCCCGGTAATTGTTTGTGTTCCTTGTTTGGACAGGGCTGAGATAGGTGCAGGCGATAACGCTAACAACCGAAGTTTCGGTCTAGCCGATATGCAACCGGGGAATGGCTGAGAGCATATGCTTCGACATGCGATCAATCGCTGTTATTATATCTTTCGCGCATTCCGCTTGCGGGCGGTCATCGCCCGACCGTCGCGGATACTCAGCCCCATCAGTGTCAGGTTGGTAGCACCCGCGAGCAGTTCGACAACCTGGACAACATAGAAACTAGCATCAAAGTCCCCTGAGTTTGCTTTTGAGCTGAGGTAGATGGCGGCGGGAACTAGGATCAACAGACCATTCATTGCAATGAATGGCATCCGTTTCTTCTTGGCTAGCGCCGGCGCATCCTTGCGGCGACGCCCTAAAGCCATTCCCGACGCACCCACAATCACCATCGCAGGCACAAGGACAAAGAGCCCGCTAACGATGGTCGACTTCACGGCTGCAACAGTCGCATGGGTCGCAAACAACTCGCTGTACAACGTGGAAGTCCAAAACACGAGAATAGTAAGAAAGCCTAAAACTCCGGCAATAGGATGGATTGCTCTTAACATGTGGCTGCTCCGATTTTGGCATTAGGCGACGCAGTGGTTTTCGACTGTCAGCTTTTTTAGAAGATGCGGGCGGGCCACAGCGCTTGCCGGGTAGTCTGCAATCCGACGCTGGAACTCTGGATGGGTGAATGCCGCGCGGAAGCTCTTGACGTCCTGCCAGATCGCGTAATTGACAAAAGTTGAGCTTCCGGCGATGCCCTGATGGAGCTGGGTCGAAATGTACCCCTTCTGAGACTTCATAAAGTCTGCATCGTGCGACCAGGCCTTCAGCAGCGCATCTTCGTCGTTCGCGTCCACCGTAAACAGGTTGATCAAAACCACCGGGCCTTCATCGGCCTGCATTTGATCTGCCAAGGTAACGACCTTGTCCAACTCTTCAATTCTAGCCATTTTGGTTCCTTTCGATTCTGTTGCATAGCTTGCTATATATTATTGCATAGCATGCTATTCAAGTGATATTCCGGGATATGGATTTCAAAAAAGATGACTCGGCCGGATATCTGATCAATCACATGGCGCGTTTGTTTGCGAGAGAGTTGCAGCACCAAATTGCACCCTTGGGCATCGTTGTCGGCCAGTTCCCGATTTTGCTGGAGCTTTGGCTTAAAGACGGCGTGACGCAAAAAGACCTGCTGGGCAAAATTGACGTCGAGCAAGCGACACTGGCTAACACGCTTAACCGTATGGAGCGTGACGGGCTTATAAAAAGAACAAAGAACCCCGCAGATGCCAGAGCTCAGTTGATTTGGTTGACTGAAAGGGCCAGGGCGCTTCGGGACGGCGCTTATGAGTCCGCCCAGAAGGTGAATACCGAGGCCCTGCAGGTTCTGAACGAATCTGAGCGCACGCAATTCATCAATTCTATGCGCCTGGTAATAAACAGTATGCGTTCAGATTAGGACGACCCAAAGCCGCTAGAATACTAATACGTGCAGTCAGCAAATCCCCGACAAGATCTGCTGCATCCTTCAATTGCATGAGAGCACTCTGACGCGCGAGACCCGTTGTTTCACCGCGCCTCTCAACTTCGAAATGTCTATTTGCGTATCTGGCCGACGTATCGCTGCTTTTGGGTGTTCACCAGAACCAATTGTCCGTTGTTTACCACGTACAGGTCGAACCTTGGGTTGCTGTATCCGATGCAACGCATTCCGTTGTCATAAAATCTGTAATCGTTAGCCGTCCAGGTCTGGCCGTTGGCTTTGTAAGAGTACGATCCGTCTGAAGAATAGGTTTCAACCTCATTTCCGGGATATACTACTTTACGACCGGCAAGGTTCTTTTGCAGCCACGCCGCATTCACCTTTTGGTCTCCAGCCGAGAATTGGGACTTGCTCGCTTTTGGGGATTTGGTCGGGCATGCGGCATGTGCACTTACACCGATTAATGTCGCGCACAGCGCGGAAAGAAATAGCTTCATTTTAACTCACTCATAAAAAAACAGGCTTCAACGGTATCCTAGCAATACTTAAAGACAAGAAAAAACGCCCCCGACCGAGGTCAGAGGCGTTTCCAAATTTCTCGAAGCTTTCGCGATTAGCCGCGTTCTTCGATGATCTCAACCAGATGCGGGATCTTGTTGACCATGCCGCGGACCGAAGGAGTGTCTTCCAGTTCACGGGTTTTGTGCATCTTGTTCAGGCCCAGACCGATCAAGGTAGCGCGCTGTTCAGCGGGGCGACGGATCGGGGAACCGATTTGCTTGACGACGATGGTTTTTGCCATGGGTCGCTCTCCTTATGCTTCTGCTTCAGCAGCAGCTGGTGCTTCTTCCCGCTTGGGCAGGATGTCGGCAACCTTTTTGCCACGACGCTGTGCAACCGAACGCGGGCTCTGCTCTTTCTGCAGGCCGTTGATGGTGGCACGGATCATGTTGTACGGGTTCTGCGAGCCCAGCGACTTGGACACAACGTCCTTTACGCCCAGCATTTCGAACACGGCACGCATCGGACCACCGGCGATGATACCAGTACCTTCAGGTGCGGTACGCATAACCACTTTACCGGCGCCGTGACGGCCCTCGATATCGTGGTGCAGGGTACGACCTTCGCGCAGTTGCACGCGGATCATCTGACGCTTGGCTTGTTCGGTCGCCTTACGGATGGCTTCAGGTACTTCTTTCGCTTTACCTTTACCAAAGCCGACACGGCCTTTCTGATCGCCGACAACCACCAGAGCGGCGAAGCCAAAGCGCTTACCACCTTTTACGGTTTTCGACACACGGTTGATTGCAACCAGGCGATCTGCAAATTCCGGTGCTTCGTCACGGTCGCGGCCACGGCCCCGACGGTTTTCACGTTCTGCCATCTTGGCATCCCTTTTCTCTAGAGGCGCTCTCGGCGCCGTTTGTTCAATCCAAGTGAGCCCCGACTAGTGCCGAGGCCCCCGGATCATCGGGGCGGATCGAAACTCGCCCGCAAGTCTTAGATCTTCAGACCACCTTCACGCGCGGCGTCGGCAACTGCCTTCACCTTGCCGTGGAACAGGAAGCCACCACGATCGAAATAGGCCTCTTCGACGCCTGCCTTCTTGGCACGCTCGGCGATGGCCGCGCCCACTTTGGTGGCCGCTTCGACGTTGTTTTTGCCAACAACACCCAGATCTTTTTCCAGGGTCGAGGCTGCAGCCAGGGTCACGCCACGAACGTCGTCGATCAGCTGAACGCTGATGTTCTTGTTCGAACGGTGAACCGACAGGCGTACACGGCCCGCGTTGACTTTGCGAAGTTTGTTCCGAACGCGCAGGCGGCGCTTCAGAAACAGGGTTCTTTTGCTGTTTGCCATTGTTTGCGTCCTTACTTCTTCTTGCCTTCCTTGCGGAAGATGAACTCGCCCTTATAGCGGATGCCCTTGCCTTTGTACGGCTCGGGACGGCGCCATTCGCGGATTTTGGCCGCGACTTCGCCCACCTGCTGCTGGTCGATACCTTCCACAACGATCTCGGTTTGCTTCGGCGCGGTGATGGTGACACCTTCCGGAGCAGTGAAATCAACATCGTGGCTGTAGCCCAGGTTCAGCTTCAGGGTGTTGCCCTGCATCTGAGCCCGGTAACCAACACCCTGGATCTCCAGCTCTTTTTTGAAGCCGTTGGTGACGCCTTCAACCAGATTGGCAACCATAGTGCGGCTCATGCCCCACTGCTGGCGCGCGCGCTTGGACATCCCACGAGGGTTGATCTGCACAACGTTGTCTTCGACCGACAGCGTTACGTCATCAGTCGCGGTGAAGCTGCGGGTGCCTTTCGGACCTTTGACTTCGATGGTCTGACCCGACACAGAGGCGGAAACGCCGCTGGGCAGCTCGACCGGTTTTTTACCAATACGAGACATTGCAGACCTCCTTAGAAGACGGTGCAGAGCACTTCGCCACCAACATTGTTGGAGCGAGCGTTTGCGTCCGACATCACACCTTTCGGAGTGCTGACAATCGACACACCCAGACCCTGACGGACCTGCGGGATGTCATTGACGCCCATGTATACGCGGCGGCCGGGCTTCGAGACCCGCTTCAGTTCGCGAATAACAGGGGTGCCTTCGTAGTATTTCAGGCTGATTTCGATGGCCGGATGACCGTTTTCACCGGTCGTCGCTTCGTAGCCACGGATGTAACCTTCGTCCGCCAGCACGTCCAGAACCCAGCCGCGCAGCTTGGAAGCCGGGGTGGAAACGGTGGACTTGCCGCGCATTTGCGCGTTGCGGATACGGGTGAGCATATCGCCGATAGGATCGTTCATATCTATGTCTCCCTTACCAGCTCGATTTCACCATGCCGGGGATCTGACCAGCAGAACCCAGCTCGCGCAGCGCGATACGGCTGACCTTCAGCTTACGGTAGTAAGCGTGGGGACGACCGGTCAGCTGACAGCGGTTGTGCAGACGGGTAGCCGAGCTGTTGCGCGGCAGTTTCGCCAGTTTCAGACGCGCTTTGAAGCGCTCTTCCATCGGCTTGCTCTCGTCATTCGCGATTTCTTTCAGCTCGGCACGCTTTGCGGCATATTTGGCCACCAGGCGTTCGCGCTTCTTCTCGCGTTCGATCATTGCTTTTTTAGCCATGTCTCAATCCTCCCGGCGCTTACGCGTTGAACGGCATGTTGAAAGCTTTCAACAGTGCCTTTGCTTCAGCGTCGGTTTTCGCTGTGGTGGCAATTACGATGTCCATGCCCCAGACTTCGTCGACTTTGTCGAAATCGATTTCCGGGAACACGATGTGCTCTTTCATGCCCATGGCAAAGTTGCCCTGACCATCGAAAGACGGCTTCACACCGCGGAAGTCACGAACACGCGGCATCGCGATGGTGATCAGACGATCCAGGAATTCGTACATCCGGTCACCGCGCAGGGTCACTTTCGCACCCAGCGGCATGTCTTCACGGACGCGGAAACCCGCGATCGACTTTTTCGCCTTTGTTGCAACGGCCTTTTGACCGGCAATCGCAGTCAGATCCTCGACAGCAGCTTTTGCTTTCTTCGAATCTTTGACCGCTTCGGCACCACAACCGATGTTCAGAACGATTTTGTCCAGCTTGGGCAGCTGCATGTCGTTCTTGTAGCCGAACTCTTCTTTCAGAGCGGCACGGATGGTTTCAGCGTACTGAGCTTTCAGACGCGGGGTGTAGGTTGCGTTATCAAGCATCGATCACGTCCCCCGTGGTCTTGGCGAAGCGCACTTTCTTGTCACCTTCCATGCGGAAGCCAACGCGGGTTGCTTTACCGTTTTTGTCCAGCAGAGCCAGGTTCGACAGTTCAACCGGGTTTGCCTGAGGCAAACGGCCGCCCTGACTGTTCTGGGTCTGGCGGGTGTGACGGATGGCGATGTTGATACCATCGACAACAGCTTTACCGGCTTTCGGGTCAACCGAGGTAATAGTACCCTCTTTGCCCTTGTCCTTGCCGGCCAGCACGACGACCTTGTCGCCTTTGCGGAGTTTAGCAGCCATGATTACAGCACCTCCGGAGCCAGCGAGATGATTTTCATGAAGTTCTTGCCGCGCAGTTCACGAACAACGGGGCCAAAGATACGGGTACCTACGGGCTCGTTGTTGTTGTTCAGGATGACGGCGGCGTTGCGATCGAAACGGATCGCGGTGCCGTCTTCGCGACGGACTTCCTTGGCGGTGCGCACGACGACGGCCTTGCGGACGTCACCTTTCTTTACGCGGCCGCGTGGGATGGCTTCCTTCACCGAGACGACAATGATGTCGCCGACGGAGGCGTATTTACGCTTGGAACCACCCAGGACCTTGATGCACTGAACTCGGCGAGCGCCGGAGTTGTCAGCGACATCCAGATTGGTCTGCATCTGGATCATGTGGTTTCTCCCGACCTGTGGGGGCTGGTCTCGTTAGATCCCCCAGGGTTTCGACAAATGGGAAAATCCCGGAAACTTACGCTTCCAGAACTTCCCAACGTTTCGTCTTCGATTTCGGTGCGCATTCGATGATGCGTACGGTGTCACCGACCTTGAAGGCGTTCTTTTCGTCGTGAGCCCGGTACTTCTTGGACTTACGAACGGTTTTGTGCAGCAGCGGGTGCTTGAAGCGGCGTTCAACCGAAACGGTCACGGTCTGCTCGTTGGCGTCGCTGGTTACGATTCCGGACAGGATACGCTTGGGCATCTGATTACTCCTCGGATGCCGCAGCAGCGGCCTTTTCGTTCAGAATGGTTTTGACGCGGGCAGCGTTGCGGCGGGCCGCTTTGATGCCAGCGGTGCTTTCCAGCTGACCGGTTGCCTGTTGAAAGCGCAGGTTAAAGCTTTCTTTCTTCAGGTTAGCCAGTTCCTCGCGGAGCTGGTCCGGGGTCTTGTCACGCAGTTCTTGGGCGTTCATCGCCTTTTTCCTTTGCTCAAAACACCAGAAGGCCCCCTGACAGGGTCACCTTGGACCTGGTGGATGAATGATAGACATACGAATCGCCCGACAACGCCGGGAGATCGCAGGATGCCGCCGTATAAGGGTTTGGAGGGTGGGTGGCAAGAGGAAGTTTCACAGCTTATCAGTGGCAAGACCAAGCCGCGCCAAACCTGAACAAGTAACATATTGTCTTACCGCCGAACGAATTTGACCGAAACTCAAAAGACAGATCGCCATTTCTGAATATTTTGCTCCGGTTAGATTTAAAACGGGTGAAAACAATGGAAGTAGTTATCCTTGTTGGTTTCGCGGCACTTCTAGTGATTGGCGTTTCGAGAACACCACGACGTACCCACAGTCGGAGAGGTGAAGCACGCATTTCGGCGCCCTCAAGAAATGTTCGCGCCGATTGGCGGAAATCGCCACCGTCAGTCCCCGCAAATCGCGTCCTCAAAGGGCGCGCTTACGTGATCGACGGCGACACAATTGTTGTCCGCAAGTCAAAAATTCGTCTTGCCGGTATTGACGCGCCCGAATTGAACATGCCTTGGGGCCAAAAGGCTAAATGGGCGATGGTTGAAATCTGCAAAGGCCAAGAGATTACAATCAAGCTGAACGGAGAGACTTCCTATGATCGGCTTGTTGGTATTGGGTATCTTCCAAACGGACAAGACATAGGCGCTGAACTTGTAAAAAGAGGGCTAGCCCTAGATCTGCCATTCTTTTCGAACGGGAGGTATCGGCACCTTGAACCGGTCGGAGCACGAAAAAGACTACGCAATGGGGCATATGGCCATGCGTCGATTTCGTTTCGCCGGGAAACTACGGTTGTCGCCTTTAGAAAGTAAGCAAAATGACGTGCTGCGGACCGATAAATATGACGCCTTCGCGTCACTCCCATTTGTAATTAAAACTCACCGAAATCCGCTCGTCCTCGGCCATGTTCATCGGCACCTCATGGCGCAGCCAGCTTTCCCACAACAGGACATCGCCGACCTGAGGCTTCATATAGATGAACGGCTGCAAGTCCCGTCGCCCGCCCTTTAGACGCGTTGGTGCAGCCATCATACGGCCCGAGCGAGGGTCTTCCAGTTTCAGCGCGCTCGCCCCTTCGGGCATCGCCACATAGGTTGTGCCCGAGATTACGCTGTGCGGGTGCAAGTGGCTGGAGTGCATGCCGCCTTCGGGCAGGATGTTGATCCACAGGTCCTCCAGCTTCAGCTCACCCTCCCCCAGATCAAACTCCAGATCTTTAGCAAAGGCCGCGACGTGCTGGTCCAGCGCCGTGACAAGGTCGGCGAAGATCGGGAACCGCCATGGCAGATCGGTCAGTGAAGCATAACTCGTGTAGCCGGGATAGCCGTTTTCCTCGCACCATTCCTGCCCGGCCTCATCATCCTCGGCGATGACAAGACAGGAGCTTTCCAATTCCTCCGGGTCGATCTTGGGATCGAACTCAGACAAAGCTGCGCGATAAAGACGGGTAACGAAGAGCGATTCAATCTGTGCCATGCCCCGGCTATAGCTCAGCCGGGACAGGAGGGCGAGACCAGCCGACTTAGAAAATCGCGTGGTCGGGTGTGATTCAGAAGAAGTGCAGCCTAGTCTAGTGGTTTGCGATCGTCAGGCACAGGATTGCGAACGTGACGAACCCGATGTGCTACTTGGCCTTCTGGGCCATGATCCCGAGGAGGCCGTCCAAATAAATCGGGACCCTTTCAACCTGGCCAAATATGAGGTGAATGGCTTCTGTTTGCTCTTCGCCATACCGGCGCGACCGAAACCGGTCTCGATGAATTGAATTGCCGATCACAGCGGCCACTGCTAGCGTTTTTCCTGTGAAAGCTTTGGTTCTATCACTTTTTACCACGCTGGTGCCGCTGGGGTCCCGTGCGTGTGAAGTTGCGCTGGTTGTTGCGCTCGACGTATCGCGCTCGGTCGACAAGTTCGAATATGTTCTGATGCGAAATGGCATCGGCCATGCGTTTCTGGATGACGATATCATTCGCTTGATTTCCTGGATGCCCGGCGGCATGCAGGTCACCGTAACGCAGTGGGGTGGCTCTGGTCAGCAGCGCCAGCCCATCGCCTGGCGTCGACTGTCCAACCGGGAAAGCGTCATCGAATTTGTCGAAGATTTGATCACGATCAATCGTGGTTTCTGGATGGCTGAAACATCTGTTTCCGAGGCCCTACTTCATGCCGATCTTATGTTTCATCAGCTTGAAAATCCCTGTCGCCGTCAGGTGATTGATGTGTCAGGCGACGGGATCTCGAACGCCGGGCCCGAGGCCAAACCGATCTCGGACACGATTGCCACGCGGGGGATCACCATAAATGGTTTGGTCGTCGCCGGGGCCCGCCCTGATCCGGTGGTTTACTACCTGTCCGAAGTTGTCCGTGGGCCTCTGTCTTTTGTGGAAGTAACGCATAGCTATGATGACTACGACCAAGCAATGAAGCGGAAATTACTACGAGAGCTTACCCCGAATCTGTCGCGTCTCGAATGAAGCACGCGGTGGCGCGCCTGAAGCCAGATGATCGCCAACAAGAAAACCCCCGCCGGTTTCCCGACGGGGGTCATTCTTGTCACGAACGGGGTTACCCCCAATCGCTTACCAGTCTTCGCGAACCACGACGCGAGTCTTGATCGGCAGCTTCATCGCGGCCAGGCGCAGAGCCTCGCGGGCGATGTCGTCATTGACGCCGTCGATCTCGAACATCACGCGGCCAGGCTTGACTTTGCATGCCCAGCGGTCGACCGAACCCTTACCTTTACCCATACGAACTTCGATCGGCTTTGCAGTGACCGGAGTGTCGGGGAAGATGCGGATCCAGACACGACCCTGACGCTTCATGTGACGCGTCATGGCACGACGTGCAGCTTCGATCTGGCGTGCAGTTACACGCTCAGGCTCAAGAGCTTTCAGGCCGTAGGTGCCAAAGTTCAGATCAGAGCCGCCTTTGGCGAGACCCTTGATCCGGCCTTTGTGCATCTTGCGGAATTTAGTACGCTTTGGTTGAAGCATATCTTTCCCTCCTTAGCGACGACCGCCACCAGCACCACGAGGTGCAGGGCCGTCCTGGAGTTCCTGTGCTTTACGGTCACGTGCCTGCGGATCGTGCTCCATGATCTCACCTTTGAAGATCCAGACCTTGATCCCGATGATCCCGTAGGGAGTCATCGCTTCGGCATGTGCGTAATCGATGTCGGCACGCAGGGTGTGCAGAGGCACGCGGCCTTCGCGGTACCACTCGGTCCGTGCGATTTCTGCGCCGCCCAGACGACCAGCGACGTTCACCCGGATACCTAGGGCGCCCATACGCATGGCGTTCTGAACCGAGCGCTTCATGGCGCGACGGAACGATACACGACGTTCCAGCTGCTGAGCGATGGACTCGGCAACCAGCTGCGCGTCAAGCTCGGGCTTGCGCACTTCGACGATGTTCAGGTGCAGTTCGCTGTCGGTCATGCGAGCAAGCTTTTTGCGCAGAACTTCGATGTCCGCACCTTTCTTGCCGATGATGACACCGGGACGTGCAGTGTGGATCGTAACGCGGCACTTCTTGTGCGGACGTTCGATGATCACACGGGCAACACCGGCCTGCTTGCACTCTTTGTTGATGAACTCACGGATCTTGAGGTCTTCCAGCAGAAGATCACCGTAGTCCTTGGTGTCGGCGTACCAGCGGCTGTCCCAGGTGCGGTTGACCTGCAGGCGCATGCCGATCGGATTTACTTTATGACCCATTAGGCTTGCTCCTCAACTTGACGCACCTTGATGGTGATCTCCGAGAACGGCTTCATGATCTTGCCGAAACGGCCACGGGCACGCGGACGACCGCGCTTCATGACCAGGTTCTTGCCAACCCATGCTTCGGCGACGATCAGCTCGTCAACGTCCAGGTTGTGGTTGTTTTCAGCATTCGCGATTGCGGACTGCAGGCACTTCTTGACGTCCTGCGCGACACGCTTGTTCGAGAAAGTCAGGTCGGTCAGAGCCTTCTCAACTTTCTTACCGCGGATCATTTGCGCAACCAGGTTCAGTTTCTGCGGGCTGGTACGGAGCATGCGCGTTTTCGCCATTGCTTCGTTTTCAGCCACGCGGCGGGGGTTCTTTTCCTTGCCCATGACTTACTTCCGCTTCGCTTTTTTGTCAGCGGCGTGACCGTAATAGGTACGAGTTGGCGAGTATTCACCGAACTTCTGACCGATCATGTCTTCCGAGACGTTGACGGGAATGTGCTTCTGGCCGTTGTACACACCAAAGGTCAGACCCACGAATTGGGGCAGAATGGTGGAACGACGCGACCAGATTTTGATGACTTCGTTGCGGCCCGACTCGCGCGCTGCTTCGGCTTTTTTCAGCACGTAAGCATCGACGAAAGGACCCTTCCAAACAGAGCGAGACATAGATTAACGTCCCTTCTTCTTGGCGTGCCGCGAGCGGATGATCAGCTTCTGGGACGCTTTGTTCTTGTTGCGGGTACGCTTACCCTTGGTGTCCTTACCCCACGGAGTAACCGGCGTACGGCCACCCGAGGTACGACCTTCACCACCACCGTGCGGGTGATCGATCGGGTTCATTGCAACACCACGAACCGACGGACGAACGCCCTTGTGGCGCATACGACCGGCTTTACCGAGGTTCTGGTTCGAGTTGTCGGGGTTGGACACGGCACCAACGGTGGCCATGCATTCCTGACGGACCATGCGCAGCTCGCCCGAGCTCAGACGGATCTGAGCGTAGCCGCCATCGCGACCAACGAACTGAGCGTAAGTACCGGCCGCACGTGCGATCTGACCGCCTTTACCAGGCTTCATCTCGATGTTGTGGACGATGGTACCAATAGGCATGCCCGAGAACGGCATTGCGTTGCCAGGCTTGATGTCAGCTTTTGCCGACGCGATGACTTTGTCACCGACAGCCAGACGCTGCGGAGCCAGGATATATGCCTGCTCGCCGTCTTCGTATTTTACCAGTGCGATGAATGCGGTCCGGTTCGGGTCATATTCGATCCGTTCGACGGTCGCCGCGACATCAAATTTATTCCGTTTGAAGTCAACGATCCGGTAGAGACGCTTTGCGCCACCGCCGCGGCGGCGTGAAGTGATCCGTCCGGTGTTGTTCCGGCCGCCCGATTTGGTCAAACCCTCTGTGAGAGACTTGACCGGACGTCCTTTCCAAAGCTCCGAACGGTCGATCAGCACCAGCCCGCGCTGGCCCGGCGTCGTCGGCTTGTACGACTTAAGTGCCATGCTTTCTGTCTTCCGTTTAGCAAGTGCGAGGCGTTGCCCCGCTATGTGATAGGCCCCCGTAGGTGCCAAGGGTATAGGGCCCCGAAGGTCCCCGGTTACAAATATCAGAGGCCCCGGAACGAATCCGAGGCCGCAAGATTGGGAGCGTGTAACAGGGTTGGGGGTGGGTGTCTATAGGGGAAGGCTAGGTTTCCAAAAGTTCCTCCAAAGCGACCAGTAGATCCTGTGCGATCGGGTGGGCAGGATTCGATTCACTAATGTGAGAGCGACGCCCCACTAATCTTCCGAGCCCGTGATTAGGCAAAATTTCAACGCAAGCAGTTTTGACGGCTGCAAGAAAATCCTTGCCTTTAATAGTTTCTCTACAGAATCCCCCAAGCGAAGCCCATCGGGCTATCGGATTTCTGCCGTCGATATCAGGAAGTTTAGCGACCGCAGCTTGATAGGCAGAGGAGAACTCAGTCATCGTGGCATCTTCGTTGAAACGGGCCAGCGCGCTATCGTTGATTTCGACTGCTATATCCGAAGAGACGCCTAACGCTCTAGCTATATGCTCGTGCGAAACAAATTGACTCTCAATGTCCGAACCACTCGGTACCCAATGACGAATACCGCAAGCACCATAGCCCTTTTTTTGCGCCCAAGCTTCGATATCTGCATCACTCATAAAGTCTCTGTCTCTATGAACGAGAACCTTTACACCCATGCGCTTCGCAATAGCATTTGCTTTTTGCCCATTGGGCAACGCGTCTTTTCCAAAGGTCGGCCAGATCAGGCAGCGGTTCTGGATATCGGGGCGTGCCGACAGGATGTTCTCCAGGTACTTTGTGTTTCCGTCCTCTGAGAAAATAATAAGTTCCTTGTCTAACGCGCTCCAACCCATCTTTTCCCGCACCATGTCGCCTTCAGCTTTCGCCTCACCGTCGGAAATCCAGTGTATCCTGGCGTCTGGCGGCAGCGCCCGCACGAGACTGGGGGAATGCGTAGAGACAATGATTTGTGTCTCCGGAAATTTGCGTGTTGCCTCAGACAATGCACGAATTAACGACTGCTGACGCGTTGGATGCAAATGCGCATCTGGCTCGTCAACCAACAACAACTTAGGCTGGAAGTACAAAAGATAGGCGAATATCTGCACCACCTGCAAAAACCCAGTGCCTGCCATGTCAATGGATTTCCAAGCAACGCGATCACTTTGACCAACAACTTTCATATCAGGCGTGAGAAACCTCACGTCGATATTGCGATCACGCAACCTGTCGAACTTAATCCAAAATCTGACGCCGGGAAGGACTTTTCCAACCCATTGGGACAATTCTTCTAGCTCGATATAATCAGTACCAGTTCCTTCCGCTCCAGCAGAAAGCTGCAACAGAACTTGTCTTAAAGCAGAGCCACCTTCCCCCGATGATGCTCTACGATGCAGCACTGGAGTTGCTAAGATGGTTTCTTCTTCGGCCAACCCCGAAAGCCCAGGTATGAACGCAGTTGATGGCGTACTGTCGCTTGTCAATACATCTCTAAGCGGACCTTCCATTTCCACCTTCACGCCTGCATCGTTCCTCGCAGCACCAATGGATAGAGATGTTTTTTGGAAGTTGTCATCCACAAGGGTAATCGCCGTTCGCCGGCCGGCCGCAGAATTCTGCAGTTTCAATTTGTGCCCAAGTTCAAGAAATTCCTTACTCGGCACGTAGTCCATTTGCTCAAGCGTCACTTTGTTTGAGACGTCAGCTAATGTCGCGCAACGAATCCCCCAATGTAGTGCCTTAAGGACGGACGACTTTCCGGCGCCGTTTTCTCCAACCAGCACTGTCAACGGTGATAGTTTAAGATGAATCTCTCGGTCTATTCTCAGGAAATTTTCGATTACTACTTTGGAGATCAAGCTCGGCCCCTTAAGTTTCTTCGGTTTTTCTCGCATTGAGCCGTACTAGAACACTACTTACCGAATACTCAATCACGCTTCTTTACCAGCTCAAACTTCTCAACTTCTGTATTCACTGAGCATCTCCTCCACAACAATAGATTGCGTAAGAGACAACTCTCAAAACAAAAAACCCCCGCTTTCGCGGGGGCCTTTATCTCTCTCCAAAGACGGGTTCGATCAGAGACCGGTGGACACGTCGATGGTGTTACTCCCTTCCAAAGTCACATATGATTTTTCGGCTTCTTGCCGTAGGCCCAAGTTCATCCCAAAGACCGCCTGCGGCACAGCGGCTCGGCTTCCACTGCGATCCTCTGCTTGAGCTTGATATGGCCCAGCACCTCGCGAAAGGCGCGGTGTTTGGGTTTGCCTTCCAGATAATCCGACAGTTTGAGCAGGTTGATCGGATGCTTCGCAATCAGCCCCTCGATACGCTGCACGGCGTCGTCCAGCTCATAGTGATCCACGAACTGACAGGCCGCCTGTGTTGGCGTCAGAAGACAGTAATCCTGCGGGCGTTTCTCGGTATAGCGCGCAATGTCGAAAGGCGACGCGCCGAGAGCGTGGAATTTGGGGATGTGCACGCGCATATCGGCCTCGGCGTGCTCCAACACCGTGCCGGAGGTCTGACGAAACCCAAGCGGCCCAAGCTTTCCGATCACATGCTTGCGCATCGCCGGCGAGATCATGTCCACATCCGCCCGGTCGTATTTCAGGTCATCGAACACCGATAACAGCCCAAGCCGTTCATCAGCGATCTGAAAATACGGCTCGGCGCTGAACGCCCGCATCTGTTCCAGCACCTGCACACGCACAGCTGCAGGGTCAGAAACGAAGTCGGCCCCGGCGGGTTGAACCTCCGAGGCCGTGAATAGTTGCAGCAAGCGCCGGATCAAAGGCCTGTCCTCACGTCGATTGAGTTATCCTCTTCCACAGTAAACTATGCTGGATCGACGTCTTTCCAATGGCCCAGCTAAGATTTCACCCGTCCGCCTTCATCTCGGTATCAATCATGATGGATATCGGTCCGGTCGAGAACGGACCGACACCAAACTCTGTGTGATCAATCTCTCCGGTCGCCGAGAAAGCAACCCAATCGCCTTTATAATACTCGATGGCGCCACCCAAAGGATGCTCGCCTTGATGGGTCAGCGTGGCCTGCAGCGTTACGGGCTTGGTCACGCCATGGATGGTCAGATCTCCGGTCACATCCGCCGTTGTATCGCCGGTCCGTTTGATTTCGGTGCTGACGAAGGTGATCTCGGGATAGGTTTCGACCTCGAAGAAGTCAGCGGATTTGAGGTGGTCATCCAGAGGGCCAAATCCCGAAGCCAAACTGTTGGTGTCAATCGTCACGCTCAACGCCGAAGCTTCCACATCGTCGGCATTCAGATCCAACGTGCCGTCTACTTTAGTAAACTCGCCATGCTGGTTCGAGACACCTGCGTGGCTCCAACCGAACCGAACTTCGGTATGTCCCTGATCGGTCTTATAGGTCTGCGCGAATGCAGGTGTCACTGCAACGGTCAAAGCAGCGGCGGCAATCATAGACTTTAAGGTCATGGTGATTTTCCTTTTATCCGAAAGGTGCTGGAATGTAGATGAATTTTCATCTAATTAAATTGAACCAAGACCGCAATCAGAAACAAGGGGAACACGAAGTTGTGAAGAACGATCTGCCAACAAAATTTGAGACAGAAATCTGGGTCGCAATGAACCGAGCCACCCGACGTATCCAGTCTGACATCGGCGTGGCATTGAAAGAAGCAGGCCTTCCGCCGCTGAAATGGTACGATCTACTTTGGTCTCTCGAACGGCACGGCGGCCAGTTGCGTCCGTATGAGCTGGCACAGGACACCATATTCGAGCAGTCGAACCTCTCTCATTTGAGCAAGCGGCTTGCGGCAGAGGGTCTGGTGGAGCTCGTTGAATTTGATAGTGACCGACGTGGAAAAGTTCTGAAAGTTACGGAAAAGGGCCGGGACTTGCGAAAACGCATGTGGTCCATCTATGGCCCTATGCTGCACGAAAGACTGCGCGCCTTTGGCAAGGCCGACGGATGGCAGACATTCATCGAAGCGGAACAGGATCAGGCCAGTCCAGATTGAAAGGTCTCAGATAGCTTGTGTAGGCTTGCACCGCACATTGGCGCACAAAAAACCGCCATCGCGGCGGCCTTTATCGCTCACCAAAGACAGGCTCGATCAGAGACCGGCGGACACGTCGATGGCGTTCCCCTCTTCCAGGGTCACATGTGCTTTTTGGCTCTTTTCCGACGGCCGAGCTGGCTGCAGAGCCGACCCTTCAATCGTAAAGGGCGCGGGCCTCGGCGAAGGACAACAGACGACGGCTTCGCTCATCCCACAGATGCAATCGCGCGTTGGCGAGGCTTTCTCGGATCGTCATCTGGTTACTGTTGGCCAGCTCATCATGATCGCGCAGCACCTCGGTCAGGCGATAGAACGGAATGCGGCTGTACAGGTGGTGTACGTGATGGATGCCAATATTGGCGCTAAACCACTGCAACACGGACGGCAGGATATAATGCGAGCTTCCATGCAAGGCAGCCTCATGCAGCTGCCAGTCCTCATCAGCATCCCAGTGCGTGTCCTCGAACTGATGCTGCACATAGAACAGCCACACTCCGGCGGTTGCTGCAATCAGAGTTGAGGGCAGGAAAATCAGCAGCACCGGCATCAGCCCACCAAAGTAGTAGACCGCCAGAAGTGCGGCCAAAATGGCGACATTGGTGCCCATCGCACTAACCCAAAACCTGACGCTGCCCGTCAGACCCAGCGGAAGGCGGTTCTGGAACAGGAACAGATAACCGGGGCCAAGGACGAACAAGGTGATGGGGTTGCGGTAAACGCGATACCAGAACCGGTTCATGGGCGTCTTGGATTGGTACTCGGCAACTGTCAGGGTGTGGATATCACCCATCCCTCGTTTATCCAAATTGCCCGAGCTGTTGTGATGGTTGGAATGCGTGCGGCGCCAGACGTCATAGGGCGTCAGGGTCAGCACTCCGATCACGCGACCAACCCAGTCACTGACCGCCCGGTTCTTGAAGAATGCCCCGTGCCCGCAGTCATGCTGGATCGCAAACAGCCGCAGCAGGAAGGCCGCATTTAGAACGGCAATTGCAAAAGCCAACCAATAGCTGATCGACAGCGACACCCAGGACAGCGCCCATAGCATGAAGAAGGGGATAATGCTGACGCCCAGCTCAAAGGAGCTGCGCCACTCGTTCGGCTCGCGGTACTTGGCAAGTGTCGTAACCCAATCCCGCGCAGCGGTCATATTTGGGTTGCCCCGGGTCGAAGGAATGGGTGTGGTCATGCGCCTGCCATGTCTTTTTTGATTGTAGAAACCGCATAGCCTACCGCCGTGGCATAGCAAGCGAATTCTGGAAGAGGCGATGGCCTCACGCTCATTTTCTTTAGTGCTGTTGCTCAGGAAAACCCTAGCTTTTGCAGGGATCCTCATAATGACCCATCTACGGACCCGATCAGAGATAGGTGCTCTGGCCGATGGTGTAACCCTCAACCTTGGTTAAATTTGCGTTATTAACGTCTGTCCGGCAGCCCAACTGGAGGCGGCTCCGCTTGGCCTCAAACCTCGCTCTGGAATCCATATCGTGAAACATGGCGATAGATTTCACCACTCCGAAATACCGCGTTGGGGAAACCTTGCTGATTGATTGAATCGGGCCAGACTTGTGGTTCCAACGCGACGCCGGGAAAAGGTCCGTATGGCTGGCCGCCCAGACCACTTCGCGGACCTTCATCCAAAGACGCGCCTGAATAGACCTGCAAACCTGGCTCGGTCGTTTCCAACTTCATCGCAAGACTCGAAGACGGGCTGGTCAACGTCGCCACAGGGCGGCAGAGCATACGCTGCTGGGAATGCCAGAAATTGGATATAAGCCCAGTTGCCCAAGAGTTTCGGTGACAACAGATCCAGCGACGTGCCCGCGACGTCTAGTGTTTTGCCCGTTGGAATAAGGTCCGCTTCAACAGGAGTGTAGCGATCAGCGTGCACCGTCAGTTCGTGGCTGCAGACGCAGGTCTTGCTACGTCGCGCCATAGGTCAGGATAAGTGCGGAAAGCCCCCTGCCCGATGTCGATGCTTTTGATAACCTGACCATCGCGGATTGTCTCGAAGTCGCGAACCTGCCGTTCAGCATGCTTATCATCCGCCTCGCCGCCTGAACGGCACTGTGCACAGGTTCGGACCAAGCTCAACATGGCCGGACGGGCCGCGACCGACAAAAAAGGCCCCCGCTATTGCGGAGGCCTTTTGTTCTTTCCAAAGACGGGTTCGATCAGAGACCGGTGCTTACGTCGATGGTGTTACCCTCTTCCAGGGTTACATATGCTTTTTTGACGTCTTTCCGACGGCCCAGCTGGCCGCGGAACCGCTTGACCTTGCCTTTGGTCACGGTGGTGTTCACCGCTTTGACCTTCACGCCAAACAGCGCCTCAACGGCCTCTTTGATCTGCGGCTTGTTGCTGTCGATCGCCACTTCAAAAACAACCGCGCCGTTTTCGGACGCCATGGTCGACTTTTCGGTGATGATCGGCTTGCGGATCACGTCGTAGTGTTCTGCCTTCGCGCTCATTTCAGACGAGCCTCCAGTGCTTCGACAGCCGCTTTGGTGAGCACCAGAGTGTCACGCTTGAGGATGTCATAGACGTTTGCGCCCATCGACGGCAGGATATCAAGACCTTCGATGTTCTTGGACGCTTTCAGGAACCCTTCGTTCACGGTCGCGCCGTCGATGACCAGAGCGCGTTTCCAGCCCAGATTTGCAACCTGTTTGGCCAGAGCGGCGGTCTTGCCTTCGGCTTCGGCGTTCTCGATTACGACCAGTTCACCTGCCTTGGCTTTTGCCGACAGAGCGTGGCGCAGGCCAAGCTTGCGGAACTTCTTCGGCAGGTCATGACCGTGCGAACGCACGACGGGGCCCTTGTAGATACCACCACCACGGAAGATCGGCGCATTACGGTCACCATGGCGTGCGCCACCGGTGCCCTTCTGGCGATAGATCTTCTTGGTCGAGTAGCTGGTTTCCGAGCGGGTCTTCACCTTGTGGGTGCCGGCCTGCGCATTGTTGCGCTGCCAACGAACCACACGGTGCAGGATGTCCGCGCGCGGCTCGAGGCCGAACAGGTCCGCATCCAGCTCGATGTTGCCGGCTTTGCCGCCGTCCAGTTTGATTACATCAAGTTTCATGCTTCACCACCTTCCGCGGGAGCTTCTTCCGCAGGTGCTTCGGTTGCAGCCGATTTCACAGCAGCCGGGAAAGGCAGGCCTTCCGGTGCTTTCTTCTTGACGGCGTCCTTGACGGTAACCCAGCCCGATTTCGGTCCGGGGACGGCGCCTTTGATGAAGACCAGACCACGGTCGGCGTCGGTTTTGACGACTTCCAGGTTCTGGGTGGTAACACGGGCAGCACCCATGTGACCGGCCATCTTCTTGCCTTTGAAAACCTTGCCCGGGTCCTGACACTGACCGGTCGAACCGTGCGAACGGTGGCTGATCGAAACACCGTGCGAAGCGCGCAGACCACCGAAGTTGTGACGCTTCATCGCACCGGCAAAGCCTTTACCGATCGAGGTACCCGAAACGTCAACTTTCTGACCTTCCAGGAAGTGTTCTGCCGAAATCTCGGCACCCACTTCGATCAGGCCATCTTCGGAGACGCGGAACTCGGCCAGCTTGCGCTTGGGCTCGACCTTTGCAGCGGCATAGTGACCGCGCATGGCCTTCGATGTGCGTTTTGCCTTGGCCGCACCGGCGCCCAGCTGAACGGCGGTGTAGCCGTCTTTGTCAGCGGTACGCTGCGCAACGACCTGCAGGCCATCCAGGTGAAGAACGGTCACAGGAATCTGCTTGCCGTCTTCCATGAACAGGCGGGTCATGCCAACTTTTTTTGCGATAATACCAGAGCGCATAATCTATACCCTCCGATCTTACGACTGCAGCTTGATCTCGACGTCCACACCAGCAGCGAGGTCGAGCTTCATCAGCGCGTCAACGGTCTGGGGGGTCGGATCAACGATGTCGAGCAGACGCTTGTGCGTACGGATCTCGAACTGGTCGCGGGATTTCTTGTCAACGTGAGGGCCACGGAGAACCGTGAACTTCTCAATCTTGTTCGGCAGCGGGATCGGGCCGCGCACGTTCGCGCCGGTCCGCTTGGCAGTATTGACGATCTCTTGCGTGCTGGCATCCAGAACGCGATAGTCAAATGCCTTCAGCCGAATACGGATGTTTTGGCTTTGCATATTAACAGCCTTTTATCAGGCGTTGAGGTTGAGAGGAGGACAGACGCGCATCGCCAACCCTCTTCGAACCCAAAAGGCGGGAATCACCCCGCCTTGACGTTCTTACTGAGAACTCGCGCGTATTAGTGGGGTTGGTGGGGTTTGGCAAGGGGTTTGTTGGCTTTGCTCGACCTTAAGGACCCACTCGATCCGGCTACCAAAAACAGGTCTGGAGAACCACCTGCACAACGAGAAATCGCAAACAGCCTGCGCGCCACAACTTGGCAGTCAAAGAAATTCGAAATGGAGCTTGAAGGTGTTCACTCCACGCGATGAAGACTACGCTGATTGACGACAGTCGTTTTGAGCGCGCGTTGACGCCTCAGGTTCTGTTGGGCTGCTCAATAAGTCTGATGTTGAATCGCTTACGCTCACGGCAAAAATCACTGATATCACAGTCGATTTCCTGGTCGTCGTCACTAAGTATGGCGGCACGCATGTCATCCAGATCCTTGCTGTGAAGGATTTGAGCTCCATAGTTCAAGAATTCAAAACCAAACATGATTTCCTCCCGCTTACGTCAGCGGTTCGCCCGACGCACGCCCCGCTTTTCTGTTTCAGGTCACATGTGGGTTTCCTGTCTTTGGGTGAGGTGGACGTTAGGTTAAGAAAGCTCAACCCGGTTTTTTGCCCCTAACCGACGGCGAACTTTCGAAGAGGTTTCTCGGTTCGAACACTTTTAAGCCCGCCTCAGATTCGTCTACCTCAAAGCACAAAGGCCGCCTCATGCGAGACGGCCTTCATAAATTCAACCGAGCGTGCTCTCATTGCTCTTTCAGAGCAACTCGCATCCACCAGTCGCAACACGCGCGACTTACTCGATGATCTTCGACACAACGCCGACGACGGTGCGGCCGCCTTCGCGGATAGCGAAACGCAAGCCGTCTTCCATCGCGATCGGTGCGATTAGCTTAACAGTGAAGCCAACGTTGTCGCCGGGTATGACCATCTCGGTGTTATCTCAGTTTCCCAAAATCGATAGGCTAGTTTCTAGCAAGCCACGGGTCTTCAACCCTCATGCCTTGGTAAATCGCGTGCAGAAAAAGATGAGCAATCACTGGGTCATTTGAAAATGGCGAGAATTGCAAATTGCCCTCTCTAACACCCTCCTCAGCTTCATAGATAACTTCATCTCCCTTGACGGTCACCAGCACCTCAAGTTCAGCCAGAGTCTCCGGGTCAACTGCCGTGGGATCATCCGACAGGATCACAAAATCCGCCACTTTGCCGACCTCAATCGAGCCCTTCTCATCTTCCTCAAAATGCTGCCATGCAGGCCAGATCGTCATAGCCTTTAATGCGGTCATGACATCTACCCGCTGATGCGGTCCCAAGATATCACCGGAGCGCGTACGGCGGGTTACCGTAGCTGCAAGAACACGCATGCTATCTGGGAAGGCCACCGGCGCATCGTGATGCGTACCGAACATCATGTCACGTTCGCGCAACCATCCTGTGGGAGAGATATTGTCTGCGTTAACCGGCCCAACAGTATGATCTCGGTGCCAATCGCCCCAATAAAACGTATGCATCGGGAATAACGACGGAAACACACCAAGGCGCTTAAAACTGGCAACTTGATCCTCTCGCAGAAACTGACCGTGAACCAAAACCGGGCGGTTGCCAGGATCGCCATACTTGATCTGCGCCTCTTCGAGCGCAGCAATCAGCATGTCTGATGCCCCTTCACCGTTGGAATGCACAAGGATCTGGAAATCATTCTCGTAACACCAGTTCACGGCGTCCTGGAGTTGTTCCATGGTTATGGCGGCATAACCTGCGTACCCCGCGGCATAGTTTCCAACCGGATCATAGTAGGGTCGATCCCGCAAAGCCGTGAAGCCCTGCGGCGATCCATCAATTGTCAGCTTGCAGCCCCCTACCCGAACCCGGTTGTCATAATCCGCCGAGGTGTTTACTCCAATATACTCCCTCGACTCAAGAACATCCGGAAACGCTACAACGTCGATAGGAAGCCCTTCTTCGGCGGCAACTTTCTTAAGAACTTCGACGATTTCACCCGAGGATCGACCTTCTTGTCCGGTCGTATACCCAAACTTTGCCCAAAGTTCGGTCCCAGCTCGGGCAAATTCGGCAAGCCCTTCCTCACCCAAATTCCCCAGCATCGGCACGAGAACCGAGAAGAACGCGTATTCTTCCAAAACCCCATTTGGTTCACCGGCTTCATCGCGTTGAATGACCCCACCCGCCGGGGCCTCCGAAGCAGCCGTGATGCCTGCCAACTCCAGCGCTTTCGAGTTTGCCACGCCTAGGTGCCCGGACTGATGAATAATGACAACGGGCAAGTCCTCGGACACCATGTCCAGTTCTTGTCGTGTTGGGTGACGGAGTTCCTTTAATTGAGCATTGTCGTAACCGAAGCCGATGATCATTTGGACCTGTTCAACGGCCTGCGCATTCTCTTCGGCCCAGTCAGTCAGTGTGGATTGCAGACTGGCGATATCAATGACATCTCCGTCCGGTGGCGCAAGAAGGTTAGCTGACAGTGCCTGCAAACCGCCCATGACGACATGTCCGTGACTATCAACGAAACCCGGAAGCAGTGCTCGCCCTTCCAGATCATAGGTTTCGGTTTCTTCCCCTTGGTGCGCCGACAAGTCAGACAGCGGACCAACCGCAAGAATGCGCCCGTCTTTGACTGCAACAGCTTCGGCTGACGGAGCCGTATCGTCCATCGTTATAATTGGCCCGCCCAAATAGATCCGATCCGCAATCTGTTGCGAGGACGCTGAGGTAGATGAGAAAGTGAGTGCTGCAACAAGACAAACTGAACGCGCTGAAAAGTGCATCTTTTGACCTCTTTCTAATTGCAATGTCTCAATACGAAAGAAGTTAGCATTACTGCTGGCTTAGGCAAAAACGAAAAAGGGCGTCCCGAGGGACGCCCTTTCTTTGTATATTCGCTGGTGCGACTTACTCGATGATTTTCGAGACGACGCCGGCGCCGACGGTGCGGCCGCCTTCGCGGATCGCGAAACGCAGACCGTCTTCCATCGCGATCGGAGCGATCAGCTCGACGGTGAAACCAACGTTGTCGCCAGGCATAACCATCTCGGTGCCAGCTGCCAGGGTCACGGTGCCGGTCACGTCAGTTGTACGGAAGTAGAACTGCGGACGGTAGTTCGCGAAGAACGGAGTGTGACGACCGCCTTCTTCCTTGGTCAGGATGTAGGCCTCGGCTTCGAACTTGGTGTGCGGTGTAACCGAACCCGGCTTACACAGAACCTGACCACGCTCAACGCCGTCACGGTCGATGCCGCGCAGCAGGGCGCCGATGTTGTCGCCAGCTTCACCGCGATCCAGCAGCTTGCGGAACATTTCAACACCGGTACAGGTGGTTTTCTGAGTGTCACGGATGCCGACGATTTCGATCTCGTCGCCAACGTTGATCACGCCACGCTCAACACGACCTGTAACAACGGTACCACGGCCCGAGATCGAGAACACGTCTTCGACCGGCATCAGGAACGGCTTGTCAACTTCACGCTCAGGGGTGTCGATGTAGTCATCAACAGCCGCCATCAGCTCTTTGATCTTCTCTTCGCCGATTTCAGGGTTGTTGCCTTCCATTGCGGCCAGAGCCGAACCTGCGATGATCGGAATATCGTCGCCGGGATATTCGTAGCTGGACAGCAGTTCGCGAACTTCCATCTCAACCAGTTCCAGCAGCTCTTCGTCGTCAACCTGGTCAACTTTGTTCATGAACACGACCATCTTCGGGATGCCAACCTGGCGGCCCAGCAGGATGTGCTCGCGGGTCTGCGGCATCGGGCCGTCAGCTGCGTTCACAACCAGGATCGCGCCGTCCATCTGAGCGGCACCGGTGATCATGTTCTTGACGTAGTCGGCGTGGCCGGGGCAGTCGACGTGCGCGTAGTGGCGGTTGTCGGTCTCGTATTCCACGTGGGCGGTCGAGATGGTGATGCCACGTGCTTTTTCTTCAGGCGCGCCGTCAATCTGGTCATACGCTTTGAAGTCACCGAAATACTTGGTGATTGCTGCGGTCAGCGTGGTCTTGCCGTGGTCAACGTGGCCAATCGTGCCGATGTTAACGTGCGGCTTATTACGCTCAAACTTTTCCTTTGCCATGATGGCCTCCTTTTTCGGTAATGAAGGGAGCGCGTTAGCCGCGCTCCCTCAAATCTTCGCTTATGCGTATTTCGCCTGAATCTCGTCCGAGATGTTCTGCGGAACCGGATCGTAGTGATCGAACTGCATGGTGAACTGGGCACGGCCCGACGACATCGAACGCAGAGTGTTGATGTAGCCGAACATGTTGGCCAGCGGAACAAACGCGTCGATCGCGATTGCGTTGCCGCGCGGCTCTTGTCCAGACACCTGGCCCCGACGCGAGGTCAGGTCGCCGATGATACCGCCGGTGTATTCTTCCGGGGTGATCACTTCGACCTTCATGATCGGTTCCAGCAGTTTCGCGCCAGCTTTGCGCATGCCTTCACGCATACACATACGGGCCGCGATTTCGAACGCCAGAACGCTCGAGTCAACGTCGTGGAACTTACCGTCCAGCAGGGCAACCTTGAAGTCGATCACAGGGAAGCCAGCCAGTGGGCCGCTATCCATGACCGAGTTGATGCCTTTTTCAACACCCGGGATGTATTCCTTCGGAACAGCACCACCAACGATGCGGCTTTCAAACGAATAACCTTCGCCCGGCTCTGTCGGCTGGATCTCCAGCTTAACTTCGCCGAACTGACCCGAACCACCCGACTGTTTCTTGTGGGTGTAGGTGTGTTCAACAGGCATCGAGATGGTTTCACGGTATGCCACCTGAGGTGCACCGATGTTCGCCTCGACTTTGAATTCGCGCTTCAGACGGTCCACCAGGATGTCCAGGTGAAGTTCGCCCATGCCCTTCATGATGGTCTGACCGGATTCCAGGTCAGTTTCCACGCGGAAGGACGGGTCTTCGGCGGCCAGACGAGCCAGACCCTGGGACATCTTCTCTTGGTCGCCCTTGGTTTTGGGCTCAACCGCGATCTCGATCACCGGATCGGGGAAGGTCATGGTTTCCAGAACCACCGGATCCTTCGCGTCACACAGGGTGTCACCAGTGGTGGTGTCTTTCAGACCCGCCAGCGCGATGATGTCGCCTGCAAACGCTTCTTCGATCTCTTCCCGGTTGTTCGAGTGCATCATCATCATACGACCGATGCGCTCTTTCTTACCTTTGGTCGAGTTCAGGATCGAGTCACCCTTGTTCATGGTACCCGAGTAGATCCGAGTGAAGGTCAGCGAGCCAACAAAGGGGTCGTTCATGATTTTAAACGCCAGGCCCGAGAAGGCCATGTTGTCATCAGCACGACGTGCGATGTCACGAACTTCTTCTTCGTCGCCGGGTTTGAAGCCCATGTAATCAACAACGTCCAGCGGGCTGGGCAGATAGTCGATCACAGCGTTGAGCAGCGGCTGAACGCCTTTGTTCTTGAACGCCGAACCACCCAGAACCGGAACGAACGCGATTTCAAGGGTACCTTTACGCAGCAGGGCGCGCAGGGTCGGAATGTCGGGCTCATTGCCTTCCAGGTATTCCATCATCGCGTCGTCGTCCATTTCGACGGCCGCTTCGATCATCTTACCGCGCCATTCGTCAGCCATGTCTTTCAAGCTGTCACGGATCGGTGCTTTGACCCAGCTTGCGCCGAGGTCTTCGCCCTGCCACAGCCATTCTTCCATGGTCACCAGGTCGATCAGACCTTCCAGCTCGGTTTCGGCGCCGATCGGAATACCAACCGGAACAGCGCGTGCGCCGGTACGGTCTTCGATCATTGCAACGCAGTTGAAGAAGTCAGCGCCGATCTTGTCCATCTTGTTGACGAACACCATACGCGGAACCTTGTAGCGGTCAGCCTGACGCCACACGGTTTCGGTTTGGGGCTCAACACCAGCGTTTGCGTCCAGAACGCAGACGGCACCGTCGAGAACCGCCAGCGAACGTTCAACTTCGATGGTGAAGTCAACGTGGCCGGGGGTGTCGATGATGTTCAGGCGGTGCTTGGGCGAGTCAGCAGTTACACCGTCTTCGGTGCGTTCCCAGAACGTGGTGGTCGCAGCCGAAGTAATGGTGATGCCGCGTTCCTGCTCCTGCTCCATCCAGTCCATGGTGGCTGCACCATCGTGCACCTCACCGATGTTGTGGGATTTGCCGGTGTAAAACAGGATGCGTTCCGAGCAGGTGGTTTTACCTGCATCGATGTGCGCCATGATACCAAAGTTACGGTAATGTTCGAGTGTATATTCGCGTGCCATTTTGATAAGCCTCTGGAATTACCAACGGTAATGGCTAAAGGCTTTGTTCGCCTCGGCCATCTTGTGGGTGTCTTCGCGCTTTTTCACGGCAGTACCGCGGGACTGTACAGCGTCCAGCAGCTCGCCTGCAAGGCGCTCTTCCATGGTGTTTTCGTTACGGCCACGCGCAGCAGTAATCAGCCAACGGATGGCCAGTGCTTCGCGGCGCTCGGGGCGCACTTCGACCGGAACCTGATAGGTTGCACCACCAACCCGGCGCGAGCGAACCTCGACCGACGGTTTGATGTTGTCGAGCGCTTCGTGGAACACTTCGACAGGAGCGCGCTTGATCTTGCCTTCAACGCGATCAAAGGCGTTATAGACGATGCGCTCTGCGACCGACTTCTTGCCGTCGATCATCAGGTTGTTCATGAATTTGGTCAGAACCTTGTCGCCAAATTTGGCGTCAGGCAGGACTTCGCGTTTTTCGGCGGCGTGACGACGTGACATATCAGCCTCTCCTTCTTACTTGGGACGCTTCGCGCCGTATTTCGAACGGCGTTGTTTACGGTCTTTGACGCCCTGAGTATCCAGAACACCGCGCAGGATGTGGTAACGCACACCGGGAAGGTCTTTTACACGGCCGCCACGGATCAGAACAACCGAGTGTTCTTGCAGGTTGTGGCTTTCACCGGGGATGTACGAGATCACTTCGAACCCGTTGGTCAGGCGCACCTTGGCAACCTTACGCATAGCCGAGTTCGGCTTCTTCGGTGTGGTGGTGTACACACGGGTGCAGACACCGCGTTTCTGCGGGCACTGCTCCAGGTGCATGGACTTCGAGCGTTTTACTTTAGGCTGCCGCGGCTTGCGGATCAGCTGTTGGATCGTTGGCATTCCGGTTATATCCCCGTTTTGCAACACACATGACATGCACGCAGCTGCGTGCGGTTAAATTCGCTGCACTTATGCGTCCACAAGCGCAAAACCCGCGAGCGTTCCCATTCCGAGGTGAACGTCGCGGTTTGTTATCAGAGGGCGCGAACGGCAAAATTGTCCGGGCCTTGACCAGTTCATTACTGGAATCGGGTATGGGGCGGCCCCCGCACCGAGATGACGCGCGTAATAGGGGGAGTCGGCCCGAGTGTCAACAGCACATGCCAAACCAGCCGAATGGCGGTGTTTTATCAAGGCTTAATTGCGGTTTCCAGCACCTCTCGCCCGTTGCGGGCGAATGCCGACATCGCCATAGTGGCGGTGAAATATTGCGACGGACAAAACATGCAAGTCATCGGCCTGTGCCGCTTTTCCTATCCCGCAATCGGCGGCTATCAGGTTGAACACGACACCGTCGAGGAAAGACGCCAGTATCTGTATAGCCCGGAACGCCTGGAAGAACGGTTTCGTCTGTTCGAAGCCACCACCCTGCCCTGCTTTCGGGAACAGACAGACGAAGACTTTGAGCTGTTCGTTCTGATCGGTGAGTGCCTTCCCAAGGCGTCGATGGACCGGCTCTATGATCTTACCTCGGGCATCAGGCAGATCCGTATTGTCAAACGCGCCCTGGCCCGGCACCGCCCTGTTGTAAAAGATGTTCTGCACAGCGCTCGCACCGACCCGGACCGGCCCTGCATTCAGTTCCGGCATGACGACGATGACGCCGTCTCGGTCGATTTTGTCGAACGGCTGCGCCTTGCCGCGGTCGACGCGAAGGGGCTAATCCAGAATAACCGTACAGTCGGACTGGATTTTAACAGCGGATTTCTGGCACGGTTCGGGCCGGAGGGCATTCATGCCACGCAAGCGTTCAGATCCCTTTTGGGCGTCGGACTGGGAATGTATATCGCCGGCGGCTGCAAACACACGATCATGAGCTTCACCCATCATAAAGTCGGTCGCTTCATGCCGGTGATCAGCTATCCCGACGCGCCCATGTGGGTGCGAACACTGAACAATTTCAACGACTCACCTCACGCCCGCGCCAACAAAACCGAATTGCCCCCACTGACGACGGAACAAGAGGGTGAGTTCATCGCGCGATTTGCCATTGAACAGGACATGGTAAGGCGGGTTCACTCTGACGGCTGAGACTGACGTTCCCGGAATAAGGTGAATAGACCCGCACCCACGACCAGAACAGCGCCCATCATCGTAATCGTATCTGGCCAATCGCCAAAAATGACCCAACCCAGACCCAATGCCCAGATCAGGCTTGAATACCGGAACGGTGCGATAAATCCGACGTCCCCTTCGCGCATGACCATGACGCTGCACAGATATCCCGTCAGCACAAAGACAGCCGCAGATGCCACCATCAGACCCGCGCCGATGGGAACTGGTTCCCATCCGGAAACTGCAGTTGCAATCCCTGCGGCTATCGTAATGGACAGCGAAGTCGCCAAGGTGACTGCCAATGAGGGAACGTGGCTGGACATGCGTCGAGTAATCAGATCGCGCGCAGTGACAGAAGCAACGGCAATCAGGGCGTAAATCGCGTAAAGACTGAACCCATCAGGCCCCGGCCTTACAATCAACAACATTCCGACGAAACCCATCCCGATCGCCAGTATGCGACGCCAGCCTATATGCTCACCAAAGAACAAAACGGCCCCCAGCGTCACAGTCAGAGGCAGGGCCTGCAGAACCGCCGTCACATTGGCCAGCGGCATGTGCAGAAGTGCTGTCAAAAAGAAGAAGGTAGCCGACAGCTCGGCGACGCAGCGTGCCGCGACAAGCCACTTGTCGTGACACGGGAAGTTCAGGTGCAATGCCCCCAGATGACGCGCCATCAGAAACACCAGAAACGTTGCTACAACGCCGCGGATCGCAACCATCTGAAACAGCGGCACCTCTGCCCCTGCAACTTTGATCAACGCGTCATTCAAGGTAAAGGCGGCCATGCTGCCCATCATCAGCATCGCGCCCTTCACATTTGGGGTCATAGTAGCAGAATCCAATACTCAAAAGAAACACGGATCATTGGCCGTAAGTCCTTGAGAGATGTCAATATGAACTACGGACCTGTCGGTCAGTTGGGGAAGATAACCAGAGTGTGGTCCATGCCTGCACAGGCAACGTTTATGCGTTGCGCGATTTCGGTCCAGTCCCCTCCGGCAAGACCTGCGCCAATCATCGGATAACCGATGCGGGATGTGGGATAGGTGTCTGCAATCGTCGAAAAACAACCCGAAATCGCATCGTAATCCACAAGAGGCCCCGACCCGCCCCAATGAAATTGAGTATAGGCATTGACCACCACGAGATCAGTCGCACCTCGCGTGATCTGCGCTGAAGAAATCGTTCCAAGCTTTGAACGCGCCCCATACTCCGTCCGCTTGTCAGCTTCGAGCGCGTCGGGGAAGTGCGCCGCAATCACCCTGGCGATCCCGGCGCCCATCGCATGAAAGCAATTACAGCCGTGGACGATGACATCGAATTCACCATCCAACGCAAGCTGTATCAAATCACCCTTGATGGTTGGCATCGTGCGTTCCTTGGGTATCTTTGCCGAGCTTGTTCGATTGTACCACGTTCGAACAAGAGCACACGGGGGGCAAAAGAAAAGGCCCCGCGAAATCGCGGGGCCTGATCGTTTGGTTGTTAAGGCGCTTACTCGCGGCTTTCCGGAGTTTCCACCAGAACGTCCAGCTCGTCGCCAACCAGATCGTCGTCCATGACCGGTGCAGCCAGGGCAGCGGCCGCTTCGGCCTCTTCCCGGCGGGCTTCGATAACGACGTTATCGCGGCCTTGCGCAACCTGACGTACGGCCTGAGTCGCACCACCGGTACCGGCGGGGATCAGACGACCAACGATGACGTTCTCTTTCAGGCCAACCAGTTTGTCCTTCTTGCCCTGAACCGAAGCTTCGGTCAGCACGCGGGTGGTTTCCTGGAACGAGGCCGCCGAGATGAACGAACGCGTCTGCAGCGAAGCTTTGGTGATCCCCAAGAGGATCGGCTCGCCCTGTGCCGGACGACCACCGCGGGCGATGGTCTTCTCGTTGGCCGCGTCGAACTCCTGCTTGTCGACATGTTCGCCTTTCAGCAGGGTGGTGTCGCCTGAATCCAGGATCTCCCACTTCTGCAGCATCTGGCGCACGATGACCTCGATATGCTTGTCGTTGATCTTCACGCCCTGCAGACGATAGACGTCCTGCACTTCGTCGATCATGTAATCCGCCAGCGCTTCGACACCCATGATGGACAGGATGTCATGCGGAGCCGGGTTACCGTCCATCAGGTATTCACCCTTCTGGATGAAGTCCCCTTCGGCGACCGGGATGTGCTTGCCCTTGGGCACCATGTACTCGATGGTCTCCATGGACTCGTCCGCCGGTTCGATGCTGATGCGGCGCTTGTTCTTGTAGTCGCGGCCAAAGCGCACGTAACCATCGGCTTCTGCGATGATCGCGTGATCTTTCGGACGACGGGCTTCGAACAGTTCGGCCACACGCGGCAGACCACCGGTGATGTCCTTGGTCTTGGCACCTTCACGCGGAATACGCGCGACAACTTCACCAGCTTCGATCTTCTGACCGTCTTCGACCGACAGAATCGCGTCCACAGACATCGGATAGTGAACCGGGTTGCCCGCATCGTTGCGGACCGGCTCGCCATCTTCACCGACCAGAATGATCTCGGGCTTGAGGTCGCTGCCTTTGGGGGCCGCGCGCCAGTCGATCACGATTTTCTGGGTCATACCGGTTGCATCGTCGGTCTCATCGCGGACAGCGATGCCCGAAACAAGGTCAACGTATTTCGCAGTACCGGCCTTCTCGGCGATGATCGGCAGGGTGTAAGGATCCCATTCGAACAGCTTGTCGCCACGAGCGACGGATGCGCCATCCTTGACGAACAGCTTGGAACCATAGCCCAGTTTGTGGCTGGCACGCTCTTCGCCGTGCTCGTCCTTGATCACCAGCTTCATGTTCCGGCCCATCACCAGGCTTTCGCCTGCCGAGTTGACCAGAATCTGCGGGTTCTCGAAGGAAACGACACCGTCCTGGCTGGCTTCCTGGAACGACTGCTGACCACCCTGCGCAACACCACCGATGTGGAAGGTCCGCATTGTCAGCTGCGTACCCGGTTCACCGATGGACTGCGCGGCGATAATGCCAACAGCCTCGCCTGTGTTCACCATGGTACCGCGTGCAAGGTCACGACCGTAGCAGGTGGCACAAACGCCTTCCTCGGACTCACAGGTCAGAGGCGAGCGGATGCGCATAGACGCAACACCGGCTTCATCAATGGTGTCAGCCATACGCTCGTCGATCAACTGACCAGCGGCGACCAAAACCTCGTCCGTGCCCGGACGCAGAACGTCATCGGCAGAGACACGGCCCAACACACGTTCGGCCAACGAAGCGACAACCTCACCGTCGTTCACGGCTGCTTCGGCAGTGATCGCACGCTCGGTGCCACAATCGATCTCACGAACGATGCAGTCCTGTGCGACGTCCACCAGACGACGGGTCAGGTAACCCGAGTTCGCCGTCTTCAAAGCGGTATCCGACAGACCCTTACGGGCACCGTGGGTCGAGTTGAAGTACTCGAGAACGGTCAGACCTTCTTTAAAGTTCGAGATGATCGGCGTCTCGATGATGTCACCGTTCGGCTTGGCCATCAGGCCACGCATACCGCCCAGCTGCTTCATCTGGGTGACCGAGCCACGCGCGCCGGAGTGGGCCATCATGTAGACTGAGTTCGGCTCTTGATCTGACCCGTCTTCGGCCTTGGCGACGTCCGAGATGGTGCTCATCATCGCATCCGTGACGCGGTCGTTACACTTCGACCAGGCATCGACAACTTTGTTGTACTTTTCGCCCTGAGTGATCAGGCCGTCCATGTACTGCTGCTCAAAGTCCTTCACCTGACCGCGGGTGTCATCGACGATGCCCCACTTGTCATCCGGAATGACCATGTCGTCCTTACCGAACGAGATGCCCGCCTTGAACGCTTCTTTGAAGCCCATCGACATGATCTGGTCACAGAAGATAACCGACTCTTTCTGACCGCAGTAACGGTAGACGGTGTCGATGACCTGCTGCACCTCTTTCTTCCGCAGCAGGCGGTTGACCAGCTCGAACGGGGCCTTGTTGTTCATTGGCAGCAAGGCACCCAGACGCAGACGGCCCGGAGTTGTCTCGAAACGCTTCTGAACTTCGTTGCCTTCGTCGTCGATCTGCGTGATCCGCGCGGTGATCTTGGTGTGCAGGTGCACTTCGCCGGAATCCAGCGCGTGCTGAACTTCGTCGATCGAACCGAACACTTTGCCTTCGCCCGGCATGCCTTCGCGTTCCAGGGTCACATAATACAGACCCAGGATCATATCCTGCGACGGAACGATGATCGGTGCGCCGTTTGCAGGCGACAGAACGTTGTTCGTCGACATCATCAGAACACGCGCTTCCAACTGGGCTTCAAGGCTCAGTGGGACGTGAACGGCCATCTGGTCACCGTCGAAGTCGGCGTTAAAGGCCGAACAGACCAGCGGGTGCAGCTGGATCGCTTTACCTTCGATCAGAACCGGCTCGAACGCCTGAATGCCCAAACGGTGCAGCGTCGGCGCACGGTTCAGCATGACAGGGTGTTCGCGGATCACCTCGTCGAGGATATCCCACACTTCGGGACGCTCTTTCTCGACCAGTTTCTTCGCCTGCTTCACGGTCGAAGACAGACCCTTGGCTTCAAGGCGCGAGTAGATGAACGGCTTGAACAGCTCCAGCGCCATCTTCTTGGGCAGACCACACTGGTGCAGCTTCAGCTCGGGGCCGGTCACAATGACCGAACGGCCCGAGAAGTCGACGCGCTTACCCAGAAGGTTCTGACGGAAGCGACCCTGCTTACCTTTCAGCATGTCCGACAGCGATTTCAGCGGGCGCTTGTTTGCGCCGGTGATCACGCGGCCACGACGGCCATTGTCGAACAGAGCGTCCACGGATTCCTGCAGCATCCGCTTTTCGTTGCGGACGATGATGTCAGGCGCGCGCAGTTCGATCAGACGCTTCAGACGGTTGTTCCGGTTGATGACGCGGCGATACAGGTCGTTCAGATCTGAAGTCGCGAAACGGCCACCATCCAGCGGAACCAGCGGACGCAGTTCCGGCGGAATGACCGGGATCACGGTCATCACCATCCACTCAGGCCGGTTGCCCGACTCGAGGAAGGATTCGACAACTTTCAGACGCTTGATGATCTTCTTGGGCTTCAGTTCACCGGTGGCTTCGGCCAGATCCGCGCGCAGCTGCTCGGCTTCGGCTTCCAAGTCGATCTGGGCCAGCATCTCACGGATGGCTTCGGCACCGATATTCGCGGTGAACGCGTCCATGCCATAGGCATCCTGCGCATCCATGTACTCTTCTTCGGTCAGCATCTGGCCGTAGGTCAGGTCAGTCAGACCGGGCTCGATGACGACGTAGTTTTCAAAGTACAGAACGCGTTCCAGATCACGCAGAGTCATATCCAGCATCAGACCGATGCGGGACGGCAGCGATTTCAGGAACCAGATATGTGCAACGGGCGCGGCCAGTTCGATGTGGCCCATACGCTCACGGCGGACTTTCTGCAGGGTGACTTCCACACCGCATTTCTCGCAGACAACGCCGCGATACTTCATCCGCTTATATTTGCCGCACAGACATTCGTAATCTTTGATCGGGCCAAAGATACGCGCGCAGAACAGACCGTCACGCTCGGGTTTGAACGTCCGGTAGTTGATGGTTTCGGGCTTCTTGATCTCACCATAGGACCAAGACAGGATCCGTTCAGGGCTGGCCAGCGAAACCTTGATCTCGTCAAAGACTTTCGGCGGTGTCAGCGGGTTGAACGGGTTGTTGGTGATTTCCTGGTTCATTTTGATACCTCAAATTTTGCGGAAGGGGGGACGGGAGGAAGGGCCGAGGCCCTTACTCCTCAACCTCCGCATCCAGGAGTTCCATATTCAGGCCGAGGCCACGGACTTCTTTAACCAGAACGTTGAACGATTCCGGTACGCCCGCTTCAAAGTTATCCTCGCCCTTGACGATCGACTCATAGACCTTGGTCCGGCCGGCGACGTCATCCGATTTAACGGTGAGCATCTCCTGCAGGGTGTAGGCGGCGCCGTAAGCTTCCAGAGCCCAGACCTCCATCTCACCAAAGCGCTGACCACCGAACTGCGCCTTACCACCCAGCGGCTGCTGGGTAACCAGGCTGTACGGCCCAGTCGAACGCGCGTGGATTTTGTCGTCCACCAGGTGGTGCAGTTTCAGCAGGTACTTTATGCCCACGGTCACCGGACGTGCGAACTGCTCACCGGTACGGCCGTCGAACAGGATCGACTGACCGCTTTCCGAGAAGCCCGCACGCACCAGCGCGTCGTTGACGTCAGCCTCTTTGGCACCGTCAAAGACTGGGGTCGCAATCGGAACACCACGGGTCACGTTGCCCGCGGCCTCGATCAGATGACCTTCGTCCATGCCGGCAATGCCTTCTTCATAGACATTTTCGCCATAGGCCAGCTTCATCGCTTCGCGAACCGGGGTCAGATCGCCGGAGCGACGGTATTCACCCAGTGCGTCATCGATGTTCAGACCCAGACCGCGTGCGGCCCAACCCATGTGGGTTTCAAGGATCTGACCAACGTTCATACGCGAAGGCACACCCAGCGGGTTCAGACAGAAGTCGACCGGCGTACCATCGGCCAGGAACGGCATGTCTTCCATCGGAACAACCTTGGAGATCACACCTTTGTTCCCGTGACGACCAGCCATCTTGTCGCCCGGCTGAAGCTTACGCTTAACGGCGATGAAGACTTTGACCATCTTCATCACGCCCGGCGGCAGGTCGTCGCCACGGCGGACTTTCTCGACCTTGTCCTCGAAACGGGCATCCAGAGCGCGCTTTTGCACTTCGTACTGCTCGTTCAGAGCTTCAACGATCTGTGCATCCTGCTCGTCTTCCAGCGCCAGCTGCCACCACTGACCACGGGTCAGCATTTCCAGCAGGTCCTCGGTGATTACCGATCCTGCCTTGACACCTTTCGGGCCTTTGACAGCGGTTTTACCCAGGATCAAACCTTGCAAACGCGCATAGATGTTGCGGTCAAGGATCGCCAACTCGTCGTCCCGGTCACGGGCCAGACGTTCGACTTCCTCACGCTCGATCTGCAGCGCACGCTCGTCTTTCTCGACACCGTGACGGTTGAAGACGCGGACTTCCACGACCGTACCGTAATCGCCCGGTTTAACGCGCAGCGAGGTGTCACGCACGTCAGATGCTTTTTCACCAAAGATGGCGCGCAGCAGCTTTTCTTCCGGGGTCATCGGGCTTTCGCCCTTCGGAGTGATCTTGCCGACCAGAATATCGCCCGGCTCAACATCCGCACCGATGTAAACGATGCCTGCCTCGTCGAGGTTGCGCAGCGCTTCTTCACCGACGTTCGGAATGTCGCGGGTGATCTCTTCCGGACCCAGCTTTGTATCACGGGCGGCGACTTCGAATTCCTCGATATGGACCGAGGTAAAGACGTCGTCACGCGCGATACGTTCCGAGATCAGGATCGAGTCTTCGTAGTTGTAACCGTTCCAGGGCATGAACGCGACGACGACGTTCTTACCCAGAGCCAGTTCACCGATATCGGTGGACGGGCCATCGGCAATCACTTCGCCTTTGCCAACCGTGTCACCCACTTTGACCAGCGGACGCTGGTTGATGCAGGTGTTCTGGTTCGAACGCTGGAACTTGCGCAGACGGTAGATGTCAACGCCAGCATCGCCCAGTTCCAGATCTTCAGTAGCGCGGATAACGATACGCTGGGCATCGACCTGGTCGATGATACCGGCGCGTTTCGCCTGAATCGCAGCGCCTGAGTCGATTGCGACCTTTTCCTCGATCCCGGTGCCGACCAGCGGCGCCTCAGCGCGCAGCAGCGGAACCGCCTGACGTTGCATGTTCGAACCCATCAGAGCCCGGTTGGCGTCGTCATTTTCAAGGAACGGGATCAGCGATGCAGCGACCGAAACCAACTGTTTCGGGCTCACGTCGATCAGGTCCACATTCTCGCGCGGGGCAAGAGTGTAGTCGCCCGACTGACGGGTCGAAACCAGATCGTTGATGAACTTGCCATCCGCATCCAGTGTCGCGTTCGCCTGCGCCACGGTGTGACGCATTTCCTCGGTCGCGGACATGTAGTGAACCTCATCGGTCACCTCAGCGTCTTTGACGACGCGGTAGGGTGTTTCGATGAAGCCATACTTGTTCACGCGGGCAAAGGTAGCCAGCGAGTTGATCAGACCGATGTTCGGGCCTTCCGGCGTTTCAATCGGGCACATCCGGCCATAGTGGGTCGGGTGCACGTCGCGCACCTCAAAGCCCGCACGCTCACGTGTCAGACCACCGGGGCCAAGCGCCGAGAGACGGCGTTTGTGGGTGACTTCCGACAGCGGGTTGGTCTGGTCCATGAACTGCGACAACTGCGACGAGCCGAAGAATTCCCGAACAGCAGCAGCAGCCGGTTTCGCGTTGATCAGGTCCTGCGGCATGACGGTGTCGATCTCGACCGACGACATACGCTCTTTGATCGCGCGCTCCATGCGCAGCAGGCCAACGCGGTACTGGTTTTCCATCAGTTCGCCGACAGAACGCACACGACGGTTGCCCAGGTGATCGATGTCGTCGATGTCACCTTTGCCGTCACGCAGTTCGACCAGCGCCTTGATGCAGGCCACGATGTCTTCGCGGCGCAGGGTGCGCAGCGTATCCGGCGCATCCAGGGCCAGACGCATGTTCATCTTCACACGGCCAACCGCGGACAGGTCATAACGCTCGCTGTCGAAGAACAGCGTGTCGAACAGAGCTGAGGCCGCTTCGACGGTGGGCGGCTCGCCCGGGCGCATGACGCGGTAGATGTCCATCAACGCGGTGTCGCGGCCCATGTTCTTGTCCTGCGCCATGGTATTACGCATGTAAGGGCCGACATTGACGTTATCGATGTCCAGAACTGGGATATCGGTTACGCCTGCATCAATCAGCTCTTTTACAGTGCCGCCGATCAGATCGCCGTCCTTGTCGTATTCCAGCGTCAGTTCATCGCCGGCTTCGACATAGATCGCACCGGTTTCCTCGTTGATGATGTCCTTGGCGACAAACTTACCAACGATGTGATCGAACGGAACCAGCAGATTGGTGACAACACCTTCGTCGATCAGTTTCTTAACCGCGCGCGGGGTGACTTTCTTGCCCGCTTCGGCAATCACTTCACCTGATTTTGCGTCAATCAGATCATAGGTCGGGCGGGTACCCCGTACACGCTCGGGGAAGAAGGGCGCAATCCAGCCTTTCTTCTTGTCCAGCTTGTAGGACACGGTGTTGTAATACGCATCCATGATTGCTTCCTGATCCAGGCCCAGCGCATAGAGCAGGGTAGTAACAGGCAGTTTGCGGCGACGGTCGATACGGGCAAAAACAATGTCTTTGGCGTCGAACTCAAAGTCCAGCCAGCTGCCGCGATACGGGATGATGCGGCAGGCAAACAGCAGTTTGCCCGAAGAGTGGGTCTTGCCCTTGTCGTGGTCAAAGAACACACCAGGCGAACGGTGCATCTGGGACACGATCACACGCTCGGTGCCGTTCACGATGAACGTCCCGTTCGGCGTCATCAGGGGCATATCGCCCATGAACACGTCCTGTTCTTTGATGTCTTTAACCGATTTCGCGCCGGTGTCCTCATCGACATCAAACACGATCAGACGCAGAGTGACCTTCAGCGGCGCGCTGTAGGTCATGTCGCGCTGCATGCACTCTTCGACGTCATATTTGGGTTTTTCCAGATCGTATTTCACGAACTCCAGAACGGAAGTTTCGTTGAAATCCTTGATCGGGAAAACCGATTGGAACACGCCCTTGATGCCTTCGCCGTCAGTGGGCTGCTCTGCATCGCCGGAGCGCAGGAAAAGATCATAAGAAGATTTCTGCACCTCAATGAGGTTCGGCATCTCCAGCACTTCGCGGATTTTGCCGTAATATTTACGAAGACGTTTCTGGCCAAGGAACGTTTGAGCCATGTCAGATGTCACCTTTCGATGTTCTCAGCGGGCAAAGACACCGTCGGGCCCCGGCATCTTGCACATTCGAGACGACACGTCCGGATCAATTCATGGCCACCGTCCCGAAGGCAGCCTCCCGATCCAAGAACCGCGTCTTAGAAAACGCCCCACCCCATGAGGCCCTTTCTAAGACAGGTTCGGCTGGACCCGGATTTCTCCGGACCCAGCCAAATTTTTCGGTACATCAGCGATGCACCAGAGACTAAGCTTAGGCCAGCTCGACTTCGGCGCCAGCTGCTTCCAGCTTGCCTTTGATGTCTTCTGCTTCTGCTTTGTCCACGCCTTCTTTGATCTTGCCGCCGGCTTCGACCAGTTCCTTGGCTTCTTTCAGGCCCAGGCCGGTGATGCCGCGAACTTCTTTGATGACGTTGATTTTCGATGCGCCGGCGTTCTTCAGAACGACGTCGAATTCGGTTTTTTCTTCCTCAGCTGCGCCACCGGCGTCGCCACCGGCTGCCATGACAACTGCGCCGCCAGCTGCGGGCTCGATGCCATATTCGTCTTTGAGGATGGTTTTCAGTTCTTGTGCTTCCAGCAGGGTCAGACCCACGATGCTTTCTGCGAGTGCTTTCAGATCAGCCATTTTATCAGCTCTTTCCGTTTACAGTGTGTGTTCCAACGTCAGGGATTTTTCCCTACGCAGATCATTCAGTGCCAACCGCTTACGCAGCTTCCGCCTTCTCTTCGATGGTGGAAAGGATGCTTGCGATATTGCTTGCAGGTGCGCCAATTGCGCCAGCGATGTTCGAAGCAGGTGCGCCAAGCATGCCCGCGATAGTAGCAATAAGCTCCTCGCGCGAAGGCATTTTCGACACGGCTTCAACGCCGGCACGATCCAGAGCGTTCTCACCCATTGCACCGCCAAGAATTTCGAACTTTTGGTTCTCTTTGGCGTAGTCCTGGGCCACTTTGGCTGCTGCCACAGGGTCCTCGGAATAAGTCAGAACGGTCATCCCTGTCAGCAGGTCGGCCATGCTTTCACACGGCTTACCCTCAAGGGCGATTTTGGCGAGCCTGTTCTTGGCAACACGCACGGAGCCACCCGCGTCACGAGCACGTGCGCGAAGGTCCTGCATCTCGGCAACTGTCAGACCGGCATAGTGCGAAACCACTACGACGCCAGAGCTTTCGAAGATTTGGCCGAGTTCCTCGACCACTTTCTCTTTCTGGGCTCTATCCACAGTTCTCTCCAAGTTTGGGGCGATATCTCACCCCGGCTCATATTTGCCGCAGCTTTCGCTCCGGCGTTCAGGTCCGTTGTTACGGGATTGGCCAAAATGCGCCCGAGGGTTGGACCCTCAGAATTCTTTGGTCTTACCCGTCTCAGGCAGGGAATTAAGGGGCCACATGGCACCACCCACCGTCTTGGACGAAACAAAATAAAGCGCACGACGAATCGCACGCTTTACTTCGTAGCCTTACTTAGGGCAGATACCGCCGGTTTCCAAGAGGTAAATTGCGGATTCTGCGGGTCCGCAACGGCATCTGTTGAAAACAATTTTAACCTGCCCAGCGCTTAGCACAAACATAAGCGCCGAATTGCGGAAAACAACGCACAAATGCCCTATGGCGCGGTTTCTAGCACCGACTTTCCGTTGACACGGAAACCGCACTGCTATCCTGTCCGGGAACCGGAAATTGACACTCAGGACTTGGCCCGTTGGCTGGAATACTGCCCCTCACAGACGAAGAAGACGCCCGCGTCACCTTGTTTATCGAGGAGTTTTCAAACCGGTTCCTGAAAGAACCCATCCGACGCTATGAATGCGTTTACCGGTCGCACGCATTTGCAGACTCGCGATCCGTCGTGATCCTGCATACCACGGCGCAGGCTTTCGCGCTGAAGATCGACACTGAATCGCCAGACACAAATCGGTTGCGGAATGAATATGAGCTGCTCGTCGAACTGTATCGTTTTTTTGAGGGCAATGAGACTTCGCGCGTTGTCCGACCCGTTTACCTCTCGCCAAGTGGTGCTTTTCTGGTGACCGAATATATCAAACGGCCGACCGCCGTAGATTTGATCTATAACAGCAACGACGATGATCAGGTCGCCCAGGTGTACCGTCGCGCGGGGTCGTGGCTGAACGATCTCCACAGTCGTTTCCCGCCCACACGTTACCCTTTCCGACCCAGGTGGATGACGGACAGCTTGAAAGAACTGATAGCGGCCGTCCCCAACGAAATCGCGAACCAAAGCCGGGCTATGGTGAAAGTGATGCTCGACGAGGGGACCCGCCTTAAGGGCACCGAAGACCTGCGCGTGTTTTCACATGGCGATTTTCACGGACAGAACCTGATTGTGGGACAAGGGAAAACGATTGGTCTGGACTTTACCGAGGCCCGCGACAAGCTGGCGATCTATGATATCGTCGACTTTCTGAAGTCGGATATTTTTCGGAGTGGCGACGCATCAGACGTCGACCGAAGCGGCGTCCTCAAAAGAAACAAAGACATGTTCTTTCGCCTCTACCGGCACCCCGTCAACGTCGAAATCCTGGATTATTGTATCCGCGGACGTCTGTTGAAAGACTGGCTTGCATTGTGGCGCGTCGACCACGACTGCAGCGAGTTTGAAAGAGATCGACGGCAAAGGCTGGGTGATCGCCTTCGGATCACGTTCCAACACCCTTGAAAGGGGATGGCGGTCCCGTCCGAATGACAGGATTGTGAGTGACATCGCGCAAATCTTAGTTGACCGAACCACCCTAAAAAACGTTATCCCGAACCGTATTCCGCGCGGCCTTTGTCATTTTAGGCCGACAGCAACCGCTGCACAGAAAGTAAGTCACTTATATGGTTCTCCGCAGTTTTTTTGCTCAGGACAGCTCCAGCCTGGTCGCCGTTTTCGTCCCGGATACGGCTGACGCGAATGATATCGCGGTCGAGGGCTCGATAATCAACAACTCGGACACACCGGACGGCACCATCTTTACCTATTCAGGCGGCACCGGAACCACCATCACATTGGATGATACCAGTGGCAGCCCTGACGTATTCGACGATGACCAGCCAACAGGCCACATCATCACAGATGGCGGCGGCATTGTAACAAACGGCACTCTGGTCGAATCCGAGTCCATGATCACGGTGCGCGCGCTGGATGACGATCTGAACCCGATCGGGCCAGAGATCACCATCTATGTTTTCTCGCAGAACGGGATTACCCAGGACGTCTGGGGATTTGCTACATCTGCTCCTTTGGACAGCGGAACGTCCTATGTCAAAATCGGCGGGTCGAATGCCGGGTCGTCGGCCTATGCCGAATATGTCACCTGTTTTGGACCAGGTACTCTGATCGAAACCGCCGAAGGCGCGGTCGCGGTTCAGGACCTGAAAAAAGGCCAGCTTGTCTGGACCCGGGACGGCGGATTTCAACCGATCCTTTGGATTGGAACGACCGAGGTTCATGGCCATGGTCCATTTGCCCCGGTGGTGATCGAGGCGGGGGCCATCGGGAACACCAAAGAGCTTTTGGTGTCGCAACAGCATCGGATTCTGATTGGCTCTCCGGCCACTGACATGCTTTTTGGATCGTCCGAAGTGTTCGTGGCCGCCAAGCACCTGTGTGGCCTTCCCGGGATTTCAATCCGTCAGACGGATCGCATCACCTACACCCATTTTATGTTCGACCGGCATCACATTGTTCGGTCCAACGGCGCACTGACGGAAAGCTACTACTTCGGTGACAATGCTAAGTACGCGCTTTCGTCGCCGCAGCGATCGGAAATTCTTGCGCTATTCCCGTCGATCTTGGATGTCAGCGTTGCGTTTCAACACACCGCAATCCCTACAATCAGCGCGCATGAGGCGGGTGTGCTGCGCGCCTATATTTAGCAGTTTGGCCAACAGTATATTACGCGCCAGTCCCTAAACGGTACGGCTGTGGAATCAGCAATGGTTTAGAGCCGCCGCAGCAGCTCTTGCCGCAAATCCTCAGGAGCTGTTCGGATCACGTTGCGAAGCCGACGGCGGGTGTATGCTTTTTCGCCGTTCGCCAACCTGCTCAATACCGTATGAAATTCTACGACAGGATGAAAAACCCGACGCTCCTGCCCGTCGTCCCGCAGTGCTTCAAACAAATGCGGTGGGTTGGTGTTGAACGTTTCCGCGCTGACATGCGCTGGCACGACATCTTCTAACGCCGCGTAGCTGAACCCATGTTTGGCCACGACACCTGCGAGAATGCCTTCATCGTTCAACATTGCGTCGGGCAATCGTTTCAATTGCGCCAGTCGCAGGTCTCTCATGGCCTCAATCACTTCGCTCTGAACTGAAGTGAGGGGGAATATGCACCCCCACTTCGGATCAATCCCAAAATGCTGCAACCCTCGGGAATATCGTTTGGGCTTCGCTGCCAAACCCAACTGCGCCGCCATCACCTGCGCCGGATGCGCAACCAACCTTTCGATTAAGGGTTCTACCGCCAAGGCGGGCAGAAATACGTCGGATTCGATCAACACATAACGGGAAAAACCGGGCATCGTGGCAGCCGCTACGTAGTAACACATGTCACCACAGAGCCAGCCCCAATTCTCTGGCAGTCCGGTCAGGCCCAGCGCGGCCAGCGCCTTTTCGTCCAGGCTTAACTTGGGATAAGGCGCACAATTCGCTGGCCCCTCACGCTCATCAACAACAACGGCAACCTGCGCACCCGCGTCGGACAAATGCTTGGCCAGAAGACGGGGCAATTCCCCAAATCCTTGAGTCCGAACAAGAAACAGAATGTCATTGAAACTGTTCAAAGTGACCTCGATCTGCCAGATGGCTGCGCTGGTCCCATTTGGCGATCGGAACCATCACAACTGCAATCTCAGAACTTGGTGTCCGTTTCAATGCAAAGTTCAACGGTAACGTTGCACGAAAAAAAGGAAAACCCGGGCAGTTCGCACCACCCGGGTTCAATAATCTTAGACTGTAGGCTTGGGCTTACTCGCCCGACGCGGCAGCAACATCCAGTGTCACGCCCGGGCCCATGGTCGAGCTCAGCGCGATTTTCTTCATGTAGGTGCCTTTGGCGCCCGACGGCTTGGCCTTGGCGACAGCCGAGATGAAGGCACGGACGTTTTCGACCAGCTTGGCTTCGTCGAACGACGCTTTGCCAACACCGGCGTGAACTACGCCACCTTTTTCAGCTTTGAACTGAACTTCACCACCTTTGGCTGCTTCCACGGCCGCTTTCACGTCCATGGTCACGGTGCCAACTTTGGGGTTCGGCATCAGGTTGCGCGGGCCAAGAACTTTACCCAGACGGCCAACGATGGGCATCATGTCAGGGGTTGCAATGCAGCGATCGAATTCGATGGTGCCGCCCTGAATGGTTTCCATCAGGTCTTCTGCGCCAACGATATCTGCACCTGCTTCTTTCGCTTCGTCAGCCTTGGGGCCACGAGCAAATACAGCAACGCGCATCGCTTTACCGGTGCCGTTCGGCAGGCCAACAACGCCGCGAACCATCTGGTCTGCGTGACGGGTGTCAACGCCCAGGTTCAGAGCGATTTCGATGGTCTCGTCGAATTTCGAAGTTGCGTTGGCTTTGACCAGGGCAACTGCTTCGTCCACCGACAGGTTTTCCTTGCCAGCGACGGCTTCGCGCGCAGCGCGGGTGCGTTTACCAAGTTTTGCCATCTTACTTCACCTCGATGCCCATAGAGCGGGCCGAGCCCAGGATGATCTGCATTGCGCCTTCGACGTCGTTGGCGTTCAGATCTTTCATTTTGGCTTCGGCGATTTCACGAACCTGCTTCGAGGTCACGGTTGCCACAGTCTCACGACCTGGGTTTTCCGCGCCACGGGGGCGGTTACGTTTGCCAACCGGCTTCAGACCAGCTGCTTTTTTCAGGTAGTAAGACGCGGGCGGCGTCTTGATGTCCATGGTGAAGGACTTGTCCTGATAGTAGGTGATCACGGTCGGGCACGGAGCGCCGGGCTCCATGTCTGCGGTCTTGGCGTTGAACGCCTTGCAGAATTCCATGATGTTGATGCCGCGCTGACCCAGCGCCGGACCAACTGGCGGCGACGGGTTCGCCTGACCTGCAGGAACCTGCAGTTTCATTGTACCAGCAAGCTTCTTGGCCATTTGGTTTTCCTTTCAACGTAGGTGAAACGCGTTCCACCCGGTTTTATGTTGCGTGGTCCGATCCGGGATCGCGATCCCAGCAACCTCCCACGAGAGAATCTCGCCCGAAGACGATAGAGGCGGCATGTACAGTGGAACGCAGGGGTTGGCAAGTGGCTGACGCCCTATTCTTAGTCGCCTGATCGCACCCTTATCAGTTCACAGTGGCTGTTTCGAATTGCAGGACAGAACAACTTATTTGAATACAAAAGTTGCTTACGAGGCGCAGGCGGGTATCTTGTCAAAACTTGGTCATAAAAGAGGTGGTCAGGGATGGCATCATCTCGACTGAACAAGGGATTACTTATTGGTATTATTTTTGTTTTGCTGCCTGGATGTGGCAGCAAGGCTCAGGATCAGGACACGACGCCCGATGCGGCAGCCCAAACAGACGTGTCCGGCAGTGCTTCTTCGTCCACGACGACAGGAATTGATCCCGCAACGTACGCCGGCCGGTTTCAGATCAAACTGACCAAAGAAGTTCCTCTGCGCGATATCCCCGTTCCCTTCACTGTCTATGGCGGCCTTGAGGAATCTAGCCCCACCCGCTTGCGATTGCGGGCCTTCATGGACTTGCGCGGATTGCAGGACAAAGCACCGCAGATATTAACGGGCCCCTTGGAAGAAAGCTGCAAACGTCAGATTTATCTCGAGATCCGAGACGTCACCGCAATAAACGACACGGTAAAAGTCGAGGGGTCAGCTCGCGCGCAGTTTACGAGGTGTACGCGACAGGAAGAACCCGGCATTCGCTATTTTGGGGCAACCGTGGATGCCGTTGCGGTCGCCAAAGCGAAAGTCGAAGGCCAGTGCCTTACATTCAGCATCGAAAGTGTTGACCTTAGCCCGCGCGGTTTCATCGGAGGCGTCAGCAATCTCTTCGGTCTGACCAATCGCATCAACGAGGCCGTACTGGAAAAAGGTGGAGAGTTTTTGGCCAGCCACCCCGTCTGCCCACCATTGCCCGAGGAATTCAGTGTGCTCGACCCGATTTATGAGTCCGGCGGCACACGCGAGATCGCACCCGGCGGGATGGGAGCTGCTGTTGTCGGATCGGCTGACGTCAGCGCGGAGACAATTGTCAAAGTCCTCGGAGGGCTTAAGGAGCTTGGCGTATTGGAGTTTGCTGAATGAGACTTTGGTTAATTATCCCGGTCTTAATGGCAGCCGGTCTGGGTGCCCGGCCCCCTTACGCACAACAGGTGGACTTTGTCATTGACGCGACATTGCCAGTTCGCGAGACGGAGTTACCCTACACGTTAAATCTGAACCTGTCTGCCGTTGACACTACGCGGATCGGCGTTGGGGCGCTGCTCGATCTTCGGGAAATACAAAAAATTGTGCCGGAAAGACTGGCTAACAATGCGATAGTCGACAATTGCGGTCTGCAAGTCAGACTTGATGACTTGAGTTTTGAGGCCAAGGCCGATGCAATTGATCTAGACGGCGAAGTAACCATAACGATCTTCGAATGTAGCCGTACCGGCGAACGCAACTTTCAACGGGGCAACGAAAAGAATGCTATTTTGGCAAATATGTCCACCGAGGCGACTGTCGAAGTGCGCGATAACTGTGCCTACATCAAGCTAATTGATCTCACGCTTACGGCGCCAGAAGTGCAGCGTGAACAGGTCTTAGAAGACGGCACACTCGAGTCCGTTAAAGAGCTTATGCTGGCAGCTGTGGATCTTGTGCTCAAAGAAACCCCTTTATGCCCGGAATTGCCTGCAGAACTTGCTTCACTCGATCCGGTGTACGAAAAAGGCGGCCCGCGCGAGATTGGGGAGGGCGGTTTTGGTGTCTTTCTGGACGGATCGGTTGATGTCAGCCCTTCTACGATTCTCGACATTCTGACAGTTCTTCAACAACAAGAACTGATTCCCGGCCGGCCGTAACCATCAGGTAGTTTCTCTGTCATAGAAGCAACCCACCCTTCAGCTTCCAGCTTTTGCCTTCCATGCCGCTTATGTCGTCGAGCGTGCCACCTCTGGCCTTCCCGCTCACATTCGGGAGTAAGCTAAAGTCCGCCAATCAATCGCTAAAAGAAAGGGTTTCAAGCTTCGCAACGATGTCAAAGTCCGCGTTGCGTGATGAATGTGCTATACTTCGCGAATTCAGGTGTTTTGTTTTGGAGGTAAGTTATGTTTTTTCGTTGGATAGTCACGTTCGGCATCGCCCTGTCCTTTGCCGCGGCAGCTCCCAAAGTGGCGAGAGCCGACGCTGGTGACTTCCTCGGCGGTGCTGTCGTTGGTGGGGTCCTGGGTTACGCGATCGGCCAGGACCAGCAGAAGAAAAAAGCCCAGAGAACAACGCGGTCGACTCGGACTTACCGACAGGGCATACCGTCGACGACGCAGGGCGCGCAAACCCAGACGGCGCTCAACTACTTCGGTTACAATGCCGGACGGGTTGATGGTCAGGTCGGTCGTGGCACCCGGTCAGCAATCGAACGTTACCAGGTTTCAATGGGCTACCCGATCAATGGCTATGATTTTCAGCCCTATCAGCGCGATTTCCTGATGCAGGCATACTATTGGGCGACAAGCGGCGGACAGGCGACAACTCAACTGTCCGGCCAGCCGCTTTTGTTGGCCTACCGTCAACACGTGCATAGCGGCACCGCTTTGGCTGCTGCTGCTCAGCCCCCGGCACCTGCTCCTGCTGCCCCCGTCGCAACCTCGCAAGAGGCCGAACCCGCGACGGACGTTGCCGAAGCCCCATCCGCAACCCTGCCTACGTTATTCTCTGGCGGCACGGCAGGCCCGTCGCTCGCCAATCGCTGCAGTGCGGTGATGCTTCAAACCTCGACCAACGGCGGCTACACGACTTTGGCCAATATGTCTGATCCCAGTTTTGCACTCAGCGAACAGTTCTGCCTTGCCCGCAGTTATGCGATGTCCCGCGGAGAGGACCTGATGCAGGACATCCAAGGACTGACACCGGATCAAATCGCAGCTCAATGCGACTCGTTTGGTGAAATGCTGGCTCCGCAGGTTGTTTCGCTGTCCCTAACTTCCAAAACGGACGCGGAAACTCAGATGCGCAAGCTTGCACTGGATTCCGGGCTGAGCCCCGAAGATCTTGCGGCGACAAGCAAAGTCTGTCTGGCGATGGGTTACCTTCAAGACAACATGGATGCGGCCGTTGGATCGGCATTGATGCTGGTCGCAATGGGTGAACCTGCTTACGGAGAACTGATTGGCCACCATCTGCGCGAAGGCTTCGGTGTTCAGGAACGCCGCGATCTTGCGATGCAGTGGTACGATGCAAGCCTGACCGCGCTGGATGCCGGATCGCAGGCAGTTTTCTTACCGTCCCAATCAGACCGCCCGCAACTCCTGCGCGCAGCTATGGTACAGGCACAATAAGTCGCTAAAAAAGCTACGATGACAGCGGAACAACAAAAAACGCCGCGTGGTCTATGACACGCGGCGTTTCAAATTTAGCAGCAAAGCTCTTTAGCTCTGCTTCGTAACCTGAGTGAAGTCCAGTTCGACCGGGGTTTCGCGGCCAAAGATCGAGACCGAGACCTTCAGCTTCTGCGCCTCGTCGTCTACGCCTTCGACCATACCGTCGAAATCCTCGAACGGGCCGTCGTTGACCTTGACCTTCTCGCCCACCTCGAAGCTGATCATCAGCTTGGGTGCTTCTTCGCCTTCCTGAACGCGGTTGAGGATCTGGTTCACCTCGGCATCGCGCATCGGCATCGGGCGACCCTGAGGGCCCAGAAAGCCGGTAACGCGGTTGATCGAGTTGATCAGGTGATAGCCCTGATCCGACATTTCCATGTGCACCAGCACGTAACCGGGCATGAAGCGACGTTCCGTCGTGACCTTCTTGCCTCGGCGTACTTCGATCACTTCTTCAGTGGGCACCAGTACTTCGTCGATATCGTCCTCAAGGCCCTGTTCAGCCACGGACGTGCGGATCTGCTCTGCGATCTTCTTTTCGAAGTTCGAAAGAACGCTGACCGAGTACCACCGTTTCGCCATGAACCTGTCGTCCTTGTTTGCCTTCGGAGCGTCCTGTTTGCCGGACACATCCGTCATTGAAAATCTGTCACGTCACCCGGAATAAAAAGCGGCGCACAGCCCGAATCGCCGTACGCCCGTTCCGAATAGTACCGTGTCAACTACTCTGACATCGCGTGCTGTGCAAGGGGGCAGTCGCGTTTCCGCACCGCCCCGAACCCGGTTAGCCGAACGCGCCCAGGATCACCTGCAGCCCGCCGCGAATGCCCAGATCGACCAACGCAAAGAACACAGCAGTCAGCGCTGCCATGATGAACACCATGACCGTGGTCAGCAGAACCTCGCGCCGGGTCGGCCAGACGACCTTGGAAACTTCGGCACGGACTTGCTGAATGAACTGGATCGGATTCATAGTTGCCATTTGGCTTGGTTCTCTCTGCTAGCGGATGGGCCGGACATAACCGGGCATTGCGGCAATTTCAAGGGCGCTCAGGGCTTGGGCTTATCATCCCATTCATCGCTCAGGATGCGCCGGGCGTCTCCTTCTGGATCTTCATACTGATTTGACCGAACCGTGTAGATAAACGCCACAAGGCCAACCCCGCCCAAAAACAGGGAAATCGGTATAAGATAGGCCAGAACTTCCATATCAACTACCTCAGGCGCAGGGCGTTCAGGGACACGGTAATAGACGAGGTCGACATCGCCAAGGCCGCGATCAAAGGCGTGGCAAGCCCGGCAACGGCCAGGGGCACCGCGATGATATTATAAACTGTGGCAATCCGAAAGTTCTCGCGAATCCTTTTCGTCGCTTTGACGGCCGTGTCACAGGCATCTGCAATCGGCGAAAGGTCGTTACCCAGCAGCACGATGTCAGAGGCCACCCGCGCCGCATCCAATGCTGAGGCGGGCGAAATCGACACATGCGCCGCTGCAAGCGCCGCGGTATCGTTCAGCCCGTCACCGACCATCAGGACATGGCGGCCCCGGTCGCTGAGGTCCTGCACATGGGTGGCCTTATCCTGAGGCAGCGCTTCTGCAATCCATGATTCAATTCCAAGCTTGTCGGCCAGCGATTGAACCGCGCCCCGCGTATCGCCCGAAATCAGAACAACACTCTTTCCGGCTTCACGGAACGCATGGACAGCGTCAGCCGCGCCTGCGCGCAGCGAATCCGAGAATAGAAACGCAACCGGTGCCTGACCCGCGACTGCCAACCAGGCTGCCGTCTGATCACCCTCAGTTGCGCCAGTCCAACCGGCGCGCCCAAGGCGCACGGACTGTCCCCGGTAGGTTCCTTCGGTCCCATACCCCGGAACCTCAACCACATCCTCGAGTTTGGCAGGTTCGATCCCGGCCTCTTTGGCGGATTTGGCAAGCGACACCGACAATGGGTGCGAAGACGCCTCGGCCAGTGCCAGCGCAACTTCGAGATTGCCGCGCGAATGATCCGCAAGATTGGTCAGTTCCGGTGTTCCAGAGGTTAGCGTCCCTGTTTTGTCGAAAACAACCGTATCGACCTCGGCAAGACGTTCCAGCGCCGTGGCATGTTTAATCAGCATCCCCTTGCGGAACAGCCGCCCCGAGGCCGCAGTGGTCACCGCAGGCACTGCCAGCCCAAGCGCACAGGGGCAGGTGATGATCAAAACCGCCGCGGCGATGTTCAGCGCGGTTCGAATATCGCCCGAATAGATGTACCAACCGAGGAAACTGAGCGCAGACAGGATATGAACCCCCGGCGCGTAAAGCTTGGCTGCCTTGTCGGCCAGCGACGTGTACCGGGATCGACCAGATTCAGCGATGGCCACAAGATCCGCCATGCGGTGTAGGGACGTATCCTCGCCTACCGCCGTCGTCCGGACCGTCAGCGGGCCCGTCAGGTTGACTTCACCTGCGCTGACAGCAAGTCCGGCTTCGGCAAAGGCAGGCAAAGTCTCACCTGTCAGCAATGACCTGTCGAGTTCCGATTTGCCTGAAACGATTTCACCATCCACCGGCATCCGCCCACCGGGCCGAACAAGGACCAGATCACCGACAGCAAGTGTTGCAACGGAAACCTCTTCTTCAACGCCATCCACCAGACGAATGGCGCGCGGTACTTCCAAGGCTGTCAGCTCTTCTGCTGCAGATCGCGCCGCAGCGCGGGTTCGGTAATCCAGGTACCGCCCGGCCAGCAGGAAAAACGTCAGCGTCAAGGCCGCGTCGAAATAGGCATGTTTGCCACTCAACGCGGTTTCCCACAGCGATGTGACCAGTGCCAACAGGATCGCCAGTACGATCGGCACATCCATGTTCAATCGACGGACGCGCAGAGCGCTCCAGGCATTTGCAAAGAAGGGTTGCGCCGAGAACGCAATTGCAGGCAGCGCGATGGCCGCCGAGATCCAGTGGAACATGTCCCGCGTCGCGTCGGTAGCCCCAGACCAGACCGATACCGACAACAACATTACGTTCATCGATGCAAACCCGGCTACCGCCAGTCGCATCAACAAATCGCGCCCGGCCTTGTCTGATTGGGTGGCCGACAAAGCGCCCGGGTCCAGCTCATGCGCCTCGTACCCCGCGCGCTCCAAAACCGGGATCAGGTCGGCGGCATGCGTCTCAGGCGCCGCTTTGATCATCGCACGTTTGAGGGTCAGATTGACCCGTGCATCATCGACCCCCGGATGGGCGTTCAGCGCGCGTTCAACATTCGCAATACAGGCCGAACAGTGAATGCCGGGCAAGGACAAGGCTATCTGCACATCCTCGGGAATGGGGCGCGCCGGTTCCGCCGGAGCTGCAATGCAACCGGGACACGCCGCCGTACCTGAGCTGAGCTGAGCGGTCATTCCCTACCCTTTCACATACAACGGAACCCGTTGCGCAAATTCGGCACCGCTGCTGTCTTTGGCCACTAGACGGATATTCCAGTTCCCTTTACCCAAAGCCGCCGGTGCGGAGTAAGCGATGCCATCGAAAGTGAAGTCCGGCGTGAAATCCTCTTTCACATGCGTCGCCCGGCCGACAACCGCCTGCAACTCGGCCACCTGGACCGGCGCCCCCGTTTGGTCGTTGATGTGCAAGATCAGCAGACCACCTTTGGTCTCGGCCCGGATTTCCCAACCCAGGGCCTGTTGCACTTTCAGGCGGTCGTTGAACTCCTGACTGGCGACGTAGGAGTTCTTGACCTCGAGCCCCGGAAAGGTTTTGACGGCGTTGTAGGCCAACAAAAGGTTCACCGATATGATCACGCCGAAGGCGGCGACAAAGATCGCCAGAAAGTGCTTTCCGGTAAATTGACGCTCGGCCATGTCAGTTTCCTCGTCCATTGAACGTCGTATCCTTGTAAGCACGTTCGCCGCTTTCAAGGTCTTCGATCCAGATCCTAACCGGCGTCGCGCCAGCAGCTGCCGGGTCCGTGTCTTTCGAGGCTATTATATACACACGCTCTAACTGGGCAGTATCTGCCGTCACATTCACTGTATCAAGCGCGGTGCCCTCGATCACGATGCGCATTGCCGGATCACCAGACAGAGACAGCTTGAACAGCCGTTCCTCGCCATGTTTGTTCCGCAAGCGCACGTCATAAGTATTGCGGATCGTGCCATCGGACAGGGTGACAAAGGTCGGATTGCGCACCGGTGCCACAGTAACTTCGATGTCGGACCGAATGAACAGGGCAAACAGCAACCCAAAGCCGACCAGTGACCACAGGGCCGTGTACATGATGGTTCTGGGCCGCAGAATGTGTTTCCAGACATTCTTGGGTGGTTGCCCTGCCCGTTCATGCGTTTCGTCACTCAGCGCCATATAGTCGATCAGACCACGTGGTTTGCCGATCTTGGCCATCATGTCGTCACAGGCGTCAATACACAGCGCACAAGTGATACATTCCAACTGCTGCCCATCGCGAATGTCGATCCCGACCGGGCAAACATTGACGCAGGCCATGCAATCGATGCAGTCCCCAAGCTCGGAATCTGCAGTCCGTTTGCCCTTGCCGCGCGGCTCACCACGCCATTCGCGATACCCGACGACCAAGGTATCTTCGTCCATCATAGCGGCCTGAATGCGCGGCCACGGGCAGGCATAGATACAAATCTGTTCGCGCGCGAACCCACCGAACAGAAAGGTCGTGCCGGTCAAAATCAGTATCGTCGTGTAAGCGATTGGATGAGCGTTACCGGTTACAAGATCGCGTGCCAACGTCGGCGCATCAGCGAAGTAGAACACCCAAGCGCCGCCGGTCGCCAGACCGATCAGAAGCCACGCGACCCATTTGGTCAGCCGCAAACGCGCCTTGCGAAGATCCAGCTTCTTTTGCCGATGCAGTCGCAAACGGGCATTTCGATCTCCTTCGATCCAACGCTCTACAAGGATAAACAGATCGGTCCATACCGTCTGCGGACAAGCATAGCCGCACCAAACGCGCCCCAGCGCTGAGGTGAACAGGAACAAACCCAAGCCCGCCATGATCAACAGACCGGCGACAAAGTAGAATTCATGTGGCCAGATTTCGATCCAGAAGAAATAGAACCGGCGGTTTGCCAGATCCAACAACACCGCCTGATCCGGCAAGCTGGGCCCCCGATCCCATCTGATCCACGGGGTGATGTAGTAGATTCCCAACGTAACCGCGAGAATGATCCATTTCAGATTTCGGAACGGCCCGGACACGCGCCGCGGAAAAATGGGTTCTCGTGCGGCGTATAGGCTGGGTGCGGGGTCGGAATCGCTCACGGGCTGGCTCCAGATGTAGCTATATCACGGCGTCTTCTTCCAGATCATAAAGGTAGTCACTTTGACATGGGTCAAAAGCGCATCGTGCAGACACCTTTTGTCACATCCTATCAGCTTGCCGCCTGAGCCACCCAACAAAAGTTTTAGCGGCCGGACGCAAAGGAAAGTCGCCTGTAACAAGGTGATATCCGCTATTTTCCGGTTCCCTAAACAGTTCAACGATTTGACCCGACGTGATGTCGTGTTCGACAAAATGCCGCGCCGTGACGGTTACGCCCTGCCCCGCGCGCAACCCTTCCAAAAGCAGATTGCCCGGCAGTGAAATCCGCCCGGCACTTGGCCTGTGCCCAACACCACGCCGGGCCAGCCAATTGGTCGCCTCGGTGGTGCCAAATTCCTCAAGCCACGGTAGTTGGCTCAGTTCGTCCGGCGTCCATGATGTTTTGTCACCAAGCAAATTGCGGGCGGCGACGATCACCATCGGGCTTTGCAGCAACAACTTCGAACGGACACCGGGCCAATCGCCCACACCATAGCGGATGGCCACGTCGACCCCGCCGGGGTCCAGATTGACCAGCGCGGGCGACGGATCCAACGCAAGCTGGATATCCGGGTGTTTAGCCTGAAAGGCAGGTAAGCGGGGCATCAGCCAGGACGCGGCGAAGGAAGATGTCAAAGAGACATGAACCGGGCGATCCTTTTTGGATTGCGTCAGTTCCGCCACTGCATCACCAATCGCGCCAAACCCAAGGTGCAACGCGCGGGCCAATTTTTCGCCTTCAAGTGTAAGAGTCATGGCCTTGCCGGACCGGTCCAACAAAGCAAGCCCAAGGTGTTTCTCAAGCGCGCGCAACTGCTGACTGATGGCAGCGTGGCTAACATTCAGTGAATTACCCGCCTCCACAACATTTCGTGTTTCAGCAAATGCAGAGAAAGCCCTGAGCGCGGCAAGCGGCGGCATTTCCAACCAGTTCATATGTAAGCCCTGATTACATATTGGAATGCTAATTGAGTCGCATTTTGCGGCCGGAGAATCAATCCTGATATCAGATGAAACAAAGCTCAGGAGAGGTCAGATGCTCTCAATCCTCGCACGATCATTCATGATCGCCACTCAGACAAATGAGCAGAGCGAAATGAAATCACCGGATCACAGCAACACACGCAAACAGCGTTGGTTGCCGGAAAACCATTGGTGGAAGGAATGCAAACGAGCCAGTTTTTCGCAATGCGATTAACAAACCAGATCCCGTGTCTGGACCGTCTTGGCAGTGATTTGTAATGTAGAGGCAGCACCGGCTGTTCAGGAAACGCGCGAACAGATGGAACAGCCGGTGCCTCAACCTTCGGACGGTGAACCGTCCGAAGGTATTCTTTTTCGGTTACTGCCCACCACCCAGTTGGTGGACATAGGCAGTCACCGCGCGGATTTGCGCATCGGTCAGGCGATTTTCCCAAGGAGGCATCACACCAAAGCGGCTGTTGGTTACCGTTTCGGTCAGGGCTTCCTGGCTGCCGCCGTATAGCCAGATCGCGTCGGTCAGGTTTGGAGCACCCTGGGTGACGTCGCCCTTGCCGTCTTCACCATGGCAAGAGGAACAATTGTCCTCAAAGACGACCTTGCCAGCCTGCGCTGCCGCATCGTCCGTCTGCGCATTGGTCAGCGACATGACGTACTGTACGACCTGAGTGATCTCCTCTTTCTCGAGGATTTCGCCAAAGGCTGGCATTTCGGAATAGCGCGCGTCGTCGCTTTCCTCGTTACGGATACCATAGGCAATGGTGGTCTCGATATCTTCAAGCGAACCACCCCAGAGCCATGCGTCGTCCAGCAAGTTCGGGAACCCCGGCGCACCTTGCGCGCCCGAACCGTGGCACTGCGCGCACCATGTCCGGAACACCGCACCGCCCGCGTTGACCGCGTATTGCTGCAGCTCGGGATCCTTCGAGACGTCCCCCAGCGAGGTTTCAACCAGCTTGGCGTTCCAGGGAGCGTTGGCCTCTTCGAAAGAAACGATCTCTTCCTGCACCAATTCTCGGGAAGACCAGCCAAGAACGCCAGCAGTTGCGGATTGAACAAGCGGCCAGGCCGGATACATGATCGTGTAGATCACACCCCAGATGATCGTGACGTAAAAGGTCCACAGCCACCAACGTGGCATCGGATTATCGAATTCCTCGATGCCGTCCCAGCTGTGGCCCGTGGTATTCGGATCGCCCGGCTGTTTTTCAGGTATCTTGCTCATTGCCGCGCCTCCTTGGATGTGGCGGGTTTGTCGCCCCCACGGGGCGCAGCTGTTTCGTCACCCTTGAGGGGTGCTGGGGCATCTTCGTGCCGGAACGGGATGTTGGCGGTGTCCTTGTATTCCTTGCTGGAACCGGGGCGGAACACCCAGATCACGATGCCAACAAAGAAGGCAAACAGCAGCAACAGCATCCAGCTATCCGCGAATTGCCTCAGGAATGTGTATTCTTCCATTACACCCTCCTTTAGCGGCTCGGGTCCGGGGTGAAGGTCGAGAAATCGACCAACGTTCCCAGCATCTGCAGGTATGCAACCAACGCATCGGCCTCGGTCAGCTCGGGCTGACCGTCGAAGTTACGAACACTGACCTTGTCACCGTACCGTTCCAGCAAACCGTCATAGTCGCTGTCCGGGTCGGCCTGCGCTCGGAAATCCGCCTGCGCATTTGCCAGCATTTCTTCGGTATAGGGCGTGCCCACAACCGCATTCGCAGCCATGACGTCACCGATATACTTGCCGTCGATCTTGCGATGCTCGAGGAAGCCATATTTTGGCATCACCGATTCCGGCACCACAGACTGCGGGTCACGAAGGTGATCCACGTGCCACTGGTCGGAATAGCGACCACCCACGCGGGCCAGATCAGGTCCGGTACGTTTGGACCCCCATTGGAACGGGTGGTCGTACATCGACTCGGCCGCCAGCGAGTAGTGGCCATAGCGTTCGACCTCGTCCCGCATCGGGCGGATCATCTGGCTGTGGCAGGTATAGCAGCCTTCGCGGATGTAGATGTCACGGCCCGCCATTTCGAGAGGGGTGTAAGGACGCATGCCCTCCACCTTCTCGATGGTGTTCTCAAGATAGAACAGCGGGGTGATCTGAACGATGCCACCGATGGTCACGACCAGAAAGCTGAAGATCAGCAGGAGGGTCGCGTTGGTCTCGAGGATCTTATGTTTGTCGAGAATTGCCATTGCTCCGGCCCTCCCTCTATTCAGCCGGGACCGCGACGGTCAGGCTGGCCTCTTTGGCCGGCGCTTTCCGCACAGTCATCCACAGGTTGTAGCACATGATCACCGCGCCAGCGACGAACATGACGCCACCCAAAGCACGCACCACGTACATCGGGAACTTGGCAGCCACGGTGTCGGCGAACGAATTCACCAGGAAGCCGTTTGCATCTACTTCACGCCACATCAGACCTTCCATGATACCGGTGACCCACATCGACGCGGCGTAGAGCACGATGCCGATTGTGGCGAGCCAGAAGTGCCAGCTGACCATCTGCAGTGAATACAGACGCTCACGTTTCCACAGGACAGGCACAAGGAAGTACAGCGCACCAAAGGTGATCATGCCGTTCCAGCCCAGCGCCCCGGAGTGCACGTGACCAATGGTCCAGTCGGTATAGTGCGACAGCGAGTTCACGGCACGGATCGACATCATCGGCCCCTCAAACGTGGACATGCCGTAGAAGCCGACCGAGATCACCATCATCCGGATAACCGGGTCGGTACGCAGCTTGTCCCACGCGCCCGACAGGGTCATCAGACCGTTGATCATACCACCCCAGGACGGCATCCACAGGATAATCGAGAACACCATGCCCAGCGTCGACGCCCAATCCGGCAGCGCGGTATAATGCAGGTGGTGCGGACCGGCCCAGATATACAGGAAGATCAGCGCCCAGAAGTGGATGATCGACAGCTTGTAGCTGAATACCGGACGCTCGGCCTGTTTCGGAATGAAGTAGTACATCATGCCCAGGAAGCCTGCGGTCAGGAAGAAGCCGACGGCGTTGTGGCCGTACCACCACTGGATCATGGCGTCTTGTACGCCCGACCAGACGATGACTGACTTCGAACCCCAAACGCTGACCGGGATGGTCATGTTGTTGACCAAGTGCAGCATGGCGACGGTCACGATGAACGCCAGATAGAACCAGTTCGCCACGTAGATGTGGGGCTCTTTCCGTCTGACGATCGTACCCAGGAACACGGCCAGATAAGCCACCCAGACGATGGTCAGCCACAGGTCAACGTACCATTCGGGCTCGGCGTATTCCTTAGATTGGGTCCCGCCAAGAACGTAGCCGGTCGCGGCCAGTACGATGAACAGCTGATAGCCCCAGAACACGAACCACGCCAGATTGCCGCCCCACAAGCGCGCGGCGCTTGTACGCTGGACCACATAGAAAGACGTCGCGATCAGCGCGTTACCACCAAAGGCAAAAATCACAGCCGAGGTGTGCAACGGACGCAAACGGCCAAAGTTAAGATAACCCTGCGCCCATTCGAAGTTCAGCGCCGGAAAGGCCAACTGAAAGGCGATGAAGGTACCCGCGATGAACCCCACAACACCCCAAAAGGCGGTTGCGATCACGCCATAGCGGATCACGTCATCCATGTACTCGGCCGAACGGTCGACGAGGATATCTGGCTCATCTGTATTTCTCAGCGTCCAGATGAACAAACCACCGGCGATCAGCATCACCAGAATTGCATGCACCTGATACGCCAAATCGCGTGCGTAATTGGTTCCGATCGCCGCGAATATCGCGATCAGACCAAGCACGATCAGCTTGATGTAATTTGACATATTGCGTCCCTTTGCCATGCCCCGCGCGATTCTTATTTGTCGCGGAACCCTTTTGACTGGCCGTTGTTTTGTCGGACAGCGGCCAACCTCGCTTTGATCTGTATCAAGACAATAGCCCGAAATCTGTGACAATCCTAAGCCTTAGACTGAGTTGCATGGCCGCATGCCACTTAGCCCTGAAGACAAGAGGTCAAAATGGCGTACAAATCTCTTCTCACAGTCGTAACGGACTCGGGACAATCACAATCAGCCTTGGCGCAAATGGTTGCACTGGCAAATGCACAGGATGCGCACGCCGAAGCACTGTGCCTTGGCGTCGATCGCAGCCAAGCGGGCTATTATTACGCAGGTGCAAATGCTCTGGTCCTGCAAGAAACGCTGAGCCGTGCCAACGCAGACGCCGACGAACTGCTGACGCAGACTCAGGATTACATGGGCAAATCCGGTATTCGCTGGTCTGCCGAAAGCGGGGTCGCTCAGATCGCCGATATTGGTCGGCACGTGGCGCATCGTGCCCGGTTCTCGGATCTGGTTGTCCTGCCCAAACCTTATGGCAAAGACCGCAGCGCCGAGGCCGAACCAATTGTCGAAGCCGCCATGTTCGAGGGTCACGCGCCAATTCTGGTCACACCCGACAATGCAGCGCCGTTTGAGCGCCCCGGTACTGTGTTGATCGGGTGGAACGAAAGTGTCGAAGCCATGCGCGCCATCCGATGCGCCCTGCCTTTCCTGATACAAGCCGATCTGGTTCGGATTGTCGTCATCGACCCGCCGCGCCACGGCCCCGACCGCTCTGACCCCGGTGGATTACTGTCGCAGATGTTGGCCCGTCATGGGGCCAAATGTGAGATTGATGTGCTCAGCAAAACCATGACCCGTGTCTCAGACATCCTGAACAGGCACGCTGCCGACTGCGAGGCGGACATGATCGTTATGGGTGCATATGGCCATTCAAGGTTCCGCGAAGCCATTCTGGGTGGTGCAACCCGCAACATGCTGGAACAAGCCTCAGTCCCAGTTTTTCTGGCACACTGACCGGACGTGTTTCCTATTCAGGGCCATCCGTTTAGACGGATGGCCTAGGCGCGTTTTATGAGACCAATCACAAACAACAGTATGACCGCGCCGATGGTTGCGAAGAGTATTGACGAAAACACGCCACCGCCAACCGAAAAGCCCAGCGCCGGGAAAATCAGACCTGCAAGAAAGGCGCCCACGATCCCGACTATGATGTTTCCGATCAGGCCGAACCCGCGGCCTTCCATAATTTTTCCCGAAAGCCACCCGGCGATCGCACCGATGACCAGCATTGCCAAAATGCTACTGAATTCCATGCCTTACTCCTGCGTGGTTCATTCACGAATTCAGTAAATCACGGCTGCAGGCAGCAGGATAGGCTTAAATCAGAAAGCCGCCATCCGAGTCGTCGCCGGCCTCGTCCATCAGACGCCGCATATCTGGGATCGTCACGTGGCGTTTGCCTTCCAGTTCAATGATGCCCTCTTTCTTCAGGGCCGAAATTTGGCGGCTTACGGTTTCAAGCGTCAGTCCCAGATAATCCGCCATGGCCTCTCGCGTTAACGGAAGATCAAATACGATCGGGCCGGGTTTTGCTTTTGGCACAATCGAAGCGTCGCGCCGTGCAATAATCGACAGCAGGCTTGCAATCTTTTCACGCGCAGTCTTGCGCCCCAGCACCAACATCCACTCGCGCGCGGCATCCAGTTCATCCAGCGTCATCTGAAGCAGCCGGTGCGCAATATGGGGCGTGTCGTTCATCAGTTGTTCGAATGGCTTCTTGCGAAAACAGCACATGACCAGATCAGTTGTGGCCTGCACATCATAAGGCGCAGAATCACGGCCCGGCCGACCGACGAAATCGCTGGGCAGCAACAGGCCAACCATCTGGGTTCGCCCATCTTCCATCGTCTGGGTCAACGAGGCGATTCCCGATACGACAGAACCTACAAAGTTCATCTGATCACCCGACCAGATGACTGTCTGGCCAGCTTCGAAGCTACGGTAATACTTAATGCCTTCAAGCTCTTCCAACTCATTGGCATCACAATGCGCACAGACGGCGCGATGCCGAATGGGGCATTCGGAACAATTGGTATGATCAATCTGTGCTTTTAGCATCGTTCGCGCTTTCACTTGATCTCAGTCAAGGTTTCGTAGACGGCCGTGCCTTAACGGTATCGCTATGATAGTGAAACCGCAATTATCAAAGCTTGGACTATTTGACGCGAAAGTCCCGCGTTACACAAGCTATCCCACCGCCCCGCATTTCAGCAACGATGTGGGGCCAAGTCTTTTTGGCGACTGGATTTCCGGGATCAAGCCGGGCAGTTCCGTGTCGCTGTATGTCCACGTACCGTTCTGTCGCAGACTGTGCTGGTTCTGCGCCTGTCGCACGCAAGGCACCCAAACCGACAACCCGGTGATCGCCTATGTGGATGTCCTGAAGGCCGAGTTGGACCTGCTGGCCGCCCATCTTCCCGAGGGGGTGACCCTATCGCGCCTGCATTGGGGTGGTGGCACCCCCACCCTGCTTAACCCCGATCTGATGCGCGATCTGGCGGCTCGAATTCTTGAAATTGTGCCCTTGGGTCCGGATGCCGAATTCTCGGTCGAAATCGACCCCAATGAGATCGATGAAGCCCGTCTGGACGCATTGGCCGAAGCGGGCATGAACCGTGCCTCGGTCGGAGTGCAGGATTTTGACGACGATATCCAGAAAACCATCGGGCGTATTCAAAGCTACGACACCACGCGTCAAGCCATCGAAATGATCCGGACCCGCGGTATCGCAAGCCTGAACGCCGATATTCTTTATGGCCTGCCACATCAGACCAAGGCAAAGATGACCGAGAGCGTACAGAAATTGTTGTCGCTCAGCCCGGATCGAGTGGCGCTGTATGGATACGCCCACGTGCCGTGGATGGCCAAGAGGCAACAGCTGATTCCGACTGACGCACTGCCCACACCCGAGGACCGCCTGGACTTGTTCGATACGGCCCGGCGCCTTTTCTTGTGGGACAATTACGCCGAGATCGGGATTGACCACTTTGCCACGCAAGATGACGGTCTAACCCACGCACTGAACGCAGGAAGGCTCAAGCGCAACTTTCAGGGCTACACTGACGATCAATCTGACGTTCTGATCGGTATCGGGGCCAGCTCAATATCGCGGTTCCCGCAAGGCTACGCCCAGAACGCACCGGCCACATCGGCGCACACCAAGGCGATCCGCGAAGGTCGGTTCTCAATATCGCGCGGGCACTTGTTCAAAGGTGAAGACGTCCTGCGCGCGCGGTTGATCGAAGCGTTGATGTGCGACTTCCGCATTAGCACGGCCGAGATTCTGCGCGACCACGACATCACCGCCACCGAATTGCAGGACATGTATGAGGCCGCTGACGCAACCTTCGACGGCTTGCTGAACGTTTCGGAAGACGGTCTGTTCATCCCACTCGAAGCGCGCGCACTGACAAGAATGATCGCACGCAGTTTTGACGCATATGACCTGAGCAAGGCGGGACACAGTTCGGCGATCTGACGCTTCGACAGGACAGGACTTGACGTGAAGGGTGGGTTTTCCCCACACTCAACGGGCGGGTGGTAATCCGCCCGCGCCTGAGGCAGGCAGAATATCAGACAGTCCGTGCCGGCGCATTCGCGTTCGACAACCCTTTTCGTGCAGCCGTTCTGCAACCTGAAAGAGGGACAGCATCCATGCGCGTTTTTACCGTCCTCGGCCCCAGCCAATCGGGCAAAACATCTCTGGTCGAGGCCATCAGCCGCCTTGATGGCCGGCCAACCACATTCGACGTATCCGGAACCGTGCATTTGCACGGTTTTTCTTATTTGGGCGAACCCTGGTGTGCCATCGACGTGGATGGCGGCGGCGATACGCTGGCTTATGTCGGACCGGCTATGGCAATCTCTGACGCCGCTGTCGTGGTGGTACCGCCTGATCCTGATGCTGCCGTTCTTTGCGCCCCGTATCTGCGGCTGGTGGAAGAGGCAGGGATCCCCTGCTTTCTGTTCATCAACCGCATGGACAGCCCCAATGGCCGCATCCGTGACATCATCGCCGCCTTGCAAACCTATTGCACGCACCACATCGCCCTGCGGCAGGTTCCGATCCGCGATGGTGAGGCAATCGTTGGCGCGGTCGATCTGATTTCGGAACGGGCATGGAAGTATCAGGAGGGGCAACCCTCGGCCCTGATCGAACTTCCCCAGTCCGTCGAAGACCGGGAACAAGAAGCCCGGACCGAATTGCTGGAGACGCTTTCGGATTTTGATGATCACCTGCTGGAACAACTGATCGAGGACAAGCAGCCACCCAGCGAGGAGATCTTCGATTTGGCCGCGCAAGTCCTGCAGAACCACCAGTTAATCCCGGCCTGTCTTGGATCGGCAAGCCACGGAAACGGGCTAACACGTTTGATGAAGGCACTGCGCCACGAAGCCCCCGAATTCGATATCGCTGCCGGGCGGGACGAAGCCGCCGAAGACGCACGTGCCATTGCCGGATTCGCGGATGTCAAAAAGCATATCGGAAAGATCATCGTCCTGCGCGGTCTTGGCAAAGGCGTCAAAGCGCATGAAGCCCTGGGCGGGGAAACGGTTGGTAACCTGACGACACTGGATGCCAAGACCCAAATCCCGGAACTGGAAGCCGGACAAATAGGGCTGGCCGTTAAATCCGACCACCTAAACCCCGGAAATCTTTATGATAGCGCCGAAGCGACTGCGTTGCCCGAATGGGCGTCCTCGCACCCGGCAGCCCATCGACAGGTTGTTTCCCCAGCCCATGAGCGCGACGATGTGCGTCTGTCCAACGCGTTGTCTCGTCTGGTCGAAATCGACCCCGGCTTACATCTGGAACACGACGAACTAAGCGGCCACGCCGTTTTGGGTTCCCAAGGGCCACAACATATGCGCCGCGTCAGCGCCAAACTGGCCGAAGACTTCGGGATCGAGATCGAGACAGAAGCCGTCGAAACAGCCTACCGCGAGACTATCCGCGCACCCTTCGAGCATCGCCACCGCCACCGCAAGCAATCCGGCGGCGCGGGTCAGTTTGCCGATGTGGTGATCTCGATCGCACCTGCACCGCGCGGGGCCGGGTTCGAGTTCAATGAAATCGTCAAAGGGGGCGCTGTACCCAAAAACTATATCCCGTCGGTCGAACACGGTGCCAAGGATGCGTTGACCCAGGGACCCGAAGGGTTCCCGGTTGTGGATGTCAAAGTCACCCTAAGCGACGGCAAGCACCATAACGTTGACAGTTCAGACTATGCGTTCCGCACGGCAGGCAAGAATGCTGTGCGAGAGGCGCTGCCACAGGCAAAGCCGGTGGTCCTCCAACCTATCCTCAACGCTGAAATCCACCTACCCTCGGATTTCGTGGGCGATCTGGTGCCGACAATCAGTTCGCTGCAGGGGCAGGTGTTGGGTTTTGAAGGCAATCCGAACGCCTCGGGCTGGGAGATATTCAACGCCCAGCTTCCGGCCGTGGCCGAGGACGAGTTGCACCGCACCCTTGCCAGCGCTACGCGCGGTACCGGTTGGGTAAAACTGCAATTCGATCACTACGAAGAGCTTCGCGGACCAGTTCCAAAATCCGCCTCTCGTGAAAAAGCCAGCGCTTGAAACTTTGAGGCGGGCTATCTTCAGCCCGCCGCCGCAATCAGCTCGCGGGTGTAATCCGTCTGCGCATTTTCAAACAGGTCATCGGCCGATCCCATTTCGATCACGTCACCATTTCGCATGACGATCACGTTGTGCGACATGGCGCGCACGACTTTCAGATCGTGGCTGATAAACAGATAAGCCAGCCCGTATTTCCGCTGAAGATCGCGCAGCAGATCGACGATCTGCACCTGCACCGTCATATCCAGGGCACTGGTCGGTTCATCCAGAACCAACAGCTTGGGCCTTAGGATCATAGCGCGCGCAATTGCGATACGCTGTCGTTGCCCGCCTGAGAATTCGTGTGGGTAACGGTCCATCGCGGCTGGGTCCAAGCCCACCTCAATCATCACTTCGGACACCAGCTCGCGTGGCGAGCGGTGCGGATCCACTTTGTGGATCGCCAACCCTTCGGCAATGATCTGCTGGCAGGTCATCCGCGGGCTGAGGCTGCCGAACGGATCCTGAAACACGATCTGCATGTCCTTGCGCAGCCGCCGCAACTCTCGCGTCGACCATCTGCGCACGTCCTGATCGCGGAACGTTATCTCACCTTCAGACGCAATTAATCGCATGATCGCCAGCGCCAGCGTTGTCTTACCCGATCCACTTTCGCCCACAATACCCAGGGTTTCACCGGCGCGTACACTGAGCGTGGCATCATTCACGGCCTTCACATGGCCAACTGTACGCTTCAGGAAGCCGCGCTGAATTGGAAACCAGACCTTCAGATGATCGGTGCGCGCAACCTCTTCGGCATCAGGCGCTACGGGATCGGGGTGACCAGAAGGTTCCGCCGCCAGCAGCTTACGAGTGTAAGGGTGTTGCGGGTTGTCAAAAATCTCGAGCGTTGCACCCGACTCGACAATCTCGCCGTCCTTCATAACGCAAACGCGGTCCGCGATGCGGCGCACGATCCCCAGATCGTGCGTGATGAACAGCATCCCCATGTTCTCGGACTTCTGAAGCTCGGCCAGAAGTTCGAGGATCTGCGCCTGAATGGTAACATCCAGTGCTGTCGTCGGCTCATCCGCGATCAGGATATCGGGCTTGTTGGCAAGCGCCAGGGCGATCATGACGCGCTGGCGCTGCCCGCCTGACAACTGGTGCGGATAGCTGTCTAAACGTTCCTCGGGGTCGCGAATCCCAACCTTCGTCAGCAACTCGACAATACGGTCGCGCGCCGCGTCGCCTGTCAAACCCTGGTGCAGGGCCAGCGACTCCGCCATCTGCTTCTGGATCGTGTGCAGTGGGTTAAGCGAGGTCATCGGCTCCTGAAAGATGAAACTGATGTCGTTGCCGCGCACATCCATGAGCCGCTGCTCGGATGCGCCGATCATCTCTTGCCCATCATAAGTGACCGAGCCTTCGACTATTGCGCTTTCACCCAGCAAAGACACGGTCGACAGTGCAGTAACCGATTTACCTGACCCGGATTCGCCTACCAGAGCAACCGTTTCACCCCGGTCCACGGTAAAGGACACACCTTTAACCGCAGCGCTCACCTGCCCGTCCTGCCGGAACGAGACCTTGAGGTTGTTCACATCCAGCAGGCTCATGAGAACGTCTTTCTGGGATCAAACGCATCGCGGACGCCTTCGAAGATGAAGACCAGCAGCGACAACATGATGGCAAAGGTGAAAAAGGCGGTAAATGCCAGCCAAGGGGCCTGCAGGTTCTGTTTGGCCTGCAAGGTCAACTCTCCCAGTGACGGGGCCGAAGACGGAAGGCCAAAGCCGAGGAAATCCAGTGAGGCCAGACCACCGATGGTACCCGTAACGATGAAAGGCATGAAAGTCAGCGTGGCGACCATCGCGTTTGGCAGCATGTGACGGAACATTATCGTCATGTTACCGACGCCCAGCGCACGGGCTGCGCGCACATATTCCAGATTTCGCGCCCGCAGGAATTCGGCACGCACGACGCCCACAAGCCCGGTCCAACTGAACAGGATCATCAGCGCCACCAGCAGCCAGAAACTTCGGCCCAGAATGGCGAACATGATGATGATCACGTAAAGCGATGGCGTTGCTGACCAGATCTCGATGATCCGTTGGAAAATCAGGTCCAGCCAGCCGCCGAAAAAGCCCTGAATGGCCCCGGCGAATATGCCAATCAGACTGGCCACACCCGTGACCATGAGTGTGAACAGAATCGAAAGGCGGAAGCCATAGATCACGCGGGCCAGAACGTCGCGCTTGGTGTCGTCCGTGCCCAGCAGGTTTTGCCCGTTGGGTGGCAATGGCGCAGCGCCCGGCCGGTCAACGCTGGTGTTGAACGAATACGGGATCAGCGGCCAGATGGACCAGCCGCGCTCGAACCCTTCGGCCTGAAAAGTCCCGGCTTTGATCTCATCGATGATCCCCTCGGGGTCGTCGAAACAGTCTTCAATACCACCGCTGTCGATCAGGCACTGGACCTCGGGGTCGCGATAGATGGCTTCGGTCTGGAAATCTCCGCCAAACTCGGTCTCAGGGTAGAAGTTGAAGATCGGCGTGTAGAACTCGCCCCGGTACTTAACGAGGATCGGTTTATCGTTAGCGATGAATTCGGCGAACAGCGACAGGCCAAAAAGAACCGAAAAGATCAACAGCGACCAGAACGCGCGTCCGTTACGCCGGAAATTGCGCCAGCGGCGTTGGTTAAGGGGGGAAAGTGCCATTTACCCCTCCCGCTTTTCGAAGTCGATGCGCGGGTCGACCAGCACATACATCAAGTCGCTGATGATGCCGACAACCAGCCCCATCAGGCCAAAAATGAACAGGGTGCCGAAGATCACAGGGTAGTCCCTGGCGACTGCAGCCTCGAACCCCAGACGGCCAAGTCCGTCGAGCGAGAAGATCGTCTCGATAATGATCGACCCCCCGAAGAACACGCCGATGAAAACAGCAGGGAAACCTGCGATCACAATCAGCATCGCGTTGCGGAACACATGGCCGTACAAAACTTTGCTTTCGCTCAGCCCCTTGGCGCGGGCGGTCATGACATATTGTTTTTTGATCTCGTCCAGAAACGAGTTCTTGGTCAACAGAGTCAGTGTCGCAAAAGCTGAGATCGTCAGTGCGATGATCGGCAACGCAATGTGCCAGAAATAGTCGACGATCTTGCCAAACAGGCTGAGACTGTCCCAATTGTCCGAGGTCAGCCCCCGGAGCGGGAATATCTGCCAATAAGATCCACCGGCAAACAGCACCAGCAGCAGGATCGCAAACAAGAAACCGGGGATTGCGTAGGCAACAATGATCGCGCCACTGGTCCAGGTGTCGAATGTCGAGCCGTCCCTGATCGCCTTGCGAATGCCCAGCGGGATCGACACCAGATAAGCGATTAACGTCGACCAAAGGCCCAGCGAAATCGAAACCGGCATTTTTTCCAACACCAGATCAATCACACTGATCGAGCGAAAATAACTCTCACCAAAGTCCAGCGTCAGGTAATTGCCCATCATGTCGAGGAATCGCTCGACCGGCGGTTTATCGAAACCGAATTCCTTCTCCAGTTCTTCAATAAACTCTGGCGGAAGGCCACGCGCACCGATGTAGCGGTCGTTTGTGCCACCGGTTTGTTGCTCGATATCACTGCCGCCGCCGGCAATCCCTTCGAACACGTCTCCGCCGCCTTCCATCTGGGCGATAATCTGTTCAATCGGACCGCCGGGAACAAACTGAACCAGCGTGAAGTTGACGATCATGATCCCAAGCAAGGTTGGGATGACCAGCAACAAGCGTCTAAGAATATATGCTCCCATGGGGGCGGATTACCTCAAGGCGCCAGAGGATTTCAACTCGGCTTCTTTTTCTTCATTGATCCACCAGAGGTCTTCGACACCCAAAGCATAAGGCGGCAGGTTTTCCGGGTATTCGTACATATCCCAGTAGGCAACCCAGTGTTTACCCAGATACCAAGTGGGAACCATGATCCGCTTGGCGCGCAGGACGCGATCCAGCGCCCGAACGTTGGCGAACAGCTCTTCGCTGTCTTCGGCGGATGCGATGTTGTCGATCAGCGGTTCGATGTCCGGGCCATGCACACCCGACGGGTTGAAGACCGAGTATGAGGCCGCTTCGGTTCCGAATTGCTGATACAACCCTGTCGACGGCTGCAGCGACCTGGGGTACCCGCCAACAATCATATCGAAATCACGGTCCCGGCGGCGCAGGGTGAACTGGGCGTTGTCCACCCGGTTGTAACTTGCATCAATCCCCATTGCCCGCAAATTAGCGACGAAAGGTTGAATGAGCCTGTCCAGCGTTGGCTGGTCGGACAGAAATGCAATGGAAAGCACCTCGCCCTTGTCGTTGCGGCGAATGCCGTCATCCCCTACGAGCCAGCCAGCTTCGTCCAACAGTTTCATCGCCTTGCGCAAGTTGCCACGGTCATTTTGGCGGGCGGCCCGGGATTCGTGCGCTGAGACCGGTTCCTCGGTCAGGATGGCGGGATCCAGCGCGTCGCCCAGCTCTTGCAACACCTCGAGCTCGCGTCCTTCGGGCAAGCCGGTCGCCTCAAGATGCGTTCCTTCCCAGAAAGAGCTGCGCTGCTGGAATAATCCATATTGTAGGCTCTCATTTGTCCATTCGAAGTTATACGCCAGCTGAATAGCTTCGCGAACACGAGGGTCCTGAAACTTTGGCCGGTCAAGGTTCATGATGAAGCCCGACGCCGTCGGCACATTTCCGTCTGCCAGTTCAGCCCGCACCACAGAGCCATTCGCAATTGCCGGGAAATCATAGGCCGTTGCCCAACTTTTTGAGTTGTTTTCCTGTCGAAGCGTAAATGTACCCGCCTTGAACCCTTCCATCGCAGCAATGGAGTCGGCGAAATACTCGACGCGGATGGTGTCAAAGTTGTTGCGGCCCACGTTCACATTGACGTCATCGCCCCAATAGTCGGGGTTACGTTTGTAAACGATGCGTCGGTTGATGTCATAACTGTCCAGAACATATGGCCCCGAGCCGATGCCCGGATCCAACCGAGACTTGTCCAGTCGACGATTTTCGGGATCTTCTTCGAACCACTTCTTTGAGAAAATCGATGTGGCCCCAACTTGGGATATCCGGCCTCTGCGGGGGAAATCTGGCGAGAAGTAGAACTTTACACGATGGGTATCCAGCGCCTCGGCCTTGGGTATCCGTTGGCGAATTGCGTCGGCATAAGATTTCAACCCCTGGTCCAAAAGCAGATTATGGGAAAACACCACGTCCTCAGCCGTCACAGGTGTACCGTCAGAAAACCGCGCCTCGGGGCGAATATTGAAGATCACCCACTCATAACTCTCGGGGTATTCGAGACTTTCGGCGAGTAGGCCATAATATGCTGCAGGTTCGTCATAAGACGGAATCAGCAGGCTTTCATAGTGGTCTGCCGATCGCGCACCTGCCCGGCCCTGCCGAGTGTATGGATTAAAACTGTCGAACGTGCCCTGCGCCGCATAGGACAGTTCGCCACCGCGTGGCGCATCCGGGTTCACATAGTCAAAATGCGCAAAGCCTTCGGGGTATTTCAGATCACCGAATTCTGAAAACCCGTGTGATTTTATGATCTTTTCTTCAGCAAACAGCTGTGACGCAGCAGCAGCACACAACAACGCCCCCAAAGCCAGTATATGAAATATGCGTCCGAAATCCTTTGTTCGCGCTAAAGCGGTAACTCGATTGGATTTCATGTTGCTCATCCCCTGGTCGTTGACGTCTTAATATTGTTTGCGCCAGCTATAAGACCAGCACTGCCTGTTTCAAGTTTAGACTGCGTGAACACTTTGTGAAGATTTACTTAGACAAAAAATAAAGCCGCTGCACGGGGCAGCGGCTTTCGAATACGTCTCAACTGAGCGGAAGATCAGTTGATTGTCTGCAGATAGGCAATCAAATCTGCCCGGTCTTGCGGTTTTTTCAGACCGGCAAAGCTCATGGAAGTACCCGAGATATATGCACTTGGGCGCTCGAGGAACGCGTCCAGCGCTTCGGGTGTCCAATTGCCACCATGCGCCTGCATCGAGGCTGAATAGCCTGTGAAACCTTTGGCCGAAGCGACAGGGCGATCCACGATTGCATACAGGTACGGGCCGGTTCCGTTCGCGCCATCTTCCAGCTTGTGGCAAGCGGTACACTTACGGAAAACTCTGGCGCCTTTTTCCGGGTCTGCGGCAGCCAGCATATCTTCGAACACCACTTCTTCGCCGTCAGCGCTTTCACCAGAGCTTTCGGTTTCGATAATATACGAGGCTGTCTCGCCATGACCATCTGCGTGGTAAAGACCTTCGGCGCCCCATTTGGCCAGAAGCAGCACCAGGAAGGTGCCAAACAGGCCTGCTGCGGCCTTGGTAACTGTCATCGTGTCGAACATTGATCGCGAGTCCATTTCAGCTGTCTGCGGGGTGTCTAAGGCTTCCCCTGACAAGAGGCAAGGTATAGACACCGCGACTAAACGCCCAATTATCGAACTTGTTGCACGGAATCGACCAAATGACCAAACGTATTGCATTTCAGGGTGAACCCGGTGCCTACAGCCACGAGGCCTGCCGCAATGCCCGCCCCGGCATGGAGGTCCTGCCCTGCCGAACTTTCGAAGATGTGATCGAATCGGTGCGCGCGGGCGATGCCGAACTGGCGATGCTACCGGTTGAAAACACTACATATGGACGGGTAGCGGATATCCACCGCTTGCTGCCTCACAGCGGGTTGCACATCATCGAAGAAGCGTTCGTGCGCGTTCACATCAACCTTCTTGCCGTGCCTGGGGCCAAGCTTGACGACGTCACCGAGGCGCATTCGCATCTGGTACTGCTGCCGCAATGCGCCGGTTTTCTGAAAGAGCACAACATCAAAGGGCGCGTCAGCCCCGACAATGCTAGGGCCGCGCGCGAGGTTGCGGAGCAAGGCGAGGTACACTCAGCAGCATTGGCCAGCGAGTTGGCAGGCGAGATTTATGGCCTGAACGTTCTTGCCCGGAATATCGAAGACCGCGACAACAACACCACGCGCTTTCTGGTGATGTCTAAGCAGGCCGATACGACCCGCCGGGGTGAACACGGCATGATCACCAGTTTTGTGTTTCAGGTGCGCAATATTCCAGCCGCGCTTTATAAGGCGATGGGCGGATTTGCGACCAACGGCATCAACATGACCAAGCTGGAAAGCTACATGATCGATGGTTCGTTCACCGCGACCCAGTTTTACGCCGATATTGTGGGCCACCCAGACGACCGGAATGTTCAGCTGGCTATGGAAGAGCTGGAACATTTCACCACCAACGTCGAGATTTTGGGTGTTTACCCAGCCGCTCAGCCTCGGGGTTAGGGCGTCTCGGCCTCAGGTCACGGAATAGCTTTTGCACCGGGCACCGTCGTGCTGCCGGTAATCAACAAAGCCCATCGCTGAATAATAGGCCAAACCTTCGGTGTTTGTGGGCGATATGGTTGCATCAATGGCTGAAAGGCCGCTTTCCTGCGCCGCCAAAAGCGTTGCGCGAAACAGGGCGCGCCCGATACCGCGCCGGGCAGCAGACGGGCGGATATGAGTTCCAATGACGCCCCACCCGACGGGTGCGCCGTAAGGGTTGTTTTCTATCGCCCATTTCAGCGACTGAAATCCCAGGACCTGATCGCCCTGAACGGCCACGGAACACCTTATTCGATCCGGATCGGCCACATAATGCTCCCGGGCGAAATCAACGTCGCAGCGTTTATTGCGCTTTCCTGACGCTGCGATGTCTTGCAACACATCCGAGATACCCTGAGCATCCGTCAAAACCGCCTCGCGGATTGTTATGCTATCCATCTCGCTTCCTTCACAACTACGGGCCGTCAGCCACCATGAATATGGCGTTGTTCCATTTCCCGTGCGAACTCGGTCAGACGCATCTGAAACTGCCGCCGAAATCTGGATTGCCCAAGCCTGAGCGATTGCAAAAGTAGCCGTGCAGGCAGGGATTTGGCCGAAAGGGACATATCAACGCTCAGACGTGTACGGCGTTGGGAAAGCGCCAAAAACTCGACCGTGGTGATCCCATTCATCCCCTTGCTTGTGGCTTCGAACCGCATCAGCGAAGGCGGGTCGCACTCGGCCATTTGTACGGAAATCTGACGCGGCTTTCCGCGCAGCCTGAATTCCGTCTCCCAACTGGTGCCCGGAACAACGCCCATGTCGCCCGACATCCGCCGCACGTCGATCCCTCGCCGCATTGCGATCCGTTCGAAACGGTCAAAATCGGCCACCATTTCGAACACCGAGTTGATGGGAGCTTCGATATCTTCGCGCACTGTAAACTGCATTGTGGTTCGGGGTTCTCTCGCTTTTCAGCTCAGTATTTTGTCAGTCCAACGTATCCGCAAGCCAGTTTTGCAAAAGAAAGTGCGCAATCGCACCCTTGCGGGCGGGCAGCAAAACGGGATGTTCACCCGCAAAGGCCTGCATCATCTCGGATTTGGTAACCCACATTGCATCTTCGATTTCAACCGGGTCGATGGTGATATTTCGCGACAGCGCCACACCGGCGCAGCCGAACATCAACGAAGCCGGAAACGGCCAGGGTTGGCTGGACAGGTAACTGACCCCACCCACGGGCACCCCGGCTTCTTCCATCACTTCCCGCCGGACTGCGGCCTCAAGCGTTTCACCCGGCTCAACAAACCCAGCCAGCAACGAATACATCCCTTCCGGCCAGCCCGGCGAACGCCCCATCAGAACGGAATCGCCATGGGTAATCAACATGATGACAACCGGATCGGTGCGCGGAAAATGCTGTCCGCCGCATGACGGACAACTGCGTTGCCATCCGGCCTGTACCAGTTCGCTGGCTGCACCGCACCGGGCGCAAAACCGATGCGTTTCGTGCCAGCCGATCACCGCCTTGGCCGTGGCAGCCAATTCGGCGTCGCGCGCTGACAAACGTGTCATGATCCGGCGCAGTTCGGCAAAGACAAAGCCGCCTGGCAAATCGGGGTGCTGTTGCTCTGTTTTGTCGATAAAAGCCCCGACACCGGACACGTCCAGCCCGTCAGCCGTCCAGCCCGAAATATCAGACGCAAACACCGGCGAGTCGTCTGTCAACCCAAGAAAAACGGGCTGCTCGACAGCCCCCCCTGGCCCGCTTTCGACCAGATTGTGCGACATTGCGATCAACCCCAGCCGATCCAGCGCATCACCCTGGACCAAAACCTTGCCGTGCCATAGCAGCAGGCATTTTGCATCCGGATGGGTCCGCGCGCGTGCGACCGCCTCTGCATCACCACGAATATGCGCCGCGCGATCCAGCCCCGAGCCACCAAACGTCACATATTCTGCATTTTTCATAAGTTATCCTTAGGCTTGTCCGCACAGGGCTGCCATGTCGGCCAAGCGGTTGCAACGGTAATTCACGTCCAAAATCATGGACCGGCTTCGAATGGGCGCAGCTATTCCTTGCATTTCGGGTTGATTAACCTTTTTGTTGAAAATGACTAAGATAAAACTGCCAAAAGTAGAAATTTGAAAACTTCCCTTCCTCTGCCTTCGCAGACCGTGCGGGTCCGGATTCTGGCCACTACGGATCTTCACATGAACCTGAGGAGTTTTGATTACTACTCTGATGCCCCTGAACCCACGATAGGCCTGACTCGAACCGCAAGCCTGATCCGGGAAGCGCGGGCGGAAGCGCAGGCGGAAGGCGCAATCATTTTGCTTTTTGATAATGGCGATTCGCTGCAAGGAACACCGATTGGGGATCTGGCCGCCAACCAATTGGATGAGCCGCATGTGCTGATGCAGGCCTTTGGATTGCTGGAATATGATGCGATCGGGTTGGGCAATCACGATTTCGGGTTCGACAGAAAAGTTCTGGACCGCATCCTTTCGCAGGCGCCCTGCCCGGTGGTTTGCAGCAATGTTCATCGGCTGGGCGACAACACCACCTGGAAGAAGCAGGCGGTTCTAACTCGCCAAATTGAGATCGAGGGGCACCAAGATTCAATAACGGTTGGCATCTTTTCGGTCGTGCCGCCGCAGACTCGGAAATGGGAATCTCATCGGCTGGACCAAGATGTCTGGATAGATGACATCTTGCCCTGCGCACAGGAAATGGTGTCCAAGCTTATGTCCTGCGGCTGCGACGTGATCGTCGCGCTTGCCCATACCGGGCTGGGGTCTGCCGACCCCGCGCCCAATCTGGAAAATGCGATCATCCCGCTTGCCGCTATTGAGGGTATCGACGCCATCATTGCCGGGCATACGCACTTGACCTTGCCTGGGAAATCTCATGCTGGGTTGGAACATGTCGATGCAACTAGCGGGATGGTACATGGAACACCTGTAGTCATGGCGGGATCTGCCGGATCATACCTTGGTGTAATTGATCTGAAACTGACCTCCACGCAGGAAATGGGCTGGTCGGTCGCTGCGCAACGTTCTGAGTTGCGCCCAATATCCGGTTCCAAACCGCCCCCCGAAGACCCGTCGCTGGTGGCGCTGTTTTCAGATGCGCATTCCACCACGCGCAAACGGGCCGAGGAACCGATTGGGCGCACGGATCAGCACCTGCACAGCTATTTCAGCTTTTGCGCCAAGGATCACGGGCTTGCAATCGTGGCTGCAGCGCAAGCTTCGGCGGTGCGCCGAAAGCTCAAGGGAACACCGCAAGAAGCTTTACCCTTGCTGTCCGCTGTTGCGCCTTCGAAATTCGGTGGTCGCTCCGGGTCTCGGTTTTATACAGATATTCCGGCAGGCGTGATGCGGATGCGGCACGTGGCCGACCTGAACATATTTCCAAACGAACTTCGCGCGGTGGAGCTAACAGGAGAGCACATCAGGGATTGGCTTGAAATGTCGGCAGGGGTCTTCAATCAGATAAAGCCGGGCGCGCAAAACGAATTGGTCAATCCTGACAGGGCCGGGCACAATTTCGACGTGCTGTTCGGGCTAAGCTACGTGATCGACCTGAGCATACCACCGCGGTTCAACGCGAGCGGAGGAATTGAGAATCCAGAAAGCTGGCGCGTCTCGGACATTCGTTTTGACGGATGCGCAGTGGCGGCAGAACAGCGTTTTGTCGTTGCATTAAACAACTATCGGGCCAGCGGTGGCGGGCATTTTCCGTTCATCGACGACGCCGAACCCATCAACGTTCCGGCCCTGCCGATCCAACGCGCGTTGAAGGACCATCTGTCTGGTGCGCAACCTTCAGAATCGTTGGGCCAGGGTCCCTGTCCTTTCAGCTTTAAACCTATGCCTGGTTCGTCTGCCCTGTTAAAGACCGGCCCAAAAGCACGGTTTCACATCGCAGAGATTGCCGAGTTCCACCCAAAGCTGGCCGGAACAGACGCCGAAGGGTTTCTGCACGTTCAACTCTCACTGTGACGGGTTGTCATTTCCGCGTGCCTTCCCTATATCGAAATTCGAGAGGTTGGCGCGGGCGAGCGCCTCGCCAACCTGGTCAGGTCCGGAAGGAAGCAGCCACAACGAGCCCCGCTTGGGTCGATGTCCAACCTCTCACTTTACTCAGACAGGTAGCCACAGGAGGGCTTTTATGATTGTAGCGAAAACCCTTCAGGCAGACCGTTCCTGAGACCCATTCTCGAACCTGCCTGAACACATCACCGATGGATGCGCGACCGCCATCCAGTCGGCTCGCTGTATCTGAACACAGGCAGACCAATGTCTTCTACGCTTTCGGACCTGGGATGGTCCTCACACTTTGCCGCTCAACACGCGGCCAATCCTTCATGCGTTCCCTTTCGCATCACAGAAGTTCACCGCGACCGCCTAATCGGCGCAAATGACAGTGGGGAAGCCCCGCTGCTGAGCCCGAACCGACCGACAGGCGACTTTGCCGTTGGTGACTGGGTGCTGGCGGATGATCAAAACCGCGTTCAGTACCTGCTGGACCGTCGAAGCCTTTTGAAACGCCGCGCCGCCGGAACCGGGGCCGAGGCTCAGTTGATTGCCGCTAATGTGGATGTGCTGTTCATCGTCAGTTCCTGCAATGCTGACTTCAACCTGGCCCGACTGGAACGATACTTGGCTTTGGCTCATCAAGCCGGCTGTTACCCGGTCGTCATCCTGACCAAGGCCGACACCTGCGCCGATCCAATCGAGTATTCCAAGCCTGCTGAAGCGCTGGCTCCGTTTTTGACTGTGCTGGCTGTCAATGCGCACGAACCGTCGGACGTGCAGCAAGTCCTGTCCTGGTGCACGGCGGGGCAGACCGCTGCATTGGTTGGTTCATCCGGTGTTGGCAAAACAACATTGGCCAACGCTATGACCGGTTTGGCTCAGGCAACCTCCGGCATCCGCGAGGATGACGCGCGCGGGCGACACACCACAACTGCGCGCGCATTGCATCCAATGCAGAACGGCGGATGGCTGGTCGACACACCCGGTATGCGCGCCTTGCGGTTGCTAGACGCGCAGGATGGTGTCGATGAGGTTTTTTCCGACATTCTTGACCTGACTGAAACCTGCCGCTTTTCCGATTGTAAGCATCAGGCCGAACCGGGATGCGCCGTTCAAGACGCGATTGCCAACGGGTCACTGGACGCCGAGCGGTTGGAGCGTTGGCGAAAGCTGCGGCGAGAGGATGAACGGAACTCGGAAACAGTTGCACAGTCTCGCGCGCGCGATAAAGCCTTTGGCAAAATGGTACGGTCGGTGATGCAGGACAAGAAGTCCCGCAAAAGGCTGTAGGTGCCAGACTAGGCGATCAACCGGGGCCAGATGGCTGCATTTCGGCGCGCAAATGCACCGATGTGGCCGACCTCGGCCAATCCAAAGTCCTTCGGCGACAGTTGATGCCGGCACGCTTTGGGACCGTAAAGATCGGCCAAGCGCCATACCGCGTTCGGAGGCACCACCTGATCATCATCCATTGTGAAAAGATCGACGGGTGTTTCCGACGCGGCCCAACGGGCATCTGGAAGGGTTTTGCCGATATCTGGCACGTAGTTCAGCGCATTGGTGCACCATTTGCGCCATTGCCAATAGACGTCTGCGGGAAGGTCCGAGCCGAACCCAAGCGCCTTGCCCGGCAGGTATCCCAGCACCTTTACCAGTAATGGCGGGTGGCCGTACCAGAACATTGTCGCCAGCGCGCGGTAAGGCCAGGGGTGGTCGGATAGCGTCACCAGCCCAGAGCAGACACAAATCATCCTGTCGATCTGGTCGATATCCGGCTGAATTGGTCCCAGCATTCCGCCGACCGAGTGGCCAATGCTCCACTGCTGAGCGGCCGGAAATCTGCGTCGCATTTCAGCCCGCGCTGCAGGCATGTCGATCAGCGCCCAGTCGGCCATCGTGGCCCGCGAATCGCGCAGATGCCCACGCCGCGAGTGACCAAAGTCTCGATAGTCATAGGTCAGGCAAGCCATGCCGTGTTCCGCCGCCAGCCACTGTGCAAAATGCTGATAATAGTCGCGCGGAACGCCAGTTGCTCCGTGGATCACAACCGCCACGTCTGGCGCATACGCGGGCATGTACAACCGCGCGGAAAGATCAGACTTCCCGGCAGGAAACGCAAAATCCTCGGTCAATACGGCCGGAGTGTTGTCCAACATGGCGTCCTCGCATGCATCTGAACTATTCGGTTCACATATGGCATATCGGCGCTTTTGCCCGGATAAAGTCAACAGATTTTCAAAGTGACCATGCGTCCTTTTGAACGACGGGAAACAGCCCGCTTGACTCAAGCCACCCACACCCGCTAGCGATTACGTGATGGTTCTCGTCCTTATATTGGGACGGGATGAAAAGGGAACACGGTGCGGTCCAACCCGGCGATGCCGGAGCGGACCAAGGCCGCGACTGCCCCCGCAACTGTAAGCGGTGAGCAATGCCGAAACACCACTGGTCGAAAGACTGGGAAGGTCGGCAAAGCGATGACCCGCAAGTCAGGAGACCTGCCATCAAAGAAAAAACCGAAACTCGGGCGGGGTGTCCGGGCAGGTCTTCAGTTGACTGAAATACCTGTTCCACGTCCCCCGCCTACCGCGCGGAGGGCGCATTATGATCTGGAAGACAACGACCCATGAGTTCACTGCCACGCTTTGCCAGAAAACGGGTAAGACCTGTCCGGCATTGGCACGAATGGCGCGGGCTCTGACTGACGCAATATCAACAGCACAACCGGTAACAACGAGCACATTCGAGGTGGACGGTTCCAGCGAACTGACCCATTGCGGCGAGGGCTGCACGGCTCGGTTTCGCGCCAGCCCGTCCCGGATCAGGGTCTATTGCGGCGCGAACGCAGACGACTCGGCAGATATGTTGGACGATTACGCCGATATGATGTTCAGCACTGAATTCGCCACGCTGCCAACAGGTGTATTGACCACTTTGCCTTGCGCAATGCTCGAGGCATCGGCTCTTGCGCCGCGGGCGTCACAGCACATTGTGCAGCAGGCAACAGCCTGATTTTGATTCACCGGTTGCCCTGGGCCTGCTTCATGGCCCAGGCCATTTGTTGATCCGTTTCCACCGCGCATGGTCGGGCCAAGCGCAACCGGTCTAATGCCTGGTTTGCGTCTTCGCCGCTTTCTATCATAAGCCTCAGCACGACCATCCCCGATCGACCACAGCCGCCCCGGCAATGCACCAGCACACGTCCCCCGTCGGACAGTATTTGTCGCGCGGTTGCGCTTACCTTCGGCCAAAGAGCTTCGACTTTCGATGGAGGCGTACCAAAATCCTCGATAGGAAGATGCATCCAGATCGCGGACTTGCTTTGAACATCCTGACCCAAGCCCTCTGCACCCAGCCGCTGCATCTCGGCCTCAGTGGTCATGGATACAACCAGATTGGGGTTCCAGTCGTATATCACCGTCAAATCCTCCGCATATCCGCCGTCGCCACCCGGCAGTGGGGACAATGCCAAGATGCCCGAACCAACGCATAGCGGGTATATTGCAAATTTTGCCAACGCTCGCGCTCCTTTTGTCTTCGGCCCGCCCGACCATGAGTGCCGGTGTAAACTGACTGCAGAAGCAGTCCAAACCGAAATTACTCAAAGCCTGCTGTGGACGCGAGCGGCGCGGGTCTCTACGCTGCGTTTCTGACACGAATCCGACAGAGCAGACATGACCGAAACGCCCAGCCCCGCCTATCAGGTTCTTGCCCGCAAGTACCGCCCCGAAACCTTTGCAGATCTGGTTGGACAGGACGCAATGGTGCGCACGCTGAAAAACGCGTTCGAGGCGGACCGGATCGCGCAAGCCTTCATCATGACTGGTATTCGCGGTACAGGTAAAACCACCACGGCACGGATCATCGCCAAAGGCATGAACTGCATCGGCCCGGATGGCGAAGGCAAACCAACGACTGAGCCTTGCGGCCAGTGCGAGCACTGCGTTGCCATTATGGAAGGCCGCCATGTCGACGTGATGGAAATGGACGCCGCTAGTCGCACCGGCGTCAATGATATCCGCGAAATCATCGACAGTGTCCGTTACCGTGCCGCCAGCGCGCGCTATAAGATCTACATCATCGACGAAGTCCACATGCTGTCGACCAGCGCTTTCAATGCGCTGCTCAAAACGCTCGAGGAACCGCCCGAGCATGTGAAGTTCATTTTTGCGACAACCGAAATCCGCAAGGTGCCGGTGACCGTGCTGTCCCGCTGCCAGCGGTTCGACCTGCGCCGGATCGAACCTGAGGACATGATCGGTCTGCTCAACAAGATCGCTGCGGCGGAAAACGCGCAGATTGCAGAAGACGCGCTGGCATTGATCACGCGCGCGGCCGAAGGCTCTGCGCGCGATGCGACCTCGCTTTTGGATCAGGCGATCTCACATGGTGCGGGAGAAACCAGCGCCGATCAGGTTCGCGCAATGCTGGGCCTCGCGGATCGCGGGCGGGTGCTGGATCTGATGGATATGATTTTGCGTGGAGATGCGGCGGGGGCATTGACTGAGCTGAGCGGTCAATATGCCGAAGGTGCCGATCCGCTGGCCGTCCTGCGGGATTTGGCGGAAATCACTCACTGGGTCTCTGTGGTGAAAATCACGCCGGACGCCGCTGAGGACCCAACCGTCTCACCTGATGAACGCGCGCGCGGTCAACAGATGTCCGAGGCGCTGCCGATGCGGGTATTGACGCGGATGTGGCAAATGCTGCTGAAAGCGCTGGAAGAAGTCTCTGCTGCACCCAACGCGATGATGGCGGCAGAAATGGCCATTATTCGCCTGACCCACGTGGCCGATCTGCCGAGTCCGGAAGAACTTATTAAACGGCTGCAAGACGCGCCTCCTTCCCCGCCGAATGGAGGGCCCGGCGGCGGTGTAGCCGTGCCGAGTCATGCGCCCACGCAGACGACGCCGTCGGCGCATCTTTCGGCGCAACGCGGCCCGGCAGGCGCACCCACCGCAGCATTGGCCCACGACATCCAGACTGCGCTGGCGCATTATCCGACCTTCGAACACGTGGTCGAACTGATCCGCACCAACCGGGACGTTAAATTGTTGGTCGAGGTCGAAAACGGCGTGCGCCTGGTCTCGTATTCCCCGGGCCGGATCGAATTCACACCCACTGACAACGCCCCGACGGATCTGGCGCAAAGACTTGGTTCGGCATTGCAACGCTGGACTGGGAACCGATGGGCTGTTTCAGTTGTGGCCGACGGCGACGCCGCGACAATCGCCGAGGTCCGCGATGCAGCCGATCTGGCACTTAAAGCGCAAGCTGAACAACATCCAATGGTTCAAGCCGTTCTGATGCAATTTCCAAAAGCGCGCATCAAGCGGATCGAAACTCCGGAAGAACGCGCGGCCAAGGTCGAAACCGAAGCCCTGCCTGAGGTCGAAGACGAGTGGGACCCGTTCGAAGAAGACTGATCTTTGCGGCTAAACTGGAAACACTCCCGGGCCCAAGGCGAGGAAAGGTCTTGCTATAGGCCTTGACGACAGGCGGGAGAAGCTCTCCCCTTGTACCCTAACGGCGGCATCCGTATTTAAGCGGCAAACCGAATTGCAGGAGAATAGAAATGCTCAAAGGACTCGGCGGTCTGGGCGATATGGCCAAGATGATGAAATCCGCACAGGATTTGCAGACCAAGATGACGGACATGCAGGAAGAGCTGAACAACATGATGGTTGTCGGCGAATCCGGCGCGGGGCTGGTGAAAGCCACCGCCACAGCAAAAGGCGAGCTGAAAGGTCTGGATATCGACCCGTCGATCTTCAATGGTGACGACAAGGAAGTTGTCGAAGATCTGATCCTGGCGGCCATCAAGGATGCACAGACCAAAGCGGCCGAACGCTCGCAGGCGGAAATGGCAAAGCTGACCGAAAGCATGGGTCTGCCCGCAGACATCAAGCTGCCGTTCTGATAGACACTCGTGACGACCCAAAGGCCGGGCAGCCCTGCCCGGCCCTTTTGCAGGAGCACGCGCGTTGAGTTCGAACAGCGATATCGACAATCTGATCGACCTGATGGCCAAGCTGCCCGGCCTCGGGCCTCGCTCGGCCCGTCGCGCGGTACTGCACCTGATCCGCAAACGCGCCCTGCTGCTGACGCCCCTCTCCGACGCGATGCAGCAAGTGGCCATCACCGCCCGCGAATGCCTGAACTGCGGCAACGTGGGCACGACAGATATCTGTGACATTTGCGATAGCGAGGATCGTGCAACCGGAGAGTTGTGCGTGGTCGAAGATGTGGCAGACCTTTGGGCGATGGAGCGTGCCGGTGTGTTCAAAGGCCGCTATCACGTTCTGGGCGGCACATTGTCGGCTTTGGATGGGGTCGGCCCGGACGAACTGCGCATTCCCCGACTCAAGGATCGGGTGATGGCCGAGGGGATTTCTGAGGTCATTCTGGCCCTAAATGCCACTGTCGATGGCCAGACCACCGCCCACTACATCGCGGATCAGTTGGAGGGACAGGTCCGCCTGACCTCACTGGCGCAGGGTGTGCCTATTGGGGGGGAGTTGGACTATCTGGACGACGGGACGATTACCGCCGCCCTGAGGGCACGAAAGGAACTCTGAACCTTTTGATACGGCGACAACCGGACCGCATTCGCCTCTTCCGGTTGTACACCAAGGGCTATTCCGATTTTCAGGTGTAAGCACCCGACGAATACGTCAATTCATAGGAATGGCTGTATATCTCAAAGACGATACCAAATGGGTCTTCGACGTAGACCATACGATAGGGTTTCTCACCGGGATAATAGTATCGGATCGGCATCCGTTGCTTGCCTCCGGCCGCCACGATTTTTTCTACCAGGCCTTCGACATCCGGGTCCTGGACGCAAAAATGAAACGTGCCGTTCTGGCGAAAATCGATATTGTTTTCAGGCACATAATTCCCGTGAAACTCGAAAAGCTCAAAACCAATGCGATCAGCGGTCGCAAGATGCGCAATACGCAGTTTTTTCCATTCCGGGCCAAACACATCAGTGCACATGACACCGATATCCGTGTCATCCTCTACCACGTCTGTTGGTGGCATGATTACGTAAAAACCAAGGACTTCGGAGTAGAATTTTACGGCCTCGTCAACGTTTGGGACGGACAATCCGATGTGAGAAAATGTTCTTGGATGTTGCGGCATGGCACGCTCCTTAACTTTATGGAGCGAAAACTATTGTGCCACAGCCGAGTTTCAAGCGTTCGCCCTGCGAGGCATAGCCGGGTTCCGCTGTGCACATAGGTCTTTGTTCGCGGCCGTATCAATCAAGAATGGCCTTTGCCTCTTGCACGCGGCGTGTACTATGTCTGCAACCTTATCCATTTGACATTGGAAACTGTTATGAAACGCCTTTTTGCCTTTGCGCTTACCGCCTTCACAGCCACCGCCGCATTTTCGCAGGAACTGATCGACAAAGGCTTTGTCGAGGGCTGGAACATTATGATGGACCCAGCGCTCGGAAATGGCTGTCTGATTCAAACGATTTATCAGGATCTCTCGGTCGTGCGGTTGGGCTATGATGCACTGGATAATCGCGGGTATTTCGCCGTCTACAACAAGGCGTGGGGCGACATCAAGCAAGGTGAGAGTTATCCGATCCGGTTCGATCTGGACGGCAAAAGCTATGACGCCACGGCCATCGGCTTCAATCAGCGTGACGTGCCTGGCGCGACCGTGTTTTTCACCGACCGCAGCTTCGTCAACGCAATTGCCCAGAACAAGACCATGACGGTTTACAACCCTGCGGGTGAGACGGTGATGGCGATTGATCTGAAAGGCACGGCCAAAGCGCTGGAATATGCGCGAGAGTGCCAGAACAGGAAGCTCTAACGAATCGGATCGAACAACGCGTCTTTGGCTGTACAATCGCGGATCACGTCACGACCACAGGGAACAGGTTCAAGGTCGCGCGACAAGCACAGGCGAACCTCTTCGATATAGCCCTGCTTGCAGGTCACCGTAATCATGTCGCGCTCAAGACCGGGGTTCGCTTTCAAAAACGCCTCTTCGACGACCGAAGCGGGCAATTTGACCGAGGCATCCAGCTTGCGGAACACCTGGGGACGCTCAACCCCCTCATACGCCTGCCGGGACAGTGCATAATAGTCGGGCGCACTGAGGCCCGAGCAGGTCCCGTGCTTTTTCCATTGATGCCATGCCAAACCGGAACTGCCCTGAATATCGGTCATTTCGCGGGTCATGGCCCGAGAAGGCGGAGCTTCGGGGGTACGGCAGAACGCTGGCCAGCCCTGATGGTATTGAGGCCACAGACCGTGCAAAATCCAACCGTGGTCGTGCCGCGTGTCGCATTGGTCCGATCCACGCGCATCACCTTCCCGGGCGCACCAATTCGGCGACCAGCTGAGCGACAGGACATAGTAATCGAACTCACCCGATTTTTCGCCATCTCCCAGAGCCGCCATTGCGCCGAACACCCACGAAAACAGCCCCAAAACAACCCAGCGCATTCGCCTCTTCCCTTCTTGCCTTGGCGCGACTATATACAGCCCAAGTTCCCCGACAACGGAAACCTGCCCCAAAACCTCGGGGCCGCCGAATTCCGGCGACGGGACAGATGTATTTATAGGAGACGGGCTGATGGCAAAACCGCTTATGGCCAAGGCAACAGCCGTATGGCTGGTGGACAATACCACGATCAGCTTCAAGCAGATCGCGGATTTCGTAGGCATGCACGAGCTTGAGGTGCAGGGCATCGCAGACGGTGATGTGGCTGCTGGCGTAAAAGGCTTCGACCCGATCGCCAACAACCAGCTGACGCAGGACGAGATCGACACGGCGCAGAACAACCCGCTGCACAAACTGAAGCTCAAGTTCAACCCGGCTGCGTCGGGCGAAGAAAAGCGTCGCGGCCCGCGCTATACCCCGTTGTCCAAACGACAGGACCGCCCGAACTCGATCCTGTGGCTGGTCAAGTTCCACCCGGAACTCAGCGACGGTCAGATCGCCAAGCTGGTGGGCACCACCAAACCGACCATCCAGTCGATTCGTGAACGGACCCATTGGAACATTTCCAACATGCAGCCGATTGACCCCGTTGCCCTGGGCCTGTGCAAACAGTCCGAGCTGGACGCGATCGTGCAGAAGGCCGCAGCGAAGAAAGCTGCCGAGGGTGGCGTGATGAGCGATGACGAGCGCCGCAAGCTGGTCTCGACCGAACAATCGCTGGAAATGGACGCCGCGCCGAAGATTCCGACCGCCATCGAAGGTCTGGAAACCTTCTCTCTGTCGGATGATCCTGCGGAAGAAAAAGAAGAAGAACCGATCATCGATGCGGACAGCTTCTTCAACCTGCCCAAAGGCGGTGCTGACGACGAAGAAGAAGACGATCTGCGCCCCTAAGGAACAGTTAGCCCCGGCCGAACAGACCGGGGCTTTTTTCACGAGAAAGCCATGCTGAACGTTCTTTCCAAACTGTTTGGACCGCATCGCGCCGTTTCGATCTATGCGTTCATGAAAACCTGGGGTTTGCCCTTGGCCGGTGGCATTGGTCTTGTTGCGGTTGCCGCTGGTTTGCTGATTTTCAACGACAGCGGTGAGCACGAGCATGAGGCCTTCATGACCGTCAACGTCCTGTCTGCGACACCCATCAACGGCGACCTCAAAAACGGCGTGATCGCATCGGTCCGGCTGCCGGATGGATCTGCGACCTCGGTCACTTCGACTGACGCTCCGATCTCACAAACCGTTGGCACTACGGCTTGCATAGAAAAGCGTGTGTTTGTGGATAGTGGTGAGGCCCGGTATCGGTTCAAACTACCGCGCTATTGCGAAACCGGTTAAGAAAAACCGCCCTGCAGCAACGCAGGGCGGTTTTCATTTCAGACCATCTGGAACAGGATACCTGCGACGATTGCGCCGGTAATGCCCAACCCCAGATAGGTCGCAAAGACCCGTGGTTTGACCAGCGACCAGACAGCAGCCATCGCAGGGATTGAACTGACCGCACCTGCGACCATAAAGGACATGGCAGCCCCTGCGCTCATCCCCTGTTCCGTCAACCCTGCCAACAGAGGCGGTGCAACGTAGGAGTTCAGGTAGGCAGGCATCCCGACCAGGGCTGCGATGACAATGGGCACGACCCCCTCGCCACCGACCACACGCGCGATCAGATCAGCGGGAACATCGCTAACCAACAGCGCCTCAAGCACATAGGCCAACGCCAGCCATTTCAGCAGGAACAAGCCGTTGTGAACGAATTCGGAACGGAACCGCTGACGGCGCTCGGGCTCCTGCCAAAACTTCCAGATCGGTTTGTCGTCCTGTTGGGGGGCACAACCGCATCCAGCTGGCTTGTATTCCCGCAGAGGCTGGGCAAAGGCCCCGCTGCGCATCAGGGCACGGACGACAAACCCGCCAAACAGACCCAATGCAACCGCTGCGACGGCTTTACCGATCGCAAATGGCCAGCCCAAAGCGCCTGCAGTGATCAACAAAGTGGGTGGGTCAATCAGGGGTGAGCTGAGCCAGAAAGCCATGACGGCGGACAGCGGTGCGCCAAGGGCCAGCAATCCAGCAATGAATGGAATGACCTCGCAGGAACAGAAGGGGGCGAGCCCGCCAAACAGCGCCGCAAGAAAGATCATGCGTGTCTCACGCCCTTCGAATGCGCGCGCCACCATTACTTCGGCACCCGTTGCCTTGAGGTAGGACAGCAGCAAGACGGCGAACAGAATATACTGGCCAGTGTGAGCAAGAGCTTTGCCTGCAAAGGTTACGACCTCGCCCCAGTTGCCAGGGTCCAAAATGGCGACAAGCGCCAGAATGACCACGATTACCGCCCAGGGGGTTTTGATCCAATCAACGGCAACTTTTACCGGTGCCTTTGGGTTTTGTGTCAACTCAGCCATCGTTCGCGGCCTTTCCCACTTCGTCTGCGCAGCATTCGCTAAGGATGAATTGCGCGAGGTTTCTCAATTCATTGTAATTTGCGCGGTTGATGGTGACGCGCCCGACTTTCTCTTGCTCGACAACTCCACCGGCCGCGAGGAACCGAAGGTGGTGGGCTAATGTCGAAGGCGCGATTCCCGTGCGATTTTGAATTTCTCCGACGGTCAGGCCCGCTTCACCAGCCCTGACCAAGGTCTTCAGAACCTTTAGCCGCGCTTCAGAGCCCATGGCCGAAAATCCTGCTGCAGCTGTTTCCCACATCTGCTTTCTCCATTAAACTAGATTTCTAGTTATTTAGGTGAGTCGTTCTTTTTAGTCAACTGCCTTGTTCACGAATTCTCGAAACGAAATTAAGTCCAGATTGCCCTCACCTTAAGTCCACCCTATAAGGCGCTATGGGAATATCGGTCGACACATTCTTTCTGGAACTGAACGGACAAGGCACGCTGCAGGCGCAGATCCAGCAGATGATTGCCGAAGGCATCCTGTCTGGCAGGTTCCATGTTGGCGAAAAGCTGCCCTCGTCGCGAAAACTGGCGGCGCATCTGGGTGTTAGCCGGATTACGGTAACACTGGCCTACACGGAACTTCTGGCTAATGACTACCTTATGGCCAAAGGCCGGTCGGGGTATTTCGTGTCGCAAAACGCGCCCGTACCCCCGAAATATTCGCCCGTTCAGAAGGGCGATGAAAATGTCGACTGGAGCGCGGCGCTTGCACGCAGGTTCTCGGATGGGGACGTGCTTCCAAAGCCCAGCAACTGGCGCGAATACAAGTACCCGTTCATCTATGGTCAGGCAGATCGGAAACTGTTCGACCATGCAAACTGGCGTCTCTGTGCGGTTCGGGCACTGGGTCATAAAGATTTTGCCTCACTGACCGGGGACTACATGGATCAGGATGATCCGCTGCTGATCGAATTCATCGCCCGTCACACGTTGCCACGACGTGGAATCGCTGCCCGCCCCGAAGAGATCCTGATCACAATGGGCGCGCAAAACGCGCTCTGGCTGGCCTCACGCATTCTTTTGAACCGCAACCGCACAGCTGTGATTGAAGACCCCTGTTATTATGCGCTGCGGGATCTGTTGAATCACTCCGATTGCAAGGTGTCGCCGCTGGCCGTCGACAGCGACGGTCTGACCCCGGATGCGCTACCTGACGAAACAGACGTAATTTTCACCACCCCCAGCCATCAAAGCCCGACAACGGCAACCATGCCCGTTGAACGCCGCTACGAGCTGCTGAAACGCGCCCGTGAACTGGATGCTATGGTGGTCGAGGACGATTACGAGTTTGAAATGGCCTTTCTGGGATCCCCTTCACCGGCCCTCAAGTCGATGGATCGCGACGGGCGGGTGATTTACGTGGGCAGCTTCTCAAAGTCATTGTTTCCCGGATTGCGCCTTGGCTACATTGTCGGGTCCGAGCCCTTTATCCGCGAAGCCCGCGCCCTGCGTTCCTTGGTGTTGCGCCATCCGCCGGGTCATATCCAGCGCACTGCGGCCTATTTTCTGTCGTTGGGCCATTACGACGCTCAGATTCGGCGTATGTCCAAAACCCTGGCGCGGCGGCGCGAAGCGTTGGATACAGCTGTCGAACAGTACGGGCTTACCGTTGCCGGGCGCGGAATCATGGGCGGCTCGTCACTTTGGATGTCCGCGCCTGAGCGGCTGGACACAACCAAACTTGCCCAAAAGCTGCAAAGCCAGGGCGTACATATCGAGCCAGGTGCTCCGTTCTTCAATGGACCGCACCGGCCGCGCAATTTTTATCGCCTTGGATACTCGTCCATCGGCCGGGATCGTATCGCGCCCGGTGTGAAATTGATCGCGGATGCCATTCGGTCAGCCTAACACGCCTCTGGACATATCCCGGTTAACGTTCTGGCCCTAACGCCGCTTCGCCCCATGCGCCAAAACCGTATCAAAGGCGGGTGCTGTGCCCGAACCTTTCTTCAATTGTGCGGAGAACACTCAGATGAAAATGACCACTGAAGAGGCCTTTGTTAAGGTTCTGCAAATGCACGGTATCGAACATGCGTTCGGTATCATCGGTTCGGCCATGATGCCGATTTCGGACCTGTTCCCGAAGGCGGGAATCAATTTCTGGGACTGCGCCCACGAAGGCTCTGGCGGCATGATGGCTGACGGTTACACCCGCGCCACCGGCAAAATGTCGATGATGATCGCGCAAAACGGCCCCGGCATCACCAACTTTGTGACCGCTGTGAAAACCGCATACTGGAACCACACTCCGGTTCTGCTGGTCACTCCGCAGGCGGCCAACAAGACCATCGGTCAGGGCGGCTTCCAGGAGATGGAGCAGATGCGTATGTTCGCTGACTGCGTTGCCTACCAAGAAGAAGTCCGTGATCCGTCGCGCGTTGCCGAAGTTCTGAACCGCGTGATCATGAACGCCAAGCGCGCCAGCGCACCAGCTCAGCTGAACATCCCGCGTGACATGTGGACCCAGGTTGTGGACATCGAACTGCCCAAGATCGTTGAATTCGAACGTCCTTCGGGCGGCGAAGATGCAGTTGCTGCGGCGGCTGAGATGCTGTCGAACGCAAAGAACCCTGTCATCCTGAACGGTGCCGGCGTTGTTCTGGCCGAAGGTGGTATCGAAGCGTCGAAAGCTCTGGCCGAGCGTCTGGACGCACCGGTCTGCGTTGGCTACCAGCACAACGACGCCTTCCCCGGTTCGCACCCGCTGTTTGCTGGCCCACTTGGCTATAACGGCTCGAAAGCCGGTATGGAACTGATCTCGGAAGCGGACGTTGTTCTGGCTCTGGGCACCCGTCTGAACCCGTTCTCGACCCTGCCCGGCTATGGCATCAACTACTGGCCCGCAAATGCGAAGATCATTCAGGTCGACATCAACCCTGACCGCATCGGCCTGACCAAAGATGTCAGCGTCGGCATCATCGGCGACGCCGCCAAAGTTGCCAACGGCATCCTGTCCCGCTTGAGCGACACCGCAGGTGACGAAGGCCGTCAGGAGCGTAAGGACCGCATCGCCCAGAAGAAATCTGCATGGGCGCAGGAACTGACCTCGATGACTCACGAGGACGACGATCCGGGCACCACCTGGAACGAGCGTGCACGTGCAGCCAAGCCTGACTGGATGAGCCCCCGCATGGCATGGCGCGCAATTCAGGCCGCACTGCCGAAAGAGGCGATCATCTCGTCCGACATCGGCAACAACTGCGCCATCGGCAACGCGTACCCGTCCTTCGAAGAAGGCCGCAAGTACCTGGCTCCTGGCCTGTTCGGCCCCTGTGGTTACGGTCTTCCTGCCATCGTTGGCGCGAAAATCGGCCAGCCGGAGGTTCCGGTTGTTGGTTTCGCAGGTGACGGCGCATTTGGTATCGCCGTGAACGAACTGACCGCAATTGGCCGTTCGGAATGGCCTGCTGTGACCCAGATCGTATTCCGCAACTACCAGTGGGGTGCCGAAAAGCGTAACTCGACCCTGTGGTTCGACGACAACTTTGTTGGCACCGAGCTGGACACTCAGGTTTCCTATGCTGGTATCGCCAAAGCATGTGGCCTGAAGGGCGTGGTTGCACGCACGCAGGACGAGCTGACCGCGGCGCTGAACCAGGCGATCGAGGACCAGAAGAACGGCACCACCACGTTGATCGAAGCTCTGATCAACCAGGAACTGGGTGAGCCCTTCCGTCGTGACGCCATGAAGAAGCCTGTCGCCGTTGCCGGCGTTTCTGACGCAGACATGACGCCTCAGGCCGGAGCATAAGCGCGTGAAGCCACTGCGCACAATTCTCGGAGCTGCCAGCAGCTCCGACAAGATCATCGCCCTTGCTGAGGGCGATGATCCACGTGTTGTTGAAGGTGCTTTGAAAGCCCGCAAGGAAGGTGTCGCGCGCATCATTCTGGTCGGTGACAAAGCCAAAGTAACTGCCCTGCTGGCCGAACAGGCTGGTCAGGATGTCGACGGCATCGAAATTCACGATCCGTCCGACTCTCCCCATGCAGAAGCGTTTGCAGCTGAACTTTATGAGCGGCGCAAGCACAAAGGCATGACGCTTGAAAAGGCAGCCGAAGAAGTCAAACACCGCCTGAACTATGCGGCGATGCTGGTTCACACCGGTATTGCCGACGGAACCGTCGGCGGGGCTGTTGAAACCACATCGGCCACTGTGCGCGCCGCATTGCAGATCATCGGCAAAGCGCCCGACGCGGCCATGGTTTCCAGCTTCTTTCTGATGCTCTATTGCCGCGATCATCACACTGTCCGTGGTGCCCACATTTTTGCCGATTGCGGCCTCGTCGTTGACCCGAACGAACAGGAACTTGCCGAAATCGCTCGCGCGTCCGCCGCATCCTACAAGGCCCTGACCGCCGAGACGCCCCGCGTTGCGATGCTGTCCTTTTCAACGGGCGGCAGCGCCAATCACCCGAAAGTCACGAAAGTCAGCGAGGCCACACGGATCGCAAAAGCTGCCGATCCCGATCTACTGATCGACGGTGAATTGCAATTCGACGCCGCATTCGTCCCCGAGGTGGCCGCGAAGAAAGCAAAAGATTCACCCTTGCGGGGCGAAGCGAATGTCTTTGTGTTTCCTAACCTCGACGCGGGCAATCTTGGCTACAAGATCGCTCAGCGTATTGGTGGTGCCGAGGCAATAGGCCCGGTTCTGCAGGGGCTGGCGAAACCGGCCAACGACCTTTCTCGCGGATGTTCCGCCGAAGATGTTCTGCACATGATCGCGGTAACCGCAGTGCAGGCTGATCACAACCAAACCAAGTCATAGGGATAACAATCCAAGCAAAGCGCTGGTCCATAGTCCATCTTGCTTATGCCAGGCAACCGAACCGAAAATGACGCGAAAGACAAAAGAAAGAACGTCGGACAGATGCTGGCTAAACCAAAAATGCGCAACCCATTGGACGTCGTCTCGGCTGAGACGATCCGAACCCTTTTTCCGGGTATAGCGGTTTCGATCATCGTAGCTGTGACGGCTCAATTCCTGGCGGATCACTACGCGACGCCAGCTATGCTGTTGGCGTTGCTGCTGGGTATCGCAGTCGGGTTTCTGGCCGAAGAGGGCAAGGCTGTGGCAGGCATTGCTTTCACATCAAAGACCCTGCTCAGGGTTGGTGTCGCCCTGCTGGGTGTTCGTGTTTCTATGGTACTGATGATAGGCCTTGGACCCCAGCTGATTGCTCTTGTCATCGGCGGGCTGATCGCGACCATCCTGTTTGGTTTTCTTGTCGCGCCGCTGTTTGGTCACAAGTGGCGCTTCGCCCTTTTGACTGCTGGATCGGTTGCAATCTGCGGTGCATCGGCCGCCATGGCGATCAGCGCTATTCTTCCACGCGACGAACGATCCGAAGAAAGGCTTATCTTCACGGTTCTGGGCGTCACGGTTTTGTCGACCATCGCAATGATCTTGTACCCGATTATCGTCAACCGGCTTGGTCTTAACCCGCTTGAGGCTGGTGTGTTCCTTGGTGGAACCATTCACGATGTCGCTCAGGTCGTTGGGGCCGGGTTCTCAATCTCTGATGCCGCCGGTGAAACCGCAACTCTGGTCAAACTCATTCGGGTGGCGATGCTTGCTCCGATCGTACTGATTGCGTCCATCATGATTCGCAATTTCGCGGAGCTGCCGAAAGACGGGAAACGCCCACCGATCCTGCCCGGCTTCGTCATCGCGTTTCTCATTCTGGCCGGCCTCAACTCGGCAGGGTTCATTCCCGTGCAGGTTGGTGAATTTCTGGGTCAATTTTCGCGCTGGCTGTTGCTAACCGCGATCGCTGCGGTTGGTATGAAGACCAATCTCAGGCAAATTCTTTCGGTCGGCGGCGCTGCAATCGCTCTGATCGTGCTCGAAACTGTGTTCATCGCAGGACTAATCCTCGCAGGGATAAAAATATTGTCCTGACAAAAGCTCAACCAGGGAGGCCAGATGACATTCCAGCAACCCCAAATCGAAACATCGCCCGAGGTATCGGACGAGGTTCGTAAAACGACGTGCTACATGTGCGCCTGCCGCTGCGGGATCAATGTGCACATGAAAGACGGCAAGGTTGCCTATATCGAAGGCAACCGTGATCACCCGGTGAACAAAGGCGTTTTGTGCGCCAAGGGATCAGCGGGGATCATGCAGGTCAATGCTCCGTCACGCCTGCGAGCGCCGCTGAAACGCGTCGGTCCGCGTGGCTCGGGCCAGTTCGAAGAAATCAGTTGGGACGAGGCGTTGGACATCGCCGTTGGCTGGCTCAAGCCGGTCCGCGAGGACAACCCCGAGAGACTGGCGTTTTTCACTGGTCGGGACCAAAGCCAAAGCTTTACCAGCTTCTGGGCGCAAAACTTTGGCACTTGTAACTATGCGGCGCATGGTGGCTTCTGTTCCGTGAACATGGCGGCGGGCGGCATCTACACGATGGGCGGCGCCTTCTGGGAGTTCGGACAGCCGGATTGGGATCACACCAAGCTGTTCATGCTGTTCGGTGTGGCCGAAGACCACGACAGCAACCCGATCAAGATGGGCATCGGTAAGATCAAGGCACGTGGCGCACGGGTTATCGGCGTCAACCCCATCCGTTCCGGCTATAACGCCGTTGCTGATGACTGGGTCGGGATCACTCCCGGCACCGACGGCCTGTTCATCCTGTCAATGATCCACGTGCTGATGAAAGCTGGCAAGATCGATCTGGATTATCTCAGCCGCTATACCAACGCACCGGTTCTGATTGATGCCTCGGAGGGTCCGACCAAGGGTCTGTTCTTACGCGATGAAGACGGCAAGCCATTGGTTGTCGACCGTAACTCGGGCGAGTTGACGGCGTTCGACAAACCGGGCGTCCGCCCGGACCTGTCAGCGACCTACGAGAAAGACGGCGTCACACACCGCCCCGTTTTCCACCTGATGGCCGAGCGCTACCTCAGCGACGAGTACGCGCCCGAGGCCGTGGCCGAGCAGTGCGGCATCCCCGCCACCCGCATCCGTGCCATTGCGGGAGAACTGGCCCGTGTTGCTTTTGACGAGGCGTTCGAGCTGGATCGCGAATGGACTGATTTCCGTGGTGAGAAACACACCAAGATGATCGGCCGCCCTGTGGCGATGCACTCCATGCGCGGTGTTTCAGCCCACGCCAACGGTTTCCAGACCTGCCGCGCGCTGCACGTGCTGCAGATCATCCTCGGCACGGTCGAGGTTCCGGGCGGCTTCCGTTTTAAACCTCCCTATCCCAAGCCGGTCGAGGCGCACCCGAAACCGCACTGCAAGGTGACCCCGAACACGCCGCTGGACGGCCCGCATCTGGGTTTTGTTCAGGGGCCGGATGATCTGGCGCTGAAGGCAGACGGTAGCCCGGCGCGGATCGACAAGGCGTTCACCTGGGAAAACCCGATGTCCAGCCACGGGCTGATGCATATGGTGATCTCGAACGCCCATGCGGGCGATCCCTATAAGATCGACACGCTGTTCATGTACATGGCCAACATGTCCTGGAACTCGACCATGAACACCAAGGGTGTCATGGAGATGCTGACGGACAAGGATGAGAACGGCGACTATGTGATCCCGCGGATCATCTATTCCGATGCTTATTCGTCGGAAATGGTTGCCTATGCCGACCTGATCCTACCCGATACCACGTATCTTGAGCGTCACGACTGTATCTCGCTTCTCGATCGCCCGATCTGCGAAGCGGATGCGGCAGCCGACGCAATCCGCTGGCCGGTGATCGAACCGGATCGCGATGTTAAAGGCTTCCAGTCGGCGTTGATCGAACTGGCCAATCGCCTAGGTCTGCCGGGCTTCACCAACGAAGACGGCTCCGCCAAATGGGTGGATTACGCCGACTACATCGTCAATCACGAGCGTAAGCCCGGCATCGGCCCGCTGGCCGGTTTCCGCGGCAAGAATGGCGACAAGGAAGGCCGCGGCGAGGTCAACCCTGATCAGTTGAACCGTTATATCGAAAACGGTGGTTTTTACGTGGCACACATCCCGGAAGGGGCGGATTACTACAAGCCATGGAACACAGCCTATCAGGATTGGGCGGTCGGCATGGGCATCTATGACAGCCCGCAGCCATATCTATTCCAACTGTATTCCGAACCGATGCGTAAATTCCAACTCGCCGCCGAGGGCCATGGAGAGCGTCAGCCGCCCGAGCACCTGCGCGAGCGGATCAAGGAAACCCTGGACCCGATGCCCATCTGGTACGAAACCGACCAGACCGGGAACGAAGGTTTCACAGTCAATGCTCTGACACAGCGCCCCATGGCGATGTATCACAGCTGGGGTACTCAGAACGCGTGGCTGCGCCAACTGCATGGCCGTAACCCTCTATACGTTCCAACCAAGCTGATGCGGGAACATGGGCTGAGCGACGGTGATTGGGCCAAGGTGACTTCTCCGCATGGCGAGATCACGGTGCCAGTCATGGAAATGGCGGCGTTGAACGAAAATACCGTCTGGACGTGGAATGCGATCGGCAAACGCAAAGGTGCCTGGGCTTTGCAGGACGACGCGCCCGAAGCCACCAAAGGCTTCTTGCTCAACCATCTGATCCACGAGTTGTTGCCGCCTAAAGGTGACGGCCTGCGGTGGGCGAATTCCGATCCGATCACCGGTCAGGCCGCATGGTTCGACCTCAAAGTGAAGATCGAAAAAGCAGACGCACCTACGGATGCACAAAGCCAGCCGGAATTCCCACCGATCGAATCTCCGGTCGGAACTGGACCAAAAGACTTAGCATGGAAGGTGGGCAAATGATCCGATCCACACTTCATCTGGCTAAAAATATCTCGGGGTCCGGGGCAGCGCCCCAACCCGCCCTCACCACAAACGCGGAGGCAAGGTAATCATGACCCAGCTCCCCACATCCACTGATCGCAAGATGGGTCTGGTCATCGACCTGGACACTTGCGTTGGCTGTCACGCCTGCGTCATCTCGTGCAAAGGTTGGAACACCGAAAACTACGGCGCGCCACTCTCGGATCAGGACGCGTACGGGGCCAACCCGTCGGGCACCTTCCTGAACCGCGTGCACTCTTACGAGGTGCAACCGGCCGAAGGCCACGCCCAGCTGATCCACTTCCCCAAATCCTGCCTGCATTGCGAGGACGCACCATGCGTCACCGTCTGCCCTACCGGCGCAAGCTACAAGCGGGTCGAGGATGGCATCGTTTTGGTCAACGAAAGTGACTGCATCGGCTGTGGCCTCTGCGCGTGGTCCTGCCCCTATGGCGCGCGGGAACTGGATCAGGCCGAAGGGGTGATGAAGAAATGCACCCTTTGTGTAGACCGTATCTACAACGAGAACCTTCCCGAAGTAGACCGTGTTCCGTCCTGTGTTCGCACCTGCCCCGCCGGGGCACGTCACTTTGGCGACCTAGGCGACCCGGACAGCGATGTCAGCAAGCTGGTCGCAGAACGCGGGGGCATGGACCTGATGCCTGAAATGGGCACCAAACCCGTCAACAAATACCTGCCACCACGGCCCAAGGATAAGGTCGAAGACCAAATCGACATCCTGGCTCCGCTGCTGGCACCGGTCGCTGAAGAACCCAAAGGGTTCCTTGGCTGGCTGGACAAGACCTTGGAGAAGCTCTGATGCATCCAGCACCTTCTGTTATTATCTTCACCACCCTGTCGGGTCTTGGCTTTGGCCTGCTGTTCTTTCTGGGACTTGGGCTGCCGGATGTGTCCGGATGGGTGGCATTTGTCTTTTTTGCCATCGCATACGCCCTGGCCGTAGGTGGTCTGATGGCTTCCACCTTCCACCTCGGACACCCAGAACGGGCCTGGAAGGCGTTCACGCAATGGAAAACAAGCTGGCTCAGCCGTGAAGGCTGGTGTGCCGTCATCGCCCTGATCGTGATGGGGCTTTATGCGATTGGCGTTATCTTTCTGGGCCAACGCTGGAGCCTTCTTGGCTGGATTGGCGCCCTGTTTTCTCTGGCAACCGTGTTCACAACGTCGATGATCTACACGCAGCTCAAAACTATTCCCCGCTGGAACATGAACCTGACTCCGGCCATGTTTCTCAGCTTCAGCCTTGCGGGCGGTGCCCTCCTGGCCGGACAAGTCCGAGTAGCGCTGCCGCTGCTGCTGATCGCGGCGTTGGTGCAGATTCTGTATTGGAAAAAGGGCGATAAAGCGCTGGAGGAGTCCGGCACCAATCTGGGCACAGCCACCGGACTGGGCGACCGAGGTGCAGTACGTGCGTTTGAACCTCCTCATACTGGCACCAACTATCTGCTACGCGAATTCGTTCACGTCGTTGGCCGCAAGCATGCCGAAAAGCTGCGCATCATCTCGTTTGTGTTGGCGTTTGTCCTGCCGGTTGTCCTGCTGCTATTGCCGTTCGGCCACTTCATTGCGCTGTTGGCCGTGGTATCGCACCTTGCAGGCGTTGCCACATCGCGCTGGCTGTTCTTCGCACAAGCTGAACACGTGGTCGGACTGTATTACGGAAAACGATAGGGGGCTCTGCCCCTGTCGCGGCAAGCTGCGACTCCCCCTGGGATGTTTTGGGCCAGAGGAAGTCTGGATCAGATACAAAAAAGGCGGCTCTCGGGGTTCGAGGCCGCCTTTTGTTATTTTGAATTCGTCTTAGATCAGGCCTGCATGTTCCATCGCCGCGTCGATCGCGGATTTGGTACTGCTTTCCAACCCGGATAAGGGCGAGCGGACCTCTTCGCTGCATCGGCCCAATTTGCTGAGCGCGTATTTTGCACCCACGAGGCCGGGCTCGATAAAGATCGCTTCGTGCAGCGGCATCAGGCGGTCTTGATACTCCAACGCTTTGGCGTAGTCGCCGTTCAGCGTGGCCTGCTGGAATTCAGCACACAGTCTGGGCGCGACATTGGCCGTGACTGAGATGCAGCCAACACCACCGTGGGCGTTGAACCCTAGCGCAGTCGCGTCCTCGCCAGACAACTGACAGAAGTCCGGCCCGCAGGAGGCACGCTGCTGACTGACCCGTGCCAGATCGCCGGTCGCGTCCTTTACACCAACAATACGCGGCAATTTCGCCAGTTCGCCCATGGTCTCGGGCGTCATGTCGATGATCGATCGGCCGGGAATATTGTAGATGATGATCGGAATATCCGCGCAATCATGCAGCGCACGGAAATGCATCAGCAGACCCTTTTGTGTGGGCTTGTTGTAATAGGGCGTCACGACCAGAGCAGCATCGGCACCTACCTTCTGCGCGAATCGCACGAACCGAATGGCCTCAACGGTGTTGTTTGACCCTGCACCCGCAATAACAGGAACGCGACCAGCCGTGGTTTTGACAACCTCTTCGACAACGGTCTCGTGCTCTTCGTGGCTCAGCGTTGGGCTTTCTCCGGTGGTGCCGACGGGAACCAACCCGTTGGAACCTTCCTGAATCTGCCATTCCACCAAGTGTTTGAGCGTCTTCAGGTCCAACTCGCCGTTTTCGAACGGGGTGACGAGGGCTGGCATAGAGCCTTTGAACATGACACGCTCCTTAGGTGCAGTTTGTATTTTTTACGCCTCGGTTTGCCAGAATTCTGACGTTCTTGAGTTGAACCCGGCGACGCAAGCTTTATCCTGAATGGCTGTATCCTTGGTTGGTTGGGGAATGCAAGGGATGACACGCTTTCTGGCGTTTTTGACGGTCGTGATTCTGATTTCGGGCACACATGTTCGGGCCGATGCCGCGGGTGATCTGCGGGCCGGTATGAATGAAATGCGCAAGGGGGATTGGAACGAAGCCCTGCGTGTGTCAGGTGCGCGCGGTTCGGTTTCCAGGGACATCATAGTCTGGCACTGGCTACGCCAAGGGTTTGGCAGCTCGGGCGATGTTTTGGTGTTTTTGGATCGTCGTCCAGATTGGCCCGGTTTGGCCTGGCTAAGGCGCAAAAGTGAGCCCGCCTTCACCGGCGCAGATCCGGACCGTGTCCTTTCGTTCTATGCCGAACAACCACCGCAATCCGCAGAAGGTGCTTTAAACTATGCGGTTGCATTGAAGGCAAAAGGGCGGCCGGGCGACGCCGAGGCCGATATCGTCACCGCGTGGCGGACGATGCCGATGGGCGCGGGTCTGCAAAAGGACTATCTCGAAAACTTTGGCAAATTGCTGAAACCCCATCACGCTGCGCGTCTGGATCGGATGCTGTGGGACAATCACCTTGTCAGCGCCGGTCAGATGCTTCCTTTGGTCAGCACCGATCAACGAAAACTGGCAGAGGCGCGGATCAGCCTTCAGAAACGGCAACCCGGCGTAGACACCAAAGTGGCGGCAGTCCCGAAATCGCTGCTCGACTCTCCGGGGCTGGCCTTCGACAGGTTCGTCTGGCGCGATAAGAAAGAACTGGACGACAGCGCGATTGATCTCATGCTGGCACGCTCAACCGGTCCTGATGCGTTGGGTGAACCTGACAAATGGGCAGAAGGCCGTCGCCGGTTAGCCCGGCTTGAGATGCGGAATGGGGACCAGAACCGCGCCTACCAGATTGCCGCCAATCATCATATGACGCCTGAAATGGGCTATGGATATGCGGATTTGGAGTGGCTATCCGGATTTCTAGCCCTGCGAAAGCTGAACGACCCGGCCACAGCGGTCCGGCATTTCCAAAATTTCTCGGAAGCGGTGAAATCGCCGATCTCGAAGGGGCGCGGTGGGTATTGGCTGGGCCGCGCCTATGCGGCGCAAGGGGATGCCGAAAAGGCCTATGAAGCCTATGCGATGGGTGCGGATTACCAGACCTCGTTCTACGGATTACTGGCGGCAGAGCAAATCGGGCGTCCTTTCGATAGTGAACTGTCCAACCCCCGCCGCGCGCCACACTGGAAACAGGCTGAGTTTTCTGATTCCAGCGTATTGGAAGCAGGACTTTTGTTGTTAAAGGCAGATGAAGACAACCTGGCCGAGCGTTTCCTGACCCATTTGGTTGAAGGGCTGGACCCGGTTCAGGCAAATCAGTTGGGCGATCTGGTAATCGAGTTGAAGCAGCCTCATCTGGCCGTGATGATCGCCAAACGTGCGGCAACGGTCGGCTTGGTTCTACCGGCCGCATATTACCCTGTACACCCGGTCGCCGACATGGGGTTGCCCATGGCCAAGGAAATGACGCTTGCCATTGCCCGGCGGGAGAGCGAGTTCGATCCGGTTGTGATCAGCGGTGCCGGCGCGCGCGGGCTGATGCAGGTTATGCCTGCTACTGCCAAGCTGGTGGCAAAAGAACTGGGAATCCTAAGTGGTCATAAGACGATCAAGTTGACCTCGGATTGGCAATACAACGCGAAGCTGGGTGCGAACTACCTGTCCAGTCTGGCTGCAGATTTTAACGGAAACATCGTGATGATGGCCGCAGGATATAACGCGGGTCCACGTCGGCCGATTTCGTGGATGGATCGCTATGGCGATCCGCGCGCAGGCGAAATCGATGTCGTCGACTGGATTGAGACGATCCCGTTCAGCGAGACCCGCAACTACGTTATGCGGGTGGCAGAAAGCCTGCCCGTCTATCGCGCCCGGCTTGGCCAACCTGCCCTGCCAATTCCGTTTTCGCAGGAACTGGTCGGATCAACTCTGGCGTCTTTCGCGCCATAGGGTGAACAACCCGGCGGCGACAACCAGCGCTGCGCCTATGACCACTTCGGGGCGCAGCGTTTCGCCAAAGATCGAGATCCCCAGAATCGCGCTCCAGACGAGATGGAAATATGCGAAGGGTTGCACTGCGCTAGCCTCTGCCATTTCATAGCACTTGATCAGCAACCAGTGCCCCAGAACGCCGCTCACGCATAACAACGCCATCCAGACCCAATCCGTTTGGACCATAGGCTCCCAGAACCACATCCCGACCAGGGTCATGACAACGGCACCGCTGACACCTGTCCAGAAAAAGCTGGTGGCTGAACTGTCACGGCGCGAAACATACCGGGTCAGCAGACCATAGATCGCAAACATCAGGGCAGAAATCAGTGGAACAACAGCCCAAGGATTAAACACCCCCACACCGGGCTGCAGAATGATAAGAACGCCGATGCACCCAACGCCGATCGCGGCCCAGCGCCTCCAGCCAACCTGTTCGCCCAGAACCGGCCCACTGAGTGCGGCGACCAGCAACGGATAGCAGATAAACACTGCCATCGCATCGATCAGACCCAGAACCGTGAAGCTGAACACCGCAACGCAAATTTCGGCCGCCAGCAGCACGCCTCGAAATACCTGCAGCTTTAGCTGACTTGTTTGCGTGGTGGCCTTCAATCCGCCGGGCGCGCGTGCGGCCAAAGCGATGACAAAGGCGGCAAAGAACCAATACCGGATCATCACGACCATGTAGGTGTTATAGGTTCCTGCCAGATGGCGCGAGATACCGTCCTGCAGTGCAAAGACGATGGTCGCCCCGATCATCAACGCAATCCCGGCGCGCGTATTGTTTTGCTGCGTCACGATTTGATCGCCCGTGTCATGTGGCGTTTGCGGCCATAGCCTTGCGAGCGGGTGACGGTGAACCCAGCATCCACAAGCCCCCGCCGCACGAATCCGGCGGCGGTGTATGTCGCCGCCGTACCACCGGCGACCGTGTGGTCGGCTACCTGTTGCATTAGATCTGCATTCCATAGTTCCGGATTCTTGGCCGGAGAGAACCCATCTAAAAACCACGCATCAGCAGCACCGTCCCATGCTTGCAGGGTTTGACGCGCATCGCCTTCAACAACCTCAAGCCGCAAGGTACCCAGATCGCACGTGCCACCCTGCCACTGCGCTAGAAAACGTTCGGACCAAGGCGCAACAGAAGGGAAGGCAGTATGAGCGCGGGACATGTCGGCAGGCTCCATCGGGTAGGCTTCGAAACTGGTAAAAGTCAGAGGCGTGGTTTGGCCTGATCGTTCCCATTCGGACCAGACGGTCAGCATGTTCAGCCCGGTCCCAAAGCCAAGTTCGGCGATGTGAAATCCTGGCGCGAAGCGCGCGGGCAGGTCATTGCCAGCCAGAAACACGTGACGCGTCTCTTCCAGCCCGTTCTGCAACGAATAATACGGGTCGTCGAAACGATCCGAGACGGGGATCTGATCCTCAGTCCATGTCAGTTCGGCGCGCTGGTCTGCCATCGGGGAATCCTGTAGCTAAGCGGCGCGACACTGAACAAGGTAAAGGGGAATGGCAATGGTCGATGTGACGGTGCGCGGTGCAGGAATTTTCGGCCTGTCTATCGCCTGGACCTGCGCGCGACGTGGCGCAAAGGTGCAGATCGTCGACCCTTTTGGTCCCGGAGCCGGATCCAGCGGCGGTCTGGTTGGCGCACTGGCACCGCATGTGCCTGAAAACTGGAATGCCAAGAAGGCGTTTCAGTTCGACAGCCTGATCATGACCGAACCATTCTGGAAACAGGTCGAGGCCACAGGCGGCGTCTCACCCGGATATGCGCGGTTGGGACGGTTGCAACCTATCATCGACACCCGAACGCTGGAACTTGCGCATGCGCGCGCCATCACAGCAGCGGAACTGTGGCAAGCCCGCGCCGAATGGAACGTTGTTGAAACAGCCGCAATCGGTTCATGGTGCCCACCCAGCCCTACGGGCTTTGTCATCCATGATACCCTCAGCGCACGCATGCATCCCCGCCGGGCCTGTGCTGCATTGGTTGCCGCACTGGCGGTGATGGGGGTCGAGGTCGTGGCAGACGCACCGGACCGCGGGCAGGTTGTCCATACCACCGGCCTTGCCGGTCTGCAGGAACTGACTGAGGCTTTTGGCAGAACCGTTGGCAACGGCGTCAAGGGTCAAGCTGCATTGCTGCGGTTTGATGCAGGAAAGGTTCCGCAACTGTTTGCGGACGCGATCCACTTCGTGCCGCATGCGGATGGGACGTTAGCGATCGGTTCTACGTCCGAGCGTGAATATAACGACCCGACCAGCACGGATGCAGCCCTGGACGACGTTTTGGACCGGGCGATGCGAGCTGTTCCTGTCCTGCATGGCGCCGAAGTCATAGAACGTTGGGCGGGCGTTCGGCCCCGCAGCAAAAGCCGCGCTCCGATGCTGGGCGCGCACCCTCTGCACAAAGGGCAGTTCATCGCCAATGGTGGCTTCAAAATCGGTTTTGGCATGGCACCGAAAGTGGCCGAGGTCATGGCGAATCTTATTCTTGAAAATCAGGATACAATCCCGAGCGATTTTCGGCCCGAGGCCTCACTCTGATCGCGGAACAGCTTCGGCGGACATGCATTGCCGCCCATCTGGCCCGCGCACCCACATCGCATGGCCGTTCCGGCACAGTGTTGCCGTCTCAAAATGCATCACCGGCGACGAAGCGCGAAACGAAAACTCGGCCAAAGAACCCATTAGTTCTTCGGCAAATAGCATCAAGAGTTGTGCCAGTAATGGGCCGTGAACAACTAAACCGTCATACCCCTCGACATCACGTGCGTAATCCAGATCATAGTGGATACGATGCCCATTGAAGGTCAGCGCTGAGTATCGAAAAAGCAATGTGCTGTTGAATTTAATCTCGCGACGGTCGGTTTCATCGGTACGTGCCACAAGCGGTTTGGCTTGGATATCCGTGTCCGATGGATCCTGCCGATAAACCAGATCCTGCCATTCGCTCAGACACAATTGACCGTCCTGAGAAATGTCGTGCCGCAAGGTGACGAACCCCAACGGACCGGTCCGGCCAGCTTTTGTCGTCGCGCTTTGGCACACAGACTGGCGCATGGCTTTTGAACCCGCGACCAACGGCATGTGAAATTGTAGACGGCCGCCAGCCCACATTCTGCGCGGAAGGCCCATATCTGGGATCAGACCGTCACCAACCTTTGGGTGCCCGTCTCGTCCTAAGGCAGCAGGCGGTCGCGGCGACCAGAAATACAGTTGGTGAAAGAATGGCGGCAGGTGATCGCCCGCTTCGAATTTCTTATTGGAGCCAAGCGCTACCAATAGCGCAGAGGCACGGGCCGGGTCCATCACATCGGTCTGTATTTCGTCAGTCATGGCGGCAGACTATGCAGACGGACCAGACCCGGCAAGCAGCCTCTCGACCTTAGAACCCAGCCTCAGCACGCAGTTTCTGCATGAGTGTCCGCAGAGAGCTCTCGTAACGGTCGCTCAGCAATTTGCCGTGCTCGTCAAACTCGTTCGAACTGCTGGCGAGATGAATCTCTGGCCCCTGCAGGATGCGCGGTTGGAAGGGAACCATATAGCCGCGCAGAACCATCTGCGCCCGCTCGCCACCCGCACGCCCTGCGGCGGCGGACATCACGGCAACCGGTTTGTCGGCCCATGGGCGACCGTCGGTTCGACTGACCCAGTCCAAAGCGTTTTTCAGAACTCCCGACGGGCCTTTGTTGTATTCCGGGGTCGAAATGATCACTGCATCAGCCTGCGCGATCTGATCGGACAAGGTTTGCACTGCGGCAGGAATGCCCTCGCCATCCTCAAGATCACCATCATAAAGCGGCAGGTTCAGATCGGCTTCGATATGTGTTCCCGGCTCGAACAGCCGGGCCGCTTCGCGCAGCAATTTGCGGTTAGTCGCGCTTTGGCGCAATGAGCCGGACAGGCTCAGAAGGATCGGGTCAGACATTGGGAAACTCCGGTTCAGGTGTTTCCCAATAGCTAGCGTAACTTTCGCGCGCACCAAAGACCGGATGACGCGCAGTCAATGTGCGGAAAATGGGCACCCGAAAGTGCCCATGTCGTTAAGTGTTTCCGTTAGGGATGATCTCGATATCAACCCGGCGGTTCTGCGCCTTCCCTTCGGGCGTCAGGTTCGACGCAATGGGGCGGTTTTCGCCCTGACCGATAGTTGAGATACGTGCACCGCTTACGCCGTTTGCCTGAAGAATATCCGCGACAGACCGCGCACGGCGTTCGGACAGGCCCTGATTATACGCAGCATCGCCGTCACTGTCGGTATTGCCGATGATCTGCACGTTCGAGTTGGGGTAGTTCACCAAATTCTGCCCCACCCGGACCAGATCGGCCCTTAATGCCGGACGCACGGTCGAGCTGTCAGTGTCGAAGGTGATATCATTCGGTACGGTCACAATAAGCCGGTCGCCCGCGTTGGTAACGATGATACCTTGGTTGGCAAGTTGCTGACGCAGTTCCGCTGCTTGTTTATCCAGTTGGTTGCCTATCAGGCCGCCTCCTGCTGCACCGATTGCTCCGCCGGCCACGGCCCCCAAAAGTGGATCAGATCCATTGGCAATAGCGCCGACACCTGCACCAATCAGACCGCCAAGGATCGCGCCCTGCTTCGTGTTTTGGTTCGGGTCTGAGGGCAAGTTCAGCGTACCGGGGTCTGTACAGGCGCCCAAAAACAGGGCCGAAAACAGCCCAGCGGCAAGAACACTCTTGGAAATCGTCATGAATTCACCTTCTGCTCTGGGGTCCGTTCACCGGACCCGCTTTGTTTGCCGCAGTATATCGCGTCACCTCAACATAGGCTCAAGCAACAATCGGGTGAAGTCGGCAAATTACCGCCGTTCGGCAGGATCCCATTGGTTTTGATCCTGCCAGATCGCCCGCAGGGGCTCTCCTTGTCCGCAGAAATGATCGTCTGTCAGCTCGCAGGCCCAAATGCGATCCGTGCGAAAATGGCGAAACCCATTCCTCATCTCGCACCACGCTGCAAGCATCGTGCATTCGATGTGATAGATCAGGGCAACAGGCCTGACGATCCGTTCCGTCCGTTCGCCTTCAGCACTCACATAGGTGATGCGAATTTTGCGTTCTGCGCGAATGGCCTCGCGATAGTTCACGACGGGCACGCACCCTTTAGCAGGATCATCCATCGGTGCGCCCCATGGGGCGACCTGCAGCCAATCCGCAGGCGCGCGCAAAGCGTCGATCTTGCGACATACCCGGTCCGCCGCCTGTTGTAGGGTACTGTCCCCCGTGCGCGCCAGCATCGACAGACCAACCCACAGTGCCTCGACCTCTTCCGAATCGAAGTTCAAAGGAGGCAGGTCGTACCCGCGCCGCATCAGATACCCCACGCCAGCCTCACCCTCGATCGGGGTGCGTTGTGCCTGCAACGCTGCAATGTCGCGATAGACGGTACGCGCTGACACTTCCAGTTTCACTGCAAGCGCCTCCGCCGTCACAGGCATTTCGGCCGAACGCAGGATCTGGATGATTTCAAAAAGGCGGGTCGAGCGGCGCATAAGGTTCTCCGGGCGGTCTGCTGACATCCTAGCACACCCCACTGACAGGGTGGTGTCAGGAGTGATCTGCGATCTTTGGGAAACGAACCAAAGGAGGTCGACCATGCCATACCTCGACAATCACGTGATGATGACATTGAAACTGGACCGCTGGGCACAGGATCACACCTTGCGCGCCTTCGAGATTGAACGCGAAATCATGGCCGCCCGTCAGCCTTGCGCACCCCGCAAACGGACCAGACGGTTTTCACTGGGCAACCTCAAGATTCTGTGGACGAGCACGGCCTGAGGTCAAAAATCAGCCGGGGCGCGGAATTTCATCGAAACTCCGCCCTCGGGGTTTTTCAGGCGCAATTCCTCAGAGTGCAGCATCAGACGCGGGAAATCGCGCGCAGGTCCGTCGGCGTAGAACGGATCGCCCAGAATGGGATGACCCAATGCTTGCATATGAACGCGCAACTGATGCGATCTGCCCGTTTTAGGAAACAACCGGACGCGCGTCGTCTCGCCCTCGTACTTTACAAATCGCCAGTCAGTGACAGCAGGCTTGCCAGTCTCATGACAGACCATCTGAAGCGGTCGGTTTGGCCAATCTACAATCAACGGTAGATCAACGGTTCCGGTCTTTTGCTCGATCCGACCCCAAACGCGCGCAACATAAGTTTTTCGGGTCTGGCGTTTCTCGAATTGCATGCTCAGATGGCGCTGTGCGTGCGGCGACTGGGCAAACACCATGACACCTGACGTATCCCGATCCAGCCGGTGCACTAACAAAGCCTGCGGAAAAGCCGCCTGTACACGGGTCAGCAGGCAATCGGCCAGATGCGCACCACGTCCCGGTACTGACAACAGACCCGAGGGCTTATTGACGACGATAAGCTGCGCATCTTCATGCAGCACATCCAAAGGCGTTTTCGGGGGATTATAGGTTTCGCTCATGCGCGCCTGCCTAACGCACGGATTTGGTTCCCGCAACGTCGGGCTTGCCTGAACGAAACGGTTCAGCAAATCTCGGACCCAAAGCGGAGGAGAACCCATGCACCCCACAATCGCGCGCATGCAAGACGTTGTCGCCAAGGGCGATGAAAGCCTGATCCACGAATTGCTGGCCGAAGACGTACAGTTTTCGCCGCCCACCTACTACAGCACCTGGACCGGGCGCGAGCCGGTGGCGGCCGTTCTGGGCCATGTGGGACAGGTGTTTTCCGATTTTCGCTATCGCCGGATCATGGGTGAAGGCAAAGACTGGGCGCTGGAGTTTCAGTGCAAGGTCGGAGATTTAGATGCGGTTGGCGTCGACCTGATCACTCTGAATGACGACGGTCTGATCCAGAACTTCGAAGTTGTCATGCGGCCCTACAAAACCATTGGTGCCCTACGCGAGGCCATGATGGCCCGTGTGATGACAGACCCCAGATTCCTCGAATACAAAAACGCGCTCAGTTGAACATGCCCAGCCGGATTGCCGCGGATCAGATCTTGCGCGTGCCGCTGCTGCCGGTTCTGGCAGCCCAGGCGGTTTCCGTGCGCCGAAACGCGCAACAACTTCCAGAACCCTCGGGCCCTCGACAAGGGCGCGAAGGGCGCGGCCCCCGGTTGCGGTTGCTAATCGCAGGCGATAGCTCGGCAGCCGGCGTTGGTGCTGGCCGACAACAACAGGCGCTTTCGGGATTTTTGGTTCAACAATTGGCACGCCACTACAGCGTGGAATGGCAACTTGAAGCAACGACAGGCCATACAACACAGGATACGCTGGACCGACTGAACCGACTTGAAGGCCGTTTTGATGCTGCCGTGACAGCCTTGGGTGTAAACGACGTCACGCGTGGTGTTTCCCGGCAAAGGTTCACAGCTTTACAGATCCAACTGCTGAACCATCTGACGGACAATCTGGGTGTGCGCCGCATCGTCTTGACTGCGGTACCGCAAATGAACCGATTTCCGGCATTGCCTCAGCCACTCGCGTGGGTGCTGGGCCGTCAGGCTGCCCGGCTGGATCAGGGATTACAAACCGCCGCGTCGGCATTCGCGCAAGCCCGCCACCTGCCGTTGGAGTTTCCGGATGACCCGGCGCTTGCTGCTCCGGACGGATATCACCCAAGCCCGAAAGCCTATCGCTTGTGGGCGGAGGCCGCCGCCGACCTGCTGCGTCAGCTCTGAGCCCGCATCTGACGGATCATCGGGATCGTGTAAACCACCAGCGCCGCCCAGATCAGCGGAAAGGCGATCATGCGCCCCCGGTCGATCTGTTCGCCAAACACGGTGATAGCGGTGATGAAGATCATCGTCGGAGCGATATATTGCAGGATCCCCATTGTGGACAGCCGAACCAGTTTCGCCCCGTTGGCATAGACCAGCAAAGGAACAGCCGTGACGATACCAGCGCAAGCAAGCAGCATGGTGTCCCCGGCGGCAGCGCCGAAGTGACCAGTTCCTTTTGCCCCCAACCAGGTGATGTAAACCAAGGCGGGGATCAACAGGATCAGAACCTCAAGCAGAAATCCCTGATTGGGACCTATGGGCAACGAGCGTTTGAAGAACGCGTAAAACCCCCAACTAACGGTCAGGGCAAGCGCAGCCCATGGAAGCCGTCCGGCTTCGACAACCAACACCAAAACGCCCAATGCGGCCAAACCAACCGCCACCATCTGCGTGCGGTTCAAAGGCTCGCGCAGCAGGACCGCACCCAGCGCAATGCTGAACAATGGATTGATATAGTAACCCAGCGCTGCGTCCAGCGCATTGCCGCTGGCTATGGCCCACACGTAAATGGCCCAGTTCACCGAGATCAAAGCCGCAGTCAGGCAGGCCATACCCAGCATTTTCGGATTCTGTAGCGCAGCCTTCAGATCCTTGGTCCGCCCAAGCGCCACCAGCAACAGCCCGGCCACAGGAACCGACCAAACAATCCGGTGGGCCACGATTTCAACTGGTCCGATATGCGCCAGAGCTTTCATGTAAAGCGGCAAGAAACCCCAAAGTGTGTAAGCGGTAACTGCAAGGGCAAGACCCTTTGGCGTGTCCTCATTCTGGGGTGACGTCGCGGCTTTCGCCATCATGGATCTCCGGCTGATACCGTTTTTCTATAAGGTTGTTCCGGAGGGTTTGAAAACTATGAAAACCGTGAACACTCACATCAACAAAATTGATATGTTCACAAAAAAAGGGCGCCGAAGCGCCCCTCTTTCCGTTCATAGGGTTTTATACTTTTACGCGCTCTGATTTTGGATCGTACATCGGCTTAAGTGATGCTTCGGCTTTCACCTTCACACCACACACGTCGATCTCATAGGTCGAAGCCAGAACGTCGGCTGCCTTTTCGCCTTCGCATGGCACGTAACCCAGACCGATTGCGCCGCCCAGCGTGTGGCCATAGTTGCCCGAGGAGAGGTATCCCACATACTCGCCATCCCGAATGATCGGCTCATTGTGGAACAGCAGCGGTTCCGGGTCGGTCAGTTTGAACTGGACAAGGCGGTTGTGCGGTCCACTTTCCTTGCGCGCAATCACCGCTTCGCGACCGATAAAGTCGCTGCCCTTATCGACCTTGACCGCAAACCCAAGCCCTGCATCGACGACGTGGTCCTCGCAGGTGATGTCATGGCCGAAGTGGCGGAAACCTTTTTCGATCCGGGCACTGTCCATCATATGCATGCCGCACAGTTTCAATCCCATGTCCTGCCCGGCCTCGTGCAGGGTTTCGAACACATGTCCCGCCATGTCCGACGAGACATAGATTTCCCAACCCAGCTCACCGACATAAGTAACCCGATGGGCGCGGGCCAGGCCCATGCCGATCTCGATTTCCTGTGCGGTGCCGAAAGGGTTGGCCGCGTTGGTGAAATCGTTCGGTGAGACCTTTTCAAGCAAGGTGCGCGCATTTGGGCCCATGATGGCCAGAACGCCCTCGCCCGCCGTGACATCGGTGATGACGACATTGAAGTTGCCCGCGTTGCGCTGCATCCACGTCTGATCCGCCAGACGGGTCGCGGCCGGGGTCACCACCAGATAGGCAGTCTCAGTCAGGCGCGTGACCGTTACATCCGCCTCGATCCCGCCTGAGCGGTTGAGGAATTGTGTGTAAACGATCTTGCCGTTCGGCACCGAGTAGTCGCCGCCGCCCACATAGTTCATGAACGCCTCGGCATCGGGGCCTTCTACACGGATTTTGCCGAAAGATGACATGTCGTACATTCCGACATTTTCGCGAACAGCCTTGTGTTCAGCGGCCGAGTTCTCGAACCAGTTCTGGCGCTTCCAGCTGTACTGGTATTCCCGCTCCTGCCCTTCATTCGCGAACCAGTTGGCACGTTCCCAACCTGCCAGTTCGCCCATGACCGCGCCCTGTTCCAGCAGGTGATGATGAAACGGCGTCCGGCGCACGCCACGCGCAGTGGCCTTTTGGCGATAGGGGAAGTGGTCGGCGTACAGCAGACCCAGCGTCTCTTTCGAACGCTCAAACAAATACTGTCTGTTGCCCTGGAACAGTTGCATCCGACCGATGTCCACGTCGCCCAGATCGAACGGTTTTTCACCACTGTCCATCCATTCGGCCAGCGCCATACCAGCACCGCCAGCGGACTGAATACCGATCGAGTTGAAACCCGCTGCGATCCAGACGTTGTCCATCTCAGGCGCAAGACCCAAATGATAGGCATCATCAGGGGTAAACGATTCCGGTCCATTGAAGAAGGTGTGGATGCCAGCCTCGGCTAACATAGGCATACGTTCACACGCGGCTTCGAGGATTGGCTCGAAATGATCGAAATCCTCGGGCAGTTGGTCGAACTCAAACGTGTCGGGGATGCCGTTCATCGCCCACGGCTTGGCGTTCGGTTCAAATGCACCCAACAGAATCTTGCCAGCATCTTCTTTGTAATACGCGCACTCATCCGGAACTCGCAGAACCGGCAATTGGGTCAAACCGTCGATGCCTTCTGTAACAATGTAGAAGTGTTCGCACGCGTGCAACGGAACGTTGACGCCAGCCATCTTGCCGACCTCATGCCCCCACATACCCGCGCAATTCACGACCATGTCACATTCGATATGGCCCGAGGCGCTGCCGTCATCCGCGATCCAGTCAACACCGCTCACCTTGCGGCCCTGTTTGACGATGTCGGTGACCTTCACGCGTTCCTTGACGATACCGCCACGCTGTCGGGCCCCCTTGGCCAGCGCCAGTGCAATGTTGGCCGGATCACCCTGACCGTCCAGCGGCAAGTAAACAGCACCTGTCACACCTTCGAGGTTGATGTGCGGATACAGTTCCTGAATGCGCTCATTTTCGATTTCTTCGACCTCGACACCAAAGGCCCGTGCCATGGCCGCCTGACGGTAGAGCTCTTCTTTGCGCTCTTCCGTCAACGCAACAGTGATCGACCCACAACGCTTAAATCCCGTGGCCACACCGGTTTCTTCCTCAAGCGAGCCATAAAGCTCCTGACTGTACTTCGCCAGTTTGGTCATGTTCGCCGTTGCACGCAGCTGCGCGATCAAGCCCGCCGCGTGCCAGGTCGTACCGCTGGTCAGTTGCTTACGTTCCAGCAGCACTACGTCTTTCCAGCCCTTTTTGGTCAGGTGGTACGCCACCGAACATCCGATGACTCCGCCACCGATGATGACAACACGGGCCTTAGTAGGAAGATCAGCCATTCTCATGATTCCGCTTTATGAGTTTCCAGCCAAAATACACGGAAGAGCGACGCAGAATGCACGAAAAACGTCAGCGCATTTGCAAAAATCAACCATGTTTAACTTGCCGTTTTTCGCGTCTCAACACGAAGGGCGTCACCCCAAAAAAGCTTTTGTAGACCGACGAAAACCCGTTGGGAAACCCACAAGCCAGTCCGATTTCGCGCACGCTCATCGTAGTGTTCAGCAACAGGTTATTGGCCTTGGCAAGCCTCATCTCGCGGTAAAAGCCGTTTGGTGTGGTTCCGAAATAGTTCTTGAACTTCCGCTCCAAAGACCGGTTCGAAAGCTTTAGAGCCTCGACGATTTCTCGTATTGGCAGCGGGTCTTCGATATTGGCCTGCATCACCTTGATGCACTGATCCAGCTTGGCGTCACCGGTTGCCGTGGTTTTTGACCCGGAAAAGGGCTGAAGTGAGGAAAAGTCCCGGATGTTCTCGTGCAGCATAATATCGGCCACGGTCATTCTGGTTGGACCAGATATGTGGCGCCCGATTACAGCCAGCGCGACATCGGTTGTCGCCTCCATCCCGGCGCAGGTCACAACGGCGCCCTGTTCCGTTGCAATCGACAGTTTGGCTTCGAACTGAGCGCGGCGTTCGCGCAGGAAGGACGCGTTTTCCCAATGGGTCGACATATCCTCGGTCCCCTGCTCGTCAATATAGCGGCTTGCCGCCTCGGACAGCAGAAAGACCTGCGCGCCGCGGTACGTGTAGTCGGATACGACGCGCCCCATAGAGAGGTCCGGATGATCAGGGTCGGAATTGCCAATGACAAAAAGATAGTCCGCGTTGGGCTGGGGCGGAATGCGCTCGGTCTGGATCGTCGCTTCGCTGCTGCTGGTAATCGGACCACCCTTATGCGAGCGATAGGTGTAGGTGAACGGAGGGTTTGGGCAAACGCGGTTCGCCAGTCGCAGTACCTCAACCAAAGACGCCAGTTCCAGCAGCACATAGCCAGGCGCTACGACAATGTCGAAATGCCGCTGAGCCGTTACAACCGGGATGTTGGACGTCGATGGCATCACTTTCCTTTCAGACAATCTGGTGCCCGGCGGACCGCAAGCGGCCGGCAAGAACCTCGATGTGGTCCGGACCGACTTCGCAGCATCCACCAACAATCGTTGCCCCTTGTTCTACCCATCCCATGGCGTGACCGGCATATTCATTGGGCCCCAGATCGTGGCGTTGTTCCAAAGCATCCACTGTTGGGGCGTTCTTCAGGAAATCCTGGGTAATTCCAGTAAACCCATTGGCATAAGCCCCAAATGGCCGGCCCAGCGTGGCTATGACCTTAAGCGCAGCAGGAATGGCCTCGGGGCGCGAACAGTTGATCAGAACCGCATCAGGAGAGAATTGCTCAACAAGGGGCGCAATATCTCCAAGCGGTTCTCCGGATCGCAGGCGTGATCCATCATCGTCCATGACCGACAGAGCCAGCCAGACCGGCTTGCCCGCATCCTTTGTACCACGCAAAGCCCCTTCGGCCTCTTGCACCGAGGACACGGTTTCGATCAGGAAAAGGTCAACGTCATTGGCCATAAGGTTAACCAACTCGGCAAATTTTTTCGCGGCGTCTTCCACGTCGGGCTTCAGATCGGGACGATAAGACGCCAGCAAAGGGCCCAGCGCGCCAGCGATGCGACCGGAACTGTCCCTTCGCGCCCGGTTCGCCTGAGTAACCGCAGCATGGATCAGCTCGGGCAGTTGGCCTTCCATGCCCAGGCGCTCCAACCGAGAACGATGGACCGCGTAAGTATTGGTCGTGGCAACCGTTGCGCCACGGCGGAAGTATTCGGCGTGGACCTCTTGCACCAATTCGGGATGGTCGATCATTACGCGCGTCGACCACAGCGGAGTGGGTTTGTCCCCACTGCGTTTGACCAGTTCTTGCCCAATCGAGCCATCCAGAAGCGTGATTTCTGCCATTTGCCAACCTTCCTACGGAATCAGAACGAGTTTTCCCGGCAGCGCCTTGGACTGGAAGTCCTCTTGCGCTCTGGCGATGTCTCTTAGTGGATAGGTCTTGGAAACCAAAGGCCTGATGCGGCCCGCGTTCATCATCTCGACAAGGCGGCCAAATACATCGAATGCCTGATGCGTGCAGCCATGAATGGTAATGTCGCGAAGGTAAATCTCGCGCAGGTCGGCCTGGACGATTGGTCCTGCGATTGCGCCGGAAACAGCATAATGTCCGCCGGGTTTCAACGCCAGAACCAGATCCGACCATCCCGGGCCTCCGACCACGTCGATCACGACGTCGAAGATATCTTTGGGCAATGGTGCTTTGCGATCGAAGGTATCAACGGCGCCCTGCGCCTTCACCACCTCGGCCTTGGCCGCAGCCGTTACGCCCCAAACCGTCGCTCCGCGCAGTGCTGCTAGCTGTACAGCGGCAAGACCCACACCGCCCGAAGCGCCGGTGACCAGCACCTTGTGGCCTGCAGTCACGCCTGAACGGGTCAACAGGTTCTCAGCTGTGCCGAATGCACAAGGGATTGCAGCGATTTCGACGTCCGACAATAGGGACGCTGTGACGTCATATAGATCACTCGCCTCAACCAGACAGTATTGAGCAAAGGCCCCATCGATTTCAGACCCCAGCGCGATGAACCCCGTCGGGTTGCCTGGCCGTGGACGCGGTAGATTTATCGGACAGGTCACGCGTTGCCCGGCTGTGAACCCGGTATCGGGACCGGCCACTTCGACGTAACCGCACAGGTCACCACCCTGAATTCGAGGGAAAGACAGCGCTCCACCCCAGCCGCCGGCGTCGACATCCTGATCGACATCATCCGTGGCACCGGTGACGTCCGAAGAATACCAACCGACCCGTGTATTGATGTCAGTGTTGTTAACGCCCGCGGCCGCGACCCGAACCAGCACCTGACCCTGGCCGGGTGTTGGGACCGGCATATCCTCGCGCCACTCCAGCGCTTCGGGGCCGCCATGACGGGTCAAGTAAACGCCAGACATGATCTCAGGAACAGCCATCAGCGCCCCTTCACTGCTGATCATCCGGATGAGCGGGAACCGGGCCCATCGGTACGATGTCATAGCGTGCATTCAACTCGGCCATCTTCGCCTCATCCGCGAAGTCTGCCTCGTCCATCGCCGCCAGTTCGGCAAGAAATCCGTCGAACCCCGAGGGCTGAAAGATCATAAGCATTCTGCCAGGCGCGCCATCGGCCACGCGGCAGGCATGAGGCACACCGGGCGGCACATGCATGGTTGTACCCGGGGGGCACCGATGCCAGTCACCATCAACATAGAAATCTACTGAACCTTCCAGAAAATAGAAGGTTTCGGCATGGTTGTCATGGCGATGAAGGCCAAGCGCGAAGCTGGCCTTCAGATTGTCTTCCATAAGCGTGTATGCGCCATCCGTGTCCTGACCGGAAACCTTCACAAAGGTGTGGTCGTTTTCCCAGTCATAGTTGGGACCCTCACCGGGTCCCAGTTTGGCGTATCGTTTGCTCATGGCAGTCTCCGTGAGAAGTTAAGCGCGCAACCGCTCGTTCTCGGGATCCCAAAGCGGCTGATCCTGCTCTACCACAGCGCGGCACTTTTGGCCGTAGATTTCGACCTCAAGCTCAGTGCCGGGGTTGGCAAGCTCGGCCTTGATCATGCCCAGCGCTATGGATTTGCCAACGCGGTATCCCCATGCGCCTGACGTGGTCTCGCCCACGATCTGATCGCCCTGCCAGATGCAGGACATATACGGCGCGTCGCAATCGCCCGCATCCACGGTCAGCGTGACAAACGACTTCTTCACGCCCTGCTGCTTTTCGTTCAGGATCGCAGCCTTGCCCGGGAAGTCCTGCGGCTTGTCCAGCTTGACGAACCGCCCAAGACCGCCTTCCAACAGCGAGTAGTCGGTCGACAGATCGCCCTTCCAGGCACGGTAACCCTTTTCGATCCGCAGCGAGTTCAGAGCGTACATCCCGAACGGCGTGGCACCGGCATCGATGATCGCGTCATAGATCGCGGGCATATGCTCGTTCATAGCGTGGACTTCCCATCCCAGCTCACCCGCGAAGGAGACGCGGATCAGATAGGCGGGCTGGCCTGCAACAGTTGCAGACTGATGAGTCAGCCACCCCGAGGTCAGATCCGCATTCGTCATAGTCGACAGTATCTCGCGCGACTTCGGACCAGTGACGATCAGTGTATCCCGTGTCGTGGTAACGTCTTCAATCGAAACACTCGCAGGCATCGCGTTCATCAGGATGTCCCGATCATGCCACTGTGCAGTTGCGGCGGTGATCATGATGAACTCATCCTCACCTATACGGATACAGGACATCTCGGTCAGAATGCGACCACGGTCATCAGAGATATAGATGAGGTTCATCCGGCCGACCTTTGGCAACCCACCGGTTGCGAGGCCGCGCAGCGCCTCAGCGGCGCCCTCTCCCTTGACCATGAAGCGCGAGAAGCCTGGCAGATCTAGTACGCCACAATGGTCTCGCACGGCCTCGCATTCTTCTTGGATCCGCTGCTCCCACGGGCCGGACCGACCCCAGGTATGGGTTGCATCAAGCGACGTGTCATCGCCAGGCTTCGCGAACCAGTTGGCCCGCTCCCATCCGTTATAGGCACCCATGACGCCGCCCAGCGCTTTGACCTTGTCATGCACTGGCGACAGTTTCTTGTCGCGCGCTGCTGGCCATTCATGATGGGGGAAGTGCATGGCGTATTCGTTGCCATAGACTTCCAGACCTTTCTGGTTGCAGTAGTCCTGATCAGTGTAATCGGTGTAACGACGTGGATCGACAGCCCACATATCCCACTCGGTCGCGCCATCGACGATCCATTCGGCCAGCACCTTGCCTGCACCGCCGCCCTGAGCGATGCCGAAGGTGAATGTATGTGCCTCGAACGCGTTTTTCACACCGGGCATTGGGCCGATCAGCGGCAATCCATCCGGCGCGTAAGGGATCGGACCATTGATAACACGGCCAACGCCGGAGGTCGCCATCAGCGGAACCCGCTCCATCGCGTCAGTGACGATGTCCTCAATGCGGTCCAGATCGTCATTCCACAGCTGGAATGAGAAATCTTCGGGCATTGCATCGTCTTCGGTCATCCAGTGGCCCTTGCAGTTGGGCTCATAAGGACCAAGGTTAAAGCCGTTCTTTTCCTGCCGCAGGTAGTACGAGATATCCACATCGCGCAGCAACGGCAGCTTCTTGCCTCCGTTCGCTTTGGACCATTCCTCCACTTCAGGCACTTCGTCTGTCAGCAGGTACTGGTGGCTCATGACCATTGCGGGAACGGTACGACCGCCGAAGGGCTTGAACCACTCCCCCACGCGCTGTGCGTAGTAGCCGGCCGCGTTCACCACATAATCACAATCGATGTCACCCTTGTCCGTGTGAACGGTCCAGGTTCCGTCGTCGTGCTGGGTGACGCCGGTCGCCGGGCAGAAGCGGATGATCTTCTGGCCCATGTCACGGGCACCCTTGGCCAACGCCTGTGTCAGCTGCGCCGGATCAATGTCGCCATCTGTCGGGTCGTACAGTACGCCTTCAAGATCGTGCGTTTCCAGGAATGGATAGCGCTCTTTAGCTTCTTCCGGTGTCCACATCTCCATCGGGATGCCCTGATAGCGGCCCATTGCCATTGCGTGTTCGAACTCCTGCATCCGCTCTTTGCTGTGCGCCAAACGGATCGAGCCCGAAACATGGTAGTTCATCGGGTAGTCAACCTCTTCGCCCAAACGCGAATACAGCTCGGTCGAGTACCGCTGCATGTTCATGATCGCCCATGAATTCGAGAACGTCGGAACGTTACCCGCCGCATGCCAGGTCGAGCCCGCCGTCAGTTCGTTCTTTTCCAGCAGAACGCAGTCGGTCCAGCCTTTCTTGGCCAGATGGTACAGTGAGGAAGCCCCCACCACACCGCCACCGATAACAACCACGCGGGCTTTTGTCGGAAAATCGCTCATTGGTATTGATCCTTGTTACTGTGCCCGTTGGGGCAGATCGTCCGTGATGTCGTAGTAATCGCCCTTGTCGGCGACAAAGATATGCTTCGAGAGCGTTAGACCCGTGGGCTCGCTGAGCGCACCCATGGAAATTGAAATCGTGTCCTCGTCATTGTGCTGCCAGAAGAGGAACGAACCGCATGACCGGCAGAACCCGCGGCGGGCGGTGTCCGAGGCGCGGAACCAAGTCAGCGTATCGCTTGCGGTGAAGCTCAGGTTATCCTGATGCGTCCAGGTCGAAGACCAGATGTGGCCGGACTGTTTTCGGCACTGGCCACAGTGGCAGGCCGAAGGCGGCGACAACTCTCCGTCAATCGTGAACGCGACTGCGCCGCAGAGGCAAGAACCGTTGTGCATCTGATTACCCCCTAGCTGCGGGCGTGGAGCTGGCACCCAGCAAAACGCCATAGATGATGAAACAGGCGGCCATGACACGACGCACCCAAGTGTTGAAAACCGCTCCAAGCGCAGCCTTGCCCATCAGCGCGCCCAACACGGTGAACCCGGTGTAGCTGAGCGTGGTGATGATCAGCGCCGTAGGCATGATGACGACCATCTGCTGCCAGATCGGAACATCAGGCTGCACAAACTGGGAAAAGGCAGCGAGGTACCCTGCCACGCTTTTAGGATTGATCGTAGCGACCGCCAGTGCGTGAAGATACACATGGCGCGCGGGTCGCTCACTTGCCGGGGCCGGGCGCGTGGCATTCATCCAGCCGCGAACCCCAACCCAGATCAGGAACCCTGCCCCTACCAGTTTGGCGACAAAAAACCCGGTTGGGGATGCTGCGATCAACGCGGTCACACCCAGCGCTGAGAGGACAAGAAACGTGCTGGCCTGCGTTAGAATCGCCAGCACTCCCAGCATCGCTTTCGGAAACGGCAGGCTCATCCCGTTGGAAATGCAATTGACCGCGTTCGGCCCCGGAGTGGTGACGAACACCACCCAAAACAGCGCGAATATGGTCCAGGCTTCAAAGCTCATCAGTACACCGGCGGAGCGATAACCCAGATGGCCACTGCGGGCTCATCATAGGGGTTCGACCATTGATAGGGTTCATGTTTGATCCGAAAGCTGTCGCCGGGGCCAACCGAAAACTGGCGCCCACTGATCGTCAGTTCCAACCGCCCTGACACCATGTACCCTACCTCCTGCGTTGGTCGGTTGGCCGGAGTTTGCATTTTCGATCGGGGCTTGAACGTGGAATGCACCATTTCGAAATCATCGGTCAGATCGGGCGACAGCAGTTCTTCGATCAACCCTTCCTCACCGGACCCCATCGGGCGGCGCGTTCCGGCGCGCACCACATACCCCTGCTCATCTGCCGGAGCGGAGGAATGCGCGAACAGCATCGACATCGGCACGCCCAGACACTCAGCAATCTGGCGCAGGTCGGAAATTGAGGGGTCGGACTTGTCGCGCTCGACTTGGCTAAGCCAACCAACAGAACGACCCAGACGTGCGGCGATCTCGGTCAGCGTCAACCCACGCGCCTTACGCAAAGCCCGAAGATCGGCTCCGAGTGTGGCGCTGTGCGGGGCTTGGCTGTTCACTGAACGCTCCGGGGCTTGGTGAAATTTTCTCCTCGTTTTTCACGATGCGCTGATTCCGTGAAAAAACCAAGGTATTTTTCACTTGGACGCACAACATTGTTTGGGTATCCGTCCACCATGTGGATTGCGGTGATTTACTTATGGACCATCAACGCCCTGACTTTGCTTGCCTTTGGCTGGGATAAACTGCAGGCAAGAAGGCGAAAAAAGCGTGCTCCCGAACGAAACCTATTGTGGTTAGCGGCGCTGGGCGGCAGTCCAGGCGCATTGCTGGGTCGTTGGATATTCAGACACAAAACCCGCAAGCGCCTGTTTTCATACTACATCTTTGGGATATTCGGCATTCAAGCTGTGCTGGCCTATCTTCTAACGGTCATTGAATAACCCAGCCTGGCGTAGCGTAGTAAAACCAACAGAGAATTGACACTAACCAACCGGCAAACTGTCTGCTACAGTCCAATGCTATCTGAATATGAATATTCTTACGCATTCGCAAAGGGTTGGATGACAAATGGACAACGGCATCGGTTTCTTCGACATAGTCTGGTCAATCTTCTGGCTGTTCCTGATGGTGGCCTGGTTCTGGGTGATGATTTCGGTTGTGGCCGATGTCTTCCGATCTAAGGACCTAAGTGGCGGTGGAAAGGCAGTCTGGATTGCCTTTGTCATCCTGATTCCTTGGATGGGTGTTCTGGCCTACCTGATTGTCCGCGGCGACAAAATGCACCAGCACAATGCCGAAGCCATGAGCCAGATCGAACAGGCGCAAAAGGACTATATCCGCTCGGTCGCGACCGTGTCCGCCGCGGATGAGCTGGAACGGCTTGCAGCACTAAAGGAAAAAGGCGTTCTGACGGACGAGGAATTTGCCGCGCAGAAAGCCAAGCTTCTGAACACCTGATCGTTGACACCATGAGATATACTAGGCCGGGGCTACGCCCTCGGCCTTGGCTATTTGGCGAATACGCTGGACAGAATTTCGCCCAGTTGGCTTGCATCCTGTTCATTGAATGCATCGGGTTGGTCGCTGTCGATATCGAACACAGCAATGACGTCACCGGCGGCATTGAGCACGGGTAGCACCAATTCGGACCGGGTCGAAGACGCGCAGGCGATATGACCCGGAAATGCTTCCACATCCGGCACCAATTGTACCATTCCCGTTCGGGCCGCAGCGCCACAGACACCGCGGTCGAACGGGATAACCAGACAACCGTGCCCACCCTGGTAAGGTCCGATCTTCAAAAGCCCGGGCTCAGTGACACGGTAGAAACCTGTCCAGTCAAACCGATCATCGGAATGGTGCACCTCGCACGCAATTGTAGCCATCAGAGCCACGCTGTCGGTTTCGCCTTCGGTCAGGGCGGTGATGGTTTTGGCAAGTGTGTCGTAATCGGCTGTCATGTCGGAACTCGTGGCAGGGGTCTGCGCCGGAGTATTTGGAAAAAGAGGAAGCGTCAAACGCGTTCGATGGCTATCGCCGTGCCTTCGCCGCCGCCGATGCAGATGGCCGCAACGCCGCGTTTCAGGTCGCGCTTTTCGAGTGCATTCAGCAGCGTGACCATGATCCGCGCGCCCGATGCACCGATCGGGTGGCCCAGAGCGCAGGCCCCACCATTCACGTTGACGATATCGCGGGGCAGGCCCATCTCGTGCATGAACGCCATCGGCACGACGGCGAACGCTTCGTTGACCTCCCACAGGTCAACATCTTCTTTCGACCAACCGATATTGGTCAGCAATTTTTGCGCGGCCGGAACTGGTGCGGTCGTAAACAGCCCTGGTGCCTGCGCGTGGCTGGCGTGGCCGACAATACGCGCGCGGACGCTCAGGCCTTGCGCCTGTGCCGCGTCTTCCGATGCCAGCACCAACGCGGCAGCACCATCTGAAATCGAAGAAGAGTTTGCAGCCGTGACGGTGCCATCCTTTCGAAAGGCTGGCTTGAGCGTTGGGATTTTTTCGGGCCGCGCGGAAAGCGGCTGCTCATCCGCGGACTGGGTGACTTCGCCCTTGCGAGTGCGGACCGAGACGGGCGTGATTTCATCCGCAAATGCACCATTTTCCTGTGCGGCCAGTGCATTCGACAAAGAACGCAGCGCGTATTCATCCTGGGCCTCGCGCGTGAACTGATAGGCTTCGGCGCAGGCTTCAGCGAATGTGCCCATCAGGCGACCTTTGTCATAGGCGTCCTCGAGCCCGTCCAGAAACATATGATCCATTGCCTGCGCATGACCCAACCGCGCGCCCTCGCGCATTTTAGGCAGAAGGTATGGCGCGTTCGTCATACTCTCCATCCCGCCTGCGATCATTGTGTCCGCGTGCCCCAATGCAATCTGATCGTAGGCCATCATGGCCGCTTTCATACCCGAGCCGCACATTTTGTTGAGCGTCGTGGCAGGAACGTCTTCGCCCAGCCCTGCTGCGAAACCGGCCTGGCGAGCGGGTGCCTGGCCCTGCCCGGCAGGCAAGACGCACCCCATCAGAACTTCGTCAACGGTCTCTGTCCCTGCACCCTGCAGCGCGGCCTTGATCGCAACACCGCCCAGATCGGCTGCTGTCACTGTATCGAACATCCCCTGAAACCCACCCATCGGGGTCCGTGCTGCGCCAGCGATAACGACTTGTTTCATTTGGATGCTCCTCCGTTTTTCTACTGGGATGGATACCGAATGGTAAGAATTCCCGTCTAGCGTATTTCTACGAGTAATTTTTAGTTTAGAGAGCCCGCGCGCATGGCCCTGACCAGTAAAACAACAGACACAACGCAGATCATAACGGTGCATTCTGACCGTATCGATGCCGCAATGGCCATTCAGTTCAAGGAAGACATGCGCAATGAGGCCGACGGTGGCGCGCCGCGCGTCGTCCTGGACCTGACGGGGGTCGAATTTATCGATTCAAGCGGCCTTGGGGCCATCGTTGCTTCAATGAAACAATTGGGCAGCGACCGCAGGCTGGATCTGGCAGGACTACACCCTTTTGTCGAAAAGGTATTTCGGCTGACCCGTATGGATACGGTTTTCAATCTTTACCAGACTCTGGACGACGCCCTTGCACGGTCGGCGGAATGAAGTCACGGATTGAATAGGTGCGATGTCCATGGGGAACGGGAACTGCTTGGATCTGAGCTTTGCTGCCACCGAAACCGAAGCCAGTGCAGGCATCGCCCAGCTTAGCAAAGGACTTGAGGTTCAGGGCCTACCTTCACACAAGGCGAGCGACGTGAAAATTGCGCTGGCCGAGGCGATCAACAATGTGATCGAGCATGCCTATGCGGGCGTCACTCCGGCCAAGGTCAGGGTGCATTGTCGGTTACATCAAAACTGGCTGGACATTCTGATCTCTGACACAGGGAATCCGTTGCCCGGCTTTCGCGTGCCGGATGGTGTGCCTGCGCCTTTGGGTTCGACGCTCGATGAGTTACCCGAAGGCGGGTTTGGCTGGTTCCTGATCCATGAACTGACCAGCGACATTCGCTATGAGCATCGCAATGGCTGCAACCGGTTGTCGCTGCGGTTTGACTTCCCAAACCCCTCCGCCGGACCCAAAAAGGCCACATAAAGGCCCCGATCGCACCATCGGCGCGCCGCAAACAAAGGGCAAACAGATATCTGTAGCTCAGATAGCTTCCCTCGGCGCCTAGTGTCACAGCCCCCACCCAGTGAACGGCGCCGAGGATCTCCCTTCCCGCTGATGTGACTAGACAATCCCTGACCGCGCTTTACGTTCGGCGTGTTCAAAAGGGGAAGGCAAAGCTATGCGGGATTTTCACACTCCAGGTCGGTCCGAAGTTCTGGCAACCGAGGGAATGTGCGCCACATCGCATCCTCTGGCGGCGCAGGTTGCCGTAAATATCCTGCAGCAAGGCGGCAATGCCATGGACGCTGCCATCGCAGGCGCTGTGCTGCTGGGCATTTGCGAGCCGCAGATGACGGGCATCGGTGGCGATTGCTTTGTTCTATTCAACCGTGCAGGTGAAGATCAGATACGCGCCCTGAACGGGTCCGGACGCGCGCCGGCGGCGGCCAATGCGGACAAGTTGCGAGCCCAGGGGCTGGATACAGTGCCGTTGAATACACCCGATGCGGTGACCATTCCCGGTGCAATTGATGCCTTTTGCCATCTGGCAGAAACCGAGGGCAGGCTTGGGCTGGATGAGATACTGGCACCTGCCATTCACTATGCCGAGGCCGGTGTCCCGGTCGCACCCCGGGTCGCCTATGATTGGAAAACGGGGGCTGACACGCTGCAGGGGGCTGCACGCAAGCATTACCTAACTGACGGCAAAGCGCCAAATGTAGGCCAGAACTTTCGCGCGCCGGGGCAGGCCGAGGTCCTACGCCAGATTGCACGCAATGGCCGTGATGCCTTTTATTCCGGTGAAATTGCGCAGGACATGATCGACGCCCTGATGGAATTGGGCGGAGTTCACACGGCCCAGGATTTTCTGGCCACGCAATGCACAGACACCCAGCCCGTCAGCGGAAGCTACAAGGGCATTGATCTGGTCGAACATCCGCCAAACGGACAAGGTGCGACGGCGATCCTGCTTCTGAATATCCTCAAGAACTTTGACCTGGCGGGCCTTGATCCGTTTGGCCCCGAACTCATACATCTTGAGGCCGAGGCTTCGAAACTCGCCTATGACGCGCGCAATCGGTTCATTGCGGATCCAGATCACACAACCCACGCTGAACGGTTCCTTGACCAGACGGTGGCCGATAAGCTGGCTGCGTTGATTGACCCCAAGCGCGCCATGCCAGCGGCAGCCCCGTTAACCGAGGCCATTCACAAAGACACAGTCTATATCACGGTTGTTGACCGGGATCGGATGGCGGTTTCGCTGATCTATTCCATATTTCACAGCTTCGGGTCCGGTATCGCATCAGAAAAATATGGGATTTTGCTGCAGAACCGAGGCTCTGGTTTCAACCTGCAGGCTGATCATCCAAACGAATTTGGCCCGGGCAAGCGCCCAATGCACACGATCATTCCCGGAATGCTTAAACAGGATGGCCGGGTACTAATGCCGTTTGGCGTGATGGGCGGAGCTTTTCAACCAACTGGCCACGCACGCCTATTGTCCAACCTCACCGATCATGGATTGGGTCTGCAAGCCAGCATCGACGCCCCGCGCGCCTTCGCGGATGGCGGCGTTTTGAAACTTGAGCGCGGAATTTCGCCTAACACATCTCAACAATTGCGCGAATTAGGACACAACGTTCAGGTTCCAGAAACGCCCCTTGGCGGCGCGCAAGCTATCCGAATCCGCACAGACGGCGTTCTAGAGGGCGCAAGCGACCCCAGAAAAGACGGTTGTGCATTAGGTTACTGACCACCAGGGCGGGCGAATTGGCGCACCAAATTTCTTAGTTCAAATTAAAGTGCAGCGGGTACGCGCCATTCTCGAAAGGACCGAACATGTCAGGAATATCAGGATGCTCAACCGGTTCCCCGGATTGGTCCGCAACCAGATTTTGTTCTGAAACATAAGCCACATAGAAGGATTGATCGTTTTCTGCGAGCAGATGATAAAACGGTTGATCCTTGATGGGGCGGCTGTCCTCGGGAATGGCCTGATACCACTCTTCTGTATTGGAAAATTCCGGGTCCACGTCAAAAATCACCCCTCGGAAGGGATGCTTTTTATGGCGGACCACCTGTCCCAGGCGGTACTTGGCATTTGTCTTCAGCATTTTTTCAGCCCCCAGAGATCTTACTACCTCTTTCCGCGCCGAAATGCCAATCATTGATCGGAAATTAAAGGAAACAGTCTGTGAACATCTTACTGACAGTGTTCGAAATTGTTGCACCGGTCTTCCTGCTGGCGGGCATCGGATTTACATGGGTCAAACTGGGTTTTGAGTATCGTTTGGAGTTTGTAACGCGCCTTGCCGTGACGCTTGCTGTGCCCAGCCTGATCTTTGTTGCGCTGATGCAGACAGAGATTCCGGCAGGAGAGTTGACGCGTTTCACGCTGGCCGCAGTTGCGGGTCATGTTGGGCTGGCCCTAGCATTTGGCGTTTTCGTTCGGCTTTCTGGCCTGGACCGCCGTACCTATCTTTCGCCGCTAATTTTCGGAAACACTGGCAATCTGGGCCTGCCGCTATGCATTTTTGCGTTTGGCCAGGCTGGTTTGGGATTTGCGGTCATTTTCCTGGCCATCACCGCTTTGTTTTCCTTCACCTATGGCATCTACCTTGTCGCTGGGCAGGGTGCATTCGGTAAAGCTGCGCGTGAACCCATGGTCTGGGCAACCCTGCTTGGGGCCTTGTTTTTGTGGCAGGATTGGGAAACGCCTTTGTTCCTGAGCAACACGCTAGAGCTGCTGGGTCAGATGGCAGTCCCGATGATGCTGATTACAGTAGGTGTCGCGATCGCAAGGCTGACAACCCGCAAATTGGGTCAGGCGATCTGGCTATCAGGCCTTAAACTGCTTGTCTGCTTTGGGCTGGGCTGGGCAATCGCGCGCGTCTTTGATCTGGATTCCATCGCCTTCGGAGTACTGGTTTTGCAGATGTGTACCCCGGTCGCAGTGACATCCTACCTTCTTGCCGAGCGATTTGACGCAGATTCAGACGCTGTTGCCGGAATGGTCATGGTGTCAACGGTGCTGTCCGTGGGCGCTTTACCCTTAATTCTAGCGATTGTGCTATAACGATTGTGATTTCCTAAACTCTCAATCTGCGCTAGAATAAAGAAAAAAGGCACGAGGCACATGAGCAGAATTTTCTTTGTACTCCTTGGGGTGCTGCTTTTGGCATCCTGTGGTGGCGGGTCCAAACAGCCACCGAGCAGACTGAACGACGCGTGCAGCATTGCGCGCGAACGGCCCGACTTTATCAAGGCGTTCAAAAGCACCGAGCGGAAATGGGGCGTCCCGATTCACGTCCAAATGGCAACGATCTATCAGGAAAGCCGCTATAAGCACGATGCACGCACGCCCCACCAATACGTTCTGGGCGTTATCCCGATGGGCCGTCAGAGCAGCGCCTATGGCTTCAGCCAGGCATTGGACGGCACGTGGGATGAATACCGCAAGGAAACCGGCAAGCGCCGCGCCAAGCGGGACCGCATTCGCGATGCGTCAGATTTCATCGGCTGGTATATGAACAAAACCCATCAGCGGAACGGCATTCACCCCAGTGATACACGCAACCAGTATCTGGCCTATCACGAGGGGCACAGTGGTTTTGCCCGCGGCAGCTATAACAGCAAATCCTGGCTGTTGAACGTCGCCAATGATGTGGATGCACGCGCCAAGCTCTATCAGGCGCAGCTGGCGAACTGCCGCTACTGACAAGATTGCGGGTCAGCGATTGCCTGACCCGCTTCTATTTGATCTTGAAAACAGATCGTTGCTGAGATTTCCACCGGTATTCAACTGGCCCAGCAGAACGGTCGTCTGACTGCCGGCGTTGTCGTGAATAACCCATTTGCGCAGCTCAATCGGGTCCCCTGTGAACATCAGCTCAATCCGGCCCGATTCTGGGTTTTTTGGGTCCCGAGCCGTGACAACCGTAGCCGTTCCATCAAAGTCGTGGGCGACCACCATATTCGCCTGCCCCAAGTTGACGTTGCGCGCCAGCACCAGCGACAGGGGTGTGCGTTTCAACGGATACTGTTCGGGGGGCTGGTTAGATTTCGGATCAAAGATCTGCACCGTACCGGCGCGTGCCAGTACCACGGCGCTGTTGGGTGGGTCGTATTCGAACCGCATTTTTCCGGGCCGTTCCATCCACAGCTTTCCGGTGCTCAACGAGCCGTCATCATTAACTTGCGTGAACGTGGTTTCAACGGTTTTGAGGCCGTTCAGGTAGTTTGATATTTGGGACAACGGCAGCTTATCAGCCGCCCAAGCCGCAGGCGCGGCGAGTGTCAAAGCAAGGGCAAAGGCAATCTGTTTCATAACTCCTCAGATAAGCGCTCTGCCCTTGTTATTAAATATCCTATTGCTCAGGGACGAGGATTTCGCGTTTCCCGACATGATTTGCCGATGAAACAACGCCTTCATCTTCCATTTGCTCAACAAGCCGCGCAGCTTTGTTGTAACCAATGGCAAGTTTCCGCTGAATGTACGAGGTCGAGCATTTGCGATCCTTGATCACAATCGCCACCGCCTGATCGTACAGCGCGTCTTCGCCGTTGGTGTTGCCCCCGGTGTTCAGGCCGAGAACCGCATCGATATTGTCGGCCTTTTCCTCAGCCGGGCCATCGACCACTCCGCTCATGTAATCCGGTGGACCGAACTGTTTTAGGTGGTTGACGATTTCCTCGACCTCTTCGTCCGATACAAATGGCCCGTGGCAACGGGTAATCTTGGCGCCACCGGCCATATAGAGCATGTCGCCCTGCCCCAGCAGTTGCTCGGCACCCATCTCGCCAAGAATTGTGCGGCTGTCGACTTTCGATGTCACCTGGAACGAAATCCGGGTTGGGAAGTTCGCCTTGATCGTGCCGGTAATAACGTCGACCGAAGGTCGCTGGGTCGCCATGATCAGGTGAATGCCCGAGGCTCGCGCCATCTGCGCCAGACGCTGGATACAAGCTTCGATCTCTTTGCCCGCAACCATCATCAGGTCCGCCATCTCATCAACGATGACGACGATATAGGGCATCGCTTCGGGCGCGAACTCTTCCGTCTCGAACGTTGGTTCGCCGGTTTCATCGTCGAACCCGGTCTGCACTGTGCGGCTGAACATCTCGCCCTTGGCCAACGCGTCCTTAACGCGGCCGTTGTAGCCCGCGATGTTGCGGACGCCCATCTTGGACATCTTGCGATAACGGTCCTCCATCTCACCCACGACCCACTTCAGGGCGACAACCGCTTTTTTCGGGTCGGTTACAACCGGTGAGAGCAGATGCGGAATGCCATCATAGACAGACAGTTCCAGCATCTTGGGGTCAATCATGATCAGGCGACATTCATCCGGCGTCAGCTTATAAAGCAGCGACAGGATCATGGTGTTGATTGCCACCGACTTACCGGACCCAGTGGTCCCTGCGATCAGCAGGTGAGGCATTTTGGCCAGGTTCGCAACGACGGATTCGCCACCGATATCTTTGCCGAGGGCCAGCGGCAACGCGTGGTTCCCATCGCCAAAGTCCCGGCTTGCAAGGATTTCACGCAGCACCACCATCTCGCGGTTTTCATTGGGCAATTCGATCCCGATCACCGAGCGTCCCGGAAGGGTCGAAACGCGAGCTGACAACGCCGACATCGAGCGTGCGATATCATCGGCCAGACCGATCACGCGGCTGGCCTTCAGGCCCGGAGCGGGCTCTAGTTCGTACATGGTAACAACCGGACCAGGGCGAACGCTGACGATCTCACCCTTGACGCCATAGTCATCCAGAACGTTTTCCAGCATGCGTGCGTTTTCTTCCAATGCCTCATCGCTGAGGTGGTGGCGCTGAATGCTAGCGGGGTTGGACAACAAGCTAAGCGGTGGCAGCTCAAAGTCCGAATGACGGTCTTCGAAGGACAACGCGGGTTGCGCTTCGGCCTGCGCGCGGCGCGAAGGTGCCGGCGTGCGGCGCACAGGCTGCGCCACGACGGGCTTGCGCGGCTCGGCCACTGGAATTTTCATCGCAGGACGCGGAACCTGTTCCGGCTCGGGTGTATCTTCAAATACGGCCTCATCCTCAAATGCGGGCTCGGGCGCAAAGTCCTGATGTAAAGGTTCTTGCCGCCACTCGGGTTCCGGTTCTGCTGTCAGCATCGGCTCGGGTGGCAGTCCGTCCAAGGTCATCGGCGGCTCGGGCGGAAGCTCTTCCCCGCCTCTGGCGTTCAGGATCAGCGGGTCCGGCCCCCGGCCACGCCCTTTGGTCAAAGGCAGAGTTGGATCGTGTTCGGGTGCCATCTCGCCGGTGGCGACCTTACGGTTGCGCACGGCTGCAGAAATCTTGGACTTGATACGATCTTCACCAGGCATCTCATCAAATCCGGCAACCGGGTCTCGGTCGACCAGTTCCGGTTCCGGCATCGGATCCGGACGGCGGATCAAGCTGGGCATCCGTGCCAGAAGGCCTGGTTTGATGGGCTCGGGTTCTTCAAAATCTGGCTCTTCGAACATCGGATCGGCATAGGCCATATCATCGTCAAACACGGATTCAGCTGCCTCGGCGCGGGCGGCTTTACGCTCGTCCCACTGCGCCCGGCGATCGCGTGCGGCCTGCGCGGTGACCGATGCACTGCGACCCAAAAGATTCATCAGCATATCATAGGACATCACGAGACCCAGCAGGAAGGCGCGCAGACCCTTGCGCACATCGGCCTTTGTGAACCCAAGAACAAATGTCCCTAATGCCAACATGCCAGCAGCCATCGCCAGCGACATCAGTTTGACCATGAAATGTGACGAAATCGGCAGCAGTGTCAGCAATGCACCCATTACGGTATCACCAAACAAGCCCCCCAGACCAAAGCTGTGGGTCGTGCGCCATGCCTCACCCGGCACCAAAGTCGCGGCATAAACGGAAACTATGGCAATCCAGATCGGAGCAAAGATAAGGCGGGCCACTGCGCGTTCCTCACCGAAATGCCCGGCAAAGCGAATGCCCCAGCCAATCAGCACCAACGCGATGCCCCAACTGCCCCATCCGACGATCATGAACAGCGGCGCAGCGATCGACGCCCCGATCCGCCCCATCCAATTCTGCACCGGCGCGTCTGTCGACACCATCCAGTTCGGATCATCCGGCGTGTAGGACCAGATCATCGCGGCTGAAGCCAGCCCTAGCAGGATCAGAGCGATCCCGATCAGTTCCTTGCTGCGCCGTTCGATGGCGGCCTGAGTCGTGCTGTCCAGCAATGGATCGCGGTTGCGCGCGTTATATGATGCCATTTTGCCCTCGTACCTCACGAATAGATGCAGTCGCGGAGCGTAATCAGCCCCTGCCGCAACTCTGTTTTTGGGGCCACCATTGCGACCCGGATAAATTGTTCGCCCGGGTTTTGCCCCGGATCACCTTGAGAAAGATATGCACCAGGCAGAACCCGAACACCGGTTTCCTGCCACAGCCTTAGTGCTGTTTCCTCGCCATTTTCGACCGGCAGCCACAGGAAAAAACCGGCTTCGGGTGGCATATAGCCCTGGATGCCTGCGAAGACTTCGTCCGCGATAGTGTACTTTTCCTGGTACAACGCGCGGTTTTCGACGACATGCGCCTCATCCGCCCAAACCTTGGCAGCAGCAGCCTGCAATGGCAGTGGCAAAGGTGCACCTGCATAGTTGCGCAACTGCTTGACCCGCTTGATCGTTTCAGGACCGCCTGCAATCAGGCCCGAGCGTAGACCCGCTAGATTTGACCGCTTGGAAAGAGAGTTGAACAAGGTGATCCGTTCCGGATCCGCCCCAAGTTCCTGCGCCACAGTCAGAACGCCTGTTGGTGCTGTGTTGCGATAAATCTCGGAATAACATTCGTCCGCAAAAATGCGGAAATCATAGGTCTCGGCCAGTTGGATCAGTTCGACCCAATAATCGCGCGAGGCGACCGCGCCCTGCGGGTTTGCAGGCGAACAGATATAGGCCGCAACAGTACGGTTCAGCACATCCTTAGGCAGGCTGGCATAGTCCGGCAAGTGAGCGGTGGCGGCCGTTGCAGGCACAAAAACCGGCTCAGCCCGCACCGACAGAGAGGCTACCATGTAAACCTGATAGAACGGGTTCGGGCACAGAATGGCGGGCTTTTCGCCATTTTTCTGCTCGGGACACAGTGCCATCGCCGCGTTGTACAGGCCTTCGCGTGTGCCGTTCAACGCCATCACATTGGTGTCGGGGTCCATCGAAACGCCATAGCGGCGATCAATCCAGCCGGTAATCGCCGAGCGCAATTCGGGCGAACCTTCATTGGGCGGGTATCCCTGAAATCCGGCCGCGTTTTCTGTGATCACATCGGTGACCCATGACGGGAAATCATGCATAGGCGCGCCGATGGTCATGTGAATCACTTCACCACCCGGCTGGTGATGATCCAACAGGGTGCGCAGACGCGGGAATGCATATTCCGGTAGGTCCGAAAACCGTTCGGGGAAATTCATAACTACTGCCTCAATACCGGGATCATTTCGCCCCGTTTTACAGACAGGTTACAGGTCGCACCCGGTTTCGTCCAGACAAAGAGGTGGCGAATCAGGGGATTGTGGCATTCAGGCCAACGCCATCTCAGCCGCTGATCCCAGCCTTAGCAAGGCCTCTTCTGACCCCGGATATCCCATCATCATCACGCCACACCCGGAAACTCCGGTCGGCAGCGTCAGCGCAGCCAGCCCCATCAGATTCCCGATACGTGTGTTGCGAAGAGCCAGCAGGTTTTCCGTGACATAGTATTCATGGTCATTCATCAACCGATCCAGATTCGGCGGCAGAATGGGCGCTGTGGGCGCAAGCACCGCGGCGAAACCCGATGTTGCCGCATCCCATGCAGCCCTACAGGCTTTTAGCCTGGACCAGGCAGCGATGTAATCGGCACCCGTCGCGTTTCGACCCGACCGAAACCGTTCCAGAATCTCGGGATACATGGCATCGGGATTGGCTTCGATCACATCGCGCCACAACCCATAGGCCTCGGTCGTGTACAGAATGCCGGACAGCGCCATCGCTTCGTTCAATTCGGGGACGTCCAGCGGTACGATCTCGGCACCGGCCTCGGTGAGTTTTTCCAACGCCTCTTCATACGCCTTGCGCGGCTCATCCCGCAAATCGTCTTGCGCCACAGTCTGAAGATTGGCAAAGCGACGACCTTTGAGGCTGGCGCCGCGAAGATCCGGTGGAGAGCGCCCCTCCAGCAAAGCCAGCATTTGGGCTGCGTCCTCGACCGAGCGCGCCAGCGGACCAACTGTATCAAACCGCAGGCACAGGGGCACTGTGCCTTCAAGACTGACACGTCCGGCGGTGGTTTTCAGGCCGACCAGATTGTTCCAGGCCGCGGGGATGCGCACCGATCCCCCCGTGTCCGAACCGATCCCACAAGCGGCAAGACCCCAGGCCACCGATGCAGCCGCACCCGAAGAAGAGCCGCCAGAAACCGCCTCTACGTCGTCGATGCTTGGAGGCGTCCCGGTAACCGGATTCAGGCCGAGGCCTGAGAACGCAAGCTCGCTCATATGCGTCTTACCCAGACAGACCGTGCCCATCGCCGTGGCGTTTTGTACAACGACAGCGTCCGCCTCAGGCACGCGGCCCTTCAGTAAGGCCGAGCCGGCCTCGGTCGCCGTTCCGGCGGTGTCGAACAGGTCTTTCCAGCTGATCGGCACACCGTCAAGCAAGGACCGCCGCAGGCCCAAATTAGCGCGCTCCTGCGCCGCCTGCGCTTCAGCCCGCGCACGATCATGAGTAACGCGGGCATAGATTCTTTCCACATGCGGGTGCGCATCGATGGCAGCCAGGTAGGTCTCGGTCAATTCAACCGGATCGATCTGCCCCATACCGATACCACGGCCCAGATCACACGCCGTCATAGTCAGCCAGTCCTGCATCCCCGCCCCCTTATGGAAAAATCGCCTTGAGGGACGGTAGCGACAGGACCGCACATGGACAATCCCGAAAGGGCGCGCATATTGCAGGTCATGGAACATAGCTCGGACATACTGATCGTTGGCGGCGGCCTAAACGGCCCGGCCCTTGCCTTGGCGCTGGCTCAGACAGGTCATTCCGTCACCGTCGTCGACGCCTTGGCCGAAACAGCTCGAAAGAACGCGGCCTTTGACGGGCGCGCCTATGCGTTGGCGCTGGCCTCGCAGCGGCTTTTGGATGCGATCGGTGTCTGGGATAGGGTAGCGAAACATGCCCAGCCGATGCTTGAAATCAAGGTTACCGATGGCCATTCCGGAGCTGGCCCTTCGCCCTTTTTCCTGCATTTCGACCATGCCGAGATCGAAGAAGGCCCAATGGGTTACATGGTCGAGGATCGCCACCTGCGTCGCGCCTTTCTGGATGCCATGGCAGAGCAGGACAGCATCACGCAGATCAGCGGCAAAACCGTTGTCGCGCAGACATCTGATGATACCGGCGTAACGCTGACGCTGGATGATGGCACAACCCTGACCGGGGGATTTCTGGTGGGCTGCGACGGGCGCCGCAGCGGCACGGCCACGCGCGCCGGAATCAAGCGCACAGGTTGGGACTATGGGCAAACAGCGCTGGTCTGCGCCATCGAGCATGACCTGCCCCATAACGGTATCGCGCATCAGTTCTTCATGCCGCCGGGGCCTTTGGCAATTCTACCGCTGACCGGTAACCGCAGTTCGATCGTGTGGAGCGAACGTTCTGAGATGGCCAAACGCATCAACGCCATGCCCGAGGCGGATTATCTGCAGGTATTGCGCCCGCGCTTTGGTGATTTTCTGGGTGACATCCGCCTTCAGGGCGACCGATTCACCTATCCGCTAAACCTGACAATCGCCAATTCCTTTATCGGTGACCGCATGGCTTTGGTCGGGGACGCCGCCCACGGCATGCATCCAATTGCAGGTCAGGGTTTGAACGCAGGTCTTCGCGACGTGGGTGCCTTGGCGGAAGTTCTGACACTGGCCGGACGACGCGGCGAAGATATCGGTTCGGTATTGGTTTTGGAACGTTACCAGGAATGGCGTCGGTTCGACACTGCAGCGCTTGCCATGGCGACGGATGTTTTCAACAAGCTATTTTCCAACGACAACCCCATTCTGCGCTTCGGGCGCGACATCGGGATGGAGATCGTCGGCTCGATCCCTGGACTACGTCGCGGCTTTGTACGTGAGGCCGCCGGGCTGACCGGAGATCTGCCGAAACTTCTGCAAGGGCGTGCGATTTAATCCAGCTCGCGCGCTTCATCCACCAGCATAACCGGGATTCCGTTGCGGATCGGAAAGGCCAGGTTGGCGGCCTTTGATACCAGTTCTTGCTTTTCGGCATCATAATGCAGCGTGGTGTGCGTTTGCGGGCAGATCAGCGCCTCAAGCATATGGCGGTCAAAAGGGTGTTCGGCTTCAGTCATTGCAGTTTTTCCTCGCTCGATCCGCCGCGCATGGCGAATTCAATCAACGTCACCAATGTCTCGCGGCGCGTACGAAGGCAAGGCGCTTCAAGCAGCGCCTGTTTTTCTTCGGGATCGAAATCCAGCAGCATCGACAGTGAATTCACCAACAACTCATCATCGGCGTCTTTTAAGGTTTCCCAATCGGTCGATAGTTGGCGCGACGAAAAAAACCGTTCAAGCAGATTCAAAAACCGTGAGCGATCGAACGCATTGTCCGCTTCGGCCTTACCAAGATCGCGGTCAAACCCGTCCCATGAAACAGCGCAACGACGGTAAGGCGTAAACGCATCCAACTCGGACTTGATCCGAAATCGCGAGATGCCGGACAATGTAATCAGGTAGCGACCATCTTCGGTTTCAGAAAACTGTGTCACACGTCCGGCACAACCGATTTGGTGCAGCTTGCTTTCGTTGGACTGACAGGGGTTCGGCTGGGCCATGCCAATCAGGCGTTCAGGCGTTTTAAGCGCGTCGTCCAGCATTTGCAGATAACGCGGCTCAAAAATATGCAGCGGCAAGCGAGACCGGGGCAGCAACAGCGCCCCGGGCAATGGGAAAACGGATATCGTCTCCGGCAGATCAGCGGGATGCATCATGTACCCGAGTGTAGCTCTGATCGGGATTTAGGCAAATATCATCGAACTGAGTTTGCGCCGACCGTTCAGAACAATCGGATCATTGGGCTTGAGCGCGTCGAAAATTGTGAAAAGCTGCGCCTTGGCCGCGCCATCATTCCACTCACGGTCGCGGCGGAACAACTCCAGCAATTGCGCGACCGCTTCTTCTACCTCGCCATTGGCATGCAGCGCCTGTGCAAGGTCGAACCGGGCCTGATAGTTGTCCGCATCCGCCTCAACCGCCGCTTTCAGTTCACCCACGGGACCAGCATCGGCAGCCTGTTTCGCCAGCTCCAGTTGGGCATGGGCGGCCTCAACCTCGGCCGAGGTCGAAATCTCGGCCGGTGCGCCGTTCAGGATAGCCTCGGCCTGCTCCAGATCACCGGCTGCAATATGGGCACGAACCAGGCCGCCATAGGCTGCAGCGTGGTTCGGGTCTTCCCCCAAAATGGCGGAAAAGGTCTGCGCGGCATCGACGGCTGCACCTTCGGCCAGCATTTCTTCAGCGGCCAAAACTGCGTCATCCAACTGACCGCCGGGGCTTTCACCACCCGCGGCCTCAATCACCCGGTCCACAAACGCCTTGATCTCGGACCCCGGCACGGCGCCCTGAAACCCATCGACCGGCTGCCCCTTGAAGAAGGCGTAGACGGTCGGGACCGACTGGATTCGCATTTGCGAGGCAATCATCTGCGCCTCGTCCACGTTGATCTTGACCATCTTCACCGCCCCTTTGGCGGCGGTCACGGCTTCCTCCAGCAACGGCCCAAGCGTTTTGCACGGACCGCACCAGGGGGCCCAGAAATCCACGATGACCGGGGTTTCCTGTGAGGCCTCAACGACATCGGCCATAAAGGTGGCCTCGGATCCGTCCTTGATCAGATCTGTGGTGTCAGGTCCGGCTGCGGCGTTCAGAAGGTCCATGGCGTTCACTCTTTCGTTCGAATTTGGCCCCTATATGCAACTGCGAGGGACAGAAACCAAGGGGAGAGTTGCAGAGTCAAAGGTCGAATGTCGCAAAGACCGGTGCGTGGTCACTGGGTTTTTCCCACCCACGCGCATCACGCAGAACGCGGCTTGAGTGGCCCGCGTTGGAAATATCCGGCGTGGCCCAGACATGATCCAGACGCCGACCCTTATCCGCCGCGTCCCAATCGCGGGCGCGGTAGGACCACCAACTGTACAGTTGCCCTTCGGGGATATCCTGACGGGTGATGTCAATCCAGCCGCCTGCGTCCTGCGTTTCGGCCAGCGCCTCAACCTCGATCGGCGTGTGTGAGACAACCTTGAGAAGTTGCTTATGCGACCAGACGTCGTCCTCGCGCGGTGCGATGTTCAGATCGCCAACCAGAATGGACTTTTCGGGCTTTTCGGCATGGAACCAATCGCGCATATCCGTGAGGTAGTCGAGCTTCTGCCCGAACTTCTCGTTCTTTTCACGGTCCGGGATGTCGCCACCGGCGGGGACATAGAAATTGTGAATGGTGACACCATTTTCCAATCGCCCCGCAATGTGGCGCGCGTGCCCGAGCCCCGCGAAATCCTTATCGCCGACCTCTTCCATCGGCAGGCGCGACAGGATGGCGACGCCGTTGTACCCCTTCTGGCCCCTTGCAACCATGTGGGTGTATCCCAGTTCTGCAAACCCTTCGGTCGGGATTTTCTCGACCGGCGACTTGCACTCCTGCAAACACAGGACATCCGGGGCCTCTTCCTGCAGCAATTTCAGCACGATAGGCTCGCGCAGGCGGACCGAGTTGATGTTCCAGGTGGCAAGGGTGAAAGGCATGGGGGATTCCTCTGTCGCGGGTTGGGCGGAGGTTAGCGTGGTCGGAGAGGATGGGCCATCGGAAATACAATGTATGAGCGACCTAATTAGGTGGCTCATAGTCATATATTCCCCCACCGACTGCCATTTCAGGGTCTTCAGAGAACTCGTCAATGAAGAATTCATGTTCAAGCAGCATGCCAAGCAACACCGGGTCAAATGCGGCTATTTCTTCTTGGGTCAGAACTGGAAGAATTGACAGGCGTTCGACCAGTTGACTGATTGGTTGCCATTCATCTTGGCCTTCGATGTCCCCTCTGCGTATCGCTGCGTTCATCAATGCAGTGTTAAGTCGCGAATCCGAGATTTTCGCATGATGAATTGCTTGTTCTTTGGAATTTGCAATTACCGCTTCGAAAACCCGAAACGTTGTCTCCGTACTTAGATTGAGACGCTTACTTTCAACTACCCACCATGACATCCCGTTTTCCAGAGCCGGGAGTGGCTTCGTACTTGTTCCCGCCAAAAGCTATCACCCCTTCAACTTAAACATGAGCCTTAATCAAACGACACACTCTCAGCTAGCATCAAAACCGTCAAGAATGGATGCTCCAAGAGTCGTAGAAGTTCGCTTGGGGGACAAAAAAAGCCGGGCCATAAGGCCCGGCAGTCCAACAGGGAGGTGCATGTCATAACCCGGACATGCGCGGGTTGGGAGTAATCTAATTACACATCCAGAGTATCACTTTGATCCACGTCAATCCACCCGGAGTTACGAAACCAAGCGATATCCGCCCGATTCTGTGACCAAAAGGCGCGCGTTCGATGGGTCGGGTTCGATCTTTTGGCGCAAACGATAGATGTGGGTTTCAAGCGTATGTGTGGTGACACCAGCGTTATAGCCCCAGACCTCGTGCAGCAGCACATCGCGGGCAACCACGCCATCTGCCGAGCGGTACAGGAACTTGAGAATGTTGGTTTCTTTCTCGGTCAAACGGATCTTGCGATCCTCTTCGGTGATCAACATCTTCATCGCAGGCTTGAAGGTATACGGCCCCAGCACAAAGACCGCGTCCTCTGATTGCTCATGCTGACGCAGCTGCGCGCGGATTCGAGCCAGCAGGACCGGGAATTTAAACGGCTTAGAGACATAATCATTAGCGCCTGCGTCCAGACCAAGAATGGTATCAGCGTCGCTGTCATGGCCTGTCAGCATCAGGATCGGGCTTTTGACGCCTTGTTTGCGCATCAGGCGGCACAGCTCACGACCGTCGGTGTCCGGCAGACCAACGTCCAGAATGACCAGGTCATAAATAGCCTCGCGTGCGCGCTCCATCGCGGATTGACCGTCATGGGCTTCGAACACGTCGAAGTCCTCGGTCATCACAAGTTGCTCGCTGAGCGCCTCGCGCAGGTCTTCATCGTCATCCACCAGCAGGATTTTCTTGAGCTGAGCCATGTCCGGTCCTCCTAAGCCTTTTCCACCATTTGCGTGCGGAAGATGCAATCAACAAGATTTACTGCAATGGTCTCACGCCCTCGTGTCTGACGCAGAGGAATTGTTTCACTTTTCCATCCATTCGGGTTAGACGAAGGCCAACACGTTATAGGGTAACACAGATGAGTCTTATCCCCGATATCTCGGAATTGCTGGCGCGGGCACGTGCGGACCTGCGGATGGGCGTTCCGGTTGTTTTGACCGATGACAGCGGGTTCAGCGTCATAGCGATTGCGTCTGAGACATTGAGCGCCCAGCGGCTGGCAGATTTGCGAAACTTCGAAGGTCAGCCTGTTGTCGCAGTCACCGTAAGACGCGCTGAAACGCTTAAGGCACGCGCCTATGATGGCGATCTTGCTCGGGTGATTATTCCGCCGGACACCGACCTCGCATGGGTACAGGCGGTTGCTGACCCCTCAGATGATCTGAATACCCCCATGAAAGGCCCGTTGATGTCCGAGCGTCAGGGCAATGCCAACCTGCATCGCATTGCCATCGCATTGACGAAATCCGCACGCCTTTTGCCTGCTGCTGTGGTTGTTCCCATCGAGGACGGTCACACTTTCGCCGCGACACACGGCCTGACTTGTATCGACCACACTCGCGCCGCGCCGCATCTGGCCGACCGCAGCGCGCTGCACGCCATTGCCGCCGCACGCCTACCGATGGAAGTGTCCGAGGCCGGTCGCCTGCATGTTTTCCGCCCCGAAGATGGCGGAGAAGAACATTACGCCGTAGAAATAGGCCGTCCGGACCGAAGCAAGCCAGTTTTGGCCCGGTTGCATTCGGCCTGTTTCACTGGCGATCTGATGGGCAGCTTGAAATGCGATTGCGGGCCGCAGTTGCGTGGGGCGCTTGCCCAGATGGGGTCCGAGGGCGCGGGCGTGTTGTTGTACCTCAATCAAGAAGGACGCGGCATCGGCCTAGCCAACAAAATGCGGGCTTATTTCCTTCAGGATCAGGGCTTTGACACGGTCGAGGCAAATCACCGACTGGGATTCGAAGATGATGAACGTGATTTTCGACTGGGCTCGGACATCCTGAAAGAGCTTGGTTTTTCCTCGGTCCGCTTGCTGACGAACAACCCGGCGAAAATCGCGATGATGGAAAAGACGGGCATCGCGGTGACCGAAAGGGTCCCCCTTAAAGTGGGTGAAACCGCCCATAACCGAGGATATCTGGCGACCAAAGCCGCGAAATCAGGCCATCTGCTGTGACGCCAGACGATTTAGTTCTGACGCCACGCGGCCTGCGTTTTGCCGGGCGCCTTTTTCCATGCTCGATTGGTAAAGGCGGCCTGACGCGTGATAAGCGCGAAGGCGACGGGGCAACGCCAATCGGTGTGCACAGTATTGTCGGCATGCTATTTCGGCCTGACAGGCTGGCTGCACCCAGCTCCTGGGCTATTCCCATCGGCCCAGGCGACCTATGGTCGGATGACAGCGAAGACAGGCGATACAATCAGTTGGTCAGCGCGCCCTATGGGCACAGCCACGAAAAGCTGCGGCGCGCGGATCCGTTGTATGATCTTGTTCTGATAACCGACTGGAACTGGCCTAACTCTGTAGCGGGTCGCGGGTCCGCCATTTTCCTCCACCAGTGGAGACGCCCCGGCTATCCGACCGAAGGCTGCGTCGCGTTTCGCCGCGACCATCTGCATTGGATCGCGCGCAGGGTCTCCCCCGGTTCGCGTTTGATTATCCCACAGGCTTGACCCGCTCGCCAAAGATGGCGGACCCCACGCGAACATGGGTGGCACCCAATGCGATCGCCTGTTCAAAATCACTGCTCATCCCCATCGACAAGCCCTGCAACCCATTGCGCTTGGCGATTTTAGCCAGCAACGCAAAATGCAACGAAGGTTCTTCTTCAACCGGCGGGATTGCCATCAACCCCTGAACCGGCAAGTCCAGATCCCGACATTCGGCGATGAAGGCATCTGCATCAACCGGCATGATCCCCGCTTTCTGCTCTTCTTCTCCGGTGTTGACCTGAATGAAAACACCCGGGCAGTGGCCAAGCTCTTGCGCCAACCGCGCAAGTGTTTTGGCCAGCTTAGGCCGATCCACCGAATGAATCGCGTCAAACAACTCCATCGCCTGCCGGGCCTTGTTGGTTTGCAGCGGCCCGATCAAATGCAGGTCAATGCCCGTAAACTGCTCCATGAAATCCGGCCATTTGCCCGCCGCTTCCTGCACCCGATTTTCACCAAAACATCGGTGCCCCTGTTCCAGCACATCCCGAACACGCTCATTTGGTTGAACTTTCGAGACAGCGATCAGTTTTGTCGATCCCTCTGGTCGCCCGGCAGCGGATTCGGCCTTGATAATGCGGGCAGTGATGTCGTGCAGCGACATGTGTTTCCTCTCTCTGCTTTGATCGCAGAAAAACACCAAGTCCGCGCAAAAGAAAAGGGCAGGTCCGAAGACCTGCCCTCAAACTTTGTGGTTCAGATCAACTTAGAAGTTGAACTGAGCACCGAAGTCAGCACGTACGCGGCTGTCGCCGTCGCCGCGCTTCTCTTGGCCCAGACCACCGCGCAGCGATGCACCGCCGCCCAGGTCGTACTTAACGCCGATACCATACTGCTGCAGGTCGTCATCCGCCGAACCGTCACCGTAAGCGGCGGTCAGAGTGGTTGCCGCGCCCAGGTTGTAGGCCAGCGACAGACCGTATGCGGTGCCATTGCGATCGTCGTTTACAACGTCATCGTCAGCTACGAACAGTGTACCCGAGAAGTCACCGAATTCTGCGCCCAGGGTCAGAACGGTCAACGACTGCTTTTCGCTGCTGCTGTTCACGTTCGCCTTGGTCTGACCATAGGCCAGTGCAGCGGTGATGTTGTTGAAGTTGTAGGTTACGCTGATGTCCCAACGGTCTGCATCCTGAGGCACGCTATCAAATGCGATGGTTGCCTGGTCGTAGGACGCGCCGAAAGCGAAGTCGCCAACTGCGTACTGGAAGAACACAGCGTTCGAACCCGAACCGGTCGACGAGTAAGCCAGGAAGCTATAGTCAACGCCCGAGTACTGGCCGATGAAGCTTTCCAGGCCCGGCTCGTTACCGTAGTAGTTTGCCAGGTTGTCGAACGAACCAGCAACGTTGCCGGCGTCAACACGCAGACCACCGTAGATGACCGAGAAGCGTGCGCCGTTCAGGCCAGCCGAGTTGGCTTCGCCGTTGCCGGCGTTTTCGTCAGCCTGCAGACGAACACGAGCCGAGAACTCAACGCCGCCATCGGTTTCTGCGGTGCCGTCGATGTTCAGACGGAAGCGCGAGACCAGGATGGTGTTGTCGGTGTCGACGGTCGCGGTGCCATCAGCGACGATGTCGCCGTTTGCATCTGTGGTGAAGTTGTTAACAGTACCGGTACGATCTTCGTAGTAGCCAATACCAAAACGACCGTAGCCGCTGAATTTAACGTCGGCCGCTGCAACGCTTGCGGTTGCAATCAGAGCGGTCGATGCGAAGAGAACTTTTTTCATCTTGTTTCCCTCGGTTTCAAAGTTTTTCTACTCGACATATGCCTCAGCACATGTCTCAGCACGGGAACCGTTTCGCTCGGATTACCCCCAAAGCGCAAGCTTGCCTTAAATGTGATGGCCGCATTGACCCCAAATTGGTGCAAGGATGCCACAGTCGATATTTGGGGGCTAAACTGCTGCCCACACTGACATGTGTAATAAGAATAGGGTTGTTGCTGAACTGGACCTTGTCTAGGAGTAACACCTAACAAAGTAGACCAAGTGGAACAGGACCAGTCGACAATGCGCCCGCAGACGATTTTCGGTTTGATCTTAATGACTGCTGCCGTGTCGGCCTGCGGACAGAATCAAAGTACAGCTCCGAATCCCGCATTACTGTATACGGATAGCACGCGCACAGAGGAACGAGAGCTGAACGATCCGAACCGCACATCTATCTGGGATGTGTTCGATCGCGGTAATGCCGAACAGATCGTTAATGTGAATCGGTATCTGTGGGCCGCCTCGCTGGATGTCCTGAATTTCCTGCCAATCCAGGAAGTCGACCCATTTACCGGCGTGATCGTAACAGGTTACGGTACACCGCCGGGTGGCGGGCGCTCTTACCGCGCAACCGTACATATTAGCGATCCGGCCCTTGCCGCGCGCTCGCTATCGGTTGCGCTGCAGAGTAGCGGTGGCTCTCCAGTCAGCGCTGCAACGGCGCGGGCGGTCGAGGATGCGATCCTAAACCGCGCACGTCAGTTGCGCATTGCGGACAACAAACTCTAGCCACCCGCTTAAAATCACAATATTACCACGCCGGGTTCATGCCCGGCGTTTTCATTCACGAAGGACCGCACAATGTCGCGCTACTCGGCCACCGAAATCGAAGCAAAATGGCAAGAGGCCTGGGACAAGGCCGGGATCTTCACCGCCAACCACAAGGCGGACAAGCCGAAATACTATGTGCTTGAGATGTTCCCCTATCCGTCTGGCCGCATCCACATGGGACATGTGCGCAACTATACGATGGGTGATGTCATTGCTCGGCACAAGCTGGCAACCGGCCATAACGTGCTGCACCCGATGGGCTGGGATGCCTTTGGGATGCCAGCAGAAAACGCTGCTATGGCCATTGGCGGACACCCCAAAGACTGGACGTACAGCAATATCGCCGACATGCGCGGACAGATGAAGCCGTTGGGTCTGTCCATTGACTGGTCCCGCGAATTCGCCACCTGTGACCCTGAATATTATGGCCAACAGCAGGCTTTGTTCCTGGATATGCTCGATGCCGGATTGGTTTATCGCAAAAACGCTGTGGTGAACTGGGACCCGGTCGACATGACCGTTCTGGCAAATGAACAGGTAGAAAACGGCCGCGGCTGGCGCTCGGGCGCGTTGGTTGAGCGCCGCGAGCTGACCCAGTGGTTCTTTAAGATCTCCGACTATTCCGAGGAATTGCTCGACGCGCTGGATACGCTGGACAATTGGCCAGCCAAAGTGCGTCTGATGCAGGAAAACTGGATCGGAAAATCACGCGGTCTGCAATTCGGGTTCGAACGCACCGATGGCGATGAGCCGATCACCGTTTATACGACACGCCCCGATACACTGTTGGGTGCGTCCTTTGTCGGCATTTCGCCAGATCATCCGATTGCCAAGCAACTTGAGGCCGAAAACCCTGAAGTTGCTGAATTCGTTTCCGAATGCCGCAAGGGCGGAACAACGGAAGAGGCCATCGAGACCGCCGAGAAGCTGGGCTATGACACTGGCATCAAGGTCAAACACCCGCTGGACCCGAACTGGGAACTGCCGGTCTGGATCGCGAATTTCATCCTGATGGATTACGGCACCGGCGCGATCTTTGCCTGCCCGGCGCATGATCAGCGCGACCTCGACTTCTGCCGCAAATACGGCCTGCCGGTGGTCGATACCTTCTTTGCCCTGGATGATGACACACCAGTCGACAAGATCGCCTTTGTACCGCCCAAAACTGAAAAAGTCCGCTGGGTGAACCATTTTGCTGGTCTGACAGAGGCCACAGGTGACGAGGCGATCAATGCCACCGTCGATTTCGCTGAAAAGGCCGGTTGGGGCGAAGGCGTTACCAAATTCCGCCTGCGCGACTGGGGCTTGAGCCGCCAGCGCTACTGGGGTTGCCCGATTCCCGTCGTGCACTGCGAAAAATGCGGGACGGTGCCCGAGAAGAAAGAGAACCTGCCGATTCAATTGCCCTATGACGATGGCAACGGCAAAGCCATCGACTTCTCGATCCCTGGCAACCCGCTGGACCGCCATCCCAATTGGCGGGATACCCCATGTCCGTCGTGCGGCGCGCCCGCCAAGCGCGAAACCGATACGATGGATACATTCGTCGATTCGTCTTGGTATTTCGCGCGTTTCACCGCCCCGCGCGCTGAAACGCCCACTGATCTGGCTGAAGCTGAATACTGGATGAACGTCGACCAGTATATCGGCGGAATTGAGCACGCGATTCTGCACTTGCTTTATTCGCGCTTCTTCGCGCGGGCGATGAACATCACAGGCCACCTGCCGAAAAAAGCCATTGAGCCGTTCAATGCGCTGTTCACCCAAGGCATGGTGACACATGAGATCTACCAGACCCGCGACGCCAATGGCCGTCCGGTCTATCACCTGCCCGAAGATGTGACCGACGGCAAACTGGCCGACGGTACCGAGGTCGAGATCATCCCCTCGGCAAAGATGTCGAAGTCCAAGAAAAACGTCGTGGATCCGGTCAGCATCATTTCGGCCTTCGGCGCGGATACTGCGCGCTGGTTCGTATTGTCCGATTCGCCGCCAGAACGGGACGTAGAATGGACAGCTTCAGGGGCCGAGGCTGCATTCAAGCACCTTAGCCGTGTGCATCGAATCGCATCGGAAATCGCCGAATCCAATGTTCCGGCCAATGCCGAGGATGAAACCCTCCTGCGCGAGATGCACAAAGCCACCCATGACGTCACAGGCGGGGTCGAATCGTTCGGCTTCAACGCCTCGATCGCCAAGCTCTATGCGTTCACCAACACACTGGCCAAATCCAAGGCAGGCACCGCAGCCAAGCGCGAAGCCGCCAAAACACTGGCACAGCTGATGTCGCCGATGACCCCGCACCTGTCCGAGGAACTCTGGCAGCTGTTGGGTGGCGAAGGACTGGTTGCCACAGCACCATGGCCGGTTGCGGACGAAGCCATGTTGGTTGACGATACCGTCACCCTGCCGATCCAGATTAACGGCAAGCGCCGTGCGGAAATCAGCGTGGGCAAGGATATGCCCAAGGACGAGGTTGAAAAAATCGCGCTAAGCACCGAAGCTGTGCAAAAGGCGCTGGATGGCGCTGCACCCAAGAAAGTGATCGTTGTACCGGGCCGGATTGTGAATGTCGTCGTTTAATCGCAGAACCTTGTTGTTGATTCCGCTGGCGCTTGCCGCTTGCGGTTTTGAACCCGTGTACGCTCCGGGAGGTTCTGGCTCGGCTCTTTTCGGTCGGGTGGAAGTGTCCGCGCCCAGCACAGTCGGCAGCTTTCTTCTGGTCGAAGATCTGGAGCAAAAGCTTGGCCGCAGCGCGACGTCCGGCAGTGAGTACAGTCTGGATGTATCCGTCGTGACTCAGACCGTGGCGGCGTCGATCACCACCACGAACGAAACCAACCGTCTTACCATCAACGGAACGGCCAGTTATTCGCTTCGGTCGAATGCGACTGGGCAAGTAGTTGCTTCGGGTACAGTGACGGACTTCGTGGGGTATTCAGCCGCTGGTTCCACCGTGTCCACCTTGGCTGATGAGCGGGATGCCACGCAACGCCTGATGGTGATTCTGTCTGATCAGATCATCAGCCGCCTTTACGCCACACCAGGCCTGTCCACATGAAGCTAAACCCGCGCGAGGCCGAGGGGTACTTCTCGAAACCCGACGCGGACAAGACCGGGCTGTTGATCTACGGTGCGGATGCAATGCGGGTGGCACTGAAGCGTCAGCAGGTTCTGGCGGCGCTTCTGGGAGCCAATGCCGAAGAAGAGATGCGGCTGACCCGCCTGCCTGGAAGCGATCTGCGTGGCGATCCGGCCTTGTTGCTGGATGCGGTCAAAGCGGTCGGGTTCTTTCCCGGTCCTCGCGCTGTGTTCGTCGAAGACACAACCGACGCGGCAGCCCCCGCAATCCTGGGGGCACTGGAAGATTGGACGCCCGGGGACGCCCAGATCATCGTCACCGCCGGACAGCTAAAGGCCAGTTCTAAAATCCGCAAAGCGTTCGAAGCACACCGCTCGGCCTATGCAGTCGGCATCTATGACGACCCTCCATCGCGAGCTGAGGTAGAACGAGTTCTGTCTGAGGCCGGTTTGAGGAAAATTCCCAACGATTCGATGTCAGCTATTGCCGAGCTGGCATCGGGCATCAGCCCCGGTGACTTTGCACAAACGATTGAAAAACTGTCGCTTTACAAGCGCGGCGACAGTTCCGAATTGACCATAGAAGACCTCGAAGCCTGCGCGCCCCGCTCGACCGAGGCAGCACTGGACGATGTCCTGAACGTGGTTGCCGAAGGCCGTGCCGGCGAAATAGGCCCGTTGATCCGTCGGCTGCAATCGCAGGGAACCAATGCGGTCAGCCTGTGCATCGGTGCGACGCGGCATTTCCGCACCTTATATGCGTGTGCATCCGACCCGGGCGGAGCAGCGCAGGGCATCGGCAAGCTGCGCCCCCCGGTTTATGGAAAGCGTCGCGACCGCATTTTGCGCCAAGCTCAGGGGTGGGGTGCGCAAAAATTGCAGACCGCATTGACCGTTCTCACTGATACGGATCTTTCGCTGCGTTCTGCCGGGCAAACGGCACCGGCCATGGCGTTGGTCGAACGCGCCATGATCCGTTTGGCGATGCTGGCGCGCACCCGCTAATTGCTTTGATCCAGCCAATCGGCAGCCGCGCGCCCGGCCCAGCGGCCGGTCGCCAGGCAGGCCGTCAGCAGATAGCCCCCGGTCGGGGCCTCCCAATCCAGCATTTCACCCGCGCAGAACACTCCGGGACGTTTTGTCAGCATGAGCCCTTCATCAAATGCGCCGCTTTGTATGCCCCCGGCCGTAGAAATAGCCTCATCCATCGGGCGCAAACCCGCACCGTAGATTGGCAGTTGCTTCAGCGCATTTGCCTCTTGACCCTTCGGCAATGCACAGCGTTTTGACATCTCATGAAACAGCGCGATCTTTTGCGGCTGCAGTTTAAGCGACTTTTTCAACCACTGCGAAACGGTGGTTTTCGAGCTCTTTGCCGCCAGTCGGTCCTGCAGCGTCGTTGCCGTTACATCAGGCAAAAGATCGACAAAAAGGTCCGCGCCTGCGCGCAGGGCCGGGGTCAGCGAGTATAATCCGCCGCCCTCCAACCCGGTTGCGGAAATAACAGCTTCGCCGCGACTTTCGAGCTCTCCCGCCATCCAACGCACCGATTTCAAAGCCGCGCCGAAATGCGGCTGCATATGAGGGCTCCAGTCGACGGAAATGGCCGAGTTTGCGGGTGCAAATTGTGCGAGGGGCACGCCATTATCTTGCAGCACATCCGCCCAGGCGCCGTCTGAGCCCAACCGCGACCAGCTTGCCCCACCCAGCGCAAGAACCGTCACATCGGGGCTCAGGCTTTGCCTGCCCTCGTCCGTATCGAAAACGGATTGGGCACCGTCCCAACCGACCCAGCGCCAGCGTGTTCTGACCTGCACACCCGCATCTGCAAGCCGCGCCAACCACGCCCGCAACAGCGGAGAGGCTTTCATCGACACTGGAAACACCCGCCCGGTCGAGCCTGTGAACAGTTCTTGCCCCAGCCCCCGCGCCCATGTTTGCACCTCTGAAGCATCGAACTCGGCAATCATTGGTCGTAACCAGTCTGCGGCCGCACCATAGGACTTCAGCAAAGTCTCAAACGGCTCGTCCTTGGTCAGGTTCAGCCCGGATTTCCCGGCCATCAGGAATTTCCGCGCTACCGAAGGTTTCGCATCTGCCACCACAACGGAATGCCCGGCTTTGGCCAGTTCCTCGGCTGCCATCAGGCCTGCGGGTCCTCCGCCGATCACCAGTGCCTGTGCCATCCCTGCCCTCTTGCCTTTCGCGCCACCCGGCGCAACCTTACCTGTGTGATGACGAACAGCGATCCGATCTGCCCGCTCTGCCGCCGTCCGATCCCGGATGGGGGCGGAAGCCTGCACCATCTGATCCCAAAACTCAAAGGGGGCAAGGGAGGACCCACTGTCCTGCTGCACCAGATCTGCCATAAAGAGGTGCACGCGACCCTGACAGAAGCCGAATTGGCCCGTGAATTCAATACTGTGGAGGCACTGCGCGCCCACCCTCGGCTGGAAAAATTCCTGAATTGGGTCCACAAACGCCCGCCCGGGTTTCGGTCGAAGGTTCCGGGCAAGCGGCGCGGGCGTTGATCAGCCGGGATTAACCGGGTCGCCAAACGCGTCCCGCGTCGGCGCGGCAAGCCCCTGAAACTCCAACCCGCGATAATCGGGTACATTGGCGAACCTGACGCCTTCGACGTGTTGGAACTCCAACGTTGTGTAGGGGCGTTTCCATAGCCATTCGCGGTTTTCTACTGCCCACAAGTCAGCGTGTGGCGGAACATCGTCAGTAAACGCGTAAAAATGCAGATCAAAGCCGTATTGATCAATGTCTTGCACCGAAAGCAAACGCATACCGTTGGCGCGACAAAATGCATCCTCTGCTGCTATATTTCCGGTTCGCAGGGTGATCTGGCCGATACAAGCTTGCGCAAACGGATCGCTCGGATCTGCTGCGTTTGGCGGCCGGTTGCCTTCGAAATCATGCTGAAGCAGCTCGATCACAAATCCTTCGGGGTCTTTGAGATGGCACATATACCCGATGTCCAGAAACTGCTTCGGGACCGAAACCTCTATTCCCTTTTCACGCAGGAATGCTGCGGCCAGATCGACATCCGGTACGGTTATGCCGATTTTCCAATAGCGTTGGCCTGTGTCATGGGTGTAGCCCCCGCCACCGGGCATCAGCAACAAATCGGCGTTTTGCCCGGGATAACCCATGCGCAGGCACACACCCTGGTCCCGAACTGACATACCAAGGACATTCGAATAGAAATCACTCAACTTTTCGGGATCAGCGACGCGCAGTCGCAAACCAGATAGCCTCATGCGCACAGCCCGGCGATTCCTGCCGCGATCCTTGGATCGGCGGCGACGCTGTCAGCGACCAGCTCGCGCGCAGTTTGCATAAGTTTATCCGGTGCCACCACCCGATCCACCAAGCCAAAGGCATAGGCCTCATCCGCGGTGATCTTTTGCCCGGCCATCAGGACCAACTTGGTGCGTGACGGCCCTATCAGCGCCGACATGCGCACAGGATCGGACGGTTGCGGCAGAAAGCCCAGCTTCATCACAGGATAAAAAAACTTGGCGGAAGGGACCGCAATTCGAATGTCACATGCGAGCACCATCCCGTTCGCGCCGCCGGCCAAAGTGCCATTCAAAGCAGCAACCGTCAGGCACGGCAAGGCAGCGATCGCACCCGACAAACGCTCCCATACGTCCGAGGTTGCAAGCCCGGCGCGCGCCTCGTCCAGATCGGCCCCGGCGCTGAACACGCTGCCCGCTCCGGTCAGGATAAACGCGCGCGCCTCGATGGCGGCCTCGGCAATCTCGGCCAATTCGGTCAACATCGCCCCGGTCAACGCGTTAGCTTTGCCGGGGTTGTTCAGGGTGACGATCCACAACCCGTCTTCTTTGCTCAGTTCGATCACGCCAACCCAACCCTTTGTCGAATATCTTCGCGCCGCAGCGAGATTTCGGACCCCAAAAATTCATCGGCATCCTCCGTGCACATCCACAGCAGCGCCTTGGCTGGCCAATCGGCAGGAATATGATCGCTCCAGTCCAACTGGCTGACGGCGTTGATACCGCTTGTCTTGATGACCCGCTGCATATCCGTCGCCACGGTGCCCGGGGACAGACCCATGGCGCGGATTCCGTGCAACGATTCCTCAAGATGGAGGCATTCCGTCAGCATTTTTGCACCGGCCTTGGAGGCACAATAGTGGCTCCATGCCTCAACCGGGTTCGAGGCCGCGCCTGATGATACGGTCAGCACGGTGCCTCCACCGGCTGCGCGCATGATGGGCAGGGCAGCGCGCATTCCGTAGAACACACCCTTGAGGTTTATGTCGATCGCCTTGTCCCAGGCCGCGACATCCGCGTTCGAAAGATGGAAGATCGGGTCAATAACACCGGCATTCCCGATCAGAACATCCAAACCACCAAAGCGGTCGACGCAATCTGCAACGGCCTGTTCGACCTGCGCAAAATCACTGACGTCACATTCCAGTGCGATTGCGTTTTCGCCCAGCGCAGATGCCAATGCGGCGATCTGATCGCGGCTACGCGCGACCAGCGCCACGTTCGCACCTGCTGCGGCAAAAAGGCGCCCTGCCTCTGCTCCGATGCCGCGGCTTGCCCCGGTTATCAGTACGGTTTTCCCCTGCATTTGGTTCCTATACCTCCAACGGTTTGAATTTGTGTGAATGCTTACCGCGCGAAGGGGGAAAGGGTCCAGCCCTTGCCCCTTGACGCCCGACGTCACAAGCACGACGATGCCGGCAAAATTATCTAGAAGGGTACTGTAATGTCCGTTTTCCTTCGCCGCAGTTGCGGTGCTGTATTGGCTTATGCCGTTATCACACAAGGCGCACTTGCCGACCTGACCTCGCAGGATGTCTGGAATGACTGGAAAACCTATCTGGGTCAGATGGGTTATACCGTTTCAGGCGACGAATCCGTTGCTGGAAATGTCACAACGATTGCCAACATGGCCATGTTGATGGACTTGCCGGAAGAAGAGGCAGCTTTTCAGATGGTCATTCCAGAAATGACCCTGACTGAAAACGGCGACGGTACAGTCAGTATTGGTTTCCCCGAGAATTTCCCGATGACCATATCCGGAGAGGGGGAAGGCGAAAAGTTTTCGGTCAATATCGATTATTCGCAGAGCGGGATGACCATGGTCGTTTCGGGCTCTAAGGATGAGATGACTTACGATTATTCCGCCGACGCGCTGGGGATCAAGCTGGACGATGTTACCGTGGATGGCGAAAAGATGCCCGCTGAAGCGCTGGCCCTTAACCTGAACATGACCGAGCTTGCGGGCAGCTCGCTGATGAAAATCGGCGAAAACCGTGACATCGATCAGAAGTTCACCGCGGGCGGTATGACCTATGATATGGCATTCAAGGACCCGGACACTGGCGATGCGGCCAAGATTGACGGCTCGATGAGCCAGCTGGCGTTTGAAGGCACAAACGTTATTCCGTCTGGCTTCGACATCTCGGATCCGCAGGCCTTTTATAAGGCGGGCTTTTCGTTCTCGGGTCTGTTCACCTACGGATCCGGCCAGAACGCCATCGCGGGCACCAGCGAAGGTGAATCATTCTCGGTCGGAAGCGAGTCCCAGGGCGGCAAATTTGGCGCCAGCATCGACGCCGAACGCCTTGCCTATGACATCGAGCAGAACAGCGCAAAAGTTGCAGTGACGACCGCCGATCTGCCTTTCCCAATCGAAATCGCGATGGAGAATGCCGGGTTCAAGTTTGAAATTCCGGTACAGGAATCCGAGGAAATCCAGCCGTTTGGTTTCGCGATGAACCTGACCGACTTCACCATGTCGGATATCTTGTGGAGCATGTTCGACCCGGCAGGCGCCCTGCCGCGCGATCCGGCGACAATTGCGCTGGACACGACCGGAACCGCCAAGGTTCTGATGAACATCTTTGATCCGGCCGCTGTTGAAGAACTGGATGCATCTGACATAGCACCGGGTGAGCTGCATTCGCTGAAAATCAACGAGTTGCTGGTATCTCTGGTCGGCGCCAAGCTGACCGGCGAAGGCGATTTCACCTTCGATAACTCCAACACCTCGGAATTCGACGGGATGCCCACGCCGACCGGCGTTGCCAAGCTGAAGCTGAATGGTGCCAACGCGCTGATCGACAAGCTGATCGGGATGGGGCTGGTGTCAGAAAGCGACGCAATGGGCGCGCGGATGATGATGGGTCTGATGGCTGTGCCGGGTGACGAGCCCGACACACTGAATTCGGAAATCGAGTTCACCGCAGATGGTCAGATTCTGGCGAACGGCCAACGTATCAAGTAACACTTTGGGAAGGCGGCATCGCCGCCTTCCCAAACCGGCGCTTGGTGCAAATTCCGGCACCGGGTGGATCAAGCCGATCGTCCTTTCAACTCAAATTGCTCAACCTAAAATAGCTGCAGGCCTTGCGAGACCGGCAGTCCAAGGCTAGGTCGAATGCACACAGACCGGAGGCCTCATGACCCGCACACCCGAAGAAATCAGCCATAACCTGCTGGACGCGGCCCGCAAGGCCGGGGCCGAAGCGGCGGATGCTATCGTTCTGGACGGCTCTTCGGTTTCGGTAGAGGTGCGCAATGGCGCCTTGGAAAACGCCGAACGATCCGAAGGTGCCGACCTGGGGCTGCGTGTTTTTCTGGGCAAGCGGCAGGCAATCGTTTCAAGTTCGGACAGCCGTCCCGAAACGCTGACGGCGATGGCGGAACGTGCGGTAGCGATGGCCAGCGAAGCACCGGAAGATCCCTTTACAGGTCTCGCCGCGCCCGACCAGCTTGCAAAAGATTGGGATATCTCGGCACTGGAACAATTCGACCCAACGCCCGAGCCATCAGCAGAAGCGCTTTTGCAAGATGCACTGTCCGCCGAAGCCGCCGCTTTGACCATAGAAGGCGTGTCCCAAGTATCAGACGCCGCGGCCGCATATGGCACTCACCGCGTGCATCTGGCTGCCACAAATGGCTTTTCCGGGGGATATTCCCGCAGCAGTCGCTCGACCTCTTGCGTGGCCATCTCTGGCGAAGGCACGGGGATGGAGCGTGATTATGACGGCGACAGCCGAACGTTTCAAAACGACTTGCGCAGCCCCGATGAAATTGGCCGAACAGCAGGTGAACGCGCCGTTGCGCTGATTGGGGCACAAAAGCCCGCGACAGGTACATTCCCGGTTCTGTTTGACGAGCGGATTTCATCTTCGCTGATCGGTCATTTGCTGGCCGCCAGCAACGGCGCAGCAATTGCCCGTGGCGCGTCTTGGCTTAAGGACAGTCTGGGAGAGCAGGTGCTGCCAGAACATCTGTCGCTGCTCGAAGACCCGCACCGCCCGCGAATCTCGGGTTCGCGCCCGTTTGACGCCGAAGGTTTGCCGACACAACAAAGGGCAATCATTGAAGACGGGGTTCTAACCGGGTGGACGCTGGATTTGTCCAGCGCGCGGAAACTGGGCATGAACTCAACCGGTAATGCGGCCCGCGGCGTGTCAGGTCCTCCGTCACCAAGCAACTGGAACCTCAGCCTGACCCCGGGCCAGCACAGCCGCGACGATTTGGTGCGCGATATGGGGACCGGCCTGCTGGTGACCTCGATGATCGGGTCGACAATCAACCCCAACACCGGCGATTACTCACGCGGGGCATCGGGCTTTTGGGTCGACAACGGTGAGATTACCCACCCGGTCAACGAATGCACAATCGCAGGCAATTTGCGCGACATGCTGAAACGGATAATTCCGGCAAATGACGCTCGCACGTATTTGTCCCGCGTGGTGCCATCGATCCTGATCGAAGGAATGACACTTGCCGGCAACTGACCTGCAACTGCTTATTGACGCCGCATTAGAGGCCGGAAAGATCGCCACACGGTTTTCGGGGGCCACTGCGGAACGCTGGGATAAACCCGACGGCGCCGGTCCCGTGACTGAAGCCGATCTTGCCGTCAATGCGATGCTTGAACAAATGTTGCCTGCGGCACGTCCGGGGTATGGCTGGCTTAGCGAAGAGACCGAGGATTCACCGGACAGGCTGTCAAAAGACCGCGTTTTCATAATTGACCCGATTGATGGGACCCGCAGCTTTGCCGAGGGTTCGCGGACCTGGGCTCATTCACTGGCCGTCGCCGAGCAGGGCGTGGTCACAGCAGCTGTGATTTACCTTCCGTTACGCGACCTGCTTTATGCGGCGGCTAAAGGTCAGGGCGCCACACTGAACCAAGAAACGATCAATGTCACCGAGCGTTGCGCGCTGGACAGCGCCGAGGTTTTGGCCGCGAAACCGAACTTGCAACCCCGGCACTGGCGTCAGGGACAGGTGCCCGAGTTCAAACGGAACTACAGGCCGTCGCTGGCATATCGCATGGCGCTTGTCGCGCAGGGGCGATTTGACGGGATGATGACGCTTAGGCCCAGCTGGGAATGGGACATCGCCGCGGGTGATCTGATCATTCGCGAAGCCAGTGGCATGTGCTCGGACCGGGCGGGCCAGCCCCTGCGATTCAACAACGCACTTCCGCGTTTGAACGGTGTGATCGCTGCGGGTTCAGGTGTTTATGGACTACTGTCGGAACAACTCGAACCGGAAAGCCCTGGAATCGCACCATGAGCAAGCCACGCTCGTTAAGCCTTGCCGCGTATCGCGTGCTGTCCTGGGGTATGCAGAATACCACCAGCAGCGGCGAGATTGCGCGGCCTGAAGGTGAGGTACTGTGGCTGCATATCAATGCATGGGAACGTCACCGTGCCATTATTGATTTTTGCCAGCGGCTGCAGCAAGCCCGACCAAACCTGTCGGTGGTGCTGACCGCGCCGCCCGATGCGGATCTGACCCGATGGGCCAGCAGCGGATACCCTCTGGTCAACCTGCCCTCTGAACAAACCGGTGCTGCGCGCGCGTTTCTGGATCATTGGCGGCCAGATATTGGCATTTGGGTTGGAGGCGGCCTGATGCCAAACGTGATTACGCGCGCCGATGAACGTGGGATTCCCCTGATGTTGATCGAAGCAGAAGCGGACGTGAAAGTCGCACGAGGCGGCCGTTGGCTGCCTGACATAACCCGATACACGATTGACTGTTTTCAGACGATCCTGTGCACGACACCGGACACCGCCCGCCAGGTTCGGCGGCTTGGCATTGCGTCGAACAAGGTGAAAGAGGCACCCCCCCTTCACGTCAGTCCCAACCCGCGCCCGTGGCCCGAGGACGAGTTGATCGAAGTAAACCATTCGCTGTCCGGCCGACCGGTCTGGCTGGCTGCATGGGTGCAGGACAAGGAATTTATCTCGGTCCTCAGCGCCCATAGGCAGGCAATGCGCATGCTTCCGCGTTTGGCTTTGGTCCTGCAAGTGGCCGACATTACAGAAGCCGGGCCGCTGCACCGGCGGCTTGAGGCAATGGATCTGCGATGTACCAACTGGGACGAAAGCGGAACGATCGAGGACATGACACAAGTGATCCTGTCCGCCGTGCCCGAGGATCTGGGCCTGTGGCACCGTGTATCGCCGGTGACCTTCATGGGCAGCTCACTGGAACGCGGAGCAGGAGGCGCAGACCCGCTGATCGCCACGGCGCTGGGATCAGCTGTTATCCACGGCCCGTTTGTGCACAGCCAACAACAGCTTTACGATCAGCTTGACCGGGCCGGTGCCGCGCGCACCGTCAGATCCGCCACCGAGCTGGGCGATGCAGTGGTCGAGCTGTTGGCGCCGGATCAAGCTGCCAATATGGCACTGGCGGGTTGGCGAATAGTAACCGAAGGTGCACCACAGGCGGATCACCTGATCGACTTGATACAGGACTATCTGGACCAGCGGAGTGCGGATGATGCGAGCACCTGATTTCTGGAATACCGCGCCAGATCGGCTGGACTTGCGCGCGCGGCTTCTGGCGCCGCTTGGTCGGCTCTATGCCAAGGCAACGGCCCGCCGGATCGCTTCCAGGACTGGTTTAAAACCTGGAGTCCCTGTCATTTGCATCGGCAATCTGAATGCTGGCGGTACCGGCAAGACGCCGACCGTGATCTGGATGATCGAGCAATTGCGCGATGCCTGGCATGAAACGCATGTGGTCACCCGCGGGCACGGTGGTTCGCTCGAAGGGCCAGTACGTGTTGACCCCGGCAAGCACACTGCAGCGCAGGTCGGGGATGAGCCGCTGTTGCTGGCGGCTTTTGCCGATGTTTGGGTTGCCAAGGACCGCGCTGCAGGAGCCCAGGCAGCTGCGGCGGCAGGTGCCACAGTCATCGTGTTGGATGACGGGTTTCAGAACCCCTCGGTGGCTAAGGATTTCTCGGTCATCGTGGTGGATGCGGCACGCGGTTTCGGAAATGGGCAATGCCTGCCGGCTGGCCCCTTAAGAGAACCGGTGGAAATCGGATTACAGCGCGCTGATCTGGTGTTGTCCCTCGGCGACGCGGATGCCCAAACCGAATTCGCCGATCGTTGGGGACAAAGACTGACTGTTCCGCATGCCACAGGCGCGGTTGAGCCGCTGCAAACCGGCATGGATTGGAGCGATACTCAGGTTCTTGCCTTTGCGGGCATCGGCCATCCGGAAAAGTTCTTTGCCACGCTGCGCCAACAAGGCGCGACGCTACTTCGAGCCGAGGCGCTGGACGATCACCAGCCGCTGACGCCTGCTCTGATGACCCGCCTTGAAAACGAAGCGCGGTTGTTAGGTGCGCAGATGGTGACCACGGAAAAAGACGCCGTGCGCCTGCCTGCCGCGTTTCGCAGCAAGGTCATTACGCTACCTGTTCGGTTGAAAGTTGCCGAGGCCGAGAAGGTGAAGCAGATTCTGCTGCAAATTGCTCCATCACCAAAGTAGGTGACCGGCCCTTGGCGAGCCGGCCAACAGCAATCAGCTGCCAAGTTCTTCTTCGATCAGCTTCTTGAAGCCCTCGTAGGATTGATTGTCGACCTTCTTGCCGTTCACGACAAAGGACGGGGTGGCCTGAACGCCGTCACGTTCGGCATTTTCCTGATACCACGCCACCAGCGTCTGCGCGCGGGTACCGTCCTGCAGGCACGCTTCAAGCTGGTCATTGTCGATACCCGCCAGACGGCCGATTTTGCGCAGCTCGTCGACGATTTCGGCGGGGCCGCCGGCTTTGGTCCATTCGGACTGACCTTCATAAATCAGGTCCGAGATACCAAAGAACTTTTCGGGACCGCCGCAACGCGCAACCATCGACGCCCACAGGCCATAGCGGTCAAAATAGACCTCACGATAGATGAACTTCACTTTGCCGGTGTCGATGAAGTCTTTCTTAAGCTCTTTGAACGCACCATTGTGAAAATTCGCACAATGAGGACAGGTGTAGGAGGCATATTCGATGATCTCGACCGGCGCGTCTTCGGCGCCCAGTGTCATTTCGACGATGGTGGACGTGTCCAGATCAGCCTCTTGCGCCTCGGCGCTGCTGATCAGCGGATTTACTGAATTGGAATTTGACAGCGACAGCCAATAGCCGCCAGCGGCCACGGCGACGGCCGCACAAATTCCGGTTGCAATACGGCTCATTTCTCAGCCCTTTCTCAGCGTTTTTGCTTGGATAAAACGTTACGGCCCAGGCGTTCAAGGGCTGCGCGCAAATCACCATCTGTGACATCTTGCGCCGCCCGGTCCGCCTCGGCTGCGATTTCCGGTTCGATCTTGGGTTTTGCTTGTTTCGGCTTGTGGTCGAAACTGGCCTGCCCCTCGGCAAATCCTGTCGGAGCGGTCTGAGTGATGCGTACCCGGCTGATCGCATTGTAGCCATAGACCGCATTCACCTTTCCGCGCAGCTGTTCCTTTTGCATTTCCAGCATCGGGGCCTGCGGGCCAGTTGTCAGCACCGTCAGCGTTGCACCGATTCCGCCCTTCCCATAGCCCACGTTCACCGGCCGCGCGATGGCAGCTATATCCTGTCCAACGATTTCGGACCAATGGGTCAACAGGCGTGACACAGCAAAGCCCCGGCTTTCACCGGCGCGCCTGATCTGGTCGTTCAGCAATGTCGCGGTGCGTTTAAACCCGCGGGTCGAAGAACGTCTGCGCTGCATCTGGTTTCCAACTCCTGCGCCGCTATTGTAAAGGGCGGGACAACGGGCGCCAGCGAAACCCGACAGGGAGATAGATAAAACTTGCGTGACTCCGGTGAATTTGATGTGAGCAGCGCGCTGCTGGGCTGGTACGACCGCCATGCGCGCGAGATGCCATGGCGTGTGGCCCCTGCCGATCGGGCTGCAGGCGTGATGCCTGACCCCTACCGCGTTTGGTTGTCCGAGGTCATGCTGCAGCAGACCACCGTTGCAGCGGTACGCGACTATTTTATGCGGTTCACAAACCGGTGGCCGGCAGTTCAGGCCCTGGCAGCGGCCCCGGATGATCAGGTCATGGGGGAATGGGCCGGCCTTGGATATTATGCGCGCGCCCGCAACCTTCTGAAATGCGCAAGGGTCGTAGCTGACGACTATAGCGGCCAGTTTCCTGATACCTATGATGCGCTGCTTAAATTGCCCGGTATCGGCCCGTATACCGCCGCCGCGATCTCAGCCATCGCTTTTGATCGCCCTGAAACCGTGTTGGACGGCAATGTCGAACGGGTGATGGCCCGCCTATACGACATCCACGACCCGCTGCCCGGGTCGAAACCACTGCTAAAAAGCAAAGCTGCAGTGCTGACGCCTGTCACCCGACCCGGAGACTACGCACAGGCGGTCATGGATTTAGGAGCCACAATCTGCACACCAAAATCTCCGGCCTGTGGGATCTGCCCCGTCCGTGACCCCTGCGCATCCCGCGTGGCAGGAACGCAGGCCGAACTGCCGCGCAAATCACCTAAAAAGCCCAAGCCAACCCGATATGGCCATGTCTATATTGCCCAAGGCGATAACGGAGCCTTGCTGCTGGAACGCCGCCCCGACAAAGGGCTGCTGGGCGGGATGCTGGGCTGGCCCGGTTCGGAATGGACAGACGCGCCGGCTGAGGTCCCGCCATTTCCAAGCGACTGGCAAGTGTTACCAGGCGAAGTGCGTCATACCTTTACGCATTTCCACCTGATCCTGCGCATCTGGACAGCCACGCTGCCAGCCGACAGGCCGCAGGGTGACCTGATTATCATGGACAAGCACGCGTTCCGACCCAGTGACCTGCCTACGGTCATGCGAAAAGCATATGATCTCTGGCGCTCTACGTAACCCATTGTGCGGCCTTGTCGGGTGAGGCTAGTCTGCCAGCAGTTTCTCGGAGCGAAGCGATGATCGCATCAGAAAGTCTGTCACGTTGGCAAGCAGCGTTGCCGTACTGGGTGTCCCTCCTATTGATCCCCATTATCTGGCTTACCGCGTTTGCCGGTGGCTGGTGGGTCTTGCTGGTGCCACTTTCGACCTGGTGGGTATTCGCGGTTCTGGACCAGCTGACGGGCCTAAACCTCGAAAATGTCGACCCTGACACACCAGACAGCAGCCTGAAATGGTACGTTCTGCTGACCAAAACATGGGCCCCGATTCAGTTTCTAACTCTGTTTGGACTGATCTGGTACGCAACACACACCGATCACCTGTCCGTTCTGGGCAAAATTGGCTTGTTCTTCGGTATGGGCGTGATCTCCGGCACCATCGGGATCAACTACAGTCATGAACTGATGCACCAGAAGGGGCGACTGGAACGTTGGCTGGGAGATGTCCTTCTGGCCATGGTGCTGTATTCCCACTTCCGGTCAGAACACCTGCTGGTCCACCACCGCTACGTCGGGACCCCGCGCGATCCGGTCACAGCACGGTACAACGAAGGGTTCCACCGGTTTTACCCTCGGGTGCTGTGGCAATGCCTCGTGTCCGCGTTCCGCGCGGAACGGGACAAGCTGGCGCGCAAGCAACGCCCTTGGACCGACCTGGCGAACCCGTTCTGGCGCTATTGGGCGCTTCAGGCGGGTATGCTGGCGTTGGCTTTCGTGCTCGGGGGATGGTCGGGCGTTGCCCTGTTCCTGGTGCAGGCAGGCGTCGCCATATGGCAACTGGAACTGGTGAATTACGTCGAACATTACGGCCTGACGCGCAAACACCTGGGCGAGGGAAAATACGAACACGTCCAGCCGCGCCATTCATGGAACGCCTCGCAAAAAGCGTCGAACTGGCTACTGATCAACCTACAACGCCATTCTGACCACCACTACAAACCCAACCGGCGCTTTCCGTTGCTGCAGCATCACTCGGAGGACGCGGCCCCGCAACTTCCCTATGGCTACCCTGTGATGACTGTCGCTGCGATGATCCCACCACTGTGGCGTCGTGTCATGAACCCCCGCGTACGTGCGTGGCGGAGACAGTATTATCCCGAAGTCACCGACTGGAAACCCTACAACAGGTCTTTAAACCCACTGCCGCGATCCTGACCGCGGCGCGCTCGGGCGCTGCACGGCCCAACGGGATGCCATGCATCTTCGATGCGTGGCAGATCGGCGGGAGCCGTTGGACCTAATGGACCCAAATATCCATAGCGCCCTGTACCCCGCGGACAGGCTGGTTTTCATGCCTCGCAAAACCGGCCATGAGGTCGGGTGCGTTGTTACCTTCCAGAATTACTTTCGCTCGCACCGCATCGCTCAGCACTACGCGAGCGTCAAGATCGCGGGTCAACGCCTCAAGTTTGGCAGAGACATTCACCGCATCTCCGATGACCGCAAATTCCAATCGGTTCGCCCCAATATCTCCCAATACCACCGACCCGTAGTGAACCCCTATGCCCACGCGGATTTCCGGCTCGCCTGCCCGCCGCCGCTCCAGATTCCAGCGATCGATTACATCCACCATATCCAGCGCGCAAGCCACCGCGTTGCTGGCATCCAGTGGGGTTGGCACCGGCGTTCCGAAGGTGGCCATCAAACCGTCCCCAAGATATTTGTCCAACGTGCCATGGTGACGAAACACTTCCGTTTCCATTCGGGCGTGAAAGCCGCGCAGCAGTTCGATGACGTCATACGGGTCGCGCCCGGCCGCGAATTTCGTAAACCCTACGATGTCTATGAACAAAACGGCGATGTCTTCTTTGCGAACCTGCTTGAGCGGTTCATCATTCTGGCTGAGCTCGTCCACGACATTTGGCGAGAAGTATCGCGACAGGTTAGCGCGTTCCCTTTCAAGCCCTGCATTCGTCATCAACAACCGGTTGAGCCGCCGCATGGAAATACCAAGCGTGACCGCAACCATCAGAAACACGATCACCTGCTGTATACGTTGAGGAACCATAAAGCTGTTGGGATCCAACAGAACTGCAACATCGGGATACCCTGCCAATGCCTCGGCCACGCGCTCACTGATGCCCGGAATTGGCGTAGCCACCCACCAGGCGATAATCCAACCCACTGTCCACATCATCGCGGTCCATGTCCCGATAGCCACGACCGTGCGCCACGAATAGGCCAAGGTTCCTGCCGCAAGAATGATGAAAAAATACTGGAAGTTGTCGAACCGAAATTGCATAGCCAGCGGTCGCACATCATCGCTGAACGGATTGGGCACAATCATCCCCAGTGTCATGATCAACAGATCGACAAAAATCAGCAACAGTTCGACCCGTGACTGCCCAACACGCCCGGCACGCCGGATCAGCCAACCATTGGCGCAGATCAACAACAGAATGAAGTGATACCACAGAACATCCCAATTGGTGTTCAGGTAGATCAACAGAATGCCGGTCAGCCCCATCGCCACCCAGCGGGCACGAACGGCCAGCTCCAACCCTTCGCGCTTATGCCGCTCCAGCGCTGCTTCGGTGTATTTGTTGTCCAGATCATACTCATCCGGCTTGGTCACAAAGAACCGCCCAAATCGGGACTCGCTGGCTGTAACATCCGACATGGCCGAGGCTCCTCACGTGCTCAACAGTGTAAGAAATCTCATATCGGAACCGGGGGACGAATAAAACAAAAGACCCCGCCGAGATCGGCGGGGCAAGGCTTAGTGCCTTGTGTCAGGCCACAGGCACCGGCGGTGTTCGTTCAATCAGTTCATTTCGGCCCGGATCTGTTGGCGCAGAACGTCGATCGGCACTGTTTTGCCATCGCGTTTGAAGCACCAGTAGGTCCAGCCATTGCATGAGGGTGCGTTTTCCAACTGCGCGCCCACTTGATGGATCGAGCCTTTGACGTTGTTACCCACCAGCGTTCCGTCCGCACGCACTTTGGCCTTGTGACGCTGATTCATGGAATAAAGCTCTTCACCCGGACGCAACATACCGCGTTCGACCAGTTGGCCGAAGGGCACGCGTGGCTCGGCGCGTTTGCTGGCGCTGACCTCCAGCGCTTCGCGATCGAATTTCCGGACTTTGGAGATGCGTTTCTCAGCAACCTTGCGATAGCTCTCCTCGCGTTCGATCCCGATGAATTCGCGACCTAGCATCTTGGCGACAGCACCGGTTGTGCCCGTACCAAAAAACGGATCCAGAATAACATCACCGGGGTTGGTCGAACCAATCAGGACACGGTGCAGCAGCGATTCCGGCTTTTGCGTCGGGTGTGCTTTGTCACCGTTTTCATCCTTGAGACGCTCGTGCCCGGTGCAGATCGGCAGAACCCAGTCGCTGCGCATCTGTACGCCTTCGTTAAGCGCCTTCAGCGCTTCGTAGTTGAAAGTGTACTTGGCACCCTCACGCTTGGAGGCCCAGATCATTGTCTCATGCGCATTGGTGAAACGCTTGCCACGGAAATTCGGCATCGGATTCGATTTGCGCCAGACAACATCGTTCAAAATCCAATAGCCCGCGTCCTGCAGGGCCGAACCCACGCGGAAGATGTTGTGGTAAGACCCGATAACCCAAATCGCACCATTGGGTTTCAATAGACGATGCGCCGCCTTCAGCCATTCACGGGTAAATTTGTCATAGACAGCAAAGCTTGAAAACTGATCCCAGTGATCATCAACCGCGTCTACCTGGCTGTTATCGGGGCGATGCAGCTGGCCTTTGAGTTGAAGATTGTATGGCGGATCTGCGAAAATCAGGTCAACCGACGCCTCGGGTAGACTGTTCATCACATCGATGCAGTCGCCAGATAGAATCGTGTTTAAAGGGAGCGCTTTTGCGCCCTTTTTAGTGGTTGTTGTCATTCTACTGCCTCAAGTATCCACGGCGCTTTTGCGCTCATTTGGTTGAGACAAGGATGAGTCAAAGTCGATTCGCCGTCAATTTCTTTTTTGAATCAGCAGCTTACGATTTACTCTTGATACAAGATATTGTGTACCGGCTTGAATGAACGCCTATGATGTGGGGTCACACCAAGATTTTGCAGCGCTTCCCTGTGTTGTTTTGACGGATAGCCTGCATTCTTCTCCCATCCATAGCCGGGATGCTGTTGCGCCAAATCCACCATCAGTTGATCGCGCCAGTTTTTGGCAATAATAGAAGCCGCCGCAATCGACACGGAATGCGCGTCGCCTTTGACTACCGCCTGCGCCGGGATCGTCAAACCGCGAGGGATCATGTTTCCGTCAATCAGCAGATAGTCCGGCGGAGGATCAAGGGCCGCAACCGCTCGTTCCATCGCCAAATGCGAGGCACGCAAGATGTTGTGTTGGTCAATCTCGGCAACCGAAGCATCGGCAATGGCGAATTCCGCGCGGTCACGAACGGCAGCGTCCATTGCAACGCGCCGTTTGGCCGTCAGCTTCTTGGAGTCATTCAGCCCCTCGGGAATATCTTCGGGGTTCAAAATCACGGCAGCCGCAACCACTGGCCCGGCCAATGGTCCCCGCCCCACCTCATCCACACCGGCAATGCGTACATATCCTTGCGCCACTGCCGCCTGTTCAATCGAATAATCTGGCGTTGTCATACCAACCGAAAACCGCGTTTCGCGCCCCGCCGCAAGACAAAAAAGAGAGGGCGGCTTGCGCCACCCTCTCCCGCGCGGTGCTTCTATGGCTCCGCTCCTGCTCGAAAGTGATTACTTGTAAACGACGCGGTATCCTTTCTGGCGCAGGCATGCGGGTTCGTATGCCCGCTTCACCTTATTGCCGTTCCAGAAACCGACCTTGCACTCTTGCGGCAGGCTATTGGCATGTTTGTAGTGCTTCTTAAGGCAATTCGGTGCCAGAAGCGGATGGTTGTTCGAATACGTATTGAATGTGCGCAGACATTGCTGCGGCAGATCATACCTCGCCACATGCTGCGGCAGGGGGCGTACCGGGTAGCTGGGCTGCGCTACATAAGGTTGGGGCGTGTAGGTTTGATGACGCGTTGTCCGGGTTCGGTTCTTGCGTTTTTCCTGATTATAGTAGTGGACCCCTGCCCCGATGATCGCAATAGCGGCAAGCCCGCCAAGGATGTCCTTGGCATCCGCAGCCCGCGCCTGCGAGGCTGAGACGCCGGTGATGGCAACAGCAGTAGCGACGATAATAGCGATGAACTTCCGGTGCATGATGCGTGTCCTTCCTAGTGTTTCGGGGCGATCCGGCACAGACCGCAAACGTGGTGCCCCAACACTGGGTCCGCACCCTTCAGACAAGCAATAACGAGCGGTTGTTATCCGATATCACGCCCCTCAAACCCCTTAGGTTATTGAATATCGTGCAAACCCATGCGCAGGATGCAGCCTATGAAACCGATCCTCTCTTCTCTGGCCGTTGCGGCCCTGATATCGCTTGGTACCGCCGCGTCGGCAGAGTGCTATGCGGACTACAAGGCCAAGCAGGACAACCCCCTGCGGCTGCACTATGGCGTGATGCAGGTTTCGGCCTGTGACAAAGGCCAGGCCCAACAAGAAGTCTCGCAACGCCTTAGCGCGTCGGGCTGGACCTTGTTGAACGTCATGTCTGTCTTTGGGCCGGAAGGATTGGATAAAAGGAAGGCCAATGCCGGACAATTCTATCTCCGTTACTGAAGCCAGACGGTCAGGAACAAGACTGGTCGGTGCGGGTATTGCGGCGATCATCCTGATTCTCGTCACTGCCGCCATCTTTTTGTTCTGGACCCTGCCGGACGCCAACGCCTTTAACGCGCGCGTTGAACGGCTATTTGTCGAAAGCGATCTGACCTCGCAGACTGAAATTCGCCTGTTGGAGATTTTGGCCCAGTCCGGCACCGCCTTTGCCGATACGCTGTCCAGCTATCGTATGGTGATATTTGTATTGCTTGTCTTTGCCAGCGCCATGCTTGTGACGGCGCTGGTTTTTCTGGTGATGCTAGTGATGCTGAACCGTCGGATGGCGCAAATTGAACGAACTGGTATTCAAGTGACATCCTTGCTGATCAGTCGCGAGGAAAACACCGTCTACCTGAACAATATGGATTTCAAACTGACGCCCGCAGCGATGGAGACATTGTCCGTCCTGGCTGAGTCTCGACTGGATGATGAGGTTCTGTCCGGTGTTCAGATCGAGGCGATGATCTCGGGCAAAAGCGCCGCCGACTGTGACGAAGCTGCCGGCGCCACGCGGATCAAACGGTTGCGTGATGCCTTGGGCAATCAGATGGTCAGCGAGCTGCTGGTCAAGAACATCGCCAAGAAAGGCTATATGCTGTCCATCGAAAAGGATGTAATCCAGATGGTCTGATCCGACGGGGTTCCGCAGCTATCGCACGATAAAAATGCCGAGACCGCCCCTTGGAAATCCCCTTCACAAGGCCCATCCTATAGTGACCCCGGGCCAGGGAGGATGATGATGAACGTCCACGCCACAGCAAGACCAAAGGGCTATGGGATCTCGGTCGAACGGTTAAGCGGTAAAATTGCGATTTACCGGGACCAGGACCTTTTAGCCGAAAGCAGCAAAGCCAAGGTCATGTATGAAACGCGGCTGCCGCCGACGATCTACATCCCGCGCGAGGACGTGCTGGTGGATCTCAGCGACGAGACCGAACTGCAAACCTTTTGCCCCTTCAAGGGCACTGCGACCTATCACGACGTCATCCTGGATGGTGAACGACTGGCCAATTCCGTTTGGGCCTATGAGGAGGCGCTTCCAGAAAGCGCCGCCATTCAGGGGCATATCGGATTTTTGCCCAACGCGTATACCCGGATAGATTTGGGCGATAACCAGCTCCGGGAACCCGAAGACGGCAATATCAGTGGTCCTTTGATCGATTGGCTAATGCGTGGGGCGTCTGCGAATGACACGCCTGAGGCATTCACCAAAGCGCTGGCCGAGAAAATGCTGGAACATGGGATCGCCATCCAGCGCCTGAGCATCCTGACATGGTCCCTGCATCCGCTGATAGCGGGCAAGCACTACATCTGGGAAAAGGGCGAGGCCGAGATTTCGACCAATGTTCCGACCTACGAAATCCACGACCACCCGGCTTATATCAACAGCCCATTACGTCATGTGTCGAACGGGCTGGGCGGCGTGCGACAGCGGCTGAACGCGGAAAACCCCCATAATAGCTTTCCAATCATGGAGGACCTGCGTGAAAAAGGGGCGACCGACTATGTCGCCATGCCGTTGCCGTTCTCGGATGGACGTACCAACGTTCTGACCCTGACCTGCGATCACCCGGACGGTTTCACGACGGAAAACCTTGGGCTGGTGTTCGAATGCTCGCTGGTGATCGCCCGGTTTTATGAGGTTTTCATGCAGCGAGAGAACGCTCAGGTCCTGCTTGAAACCTATGTTGGCAAACGCTCGGGCGCGCGCGTCTTAGGGGGGGAGATCCGGCGCGGCGACGGGGATGAAATTGATGCCGCCATCATGTTCTGTGATCTGCGCAATTCGACCAGCTTGGAAGAGAAACTGGGGCGCACAGACTACATCAACCTTCTGAATGACTTTTTTGAAACCGTTTCTGGCATCGTGCATGAAAACGGCGGCGAAGTCCTGAAGTTCATCGGTGACGCGGTCCTTGCCGTATTTCCAGCGGGTGAGGATTCAAAAAACGCCCGCGAAAACGCACAGCGCAGCGCCATCAACATCGTGGAAAAGTTGGGAGAGTTGCGCCAGTCAGGTTCCGACAACCATTGTGATTGCTCAATCGGGGTTGCCTACGGGCGCGTGACCTACGGCAATGTCGGTTCACGTGAACGGCTGGACTTTACCGTGATCGGACAAGCCGCGAATATCGCTGCGCGTCTGGGTGAATATGGAAAAACCAAAAACCACAGGATTGTGGTGTCTGCCGATATTGTGCCCGCCTGCGCCAATGCGCTGCCTCTTGGCGACGTCAAGCTGCATAATGTTTCGCAACCGGTCGAGTCTTATGCTCTCAGAACTTCCGCAGATGCCGTTCTGAACGCTTAAGATACAAAAAGCGCGCAGTTCAAATCAATCAGGGCCACCCGACAACGCTTCTGGTGGTCGTCGCGCGTCCGAAGCACTTTTTTTGCCTTAGACACCAAGCAGGATCAGCGCGGTCTGCGCCGGGGAAATCGCGCTTTCAAGCTGGGCGATTTGACTACGGGCAAGGAATTGATCTGTCAGCCGCTCTATTGCGGCCTTATCCTCGAATTGGGCCAGATCATCGGTCCCGGTCAGCCCTGACAACCTGTCTTTGAACACTTCCAGTTGCTTGTCGATATTCAACTGGCCAAAGCTGGACGGTAACCCCAGAGCATTTTCCATCATCCGCCGCAGCGGAGGCAAACTCATCAAATCAAACCACTTGGTATCTTTGCTGCCTTCCTTTTGAGCCAGCTCCCCCAGAGCATGCTGCGCATACAAAGCGATCCGCATCGTTTCATCTGATTCACCCACAGCAATTTCAAATCGAGACACGACGCTGTCACGTGCAATCTCTTCCATGTTGGTGATCAGCCCGGTTTTGCGCACCTCGCCCGGCCCAAACCCAAACGCCTCGGAAAACTGCCGGTACCTTTTGTCGGACAGACGATTGGACAACGCATCCTGCGCTTTGGTCCCGTCGGACAGGATCTTCTGTATGAAGTAGCGATTGTCCAAGTCGGATTCCAACCCAAAGGCCCCGAGTGCAACTTGCAACAACCGGCGATCGGACACCAATTCCTCTGCTGTCTGGACCTTTTTGATCTTCTCCAAAAAGTACTCACTGTCCCTTTTGTTGACAGAGGACGAAGAAAAACTGTCGATCTGCGCGTCATATGTCCGCTGCAGGAATCGCCAGCCGACAATGCCGCCCGAAGGTATGACCGGCTGGAACGTCATTACTGGTAGGCCATGAGCCGCTCTTCGCGGGGCAGCAGCGCGCGCAAGGCTTTAAGGCATTTGTAAAACTGCTGATCCAGAAGCGCTTGCGTTGCCTCGGACAGAACCCGGCGACTGTCGGCGTCAGTAAAGACCTGGCTCAGCTCTTCGACGCGCCGTAACAATTGTTGGCGTGCCTGATCGGGTTCCATATCTCCAGACAGCACAAGTTGAGCAGCATAGCAGACACGTCGAACCGGAGTGTTCACCTGGTCCGGGTGGATCGCATCCCGCAGGCGCAGTACATTCGCCTCAGGTGTCATGATCGAAAAACGACTACGGCGGTCTCCATTTTCCACGACTACACCGTTGATCAAAACCCGTTCTTTCGGCGCTAATTTCAAAACCAACCCTGCCATCAGGAAGCCTCCATTTGGCGAAGACCGCGCAGAACCGCCATGTTGATCTCCAACAATGGCTCAACCGAGGCTTTGTTCCCCAATACCTGGCTACTGTGCTGTTCGGTGAATTCCGCCAGATAGAATATCCGCGCACGCAGATCGTTTGGCAGCGCATTGTCAGAGTCCGTGACGCCACTGGCCAGAACGGTCCACAGTCGCCGGTTTTCGTGCAAAGCCTGCACAAACGCGCCGAAATCTGATTTTTGGCGGGCCGCGGCGGCCTTGAGCCTGCGCGTGATTTTCGAGATCGCCTCGTATTCCGTATCGCGCGGGGTGCGCGTTGGCGCGGCGGTCTGTGAATATGCTCGTTGTGCGATGGCTTGCGGGGTCACGTAAAATCCTTCCAGTAGTCTGTCACTTGGCGGTCAGTATCGGGGCGCGTTGCCGCGCCCCGACCATGTTCCTGAACTTAGCGGAACAGTGACAGAATCGACTGCGGTGCCTGATTTGCGATCGACAGCGACTGGGTTGCCAGCTGTTGCTGAACCTGAAGCGCTTGCAGACGTGCCGAGGTTTCTTCCATATCCGCATCGACCAACGACCCGATACCGGATTTGAACGAGTCCGCCAGGTTCGAAATGAACTCTTTCTGCGTTTCGATCCGACCTTGCGAAGAACCAAAGGCCGCCGATGCATCGATCGATGTGTCGATCAGCGTCTCGATTGTGGCCAACGCGGCCGTAGCACCTGCACCGGTTGAAACATCAATGCCGGTCAATGCGCCAAGACCGCCTGAACCCGCGTTCACATACTGAGCCGAGAATGAAATGTCTGTGCCGGTGGCATTGGCAACGGACAAGGTGCCCGCGGTGCCCGAGTCATAATCAACGGTCAGGCCCGTGATACCAAGTTCATCAATTTTCGCCTTCAAACCCACTGCAACTATATCACCGGTCGTGGAGGCCGCAGCATCCGTAGCGGAAACCGTGTAGGATACGACCTGATCGTCGATCGCCAGCACAACCTTGTCGCCTGCAGCAAACGCACCACTGGATTCATCCGTTACCAGCGCAGTTGCCGAAGTTGTGCCGTTGTCAATCGTCGCACCAACGCGGTCGTTGCCGGTGGAAGACCCGGTCGACCCGTCAAAGACCTGAGCCGCCGTGTACCCGCCAGTAGAAAGGTCCTGTCCAGCAACAGTGATAGAAGACGCGGTCACGTTTCCAGAGTTGTCCCGGTCAAGAGACGCCAGGATCGATGCGGACCCCGCCGAGCCGTTAACTAGATTGAGGCCGTTGAATTGCGCGGCGTTCACAACCGAGTTGATCTGGCCCTTTAACGCGGTCACATCGTCGTTGATCTTGTCGCGATCTACGTTGTCTTCCTGTGCTGCTACGATTTTGCTTTTCATCTGGGACAACAAATCGGTGACCGTTTCGGACGCGTTACGCGCAACTGCTACGGTGGATTCACCAAGGGCCAGGCTGTCCTTGATCGCGTTGAAGCCTTTGACATCCGATTCCATGACTTTTGAAATCGCCCAGACGGCCGAATTGTCTTTCGCAGTCGCAACGTCCTTACCGGTCGAGATCGCGTTCCGGGTTGCGCCAAGATCTTTGTTGACCGACTTGAGTGTTTGCAGCGCGACCATGGCGCCATTGTTTGTCAGAATGCTGGACATTAGCTTTCTTCCTTTTCCGTTCGGGCCTTTTGCGCCCATGCTCTTCCCGCAACTAGTACGGGCTTTGACGTCTTTCTGATCGGTGCGATCTGCCGTCGGGCTGTTCGCGCCACCTGATGTATCCAGGTGCCCGAACACCTTTGACGTCGATCCCCTAACGGAGTGCTAAAGCGCGAAATTCAGAAACCTCAGATTTGAATCAAACCCGTAACTATGCTCGCTTTTCCAGCTTGGCTTGATGACGGACGGCGAATTCGCTGCGCTGACCGTCTGCGCCATATGTGCTGAATTCCTGCCGCACGCGCCGCAACTCGGCCATGCGGTTGGCTACGGCGCGAATCCCTTCGGCGGCGCTGTTCAGCAATTCTTGATTCCGCTCGACCTTTTTCTGCAGGCTGATCAGTTCATCACTTCCAAAGACATCAAGATCATTGATCGCCCCGATCAGCTTTTCCTTTTCCGGAGCCGTATGATGCAGGCGATCCAGTTCGCCTCGCACCAATGCGTTTCGCTCAAGCTCAAGAACTTCTTCAAGTGACTTTATGAGGCTGGTCTCAGGTATCTTTGGCATTGGAATTCTCCATCATGGATTGGAAGAGTGCTTCGGCCAGGCCAACACCCCCGGCCTTCGCCAGCGCACGGGCCTGATGCGGAACCAGAAACGAGGCGAACTGATCTTCGCCCGCACCTCCGCCAAAGGATTGGCGCGCTTTTCCCAAACCGGCCGACTTCAGCATCTCACCCAAAAACGCGGCCTCCAATTCGATGGCCGCTTCCTGCAATTTTTGGGAAGTGGCGGGAGTTTTAGACGGTGGAAGAGGCACAGAAACCTTCATTGCTTTCTCCGAAAATTGCATCGAACTTTTTCGATCAAAGGTGAAAGCGGTTAAAATAAACGTAACTTCCTGCAGGCAGATTTCCGGTCACACAACCGGAGTCGGAGCAAAATGCCCAACCCTCTTTCAGTGATGACATCCTCGCCGTCCGCAACATTCAAATCCAATGGACCCAGGTCTGAACCGGGGGATGAAGGCGGCGCGGTGTTTGAGGCGGTGCTTATTCAGCACAAAGGTGAGAACAATGATGAATCGGCCGAACTTAATAGTGCGGAACCGGATCTTGACGTTGAAACGGATGAGACTGTCTTGGTTGAAGAATTGGAAAAGCCCGCCGATCCTGAGAAGGAACTGCTGCGCCCGCCTCTAGACGAACGTTTTGAACTGGGCACAAAACTCGATCCCGTCGAAACACCGCCGAAGACTGTCGTGCCAGAAGTGCACATTCCGAAAGTGCATCAAAGCGAACTGACTGGTCCAAACACCGATGTTGAACGAGCTGATGCGGGCATCAAAGATCCGAGCAGGGCCACCACAAGTATTCAAAACCGCGCCGATTTGCGTCCAGAGGCACTGCCAGAAGCAGCGCCGACAAAGGCTGTCGCCGCGAATTCTGCATTGCCATTTGCCGCTACGCCCTCGAAGGAAGTTGCGGACCTGCCCCTTCATCTGGCGCCGACCCGACATGAAACACAACAACCGCCGCTGTCCAATCCTGCGGCGCAGCGAACCACTAATCCGGCACGAATGCCGAGCATTGCTCAGTTGCAGTTGTTCGCGCCGGAAAAACCCCGTGCTCAGGTTGATGCGACCGCGTTTCTTGAGGTGGAGGACAATCACGTCCTAAGGACAGATTCGCCTGTTTCGGCTGGTCGGGACGCAGCGTTGCCCGTGCAGCTCATGGCACAAACCGCCCGAGCTGAGACAGCGCGCGCCATTGCCGGCCAAATTTCCGCCGCCATCAATGCTCAGCCGAAGTCCGGCGCGGTTGAAATTGCGCTGAACCCCGAAAAACTGGGGCGTGTTTCAATCATGCTAAACGGTCGCGATGACGGGTTGCATCTGACAATTTCCGCCGAACGCCCGGAAACCCTTGAAATGATGCGGCGCCATTTGTCGGTGTTGGAGGAAGAGTTCCGGAATTTTGGTCTTGGCGATCTGTCATTTGACCTCGGGACTTCATCAGACACCGAGCAGCACGATGCCGACGATCAGGAACGAACGTCTGCTGACACAACACAGCTTAGCGAAACCGCTTCAAATGCGTCTCCCATTCCCAAAACCGGCCCCGTTGGCCGCATCGACATGAGGTTGTGACTTTGATTACCCCAACCCAACCAAACGCCCAACCATCTACCCCGACAGGAAATGCAAACGCGCCGAAAAAAACTGGCCTGGCGTCAGACTTTGAGACGTTCCTGAAAATGCTTACCGTTCAGGCCCAGAATCAGGACCCGTTGAAACCGTTAGATGCGTCGGAATACGCATCGCAATTGGCGCAGTTTTCGATGGTTGAACAGCAGGTACAGACGAATGATCTGTTAGCAACACTTGGTCAGGCTCTGGGTGGTGCAAATCTGGACAAGCTCGGCAAATGGATCGGCATGGACGTGCGGGCACCCTCGGCTTTCCAATACGAGGGCGAACCTGTGGCCCTGTTTGCCACGCCCGCACCTGAGGCTGACAAAGCGGTCATGGTTATCCGCGACGGCGAAGGAGCCGTTGTCGACCGCATCTCAGTGTCGACAACCGGCCAGAATACAGTTTGGGCAGGTCAACGAAGCGATGGGCAGCCGCTGGCGGCGGGTACTTACTCAGCTACGCTGGAAAGTTACGATGGCGACGTACTGCTTTCGACACAGCAGGCAGAGGTTTACGACGAGGTCGTTGAAGCTCAAGTTGTGGACAATCAAGTCACGCTGACGCTCGAAAGCGGGCAGGTTGTGACCGCCACGACAGTTACCGGGGTCAGAGCCGGAACTTGATCTGTCGGGCAGGACAGTTCAAACCTTTGCAAATTCGACTCGCTAACTGCACTGGTGAAGCTCCTGTCTGGCCCAACCCTCCCCCCTTCAGATCTGGTCGACGATCTGCGCGCGCAAGACCTTGTTCGGCCCGATGCAGAGTTTCAGACGTTGTATGGCGGCCGCACAAATCAGGTCTGGAAAGTGCTGGGCGGCAGCGGCGACAAAGTGTTGAAGCTGTACCGCGCGACACCGCGCAATCCGCTGTTTCGCAACGACCCCGAACTAGAAGCGCAATGCTTGCGTGCCCTCGAACCAACCGGATTTGTTCCACGCCTGCGTGCAACCGGAGCACATGATACAGGCCATTGGGTATTTTATGATCACGCTCCGGGATCGCCGTGGAAAAACGATCCAGAGGTTGTGGCCGGATTGCTGCATAAACTTCACAAGCTTGATGTTTCAGTTCAAGCACCGCAAGGGTGCAATGGCAGCGGTGATCTGGCTGAACACGCCCAGCGTATTCTCAGTGCGTGCGCCTCTAACACACGTGCACGGCTCGCGCAGCATCGTCCAACGGGCCATGTGCCTGCGACCACACACACGTGCCTGATTCATGGCGATACAGTGGCCGGAAACATCCTTGTCGCGCCAACCGGTATGACGCTTATCGACTGGCAGTGCCCTGCCTTGGGCGATCCGTGCGAGGACATCGCGATGTTCCTGTCCCCAGCCATGCAGCGGCTTTACCGCGGTGCACCTCTGAGCGTGGCCGAAGAAGAACGGTTTCTTGCCGCTTACGGTCATGCCGAAACGGTCGCGCGGTACCGTAAATTGCGCCCTTGGTATGCTTGGCGCATGGCGGCCTATTGCCTGTGGCGCATCGAAAACGGGGCCACTGATTACACCCAAACGCTCGAACTGGAAATAGCCGCGCTTTAGAGCGACAACCGATCAATAATCGCCATTGCCGCATAGGACGGCGGCATCAGAGCGCGCCGCCAGTAACCAAGAGGAAACCGCCTTGGTGGCTGAGCAATTGGCACGGGCAGTTCGGACTGTTTGTCCAAAACCAAACCAGCAATTGCGCGCCCACAATATGTGCCCATGGCGACACCGTTCCCGTGATAGGCAAACGCGGCAAACATTCCGGGTTGATCGGGAACCGGCCCGACATAAGGCGTCAACTTGCGCGACAGGCACACCATTCCGGACCACATATGGGTCACATCCACATCTTTCCATTCAGGAAACATGCCTTGGAAGTCATGTAGCGCTGCCCGGCGAATGGCGGCCTCGGCCCGAGGCGACGATCGCAGGCCCCCACGCATGCCGAACAGGAACCTCCGGTCAGGCATCAGGCGGAAATAGTGCAGCAGATTTCGCGTGTCATACCCCATCTGTTCCGAGGTCCAGCCCTGCGCTTGCAGCTCGGAATCGGATAACGGCCGGGTCACCAAAACCGTGGATTGCGTGGGCATGTATCGCCCCGACAACCAGGAGGGCATATCCTCGCTGGAATACCCATTGGTACATATCATTACATTTTTTGCACGGACATGACCTGATCCGGTTTCAACGTCGAACCCGCCGGGTGTTTTCCTGATGCTTTCAACCGGGGATTTCTGAAACAAGCCCGCCCCCAGCCCTTTGGCAGCACTTGCCAGGCCAAACAGGTACTTTCGTGGGTTAAGGGCAAATCCGACCGGATTTGTATAGGCACCATGAAAGGCGCCGCCCAGACCCAGACCCTGCAGGTCATCAGGTTCATGCAGGACGCCTGAAGCCTCTGCCTTACGGCGCAGCTTTTCCATCGCGCGTGCGGAATGTGCCAGTTGGGTTTCGCCGTTCGAATGGGTATCTGCGTCGATCCGATGCTGGTCCAGCAAATCCGCGACAAGCTGAACCGCGTCTGATTCCGCCTGTTCGTAGGACCGCGTAGCTTCGGCGCCAAACCTTCGGACCATTGACCCGTGGCTCAGCTTGGACCCGCCGAGACAACAAAATCCGCCATTGCGCCCCGAAGCCCCCCAACCCGGTGTCGCAGCCTCAAGAACGGCAACTTTCGCGCCCGCCTCAGCCAAGTGCAGTGCCGCCGAAAGACCGGTAAAGCCGCCACCGACGACCGCGACGTCGACATTCAGATTACCTGCGAGGATCGGCCAATCGGGGGCCGAAATCGTCTGATCCCACCAACAGTTCTGTCGTGGCCCTGGTCCATAGGTATAGTCTGGAAACAGACGTTTCATTCGGTGCGCGCAGCGGCGAGTTCATCCTGCTTTTGCCGGACCATTGCGCGTTTCGTAACCAGCGAGGCGGTGATGACGCCAACGGTGACAACTGCGATCATGATTGTGGACAATGCGTTGATCTCAGGGCTGACGCCCAGACGGACGGCCGAGAATATCTTGATCGGCAAGGTCGTGGCCGACGGGCCCGAGGTAAATGACGCAATGACCAGATCGTCCAGCGACAGGGTAAAGGCCAGCAGCCACCCCGAAATCACCGCCGGGGCAATGATTGGCAGCGTCACAAGACGGAACGCCTGCGCGGGCGAACATCCCAGATCCAAAGCGGCCTCCTCCAGCGATTTGTCAAAGGTCACAAGGCGTGAGGAAACGACGACCGACACAAAGCACATCGAAAAGGTCGTGTGGGCTAGAACGATGGTCAAAATGCCCCGATCAAGTCCGATACCGATAAACAGCAGAAGTAGCGACAGGCCGGTGATCACTTCGGGCATCACAAGCGGCGCGTAGATCATACCGGAAAACAGTGTCCTGCCGAAAAACCGCCCGCCACGAACCAGAACATAAGCAGCTGCCGTGCCAAGGATCGTGGCCAAAGTGGATGAGAACACCGCAACACGGATCGTCACCCAAGCCGCGTTCAAAAACGCCTCGTTCTGGGCAAGCTCACCATACCATTTGGTCGAGAACCCGGCCCAGACTGTGACTAGCTTGCTTTCGTTGAAGCTGTAGATAATCAGGATGACCATCGGGATGTAGAGGAAGGCAAATCCCAGTGTCAAAGACACCGCGTTGAACCAACTTAGCCTGTTCATTGCTCGGCCTCCGTCTGTTTCTGCTGGTTTCGCTGAAACAGCACGATGGGGACCACAAGGATCAGCAGCAGAACCACCGCAACGGCGCTGGCAACCGGCCAATCGCGGTTCGAGAAGAACTCTTCCCACAACACCTTGCCAATCATCAGCGTACCAGACCCGCCCAGCAAAGACGGGATAACAAACTCACCAATCACCGGGATCATAACCAAAAAACAGCCCGCTATGATGCCGGGACGCGACAGCGGTATTGTCACAAGCCAGAACGCCTGAAGTCGGGAACAGCCCAGATCTTCGGCTGCTTCGATCAGAGATTCATCCATGCGTTCCAACGACGAATAGATCGGCAGGATCATGAAGGGCAAATAGGTGTAGACGATTCCGATATAGACAGCAGTGTTGGTATTCAAAATGGTCAGCGGCGTCGAAATGATTCCCAACCACAGCAGAATCTGGTTCAGGTAACCTTCATTGCTGAGGATGCCCATCCACGCGTAAACGCGAATCAGGAACGAGGTCCAGAATGGCAGGATTACCAGCATCATCAGTGTGGGACGCCATTCAGTTGGCGCTCGCGCCATGCCGTAAGCAATCGGATACCCCACCAGCAACGTCAGAACAGTCGCAATCAACGCGATCTTGACGCTGGACAGGTAAGCTTTCCAATAAAGGTCGTCTTCTGTCAGCCAGACAAAGTTCTCGAAATCCAGCTGACTGAAGAAATCCGTTATCCCTGCCCAACCCTGCGACAGGTCCAGTGTCGGCGTATAGGGCGGAATGGCCAGTTCGACATCCGACAGCGAAATTTTCAACACGATGAAGAACGGCACCAGAAACAGAGCCAGCAGCCAGACATAAGGGACGGCTATCAGAACAGCGCGGCGCATCAGTTCGCCAACAGAACCGCAGCCGTTGCCGTCCATGACAGCCAGACGGGGTCTTCCCAGGTAAAGGACCGGCGCGAGATTCGGCGCGTGTTGGCGGATTGCGCCTTGATGATCGTGCCATTTGGCAATTCGACATAATAGGTGGACAGGTTGCCGAGATAGGCGATGTCATGCACCTTGCCCTGAACCGCATTAATCGCATCGGCCGGTCGGTCCGCCGAAATCGTCACTTTCTCAGGGCGGATCGCCAGATGGCAGCTTTGACCGGTCGAGAATTCAGCCGGCGAGGTTGCGGTCAGCGGTGATTGTCCTTCGGCCCAGTCGACCTGATAGGTTTCGTTCCCATTCGCGGTCGCCCGGCCTTCGATGATGTTCACATCACCAATAAAGTCCGCGACGTAAACCGAGTTCGGGTTTTCATAAATCTTGTCCGGCGTCGACACCTGCATCAGCTTGCCCTGATCCATGACGGCAACGCGACTGGCGACGGTCATCGCCTCTTCCTGATCGTGGGTCACGATGACAAAGGTGGTGCCGGTCTTTTCCTGAATGTCCATCAGCTCGAACTGGGTATCCTGCCGCAGCTTTTTGTCCAGCGCACCCAAGGGTTCGTCCAGCAACAGCAGCTTTGGCGCCTTGGCCAGAGACCGTGCCAGGGCCACCCGCTGCCGTTGGCCACCCGAAATCTGATGTGGTTTGCGGCGGGCGAATTGCTCCAGCCGGGTCAGGCGCAGCATCTCTTCCACGCGGTCCTCAAGATCCCGCTTGGGCATATTATCCCGGCGCAGACCGAAGGCGATATTTTCCCAGATGCTTAAGTGAGGAAACAACGCGTAGGACTGGAACATCATGTTCACCGCCCGTTTGTTCGGTGGGATTGGGTCGATGTCCTGCCCGCCCAGCAAAATATGTCCCTCAGTTGGGGTTTCAAACCCTGCAAGCATACGCATCATGGTCGTCTTGCCACATCCAGATGGCCCCAACAGAGCGAAGAATTCTTTTTCAAAGATATCCAGTGACAGGTTGTCGATGGCCGTGAACCCACCAAAACGCTTGGTTACATTCTGAAACTGGATCAATGGCTTCGCCTGTGGATCATCCCACGGCGCAAAGACGTTAGTGTTCAAGGCGGCCCCCGTTCGACAGTCTGATTGAAAGGGCAAGGCGGGCAATCCGCCTTGCTCAGATTTATCGGCTCAGGTGCCCGACTTGACTTTGGTCCACATGCGCGTAACTACACGCTGTGTTTTCGCCGGATAAGGCGTTGTGATGTAGAGGTTTTGCATCGTCGCATCGTCCGGATAGATCGCCGGGTCGCCGATCACATCTTCTTCTAGGAACTCTTGCGAAGCTTTGTTGCCGTTGGCGTAATAAACATAGTTCGAGGCCGCAGCCATGTTATTGGCGTCCAGAATGAAATTCAGGAATTTGTGCGCACCTTCCGGGTTCGGCGCATCTGCCGGAATAGCCATTTGGTCGAACCACATCAGCGAGCCTTCGGCAAACGCGTGATACTCGATCTCTACGCCGTTGTCGGCCTCGGCTGCCCGATCCCGCGCTTGAAGGATGTCGCCGGACCAACCCACTGCGACGCAAATATCTCCGTTCGCCAGAGCGTTAATGTATTCCGAGCTGTGGAACTTCTGAATATGTGGACGCACGCCCACCAGAATTTCTTCGGCCTTTCCAATGACGTCTTTGTCATGGCTGTCCGGGTCTTCACCAATGTACTGCAGAACCATCGGAATGATCTCGGACGGTGCATCAAGGAAATGCACGCCGCACTCGGCCAGCTTTTCCATGTTCTCTGGCTTCAGTACCAGGTCCATGCTGTTCAGTGCCACATCGTCACCCAGAACTTCCTTGACCTTGCCAACATTGACGCCAAGGCCGGTCGTTCCCCACATGTAGTTGATCGAGTAAGCGTTATCTGGGTCATAACCGGCGGTGCGTTCCTGAATTACGTCCCAAAGGTTTCCTGAGTTCGAGAGTTTAGATTCATCCAGTTCCTGAAAAGCACCGGCCTGAATCTGGCGCTGAAGGAACGTGCCCGATGGCACAACCACATCATAGCCTGACCCACCAGCCAGCATCTTAGTTTCCAGAACTTCGTTGCTGTCGAATACGTCGTAGATCAGGGTCAGCCCCGTCTCTTCTTCGAATTTTTTCAGCAAGTCCTCATCGATATAATCGGACCAGTTGTAGACGCGCACCTCTTCGGCAAATGCCGCCGAAGTCCCCAGCGCGACAATCGCTGTCATCGTCAGCGTTTTGATTGACATATTTCTCTCCCTGCAAATGTACGGGTATTTTCCCGTTTTTTTTGATTTGATCAAGTTTTGCGTTTTCCCTCGATCCATCGTATGGTTTCACGAGGCCAGGCGTCTGGCAAGTCGACACTACGCGAAACAGGGTAAACCACTTGGATTTGATCAAAAATAAGGCATCTGACTCGAAAGTGGATGAGGGAAAAAGACCGGCGCATGAACAGGTGTACCAAACGCTGAGATCGCAGATCATGTACGGTGATCTGGTCCCAGGGCAACCCGTCACGATACAAGGTTTGACCGAATCACTCGGGGTTGGAATGACCCCGGTCCGCGAGGCAATCCGGCGGCTGATTTCTGACGGTGCGCTGGTGTTTCAAGGCAATCGGCGCGTCAGTGTTCCTTTGTTGTCGGGCACAGATGTCGAACAGATGATTTTTGCGAGAATATCAATAGAATCAGAGCTTTCCAGACGGGCAACTGCAAATTTGAAACCTGCTGATATCGACCAGCTTGAGAAGCTTGATCAACGATTGGATCAGACCATCACAGACGGGGACGTCGGTGGGTACTTGCGTTTGAACCACCGGTTTCATGAAGCTCTGTACGCTCATGCGGATGCTCCGATTCTCAACGATTTGGCCGAGCGACTTTGGCTGCGGTTTGGCCCTTCGCTGCGCGTTGTCTGCGGAAGATTCGGAACACATAGCCTGCCAGATCGCCACAAGGACATCATCGCAAGCTTGCGGGCGCAAGATGCAGAAAAAGTAGCCGAAGCTACCGCTCAGGACATTGAGCAGGGCATGGAATTGATGTCGGACGCATTGATCCGCGCCTGATTCAGGTCGATTCGATTGACAGCAAAAAATTTGATCATATTGTAACGGGTAACCGCTTTTGCAGGAGATTCTCTGATGTCGACCATCACCAATCACATGCCGACCGCCGAATTGCAGGCGCTGGATGCGGCACATCATATACACCCGTTTTCAGCCAACGGATCATTGGGCAAGGAAGGCGCGCGCGTCATCACGCGGGCCAAGGGCGTTTATCTGACAGATAGCGAAGGCGAAGAGATTCTGGACGCTATGGCGGGTCTTTGGTGCGTCAATATCGGTTACGGTCGCGATGAACTGGCCGAGGTGGCAGCGCGCCAGATGCGTGAACTGCCCTATTACAACACATTTTTCAAAACGACCCATGTTCCTGCCATCGCACTAGCGGCCAAGATCGCAGAGCTGGCGCCGGGCGATCTGAACCATGTGTTTTTCGCCGCAGGCGGGTCCGAGGCGAACGACACCAACATCCGTCTGGTACGCACTTATTGGGCTGAGAAAGGCCAACCGGACAAGAACATCATAATCAGTCGCCACAACGCCTATCACGGGTCTTCCGTCGGTTCGGCGTCGCTGGGCGGTATGGCTGGGATGCATGCGCAGGGCGGTATCCCAATCCCGAATATCCACCACATCAATCAGCCGAATTGGTGGGCCGAAGGTGGCGATATGACGCCAGAAGAGTTCGGTCTGGCCCGCGCGCGCGAGTTGGAAGACGCAATACAGGAACTGGGCGAAAACCGTGTCGCGGCCTTTATCGCAGAGCCCGTGCAGGGTGCGGGCGGTGTGATTATTGCACCCGATACCTATTGGCCCGAAGTTCAGCGCATCTGCGACAAATACGATATCCTTCTGATCGCGGACGAGGTGATCTGTGGTTTTGGTCGTACAGGCAACTGGTTCGGTTCGGAAACCGTGGGTATCAAACCGGATATCATGACCATCGCTAAGGGACTCAGCTCAGGCTATGCGCCGATCGGCGGCTCCATAGTTACCGACGAGATTGCCGAAGTGATCGGCGGTACCGAGTTCAATCACGGCTACACCTATTCCGGCCACCCGGTCGCTGCGGCCGTCGCATTAGAAAACCTGCGCATCCTCGAAGAAGAAGGCATCGTCGACCACGTCCGCGACGTGGCCGCCCCCTATCTTAAAGAGAAATGGGAGGCCCTGGCCGATCATCCATTGGTCGGTGAGGCCAAGATCGTCGGCATGATGGCATCAATCGCATTGACGCCGGACAAGGCCAGCCGTGCCAAATTCGCGTCCGAGCCCGGCACGGTCGGCTACATCTGCCGCGACCGGTGTTTTGCCAACAACCTGATCATGCGCCACGTGGGCGACCGTATGATCATTTCGCCGCCGCTGATCCTGACACCCGCAGAGATCGACGAGATGTTCGTCCGGATCTACAAATCACTGGATGAAGCACAGGCTGAGATCATTGAACAGGGGCTGATGAAGTCGGCTGCATAGCCTGGACTTTAGATTTTCGGAAAAGGGGCGCTTTGAGGAGCGCCCCTTTTGCCATCTACTTCTTTAGGCCAAATCCCCGTCATTCAAGTAAACTCAATACCTGACTACATTTTGATACACTAAACTCGAGCACTGGCTGAAGTGAATTGGTGCCGCGTGGAAATATAGAACTTAACGCGCGACAAATATCACTTGATTTGATGTATTTCAGATTCAAGTATGCGAATGCGAGCTGGTTTATATTACCTCTACTGGCGTCGCGGCCCGCTCTACTGCTGGGTCCACCTCCCGACTATCGTAGTGAGTGCCGGTAGTCGGGAGGTTGCGTAGCCGATGGCTGAAAAATGCCATCGACGTAAGAGCCCGCAATAGGCTGGCGCACTCCCTGCGTTTATCACCGCAGCCCTTCCAACAAATTTAAACTCGCATATCCATCGGGCAATAACCCTTGTGCCAATTGGTATGCCCGCACGGCATTAACTGTGTTCGGACCTGTGCGCCCGTCGATGCCTTGGGTATCGAAGCCAGCTTCAGTCAGTCGGCTTTGCAATTCCTTTTTTTCAGCAAAGCTCAACACGCGATCACCGCGCGGCCAATCAGTCTGGAACGCACCCTGTCCCGCCAAACGGTCGGAGAGGTGACCGATACCGATCACATAGGCATCGGCTCCATTGTACTTCTCGATGACTTTAAAGTTGTCGAAGATCATAAGCGCAACGCCCGTCCCTCCGGCCGGTAGCAGGATCGCCGCTTGTCCATGATCCGAAATTGGCGCGCCATTCGCAGCTACGACGCCACGATCAATCCACTCTGAAGGCATCAAAGTGTGATCGCGCCGCGCCTTGGAATAGTCGAACCCATCAGGCAAGGTGACTTCTACCCCCCACGGCTGCCCCGTGGTCCATCCATGCCGCGCCAGATAGGCGGCGGCTGAGGCCAGCGCATCAGTCGGATCGTCCGACCAGATATCGCGCTTTCCGTCACCATCGAAATCGACCGCATGGTCCAGATATGAGGTTGGCATGAACTGGGTATGCCCCATCGCCCCGGCCCAGCTGCCCGTCATGTTGGAAGGGCTGACGTCGCCCGCCTGAATGATCTGTAATGCGGCTATCAACTGGGTTTCGAAAAACTGCGCGCGTCTTGCGTCAAAAGCCAATGTCGCCAGTGATCGGATGGTGTGATCACTGCCCCGATAGGTCCCGAACGAGGTCTCAAGCCCCCAAATCGCCGTTACCACCTCTTTTTCAACACCGTATTTGGCTTCGATACGGGCCAACGTTTCACCGTGACGTTCCAGCCCGGTCTGGCCGTTTCTGATCCGCGTGTCCGAAACGGCGGAATCCAGGTATTCCCAAATGGGCTTTGAAAACTCTGCCTGATTGCGGTCGCGCCGGATTACGTCTTTATCGTAGGTCAACCCCGCCAGCGACCGGTCCAGCGTAGAGGCTTTTATCCCCTGCTCGGACGCCCGCTCACGAAATGCTCCAAGCCACGCCTGAAACCGCGCGTTTCCTTCGGTCGACACCCGATACTCCTTAGCTGAGGGTCGTAAAACTGGCCGGATGGATATCGCCACGCCAGCTGACGCCAGCTGTATGGCCTGTGACCCGCCCAGAGTATTGATAGATTCCGCCTGCACAATGGATGCCCATAATGCGGCGGTCATAACGCCACCTATGCATTTACGCATTCCGAATTTTCCTGGTTTCTGCTCAACCTCAGAATACCGCAGAATTGGAATTTTCCAAAGCGTTCAGCTTGACCCTTCGCGATCTTTTGCTTTGTGCTGTGCGCGGATCTGGGCCAGGGCCTCGCGCAACAAAGGGATACGGTTCGGCCTAAAGCTTTCATCTGTCACGGACATTTCGCGGATCCGATCCAGCCGGAAGACGCGGAAATCCTGCCTCAGATGGCACCAGGAAATCAGAACGTTGGAGCGATCCATATAGACGATACTCAGCGGGTTCACCTTACGACGGGTGTCATCGCCCTTGGCGTCCGTGTAGGCAAACTCGATCGTGCGCTCATCCCACGTGGCTTGTCGCAAGTCCCCGACCGTGATGGTGGGCTTGGCCGGGCGATCAAATCGCGTCGCTGTCAACACGGCATGGGTCAGGCGGTGCGACTGGCGCTGGGGTAGGCGTCCCTGAAGTTTTCGTAACGCATTGCCTGCCGCATCCGCTAAACCGGGGTCGCCAATGGCCTGCACCTCTCGCAGCCCCAACACTAGCGCTTCAAGCTCATCATCCGTGAATCCAAGCGGTGGCAGTGTTGCGTCTTCGATCAGGGTAAAGCCAAAACCGGCCTCACCGTCGATCACCGCCCCAAGCCCGCGTAACGACTCAATATCGCGATGAACGGTGCGCGGCGACACGCCCAGATCCTGCGCCAGTTGTTGGGACGTTCTTGGCGACGGGCCAGAGCGCAAGGCTTGCATCAATTGGAACAGACGGGCGGTTCGGGACATAATGCAGGTTAATCTAAACCTGATGACAGAAACTGTCATCAGGCAAAGGTATCCCTCGGGCATCCCTGATAATGGAGCCCCCGATGCTGACCCTTTTGATCTACCCTTCTGCTTTCGGCCTGTTCAGCGCCAGCCCCTTCTGCGTCAAAGCCGCATATATGCTGGAGCACGCGGGCCAGCGCTGGCAGCGGTCCGATATGCTGGACCCCCGCAAAATGCCCCATCAAAAGCTTCCTGTTCTGCGTACGCCCGAGCGTCTTGTCCCGGACAGCGACCTAATTCGCGATTGGCTTGAGGCGCAGGGCGCGGACTTCGACCATGGGCTCAGCGACATACAAAAGGCGCAGGCACGGGCGCTGATCCGCATGGCCGAGGAACATATCTATTTTCAGGTCGTGATGGACAGATGGGCCAATGACGAGGTCTGGCCAATTCTGCGCGACACTTTCTTTTCGGTCATTCCCGCTTTGATCCGCACACCTGTTTCGAACTCCATCCGGAAAAAGGTTGTTCAAGGCCTGGGATTCCAGGGTGTCGCCCGTTTCTCACCTGTCGAGAGACGGGATCGGCTAGAGCGGGACCTTGAAGCGATATCCGCCTATCTGTGGCAATCCCCCTACCTTCTGGGTGACAAACCGACCTCGGCAGATATGAGCGTTGGGCCGATGCTGGCCGCAATGCGCGCGACACCAGCGGAAACCCCGCTGACCCGGCGGATCAAACAGGATAGGCTGCTCAATGATTACATCGACCGAATGGAACAGGCGATACCGCTGCATGACACCATTTAACGATCCCGCCGTTCAGGCCGCCTTTGAAGCATTCCCCGAAAATACGCGTTCGGGGGTGATTGCTTTGCGTGAACTGGTGTTTTCAACAGCCGGGACATTGCCCAAAGCGCAGCCATTGAATGAAGCGCTGCGTTGGGGGCAACCTGCCTATCTTGCCCCAAAGGGATCAACCATCCGCTTGGGCGGTCACAAATCGGCGTCTTTTGCGTTGTTCGTGCATTGTCAGAGCCGGCTGATGGGCGATTTCAGCACCGCCTTTCCGGGCGAAGATCGAATCGATGGCAATCGGGCCATCTTGTTTGATGACCCGGATCAGATCGACGAAACCCGCCACGGCTGGCTGATTGCTCGGGCGCTAACTTATCACCTTTGACGGCGTTTGCGCTCGACCTTGCGCTTGATCTTGTCCTTCTTTCGCTTGGTGCTGACCGCCTTGCGCCGTGTACCCCGCTTGGCGGGTCCGCCCCGCCCCCTCGGTAGGGCCTGATCATCTATAGACAGCAGCTCCAGCTCTAGCCCTCCGGTGACCGGCGTGGCTTCGGTCAGGCGCACAGTGACACGCTGGCCGATGGCGATGATCAAACCGGTGTCTGATCCCATCAGCGTTCCCGCTTCGCGGTCGAAATGGAAAAACTCGCGCCCCAGTGATCGGACGGGGACCAACCCATCCGCACCGGTTTCATCCATCTTCACAAATGCGCCAAACCGGGCAATGCCACTGATACGGCCTGAGAATTCATTGCCCACACGCTCGCTCAGATAGGCGGCAAGGTAGCGATCCGTCGTATCCCGTTCGGCCATCATTGAGCGGCGTTCGGTATCCGAAATATGCGTGGCCGTTTCATCCAGGCGCGCGATTTCATCCTCGGTCAACCCGTCGTCACCCCAGCCATGCGCCGTGATCAGCGCACGGTGTACGATCAAATCGGCATAGCGGCGGATGGGAGAGGTGAAATGCGCGTAGTTGCGCAATGCCAACCCGAAATGGCCAAAATTCTCAGGGTTGTAATAGGCCTGCGCCATTGACCTAAGGGTGGTCAGGTTAATCAGCTCTGCATCCTCGGTCCCGGCGGCCGCGTTCAACAGCGCATTCAGGTGTCGCGTCTGCAGGACCTGCCCCTTAGCCAAATTCAACCCAGCAGCCTGAGCAGTCTCTCGCAGGCTTTCCAGCTTCTCTGGTGCGGGTTCTTCGTGCACGCGGAACAGCAACGGGCGGCGTTTGGCAATCAGGGTCTCGGCAGCGGCGACATTGGCGAGGATCATAAACTCCTCGATCAGCTTGTGCGCATCTAGGCGATCACGGAAGGCCACACTTTGAACCTCGCCCGCGTCGCTGAGAACGATCTTGCGTTCGGGCAAATCCAGCTCCAGCGGTTGCCGTTCCGCCCGCGCTTTCTTAAGCGCGGCATAGGCGGAATAGAGTGGCTTCAACACCGGCTCTAGCAAAGGCCCTGTGCGGTCGTTGATATTGCCGTCGATTGCGTCTTGTACCTCGGCATAGTGCAGCGACGCGGCCGAGCGCATCAGCCCCCGCACAAAACGATGGCCGATCTTGTTTCCATCCGCATCAATCTGCATCCGCACCGCGATACAGGCCCGCGGGACACCTTCGTGCAGGGAACACAGATCGCCTGACAACCGATCTGGCAGCATCGGCACAACCCGGTCAGGGAAATAACTGGAGTTGCCACGCTTGCGCGCCTCACGATCCAGCGCGGTGTCAGGCCGCACATAGGCTGCGACGTCGGCAATGGCGACCCAGATCGCATGCCCGCCTGGGTTCTTGGGGTCATCGTCAGCATGCGCGTAGCAAGCGTCGTCATGATCGCGTGCGTCTGACGGGTCGATGGTCAGCAGCGGCATGTCCCGCAGATCTTCGCGGCCTTTCAGCCCGACGGGTTTGGCCTTGTCAGCTTCGTCTATCACCTTGTCGGGGAAATCATCCGGAATGCCATGCTGGTGGATGGCTATCAGCGAAACGGCCTTGGGTGCAGACGGATCGCCCAGCCGTTCCACGATACGCGCACGCGGCAAACCCATGCGGTTCTTTGGGCCGGCCTGTTCGGCTTCGACCAACTCGCCGTCCTTCGCACCCAGTACGGCACCGTCAGCAACCAGCCATTCGGTCTGCCCGGCTTTGTCGATTGGCACGATCCGCCCGCCTTCGGCCCCTTTGCGAAAGATGCCGACGATCTTGCGCGGGTTGGTTCCGATACGGCGTATCAGTCGTGCCTCATAATTGTGGTCTTCCTCATGCACCACGGTCAGGCGGGCCAGAATACGGTCGCCCTCACCCAAAGCAGGATCGCTGGCGCGGGTGATGATCAGAACAATGGGTTCGACGCCTTCGCCATGCCATTCCAAAGGCCGCGCGAACAGGTCGCCATCCGCATTCGGAGCCTTCACCTGCAGCACGCTGACCGGTGGCAGGCGGTCCGGGTCGCGATAGCTGCGCTTGCGCTTTTCCAGATGCCCCTCGGCCTCTAGCTCTTTCAGAATGCGTTTCAGATCGATCCGGTCCGCGCCCTTGATACCAAAGGCTTTGGCGATATCGCGTTTCGAGGTCAGGGTGGGGTTCGCCGAGATCCAATCGAGGACCTCCTGCTTGGTGGGTATCCGAGTCATACTTCCGGCCTATCACGGGTATGCGACGGCGTCATGATCAAAAAGCTCAGGGGCTCAGGTCGGCCACCGTATCAACGTCGCGCAGATGATCCAGCAATCCGACACGACACCCCGGAACCGAGGCCAAAGTGTCGGCCAGGGCGGTTTCGGTAGACCAGCGCACATTACGAAACAAGCTGTTCGGCAACGCCCCGTATCGTTGGGCACCTACCAGCCAATAGCCCCCGTCCGGCGCAGGGCCAAAAACGAATTGCGACCGCCCCAATTCCTTGAAGGCCCGTGCGACATGCTGCGATGTGATCCCGGGAATATCCGCACCGATCAGACAAACAGGCCCATGTGGCATCCCGCGTAGCATACGCCCCATACGATCGCCCAGATCGCCATGCCCTTGAGCCGCGCGAGGCAGGTCAACGGGCCAGATGCGGCTGGTCAGACCTTCGCGATCCGGGGCAACGGCAAGCACAATCTGCCAGCGTGGGTCTCGCAAACGCCGGATCAGCGCGCGTGTCTGATGGCGGAACCACCATGCAGCACCAACCATGCCGATGTCGCGCCCCAGCCGTGTCTTGACCCGACCCGGGCGGGGTTCTTTCACCATGATGACCAATGTTCGTTGCATGGGTCAGACGAAATAGTCCCGAAGGATACGCGTGTAGATCGCCTTGAGCTGTTCGATCTGCGCCACCTCGACGCATTCATCGACCTGATGCATTGTTCGGCCGACGAGACCAAACTCAACAACCGGGCAGTGGTTTTTCACAAACCGCGCATCCGAGGTACCACCCGTTGTCGACATTTCGGGCTGAACACCGGTTTCGGCTTCGACCGATTTCGCGACCAGATCAGACAGAGGACCCGGCGGAGTGAGAAAGCTTTCACCAGAGATCTTGATGCGGACGTCGACCTCGACATCGTAGGCGTCAGCCGCCGCCTTGGCTTCCGCCTTCAGCCAATCGCTGAGGCTGGCACCAGAATGCAGATCGTTAAAGCGAATGTTCACCGCCCCGGTACATTGCGCGGGGATAACGTTGGTTGCTGCGTTGCCTGTGTCAATGTTCACAACAGCTAGGGTTGAGGCATCGAAATGGTCCGATCCCTGGTCCAGTTCGTGGCTGGCCAATTGATGCATCAATCGCGCCATGGCAGGCAGAGGGTTCTTGGCGCGATGCGGATAAGCCGAATGTCCCTGTACCCCGGTCACGGTAAACCATGCGGTCATCGATCCGCGCCGCCCGATCTTCATCATCTCGCCCATTGTATTCGGACAGGTCGGCTCTCCCACCAAACAGGCGGACATGCGCTCCCCGACCTCAGACATGTAATCAAGCAGCGCCGTTGTGCCATCCACGGCGTCACCCTCTTCGTCGCCCGTGATCGCAAGAATGATCGCCCCATCCGGTGGTGTTTCGCGCACAAAGTCCACAGCTGCAGCCGCAAAGGCTGCCACGCCGGATTTCATGTCAGTGGTCCCGCGCCCGTACATCACGCCTTCGCGGATTTCTGCACCGAACGGGGGCATCGTCCAGGCCGCCTCATCTCCGACCGGGACAACATCGGTATGTCCGTTGAATCCAAAGCTGCGCGGATGCGCTTTCGGCCCCCACCGCGCATATAGATTGCTAACATCACCCCGGTCCACACGGTTGCAATCAAACCCTGCCGCCGACAATACCTGCTCCAGCAACACAAGCGCGCCGCCTTCCTCAGGTGTGACTGATGGGCAACGGATCAGGTCCGCCGTCAATTTCACCGGATCTGTCATTTCTGGGCCCTTTTGGTTCGTTCATGCGCAGGATCGTGCACAGATTCAACGAATTGGGCCAATTGCCAACCCCTGACCACGGGAATCCGGACGCTTTTTCGCGCATCTCTCGAATTGACACCCCAATAAAACATGGCGGTTTACCTAGCGGCCACCTTGCCGTGCCTTTCAAATCTGCGTTAGAGGCCCGCGAAACAGGTGAATTGACGATGACACGCGCGCTTCTCGTATGGGTCTGCCTGACTTTCGCCGTTCTTGCACAGCAAAGCCAGGCGCAGACGCTTTCGGTCACGACCGTGACCCGCCCCCCGTTTTCCTATGCCGAGGACGGAGCCCAAACCGGTTTTTCAATGGATCTGTTGCAGGCCCTGGCCGAGGCGCTGAATTGGGACTACTCCGTCGACAGGGTCGAAGCGTTCGGCGATATGCTGAGTGCCGTGCAGGATGGAACTGCGGATCTGGCGGTCGCGAACATCTCGATCACGGCCGCGCGAGAAACGCAGATGGACTTTAGCCAGCCCATTTTTGAAGCCGGCCTGCAGATCATGGTTCCCTCGGATGCGGCGCGAAGACCATCGCTGCTACACGCATTGCTGTCTGTTGAACTGTTCATCGCCATCGGTCTGGCCTTTGCGATCCTGCTTGGCGGCGGGATGCTGATGTGGGGGTTTGAACGTCGTGCCCAGCCCTATTTCGACCGCAAGCTGAACGAAGCATGGTTCCCGTCTTTCTGGTGGGCGTTGAATCTCGTGGTCAATGGCGGGTTCGAAGAACGCATGCCACGCACGCCGTTCGGGCGTTTGCTGGGCGTGGTTCTGGTTGTGTCTTCGCTATTCATCGTATCGGTCTTCACCGCGCGTATCACCTCGGTCATGACCGTGGATGCCATCAGCGGCAACGTGAACTCGGTCAATGATCTGTACGGCAAACAGGTGGGGACGATCTCGAACTCGACCGCGGCAAATTTCCTGAACCGGCGCGAGATCGAATTTACCGGTTATGAAAATCTGGACGATATGCTGGCCGCATTCCAGGACAAGGAACTGGACGCCGTCGTCTTTGACGCGCCGATCCTGTCTTACTATGCAGCGCATGAGGGACGCCGGATCGCATCCATGACAGGCGGCATTTTCCTGCGCGAGAATTACGGGATCGCCTTCCCGACCGGCTCACCTTTGGTCGAGGACGTAAACCAGGCTCTGCTCGCGCTGCGCGAAGACGGCACCTATGACGAGATCTACCGCAAGTGGTTCGGGGTGCGGAACTAAGCCGGCTCCTCATCCCCGAAAAACGGGGTCATTTGCGCCACGATAACGGCGTTTTCGTCCAGCGCCCGTTGCATCAGGGCGCGTTCGTCAGGGTCGATATCATGACCTTGCGCTTCACGCTCGGCCAGGGTTCCGTATCCAGTGACATCCAGAGGCGCAGTGTCAGCTTGTTTCAAAATCGCCACTGTCTCGCGCACGGCCTCGGCCTCGTCCACACCGCTGGCAAAACACATAAGCGCCGCCCCGGTCGCACCTTCGGGCAGACCGTCGCCCTCTTTGCGGCCAATCTGAACGAGCAATGTATAGACTTGCTGACGGGACGGTTTCTTTTGCTTTTCCATGCAGGGGGCCATAGCCGCGCACCTGTCCGTGGTCAAGCAGCCAGCCAATTGCAAGGCGATGAATGGATGGCCATAGTGGCGTAGCTTTTTATCGCCAACACACCAAAGGACGTTTCTATGACCTATCCTGATTTCATCACAGATTTCCCAAGCCTCGACGTGCCATTCCCCGAGGACGTCGTTCAAACCGCGGTCATCCGATCAGATGCGGGTTTGGTGGCGTTCTTCACCTTCCTGCAGGATTTCGAACTGCCGCCGCATTCGCACAAAGCGCAATGGGGCACGGTGGTTGAAGGCGAGATTGAACTAACTATTGGCGGAGAAACCAGGACCTATCGCCCCGGCGACAGTTACTCGATCCCGTCTGGTGTCGAACATGGCGGAAAAATCAAGGCGGGTTCGCGGGTGATCGACGTGTTTGAGGAGCCTGATCGCTATCCGGTCAAAGGCTAAACAAAAAAGGGCTGCAGCGGTATACGCTACAGCCCCGTTTCAAATCTGCGCTTACTTTAGTCGCGCAGCAATTCGTTGATCCCGGTTTTCGAACGCGTTTTCTCATCGACGCGCTTCACGATCACGGCGCAGTACAGGCTGACGTTGTTCTTCGACGGCATCGAACCCGCGACAACCACCGAATAGGGCGGTACTTCGCCATACATAACTTCACCGGTTTCGCGATCGACGATCTTGGTCGACTTGCCGATGAAGACACCCATCCCCAGAACCGAACCTTCGCGGACGATACAGCCTTCGACCACTTCCGAGCGTGCGCCGATAAAGCAGTTGTCTTCGATGATGGTCGGGCCAGCCTGCATTGGTTCCAGAACACCACCGATACCGACGCCACCCGACAGGTGCACGTTTTTTCCGATCTGCGCGCAGGAGCCAACGGTGGCCCAGGTATCGACCATGGTGCCTTCGTCGACATATGCGCCGAGGTTTACGAAGGACGGCATCAGAACCACGCCCGGTGCGACATAGGCCGATTTACGGACGACACAGTTCGGAACCGCGCGGAAACCGGCGGCGCGCCACTGGTTTTTACCCCAACCGGCGAACTTGCTGTCCACCTTGTCCCACCAGCCGCCTTCCTGCGGGCCACCGGTCTGGATTTCCATATCCTTGATGCGGAAGCCCAGCAGAACAGCCTTCTTGGCCCACTGGTTCACATGCCAATCACCGCTCTCCAGCTTTTCAGCAACCCGCAACGAGCCGCTGTCCAGCGCGTTCAGCGTGTCTTCGATCGCTTCACGTTGTTCGCCGGTGGTGGCGGGCGTGATGGTGTCGCGCGCCTCCCAGGCGGCTTCGATAGCGGTTTCCAGTTGCGCGTTGGACATCGGAGGGCTCCCTGCAGAATCTGTTCACGTTTGTTTGGCCTATACGCAACTGCACCTCGTGGTGCAATGCGACGCAGAAGGTATGATTTGCGGCTTGGTTTGCCTGAGTTCAGCTTGCGCGACGGATATGACGTGTCAGAATGGCTGTTGCCGTGGATGCGTCCTTGCGCTTGAGCGCCTGAACGATCGCCGCGTGATCATTATCAGCCCGATGCACCCACTTGGGACGCCAGTGGGCAAACAGGTGACGCGCGCCGGCAATATGCAGGTCGTCGATCGCATGCAGCAGACGAGGCAAACCACAGGGCGTCAGGATCGAACGGTGAAAAGCGCGATTGCAGGCCTCCCACTCGGGCATTGTTTGCGCGGCATCACAGGCGACCCGGGCGTCATCCGCCACTTTGAGCGCAGCGGGCGTCATGTTCTGTACAGAATGCTGCAATGCCAGCGATTCCAGCGCGACGCGCATTTCGACCACTTCGCGCACTTCTGCCGGGTCCAGCGCCGAAACACGCATACCGCGGCGCGGCTCACTTTGGGCCAACCCGTGCGCTTGCAAGCGCAGCAAAGCCTCGCGCACCGGAACATGGCTGGTTTCAAAGGCCCGCGCGATGTGATCCTGACGCAGTTTTTCACCGGCCTGCAGTTCGCCAGTGATAATCTTTTGGCTCAGGTTTTGGTAGATTGTGTCAGCGATCGTCGTGGTCATAGATTATCTATAAAATCACTAACCACCTTCCACAAGGCGATAATTTACTCCATCAACGGGTCCGGGGCTATATTTCCACCACAAATCAGAACAGCCACGCGTTCGTCCGGTTCAGGCTTATATGCACCCGAGGTCAAGGCCGCCAACGCAGTCGCCCCGGCCGGTTCGACCAATATGCGATGGGTTTGCCAAAGCAACTTTTGCGCACTGGCAATCGCAGCGTCTGACACAAGAACAGACGTCATTCCCTTCGCAAGATCGAAACAAATCCCTCCGATCCGACGCGCGCCCAGCGCATTGGCGGCAATCCCGGATACAGAAACATCCACCGGCTCACCTGCCCGCAGCGCAGCATTCAGCGCGCAGGAGGTTTCCGGCTCTACCGCCACGACCTTGCGCGCACCGTCAAACCAACCCAAGGCCCCGGCGATCAGGCCGCCGCCTCCCACGGCAATCAGTACGGTGTCGGCCTGTAGTCCCTGCGCCTCCCATTCCGCAAAGCACGTCCCCTGTCCGGCCACCGTTGCGGGTGCATCATAGGCGTGGATTTGCATCGCACCGGTGGTGGACTCATGCGCCTTGGCCTCACTCAGGGCGTTGGCATATTCGCCCTTTACCACTGTCAAATCTGCACCTGTCTGTTCGATCAGGGCAATTTTTGAAGGTCCGGCAAGGTCCGGCACGAAAATCTTGGCCGGATAGCCCAGCGTTTGCGCCGCATACGCTGCCGCCGCGCCATGATTGCCGCCTGAAGCGGCCACAACGCCAGCCGTTGGCACATCCATACTGAGCAGCGTGTTAAACGCCCCGCGTACCTTGAAGCTGCCCGTGTGCTGCATATGCTCGAGCTTCATTTCGACCGGATGATCCAACCCAGGTACCCGGCTTTCAATCACCGGTGTCACCTGCGCATAGCCATCGATCCGGTTGGCTGCGGCTGAAATTTCACTCTTCCAATTCATTCTTGTTCTTCCGTGACTGGCACTCTGCCCGCGAACCCTATAGCTGTTTTAGGAACACGCAAGCAGGGAACTATCACCAATGAGAGAAGACCGCCTCAGCCCTTTCCGCGACGCGCAGACCGATCGCTCGACCGCGAGGGAGGTGCCGGACACGCCGCAGACGCGTTCACCCGCTTATCGCCTTGCCTTTGCGGACGATGATTTCCTGTGCCGGGATGAGCTGCGCCCCGTGCGCCTGCAGCTGGAATTGCTGAAGCCTGAGATGATCATGACCGAGCGTGAGATCACCTCGACCATCGTCATGTTCGGTGGCGCGCGTATCCCTGAACCTTCGCAGAAACACACTGCGCGTACTCAGACTCTTGCGGACTTGTCTGAGTATTACGACGAGGCGCGGGAATTTGCCCGGCTGATGACCGAGAAGTCCAATGAAACCGGCTGCCGCGAGAACGTGATCGTAACAGGCGGCGGGCCCGGGGTGATGGAGGCAGGAAATCGTGGCGCACAGGATGCTGGCGGCTGCTCCATCGGCCTGAACATCGTGCTACCGCACGAGCAGGCACCGAACCTGTATGTGACGCCTGACCTCAGCTTCAACTTCCACTACTTCGCCATCCGCAAGATGCATTTCCTGATGCGTGCCCGCGCCATCACCATCTTCCCCGGCGGGTTCGGCACTATGGACGAGCTGTTCGAATCCCTGACCCTGATTCAAACCGGCCGGATGGAGCGTGTGCCTTTTTTGCTGTTCGGCCGCGAATTCTGGGAAAAGGTCATTAATTGGGAGGCTCTGGCTGACGCAGGCACCATCTCGGAGGAGGATCTGGACCTGTTCCGCTTTGTCGACACCGCGCAAGAGGCGGTCGAAATCATTGAAAACTGGGAGCCCGCCCCACCCCGTGACGAAATTCCGGGACGCTAGACCATGAAGACCCCCAAGACCGGAGAGATGCTGCATCTGCGTGGCAATGCGTTGGACAAGGGTGATCCTGTAGCGCTGCCTCTGACGCAAAGCAGCATGTACCACCTGCCCAGCGCACCGGATGGCCTGCCAACATATGGCCGCGTGGATAACCCGACATGGGAGCATCTGGAACATGTCCTGTCCCATCTGGAAGCCGCGCCCTGTCTGACCTTTCCGTCCGGTATGGCGGCGATTTCGGCCGCGTTATTCGCAACGATCAAGGCCGGATCGCGTATCCTGATCCCCTCGGACGGGTACTACGTCACGCGGCTGTTGGCCGACCGCTTTCTGTCCAATCTGGGCGTTTCGGTCACTGAACGCCCAACGACAGAATTCGCTGACGGCGGGTTTGACAACTTCGATGTGGTCTTTCTGGAAAGCCCTTCGAACCCCGGGTTGGACATGATGGACCTGCCCGCCATCGCCTCTGCCGTACGTGCGGCCGGAGGGATCACCATTGCCGACAACACGACCATGACCCCGTTGGGCCAACGCCCGCTGGATTTGGGGATCGACGTGGTGGTCGCTTCGGACACCAAGGCCATGGGCGGGCATTCCGACCTGCTGATGGGGCACGTCGCCAGTCGAAACACTGAAGTTATGGAGCGGGTTGAGGAATGGCGGCGCATCTCGGGTGCGATTCCCGGCCCACATGAGGCGTGGTTGCTGCACCGCGGGATGGAAACACTGGACGTACGGTTCGACCGGATGTGTTCATCCGCGCAGGTGTTGGCCGAGCGGTTGGCACGGCACAATGCCATCAAAGAAATTCGCTACCCCGGCCTGTCCGGCGACCCCTCACATGCTTTGGCTAAGGCACAAACGTCGCGGTTCGGGTTCCTGTTGTCCATCACGTTGGAGACTGAGGAAAAGGCCGAAGCTTTCATCAACACCTGCCCGCTGTTGCGGCCTGCCACATCGTTCGGCGGTGTCCACAGTTCAGCCGAGCGGCGCGCGCGCTGGGGCGACGATGTCGACCCTGCGTTCATCCGCCTGTCGGTAGGTTGCGAACCCGTAGAGGAATTGTGGCAGGCGATTGAGAGCAGCCTGAACGCGCTGTGATTACTTCTTTGGCTCGCGCAATTCGGTGAACACGTAGATCGGCAGCAGAACGCTGGCGATCAGCGCGCCCAGCCAAACGAGCAGGGTCGCCGCTAACAGGTTGGCAACGCCGCCAACTGTCAGCCCTGCCGTAATCAAATCCGTCACCAACAGACCGACAAACGTTACGATTAAAGCAATCCCACCTTTGATCGCGGGGGCTTTTTTCTCACCCAGTTTCAGGATCAGCGGCTCGGCCACCACCTGCACAAGGGTGAACACGATCACCACGACGATGAATGAAATTGGTTTGATCGCAAACCCCGACAACAACAGCGTCGCAAGCAACAACCCGATGGCATTCCCGGCCAACAGGGCCAGTGCGGATTTGATTCTGCGCGTCATGGGGTTCTCCGTGAATGATCAGTTAGAAACATGCAGATGTTAACAGACCCGAAGGAATTTGCGAGCGGTTTCAAAAGCCACTTCCTTTTGGGTCATTGAAATCGCATGATAAAACACATTCATAAAGATCAGACCCACCCCCATCGACGAGAGATGTGATGAGCGACGATCCCTATACCGTTCTTGGTGTTGCCAAAGACGCCAGCGCCGCCGAAATCAAGAAGGCTTATCGGCGCATCGCCAAAGAGTGCCACCCGGACCTGAAACCCGGGGATGACGAGGCTGAGGCAAAGTTCAAGGCCGCCGCTTCGGCCTATGACCTGCTGAAAGATCCGGACACACGCGCGCGATACGATAGTGGCGAGATTGATGCCTCGGGTCAGGAACGTCCCCAGCAGCAGTATTATCGCGAATATGCCGAGGCCGCCGGGAACCCTTATCGTGGGCGCGCAGCAGACCCGGATGACATGTCAGACATCTTTGCCGAATTCATGCGGGGCCGCGGAGGATACCAGCAGCGCACGCACGAATTTCACGCGCCGGGCCACAATCGCGCTTACAATCTGCAGATCAGTTTTCTGGACGCGGTGTTTGGCGCCAGCCAAAAGCTGACGCTGCCAGATGGTGACCGGATCGAAGTAAAGATTCCTGCGGGCATCACCAATGGACAAACCATCCGCCTGCGCGGCAAAGGCGATCCGGGTTTTGGCGAAGGCCCGCCCGGCGATGCTTTGGTCACTGTATCAGTGGCGAAACACCCGGTCTTTGATCGTCAGGGGGATGACATTCATATCACTCTGCCTATCACAATTGATGAGGCCATTCTGGGCGGCAAGGTACCCGCCCCCACTATTGATGGCGGCGTCAATGTCAGTGTCCCCGCAGGCACCAGCAGCGGTAGGACGTTGCGCCTTCGCGGCAAGGGGGTAAAGAAGCGCGGCTCGTCCGATCGCGGCGATCAGTTGATCGAACTAACTGTATCCATGCCCGATCAGATTGATGACGAGTTGAAGCAATTCATGGAGAGTTGGCGCGAAAGCCACAGCTATGATCCGCGGAAAGGAATGCCGTCATGACCCGCACCCTGACCGAAGAGCAACTGATCGCGACTGTCACCCGCCTGACCTCATCCCGCCTCACAGAATATTTGGCAGCTGAGATCGTCATCCCGGAACAAACCAAAGACGGGCTTGTCTATCACACCCTCGACGTGGCGCGTTTGGAACTGGCGTGCGAGTTGCACGAGCAATACGAGATGGAGCCTGATGCGCTGTCGATGATGATCTCACTGATCGACCAGATGCACGGCCTGCGGGCCGAGTTACGCGAGGTTCTGAATGCGGTGGAATCGCAACCGGAACCAGTGCGCCAGACATTAATCGAGGTGATTGGCACCGCACGCTTCGGTCACAAGTGAATCGCGCCTAGTTGCCGACAACATATTCGTCTGGAACGAAGAAAGTGTAATCCCGGTCGGCCACCGCTTCGTGGCACTCATGGCAGTAGCCGACAGCGTCCGAACGTGCACCCATCGTGTCACCAAACAATGACCCGTCCGGCATCACCATAATATAGCGCCAGTCCGCCGTTTCCGGACTGGCGCCTTCGGCCAGTTTTTCCATCACGAACAGCGCGCCGGGGTGGACATTACCTTCATCCGTGACCGTAACGCTGTCTTTGGCCAGTACCGACCCCATCGGCAACTTTTCCCCTTCGGCCAGTGTGCTATAATTGTGCGCCATGCGGTTGGCATAGCTGTTTACATAACGCTGACCATGAGTTGCAGAGATGTAAGGCGCATCATTGAATAGTGGCCAAGCCTGATAGTTCATCAGCAGATCCAGCTGCGCGGCGGCATAACCACGTTCCATCCGACGCTGCAGGGACTTGTAGATGCTGAACGCCTCTTCCTTGGACAGTTCGGCAGGGTTTTCAATGGCAATGTGAGCATCCTCTCCACCGGATTGCGCACTGGCGCCTTGCACAGCAAGACCCAACAAAAACAAAGCCGTAAGGGATGTTGGAAACAGTCGTCTAAATCGTAAAAACATTTAATTGGCCCACCTGATTCAAAAGGTTCGCCTGAACGCCGCGAGTTACGTTAAAAATGATAGCGGCCGTGAACAAACGCGCCACAACCGGAAGGCGACCCTCACTGCTTTGTGCGCAAGCGTGAGGCAGAGGCACCCGGTTTCAGCCCTTAAAACATATCAAATTGTGCATACAAATAACAGCGGCCAGAAAATTAATTTCCTGGCGCGCCGCGTGCGAAAGCTGATCGCGTCAGCTCTGCAATCCCGCTTCGGCTGCGATCTGTTTTCGCGACTTGCGCGCCCGTTCCGTGGCCGATTTCAATTGACCACAAGCCGCCATAATATCCTCGCCCCGTGTTTTGCGAATGGGAGAGGCATAGCCCGCCTGATAAATGATATTCGCAAAGGCCCGAATGCGATTGTTTGAACTGCGCTTGTAGGGCGCGCCGGGCCATTCGTTGAACGGGATCAGGTTGATCTTGGCAGGAATATTGTGGCGCTTGATGTGGTCGATCAGGCGATGCGCATCTTCGTCGCTGTCATTCACACCATCCAGCATCACGTATTCAAAGGTGATACGTTCAGAGTTCGACGCTTTGGGATAGCTGGCCAGTGCCTGCAGTAGCTCCTCAATGTTCCAACGCTTGTTGATGGGCACCAGAACGTCGCGGGTTTCATTCGTGGTCGCGTGGAACGAGATCGCCAGCAGGCAACCGATTTCCTCGGCCGTACGTGCAATTTCTGGCACTACACCTGACGTCGACAGGGTGATCCGACGGCGCGACAGGGAAATCCCTTCGGGATCCATCGCAATCTTCATCGCATCACGGACGTTTTCGAAGTTATACAGCGGCTCACCCATACCCATCAGAACGATGTTCGACAGCAGGCGGGTTTCATCCTTAGGCGCGCCGGGAACCGGCCATTCTTCCAGATCATCGCGGGCCATCATGACCTGACCGACGATCTCGGCAGCGGTCAGGTTGCGCACCAGTTTTTGCGTGCCGGTGTGGCAGAAGGAACATGTCAGGGTACATCCCACCTGAGATGAGATGCACAGTGTCCCGCGATCTTCCTCGGGGATATACACAACCTCGACCTCATGGCCGCCAGCGATGCGGCAAAGGTATTTGCGGGTGCCGTCCTCAGACACCTGCCGGGTCACTACCTCGGGGATTTCGATGGTGAAATGCTCAGCCAATTGCGCGCGATAGGCTTTCGCCAGATTGGTCATCTCAGCAAAGTCGCGCACGCCCCATTGATAGATCCATTGCCAGATCTGTCCGGTCCGCATCTTGGCTTGCTTCTCCGGCGTGCCCTGTTCGATCAGAGCATCGCGCAACTGATCACGGGTCAACCCGACAAGGTTGATCTTCCCCTCGGGCAGTTTGCGGGGGATGGTCATGACGTCTTGAGTGATCGGCGCTTTGGGCGACATTTGGCTATCTCAACGGATTCTGGCTTGGGATGCGCCTCTATATAGGATCAAACGCAAAGATCAAAAGAATTCGTATCGTTTAATTTGCCATACGCAGCAATTCGTCCACGCGGGCCCGCCCCAGATCGACGCGACAGGATGAAATCGCAATACCGGTACCAGAACCCCCACCGTATGAGGCGCCCGCTGCTTCACATTGCGCATCGCGATATCTGTTCCACGCCTCTTGCGCTGTCTCAAGTGCCGGTTGTGCAACCACGCGGCCTGTGACCTCATCCAACTCGGCTGCGGACTGCATGGCGAAGCCGTAGCTTGCGTCCAGCGCCATGTTTACACGTTCCTCCATTTTTCCAACGCAAGACCCGATTTCAACCTGAGATCCTGCGTCTGAGCACTCCAGACTGGGGTCCGCCATTGCAGCGGATGAGAAAAGCACTGTTATCAAGATGTAACGCATTATCCGTTTCCATATGTGATCTCTTGCATTTGGAAACTGTAGCACGCGTTGCACTGGTGGCCCAATCGCAAGTCGGTCGCAAAGGCCAAGCCGATGCGACCGAACCACCCGCATGTCGGTTACGGGGATTTCCATCAATTGAATGTGTCAGACACCCGCAGGCAGGATATCGCAATCATCGGCGTCCAAAGTTTGCACAGGGTCTTTCGGGCCGCATTGCTCGCCGGACACCGGATATGTTTCGTTGCTTTTTTCACATGCACTCAGAAACACAGCGGCGATCATCAACACGGCGGCCAGAGATTTGTTCAGCATGAGTACGCTCCTTTCTTGAACCTGAACCGATTAGTTCAGAAGAACGGGTCGCTTGCCTTGATGCGGATCAATTTGGGTGACGGACGTCGCGTCAAGATCAGATGCACACACACGATTTTGCACGAAAAAGCCCCGCCAAGAGACGGGGCTGCGTACAGGTGTTTGGTTTCTTAATTGGTACAGCGTTTTTCGGCATCTTCGATCGCAGCGGTAAAACCCAACAGCGAGAACGTGTCTTTAGTCTGGGTTCCACGCTCAGACCGCGCGGTCAGAACGGCCTCGGTGCCGCGCTTCATGGCTGCGACGACCTTCAGGTCTTCTCCTTCGGTTGCCGGCCAGGCCCATTCGCCTTCGGTGATCAGGGCGAACTCGCTTCCGTCGATTTCGAGAGTAACGGTCGATCCTGCCGCAAAAGGATAACCACCGGTAAAGGTCACCTGACCCTTAACTTCCGCATTGGGCCGGTAGAACACGAACAACAGGATATCGCTGCGGCGCACCGAAACCACACGTCCACCACGTGTATTGACGGTTTCCTTGGGGGCCGAAACGCTCCAGCATTCGGTGGGGTCGTCTTCGACGAAGACGCTCCAATCCGTCTTTGCTGCCACGCGGTTGGTGCTTGACGCCTGCTGCGCGATTGCCGTTGTGGCCATTCCTGCCACGCACAGACCCGCAATTGCGCTGACGAGTTTTGATCCCATCTGTCCAGCCTCCTAGCTCGACCTAATACCTCATACCCATCGAGACCGCATTCGAACTCTGTCGGTTCGTCTGTAAGTTGCGTATTCCGATGATTGTCGACATACACACACTAACGCAGGTTTCGCCACAGGCGAAAGGGCGATTGGCAGAATTTTGCGCATATAATGGAGGGGCCAGATGACGCAGCCGGTACCAATGACAGAACTGTGGCGCGGGCCTCTGCTGGAAAGCCTGCATCTGGGCCACGCGGTGATTTGCGACGACAGCGGCCAGATCGTTCGCAGTTGGGGTAATCCGGATGCGATAATCTATCCCCGATCGTCCGCGAAAATGATCCAGGGCCTGCCGCTGATCACGTCAGGCGCAGCCGCCAAATTTGGCCTGAACACCGAACATCTGGCGCTCGCCTGCGCCTCGCATAGTGGTGCGCATATCCATACCGACCGGGTTTCAGCCTGGCTGGATCACCTGGGCTTGACCGAGCATGATCTGCGCTGCGGCCCGCAGGAACCGCAGGACATGGCCGCGCGTGACGGGTTGATTCTGGCCGATGACACACCTTGCCAGATCCACAACAATTGCTCGGGTAAGCATTGCGGGTTTCTGACGGTCGCGCAGCACATGGGTGCCGGTCCGGAATACCTTGAAATCGACCACCCAGTACAACAGGCTTGCCTGACCGCGCTTGAAGAGACGACAGGGGAAGCCAGCCCGGCTTATGGAATCGATGGATGTTCGGCTCCGAATTTTGCCACTTCGCTGGTAGGGCTGGCACGATCAATGGCGTGGTTCGCCTCGGCCGCAGATCGGTCGGACCGCACCAGCGACGCGGCACAGCAACTGACGGCTGCAATGATCAAGCACCCGGAACTGGTGGCGGGCGAAAGCCGCGCCTGCACCGAGTTAATGCGCGCCATGGACGGCCGCGCCGCAATCAAAACCGGGGCCGAGGCGGTGTTCATCGCCATCATTCCAGAAAAGCGAATGGGCGTCGCGCTAAAGATCACCGATGGCACAACCCGCGCCAGCGAATGCGCAATTGCCGCGATTCTGGTCAGCCTTGGTGTGCTGGAGGCCGATCACCCGGCCACCCGCAAATTCATGAACGCCACGCAATACAGCCGTCGCGGGCTGGAATGCGGCGTAATCAGACCTGCGCCGGGGTTTCCCGGCTAAGGTTACATTTCGATTTCATGCACCTCGGCCACTTCGACCGAGCCTGAGCCGTTGACTACCATCGGACACCCTTTGGCCATTTCGGTCGCGGCATCAATGCTATCGGCCTTTACGACCGTAAAACCGGATGCCGGGTTTGCGCCGCCATTGTCGACGACGCTTCCGTTGCTGACCGTATAGGATTGACCAACCGGGTTGCCGGGAATGTCCAGCGCCTCACCCATGCCTTGAAACCATGCGCCCCAGGCGGCCATAGTTGCTTCAACTTCGGCAGGGTCGGTTGGTGTGGTTCCGCCGTGATAGACAAACAAATATTGTGGCATCTTATTTCCTCCCTAATGAAAACTTATCCAAACTGCGCCTCAAGCTTGGCCAGCGACGATGTCCAGCCCATGTTGTGGTTTGCTGCGGCCTCGGCATCTGCCAGTTCGCGGTGATCCAGCACTAGCCGCGCCCCGTTTTCGGTCGCAACAACCGAAAACGTCACGTGACTTTCCGGCCCGCGCCGGTCCTGATCGTCATGCCAGGCCCAGGTGAACCCAACCGAATTGGGCGGATCAACATGGGTTACGTGGCCCGAGACTTTAAATGTCTGACCTTCCGCGTTCTTCATCACAGAATACCAGGGACCAGTGCGTGAGAGGTTCAGGTCATGTTCGGGTACATGGACCCCTTCCGGCCCCCACCACTGCAACAGCTTTGCGCCATCGCTGACCCAGGCAAACAGGTTTTCCGGGGTGGTCGGGAACTCACGTTCCAGTTTCAGGTCGGCCATGAGTTTTCCCTTTCAATGAGGTCGCCCAAGCGATCGAGGCTGTTTTCCCAGAATTGACGTTTTGAGATGGTCCATTCGGCGATTGCCCGCAGCCCGTCAGGTTGGATGGAATACATCCTCTGGGTGCCTTGGACACGCTGTTGCACCAGCCCGGCCTCGCGCAGCACTTTCAGGTGGCGCGAGATTGCAGCACCCGACATTCCGCGCCCTTCGACGAGGTCGCCAGCGGGCAGCTCTCCGTCCTGCATCAGTTGCTCAACAATCGAGAACCGAGTGGAATCGGACAAAGCGGAAAAAGCGTTAATCAGAGTGTTCATAACCATTATTTAACACATGAGTTAAATAATGGAAAGACCTTTAGCCAGTCACAAATTCCGACCGGTTGTAGCCCTGAACGTACAGCAATGCCGTCAGGTCACCATGGTTGACCCGAACCTCGCATTGCTCGGCAACAGTGGGTTTGGCATGAAGTGCAACGCCCGTTCCCGCCCTGTGTAGCATCCCCAGATCGTTTGCCCCGTCGCCAACGGCAATGACTTCGTCTTCGCGCAAGCCCAAACGGTTGGTGATTTGTTCCAGCGCATCAACCTTGGCCTGGCGCCCCAAAATGGGCCGCAGCACATCGCCTGTCAGCTTTCCATCTTGGGCCAACAGTGTATTGGCACGGTTTTCGTCGAAGCCCAGCACTTCGGCCACCCTAGCCGTGAACGCGGTGAACCCACCTGAAACCAACGCGGCATAGCTTTTGTTGTGACGCATCGTACCAACCAGGTCCTTGCCGCCCGGCATCAATGTGATGCGCTCGTTCAGAACCTTGCCGATCACTGCTTCATCAAGACCTTTCAACAGACCAACCCGTTCGGTCAGCGCGCCTTCGAAATCCAACTCACCATTCATGGCGCGTGCGGTGATATCCTTGACGCGATCGCCTACGCCGGCTTCATCCGCCAGTTCGTCGATACATTCCTGTTGGATCATGGTGCTGTCCATATCGGCCAACAGCATCCTTTTGCGACGTCCTTCTGCCGGTTGGACCACCAGATCGACGCCCATTTGTTGCAGGTCCGCCCAGACTTCCCAGCGGTTCCCCGGCATTTCGAATAGGGTGAATTCCGCTGCTTCATCTGGGCTAAGCCAAACGATCTCGCCGCCTCCCCATGCATTCCGCAATGACTCGACCAGGGACAACTCCAGCGTCGGCGCGTTGGGGTTGGTCAACAGGGTGGCAACGTACATGTTTGATCTCCGGCAAGCTCACCTGCGAATATCGCAGGTGCAGCATTTTCGCCAGAGACAGTTTCGAACTAGCCCAAAATACCCGGCAGGCGCAGCCCATGGGCCCGCGCGCAATCCTTGGCAAGGTCGTACCCTGCATCCGCATGGCGCCAGACGCCCGAGGCCGGGTCATTCCAAAGAACCCGCTCCAACCGCCGGGCGGCATCTTCGGTGCCATCAGCACAGATCACCACACCCGCGTGCTGGCTGAAGCCCATACCGACGCCACCGCCGTGGTGCAGCGATACCCACGTAGCGCCACTGGCCGTGTTGATCAGAGCATTTAACAAAGGCCAATCACTAACCGCGTCCGAGCCGTCCAGCATCGCCTCAGTCTCTCGGTTAGGGCTTGCAACCGACCCCGAATCCAAATGGTCGCGACCGATCACAACCGGCGCTTTCAACTCGCCATTGGCAACCATTTCGTTAAAGGCCAGCCCAGCGCGATGCCGATCACCAAGCCCGATCCAGCAGATTCGTGCGGGCAGACCCTGAAACGCGATCCGTTCCTGTGCCATGTCGATCCAGCGATGCAGGTGCTCATTTTCAGGGAACAGTTCCTTCATCTTGGCGTCTGTCTTGTAGATGTCCTCAGGATCACCCGACAGGGCACACCAGCGAAACGGACCTATGCCCTTGCAGAAAAGCGGGCGGATGTAAGCAGGCACAAAACCAGGGAAAGCAAACGCGTTCTCAAGCCCTTCATCCTGTGCCACCTGCCGGATATTGTTGCCGTAATCGAGCGTCGGCACACCCGCATTCCAGAAATCCACCATCGCGGCCACGTGCTGTTTCATCGAGGCACGAGAAGCCTTTTCCACTGCTTTAGGGTCTGTTTCACGCTTTTCGCGCCATTCGCCCATGGTCCAACCCAGCGGTAGATAACCGTTGATCGGGTCATGCGCACTGGTCTGATCCGTGACGATATCCGGACGCATGCCACCGGCTGCCATCCGGCGGTATATCTCGGGGAATACCTCTGCCGCGTTGCCCAACAGGCCGACGGACTTTGCCTCGCCCGCCTTCGTCCAGCGGTCGATCATCTCGAGCGCTTCATCCAGCGTTTCAGCCTTTTCATCCAGGTATTTTGTCCGCAGACGGAAATCGATGCTGTCCGGGTTGCATTCGACCGCCAGACAGCTGGCACCGGCAAAGACAGCGGCCAGCGGTTGCGCACCGCCCATGCCGCCCAGCCCCCCGGTCAGGATCCATTTGCCGGTCAGGTCACCGCCATAGTGCTGACGCCCGGCTTCGGCAAAAGTTTCATACGTACCCTGAACGATGCCTTGTGTTCCAATGTAGATCCACGAACCAGCCGTCATCTGGCCGTACATCATCAGACCCTTCTTATCGAGCTCGTTGAAGTGATCCCACGTAGCCCAGTGCGGGACGAGGTTTGAATTCGCAATAAGCACCCTCGGCGCATCCTCATGCGTGCGGATGATCGCCACGGGTTTGCCGGACTGGACGATTAGGGTTTCGTCTTCCTCCAGATCCTTCAAACCGTCAACAATAGTGTCGAAATCCTGCCACGTCCGCGCTGCCCGACCAATGCCGCCATAGACCACCAGCTCGTGCGGGTTCTCGGCCACATCAGGGTGCAGATTATTCATCAGCATCCGCAGCGGTGCTTCGGTCACCCAGCTTTTGGCGTTCAGTTCGGGGCCGGTCGGTGGATAGATGTCGCGGGTGTTTTTGCGCGGATCGCTCATTTCTGGGCTCCTTGTTTGGTCAATTCGCCCGAAAGGGCAAGATCGTTGAGGCGGGTCAGCATGGTCGTCAAATGCGGGCGAAGCCTGGCAGCGCGGTCCTCGTTCCATGCCCATGGGGGCGTTTCGTCCATGTAAGCCCGCTGCGCGATTTCCATCTGGATGGCATGGATACCATCCGCCGGGCGACCATAGTGACGTGTGGTCCAGCCCCCACGAAACCGGCCATTCAGGACCGAGGTGAACCCTTCTGCCTTGGTTGCTACATCGTGCACGGCTTGCTCAATGGCCGTGTTGCAAGTCAAACCGTCATTGGTTCCAGTGTTGAAAACCGGCAATTCACCTTCAAACAGAAACGGAATCTGCGATCGGATTGAATGGCAATCGAACAGGATCGCCACGCCGTGCCGTTCTCGCACGCGGTACAGTTCTTCTAAAAGTGCTGCGTGATACGGGTCATGATATTTGCGCCGCCTCTCTTCGACTTCACCCTCTGACGGCGCTTGCGCATCAATCCAGATCGGATGGCCGTCAAAATCGGTTAAAGGCACAAGCGTCGTCGTATTCTGCCCGGGGTATAATGAGGCCCCGTCCGGATCGCGGTTGGCATCAACGACATAGCGATGGACGTGGGACTGAACGACCGTAAAATCGCCAATTATCCCTTCGTAGAGCCTGTTTATATGCCAATCCGTATCTGCCAATCCGTGCCCGTTGCTATTCAGGCGGGCCGCGATTTCGTCCGGCACATATGTACCTCCGTGCGGCTGACCCAGCACAATAGGTCCGTCCCCTCTGTGAACGCTGACCACCTGCATCAGAACAACCCCGGCATGGGGGTACCCACAGCCTCAAGAACGTCACCCGTGGCAACCAGCTGCTTGGACGCCTCGAGATCAGGTGCCAGATAGCGGTCTTCGGCCAAGGTCGGAATCTCTGTACGCAAACGGTCAATGACACGCTGCAACGGTTCACTGGTTACCAGTGGAGCACGGAATTCTACCCCCTGCGCTGCGCAAAGCAGTTCAACACCCAGAATGTAGTTCAGGTTCTCGACCATCCGTGTCAATCGCCGCGCGCCGTGCGCGGCCATCGACACGTGATCTTCCTGATTGGCAGAGGTTGGAGTGCTGTCTGTCACGCAAGGATTGGCAAGATGCTTGTTCTCGCTCATCAAAGCAGCAGTCGTAACTTCGGCAATCATCAGGCCCGAGTTTAGCCCGGGATCTGGCGTCAGGAACGGCGGCAGATCAAAGCTGAGCGCCGGATCGACCATCAAGGCAATACGCCGCTGCGCGATCGCGCCAACCTCGGACAGGGCCAGCGCGATCATGTCGGCGGCAAAACCTACAGGTTCGGCGTGGAAGTTCCCGCCCGATACGATGGCATCCGCCTCGGTCAGCACCAGAGGGTTGTCGGTGGCCGCGTTCGCCTCAATCTCAAGCGTGGCGGCGGCTTGGCGCATAACATCCATTGCCGCGCCGGTGACCTGTGGCTGGCAGCGAATGCAATATGGATCCTGAACGCGCGTGTCCCCGTCCCTGTGGCTTTCGCGGATCTCGGACCCTGTCAAAGCAGTGCGCATGGCGCTGGCGGCTTCGGTCTGGCCGCGATGTCCGCGCAGGGTGTGAATTTCGGGCTGCAGGGGCGCAGTGGACCCCATGATCGCATCGGTCGAGAGAGACGAGATAACCAGAGCGCTCTGCGCGGCGCGCCACGCTTCGAACAAACCAGCCAGCGCAAAAGCTGTCGAGAACTGCGTGCCGTTGATAAACGCCAACCCCTCTTTTGGGCCTAATTGAATAGGCTCTAATCCGGCGGATATCAGCGCTTTTTTGCCCGGAAGGACAATGCCATCAACCTCCGCCTCACCTTCACCGATGACCACTGCCGTCATATGCGCCAGCGGGGCGAGATCGCCCGAGGCCCCGACCGAACCTTGCGCTGGAATAACCGGGGTCACGCCTTTGGCCAGCATCTGATGCAGTAGCTCGATAAGCTCCCACCGCACACCCGACGCCCCACGTCCGAAGGACAACAGCTTTAGCGTCATCATCAGACGGGTGACGCGCCGTGACACGGCTGGTCCGACCCCACAACAATGGCTGAGGATCAGGTTGCGCTGCAGGGTGGATGTATCCTTGGCCGCGATCTTGTGGCTTGCCAGTTTGCCGAACCCGGTATTGACGCCATAAACCGGGTCTTCTCCGTTCGCAGCCTCGAGAATGCGTTTGGCTGCGGCCTCAACCTTCGGCCGGCACCCATCATCCAGCGATACCGTGGACTGTGACCAGTACACTTCGGCCAGATCCGACAGCGTGACCCGACCGGGAACAAGCCTGAGGGACTTCATCACAAACCTCCAAAAATGCGGGTGTGCAGCGGGTTAAAACCGATGCGATATGACAGCTCGGCCGGATGCGTGACATCCCAAACGGCCAGATCCGCGCGCTTCCCCTCTGCTATTGCGCCAGTTTCGGACAGGCCCAAAGCTTGCGCCGCATGGCGCGTTACACCGGCCAGTGCTTCTTCGGGTGTTAAGCGGAACAAGGTGCAGGCCATGTTCATCGTCAGCAGCAGCGACGTCATGGGGGACGAGCCGGGGTTACAGTCCGTGGCCAATGCAATCGGCACGCCATACTGGCGCAGCAATTCAACCGGTGGTACCTGCGTTTCACGCAGCGTATAGAATGCCCCCGGCAGCAGCACGCCCACTGTGCCCGCCTGCGCCATAGCGGTCACGCCGGCCTCGTCCAGATATTCAATATGATCCGCTGACAACGCCCCATAGGAAGCCGCCATAGCCGCCCCACCAAGGTTCGAAAGCTGCTCAGCGTGTAGCTTGACCGGAAGGCTCAGTTCTTTTGCAACATCGAAGACCTGCGCGATCTGAGGCGGGTCAAAAGCGATCCCTTCGCAGAACCCGTCTACGGCATCTACAAGCCCTTCTTCTTGCGCCAAACGCAGGGTCGGAATGCACACATCCCGGATGTAGGCATCAGCGCGCCCGTTGAATTCGGGCGGCACTGCATGTGCGCCTAAAAAACTGGTTTTAACACGGACCGGACGAACTTCTCCGATCCGCCGTGCGACGCGCAACATCTTGAGTTCCGTGTCGGTGTCCAACCCATAGCCTGACTTGACCTCGATGCACGACACGCCTTCGCCCAACAGGGCATCCACACGTGTCAGAGCGTCCTGCAAAAGCGCATCTTCGCTGGCTTCACGCGTTCCCGTTACGGTCGACAGAATTCCACCGCCCGCGCGTGCTATCTCTTCATACGACGCTCCGTTCAGGCGCATTTCGAATTCGACCGCCCTGTTGCCACCAAAGACGACATGGGTATGAGCGTCGATTAGCGCCGGTGTAATCAGCCGGTCGCCGTAATCCACGGTCGGCCAGTCAGCGTAACCGGCCGGCAACGCGCTCCGAGGCCCGGTCCAGGCAATTGTCTCACCATCGAGGGCAAGCGCCGCGTTCTGAATCATCCCATAAGGCTCGGCACCATCGGCCATAGTCGCCACGCGTGTGCTCAAAAGGACAGAATTTTTGGCCATGACGATTCTTTTGGGCTCCCCTTGCTGTTGATTTTTTCGTATACGTATAAAAGTTTAAAGTCTACACAAAATGGAACCACAATGACGATCCATGCCAAAACCGCTTTGTTAGGCTCTAGTTGGGTCAGAAATCTGCGGGTAGAGATCGCGCGCGGTCATATCCAAAGCTTGGAAACTGGGGCGTCCGCACAATCCGCGGACACGCGGGTGGATGTCTTGCTGCCTGCCTTGGGGAACCTCCACAGCCACGCCTTTCAGCGTGCTATGGCTGGTATGACCGAAGTCCGCGCTGCGGGGCGCGAAAGCTTTTGGACCTGGCGCACTCTGATGTATCGGTTTCTGGACAAGCTTACACCCGATCAGGTCGAAGCGATTGCCGCCTTGGTCTATCTGGAGATGCAAGAGGCCGGGTATGCCTCGGTCGGTGAGTTTCACTATGTCCATCACCAGCCGGGCGGGGCGTCTTACGACCAAGTGTCGGAACTGAGCCAGCGCATTTTTGCCGCGGCCACTCAGACCGGGATCGGGTTAACGCACCTACCGGTGCTCTACACCTACGGCGGTGTCGACCAGCAGCCATTAGCAGGTGGTCAGTTACGCTTTGGCAATTCCGTCGATCAGTTTCTGGTTCTGGTCGAGGAATGCCGAAAAACGCTGCCTCAAACGGATTCCATGATCGGCATCGCCCCGCATTCTTTGCGGGCGACATCGCCTACGGATTTACCCGAAGTCCTAAATGTAGTTTCTGACGGCCCCGTCCACATTCATATTGCGGAACAGCTTAAGGAAGTGGCCGATGTCGAGGCTGCGCTGGGGCAGCGGCCGGTCGCCTGGCTATTGGACAATGTCGATGTAGATTACCGCTGGTGTCTTATTCATGCGACTCACATGACCGATGTGGAAACACGCGCCCTTGCTCAATCCGGTGCCGTTGCCGGACTGTGCCCGATTACCGAAGCGAACTTGGGCGACGGTATCTTCAACGGTGCGGTTTACATTGACTCAGGTGGCCGTTTCGGCGTGGGATCAGACTCTAACATCAGGATATCTCTGCCTGAAGAACTACGGACGCTGGAATATTCCCAGCGATTGCGTGACCATGCACGCACTGTTTTGGTGAAAGGTGAAGGATCGGTTGGTCAGGCTTTGTATAGAGGCGCCGCCCAAGGCGGCGCGCAAGCTCTGGGCCGCAATGCCGGAGAAATTGCCGTCGGCAAGTGGGCCGATCTAATGGCAATTGACCGATCTCATCCTACAATTTGCGCGCTGACTGACGAACAGGTGCTGGATGGCCTGTGTTTTGCAGCACCTGATGGGCTGGTGACAGAACTGTGGTCGGCGGGCCGTCACATGGTGCGACAGGGCCGCCACATCGAACGAGATCGGATCGTTCCCGCGTACAGGTCGGCGATTGCCGATCTGTTGGCCGACGTCTAAACGAACCTACTCAGAAAACGAAAAGCACCATGACCCAATCGAACGAAACCACCAGCTACAGGGACATCAAGGAAACCGTGTTGGCACGCATTCGGTCGGGTGAGTGGCAGCCGGATTCTCTGCTGCCCAATGAACAGGACCTTGCCGTCGAATTCTCTTGCACCAGAACGACCGTGAACCGTGCCTTGAGGGAACTGGCCGATGAAGGATTTCTGGAACGCCGCCGCAAAGCTGGCACTCGGGTTCTAAGTTCACCACAAAGGCAGGCCCGATTCACGATTCCAATGGTTCGGGATGAGGTTGAGGCTCTGGGCGGCACCTATCGCTATGCGTTGGTCTCATCTGATTCCGGGCAAGCACCCGATTGGCTATGCGCGCGGCTTGCCCTGAAAACAAACCAGGACGTGATGCACGTGCGTTGCATGCACTTTAACGGCAATACTCCGTTTCAATTCGAAGATCGATGGATCGTCGTGGCCTCGGTCCCGCAGGTCTTGAATGCAGACTTCGCCTCAATTGGTCCGAATGAGTGGTTGATACAAACCGTTCCTTTTACCAATGTCGAGCTGAGTTTCCTGGCCAGCCGCGCTGATGAATCAGTGGCCGGGTTCCTGGACCTTCCTGTTGGTGAACCGGTGTTTACCGGTGAACGGATCACGTGGCTTGAGGGCCAACCGGTCACTTTCGCGAAGATGTACTTTGCCGCCGGGTATCGCATGACCACTCAGTTCTAAGCCCGACCGCGATTTCTGCTTTACCGTGTCTCTAATCCAAGCCAGATTCAGCACATTCTGGTCCTGCGCGAAGGGAAATTGCGATGGGTAACCCGCTCTATGATCGACTGTTTGGCATCCACGCGGGCAAGGATACGCCATTCCTTCATCTGCCCGGCGGCCAAACGATTACCCACGCGGCTTTTCTGGACATGGCCTCGCGGATTGCAAACGCATTGAACGGATTTGAGCTTGAGCCCGGTGACCGGGTTGCCGTTCAGGTGGAAAAGTCGCCAGAAGCGCTGGCGCTCTATGCCGCTTGCGCTCTAACCGGACTGATCTTTTTGCCGTTGAATACCGCCTACAAATCCGGCGAACTCAGCTATTTCATCGAAAACAGCGGCGCGGCGCTGGTGGTTTGCGATGCCGCCAGCGAAGTGGAACTGACACCTATCGCCGAAGCCCAAAACGCAAGGTTAGAGACGCTTAACGCCGACGGTTCAGGTAGCCTTATGCGTCGGGCTTTGGGTATGCTGCCTGCATTCGAACCGGTCAAGCGGACCGAGGATGATCTTGCCGCGTTCCTGTATACTTCCGGAACGACAGGGCGCTCAAAAGGCGCGATGCTGACGCAGGCCAACCTGTTGTCCAATGCCGAGACACTCGTGCAGGAATGGCGATTTACGCAAGAGGACGTGCTGCTGCATGCCTTGCCGATCTTTCATACGCACGGGCTGTTTGTGGCCACCAACATTATTCTGGCCTCTGGCGGGTCGATGATCTTCCTTCCGAAATTTGATCTGGATGACATCTTACGGCTGATGCCGGATGCGACCTCGATGATGGGGGTTCCAACCTTTTATACACGTCTGCTTAGGGATAAGCGTTTTACCGGCGACTTGGCGCGACACATGCGGCTGTTTATCTCGGGTTCGGCCCCGTTGCTGGCCGAGACGCATGAACAGTTTCAGGATCGGACCGGCCACCGTATCCTTGAACGCTATGGCATGACGGAAACCAATATGAACACGTCGAACCCCTATGACGGCGAGCGTCGCGCAGGAACGGTCGGATTTCCGCTGCCGGGTGTCGAACTGAAGGTGACAGATCCCGAATCCGGCGAACCCCTCTCGCAGGGCGAGATTGGCATGATCGAAGTGCGCGGACCCAATGTTTTCGAAGGTTATTGGCAAATGCCGGAAAAAACCGCCGCGGAATTGCGCGAGGACGGGTTTTTTGTCACCGGTGATCTTGGGCGCATAGACGAGGACGGCTACGTGCACATCGTGGGTCGCGGCAAAGACCTAATCATCTCTGGCGGGTTCAACATCTACCCCAAAGAGGTTGAGCTGGTTCTGGACGACCAGCCGGGCGTACTGGAAAGCGCCGTGATTGGTGTGCCTCATCCCGATTTCGGCGAAACCGTTCTGGGTATTCTCGTTGCAGAGCAGGGCCAAGCACCGGACTTAGGTGCCATTTTGGCCAACGTTCAAAGCGAACTGGCGCGGTTCAAGCATCCCCGAAGGCTGATCGTACTGGATGAGCTGCCCAGAAACACGATGGGAAAAGTGCAAAAGAACGCCCTGCGCGAACGTTACAAGGACATGTTTACCGCGGATTAGGCTCTAATAGCATCCGACCAGCGTCTGTCAGCAGCCAGCACTGACGCCCTTCGAACACAGCGGTGGCCAGCGGCCGACCATAGCCTGCCCCGGCGTCCAGATTGACGCGATTTCCGCAGTGCTCGGCCCGGTTCACCGGAGTATGCCCATGCACAACCAGCCAGGGGTACGCACGTGCATCTTGCAGGAACTCCTGACGTATCCAGACAAGGTCGTCTTCAGCCTGCTCCTCTAACGGTAGACCGGGTCGAACGCCCGCGTGTACGAACAGCAATTCGTCCTCCCGATGATACAACGGCAGGTCGTTCACAAAGTCTAAATGGGCCTGTGGCACCGCATCACGCGCCCATTTATTGACCTGGTAAATCCGATCATTGTCGGTTACCTCAACGCCGTAAGAGGCCAGCGTTTCCCGACCGCCCAAACGGGGGTCCAACCAGTTCAAAGTGATCGGCAAACGACTATCCGCAATCTCGCAATGCTGAACAAAGCGGGCCATCATGCGATCGTGGTTCCCTTTGACCATGACCCAGTTCCGCCCTGCACGGCGTCCTTCAATCAGCAGGTCCAGCACTTGGCGGCTGTTCGGGCCGCGATCCACATAATCGCCTAAAAACACGACCCGCGCATCGGGACCGCCATCTGCTTCAATCCGGGCAAGTGCAGTTTGCAGCATGTGTAACTGACCATGAATGTCGCCAACGGCGTAGATCGGTATGCTCAAAACGGGGCCTCTTTGAATGTGTCAGACACTATGTGCAGCAACTCGGTTGCAGAAAAAAGACAATGCCCGCACATTTTTGCACGGGCATCGCCAAGGTCACAATTTTCGAACCAAAACTCAGGCCACATCAAACTCCAGCGGCTTGATCTGGGTGAACAACCCGGTTTCCGCCAATTTGGCCCGCGCTTCAGCCGGTACCGGTTCATCCACATAAAGAAGCGCGATTGCCTCACCACCGGCCTCGGCACGGCCCAGCGTAAAGTTGGCAATATTCACGTCGTTCTCACCCATTGTCTGACCCAACGCACCAATGATGCCGGGAACGTCTTCGTTGGTCGTGTAAAGCATATGTGCCCCGACTTCAGCGTCGATGTTGATACCCTTGATCTGGATGAATCGTGGCTTGCCGTCACTGAACACGGTACCGCCGATAGAGCGTTCCCGTTTGTCGGTCACCACAGTCACTTTGATGTATCCATCAAAGACGCCGGACTTGTCCTGATTGGTGGTCGAGATCTGAATGCCGCGTTCCTTGGCAACAACCGGGGCCGAAACCATGTTCACTTCCGGGTTGAACTTTTTCATGATCCCCGCGACGACAGCACAGTTCAGGGCCGCCAGATTCATCTCGGCCGCGACACCATCGTAAAGGATGTTAATCGCCTTGACCGGCTCATCGGTCATCTGGCCGATAAAGCTGCCCAGATGGCCTGCCAGCTTGATCCACGGCCCCATGACCTTGGCCTCTTCGGCGGTGACGCTGGGCATGTTCAACGCGTTTTCCACCGCACCGGTCAGCAGGTAGTTCGAGATCTGCTCGGCCACCTGCAAAGCGACGTTTTCCTGCGCTTCGGTCGTCGCCGCACCAAGGTGAGGCGTGCAGACCACGTTCGGAAGGTTAAACAGCGGGTTGTCCTTGGCCGGTTCCACGCTGAACACGTCAAAGGCGGCACCGGCAACTTGACCGGTTTGCAGCATTTCGGACAGTGCCTCTTCGTCGACCAGACCACCACGGGCGCAGTTGACGATGCGCACGCCGGGCTTGGTTTTGGCCAGGTTCTCTCGGCTCAGGATGTTGCGCGTCTGGTCGGTCAGCGGCACGTGCAGTGTGATGAAATCGGCACGAGACAGCAGCTCGTCCAGCTCGACCTTTTCCACACCCATCTTGGCGGCTTTCTCTTCACTCAGATAGGGATCGTAGGCAACGACCTTCATTTTCAGACCCAGCGCGCGTTCACACACGATACCGCCAATGTTACCTGCGCCAATAACGCCGAGGGTCTTGTTGGTCAGTTCGATGCCCATGAACTTGGACTTTTCCCATTTGCCCGCATGGGTCGATGTGCTGGCCTCGGGGATTTGCCGCGCAACAGCGAACATCATCGCAATCGCGTGCTCGGCGGTGGTAATCATGTTGCCAAAAGGCGTGTTCATCACGATCACACCCTTTTTCGACGCGGCTTCTTTGTCGACATTGTCAGTGCCGATCCCGGCACGCCCAATGACTTTCAGATTGTCGGCTTTCTCCAGCAGCGTCGGTGTGACCTTGGTGGCCGAGCGGATGGCAAGACCGTCATATTGGCCTATCACTTCGGCTAACTTGTCTTTGTCCTTGCCCAGATCAGGCAAGAAATCCACGTCGATGCCGCGGTCGCGGAAAATCTGAACGGCGGTTTCGCTAAGTTTGTCGGATACGAGTACTTTGGGGGCCATGTTTGTGGTCCTTGAATCTAATGGGGCGTCCGGGCCTGGGGTGGCCCGGCGAAGATTGGAATGAATCAGGCGGCCTCAGATTGCGCCGCGATCTCGGCCTCGAAGGCCCATGCCAGCCAGGGCAGCATCGCCTCGATATCCGAGGTTTCGACGGTTCCGCCGCACCAGATGCGCAGGCCCGCAGGCGCGTCTCGATAGGCTCCGATATCCAGAGCGATGTTCTCGGCCTCCAGCCGTTTGGCCACCGCTTTGGCGAATGTTGCACCATCCTGAATGCGGGGATCCGTGAATTTCAGGCAGACCGAGGTGTTGGATTGCGTCGCCGCATCCTCGGCCAAATTGGCGATCCAGTTGTTCTGGTCGCAGAAGGCGTGCACCGTACCAGCATTGGCATCCGCACGGGCGATGAGGCCCTGCAGGCCGCCAACCGAGCGCGCCCAGTCCAACGCGAAAAGGTAATCTTCGACCGCCAACATGGACGGCGTATTGATCGTTGCACCGGTAAAGATGCCATCGATCAGCTTGCCGCCCTTGGTCAGGCGGAAAATTTTAGGCAGCGGCCATGCTGGGGTGTAGCTCTCCAACCGCTCTACAGCGCGGGGCGACAGGATCAGCATGCCGTGAGCCGCCTCACCACCCAGAACTTTCTGCCAGCTGAACGTGGTCACATCCAGCTTGTCCCACGGCAGGTCCATCGCGAAAGCTGCAGAGGTGGCGTCACAAATCGTCAAACCCTGACGGTCATCAGCGATCCAGTCGCCATTGGGAACGCGAACGCCCGAGGTCGTGCCGTTCCACGTAAAGACAACATCATTGTTGAAATCAATCGAGGCCAGATCAACTAACTGTCCGTAGTCTGCCGTCTTAACCTCTGCGTCGATCTTCAGTTGTTTAACGACGTCTGTCACCCAACCGGACCCAAAGCTTTCCCAGGCCAACATCTCGACCTTGCGTTCGCCCAATAGCGACCACAGGGCCATTTCAACCGCGCCGGTATCCGAAGCGGGAACGATGCCGATCTTGTAATCTGCCGGAATGCCCAGAACCTCGCGCGTGCCTTCAATGGCTGCCTTCAGCTTGTCCTTGCCTACTGCTGCACGGTGCGAACGACCCAGCGCGGCATCGGCCAGTTTGGTCAGATCAAATGTGGGGGGTTTGGCGCAAGGGCCCGAAGAAAAACGCGGATTTGCCGGCCGCGTCGCCGGTTGTTCAATGCTCATGTGTATTACCCTTCCAGATACACGCCCCTCGTTGGGGAGGGGTGTCCCACAAACAGAGCTATTGCCTCGAAAGACGCTCAGCAAGCGGAAAAGACGCATCGGGTGCCAAAAACGACACCCGACTTTGTGCGTATTTGGAACGCGGGTTTCCTATCAGCATCAAGATGAGAAGCGCACAGCTTCTCCGGTTTCCAATGCCTGTTGTGCTGCCAAACCGATCCGAACAGCCCAAAGACCATCGTTCAGGGTGACGTCTGGCTGGGCCTGTTCACCCCGCAGAACCGCCAAAAACCCTTGATGCTGATAGAAGGTCGAACCGTTGTGATCCCCGGCAGCCAACAGGCGTGGATCGACGGGGATATCTTTGGGAATTGGCCCTTTCGGATCACGCGGGCTGACAATGATCTGCGGCACCGGCGGTGCGCCCAGATGTTCTGGCCAGAACCGTCCCGGCCCCGGCACAAGGGCTTCAATCTTGGCATCCGGCCCCACTGCCGAGATTTCCTCCTGATATCGGGACCCTTCCGCGAACATGCAAAGTTCCAGCATCGCGCGCGCGCCCGAGGCGAAATCCACGATGACATAACCATGGTCGAGGATATCGGGCGTCTCGCCCCCATAGTCCTCATCCAGATGGTTGACCGCCTGCCCGCCGCTGGCTGTGACGCGAACCGGGTCGGATTGCAGGATCAGACGCATCAGGTCGAAGAAATGGCAGCACTTCTCGACAAATGTTCCGCCTGTATTCCGGTTGAACCGGTTCCAATTCCCGACCTTTTCCAGAAACGGAAACCGATGCTCGCGAATTGACAGCATCTTTACGCCGCCCGTGACCTCTGCCTCGGCAATCAGCGCAGCAATGGGCGGCATGTAACGGTATTCCATCGCAACCCAGATTGGGTGCGGATAGTCACGCTGAATCGACTCAAGTCGCGACGCATCCACCGGATCTGTGAAAAGAGGTTTCTCTACCAACAACGGCAACGGGCGCGTCCGGGCAATCTCTTCGATCTGATCCACGTGCAGGTGGTTGGGGCTAACGATGACAACGCAGTCCAGATCGTCGACCGCAAGCAATTCTTCGACTGAAGACACCATCACCGCATCAGGCGCAATCGCCTGCGCAGCCTTTGCCATCTCGGCGTCAGGTTCAAAAATCGCTGAAACGCGCGTGTCGTCCAGCAGGGCAATATTGTGCAGGTGTTCCTGCCCCATCATACCGCATCCGATCAGCCCGTAGTGAATGGTCCGGGTCATGCGCAGTTCCTTTTACTTCAGTCGTTGGACATAGGTGGCCCGATCCGGGTCGAACCATGTTTTTGAAAACTCAACCGGTTCGGGTTTTTCCGACCAGCTGAACCGTTCGATGTAGCCAACCGTTTCTCCGGCTGGCCTGGTGAAATCAGTGGGCGTCCAATCCGGCAACATCCCGAGGGAAACCCGGTCTTCAGCACGCGTAATCCAGAACCCCAACTGGTGCTGGTAGTAGCGATAAAGCGAGTCAGACAGCAGCTGTCGATCAATCAAACCAGCGGACTCATCCAGCCAGATTTCTTCAACTGCGATAATTGTATCATTCAGGTAGCGCATTCGACGCACCCGCGAGCCCATGTCCGAGGCACCAAATCGCGGCAAATCTGCGGGCTTTTTCAGATGGTCAACTGACAGGATATCCGCCCGCGGCAACCCACCGCCTTCAGGCAGCTCCAGTCGGAACATTGCATAGACGCTGTTTTGCGTTCCGGTCTCGCGTACATAATTGCCCGAACCCTGAATACGCTCCAGCATCCCCTTTTTCTCAAGCTCGGCGAGCGATTTTCGCAGAGTACCGACTGAAACTTTCAATTCCGCAGCAAGGTCTCGTTCGGGCGGCAAGCGCTCGCCATCGATCAGGCGACCGGCAGCGATGTCGCGGATCAAAAGCTCGGCAATCTGAACATAAACCGGCAGGGCGTTCGGGTTTCGGTTGGCTGACGACATCTTTGGGCGCTTCACTCGGTCGCGGGAAAAATTGATACACCATTGATCTACATCAATGTGATTGCTACGCAAGAGGAAAGTCACAGCCACGTGGAGAGCGAATCAGATGACCATCGTCCCCATCACCTCACCCGATCTGAATGCGGCCGAGGTTTCGTGGTTTGCGGCGTTGTGTTCCGACGATTACCAGTTTCTTGGAATACCTGATGGCGATCTACGATCCAGCTGGGACCACTGCTCGGGCATCGTGAAAGAGGCCGAGGCGCAAGGGTTCCGAAACATCCTCTGCCCTTCGTCCTATCAGGTGGGTCAGGACACATTGAGCTTTGTCGCGGGATGCGCGCCGATCACCGAAAAGATCAACATGCTGGCCGCTGTGCGCTGCGGTGAGATGCAACCCATCATGCTGGCCCGCACCATCGCGACACTGGATCACATGCTGCAGGGGCGTTTGACGGTCAACATCATCTCATCCGATTTCCCCGGAGAGAAAGCCGACAGCGCCTATCGTTATCAGCGCTCGCGCGAAGTGGTGGAGATACTGAAACAGGCATGGACGCAGGATGAGATCAATCATGCGGGCGAAGTGTATAACTTCTCTGGGCTGACGACCGACCCGGCGAAGCCATATCAGACCGGCGGCCCACTGCTGTACTTTGGTGGTTATTCCCCATCCGCTCTGGATCTGTGTGGCGAGCATTGCGACGTCTACCTGATGTGGCCCGAAACCAAGGATCAGCTGGCCGAACGGATGAAAGCCGTCCACGCGGTTGCGGAGAACTACAATCGCACACTCGATTACGGCCTGCGCGTGCACATGATCGTCCGCGATACCGAGGCCGAAGCGCAGGAATACGCCGACTACATCGTCTCGAAACTGGATGACGAATACGGTCGCGCCATCCGTGAGCGTGCTTTGGATTCGACATCATTGGGCGTCGCGCATCAGGCCAAGAACCGCGATCTTGCGGATGAGTATGGCTATGTCGAACCCGGCCTTTGGACCGGCGTTGGCCGCGCGCGGTCCGGGTGCGGCGCCGCTCTGGTCGGATCGACCGATCAGGTCATGTCCAAGATCGAAGAGTATCAGAAGATGGGCATCCGCGCCTTCATCTTCTCGGGATACCCGCACATGGACGAAGCTCGCCATTTTGGCAGCCGTGTTATGCCTAATCTGAAAACCTGTTCCCTTCCCGAAGCCTACGGAAGGGTCCCTGCAAATACCCCGGCCACGCCGCTGGGCAACGGAGTTCGTCGCTGATGCAACGTGTGAAACTATCTGACTCGCTGGACATGAGCCGCATTGTCTACGGCATGTGGCGGCTGGGCGACGACGACGACACTTCGACGGGTCATGTCGAAGCCAAGATTCAGGCGTGCCTGGATCAGGGCATCACCACCTTTGATCAGGCCGATATCTATGGCGGCTACGCGGCCGAGGCTGTTCTCGGCAACGCCTTGCGCGCAAATCCAGGCCTGCGCCAGCAGATGGAAATCGTCACCAAATGTGACATCGTCGCGCCGATGGGTCGGTATGCGGACGCCAAGTGCAAATACTATGACACGTCGCGCGCACATATACTGAAATCGGTTGACACTTCGCTGTCCGAAATGGCCATCGATCATATCGATCTGCTGCTGATTCACCGCCCCGATCCATTCATGGATCATCACGAAACAGGTGCCGCGCTAGACGAAGTTGTCGCCGGCGGCAAGGTCGGAGCGGTTGGCGTGTCCAATTTCCGTCCATGGGACTGGAGCCTGCTGCAATCGGCGATGAAAACCCAATTGGCGACCAACCAGATCGAGATTTCTCTGGGCGAAATCGGCCCCTTTACCAACGGTGATCTGGCGTTTCATCAGCAGCATGGCCAGCCGGTGATGGCGTGGTCGCCCTTGGGTGGCGGGTTGCTGATGGCTGGAAACCCTCCGGTCGGGGTTGTAGCGGACGAAATCGCCGAGGAATTCGGCGTGGATCGCGCCGCTGTAGCGGTGGCGTTTCTTTTGGCCCACCCTGCAGGCATTCTTCCGGTCTTGGGCACCAACAATCTAGACCGGATCAAGCGCATCTCTGACGCGCTGAAAGTCAATTTGGATCGCGAGAGCTGGTACCGCCTTTATGAGGCGGCACTGGGGCATGAGGTACCATGATGAATGCAATCTCAAAGGACATGACCCGCACATTCGTTCCCCACCGGGACGATACCCGAACCTTGCGCGACGCTTTTGGTCGTTTTGCCACCGGTGTCACCGTTGTCACCTGCGACAGCACAGACGGGCCGGTCTGCATCACCGCCAACAGTTTTTCGTCCCTTTCGCTGGACCCACCACTTGTCATGTGGGCAGGCGATCGCAACTCGCGCCGGTTCCGTTATTTCCAAGAAGCACGACATTTCAGTGTTCACGTCCTTTCAGCGGAACAGGCCGAGCTTTGCTTTGGATGTTCGAAAGACGCGTTTGCGCTTCAGGATATCGACCACGAGCGCTGTGAAAACGGAACCCCGCTGCTGCCCGATTGCCTGGCCCGTTTCGAATGTGAGCAACACGCTTATCACGACGCTGGCGACCACGTTATTGTTATTGGAAAGGTCCTGCGTGCCAGTATGGCGGACGGAGACGCATTGACCTTCTACGCCGGAAAGCTCGGCCAATTCGCGCACCAGTAAGCGCGGAATAACTGTCGCGGTGGAAACCCGCGGCTGAAAAGGGAGGATCCGCATGGGCGGATTGACGTCGGTGCTTGCGCCGATCGCGTTTGTTAATGAAACCGTGCTGCGATTGGGCCGCGCGGTTGGTGTCGTTGCGATTGCGCTTATGGTAATCGCGATCCTGATTCAGGTGTTTTTCAGATACGTTCTGGGCAACGCGCTGCCTTGGCCGGATGAGGCTGCGCGGTTCTGTATGTTGTGGATGACGGGCCTGATGGCCCCCACGGCATTTCGGCGTGGCGGGTTCGTCGCCATCGACATGGTGCCCCTTATGTTGCCGCGTGGGATCGGGCAGACCCTGAATATCCTGCTTCTTTTGGTTTCGCTGGCCGTGCTGCTGGTCGCCGTCAATATCGGTTGGTCCGAGGTGACCGGGTTTGGCGGCAAATTCGCGACAGCGGCGCTGTATCTGCCAACGTCCTTTGGATTTGACGAGTGGTATCGCATCCCGCGCAGCTGGATGATGGCATCGCTGCTGGTTGGCGTCATCCTGCTGATCTCAGTCAATATAGAGCTAATCTTGCGCGCCATCGTAACCCTGTTGGGCGGCGGACATCTGCTGCCAGAGATTGCCGATGCACCCGTGGGAGCCGAATAAATGTTGATATGGTTCCTACCCACATTTCTGGTGTTCCTGCTGATCGGCCTGCCGGTCTTCTTCGCGTTGCTGGCCGCGCCCGGCATTCTGCTATGGCTGAACGGTCAGACCAACGACATCACGCTGCTCTATCGCAATGTCTATAACGGCATGGATAGCTTTCCGTTGATGGCGATCCCCTTCTTCATGCTGGCCGGAGAGCTGATGAACCGGGGCGGCATCACGCTGCGGCTGGTTGAATTCAGTCAGGCGCTGATGGGCCACTTTCGGGGCGGTTTGGCGCATGTGAATGTGCTGAGTTCGATCCTGTTTGCCGGACTGTCAGGTTCAGCGGTGGCCGATACATCGGCGCTGGGGTCGATGCTAATCCCGGCGATGGAAAAGCAGGGCTACACCCGCCGCTTCGCCGCTGCGATCACAGCCGCCAGTTCGGTGATCGGTCCGATCATCCCACCTTCGGGGATCATGATCATCTACGCCTATGTTATGGGCGAAAGCGTTGCAGCGTTATTCCTTGCAGGGATCGTGCCGGGCGTCATGGTGGGTGTTGGCCTGATGCTGATGATTAAGGTCATGGCCGACAAATACGACTTCCCGGTCGCCAGCCGAAAATACACCTGGGGCGAGCGACGTCAGGCCAGCCTTAAAGCGTTCTTCCCCCTGCTGACACCGGTCATCATTCTGGGCGGTATTCTGGGCGGTATTTTCACACCGACCGAAGCTGCGGCGGTTGCTGTCGGCTACGCATTCCTCATCGGGTTCTTTGTCCTGCGCACGCTGACGATAAAAGAAGTGCCTGAAATTCTCAGCAATGCAGGTCTGACCTCGGCCGTCGTTTTGTTGCTGGTGGGTGCCGCGATGGCGTTCAAGACAGTCGTCAGCCTCAGCCACGCGCCGGAACAACTGGCGCAATTGATCCTCAGCCTTTCGGAAAACCCACTGATCCTTCTGTTCCTGATCAACCTGTTGCTGTTCATCGTGGGCATGTTCCTGGACGCAGGTCCCGCGATCATCATCCTTGGCCCAATCCTGGCCCCGATCTTTACCAGCCTTGGCGTCGATCCGATCCACTTTGCCATCATCATGAGCGTCAACCTGACCGTGGGCCTTGCGACACCGCCTATGGGGTTGGTCCTGTTTGTGGCCGCCGCCGTGTCGCGCGAAAAAGTTGAAACCATCGCCAAGGCAATCCTGCCATTCCTGGCCGTCGAAATCATAGTGATCTTTCTGATCACCTATGTCCCCGCACTATCCATGACGATCCCACGCATAACGGGATTTGCAAACTGACTGAGTATCACAGGGAGGAAACGCATGCTCGGAAGATTTATCAAAACAGCAGCCCTAGCGACATCGCTGGTTGCCGCGTCCGCCATCGCGGCAACTGCAGCTGACTACACGCTGCGCGCGACTGCAAACTCTAATGAAAACGATGAAGACTATGACGGTCTGATCGTTTTCAAGAACTTTGTCGAAGCTGCCTCGAACGGAGCGATAGAAGTCGAGCTGTTTATCGGGACACAGCTGTGTTCAAACGGCGCTGAATGCCTTCAGGGCGTCGCGGACGGCACCATCGACATTTACATCTCTACCTCAGGCGGTGCTTCGGGCATCTTCCCTTACGTTCAGGTCCTCGACCTGCCTTACCTGATGGCCGATGACCGTGTGGCCGAGCGTGTTCTGTCTGGTGATTTCACGCGCACAATGCGCGAGATGGCGTTGGAGGATTCCGGCGGTGCGATCCGCCTGATGACCATCGGCAACACTGGCGGCTGGCGCAACTTTGCCAACACGCAACGCCGCATTGCCGAACCCGCCGACATGGAAGGGTTGAAGATCCGCACCGTGGTCGCCGACCTGCCGCAGGAACTGGTAAAGGCGCTGGGCGCTTCGCCGACCCCGATCCCGTGGCCCGAGCTGTTCACAAGCTTCCAAACCGGCGTTGTTGAAGGATCCAAGAACGGCATCACCGATATCATGGGCATGAAATTCCCGGATGCGGGTCTGCAATACGTCACATTGGACGGCCACGCCTATATGGGTGCGCTGTGGTGGATGAATAACGCCAAGTTCCAGGAGATGCCCGAAGATCTGCGCCGCGTGGTCGTCGACGGTTTCTATGCCCTGCAGCAGGCCACTTTTGCCTCGCCCAAGCGCAAGTCGATCCAGGCTTATGAAGATTTCGTTGCGGGCGGCGGTGACCTCTACGTCCCGACACCCGATCAGAAAGCCGCGTTCAAAGACGCGGCTACACCTGTTTACGAATGGTTCCAGTCCAACGTGGCTCGCGGTGATGAGATTTTTGCCGCGCTGACCGAAGCCGTTTCGATCGCAGAAGGCGAGATCAATGCGTCGCGCGATGCGGACCTGAACTAATCAATTGTGGGTCGGGCCTGAAGGCCCGGCCCTCACCGAAACGGGTACATCCACCCCTTGTAGTCGTTGACCAGAACATGCGCCCTTTCAATCTGCTCCGGCGACATTTTCTTGACCACCTCCTCAAGGCTGATCGCCGCGTCGGGATCGCCGCCAATGGCGCTGAGCGTGTACCACATGTAAGCCCGCACCAAATCAGGCGCGGGCATGCCAAGGCCCAGTTCATAATACCAGCCGACGCCGGATTGCGCCCCGGGATGACCCTTCATCGAGGCGCGCAGATACCACTCAAACGCTCTTTCATAGTCCTGCTCAACTCCAAGTCCGAGACCATACATCACGCCGATCAGTTCCTCGGCCTCGGCGTTGCCAGAACGCGCGGCAGGCCAAAGTTCCTCGCGCGCAGCCGCGAACTCCCCGGACTCCATCATATCGCGGGCCTGTTCCAACTCGGCCAGCGCCGGGGTGGCAAAAAGACAAAGGGCAAAAACATACTGACGCATGGGGTGGCTGCTTTCCTCTGGGCCGGGACGGCAATCGCGCAAGAACTTCCACGACCGCTGACAGATGACGATTTCCTGTCCTTTGATATGAAACAGGCCGCCATCGGTCATCAACTGTTTTACGACCCGATCCTGTCCGGCAATCAGAACATCGCGTGCGCCCATTGCCATCACCCCGATTTCGGAACGTCCGATGGATTGTCGCTGGGCATCGGCGAAGGCGGTCAGGGCTTGGGACCTGAGCGCACACCGGGCACCGGAGCCGACAAGATCCGAAAACGTATCCCCCGAAATTCTCCGGGCCTCTGGAATCTTGGGGCGAAGGACATTCACACCCTGTTCCACGATGGCCGCCTGAGTATTTCGGACGTTTATGGCAATGGCTTCAACTCGCCTGCACAGGAATGGTTGCCCGAAGGTTTGAATTCACTGCTGGCCGCGCAGGCGCTTTTTCCGCTGACTTCGCAGTTCGAAATGGCGGGTAACGTGGCCGAGAACCAGGTCACAGGTGCTGTGCATGACCGGATCGACAAAGGCTGGCCGATCCTCGCCAAACGGGTGCGCACCGATCCGGATTACGGCCCGGTCATCGTCGCAGCGTTTGATGAAATCGAAACGACCGAGGACATCTCGATCACCCAGATCGCCAACGCGCTTGCAGCTTTCATGGCGGTGGAATGGCGCAGCACTGACAGCCCGTTTGACCAGTATCTGGCCGGAGAAAATTCCGCCCTCTCACAGGACCAACAGAACGGCATGAGCCTGTTTTACGGAAAGGCGCAATGCTCTGCCTGCCATTCCGGAACTCTCATGTCGGATCAGAAGTTTCACGCACTTGCTCTGCCGCCTTTCGGACCGGGCAGGACACGACAATGGGACCCTTACGTCCGGGACGTTGGCCGTATGGGTGAAAGTGACCGGTTGGAAGATGCCTACAGGTTTCGCACGCCGATGCTGCGCAACATCGCCCTGACTGCGCCATACGGCCATAACGGAGCGTTTCCCGATCTGGAAAGCATGATCCGCCATCACCTCAACCCCGAAATAAGCCTGTCGCAGTGGAACCGGGACATGGCAGATTTGCCTGACGTGCCCTGGCTTCAGCATGCGGATTTTGTGGTGTGGGATGACAAGTTCGAAATGAAGCGTCAGCGCGCCAAAATCGACATTGCGCTGGTAGAACTTTCCGATGAGGAAATCCACAGCCTCGTCGCCTTTCTGCAATCGCTTACAGGGACAAGTGTGGAAACTCCGCCATTTGGGGTGCCCGAGGGGTTTACCCCGTAAGAAAAGCCCCCGCCCAGTGGTGGGCGGGGGTTGTTTTGGTTTTTACTCGGCGGCTTCTTCGTATGCGTCCATTGGTGGGCATGTGCATATTAGGTTTCTGTCGCCGTAAGCGTTGTCGACGCGGTTTACTGGT